>NZ_CP192467.1:0-2500000 GCF_050626995.1 Polaromonas aquatica | reverse complement strand
CAGTCCGCACGGCTTTTGAGCGTCACATCGCCCGGAGGCGTCGCCGCGGCAAACTTCGCCAGCTCGCCGTAATGGGACGAAGGCCCGGAGGGATGCGAAATCACGCCGTTTTTGATGCTGAGCTCATCCACCGGCAGCTTCCAGTCCAGAGACGCCGCCCCGAGAAGGGACGCGCGGGCCGTAGCAGCAGCCATACGCACCACATCCCAGGCATCCGCCAGGCTGGAAGAGCCCCCTGTGGCGTTGATGCCGAGTTCACGGGCGACCTTACCCATCATCCATTCCCCCAGCCGCACCTGGGTCGGGCGAACCCGGGGCGCGCCTTCTTTCGCGTAGTCATCCACCTCCAGCGGATGAAACGGCAGGCTGCCCACCAGCATCGCCACATTGCCGTAAATGGCATCCGACCCCGCCTGCTCCACACTCACCCGCAGCAACGGCACATCCATTTCTTCGGCCACCAGCATGGCCAGCGCCGTATGCACGCCCTGGCCCATTTCGCTGCGCGGCATCGCCAGAACCACACTGCCGTCCGCGCGTATCTTGATCCAGCCGTTCAGCACCACGCCGTCCAACTCGGGAACACGCTGAGGCCATGGTTTGGCCGCACTGCCCAGCCGGGAGCGCGCCGGCAGCAGGCTCCAGCCCACCAGCAATGCGCCCGCAGCGCCGGTGGCACTGAGCAGCCATGCCCTTCTTTTCATACGCTGGCCTTTTGCGGCGCGCCGGGCGCCATGCCAGCCGCCCGCTTGATGGCCGCCCGGATCCGCTGATAGGTGCCACAGCGGCAGATATTGGTCATGGCGGCATCAATGTCCGCGTCAGTGGGTCTCGGGGTTTTGTCGAGCAGGGCGGCGGCGGCCATCAGCATGCCCGACTGGCAGTAGCCGCACTGGGGCACCTGCTCTGCAATCCAGGCCAGTTGCAGGGCATGGGGTTGATCCGGCGTACCCAGCGCTTCAATGGTCTGGATGCGCTTGCCGGCCACTGTGGAGACCGGCACCACACAGGATCGCATCGCCTGGCCATCCACCCGCACGGTGCAGGCGCCACAGGCGGCCACGCCGCAGCCAAACTTGGTGCCGGTCATGTTCAGCACGTCCCGCAGCAGCCACAGCAGGGGCATGCCGGGGTCGGCTTCCACCTGCACGGCCCGTCCATTGAGGTCCAGCTTGATCGGTGACTCCACGCAACGCTCCCTGAAGGCCAAAGGAGAGGCCACTATAGCGATTCTGGCCTGCGCCCAGCGCAAAACCCTGGTGCGCGGCCTGCCCCAAACCCCGGCAAAACCACCCGCCGGCGCCTCCACGGGATAATCAGCTACTTATATGGCACTTATTACCTTACTGGACGCCCAACTCGCTTTTGGGCACGTCGCACTGCTGGACCACGCAGATTTTTCCCTCGAGAGCAACCAGCGCATCGGCCTGATCGGCCGCAACGGCACGGGCAAGTCGTCCCTGCTGAAAATCCTCGCCGGCCTGGAAAAGCCCGACGATGGCACGCTGCAGCTGCAGCAGAACCTGCGCATCGCCTACGTGCCGCAAGAGCCCAGCCTGGATCCGCATGCTACTGTTTTTATAGCGGCCAGCGCAGGATTGGCCAGGACCAGGCACGTGGTGGAGCAATATCTGGCTGCCGACGAGAACACCGACCTGGACGCCCTGCAATCCGAAATCGAGGCGCTCGACGGCTGGACCTGGGAGCAGCGCGTTGAAGAGACCCTGCACCGCCTGCACCTGGACAAGGACGCCATCGTTGGTTCCCTCTCCGGCGGTACCAAAAAACGGGTGGCGCTGGCCCAGGCCCTCGTCGCCAAGCCCGACGTGCTGCTGCTCGACGAGCCGACCAATCACCTCGACCTCGATTCCATCGCCTGGCTGGAAGACCTGCTGGTCAATTTCAACGGCAGCATCATCACCATCACCCATGACCGGGCCTTCCTGGACCAGGTCGCCACCGTCATCGTCGAGCTGGACCGCGGCAAGCTCAACAGCTACCCCGGCAACTTTGCCCAGTACCTGGTGCAAAAAGAAGAGCAGATGGCACAGGAAGCCGTCATCAACGCCAAGGCAGACAAACTGCTGGCGCAGGAAGAGGTCTGGATCCGCAAGGGCGTGGAAGCGCGCCGTACCCGGAGCGTGGCCCGCATCGGCCGCCTTGAAGTGCTGCGCGACAACCGCGCGGCGCGACGCGACGCCGTCGGCCGCGTCAACCTCGACGTCTCCAGCGGCGAGAAAAGCGGCAAGATCGTCGCCGAACTCACCGACGTGAGCAAAAGCTTCGGCCACCCGGGCAGTGAAAAAATCATCGTCAACAAATTCACCGGCACCCTGCTGCGCGGCGACAAGGTCGGCCTGCTGGGCCCAAATGGCGCGGGCAAAACCACGCTGCTCAAGCTCATCCTGGGCGAACTGCAGCCTGATGTGACCAACCCGCCCGGCAAGATCCGCCAGGGCGCCAACCTGCAGGTGGCCTACTTCGACCAGATGCGCGACAGCCTGGACCTGGACGCGACGCTGGAAGACTTCATCAGCCCCGGCAGCGAATGGGTCGAAATCAACGGCCAGAAAAAACACGTCAAGAGCTATTTGACGGACTTTTTGTTCTCCCCGGCGCGCGCCAACTCACCGGTGCGCACCCTCTCGGGTGGCGAGCGCAACCGCCTGCTGCTGGCGCGACTCTTTGCGCGGCCGGCCAATGTGCTGGTGCTGGACGAGCCTACCAATGACCTGGACATCGACACGCTCGAACTGCTGGAAGACCTGCTGCAGAACTACGAAGGCACGGTTTTCCTGGTCAGCCACGACCGGCGCTTCCTCGACAACGTGGTCACCAGCACCATCGCCTATGAGGGCACGCCCGAGAACCCCGGCTTCTGGCGCGAATATGAAGGCGGCGTGACGGACTGGATCACACAATCCAAGCGTGCAGCGCAGATCACCGGTGCGAACAAGCCCGCCAGCAATCCGTCCGGCAGCAAAACTTCAAGCAAAGCAAGCCCCCAGCCTAATAAAGACGAGCGCGAGCCGCTATCAAAAAAGAAGCTAAGCTACAAGGAGCAGCGTGAGCTTGACGGCCTGCCGGCACTGATCCAGCAGCTGGAGTCACAGCAAAAAGCCATTGAGCAGGAGCTTTATGACGGCACGCTTTACACCACGAATGCCAAGCGGGCCGCGGAACTCAACGCGCGCAACAGCAAGATCGAGGAAGAGCTGATGGCCGCGCTGCAGCGCTGGGAAACCCTGTCGGCATAACGCCGCCCCTGCGGCCGCGGCCGCTGCTACCGTGAAATACAGTCAAGCCGGACGCCTACAAGAAGAATAGGCGCGAACGCAGGGTCCAGCGGCGTCAACTACATCTCCTTACGCTAAAGTGGCCTGCACCATGCAGACCACTTCCAGCCCCCCTCCCGGCATCCGCTTGATCCCGCATACAAGCCGGGGCGTGCTGCAGGGGCTGGCCATTGCGTTCACCGCCCTGTGGATCACGGGCTGCGCCTCGCTGCCCAGCGAGGTCGACCGCCCGGTGTCCACCGCTCTGGCCAATCCGGCTGAAACGCGCCTTGGCAGCCTGGTAGCCGCCCGCGCCGCCAGGGCCGGCACGCGCAATGACTCGGGTTTTGCACTGGTGGGCAGCGCGGAACTGGCTTTCACCAGCCGCATGACGCTGATCAAGGCCGCCCAAAAAACACTGGACATCCAGTACTACGCCATCTTTGCCGACGAAACCACCGAGCGCATGTTTGAAGCGCTGCGCGAGGCGGCTGGCCGCGGTGTGCGCATCCGCATCCTGCTGGACGACTTCAATACCTCGGGCAAGAACGCGCAGGTCCTGAAGCTGGCGTTTGAGAAAAACTTCGAGCTGCGCCTGTTCAATCCCTTGCCGGGCGGCCGCGGTTCGCTGATGTTCCGCATCCTGGGCAACCTCAAGGACACGGCGCGCATGCAGCGGCGCATGCATAACAAGATTTTTGTGGCGGACAACGCCGTGGCCATTACCGGTGGCCGCAACCTGGGGGAAACCTATTTCGGCCAGAGCACGGGCACCAACTTTGTCGATATTGACGTGCTGGCGGCCGGCCGCATCGCGCAGGACCTGTCGCGCAGCTTCGACCAGTACTGGAACAACCCGCTGGCTTACCCGGTGCAGTCGCTGATGACCGAAAAGGAAATCGACGCGCTCAAACGCCCGCCCCCCGCTGCCGGCAATCCCGGTGATTCCGCCGTGCCGGGCAGCGCCGCGCAGGCGCCGGCGATGGTGGCCGGTGACGGCATCGCAGACAAATCCGCCCCGGTGGAAAAAACCGCCAGCACCCAGGCGCCACTGCCGGATTCGACCGATTTACGGCTTTTGACCTGGACCTGGGCACCTTCGGTGCTGCTGGTGGACAAGGCGTCCAAGATCGCCGCCGACGCCGACACCACCGAAGAGTCACAGGACACCGCAGTGGACGGCCTGCTGCAGCTGATGTCACAGGCCAAACGCAACCTGCTTATCGTGTCGCCCTACTTTGTGCCCGGCGAACGCATGATGAAACAGTTTGCCGAAATCCGGCAACGCGGAATCCGGGTGCGGGTGCTCACCAACTCGCTGGCCTCCAACGACGCGCCCGCTGCCCACGTCGGCTACGCGCGTTATCGCAAGGCTCTGCTGGAGATGGGTATCGAGATTTACGAAATGCGCGCCGAGCAGGAAGGCTCTTTCAGCAGCTTTGGCTCGGCAGCGATTGCAGGCGGCTCCATCGGTGGATCCACGGGCGGCTCTACCAGCGGTTCGCGCGCCAGCCTGCATTCCAAGGTGGTTGTCATCGACGACCGGCTGCTGGTCGTGGGCTCGATGAACCTGGACCTGCGCTCGCAGCTGCAAAACAGCGAAGTCGCCATCGTCATCCGCAACCGCGCCATCTCGGCAGAGGCCACGCGCCTGATCGAGCCAACGCTGGCTTCCGGCGCGTACCACGTCGAACTGGAGAACGGCCAGCTGGTCTGGCGTGCGCCGCAGGGCTCGCAGCTCAAGGACTCCCTGGTGGAGCCGGATGCCAGCTGGGGGCTGAAACTGATGCTCAAGCTGATCGGGCCCTTCGCGCCGGATGAGATGCTTTAAGTCATTTCGGCCTTCAGGGCAATGAAGACGGGCACCAGCAGCTATTAAATTAGTAGCGCACGCGCCTCTTCCGGCCAACCGGCCCACCCCAGATCGGCTCTTGTCTTGTCTTTTTCTTGTTGAAGCGGCTGAATTCCCTGCCGGGGTTCTGCCATAAGCGGTTCTTCCGTCACCCAGGTCCCATGGCGGCGCATCATTCGCTATCAATTCAATAGCTGCTAGCGCCCGTCGTTATTGGCCAGAACCACAAAAATAGCCTGAATAAAGGCCGTTTTTGGCACCCATGGACTCCCAGCGGCTCTACTGGTCGACCTTGACCCGGTAAGTAACGACGATTTGCGCACCGGAAGCCAGCGAACCGGTAAAAGTCCACTTCAGCGCTCCCTGCGCATTCACGGCGGGCTGTGTGGTCACGACACAGCCCGTGATGCCCGTCGGCAACACGCCCGGGCAGGTGGTTGAGACAAAACCGGTGAAGGCGGGTGTTGAATCGTTCACGAACAAGGTGGACAGGGCTTGTGTGCCGTTGTTGGTTGCCGTCAGCGTGTACTGCAGCGTGTCGCCGGGGCTGGCGTTGACGCTGGTGGCTGCGGCGATGGCTTGGGTCACGTTGCTCACCAGTTTGGACAGCGCCAGGTCGCCGGCCTGGCCGACGGTGCTGATGTCGGTGACGCTCAATGTGCTGACGGCCAGCGCCGGGGCGGCATTGGTGTAGCTGAAGGCGGCGCTGAGCGTGACGCTGTTCTGCGCGCCCTGGCCGGCGCCTGCGGGCACGAACTGCTTGACGACAAGGCAGACGGTCTGCCCGGCCGTGACGGTCAGCGCTGCCGTCACTTGGGGCTCACTTGCTTCGAGCGTGGCGTTGCAGTTGCTGTCCTGGTACAGCACTTGGGTCCACGCGGGACTGACCGGGCTGGCGGCATTGGCCATCGAGAAGCTCACCTGCCCGCCAGTGCCGGCAATATAGGTGTGCGCATAGAACACGACGGTTCCGGGCTGGGCAGTCTGTGCGCCGTTGGGCGCCAGGGCGTTAGGCGCCACCATGCCGAAGTTGATGCCGGTGCGGGTGAGGCCGGAACCGGCTGTGTAGCTCACGCTGGGGCGGGTGTAGCTGCCGCCCGTGGTGCCGGCCGAACCACCGGTGGCGATGTAGCCTGAAGGCAGCACCGGTGTAATGACCACGGTGCCGGCGGTGGCCCCGGGAATCCAAAGAATGAAGCTGCCGTCGCTGGCGGTGGGCTCGCTGTCCAGCGTGGTCGCGCCCAGCATGGCATTAACGGTGATGCCGGCCAAGCCCGGCTCCGTCCCGGCTTTCACGCCGTTGTTGGCGATGCCGCCGCCAGCGCCGTTATCCGCAAACACGGTGCCGCTGAGTGTGCTGCCGTTGTAGAGACCGAAGTTCTGCGGCGATGGCGGCGCACCCACGATGCTGAACTGGATCACGCCGGTCGGGTTTTGCGTGCCGATGAAACCCGCCGGATAGCTTGCCGCAATGTCGCTCAGGGTGTTGTTGCCGTCCACCACCAGGCAATAGTTGCCCTGCTGTATGTTGGTAAAGCTGTAAGCCCCGGTAGTAAGGTTGACCGAAGCCGCCACCGTGGCTGGGCCGGTGCAGGTGCCGCCGGTGCGCGGCGTCAGCTTGACCCACAGGGCGCTGGCCCCACCTATGCCGGCTTCCCCCGCGTCCAGGTTGCCGTTGTGGTTGGGGTCGCTGTACACGTTGCCGCCGAAGCCCAGGGCTACCGTGCTGACGACGGGCGCTGCGCAACCGGCGCTCGGCGTGTTGGCAGCCGTGCAAGTGGTCGGGGTCGGCGTGCTGGTGCCGCCGGCCGGGTCCACCGCGGTGTAGTTGGTGACCGTGATGTTGCTGGTAGGCCTTGCCGTGATCTGCAGGGTCGAGGTGCCGCCGCTTGCGGTAATGGTGCCCACAAAATTACAGGTCACCAGCGTGCCGCCGGCATTGGCCGCGGTTGAGCAGGTCCAGCCGGTGCCGCTGCTGCTCACATACGTCATGTTGACGGGAAGCTGGTCAACCACACGCGCCACAAAAGCCGGTGTTGTGGTCGTGGTTGCCACGGTGAGGGTGTAGACGCTGTTGATGCCCACCTGCAGCGCCGGGCTGGGCTGGGACTTGGTGACGGTCAGCGTGGGGTAGATGGGCGTGATGGTGACAGAGCCGTTGGTGCCGGGGTTACCGCTGCCCGGCGCCGTGCCAACGAGGGTGGCGCCGCCAGCGCCGCCCGCCGAAGCGCTCACGCTGAAGGCTGAAATCAGCGCCGCGTCACGGCAGGAGCCGCCTCCCGTGGCCTGGCGGGAGGTATTGGTGCCGCTGCTGTCCGTCAGCTCCGCACCGCCCACACCGGCCGCGCAACCGCCGCCGCCGCCGCCGCCGCCCGAGCCGTCGCCGACACGTGTCGTGCCGGCGGTGCCGGCGCCGCCTTGCAAGGTGCCGATCGCCGTCGCTGCCGGCAGGCCGGCGCGGCCCGGCACGTCGAGTGCGCCGCCCTGCCCGCCGCCACCGCCGCCGGCAATGATCAGCCTGGCATTTGCGGCCGTGGCCACCACGCTGGCGGCGCCGCCGCCGGCGCCGCCGCCGGACCAGCCGCTGCAACCGGGCTGCCCGCCCGAGCCACCCGCCCAGCCCGGAGCGCCGCCCGCAAGACCGCCCGCGCCCGCCGCATTGGTGCAGGTAAAGGCGCCCTGCGATGTGTTGCCGGCCCGTCCGCCTTGCCCGACCGCCACGTTAAGCACGGTGCCGGGAGCGATGTAGTACGTGCCGGTAGCCCGCGCCCCCGCGGCGCCCGCGCCGCCGTCGCCGTTCAAGTCATTGCCACCGCTGCCGCCGCCTGCGCCGTTGGCCTGGATGATCACGCCGGCAGCGCCCGCCGGCACGGTATAGGTCTGCAGGGCGCCGGTGTAATTGAAGGTGGTCTGCGCCACTGCCCAGGGTGCGGCCAGAAGCAGGATGGCGGTCCATGCCAAGCGGCCCACCGTGCGTGACAGCGGGCTGCCGCGAAGTGCACCTGCGGCAAGGCGTGGGCGTTGTAAGAGCGTCATGATTGGGGGGCCGCCGTGCGGGAAAGAGAAGGCGTGGCGGCGGCGGAAGGCTCACCGAATACATTCTCGTCAAACTTGAAGCGTACACGGAGGTACACGCCGCGCTGGGTATAGGCCTCGCCTGCCAGGTCGGCAGCCCTGAAGCCCTTGATGTTGTAGCCCAATGACACCCACATGTTCTTCCAGGCCAGGTAGCCGACTTCCACGCCCACCGCGGTCTCCGCGGCGCCGTTGCCCCACATGCGGTAGGCCTGCAGGCTGACGTCCCAGCGCTCGGTGAGGTCCCAGGTGGAGCGGCCGCCGATCAGCTGCGTGAAGGAGCGGCTGCTGATGCCGCTGGAGCGGTCGCTGCCCCACTTGGCCGCGTAGCGTCCGCTCATGGCCCAGTTCCGGTTGGGCTGGACATTCAGGTGTGTGGAAAGGATCAGGCCGGACTCATCGCGGCTGACGCCCGGGCCCAGCGTGCTGTCCGAGTCTTTTTTATATTCGATGCGTCCCAGCGCGTTCCAGATGTCGCTGCTCACAGGGCGATACGCCACACCGGTCTGCGCCGTGATCAGCTCGCGCCTGCCGCCGGTGGCGCCGAGGTTGGCCTGCTCACTATAGAGGGCGCGGTTGAGCAGGGTCCAGCTTTCATCGAGCTTGTTGGCCAGCGCACCGGTAAGCAGCCAGCTGCTGGAAGTGGAAGACGTCTGCCACTGCACCTGGCCGGAGGCTTTCCAGGTGGTGGCAGCCGTGTAGTCGGCGCCGATCGTCACGGCGCTGGAGTCGTCGATGGTGACGCCGGACAGCGGCTTGATGCGCTGCAGGCTGGCGGTCAGGCCAATGCCGTTATCCATGCGCCAGAGCCTGCGTAGTCCGACGGCCGCTTCGCTGCTGCGGCCGTTGATGCTGTCGCCCATACGGTATTCATTGAAGAGCTGCGTGCTGTCAGACAGCTCTGTATTGAGGCCGGCGACCGTGGTGTATTGCGATGCCGACGCATTGAGGGTGTAGATGCTCCTGAGGCTGTTGATGAAGTCGTGGCGTGCGTAAGCGCGCGTGGTGGAATTGATCGCGTAGTTGCCGCCCACACCCACCTCACGCCCGCCGCTGCCGTCAATGGCGTACTCGACCAGGCCGTACACGTCGGCTTGCGGCACATCGGGCACCGGCACGGTTACCTTGACCCGCGCCGTGGTGTAGCCCACTTCTTCCGCCGAGCCTTTGGCCAGCGCCGTGGCGGAAGGCACCACCGCAACGGTGCTGCCAGGCAATGCCGGACCGGAAAGCGCAGCGGCGGTGTTGGCGCTGCTGTATCGCACGCCGACTTCCACCTTGACGTTGCCGCCCATGCTGTGCTCCAGCTTGAGCTCGGCGCCGGTCTGCGCCGCGCCGGTCACGCTGTTGGCGGTGCGCAGCGCTTCACCGACCAGGCGGTTTTTCTCGTCCACCGCGTAGCCGATCTTGGCGCCGTACTCGGACTGGCCCGCCGACTGCACACTGTTGGGGTTGTAAAACCCCGCACTGGTATTTGTACCCCAGGCACGCGCCTGCAGCGCCTGGTCTTCATGGCGGATCTCCACGCGCTGGCCCGAGCCGGTGCCTTGCAGATCCGTTTTGCTGGCGGCAATTTCACCGGTGGCTATCGTTTTCTCACCGAGCTTCACCATCGCATTGAGGCCATTGAGCTCCTGGCGATTGGCGGGGTTGGTGTCCTGAAGTACGCTGGCGCCAAGCGTGATGCCGGGGCTGATCTGCACGCGGGCATCGGCGCCCGCGACCGTATGCTTGGGGCCACCCGAATCGACGGAATAGCTCACCCGCACAAAAACCGGATTGAGGTCGGCATCCACGCTGGGCACGGGAGACTTGAGCAGCAACTGCCCGCTCAAGGGCTCAATCTCGTAGTCGGTGAATTGCGTCAGCGGCGTATCGTTGATGATGACCGAGGCCTGGCTGCGGCTTCGCGTGAGGATGTCCACTTGCTGGCTGTTGACCACGCCGTTGATGTTGAGGCGGAACGGGCCGGATGTGCCGTTGGCGCGGAACTCCTGCACCAGTTGCGTGGTTGAGGTGCGGCTGGAAAAACCTTCCACGGTGACCGCGCCTTCCTGCAGACGGCCTTTCACGCCGTTGAGGGCGCGTGAATATTGCGTGAGCTGGCGTGCCGCGTTGTCGCTCTGGGTTGAATAGTCGCCCAGCAACGCGTAGTTGCTGCCGTTTTGCAGCATCACGTACAGCTTGCCGGTCGACTGGGCATCAAAGCCGCGTGCCGACGAGTCGCCATACACCGGGTAAAACTGGTTGGGCTGAATGTCCCGGAACAGCGCGGTATCGGAAGGCTTGTCGGAATCGTAAGCCAGGGTCAGCAGCGAGGAGCCGAGCACCTTGCCCTTGAGGAACAGTGCGGTCCGTGCGGCAGCTTCGCCCTTGCCGCCGGACAGGCTGCGCGACGCGCTGCGGATCTGGCGCTCAAAAACATCTCCGCTTTGCGAAGGCTGCAGTGCCGAGGGGTTGAGGCTGCGCAGGTTCAGGGTGCCCTCCACGATACCGGCGGCAATCATGGGCCGCAGGTTGGGCATGAATTCAACGGCAGCCACGGACTTCACAGCGCCGCTGGAAGCGCCGAGCTCCGCCTTGCCGGGCTGGGCCGGCGGCAACAACAGGAAGCGGCCCTCCCCGCCTTCGACAAACACCTGGGTGCCAGGTTGGCGCGAGTCCAGGTCAGGGGTTTGCCACTGGCCCAGGCTTGCGTGCAGGGTGACCTGGGTGCGCACGGCAACCGGCAAGCCTTGCGCATCGCGCAACGACACGGCGACGGAGACGGCAGTCGCACCATCTGCAATCAGTTGCTGCGGCGCGCCGATGTCAATCTTTGCCAGGGCACCAGGCACCCGCACCGTGACCTGCGCCGTACCCCGTGCATTGCCGAAGCTGTCAAGGGCGCGCACACCCAGCGTGTTGCGTCCGGGCTTGAGGTCCACCCCGATGTACTCCCAGGCAACCACGCGGGTCTTCTCAAGGCTGCTTTTTTTGCCGACCAGCGTCACAGGCACGGGCTGTCCGTTGAGCGTGACTTCAAACCTGGCGCCAAGGGGACCTTTTACCCGGACACGGGTCTGTGCGGACGGCAGCACCTGGTCATTGGCCAGTCCGAGAAAGCCGGTTTCGTTATTCAGTTCCGGCAAGAGCTCTTCGAGGGGAACTTCAAACTGCGCGGATTCGGCGCCGGAGGCAGCGAGCGGTTGTGCCGGCTCTACAGCGAGTTGCAGCGGTGTGTAAATGGGTTTTGGCAACCCCTGGGCCGTAGGTGCATACGGGCCGCCTTGGTCACCCACGGCGCCCAGCGTGCCGGACAAAGGCGCCATGGAGCCGGCGGTGGTGGTGTTTTGCCGGGCGCCGGGCAAGCCCAGGGCACCACTGGAAGGAAGCGTGCGGCTGTCCACCGCTGCCGCGCCGCGGTTGGCCTGCAACAACAGGCCTGCGGCTTGGGTAATCTCCGACGAATTGCCCAGAGCCTTGCGGCGCGCAGCGATCTGCTCATGAATGGCAGGCGTGCATTCGGCGATGGCAAAGTCGGCCTTGTGCAACTCGCCGTTGGTCAGATCCACAAAACGGCTGGCGGCATCCAATGCGTTCCGGTTGCTGAGCACTTGGAGCACGGCGCCCGCAGGCAAGGTGATGCTGTCAACCTTGGCAACATGGGTGCGTGGCTCCAGGCCGTAGAAGCTGTATTTGCCTTCTTCATCCGTCACCGCGTAGGTGCCGTCTTCCAGGTAGATCCGCACGCCCGGAATACCCGGCTCTTGCGCGTCCTGCACGCCGTTGCGGCTGCAGTCGGCAAATACCTTGCCGATCACATAGGCCTTGTTGGAAAACACACCGCCGACGACCTGCACGCGAACGCTGGACCGGTTGGAGCGCACGGCACCGCTGGCGGCCTGGGCGGTGTTCACCCCATCACCCCCCTGGCTACCGACGCCGACACGCACACGGTAGGTCAGGGTGGGCTGGGCCCCCGCAGCGATAGCGCCCACCGCGAATTGCAGGCTGGGCCCTGCGCCGCCGGCCGGGTCGGCAAGAGGCGCGCCATTGAGCCGCGCCGTGCCGCGCACATAAGCAAATCCGGCCGGCAGGCTGTCACTGATCACCACGCCGGGGAGTGCAGCCGCGCTGACGTTATTCAGCTTGATGGAGTAGTCAACAAAATCGCCGATCTCGGCAGTCTTCTTGTTGGCCGTTTTCTGGATGAAAAGACCTCCCGCGGTGGCACCGGGATCCATGGGCACGTCGAAATGCACAGCGACGCCGGCAACCACAAAATTGCCACCGTAAGAGCCCGGTGTATCGATCAGGCGTCCGGCCGGCTGCAGGGCAGCGGGAAGAACGGATGGGTAGGTAAACCCCGCCGGCTGGGTGATCACCAGCCGGTACGTGCTGTTGGCCACCAGCGGAAATTCATAGAAACCGTCGGCACCCGTTACCACAACGCTGGGCGCTGGCGTTACGCCATCCGCCTGGAAGACAACAGCCGGCCCACCGGGTGCACCGCCGTTGCCCGCACCGGTGATATCGATCAGGGCCACGGTGACGCCCGAGATCGGCTGGTTGGTGGCCGAGTTGTAGACGATCCCGGAAGGATCCACCAGCAGCGTGGTGGTCGCCGAGACGGTGATGCCCCCACAAGCGGTAATGGTGGCGGTCACGGTATCGTTGCGCAGCACCTCCAGGATGCCGTCGCCCGACGCCACGATATGCGTGGCTGCATTCGCCGTAGGAACGTGGGGCAGGATGCGGAAAAGCCCGGTATTGGGGCCTGTTTCCACGGCCGTAAAGGTTTCCGTATCACCTGTAAGCCGGCTTACAAGCGTGATTGGCACCGTTCCCACCGTCGTGGAATCGACATTGCACACGGAGGCACTGGCCTGCACGAACAGCGGGCGCCCCGGGGTACCTTGGGTTGTCCGGTTGACATAGGCAGCGTTGGCGTAGAAAAGAATGTCCGCGGCATGCGCCGGCAACGCCAGCACCACGGTATTGCTGGCAGTGGTCAACGGCGCGGCGGCATCGGTCCAGTCGGCATAGGCCGTACCCGATACGTTGCCGGAGGCGTTTGTGTTCACATTGACATTGAATTGCCCCTGGAACAATCCGCCTTGGGGCAGCGCGGCGATGCCCCAGGCGACGGCGTCCACGGTAGCGCCACCCGGCACTGTCGTGACATAGCTGTTGGCCGCGCCGCCCAGCAGGTGGTAGAGCGTCTGGGCGCCGGGGCTGGTGGATGGCTGCGCCGAGACGAAGGAGGTGTTCGCGGGGACCGGTGCGCGCAGGATGAATAGCGTTGCCGGCGCGCCATTGACCAGCACATTCGCGGGGCTGGCGGCCATGTTTCCGTTATTGGTGGCCCGCGCCGTAAAGCCAAGGGCCGCGCCCTGTGTTGCGGTTGCAGAGGAGGCTGCATAGCTGACCTGGACCGCCGCACCGTTGGTCAGGTTGATTGTGTCGGTGTTGACGGCCGTAGCGCCCTGTAACTGGCTCACCGCGCTCAATGTGATCTGCGCTGTCTGGCCAGGCGTTGCACCCACCGGAATATTGCCTGTGATCAACAGGCCTGCGGTGCCGCCGACTGCGAGCATCACAGTGCCGCCAGGAGGGATCACGGGCTCACCGGCATCGGATTGGCCATTGCTATTGACGTCCAGTACCACCTGCAGGTTTAGCGGAGTGAAGGCGCTCCCCCCCGCCACACTGGCCGTGACCAGGTAGTTCGTCAGGGTGTTGCCGGTATTGGCCAGGTTATGGTTGATCGTGAAGAGGGCGCCGGTGCCGATCAGCAGGTTCTGGCTGGATGCCAGCGTGAGCGCTTCCAGCGCTGTCACCGTGGTGTTCACGGTGTTGGAATTCAGGTGAGCAGCCAGGCCTGTGGCTGTGTCCACGAAAGTCGCCGTCGCCATGTTGCGGATCACCGTCCCCGCAGGGGTCGGCGCTGCCTGTGCTGCGACCCAGAAGAGCAGCAACATGCAGGAAATCAGCAGCTTGCGCGGCAGGCGGAAAAGCATGGGTTTGCAGACGGGGTTGATTCGGTTGCGGCAGGGCGTCGCTTTCCAAAGGGCACACATGTGCTCTTTGAAAAGCGGGAAGCTTTCGCTTCCCGCGGGTCATCAGCAGGGAGTTACGGAGTGATCCGCACGCCGAACGTCACGATGGCCGACTGACCGGGCGTCAGGGTGCCGATCGTCGCGGTGACGGTACCGGTGGTGCCTGCGGCCGGCCCGGTCACGGTTCCCACTGTGGTGGCGGCCGCGCTGCTCAGCGTCGTGTAGCTCGGCGTCGCATCGGAAACCACCACGGTGGTCGCGTTGGCGGATCCGACGTTGGTGACGGTGATCTGGTACAGCACGCACTGGTTCGGGCTGGCGCTCAGCGTGGCTGCCGCGTAGACCGTGCCGCCGTTGGCGCCGGCACAGGCCGTATCCAGGGATTGGGCCTTGGTCAGTGTCAGGTTGCCGGCGATCACGGTGGTGCTGTCAACAGCCGTGGCCACGGCGGGAACCGTCGTCGCGTAGCTGCCATTGCTGGTAGTGACCGTGATGGTCGTGGCATCCACAGCGCCAGGAGTCGCGCCGCTCGGTGCGATCACCTTGTTGAACACGGTGATGGAAGCGCCGGGGGCGAGGCCCGCAGGCAGGACACCCGCGGCGTGCAGGGTGCTGCTGATCTGAGGATCGGTTGCATCGAGCACGCCGTTGCTGTTCGCGTCGTAGTACAGCGCGGAAGTCCAGCCGGCCTGGTTGTCGGCGGCGGCCAGGGTGACCGTACTGACCGTGCCATTGCCTTCCAGCACGTTGCCGGAGTTGGTCAGCGTGTGGCTGTAGACGTAAGAGCCGCCTGGATAGGTCTGGCCGGCGCCATTGGGCGTCAGCGTGACCGAGCGCACGGCGTTCACGATCACGGCGTCGTGCAGCGTGTCCGAAGCGTTTGACGTAGGCGACAGCGTACGGAAGTACAGCTGCGTGGTGCCTGCGGCAAAGCCGGCTGGCACACCCACCACTGCGCAGACGACGACGTTGCCGCCGGCGGCCACGGCGCCGGTGTTGGTGATGGTCGCGCCGGTGGTCGAGCAGTTGCCCGCACCGCCGTCGGCACGGAAGCTGACCGTCCAGCCGGCCGGCAGCGTCACACTGGCGAAGGTATTGACCGTGCTGGCGCCCAGGTTGTAGCTGTCCGGCGAAGGGCCGGTGTTGTTGGCCACGATGGTGAAGACCGTCGAGGCGCCGGGGTTCAGCGTGTTGGTGACTTGCGCTGCGCCTTCGCCGTTGGCAAACACGCCTACGCCCGGGACGCCTCCTGCGGTCGGCAAGTTGTTGGTGGCGTCAACCGCTGCGTTGGCCACTGCTGTCAACTGGTCATTGGCGCTGGCCGTCTTGGTCGGATCAAACACGGACGTTGCCGTCTTGGCAATGATGAAAGGCGCCCCCGTGTTGGTCGCGTTCGGCGGCAGCGTTGCCTTGAGGATCACGTTGTAGGTAGCGCCTGCGGCCAGCGGGCCGGTGTCAACCGTGCCGTCGCTGTTGGTATCGACCAGCGGCGTGACGCCGTCGCTCTTGAACAGCTGGAAGGTCGTGCCGGCAGGGAAATTACCCGAGCTCAGCGTCATGTTGAAGGTGTCGGAGCCGTTTCCGGTGTTGGTCACAGTGTTGGTGAAACTCACCGTCGAACCTGGAGCAGCCGGGCCGGGAACCGTGGTGCCGGTCAGTGTCACTGCGGCTGTTTGCAAAACCGTGAAGGGCACGGTATTGGAAGAGCCGGTGACCGTAGCGGCACCGTTGTTGTACGAGGTCGTTGCCGTGTTGTTCAGCGTACCGGGCGCAGTACCGGCAGTCACGGTCGCGCCGAAGCTGATGGTGCCCGACTGGCCCGCGGTGACCTGGTTCAGCGTCACGAGCAGGGTCTTGGTGCCCAGGGTGTAGCCAGACGTCAGCGTGTTGGGCGCCGAGCCGCTGGAACCGCCACCGTCGCTCAGCGCCGTGGCGCCGGTGACGCTCCAGCGTGCGGAGCCGGCGGTGTAGGTGAGGCCAGCCGGAAGGATGTCGGTGATAGCCACGGCGGTGGCCGTGCTGTTGCCGGTATTCGTGTAGGTCAACGTGTAGGTGATGGCCGTGCCTGCCGAGCCGCTGGAAACGCTCGCCGACTTGGTCAGTGTCACCACCGCATTGGTCGTGGCCGTGGTCACGTCGGTGTTGGACTGGACTTTCGTCGGGTCAAACACGCTGGTGCCAGTCACCGTGATGGTGTTGGTCTGAGCCGCCGTTGCAGTACCGGGCAAAGTACCCACCACAATGAACTTGAAGATGCCGCCTGCGGCCAGCGCGCCGGTCGAGGTGATAGCGGGGCCGGTCGGCGTGCCGCTGCCGTTGTCGGCAAAAATCTGGACGCTCGCCATCGAGAAGCCACCGGTATTGCTGGTGGTCAGGTTGAACGTGTCCGTGCCGTTGCCGGTGTTGGTCAGGGTGTGCGGGTAATACACCACGCTGCCGGGCGTCGCGTTTTGCGCACCATTGGCTGCAAGCGTCAAGCTCGCGATCTGCTGCACCGTGGTCTGCACCACGTTCGACGTCACCGTGCGGGTAATGCCCGATGCATCAGAGTAGGTGGCCGAGGCCTGGTTGCTGATGGATGTGCCGGCCGGCGGCGGCGCGGCGTGGGCTGCCAGGCCGGCCAGAGCCAGCGCGACGGCGACAAACAATCCCACAATCCAGTGGGTGAAGAAGTGCCGCAAGCCTATAGGCTGCGGACTCGAGGGATTGGCATACATGGCTTTTTTCTCCTGGCTACAAGACAACAGTGGATCAACAAACAATTAACAAGAAACGCTAAAAAAAAAGGAATGCGCCGCCCGCCAGGCGGGAAGCGCAACGGCTGGGGGACCTGACCGTCATTACGGCTTGGCGGCCACCGTGGCCACAGGTGAATCAATGCGTACGCGCAGGCTGACGACAGTGCTGCCGCCCGCGGGCAAAGTACCGATTTCCCAGCGAAGGGCGCGGTACTCGGCCAATGGGACGGGTTCTTTGCGCGCACTGCCGTCGGCCTGCTTGACCATGCGGGTCAGCGGCATGGGGGAGAAGGCGCTTCCATCCGTTGATGCCAGGGCTTGTGCCGGGTCTGCGCTTGCCGCGATAAAGGTGGTGCCGGGCGGCACGGGGACGGTTGCCAGAAGCTTGCCGGCGGCAGCAGCGCTGGTATTGCGATAGGTGGCGCTGTACTGCAATACATCGCCAGGCTTTCCGTCGCCCGCCGGTTTGAGCACCGGCTTGCCGCCCGCCATCTCTACCCGCTGTGCGAGCAGCTGGGAAGTCACTGGCGAGGCTTGAGCCAGAACCCCCTGCGCCAAGGCCACTCCGGCGGCAAAAATACAAAATTTCAGGGTTGATTTCATTGGTTCGTCCTTTTGTTACGCTCGGAAAATGGAGCCCGGATACGACCTTTGTGGCGCCGTAGCGGCCACACATGTATCCATATGTGTTTGTAGGCGTAACTTTATGTTACTAATCACCTATTTGATGTTTGATTAGTGCATTTTTACAAAATACCGAGCGAAAAAATGCCCATTTCGTGAAGAAAACCTCGGTAATGTGGCTATTCAATTGAATTCAAGATGGCCATTTTTCTATTTTATAACAATCAGTTACAGTTGATTGCGAATGAGAAAACTGAAGTTTTAGGTTAAAAATAATATTAATGGGTTAATATTTTTTGCTCCTCAGGGGTCTCTGTGGACTCTTTTTGCCTGGTTATAAACACAGTTTCAGGAGATGCAACAAGAAACCGGGCCGGCTAGTCAGGTCCCCGGGGCAACCGCCATAGGTCACACCGGAATGGACGGGTGACAGCCTGAGGCTGTGGACTCAAGTTTTGAAGAGAGAGAGAGAGAGAGAGAGAGAGAGAGAGGAGAGTCGCCACCAGAAGACAAGAAGAAGCGAGGCCTCGGAACAGAGTGCTGTCCAGCGCCGAAATACGCGCAAAGGCGTAACGGTTGATTTCGCGTCTTTTCAGCTTTGGAGGAATGCGCTGCCGGCCGACGAACCTCGTCGGCAAGCTCAAGGCAGGGCGCCGCCCCTTTTTTTATCTCGCCGTCCGGCCGCAGCGTTCCGGCTGATTGAGTAAAAAGGAGTGCGGCGGCTTACTTCACTGCGTCGCGCAAGCGAGCAAACACCTTCCAGAACGCGGCTTCCTGTGTCGTCGCAAAGTTGATGCGCATCAACGTGCTGGGTGTACGCACTGCATGGAACAGCGCCCCTGGCGCAATCAGATAGCCCTCGTCCAGCATGCGCTGCGCCAGCGCATCGGTGTCAACGCCGGTGTCCACCCAGCCGAAAAGGCCGGCAGGCTCGGCCGCGAAGCTGCAGCCGTGGGCGATGGCCAGCTTGACGCTGCGCGCACGCGCAGCATCAAGCCGGGTGCGTATACGCTCCGCATGGCGGCGCAGCTGGCCTTGGTCTATGCACCACGCCAAGGCTTTTTCCAAGAGGGGCGGTGTCGTGAGCGTGGCCAGAAGCTTGGTGTCGAGGAGACGTTCGACCAGGTCGGGCGGCGCGGCCATGAAGCCTACGCGCCAGCCGGGCGCCAGAATTTTGGCAAACCCACTGACATAAATCGTGCGCTGCAGGCCATCCAGTGAACACAACCGGGTGGCGTGCTCGGGCGCCAGGTGGCTGTAGGTGTCGTCTTCAACGATGTGGAAGTTGTGCTGCATTGCCAGCTGCAGCACCCGGTGGGCACTGCCGGGCGTAAGGCAGTACCCGGTCGGGTTGTGGAAAACACTCACGCTGACAAACAATTTGGGCTGGTGGATCTCGCAGTACTGCGCCATCACCTCCAGGTCGGGCCCGTCGGCGCGGCGCGGTACCGGCAGGATGCGCATGCCCAGGGCGTCCAGCCGGGCGAACTCCACCGCCCAGCCGGGCTCTTCCACCATCACGCAGTCGCCGGCGCGAAGCAGCGTGCGGCTCACAATGTCCAGCGCGTGCGTGGCACCCACCGTGGTGATGATCTGCTCAGGCACCGCATGCACATTGAGGGCGCTTAATTTATGCGACAGCGCGCGGCGCAAGCCGGTGTCACCCATAGGCTCACCATACTGCAGCGAAAAATCCCGCAACGCGCTGACGCTGGTGACCTTGCGCACCGCCGTCGGCATGAAGCTGGTTTCCAGCCAATCAGGCGGAAACACGCCCATGCCAGGCTGCGGCTTGTTGCTGACTTTGTGAAACATGCCGCGTATCAGCGCGGTCGCATCGACCGGCGCCTGCCGCGTGGCGATCCAGCTTGCAGTGCTCCAGGCGCCCAGTGGGGCGAGACCGGCGGCGAGGTCTGTTGCCGCCGGTTTACCTGCTATTGCTTTTGTAGCTGCCTGCACTTGAGAGATAGGCGCCAGAGCCGCATTAAACGATGCGTCGCGGACAAAAAAACCGCGGTTCTTGCGCGCCACCACCAAGCCCTGCGCCAGCAACTGGTCATAAGCGGCCACCACAGTGGAGACACTCACGCCCTGCTGCTCTGCGCACAACCGCACCGATGGCAGGCGCGCGCCTGGCGCCAGCAGGCGGCTGCGGATACGTTCGGCAAAACGGGCCGAGAGCTGTTCGGTCAGGGACTGGGAAGCGGTTTTCATCAGCATGGCGCAACCTTTTGCCACCCTCGCCGGGCTTGTGTGTTGACTATTTGACCAGCACAGTTTGGAGATTTGTACCGTTAACTGTACTGATGGTGTACTGCTTTCAACTATAAAGTCTGAGGCATGAATTGGCAAGAATTTATGGCTTTACTGGTGCTGGCCACGGCGATGAGTTTTTCCCCGGGACCCAACACAACACTGTCTACCGCGCTGGGGGCTAACCACGGCTTGAGGCGCGCCCTGCCTTTTGTTTGCGCAGTGCCGGTCGGCTGGGGCGTGCTGCTTCTGGTGTGCGCCCTGGGCCTTGGCACGCTGGTGGTGGCGGTGCCGCTGCTCACCTGGGCCGTCAAGATCATCGGCGTAGCCTACCTGCTGTGGCTGGCATTCAAGATTTCGCAGTCGCGCCAGCTCAGCCAGGCCGACGCGGACCGGCTCAACGTGACTTTCTGGCAGGGCGCGGCACTGCAGTTCGTCAACATCAAAGCCTGGATGCTCGCGCTGGCCATCGTCAGCGGCTGGATCGCCGGGCGCGAAGCGCCGGCCATGCGCCTGGCCATCGTGCTGCCCGTCATGCTGGCCTATGCATTTGTGAGCAACCTGGTTTACGCGCTGGCCGGCTCGCTGCTGCGCGACTGGCTGACCGGCCCGGCCGGCAGCGGCCTCAGGCTTCGCTGGTTCAACTACGTCATGGCCGCTGTGCTGGTGGCCACGGCGATCTGGATGCTGTTCATATGAGTCCGGACAAGACGCAAATCACCAAAGGCCTATGGCTCGGCTTCCTGGGCATCGTGATCTTCTCGGTCACGCTGCCGATGACGCGCCTGGCTGTGGGCACGCCGGATGCGCCGCAGATGTCGGGCATCTTCATAGCACTGGGCCGGGCCGTGGTGGCGGCGGCTTTGTCGGCGGTGTTTTTGCTGGCCATGCGCGCCCCCTTTCCCCGGCGTGGGGATTGGTGGCCGCTGGCCATCACGGCAGCCGGCGTGGTGTTCGGTTTTCCGCTGCTCACCTCAATCGCCATGCGCCACGTGGAGGCTGTGCATGCCAGCGTGATCGTCGGTGTTCTGCCGCTGGCCACAGCGGCAGTGGGCGCGCTGTTGCACCGCCAGCGCCCATCGGCAGGTTTCTGGCTTTGCGCTGTGCTGGGCAGCGCGCTGGTGGTGGCGTTTGCCATGCTGCGTTCGGGCAGCGGCGGTCTCTCGATCAGCCCGGCGGACTTCCTGCTGCTGGCCGCCATGCTGTGCGCCGCCGTGGGTTATGGCTATGGCGCCAAACTGTCGCAGCGCATGCAAGCCGAATATGTCATCTGCTGGGCGCTGCTGCTGTCCCTGCCCCTGACCCTGCCGCTGGCTGCTTTGAGCTGGCCTGCCGGGGCAGTCAAGGCGTCGGCCTGGTGGGGGTTTGGGTATGTGGCGGTGTTTTCGATGTGGCTGGGCTTTTTTGCCTGGTATCGCGGCCTGGCGCTTGGTGGCACGGTGCGGGTGAGCCAGGTACAACTCGTGCAGCCATTCCTTTCGATGCTATTTGCCGTGCCGCTGTTGGCCGAAAGCCTGGACACGGTGACCGTGGGCTTTGGTCTGGCCGTGATCGCCACCGTTTTCATCGGCAGGAAGATGCCGGTGCATCCATCCCCCAGCTTCCCGGCATCGGGCCCGGACCCACTGCTTCACACCAGGAAATCTTGATGTACTCAGCTGCCTTTATCTTTGAACCCGGCACCTACGACGAGCGATTCCACACCCTGGACGCGCTGATCGAAGAAGCCGCTCACGCCACGCCCGGTTACCTGGGTGCGGAGTCCTGGCGTTCGGCGGATGGGGTGCTGACCAATGCCACTTACTTCTGGGAAACCGAGGAATCGCTGCGCGTTTTTTCGGCGCATCCCAAGCACCTGGAAGCCAAACGCCAGTACACCCAGTGGTACAAAGGCTTTCACATCGTCATTTCGCAGGTGTTGCGCTCCTACGGCGACGGCACCATCGCGCACATCACACCCAATCAGCGGAAGCGGGCTTGAATCCGTCCGCCGCCCTCCCTGATTTCCAGAAAAAACAAATCATCCCTAACAAGGAAGCATCGATGACTCCCGAACAACGCCTGCAGCAACTCGGCTTGGTTCTGCCGACGGTGACCGCGCCGCGCGGTAACTTCGATGCCTGGGTGCTCGACGGCTCCATGCTCTACCTGTCAGGCAAGGGCTCGCCACTGCGACAGGACATGGCTGCGGTGCCGAAGGTCGGGCGCGAGATCAGCGCGGAGGAAGCCCGCAAATATGCCCACGAAGCCGGACTGAACCTGATTGCCACCATGAAGGTCGCCCTGGGCGAACTCTCGCGCGTGCGCCGTGTGGTCAAGCTGCTGGGCATGGTCAACGCAACACCCGATTTCATGGGGCATACCGAAGTCATCAACGGCTGCTCTGATCTCATGGTGCAGGTATTCGGCGAGGCTGGCCGTCATGCGCGTTCCGCAGTCGGCGTGGGCTCCCTGCCGCGCGGCTTTGCGGTGGAAATCGAAGCCATTGTGTCGGTCACGGAGTAAGCAGATGCAGATGAATGAAATTCCCTTCGGCACCACCGACTGGTCCAACGTGGAGCGCACCGAACATTCCGCACTGAAAGGCAAGGCTTTCTGGCGCACCCGCAAGTTTGGCGATGTGCGTGTGCGCATCGTGGAATACACACCCGGGTATGTATCCGATCACTGGTGCAACAAAGGCCACATCCTGCTGTGCCTGGAAGGCGAGCTGCATACGGAGCTGGACAACGGCAGTGTGCACGTGCTGCTGCCCGGCATGAGCTACCAGGTGGCAGACGGCGCTGAAGCCCACCGGTCGACTTCGCCTTCAGGGGCCAAACTGTTTGTCGTGGATTGATTCACCACCAGCCGTGAACATCCCCCTACACGCACCAGGAAAACTTTCATGCATATCGCCATCCTCACCTTTGACGGTTTCAACGAGCTGGACTCCCTGATCGCCTATGGAATGCTGAGCCGCATTTCGCTACGGGGTGATGCAGGCTGGAGAGTCAGCATTGCCAGCCCCACTGCGCAGGTGACCTCCATGAACGGCCTCACCATCGATGCACACATCACCCTGAAAGAAGCCAACCAGGCCGATGCCGTATTGATAGGAAGCGGAATGAAAACGCGTGAAGTTGCCAACGATGCATCCATCCTCAGTCAACTGCAGCTCGATCCGCAAAGGCAGCTCATCGCAGCGCAGTGCTCCGGGACATTTTTGCTTGCCAGGCTGGGACTCATCGGGCAGATGCCGGCATGTACAGATCTGACCAGCAAGCCCTGGGTACAGGCGGCCGGGGTGAGCATCCTGAACCAAGCCTTCTTCGCGAAGGGTAACCTGGCGACTGCGGGTGGTTGCATGTCTGCCCAATACATCTGCGCATGGTTGATTGCCCGGCTGAAGGGCATCGACGATGCCCGCGAGGTGCTGCACTACTTTGCCCCCGTCGGTGAAAAAGAAGAATACGTCGCGCGCGGGCTTGCGCACCTGAAAGCGAATTTGCAGGAACAGCTGGCACCGGAAACCTCCGGTGCGCCTTGACGGTAACCGGACCCCAAGCTGATGGACGTGACGCCCGAAACCCCCGAACAAACAAGCAAACGGCTTTTGCGCGTGATGGCGCACGCGCGCCTGGACGTGCTGCCGGGCGACTACACCTTCACCGAATTTCCCTTGGCGCAGTTTCCCGCACATCTGGCGGCCAACCTTGCAAGCGGAGCGTTGGCCCTGGTGCGTGACAGCAAAGTCTGGAGCGCGCTGGTACCCGCATCTGCATCAACCATTGCTGAGGACCGCTATGCCGTGGTGTGCTTTCATTTCGCGCCCGGTATTCCCAACAGCGGCTTTGTAGGCTGGCTCGCCAGCGAGTTCAAGCAACAGCTGGGAACGGGTGTATTTGTCGTCTGCGGGCATCACGCGGCCGACGGCGGCATATTTGATTACTGGGGCATTCCGGGAAGCGTGGCGCCGCAGGCGGTGAGCCTGATTCACGCCATGCAAACGCGGGGAAGGGGTGCAGAATGAACCTGCTGGTTCGTCCGGCCTTGGGCCCCCATGGGGAGCATGCTTTACCAGTGCTTTGGAGAAGTTTTTTGTGTGACCGGGCTTGGCTTTGACAGCCCCAAAGGAGAAGAGTGAAATGAGCAAGATGGAATGGACCCAGGCGCAACGCGCCCACAAGATGAACCCTTCAGTGATCCGCGAGATCCTGAAGGTCACCGAAAAGCCCGGCATCATCAGTTTTGCCGGCGGCCTGCCCTCGCCCAAGACCTTTCCGGTCGCCGCCTTCCGGGAAGCGTGTGACAAGGTGCTGCGCGAGGACGGCCATGCTGCGCTGCAGTATGCGGCCAGCGAAGGCTACGCGCCGCTGCGTGAAATGGTCGCCGCCATGCTGCCCTGGGAAGTCGACCCGGCACAAGTGCTCATCACTACCGGCTCACAGCAGGGCCTGGATTTGATCGCCAAGATCCTGATCGACGAAGGCAGCCGCGTGCTGGTGGAGACGCCCACCTACCTTGGCGCCCTGCAGGCCTTCACGCCGATGGAACCTGAAGTGGTGGGCGTGGCCAGCGACGAAGAAGGAGTAGACATCGCCGATCTCGCCAGCAAAGCTGCCGGTGCGCGCTTCTTTTATGTGTTGCCCAACTTCCAGAACCCGACCGGCCGCACCATGAGCGAGGCGCGCCGCGCCGCGCTGAGCGCAGAGGCCGCACGCCTGGGCTTGCCTATTGTGGAAGACAACCCCTATGGCGACCTGTGGTTTGACACGCCGCCGCCGCTGCCGCTCACCGCGCGTAACCCCGAAGGCTGCGTGTACATGGGGTCCTTCTCCAAAATCCTTGCACCCGGATTGCGGCTGGGCTTCCTGGTCGCGCCCAAGTCGCTGTATCCCAAGCTGCTGCAGGCCAAGCAGGCCGCCGACCTCCACACGCCGGGCTTTAACCAGCGCATGGTGGTGGAGACCATGAAGAACAACTTCCTGGAGCGCCATGTGCCCACGATTCGTGCGCTCTACAAGTCGCAGCGCGACGCCATGCTGGCCGCGATGAAACGCGACATGCCCGAAGGTGTGAGCTGGAACACGCCGGCCGGAGGCATGTTCCTGTGGGTGCGTTTGCCTGAGGGCATGAACGCCATCGATCTCTTGCCCAAGGCAGTGGAGCGCAACGTGGCCTTTGTGCCCGGCTGGGCTTTTTATGCCGACCATGCCGACGCCCGCACGCTGCGCCTGTCGTTCGTGACGTCCAGCGTCGAGCAGATCAACATCGGCATCGCCGCGCTGGCAGCAGCCATTCGCGAGCAACTGCCCACCGGTGTGCCTGAACTGCGCGCAGCAGCATGATTGACGCAGGCACGCTGTCGCTCTTTGTGCTGGCGGTGCTGGCGCTTTTTGCGTCGCCCGGCCCCAACATGGCCTTTGTGCTGTCGCAAGGGCTGACGCATGGCGTGCGCGGCGGTTTTGCGGCGGCCCTCGGCATCTCGGCGGCAGACCTTGTCCACACCCTGTGCGCCGCCACGGGAGTAACCGCGCTGGTCGCGACCTGGCCGCCGTCTTTTGATGTGCTGCGTTATGCCGGCGCGCTGTATTTGCTGTGGCTCGCGTGGCAGGCCTTGCGCCCCGCCGGTGCACGAAGCGCCGCCGAAGCCCAGCCTGCGGGCTTTGCGCGCATCGTGCGCATGGCGCTGCTGAACAACCTGGTCAATCCGAAAGCGTTGCTGTTTTTCATGGTGTTCCTGCCGCAGTTCGTGAACCCGGCGCGTGGCGATGTGACGCTGCAGTTGCTGGTGCTGGGTGTTTTGCTCTCGGCGATGGCGCTGGTGTTCAACACGATGCTGGGTGCCTTCAGCGGGCAGATTGGGCGCCGCCTGCAGGCGAGGCCCGGCGCTGCGAAATTCCAGCGCGGGTTTCTGGCTTTTGTCATGGCCGGGCTGGCGCTGCGCCTGTTGCTGCTCGACCGTCCTTCCAAAGGAGTTTGATCCATGCTTCATTTGTGGGGGCGTATCAGCTCCATCAATGTGCGAAAAGTCGTGTGGGCCGCGCAGGAACTGGGCCTCACGATGCAGCGCACTGACGCCGGCGGCCAGTTTGGCATCGTGAAAGAGGCGGACTACCGGCAGAAAAATCCGAACTCACTGGTGCCGCTGATGGAAGACGGCGATGTGCGCATCTGGGAGTCCAACGTCATCGTGCGTTACCTTTGCGCCAAATATTCGCATGGAGATTTCTACCCCGCCAGCTTGCCTGAGCGTTTTGCCGCCGAACAATGGATGGACTGGCAGCAGACCACTTTCAACCCGGCCGGCCGCACTGCTTTTATCCAGTGGATCCGCACACCGGACGAGCAGCGCAATCCGGCGTTGATCGCGCAGTCGGTGGCCGCCACCGAAGCACTGCTGGACTTGCTGGATGCGCACCTGGCCAACAACGCCTATATCGGCGGTGAGCGCTTCGGCATGGCCGACATCCCGTTGGCCTGCGAGATGCATCGCTGGTTTGGGCTGCCGCAGCCCCGCGCTGCGCGAACGCACCTGGACCGCTGGTACCAAAACATCCTGGCGCGGCCCGCCACGCGCGGCGTGCTGGACCTGCCCTTGTCATAAACCCTGAAACCTTCTTTTGGAAAACTGAAAACCCATGAAGCAACGTGCATTCAAGCAAGTCGATGTGTTCACCCCCACTCCATACTTTGGCAATCCCCTGGCCGTGGTGATGGATGGCAGCGGCCTGGATGACGCCGCCATGCAGCGCTTTGCCAAATGGACCAATCTATCGGAAACCACCTTCCTGTTGCCGCCCACCGATTCGTCGGCTGATTACAGCGTGCGCATCTTCACGCCCGGCGGAGAGTTGCCATTTGCCGGCCATCCCACGCTGGGCAGCTGCCACAGCTGGCTGGAGGCCGGAGGCCAGCCGCACAGCAAAGACGTCATCGTGCAGGAATGCAAAGTGGGCCTGGTGAAAATTCGCCGCGAGAAGGGCTCCAAGCGCCTGGCATTTGCCGCGCCTGGCCTGAAGCGCTCCGCACCCAGCCCCGCGTTGCTGGCACAGGTGGCCGGCGCTTTGGGAATCAAGGCGACGAGCATTCTGGCGGCCCAATGCCTGGACAACGGCCCAATGTGGTTGGGCTTGCTGCTTGACAGCCCTGAAACCGTGCTGCAACTGACGCCCGACCACAAGGCGTTGGCCAAGCTGGGCACCAAGGTCGGCGTGGTTGCACGCTACCCGCATGAAAACACGGCGCCGCTGATTGCACGCGCCAACCGCGAGGCCAAAGCCTTTGCGGCCTCCGCGCCTGAAGCAGCCCCGGATTTCGAAGTACGTGCCTTCGCCTCCCCCATCGGCGTCGACGAAGACCCCGTCACCGGCAGCCTCAATGCCAGCCTGGCCCAATGGCTGATCGCCGAAGGCCACGCGCCTGAGCGCTACACCGCTTCGCAAGGCGTCTGCCTGGGTCGCGCGGGCCAGGTGCATATCGAACGCGATGCAGCAGGCCAGGTGTGGGTGGGCGGCGAATCAGTCACCTGCATCGATGGACGCGTGACACTTTAAAAAAACCACGGCCATGGAAATCAGCAACACCGCACCTACTCCGCTGAGCTCACAGGTCGACCATCTGGTCGTCGTGGCGGCCAGCCTGGACCAGGGTGTGCAGTGGTGCAAACGAGTGCTGGGCATCACGCCCGGGCCGGGCGGTGAGCACGGGCTGATGGGCACGCACAACCGGCTGTTCACGGTGGCTTCGCCGGCTTTTCCGCGTGCTTATTTCGAGATTATCGCTATCAATTCAGAAGCTAAAAATCCACGAACAGCACCGGCCAGGCGCTGGTTTGACCTGGACGACCAGGAGTTGCAGCTGCGGCTGGGCAAAACCGGCCCGCAGCTTGCGCACTTTGTGGCGTCCACACCCCGGGTAGGCGCGGCGGTGCGGGCGCTTGCCCGCCAGGGGCTGGACCGTGGCGAAGTGCTGGACGTCTCGCGCATGACGCCACAAGGCCTGCTGCGCTGGAAGATCACCGTGCGCGAAGACGGCCAGCGGCTTTTTTACGGCGCCTTGCCAACGCTGATCCAATGGGGCGATGCGCACCCGGCCGATGGCATGGCGCCGTCGGGCGTCACGCTGCAGTCGCTGCATGCCAGCCATCCGCGTCCCGACGCCCTGCGCGGCGGTTATGAAGCCATGGGGCTGGCGGGCGTGGGCCTGGCAGAAGGCCCGCCCAATCTCATCGCCACGCTGCAGACTCCGCGCGGCCTCGTCACGATCGAGTCAAAGGGGATTTAATGTTCAGTGCCTCAGAACTTGCCTGGTTTGCCCTTGCCGCCCTGGTACTGGTGCTCACGCCCGGGCCCAACATGATTTATTGCATTTCGCGCACGCTGTGCCAGGGCGCCCGCGCCGGGCTGGTGTCGCTCAGCGGCGTGGCGCTGGGTTTTGTGGTGCATCTGCTGGCCGCGTCTTTTGGGTTGACGGCGCTGCTGCTGGCGGTGCCGCTTGCCTTCGATGCGATCAAGGTGGCGGGTGCGGCCTATCTGCTGTGGATGGCGTGGCAGGCCGTGAAGCCCGGCGGCCTGGCGCCCTTTGAAACACGGGAGCTGCCGCACGATCCGCCGCGCACGCTTTTCCTCATGGGTTTCATGACCAATTTGCTCAACCCCAAGGTGGCGATGTTTTACCTCTCGTTCTTCCCGCAGTTTTTGCACCCCGAGCGCGGCGACCTGCTGCTGCAAAGCCTGACGCTGGGCGCGGTGCAGATCAGCGTCAGCACCGGTGTAAACACCATCCTGATCTGCTTTGCCGCGGCGATTGCCGGTTTCCTGAATCGCAACATCAGCTGGATGCGTGTGCAGCGCTACGTGATGGGCACGGTATTGGGCCTGCTGGCGCTGCGCCTGCTGGCTGAAAAGCGGGCGGCCGCATGAGCGCCGTGTTGGATCGCGCGCCTGCGCTGGAGAACCACATGCTGCCCTCGCTGCAAGAGATTGAAGACGCGGCGCGCGTCGTTTACCGCGAGTTCCAGGCCACGCCGCAATACCGCTGGGGCCTCTCCAGCCAGCGGTTGGGCACCGACTGCTGGATCAAGCATGAGAACCACACGCCGGTGGGTGCGTTCAAGCTGCGTGGCGGCCTCACCTACTTTGAAGGGCTGAAGCAGCGGGGCGAGATGCCCACAGAAGTCGTCAGCGCCACACGCGGCAACCACGGCCAGAGCATCGGCTGGGCCGCCCGCGCGCATGGCGTGCCTTGCACCATCGTGGTTCCGCATGGCAACTCGGTTGAGAAAAACGCAGCCATGCGCGCGCTGGGCGTCACCTTGATCGAACACGGCGACGACTTCCAGGCCAGCCGCGAGTTTGCGATTGGCATGGCTGCCGAGCGCGGCGCGCACATGGTGCCCAGCTTTCATGCGGGCCTGCTTCGCGGCGTGAGCACCTACTGGTGGGAATTCATGCTGGCCGTGCCGCAACTCGATGTGGTGTATGTGCCCATCGGCCAGGGTTCGGGCGCGTGCGCAGCCATTGCCGCCAAGCTGGCCTTGAAGCGCACGCTGCGCATCGTCGGCGTGGTCAGCGCGCACGCCACCACCTATGCCGACTCGCTGGCCGCCGGCCGTGTGGTGGAAGCACCCGTCACCACGCAGTTGGCTGACGGCATGGCCTGCCGCGTTGCCGACCCCGCGGCGCTCGACATCCTGCTGCCGCACCTGGACCACATCGTGAAGGTGACCGACGATGAAGTGGCCCAGGCCATACGTGCGCTTTATGCTGACACGCACAATGTCGCCGAAGGCGCGGGCGCGGCGAGTTTTGCCGCGGCAATGCAGGAGCGAGCCCAGCTCAAAGGCCTGGTGGTGGGCACCACCCTGTGCGGCGGCAACGTGGATACGGCGACTGTCGCCAAAGTGCTAGCTGGCTAAAGAGCCCCCACGGTCGTTCACTGCGTGTAACTCCCTGCCCCCGAGGGGGCCGCCCGCCTGCGGCCCGGCAAAGCCGGTTCCGCGGCTCATGCTGGACTGGACTTTGGGGGGCCTGCGCCGGTCACACGCGGGACTAGCCGTATCTGCTGCCCGCCGCACAATTCCAGCCATGGGAAACCTTTACCTCGTGCGCCACGGCCAGGCCTCATTTGGCGAAGACGACTACGACGTGCTCAGCCCCATGGGGCGCCAGCAAAGCGTGCGGCTAGGCGAATACTTCAAGTACAAAGGCATCACGTTTGACGCCGCCTTCACCGGTACGCTGCAACGGCAGGTCAATACCTTTGCGGGCATCTGCGAAGGGATGGGCGCCACCATGCAAGCCACACAGCGGCCGGGGCTGAATGAATACGACAGCCACGCGGTGATTGGCGCCATCCACCCGCACAAGCTCGAAAAACCCACCACGCCCGAGGAGTACCGCGGCCACTTCCGCCTGCTGCGCGACGGCCTGGCGCAGTGGATGGCCGGTGTGGTCAGCCCCAGGGGCATGCCCAGCTACACGGAATTCGTGACGGGCGTGACCGATGTGCTGGACCACGTGCGCTCTACGCACACGGGCAATGTGCTGCTCGTTTCCAGCGGCGGGCCTATCTCGACCGCCGTCGGCCATGTGCTGGGCACCACTCCCGAGACCACAATTGAACTCAACCTGCGGATACGCAATTGCTCGCTCACGGAGTTTGCATTCACGCCCAAGCGCCACATGCTGGTGACCTACAACACCTTGCCGCATCTGGATGCACCCGAGCACGCGAGCTGGATCACCTATGCATAGAACGCCTCATCTCTCCAGGAAGCTCAGCCCAGTTGAGGCATCAGGTAAACAACGCCCAGGACGGCCAGGCCCTGCACGGTGACGTAATGCCAAAGCAAGGCCGTGTTGTCTAAAGAGGCGCGTGCGTCTGTCCGCAGCCTGCCGGCCCAGGCGCGCGCGCAAACGTAGCCTCCCATCAGCACAAGCACCGCGCAATGAAACCCCTGCCAGGCAAGCATGGCGGCCACGGTTGCGCTCCAGGCGTTTGAGGCGGGCTGCAAGCCTGCCAGCTGGAACCCCCAGCCGCCTGCCCAGAAAGCCGCAACGAGGCTCGCCAGCGCGAACACCACCAGAAGCCATGCGCCCGTCTTGTGCCCGCGGCGCAGCAGCACCTGTGCCCCAGCCATGGCGACAGAGCCCAGTAGCATCAGCACCGCCGAAGTCGCCGGCCAGACCCACGCAGGCAATTGCGCGCCAGGCGGCGGACAAATCTCGGCCGCCATGGACACATGCACATGCGCAAACACCAGCGACGCAAACACCGTGGCATCGACACACAGCAGGATGATCATGGCCCACCACGAATGCGAGGCCGTGCCGCTCGCGCCCACGGGCAAAAATATGCCGTCGGCCACCTCGGCTGTCGCCGCATGCGGCGGCTTGTCGGTCTGCCACAGCCACACCACCATCGCGACGACGGCCGTGATGCCGCAGGCAAACGCCAGTACTACCTGCGCCACCGTCAGCAGCAGGAAAAAGCCGGCCGTGCCCGCCGCCGCAATGAGCGGCCACCAGCTGTCGCCGGGCAGCACCAGCAGGTGCCGGGGCACGGCGTCACGCCAGCTGGTCACCAGCGTTTCACGCCCGCCGGAATGTGTGCCGGGCAGCCAGTGGCGGCCCGCCACCACTTCGGCAGCCAGCGCTGGCCTGTCCCATTGCGGGTCGAGTGACGTGATCTGCGGAATGCTGCGCATAGCGTAGTCTTCCTGCGGCAGCCATTCGAGTGTGGGCGCGTTCCACGGGTTGCCGTGTGCTGTTTTCTTTTTGAGCAGCACGCGCGCGGCGTCGATGAAAAACACAAGCACGCCGAGCGCCAGGATGAAGGCGCCCACGCTCGACAGCAGGTTCAGGAAGTTCCAGCCAAGGTCGCCGGCATAGGTGTATACGCGCCGCGGCATGCCCAGCAGGCCGCTGATGTGCATGGGGAAAAACGCGAGGTTGAAGCCGCCGAACATCAGGCCGAACACCCAGCGTGCGGCGCGTTCAGACAGGCGGTGGCCGTTGAACACCGGCAGCCAATAGTACAGGCCGGCAAACACCGGAAACACCATGCCGCCTATCAGCACGTAATGCAGGTGGGCGACGATGAAGTATGTGTCGTGCACCTGCCAGTCGAAAGGCAGCACCGCCACCATCACGCCGGTGAGCCCGCCCAGCACGAAGATGAAGTGAAAGCCCAGTAAGAACAGCGTGGGCGCGTTCATCTGAACGCGGCCCTTCCAGAAGGTCGCGATCCAGGAGAACACCTGCACCCCGCTGGGGATCGCTACCGCAAAGCTGGCCGCCGAGACAAAAAACATCGCGTGCCTGCCCAGGCCAGCCGTGAACATGTGGTGCGCCCACAGCGTAAAACTGATGACACCGACCGCCACCAGCGCCAGCACGATAGCGCGGTGGCCGGCCAGCGGCGTCTGCGCCATGGCCGGCACCATCATGGACACCATGCCGGCGGCCGGCAGGAAGATGATGTAGACCTCGGGGTGGCCGAAAAACCAGAACAGGTGCTGCCACAGCACCGGGTCGCCGCCGCGCGCGGCGATGAAAAAAGGCCAGTCGAAAGCGCGCTCCAGTTCCAGCAGCAAGGTGCCGGCAATGATGGCCGGGAAGGCGAACACGATCATGAAGGCCGTCACCAGCATGGCCCAGGCAAATACCGGCATGCGGGCCAGCGTCATGCCCGGCGCGCGCGTGAAGAGGATGCCGATGATCAGCTCAATCGCCCCGGCAATCGCCGAGATTTCAATAAAACCTATGCCCAACAGCCAGAAGTCGGCGCCCAGGCCTGGTGAATGCTCCTTGCCGGTGAGCGGCGGGTACATGAACCAGCCGCCGTCGGGCGACACGCCGAAGAAGAGGGTGCAGAAAAACGCGACGCCGCCTATGGCATAGGCCCAGAAGGCGTAGGCGCTCAGGCGCGGGAACGGCAGGTCCCGCGCACCCAGCATGCCGGGCAGCAGGTAGACCGCGACTGCCTCGACCACCGGCACTGCAAACAAAAACATCATCACTGTGCCGTGCATGGTGAAGACCTGGTTGTAGGTCTGCGCGCTGAGCAGGGTGTTGCCGGGCAGCGCAAGCTGCGCGCGCATCATCAGGCCCAGCACACCGGCCAGCACAAAAAACAGCAGCGCGGTGGCGATGTAGAACACGCCGATGTGGCTGTTGTTGACGGCTGACAGCAGCCGCCAGCCTTTGGGCGCCCGCCAGGCGCGCTCCAGCCGCTCGAGCTCGCCGGGAGGGCGCGGCAGGCTGGAGGGCAGGCGGCCGGCCGCGTCTGTCATTTCAGGTGCTCCAGGTAAGCGGCCAGCGCTTGAAGTGTTGCCGGGTCCATGTCGGCTGATGAAGGCATGCGCGCGCCGGGCTTGGCGTCCTGCGTGTGTGCCACCCATTGCGCCATCGCGCCCGGCTGGTTGCGCAGCGTGCCGGCGCCCAGGTAAAGGCGGCTGCCGACGTGTGTGAGGTCGGGGCCCAGCCGGCCCTCTTCGGCCACACCGCGCACCGTGTGGCAGGCATTGCAGCGCTGCGCCAAAAAGGCATCCCGTCCACGTTCAAGCAGCGCGCTTGTGGGCGTGGCCGCGGGCAGCGCCTGCGCGGCCAGCCAGGCGTCAAATGCGGCGGGCGTGTGCGCCACCACATGCAAGGCCATGCGGGCATGCTGCTCACCGCAGTATTCAGCGCACTGGCCGCGCCAGCTGCCGGACTGGTCCACCTGCACCATCAAGTGGCTGACCCGGCCGGGCACCATGTCCATCTTGCCGCCCAGTGCCGGCACCCAGAAGCTGTGGATCACATCCGGACTGCTCAGGCCCAGCCACACCGCCCGGCCTGCGGGCAGGTGCAGCTCATTGGCCAGCCTCACCTCGCGGCCGCTGGCCGGATCGCGCAAGCGTACTTCCCACCACCACATGTGCGCCGTGATGCCGATGATCAATGCGTCGGGTGGCGGGCGTTCCATCCAGCCGGGGGTGCGCGCCATGCTCCAGGCCAGGAGAGCCGCCAGCACCGCCACCGGAAAAACCACGCCACCGCCCACGATCCACAAGCGGGTGCGCAGCGGGCGGCGGCCCTGCACGCGTATCGCCCACACGAGCAAGCCCATCACGGCGGCAAAAATCAATGCGGCGCCGACGATGAGCACCCAGCTCAGGCTGGTGATGCGGGCGGCCGATTCGCCGGCCGGCGCGAACATCGACTGAAGCTGCGGCAGCAGGGGTGCGCTCACTCGAGCTGCCCCAGGTAAGCGGCCATGTGGCGCGCGTCTTCTGGCGACACCCCCATGCTGGGCATGGCGGTGTCGGGCACCAGGGAGGCGGGCGCCACCAGCCATTGCGCCAGGGCGTCAGGGCTGTTGGGCACGCGCCCGGCAATGTAGCTGCGCTTGCCGAAGGCCTGCAGCGAGGGGCCCAGCCGCCCGCGTGACGCTGCCACGCCGGGAATCGCATGGCAGCTACCGCACTGGTATTGCGTGATCAGGCGCTGGCCCAGCATGGGATCGGCGCGCGCTGTGAATTGCGGTGGTGCCATGGAACCGGGGGCGCCGGAAGGAGAGTCGCCGCATGCCGCAAGCAGGGGAAATATCGCCAGGACACATGAGCGCCGAACGGAAAACAGGGGCATGCGCAGCATGGGCCGATTCTTGTCCGGGCGTACGCAAATCCGTGCAGGACAATGCCGACACTTGCCCTGGCAGGCGAACGCCCGCCGCACAATGGCTGGCATGAGAAACAGCACGATGGTCCTGGCCACTGCTGCCGCCCTGCTGGGAGCCGCGCTGGCCGGTGCAGGCGTGGTGGTGTACAGCGGCGTGTATGACGTGAGTGCCACCTCGCAGCATCTGCAGCCCGTGTATTCGCTGCTAGAAACCACGATGCACCGTTCGGTGCGCTGGCGTGCCCGCCACATCGCGACGCCGCCGCTGGACGATGCAGGGCGGCTGGTGCGCGGCGCGGCGCTTTTTCGCGATCACTGCGTGCAGTGCCATGGCGCGCCGGGTGTGGCCCAGGCCGATATCGGCAAAAGCATGCAGCCCGCGCCCGGACCGCTGGTGGACGCCATGCAGCGCTGGCGGCCGCGCGAGATTTACTGGATCACGCGCCACGGCATCAAGATGAGCGGCATGCCCGCCTGGCAATTCCGGCTGGACGAAGAAGCGCTGTGGGACGTAGCGGCCTTTGTGCAGCAGCTGCCCAGCCTGAGCCCGCAGGCTTACGCGCAGGCCACCGCAAAAGCCGATGCCGCGCCGGGCCGGGCGCAGGCTGTGGCGCCAAACTACACCGGCGATGCGGAGCGGGGCCGGCTGGCGCTGGCGATGCACGCCTGCCAGGCTTGCCACACGATTCCGGGAATCACCAGCTCATCGCCGAACGTCGGGCCGCCGCTGCAGGGCCTGGCCGGCCGTAGCCTGATTGCCGGCAAGCTGGCCAACACACAGGACAACCTGGTGCTGTGGATACGCCAGCCAAAAATCGTCAAGCCGCTGACCGCCATGCCCGACATGGGTGTAAGAGAGGGCGATGCGCGTGACATGGCGGCCTATCTGGCGACGCTGCGGTAGCTGGTCACCTACGCCTGAGCAGGCTTTGAGGCAAGCCCAACGCCCGGTTTCCGTGGTGTTTTCACCATTGCCGGGCCGGGCGCAAGCAAAGATACTCTTCGGCAGCATGACAGACACCTCCTCCTACCCTGCAGGCCCGCGTCCCGTGGGTATCGTTCTTCGCGCTGACACTACCAGTGCGCTGGCGGCCTCCACCTACGGCCTGCTGGCGCAACTGGAGAGGCTCGGCCTGCAGGATGCCGTCAGGTTCACGGAGATTTCCTCCGGCACCGGCGCCGCAAGAAGCTTTTGCCTGCCGGACTCCCTGGCCGCGCAGTGGGCTCCCGGGCTGGACACCATCGGCCTGGCGGAAAAGCTGCAGCTGGACACGCTGGGCAACAGCGAAGACCTGGAACGCGAAATCCTTCTGGCCATGCTGCTGAGCCCGGCCGCCTTTGAATTTCCCAGCCATGCGGAACTCGCCTCGGCGATACGCATACGCCGCAACATCGTGGTGGCCGCGCGCAAGACGGCACTTGAGTTTCACACCACCGAAGTCAACCGGCCCGAGGACTGCTGGACGTATTCGGAAGACGATGGTTTTACCGTCAGGCCCGGCCATGCGCTGATCCCCGCCCTGCAAAAAGCCACCCAGCCCGAGGCCTCCGGCAAGCTGTATTCCTTTTCCTGCTATCGCGCGACCGAGTACGTGATCCTGCTGGCCATCGCGCAGGAACTCGAAACCTGCAACCCGCCATTGCTGGCGGCATTGCAGCAGCGCTGGGAGCGCCGTGCCATCATGTCGGGCAAGTTCCATGATGTATTCCTGCGTGAATACGGCACGATGGAGCAGCCCCTGCCGCCGAAGTACTACGTGCCGGGTGACCGCCTGTGGTTCCGCAACCCCGATGAACACTCCTCCGACGTCTCGGGCTACGAAGGCTCCTGGGTGTTCTACCTGGGAGGTGGCTTGTTCACCAACTTCTGGAAGCGCGAGCAACCCTACACGCTGACGGCCAAATGCCTGGAGCTGTTTCACTGGCGCCATGCCACCTATACCGACAAGGCTGGCGAACTGCGCATCAACGAAAGCATTGTGGAAGCGGGCGTCAAGGCATCCAGCGCCAACCCCGCGGAGGCCGCGCGGATCCTGGAGCTGATGCTGCGGATGCGCGAGCCCAAGGGGGTGTATGAGTCGGGTGGATGCATAGACACCTCGCGGGAATACCCCCGCTGGGTCTGCCCGGGTACCGCGGACATGGTGTTGCCGCCAGCGTAAGGATTTTTGAGCCGGCACCATTCGCTATCGTATTAATAGCTGGATGCGCCCATTTCGCTTGGCCTGAAGGCCTTTTTCTTTCAACAAAACGAAGCCGATGGCGCGGCTTACTTCGTCCGGCTGCCGCTGACGCGCCACACTGCATTGCCCACGTCATCGGCCACCAGCAGCGCACCGCGCTTGTCCATCGCGACGCCCACCGGCCGGCCGTAGGCGTGACCCTCGGCGCTCAGGAAGCCCGTGAGTACATCCACCGGCAAGCCAGACGGCAAACCGTTCAGGAAAGGCACAAACACCACCTTGTAGCCGCTGTGCGGCACACGGTTCCAGGAGCCGTGTTCACCGATAAAAGCTCCTGTGGCCAAGGATGGCGGCAATGCATTGCCTTCTGAAAACACCATGCCCAGCGGCGCGACATGGGAGCCCAGCGCATAGTCGGGCGAAACCGCCTGCGATACAAGATCCGGCCGCGGCGGCTTCACGCGGTCGTCCACGTTCTGGCCGAAGTAGCTGTAGGGCCAGCCATAAAACACGCCATCGCGCACCGAGGTGAGGTAGTCGGGCACCAGGTCGCTGCCGATTTCGTCGCGCTCGTTCACCACCGTCCAGAGCGCACCGCTGCCGGGCGCCCAGCCCATGCCGTTGGGGTTGCGCAGGCCCGAGGCGTACACGCGGTGAGCGCCGGTTTTGGGGTCGACCTCCCAGATGGCGGCGCGGCCGGTCTCCGCCTCCATGCCGCGTTCACCCACATTGCTGTTGGACCCCACCGTCACATACAGCTTGCTGCCGTCGGCATTGGCAATCATGTTTTTGGTCCAGTGATGGTTGATGGGACCGGCCGGCAAATCCACCACCTTGACAGGGGCGGCCGTGATGCTGGTTTGCCCAGGCTGGTAGGGAAAGCGCACCACGGCGTCGGTGTTGGCAACATAAAAGTCATTGCCGACCAGCGCCATGCCAAACGGCGAGTTCAGGTTCTGCAAAAACACCTCGCGGGTTTCTGCCTTGCCGTCGCCGTCGGCGTCGCGCAGCAAGGTGATGCGGTTCGCGCTGGGCACTCCGGCGCCTGCCCGCCCCATCACCTTTTTCATGATCCAGCCCTTGATGCCCTGGCCGTCTTCAGGTTTGGGTGGTGCATTGCTTTCGGCCACCAGCACATCGCCATTGGGCAGCACATAGACCCAGCGCGGATGGTCCAGGCCGGAAGCAAGCGCCGTGACACCCAGGCCGGTCATCGGCGTCGGCATGACTCCTTCGGGCCAACCTTTGGCCGGAGCGATGTTGACAGTGGGAATCAGGCTCTTTTTGGGTTGCGGCAGGGTGGGGTTGGCGCCCATGCCCGCTTCGGGCGGCAACAGGGCGGTGTCGCCGCAGGCCACCAGGCTGCCCACGATGGCCGTACAGGCCACGGCCGCAAGCCATGCCCTGGCGAAAAAAACCGGTGAACGCATAAATCCCCCTTGGATGCCGCGCCGTACCAACACGGCGCCCCGTCTACTGTGCGCGCCGCGCGCCGGCCACGCTGTCAGCCAGCCGCACTGCGCGTTGTCAGCCCCAGTCCCACGCGTTCATCCGGGCAGCAATGGCAGGTCGGCCTTTTTGAGGGTGCGCAACACAAAGCTCGACTTGCTGTGGCGTATTCCCTTGATCTTGTAGAGCCGCTCGCGCAGCAGGCGTTCATAGTCCTTGGTGTCGTGCACGGCGATGCGCAGCAGGTAGTCGTATTCACCGGAGACCAGCCAAGCCTCGATCACCTCGGGGATCGCGGCCAGCGTTTCGCCGAATTTTTCCAGCGTGTTGTCGGAATGGCTGTCCAGCGTGACCTGGACCATCACCGTGTCGCCCAGCCCCAGCGCCTGCGCATTGAGGCGCACGGTGTAGCCCTCGATCACGCCGGCTTCTTCCATTTTCTTGATGCGGCCCCAGCAGGGTGAAGGACTCAGGCCCACGGCCTGGCCGATATCCTGCAGGCTGGTGCGCGCATCAGCCTGCAAAACCTGAAGGATTTTCCGGTCTAAAGTATCCATTCAGTTAATTTATCTGATTTTTCTGGATTTTCAGATTTTTTATCTATATCCGGGAAATCTGGCAGCAAATCAAGCAAATTATTCGGCCGCACCCAGGCGATACTTCTTCCATGGCAGCGGGCTTACCGGTCCGCCTGGCAAGACAAGGCCCCCAGCAAGTTACCGCTCGCTGGGGGCTTTTTTTCAGGCTGCACACTGCAGGCGCAGTTCAAGGCACACGCCGCTGTCCCGGTTGTGCGCGGTGATGGTTCCGCCCATCTTGGCCATATAGGTTTTGGCGACAAACAGGCCCTGCCCGCGCTGGCCCGCTGTGCCGCTGTCGGGTTGGTCGGATACGCCGTATTCAAATATCTTGTCCAGGAGGCCTGCTTCGATCTGCGGGCCCTGGTTGCTGATGGTGATCACCGCCTCCGGCGCGGTGCCTTCCTGCGCCTGTTGCGACATCGTGATGCGGATCAGACTGCCAGGCAACCGGTAGCGATCGGCATTGCGAAGCACGTGCGAGACCACGTCTTCCAGCGAATATTCATCGGCACGCACCCTGACCGGCTGGGCCAGGGGCTCAAAGGCCACGCCCGGAATGCCCGCGGCCGCGGCGTTGCGCGCCACATGGCTCAGGAATTCATTCGCATCCAGCGTCTGCACATTGAGCGCGGTGGATTCAAAAGCTTCGCTGGGCGACGCGCTGCCGTAGAGCACGCGCACGGCCTGCTGCATGCGGCTGATGTAGCGGTGCGCGGGGTCATCAGCGCTGCCGTGCAACACCATCAGCGATTGCAGGGGCGACATGATTTCGTGGCCGACCGCGTGCCAGGTGTCTTTTTCCTGAGCGATGCGTATCTGTTCACGGCGCACGTCTTCATTCACGCGCTGCAGCAAATCCTGCAGGCCGCCGGCCAGCACACCCAGCTCGTCACCACCGCGCAGGTCGGTGAGGTCCACAGTGGCCAGGCTGTCGCTGGCCCGCACGCCCTTGGACACGGAGGCGGCACGGCGGGTGAGTACGGTGATGCGGTGGATGATGCGCAACTCAATGGCCAGCCAGGTCACAAAGATGGCCAGCAGCATGCCGCCCACAAACCAGGACACCCGGGTAGCCACTACCGTTAAAGCCTTGTTGACGGTGCGGATGTCGCCGGTGAGTATGAGCTCGTAACGCCCCAGCGGTGTGCTGATGACCTCGGCACTGGTGATGGGCGCGTCATAGCCATCCACCTGCAGCCGGCGTATCAACCAGGCGATCAGGGGGGAAGAGCGCTCGGTAGCCTCCGCGCCGGACAGCGCCACGATGTCGGTGCTGGCGCCGGCGGCACCCAGCTTGCGGATACGCAGCTTTTCGCCAAGCAGCAGCAGGGGCGTGAGCTCCGCCCATGAGAAAGGGGCAGTGGCGCCTTCGGCATTGCTGTCAAACAGCGGCTTGCCCTCGCCGGGAGCCAGCATCTCCACCTGCACCTTGATCTGATCCAGGTCGGCGGGCGGCCAGACGATGCCCGCGGGCCCTTTGGAAAAGAGGGCCTCGCGAAACAGCTCCACCGGCAGGCGCACGCTCACAAATGCCCGCCGTGCGCATTCCGGGTCCGCCGCCAGCGTGCCGTCCATACAGCGGCTGTCTTGCCACAGCCAACCCCGAAAGTCGCGCACAGGCCGGCTGGCCGGTGTGATCGGTCCCTCGTCGACAAAACCCACCAGGCGCCCTCTGGCATTGGCAAACAGTGAGGCGTTGCGGCCTTCGTCCATGGCCTGCATGGCCTGGAACGGTGCAATCCAGCGGTAGCGCTGCCCGCGCATATCGACCGTGATGCGGGCGCGGTGCGCAAGGCTCAAGTCCAGCGTGCCCGAGGTATGGGACACCAGCGGGCCGCTGTTGAAGCTGCCAACGGCGTAGATAAAACCTCCGGCAAAAGGATTGTTGCCAACTGCCACACACATCGAGGCCGCATCGGGGTACTGCACCAGGCATCCGGCCATTTCCACTGCTTGCTGGGCTTTGTTGCGATCATCGAAATCCAGGGCGGAGAACGGCAGCACCAGCGGGCGCAAGGGTGTCACTTCATGTTCATAGGCCGTGGGGTTGAGCAACACCAGCTGGCCCGTAGGGTGGCGCAGTTTGGCCGCGATCTGCGCCTGGTTCTTGCGAAAACCGTCCTGGTAGTTGCGGTAGCTGCGCTCTTTTTCGTCCTGCAACACGGCGATGGCCAGTGCGATAGTGGCCAACCCCAGCAGCAGGAAGGCACCGCGGAAAAATACGCGCAGGCCAAAGGGCACGCGCGCCGGCAGCAGGCGCTCAACGTCCAGGCGGGTAGGCAGCTTCACGCCTTGCCTTTGCCGCGCAGGGGCTCGGGCGCCTCGGCCCAGCGAAAGCCGCGCATGGGAACGTTCTCAATGCCGTCGAACGCCGCGTCGATTTCCCTGAACGCGTCGCGGATGGTGCTCACGTGTTTTCGGATGTTGTCGCGGTTGCGACCGCTTTTGACGACCTGGTAGAGGTCGTCATAACTCACCACCTCGCCCCGGCGGGCGTGCAGCGCCGCCAGGATGCGCTGCGCCGTCAGCGGCAGGTTCAAGCGCTGGCCGCGCCATATGGCCGTGTTCTGGCGCAGCGGGTCCAGCTGCAGTTCCTGGCTGTCCGCGGCAGGCGCCTTGCCCATGGGTTTGGTTTTGGCGGTGCGCAGGATGTCCAGGAAGGTCTCGATGAAGTCGGCTTCCTCGAAGGTGGTCTTTTGCAGGTAGTCCCAGGCGTCCAGCGCTTTCATGATGCTGCGGTAAATGGCGGCCGGCATGGCGGACACCACCAGCACGGGCGTGCCGTGCTGCTGCTTGTTGATGGCATTGATGATGGCCACGCCGGCATGGCGTTCGCGCCCGAGTTCGATGTCCAGCACCACGGCGTCGTAGCCTTCGCGGGCGACCGCCGCTTCGGCTTCATCGCGGTTGAACCACTGGTCGACCTGGATGCCCGGCCGGGCCGATTCAATCCAGCCTTTGAGCTGGTTGCTCATGGGCAAGTCGTCTTCGATCACGGCAATTTTGGTCATGGGGCGTCAGGAGGTGCAGGAGGGTGAGGTGCCGCCATTATGGGTGTGGCTTGCCGCCGGCCGTGTGAGTGTTTCTTCCGTTGGCGGAGGTTTGTTGCCGGTAACCCGAGCAAAGACACCGCGCAGGCGCATTGAATGCTCCGGGCCCGATTCGAACAATGGAGGCCAGAGAAAGCGCAACCTGCGCCTCTCGCCAAAACCACTGGAGGAACCCTCATGAGCCCACGTCTTAGCCGCATCGCCCAACGTATTTCCGTCATCTTTGCCAGAGGGATGCGCAGCACCCGCCGTATCGCCGCCAACGGCGTGCTGTGCGCCGCCGGCGCCCGCGGCCTGATGATCGCCACCGCGGCCGCAGGCACGGCCGGCTACTTGCTGTGGGTGCATCCGCCCGTGGAGTCGGTTACGCGGGGCGAGGTGGCAATTCGCACCAACCAACTGACCGGCGGCGTCGATGAGTTCCGTGAAGGCTCGCTGTTGCTGCTGCCCGGCCTGCATGAAGTGCGCACCTTCTCCCTGCGCGACCAGGTCTATCGCCCAGAAGGCAGCAGCCGCGCCGACGGCCCTTCGCCCTTCCAGTCGGTCGAAGGCATGTCGCTGGGCGTGGACATCACGGTGCGTTATGCGCTGGATCCCACCAAGGTCAACGCGTTGTCGAAAAACCTGCCCGACGACATCGCCGGCCAGATCGTGCAACCCGCCGTGCAGGGCGTGATCTACAAGACCTTCACCCGCTACACCGTGCGGGAAATTTTCTCGAGCAAGCGCGCCGAGATTCAGCAGCTCATTGAAGCCGAGCTCAAACCCAAGCTGGCGGCCGACGGCATCTTGCTGCGCACGGTGCAGATGGGCAAGGTGGACCTGCCAGCCGACTACCGAAATGGCATGGACAAGTTGTTGGCTGAAGAGCTGGCCACTGAAAAAATGCGCTACACGCTGGCGCTGAAGGAAAAGCGTGTCAAAGAAACCGAGCTGGATGCCATGGCCGAAAAAATCCGCCGCGAAACCAATGCGCAAGCCGCCGCCAGTGAACAGGTGATTGCCGCCAAGGCGCAGGAAGAAGCCATGAAACACGTTCTGCCCTTCAAGCAAAAACAGATCGAGCAACGCCAGCTCGAAGCCGAGGCCGACAAGCAGTCGCGCATCCGCACCGCCGAAGGCAGCGCGCAGGCGCGGCGCATCGAGGCATCCGGCGAGGCAGATTCACGCCAGAAGCTGGCGGACGCCGAAGCCTATCGTCTTGACCGCGTGGGCAAGATCAACAGCGAGCAGATGGCGCGCGAGGGCGTGCTGATCACGCGGCATCCGCTGCTGATCCAGAAGACCATGGCCGACAAGCTCAGCGACAAGATCACCGTGATCATCGCCCCGCCCTCCACCGATGGCGGCTTTGTGGGCGCGGGCCTGCTGGGCGGCTCGCCCAAGGGCCGCACCGTGGCGCAAGCTGCCCGCAGCGCCGGCACGCAAGACACCCAAGACAACCAGGAAGCCGAATAATGATCACCACCGCACTCCTGACACTGGCCATCGTCACGCAAGACCAGGCCACTCTGCGCGCCGCACCACGTGATTCAGCCGCACAGCAAGCGGCCTTGTGGCAAGGCGATTCGCTCGAGATCCGCGGCCAGCGCATGGACTACTTGCAGGTGTATGACCACCGGCGGGAGCGCGCAGGCTTCATCCATGTGAGCCAGGTGCGCACCGTCTCGCTGCAGCCCGAAGACGCGCCGCAACTCCTGTCGGTGGTGCGTTTTCTGCGCGAAAGCCCGGGCGATGAGTCTCTGGGTATTGCGTATACGGCCGCCTACCTCAAGGCCGCGCCGGCGGAAGCGATTGGGGCGGAGCCGTTTGACGCGCTGGGCACCATGGCCGAGCGCCTGGCGCGGCGCGCCTCGATGAAACACGGCAAGGCCACCAGCGATGTGATCTCCGCGCACATGGAAGTGGCGTCTTTTTACGGCGTGACCTTCAAGGGCTATGAGCAAGGCGGCAGCATGCAGCTTTGCTACAACGGTGAGGCGTTTCGCCGCGTGCTGGCGCTGCCATCAGACCCGGAGCAGCGCACCCGTGCTGCTTTGGCCGCGACCCGCCCCGACTGCATGAGCCCCGATTTGCACCCGCAAGCACGCATGGCGCACGACCTGTGGCGCGCCGAGATGCTCGACAAAATCAGCGCCGCGCAGTTCGCGCACTTGTCAGAAGTCAGCAAAAACCGTTTGCGCCTGCGGCGCGCCGGCGTGTATGCCAGCCTCGCGTTTGAACAGGCACGCCGGGCCGATGCTCCTGTGGCAGCGGCGCAGCGCGCCCTGGCGGAACTAGCAGCGGTGAACAAATCCGAACTGACGGACAACGACCGGCAGGACTACAACGACGCAGCCATTCGCGTAGGCGCTTCACGCTGGGCCGCCGAGACCACGCTGCCCCGCTTCGCCAAACTGACCGTGGTCACCGAGCCGGGCCAAGCCGGCGAAACCTGCGTGGCGCTGTATGAGAACAAAGCCGACGGCAAACCCGGCAAGGACGCCGTAGCCAAACGCTGCACGTACGGCATTGTGTGGGCTGCTTCCGCCAGCGCCCACCCCGACGGCCAGGCCCTGGCGCTGGCGGTACAGCCGCTGGATGCCTGGCGCGAGCTGTGGGTGTTTCGCAAGAGCGCCGGGCAGTGGACGATTGAGGTGCTGCCACCCGCCAGCAACGGGCCCGAACTGGGGTATGTGGAATTTGCCGGCTGGGTGCGTGGCGCGCCGCAGATGCTGCTGGCCCGCGAAACCCGCATCGCCGGGCGCCTGCGTCGCAGCTTTGAGGTGGCGCGCATGGATACGCTGACGACTGAGAAACACGCCGGAGACGCCAGCGCGCTGGCCGCTTTTAACCGCTGGCAGGACGCCAGGTGGAAGCGCCAGACCGTGATCCTGCGCTAGGCGCGCTTGTGGAAAGCCGGCTCCACAAATCAGAAGGCTGTTTTATCGCTCAGCGTGTCGGCCGGCAGCTGGTCGATCTGCACCAGCACCTGCGCCAGGCTGCGCCCCGCGGCCTCCAGCACCGCGCGGCCCTTTTCCGCTGTGGCCGCAGCCGCATTGCCAACGGCGCCCTGCGGGTTGTAGTCCTGCATCTGCCAGGCCAGCTTGGCGCTGCGGCCGTCGCCCAGGATGCTGAATTTTTTGGCGCGATCCTGCGAGGTGGAGTGAAAGTTCTGCGCCTTGGTCATATCGACCTGCTCCGGCTTGAGCGCCAGCATCATGGAAGTTTCAATCTCGCCCGCGTGGATGCCGAAGCGGTGTTCCGTGGCGCTGAATAAATCGTTCACCGGCTTGCCGTCTTCACCCACGAGCGGCAGGTTGAACCAGTTCACGCTGTAGACCAGCATGCCCAGCCGGGCCCGCAAGTCGCGCGCCACCACGTCCAGCAGCCCGACCTGGCCGCCGTGGGAATTGAGCAGCACCAGTTTTTTGACGCCCGTCAGCGCGACGGATTCGGCCAACTCGGTCCAGAGCCGGATGACGGTTTCGGCTTTCAGCGTGAGCGTTCCGGCAAAGCGGGTGTGCTCGGGACTGAAGCCGACCGATTGCGTGGGCAAAAACAGCACCGGCTGCCCGGCTGGCAGATGCGCCAAGCAGGCCGCGACCACGCCTTCCACCAGCGTGGCATCCACATTGAGCGGCAGGTGCGGGCCGTGCTGTTCGATGGCCGCCACCGGCAGTACCGCGATACAGCGCGCCAGGTCCAGGCGTGCAAAGTCAGGGCTTTTCAGGCCGGACCAGAAGCGGGGGGGATTGGCTGCATCGAAGGTCATGGTGGGTATTTTGAGCTATCTGGCGGATTGCCGGGCCTGGTGCTTCCGGCCGATGGCGGACCGAGGCAGTTCCGGCGAGCGGACGACCCCAATCCTTGCCGGCCCACCCGAATCGCCAATGCGCATCATTTGCTATTAATTTGATAGCTTCTTACGCCCGATTTACCTGGCCAAATGACACAAACAGCTTCAAGCCGCAGCAGCAGCTCTCTGAATGGCTTCCCGATGCGCACCCACCCCGTCCTGCGAGCCCAGTTGCTGATTCACATGCCGGCCCTGCCGCTCAGCGCCCTGCCTGCCGGCACGCAATGGAGCCGCCACACGTGCGGCGCCCAGCAGGTCGGCCAGGGCGTTGGGACGCCCGCGTGCGCCGCTCGCCATGTAGTCGGCCAGCAGGGCGCTGCGCACCTCTGCGTCGGCCAGGCCTCGCACCGCGGTGAGGTGCTCAAACAGAAAATCCACCAGCTTCTCTGGCGCGAACTCATGGGTCTTACCGGTGCTGGCCCACAGCCAGTCGCTGAAATGGAGGAAGTGGCCGAATGCCGAGCCGGGCGCCAAGAGCAGCTGGAGTCCCCGCGCAAAACGCCCCGAGTTGGCCAACATTTCCCAATACCGCGCAAAACGGTTGATGCGCTGCATGGTGACAAAGTCGATGGTGGAGTTCTGCAATATCGTGTACGGCGTTTGCGGGTCATACGCCATGGCGAACTCCACCGTGTGGCGGGTGATCGGTGTGCCGCGAAGGCGCTTCAGGATTCCGAACTGGATTTCATGCGGCGCCAGCGCGTACAGGCGGTCAAAGCCCAGGGCAAAGCTTTCCAGCGTCTCACCGGGCAAGCCGAAGATCAGGTCGGCATGCACATGGGCCTGGCTTTCGTTGACCAGCCAGCGCAGGTTGTCCGCTGTCTTCGTGTTGTCCTGCTTGCGCGAAATACGCTGCTGCACTTCGGGGTTGAAGCTCTGGATACCGACTTCAAACTGCAGCGATCCCGGCGGGAATTTTGCAATCAGCAGTTTGAGCCGGTCGGGCAGGCTGTCGGGCACGACTTCAAAATGCACAAACAGGTCGGGCGCCATACGGCCCAGGAAGAACTGAAGGATGCGCACCGAATTTTCGACCTTCAGGTTGAACGTGCGGTCCACAAACTTGAAGTTGCGCGCGCCGCGCCGGTACAGCGCGTCCATTTCGGCCATGAAGCCGTCCAGGTCGAATGCCCAGGCGGTTTTGTCGAGCGAGCTCAAACAAAACTCGCACTTGAAGGGGCAGCCACGCGAGGCCTCGACATACAGCAACCGTTTGGCCAGGTCCTCACCGGTGTATTCGCTGTAAGGCAAGGCCAGTGCCTCCAGCGGCGGCTGCTCACCGGCAATCACTTTCATCAACGGTTGTGGGCCATCCAGCAAGGCACGGCAGAGCTTGGGGAAACTCACGTCGCCCCAGCCGGTGACCACGTGGTCAGCCAGGCGGCAGATTTCCTGTTCGCCCGTCTCATAACTGACCTCCGGCCCGCCGAGCACGATCTTGATGCCGGGCCTCAGGGTTTTGAGCAGGCGTACCACCTGGGTGGTTTCCACCACATTCCATATATAGACGCCGAGGCCGATGACTTCAGGATTGAGCGCCAGAAGCTCCTCGACAATCTGCATGGGCCGTTGCTGGATCACAAATTCCCGCAGCTGCGTTTGCGCGCGAAGGCCAGCGCCGCCATGCAGGTCCATATTGGCCAGCAGGTAGCGCAGGCCCAGCGACGCGTGGATGTACTTCGCGTTGAGGGTGGCGAGGACAATGCGCGGCATGACCCTATTATCGGAGCTGGCTCCGGAACCGGCTGTAATAAGCGGCAAAAGGATGCCAAACCGCCAGCAAGCCGGCCGGCGCTCCCGTTTTCCGCGAGATGCCCCAGGAACTAATATCTCCATTGCCTGCTCACACTTCCACAATGAATTCCAAGCGCTCCCTGTTTGCCTTTCTGGCTGCTACATTTTTGATAGCGGTTTGCGCAATTCCCGCGCCCGCTAATGCCCAAAACGCCTTTTCAGGCATCCTCGGAAAAAGCGGCCAGAGCACGGCTGGCGCAGTGGTCACAACGGAACAGGTCACTGCCGAGCTGCAGGCCTGGGCGCCGCAAGGCGTGGAGCCCGGCAAACCGGTCTGGGTGGGGTTGCGGCTGACACACCAGCCCGAATGGCACACCTACTGGAAAAATTCGGGCGACTCGGGTCTGCCCACACAGCTTGAATGGCAGCTGCCTGCCGGCATCACCGCCGGAGACATTGCCTGGCCGACCCCGAAAAAAATCCCCATCGGCACGCTGGCCAACTATGGCTATGAAAAAACGGTGCTGTTGCCGGTGCCGCTGACCGTGGCGCCCGGCTTTGGCGGCAACCAGCTGGATGTGAAGCTCAAGGCGGCCTGGCTGGTATGCCGCAAAGAGTGTATTCCGCAGGAGGGCGACTTTGCGCTGAGCATCCCGGTGCGAAGCTCCACCGCGTCCAGCGGCCAGCTGTTTCAGGACACGTTCGCGGCCACCCCCAAATCCCTGGCAACCGGCGCCAGCCAGGTAGAAGTCGAGGGCCAAGCGATCAAGGTCTCCCTGGCCGGCCTGCCCGCAGCCCTGCGGGGGAAAATGCTGGCCTTCTTTCCCGAGACCGGCAGCGTGATCGAGCCGGCCGCAGCCTGGCAACAAGCCTGGCAGGGCGCTGTGTGGACAGCCAGGGTGCCACTGTCAGGCCAGCGCACCGAAAGCCCGGCCAGCATGCCACTGGTCGTCGCCACTGAGAACGTCGCCTACCGCATCGACGCTCCGGTCAAAGGCCCATGGCCTGCCCCAGCCGCTGCCGCCGTGATGCCGCCGGCGCTCGAGGCGGCGCTGCGCGCCAACGCCTCGGCAGGTGCAGCACCGGCACAAACCAGCGCACCACCCGTCGGCCTGATTGCCGCGCTGCTGGGCGCGCTGCTCGGCGGGCTGATCCTGAACCTCATGCCTTGCGTGTTTCCGGTGCTGGCGATCAAGGTCGTGGGTTTTGTGCAGGTCAAGGACCAGGCAACACGCGTCACCACCGGGCTGGCCTACACCGCGGGCGTGGTGCTGTCCTTCCTGGCGCTGGGCGCGCTGCTGCTGGGCTTGCGCGCTGCGGGTGAACAACTGGGCTGGGGCTTCCAGCTGCAAAACCCGGCCGTGGTCGCGCTGCTGGCGGCGCTGTTCACCTTGCTGGGCCTGAATCTGGCGGGCTTGTTTGAATTCGGCAATGTGCTGCCGGGCAGGCTGGCAGGCTGGCAGGCGAAAAATCCTGTTGTCAATGCGTTTTTGTCGGGTGTACTGGCCACGGCAATCGCTTCGCCGTGCACCGCGCCGTTCATGGGCGCATCGCTGGGTTATGCGGTGGGCCTGCCGGCACTTGAAGCGCTGTCCGTGTTCGCAGCCATCGGCGTGGGCATGGCCTTGCCCTATCTGGCCGCCAGCGCGGTGCCGGCTGTCGCGCGTGCCTTGCCGCGCCCCGGTCCCTGGATGGCGACCTTCAAACAGTTGATGGCTTTTCCGATGTTCGCCACGGTGGCCTGGCTTGTCTGGGTGCTGGGCCAGCAAAGCGGCATCGACGGTGCGGGTGCGCTGCTGGCCCTGCTCGTGCTGATGGCGCTGGCAATCTGGGCCTTTACCCTGCGCGGCACCGCCCGCACCTTGCTGGCCACTTTCTCGGTGGCGCTGGGCGCGCTTGGCCTGTGGGCCATTGGCCCGAACATCACCCGGCCCGCGCCTGTTGTGTCGGCATCATCGGCAACCAGCGGTTGGCAGGTCTGGGAACCGGGCCGGGTTGACCAGCTCGCGGGTCAGGGGCAAAGTGTCTTCGTGGATTTCACCGCCGCCTGGTGCGTGACCTGCCAGTACAACAAGAAAACGACCCTGTCGAATGCCTCGGTACTGGCTGACATGGAAGCGAAAAACGTGGCGCTGCTGCGTGCCGACTGGACGCGGCGCGACCCGGCCGTCACCGCCGCGCTGAAACAACTGGGACGCAACGGCGTGCCGGTGTACGTGATTTACAAACCGGGCCGCGCGCCCGTGGTGCTCTCGGAAATTCTTTCGGTCGATGAAGTGAGGGCCGAACTGGCCAAGCTGTAGTTTTTCTTTTCTCTTTTTTCAAGGAGTTCAAGCCATGTCTAACCACCCCGTGAATCACCTCATGAATCGCCGTCTGTTTTCGGGGGCACTGGTGCTGACGCCCCTTGCCGCACACTTCACCGCCCACGCACAGGCGCCCGCCGCCGTGGGCCAGGCCGCGCCTGACTTCACGGCCACCGATACCGCAGGCAAATCGCACAAACTCAGCGACTACAAGGGCAAGCTGGTGGTGCTGGAATGGACCAACCCGGGCTGCCCCTTTGTGCGCAAGCACTACAGCGGCAACATGCAAGGGCTGCAAAAAGAATTCACCGGCAAGGGTGTGGTGTGGCTGTCCATCAACTCCACCGAGGCTGCCAGCGGCGACTACCTGGCGCCGGCAAAGCTGGCCGGCTGGATGACGGAAAAGCAGGGCCAGCCCACCGCCACACTGATGGATGAATCCGGCAAAGTGGGTCAGCTCTACGGGGCCAAGACCACGCCGCACATGTACATCATCAGCTCGCAGGGCCAGCTGGTGTACGCCGGCGGTATCGACAGTATTCCCTCTGCCCGCGTGGACGACATCAAGACCGCCACCAACTACGTCCGCCAGGGCCTCACTGAAGCACTGGGCGGCAAACCGCTGAGCGTGGCCTCCACACGAGCCTATGGCTGCGCCGTGAAATACAAGGACGCCTGAGAGACGGATTTCAAACGAAGCCCGACACTCAGTCCGCCAACCTCCGCGAAAGGCCCACTCCATGAGCGCTATACCCCCAGCAGAGCGCATGCCGCACATCCTGAACCATTGCCGCACCATTGCGGTGGTGGGCCTGTCCCCCAAGCCGCACCGTGCCAGCTTTGACGTGGCGCGCTACATGCAAACCAACGGCTACCGCATCATTCCGGTCAACCCAAACGCCGCAGAGGTGCTGGGTGAAAAAGCCTATTCAACGCTAACCGAGGCTGCGCAGCACGAAAAAATCGACCTTGTGAACTGTTTTCGCAATAGCGAAGATATTCCGCCCGTGGTCGATGAGGCCATCGCCATAGGCGCCAAAGCGGTATGGATGCAGCTGGGCATCAGCAACCCGGCTGCGGCGGCCAAGGCCGAGGCTGCGGGGCTGCTGGTGGTTCAGGACCACTGCATCAAGATTGATCACCGCGTGCTGCAGTCGCGCGGCCTGCTGCATACGCCGGCGGGTTCCATCTGATCCACCTGAGCGGTGGCCTGGCGGCTGCCGGCGCCCGGGAAAGCCATGCTTGCGCGGTGTCGCGCCACCGCTGAGAATGCGGCATGTCCCTGCGCCCGGCACCCACCTCATCCCCTTTTTCCTCCATCTCAACCATCCCGTCTTTCTTTCCTCCTTTTTCTCCTTTTTCTCTTTTTTCTCCTTTTCCCCTTTCCCCCCTTCTTCCTTTGTTGCTGGCCCTAGTGGTACTGGCCGGCTGCGCGGGCCCGGCGCCCACGCACAGGGGTGAGGCGCAGGTGGCACCCATGGCCCCCAGCGAGGTGGGCCAATCGGACGTCAACCGTGTGGCCACACTGGGCATGCGTGACAACATGGACAGCCTGATCCGGCTGGCAGACAAGCTCTACCGCCGCAACCCGGCTGAGTGGCGAAAAACCAGCACTGTCAGCCGCGATGCGGCCATCGCCCAGTTGCGCGTCGCCATCGACACCCGCACCCCCTGGGCTGAGCTGCAGGGCAAGCGGGACATCGCTGCGCTGTCCCTGGCCCTTGGCCCCGATTTCAGGGGTGACCGCGTGGCGGCCTTTATTTATGCCAGCGCCGATATGGTGATCACCGCCCATGGGGGCAAAACGGTGTTTTACCTGACCGACAACCTGGACGCACAATACATCTACAACGCTGCCCGCAACATCGAGATTGCCGTATGGATGCTGTCCAACCGGCGCAATGCCGCTGGTCAGCCGCTGTTGCTGGCCGACGAAATCACCGAGCGTGAGCGCAACCTGAGTTTTGAACGGGAGTTCGGCAAGGTGATCGGACGGCTGGACCTGCTGGCCTCGGTATTGACCGAAAAATACCGGCGTGCCGTGATCACCTATGTGCAAAACCTGCTGGGCGGCACTTTTTTGCAGTTCCTGCCGGTCCGGTAGGAACTGCAAAACCATGCACACCCCCTTCTCGGCTCACTTCGTGTAGCCGGATCCCCCTTGCAGGGGGCGACCGCTGTGGCCCGGCTAAGCCGGTTCCACGCCGTCACTGGGTGGGAGCAGAGTGCTCTACATGGCGCCGCGGCGTCGACAATACATATTTGCCATCCGTTTTCTGGAAGATGCCATGCCTGATAACTACCTGCCTCAAGTCAGAAGCCAATACGAGGCTCTGCCTTATCCAGCCCGAGACCCGGAAGAGGACCGCAAGCGGCTGGTGCTGACCTGGCTGGAAGACCTGCCCATGATCAATCACTACTGTTTTGCCGGAAAGCAGTCGTTTCAAAAAGGCTTCAGGGCGCTGATGGCAGGCGGCGGCACGGGGGATGCCACGATTTTCCTGGCCGAACAACTGCGGGCCGTCAACGCCGCCAATGCCCAGGTGGTGCATCTGGACATGAGTGAAGCCAGCATTGCCCTGGCAAAACGGCGCGCCGAGATTCGCGGCCTGAACAACATCACCTGGGTGCATGACTCGTTGCTGAACCTGCCGTCGCTCGATGTGGGGAAATTCGATTACATCAACTGCAGCGGCGTGCTGCACCATCTGGCGGATCCGGATCTGGGATTCAAGGCGCTGCGCAGCGTGCTCAAGGATGACGGTGCGATCGGCCTGATGGTCTACGCCACCACCGGCCGCACAGGTGTCTACCAGATGCAGGCGCTGATGCGCCTCGTCAATGACAACCCCGGCGGCGAGCCCCTGAATGAGCAGCGAAAAATCGCCAACGCCCGTGATCTCCTGGCCAGCTTGCCGGCCAGCAACTGGTTCATGCGCAGCGAAGACCTGCACCATGACCACAAGGCGGGTGACGCCGGCATCTATGACCTGCTGCTGCATTCGCAGGATCGCTCCTACACGGCCGGCGAGCTGTTTGACTGGCTGGAGGATGGATATGGCATGCACCTGGCTTTCACCGATGTGCAGCGAGGCCGTTCACCTTACCTGCCCCATATGGTGCTGGGCAGCAAACCGCCCAACATGGCCGCAGCACTGCGCAAGTTGCCGCGCCGGCGCCAACATGAAATGGCCGAACTGATGATAGGCAACATCATCACCCATTCACTGTATGCCACCCGGGACGCCAGCTGCACCGCGCCTTATGGCGACGCGCAGTACATTCCCTTTTTCTTCCACGAGCCCCTGACAGGTGAAATCGCGGCGCAGGTGTTCGGCCGCAACCGTGGGCAGCCCTTCCTGCTCCAGCATCAGCACTCCGGAGTTTCGGTCATGGTCAACCCCGGAAAATATGGACCGAAGATCCTGGCACTGATAGATGGCCGCAGAAGCTTTGGTGAAATTTTTGACCTGTTCCGCGCAAGCTGGCAAGGCAAGGCCGCCGCACCCGACAACGCAGCGCTGTTTGCTGACTTTGCAGAGTCGTTTGAGACCCTGAACGCGCTGGACCGCCTGCTGCTCAAGCACCCTGACGCGGATGCCGCTGCGGCCGGCTAGGCGGCCGAGCCAAACAGCTCCGCCGCCACCGGCAGTGCCGGCGAATGCAGATCGATCACGACCACCAGTTCGCCGCCGAACCGGCCGATACCCAGGCCGCTCATCAGCTGGGCTTCTTCTTCGGCTGATGCCATTCGCAGGAGGCATAAGACCTGCTGCTTGCCGGCATGGGCTGAGGGCAGGATATTGAGCTGGGTCACTGAGCCGAATCGGCTGCACAGATCTCGCAGTCTTGACTGCAAGGTGGCGACGTCAGGACATTGCTGCAACTGATCAAGTTCGTAATCCGTCATGTGTCCTTGCCTGGTTTGAGCGTGAGTTGGGAAGCCAGTGAATCACCCGGGGGAAGAACACCCGGGGAGAGATGCTGCAGCATGCAGGGCGGCTCTGACATTCTCGGTGAGCCAGGTCCATACTGCAGCGTAGGACAACATCCTGCGCAAGTAAGAGCTGGAACGTTTTGCAACACGATCGCTCCAACGCTTTCAAATCTCATAAAAAAAACGTGACGCAATCCATCAGCATCATCTGTTGGTGTGTTCAATGAGCAGGTAGTTATCCCGTGTCCATTTCCCTTACCGATTCCGCGTCCGGCCCCAAGGCCCTGCCCCAACCTGGCGAAAGTTCAGCGCAACCGCCCCATTCCGGTGCGAACCTCGGGCTGCTGGCAGCTCGCGCGTGCGGCACTTCCATCGGTCTTGTGGTGCGGCTTGAAAACGGCGAGCTGGTCTTCAGCACGGGCAGCGGCTTTGCCGCAGAGGAGCGCGAAGGCCTCGTCCGTTTGTGTGCCGCCACACTGGAGACACCGCCGCGCGTGCCACCGCTGCCTGCGCGCGCAGCACCCGGTATCCACTTTTACCGGGGTGTTCCGCTGGTGCGGGAAGATGGCGTGCTGCTGGGCGCTCTGGCGGTCATGGACAGGGTGCCGCGAAGCTTGAGCCCTGCGCAGGAAGAAGACCTGGCCACGCTTGCCGGACTGGTCGCAGGCCAGCTCAACCTGCAGCGGCAACACGAGGAGCGCCAGCTGCTGGATGCCGAGCTCAGCCGCGTTCGCACAGCCATGAGGCAGACCGAAGAAGACGCCCACCGGCTGGCCACGCGCCTGGGCATCACGCTTGAAAGCATTACGGAAGGTTTTTACACCCTCGATCCCCAGTGGCGTTTTACCTATCTCAACAGGGAGGGCGAGCGCTTGCTGCAAAAACCCAGCGCCAGGTTGCTGGGCAAAAGCATCTGGAAGGAGTTTCCGGGCGCGATCAACACCGCTTTTTCAGAACAGGTCAGGGCAGCCGTCGAGGGCAATTACCAGGTGGAGTTTGAAGCCCTGTACAGCCCGCTGGACATCTGGTTTGAAGTGCGCGCCTACCCGTTTCCAGACGGGCTGGCTGTATTCTTTCGGGACATCAGCGAGAGGCGCAAGGCACGCGAGCAGCTCATGCTGCTGGAGACCAGCATTTCGCGCCTGAACGACATCGTGCTCATCACCGAAGCCATGCCCACCGGAAAGCAGGGGCTGCGGATCATCTTTGCCAATCATGCATTCCAGCGGCACACAGGCTACAGCCCGGACGAGGCACTGGGCCGTTCACCGCGGATGTTGTGCGGTCCCCTGACCCAGGCCGATGAGCTGGACCGTATTCGCACGGCGTTCCTGCATGGTGAGCCGATACAGGCCGAGCTCATCACCTACAAAAAAGACGGCAGCCATTTCTGGATGGAGGTCGACATCGTGCCGGTCGCCGACGATACCGGTGTTTTCTTTACCCACTGGGTGGCTGTGGGACGCGATATCACCCGGCGCAAGGTGGCGGAAAGCGAAATCAAGCACCTGGCCTTTTACGATCCGCTGACGCAGCTGCCGAACCGCCAGCTGCTGATGGACCGGCTGGAGCACGCCCTGAGCCACAGTCCTCACCACCCACGCGAGGGTGTCCTGATGTTCATCGACCTGGACAACTTCAAGACCCTGAACGACACCATGGGCCACCAGAAGGGCGACCTGCTTTTGCAGCAGGTCGCCGCGCGCCTTGCGGCCTGTGTGAGCAAGGCCGACACGGTGGCGCGCCTGGGCGGGGACGAGTTTGTCGTCATGCTGGAGGACCTGAGTCACGACCCGCAGGAAGCCGCAGCAAAGGCCGAAGCGGTCGGCGAGCAGATTCTTGCCGCGCTCAGCGAGCCCTACCTGTTGGGGGACTATCAGCACTACAGCACCTGCAGCATCGGCATCACCTCGTTTGACCACACCCATACCAACATCGGGGACCTCCTGAAACAGGCCGACCTGGCCATGTACCAGGCCAAGATGTCCGGGCGCAATACCATCTGCTTTTTTGACCCTGTGATGCAGGCAGCGGTAACGGCCAGCGTAGCGCTGCAGTCGGACCTGCGCCGCGGCCTGCGCGAAAGCCAGTTTCTGCTGTACTACCAGCCCCAAGTCGGACGCGACGGCCGCATGACGGGTGTGGAGGCATTGCTGCGCTGGCAGCATTCCGAGCGCGGGCTGGTTCCACCCGCGGAATTCATCCCGGCGGCCGAAGAAGCCGGGCTGATCCTGCCACTGGGCCAATGGGCCCTGGAGACAGCGTGCTGGCAACTGGCCGCCTGGGCCAGGCGCCCCGAAACGGCGGCACTGAGCATCGCAGTCAACGTGAGCGTCAGGCAGTTCCGCCATCCTGAGTTTGTCGACCTTGTGATGGCCGCCCTGAAAGAAACCAGGGTCAGCCCCCACAAGCTCAAGCTGGAGCTGACTGAAAGCCTGCTTGCCGATGACATGGACATCACCATCACCAAGATGGCGAAGCTCAAGGCCATGGGTGTCACCTTATCGCTCGATGACTTCGGCATGGGATATTCCTCGCTTTCGTGCCTCAAGCGCCTGCCGCTGGACCAGCTGAAAATCGACAGGTCCTTTGTAGAAGACATCCTGCGCGACCCGAACGACGCGGCCATCGCGCGCACCATCATCGGCCTGGCGCAGAGCCTGGGGCTGGGTGTGGTCGCCGAGGGCGTTGAAACCGAGGCGCAGCGCGACTTCCTGTCACGCCACGGCTGCGAGTGCTACCAGGGTTACCTGTTTTGCAAGCCCCTGCCCATCGGCGAGCTGGAGGCTTTCATGCAATCGTTGCCGGCGTGACCTTGCCGTGCTCCAGCAGGAAGATCAATTCCTTGACGATGCCGTACATCACCGCGCGGTCCCGCGTGGGATGGTCCGCAAAGTGAACCACGGTAGATCCGACTTGCGCAAAAGTGATGCTTGCCGGCTCTGAGTCTTCGCCGTAGTTCACGGTGATCCCGTACTGGGTCATCAGGGGTCCGCAAGCCTGCCAGTCACGCGTCCATTGCGGCAGAGCCCGGTTGCTGTCCCAGAGCGTGCCCGCGCTTTCATAGCACTCCTCTATGTGCACATGGCCCAACAGCTGGGCCAGATGGCGCTCCTTGGCGATACAACTGCGGAAATACTCCTGGTCGTTCATGCGCATGAATTAGCCCCTGGAAGTTGTTCACAGGCGCAGGCATTGCCCGTGCAGCCATGGTAAATCCAGACAGGTAAAGAGGCCAGCAGGCGCTGCGTCACACCTGAGACAATTGGTGCATGTTCGCACCCCTTCAAAACGATACTTTCTTGCGCGCCTGCCTTCGCCAGGCGACCGATCACACCCCCGTCTGGCTGATGCGCCAGGCCGGCCGCTACCTGCCGGAATACCGGGCCACGCGGGCCCAGGCCGGCAGCTTCATGGGCCTGGCCACCAATACGGACTACGCCACCGAGGTCACGCTGCAACCGCTGGAGCGCTATCCGCTGGACGCCGCCATCCTGTTCAGCGACATCCTGACCGTTCCCGACGCCATGGGCTTGGGCCTGTCCTTCGCGCTGGGCGAGGGCCCGCGCTTTGCCACGCCGGTGCGCGACGAGGCGGCCGTGGCCCGGCTGGAAGTCCCGGATATGAACAAGCTGCGCTATGTGTTCGACGCCGTCACCTCCATCCGCAAGGCCCTGAACGGCCGCGTGCCGCTGATCGGCTTTTCGGGCAGTCCCTGGACGCTGGCCTGCTATATGGTCGAAGGCGCGGGCTCGGACGACTACCGCCTGGTCAAGACCATGCTGTACCAGCGCCCCGACCTGATGCACAAGATGCTGGCCGTGAATGCCGACGCGGTAGCCGTCTACCTGAACGCTCAGATCGAGGCCGGCGCCCAGGCCGTGATGATTTTCGACAGCTGGGGCGGCGTGCTGGCCGACGCGGCCTTCAAGACCTTCAGCCTGGCCTACACCGCCCGCGTGCTGGCCCAACTCAAACGCGAACATGAGGGCGTGAAAATCCCGCGCCTGGTGTTCACCAAGGGCGGAGGCCAGTGGCTGGATGCGATGGCGCAGCTGGACTGCGAAGTGCTGGGGCTGGACTGGACGGTCAACCTGGCCAAAGCGCGCGCTCTGGTGGGGGAGAACGGCCCCCACGCCAAAGCGCTGCAAGGCAACCTGGACCCCAACGTGCTGTTTGCCAACCCGGCGCAGATTGAAACCGAGGTGAAGCACGTCCTGGACAGCTTTGGCATGCCCCATACCGATGCCAACAAGACGGGGCCGACGCATATTTTCAACCTCGGACATGGCATCAGCCAGCACACACCGCCTGAAAGTGTGGAAGTGCTGGTTCGCGCAGTGCACGCTCACTCTCGCAGCATGCGCGCCGCCGGTACCTAAACTTTCCGTTTACGTCCTAAAACGCCAGCGGATGAGTGATTTCAACCATGGCTAGCACAAAAACGGGCGATGGCGTCCGGACTTATGCACAAAAATCGTGTTGCGGTGCCGCAATGGTGTACGCGGGCAGCATGGTTCGCTATCAAAGCAATAGCGCGCGTAAGTTGTTGATTTATATAGAGACTTTAAACTGCTTTTTTTCCGGGCAGTTTAAGCAAAGCCTTGATTTACAAGGCCTCGCGACGCACCACGACAAGCTATCAACAAAGTTATCCACAGAAAAACTGGAAATCTGTAAAGCGATGGTAAATCAAGGACTTAGCGCATTATCTGGATGTATTTCTCAAGAAGTAAACACATTTAGTTACTCCAAATGAGCTATTGGCTTCAAGTCGCCGTTGCTGCACCTGCACACAGTTCCATCGCAGGACCATTGACCTACCAAAGCGAGTTGCCGCTTGCTGTGGGTGCACTGGTGCGGGTGCCGTTGGGTAAACGGGAAGTCCTTGGGGTGGTGTGGGAAGCTTTGCCCGACAGCGGCGCCTTGCTGGAAATGCAGACGCGCCACGTCGCGGGTGTGCTGGAAGGGTTGCCCCCGCTTTCGGCCACCTGGCGAAAGCTGGTGCAATTCACCGCGAGCTACTACCAGCGCTCTTTGGGGGAGGTGGCCCTCGCGGCGCTGCCGCCGCAACTGCGCGACCTCAGCAGCGTGCAGTTGGCCCGGCGCCTCAAACGCCCGGTGGCGGACACCAGTCACGCCCCATCCACTATCAATTTAATAGCGCTTAGCCAAGAACAGGCAATGGCTATAACTGAATTTGATGCTGATTCCCGGCCCGCACTGCTGTTTGGCGCCACCGGCAGCGGCAAGACCGAGGTCTATTTGCGCGCCGCAGCCCGCGTGCTGGAACAAGACCCGACAGCACAGGTGCTGGTGATGGTGCCCGAGATCAATCTCACGCCGCAACTGCAGGCGCGGTTTGAAGAACGCTTTGCCCACCTGGGCAAAGAGCGCGTGGTGGCCCTGCACAGCGGCCTGACGCCGGCCCAGCGCCTGAAAAGCTGGCTGGCGGCCCATGCCGGCCATGCGCGCCTGGTGCTGGGCACGCGCATGGCGGTGTTTGCTTCCATGCCCAACCTGCGCCTGCTGGTGGTCGATGAAGAACACGACCCGAGCTACAAGCAGCAGGAGGGCGCCCGCTATTCGGCGCGCGACCTGGCGGTGTACCGAGCCAAGATCGAAACCGAAGACGCCACGCACGGCCATGGTCCGTGCAGAGTGCTGCTGGGCTCTGCCACGCCGTCGCTGGAAAGCTGGCAGGCGACGCTGGCTGGCCGCTACCAACGCCTGATCATGAGTGAGCGCATAGGCACGCCTGCCAGGCTCAGCGCAGAAGTAAGGGAGCCCGACACACAAGCCGGGCAAGGTAGTCTGCCCACCGTTCGGCGTGTGGACATGAACCATCAACCCAAGCACTGCGTCATCGCCCCGCCGCTACTGGACGCGATTGCGCAGCGCGTGGCGCGTGGCGAGCAATCGCTGATCTTTCTCAACCGCCGCGGCTATGCGCCCGTGCTGGCCTGCCACGACTGCGGCTGGAAAAGCGAATGCCCGCACTGCAGCGCCTACCGCGTCTTCCACAAGATAGACCGGACCTTGCGCTGCCATCACTGCGGCTTCACCGAACGCGTGCCGCGCGCCTGCCCGAGCTGCGGCAACATCGACATCGCACCCGTGGGGCGCGGCACCGAACGGCTTGAAGAGCATCTGGCCGAACTGCTGGCCGGCGTGAAGCGGCCCGACGGGGAGCCGCCGCGCATTGCCCGGATCGACGCCGACACCACGCGGCTCAAGGGTGCGCTCGAATCCCAGCTGGCCAGCGTGCATGCCGGCGAGGTCGACGTGCTGGTCGGCACGCAGATGATCGCCAAGGGCCACGACTTCCGGCACATCACGCTGGTGGCGGCCATCAACCCCGACGGCGCGCTGTTCTCCAGCGACTTCCGCGCACCCGAGCGCCTGTTCAGCCTCTTGATGCAGGCAGGAGGTCGCGCAGGCCGCGATGCCCGGCGCAGCGGCGCAAGCGAAATGTGGGTGCAAACCTTCCACCCCGACCATCCGCTTTTTGAAGCGCTGAAGAAACACGACTATCCCGGCTTTGCCGCGCAGCAGCTGGCAGAACGTGAAGCTGCAGGCATGTCGCCCTTCGGTTTTTCAGCGTTGGTGCGCGCCGAGGCACGCGAGCAGGCCGTCGCACAAGGCTTCCTGAACGCTGCTGCGGCCCACGCCGAAGCGCAGCAACTCATAGGGAATGGTCAGGTCACCGCTTACCCGGCCGTGCCGATGACGATACAGCGCGTGGCCAATATCGAACGCGCACAGATGCTGGTCGAAAGCCCTTCACGCGTTGCCCTGCAGCGCTTTCTGGCGGCCTGGCAACCGGCGCTGTTTGAGACGCGCCAGCAGGCTGAGTTCAAAAGCCTGATCCGTTGGGCGATCGACGTCGATCCCATCGCAATCTAGGGGACGAGATGAACCGCCCGGAAGACAGCATGGAACATTCACCGAAGGCAACCGGTCTGCGCCTTGAGACCGCCCGGCTGGTTCTCAGGGACTGGAAGGCAGCCGATGTGCCCGACCTCATCGAAGGGCTCAATGACCTGCGTGTCTCGCAGTGGCTCGCGTTTGTGCCGCATCCTTACACGCAGACTGATGCCGGGCGCTGGATTGCGCTTTGCCTGCAGTTTCAACAGGAAGGTATGCGCCGCGCGCAGTACGAATTTGCGATCGAAGTATCGGCAACCGGAAAAGTTATTGGCGGCGTCAGTTTGAATCGCGTCAACCGCGTGCAGGGTACAGCCGGCGGCGGAATCTGGATCAATGCCAGCTACCAGGGCCTCGGTTATGGAAGCGAGGCCTTTGCGGAAAAGATCCGGTTTGCTTTTGAGGACTTGCAGCTCAGGCGGCTGGAGAACGGATTCTTCAAAGGCAATGACGCCTCCTTCGCCATGCAGCAGCGCTTTGGTTACCGGCTGGAGGGTAAGCGGCGGCAAGCTTATCTCTGCCTGGCCGACGGCACGCTCAAGGATGAGTGCATGACGGGCTTGTTAAGGGCGGAGTGGTTGCGCGGATGACGACACGCCGGTTCAAGCGGCGAGTCGCGCGGGAAACGCATCGCCTCCGGTCACCTGCCGCCAATCCTCCTGCCCCATCCAGTCCCGCAGCGCCGCCACGCCCTTGGGCGTGATCTCCAGCGCGCGCATGCCCTGGCGGCGCAAGAGCCAGCCGCGCTCCAGGCTGTGTGTGCAGATCAGCGTGCCCAGTTGCCCGGCGACATGAAAGCGCCGCTCGCTCCAGTCGAGGCACGGCCGGCAGTAAGGCCGCCTGGTGTTGGCGCTGTCCGGCGAGGCTGACAGGTCAATGCCCAGGCGCGCCAGCACGGCGCCGGCTTTGTCGGTCACATGGCCTGCTTCGCCGTCAAAGGTGATGGCGCCGTCGGCCAGCAGGCGATGGGCGATGGCCACGCCGAGGCGGCCGGCGAGGTGGTCGTAGCAGCTGCGCGCCATACGCATGGCGGCGTCTTTGGGGCCGGGCACCACAGCGCGGCGCGGGATGGGTGCGTTTTGCGCCGCCAGTTGCGTGATGCCTTCCAGCACCCGGGCCACGTCGACAGAAGCCAGGCGGTGATAACGATGGCGGCCGTGCTGCTCCACACGCAGCAAGCCGCCTTCAACCATCAGGGCCAGGTGGCGGCTGGCGGTTTGCGGCGATACGTTGCCCACGCCGGCGAGTTCATGGGCGGTGAGCGAGCGGCCGTCCAGCAGCTCCATCAGCATGGCGGTGCGGGCCGGCTCGCCGACGAGCGAAGCGATGTGTGCGATCTGATTGGTGTTCATGGCTGTAAATCTCTACAGCTGCAACCTTAGCAGCATCGCCCAGCCCATGCTTCGCCCGGTGACGAAGCATCGCGCGCCCTCTTCGCTGCACCATGAGGCCATGCAGCAGCCGCTGCCTTCTCACAAGAGGACTCCATGGAACTGCCAATGACCCCAGCGCTGCAGCCGCGCAAGCCGCGCGGCTTTTACGGCCCCACCGTAGTGCGCGCGGCATTTGTATTGGCCATCTTCGGCTGGGGCGTGGGTTTCTACAGCCCGGCAATTTTTCTGCACGCGGTGCTCGCGCGCACCGGCTGGGCTTTGCCGCTGGTGTCAGCCGCCGTGACATTTCACTTCCTGTTCGGTGCCGGTGTGGTGGCTTGCCTCCCGCGCTTCCATGCCCGGCTGGGCGTAGCCGCCACCGCGGCCGCAGGTTGCGCCGCGCTGGCTGCGGGTCTGGTGGGCTGGGCCCTGGCCGCGCAACCCTGGCAACTGTTTGTGGCGGCAATGCTGACGGGCGGCGGCTGGGTCACCATGGGCGCGGCCGGTATCAACGCCATTATCTCGCCGTGGTTTGCGCATGGCCGTCCCATGGCGCTGGCCAAGGCCTACAACGGCGCCAGCCTGGGCGGCGTGATTTTCTCGCCATTGTGGGGCGCGCTTATTGCCGCGATGGGCTTTACCGCCGCCACCGTGCTGGTGGGCGCGGCCATGCTGATCGTTGTGGCCTGCCTCTGCTTTTTGGTGGTGGCACAAACACCGGAGCGCCTGGGCCAGCAGCCCGACGGCGACGCACCCGGCACGCCTTCACGCAGCATCACTTCCACGCACGCCAGGCCGCTGCCGGGCCGCCTGCTATGGCGTGATCGCAGCTTTCGCACGCTGGCCGCCGCGATGGCGCTGAGCCTGTTCGCGCAGGCCGGCCTGATCACGCATTTGTATTCGCTGCTGGTGTCGGCGCTCAGTGCCCAGGGCGCCGGCCTGGCAATGGCGCTGGCCACTGCCTGCGCCATTGGTGGGCGCACCCTCGTCGCCAAATGCATGCCGGCGGATGCCGACCGGCGGCTGGTGGCCAGCGTGAGCTACGCGGTGCAGATTGCCGGCTCGCTGCTGCTGGCGGCCGCTGCGGAACACCAGACCGCGCTGATCCTGCTGGGCGTGGTGTTGTTCGGCGTCGGCATCGGCAACGCGACCTCGCTGCCACCGCTGGTTGCGCAGGTGGAGTTCGTCAAGGAAGATGTTCCACGCGTGGTGGCGTTGATCGTCGCGATGTCGCAAGGGCTGTGGGCGCTGGCGCCGGCTACGTTTGCCCTTTTGCTGGTGACCGCCAACGGAGGCCCCGCTCATCTCGGTTCAGGCACTGGCCTTTACTTCGGCGCGACGGTGCTGCTGCAACTGGCGGCCATCGCCTGCATGCTGGGCGGCCGCAGGCCCGCAGCCTGAAGCGCGTCAGGAAAGGCGCGGTGTAGATCCGGGCCTGCAGGCCTCGGCGCGCCCCAGCAGCAGCTCACGCTCACGCAGGTTGCGCGTAAGCGATGCGGCGCGTTCGAACTCCGCATGGGCTTCTTCCAGCCGGCCGAGCTTGAACAGGAAGTCGGCGCGCACGCTGGGCAGCAGGTGGTAGTTTTTCATCAAGGGCTCGGTGAGCAGCGCATCGGCCACCTCCAACCCTGTCGCCGGGCCAAAAGCCATGGCCAGCGCCACGGCGCGGTTGAGTTCCACCACCGGCGAGGGCATGAGCTGTGCCAGCGCGTCATAGAGCGCGGCGATGCGCTGCCAGTCGGTGTCGGCGCCGGTGGGTGCGCGCGCGTGGCACGCGGCAATTGCGGCCTGCAGCGCATAGGGCCCCAGCGCGCCACCCAAGGCCTCGGCGCGCGCCAGTGCAGCAAAGCCGCGGCGTATCAGGATGTGGTCCCAGCTTGCGCGGTTTTGCTCCAGCAGCAAGATGGGCTCACCCGAAGGCCCGGTGCGCGCCTTGGCGCGCGAGGCCTGGATTTCCATGAGCGCCACCAGGCCGTGAACTTCGGGCTCCTGCGTCGCCAGCTCGGCCAGCACACGTCCCAGGCGCAAGGCTTCATCGCACAGTGCGGGCCGCATCCAGTCGCCACCCGAAGTGGCCGAGTAGCCTTCGTTGAAGATCAGGTAGATGACTTCCAGCACCGAGGACAGCCGTGCGCCGCGCTCTTCGGGGCCCGGCACCTCAAAGGGCACACGCGCCTCGGCCAGGGTGCGCTTGGCGCGCACGATGCGCTGGGCCACCGTGGGCTCGGGCACAAGAAAGGCACGCGCGATTTCATCGGTGCTGAGGCCGCCCAGCAGCCGCAGCGTGAGCGCGATGCGTGCCTCGGTCGAAAGCACCGGATGGCAGGCGGTGAAGATCAGCCGCAGCAGGTCGTCACCGTAGTCGTCGGCGCCGTCATCTCCGGAGCCGGGCTCGTCTACGTCGGCGAAAGCCATTTCTTGCTCCAGCTCGAGTTCATGGCCCAGCTCTTCGTGTTTGAGCGCGAGCAGCTTGCGCCGCCGCAGGTAATCGATGGCGCGGTGCTTGGCCACCGCCATGAGCCAGGCGCCCGGGTTGTCCGGAACGCCCGTCTTTGGCCAGCGCTCCAGCGCGGTGACCAGCGCGTCTTGCGCGATCTCTTCGGCCAGGCCCACCTCTTGCACCATGCGTGCAACCTTGGCGATGACCTTGGCCGACTCGATGCGCCAGACGGCATCGATGGCACGGTGAGTTTCATGCGACGCCATGCGGCTTCAGGCGCCCTTGCTTTTTTTTGCGGCGCTTTGCTGCATCTCGGTGAAGCCGGCGGCGGCTTCCTGCACGTCTGGTGGGAAGTCCGACATCTCCTGCACCTGGCGCACTTCGATGATTTCGTTTTCACCTGCAGGGCAGCGTGAGGCCCATTTGATGGCTTCTTCGCGCGACGCCACATCGATCATCCAGAAGCCGCCCAGCACTTCGCGGGCTTCGGCGAAGGGGCCGTCGCTCACACGCGGCTTGCCGCCGGGGAAGGTCACGCGCGCGCCCATGGCGGGTGGGTGCAGGCCTTCGAGCGAGAGCAGCACGCCGGCTTTTTGCAGCTCCTCGTTGTATTTCATCATCGCGGCGACGGCGTCGGCATCAGGCAGCGTGCCTGCAGCGGCGGTTTCGTAGCCTTTGGGGATCATCAGCATCATGAATCGCATTTGAATACTCCTTGAGTGTGAGGGGGAAGATGAGTGGGTCAGCTTTACTTTTCCGCTGCAGCCTTCATGGCAGCCAGGCCGGCTTCAAAGTCGTTGCCCACCATCTTGTCGATATTGAAGAAGACATGCATGACCCTGGATAGAAGGGGCGCGGGGCCGGACATGTCCCAGCTCACAACGCTGCCGCCGGCCTGCGGCTGGATGGTAAACACCACCTTGTTGTGGGCTTCAAAGGGTTTGCTGAAGTTCAGGTCTATCCTGACCACGGAGGACGGCACGGACTCGGTGATCAGCATGTCGCCCGTGCCGACTTCCTTGCCTTCCCAAGCGTAGGCTGAGCCCTTGCCGGTGGCCGGGCCGCTGAAGCTGCGCTTCATGGCCGGGTCCTTCTTTTCATACGGCGACCAGGCGGTCCACTGCTTGTAGTCGTTGATCAGCGGAAAGATCTTTTCGGGCGGCGCCTGGATGGTGGTCTGGCGCTGCACTCGGAAGGTATCGGGCTTGTTGGAAGCCAGTATCAGCACGGCGACGATAAAAACCACAATGGCGACGGCGGCGATGATGGCAATGGTTTTGAACATGTAAATCCCCTTTTTGTGTTCGTTCACTTCAATGAATGGGTGAGCGCCGGGTTTTCGGGCCTGCCGGGCCCTGCAAAAAGCGTCTGCTCACTGGTACGACGAACGGAAAACGCGAAATCGACATGTCCTGCCAAAAATATTCAAATTATTTTTGGCCACCGCCCCTGAACGTCAGGCCGCGGCGAAATCACCGGCTTCGTAAAGCAGCCGGACCTCGACCTCCACCTCTTCCGTGTCGCGAAACGGAAAGGGATAAGCCAGCGCCCAGTCCACCGCCGCCTGCAGCGACCGTGCCTGGATGATCCAGAAGCCGGCCAGCAATTCCTTGGCTTCGGCAAACGGCCCGTCCATCACGCTGGGTTTGCCCCGGGTGAATTTCATGCGGGACGCACTGGCGCTGGGCTTGAGGCCTTCGCCCATCAGCAGCACGCCCGCCTTGACGGCCTCGTCGTTGTGCTGGGCCATGCGCCCCAACCACTGGCTGTCAGGCACGATGCCAGCCTCGGCCCTTTCATTGGCCTTGAGCAAAATCATGAAGCGGCGAAAGCCCTCAGGCAAAGGCGGCGCCTCCTCGCCAGCGACGCCACGCAAGCCGCCGGGACAACCGCCTTCACGGATCTCCAGCGAGGTATTGCCGTTTGCATCTTCCTGGGGCCAGCGCTTGAGCCACTCCAGGGCCTCTTCCCGCGAGGCCGCCTCGATCATGGTGAAACCGGCAATCAGCTCTTTGGCTTCGGTGAAGGGACCGTCGATGACCGTGGGCTTGCCGCCCGAAAACCGGATGAGTGCGCCCTTTGAACTGGCCTGCAGGCCCTCACCGCCCAGCAGCATGCCGGCCTTGGCCAGCTCTTCGTTGTAAGTGCCCATGGCGGCCAGCAGGGCGGGACTGGGCAGCTCGCCCGCCTCGGTGCTCGCATCGGATTTGCGCAGGATCATGTATTGCATGCGTGAGGTCTCCTAAGGTGCAGCGGTCCCCGGTTTTTACCTCAAACTCGGCTCAGCGGCCGGCCTGCGCTTCCATCTGCTGGCGCAGGCGGTCTTCCGCTTCGCGAAGTTCAGGCGTGAATTCGGCGCCAAAGTCCTCAGCCGAAAACACCTGGCGGATTTCGATTTCCGCTTCGCTCCCGGGCGGTAAAGGGCAGCGCTTGACCCATTCAATCGCCTCTTCTTTCGATGAGACCTGCAGCATCCAGAAGCCGGCCACGAGCTCTTTGGTCTCGGGGAAAGGCCCGTCGATGACCGTGCGCTTGTTGCCGGAAAACCGGACGCGTGCGCCTTTTGAACTGGGGTGCAGTCCCTCACCCGCCAGCATGACGCCGGCCTTGACCAGTGATTCGTTGAACTTGCCCATGTCGGCCAGCAGTTGTTCGCTGGGCATTTCGCCGGCTTCGCTGTGCTTGTCGGCTTTGATGAGAACCATGAATTTCATTTCGGACTCCTTTGGGTTGCGTTGGGAGCGGAGAGCCCGGACAACCCGGGCAGAAACATCCTGCTCTTGTGGGTAAGACGAATGGAGGGAGCGAAATCGACAGCGTGGGACTGTCTTTTTTCAGTTTTTTTGTAACAGCGGTCGGAAAGACCGCGTGCCAGGTTCAGGTCAGCAGGGCCACTGCCGCCGAGAAGCTGAAGAAAGCGAGCACCGTCGACAGCAAAATGATGCGGGCGATACGCCCGTTGTCGGCACCGAACCGCTCGGCCAGCAGTGTCACGTTGCTGGCGCTGGGCAGGGCCGCCACCAGCACGATCACGGTGAGCGCAAAACGCCCCAGCGGCACACCCAGCGCGATGGCGCCGAGCCCCACCAGGCCGACGAGCACCGGATGGACCACAAGCTTGATCAACGCCACCGGCACGTAGTCCCTGAGCGGCATGGCCGCCACGCTGTTCATCTGCGAGCGGGCCAGCACTGCGCCTACGGTGAACAGCGCCACCGGCGAGGCGGCGTCGGCCAGCAGCCCAACGGTCTGCATCACCGGCCCAGGCAGCGCCACCCCAAAGCCCGACGACAGCGCGCCCAGCACGATGGCCCAGGGCATGGGATTGAGCGCCACACCCTTCAGTGCTTTCTGCGCGGCAACCTCGGCGCCGTGGATGTCGGCCGAATCCAGCCGCGACAACGCGATGCACAACGAGCTCGTGACCAGCAAGTCAATCAGGATGGTGGCGATGGCCGGGCCGGCGGCCTGCGCGCCCAGCAGCGCCACCAAAAGAGGTACGCCCATGAAGCCGGTGTTGGGAAAAGCCGCGACCAGCGCACCAAAGGACGCATCGTTCCATGCAATACGGCCCTTGCGCGTGAGCATCACTGTAAAGGCTACCATCAGCAGCGCGCATACCAGATAGACGGCGACCAGGCTGGTGTCCAGCAGCTGCGCGATCGGCGTGCCGGCGCCGAAGCGGTAGAGCATGCAGGGCACCGCGAAATACAGCACAAAGGTGTTGAGGCCGGGGATGGCCAGCTGCGGAAGCAGGCCGCGGCGCGCGGCCACATAACCGCAGAGGACCAGGGCAAAAAACGGGAAGGTGATGATAAGAATGCTTAGCACAAAGCGTATTGTCACCGGCAAACCACAGGTAAATCCCCGAAAAGGCTGATCGCCGCTGACTGGCTATGATTCGCGCTGACCCTTTGTTCCTGTCTGGATTCCTCGGCCTCCACCCGTCTGCCTGCATGTCGTCACCCTCTCCTGCGTCCCCCATCGCCTCCGGACTCAACCTCGCCCAACAAGAAGCCGTCAATTACCTGCATGGCCCCTGCCTGGTATTGGCGGGCGCCGGTTCGGGCAAGACACGGGTGATCACGCACAAGATAGGCCGCCTGATCCAGTCGGGCCTGAAGCCGGAGCAGATCGCCGCCATCACGTTTACCAACAAGGCCGCCGCCGAAATGCGCGAGCGCGCCAAGACGCTGATCGGCAAAAGCGCCAAAGGCGTTCTGATCTGCACCTTCCACGCCCTGGGTGTGCGCATGCTGCGCCAGGACGGCGCGGCGCTGGGCCTCAAGCCCCAGTTCTCGATTCTCGACAGCGATGACGTGACCAGCATCATCAAAGATGCAGGCGGCAGCACCGATGCGGCCACGGCAAAGCAATGGCAGTGGACCATCAGCCTGTGGAAGAACATGGGCCTGAATGCAGCCGAAGCCATGGCCCAAGCCAACGGCGACGAAGAGCGCACCATCGCCCGCGTGATGGCGCATTATGAAGAGCGCCTGACGGCCTACCAGAGCGTGGACTTTGACGACCTGGTGGGCTTGCCGCTCAAGCTGCTGCGCGAGCACGAGAGCGTGCGCACCAAATGGCAGGACTCTTTGGGCCATGTGCTGGTCGATGAATACCAAGACACCAATGCCACCCAATACGAAATGCTCAAGCTACTGGTGGGCCCGCGCGGGCGCTTCACCGCGGTGGGCGACGACGACCAATCCATCTATGGCTGGCGCGGCGCCACGCTGGACAACCTTAAAAAGCTGCCACAGGACTACCCCAACCTCAAGGTGGTGAAGCTCGAGCAGAACTACCGCTCGACCAGCGCCATCCTGCGCGCGGCCAACAATGTGATCGGCCCCAACCCGAAGCTGTTCCCGAAGACGCTGTTCAGCGAACTCGGCGAAGGCGAGCCGGTGCGTGTGATCGACTGCGACAGCGAAGAACATGAAGCGGAGCGCGTGGTGGCCCGCATCCAGAGCCTGCGCGCCGAAGGCAGCCTGCAGGCCGAGGGCGGGCAGTACAAGGAGTGGAAAGACTTTTGCGTGCTGTACCGCGCCAACCACCTGGCCAAGCCGTTTGAGAAAGCCTTTCGCAAGGCCAACATCCCCTACAAGGTCTCAGGCGGGCAAAGCTTTTTTGACCGCGCCGAGATCAAGGACCTGTGCTGCTGGATGCGACTGCTGGTGAACAACAACGACGACCCGGCGTTTATGCGCGCGGTGACCACGCCCAAGCGTGGCATCGGCCACACCACGCTGGGCGCTTTAGGCAACTTCGCCAGCCAGTCGAAACAAAGCCTCTTCGAAGCGCTCTTCAGCAACTCGCTGGGCTCGGTGCTGCCGGCCAAAGCGGTTGGCTCACTGCATGAGTTTGGCCGCTACCTCAATGACCTGGAATATCGTGCCAAGCGCACCGTGGGCGCGGAAGACGCGCGCGCTTTCCTGAACGACTGGCTCAAGGAAATCGATTATGAGAAACACCTGTACGACGGCGAAGACAGCGAAAAGCTCGCCGCCGCGCGCTGGACCAACGTGATGGATTTTTGCGACTGGGTGGCCCAGCGCTGCGGCGGGCAGATCGACGACACCTCGGGCGCAGTGGTCGCAGCCGAAACCAAAACCATGCTGGAAGTGGTGCAGACGATCGCGCTGCTTTCAACCATCAGCGAGCGCGAAGGCGACCAGAACGTGGTCACCCTGTCCACCCTGCACGCCGCCAAAGGCCTGGAGTGGCCGCACGTGGTGCTGGCCGGCGTGAACGAAGGCCTGCTGCCCTTCAAACTCGAAGACGATGACGGCATCAACACCGACAGCATCGCCCTGCGCCTGCAGGAAGAACGCCGCCTGATGTACGTGGGCATCACCCGCGCGCAACGCACGCTGGCCGTCAACTGGCTGCGAAAACGCAAAAAAGGCCGCGACATGATTCCCGGCGCCCCCAGCCGCTTCATCGCCGAAATGGCGCTGGACAAAGCCACCGTGAAAGAAGACCCGCGCGAAAAGCTCAAGGCCTTGCGCGCGGAGTTTGCGAAGAAGTCTGCCGACGGGATTGCGGCCGCAGCGGCAGCGTCAGAGACGCGCTAACGCTGAGCCCGAACTCCCGTTCCTGGTTCGGACCGAGATTAGGCGCGCCCCCGCAGACAGTGCATAGGGCCTGTTAGCCCTGGCACGGCAAGGGGGCTGCAACGACCTATCGTACTTAAATAGGAATGGAACATTACAGCCCCAGCCATTTACCCAGGTCCATCAGCTTGGCCTGGTCATACTCGGAAAATCCCTGTACGGTGAGCGCTTCCAGCCGCTTTTTGCCGTCCGCGGATTGGTCCAGCCCCACAAAGTAGGCGGTGAGTTGGGCGCGCTCCGCATCGGTCAGCTTGTTGCTGGCGATCAGGTGCTTGATGGGCACGGGCTTGCTGGTGGCCAACACCTTGCCGCCCTTGCTCTGCCAGTCTTTCACCACTGCACGTGATGCGGTGACGCCTGAAGCCACCATGTTGTGCTCCACCATGAAAGGCACGGCATCCTGCAGCTTCACATAGACGGTTTCCAGCGGTTGCGGCCCGAGGGCGTCACGCAGGGTAGCCCGCATGATCACCGAGGTAATAGAGTCCTCGCTGGGCGCGCCTATCTTGAGGCCCTTCAAGTCGTTGATCGACTTGAGCGGAGAATCGCTTCGCACCATGAAAGAGGCGCTGTACTCGGTGAAGCCCTTGGTCACCGCGACAAGGTTGTAGCCGTTTTTGGACAGCGCCCGGATGGAATGATGCGCCGGATGCACATAGGCAAGACCGTAGCGCTGCTCGGCCAGGCCGGCGGCCAGTTCCTTGTAGTCGGTCACGGCCTGCACCTTGACGGGCCGCTTCAGCAGCTTGCCCAGGTCATCGGACAATTCCCGGAAGCGCTCGACCGTGGCGCCGGGGTTGACACGGTAAGTCACGCCTTCGTTCACCGCAAACACCAGGGGCGCGCCCTGCGCCCCCGCCTGGCCGGCCATCAGGGCAACAGCCAGCACACACACATGTTGGTAAATACGCATCATGACGGACCTCTTTCGGTAACGGAAACGGGTAAAAATCGGGAAGAGGCCCCAGTGTCAACTTACAAATGGTTTCAACTCTTGGGGTTTTACCTGTGCCCCACCTGATAGAAGAAGTATTCGTGAGATAGTGCGCAAGCTTTGCGGCTTGCGCGCTGTTCAGCCGCCCCACTTTGCCAGCTCGGGTACCCGCTGTGTCGCTTCACGGCTTCCGGTTCGCAAGGTTTTCTTTTCCAAGCCCGCACTGGGAGACCCAGGCAGGGCGTTCATTTGTTGATGACCTTGAATTTCTTTCGATTAGCTCCTTTTTTTATAGCTGTTTGCGCAGTATCCGCGGGCGCCACAGCCCAGAACAAGCCTGACGCCGCGTGCATGGCCGCCACGGACATGAAGGCCGCCCAGCTCTACGGCTTGTGGACGGTGCGCTTCGAACGCCCACCCGCCGGCTTGCCCGCCCGCGCCACCATGCTGCTGGAACAGCACGCGGAATTTTCTGACAGCCTGGCCGGCATCGTGAGCCGCGACCTGGGGCCCGCCGCCGGTTCCAAAGCCATTGCCGGACACGCTGCCAAGGCCGCGCTGGCCGGCGACCTGGAGGGCGGCATGCTGCTGCTCGACGAGTCCTCCGACAACGTCAGCATCACCGGCACCTGGAACGGGGAGATGGTCGAAGGATCCTGCGGCAAGGCCTTCAGGGGCGCCTGGAAAGACACCAGCAGCAGCGCCCCCGACAACGCCCCCGATGTGCCTTTCACCCTGACCAGGCTGCCCTGACCGCGCGACTGCAAGACCTTGAAGAGCTACCCCATGCAACTGAAACTCCTTCCACTTGCCGCTGCGGCACGTCCGGGTGTCCTGGCCCTCCTGGCCCTCCTGGCCCTTCTGGGGAGTGCCGCCACGGCGCACGCGCAAGTAGCGCCCGCCGCCGCGCCCACCCTGCCTGCGATCGTCCCGCCGGCCAACCGGCCTTCCAGCCTCGGCTGGCAAACCTGCCAGGCCATGAAGGGCGACCCTGCGGCGCAGCTCACCTGTTTTCAGCAGTGGGCTGATGCGCAAACTCCCGCCAACATGCCGGCACCCAGCTTGACCACGGCGCCAGCCAATCCCCAGACCGGCCAGCCGGCCACTCCGGTGTTGCTGCTGCCTTCGCTCAACACCGAAGCGCCCGACGGCAAACCGATCGGCTGCAAGAACACCAAGTACTCCGAGCTCTCCCGCTTCTGGGAGCTCCAGCGCGGCACCGACTGTGACACCTTCGCCCTGCGCGGCTACCGGCCGATCTCACTGGCCGTCGTCACGTCCGACAGCGTCAACATGCAGCCCTCTTCCCCCTCCGCGGGGCACACTGCGCTGACATCCCAGCCTTACATGCGCACTGAAAACAAAATCCAGCTGTCGGTGCGCACCAAGGTCGCCAAAGGCCTGCTGAAGAATGGCGACAACGATGACGACGACCATGATTCGGTATGGTTCGGCTACACGCAGCAAAGCTATTGGCAGCTGTTCAACGGCGCCATTTCGCGGCCCTTCCGCACCACCGACCACGAACCCGAAGCCCTTTACATCTACCCGCACCAGATCCCGCTGGCCGGCGGCTGGAACTACCGGCTCTCGGGCGTGGGGGTTGTGCACCAGTCCAACGGCCAGTCGCTGCCGCTGTCGCGCAGCTGGAATCGCGTCTACCTGATGGGTGCCGCCGAAAAAACGCTGGGCCAGGATTCGGGCCTGATCCTGCAAGGGCGCATCTGGGATCGCATGAAGGAATCCTCCGGCAACGACGACAACCCCGGCATTGAAAACTACGTGGGCCGCGCCGAAGTCACAGGCAGCTGGCAGATCAACAAAGCCAATACCGTGGGCGTCACGCTGCGGCACTCCCTGCGCAAGGAAGCCCGCGGCTCCGCCCGCTTTGACTGGATGATGGCACCGGCCTCATCGCCCAACTACACCGGCCTGCGCTACCACGTGCAGCTTTTCAGTGGCTACGGCGACAGCCTGGTGGACTACAACCGAAAGCGCAATGTTCTGAGCATCGGCCTGAGCCTGGTGGATTGGTAGCGGCCGTCACGGCGTCATGCGGCTGCTATACTTTTCATAGCTGCCTGCGCCGGTATTTATTGGCTAGAACGCCTTTTACCCTTGTAAACCGGAGCGCAAGCGCGCACAGTCGGGGCGGTCCGCCAGCACCGCAACGGCGCTCCGGCTGATACCCGGACGCTTGCGCTTGCCGTAAGCTGGGGCGATGACTTTTGCCGAGCCCACCACCTTCACCCTGGCCTGCATCGTCGCCGGCGGATTGCTGATCGCCATGACGTTGGGCGGCTCTTTCATCGCACGGTTGCCGCTGAGCGCCGCCATGCTTTACCTGTGCGTCGGCGTGGCGATCAGTCCGGTCGGGCTGGGGCTGCTCAAGCTCGACGCCCTCAAGAACACGGTGCTGCTGGAACGCCTCACCGAAGTGGCCGTGCTGATCTCGCTGTTCACCGCCGGCATGAAGCTCGATTTCCGCCTGCGCGATGGACGCTGGCGCATCCCGGTGCAACTCGCGACGGTGTCCATGGTGATCACCGTGGCGGCCATCACCGCACTTGGCGTTTATGTGCTGAACCTGCCCGTGGGCGCTGCTGTGCTGCTAGGCGCCATCCTGGCGCCGACTGACCCGGTGCTGGCCTCCGACGTGCAGGTCGCCAACCCTGGCGACCGTGACCGCCTGCGGTATGGCCTGACCGGCGAGGGCGGGCTGAACGACGGGACGGCTTTTCCGTTTGTGATGCTCGGGCTCGGCCTGCTGGGCCTGCATGAACTCGGGGATGGCGGCTGGCGCTGGTGGGCTGTTGATGTGGTGTGGGCTGTGGCCGGCGGTCTGGCCCTTGGCTGGATGCTGGGCACACTGGTGGGCCGCGCCATTCTTTACCTGCGCATGCGCCACCGGGAAGCGCTGGGCTCGGATGAGTTCATCGCCCTGGGGCTTATCGGGTTGACGTATGGGCTGGCGCTGCTCTTTCACACCTATGGTTTTCTGGCGGTGTTTGCGGCGGGCCTGGCGCTGCGCCGCATCGATGAGCCCGACGTGCGGCCTGTGCCCCCGGCACCGGCCGTGCCCGACGAAGCACTGAGCCCGGACGACCAGGAAGCCTCGGGCGCAGAGGCGCCGGCGCACATGATGCGCGCGGTGCAGCGCTTTAACAGCCAGCTCGAAAGTTTTGTGGAGGTCGCCATCGTGCTGGCTGTGGGCGTGCTGGTGGCCACCGTGCGCTTTCGTGCGGAGGTACTGTGGTTCATTCCGGTGCTGTTCCTGGTGATCCGGCCGGTGGCGGTTTATTTCGGCCTACTGGGCACGCCGGTCCGGGGCTCGCAACGCCGATTGATGGCCTGGTTTGGCATTCGCGGTATCGGCTCGCTTTATTACCTGCTGTACGCCATCAACCACAACATCGAACGCGCGCTTGCCCAGCAGTTGCTGTCGATCACGCTTGCCGTCGTCGTGGTCTCGGTCATTGCCCATGGCATTTCGGTCACGCCGCTGATGAAGCGCTATGAGGCGCGAAGAAAGCCCGGCAGGCAACACCGGCCCTGAACGGTCGCGCCGGCTCCGCATCCGGTTACACAGCAATCTCCCTGTTTTTGTTATTGATAACGATTCTCATTTGTATAATCGCGCTTTTGCCCGATTAACAAAAGACACAGGAGTCGTCATGAAACCAGCAATGAAACCCGCCGTGCTTGCCGTCCTGGTGGCGCTGCTTGCAGGGCCCGCCATGGCCCAGCCCGCAACGGCAGCGGCCGGCACGGTGCCTGGCACACTGGCGGCACCGGCCACCACCGCAGCGGCCGTGGCCAAACACTACGCCCATCTGGTGCAGTCCAACTATGACGACACCCTGGCCAGCGCGCTTGTCCTGCAAAAGGCCGTCCAGGCTTTTACCGATGCGCCATCGGATGACGGCCTCAAGGCCGCGCGCAAGGCCTGGCTGGATGCCCGCGAGTTTTACGGCCAGACCGAGGCCTTCCGCTTCTACGGCGGCCCGATCGACGACAAAAACGGTCCCGAAGGCCGCATCAACGCCTGGCCCATGGACGAGTCTTATGTCGACTACGTAAAAGACACGCCCACCGCCGGCATCATCAACAACCGCAAAGTCACCCTCAGCAAAAAACAGCTGTCCAGCCTGAACGAGCGCAACGGCGAAGAAAACATCGCCACCGGCTGGCACGCCATTGAGTTCCTGCTGTGGGGCCAGGACCTGAGCGCCACCGGCCCGGGCAACCGTTCGTTTGAAGATTTTGTGGACGGCAAGAAGCCCAACGCCGACCGCCGCCGCCAGTACCTCAAGGTGGTGACCGAGCTGCTGGTCGACGACCTCGGCACCCTGACCAAAGCCTGGGCACCCACGGCAAAGTCTTACCGCGCGAAGTTTGAGCGTGGCGGCATGGAATCGGTGCGCAAGATTTTTGTCGGCCTGGGCTCGCTCTCACGCGGCGAACTCGCCGGCGAACGCCTCGAAGTAGCCCTGGCCAGCAAGGACCAGGAAGACGAGCACTCGTGCTTCTCCGACAACACCCACCGCGATGTAGTGGCCAACGCCAAGGGCATCCAGAACGTCTGGCTGGGACAGTACAAGCGCGCCGACGGCACCACGCTGGCCGGCCCGTCACTGCGCGACCTGGTCGCCGATAAAAATCCGGCGCTGGCCGAGCGCACGACGAAGCAGCTCGCCGCTTCCGTCGCCGCCGCGGAAGGCATCCAGGCGCCGTTTGACCGCGAAATCACCGGCGCCAAAGATGCGGCCGGCCGGTTGCGTGTGCAAAAGACCGTCGACAGCCTGGTGCAGCAAAGCAAGGACCTGGTGGAAGCCGCCAATGCCGCCGGCATCACCAAGCTGACGCTGGTCAAACCCTGAGTACCGGATTCGTGTCCCGCGCCAACCCGCCCTTGACGTTCACCAGCGCCCCGCGAAAGGTGTTGGCGTCCCTGGCCGTCACAAGCCTTGCCGGGCTGGCGTTCTGGGCTGCGGCAGCCGGGCCCAGCGCGCCGGCGGATGCGCCTGACGACGAAAAAACCGGCGGCGACACCACGGTGTTTGCCACCGGCCACAACGCGTTTTCATTTCCGCTGGCCAACCTGCCCGATGAAGAGCGCACGCGTTTTGTCATCGGCAATTCTTTTTTCAAACGCAACTGGGTGCAGGCGCCTGCCTCCACCACTGCGCGCGACGGGCTGGGTCCGCACTTCATCGCGCGCTCCTGCGGCGGCTGCCATGTGCAGGACGGCCGCGGTGCGCCGCCCGACTTCAAGCGCGGCCTGGCCGACCAGCCGGTCGGCCTGTTGCTGCGCCTGTCGATTCCCGGCAAAGACGCGCACGGCGGGCCGCTGCCCGATGCGGTGTACGGCGACCAGTTTTCGAACTTCGCGGTGCTGAATGTGTTGCCCGAGGGGCAGATCTCGTTGCGCTACGAGGTGGTGCGCGGCAAGTTTGCCGACGGCACGCCGTATCAATTGCAAAAGCCCCGCTACGGTTTCAGCAAGCTGAACTACGGCCCGATGGCCAAAGATGTGATGGTGAGCCCGCGCATCGCGCCGCAAATGGCGGGCGTGGGTTTGCTCGAAGCGATTCCCGAAGCGGAAATCCTGCGCAATGCGCGGGATCAGACGGCCCTGGGCGGCCCGGTGCGCGGTGTCGTCAACCAGGTATGGGACGCGCCAACGCAGCAGTTGCGCGTGGGGCGCTTCGGCTGGAAGGCGAATGTCGCGACCCTGGCCCACCAGACTGCCGGCGCGTTCCTGGGCGACATGGGCATCACCTCACCGGTCTTCCAGAAAGACACCTGCACAGCCGCACAGAAAGACTGCCTGGCGGCGCCGCGCGGCGCGCAGGGCAAGGCCCCGGAGATTGACGAGAAGACATTCGACGATGTGGTTTTTTATGAGACCACGCTGGCACCGGCGGCGCGCCGCAACCCGAAGGACATGCAGGTGATACAAGGGCAGAAACTGTTTGCCCAGGCGCAATGCGCCGCCTGCCATCGCCCAAGCTACGTCACCGGTGAAAGCCCCTTCCCGCGTTTGAGCAGCAAGGCCGTGCAGGGCCAGACCATCTGGCCCTACACCGACCTGCTGCTGCACGACATGGGCGAAGGCCTGGCCGACGGACGGCCCGACTTCCTGGCCAATGGACGGCAGTGGCGCACACCGCCGCTGTGGGGTATTGGACTGGTGCCTGATGTCAACGGCCACAACCGCCTGCTACACGACGGCCGCGCGCGCGGACCGCTCGAAGCTGTGCTCTGGCACGACGGGGAGGCCAAGGCCAGCAAGGACAAGGTCCTGAAGATGAATGCCCAGGAGCGCACCGCACTGGTGAAGTTTCTCGAATCGCTCTGAGCGCCATGGAGGCATCAAGGGCTTGAAAGGCATTGCCAGCAACGACGAACCGGGAACAGACCGATGAATCCCCTCCTATCTCCGCTGAGGCCGGCTTTGCGCAAGGTCGCCCTGGCCATCGCAGGTTTCGCCTGTGTGGTCAGCGGCGCGGCACACGCGCAAATCGTCGCACCCAACGTGGCCGTGCCTTTTTACACGGCGGGCGACTTCATGCGCAGTGCCTACCGCTTCTGGTACGCCCCACAGGCCCATGCATTTGCAGAGCAGGCCCGTGGCCTGCCTGCCGCAGTGTCAGCGCTGTGCGACGCGAGCGCAGGAACGTCCGCCGAGAAACTGGCGCAAGCCAGGGAGCGCTGGAAAACCACCGCGCTCGCCTGGGATCGTTTAAGCGGCGTACAGGTCGGCCCGCTGGTCCAGCGGCGTTCGGCCCGGCAAATCGACTTCACGCCGACACGGCCCGAGCTCATCAAGCGGGCGATTCAGGCGGCACCACAAGACGCCACAGCCATGGAAAGCATAGGCACGCCAGCCAAAGGCTTGCCGGCCCTGGAGTGGCTGCTGTGGAGCCAGCCTGTTTCGTTATCTGCGCCGGCCACGCCGGCTTGCCGTTACGCAGTGCAGGTGTCCGCCGACATCCAGCGCGAGGCCGATGCATTGGCCAAAGCTTTCAACGAACTGGCCGCGCACAAACCCGGCGAGGCGGAGGAAAACAACGGCCCCGCCATGAGCGAACTGGTTAACCAGTGGACCGGCGCGCTGGAGCGCCTGCGCTGGGCGGAAATGGAAAAGCCCCGCATGGCCGGCGCGGCAGCGCCCGGCGCCGCGCAGGGCCGCAATACCGCGTCTTATGCGCGCAGCGCCAGTGGCCAGACAGCCGCACGCTGGGCCGCGCAGTGGCAGGCGCTGCGCACGCTGGGCACATCGCAGGCGCGTGAAGCACCGCTGCCCGGCACCGGCCTGACACCGCTTGAAACCTACCTGCGAGGCCTGGGTCGCAATGAGCCGGCAAACCAGCTGGCACAGGCCGTGAACAAAGCCGACAAGGCGCTGCAAAATCTTTCGCCCGCCAACAAGGCCGGCATGAGCACCGCCAGCCGTTCACTGGCCGACCTGAAAAAACTTGCCGAAGCCGACATCGCACCCGCGCTGGAGGTGAGCATTGGCTTTTCAGACGCCGACGGGGACTAGGCCCGCCATGCATGACGCCCCACTGGCCGCATGGAAACTGCGGCGCCGGCAATGGCTGGCGCTGGCTGCGGCGGGCACGGGCACCTGGTTTGGCCCGGCAATGGCTTCCTCCGCCGTCCGGCCGCAAAGGCTGGCCACCGCGTGGCAGGCCGCACATGGGTACCAGGTCGGTGTGCTGGCGTATCGCGGCGCCGCAATGCAGGTCAGCGCCGTGCTGGATGTGCCGACGCGGGCTCACGGCGTATGGGTCGAACGCAGCGGCACGCTGCTGTCAGTGGCGCGCCGGCCCGGCGACTGGCTGCTACGGTGGCGGCCTCAAAGCGAAGGCAGCGGCAAGGCCATCGCCTGGGGGTGGACTGATCCCGACCGTGCTTTTAACGGCCACGTGATCACCAGCCCCGACGGCAAAACCCTCTACACCACCGAAACGAACCTTGAAACCGGCCAGGGCCTGGTCGGATTGCGTGACGCCGCCACGCTGGAAAAATGGGGGGAGTGGCCGACCCACGGCATGGATCCGCATGAACTCTTGCTGGATGACGACGGCAGCATGATCGTGGCGAACGGCGGCATCCCCGCGCTGCCAGAAACAGGCCGCCTGAAAACTCACCTGGACCGCATGGATGCCTCGCTGGTGCGGCTGGACCCGCGAAGCGGCGCGCTGCTGGGCCAGTGGCACCTGGCCGACAAACGCCTGAGCCTGCGTCACATCGCCTGGGGCGCTGCACCGGACCCAGGGGCCGCGCGCGTGCTGGGCATCGCCCTGCAGGCCGAGCATGACGACGCCACCGACAAAGCCCGCGCGCCGGTACTGGCGCTTTTTGACGGCCAGCAGTTGCGAACCTGCGGCGCCGGCGATGGACGCGTATTGGCCGGCTACGGCGGCGACATCGCCTGGGCGGCGGGCGGATTTGCCGTGGGCTGCCCGCGCGCCAACGGCGTGGCTATGTGGCAGGCCGACGGGCGCTGGACCGGATTTTTCCCGCTCGAAGAGGCCTGCGCCGTCGCTTCAGTCTCCACGGCGGGCGAAACCGATGCCACGCTCTGGGCCGGCGGACGGCTCGCCGCACTGACGCGCGATAGCGCGGGCCGCACGGCTTCGCCGGCGCTCAAGAATGTACGGCTGGACAACCACTGGGCGCCGCTGCTGGGTTAGGTGCCGGTTGGCAGTCTACCGAAATGCTATATATTTGATAGCATCTCGCCCAGGATTTCATTGGACTGCAGGCCTATTTTGCATATGCCAGCCACCTCAAATGCCCTGGAATGAACTGCCAACGACTTCACCGAGATTTTTGCTTTCCATATGGCCGTCAATGCCCGGAATTACCCGAACAGGCCTACTTCTTAAGTAAAAAATAGCCTTAGCCCAATTAAGATCGGCGCGAGCAGCTATTATTTTTATAGCGCTCAAGCGCATGCCGGTATAAACGCAAGTGACCCGGCGCATTTCACAGCTTCTTCCACACCCCACCGTCCCTGGAACGGTAAGTGCCACCCGTGGCGCAGCAGCCTCCTGCACCGAAGGCGATGCGCCCGAGGGTGACGGTGACGGCGCCGCCGTCTGCCTGCAGTGACTGCCGCTCGCAATACGTGAAGAACGGATAGAGATCGGGTTCGAGCACCATCTGCCAGTCGCCCTCTTTGGACTCCCCGGACTCTCCGGACTTCCCGGCCTCCTTCGGTACAGCGCGGTAAACCTTGCAGTCATGCACCGCGAGGTGCACCGGCTTGCCCTCCAGCAGTCCTTTGAACACGCGCTCCGGCGGTACCTGCGCGATGGGGTCCGGCTCGGCAGGAGCTGGGACAGGGACACTGCCACCGCCTGCCAGCCCCAATCCAGCCCCAAGCCCAACAGCCAGCAGGAGCTGCGCCCACAGCATGCTCCGTTCAGGTTTCGTCACTGGAGAGAACGCCTGCCACGCCAGCGCGGCAGCAGCCGCAGCCGAAAGCACTGTAGGAACCCAGACCAGCAGCTCCACGGCTCCAGTGGACGGACTGATCGTCCAGGCAACAGCCAGCACGGCCGCGTTCACCAGCAGCAGCACGAGGCTGGCCCATGGCCGCACCACAGAGAACAAGCCGGCAATCAGCAGGAGCACCGTGCACAGCAGCGCCAAAGGCAGCACCACCACGCCCGAAAACAGCAGTTCCAACGCGCCCTGCAGCCAGCCGCCGCTGCCCGCCACCTTGCCAACGATGTACAGGTGAAGCGCCATCGCCAGGCCCGGCAGGGCCAACAGCTGTGCGGCGGCAAAGGCAAAGGCGTACGGTGCGTTGGAGGTTCTCAAGATGCCGGTGATTCTAGAGGGCGGCCGAGAGCCGGGTCGCCACACCCGCTTCACAGTGACGCTTCCTGGATGACGGTCAGATTGCTGCTGGTTTGCCAGCTGTCTGCGCCTGGCGTGATTAGGCTGGAGTACTTTTAATACGGTAAAAAATGTCCGTTTGCCGTTTTTCGGAATGCGTGGGGGTTTGCCTTCAAGGCACTTCCAAACAACTGTTTTCAGATCAAAAAGTGCTTTAAACCCAATTCAGTCGGGCGCCAACAGCTATTAATTTCGTAGCACTTCTGCGGGTCGCTGCTATGACCATCAGGGCTTTGGCGAGACCCCGGCGGCGAAAGGCCGCCCCAATGCAATCGCCCCGGCAACCCATTCGAGTTACCGGGGCGAAACGTCGGGAATCGGCTGGAGCCGGCCCCCGTGCAAGCTTATTGCTGGCTGGTCTTCACGATTTCAGCGGCGGCCTGAGGCGCTGCACCCGCCTTCTCGGCACGGGGTGTTCCCAGGTTTTGCTGGGCAGTGGCGCCGTTGAAGCTCGATGTGGAGCCGGCATTCTGGGCTTGCAGCACTTCGCTTTTGACTTCCGCACGGGTCTTGGTGGCGGGAGCCTGCATCTGGTCAAACAGGTAGGTATTGAAGGTCTGGGCAGAAGCGGCCACGGAAGTCAGGGCGGCAACAGCCACAACAGCAGCGGCGATAAAGTTCGATTTCATGATGAATATTCCTCTCAAAGTTAAGTGACGTTCCGGGCATGGCGGGCTCATCTTCCCGTCTGTCCAGCCTCGGTGAGTCGCCTTGTAGTGGGCTTCGGCTCATCGATGCATGAACTTTATTCCATTCAAATCAAACAAAAAATACCAATTCCAACAATACATTGCTGCTGAATCAGCAATAATTAAGCCCTAATTTAGGGGTAAACCATGGACCGGCTTCAATCAATGCGCGTTTTTCAGCAAGTGGTGGATGACGGAAGTTTTGCCGCCGCAGCGCGCAAATTCGACATGTCCGCGGCGGTGGTGACCCGGCTGGTCGGCGACCTGGAAGACCACCTGGGCGTGCGGCTGCTACAGCGCACCACCCGGCGCCTGGCGCTCACTGACGCGGGCGAAACCTACCTGGCCCGCGTGCGCCACATCCTGAACGACATTGACGAAGCCCATGCCGCGGCCCAGGCCCACGCGCAGGAAATGTCCGGCGTCATCCGTATCCTGACGCCGCCGGTGTTTGCCACGCATGTGCTGGCCCCCCTGGTGGCCGAGTTCGGACGGCGTTACCCGAAGGTGGTGCTCGACATCCATGCCGACTCGCCGCTGGTACCGCCCATTGAAGACTACGACCTGACCCTGCTGGGCGCTGCAGACACCTTTGACGCCAACATCATCGCGCGCCCCATCGCCTCTTCGGACGGCATCCTGTGCGCCGCACCCGGCTACCTGCGCGACCATGGCATTCCGCTGCAACCGGAAGATCTCGCCCGCCACCGCTGCCTGCGCGTCAAGCTCCAGGCGAACCGGCACCGCAGCCTGCGCCTCATCAATCCGGAGGACCACAACCGGGAAGTGGAGGTTCAGGTCGAGCCCGCGCTGCTGGTCAACAACACCACCGCGTTGATTCGGGCTTGTCTTGACGGCGCCGGCATCAGCATCCAGGCCATCGACATCGTGGCGAAGTACCTCCAGAACGGCGAGCTGCAGCGTGTTCTGTCGCCGTGGATAACCGGAAGGAACACGCTGTACGCAGCGCTGCCGAGCCGCAAGTTCATTCCTGCGCGCACCAGCGTGTTCCTGGAGTTCATGACCGAATACACACGCGCCGTGCTTAAAAAGATGGAGGCGCGGCAAGACTGAATTGCACCGGAATCAGGTCATCTCTGACAGAAAACTGTCAGCTATGGAAGATCGGCCTTCCATCCCCATATCAAAGTACAGCGCTTGTATGGCGGTGCACCTGGCTTCGTGGCCTTGCGAAGCTCCACGACATGAATCGCCATCTGCAAATCACCGCCCGCGCGCCACGCGAACTTTGCGCTCGCAAAAAAGTTCCAGGACATCGCCGCTTCATTGTTCCAGATTCGGCAATTGAATGTTCCACCGATCCGCACTTGTCTATTCACGCAGCGGTACAAGATTTGGTACATCGGTGAGCCACATTCATTCCATAGCGCGACTCAGCGATGAAGGCCTCACGGGTGACATCCCGTCCGACCGGATACTTTTTTAATTTGTTCTTAAAGGAAATTCATCATGAAATCGACCCTTGTCTCCGCATCTGTTCTTGCCCTTGCCGCCCTCGCCTCTGCCAGCAGCTTTGCCCAAGACAGCAAGTATCCCGGTGACACCAACTACCAACGAATCGACAGCACACCCGTCGCAGGAAGCTATACCCGCGCCGAAGTCCAGGCTGAAGTGCTGCAGTCACCACGTGCTGCCTACACAGGCGACAGCAACTACCTCCGAATCGACACCGCACCCGTAGCACAGGGAAAAACCCGCGCCGAAGTTCGCGACGAACTGGCACAGGCGCAGCGTGAAGGCAAGCTGGACATCGATCATTCCTGACCTGAGGACAACAAGGTCTCAGCGGCAAACGGCATGGTAGTCCGCCGCACAGGCTAGGCGAAGGCCATAGCGCCCCAAGCGCAAACATCCTTCGCAAGTTACCGACCCGCCGTCCGGAAAGCCTTTGGGCTTTTTGGGCGACGGCCTGGGACAAAACCCGCTATACCCTGGTACGCGAAAGCGTAGCGGGGTAATTTGCTTTGTGCGCAACATGCGCAATGCGCCGCACCTGATGCAGCCGCTGAAGACGGCCGTGCTTCCTTGCAGCATGCCATCACCGAGCAGCCGCAACGGCCCCTACAGGAAATGGGGTACGAGGCTCCCATACACCCCTTTCAGCCGCGCCGCCCGATCCTGCATACGAGTGCGCTGTGCAGCTCGCGGCTCGAACTCGTCCGTCACCTCGGGCGCCTGGAAGATGTGCGCGTTCTCCCCAGGATCGCACGCCAGCCAGGCCAGCCGGGCAGCTCCCAGTGAGGGTCCGACCTCCGCATCTGCATGGCGAGTTACTTGCAAGCCGGTGGCGTCGGCAAGCATCTGGGCCCAATAGACATTGCGCGAGCCGCCACCAATCAGGCTGACGCTCGCGAGGTCCGGTTGAACCGACCGCAGCGCGTCGATCCCTTGCGCCATGCCCAGGCAAACGCCTTCAAGGGTGGCGTTCACGATGTCTTCCCGCTGCGTGCCTGCATGCATGCCAAAGAAAACGGCTTTCGCATGCGGGTTGTTGTGCGGCGTGCGTTCGCCGTTGAGATAGGGCAGGAACAGCGGTGTGTCCTCCCGCAGGCCGCGGCGCTCGGCCTGGGCAAGCAGCACGGCAACGTCGCGCTCGCCAAGTAGCCCCGCCGTGAACTCCAGGCAAGAGGCCGCCGAGAGCATCACGGACATCAGGTGCCAGGCTTCTGGCAACGCATGGCAGAAGCTGTGCACCGCCTGCTGCGGATTGGCGACGAAAGAACCGGTAGCCGCAAATACCACACCGGAAGTTCCAAGGGACAGCATCGCGTCGCCTGGGTTCACCACACCCGCGCCCAGCGCGCCCGCGGCGTTGTCGCTGGCACCGGCCACCACCGGCACCTCACGCAAGCCCCAACGCTGCGCCACTTCGGGCAGCAGGGTGCCGGTGATCTCCGGGCCTTCGTGCAACCTGGGCATGTGCGCGGCGGACAGTCCGCAGGCCGTCAGGAGCTCATGGCTCCATTCCCGCCTTCCCACATCCAGCCACAGCGTGCCCGACGCGTCGGACAGATCGCTCGCGTAGTCCCCGGTCAGGCGCCAGCGCAGCCAGTCCTTGGGCAACAGCACATGCCGGATCCGCTCGAACAGGCCGGGCTCGTGCCTTGCCACCCAGAGCAACTTGGGTGCGGTGAAACCCGGCATCATCAGGTTGCCGGTGATCTGCCGTGACCGCGGTACGGCCTGTTCCAGTTCCGCGCATTCCGCCGCGGCGCGGCCGTCATTCCACAGGATTGCAGGCCGCAGGACCTCGCCGCGCCCATCCAGCAAGGTTGCGCCGTGCATCTGGCCGGTCAGGCCGATGGCCTCGATCTCGTCGGCGGTGTGACCGCCGCGCCGCAACTCCTGCAACGCGGCGCCCACGGCGGCATCGCACGCCCGCCACCATTCGGCAGGCTCCTGCTCGCGCCACAAGGGTTGGGGCGCATCCACCGACAGCGGCGCGGAACCACTGGCCACGAGGCGGTGGCCACGGCCTAGAACCACCGCCTTGACACTGGAGGTGCCGAGATCAATGCCCATGAACATCGGTCAGTCCCCGACAGGCGTCCACTTGGCCGTGCTGGCCGCAGACTGCACCACCTTCTCGATGAACCGCACGCCCCGGGCGCCGTCTTCGAGGCGGGGGTAATCGGCATCCAGCGGGTCCGGCGTACTGCCGGTTTGCAGCGCGCGGATGTGCGCGGCCACCCCCAGGTAGACATTGGCGAAGGCCTCGATGAAAGCCTCAGGGTGTCCCGTGGGCAAACGTGTCGCGCGGCGGGCGGCCTCCCCGAGCCACGGCGAGCCACGCGTCAGCACGCGGGCCGGGCCATCAATGGGAGCATGCAGCAGCCGGTTGGGTTCCTCCTGGCGCCAGTCCAGCGTACCGGTGGTGCCGAACACACGCAGCCGCAGATCGTTCTCGCAGCCCACTTCAATCTGGGACGCAATCAACACGCCCCTGGCGCCGTTCTTGAACCGCAGCAAGACATTGCCGTCGTCGTCGAGGCGCCGCCCCGGCACGAAAATCGTGAGGTCCGCGCAGATGCTTTCCAGTTCCAGGCCGGTCACCGTCGCCACCAGGTTTTCCGCGTGCGATCCAATGTCGCCGATAGCGCCGGCCACGCCGCTGCGCGCCGGGTCCGTCCGCCAGTCGGCCTGCTTCTGCCCGCTCGCTTCCAGATGGGTGGCAAGCCAGCCCTGGTTGTATTCGACGATCACCTTGCGCACTGTGCCGATGGCGCCGCGTGCAACCATGTCCCGCGCCTCGCGCACCATGGGATAGCCTGTGTAGTTGTACGTCACGCCGAAGATGGAACCGCTTCGCCGCACGACCTTCGTGAGCTCCGCTGCTTCCTCGCTCGAGTGGACAAGCGGTTTGTCGCAAACCACATGGATGCCGGCCTCCGCGAACGCGCGGGCGACGGGAAAGTGCACGTGGTTGGGTGTGACGATGGAAACGAAGTCGATGCGCTCGTCCTCGCCGCGGCGCAGTTCATCGGCCAGCAGGTCCTCCCATCGGCCGTGGTTGCGATCCTCCCGCAGCCCGAGGTCACGGCCTGAGGCGCGTGCACGCTCGGGGTCGGACGAGAGTGCGCCGGCCACAAGCTCCATCTGTCCGTCCAGCGCCATGGCCTTGCGGTGCACGGCGCCGATGAAAGCGCCCTGCCCGCCGCCCACCATCGCATAGCGCATCCTTTTCATGAACCCGCCATCCCGCCCTGCTTGGCCTTGTCGAACACCGCGTCGAAGGCGCCCGCTGCGGGCTTGAAGTCCAGCCGCTTGCTGTAGGCCGCGCTCTCGGTCGCGCCGTGTACCCGGTCCATGCGGCTGTCTTCCCACTCGACGCTCAAGGGGCCGTTGTAGCCCACATCGTTGAGCGCGACGATGATGGACTCGAAGTCGATAAGTCCCCGTCCGACGCTGCGGAAGTCCCAGTAGCGGCGCGCGTCACCAAAACTGGTGTGGCCGCCGAACACTCCCGCGGTGCCGTCGCCCCGCCCCCACCACACGTCCTTCATGTGCACGTGATAGATGCGGTCGCCGAACGTCCGGATGAACTTGACGTAGTCCACACCCTGGTAACCCAGGTGGCTGGGGTCGAAATTAAACCCGAAGCGCCTGTGGCCGCCTATGGCCGTCACGGCCCTTTGCGCCGAGGCGGTATCAAAGGCGATTTCCGTCGGATGCACTTCCAGCCCGAAGTTCACGTTGTGCTGGTCGAACACCTCCAGGATGGGCTTCCATCGTTGGGCGAAATCGGTAAAGCCCTTGTCCCAGTACTCCTGGGAGGTCGGGGGGAACGCATACAGTGAATGCCAGATGGACGAGCCGGTGAAGCCGGTGACCACCTTCACGCCAAGTTTGGCGGCAGCCCGTGCGGTGTCCTGCATCTCCCGGGCAGCGCGCTGGCGCACCCCTTCGGGCTCGCCGTCACCCCAGACATGCGCCGGAAGAATGGCCTTGTGACGTTCATCGATGAGGTCACAGACCGCCTGGCCCACGAGGTGGCTGCCGATGGCGAAACAGCGCAACCCGTGCTGCTCCAGCAGATCCCGCCGGTCCTGCACGTAGCGCTCACTCGCCAGGGCCTCCTGCACATCGAAATGATCGCCCCAGCAGGCCAGTTCCAGGCCGTCGTAGCCCATGCTGCGTGCCAGGGGCGCCAACTCCTTGAGCGGCAGGTCCGCCCATTGCCCAGTGAAAAGTGTGACAGGTCTTGCCATGGCTGCCTCAGAACGGCGAATCGGGGAAGTAATACTGCTTGGCGTTGTCCTTGGTGACCAGCACCGAGGGAATGATGGTTGTGGCGGGCAGTTTCTCGCCCTTCATCCGTGCGGCGGCCGTGAGCTTCATCGCGTCGGCGATCATGCTGGGCGAGTAGGTCACATCGGCGGTGACGATCTTGTCGCCATCCATGACCTTCTTGATGTAGTCCTTGGAACCGGCACCACCCAGCACGAGCTTGACGTCAGTGCGCTTGGCCTGGGCAATTGCCTTCTGCACGCCAACCGCCATGTCGTCGTCCGAGGCCCAGACGGCATCGATCTGCTTGAAGCGGGTGAGGTAATCCTGCATCACCTTGAATGCGTCGTCCCGGTTCCAGTTGCCGTGCTTGGCATCCAGGATTTTGATGTCCGGATGGCTTTTCATCACCGCCGTGAATGCGTCCACACGCTGGTTGTCGATGACTGTAGGAATGCCTCGCAGTACGACAACGTTACCTTTTCCGCCCAGAGCTTTGGCCATGTACTCAGCCGAGACCTTGCCGAAACCAGGGTTGTCGCCTGCGACATAGGCGTCCTGCGCATTGGTGTCCGTCAGGCCGCGGTCAACGACCGTCACGTACACACCCTTGCCTTTGACCTGCGCGACCGGTTGTGTGAGCGGCGCCGACTCGAATGGCAGGATCACGAGGGTATCGATCTTGTTGGCTGTGTGCAGGTCCTGCACCTGGTTTGCCTGCTCAGAAGCAGATCCCGCCGTCTTGACGGTGACTTTCAAGCCGGGATACTGCTTCTCCAGATCGGACTTGGTCCGGTTGGCCCAATACACAACCCCGCCGGTCCAGCCGTGCGTGGCGGCCGGGATCGAGACGCCTATGTGGGGCTTGCTCTGGGCAATGGCAGACGTCCCGGCAGCCAGGGCCGCAATTGCGGTGGCGCCAGCGGCCACCAGACGGATCAGTGATTTCATGCTTTGTCTCCTTAACGTTGTGGGGAACCGGTTACTTGCGCCCGCGCTGGAAGAACGCGACGGCAATGATCACGAAGCCCTGCACCGCCGCGTTCAGGTACACGCTGATGATGCTGGTCAGATTGAGGATGTTGCTGATCACCGAAAGCAGGACCGCGCCGATCACGGTGCCGGTGATTCCGCCGGCACCGCCGCGCAAGGCCGTGCCCCCAACGATCACCGCGGCGATGGCTTCCAGCTCCCACAGCAGCCCCGTGGTCGGCGAAGCCGAGCCCAGGCGCGGCACATAGAGCACCGTGGCAATTCCCACGCAAATTCCCAGAAACATGTATGTGAGCACCTTGACACGGTCCACTTCGACGGCGGCGTAGCGCGCAACCTGCTCGTTAGAACCTATGGCCTGAACGTAGCGGCCGAAGGCGGTGCGATTGAGAATGAGCGCCCCCAGCAAGGCCACGACGGCAAACACCAACACGGGCACGGGCACGCCCAGCAGGCTACCGTAGTACACCGGGCTGTAGACATCGACCAGCGCACCGTCGAGAGTGATGGCGCCGCCATTGGAGAAGTAAGTCAGGTAGGCGCGAAAAATGCCCAGTGTCCCAAGCGTCACGATAAAGGGCTCGATCCGTCCCTTGCTGATGAGCAGCCCATGGCCCAACCCGAACACCGCGCCCAGCAGGACGGCGAAAGCCATGCCGGCCACCACGGCCGCCATGGGGGTCCAGCCCGCGCTTGCGGCCGCGTTCATCAGCAGGATCGTGCTGCCCGCAATCAGCGCGGCCATCGATCCCACCGAGAGATCGATGCCGCCGGAGATGATGACGAAGCACATCCCCACCGCGATAATGCCGATGAAAGCCGTGCGGGTGAGCACGTTCATCGCGTTGTCGAGGCTGGCGAAGTTCTCGTTAAGCATCGCGCCCACAATGCACATAAGCGCCAACCCGGCAAGCGGCCCGGCACCTGTGAATGAGGGCCACCTGCGCAGGACCGGCCTCGCGGCAGGTACAGGGGCGGCGGCGGTATCAGTGGGTTCCAGTCGCATGGGCAATCAACAGTTCTTCGGACAATTGGTCCTGGGAGAGTTCGGTAACGAGCCTGCCTTGCCGCATCACGACGACGCGGTGGCAAAGGCCGATCAACTCGAGCAACTCCGAAGACACGACGATGATCCCGCGGCCTTCGCTGGCCAGCCGCTGGATCAGGAAATAGATGTCGCGCTTGGCGCCGACGTCGACCCCTCGCGTCGGTTCGTCCAGCACAACAACCTTGGGATCAGGATGCAGCACCCGAGCGAGCGCAAGCTTCTGCTGGTTACCGCCGGACAAGGCGGAAGCCGGTATGTCAGAGCGTTGCGTGCGGATGCCGAATGCCGTGGTCGCGGCCGTAAAGGCCGCCTGTTCTTGCCGCGGATCGAGCAAAGGCTGCGCATAACGCTCCAGCGCCATCAGTGTGAGGTTTTGTGCCAGGCCCATGCGCAGGTGAAGACCACGCGTCTTGCGGTCTTCACTGAGGTAAGTAAGGCCCAGGCGTGCCGCAGAACGGGGATTGCGCCGCGTCCAGGCTTTGCCCGCAACCTGCGCCAATCGCACGCTGGAGGGGCGCAAACCCAAGAGCCCTTCGAACAGTTCCGTCCGTCCAGCCCCAACCAGCCCCGCGAAGCCGAGGATTTCTCCGGCGCGCACCTGAAAGCTTGAGTCATGGCACCAACCAGGGACGGCAAGCCCGTCCACGTCCAGCAGGACGGGCGCCTCGGCCGCCACGGGAAGCTTGGGTGGATAGAGATCGGCGAGTTCGCGCCCGACCATCAGGCTGGCCATCTGCTGTCGCGTCACGCTCCCCGTGGAACGGCGAGCTACAAAGCGGCCGTCGCGCATGACGACCACTTCATCGGTGATACGCTCAACTTCATCCAGCTTGTGGGAGATATAGACAATGGTGGAGCCCGCCGCCCTCAGCTGATCAATGAGGGAGAACAGGCGTTCGGTCTCGGACGGTGTCAATGTCGCGGTGGGTTCGTCCATCACCAGAACGCGGGCGTGCCGGCTGAGCGCACGCGCGATCTCCACCAGCTGCTTCTCGGCCACAATGAGATCACCCACGCGCCGCGCGGGACTGCAGTTCAAGCCGACCTGGCGCAACGCGGCGGTTGCCTCTCTGGCCATCAAATCCTCGTCCAGCAGTCCATAACGCTTGCGCTCGTGACCAAGGAAGATGTTCTGCGCAATAGTCAGGTCGTCCGCCAGGTTGAATTCCTGGTGGATCATCACCACCCCGGCGGCTTCGGCCTCACGCGGGCCCTTGAAGCGCACGGCATGCCCGCTCAGCTCCACCACGCCTTCGCTGGCCGCCTCGTAGCCGGCCAGAATCTTCATCAGCGTCGACTTGCCTGCGCCGTTCTCCCCAAGCACGCCATACACCCGGCCAGGCGCGAGCTCGAAGCTGACGCCGTGCAGGACCTGCACGGGGCCGAAGCTCTTGCTCACGTCCTTGAAACCGACCGTCAAGCTCACTGATTACTCCTGCCTTCGCGTCTTCAGGCCGTGCCGGCGAAGATCGCGGCGTTGACCCGGTTCTCCAGCCACTCCTGGCGACCGCTGACCGGCTTGGGCTGAAGGTCGTTGACGAAGGCGTGTTCGGCAAGCTGGCTGAGGCTCATGTCGCCCGTGATGATGCGCTGCCCCAGTTCACCCTCCCAGTTCGCGTAGCGCTGCTGGCGAAACTGCTCGAGCTCGCGGGACTCTATCAATCGAGCGGCGCTCTTGAGCGCCAGCGCCAGCGCGTCGATCGCGCCTACATGGCCGTGCAGGAGGTCGATCGGGTCCATGCTTTGGCGCCGCACCTTCGCGTCGAAGTTGAACCCCCCGCTTCCGATCCCGCCGGCCCGCAGGATTTCGTAGAGCGCCAGCGTGAGATCTTCGACGCTGTTGGGGAACTGGTCGGTATCCCAACCATTCTGCGGATCACCGCGGTTGGCATCGATGCTGCCGAAGATTCCCAGCGACGCGGCCGTGGCGATCTCGTGCTGGAAGCTGTGGCCCGCCAAAGTGGCGTGATTGGCTTCGATGTTCAGCTTGATCTCCTTCTCCAGGCCGAATTCCTTGAGGAAACCATACACGGTGGCGCTGTCGAAGTCGTACTGGTGTTTGGTCGGTTCCAACGGCTTGGGCTCGATGAGCAACTGACCCTTGAAACCGATCTTGTGCTTGTGGTTCACGACCAGCTGCATGAATCGGCCCAGTTGCCTGCGCTCGCGCTGCAGATCGGTGTTGAGCAAGGTGTCGTAGCCTTCGCGGCCGCCCCACATCACGTAATTGGCGCCGCCAAGCTGCTGCGTGGCATTGAGTGCGCTGAAAACCTGCGTCGCGGCGTACGCAAAGACGTCGGGATCCGGGTTGCTCGCCGCGCCGGCTGCGTAGCGCGGATGGCTGAAGAGGTTGGCCGTTCCCCACAGCAGCGAGATCCCGGTTTCCTTCTGCTTCTGGGCGAGCACGTCCACCATCGCAGACAGATTGCTGCGGTACTCAGCCAGGTTCGCACCTTCCGGCGCCACATCCGTGTCATGAAAGGTGTAGAACGGGACACCCAATCGGGAAATCAGGCCAAAGGCCGCATCCGCTTTCTTCCGCGCCATCATCAACTCGTCCCCACCGGCATGCCAGGGCCTGGCAAACGTGCCCTGTCCGAAGACGTCGCTGCCCGGCCAGACAAAGGTGTGCCAATAGCAGACTGCGAGCCGCAGGTGCTGCGCCATCGGCTTGCCCAGCACCAGCGCGTTGGCGTCATAGTGGCGGTAGGCCAATGGAGTCGTGGCCTGGGGGCCCTCATAGCGTACGGGGGCGATGGATTCGAGAAAGTTCATGGTCGTGTGGGAAAAGTGGGCAATAGCTTCCAATTGCCCCATCCTAGAGCCGTCTGTCTTCGCCCGCGATTGCGAAATTTGCGAGAGTGACTTGCGAAATTGCTTTCTGCAGCGCAACAATCGGCCGATATCTTTGTCTTTGTATCAACCAAACGACCCATGAAATCGTCACTCCGTCAAAGTGGACCTACCGTGCTGCGCGTGGCATTGCTTTTCCATGCGAGCAAAATGTACGACCGCGAGATCATCACGGGCATCGGCGACTATGTGAACCAGACCCGTGTCGCCTGGGACCTCTTCCTCGAAGAGGATTTCCGTTTCCGGCTTGACGGCATCCATGACTGGGAAGGCGACGGGATCATCGCGGACTACGACGATCCGGCCGTAGCGAACGCCCTCGCGGGGGTGCGCGTGCCTGTCGTCGCCGTCGGGGGTTCCTATGAGGATCCCGCGAACTACCCTGCCAATGTGCCGTACGTCGCTACGGACAACAGGGAACTGGTCGCACACGCGCTGACCCACCTGGTGGCGTCAGGGCTTTCCAGCTTTGCCTGCTATAGCCTGCCGGAGTCGCCACTCAACCGCTGGGCCCAGGAGCGCGAGAACGCGTTCACCGCCTGGCTTGCCCGCGATGGGCTGACAGGGGAGATCCACCGGGGCCTGGCCACCAGCGCGCCCACATGGAGCAGCGCTACAAGGAAACTGCTTTCCTGGCTGGAAAGCCTGCCCAAGCCCGTTGGCATCGTCGCCGTCACGGACGCGCGCGCGCGGCAGGTGCTGCAGGCCTGCATCGTCGGCGCCATCGCTGTGCCCGATGAAGTCGCCATCATCGGCATCGACAACGACACGCTGGGCCAGCACCTGACAAGAATCCAGCTCAGCTCGGTCAGCCAGGGAACGCACGAAATGGGCTATCGCGCGGCACACCTGCTGCACCAGGCCCTGAGCGGCTCGCCGGTGGGCGACGTAAGGGTGGTTGTGCCCCCGGTAAGCGTGCATTCGCGCGCTTCCACCGCGCGCGATGTCGAGCACAGCGCAACCGTGATGCGCGCACTCCACTACATCCGCCAATATGCCTGCCAGGGCATCAAGACGGAGCAAGTTGCCGAAACGGTGGGGCTGTCGCGCTCATCACTGGAGATGTACTTTCGCCGCGAGTTGAAACGCTCTGTGCACGACGAGATCCTGCAGCACAAGTTGCAGCGGTGCTTTCAATTGCTGAGCAACACACAAATGGGCATCGATGACATCGCACGGGCGAGCGGCTTTCGTTCCGTCCAGTACCTCAATACAGTGTTCAAGAGGGAACTGGGGGAGACGCCGGCCTCGTGGAGGGAAAGCCGCCGGGCCTGAGCCGCGACTTTCTGGCCTCGCTCACTACGCTTTGTGCCGGTGATAGAACGCGAGGGCGTTCTTGAACATCACCTTGTCGCGCACGCCGGTACCGAAAGGGGCCAGATACGCCTCGGCGATGGCGATCTGTGCCTCAAAAGTCCCATGCAGCGTGATCACCGGCCAGTTGCTGCCCCAGATCAGGCGGTCCTTACCGAACGCGGACATCAGCACGTCGAAGTGCGGCTTGTACGAAGCGAGGTCGGTAGGTGACGGAAAAACCACGTCACCGGGAGCGTACATGTCATAGAACGAGGAGAATTTCATGTACAGACGCGGGCAAGCGCTGGCGAGGCGGCGAATGTCATGCGCCCATGTAGGGTCGACCGCGGGCCCGGTTGCGCCACCCAGGTGGTCAATGATGATGCGCAGGTTGGGCACCGCGGTACACAACGCCTGAACCTGGCTCTTCGGGTTTTTGCTTCCCCGGCTGATGATGTCGAGCGTCATCCCGCGCGCTGCCAGGTCGCGCAAACTGGTGAGCTGTGCCGCGCTGAGCGTAATGCCCTCGGCCGGGCCGGTGAGATAGCCACGGATTCCCACGAAGCGCGGGTCAGCGGCGAAACGTGCGAGGTCGGCAGCAAAAGTCGGCGCACCAATCTCGAGGTTTCCGACGAAGAAAGAGTAAAACGGATCGTTCCTGACAAGGTCGAGAATCCACTGGTTGTCCTGGACGATCCTGCTCGCTTCCACAATCCCGGCCGCCACCACACCCTGGGCCTTGGCAAATGCGCTGTACTCCGGCGGCAGCACATCGCGAAAGATCGGCCCTTCCGCCGCTGTGGGCCACGGCACACCACCCGGACGGCTCATTTGCCAGAAGTGAATGTGCGTCTCGACGATGGGTCGTTTGCCGGGTGGGGCATTACGCTCGGCAGCTTCGATCGCAGCCTGCAGCGCCTGGTCGGCGGCACCGTACCCCCCGCATGCCGTGACGAGCCACGTCATGCCCAGCAGCACCTCAGGCCCTTGTTCCTTGTCTCCTTCATGTATTTCTCCTTATCAGGTTGACGGGTCGTTCCGGAACGACCCTGTCCATACGGTGAGGCAGTGGTGACTGAACCGTGTTTCGTACTGATCGAGGCTCCATCGGACGTGAAACGTCTCCGGCAGGATTCGCGAATGATGGTAAGACCAATATTGCGTCAATGTCAATATTGGTCTGACCATCGCATGAAACTGTGGGAAAACAGAGGTCGATCAAGCGTCCCCGTGTCGCACAGGGCGCGCAGTTCCACTCCGCGCAAGCATCCGATCACAGTGTCCAGGAGAGACGGGGCCGGCACCGGTGTCGTGCAGCGAACCAGCACTGAACTGCCTCCCTCTCTAATCGGTGAAGGCTCACGTCCGAGGGTCACGCCCCGCTTGCCACGGCCGGCTTCGCCGTGCCGTTTGCACCCGCGTCGTTTTCCCTCTGAAAGCGCGAAACCCGGAGTGCAACCCCGGATCGATGCGGGCCGCAATCCATATGAATCCACGTATGGATCAAACCCAAAACATGATTGATCGCGCGGAACTGGCTTGCTACTATCCGCCTTTCAGAAGGCCCGCATGCAACCATCTCTTTCCTCCGGATTCCTTCTCGTCACCGGCGCCACCGGCAAGGTGGGCCGCGCGTTCATCCAGCGATTGCTGGAGGACGCCCGTCTCGGGCATTTCCGCGTGCGAGCGCTCTGCCACAACCGCGTGTTGCAACCTCATGCACGGCTGGAGTGTGTGCGTGGCTCCATCCAGAATCGCGAGGATGTGCAGACCGCCCTTCACGACGTGACGCATGTGCTGCACCTGGCCACAAGCAAGGAAACGCCGGACGAAGTGATGGATGTCGCCGTCAAGGGCATGTTCTGGCTGCTTGAGGGCTGCCGCGTGAGCCCCACTTTCCGGCAGTTCATTCTGGTGGGCGGCGATGCGGCCATCGGGCATTTCCACTACGCGCATCCGGTACCGGTCGTAGAGAGCCAGCCGCATACCGCCTACCCAGGTTGCTATGCGCTGTCCAAGGTGCTGGAGGAGGTAATGCTCCAGCAGTACCAGATCCAGTACGGCCTCAACGGCTGCTGCCTGCGCGCCCCCTGGATCATGGAGAAGGACGATTTCCGGTTCACCCTGTCCTTCGGCGACGATGTGTTCGGAGGTCCACGCTGGCGCGATCTGGTGCCCGAAAACGAAGCACGGGATCACACGCGCACCGGCGCTGTCCCGGTAATGCTTGATCCCGAGGGACAGCCAGTCAAGCGCAATTTCATTCACGTGGAGGATTTGGTTGATGCCATCCTGTTGGCCCTGGACTCGCCGCGAGCCCGGCAGCAACTGATGAATGTGTGCATGGACGAGCCTCTCGACTACGGAGCACTTGGCGAATACCTGTCCCATACGCGGGGCCTGCCACTCGTGCCAGTCCGTACCCCTTACCGCTCCACGTGGCTGGACAACACCAAAGCCAAGTTTTTGCTGGGCTGGCGGCCGAAATTTGACATGGTTCGCATGGTCGAATCCGCGTGGTCATATGAACGGGCACCTGACGATCCACGTGTGGTCTGGTACCCCGGCTGAGTTCGGCCGCCCGCCACAGCACCGGGCGAGCCGCAAGGCGAGAGTGCTGCATCCCATTGACCTATATATAAACGCAGGAGACACAAAATGAAATCGATGAAACGACGCAGCTTTGGCGCGGTGCTGGCGTGCGCCGGCCTGGCCTATGCCTGGGCGACGCCGGCCTGGAGCCAGGCAAAAGGCAAGAAGCTGGTAATCGGCTTCGCGCAGACCGGCGCTGAAAGCGAGTGGCGCACAGCCAATACGGATTCCGTCAAAGCCGCCGCAAGCGCGGCCGGCTATGAGCTGAAGTTCTCTGACGCGCAGCAGAAGCAGGAGAACCAGATCAAGGCGATCCGCTCCTTCATCGCCCAGAAGGTGGACGTCATCATCCTCGCGCCGCTGGTCACCACGGGTTGGGATACCGTGCTGCGGGAGGCCAAGGCCGCCAAGATCCCGGTCATCCTGGAAAGCCGGAGTGTGGTGGTGAAAGATCCTTCCACCTGGACCACCTTCGTGGGTTCGGACTTCGTCGAGGAAGGCCGGCGCGCCGCACAGTGGCTGCTGGATCACACCAAGAACACCACCGGCGACGTGAACATCGTCGAACTGCAGGGCACCGTGGGTTCCGATCCCGCCATCGAACGCAAGAAAGGTTTCGAGGAAGTTCTCAAAGCCCACCCGCGCTACAAGATCATCCGCTCCCAGACCGCCGACTTCACCCGCGCGAAGGGCAAAGAGGTGATGGAGGCTTTCCTCAAGGCCGAGGGCAAGAAAATCAACGTGCTTTACGCGCACAACGACGACATGGCCATCGGCGCGATCCAGGCCATCGAGGAAGCCGGCCTGAAGCCGGCCAAGGATATCCTGGTGATCGGCGTGGATGCCGTCAAGGGCGCCTTCGAGGCGATGATCGCAGGCAAGATGAATGTCAGCGTCGAGTGCAATCCCTTGCTAGGTCCCCAGCTGATGGAAGCGGCCGCCAAAGCCGCCGCCGGACAGACATTGCCGCGCTGGATCAAGTCCATCGAGGGCGTGTTCCCGGCCGAAGTGGCAGCCAAGGAATTCCCGAACCGCAAGTATTGACGCGGACAGTCCGGCCCCGGCCTGCTGCACGCGCCAGCACCGGGGCACAGGATCTCCTGCAATTCGTGCAAGAGAAGCGCATCGATGGCAAAGGAAATGGCTGAGAAGCCTCGCCGGGGTTAGGTGCCCAGAAGACTGCGTGTCCAGGCACCAGACGTCGCCAGGTAGCAGGCGTACAGCGACGTCGTGGCAGTAATGAAGAGGCGGTTACCTCGCGGCCCGCCAAACTCCAGATTGGCCACCGGCTCCGGAACAAGTATCCGGCCGAGCAAATCACCCTGCGGCGAGAAGCAATGCACGCCATCACCGGCGCTCGTCCAAACGTTGCCGCGCAGGTCCACACGCAAGCCGTCCGGTATCCCCGCGTCCACGGTGGCGAACACTTCGCCGCCACGCAGCCGGCCGCCAGCCGCCACTTCAAAGGCTCTGATGTGCCGCGGCCCCTGAGGATCATGCGATGCTCCCGAGTCCGCCACATACAGGCGCGCGCCGTCCGGCGAAAACGCCAGACCATTGGGCTGCACAAAGTCCGTGGCGGCGGCGTCGATCCGACCGGTCCCGGGGTCGACCCGAAAGACATAGCGGCCACCGTACTCGGGCTCGGCCACGTAACCCTCGTAGTCGGACAGGATCCCATAAGTCGGATCAGAGAACCACACGGCCCCATCTGGCGCGACAACGGCGTCGTTGGGCGAGTTCAGCCGCTTGCCGTCGAAGGCGCTGGCGATCACGGTGCGCCGGCCGTCGAGCTCGGTGCGACCGACGCAGCGCGTGCCATGCTCGCAACTGACGAGACGGCCTACGCCGTCGCGCGTATGACCGTTGGCGAAGTTGGAGGGCCTGCGAAACTCCACCACGCTGCCCGCGCCCGCGCCGTCGGGCACCCACCGCAAGATGCGGTCGTTCGGGATATCGCTGAACAGCAGGAAGTCGCCGGCCGGGAAGTACACAGGGCCCTCGGCCCAGCGCGTGCCGGTGAAAAGCTTCTCGACGAAGCCGTTCGGCGGAACCAGTCCGCGAAAACGTGCATCGTGCAGCAGGAAGTCGCCCCGAATGCCGTAGCGGTCGGCCACGATCACCTCACCCTGGCCGAGCGGCCATACAGCAGCAGCATGCACAGGATCAACGCCCCGTAGATGATCTGGCGGCCCGCCTCCGGCATCTGCAGCACTGCGAGCACGCTTTGCAGCAGCACGATGAACATCACGCCCGCGACGGTGCCCAGGTAGCTGCCGCGACCGCCCAGGATATTGGTGCCGCCCAGCACGACTGCGGCGATTGCGGGCAGCACGTAAGGATCACCCATCGCCTGGTACGCGTTGGCCGAGTAGCCAGCGAGCAGGATGCCGGCGAGCGCCGCCAGCGCACCGCAGGCAACGAAGCACAGCACGATCACTTTGCCGGTACGCACGCCCGACAGGTAGGCGGCGCGCTCGGTGTTTCCGATGACGTACACGTAGCGGCCGATGGCAGTGCGCGTGAGCACCAGGTAGAACAGCAAGGACACCGCCACCCAGGTCCACACGGCATTGGGTACGCCCAGCGTCTTGCCCACGCCCAGGGCACGCATCAGTTCGGTGGCGCCGTGCACCGGTGCGTGTCCGCCGGAATAAAGGACCATCAGGCCCTGTAGCACAGCATTGGCGCCGAGCGTGAAAATCATCGAAGGGATGCGCAGGATCGCAACCCCCAACCCATTGACCAGACCGATCAACGCGCCGCAGGCGATGCCCACGGGGATTGCCCAGCCAGCGCCGTAGGTGGCGCCCGCCGCCGCGGCCATCATTGCACCGGTGGTGATGGTCCAAGGCACCGACAGGTCAATGTGGCCCAGCAGGATGACGGCCATGAGTCCGGCGGCTGCGATGCCGAGGAAGGCGGCGATCTGCAGTTGCAGCAGCAGGTAACCCGGCATCAGGAAGTTGCTGTTGATGGCGCTGGCGGCCAGCAGAAGAACCACCGAACACAGAGCCACCATGGCCGGGGGATTCAACAGCAGTCGCTGAAACAGGTTCTTGACGCTGGCAGCGGGGCGTCGGGTATCGACGGAGAGGCTGGTCATCAGAACAGGTCCAGGCGGTTTCGCAGGCGAAGCACGTGCAGCGCACCAACACACACGGCGGCCAGAAGGATAAGTCCCTCAAACAGCGGTTGCCAAAGCGCCGGTGCATCGAACACGAACAGAAGATCGCCAATGGTACGCAACACAAAGGCTCCCAGCACCGAGCCCACCATACCCCCGCTACCGCCGTAAAGTGAGGTTCCACCGATCACTACTGCCGCGATGGAATTGAGGGTATACAGGCCCGCCTGCGGCGAGCTGGCTTCACCCGACAGGGAAATCAGCGACAACAGAAGCCCAGCCAGGCCGGAAAGCAGGCCAGCGGCGGTGTAGGCGATGAACTTGGCCCGTTGCAACGGCACACCCGAGAGGTAGGCGGCCTGTTCGGACGACCCCACCGCATAGCAGGCCCGGCCGATGATGGTGCGCCTGAAGGGCATCCACCCCAGCACAATGACCGCGACGAGCAACACCAGTGTGGTCGGGACCACGCCAAAAAGACGGCCGGTCAGCGCGTCCGACAGTCCCTCGCTAACTTCGCCGCCCGGCGACGGACGCAGCAGCAAAGCAAAACCGAAGAACATTGCGCCCGTGGCGAGCGTGACGATGATCGGCTGCAGGCGTCCGAGCACCACGATCGCGCCGTTGAGTGCGCCAGCCGCTGCACCGGTTGCCAGCACCAGCACCACGCCAAGCGCCACCTGCCAGGGCGCACCGTTCACAACGACGGAAGCCAGGCAACTGGTGAGCACCATCACCATCCCAACGGAAAGGTCCAGTCCGCGCGTGATGACCGGGAGTGTCTGGGCCATCGCAACGATTGCCAGCAGCGCTGCCTTGTTCGAGGCCGTGGTGACGATGGCCACGGAGATCGAGCGCGGATGTTCCAGCAAGTAGAGCGAGAACATCAGGACAAACACCACCAGCGCGCCCAGCGGGCCGCCGTTGCGGCGCAGCAGACGCAACCATTCTTCGCGCCTGTTCATGCGACGACCTCCTGTTCGGGTGCCGCGAGCGACACGTTGAGGGACGCAGCCACGATCTCCTGCTCGGTGATCTCGGCTCCGACGAGCGTACGCGCGATACGTCCCTCGTACATGATCAGGACGCGGTCAGCCAGGCCGATCAGCTCTTCGTAGTCGGTGGAGTAGAGCAGGATGGCCACGCCCTGGGAAGCCAGCTGGCGTAGCAGGACATAGATCTCCTGCTTGGTGGCCACGTCGATGCCGCGCGTGGGATCGTTCAGCAGAAGCACCCGCGGCTGAGCCATCAACCATTTGGCAATCACCACCTTCTGCTGATTGCCCCCTGACAGGGTCTGCACCGGGTCTTCCACAGAGCCGAGCTTGATGCGCAGCTTGTCCACCATCTGCATCACGGCAGCCTTCTCGGCTGCCGGGCTGAGCAGACCATTGCGGCTGAGCGCCTCCAGGCGCGCAAGGCTGGCGTTCTCTCGAATACTCATCGGCAGGACCAGCCCCTCGGTCTTGCGATCCTCCGGAATCAGGGCAATCCCGAGCTCCGGCTTTTTGCACTTGTGAGGTGTCAAACCGAGAACCGGCTGGCCGAAGACCTCGAACTCGCCGTGTACGCCCCTGAGCACACCAAAAAGCGCCAGCAGCAGTTCGCGCTGGCCTTGCCCGTCCAGCCCGCCCAGGCCAACGATTTCACCTTGCCGGATCTCCAGCGAAATGTCCCGGAGGTCGGGGTCCCAGTTCAGGGACTTGACCCTGACAGCCGACGGTGCGTCCGTGGCCGGCCCGGTCTTGGGCGGATATGACTTGGCGACGTCACGGCCAATCATGAGCTGCACCACCTCGGCATCGGACCGGGTGCCACTGGCGAAAGTATCGACGCGGCGGCCGCTGCGAAATACCGAACAGGTGTCGGCAAGCGCCTTGACCTCGTGCATGCGGTGCGAAATGAACAGCGCCGCGACACCCTGGTCCCGCAAACTGAAAAGCAGGCGGTACAGGCGTTCCACATCCTCGCTGCTGAGGGCGGAGGTCGCCTCGTCCAGAATGAGCAGGCGCGGCTTTGCGCCGAGCGCCTTGGCAATTTCGACCACCTGCCGGCGGGACAGCGGCAGATCGCGCACCCGATCCATGGGATGGATATCGTCGCAGCCCAACAGGGACAGCAGTTCGGTTGCGCGGTTTTGTTGGGCCCTGGCGTCAATCAGGCCGTATCTCATCGGAGGCCTGGACAGAAAGATGTTGTCGCATACGGACAGGTCCGGCACCAACGACAGTTCCTGGAACACGCACACGATGCCGCGCTCGCGTGCGGTGTTGGGTGAGCCCAGCCGCAGTTCCTGGCCGTCCAGCAGAATGCGGCCGGCGTCGGGCTGGACGACGCCGGCGATGATCTTGATCAAGGTCGACTTGCCGGCACCGTTCTCGCCCAGAACGGCGTGGATTTCGCCCGGCGCGCAGGAGAAGTCCGCGCGATCAAGCGCACATACGCCGCCATAGTGCTTGGTGATGCCCTGAAGTTCGAGCAGAGGTTTCTGGGTCACGAAAAGAAAAAAACTCCCTACAGAAAAAGCCGGACTCCACCGCGGAACCCGGCATTGGAACCCAGGGGCAGCGCTTAGGTGTTCCCCTCGCTCTGCTTCATGATGTCCGGCGCCGTCAGGTTGATATTGCACGGCGGGAATTCGTTGGCCACGTAGAAGGTGTCGGGCAAGTCCGGGTAGAAATTCTTGCCGGGCGCCATGTCCTGGTACTCCACGTAGGGAATGGGCACCGAGATGTATTGCGGCAGCTTGTGGCCCTGCAACGCTGCAACGGCAGCCTTCAGCGCCACCGCGACGAGGCCCGGTGACTGCGCGGCAGAGGCACCCTTGAGGCCCTCCTTGTGGTGCTGGTGGACCATCTTGCGAAAACCGTTCTCCCCTTCTGCCCCAATGGGTACAAACGGGTGCTTGGCCTCGATCAGCGCACGGATGGTGCCATTGGAGCCCGCCTGCGTGTAGATGCCGTTGAAGCGGCCGTGCACGGCGATGGCGTCGGCAGCCACCTTCTGCGAGGTGCCGTCGTCCCAGTTCCCCACCACTTCAATGATCTGAACCTGCTTGTGCTTGTTCATGATTTCGCGGAAACCCAGATGGCGGTCGCGATCTACCGAGTTACCCGGCAAACCCCGGATCTCCAGCACCTTGCCGCTAGTGACCCCGTTCTTCTCCAGCCAGCGGCCCATCAGGCGCCCCATCTCCAGCTGGTCCTCGTTCACCTGGATCACCTCGTCCGTGTCGAGCACATTGTCAAACGGGATCAGCACAACACCCGCCTCCTTGGCTCGTTTGATCACGGGCTTGAACGAGGTGGGCGACACCGCGATAGTAAGGATGGCGTCGAAGCCCGCGTTGATGAAATTGTCGATGGCGCCCAGTTGCGCGGCCACATCCGTGCCGGTGGACACGACCTTCAATTCCTTGATGTGCGGCTTCATCTCCGGAGTCGCCGCATAGGCCTTCAGCGACTTGATCATCTGGATGCGCCAACTGTTGCCGGCGTAGCCATTGGCCAGCGCGATGCGATAAGGTCCTTTCTTGGCCGGATACTGGATAACCTTCTTGTTGCCAGTGAACGGTTTAAAGCAGGCCGGCTCGTGGGTCTGCGCGAGTGCCGGCCCGCCCAGGCTGGCCAGGGTAGCAGCCGCGCCTGCAGCCAGAATGTCTCGTCTCGTTTGCATGCTTGTCTCCTGTTTAGAGTGAGCCGGTCCGTGACGCCGGCAATCTGAGAAAGGCGCAGGATTGCGCGAAGCATTTGGTCAGGCCAAAACTTAACGATTTCATTTTTGGTCTGGCCGCAACAGGTCGCATTGGGACTTTCCCTTGGCTTGCGCCGCTTCGAAGGCTGCGTCCTCTTCTTCAGGGCCCAAGGCGCCGCGGGCGCGTCGCCTTGCCTGTGACGCCAACGCGGGCGGCAAGCTCAGCAGCCGAGCGACACGCCGCCTTCTTCTGTTCATGGTTTTTGGCGATATCCGCGAGCGAATGTTCCAGGAAGGAATTACACCGCCGGCTACGGACCTACCGGATGAAGCGGGGGACGACACGATGCGGTCCACCAGCGAATTCGCTCAGACGCAGCCGCCCTGCAGATAGTCCTGGAAGGGCTTGGGGCGTCTCAGCACTCCACGATGGCCTTGACCACACCCTGCGCAGGATCGAGCAGGCTCTTGAAGCGCTCGGGAAGTTCGGCCAGAGACAAGCGGTGCGTGTTCAGCGCAGCATGCGGCACCCGCCCGGCACGCATCGCATCGATGACCGTCCGAAAGTCCTCGACCGTCGCGTTGCGACTGCCGAGTAGCGTGGCTTCGCGCTTGTGGAACTCGGGATCGGAGAAAGTGATGCTGTCGCGGACGATGGAAACAAGGACGTACTTGCCACCGTGGGCGATGAACCGGAATCCGCGCTCCATGGCTCTGGCGTTGCCAGTGGCATCGAACACCACGTCGAAGAACGCCCCTGCCGTCAGCCGTGCAAGCTCAGCCTCGTCATCCGGCCCGAGAACCACGCCGGCATGCGCCCCTAGCTGGTCCATGCAGAACCGCACGCGTTCGGCCCGGGCGTCCAGCACCGTCACCTGGCCGCCACGCAGTCCAGCGAAGATCAACACTGCCATTCCGATGGGACCGGTGCCGACGACCAGCACGCGCTGACCGGGTTGCACATCTGCCCGGCGCGTGGCGTGCGCTCCGATGGCCAGGAACTCAAGCATCGCCGCCTGATCCAGGGTAAGACCTTCGGCGCGGTGAACGAAGGCCGTGGGCACGGCGAGGTATTCCGCCAGAGCACCATCGCGATGGACGCCGAGAACCTGCAGATGAACGCAACAATTCGTCTTGCCCTGCTGGCAGGCGCCACAGTTTCCGCAGGAAAGATACGGCATCACGTAGACCGGATCCCCTTTGCGCAGGCCTGACGCGGGTGGCGCCTCGTGGACTTCGCCGGCGAGCTCGTGCCCCATCACGCGGGGATACTCCAGGTAGGGCTGGCTGCCGGTGAAGATGTGCAGGTCGGTCCCACAGATACCTACCCGACGTACCCGGATGAGAACTTCATCGCTTGCGCGGATCGGCATATCCCGGTCGAAGGCCCGCAGCGATCCCGGGGCTTCACAGATCACGGTCAGCATGATTGGCCTTGTACAGTGGTCAGACCAGCGACTATATATCCGCTAATTTGGACTGACCACCCTCGGCGGCGAGCTTTCGAATCTCGGAAAGCCTGGGGACGAATCCAGCAGCGGAAGCGAGACATCATGAGGCCCCGATACCCTGCCCAGAATTCGCTCCGCCTCATCGAACAAAACTGGTCCGACCAGGCGATCGACCCAGTCCAGAAGCTGCATGCCGCAGTAAACCACGTGATGCCCGCGCGTGGTGATGCGCAGTCCCCGGCGATGCCGCTGGAAAACGGGCTCGCCCACCGCGTCCTCGAAAGCCTTCAGCCGGTGACTGGCCCCCGACAGAGACAGATGGCAACGGCGTGCAGCTTCCGATAGTGAACCGGATTCGGCGCAAAGCACCACCAGTCGGATCGAGGCGAGATCAAGGCGTTGAAGGTTCATAATTGGTCATGCCAATTTTTGAAATGTATCAATTTTGGTCTGACCACGCAAGATTTTTATTGCCGCTCGCTGGCCATGTCCGCTAAAGGAGCACTGCCCGACTGTATGATCCGTCCGTCAACTTCTCCTGCCATGAGCGTTATCAAACCTGCCGAAACTCGGCGCCTGTACCAGCAGATCGCCGATCAGATCAGAGAATTGATCACCAAAGGATCGTTCCAGGTCGGCGACCGCCTGCCGGCCGAACGCGAACTAGCCTTGCTCCTTGGTGTTTCCCGGCCTTCATTGCGCGAGGCGTTGATCGCCCTGGACGTCCAGGGTAGCCTTGAGATCCGTAGCGGATCGGGTGTCTATGTCTGCCCGCAACCCAAACGCACCTCCGGGAAGGCTACGCCGGCACTCGGGGAGAGTCCCAGGGAACTGATGCAGACGCGCTCCGCCCTGGAGAGCGCGGTGGTGATTCTCGCCTGCGCGCGCGGCACGCCGGAGCAGCTCAAACAGCTTCGGACGATTGTCACCCGCATGCGGGCGGAAACAGAGCGCAACCGGGCCTCGCTGGATCTGGACCGCCGCTTTCACATGACGCTCGCGGAGATGAGTGGCAATTCGGTGATGGCGCGCCTGATCGCCGAACTGTTCAATGAACGGCACAGCCCGATCTCGGCCAAGCTGTCTTCGAAATATGAGAACCCTCGCACCTGGAAGGCTGCCCTGAAGGAGCATGAAGCTATCCTGAGCGCACTGGACACACGCGACCCGATAGCCGCGCAAGCCGCCATGCTCGCCCACCTGCGCGCCTCCGAACTTCGCTGGGTGGGGGACTGACCTCCGTCTCCTGAGGAAAGTTCCTCTGGACACAGGATGTGCAGATTGCTATCGCTTGTGCCAGAAATTGAATTGGCGCCCAAGCCGAGGCGGGCCTAGCATCGCGCCTTGCATCCCCGTCCGCACACCATAATCTAGGAGACGATTCACATGGACATACAAACCCGCTATCCCAGCCTGAAGGGCCGATCTGTCCTCATCACCGGGGGGTCTACCGGCATCGGCGCCACGTTGGTACGCCAGTTCGCAGCGCAGGATGCGAAGGTCGGGTTCATCGACATCGACGTGGACAATGCGCTCGCCCTGCAGGCAAGCGTGGCGAAAGAGTCCGGCAAGCGCGTGCATTTCATGCGTGGGGACGTGACCGACACGAGCGAGTTATGCCGGGCGATTGAAGCGATTCGCTCTGAGATCGGACCCATCCGGGTGTTGTTAAACAACGCGGCCAACGACGAACGGCACCGGATCGAGGACACAACACCGCAATCCTGGGATGCGGGTGTCGCCGTGAACCTGAAGCACCAGTTCTTCGCGGCACAGGAAGTCGCATCCGACATGAAGACACTGGGCGGTGGCTCCATCATCAACTTCGGTTCGGTCAGCTGGATGCTCAAGCAAGGCGGCATGCCGGTCTACACCACTTGCAAGGCAGCCGTGCAGGGGCTCACCAGGAGCCTGGCGCGAGACTTCGGGCCCTTCCACATCCGGGTGAACACCCTGGTGCCGGGTTGGACAATGACGGAAAAGCAATTGCGGCTGTGGGTCACGCCCGAATCCAAGGCGGAGCTGGCTCGCTCGCAGTGCCTGCCTCGGGATCTCATGCCCGAACACATTGCGAAGGCGGCACTGTTCCTGGCTTCTGATGACAGCGAGATGATGACCGCGCAGGATCTTGTCATCGACGGGGGTTGGACCTGACAGGCCGCTAGAAGGCGATCCTGAGACTTCCTGATTCCGCCAATTGCTTAAACGTCTCGCGGGCAACATGCATGGTGCCCCATCGCTGGTGACTGATTTGAAGAAGAGCGGCACCATCGCCCCGATTGAAGGCGGACAGATTCCTTCCTGCATACGCGTGTGATGCAAGCCGTCCTTCACTGAGATTTTCACAGGCTATGCTGCCGCAGCAGCCCTGGTCATGATCGCTTGCTCTATCTAATCTGCGCAGGGATCGGCCCGATACGATCGCTCCCGATACTCGAAATAGTCGAAGTCGGCAGCCAGTCCGCTACCTGACATGTCCTGGCATGCCATTCCCACGAAAGCACCCGTGAAGTTGGCACGCCCCGGCGCGCTGGCTTCATCTGAGAGGATGCTGGCGTCGAATTGGAAGGGAAGCCACTTCCACGCACCGCCCTCGGCCCGATAGGCGAAATACAGCCGCTCCATGTCCACCTCAACTCGCAATTCCACAGGCATCCCGGGTTTGACTGTTACCGGGGCCGAGAACGCATCGGCCGACATGTGGTTGGGCAGGCTCGACATTACCCGCACATGCTTGCCGAGTACCTCGTCGTGAGACAGGTAGAGGTAATGGAACTTGGTGCTGTTGTAGTAGCAGATCAGCCCGGCCTGCTGCTGGAAGTGGCGGGGTTCGAACTCAACGCGGGTCCGGGCGCTGTAGCAGTGCGCCTGCTGGCGCCTGGCGACCAGCGATTGCTTGAAGAAGCTGCCCACCGTTTCGCGGCCGAACAGACGCAAGTGCCCCGGCCGCGCTGTCAGGCTAAACAGCTCCTCGGGCCAGGGTGAGCGAAGCCACTGGAAATCGGTGGGGAGCTCGGGCGTATCGAAATCCTCTCGCTCGGGAACGCTTGCGAACGGGTGTGTCGGCAGCGCGGGAGCTCGCGCCTGCAACTGGACCAACGCTGACGCGCCGTCGGTCCTCAACCAATCGTCAGCACCCCACACCATCGGCTGGATTGCAGTTTCGCGCCCAAGAGTGCAGGTTCCGCGATTGGTCAAGGGACGGCCGCACAGGTAGGCGATATACGTCTGTCCGTCTTGCGTTTCCACAAGGTCGGCATGGCCGGCCCGCTGCAAAGGGGCATCCGGCCGATCGCGCGAGCTGAGGATGTAGGTGTCGGGATGGAGCTCGTAGGGACCGCGGAGTTCGCGCGAGCGCGCCATCGTGACTGCGTGGCCCCAGCCTGTTCCACCCTCGGCGGTGATCAAGTAGTAGTAACCGTTCCGCTTGTACAGGTGCGGCCCCTCGGTAAACCCGATCGGCGTGCCCGCAAAGATGTTGATACGCTCGCCGACCAACTGGCCCTGCGCAGGGGAATACTCTTGCAGCACGATGCCGGCAAAGCGGTTCTTGCCTGGCCGGTGATCCCACAATTGGTTGACCAGATACTTACGCCCATCGTCGTCATGAAACAGAGAAGGGTCGAAGCCGCTGCTATTGAGATAGACGGGATCGGACCATTCGCCATCGATTGAGGCCGAGGTGACCAGGAAATTATGAAAATCGCGCAGCGATGCGCCCCCGGCCGCGCCCGCGTTCGAGGTCTGGCCATAACGTTTGACGTCGGTGTAGATCAGGTAGAAAAGCCCGTCAGCGTACGAAAGGCAGGGCGCCCAGATACCGCACGAGTCGGGGTCGCCGAGCATGTTGAGCTGGCTGGGGCGTGTCAGTGGGCGGGTAATCAACCTCCAATGCACCAGGTCCCGCGAATGATGGATCTGCACGCCCGGGAACCACTCGAAGGTGGATGTCGCAATGTAGTAGTCGTCGCCCACGCGGAGGATGGACGGGTCAGGATTGAAGCCCTTGAGGATCGGGTTCTGGATCAGGGTGGAGGTAGGCATGTGCAACGACTCAAGCTAAACGCAGACCGCTCGCCGCGTCAAACAGATGGGCACGTTCGGCCAGCGGCGCGATGTGCAGGATCTCGCCCGGGCGCGCTTCGATGCGCTCCCTGAAAAGGACCGTGATGGCTTGCCCGCCGAGTTCAGCGATCACCTGCGTTTCCGATCCGGTGGGCTCAACGATCTTCACCAAAGCTGGCACTCCCGTGTCGGACAAGGTGAAGTGCTCGGGGCGCACACCGTAGAGCACGGCGCCCGCCTGTGGCGGCGACGCAGGCTTGGCTACTGGCAGCACCAGCCCGCCTTCTGCGTGAAAACCGTCGGCATGGAGCGTGCCCTTCAGGATGTTCATCGCCGGGCTGCCAATGAAACCAGCGACGAACAGGTTGGCGGGCCGGTCGTACAGCTCCAACGGCGCACCAACCTGCTCGACCACGCCATCATGCAGAACGACGATGCGATCGGCCATGGTCATGGCTTCCACCTGGTCGTGCGTCACGTAGATCATGGTGGTGCGCAGGCGCTGGTGCAGTGCCTTGATCTCCGTACGCATCTGAACCCGCAGCTTGGCGTCGAGATTGGAGAGGGGCTCATCGAAAAGAAAGACCTTCGGGTCGCGCACGATTGCACGCCCCATGGCCACTCGCTGGCGCTGGCCACCTGACAGCTCCTTGGGCAGGCGCCCCAGCAATGGGACCAGGCCCAGTATTTCCGCAGCGCGCTGCACTTTCTGTCCGATCTCTTCCTTGCCTGCACCATTCATCTCAAGCGAAAACGACATGTTCTGCGCCACGGTCATGTGCGGGTACAGGGCGTAGTTCTGGAACACCATGGCGATGTCGCGCTCGGCTGGCGGCAGGTGGTTCACGACTCTGTCGCCGATGCTTATTTCGCCGACGGTGATGTCCTCCAGCCCGGCGATCATGCGAAGCAAGGTGGATTTACCGCAGCCCGACGGACCCACCAGGATCACGAATTCACCGTCCGCGACACCCAAGTCGACGCCGCGAATGATGCGCTCGGTGCCGAAGGTCTTTTCCACGCCTCGAATGTTGACGGATGCCAATGCGCTTCTCCTTTGTGCCTTGCCTGCGTCAGCCCTTGACCGAACCTGCGGTCAATCCGGCGACGATGTGTTTTTGGGCGGCGAAGAACATGATCACCGCCGGCAGGATCGTCAGGGTGATGAACGCCAGTACCAGGTTCCATTCGGTCGAGTACTCCCCCTGGTAGGCCATGATGCCCAGCGGCCAGGGATAGTTGGATTCGCGGTTGAAGACCACGAGCGGCAGCAAATAAGCGTTCCAGCTGTGCACGAACACGATGACCGAGACGGTGGCCAGGATGGGCCGCGACAGCGGCAGCACGATGTACCAGAAGAACTTGAAGTAGCCGCAGCCGTCAATGAGCGCGGCCTCGAAGAGCTCCGCCGGAAGTTGCTTGAAGTAATTGCGAAAAAGCAGCACGCTGGTCGCCACCCCGAACGCTACCTGCGGCAGCACCACGCCCCAGTAGGTATCCAGCAGGCCGAGGTCCCGGATCTTGATGAACAGGGGCAAGATGGCCGTGGCGGCCGGGAACATCAGACCTAGAAGCAGGTAGTTGAAGAGGAACGTGGCGCCGAAGAACCGCACATGGACGAAAGCAAAAGCAGCCATTGCAGAAACGCCAACCGTGAGTACGACCGTAAGCACGGCGATGATCACCGAGTTCAGCATTAGCCGCCAATAGCGCCCCCCCGAGAGAATGTCCCAGTAGTTCGTCCACTCCCACTCGCGCGGCAGCCCGAACGGATCGACGCGCAGATAGCCCAGTGATTTGAAGCCTCCCAAAGCCGTTGCGATCAGCGGAACCAGCACCACACCCGCAACGACGAACAGAACCGCATAGCGCAGCATGACGGGCACCCCGCCTGCGGCGACGCGTGGCGAGGCAGTCGCAGCCCGGTGATTGGATGCGTTATCAGTCATCGCGCATCAAGACCCGTTTGTAGCCGAACGCAAACACTACGCAAATGAGGAACAGCACCACGCCCACTGCGCTGCCGAAACCGATCTGCATGCGCGTCACACCGTAGCTGTAGAGGAAGGTGACCATCGTCTGCGTGCTGTCAGACGGGCCGCCCTTAGTCAGCGGCATGATGATGTCAAAGAGCTGGATGGAGCCGATGATGGCAAAGAAAACCGACAGGCGGATGGTTGATCCCAGGAGCGGCAATGTGATGCGCCTGAATATTTGCCAGCTACTTGCTCCGTCGATGCGCGCCGCTTCATACAGGCTGGAGTTGATTTGTTGCAGGCCAGCGATATACAAGATCATGTGAAAGCCGAAATACTTCCAAACGACCACGACCAGGATGGCGTACATGGCCAAGTCGGGCTCTGCCAGAACATAGGGGGGTGAAGCGCCGAAAGCCTGCCAGATCTTGGCCAGAAAGCCATACTCGCCGTCATAGACGAAGCGCCAGATGAGGCCAGCCGCGATCTCCGCCAGTATGTAGGGCAGGAAAAAGATCAAGCGAAAGGTCGTGGTACCGCGAAGGCGCCCTACCAGAAGCAGCGCCATCGCCAGGGCGAGCGGCAATTGCACGGCCAGCGAGACAAGGATGACCAGCAGATTGTTTTTGAGCGCCGTATGGAACGCTGGCGTTTCGAACAGCAGCTTGAAATTGCGCCATCCGCTGAACTGTGTCGGGGTTCCATAGCCGTTCCAGCTGAACAAGCTGTACCAAGCCGCCTCGCCCATCGGCAGCGCGACGAACACCGTGAACAGCAGCAGCGCAGGGGGCAAAAACAGCAACGCAACGGTCGCGCTCGTGCCCAACCTGGAGCTGGGCCCGCGGAAACGGACCCATTGCCCCATCAGTTGGCCAGTTTCCACGCCTGCTGCACGGCGGCGGCAGCGTCGGCGGGCTTGATGCGGCCCGCCGCAAGGTCTGCGGAAATGTCATTCACCACGGCCCCGACGGACGCACCGAGCATCTGGTCGTAATAGACTTGGTGGTATTTCGCGTTGGACACGTTCTCGACCAGCAGGCGCAGCACGGGACGCTTGATGGCGTCGTTCGTGCCTTTGATGGCCGGCAGGTACAAACCCTTCTCCGCGGCGATACGCTGGTTCTGCGCTTCGGAGAAGAAGCGCAGGAACTCCACGGCTTCCTTGGGTGAACCCTTGGTCACGATCCAGCCATTAAGCCCGCCCAGTGTGTCGGTCGGGTCGCCCTTTCCGCCCGCAACGGTGGGGAAAGGCATCCAGCCCAGCTTGTCGTCCGGGATTCCGATCTTGTCGGCGGAGTTGGCCTTCATGGAGCCGAGCATGCCGTTGAGCATCAGCACCATGGCGCCTTTGCCGTCCCCGAATTGGCCCGACGATTGCGGGAATGTTGTGCCCAGGAACCCGGGTTGGAAAGGTTTGAGATCCGCCAGCTGCTTGAACAACTCGCCCGCACGTACGAAGGTCTCGCCGGCGAAGCCCTTGCCTTCGCCACGCAATGCGGCGTCAAATGCCGGCTTGCCGCCGACACGGATCGCCAGATGCGACCAATAGAAATGAAGCGGCCATTTGTCGCCCCCGCCTGCGATGATGGGTGTGATGCCCGCGGCCTGGAACTTCTTGACGGCTCCCAGCAAGTCGTCCCAGGTTTTGATGCCTTGGGCCTCGACGCCGGCCTTGGCAAACAGGTCCTTGTTATAGAAAAAGCCGACTTGAGACAGCTGGAACGGCACGCCGTAGATCTTGTTGTCCAGCGTGTACGCCTGCACGCCTGCGGGCAGGAAGCGCTCCTTCCAGCCGCCGGCACTCATTGGCGCGCTGATGTCTTCGAGCACGCCGGCCTTGACCTGCTCACGCATCACGCCCCCTCCCCAGCTATACAGGATGTTCGGGCGATCAGGCGATTGCAGCAGGGTTGTGAGCTTCTTCTTGTAGGCCTCGTTTTCGAGGTACTGGATTTCGACCTTGACTCCGGGATGGGAAGATTCAAAGCGCTGTGCCAAGTCGGTATAGAACGCCCGGATTTCGGGATTCTGATCGACGTGCATTAGGCGAACGTTGACGTCTGCAGCCATGGCCGCAACACATGCCGCTCCTGTGGCAAGCGCGAGGGCACCCGATAACACTAGCTTGCTGAGCTTCACATCGTCTCCATTAGTTGTCTGGTCGAACCAAATGTGCCACTGGCCTCCGGTCCCAACATCAGGGATTACCCCCGTCCACCGCCATCCCAGTGGAGCCGAAAGAAATCCACTTGTGAGCCGAGGAGGGAGCGTTCACAATTGTTTACCAGTCAAACTATTGTGGTACGCCTGCCGCGCACCCGTTTTCGATGCCCAGTACGTCTATTACCGGAGACCAGCGCTATCTCAAATCCATCAATCGCATGATCTTGCTGCGCCTGTTGCGGGAGCAGACCGGGATGTCGCGAGCCGAACTGGCCGAGCGCAGCGGGCTGACCCGCTCCACAGTCAGCGCCCGGATCAAGGAGCTCATCGACGAAGGCTGGTTGAGCGAAGAAAATGCCAGTACCACGGGCGGCCCCGGACGAAGACCCACACCCCTGAATCTGGATGGATCGCGCCTGATCCTCCTGGGCGCTGAACTCGGGCCTGACGCAATCCGAGTGGTGGCCACGTCGATTAAGGGTGACATTCTCGAATCGAGCCAGGCGACGCTGCGCTCCCGGGAACCCGATCCGGCGTGCCATCAGCTGGTGGAAATGGTGAGCGCCCTCTCCTCCCGCATGACACGCGAGGGCGCGCAGCTATTGGGCATCGGAGTCGGGCTGCACGGGCTCGTCGACAAGCGCTCAGGCATGCTGGAATTCGCTCCCAACATCGGCTGGCGCAACGTCGATGTGGGCAACCGGCTCGGCGCCGAACTGGCCCGCTCGGGTTTTGCAAACGTGCCGGTCTATTATCACAACGAGGCGGACATGGCCGCTGTCAGCGAGACCGAGTTCAGCGAACGCCCCGTCGCCGATCCCTTGGTATACGTCAGCTGCGGTGTCGGGGTTGGCGCGGGGATCATCCTCAATCGCGCCCTCTTCACCGGCGCCACCGGCTCGGCCGGTGAAATCGGGCACACAACGCTGGTGATTGATGGCGCGCCCTGCTCTTGCGGGCGCTTGGGGTGCGCGGAAGCCTACCTGGGCCTCAAGAGCATCGCGGCAGCGGCCGGTTGTCTGCAACACGGCGCGATCAACCACGCAGCCCTTCGAGCCCGCATGTCGGCACGCGACCCGGAAGCACGGGCGGCCTTCGCGCGGGCCGGTGAGTTTCTCGGCGTTCTGTTGCAGAACGCCTGGACGACGTTCAATCCCCAGGTAATCGTGCTCGGCGGCGAAGCAGTAACACTGGGCGGCGAAATCCTGGTGGACGCCGCATCGCAAATCCTCGCTCGTTATGCTGCCCGTGCAGGCCTTCAGGCTCCCAAAGTGAGGTTGGCCCGGTACTCAGACCTTGCTATTGCAGTCGGTGGCGCTGCTTACGTGTTGCATGCAATTCTCAACCCGCACCAGCGCTCCTCGCACATTCGCTACGAGCCGGAGGCATCCGAGGCGAGTGTGCATCCGGAGCACGCCGAATGGGCCGCTACCGCCTAATCCGGTAGCGCTGACGCATTCTGACTTGTAATGCCAAAGCGCCGACGCTTTGTAAAAGATGCGCCGATTCTCCGAACTGGGATGGTCACGGTGTACCTACCTGGGTTTACAAACCAAGGGGCTGGCAACGTCTCAGAATTGCAGACGGTGCTCAACGAATATTCGCCGATCATGCACTTCCGGGGCTGTTTGCCGCCAGCACGAAAGCCAGTGCTGATGGCGTCGTTAGGGCTTGTGAGCTTTGCCAGGTCCGTCGCTCTTTTCCGCGGCAATGACCTTGATCTTACCGACCATCCCTGCTTGGTAGTGGCCGGCAATCAGGCACGCGAAGTCGAAATCGCCCGGGCGATTGAAGGCCCAGACCAGTTCACCGGTCTCGCCAGGCGCCACGTGAGTCATGTAGGGCTCGTCGTGCTCCATGGTCGGAAACTTCATCATCAGGGCTGCGTGCTCGTCGAGTTCCTTCTTGTTGCCGATCACCATCTCGTGCATCACTTTGCCGCCGTTCTTCACCGCGAACCTGACAGTCTCGCCATGCTTGACTTCGACCCTGTCCGGAGTGAAGCGCATGTTGTCTGTCATGACTAGTTCGACCGTGCGCCCGGCCGCCTTGGCATCACCCGCGATGCCCCAGGCCTTCTGTTCTTTTTTGACCGGCCCAGTCTTCTTTTTGTTGTGATCTTCGCCTTCATGAGCCACGGCTCCTTGCGATACGCCCATTAGCGCTGCAGCCAGCAGTGCGATCAGTACTTTCATCTTGAATGTCCTTTCAATGACACGGTTGGCGGAGATCGCCGGATTGGTGGCCCGAGTGGCCTGACACGGGTTTTCGGATCTGGTCTTCCACATCCTTCTAGGGTGCAACCTTGGCCGGCATGGGACCGGTTCCGCTGTTGGACGGGCGCGGCATCTCCGACAGCTTGCGTTGTTCATGGAAGGAGGTGCTCCAAGGCGGGAACGGCATGACGGACGTACGAATCCGCGGGCGCCAGTCAAAGCTGGCGGCCGGAATGCGGATCAGGCGTGAGGTGTTTGTCAGGGGTCTTTTGACGTCTACTTGGACGGGGCAGCCTCGATCAGCTTGAGCGCCTGCTTCATGCTTTCCACAGCCTCGGTCTCCAACGCTTCATAGACCGGTTTTTCGTGATTGAGCTGCGCGAAGATCTCGCGGGCCTTGGCGACCTTCGCTGGGTCGTTGATCTTGGGGTTAGCCAGCGCTGCCTCGAGTCGCTTGTACTCACTGGAAAGGAATGCGGGCTGTTCACCGAGTTCGCGCAGGCCTGCGTTGGTGAGGCTTCGGATACGCAGCAGCATCTTGATGTCGGCTTGGTCCATCTGGCCCTGGGCACGCTCCATTGCCAGGCGCGCCTGGATTGCCTCCTTGCTATCCAGCTTCTTGCTCGCCGCGAGTTGCTGGTATTTGGTGATGTCCGGGCCGAAATCGTGCGCCTGGGCGCCGGCCGTTCCAAGCAGCAGCGCGGCTGCAATAAAAGCGATTCGAATGTTCATGTCGGGTTCCTCTTGTTAGGTTGAAGACATTTGCAGTCTAGGATCGACTCTATAAGATGACGCATAGATTTGTTTTCACTCAATAATGGGTAGTTATATGCGCGTGAACGAGATCGAAACCTTCCGGGCCATCATGTCGAGCGGTTCGGCGCGCAAGGCTGCCGCCCTGCTGGGCGTGACGCAACCTGCGATCAGCCAATCGCTCAAGCGCCTGGAAGCCGAGGCCGGCTTCGCCCTCTTTCAGCGGCTGCGCGGCCGTCTGTACCCCACGCCCGAAGCGAAGGCGCTGCTGGTGGAGGTCGAGCGCGTATTCGTTGGCCTGGGAGCGATCGAACATCGTGTCAAGAGCCTCAGGGAGTTCGGGGTCGACCAATTGCAGGTGGCCTGCTATCCCGCGTTCGGACTTGGTTTCATGCCGCGATGCCTGAAGCAACTGATGGCCTCTCCCGCGAAGGGCCCCCGACCTCACGTATCCCTGCAGATCCTCAGCTCAAAAGAGGTGAAAGACCGGGTCATATCCGGGTTGGCCGACTTCGGGCTGATGGCCGACGAGGTGTCTGTGGACGGCCTGGAACCGACGACATTCGCGACGTTTCCCGGCGTCGTCGTGATGAAGAAAGGACACCCGCTCGCCAGGCACAAGCAAATCCGGCCAGAACAGCTTGCCGAGTTGCCCTTCCTGGCGTTGAATCCCGAAGATGCATCGAGGCGGAGGTTGGACGCGAAACTCGCCGAGCATGGCGTCACCCTGTCGGTGTCTGTTCACACGCCCTATGCGGTCAGCGTGTGCGAGATGGCGCTGCACGGCCTCGGCGTGGGCGTCGTCAATCCGATCACGGCTCTGGACTACGCTGACCGCGGTCTGGTGGTGCGCAGGTTGAGCGTGGATGTGACGTTCTCATGCTTCCTGGCAATCCCGGCGGGCCAGGTCTTGTCGGGCACCGCGAAAAGATTCCTGTCGCTCATGCGGGCTCAACTGCGGGCCGACGAACAAAAGCTGCAGGAGTATTTGAAGGCGGCCTGATCAACACCCGGACAAGGAAGCGGACGTTGACGCCACACCCCTGACTTGAGCGCATCGAGCCACCTTACCTGGCTGGCTGGATTTCCGTGACAACGATGGCGCCGCCAGCAGATTCGGCCTTGAACCGGATCTTGTCGCCCGCTTTGACAGCGTCCAGCATGGCCGCGTCCTTGACCTGGAACACCATGGTCATGCCCGGCATTTCCAGGTTTTTGATCTCGCCATGCTTGATGGTGATCTTCTTGGCCTCTTTATCGACTTTGCGAATTTCGCCATCGGCCATCTCGGCGGACGGTTTCGCTGCTTCTTTTTTTGCTTCACCCATCGGCATGGCTCCGCTACCGGAGTTTATGGTCGATTGCGCGTGTGCCGCGCCGGCAAACAGCGCAGCAAGGATCAGAAGGGTTTTGAGGGATTTCATGGTTCGTTCCTTTAAGAAGAGCTTGAAGATTTCGAGGGATAAGACTTGAATATGCTGGTGCTGCCATCGGGTTTGACCAGCAGCACGTCGTAAGCGTCTTTGCGCTTTCCGTAGATGGGGCCATCCATGCCCGGGGAGCCGACAGGCATGCCGGGCACCGCCAAACCGATGGCCTTGGGACGTTGCGCCAGCAGGCGCTGTATGTCACCTGCAGGAACATGTCCTTCAATGGCGTAGACGCCGACCTGTCCGGTGTGGCATGAGCCCAGCCTGGCGGGTATGCCAAGCCGCGCTCTTGCCGCCGTATTGCCGCTGTCGTTGACCCGCACGTCAAAGCCGTTGTCCTCCAGGTGTTTTACCCAGTCTTTGCAGCAGCCGCACTCGGGGTCTTTCCAGACCTCGACGAAGGGACGGGTTTGGGCGGACGTTCCGCCACTGAGAACGAGCTGCGCGCCGGCGACAAATACCGGGAGAGCTTTGAGAAACGAGCGTTTTTGCATAGCGGCCTCCGTCAGCGTCAGGATTATTTGGATGCCACCACTGTGAGCTTGCCCACCATCCCAGCCTGGTAGTGGCCGGCGATCAGGCAGGCATAGTCAAAAGTGCCTGGCTTGTTAAAGGTCCAGATGATCTCACCGGTCTTGCCGGGGCCGACGTGGGTCATGTAAGGCTCCTCGTGCTCCATGTTCGGGAACTTCATCATCAGCGCGGCATGCTCATCGAGGTCTTTCTTGGTACCGATCACCATCTCGTGCATGATCTGGCCGCCATTCTTGATGACGAACCTGATCGTCTCGCCTTGCTTGACTTCCAGCTTGTCAGGGCTGAATCGCATGTTGTCAGTCATGGTGAAAGTCACGGTGCGGGTCACGGTTTTGGCATCGCCGGCGATGCCCCACGCTTTCTGCTCCTTTTTGACAGGGCCCGCTTTTTTGGCATGGGTTTCGTCGCCATGCGCCAAGGCGAAGGTGCTCGCGCCAACGATCAGGGTGGCGAGGATTGCTGTGTTGATTTTTCTCATGAATATTCCTTGAGTTAGTGTTGATGAGAGGTTGCGGAAAAAGGTGCAGTTGGCGCGGTGTAACCGCGCAACAGGGCGTAGCGGGCCACCTGCTCCGAAGTCAGGAGTTGGGTTTGCTGCAAATGGGTTTTCAGATGAGAGGCACGCAGCGCCGCCTGCAGTTGCCCGATCCGCTGGGTATGGCCTGCCAATGTCTCCGCATCGATCCGGCGCGCCGCAAATGCGGTATCCAGTTCCCGTTCGGCTTGCACCAGCTGCGCCCCCAGCGCCCGGGCTTCGGCTTTGTGGCGAGCCAGCAGCGCTTCTGAGTCCTGCTTTTGCTGTTCGTTCAGTTCGAGCGGCTGTGCCAGCTCCAGGGTATGCATAGGCCCGGGATAACCATTGAGTTCGGCGGCTTTGGCCAGCTCCATACCTTTTCCGGTCAGCAGATCCTGTGTCTGGGATGCGGAGAGTGACTTGATCTCGCGAACCTGCTGCCCAGCGTAGGGGCTGAGGCCTGCGGATGCGGGGCTAGCTCCCGATCCGTGTTGATGCTGGGCCATTGTGGCTGTACTGATAGCCCACAAAATGCAGGAAAAAGAGAGCTTGAGAGTGTTTATATGCTTCATGAGTTTTCCTTGGTTTCAATGCTTCATGTTGCCCATGGGCTTGCGCACCTGGACTTCAACTTCTTTGGCCGGCATGTTCTGGACCGGCATGGATTTGCCTCCCTCTGCGGCGAAGCGCGCGGGGTTGGGCAGCGACCCGGTCCACTCATAGGCCACCTCGCCGGCGGGATGCTTGTACCAGCCGGGATCCTTGTAGTCGCCAGCCTTCTGGTCCTTGCGCACCTTGACCACCGAGAACATGCCCCCCATCTCGACCGAACCGAACGGGCCGGTGCCGGTCATCATGGGTGCGGTGTTGTCCGGCAAGGGCATTTCCATCTCGGCCATGTCAGCCATGCCGCGCTCGCCCATCACCATGTAATCTGGAATCACATTGGTGATCTCGCGCGCCACTTTGCGATGGTCCACGCCGATCATGGTCGGCACGTCGTGGCCCATCGCGTTCATCGTGTGGTGGCTCTTGTGGCAATGAAACGCCCAGTCGCCCTCCTCGTCGGCGAGGAATTCGATCTGCCGCATCTGGCCGACGGCGACGTCGGTGGTGACCTCGTACCAGCGAGTCGATTTCGGCGTCGGCCCCCCGTCAGTGCCGGTAACGAGGAACTCGTGCCCGTGCAGGTGGATCGGGTGGTTGGTCATCGTCAGGTTGCCGATCCGGATGCGTACCTTGTCGTTCTTGCGCACCACGAGCGGATCGATCCCTGGGAAGACCCGGCTGTTCCAGCTCCACAGGTTGAAGTCCAGCATGGTCATGATCTTGGGCGTGTAGGCACCCGGATCGATGTCATAGGCATTGAGCAGGAACACGAAGTCCCGGTTCACCTCATCAATCAGGGGATGCTTGGCCTTGGGATGGGTGATCCAGAAGCCCATCATCCCCATGGCCATCTGCGTCATTTCGTCGGCATGCGGGTGGTACATGAAGGTGCCGGGGCGCTTGGCCACAAACTCATAGACAAAAGTCTTGCCCACAGGGATGGCCGGTTGGGTCAAACCTGACACGCCATCCATGCCGTTGGGCAGCCGTTGGCCGTGCCAGTGCACGCTGGTGTGTTCCGGAAGTTTGTTGGTCACAAAGATGCGTACCCGGTCGCCTTCAACCACTTCGATGGTGGGGCCGGGCGACTGGCCGTTGTATCCCCACAAATGCGCCTTGAAGCCTGGAGCCATCTCGCGCACCACGGGTTCGGCCACCAGGTGGAATTCCTTCACACCGTTGTTCATGCGCCAGGGAAGCGTCCACCCATTGAGGGTGACCACAGGGTTGTAGGGACGCCCGGTATTTGGCACCAGCGGTGCCATGGTGTCAGGCTTGGTCTGGATCACCGGCTCGGGAAGCGCCGCCATGGCGACCCTGCTGACAGCAGCGGCGGCTACCGCCGTGGTCAGCGCGCCAGCGCCCGTCAGGAAATTTCTTCTATTGGTCATTGGAGTTCCGTAAATTTTGTTTGGGCCTCAATGGCCACCTTCAGCGCCACCGCCGGCGGCACCTGATACAGGCATCGCGCCCATGGCGGTCGGTTTGCCGATGATGGAAGCGGCAAGCGCTGCGTCTGCCAGCCAATACTGCTGGTAGGCATTGATGGCGGCGGTGACGCTGGAAATCTGCTCCCGGGTGTCGGCCAGCAGCTCGAAGACGCCGATCAGCATTCCGTTGTAGCGAAGGACGTTTTCTTCCGCCATCGACTTGCGCAGCGGAACAACTTCGTCGCGATAGTGCCTGGCGACGTCGTAGGCAGTCCGGTAGGCCGAGTAGCTTTCGCGCAGCTGCGACGAGGCGCCCCGCACGGTGCTTTCGTAGCGGTTAGCCGCCGCCAGGGACTGGGCGTTCATGGCGTCGCGGCGTGCCGACCCCCAATCAAAAATCGGCAGGCGGATTCCCAGCTCGTAACCCCTTCGCGGCGTCCTGGTGCCGGCGGCTTCGTCGATGACGGTGTCGCGGCGGATTCCAAGCTCCACGTCGATCAGGCTGGTGAGCAGGTTCAGGCCTTGTGAGCGCCCTGCCACATCGAGCTGGTGTCGCGCCATCTGAACGTCGATACGTTGCTCCGTCGCGTTGGTACTCACTGCAGCGGGCTGGCGAGGCTCTTTGGGCAGGTCGGGCAAACGTTCAGGCAACTTCAACGCATCGGCTTGGGCATCTGTCAGGCCCAGCTGCCGGATCAGCTCTTCCCGCGCGGCCGTCGCGGCATGCTGGGCGGATGCCAGCTGCGCTGCGGAATCGGCGTAAAAACTCTGCTGGCGCGCCCGCTGCAGTTTGTTGAAGTTACCCACCTGCTGCATGCGCCTGGCAAGCTCAGCCCCGGCCTGCGCGGTGGCGTTGACCTGGCCGGCATACTGCAAACTCTGCTGGGCGCCTACGGCCCTTACCCAGGCTTGTCGGACCTGCGTGACCTGCTCGACCACGCTGGCGCCAAGCTGCACTTTGGCCTGCGCCACCTGCCCGCGGGCGATGGACACGCGCTGGGGCAAGGTCAGCAAGTCCAGCAAGCCAAACGACAGCAGACGGCCAAGTTCGAGTTCTGAGCCCATGCGGGTGCGCTCAAAGGTGAACAACGGATTGGTGATGCGGCCGTTCTGGCTTGCCGTGGCCATATCGGCCCAGCTTTGGGCCAACAAGGTTTGCACCGCAGGGCTGTTGGTCAGCGCCAACTGGACAGCGTCATCCATGCTCAGCGGTTTGGCCAGCAGTTCATCCGCGAGTTTGCTGCGCGCCTGGCGCTGCTGATCGGTACGGCTGAGTTCCAGCTTGCCCTGGGTGAAGGTGTTGGTGCTGCCATTGGCATCGCCAAGCGCTTCTTCGAAGTTGACGGAAGCGCAGCCGGCCAGCACCAGCGTCGCCGCGGTGATCGCGCCGAGTTTAAAAATGGTTTTCATGACGTTCCCATTCAAGGTTTGGCTGGCGCGTTGCGTGCGCCATTCGGTGGCGGTGCTTCAGGCGTCTGTGCTTGCCTGGCTTCCTTGGCATAGGCACGCCAGCCGCCGATACGGGCGGTGGTGTCGTTGGCTTCCTTCCAGTTCACCGTGGACTCTTCGGTGTAGGGCTGGTAGCCGTCCATGGCCGACCGGAAGGCCGGCGGTGGGCTTGCCTGGGTTACAGCAGGTGCCGGACTGGCCGGCGCAGGGCTTTGCGCGGCCGACAGGCCTGGCAAAGCAGATATCAGAACCAGCCCGTAGGCCAGCAGGGGGTTAAACATGGGATTCCTCGCGATTTCATGGAACGGCGACAACAAAGGCATCTCCCGCAGGGGAAATCAGCTTTGATGACGAACGATGAAAAGCACCCGTACCGCGGAGCCCGAAGGTCCGCGGTCAGCCAGGTGCGTCAGGCGCGAGGCGGTTTCTCGGGCAGGGCCGAGGGTACGCTGTGAATCAGGGCCGAAGGCTCGATATATACAGCGCCGGAAATGGAATGAATTGCCACTGTCCGGGCAGCAGCGGTCATGCCGACCAGGTTGCAGCAAGAGGCACAAACGCCGCACTTGTGAGCCGCGTCGGGCAGCTGGTTTTGCGCATCCGGCGCCTGCTCGAAGCCGGTCGCTTGCGTTGTCTCCGCATGCATCGCGTGATCGAGAGCATCCTCGGAAGCACCAGCGTGGTGATGGTGGTCTTGCGGATCGGCTGGCGCCTGCAAAACCATATGGTCGACGTTCTTGCCGCAATATTGCATCGATACCGAGGCAAAGCCCTGCATGGGCAAAGCCAGCATCATGAGCCAGAGCAGGAACGTGCAAAAACGCGACATAGGTTCTTGATTCTATAGATTCTTTTAAGTTCCGATGGAATAACCACGACTCTAAACCTTGCCACTGTAGGAAGGTCAAGGCGCTATTCGCCTCGATATGTAAGGAGGTGTTGAATGCCATCGAAATCTGGCCCACTGCGGGGAGCGGACAAAACCTGGACTACCTGGAGGTAGTTCATGTATTCGTACGAAGACAGCATCGAGCGGTCGAGCGCTACTACATCAAGCTCGGCAGACGCGCGAGGCCAACTATCCGTCAGCTGAGTATCGATCTGGCCGCTCAAATGAGCGTTAACAATCGTCGCGGTGTAGAGACCAAGATAGTGTCTACATCGGCTTGCGTGAATCCGCGGCGAAGCATCCGCGGCACGATGTTGGCGAAGATATGCTGGTAACCATGGCCGCCGTAGCGGCCAAGTCGCGTGCGGGTGCAGATGTCGTGGCTGATCAGAACCTGCTCGCGGTAGCCACGATCAACCAATAGCTTGACCATGCGCAGCCGGGCACCATCGTTGGGCATGTCGATGTCGGCGGCCGGGTAGGCGGTCTGCTCCCAACCGAACAGGTCGAACTCGATCACACAGCCCGTGTCCGCCAACTGCAGCAGCCGGTCATCATCGAAGATGGTCCTGTCGATGTGGCTGATCACCACCCGGTCCACGGGTTGGCCGCGCGCGCGGATGAAGTTCACCACCTCCATGGGCTGGTCGGCATTGCGCCCAGGGTGCACGTTAAGAGCCGCGCCGGTGTCCTGCATCGCGGTAATGGCGCCGTGCATGACGCGCTGCTCCAGGTCGGTCCAGGGCGCCTGGCAACCGATCTCACCGATGATGCCGGCGCACACCTTCGTGCCCCACGCGCCGACGGTGATCTGTTCGATCATTTCGCGTGCGAAGTCGTCGGCCGAACGCGTGTGGTTGGCGGCGTTCTGGTAGTCGTTGACATAGTGGCCGCAGCCCATGACCACGCGCACCCCGGTCGCCTGCGCCACCTCCACCAGCCGGTCAGGCTGTGGGTTGAGGCCGCCGACCGTCAGGTCCACCAGCGATGCGCCGCCCGCGGCCTTCATGTCGCGCAACTCGGCGATGGCCACGTCGGTCTCATCCAGGCGATAGTTGCGCATGAACTGCTTCTGGCCATAGGCGATGCCCCAGCAATTGCACAGGTCGATGTCCTGTTCCTGCTCCACCGGTGGATTCAAGCGCAGCGGGGGTGGCGTCAGGTCGATGAAGACATGTTCGTGCATGAGGGTAGGACCCAGCTCGCTGGGGTTCACCAGGCCCAGCACAGTCTGCACGTGGCCTTTGCGTTCGGCCGGCTTACTCATTTTTGAAGTCCCTTCCCGTACTGATCCACGAAGGCCGCGAAGGCGCCGTGGAAACGGGCCAGGTCGTCGTCTGTCAACGGCAGGGACAGCACGATGAAGCCGCGCCGTGCGACATAGAAGCCGTGGTCCAGCATGTGGAAGAAGAACAGGTCCTTGACGATCTGTCCGGACGCGGGAATGTCGTCGGAATGGCGAATCTCTTCCGGCGTAGCGTGCAGGTTCATGAGCGTGCCCAGGCCGGTGAACTGCAGGGTTGAACCGTGCGCCCTGCTGGTCGCGTTCAGGCGCTCGCGCAGCGCGTCGCCTCGCGCGTTGAAAGCCACGGCCACCTCAGGTGTGTAGATCCGGCTCAGGCCGGCAATGCCCGCGGACATCGACAGCACGTTGTTGTTGAAGGTGCCGGCATGCCCCATGTGGCCCTGCGTACGTGGATCGAACAGCCCCATGACGTCCTGCCGGCCGCCGAAGGCGCCGAAGGACATGCCGCCGCCGATGTATTTGCCCAGTGTTGTCAGGTCCGGTGTGATGCCGAGTACGGTCTGGCGGCCGCCCGGTGCCAGGCGCGAGGTCATCACCTCATCGAACACCAGCAGAGCGCCGGCCTCGGTGGCCAGACGCCGTAAGTCTTCAAGGAAAGCCGGGTGCCCGACGATGCAGCCGCCCGCGCCTTGCATAGGCTCGACCAAAATAGCGGCCAGGTCCTTCGCATGTTCGGCCACCAGCGCGGCCGTGCCGGCCTGGTCGTTGTACGTGCCGAGCACGAAATCGTGCGGCACATTGATCGGCGAGTGACCGGTAGCGAAAGTGAGCACGCCGCCGTGGTAGCCCCCCTTGAACACAAGGATCTTCTGGCGGCCGGTGAAGCGCTTGGCCGCGGCGATGGCCAGCAGGTTGGCCTCAGTGCCCGAGTTGGTGAAGCGCAGACGCTGGACCGAGGGGATGCGAGTCGTCACCAGTTGCGCCAGCTGCGCTTCGAGCAGGTTGTGGCCGGTCAGGTTAATGCCTCCGTGCAGCGCGTTGATGACGGCGTCGCGGATCACCGGGTGGCTATGGCCGTACAGGCCAGCACTGAACTCGCCGAGGAAATCGGTATATTCATGGCCGTCTGCGTCCCACAAGCTGGCGCCTTCACCTCGCGCGATGGCCAGCGGAAAGGGTTCGTAGTAAAGCACTGAGCGGGTGTTGCCGCCGGGCATGACGTCGGTGGCTGCCTGGTAGCGGCGCTGGCTTTCGGGGTTGCGCGCCACATACGCTTCGCGCAGGCGGTTCAGGTCGGATTCAATGGTCATGTCGTTTCGATGGGTTCCCAAAAAAATGGGAAGTTCATGCCGATGCTCCATGGAAGATGAAGCCACGCCCAGGCACCGAGTCCAGCAAGGACCGGGTGTAGGCGTGGGCTGGTTTGGAAAATACCTGGTGCGCCGGGCCTTCTTCGACGATGGCCCCCTGGTGCATGACGATGATGCGGTCGCAGATCTGGTTGGCAACGCGCAGGTCGTGAGTGATGAACAGCAGGCCGATGCGCAGGCGTTGCTGGATGTCATGGAGCAGTTCGAGAATCTGCGCCTGGACAGACACGTCCAGCGCTGAGACAGCTTCATCGGCAATGAGCAGTTGCGGGTTGCAGGCCAGCGCTCGGGCGATGCAGATGCGCTGGCGTTGTCCGCCCGAGAACTCGTGCGGATAGCGGTGCAGCGCATCCGGGCGCAAGCGCACCAGGGTCATCAGTTCCTCGGCGCGCGCCCAAGCCAGTTCGTGGCGCTGGCCGGCGTTCACGGCGCCTTCGATGATCGACTCGCCCACGGTCTGGCGGGGGTTGAGCGAACGGTAGGGGTCCTGGAACACCACCTGCACCTGCTGGCGAAACGCCTTGAGCCGGCGCCCGCTGGCCTTCTCAATGGACTCGCCCTGCGACAGCACAATGCCGCCACTGGGGTCGATCAGCCGTGCGATGCAACGCGCCAGGGTGGACTTGCCCGACCCGGATTCGCCCACGACGCCCACGGTCTCGCCCGGGCGCACCCTCAGCGACACGTCGCGCACGGCGTGCACGTCCTTGCGGCCGCCGAAGAGGCTGCGCGAGCTGTAGTTCTTGGCCAGGCCCCGGGCTTCGATCAGCGGGGCGGCCTCGGCCACCGGCGCGCGCTGCACCGGCATCAGCCCCGGCACGGCCGACAGCAGCATGCGCGTGTAAGGCTCGCGTGGTGCCTGCAGCACCTGCAGCTTGGGTCCCTGCTCCACCATCTCGCCCAGGCGCATCACCACCACGTGATCGGCAATTTCGGCCACCACGCCGAAGTCATGCGTGATGAAGAGCACCGCGGTGCCGTTCTCGGTCTGCAGCTCCTTGATGAGCCTGAGGATCTCGGCCTGCGTTGTCACATCCAGTGCCGTGGTGGGTTCATCGCAGATCAGCAGCGCCGGCTTGAGAATCAATGCCATGGCGATCATCACGCGCTGGCGCTGCCCGCCCGAGAGCTGGTGCGGGTAGGCGCCGAAGATGCGCGGCGGCTCCGGCAGGCGCGTGCGGCCGAACACCTGCAGAATGCGCGCGCGCCGTTCGGCGGGCGACAGCGCGGTGTGCACGACCAGCATCTCGTCGAGCTGCTGGCCGCAGGTCATGACCGGATTGAGCGCGGTCATGGGCTCCTGGAAGATCATGGCCATGCGCTCGCCGCGCACGCGGCGCAGCCGCTCCACGGGCATGGCCAGCACGTCTTCGTCCAGCAGGCGCACGCTGCCCCGGACGGGCGACACCGAGGACGGCAACAGCCGCATCACGGTTTGCGCGATGACCGATTTGCCCGAGCCCGACTCGCCCAGCAGGCAGGTGGTCTGGCCGGCAAACACCTCGAAGGAAATCCGCTCGACGGCGTTCGGCCGGTCCGCGTTAGGGGGAAGTTGCACCGTGAGGTCGTCGACCGTCAACACGGCCTGGGTGGCGGATGGTGAATGGCTCATGGTCTTGCTCAGCGGCGGCGCAGTTTGGGGTCGAGCGTGTCGCGCAGGCCGTCACCCAGGATGTTCACCGCCAGCACAGTCAGCGCCAGGAAGGCGCCCGGGAACAACACGTTCTCGGGGTGTTCGTTGAAGTTCACGCGCCCCTCGGACATGATGTTTCCCCAGGTCGGAATCTCGGGCGACAGCCCGATGCCCAGGAAGGACAGGATGGCCTCGACCAGCATGGCCGCCCCACAGACGTAGGTGGCGTGCACGATCAACGGCGCCACGGCGTTGGGCAGGATGTGGCGCCAAAGAATCTTCCAGGTGGGCGTGTTCAGCGCGACCGCCGCTTCCACATAAGGCTCCTCGCGCACCGAGAGCACGATGGACCGCAGCAGCCGCGCCACGCGCGGAACCTCGGGGATGGCGATGGCCACCACGATGGTCACCAAACTGGCGCGCCACATCGACACCAGGGCAATGGCGAGCAGGATGTTGGGGATGGCCATGAAGCCATCCATCAGGCGCATCAACACGCCATCCAGACGACGGAAGTAGCCGGCAACGAGCCCGATGAGGCCGCCGCCCAGCATCGCGAGGACGGCCACTGCCACGCCCACCAGCAGCGACACCCGCGCGCCGTAGGCCACGCGGCTCCAGGTGTCGCGCCCGAAGCCGTCGGCCCCCAGCAGGAACAAGTGATCGGCGGCTTCCCCGCCCAGGACGGTGAAGGGCGCGCGAGTGCCGGGCCCGATGTTGATGCTGCCCGGGTCGATGGCCGAAGGGTCCACCGTGCCCAGCCAGGGTGCGGCCAGCGCCACGAAGGTCAGCAGGGCCAGTGCGCAGGCACCTAGGCGCACGGCACCGTTCGAACGGACCAGGCGCCAGGTGGAAGGCCGCTGGCGGGGAACAACGACTTCTTCCGTGGCGTCGGCAGGCGGGTCGAGATCGGTGATCATGGTCGTTCGGGGAGTTCAGTAGCGGATGCGTGGATCCAGCAGCACATAGCTCAGGTCGATCAGCAGGTTGATGAGGACATAGACCACCGAGAACAGCAGGATCACGCCCTGGATCACCGGGAAGTCGCGCGAAAGCATGGCGTCCACGGTGAGCTGGCCCAGGCCGGGAATGGCGAACACCGTTTCGGTCACCACAACGCCGCCAATCAGAAGTGCAATGCCGATGCCTATGACCGTGACGATGGGAACGGCGGCGTTGGCCAGCGCGTGGCGCATCAGCACCGCGCGTTCGGCCAGGCCCTTGGCGCGAGCGGTGCGGATGTGGTCTTCCGTCAGGGCTTCCGACACGGCCGCGCGCGTGACCCGTGCGATCAGGGCGGTGTAGACCAGCGACAGCGTCACGGCGGGCAGAATCAAGTGCGAGATCCAGGCGCCGGCGCCCGAAGACAGGCGCGCATAGCCCTGCACCGGCAGCCATCCGAGCTTGAGTGCAAACAGCCAGATCAACACGTAGCCGATCACGAACACGGGAACCGAGAATCCCATCACCGAAAAGCCCATCAGCATGCGGTCGAGCCATCCGCCGTGGCGTGCCGCCGCCAGCACGCCCAACGGAACGGCGATCAGTACGGCGAGCACAATGGTGAGCGCAGCGAGCGACAGCGTGGGTTCCAGACGCTGCATGATCAGCGTGCCCACCTTGGTCTTGAAGTAGTAAGACTCGCCGAGGTCACCACGCAACAGCTCGCCGACCCAGATCAGAAACTGTGAGGGCAAGGAGCCTTCCAGTCCCAGGCTTTGGCGCACGCGGGCGAGGTCGGCCTCGGTGCCCATGTCTCCCACGATGAGCGCCGCGGGATCGCCGGGTGTCAGCCGCAGGATCAGGAACACGAAGACAGCGACGAAGATCAGGACCGGCAATGTCGAAAACAGCCGGCGTGCGATGAACGTGTACATGGCATCAGGATCGGCGAACCGTCAAGGCTTGCTGATGTTCCAGTAGACATTGGCCGCTCCGACGAGCACACCATTGACCACGCCTTTGCGGAACGCCACCGGCCGCAACAGCTCGCCCATGGGGGCAAAGGCGCCGATTTCATATGCGCGCACCTGGATCTCTTCGGCCAGTTTCAAGCGAAGCGCAGGGGAGCCGGCGCGGGAGAAATCGGTGCGCAGCTGCTCCAGGCGTTCGTCGCTAGCCCAGCCGAACCAGCCTGCCTCGCCATTGGCCGAGAGCGGCGCATAGTTGATCGGGTTTAGTGCGTCTTCCGTCCCCCAGTAGGTCACGAAAGCATTCCAGCCACCTTGTTCGGCCGGCTCCTTCTTGGCACGGCGCGCCACCACGGAACCCCAGTCCATGGACTTCATGTCGACGGTGAAGCCGCCCTGGCGCAGCAACTGTGCCACCACCGGCGGCAGCTTGGCCAGCGAGGTGTTGTCAGTGGCGTGGAGCAACACCACGGGTTGCCCTTTGTAGCCCGCCGCCTTTAACAGCTCCCGGGCCTTGGCGTACTGGGATTTTTCGGTGAAGCCTAGACTCTTCTTGGAGGCCAGCGGTGAACCGCAGGGATAGACCGACATACAGATCTTATAGAGCTCGGGGATGCCCACCTGTGTGCGCAGCAGCGCGTCCTGGTCCATGGAGAACATGGCGGCCTGACGCACCCGAACGTCGTTGAAGGGCGGCACCAGATGGTTGAACCGCAGCAGGTACTGCCCTCCAGCGGCGGCGACGGTGGTGACACGGTTGTTTGCCTTCAAGGCGTTGTAGTGCTCGAAAGGCACGGACTCGAGCATGTCGACTTCGCCATTGACCAGCGCGTTGACCTGGGTCTGCGCGTCCTTGAGCACCACCCATTCGACGCGATCGACTTTCACGCTCTTGGCGCCGGTGGTGCCCGAGGGCGCCTCCGGGCGAGGTACGTATTTGGCGTTCTTCAGGTAGACCGCACGCTCGCCCGGGCGAAACTCGTCGGCCTTGAAGACATAGGGCCCCGAGCCGACGCTCTCGGTGATCTGCTTGTCCGCCGGCGTGTCGGCGACGCGCTTGGGCATGATGAAAGGCACCAGCGAAGAGGGCTTGCCAAGCGATTCGAGCACTGCGCCATAAGGCTCTCTGAACACCAGGCGGAAGCTGCCGGCAGACATCACCTCCGCCTTGTCCATGGATGCGTACATGCGCTGGCCCATCGGATCGCGCTTGGCCCAGCGCGCCAGCGACGCAAGCACATCCTCCGCCGTCACCGGCTGGCCGTCGTGGAATGCCAGGCCGGATCGAAGCTTGAACGTCCAGGTCTTGCCGTCACTGCTGACGGTGTGCGAATCGACCATCTGCGGCTTGATGTGGCCCGCGGCATCGGTGCCGAAGAGTGTGTCGTAAATCATGTAACCGTGGTTGCGAGTGACCACGGCGGTGGTCCAGATCGGGTCCAGCACCTTCAGATCGGATGAAGGCACCAGCCGGAACGTGCTGCCGGCGCCCTGCGCCTGGGCGGGCGCGGCCGCCAGAGTCAGGGCGAGTACAGCACCCAAGGTGGAGGTGAGCATGAAGCGACGCTTGGATTGCATGTGAACTCCTTGATAACACCGGAACGGGGCATGAACGGCTGTCTGGCGGGCGGCATTTGCGGCCCCCTGCAGTTGAACCCGTGCAGGCGGTCCGGCGGACCCACACAGCCTCAAGCAGGTAATATGCCACACTGGACAATTTTATTATTGATCACAGGACAATTAAATTGTTATCCCCGGACGCAAAGAACCTTCAGGGGAATAACCCTAATGGGTAAGCTGCCGCGCAGCCTCCCTGCGCCGCCTGCAAACGGTGCGGAAAACGCCCCCATAAGATGCGCAGAGCGTCCCGTTGGGGCGCTAGATACAAAGAACGAGCGTGTACCATCGGCTCGACAAACTCAACGCCCCACCCCTGCCGCCATGCCATCCCCAGCCGCACCCAAGCCTGCCCGCAAGACTGCGGGCAGGCCGACCGACAGCACGATCACGCGCGAACTCATCGTCGACGTGGCACTCAATCAGATCGACCGCGTGGGCATTCACGCTTTCAGCCTACGTGACGTGGCCCGTTCACTGGATGTCTACCCAACCACCATCTACTGGCATGTGGCGTCAAAGGAAGCGTTGCTGGCGGAAGTGTCGAATCTGGTGATGACTGGCGTGGTGCCGCCGCGAGGTGAAGGCGACTGGCGTACCTGGATGCGCAAGCTGTTCAGCAGATACCGCAAGTCGGTGCGCAAGCACCCCAACGTGGCGCAACTGATCGGCGCACAGCTTGCCTCGAACGGGGCCTTGAGCATCGATCTGATTGAAGGTGTGATTGACGCGCTGCTGGAGGCGGGCGCCACTGAAGCCAATCTGCGTGAAGCCTATAACTCTGTCATATCCTCGATGATGGGCTTCATGACGATGGAGCTGGCGCCCCTGCCTACCGACGACCCTGAGGGCTGGGCCAAAGCGCTGGAAGGCCGCGTACGCTCCATCGACCCGTTGGCTCACCCGACGCTGACGCGTTACTTGCCGCTGTTGGCCAACCGTGCCTTCATCTTGCGTTGGCAGAACGGAACCGAGATACCGCTCAACAGCAGTTTCGACGCTCAGGTGGAAATCTTTCTTGCAGGGCTGGAAGCGTTTCTGGGGGGAAAAACACCCTCTGGCAGATCGAAGGTGCGGCCGGCACGGCGCTCTGAGTCTTAAAACGTGTGTCGCAGACCCAAGTCATAGCCGTTGGACGTCATCGCCGGGATCAACGAGCGCCCACGCCGGGTAATTAGCGCCTATCTGATTCAGGACAAGAACGATCAGCCGCTGATCCAGTTCGCCTTGCACTCACGTCTTGCAGCGCAATTGATAGACAACTGAGAGGAGCGCATCGACTGAGCCATAAAAGGCGGCGTCGGTCGATTTTGCGGCCCGCTCTGCTTGATGTCGAAGATGTCACAGTACCTACATGGTGTACCAAACCAGGGCATAGCGACGTTCCAGAATTGAAAAAGCCCCTGAATCCGTTAGGAATCAAGGGCTTGCGCATCTGGTGGCCTGGGGCGGAATCGAACCACCGACACAAGGATTTTCAATCCTCTGCTCTACCGACTGAGCTACCGGGCCTGAGCCTTAGATTATATATCACCCGAAAGAGGTGCCTGGCCGCCACGGGCCTCCGGGATTAAACGCCGCGTTTGCCGCGGGTCAGATCCACGCCGAGTTGCTTTAATTTCCGGTAGAGATGGGTGCGCTCAAGGCCGGTTTTTTCGGCCACACGGGTCATGGAGCCGCCTTCCTTGGCCAGATGGAATTCGAAGTAGGCTTTTTCAAATTCATCACGCGCGTCGCGCAGCGGTTTTTCCAGCAAGAAACTTTGTGTGGCCTGGGGCCCCAGGTCGATAGGCGGGGGCAGCGTGCCGCCGGTCATCACCGCTTCGACCGTGAGGTCGGCCGCATGCACTGCGGTGTTGTTGCTCGGAGCCACGGGTTTGCGCGGGGTTGTCTTGGTCAGGCCCTGCTCAACAGCCTTGAGAAGCTTTTGCAGCGTGATGGGTTTTTCAAGAAACGCCATGGCGCCAATCTTGGTGGCTTCCACTGCGGTGTCGATGGTGGCATGACCGCTCATCATGATGACGGGCATGGTAAGCAAGCCGCTGGAGGACCACTCCTTGAGCAGCGTCACGCCGTCGGTGTCGGGCATCCAGATGTCCAGCAGCACCAGGTCGGGCCTGGAGCGTGCGCGGGCGGCACGGGCCTGCGCCGCATTTTCGGCGAGCTCGATCTGATGCCCTTCGTCATTAAGGATTTCTGAGAGAAGGTCGCGTATGCCCAGCTCGTCGTCGACCACCAGAATGTTTGCCATGATTGAATTGCTGCCTGCCTGTTATTGCGATGCCGTGCCGATATCGAAGTGTTACTGAATGTGTTGTTAAGCCACAACTGCAAATGATAACGACACTTGTGCCCCTTGCACCAAACCGTCTGTTACGCGGTTTGAAATATCGATGCGCGCACCGTGTTCATCCGCGATTTTCTTGACTACCGCGAGCCCTAGCCCGGTGCCTTTGACCTTGGTAGTGACATAGGGTTCGAAGGCGCGTTTAAGGATGTGTTCAGGGAAGCCGGTTCCGTTGTCGCGGACGGTTAACCGTACCCGTTTGGAGGTTTCGGAGTATTCGGTTTTGAGAGTGACACGCCCGCCCTCCTTGCCTTCCTGGGCATCCTGCGCGTTCTGCAACAGGTTGTGGATGATCTGGCGCAGTTGTTGATCGTCCCCCTGGATTTTCGGAGCCTTGGGATCCAGTTCGGTGACCACAGGCACCGCGGCACTGCCACTGCGCAGTTCGCTGTGGCCGTCACTGAGGTAGAGCTGCATCACATCATTGATCAGGGCATTGAGATCTACAGGCTTGAGTTCGGCGGCCGGCAAACGGGCGTAGTCACGGAACTCATTGACAAGGCGCTTCATCGCATCGACCTGGTCTACGATGGTTTTGACGGATTTGGTGAGCAGCAACTGCTCGGGCTCGCCAACCTTGCCGGTGAGTTTCATCTCCAGGCGTTCAGCCGACAACTGGATAGGCGTGAGCGGATTCTTGATTTCATGGGCCAGGCGGCGCGCCACTTCACCCCAAGCCTGTGCACGCTGTGCCGACACCATCTCGGACACATCGTCAAACACCAGCAGAAACTCTTCAGTGCCGGGCATCTTGGCGCCACGAGCGATCAGCGTGATGGCATTGTCAGGCGCACCAGGCACGGCCGCGTTGAGCTCAAAAGATTGCTGCCAGTGCTCAAGCTCATGGGGCGCACCATCGCTGAGGTAGTCGGCGAACTGGGCAAGGACATCCTTGGCAAACCCGCCCAAGCCAGGGACTTCACCAAGCGATTTCCCATGGTGGGCCGCCAGCGGTGCACGCAGGATGCGCGTCGCACCGGGGTTGCTGGACTGGATATGGCCGTGCACATCCAGCACGATGACGCCGGCGGTGAGATTGTCCAGAATGGTCTGCAGATTAGCGCGCGCAGCGTCAACCTGACTCATGCTTTGCTGCACGGCGGACCGGGCGTCGGACAGCTGCTGTGTCATGTCGGCAAAGGATCGCGTGAGCCCGCCCAGTTCGTCCTTGCCCTGCAGTGCGGCTTTGGGGGTCAGGTCACCCTGCGCCACCTGGCGCACGCCTTCTGCCAGGACCAGCAGCGGCTTGGCGAGCTGGTTGCCCAGCACGACCGCCAACAGCACCGCACCGAAAACCGCGAGGAAAAGGCTGAGCGTGAGTGTGCCTATGTACATTTTGCGCAGGCCGCTGCGCGCCAGCGCGCGCTCCTGGTATTCGCGGTTTGCCTCCTGGACGGCGACGGCGTTGGCCACCAAGCCTTCAGGCAACAGTTGGGTCACCTGCAAAAACCGGGCATCTCCCAATACATTCACATTGGGGTTGTTCACCACGGCGATGGCCTTGATGCGCGCAAGCGCCCCGGGCGCAATCCCGGCCGCCCCACCCGTAGCCAGCTCGCCATTGCCGGCGGACACCACTTCATCAAGCCCCTCAATCTGAGTGACGACGCGCTGCGTGCGTGCCGTGCGCAACTGCTGCACTGAAGGGCGTTCAGGTTTGAGCAGGAACCGTGAATCGCCCGCGCTGGCAATCACCTGGCCCGAAGGGCTCCAGAGTACTACGTCGTTGGCCTGAAGCTGGTCGCGCAGACGTTCCAGTGCCAGGCCGGCCATCGCATCCGGCGTTTCGGCAATCTGTGTTGCGGCCTGCCGCGTCTTGTTGCCGAGGTCGGCGGCCAGCGTGTCCAGCGTGGCACGCCCCAGATTCAGCCCGGCCGCCAGCGCGCTCTCGACCTCCACGTCAAACCAGCTTTCGATGGACCGCGACACGAACTGGTAGGAGACCACATAAATCATCAGCCCTGGCATGAGTCCAACGAGCGCAAAGATGGCGGCCAGCTTGACCAGCAGCCGGCTACCAAATCGACCGCGATACAGCCGCAGGGCAAGGCGCGCCACGATCCACCCGATAACCAGCAGCAGCAAGCCGGCAACCGCCACGTTGAGCACAAAAAGCAGTGCGTAATTGCGCTCATACAGCTCGCGGTTGCCGGTGGCCTGCGTCAGCAGGAACATCAGCACCAGGCCCAGCGCGGCAACGGCTCCCACGCCAACACCAACAGTCCAGCGAAAAGCCCTGCTGCTCTTGAGGGAACCACCGCTGACCGTCAGGTTCACTTGACGCCCTCGGCGCTCGCAGCCACAGGCGCTGCGGGCTCCAGTTTCAACCGTTCCCTGACCTGTGCGGAGATGTTCCAGTCCTTCTGCCCCGCCACCCCGATCTGAAAGGGCCGCGGCAGCTGTGTCAGGTCAAGCCTGAAATTGAAATCGAGCTTGTGGGCGGCATCGGGATCAACCTCGGCGGCATCCGCGATTTTCCAGCGCGCCACGCGCTGGATGGCAGAGATGGCTTCCGGAAGGGTTTCGTAATTCTGGTTCAGTGTGGCGCGCAGGCCCGCCGAGCTGGTAATCAGGCCGGAAGCGATGTTGACGCGCCAACGGCGGGTCAGCGGCTGGTAGGCCAGCCGGATGGTGCGGGCCGCGCTGACCACGCGCGGGTTTGTCCAATACCAGCGGTCCCTGTAAATATCGGCTTCAACCACAAAAAACATCGGAATGCCCTTGAGCAGGGCGTCTTCCACGACCGCCGGAAGGTCAAACCGGACAAGTGCGGACAGGTGAACACCGTCATCGCCCCGCTCAACGCGTAGCTGGGTGATTTCTGTGGCCAACGCCGGCCCGGCGGTACCCATCACCATACAGAAGCACAAGGCCAACAGGAACCGCACAGTGGCGCCCATCGCGCGCCCGCAGAGATCAGCGGCTGCGTTTTTCAAGAAGGGCGTAATAAAAACCGTCGTGTTCACGCATCAAATTGTCCGGGAAGACCGTCTTCCCCACGCCACTTTGGGGGAGCAAATGCCCCGGCGAGGGCTTTAATAGGGCGTCGGTGTGGTGCGTAAGAAACGTTTGTATCTGGTTGTCGCCTTCTGCGCGAAAAACCGAGCAGGTGCAGTAGAGCAGGCTGCCACCGGGTTTGAGCAGGGGCCAGAGTGTTTTTAGCAAATGCGCCTGGATGCCGGCCAGTTGAGCGATGTCGGTGGGCCGACGCAACCAGCGCACATCGGGGTGGCGCCGCACGATACCTGAGGCGGTGCACGGAGCATCCAGCAGGATGCCGTCATACAGCTGCCCATCCCACCAGTCGCCGGGACGGCCGGCATCCCCGACCCGGATATCAGCCTGCAGGCCCAGGCGCTGCAGATTCTGGGTCACCCTCTCGCAACGTCGGGCGTCGATGTCGAGTGCCGTCACGTCGCAGTCCATCAGTTCGAGCAGGTGGGCGGTTTTCCCGCCCGGGGCAGCGCACGCGTCAAGCAGTCTCAGCCTTTTATCGCCGTTGCTCTCAGCATTCATGCTCTCCAGCAGCAAAGGCGCAGCCAGCTGCGCAGCGGCATCCTGGACCGAAAAATGCCCTTCCGCAAAGCCCGGCAGTGAGCTCACCGCCTGCGCATGGGCAAGTATCACGCCATGCCTGCCAACCGGATCTGCTTCAATATTGATAGCTGCCAGCGCCCGTTGGTATTGGGCTTGGGTCGTTTTTTGTTCATTAACCCGCAAGATCAGCGGCGCCCGGGTGTTGTTGGCCTGCAGGATGGATTGCCAATCCCCCGGGTGATCCTTGCGCACGCGGTCTATCCACCACTGTGGATGGTTCCACACAGCCTGCGGACTTTTTTCGGTGCGGGCGATCAGTTCACCACGTTCACGCAGGAACCGGCGCAGGCAACCGTTGATAAAGCTGGCCTGGTGCTGCGTTGCGTCGCTGCGCTTGGCAGCCTCAACAGCCTGGTCCACCAGGGTATGGGCTGTGTAGGGCGCGTCCTGCTCCGTCCAGATCAATGCCAGCGCCACGCACAGCAAAGCATCGGCCTCCGCGGGAGGTGGACGGCGAGCCAGTTGCAGGCGCAGGGCTTCGGCACGCCCCAGCCAGCGCAGCGTGCGAAAGCCCAGTGACTGGACGCCAGGCCGCAATAAGGCGTCAACATCTTCCAGCGCGGCAGTCATGGACTGGCCGTTGCGCACGGCCATCAGCAGAGAAGCTGCCCCCTGAAGCTGGCGCCACAGGGGGACTTGGGTCGGGTTGTCTTGCATTTGGTCTGAGAACGCCACCCGGAACGGACGGCCACCCTCCATTAGACCAGTCGGCAGATCACGGTTCTTCGAGGGCCGTGAAATGCAAGCCTGAGCCGCGGAACTAGCTTTGCCAGGCCGCAGGCGGGCGGCCCCCTCGGGGGGCAAGGAGTTACACGCAGTGAACGACTGAGGGGGCTAACCGAGACTGTCCGCCCAAATATTGCTGGCCCAGTTGAGTGCGTAAACGCCTTCAAGCTCAGTCGGCCCTGTGCTGACGCCGCCGGAGCCGGCTACCGCCTTGAAGGTTTTCTCTGCAACCACGTACTCGTGCACGCTGGCCACGTGAATCACATTTTTGTTGTCGACAAAGCTGTAGCAGGTATTGGTCAGCATGGGGGCGGGGTTGACGTCCCAACCGGAGAGCTGCGCCACAATCGCGGCGGCCGCGACTTTGCCGTGGTTGTTGGCCATGTGGCCGCTCTTGGGCATGGCCGGCGCCACCTGGATGGAGTCGCCGATGACGTGAACGTCTTTCGCGGCGGTTGATTCAAACGTGAGGTAGTTGACGCCGCACCAGCGGTTGTTGGCCTGGTTGTTAAGGCCCGCCTGCACGGCAATCGTACCGGCGCGCATGGAAGGCAGCACGTTGAGCACATTGGCCTTGACGTCGTCCTGCACATCGAATTTGATGATGCCTGCCTTGGCGTCGACCGCCGTGGCCTTGTGCTGGCCGCGGTATTCGACAATGCCCTTGTACTGCTCGGCCCACACCTTCTTGAAGAGCGGTCCCTTGGAGGTGACGTCCGGATTGGCATCAAGAATGAGCACCTTGCTGCGCGGTTTAACGGCCTTGAAGTAACCGGCAATGACGCTGGCACGCTCGTAAGGGCCGGGAGGGCAGCGGTAAGGAGCCTCGGGAATCGTGATGGCGTAAACCCCGCCGTCGGGCATGGCTTCGAGTTGCCGGCGCAGTGCAACAGTTTCCGCGCCCGCCTTCCAGGCCTGCAGCACCTGGCCGGAGGCATTGGCGTCTTTCAGGCCATCGATGCTGCCGAACATCAGCTCTACCCCAGGTGAAACTACCAGTTTGTCGTAGGCGATGGTGGCGCCGCCGGCCAGCGTGACCGTTTTCTTCGCAGTGTCGATGGCGCTGGCGTAGTCTTTCACCACGGTGATGCCGTGGTTGCGCGACAGGCCCGCGTATGAGGTGGTGAGGTCGCCGATCTGTTTGCCGCCGCTGAGCACCAGGTTGGAGATGGGGCAAGAGATAAAAGCCTCCTGCGGCTCGATCAGTACGACGTCGATCTTGTTGTCAGAAAGCAGGCGCACGTATTTGGCGGCAGTGGCTCCGCCGTAGCCGCCGCCGATCACCACCACTTTGGCTTTGGAAGGAACCGAAGTGGTGGCGCAGCCGGCCAGGCCCAGCAAGCCGAGGGCGGCTGTTGACTGCAGAAAAGAGCGGCGCTTGAAGCCCGTCAATGAAACGGTGTGAAGAGGCATATTCATGGTGTCTGCTCCTTACTTCTTCTGTGCGGCAAAGTAAGTGCCCAGCGATTCAATCTGCCCATCGTTGTAGCCTTTGCTGATCTGGTGCATCACCGTGGCAGCACGCGTGCCAGTCTTGAAGGCATTCATCTGCGCCACAAAGTAGTTTTTATCCAGGCCCGCGAGCGACGTGACCGAAGAACCCACCACGACCTTGCCGTTAGTGCCATGGCAATTGGCGCAAGTGGCCGCCAGGCTTTTGACATACAAGGCCTCTTTGGTGCCGGCACCCTGCGCTTGCGCCAGAGGGCTGAGTGCAAGGCAGAGCAAGGGCAGCGCAAACCGTGTGAATCCCCTGGATTTTCTGGATATGACGAGGCGTGAAGTTCTCATGGATTCTCCTGTTTTTGGGAAGCAGTCTCTTCGGCTGACAATTTAACGCGACGCCCCTGGCACCCTATAGGGAGTATCCAGTACTTCAGCAGCAGTTTGAGCCCTGCCCTTCAAACCATTGGCAATGTGTTTATTGGCATTTGATGGGGTATAGCGGCACATCTAGAAAATCGCATTCGGCCGCGTTGGCATTTCATCATCACGCTGTGGGGGAAGCGCCTCCATTGCCCGGCCATAGATGCGGCGGATGCGCTCAGCCAAGGGCGGGTGGCTGGCAAACCAGTCGGTATCTGCACGAAGCCCCACCAGCAACATATGCTGCACGGCCGGGTGCACGCTGCGCGGCATAAGCCCCTGCGCATGCTGGCCCGCCACCTTGCGCAGCACACCGCCCAACCCATCCTTGCTCCGCGTGAATTGCACTGCCCGCGCATCTGCCAGGAACTCACGCTGGCGCGATACCGCCGCTTTCAGCGCGCGCCCCGCAAGCCATCCGAGCGAGCCTGTGGCCAGGATGGCAAAACCAGGCACGGCGAGGAAAGAACGCCTGCCGCTGTCGTTCTGCGCGCACATGCTGCGGCCAAGGTTAAAAATCATTTCAAGCCCGAACACCATGCCGGCCAGCCGCATGTTCAGGCGCGTATCGCCCTCACGTATATGGCTGAACTCATGCGCCACCAGCCCTTGCAGCTCGTCGCGCGTCAGGTATTCCAGCGCGCCGCGCGTGACCGCCACTACCGAGTCATCCTCATCCCAGCCAGTGGCAAACGCGTTGATGCCCTCCTCCCGGTCGAGCACCATGGCCAGGGGCGGGCGCATGCTGGAAGCGATGGCCAGTTCACTCACGATGTTGCACAGTTTTTGTTCGGACTCGCGGCTGGCTGGCCAAGCCTCCCGGGCGCCGGCACGGCGCGCCAGCTTCTCGCCACCGCCCTGGAGCACGGAGGTTTCCAGCCACCAGCCGCCAAACACAAACAGCAGTGTCACGCCCGTATTCACCGCAAAGAAGTAGCCAGGGTAACCTGTGAAGCCGGGGGCTACCAGGCGCCAGGTGAGTGCCAGCGCGGCGTTGACGGCCAGGACAAGCGCAAGCACGGTCAAGCCGAACAGGACCAGCAGCCGCGTGGTCTGTCCGCGAGCGGTGTCTTGTCGCTCAAAAAACCGCATTCGCAGTTCCCAAGGTCATTTCGCCCTTCAATACGTGCGGAGCACTCAGGCAGCTTACAGAGGATCCAAACCAATCAGGGCCGCAGAACCGGCTTTGCCGGGCCGCAGGCGCAGCGGCCCCCGAGGGGCTGGAGCCTGCGGCTCCAAAGCTGCTTGAGCAGCTTTGGACAGTCGACAGAGGCGAAGCGTCTCGCGAGCCGCGGCCTGCAAGGCCTCGCGTAGTACACGAAGTGACAAGCGTGGGGGCCACGTTTTCAGAACTGGATACGCACAGCCTCGCGCTCGGCCGGCGTCTCTGTCGCGCGCAACATGGCCGAAGGCGCAAAACCAAACGTGCGGGCAATCAGCAGTGCAGGAAACTGCCCTTGCGCATTGTTGTAGTCCAGCACCGCATCGTTATAGGCCTGCCGGGCAAAACCGACCTTGTTTTCGGTGCTGGTGAGTTCTTCGCTGAGTTCACGGATGGTCTGGTCGGCCTTGAGTTCGGGGTAGGCCTCGGCGACGGCAAAAAGACGCCCCAGGCTTCCCTCCAGCGACTGCTCCGCAGCAGCGAGCGCCACAACCGCGCCGGCGTTCGCGGGGCGGCTGCGCACTGCATCGCTGGCCGTGCGCGCCTGGTTGCGCGCAAGCATCACGGCCTCGAGCGTGCTTTGCTCATGCTGCAGGTATTTTTTGGCGGCTTCGACCAGATTGGGGATCAGGTCATAGCGGCGCTTGAGCTGCACATCGATCTGGCCGAAAGCGTTGGCAATGATGTTTTTCAGCCGGACCAGCCGGTTGTAAGCGCCTACGGCCCAAAAAACCAGCAAGGCAAACACGATGATAAAAACAAGAGTGCTAAGGGGCATGGATATTCCTTGGTGCGACATGAGCTAACACTCGCCCGGCAGCTCTCCGGGCGGCTGCCGCGAGGTTAACTGGTTTTGGGTTCAACCGGCAAGCTGGCAGGCTGTATTTTGAATGCCGTGGACCGCTACGATTTTGATAGCAATCTGCGCCCGTCTGATATGCGCAAAGCCCGAATTTCGCTTATCCTCCACTGCATAATTGCCAGGCGACTGCCGTCCCGCCCATAAAAAAGCCCCACACCCTTGCGGAGTGTGGGGCCTAGCGCCTTTCACGGCGCGGATCAGCCTGGCTTACTCGGAAGCTGCGCTGTCGCTGCCTGCTTCAGCTGCGGCGGGCATAGCTTCCAGCTCGGCCGCTTCAGCCTCGGCGATGGCACGGCGCTCGGCATCGTCCATCTGGTCCTTGGCTTTGCGTGCCTCGTGGTAGGCCATGCCGGTACCAGCAGGGATCAGGCGGCCGACGATCACGTTCTCTTTCAGGCCACGCAGTTCGTCGCGCTTGCCCATGATGGCAGCCTCGGTGAGCACGCGGGTGGTTTCCTGGAAGGAAGCCGCGGAGATGAACGAATCGGTCGACAGCGAAGCCTTGGTGATACCGAGCAGCAGGTTGCTGAACGTTGCCGGGACCTTGCCTTCGGCGCGCAGGGCGTCGTTGGTGTCCAGCATGGCGGAACGCTCGACCTGTTCGCCGGCGATGTAGCTGGAGTCGCCCACATTTTCGACGACCACGCGGCGCAGCATCTGGCGAACAATCACTTCGATGTGCTTGTCGTTGATCTTCACGCCCTGCAGGCGATAAACGTCCTGCACTTCGTCGACGATGTAGCGGGCCAGCTCTTCCATGCCCAAGAGACGCAGGATGTCTTGCGGGTCGGCGGGGCCGTCCACAATCGACTCGCCCTTGTTGACCACCTGGCCTTCGTGCACCAGGATGTTCTTTTCCTTCGGAACGAGGTCTTCCCAGACCTTGCCTTCAGGATCAGTGATCTGCAGGCGAACCTTGCCTTTGGTCTCTTTACCGAACGACACAGTACCGGTCATTTCGGCTAGCGTGCCCTTGTCTTTTGGCGTACGGGCTTCGAACAGCTCGGCAACACGCGGCAGACCGCCGGTAATGTCGCGGGTCTTCTGGCCTTCGATCGGGATACGGGCCAGCACTTCGCCGGGGCCCACGTCCTGGCCGTCGCGCACCTGAACCAGTGCACCCACCTGGAAGCCAATCGTCACCGAGTGATCGGTGCCGGGGATCTTGACTTCATGGCCGGAAGCGTCGATCAGCTTGACCTGCGGACGGATCACCTTCGTGGCGCCGCGGCGTTTCGGATCGATCACCACCAGGGTGGACAGGCCGGTGACATCGTCAACCTGCTTGGCAACCGTCACGCCTTCTTCCACATTCTCGAAGGCCACCTTGCCGGCGAACTCGGTAATGATGGGGCGGGTCAGCGGATCCCAGTTGGCCAGAATGGCGCCAGCCTTGATGGTCTGGTCGGCCTTGACAGTCAACGTGGCACCGTATGGCACCTTGTGGCGCTCGCGCTCGCGGCCGTGTTCGTCATGGATGACGATCTCGCCGGAACGGGCGATCACGACCAGCTCGCCCTTGCTGTTGGTCACATAGCGCATCGGTGCGTTGAAACCAATCACACCGTTGGACTTGGCTTCGACGCTGGAAGCGATCGCCGCACGCGATGCCGCACCACCGATGTGGAAGGTACGCATCGTCAGCTGCGTGCCGGGTTCACCGATCGACTGCGCGGCGATGATACCGACCGCTTCGCCGATGTTGATGAGGCCGCCTCGGCCCAGATCGCGTCCGTAGCACTTGGCGCACAGGCCGAAGCGTGTTTCGCAGGTCAGCGCCGTGCGCACCTTCACTTCGTCCACGCCAGCTGCTTCGAGATCCTCGATCAGGTCCTCGTCCAGCATGATCCCGGCCTTGGCCAGCACCGAGCGGTTTTCCGGATGCAGGATGTCTTCAACCGCCGTGCGGCCGAGGATACGGTCACGCAACGATTCGATGACTTCACCGCCTTCGACGATAGCGCGCATGAGGGAACCCTCTTGCGTGCCGCAGTCTTCTTCAGTGACCACCAGATCCTGGACAACGTCGCAAAGGCGGCGCGTCAGGTAACCGGAGTTAGCCGTTTTCAGCGCCGTGTCAGCCAGACCCTTACGGGCACCGTGGGTGGAGATGAAGTACTCCAGTACGTTCAGGCCTTCACGGAAGTTGGCGGTAATCGGTGTTTCGATGATCGAGCCGTCAGGCTTGGCCATCAAACCGCGCATACCAGCCACCTGGCGAATCTGCGCTGCGGAACCGCGGGCACCGGAGTCGGCCATCATGTAGATGGAGTTGAAGGACTCCTGCTCAACTTCCTTGCCGTTGCGATCGAGCACTTTTTCTTTCGAAAGCTGGGCCATCATGACCTTGGACACTTCGTCGCCGGATTTGCCCCAGATATCGACCACCTTGTTGTAACGCTCGCCGGAAGTCACCAGGCCCGAGACATACTGCTGCTCGATCTCTTTAACTTCCTTCTGGGCGCGCGAAATGATGGCCGGCTTTTCCTTGGGGATCAGCATGTCGTCGATGCAGATCGAGATGCCGGCCTTGGTTGCCAGGCGGAAGCCCGACTGCAGCAGCTTGTCGGCGAACACCACGGTCTCTTTCAGTCCGCACTTGCGGAAAGACACGTTGATCAGCTTGGAGATTTCCTTTTTCTTCAACGCCTTGTTGATGTTGGAGAAAGGCAAACCCTTGGGCAGGATCTCGGACAGCAATGCACGGCCGCCCGTGGTTTCCCACAGTTTGGTCGACGGCACGAACTCGCCAGTGGCCTTGTCCTTGGTGTACTCGGTCAAACGCACGCTGATGCGGGCGTTCAGGTCGAGCTCACCCGCGTCAAATGCGCGGCGGACTTCACCGGTGTCAGAGAACACCAAGCCTTCGCCCTTGCCGTTAGTGCGGTCGCGGGTCGTGTAGTACAGACCCAGCACCACGTCCTGCGACGGAACAATGGAAGGCTCGCCGTTCGCGGGGAACAGGATGTTGTTCGAAGCCAGCATCAGGGTGCGAGCTTCCATCTGCGCTTCCACCGACAGCGGTACGTGAACGGCCATCTGGTCACCGTCGAAGTCGGCATTGAAAGCCGAGCAGACGAGCGGGTGCAGCTGGATAGCCTTGCCTTCGATCAGGATGGGCTCAAAGGCCTGGATACCGAGACGGTGCAGCGTAGGCGCACGGTTCAGCATCACGGGGTGTTCCTTGATGACCTCTTCCAGGATGTCCCACACCACCGGCGTGCCGGATTCGACTTCCTTCTTGGCGGCCTTGATCGTCGTGGCGATGCCGCGCGACTCGAGCTGCGCGAAGATGAAAGGCTTGAACAGTTCCAGCGCCATCAGCTTTGGCAAACCGCACTGGTGCAGCTTGAGCGTTGGGCCCACGGTAATAACAGAACGGCCCGAGTAGTCGACGCGTTTGCCCAGCAAATTCTGGCGGAAACGGCCTGACTTGCCCTTGATCATGTCGGCCAGGGACTTCAGTGCGCGCTTGTTGGCGCCCGTCATGGCCTTGCCACGGCGACCGTTGTCCAGCAGCGAATCCACAGCTTCCTGCAGCATGCGCTTTTCATTGCGGGCAATGATTTCAGGGGCCTTCAGTTCCAGCAAACGGCGCAGACGGCTGTTGCGGTTGATGACGCGGCGATACAGGTCGTTCAGGTCGGAGGTCGCGAAGCGGCCCCCATCCAGCGGCACCAGCGGACGCAGGTCCGGCGGCAGCACGGGCAGCACGTCGAGCACCATCCAGCCCGGCTTGATACCGGACTTCTTGAACGCTTCCATCAATTTCAAACGCTTGGCGTTTTTCTTGATCTTGATTTCGGAACCGGTCAGGTCGTTGCGCAGTTTTTCTATTTCAACGTCGAGATCCAGCCCTTCGAGCAGGTCCTTGATGCCTTCGGCGCCCATCTTTGCGGTGTACTCGTCACCGTATTCCTTGCGCTTGGCGTCGTAGTCGTCTTCCGACATGATGCTGAACTTCTTCAGCGGGGTCATGCCGGGGTCGGTGACCACATATGCTTCAAAGTACAGCACGCGTTCGATGTCCCGCAGCGTCATGTCGAGCACCAGGCCCAGACGCGAAGGCAGCGACTTCAGGAACCAGATGTGCGCGCACGGGGCGGCCAGGTCGATGTGACCCATGCGTTCGCGGCGAACCTTGGTTTGCGTGACTTCAACGCCGCACTTCTCGCAGATGACACCGCGGTGCTTGAGGCGCTTGTACTTGCCGCACAGGCATTCGTAGTCCTTGATAGGGCCAAAGATCTTGGCGCAAAAAAGACCATCGCGCTCTGGCTTGAAGGTACGGTAGTTGATGGTTTCAGGCTTCTTCACTTCGCCGAAAGACCACGAACGGATCTTTTCGGGCGAAGCCATGCCGATCTTGATGGCATCGAAATGCTCATCCGGCGTGAATTGCTTGAACAGGTCGAGTAATGATTTCATGTGTTAAATCCTTTTCTTTCCTGTTGATTAGCTGCGTTCCAGCTCAATGTCGATACCGAGCGAACGAATTTCCTTGACCAGCACATTGAACGACTCGGGCATGCCGGCCGTAATCGCGTGCTCGCCCTTGACGATGCTCTCGTAGACCTTCGTACGGCCCTGCACGTCGTCGGACTTGACGGTAAGCATTTCCTGAAGCGTGTAGGCGGCGCCATACGCTTCCAGTGCCCAGACCTCCATCTCGCCGAAACGCTGTCCGCCGAACTGCGCCTTGCCGCCCAGCGGCTGCTGGGTAACGAGGGAGTAAGGGCCGGTCGAACGTGCATGCATCTTGTCGTCCACCAGATGGTGGAGTTTCAGGAAGTGCATGTAACCCACGGTGGTCGTGCGCTCGAAAGCGTCGCCCGTGCGGCCGTCATACAACTGTGCCTGGGTGCGCGTTGCCGTCAGGCCCTTGGCCTTGGCAATGTCGTCCGGATAAGCCAGCTGGAGCATGCCCATGATCTCGGCCTCGGAAGCGCCGTCAAACACGGGAGTGGCAAAAGGCACGCCAGTGGTCAGGTTGGCAGCCATCTCGATGATGTCCGTATCCGACAACTTCGCCAGGTCCTCTGCACGGCCTGACTTGTTGTAGATCGTTTCCATGAACTTGCGGACTTCCTGCACCTTGGCTTCGGCTTGCAGCATATCGCCGATGCGATGACCCAGGCCCTTGGCGGCCCAACCCAGATGCACTTCAAGCACTTGGCCCACGTTCATCCGCGAAGGAACGCCCAGTGGGTTCAGCACGATGTCGCAGGGGGTACCGTCGGCCATGTGCGGCATGTCTTCGACCGGAACGATCTTGGACACGACGCCCTTGTTGCCGTGGCGGCCGGCCATCTTGTCGCCAGGCTGCAGGCGGCGCTTGACGGCCAGGTAGACCTTGACCATCTTGAGCACGCCCGCTGGCAACTCGTCGCCCTGCGTCAGTTTTTTACGTTTCTCTTCGAAAGACAGGTCGAAGCTGTGGCGCGTCTGCTCCATCGAGTTCTTGACGCTTTCGAGCTGGGCGGCCACTTCGTCATCGGCCGGACGAATGTCAAACCAATGGTATTTCTCGACATCGGCCAGATAGGCCTTGTCGATCTTGGTACCCTTGGCCAGCTTTTTAGGGCCGCCATTGGCAACCTTGCCGATGAGCAGCTTTTCGATACGGTCGAACGCGTCAGCCTCGACGATGCGCAACTGGTCGTTCAGGTCCAGACGGAAACGCTTGAGTTCGTCATCAATGATCTGCTGTGCGCGCTTGTCGCGCACGATGCCTTCACGGGTGAAGACCTGCACGTCGATCACGGTACCTTGCGAGCCCTGGCTCACGCGCAGCGAAGTGTCCTTCACGTCGCTGGCTTTTTCACCGAAGATGGCGCGTAGCAGCTTTTCTTCCGGTGTCAGCGTGGTCTCGCCCTTGGGCGTGACCTTGCCGACCAGCGTGTCGCCCGGCTGGACTTCAGCGCCGACATAAATAATGCCGGATTCGTCGAGGCGGTTCAGCTGTTGCTCGGACAGATTGGGAATGTCGCGCGTAATTTCTTCGGCACCCAGCTTGGTGTCACGGGCCATCACGACGAGTTCTTCGATGTGAATCGAGGTGTAGCGGTCTTCTGCCACCACGCGCTCGGAGATCAGGATCGAATCCTCGAAGTTGTAGCCGTTCCAGGGCATGAACGCGATCAGCATGTTCTGGCCGATGGCGATTTCACCCAGGTCAGTCGATGCGCCGTCGGCAATCACATCACCCTTGGCCAGTTTGTCGCCGATCTTGACGATGGGACGCTGGTGGATGTTGGTGTTCTGGTTGGAACGCTGGTACTTGATAAGGTTGTAGATGTCCACGCCCACTTCACCGGCGAGGGCTTCTGCGTCGTTGACGCGCACCACGATGCGGGTTGCGTCAACATAATCAACGACGCCGCCGCGGTTAGCCGTGACCACTGTGCCGGAGTCGACCGCCGCAACGCGCTCGATGCCGGTGCCGACCAAAGGCTTCTCGGGGCGCAGTACAGGCACAGCCTGACGGGACATGTTGGCGCCCATCAAAGCGCGGTTGGCGTCATCGTGCTCCAGGAACGGAACCAGCGAAGCCGCCACGGAGACGATCTGCGCAGGGGACACGTCCATGTACTGGACGCGTTCTGCACCCACCAGGACGGACTCGCCGTTTTCCCGGGCAGACACGAGGTCACCGGTCAGCTTGCCGGCATCATCCAGGGCCGCGTTGGCTTGGGCAATGACGTATTTGCCTTCTTCGATGGCCGACAGATAGTCGATCTGGTCGGTGATCTTCGCGTCCACGACTCGGCGATACGGCGTTTCGATGAAACCGTATTCGTTGAGGCGGGCATACAAAGCCAGCGAGTTGATCAGGCCGATGTTCGGACCCTCAGGCGTTTCAATCGGGCAGACGCGGCCGTAATGGGTCACGTGCACGTCACGTACTTCAAAGCCGGCACGCTCGCGCGTCAAACCGCCCGGGCCAAGGGCCGAAACACGGCGCTTGTGGGTGATTTCGGCCAGCGGATTGGTCTGGTCCATGAACTGGGACAGCTGCGATGCACCGAAGAATTCTTTCAACGCAGCCGAAATCGGCTTGCTGTTGATGAGGTCGTGCGGCATCAGCGGCTCTTGCTCAGCCTGGCCGAGACGCTCTTTCACGGCCTTTTCGATACGTGCCAGACCGGTGCGGTACTGGTTCTCGGCGAGTTCGCCGACACAACGGACACGGCGGTTGCCGAGGTGATCGATGTCATCGACTTCGCCGTTGCCGTTGCGCAGGTCCACCAGGATCTTGACGACAGCGAGGATGTCCTCGTTGGTCATGACCATGGGGCCGGTAGAAGAATCGCGGCCCACACGGGCGTTGAACTTCATGCGGCCGACCTTGGACAGATCGTACGTATCCGGGTTGTAGAACAGACGCTGGAACAGAGCTTGCACGGCATCCTCAGTAGGCGGCTCGCCGGGGCGCATCATGCGGTAGATGGCAACGCGCGCAGCAAACTCGTCTGCGGTTTCGTCGGAACGCAGGGTCTGCGAAATGTACGAGCCCTGGTCGAGCTCGTTGGTATACAGAACCTGCAGGTCCTGCACACCGGCAACGCGCAACTTCTTCAGCAGCACTTCGCTCAGTTCATCATTGGCCTTGGCAATGATTTCACCGGTTTCAGCGTCAACGATGTTCTTGGCGACCACACGGCCAATCAGGAAATCTTCTGGAACGCTGATAGTTGATGTTCCAGTCTGCTCAAGTTCACGCGTGTGGCGAACCGTGATGCGCTTGTCTTTCGCAACCACAACCTTGCCATTCTTGTCAGTGATGTCGAAGCGGGCCACTTCACCACGCATACGCTCGGCAACGAATTCCATCTGCGCGCCACTGTCCATCAGGCGGAAGTTGTCGAACACAAAGAAGTTCGCAAGGATGGATTCCGGATTCAGGCCGATGGCCTTGAGCAGGATGGTGACCGGCATCTTGCGGCGGCGGTCGACACGGAAATACAGGATGTCTTTGGGGTCGAACTCGAAGTCGAGCCACGAGCCGCGGTAAGGAATGATGCGGGCTGAGAACAGCAGTTTGCCCGAGCTATGGGTTTTGCCCTTGTCGTGTTCAAAGAACACGCCAGGCGAACGATGCAACTGGGAAACGATCACCCGTTCGGTGCCGTTGATCACAAAAGAGCCCTTGTCGGTCATGAGCGGCACTTCGCCCATGTAAACCTCTTGCTCTTTGACTTCCTTGACCACCTTGGACTGCGATGTGGAGGATTCGCGGTCATAAATAATCAGTTGCACCTTGGCACGCACGGCCGAGGCGAATGTCAAGCCACGGGTCTGGCATTCGCGCACATCAAATGCCGGCTTGGCCAGGTTGTATTCAATGAACTTCATCTCGACAAAACCGTTGTGCGAGACGATAGGGAAAGCGTTTTCAAACGCTGCCTGCAGGCCTTCCACAGTGCGCTTTTGGGGTGCACGATCGGCTTGCAGGAACGCTGTGTACGCGTCTTTCTGCATTTGCAGCAAGTAGGGAACAGTCAACACGCTTTCGCGGTTGCCGAAGCTTTTGCGGATGCGTTTACGTTCGGTATAGGAATAGGCCATGAGTTCTCCGCGTTGATGGGCTCTGGCGACTCTCGTGCCCGAATACACCACGTATTCAGGCAGCTTGGTGGTTGGCCACTACCAACCATGGCGGACGGTGACGCATTGCACGTCACCCGAACCAAGGCGTTTTCTGCAGTCGGGGTCAGAAAACACTGGAAAGCAGACGGTTAAGTCTGCTTTCCAGTGTTTCTATAAAACACTGGGCAGGCGGCAAGCCTGCATCGGTGTTCGAAGAACACTGAGAAAGGACTATCGGGCCCTCTTTTCAGTGTGCTCCTTGAAGCACGAAAGGCTGGAAGCCCGATTACGGTCTTCCAGCCTTCTCAATCACCAAGAATTACTTGAGTTCGACTTTCGCGCCGGCTTCTTCGAGCTTCTTCTTCGCAGCTTCTGCGTCGGCCTTTGGAGCGCCTTCCTTGACGTTCTTCGGAGCGCCGTCAACCAGGTCCTTGGCTTCTTTCAGGCCCAGACCGGTGATTTCGCGAACGGCCTTGATGACCGACACCTTGTTGGCGCCAGCTTCGAGCAGCACGACGTTGAAGTCGGTCTTCTCTTCAGCAGCGGCAGCAGCACCGCCACCACCGCCAGCAGCGGGAGCAGCCATTGCGGCCGCGCTCACACCAAATTTCTCTTCGATGGATTTCACCAGTTCGTTGAGTTCGAGGACCGTCATGCTATCCAGCGCGGTCAAAAATGCGTCTTTATCGAATGCCATTTTGAATTTCCTAAAAAGTTGGGTACAAATTACGCTGCTACAGCTTCAGCTGCTGCGGGGGCATCGGCTGCGCCGCCACCCTTTTTGGCCGCCAGGGCGCCCAGCACAACGGCCGTACGCGACATAGGCGACATCAGCAAGCCACACAACTGGGCGAGCAACACTTCCTTGGAAGGAATGTTGGCCAGTTGCTTCACGCCGTTCACGTCCAGGGATTTACCGGCAAATGCGCCACCGCGAATCACCAACTTGTCGTTGGTTTTCGCGAAGTCAGCCACCACTTTCGCAGCAGCCACAGCATCTGTGGAAAAACCGTAGATCAGCGGACCGGTCATCTGGTCGGATACGACTTCGAATGCGCTACCTGCCACGGCACGGCGAGCCAGAGTATTCTTCAGAACACTCAGATTCACGCCTTTATCGCGGGCCTGGCTGCGCAGACGGGTCATGTCAGCGACCGTAATGCCACGGTATTCCGCCATCACGAGCGTTTGAGCTTTAGCGGCGAGGCCAGTCACTTCATCAATGACGGCTTGTTTCTCACTGCGGTTGAGACTCAAGGTCTACTCCTTAAAAATGTGCCATCGGGATCAGACCGGCTCTCGCCTGTCGTCAACCCTTCAACACGCTCATGTTCAGCGACCAACTGTTTCAGATTCTTTGCAAAACCATCTGCAGCGGGACCGCCATCTGCGTTGGCTGTCTTTCGATTAAGCGGCAAGCCCAAAAAGCCTGCCACGCCAACGGTCTTTGATGACCTGCCGGAGCGAACCCCGGCAGCCCACCACATGAACAGGCCTTGCGGGCCCGTCCAAATTTCTGCGATTACGCTGCGATGGTTTGTGTGTCGACGCGAACGCCCACACCCATCGTTGACGAAACCGCAACTTTCTTCAAATACACACCCTTGCTCGAAGCCGGTTTGGCTTTTTGCAGTGCGTCGATCAGTGCAGCCAGATTGCCTTGCAGCTTGTCCGTATCAAACGAACGGCGGCCAATCGTGCCGTGCACAATACCGGCCTTGTCAACGCGGAACTGGACCTGGCCAGCTTTTGCATTGCGCACCGCTTGGGCGACGTCCGGCGTGACAGTACCAACCTTTGGATTGGGCATCAGACCACGGGGACCGAGCACCTGGCCCAGCGTACCCACGATGCGCATGGCGTCGGGGGATGCAATCACCACGTCGAAGTCCATCTTGCCGGCCTTGATTTCAGCAGCCAGATCGTCCATGCCGACAATGTCGGCACCCGCTGCCTTGGCTTCTTCAGCCTTGGCGCCTTGGGCGAATACAGCTACCCGCTTGGTCTTGCCTGTACCGTTTGGCAGCACAACCGCGCCGCGAACGACCTGGTCGGATTTCTTGGCATCGATGCCGAGCTGTACAGCCACGTCGATGGATTCATCGAACTTGGCGACGGCGAATTCCTTCACGAGCCCGAGGGCGTCGGAAATGGCGTACAGCTTGTTGCTGTCGATCTTGTCGCCAATGGTTTTTTGGCGTTTGGTCAGTTTGCTCATACAACACCCTCCACCGACACGCCCATGGAGCGGGCCGTACCAGCAATAGTGCGAACTGCAGCGTCGAGGTCAGCAGCCGTCATGTCTTTCATTTTGGTCTTGGCGATTTCTTCCAGCTGCGCACGGGAGATCTTGCCGACCTTCACCGTGTGCGGCGTGGAAGAGCCCTTGTCGAGCTTGATGGCCTTCTTGATCAGGACGCCTGCGGGAGGGGTCTTGATGACGAAAGTGAAACTCTTGTCGGCAAATGCCGTGATCACCACAGGCAGTGGCAGACCTGGCTCAACACCCTGAGTCTGCGCATTGAATGCCTTGCAGAACTCCATGATGTTCAGGCCGCGCTGACCCAGCGCCGGGCCAATCGGGGGGGACGGGTTGGCCTTACCAGCTGGCACTTGCAGCTTGATGAAGCCGACGATTTTTTTCGCCATACTTTTCTCCTTGCGGGTCATAACGCCTGAACGCTGCAGAAGCAGGTCCGGGCTCCCCGGGGGTTACACAACTCAAAACAGTCCCTGGGGACCGTTTCGCGCCGAGTTGCAAGACGCGAAATTGAATACCGGACCGAAATTACGTTTTTTCGATCTGGCTGAATTCCAGTTCCACGGGTGTGGCGCGGCCGAAAATCGTGACCGACACACGCACCTTGTTCTTGTCGTAGTTGACCTCTTCCACCGTGCCGTTGAAGTCGGTGAACGGGCCGTCCTTGACGCGCACGTATTCGCCGGTTTCGAACTCCACCTTGTGCCGCGGCTTCTCGGTGCCGACCTGCATCTGGCTGACGATCTTCTGGACGTCTTCTTCAGAGATCGGGGCCGGACGATTCTTGGCGCCGCCAACAAAACCGGTGACTTTGTTGGTGTGCTTCACCAGGTGCCAGGTCTCATCATCCATGACCATCTCGACCAAAACATAGCCCGGAAAAAAACGGCGTTCCGTCGTTTTCTTCTGGCCGTTCTTGATTTCAACTACCTCTTCAGTAGGAACGAGAAAACGGCCAAATTTGGACTGCATGCCCGCACGGTTGATGCGCTCAACAATGTTGCGTTCGACCGCCTTTTCCATGCCGGAATAAGCATGGACGACATACCACTGCATGCCTGGAGTCGGCGTCAGAGACGTTCCCGCCGCCACTTCGCTGACTACCGTGCCGTTCAGATCGCTCATTATTTTTTCCATCCCAGGATCAGGTCATAAAACACCCACTCGAGCGTTTTGTCTGTAAGCCACAGGAACAAGGCCATGATCACCACGAAACCGAACACATAGGCGGTCATCTGAATAGCCTCCCTGCGAGCCGGCCAGACTACTTTTTTGACTTCGCGCCACGAGTCACGGCCAAAGGCCACAAACTGCTTGCCCGGCTCCGAAAGCATGAACACCGCCACGGCAGCCACAAGCCCGCCAATCAGCGCAGCCCACTGTACGACCTGACCCTGCTTGGCCAGCAGATAAAAACCCGCCAACGAGGCCAGCACCAGCGCAACGGCCGCGCCCAGCTTGGCCTTGTCGGCGCTGGTACTGACGGTTTCAACTTGAGAAGTGGCCATGGTTGGCGAATTTCCTGTTCAATCTTCGGACGTCTCTTCAGACGCTTAAGCCCACCTGGAGTTTTGACCCCCGGCGGGCTTGCTTTTAACTTTTCAAACCACCTTCAGCGTTGATGCACATCAACCATCAGGTGGCAGGGGCAGTAGGAATCGAACCTACAACCTTCGGTTTTGGAGACCGACGCTCTGCCAATTGAGCTATACCCCTCCATCAAACCTTACAAATTACGCAATGATCTTGGCCACGACGCCGGCGCCGACGGTCTTGCCGCCTTCGCGGATGGCAAAGCGCAGACCTTCTTCCATAGCGATCGGGTTGATCAGCTTGACGGTGATCGACACGTTGTCGCCTGGCATGACCATTTCCTTGCCTTCTGGCAACTCGATCGCACCGGTCACGTCCGTCGTGCGGAAGTAGAACTGGGGGCGGTAGTTGTTGAAGAAAGGCGTGTGGCGGCCGCCTTCGTCCTTGCTCAGAACGTAGATCTCGCCGGTGAAGTGCGTGTGCGGCTTGATGGAGCCGGGCTTGCACAGCACCTGGCCGCGCTGCACGTCTTCGCGCTTGGTGCCGCGCAGGAGGATACCGACGTTGTCGCCGGCCTGGCCCTGGTCCAGCAGCTTGCGGAACATTTCCACGCCGGTGCAGGTGGTCTTTTGCGTGTCAGCAATACCGACGATCTCGATTTCTTCGCCGACCTTGATGATGCCGCGCTCGACACGGCCGGTCACGACGGTGCCGCGGCCGGAGATGGAGAACACGTCTTCCACGGGCATCAGGAATGCGCCGTCCACTGCACGCTCTGGCAGGGGAATGTAGGTGTCAAGAGCTTCGGCCAGCTTCATGATGGCCTCTTCGCCCAAGGCACCCTTGTCGCCTTCCATGGCGAGCTTGGCTGAACCGTGGATGATCGGGGTCTTGTCGCCGGGGAAGTCGTATTTGTCGAGCAGCTCGCGCACTTCCATTTCAACGAGTTCGAGCAGCTCGGCGTCGTCGACCATGTCGCACTTGTTCAGGAACACGATGATGTACGGAACACCCACCTGACGGGCCAGCAGGATGTGCTCGCGGGTCTGGGGCATGGGGCCGTCAGCGGCCGAGCACACCAAAATAGCGCCGTCCATCTGGGCTGCGCCGGTGATCATGTTTTTCACATAGTCGGCGTGGCCTGGGCAGTCCACGTGGGCGTAGTGGCGGTTGGCCGTCTCGTACTCGACGTGAGCGGTGTTGATGGTAATGCCGCGCGCTTTTTCTTCAGGAGCCGCGTCAATCTGGTCGTAACCCTTGGCCTCGCCGCCGAACTTGGATGCCAGTACGGTCGTGATCGCCGCCGTCAGCGTCGTCTTGCCATGGTCCACGTGGCCAATCGTGCCGACGTTGACGTGCGGCTTGGTCCGCTCAAATTTGCCTTTTGCCATTTTTTCAACTCCAGAAATTTATAAAGAGTCACAAAACCAGTTACCACCGCAGCCAGCCACAACGCCTTGCGCACCGTGCCGGCTCAAAATTTGGTGCCCTTTGCGGGAATCGGACCCGCGACCTCTCCCTTACCAAGGGAGTGCTCTACCACTGAGCCAAAAGGGCTGAACTCAAAACCACCATTGCAACCTGGCGCAAGATCAAACAGCAGAACCATAAAGCAGCTTTATGGAGCGGGAGACGGGAATCGAACCCGCGTCATTAGCTTGGAAGGCTAGGGTTCTACCATTGAACTACTCCCGCGCAGCTCTGCCAATTCAACTCACACCAAAATTACCCACAACCCAAAACACGCTTTACGCGTTTGCCTTGCGCCGGTCGCTTGCCAAAAATCAAACAAAATCTGGTGGATGAGGCTGGATTCGAACCAGCGTAGGCGTTAGCCAACAGATTTACAGTCTGCCCCCTTTAGCCACTCGGGCACCCATCCTTCAAGCGAACCTCGGATTATGCCACGGTTTTATGTCATGTGGTACCCGTGACCGCGGCAAAACCATTAAAAGTTGGCGACCGCCCGCACCCCCTGCCTCCAAGATGGCCTTCCACCCCTGTGGCTGGCTCTCCGGACAGCCGATAGCCGGCTCCAGTTGCCCGAAAAGCCCTGTCCGCGTCAATTGCGGTTTTAGCCAGGCTTCGGGCATGATGCCCGCAGCGCCCCATAAAACCGGAGGCCAGCACGGAACTTGCCCTGCCCCTGTCGCAGCCCGCCTGAAATCGCCACCCAATGAGCACCCTCCCCGAAAATCCCACCTCCGATCCGTCCTTGCGGCGGGTGAATCTTGCGTTGCAAGGCGGCGGATCGCACGGCGCATTCACCTGGGGCGTGCTGGATGCCCTGCTGGCGGACGAGCGCATCGAGTTTGACGGCATCAGCGGCGCGAGCGCCGGAGCTGTCAATGCGGTAGCGTTGGCACACGGATTCGCCACCGCCCAAAGAGACAACTCCCCTGAAAAGACCTACCCCCGGGACGCCGCACGCGCATCGCTCAGCAAGATCTGGCAGGGTGTCGCGGCCATGGGAAGCCTGGGCTCTATGGCCGACAGCATCAGCAAGATGCTCATTGGCGGATGGGTTACCAACAGAGTAAGCGCAAACTTAACTGGCAGCACATTAACACAATGGATGTCACCCTACCAGTCCAATCCGCTGGATATCAACCCCTTGCGCAAACTGTTGCAGGCAGAGATCGACTTTCACGCCATTGCCAGCCTGCAAGCCCCCAAAGCGTTCGTGTCGGCGACCCATGTGGCCACCGGGCGGGCCGAGATTTTTTCCGGAAAACACCTGACGCTGCAGGCGGTGATGGCTTCCACTTGCCTGCCCACGCTGTTTCAGGCGGTCGAAATTGACGGCCAGCACTATTGGGATGGCGGGTTTTCAAGCAACCCCTCGCTGCTGCCGCTCATCAGCGAATGCAGCAGCCGCGACATCATCATGGTGCAGATCAATCCGTTGCGGCGTGCCAACATCCCCCGCACCTCCCACGACATTGCAGACCGGGTGAACGAACTGACCTTCAACGCCAGCCTGCTATCGCAGATGCGCACCATCGACTTCATCAACCGCCTCCTGGCCGACGGCCGCCTGCAGGAGGGCGAGAAGTACAAAAGCCTGCTGCTACACCGCATCGATGGCGGCGAGGCCCTGGAAAACCTGCCGTCATCAAGCAAGATGTCCGCCGATGGCGCCATGATCGAAAAGCTGTTTGAGATGGGCCAGGGCGCAGCCAAACGCTGGCTGCGCCGCCACTTTGAGGCGCTCGGCCAGCAAAGCACGGTGAATATCCGCAGGGACTACGTGGGCAGCCTCCCGCAGGAGTTCTAGCGAACCGGCGGGCTTTTTAAGCCTTTTTAGCCGTTTCTCCAAGCGAAACAAGCACAACTCGCTATCAAAACAATAGCAACTCAGGTTTTACGCTGCGCATCGCGCCAGGCCCGCGCTTCAGAGAAATGCCCACAGCCGATAAACGGCAGCGGCGGCCGCAATGCCGACAGCGGTGACGGGTGATTGGCCACCAGCACCTTGTGGCGCTTTGCATCAATAAGCGCCCGTTTGCTTTGCGCATGCGCGCCCCACAGCATGAACACCACCGGATGATCGCCGTCCGCCACCTGGCGAATCAGCGTATCGGTCAGTACTTCCCACCCCTTCCCAGCGTGGCTGGCAGGCAATGCTTCCTCTACCGTAAGACAGGTGTTGAGCAGCAGCACGCCGTTCGTCGCCCACTTCACCAGGCTTCCGCCCGGCACTGGAAACGTGGGCGGCGGCGTACCCAGGTCGCGCTGCAGCTCTTTGAAGATGTTGCGCAGCGAAGGCGGCAGAGCAACACCGGGCGCCACAGAAAACGCCAGCCCCTCGGCCTGCCCCAGGCCGTGATAGGGGTCTTGCCCCAGGATGACGACGCGCACCTCTTCAGGCGGGGTCAGTTCCAGTGCGCGCAGAGGCTGGGGAGGAAAAATCACCGCACCATCCGCCAGGCGGCTTCGCAGAAAATCCAGCAGCTTCCGGCCTGTCGGGCTCGCAAAAAAAGCATCGATCGTCGGCCGCCAGCCGGGCGCGACCGGCCAGGCCGCGGGGTCGGCGCTGGTCAGGCGATCAGGCGAAGATCCCGTCATATCGAGGAGCGAATCCATGGAGCCTGCGCTCACTTTTTTCCGAACAACTGCGCCAGCGCAAGGCCTGGCTCTTCTGCGCGCATAAAAGCCTCACCCACCAGGAAGGCGTTGACGCCAGCGCTGCGCATGCGCTGCACGTCGGCCGGCGTGGCAATGCCGGATTCGGTGATCAGCAAGCGGTCGGCCGGCACCTTGCCGAGCATGCCCAGCGTCGCGTCCAGCGAGACCTCGAAGGTCTTGAGGTTGCGGTTGTTGATGCCGATCAGCGGCGTCTTGAGCTTGAGCGCGCGCTCAAGCTCAGCCTCGTCATGCACCTCCACCAGCACCGCCATGTCCATAGACATCGCCAGCGCCTCCAGCGACTTCATCTGCGCGTCGTCCAGGCAAGCAGCGATCAGCAAAATGCAGTCGGCGCCCATCACCCGCGCTTCGTACACCTGGTACGGGTCCACCATGAAGTCCTTGCGCAGCACCGGCAAGTCGCAAGACGCCCGCGCCTGCTTCAGGTAATCAATGCTGCCCTGAAAAAACTGCTTGTCGGTCAACACCGAAAGGCAGGCCGCACTGATTTCGCCGTCGCCTTCGGCATAACTTTGCGCGATGTCGGCCGGAATGAAGTCGGCACGCAGCACGCCCTTGGACGGGCTGGCCTTCTTGATCTCGGCAATCACCGCGGGCTGGCCCGCCGCGATCTTGGCACGCAGCGCGCCCACGAAGTCACGCGTGAGCACGCGCGATGCAGCGTCTTCGCGCATCACGTCCAGCGGCTTCTTGCGGATCGCCTCGGCGATTTCCTGGCGCTTGACGGCAATGATTTTGTCGAGGATGTCGGACATGGTGTTCAGGCCGCTAATTTTTGGGTGGTGGAAATGAGTTGTTGCAGGCGCGCCTTGGCCGCGCCTGATTCAAGCGCCGCCCGCGCCAGCACGATGCCCGCTTTCATCGAGTCAGCCACATTGGCGGCATACAGCGCCGCGCCGGCGTTGAGGATCACGATGTCGCGCGCCGCGCCCGGCTGGTTGTCGAGCACGCCCAGCAGCATTGCCTTGGACTGCTCGGGCGTTTCCACGCGCAACGCGCGGTTGCTGGCCATGGGCATGTCGAAGTCTTCGGGGTGGATCTCGTACTCGGTGATCTCGCCGTTCTTCAGCTCACCCACCACGGTGGCCGCGCCCAGGCTGACTTCGTCCATGCCGTCTTTTCCGTAGACCACCATCGCGTGCTCGGCGCCCAGGCGCTGCAACGCGCGGATCTGGATACCCACCAGGTCGGAATGAAACACGCCCATCAGGATGTTGGGCGCGCTGGCCGGGTTGGTCAGCGGGCCCAGAATGTTGAAGATGGTACGCACGCCCAGTTCCTTGCGGATGGGCGCGACGTTCTTCATGGCAGGGTGGTGGTTGGGCGCAAACATGAACCCCACGCCGACCTGCTCAATGCACTGGGCAATGGCTTCAGGCGAAAGGCCAATGTGGATGCCCAGCGACTCGATCACATCGGCGCTGCCCGACTTGCTGCTGACGCTGCGCCCGCCGTGCTTGCTGACCTTGGCGCCGGCCGCCGCCGCCACGAACATGGAGCAGGTCGAGATATTGAAGGTGTGCGAACCGTCGCCGCCGGTGCCGACGATGTCGACCAGGTGGGTTTTGTCGGCCACGCTCACCTTGGTGGAGAACTCGCGCATCACCTGCGCGGCGGCGGTAATCTCGCCGATGGTCTCTTTCTTCACGCGCAGGCCGGTGATGAGCGCGGCCATCATCACCGGCGACATCTCGCCGCTCATGATCAGCCGCATGATGTGCAGCATCTCATCGTGAAAGATCTCGCGGTGTTCGATGGTGCGCTGAAGCGCTTCCTGCGGGGTGATCTTGTGGGTATGGGGCATGGCCTGTCTCGCTTATGGACGTTTTTTGTTCTGGAATTGGATGGAATGGCTTAATTCGCCGGATTATCGGTAAAGGCCAACTTGAGGCCAAAGCCGATGAACATGACACCAGCCGCACGGTCCAGCCAGTGCATGCCGCGCTGCACGGCATCACGCCGAGCCATCCAGGCGGCCGCCAGGGCCCAGCCCGAATTGACCGGAATGGCATTCAGGTTGAACAACACACCCAGCAGCACAAACGCCAGGGCTTTGTTGTCGGTATCCGGCGCGATGAACTGCGGCACAAACGCCAGGAAAAAGATGGCGACCTTTGGGTTCAGCACATTGGTCCAGAAACCACCCATGAAGACGGCTTTTAGGCGCCGTGCCGGCTGGGCGGCAGCCACCGCAACAAGATCGGTAGTGCCCTGCGGCGCCTTGGAAAACAGGATCTTCGCGCCTATCCACAGCAGGTAAGCCGCGCCTATCCACTTGAGGACAGTGAAAGCAAGCGCTGAAGTGGCGAGCAATGCGCCGACACCGACAGCGGCCGCAAAAATGTGAACAAAGCAACCGGCCGTGATACCCAGGCCTGCAACGATGCCGGCGCGCGCGCCTGATCGCAGCGAGTTGGTAACGATGTAAAGCACGTCGGGACCAGGTGTCAGGTTGAGCAACCAGCCGGCCGCAATGAAGAGCAACAGATGTTGGAAGTCAGGCATGGCTATCTCCTATCTAACCTTGTTTATGCATTGAGATGGAAGAACTGCCGGATGGCAGCCACGGCACGGTCTACGCCGGCGGTGTCCACATCCAGGTGGGTGACAAAGCGCAGGCGATACAGGCCCGTCGCCTGAATACCCGCATTCGCCAGGTGCTTGAGCAGCGCCGCCGATTGCTCTTTCGCCGCGCCGGTCAAATCCACAAACACGATGTTGGTCTGGGGTTGTTCCACATGCAGGCCGTCAACGCCCGCCAGTCCGTCGGCCAGGTGCCTGGCCAGCGCGTGGTCTTGCGCGAGGCGTCCCACGTGGTGGTCGAGCGCGTGGAATGCAGCTGCGGCCAACATGCCCGCCTGGCGCATCCCGCCGCCCGCCATCTTGCGGATGCGATGCGCCCGCGCGATGAACTCGCGAGAACCGCATAGTGCCGAGCCGACCGGCGCGCCCAGCCCCTTGCTGAAGCACACCGAAACACTGTCAAAACATCCCGCAATGCGTTTTGCTTCCACCAGCGGATTGCTGCCGGTTTGCGCAGCCTGCGCCACAGCCGCGTTAAAAAGCCGCGCGCCATCGAGGTGGCGGCCCAGGCTATGCTTTTTTGCCAGCGTGGTCGCCTGCTGCACATACTCAAAAGGCAGCAGCTTGCCGCCCAACGTGTTCTCCAGCGCCAGCATGCGGGTGCGCGCGAAGTGCGCGTCGTCGGGTTTGATGGCGGCCTCGATGTCGGCGAGCGCCAGTGTGCCGTCGGTGTGGTGGTTCAGAGGCTGCGGCTGCACACTGCCGAACACCGCCGCGCCGCCGCCTTCCCAGCGGTAGCAATGCGCCATCTGGCCGACGATGTATTCGTCGCCGCGCTGGCAGTGGCTCAAGATCCCGCAGAGGTTGCTTTGCGTACCGGTGGGCACGAAGAGCGCGGCCTCAAAGCCCAGCAGGCCGGCGATCTTTTCTTGCAGCACATTCACAGTCGGGTCGTCGCCGAAAACGTCGTCACCCAACGGCGCGGCCAGCATGGCTTCGCGCATGGCGGGAGTCGGGCGGGTCACGGTGTCGCTGCGTAAATCAACAATCATTTTTGCCTCCAGCCCAGGTAAAACCCTGGCAAGTAGCTATGAATTTGATAGCAATTTTAGATGAACGGCTCATGCCGCCTGCTCCAGAAAGTTCTTCAGCATGGCGTGGCCGTGTTCGGTCAGGATGGACTCAGGGTGAAATTGCACGCCCTGAATGGGCAATTCTTTATGGCGCACACCCATGATCTCGCCGTCGTCTGTCCAGGCTGTGACAGCCAGTGCCTTTGGGCAGCTCGATTTTTCAATCGCCAGCGAGTGGTAGCGGTTCACGACAAACTGTTCGGGCAGGCCGGCAAACACGCCCTCCTGCGTAGTGGTGATCACACTCGTCTTGCCGTGCATGAGCTGCTGCGCGCGGATGATTTTTCCGCCGAAGGCCGCGCCAATGCTCTGGTGGCCCAGGCAGACGCCCAGGATAGGCAGCTTGCCTGCAAAGTGCTCGATCGCCGCCACCGAAATACCCGCCTCTGCCGGCGAACAAGGGCCAGGCGACACCACCAGCAGGTCAGGCTTGCGCGCGGCGATGTCCTCCACAGTGATCTCGTCATTGCGAAACACCTCGACCTCCGCACCCAGTTCGCCAAAGTACTGGACGATGTTGTAGGTGAAGCTGTCGTAGTTGTCGATCATCAACAGTTTTTTGCTGCGTGTCATGGTTCAGGCCTCCTGGCGCAGGCGTGTGAACTCGCCGCGCTCAAAGTCAATGGATGCGGCAATCATGGAGCGGTATGCCGCCTCCACAATGGCTTCGGGCGCGCCGGCTTTACGGGCCTGCGCGCATACGCGCTCGATGATGAAGTCGATACGCGCATGGTCGACAATCTGGTCGGCGTTTTGTTTGATGCGCGCGGCCTGCGCTACATAAGCACTGCGCTCGGCGATCAGCGGCACGATGCGCTCGTCCAGCGCGTCGATGTTGCGGCGCACGTCGGCCATGGAGTGGCAGTGCTCAGTCTCTGGATGGGTTGACTGGCTCATTCCAGGCCTTCCTCAACCAGCTCCGACGCCCGCAACAGCGCGCGCGCCTTGGCCTCGGTTTCTTTCCATTCAAGTTCGGCCACCGAATCCGCCACCACGCCGGCCGCGGCCTGCACGTACAGCATCTGGTCCTTGATGATCCCGGTGCGGATGGCGATCGCCACGTCCATGTCGCCCGCATAACTGAGGTAGCCGCAGGCGCCCCCGTACAGACCGCGCTTGGTGGGCTCCAGCTGGTCAATGATTTCCATCGCGTGCACCTTGGGCGCGCCTGTCAGCGTGCCCGCCGGGAAGGTCGCCTTCAGCACGTCCATGCTGGTCATGCCGTCGAGCAGCACGCCTTCCACATTGCTTACGATGTGCATCACGTGGCTGTAGCGTTCCACCGCGAAGGCCTCGGTCACCTTTACGGTGCCGGTCTTGGCGATGCGGCCTATGTCGTTGCGCGCCAGGTCGATCAGCATGACGTGCTCGGCGCGCTCTTTCGGGTCATTGACCAGCTCTTGCTCCACGGCCTTATCAGCCTCGGGCGATGAGGCACGCGGTCGGGTGCCAGCCAAAGGACGAATGGTGATTTTCTGCCCCTCGCTGACTTGTTCCTGCCGCACCAGAATCTCTGGCGAAGCCCCCACCACATGGAAATCTCCAAAATGGTAGTAATACATATAGGGGCTGGGGTTGAGCGAGCGCAGCGCGCGGTACAGGCTGAGCGGCGATTCGGTATAGCGCTTCTTGATGCGCTGGCCCACCTGCACCTGCATGAAGTCGCCGGCTTCGATCAGCCGCTTGGCTTTTTCGACCGCGGCAATGTAGTCGGCCTTGGCAAAGTCGCGCTCGGCCGGGTAACCCTGTGAAGGCTTCACTACCGGCGCGCTGACGGAATATTTGAGCTTTTCCTTCAGGTCCCGCAAGCGCTTCTTGGCGTTGGCATAGGCCTCGGGCTGGGCCGGGTCGGCGTAGACGATCAGGTAAAGCTTGCCGGAGAGGTTGTCAATGACGGCCAGCTCTTCACATTGCAGCAGCAGGATGTCAGGACAGCCCAGCGTGTCGGGTGGGCAAGTGGCTTCGAGTTTTTTCTCGATATGGCGCACCGCGTCGTAGCCAAAGTAGCCTGCCAGCCCCCCGCAAAAACGCGGCAGGCCGGGCCTCAGGGCAACCTTGAAGCGCTTTTGGTAGCCGGAGATGAAGTCCAGCGGGTTGGCCGTTGAGGTCTCCACAACCTTGCCGTCTGTTACCACCTCTGTGACGGCATCCGGTCCAAAGCCCGAAGCCCGCACCAGGGTGCGCGCAGGAAGACCGATGAAGCTGTAGCGGCCAAAGCGTTCACCCCCTACTACCGACTCGAGCAGGAAGCTGAACTTGCCGCCGTCCTTGGAGTGCGCGAGTTTGAGGTAAAGGGAAAGTGGCGTCTCAAGATCGGCAAACGCCTCCGCCATCAGGGGAATGCGGTTGTAGCCTTGGCCGGCCAGGCTTTTAAATTCGAGTTCTGTAATCACGATGGTCCTTCGCAAGGGGCCACGCGCTCAAAGGCGCGGCCACCTGTCATTCAAAACGCCCCGAAGACCGGGGCCGGGATGCGCTTGGCGAGGCAAAGGCGCATCAGGAAAGAAAAAGGGGGGTGTCGCAGAACCGGCGGCATCGGGGCGGGCGAAAGGCACTGGCTGAATGGTCAGGGTGCCGGCCCGCATGCGCCTCAGGCGTGCGAGAAATGACAGGTACGCCAGGGCCAGGCTCCCCGGTCTCCACAACCTGTCTGAATGATGCGATGAATGAACATGTGGGCCAAAGTGTAGCAAAGACCGCGGTGACCGGCCCGCCCGATCCCGGTTGAGGCCCAAAAACTACTAAAAGGACGTCATGTCAGCGCCGCTACTATGGACTGGTACTAATGCTCATCTCGCAAACCCTCTTGCGACAGCCCCTCTGCGGCCCTCAAAATGAGACATTAAAAACGAACGCTCGTTCTATTCCAACCATCCTTCTGGAGACAATTCATGACTTTGACAACGCGGTGCATTGCGGGCCTGGCCGGTTTAATGCTGTCTTTGGGCGCACTTGCCGCCCCAATGGAGGTCTCGGGCGTCAAGCTGGAAGACCCGATCGACGTACACGGCACCAAACTGCAGCTCAACGGGGCCGGCATACGCTACAAAGCGGTGTTCAAAGTCTACGTGGCCGCAATGTACCTGCCCAAGAAGGCCGCAACCCCCGAAGAGGTCTACGCCATGCCCGGCCCCAAGCGCATCAGCATCACCCTGCTGCGCGACATTGACTCCAACGAGTTGGGCAAGGGCTTCACCACCGCCTTTACAGAGAACACGCCCAAAGGCGAAATGTCCAAACTGATTCCCGGCCTCATCAAGATGGGCCAGCTCTTTGCCGACCAGAAAAAACTGAGTGCCGGCGAAGGCTTCACTATCGACTGGATCCCCGGCACCGGCACCGTGATCACCGTCAAAGGCAAACCACAAGGCGAGCCCTTCAAGGAGCTTGAATTCTTCAACGCCCTCGTGCGCATCTGGCTGGGCCCACAGCCGGCCGACTGGAAACTCAGGGATGCCATGCTGGGCAAGCCTGCCTGAAGCGCCGGGCGCAAACCACACCATCACCGGGGCGCAAGCCCCGTGGTCATTTCTGGAAGCGCAATTCGGCCAGTGAGCCGATAAAGCCGTCGGCATCCACGCCGCGCACCGGCTCGCCGTGGTTGTACCCATAGGTCACCAACAGCACCGGGCAACCGGCGGCCCGGGCGGCACGTGCATCATTGCTGGAGTCGCCGATCATCAGTGTGCGGGCCGGCGCAGTGCCCAGGCATTCGCAGGTCTTTAGCAGAGGCAGTGGGTCCGGCTTTTTCCGCTCGAACGAATCCCCGCCAAAAACCTGGGTGAAAAACCCGCCGAGGTTTTTCAGCTTGAGCAGTTCATGGGCAAACCCCAAAGGCTTGTTGGTCAGGCAGACCAGCTGTAACCCAGCTTGCCCCAGAGTGTGCAAGCCCTCCACCACCCCCGGGTACACCGCAGAATACTGGCCATTGATGCGGGTGTAATGCCGCTGGTAAGTCGCATAGGCAACATCGTATTTTGCTATTAAATCAATAGCAAACTGCGTACTATCCATCTGCGCCTGAACGTATTTCAGTGTAGACATGATGAGGTGTTCCGAGCCTTTTCCCACCATGCGCTCGACCGCAGCTGCGTCCAGCCCGACGACTGAAGGATGGCCAGACAGCAGCTCAGCGAGCATCAAATTGAGGGCCGCCACAAAGTCCCCCAGCGTGTCGACCATGGTGCCATCCAGGTCAACGATGGCAGCGTCAAAACGGTCCGGGGCAAAGGTCATGAAGTTCAAAGGGTTCAGCATGAGGTAGCCGGATTCGAAACAGATACTGGTCCGAGTTGATGTTGTCCGGATCCGTTATCAGCTGGAACCGGAACAGTCGGGGAAAAAATCGATATCCCCACCCGGCAGATCTTAAAGGTAGATAACCATGCGCATGGCTGGAGTAGTTAGTCATCTACACCGAAATTGGCTGTTACCCAAGGCTTTTGGAAGTACCGCCTGGGCAAAAAAAAACGACGCACCACTTTCGCAATGCGCCGCTTCGGCCACTGAACTCAATTCAGCCTGGATCCCTTGGGCAGCCGGGCAGACAGCCACTCATGAACATCGGCCCGTACATTGCGGCCGCGCAGCAGGAAGTCTTCCCACAGCGAAGGAACGTAAGGCAGGTAGACCAGCGGCATTCCGGCCTGTTCAGGGGTCCGGGCGCCTTTGCGGGCGTTGCACGAACGGCATGCGCTGACCAGATTGGTCCAACTGTAGGCTCCACCTTTGCTATCGGGCACGATGTGCTCTGCCTCAAGATCTTTTTCGAGGAAGACCTGAGCGCAGTAGGCACAGGTGCAGCGGTCCCGGCGCAACAGCTTGGGCTTCGACACAGCTGGCGTGACCTCAAACAGGTTGCGCCGGGGCGAGCCGCGCAGGGCGATGATGGGCTGGATGACCATCAGCGATTGCCGGCCGCGGGCCACATTCCACCCGCCGCGGAGCGTAACGAGGGGGCTATCGCCCTCCTCCCACGCAACAGTGCCAGTGGCATAGTGCAACGCCGCATCTTCAGCCGTGATCCAGGCCTGGGGCGTCCCCTGGATGTCGAGCTGCAGAACGTGATGCATCATCATGGCCTCCTGTAAGGTGAAAAAGAATGAATTTGGTAGCTCTTGAGAGGATCGAACTCCCGACCATCGCCTTGTAAGGGCGCTGCTCTACCTGCTGGGCTAAAGAGCTGAAAAATGAAGCGCTGAATGACGAATGGTGCGGACAGAGAATTTCGAAATCTCGACCTACCGGTTAAAAGCCGGTTGCTCTTCCTCTGAGCTATGCCCGCATGGGGGTGGGGTGCAAGACCGGACTCGAACCGGTGACCCGCGGGGTCACATCCCGCTGCGCTGCCAACTGCGCCACTTGCACCAGAAAAAAGAACCATTGGTAGCCGCAGCTGGCATCGAACCAACGACCTGTGCCTTATCAAGGCACTGCTCTACCACTGAGCTATGCGGCTATGAAGAAAAAATTGGCTCCACGACCTGGGGTCGAACCAGGGACGACGCGATTAACAGTCGCGCGCTCTACCAGCTGAGCTATCGTGGAATATCGGGTAGGAGAAAACCAGGCGTGCTCACCACTCGCCGCATTCGCGGACGCGCTGATCCAGGTCGCGGTCATCTTGTGCCTGCCCTCGCTTCGGCAAAGCGTGACGATGCCGCGCGCTGCCGGCGGCGACGATGCTGCGCAGCAAGGCACGAACAATGCGGCTGCGTGGTGTGGCTGTCCGTTTGGCCATCCTCCTGGAGGCCGCTGCGTTTCTGGCTGTCATGGCAAATCTCCTTGAGGTTGGTTAAATGAGGAACGTGGCGCGCCTGGACCGATTCGAACGGCCGACAAACTGGGGTAGAAGCCCAGCGCTCTATCCTGGCTGAGCTACAGACGCTGAAAACGATGAGGTGGAGGCGGTGGTCAGATCCGAACTGACGTGTGCTGACGCAGGCGGATTTGCAATCCGCTCCCTTCGACCACTGGGGTACACCGCCGAAAATCGCTGGCGGGCGCGGGAAGAATCGAACTTCCAGCCTTCGGTTTTGGAGACCGCTGCTCTGCCTGTTGAGCTACACACCCATGAAAATCTGAAAAAAAATGGTGCCCCAGGCCGGCGTCGAACCGGCATGCCCGAAAGCGCTGGCTTCTGAGGCCAGTGTGTCTTCCAATTCCACCACCGGGGCTAAAACTGTTCTGGTACTCAAGGGGAGATTCGAACTCCCAAAACTCCCAACAGACCTGGGTTTGAAGCAGGTGCGTCCTCCAATTCCGCCACTTGAGCATTTATTTGGCGTCCCGGTCCGGGTTCGAGCCGGCGCATGGGTTGTCGACCCATCGCTCCATCGACCGAGGTGCCACGACATTCACGACATAACTGTGGCGGCCTGTACGGGAGTCGAACCCGTGACCACATCTTGGACAGGGAAGTGCTCTACCAGCTGAGCTAACAGACCAAAAATGAAAAAGACAAGAATGAAGATGGTCCGTGCAGCAGGTCTCGAACCTGCGACCTCATGCTCCCAAAGCACGCGCGCTACCAACTGCGCCACACACGGATTGAATCGGACTGAATGAAAACTGAATGGCCTCGCGTGAAAGATTTGAACTTCCGACCCTCTGCTTCGTAGGCAGATGCTCTGATTCCGGACTGAGCTAACACGAGAAAAATCTATTGGGGTTATTGCTGGTGCACGCAGGCAGACTCGAACTGCCGGCCTCGACCTTCGGAGAGTCGCGCTCTGAGTCCAGCTGAGCTATGCGTGCAAATGATTTGGCGATGCGGTTGGTGGTTGCAGTTGGGACCGAGCCAACGACCGGCGGGTTATGAGCCCGCTGCTCTACCACTGAGCTATGCAACCCAAAAAAAAATGGCAGGCCGTGATGGATTCGAACCACCGAATGTCGAGATCAAAACCCGATGCCTTGGACCAGCTTGGTGAACGGCCCATCAAAAAGATGGCGATAAAAAATGGCAGAAAGAGATGGCGGAAGATAGGGGATTCGAACCCATGAGCCCACTCTCGCGGGCTCTCGCTTAGCAAGCGAGTGCCTTGAACCTCTCAGCCAATCTTCCAAAAAATTTCCGGTTACGAGTTCCGGTGCCCCCCAATCTTTGAGGCCGGTTTCCGCACTACGCTCTTGCGAGCACTGCGCTTCTTTACTGAACAACTGACGGGCAACTACCTGGCTGCCAGCGCTGGAATTGGCGTCACGTAGGGGATTCGAACCCCTGTCTACAAGGATGAAAACCTTGTGTCCTGAGCCAGCTAGACGAACGTGACAAATACCCTGGAGCCCACGGTCGCGATTTGAACGGACGGCCTGCCGCTTACAAGGCGGCTGCTCTACCGACTGAGCTACGCGGGCGAAAAACTGAATCCATTTCGGCTGTACCTGCATGTGGGCGGACGGCATGAAGCCGAACCGGGGTCTCCCACTGCACTGCATTTCCGGGGCCATGAACCCCGGCTGCCAGCACACACGCCACCAGACCGTCTCCTCGGTCTCGCGCAGGTGACGTGAAACAGGCACACCCGAAATGGAGCGGACAGACGGCTTCGAACCGACGACATTGAGCTTGGAAGGCTCACGCTCTACCTACTGAGCTATGTCCGCAATTTTTGCGGGACTCGCTGCCATCCAGTGTTTGGCTGCTGTCCCGCTGCAGATTTTTAAAGACTCCCGCGCTTGAAGCGCATCGACGGCACGATCACCGTCGGGGGAAAACAAAAAGGCCCGGTTCCTTGCGGAAACCGGGCCTCTGGGTGTCAGAGATTTAGAAGGTACGCCTAGACGTCTCCTTCTCCCGGTTGTGTGGAATCCTCGTGGTTCTGCTTAGGCATGGCTGTCCGCAAAATGGACGGCGCAAATGAACTCAGCCCACGGCACTCGCGTAGATGAACGTCAAGGCGGCGCACGGCAACACCGCCCCAGACGGGGGTGTTGTTTCTTGCGGTGGCGGCTATCGGTTTCATGATGAGTGCGTGAAAAAAGTTGATGTCAAAGTAGCGATGAAAGGTAATGTAAAATCTTTTTACGCCATCGTCAACGGGTCGATGCAAAATAAATTTGATTGTTGCAATCACGTCACATGGACTCAGAGAACGTCAATAGAAACCGGCGCAACAACCTGCTGATCATCATTCGGGAGTTCAGCGAGAAAGAGCTGGCCGCCGGCGAATCACCTGTCGGCATGCTGGGCCGCATTGCCAAACAACTCGGCCTCAGCGCTGGCGGACTGAGCCAGTTCAAGGGTGACGCAAAGGGCACCGCGCGGAATATAGGTGACGTGGCCGCCGCGCAGATCGAAAGCAAGTCCGGAAAGCCAAAAGGCTGGATGGACGCAGATCACGGCGGGGACGCCATCAACCCCGCTGAAAACGCTTTTATCGAACTCGCGCGCATCGCCTGGCGGACAACGGATGCCAGGGGTCGACGCCAGCTAATGCAACTTGCAAGGCGGGGCTTCAGTACACAGAGAGGTGGCGGTTGAATTCCGTTGCCCCGCCCGGTTAGAACAGTAATTTTCATCCAAACCTGATCCATGCAGCGTCGGGATGACAAATCGCGGAAACAACACCGCACTTCTTGAGGCAGGATCCACACACTCAACCGAATCGGAAGGACGCCGTAACGTTTCCGGTTCAAACTATGTGTACTTGGATCACATCACGCTCGATGCGAGATAGCAGCCTCAAAGAACGCCCCCGCGCTTCCCGTTGGAGCGGCTTCTGATGGCGCGCTTGATGCACTTGAGCAAACGCTGTTCATCCAGCGGTTTTTCCAGCCACTCGGAGACGCCGAGCGCCTGGTTTTCGGCATGCTGCCTGGCCTCCGCAGCGATGACCGACAGGACCAGCACCGGCAACGTGGCGGTGCGCTGGTTGGCACGCAGTTCACGAACCACCGCAAGACCGTTTTCGTAAGGCAGCTTGATGTCCATCGTCATGGCGGCGTACGTTTCCATCTTGAGGTAATCACGTGCCTGGTCTGCAGTATGGGCAATGTCCGCGTCATATCCGCCCTTGTCCATGATCATGCCGATGAGCTTGGCGACGTCCGGATCATCCTCGCACACCAGCACACGGGGGCGTGCATAAAGCCCCGCGGGCGCAGTAACAGGAGGCGCTTCGCGCCATTCGGGGAGGTCGAAGTAAAACGTCGTTCCCTTGTTACTCTCCGTCGTGAACCCGATGTTGCCTTCCATGCGCTCAACAATGGCCTTGGAGATGCTCAGGCCCAGCCCGGTCCCGCCTTTTTGGCGGGTATCGGAGGAATCCGCCTGTGAGAATTTCTGGAAGATGCGTTGCCGGAATTCGTCGGGAATCCCGGGGCCCTTGTCAGAAATCTCCACCCGGACCCGCCGGCCCTGCTTGCGCACAATCACGTCGACCGTGCCTTCTGGAGGAGAAAACTTGATGGCATTGGACAGCAGGTTGGTCACCACCTGGATCAGGCGGTCGCCGTCAACGCAGACCCGCGGAGCATCCTCGGTTTTATGGAGGACCAGCTTGACGCCGAGCTGGGCCGCGAAGCCTTCGTTGTCTGCCAGGGCCCGCTCCAGCAACGGTTCAAGCTCTTGCGCCTGCAGTTCGAACCGCATCTTTCCCGATTCGATTTTCTCGCTGTCAAGAATGTCATTGATCAACCGGATCAGCCGCTCGCAATTGCTTTGGGCAATACCCACCAGGTTTTTGGCCTTCTCCGGAATTGCACCGGCTACACCGCCCCACACCAGCCCCAGTGATCCGCGTATCGATGTCAGCGGCGTGCGCAGCTCATGGCTGACGGTTGAGACGAATTCGGTTTTCATACGGTCGATCCGCTTGAGCTCGGTGATGTCCGTGCCCAACGAGGAAAACCCGATCACCATGTCCTGCTCGTCATCTTCCCCATATCGGGGGAAATAGTTCATCAGGTACTCGCGGCGGTCTCCGCTGGGAGTCACATACTCAAGCTCATGGCGCACCGAATAGCCGGAAAGCGCTTCCCGCACATGCGCCTTGACCTGGTCATACAGCTCTGCTCCCAGCACCTCCTGCATTGGCCGGTTCTGGATTTGCTCCGCTTTCAAGCCAAGCACTTCTTCATAGGCATGGTTGTGGAACTGAAAGCGCTGCTCCCCGTCGATATAGGCGATCAGGGCCGGAACGGTATCAGTCAGCTGGCGCAATTGCTCCTCGCTGTTGCGAAGCGCCTCTGTAATGCGGGTGCTCTCGGTGATGTCGTGAATGATGGCCGTGAACAGCCGTTTCCCTCCTACATTGACATCACCGAAGGATGCGTTGATGGGGAACTCGGTTCCGTCGTGGCGCAGGCCCAGAACCTTGACATCCCACTCCCGAAAACCACGCTGGCGGCCGCTGAGCCCGGAGAAAAAAGCGCTGAATCCCATTCGGTACCGGGTTGGCAACAGCATGGCAACCTCCTGGCCCACCAGGTCATCGAGGCGGTATCCGAAAAGATGCCGTGCTGCACTGTTGGCATGGACGATCAGCCCTTCAGCCGTTGCCGTGATCAGCCCTTCAGCCATGCTTTCGGTCACGGCCCGGCTCATGGCCTCACTGTCCAGGAGCAAAGCTTCAGCGCGGCGGCGCTTTGCCTGTGCCCGCAAGATTCTCTGGATAGCCCAGGCAAATATGCTGAGCGACAGCAATCCACCCATGAGGATCAGCTGTTTGACGGTTTGAGCGGTCTGGCGGGTTTCCAGCTTCGTGTGTTCAAGGGCCGATGCTTCCCCTCCCTTGATGCGGGCAATCAGGGTTTCAATCTCGTCATGGAGTTGACGGTTCCGGATTCCTCCCACAAGGGCCGTGGCGGCCTCGAGGCCGGATTGCTGCCGGGCCGTGACGGCTTGCTCCATCACTTCAATTCTTCGCGCGATGGCATCCTTCAGCGCCAGCCAGTCCGGAGTGGCGGTACCCGCATCCTGCCCGGCGCGCATGCTCTCCAGCGACTGCTGGATCTGCGTGCGGGACTGCTGGTAGTCTGCCAGGTCCCTTGAAGCATTCGTCAGTAAATAGCGCCGCTGCAAAGATTCCGCAGCCTTGAACTCGGAAACCACACGCTGCAGAAGAAGCGCAGTTTCCCGCGCCTCACTTTCACTTTGCGCATCGCTGATCAGCGAATTGATGGTGACATAGGATGCTGCGATGCTCAGCGCGATGAGAACCATCCCCGCAAACAGGGCCACGTTGACGCTGGGGCGAAAAGGCAATTTCATGGCATGTGAAGCTTCAGGCCTGTTCGCCGGGGGAAGGCCACAGCCTATTGGGGCGTACCCAACACAGTGCGGACTGCCTGAATCAATGATTCCGTCTCCACGGGTTTGGTGACATACCCATCTGCACCGCCCGCCAGCCCTTTCAGCACCGACTCGCGTGTCGCCTTGGCGGTCAGCATGATCACCGGAACATCCTTGAGCACCGGGTGGGAACGAATCCGCAGCAGGATGTCAAACCCGTCCGCATCCGGAAGCATCACGTCCAGAAGGACCAGATCGGGGATGGGCTGCTTGCGAAATTCCGCCACGATCTCGGCACGCGAACCAGCAGTTCGCACGTCAAAGCCTTCAAACGTCAGGTAGCTTTTAAGGAATTTGGCCAAATGCTCCTCATCATCCACGATGATCGCCGACAGGCGCTCGCCAGCGGCTCGCGTTCGAGGCGCTCCACGCTTGCGCGCGATGCGCACGTAATAGTTGGACTTCTTGAGCGTGGCCGCACACGAGTCAGCTTCGGCATCCGCCGCCGTCAACGCGGAGGGACTCAGATGAAACTGAAGCGATGCGCCGAAGGGATCGGGTGGAACCAATTCCACGAGCCCCTTGGCGAACAGCAAATCCAGAGTGCCCTCTATTGCCGCATCTCCGGCATCACCCATGCTCTGCCGGATCTGCGCGACTGTCAGGACACCATCAAGCCGCACCAGCAATTCGATCTCCGGCTGCGAAATCGAAGTGGCCGCGCTGCGCAGCTCCTGTTGACCTTTGGGTGTAACCGCATAAATATTGTTTGGATGCACTGTGGATGTCCTTTCGCGGGTAACAGTCTGGCATGCGCCTGATTGCATTCTGATTCTAGTGGCTTGCAATGTAAGGAAACGATACACCTGCACGCCCGGCCGCCCCTTGGTCCGCGCCGTCAAAGGCCTGTTGCCACCTGTTCTGCCGGTGGCAGTCCTGATTGCAGCGCAGCAATCAGCTCGCCCAGGGATGACTCCAGTTTTCGCAGCAAATCATCCAGGCTCTGGCGCGGCAGACCCTCATTGATGGCCTGCTCAAGCGCGGCGGCATCCGCCGGCACGCGAATGGCGCCGATCTGGGCCGAAACACCTCGCAAGGAATGGCTCAGCAGCTCGGCGTTCTTCAGGTCACCCGCATCCAGTGCTTCCCGGATCTGCCGGGGTGTATCCCGGCGACCGTCGAGGTACCGGCGCAGCATCGACAGATAAAACCCCTTCATGCCCATCGCGCGGGTCAGGCCGATGCCAAGATCCAGGCCGGCAATGCTCTCAGGCAACGCTGCATCTGCCGCATCCGCAAGGGGGGGGCCTGCCCTTGGCGTTTTGGCGGAAGCGTGCGAGAGCTCTGCCTGTGCCGGCAGGCCGGGGGCTGCAGCAATGCCCTCGGACAAAGGCGCCGGCTTCAGGACGGCATACACCGGAATGGCCTCGGAGAATCCCTTGGCCAGCACCGGGGAACGGGCATGAGCCTGGATTTCCGTCTGCACGAGCGCATGGGTTTCGCTGGAGATCAGTATCTGCCCGGGCTCCGCAGCCTGCTCAAGCCGGGCAGCCAGATTCACTTCCCGGCCGATGATGGTGTAGTCCATGCGCAGCTTGCTGCCGAAATTTCCGACGTCGCAAAATCCGGAATGAATGCCGATGCGTATTTCAAATGCCTTGTCGATGCCCATCGTCTTCCACCGCACCTGCAACTCGTCAAGCCGCACCAGCATGGCCACCGCCATGCGAACGCACTGCATGGCATCCTGCTGCCGGCCAAGGGTATGCGGATCCCCGAAAAAAATCACGATGGCATCACCGATGAATTTATCGAGCGTCGCGCCATAGTCGGCCGCGATCTGGGACATTTCTTCAAAGTAGCTGTTCAGCAGGAAGGTGACCTCCTCGGGCTGCCACTTTCCCGTCGATTCGGTAAAGTTCTTGATGTCCGAAAAAAACACGGTGAGCCATTTGCGCTGCGTCTCGATTTCAGCCTGGCGGGATCCGTCAAACAAGGACTGGTAGACCTGCGGCGCCAGATAACGCGACAGCTGCTCCGACAGGGTTTTCAGACGCTTGGCGTTGGCGCTGCGCTCAAGATGCAGCCTGACGCGTGCTAAAAGAATGGGTGGACTGATGGGCTTGGTGATGTAATCGGTGGCCCCCAGGTCCAGTCCGTACTGTTCCTCCTCCACGCTGCTCAGTGCGGTCAGGAAAATCACCGGGATATCAGCCGTACGCGGATCCCGCGCCAGTTCCCGCATCACCTCGTACCCATCCATGCCCGGCATCATCACATCCAGCAGGATGATTTCGGGGCGCACCCCCGAAGTCGCTGCCTGCAGCCCAGCTTCACCTGAGGCGGCAGCGATCACTTCATATTTGTCCTGTAGCAGCGTCGCGAGGAAATAGCGTATGTCCTCAGTGTCGTCTACCACCAGGATCCGGGCCCTTCGCGCAGAGAGTGCCTCACCAGCCGGCGGTTTCACAGATTCAGTCATGATGCGGCTCTTTTCCATGAATGCCGGCCTGGCTGCGGCTCTACCGGTTTTGGATGGAGTAGACAAGGGTCTGCATCATTGCAGCTTGCCCTATTTCACCAGCTCCACCCGCATGGCGTCAATCACCGCCTTGTAGTCGGGCTTTCCGAAAATCGCGCTGCCTGCGACAAAGGTATCGGCACCGGCCGACGCCACGCGCGCGATGTTGTCGGTCTTGATACCGCCATCGACCTCCAGGCGGATGTCCTTTCCCGATGCGTCAATGCGTTTTCTGGCATCTTCTATTTTGCGCAAAGCCGAGTCAATGAAGCTTTGTCCGCCAAAACCCGGATTGACACTCATGATCAGGATGAGATCGATGTCCTCGATCACCCAGTCCAGCACATCCAGCGGCGACGCCGGGTTGAACACCAGCCCCGCTTTGCAGCCTTTTGCCTTGATGGCCTGCACGCTGCGGTGCACGTGGCCCGATGCCTCGGGGTGAAAACTGATGAAGTCGGCGCCTGCATCGGCAAAAGCCGCGGCCAGTGCATCAACGGGCTGCACCATCAGATGCACATCCACCGGCACGGCCGTGCCATCGGCTCTTTTTGCGTGGGGCTTGAGCGCCTGGCAGATCATCGGGCCAAAGGTCAGGTTGGGCACATAGTGGTTGTCCATCACATCGAAATGGATCCAGTCGGCCCCGGCGGCGATCACGGTTTTGACCTCGTCACCAAGGCGGGCAAAATCTGCGGACAAAATGGAGGGAGCAATCCGGTAGGTGGGCAGCGTGTTTTTAGGCATGACGGGATTGTCGCAGCAAGCCGCCGCCGAGTCATTCCCAGCACGTGGCAACCTGCCGGGCAGGCGGTTAACATGGGCGCCAACCGTTTACCTCCCATGCCCAAATACCAGTTTTCCTGCGAAGTCGTTCCCCAGTACCAGCCTGAGCAGTCAGCGCCGGAAGACCATGTCTACGGGTTTTCCTATACCGTGACGGTCACCAATACCGGAGAGGTGACGGCCCAGCTGATTTCCCGGCACTGGATCATCAGCGACGCCAATGGCCTCAACGAAGAGGTCAAGGGCCTGGGCGTCGTGGGCCACCAGCCGCTGCTCAAGCCGGGTGAGTCCTTCCAGTACACCAGCGGATCGCGCCTGCGCACACCCAGCGGCACCATGCACGGCAGCTATTTTTGTGTGGCCGAAGATGGCGAACGTTTTGAGGTACCCATTCCCATGTTTGTTCTGGAAGCGCACAACGGCAACGCTCCGCACGGCCGTATCCTGCATTGAGCGTATGGGCCTGATTGACTGATGAAGGACCTTGCCTCCCTCCTCAAGGCGCTCAATCCCGATGCTGACATGGCGCTGCGCCATGTCTGGCTGATCAAGCTCTTCGAGTGGATCCGGGGCGACCAGACTTCCGTGCCCGCGGCTGTATCGCGTGTCCAGTCCTTTATGGATGCGGTGGAAATGCAACCCGAGGTGCATGCCAGGTTGCAGGCCTGGTGGCAAACGCTGATGCAAACTGTCGACATCACCACTCTGCTGGCGGATTTCGGCTTTGCGCCGCGCACGGCTTTCGTCAGCGAGCTGGCTGAACGCCTGCGCCGCAAGCTGTTGCCGGGGACACCGGAAACCACCGATGCCTCCGAGCTTTTCCCACTCGTCGCGCCTACACGCTTTGATGCCCAGTGGATGGGGGCCCTGGAGGAGGCCCAGATCAGCCGGCTCACGCAGTTGCTGTCGGCCAGCCCACAAATCGATGCGCTGCACTGGCAATACAGCCTGATGGATGCGCTGACCTATTGCACGGCGCAAATCCGGGCCACCGGCTTTGCACCTGAGCTTCGCTTGCGCATGAACCGCGCCACGCCCCATGCGCGGGCTTTTCATGCCTTGCCCGCCGATATTGACGAACTGCGCAACGCATTTTTCAAACCCGATAGGGACGAGGCCCAACTGCAATCCGCCATTGCGCAATACCGTGAGCGGCTGGACGCCTGCCGCCAAGCCGTCAACAGCATCTATATCCACCTGGAAGACCACGGCATCTCGGTCGGCATGGTGTTCCGCTTGCGCCAGCTGCGCGAACGCATCCTGCGGGTGCGCGAACTGCTCGACAGCCTGCTGTCGCCAAAGCCCGCGATGGCGGCCGTCAAGCTGCTGGGGCGCCGCGTCATCATGGCGCAAGAGGGCAAAAGCATAGGCGCATTGATCAGCGCGAACTCCACGTTGCTGTCAGCCAAGATGGCCGAACGCAGCGCCGAAACCGGTGAGACCTACATCACCCGTACACGGGAGGAATACCGTGAGATGTTGGGCAAGGCCATGGGCGGCGGCGCTGTCACGGCTTTCACCACGTTGCTCAAATTCATGATCGTGGGCATCGGACTGTCGGCTTTCTGGAGCGGCTTCTGGGCAGGTGTCATGTACTCCGCAAGCTTCATCCTGATCCAGCTGCTGCATTTCACGCTGGCGACCAAGCAACCGGCCATGACAGCGCCGGCCATGGCAGCCAAGCTCAAGGATCTCGGCGCGGCCGATGCCGCGAACACCATTGAAGCCTTTGTCGATGAGGTCACGCACCTGGTGCGCTCCCAGGTAGCGGCGGTGTTCGGCAACGTTTTCATGGTGGTGCCTGCCGTGCTGCTGATCAACACGCTGATCCAGCTGCTGCTGGGCCGGCCGATGATCAGCGCCACCGAAGCGCACCACGTGCTTGAAACGCTCACACTGCTGGGCCCCACCCTGCTGTGGGCTGGCTTCACCGGCGGCATCCTGTTTGCGGCCAGCATGATCGCAGGCTGGACAGAAAACTGGTTTGTCCTGCATCACCTGGATTCAGCGATGCGCCACAACCCGCGTATTACCACCGTGCTGGGCAGTGAACGCGCCGCGCGCTGGTCCATTTTCATGCGCGACAACATCTCGGGTTTTGCGTCCAACATTGCGCTGGGCTTCATGCTCGGCCTGATACCGGCTTTCACGGGATTTTTCGGCCTGGAACTTGAAGCCCGCCACGTCACGCTGTCCACCGGGCAACTGGCAGCGGCCGGCGCTTCGCTCGGGCTGGAGGCACTGCGGCACTGGCCGATCTGGTCTTGCATCATTGCCATTCCCCTGATTGGCGCGCTCAACCTCGGTGTGAGTTTTTACCTCGCCTTCCGCCTCGCCCTGCAGGCGCACAACGTGAGCAACCTCGACCGTGCACGCATACGCACAGCCATCTGGGAGCGCCTGCGCAGCCACCCGCGCAGCTTCTTCATGCCCTGAGTGGTTGGCTCCCCTGTCCAGGTTCACTTCGTGTAAGCCTGTTCTCCCTCAAGGTGACGGTGCCTGCGGTCTGGTAAAGCCAGTCCCGCGGACCACTGGTCCTCGCTACTCAACCTCTTCAAAGCAAGCAGGGGCCGCGGAACCGGCTTCGCCGGGCCGCAGGCGCAGCGGCCCCCTCGGGGGGCAGGGAGCGACACGCAGTGCGCGACCGTGGGGGCCACATTCCGGCCTTGTCCTACATGCCCCGCAGCGGGTCGCCTGTAAATTAATGCAACGTTTCTTTTCCAGAACGCCATCGGGCTTTACGCCGCCAAGGCTGGCCATTCAACACGCAACATGCCGCACACACAGGCATGCTTGAAGAAGACCTGACGAGAGTGGAGGCAATCCCGTATGAACGATATCCTGGCCATCTGGGCTGAATGGATCAAGCCCTCTGCAGGGCTGCCAACCGTGCAGTGGTCCATCCTTCTGGCAGTGGCGGCCGCGGCCGGCCACCTTGTCAACCGCTACACCGGTCTTCCCAAGGTCATTGGGTATTCACTTGTGGGCGGCCTGGCTGGCTTGGCGGGTTTTACCGGGGCCGTGTGGCCACTGCAGGGCACCGGGCTCTTCCTGCTGGAACTGGGCGTTGCGGTGGTGCTGTTTGAAGCAGGTGGCCGGATTCCATTGCGCTGGTTTCGCCACAACCCCATGGTGCTGGTACAAAGCCTGGCGGAATCTGCCCTCACCTATGTTTTTGTTTACTGGATCCTGAACAAGCTGGGCGTGCGCGAGATCGTTGCGGAGTCACTCGCACTGCTGGCCATGGCGGCGTCACCGGCCGTCCTCTCGCGCGTAGCCATCGACACACGTGCCGCAGGGCCGGTGACGGAACGCGCACTGGTGTTGTCAACATTGGGCACGCTGTATGCGCTCACGCTGTGCAGCACCCGTGCCGGCCTGATGCCAAGAGGCGAAGCTGCGCTTTCCAGCCCGCTGTATCCGGTTCTGGTGGTGCTGGGCCTGTCAGTGGTGGTTGGCGCCGTGCTCGCTCTGACCCTGCGCGCCGCATTGCGCGTGATGAGCCCCACGAGCGAAAACACCGCCATTCTGCTGTTGGCGTTGATCGCCGCGTGTGCGGCCCTCGCAGCGCACTATGGTGGCTCGGCGCCGCTGGCAGCCCTGCTGGGCGGCATGCTGCTCAAGCAGCTCAACCCGCGCCCTTGGTCATGGCCACGGCAGATGGGCACAGCCTCGTCCATGCTGACCATGCTGATGTTTGTGCTGGTCTCCGTGGTGGCCGCACAGGCAGACTGGAGCGGCCCCGTGGCCGGACTGGTCATTGCCATGGTCGTGGCCCGCATGGCCGCCAAGATCACCGGCGTCGCCATCGGTAACGTGGGCAGCGGTGCCAGCTGGAAGCAGGCCCTCTGGGTGGGCTGCGCCATGTCGCCAATGTCATCGGTTGCACTGTTGCTGGTGTCCCAGTTCGCGGCCGCCTCGGGCGCCACCGGTCGTCAGATTGCCAGCGTGGCCCTGCCTGCCATATTGCTGATGGAAGTGCTGGGCGCCGTACTCGCTACCGTGGCCATTTATCGCGCCGGCGAAAGCTCCAAGCCCTGGACGCCGCTCACACGCAGCGCTTCAACAGGACCTGTCCATGAGTCTTGAATCCTTCCAGAAATCCGCCGCCCTTTCGCTGGGCGTCGAGCTTGAACTGCAGCTCGTCAACACCCACGACTACGATCTTGCGCCCTACGCCGAAGACATGCTGCGCCTGATGGCCAAAACACCCCTGCCAGGCGCTGTGGTTCCGGAGATGACGTCCAGCATGATTGAAATCTCGACGGGTGTGTGCCACAACGCGTCGGAGGTGCTGGGCCAGCTCTCGCAGATTCGTGATGCACTCGTCAAAAGCGCCGACAAGCTCAATATTGCGGTGGTCGGCGGCGGCACGCATCCCTTCCAGCAGTGGCATGAACGCCGCATTTACGACAAGCCGCGCTTTCGCGAGTTGTCCGAACTGTATGGCTACCTCTCCAAGCAGTTCACGATTTTTGGCCAGCACGTCCACGTGGGCTGCCCCGACGCCGACAGCGCCTTGCTGACATTGCACCGCATGTCGCGCTACATCCCGCACTTCATCGCGTTGTCGGCCTCGTCCCCCTATGTGCAGGGACAGGATACGGCCTTCGACTCGGCGCGGCTCAACTCCGTGTTTGCCTTTCCGCTGTCGGGCCGGGCACCGTTTGCGCTGACGTGGGACGACTTCACCCTCTACTTCGACAAGATGACGCGCACCGGTGTCGTCAAGAGCATGAAGGATTTTTACTGGGATATCCGGCCCAAGCCCGAATTCGGCACGATCGAGATCCGCGTGTTCGATACACCGCTGACCGTGGAACGCGCCACCGCGCTGGCAGGTTTCGTGCAGTCGCTGGCTTCCTGGTTCATGCATGAGCAGCCCTTCATGCCTACCGAAGACGACTACCTGGTCTACACCTACAACCGTTTCCAGGCCTGCCGCTTCGGCCTGGACGCGGTGTATGTCGACCCGGCTACCGGCGGCCACATGCCGCTGCGCGAACACATCCTGCAGACCATGACGCAGATTGAGCGCCACGCTGCCAGCGTGGGCGCCAGCGCCTCCATGCACCTGCTGCGTACCAGTGTGGAGCGGGCCGACAACGATGCCCGCTGGCTTCGTGAAAAGCAGGGCGAGGAGCACCTGCTGGCCGAGGTCATTCGCCAGGCAGCCGATCGATTTCGCGGCGGCGTGACACACCATCAGCATCCCTGACATCCCAACCCGCAAAGGCCCAGCGCAGCCTGTATGCTCGGCTTATGGGTGAATTTGACCTGATTGCACGCTACTTCACGCGCCCGGCCGCACGCGCGGCGCTGGGCGTCGGCGACGACTGCGCGCTGCTGCAGCCAGCCCCCTCAACGCAGATGGCAATTTCCAGCGACATGCTGGTCGAGGGCCGTCATTTCTTTGCCGATGTGGACCCGGTCACGCTGGGCCACAAGGCGCTGGCCGTCAACCTGAGCGACCTGGCCGCGTGCGGCGCCAAGCCCCTGGCGTTCACGCTGGCGCTGTCGCTGCCTCGTGTCGATGAAGCCTGGCTGGCGGCCTTTTCGAAAGGCCTGTTCGCACTGGCCGATGCGCACGGCTGCGAACTGGTGGGCGGCGACACCACGCAAGGGCCGCTCAATATCTGCATCACGGTGTTTGGAGAAGTACCGGTGGTGGGCGGCAAAAGCCAGGCCTTGCTGCGTTCCGGCGCCAAACCCGGAGACGATGTGTACGTGAGCGGCACGCTGGGCGATGCCCGGCTGGCGCTGGAAGCCCTGCGCGGCAAGCTCGCCTTGCCGCCCGGCCTGCTGGCCCAGGCCAGAAGCCGGCTGGAGCAACCCACGCCGCGCGTGGCGCTGGGCCAGGCACTGCGCGGCATTGCCTCGGCGGCGATTGACCTGAGCGACGGGCTGCAAGGTGACCTGCAGCACATCCTGCGCGCATCCGGCGTGGGGGCTTCCATAGACACCTCAGTTGCTATTAATTTAATAGCTTCAAGTGCGGATAACACCTGGGCTGCCGCTACTATTTCTTCTGAACAGCAACTGGAATGCGTGCTGGCCGGCGGTGACGACTACGAACTGGCTTTCACCGCGCCCGCATCGGCGCGCGAAGCGGTACAGGCTGCGGCTCGCCAAGCGCATACCGCCGTCAGCCGGATCGGAGTCATCGAGGCAGCGCCCGGTCTGCGTTTGCTTGACGCGGCGGGCAAGCCCCTGGAACGCCGCTACGTCTCCTTCGATCACTTCGCCTGAAGGCGTGCAGCGGCTTCTGTCCGTGTGCGGCGCGCAAGCCGCCTGGCTGCGCTGCGGGCCCAGCGGGCAATCGCCGACCAGAATTCAGCCGCTGCCAGGGCACGCAATCGGCGGGCTTCGGTTTCGGCGGCGGTTGCCAGGCGGTTTTCTTCGGCTGAGGTGTAGAGGTAGTTCATGAGCATGTCCTTCGAAGTGGCCCGTTTTCCTGATAACGGGGTACACGGCTACTGTGCGCAAAACAGCCTCACCCGGAAACCACCACCGCCGCAAATTCGTCTTGCACCAGAAGCAAAACAAAAAAGTGCGGCCGCCGGTAATATGGCCGGCATGCGAAACCTGAACTTTGACGATATGCACCTGTTCGCGCGCGTGGCCGAACTGGGCAGCTTCTCGGCTGTGGCCCGCGTGCGTGGCGTGCCCGTCAGCCAGGTATCGCGCGCGATTGCCCGCATCGAAAAAACCTGCGACGCACGGCTGGTGCACCGCAGCACGCACGCACTGACCCTCACACCCGAGGGCGAGACCTTTCTCGGCTACTGCCGGCGCATGACCCACACGCTGGACGACCTGGAAGGCGAATTCGCCAGCCAGAGCGGCGAGGCCAGCGGCTGGGTGCGTGTGGCAGCCAGCACCGTGATGGCCGAATACCTGCTGGTGCCCAGCCTCACGGGCCTTAAGCAACGCCACCCGCGCGTCTGCGTGGAGCTGAAGGTGGACGACCGGCTGGTGGACATGGTGCGCGACGGCGTCGACATCGCGATACGCAGCGGTACCCACACCAACGAGAACACGGTGGTGCGCCAGATCGGCACACATGGGCGCAGGCTCTACGCCACGCCGGGCTATCTTGAAGCCCACGGCACACCCGAGCATCCCGACGACCTGGCCGGACACCGCCTGATCAGCAACAGCGGCGCGACCAGCCTCAACCGCTGGCCCTTCATCATCGACGGCCAGCCCGTGGTGATGACGGCGGAAGGCTGCTGGCGCGCTGACTCTACCGGCACGACCAGCCAGCTGGCGCTGCAAGGCCTGGGCATTGCGCGATTTGCCATGCTGGCGGCAGAGTCTTTGGTGCGGCGCGGCCTGTTGGTGCCGGTGCTGCCCGGCTTCGTCGATGAGCAGCCCGTACCCATCCATGCCGTGACGCTGGGTGGGCGGCACCGGCTACCGAAAATCCGTGCCTGCATCGATTACTGGGCCGAATGGTTCAGCCGCGAACGGGACCTGGTGGGCGCGCCTCCCGCCGGTTGATCCCGGGTTGTTGGGCTTACCTGGCCTCGATGAGCGCGCGGATATCCAGCAACGTCAGCTCATTGCCATCCGGCTTGCCGATTTCACGGCCGGACGAATACGGAAAGTTGTTGTCGTTGACCAGCACAATGTGCGTGGCATCTACAACGGCCAGCCCTTCAGGACCCAGGTGCGGCAGTGCAAACACCGCTTCATTGAGGCCCAGTTTGGCCAGACGCTTGGGGTTGGCAATGCGTGTCAGGTCGACATACGCCACCTTGCGCACAAAGCTGTCCGCATCAACAGCCGCCAGGTCGATCTTGTAGACGCGCTTGAAACGCGCGGTGCGGGTAAAGCAGTCAGTGCGTGCTTCATTGGGGCAGGCAGGCACCATGCCTTCGGTGCTGTCATCACGCTCAATCACCAGCCCCGTGGTGGCATCCAGCAGCTGGAAGTCGGCCACCACATTGCCCACTTCTTCAAGCAGGTACTTCCATTGCTTGCCGGTGTAGCTGCGCGTGGCGGCGTCCACTTCGTTGATGCGTACATAGGTTTTATCGCCGGCTTTTTCCACGCTCTTGGCGGCTGCGTCGTAGAGCGGGCCTTCAAACATAGGGTAAAGCTTGCTGCCGTCAGGCGACTTGGCCATGGACTCGAAGCCATTGGAGCGGCGCACTTCAAACAGCGCTTCGCCCGGCAGATTGGGCAGGCGGCCTTGCATGTAGTGGTCGGGCGAAGCGTGCAGCTTGCCGTTGATAACGGTTTCAATCACGCCCAGCACGCGGCCCTCAAAGTCGGTGCGCAGCACATAGGGGCCGAACTCGTCGCCTATCCACCATTCGTTGCCCACCACCTGCAGGGACTCGGGGTCGAAGTCGATCCCTGTGAGGTAGCGGCGCTGTGTGTTCTCGTTCTGGATGTGAAAGGGCACGCGCTTGTTCGGATCGCTCAGGAAAGTTGTGCTGCGGCGCACGACCTGGCCCCTGGCCCAGTCGGCCGACACCTTGTGCACCATCAGCAAAGCATCCTGCGAGTTGATCTTGTTGCCAAAGCCGTTGTCGGTCAGCGCCAGGAATTCGCCTTTGCCCAGGGAAACGATGCCCGAAAAGCCCTGCACCGACTGCCCCGTCATGGGCAGGGTGCCGCCAGACGCGCGCGGGTATTTTGGGTCTCCCACAAAGGTGTTGGCACGCTCGCTGCCGAGCTGCTCATTGCGCTGGCGCTTGCCGTTGGCAAACTTGCCCGCCGTGGCAAACAAAGCGCCGGCATCACGCGGCGCCGGCACCGCGGTGCTTGCAGGCAAGGCTGCGTGGCCGGCCAGAACCGCTTCCACTACCGGAGCTGCGGGCATCTGGACTTGCGCAGGGCTGGCGCCTGAGGCCAGGCACAGGGCGCAGGCGGCAACGAGCGTCAGCACATTCATTTGTTTCAGGACAGTCTTGTTCATTCCCGGATTCCCTCGTTAGGTGTTGTTAGTTGAGTAATTGGTTGAGTTGTTGGTTGGCTTGTTGGCGAAAGCGTCAAACGCTGGACTGTGCCGCCTCTGTGTGAATCGCCTGTGACAAAATCAGCCATCCACCTCCCTCACACCATGACCGACATACCGCTGCCGCCGGCGTCCGGGCCCTCCCGGCCTAACGCGAAATTTCTGCTGGCGCACCCTGCACATTTCATCGCCCTGGGGTTTGGCTCGGGGCTCAGCCCGGTCGCGCCCGGCACGGCCGGCACGCTGTGGGCCTGGCTGGCCTTTCTGGTGCTGCAGCAATGGCTGACGCCGGTCGAAATCGGCTGGCTGATCGCCGCGTCTACCCTCATCGGCTGGTGGGCCTGCACCGTAACAGCCAAAGCCATGAACGTGCTGGACCCCGGCAACATCGTCTGGGACGAAGTGGTCGCTTTCTGGCTGGTGCTGTGGCTGGTGATGCCCGCCGATTTTTGGACGCAGCTGGCTGCCTTTGTGCTGTTCCGCTTTTTTGACGCGGTCAAGCCCGGCCCGGTGGCCTGGGCAGATTCCGCCTTCAAGGGCTTTAACTGGCGCGGTGGCTTCGGCATTTTGTTTGACGACTTCGTGGCGGCCTTTTGCGCGCTGCTGGTCCTTGCGTTCTGGAGGTTCTTCTGGTGAGCAGCGATTTGCTATCAAAAGAAGAGCTGCCAGCGCAGGTATCTATTGGGCTAATGGCCGACTTTCTTCAAGAGAAGCGCTGGCTGCTGGCAACCGCCGAGAGCTGCACCGGCGGCATGATTTCCGCTGCCTGCACCGACCTGGCGGGCTCCAGCGCCTGGTTTGAGCGCGGTTTTGTCACTTACTCCAACGAAGCCAAAACCGAACTGCTGGGCGTGGACGCCGCGCTAATCAGACGGCACGGCGCAGTGAGTGAAGAGGTTGCCCGCGCGATGGCGCAAGGCGCGGTGACCCGATCCCATGCGCAAGTTTCAGTCGCCGTGACAGGCGTAGCCGGCCCGACGGGCGGTAGCGCCGCCAAGCCCGTGGGTACGGTGTGGTTTGGTTTCAACGTGGGCGGCCAGGTCACCAGCGAGATGAAGCGCTTTAATGGCGACCGCGCCGCGGTGCGCAGCGCCACCGTTCAGCATGCGGTGCAGCGGTTGCTGCAATTGCTGCGCAAGGCCGGCTGACGCCTGAGAGACGCCGGGGCGGCGCCAGGCGCTATAGAGTTCGCGAACCGATCCACCAGGAGACACCATGCACCCCAATCAGGCCACTCTCGAGAAGTTTTACACCGCCTTCGCCCGCCTCGACTCCGACACCATGGCGAGCTGTTATGCGCCCGATGCCCAGTTTGATGACGAAGCTTTCTCGCTGCGCGGCCACAAGGAAGTGACCGGCATGTGGCACATGCTGTGCGACGTCACCAAGGCCAAAGGCATGGATGTGTGGAAGCTCATCTACAGCGGCATTGAAGCGGGCGCCAGCACAGGAAAATCACACTGGGAAGCCGACTACCGTTTCAGCGCGACCGGGCGCATGGTGCACAACAGTATTGACGGCGTGTTTGAGTTCAATGAGCACGGTCTGATTACGCGCCACCGGGACCGTTTCAGCTTTTGGGCCTGGTCACGACAGGCGCTAGGCGCTCCCGGCCTGTTGCTAGGGTGGACGCCTTTCCTGCGCAACAAGGTGCGGGCACAAGCGGCCGCGAATCTGCAAAAATACCTGGCCCAACGCAAGAGTTGATCCAACAGGAGTTTTTATGCCCTGGTTTGAAGGATTCGAATCGCGAAGTTTCGAGGTCAATGGCACTTCTATCAACGCGCGGTTTTCCAGGGTAGTGCCGGGCGACCCGCTGCGCCCGGCCCTGCTGCTGCTCCATGGCTTTCCGCAATCGCATGTGATGTGGCATCGCGTGGCGCAGCGCCTGGCAAACGACTACTTCCTGGTGATGCCTGATCTGCGCGGCTATGGCGACTCCTCAAAAACCGCGGGCCTGCCCGACCACAGCAATTACAGCAAGCGCAATATGGCGCACGACATGGCCGGTGTGATGGATGCGCTGGGCATCAGCCGCTTTTACCTCTGCGGCCACGACCGCGGCGGGCGCGTGGCCCACCGGCTGGCGCTGGACTACGCGGCGCGCGTGCAAAAGCTCTGCATCATCGATATCGCCCCCACGCTGGACATGTATGAAGGCCGCAGCATGACCGAGCCCTACATGGCTTTTGCGCGCGCCTACTACCACTGGTTTCACATGCTGCAACCGGCACCGCTGCCCGAGATCATGATGGGCGCCAACCACCCCGAGACGGCAAGGGCTTACCTGCACGCCAAGCTCGGGGGCTGGGGCAGCGCAGGCCTGAACTACATCGAGCCGCAGGCGCTGGCCGAATACGAACGCTGCTTTTGCAACACCGAAGCGCTGCACGCAGCCTGCGAGGACTACCGCGCCAGCGCCGGCGTAGACCTGGAACATGACCGCGAAAGCCGCACGCAGCATCTGAAGCTGGCCTGCGACCTGCTGGTGCTGTGGGGCGAGCGCGGTGTGGTGCACCGGCTGTTCGACCCGATAGCGCTGTGGGAAGCGCAATGCAGCGGCGAGGTATCAGGCCAGGCCATGCCAGCGGGGCACTTCATTCCCGAAGAGCAACCCGAGGCGACAGCGCAGGCGCTGCGTGCTTTCTTCAGCTAGTTTTATTTTCCCAACAAGGCCATGGCGCGTTACTTTGCCGAAACCCCGTGAGAGCGCAAAGACGCCAACTTTCTGGACAACCGCTATAGCCACCGCCACGTGCTGCGCTTTGACGGCGGCCTGGAAGTTCCGGGCTCGTCGTCACCTTCCGCGGTTTTTGTTGAGGGTGGTTGGCCGGGGCTTGCCCGGTGGCAATCCCGGTCCCGGAATCCAAACAACTCAGCGCCCGAAACAACCAAAGGCTTCGATACCTCAGCCCGAACGGGGAACGGGGAACGGGGAACGGGGAACGGGGAACCGGGAACCGGGAACGGGAAGTGGGAAGTGGGAAGTGGGAAGTGGGAAGTTGGAAGTTGGAAGTTGGGAGAGAATCTGCTATTAATTCAGGAGCTACGACCCAAGGCATTACCTCGGTAAAAATCAAAAACTCCCAAATCACCCAGCCCCGTGACACTTCTTGTATTTCTTCCCACTCCCGCAATAACAAAGATCATTGCGCCCAGGCGTAGCCTCCGCCCGGACCGTCTCCACCTTGGGACCAAGCGTCTTCCACAACTCCCGCAGGTCATACACCGCCCAGATCGCTTCGCCAAAGGCATTCAGCCGGGCAATGCTGGTGCTGGGCGCGCCGTCTTCGCTCAAGGGTGAAACCTCGGGCGCAGCGGTATCGTCTTCGGTCATGGCAACCACGGCTTGCAGGGCGCCGTCCAGCCATTTGGCGGCGTCCTTGTCGCGCGGGGCCAGCCATTCGTCGGGCCAGCTTTCCACCGCAAACATGAAGCCCAGCGCCCACACCTGGGCAAAGGCGGGGAGGTCTTCGCCTTTGAAGGCGGCGCGCTCCTCGGCTGGCATGTCGGCCACCGCGCCGCGTATGTCCATTACCTCGGGGTGATAGCAGTTGTCGTCTTCGAGTGAATCGACTTCGGTGTCCAGTGCGGTGGCGACTTCGTTCCAGCGCTGACCCCACAGCGCAAGGAAGCGCTCACGTTGCGCGTTGTCGGCAAATGAGCCACTTTCCGGATCGGGCGCTTCGCCTTCCGCGGGTACGGCCAGCAGCACGGGCAGGTATTCGTTGGTATCTATCGGCCGGCGCGAGCAGATCACGGCAGCCATGAAGCCTTCGCAAAACTCCCACTGGGGCGTTTCGTCATAGCGGGTGCGCAGCTCGTCGAGGATGGCGTCCAGCTCGTCAAAGTCTTCGGTTTCCATAAAAACCGGTTCCGGCGAAGGCGTTGAAGGGCTGAGGGGTTTGGGGGTGGGCTTCATGAAAAACAGTCCTGAGCGTCACGCGAGGCTCTTATGATGCAAAGTGTATCTGGCGCATCGCACTGCAGGCCTTCTGCTTTGTGCCCTTTTGTGACCCAACCACGAGAGCTCCACCATGCTTCTTCATCGCCTGGATGCCCGCTTCCCCGTTCGTTACACCTTCATGGCTTTGTGCGGGCTGGGCGCGTTGCTGGCGCTGTTCAGCCTGGTGGCGTTTGGCGTTGGGTGGCTGGCCCTCATCGCCTGCCTGGCCCTGGTGGGCGTGGGGGTGCATGACCTGCGGCAAACGCGCCACGCGGTGCTGCGCAACTATCCGGTCATCGGCCACATGCGTTTCCTGTTCGAGTTCATCCGGCCGGAAATGCGCCAGTACTTCATCGAAAGCGACAGCGAAGCCACACCGTTTTCGCGCGCCCAGCGTTCGCTGGTGTACCAGCGCTCCAAGGGCGAGCCTGACAACCGGCCTTTCGGCACGCAGCTCGACGTGGGCGCGCAGGGCTATGAATGGGTGAACCATTCGATGTCGCCGACCAAACTGCCCACGCATGACTTTCGCGTCTGGATAGGCGGCACGCCCGAAAACCCTTCGCCCTCGGTTGAGCCCTGCACGCAGCCCTACCATGCGAGCGTGTTCAACATCTCGGCGCTGAGCTTCGGTTCGCTCTCGGCCAACGCGATCATGGCGCTGAACAAGGGTGCCAAGCTGGGTGGCTTTGCGCACGACACGGGCGAAGGTTCGATCTCCCAGCATCACCGGCTGCACGGCGGTGATCTGATCTGGGAAATCGGCTCGGGCTATTTCGGATGCCGCAACGAAGACGGCACCTTCAGCGAAGAGCGCTTTGCCGCCAATGCCTGTGATCCGCAGGTCAAGCTCATCGAACTCAAGATGAGCCAGGGCGCCAAGCCCGGCCACGGCGGCATATTGCCCGGCCCCAAAGTGACGGGCGAAATCTCGGCGGCGCGCGGTGTGCCACAGGGGAAGGACTGCATTTCGCCCTCCAGCCACAGCGCATTCAGCACGCCGGTGGAGATGATGTATTTCATCGCCAGACTGCGAAAACTCTCGGGCGGCAAGCCGACAGGCTTCAAGTTCTGCATCGGCCACCCTTGGGAATGGTTTGCGATTGTCAAAGCCATGCTGGAAACCGGCATCACGCCCGACTTCATCGTGGTCGACGGCGCTGAGGGCGGCACGGGCGCGGCGCCGGTCGAGTTCACCGACCACGTCGGTGCGCCGCTGCAGGAAGGCCTGCTACTGGTGCACAACACGCTGATCGGCGTGAACCTGCGCAGCCGTGTATCGATAGGCGCGGCTGGCAAGGTAGTGAGCGCTTTCGACATGGTGCGGCTGATGGCGCTGGGCGCCGACTGGTGCAATGCGGGGCGCGGCTTCATGATGGCGCTGGGCTGCATCCAGGCGCAAAGCTGCCACACCGGCAAATGCCCAACGGGTGTGACCACGCAAGACCCGGTGCGCCAGCAGGCGTTGGTGGTGCCCGACAAGGCCGAGCGGGTGCGCAACTTTCACCGCAGCACGCTGCATGCATTGCAAGAGCTGGTGCAGGCCGCGGGCCTGTGCCATCCGCGCGAGGTCAACGCCCACCACATCGTGCGGCGTTTGACGGATACCGAGGTGCGGCTCCTGAGCAACCTCATCATGCGTGTGGAGCCGGGCGCGCTGTTGGGCTCTCTGGACAAACAGAACACGGTGTTCAGCTACTACTGGCCGCTGGCCAGCGCGCACAGCTTTCGCGCCAACGGCGTAGGGCCCGGCGAGCACATGCCGGCGCAGGCCAACGGGGTTCATGTACCTATGCCGGCCGGAGGCAGCTTGGCCGAACGCGCCGCAGCCTGATCGCCGCGCTGGTTCGCGTGGGGGCGCGGCCGTCAGGGATTTGCTACTAATTAAATAGCTGCTTGCGCCCGTATTCCCTGGGCTAACAGCCTTTTTTTCATTGAAAGTACGTGCTGGTCCTTGCTCAGGAGCAGGGCTTTGACGGCCACAGCCAGGTCAATGAATTTCTGGTCGTCGGGATCGCTGCAGTTGACTCCGGCTTTGGCGGCCACGTCCGTCAGCCGCGCGTACCGGTCAAAGGCGGCGAGCACATCTGCAGCACTGAGTTTGTAAAACGCCAGGCGCGGAATGATTTGCGAATACCCCAGAACGCGCTCGAGCTCATCGCGCATCGCTTGCGTGGCCAGCCAGTCGAGTTCACCGGCTTCCAGTGCTTTTTTCAACGGCTGCGCAGCCGCATCGTTGAAGACAAAGACGTCGAGGACGATGTTGGTGTCGAGGACAACGGGTTGGAGCGCCGGGGCCGTCACGGTTTCTGGTCTGTCTGTGGAGCGGCGGGGGAAGCGCCCGGCTTGCCGCGCGCGGAGCCGGCGACCATGTCAAAGCGGAACAGGCGGCATTCGATGGGACCGTTCCACATCGGCACGCGGCGTGATTCTTTCAGGCGCATCTTGCCGGGCAGCTTGAGGTCGGGCGTAAGCACGTGGGCTGTCCAGCCGGCGTAGTTTTTCTTCCAGTGCGCGGCCAGCTGCGGAAAGAAGTCGGTAGCCTCTTCACCCCAGGCGTTTTGCGCCTGCTCGCGGCCCGGGTTGGCGGAGCGGTCGCGTGCAGTTTCAAATGCGGGCTCTTCACGGGTGTCGCCACTGTTGCGGTTGTCACCTGCATCGCGATTGAGCGGCTGTCCAAATTCGTCGATGGGCTGGTTGCGGTGGTCCTGTTGCACGCGTCCCTCGGCCTGGCCTTGCTGGCGGCGCTGGTCGCGCCCCTGTACACCGGTAATGCCGGCCACACCGGCCACGTCGATGCGTTCGCCATATGGCGGATTCACCAGCATCACGCCCGAGGGTGCGGGCGGCATGCGCTGCAGCGCGTCACCGCCGCGGAACTCCACCGCATTGGCCACACCGGCACGCTCGGCGTTGCGCTCGGCAAAGTCGACCATGCGGAAAGACACATCGCTGCCGAAGACCGGTGCCGTGGGCTCGGTGATAGCGGCTTCGGCCTGGTCGAGCAGGCCGTCCCACACATGGCCCTGAAAGGGCAAATACTTCTGGAAAGCAAAGCGGCGGTTGATGCCGGGCGCGATGTTGCAGGCAATCTGCGCCGCTTCAATCGCGATGGTGCCGGAGCCGCAGCACGGGTCGTACAACGGCACGCCTTCTTTGCACAGCTGGTCCCAGCCGCTGGCGGCGATCATGGCGGCAGCCAGGGTTTCTTTCAGCGGCGCATCGCCTTTGTCTTCGCGCCAGCCGCGCTTGAAGAGCGGCTCGCCGGAGGTGTCGATGTAAATGGTGACGGTGTCGGTCGTCAGGTGCACATAGATGCGCACGTCGGGCCATCGCGTGTCGACGCTGGGGCGCACGTCGTCAAACTTGGCACGAAAGCGGTCGGCCACCGCGTCCTTGATCTTCAGCGCCGCGAAGTTCAGGCTTTGCAGCGGGCTGTGCTGGGCGGTAATCTCGATCTTGAAAGTCTGCCTGGGCGTGAACCAGATTTCCCATGCCACATTGGCGGCGGCGTTGTAGAGGTCCTGCTCGCTGCGGTACTGGTTGTGCTGCAGCTCGATCAGCACGCGCTGCGCCAGCCGGCTGTGCAGGTTGAGCTGCAGCGCGTCGCGCCACGAAGCCTGAAGTTGCACGCCGGCGCGCCAGGCTTTGCCCTGGATGCCGGTGACGCGCTGCACTTCGGTGGCCAGCAGGGCCTCGACACCGGCGGCGCACGGTAAAAACAATTGGAGTTGGTTCATGAATAAAGACTTACGACTGGCTGTGTCAACGGTTCTCTTGCAAGCAGGGGCCGCGGAATCGGCTTTGCCGGGCCGCAGGCGCAGCGGTCCCCTCGGGGGGCAGGGACCACACGCAGTGGGCGACCGTGGGGGCCACATTCACAAGGATTTGCGCAAGTTGGCTGGCGCAATGCGCAAGGCCTCGCGGTACTTGGCCACGGTGCGGCGAGCGCATTCAATGCCCTGCTCTTTGAGCATTTCGGAAATCTGGTTGTCGCTGAGCGGCTTCTTCAAGCTTTCAGACGAGACGAACTGCTTGATCAGCGCGCGAACCGCCGTGCTCGAAGCGTTGCCGCCGGTTTCGGTGCCCAGCGCAGAGCCGAAGAAATACTTGAGCTCGAAGGTGCCGAAAGGCGTGCCCATGTACTTGGCCGTGGTCACGCGCGAGATGGTGGATTCATGCAGGCCCAGCTCGTCGGCAATTTCACGCAACACCAGCGGACGCATGGCGAGCTCGCCGTGAGTGAAGAAGTTTTTCTGTCGCTCGACAATCGCACTGCTCACGCGCAGGATGGTGTCAAAGCGCTGCTGGATGTTCTTGATGAACCAGCGAGCCTCCTGCAGGCGCTGCTGCAGCGCCGGGCCGCCCTGACCCTTGTGCTGCTTGAGGGCGTTGGCGTAAATGTCGTGCACGCGCAGGCGCGGCATGACGTCCCCGTTCAGCGAGACCTTGAAGCCCCGGCCCGACTTGACGACGATGACGTCGGGCACGATCAGGTTGCGCTCCACATTCACGAAGCGGCGCCCGGGCTTGGGATCAAGCCGGCCAATCACGGTGATCGCGCCTTTAATCGCTGTCTCGGTGAAGCCGCACAGGTGCGACAGGCGCTTCACGTCGCGCTTGGCCAACAGCTCCATGGGTTGTTTGCACATGGCGATGGCGGCGCGGGTTTCTTCACAATCCTTGCAGTCGAGCAGTTGCAGGCCCAGGCACTCGGCCAGGTTGCGCGCACCGACACCGGCCGGTTCCATGTGGTGCAGCAGCTTGAGCGCCATCGCAAAGCGTTGCTCGAGTTCTTCGGCCTGCTCCAGGTTGTTACCTGCCAGGCCGGCGGCCAGCGACGCCAGGCTGTCTTCAAGATAACCGTCGTCGTTGAGCGATTCAATGAGGAAATGCAGCGCGGCGCGGTCTTCTTCCGACAGACGCAGACTCAACGACTGCCGGTGCAGGTGATCCTGCAGCGACTCATGGCTGCCCGTCAGGTCGGAGGCCTCGGCTTCGCTCTCTTCGTTGTTGTTCTTGCGAGCGGGTGCATCGCTGCCCCACTCGCTGTCGTCGGGCGTGGTTTCTACCGTGCCGTCGCCTTCCCAGCTTTCCTCCAGCTTGGGTTCGGCACTGACTTCTGCATCACTTTGGCCTGGAGCCCCCGTATCGTCTTGCCCCCCAGCTACCGAATTTATAGCAGCCTCGAATTCCCGGCTGTCGTGACTCACCGGCGTATCGACATGCTCCAGCCCGAATTCCTCCCGCACCGCGGTTTCTTCAGCCATCTCCAGAAACGGGTTCTCGTCGAGCATTTGCTCGACCTCCTGGCTCAGCTCAAGCGTCGACAACTGCAACAGCCGGATCGACTGCTGAAGCTGAGGCGTCAACGCAAGATGCTGCGAGACGCGAAGAGAGAGACCTTGTTTCACTGTATTTTCAAACGCGCGGAAGATTGAAGTGACATGTTGTCGGCCAGCGGGGGCCGCGGATCTGGCTTTGCCAGGCCGCAGGCGCCGCCCCCTCAAGGGGGGAGGGAGCTACACAAAGTGAGCGACAAAGGGGGGAAGCCATTTTTCGACAACAGTGGGGAGCCATCACATCTTGAAGTGCTCGCCCAAATAGACGCGGCGCACATCGGCGTTGTTGACGATCTCGGAGGGCGTGCCCTGCGCCAGCACATGGCCGTCGCTGATGATGTAGGCGTGGTCGCAGATGCCCAGCGTTTCACGCACGTTGTGGTCGGTTATCAGCACGCCGATGCCGCGCGACTTGAGAAAGCCGATGATGCGCTGGATCTCGATGACGGCAATCGGGTCGATGCCGGCAAAGGGCTCATCGAGCAGGATGAAGCGAGGCTGGGTGGCCAGTGCGCGTGCGATCTCGACGCGGCGGCGCTCACCGCCCGACAGCGCCGGCGCTGGCGAATTGCGCAAATGATCCACGCGCAAATCCTGCAGCAGGGCGTCAAGCCGCGACTCGATGGCGGCGCGCCCCAACGGTTTTCCGCCGTCATCAAGTTGCAGTTCCAGTACGGCACGCACGTTCTCTTCCACCGTGAGTTTGCGAAAGATCGAGGCTTCCTGCGGCAGGTAGCTCAGACCCAGGCGGGCGCGCAGGTGGATCGGCATGTGTTCAACCGACTTCCCGTCGATGGAGATTTCACCCGCATCGGCGCGCACCAGGCCCACAATCATGTAGAACGAGGTTGTTTTGCCCGCCCCGTTGGGGCCCAGCAGGCCGACCACTTCGCCTTTTTGCACGGCCAGCGAAACGTCCTGTACCACCTTGCGGCTGCCGTACGATTTTTGCAACCCTTGCGCAACAAGGCGGCTGGGCGTGGCGATATGGGCCGCCGCCGAAGTGTCAGTCACCACATCCATGTGTACAGGTCTTTCTAGTTCTTTTCATTGCCCAGCGTCGTGCTCGGGCGCAGGACAGGGGCAGGGCCCGCAGGCGGCGGCGCAACCGGCGCGGAGGCTGTCGCGCGGGGCGACAGCATGGCGCGAACCCGTCCCGTGGGGTTGCTGGCTGTGCGGTTTTGCTCGCCCCCATCCACGGTGAAAACGTCGGTGTTGTTGTCATAAACGATCAGGCTTCCGGTGGTTTCGTCCACCAGCGTGGCGCCGTTGTAGCGACGCACTACGGCGCGCTTGATGAATTTCACCAGATCGGCACGGCTGTCATATTCAATCCGTTCACCTTCCCCTTCGATGTATTCATCAACGCCATCACGTTTCTTCCGGTAAAAAGCCAGCTTCCCGGGTGCGGCAATGGACACTGCCTGCTGGTACCCCTCCGGATCCTGCATAACGTCGACCCGTTCACCACGCACAATGGTGGTGCCCTTGGTGATCACTACATTGCCGGTGAAAACACTGGTTTGCTTCAGGTCGTCATACCGCAGGGCATTGGCCTCGGCGTTCATGGGTTTGTCCCGATCGGCTTTTTCAGCCGAGGCCGGAAATGCCGCCCCCAGCGCCAGAACGGCTGGCAGGATGAAGAAAAAAAGGCGATGTTTCATAAGGCACGAATCTTGCTGCTTGGGGTTGGGTCATTGTAGCCATGCCGGCTACGGGAATGGCTGCTTCCCAAAAAGTAGGGGCATAAAAGTCATAAAAAAACCCGCCAGCAAGGGGCGGGTTTTGTGAGGCAGGCGAAGACTCAGCGCTATTTGACTTATTTGGCCTTGCGGGACTGCCCGATCAGGTAATCGGTAACCTGAAGTGCCTGTGCCATGGTCTGGGTCATGGAACCCGTGGTGTAGTAACGCCCGGCGATACCCAGTGCGGGAACGCCGTCAACCTTGTACATATCCTGTAGCTGCGTGGCCTTGCGAGCCTTGGTCGTGACCGAAAAGGAGTTGTACATCTCTGCAAATTTGGCTTTGTTAAGCCCCTGCTTTTCGGCCCAGGCAGCTACCGCATCGGCGGTATTGAGCGGCTGTTTTTCCACATGAATGGCGTTGAACACCTTTTTATGCAGTTCTTCGACCTTGCCCATGCCTTCGAGCACGTAGTAAAGGCGCTGCTGGGGTTCAAAGTCCGGGCGGAAAGACACGGGCACGCGCCTGACCGCCACATCTTTTGGCAACTGCTTGATCCAGGCTTCAAGTTGCGGCTCAAAAGCGTGGCAGTGCGGGCAGCTGTACCAGAAGAACTCCACGACTTCAATCCGGCCTGCGGGGGCTTCGGTCGGAGCGGGCTTGTCCAGCGTCAGGTAATCAACACCGTCCTTGAAGGCCTTGGCCTGGGCATTTGCCACGGTGGATAGCGTGGTACCTCCCAAAGTGGCGGCAGCTACGGAGGCGGCGAAAAGCGAAAACTCACGGCGTTGCATCAAATTTTTCTCCTGAATGACGGTAATACTCGTACAGGTTGGTACAGCGGCCGCTGAAAAAGTTCAGTTGGCCGTCAAATGTCAGCGCTGAACCCTGACCAGCGCGGTTTCTATTGAATTGTTGTCCAGGCGCTCCTTGGCCTTGTCAGCGTCTTCCTTTTTATCGAAAGGGCCAAGGCGCACGCGGTATACGGTGCGGCCAGCCTGCTCGCGCTCCGTCACTTTGGCCTGCATGCCCAGCAGCAACAGTTTGGCGCGTTGCTGCTCGGCATCTTCGGGTGTACGGAAGGCGCCGGCCTGAATGAAATAGCTGAAGGGGTCGGCCCCCGCACCGGGCGACAAGCCTTCGACTTTGGACTTCGCCAGATCGCCCAGTGGATCCGCAGGAGCCGGTTTGGCTGCCTTGGCCGGCGCCGAAGCGGGGATCTTGGGTGCAGCCCCGGCAGATGGGTCGGGCACCGCAGCGGCAGGCACTTCACCCGGAGGCGGTGGCTTGGGTTGGTTTTTACCCGCCAGCGGGGCGTTCGGATTCCAGTCCTTGTTCTTTTTGGCTTCCACGGCGTCGCTGTCGGGGCTGCGCGCCTGGCTCTTGTTCATGAAAGGTACGGGCACCTTGGTGATGTAGACCGCTACGGCCAGCGCGGCCGCCAGGCCAACCAACCCGCCAACAATCAAACCCAGCAGGAATCCGCCTCGTTGTGTTTTCATACCTTGCCCACGTTCATTGCCTTGTCCTGGAATTCGCATGCTTTCGCCATTGTTTACATCTTGCGCGGGGCGCTCACACCGAGCACCGCCAAGCCATTGTGCAACACCTGCGCAGTCGCAGCGACCAGCGCCAGGCGCGCCAGTTTGACGGCCTCGTCATCCACCAGGATGCGCTCGGCATCGTAATAGCTGTGGTAGCTTGCCGCCAGTTCCCGCAGGTAAAACGCCACGTCGTGTGGTGCAAAACCGTCAGCCGCATTGGTCAGCATGTCAGGGTACTTGGCCAGCAGCAGCATCAATGCCTGGGCCTGCGGACTGTCCAGCGCTGAAAGATCAACCGACTTGAGGCTGGCCTCATCACCGCCCTGGCCGGCCCAGGTGGTGAGAATGGAGCAGATGCGCGCGTGTGCGTACTGCACGTAGTACACCGGGTTTTCGTTGTTTTTGGCCAGCGCCAGGTCGATGTCGAAGACGTACTCGGTGTCAGGCTTGCGGCTGAGCAAGAAGAAGCGCACGGCGTCGGCGCTGGTCCACTCGATCAAATCGCGCAAAGTGACATAGCTGCCGGCGCGCTTGGAAATCTTCACCTCTTCGCCATTGCGCATCACACGCACCATGGTGTGCAGCACGTAATCGGGGTAGCCTTGGGGAATGCCTTCGCCAGCGGCCTGCAGCCCGGCGCGCACCCGGGCGATGGTGCCGTGGTGGTCCATGCCCTGGATGTTGATGGCCTTGCTGTAGCCCCGCTCCCATTTGGCCAGGTGGTAGGCCACGTCGGGCACAAAGTAGGTGTAGGTGCCGTCGCTCTTTCTCATCACGCGGTCTTTGTCGTCGCCGTAGTCGGTGGACTTCAGCCAGAGCGCGCCGTCCTGCTCGTAGGTCTTGCCTGCATCGATCAGCTTTTTGACGGTGTTGTCCACACGGCCGCTCGTGTAGAGGCTCGACTCAAGGAAGTAGTGGTCGAAGCGAACGGAAAATGCCTTCAAGTCCAGGTCCTGCTCGTGGCGCAGGTAGGCAACAGCGAACTGGCGGATGGAGTCCATGTCCTCGATATCGCCGGAAGCAGTGAACTCCCGGTCGTCTGCCTTGACGGTCTTTTTCGCAAGGAAATCGGCGGCGATGTCGGCAATGTATTCGCCGTTGTAAAAAGCCTTGCTGGCAGGGTTGTCCGGATCGGTCGGCCAGCACTCGTCGCCCGGTTTGAAGCCTTTGGCGCGCAGCTGTGTGCTGGTGGCCAGGGTCTGGATTTGCACCCCTGCATCGTTGTAATAAAACTCACGCTGTACCTGCGCGCCCTGCGTTTCATACAGGTTGCAGATCGCATCACCCAGCGCGGCCTGTCGGCCATGGCCCACATGCAGCGGGCCGGTCGGGTTGGCCGAGACGAATTCGACGATCATGCGGTTCTCGCTGAGCAGCTTGTTGGCGGCAAGCTCGGCAGTTTTCGTACCAAACAGCGGCCCTGCCGCTAGCACCTCGCGCACGGTTTCCTGCTTGGCAGCAGGCTTCAGGCGGATGTTGATGAAGCCAGGCCCGGCGATCTCGATGGCGTCGACCCACCGCTCGAACGCGGGCTGTTTAAGCAGGTTGGTGCGAAGATTTTCCGCCACCTGACGCGGGTTGAGCTTGAGCGGCTTGGCCAGCTGCATGGCGGCCGTGCAGGCGAAGTCGCCATGGGCCGCCACTTTGGGGGATTCAAACGCGGCCTTGTCGCCTGCGCCGGGGGAAAGTTCTTCCAGCCCCGTAGCCAGGGCTGCGAGCAGGTCTTTTTTAATCGAGAGCATGGGACCGATTTTACGGTTAAGCCATGCGCCGTCCGGGCCCCATGGATGTCCGGTCATCGAATTTGCCCGGCACGGCGTTATGTGTTGGAATTCCAGCCGGAACTCAATCCTGTTTCCCAACCCAATGGAGCTCTCATGAAAAAGCTGTTATCCCTGGTCGCCGCCGTTTTTGCCGTCTCGATGGCCTTGTCTCCGGCGGCCCATGCCGCGGACGCTCCAGCCAAAACCGCACAGCAAACCAAAATGGGCGCCTGCAACAAGGACGCTGAAGGCAAGAAGGGCGACGAGCGCAAGGCTTTCATGAAAGAGTGCTTGAGCGCAAAGGCTGAAGCGCCAACACAGCAAACCAAAATGAAAACCTGCAACGCCGACGCGAAGGGTAAAAAGGGCGATGAACGCAAAGCTTTCATGAAAGAGTGCCTGAGCAAATAAGCCAGCCTTTCCAGGCCAAATCAGCCCGCCACAGACGTGATGGCGGGCTTTTTTTTGCCCGCATTTTTACGACTGCTATTGATTTGATAGCTGCTTGCGCCCGTCAACAATCCGCCGACGGCACTTCATCCCTGAATTTGGACTACACCTGCAGCAGTTGCCCTTGCGCCGCCTGCTTGACTGCCTGTGTCAATCGCTGCGCCGCCGCAGGTTCACGAGCCCAGTGTTGCCAGTACAGCTGCACATCAACCGTGCAGCCCGGCAGCACCTCCTGCAGCGGCGGCTTGCCGGTGCGCGCAGCCAGCAATAGATCGGGCACCATGCCCCAGCCCATGCCGAGCTCGAGCGCCAGCTCGAACGCATCCACCGCCGGAACGAAATGGCGGGGGTAGAGCGCATCGCGCAGCTCGAAATGCTGTTCAAGAAACGCGTCCTGCAGCGCGTCCTTGCGGTTGAAAATGACGGCCGGGCTTGCCAGCAAGCGATGGGCCAAGCGCTGTGACCCAGCCTTGCCGCTTGCGGGTCCGCCCCACTGCGCCACCAGCGCCGGCGAGGCCATGCAGCGGTAACGCATCACACCCAGCGGCTCGGCCACGCAGCCGCGCATCGCCTGTGCCAATGTAGTGACGCAGCCCGTGACATCACCGCTTTTCAGGGCGTCGTGGGTGTAGTCCTGGTCATCCACAACCACATCCAGCAGCAGGTCGTGGCTTCTCAGGGCCGGCGCCACACCTGGCAAAAACCAGCTGCTCAGGGAGTCGGCGTTCACCGCCACGCTGAGGCTTTGAAGGCGTGCGGGCTTTCCTCCGCCCTGCAATGCCGCCAACAGGTCGCCTTCCATGAGACGGACTTGCCGGGCGTGCCCAAGCAAAGCCTGGCCGGCGGGCGTCGCGCGCACCTGCTTGCCGCGCACCAATAACCGCCGGCCCAGCGCGGCCTCCAGCGACTTGATGCGCAGGGACACAGCGGCCAGCGTGAGGCTCAAGGCCTTCGCGGCCTCCCCAAAACTGCCATGCTCGATCACGGCGGCCAGGGCTTCAAGTTGTCGGGCGTCCAGCATGCTGTGGGTTAACTTGATTAACTATTAATTGACTAAAGTTAATTTTAGTTAATTATGTTTAACCATTGTGAGCCTTGCCGCACACTCGCGCCATGAACCCGATCACCGCTCCCGCCTTCCTGACCGGCATGGTCCTCAGCCTCTCGCTCATCATGGCCATAGGCCCGCAAAACGCCCATGTGATCCGCATGGGCGTTTTGCGCCAGCACCTGTGGCTGACGGTGGCCGTCTGCGTGCTGACCGATGTAGTGCTCATCGGCCTGGGTGTGATGGGTCTGGCGCAACTGGGCGGCCTGTCAGACAGGCTGCTGGGCGCCATGACAGGCGCCGGCGCGCTGGTGCTGACGGTGTATGGCGCCCAGGCGATGCGGCGCTTTATGCAACCGGTGCCGCAAGCGGCCGACGGGCACCCCTTTGTCGCTGAGGCCATACCGCGCCGCAAGGCCATCGGGCTCGCGCTGGCGCTATCGTGGCTCAACCCGCATGCCTGGCTGGACACCGCCGTGGTGATCGGCACAGCGTCGCTTGCCTATGCGCAGCCCGACAACGCGGTGTTTGGCCTCGGCGCCATCACAGGCTCATTGTTATGGTTCACCGGCCTTGGCATGGCGCTGTGGTGTGTCGGTCGCAGGCTCAACACACCGGCCATATGGCGCGCAATGGACTTGCTGGTGGCGCTGATGATGTGGGGCACGGCCTTCTGGCTGGTGCTCGGCCTGTTTTCAGCCTGAGGCAGGCCGCCGTGTCGGCGCGTGCCTAACCGAAGCCGCGCGCCAGGAAGACGGCCGCCAGCGGGATAAACGGCAGGATGTGCGCCTGTACCATCACCAGCCGCCGCGCTTTTTTGACTTCCAGCGCATCGGGCAAGACGCCGCTGGCACGCAACTCGCGGCGCCAGCGCAAAAACATCAGGGTCGGCTTGATGGAAATCAGCCCTATCGCCAGGAACATGGCGAGCTTGACGTACAGCAAGGGGTTATGGCCATACCAGGCTGCACCCTTGCTGCCCAGAAAGACGCGTGCCAGGCCCGTCAGGAAAACAGCACCGGCCGAGATGCCGTAAACCATGTCGATCTTGCCTAGCCTTTCGATCACGGCGGCGTTCAGCCACTCCGTGCGGCACAGTGCCGCCTCGCTTGCCAGAAAAACCACCATGGTAAGAATCGCCAGCAGGTGGGCGTAGGCCAAAAGAGATTCGAGAACCATTGTCGGGATCCTTTCCGGTCAGGGGATTTCCGGTTTGGTGGCCGCTGGCGCCGTGGACCAGAACTCGGGCTGGCTGTAATGATGCTTCAAAAAGTCCAGCCACAGACGCACCCGCAGGGGTAAATGCTTGCGCTGGGGGAACACCGCATAAATGCCGTTGGGCGGCGCAGCGAAATCCTCCAGCACCGCGACCAGCTGGCCTGCCGCGATTTCCGCCTCGACTTCCCAGGTGCTGCGCCAGGCGATGCCGTAACCCGCCAGGCACCAGTCATGCAGGACCTGGCCATCCGAACAGTCGAGCGGCCCACCCGGCTTGAGATGGATCACCTCGTCCTGGACCCGAAACGCCCAGCCCCGCGTTTGCGAGGCATCGCTTGACAGCGTCAGGCAGTCAAACTTCGCCAGCTCGCCCGGATGCTGGGGCGTGCCGTGACGGGCCAGGTAGGCCGGCGTCGCCACGCACAGGCGGCGGTTATCGGCCATGCGCACGCTCACCAGCGAGGAGTCCGGCATGTCGCCGACCCGTACCGCGCAGTCAAAGCCTTCCCCTGCCAGGTCAACCACCCGGTCACTCAGGTTCAGAGAGATCGTGACATCCGCGTGCACTTCGCGAAAGCGCGTGACCAACGGCGCCACATGGCGGCGGCCAAAGCCGGCCGGTGCGGTGATGCGCAGGTGTCCGCTGGCCTTGACTCCGCCGGCTGACACGCTGGCCTCGGCATTGGCCACATCAATCAACAGGCGCTGGCAATCCTCAAGAAAGGCACTGCCTTCATGCGTCAGCGTGATGCGCCGGGTGGTGCGCACCAGCAGCTTGACACCCAGGCGGCTTTCCAGCGCATCAAGCCGGCGCCCCATGATGGCCGGCGCCACGCCTTCGGCATTCGCAGCAGCGGTCAGGCTGCCGCGCGTCGCGACTGACACGAAGGATTCAAGCTGCTTGAGTTTGTCCATGCCGGATTATGTCCATGAACGGCTGAAATCAGGCATCCATAGCCGGGATGCCAACACTCGCAGCTTCCGGACCGCGATGTACGGTCGCTTCGGCTCTTTACCTTTAATAACTCAGCTGCGCGACCGACCGCAATACGTCCGGCGTGGTGGTCGGCAGACCGAAGAACTCCAGGTAGGCCGGAATCTGTTCGAACAGCATGTCCGAGCCTATTTGCACCGTACAGCCGCGCGCCATGGCAGCCGCCAAAAACGCAGTCGTCTCCGACTTCATGACCACTTCGCCCACAAAACTGGAGGCGGCGATGCGCGAGACATCCATGGGCAGCGGATCGCCTTCATTCATGCCCATGGGTGTGGCGTTGACCACGAGGTCGTAACCCGCCGGGTCGTTCAGGCCCGTGAAGAGCTCCAGGGCCGCGTAGTGCTGATGCAGCCGCCCTGCCAGGGCCTGCGCTGAAGCCGCGTTGACGTCGCACAGTCCCAGTGTGCGCACGCCAGCTTTGGCCAACGAAGCGGCAATGGCCGAGCCTACCCCTCCGCTGCCGATGACAAGCGCACGTTTGCCGCGCGGGTCAAAGCCCTTGCGCTGCACGCCGCGCACAAAACCTTCCCCGTCGAACATGTCACCCACGAGCTTGCCATTCGCGTCACGTTTGACCGCATTGCAGGCGCCAGCGATCCTCACCGTGGGCGTGGCCTCGTCCAGCAGATCGACAGTCGTGACCTTGTGCGGCATGGTGATCAACGCGCCGCGGAAATTTTCCAGGCGAGTTACCGACCGCAGAAAGACCGGGTAGTCTTCTGCCTTGCACCCCATAGGTACGACCACCGCGTTCACTGCCGCCTGTTCAAAGTAGGGGTTGTAGATCATCGGCGCCTTGAACGAATGCGTCGGGTAGCCGATGTGGGCGATGAGTCCGGTATGGCCGTTGATCATGGAGATCCCAGAAGTTGGTGGTTAAAAATAGCCTGGGCAATCCGTGTCGGCGGCAGCCCGTTCAATAACAAAGCAAGGACAAAGGACAAAAAAGGCGCCTTGACGTCAATACAAGCCAGGGGTTCCACCGCCGTCCACGGCAATTGCTGTACCTTGAATGTGGCGGGCACTCTCGGAGCAAAGGAATATTGCAAGCGCGGCCACATCCTCCGGCCTACCCAGGCGGGTAAGGCCTTCACGCTCGATCTGTGCCTGACGCTCTGCTTCGATTGACTTGCCACTTGCGGCCGCACGCTGCTGAAAAAGTTGCGCGACGCGGCCCGTTTCAGTCAGCCCCGGAAGAATGGCGTTGACGTTGACGCCATCCTGCTTTCCAAGACCGGACAGGCCCTTTGTGAAGTTGTGCATCGCAGCGTTGACCGACCCACCGATCAGGAAGCCCGGGTCGGGCGTGCGGGCAGCGCCACCGATGATGTTGATAACATGCCCGCCTGAGGCTTTCAGCATCGGCCAGAACAGGCGACACAGGTTCACGCTGCCGAAGAACTTCAATGCAAAGCCGTCATGCCACGCTTCTTCTGGAAGGTTCAGAAATGCACCGGCACGCGTTGCACCGGCTGAGTTAACCAGGACGTCGCAGCGCCCAAATTTTTCAGATACCAGGGCAAACACGGTTTTGCAGCCTTCTTCGGTTCTCAAATCCGCGGCGCATATCTCAGGACGGAGTGCTCCAGTTCCGGCAATTGCATGTGCGGCAGTTTCCAGGTTCTCAATGGATGAGGCGGCCAGAACGGTTTGCGCGCCGCGCGCCGCAAATGCTGCGGCGATGCCATGGCCAATGCCCCGGCTGGCACCGCTTACCGCGATGATTTTTCCAGTGAACTCCTGCGACATGGCCGCTCTCTTTCTGATGATTTACGAAACCCTTGCAGCGTTGATGGCCGAAACAGCCGCACGCAATGCCAGCAGGTAGCTGTCCGCGCCAAAGCCGCAGATCTGCCCCTTGACGATTTCGGCGAACACCGACACGTGGCGAAAAGGTTCGCGGGCGTGGATGTTCGACATGTGGAGCTCTACCACCGGCACGGTGAGGATGGCCAGGGCATCACGGATGCCGTAGCTGTAATGGGTCCAGGCACCGGCGTTGATCAGCACGGCATCGACCTTGTCGGTAAATGCCCGGTGAATCCGCTCGCACATGTCGGATTCGCTGTTGGTCTGGAAATGTTCCACTTCGGCGCCGAGCTCACGGCCCAGAGCCTGCAGGCTGGTGTTGATTTCGTCCAGCGTGATGGTTCCATACTGCGCCGGGTCGCGCTTGCCGAACATGTTGTGGTTGATGCCGTGAAGCATGAGCACTCTCATGGGATTTCTTTCTGGTATTGAATTGACGTTATTTCGGAGGGAAGCCACAGTGATCTGGATGTTCAGGCAACGGGTACCTGGATCACCTGGCCGGTTTGGGCAGCCTGGACGATGGCTTCTGTGATGCGCAGGTTAAGCAAGCCGTCGCGGGCACTCACCAGCGGCAGTACTTCACCCCGGATGACGGCCCCGAAATGCTCCAGCTGGTGTTTGAGCGGATCGTCGCGCACCATGGCCGCTACGCTCTCGTCAAATGGCTTCCACCAGGAACGGTCTTCCGGCTTGGGGTAGGTCTTCAGTCGCATGGTGGGGACCGACAGGCTGCCATTGGTGCCCGAAATCACGTAGCAGTCTTCGTCACCGTAACTTGGATAGGCCTTGTTTTCCTGGGAGGTTTGCTCCCAGCTACGCGCGCAGGCGGCGGTATCCGACAGCATGAAGCTGCCCAGTGCGCCACTGGCAAAACGCAGGTTGATGGCCACGGTGTCCTCCACCGGAAAGCCGCGCGTGGCATTGGAAGCAAAGGCCTGTACCGCCACGATGTCGCCGCACAGCATGCGCAGGTTATGCACCTCATGGATCATGTTCAGCAAGATGGGCCCGCCACCGCTCTCGCGGCGCCAGGGTGCGTCGTTGTAATAGCTGTCGGGTTTGAAAAAGGTGGCGCTGCCCATCACCGCAACCAGTTGGCCGAGTTTTCCCGAATCCACGACTTCCTTCGCCTTGGCCATGATGGGGCTGTGCGCGCGATGGTGACCGATCAGTACCTTGGCGCCGGTTTCAGCAACCGCCCTGACCAGCTGCTCACCCTCGGCCAGCGTGGTCGCAATGGGCTTTTCCAGCAGGATAGGCACACCGGCCTTGATGCACTGCAGGGCTTGCGGCACGTGGAGCTGGTTCGGCGTTGCAAGGATCACACCGTCGGGGTGGTCCCTGGCGAACAACTCCTCCAGCGATTGATACAGCGGGACGCCCGCCTTGGCGGCGATGGCCTTTGCTGCCGGCGCGGGATCGACAATGGCCGAAAGGACGCAGCTTGGACTCTCTTGAGCCACAGCCATGTGGGCCAGACCGATATAGCCGGCCCCTGCGACAGCGATGCGAATTTTGCTCATGAAGGAAGATGTCTGGATCCGGAATGAAAGGTCAGGTGGGCCGGCGCTCCGGCGCTCCGGTGCTCCGGGTCCCACCATGGAAACATAAACCCTATTTGCGAAGTTTCGCAAGCTCTGCCTGAAGCGCGCCAACCACATCGGCACCCACAATGGCGGAGTGCTTCTCGATCACGGGCTTCATCTTCTCGCGGAATTTGGCCATCTCGGCGGGACTGAATTCGCTGACCTGCATGCCATTTTTCTTCAGGCTATCAAGCGCGGCGCCGGCCTGTTCACGTGAGGCCTTGCGCTGGTAGGCGGAGGCCTCGATGGCCGCATCCGAGAAGATTTTTTTCTCATCGTTGCTCAGGCTGTCCCACAGCTTTTTGCTGACGATCACGGCTTGCGGGTTGTACTGGTGATTGGTCACTGCCAGGTACTTCTGCACTTCGTAAAACTTGTTTGCGCTGATGACGGTGAACGGATTTTCATGACCGTCAATGGCCTTTTGCTCCATCGCGGCGTAGACCTCGGGGAATGCCATGGGGGTGGGGTTGGCGCCCAGTGCGGTCACCCAGTCGACGTTAATGGCGTTGGGAATCACGCGCAGCTTCAAACCAGCAATGTCATCCACCTTGGTGATGGGGCGCCTGCTGTTGGTGATGTTGCGAAAACCAAGTTCCCAGTAGGCCAACCCGTGGATGTTCTTGGCGTCAAGCCTGGAAAGCATCATTTTCCCGAAAGGCCCGTCCACCACGGCATCGGCTTCCTGCGCGCTTGCAAACATGAACGGAAAGTCGAATACGGCAAACTCCTTGGCCTGGCTGGCCAGTATGCCGGCATTCATCACTACCATCTCCAGCGTCCCGCCCTGCAACGCAGAGATATTCGGGGCATCACCACCCAGCACGCCGCCAGGGAACAGGTTGACCTTGATTTTTCCGCCCGATTTCGCCGTCACGGTTTCGGCAAATTTTTTCATGCCCACGACGATCGGATGGCCATCAGGGTTTTGCGTGGCGAATTTGACGGTGCGTTCCTTGATGTCCTGGGCCGAGGCCATGCCAAAGGTGGCGACCGCCATTGCGGCAACAAGGGTTTTGAGCATCAGACGTTTCATGGTTTTGTCTCCTGAAGATAAGAATGGGGAAAGAAAATTGGCTGTACGCTGTTTCCCGTGCTGCCGGCCGCGGCGTACCCAGCACGCCCGGCAGCGGGTTGAAAACTAGCTGTAGAACCAGCGCAAAGGTGCCATCACGGTTTGCGGAAAGACCACCATGATGCCCAGCACGACAAACTCCGCCGCCATAAAAGGCAACACGCCTTTGGTGACTTCGTCCATCTTCATGCGGCCCACCCCGGCCACCACATTAAGGACGGTGCCCACCGGCGGAGTGATGAGGCCGATCGAGTTGTTGACAATGAACAGCACGCCGAAGTACACCGGGTCTATGCCGGCCGCCCTGACCAGCGGCATCAGCACCGGCGTCAGGATCAGGATGGTGGGCGTCATGTCCATGGCGGTCCCTACGATCATCACAAGGACCATCATGGCCATCATCAGCAGCATGGGACGGTCCAGAAGTGGCTGCAGCAGGCTCACCAATTGGGCCGGCAGCTGCGCCACGGTGATAAGCCAGGCCGAAACCATGGCGGCAGCCACCAGGAACATGACCACGGCGGTGGTTTTTGCCGCGGTCGTGAAGATGGGCGCCAGCGCCCGCAGCGGCAGCTCGCGATAGATGACCGTCGCCACGAAAAGCGCGTACACCGCGGCCACCACAGCGGCTTCGGTGGGGGTGAAGACACCCATGCGCAGCCCGACGAGGATGATGACCGGCAGCAGCAGCGCCCAGAAAGATTCGCGCGCCGCACGCAGGACCTCGCCTCGCGACCTGCGCACAGGCAGTTCGATTTTCTCCTTGCGCCCCACCCACCACCAGGCGACCGCAAGGCCGATGCCAATCATGATGCCCGGGAAGATGCCTGCGATGAACAGCTTGGTGATCGATACATTGGCCGCAACGCCGAAGATCACGAAACCAATGCTGGGTGGAATGATGGGGCCGATGACACCGGAAGCAGCAATCAGGCCGCCGGCAGTGCTCTTGTTGTGGCCGGCCTTCACCATCATGGGCAAAAGGAGGGCCGTCAGTGCCGCGGCATCGGCGACGGCGGAGCCCGACAAGGCAGACAGCAGGCAAGCTGCCAGGATGGCCACATAGCCGAGGCCGCCCTTCACATGGCCCACCAGCGCCAGCGCGAAATTCACGATGCGCTGGGACAGGCCTCCCACATTCATGATCTCCCCCGCAAGCATGAAAAAAGGCACGGCCAGCAAGGGGAAACTGTCGGCGCCGGTGATCACGTTTTGCGCCAGGATCTGGGCATCCAGCATGTCGAGGTGCCACATGAGCGCTACGCCGCTGGCAAGCAGCGCGTAGGCAATGGGAATACCCAGCATCATGGCGCCGATGAGACTGCCGATAAAAATGGCAATGGTCATTTCAGGCTCCCTGCTTCTTGTTGGCCAGCAACGCATCTTCACGTGCCAGCCGGGCCTTCAGGGCGTCAAGCTCAGCCTGTTCTTCGGACTCCCGGACCATGACAAGTTCGTCATCGGCCATCTTGCCGCGCACGAGGCGCACCAGTTCAAGCAGCAGGAAGAACGCGGCAAGAACCGAGAACACCACACCGGCGCCATAGAAGATGGCGACCGAGGCGCCGGTCACGGGTGCCTGAACGTCCCAGTTGATCCTGGCCTGCTGCAGGCTGCCTGAAAAGAACAGCCAGGTGATGTACAGCATGAGCAGGTGGCCCGCCACGAGGCAGGCCTTCTTGCCCGCCACCGGCAGGCGGGAGACCAGCATGTCGCTGCCCAGGTGGGCGCGCTCCCGGATGGCCACGACGGCGCCTAGAAAGGTCACCCAGACGAACAACCAGCGTGAAACCTCTTCACTGACAGTGATGCCCGAGTTGAATCCGTAGCGCAACACCACGTTCCCGAACACCAGCACAACCATCACCGCAAGCAGCAGCGCGATCAGGCCGTCCAGCACCTTGCAAAACCGGTCAATCCACCTGTCCATGCGTGTCTCCTTTTTATGCGTGGCTCGGCGGGCATGCAGCCGGCCGCCCGCCTGACGATTTGCATCAAACCATAATGTACGAACTGGTTAGTTTTAAATATATCGGTAGAAACCCGACCTGCTAAAGGCAGGGTTCGCAGCGAAACAGGGATCGGGCTGCTTATTTGCGCACGAAGCGCACGATCATTTCGATGATGCTGTCGCGCCGCGCAGTGATGGCGCGCGCTGACTGCGTGTCGCTCTTGAAGATCAGCCCAAAGGTGTGCTGGTTGGACACGTTGAAGAAGGTCAGCGCGGAAATCGACGCATGGATGTCGATTGGATCCAGGCCCGTGCGGAATATGCCTGCTGCCACGCCGCGCTCGTAAAGTTTTCGAATGGCGTCGATGGCCGGCACATTGAGCTGCTGGATGATCTTGCTTTGCGCCAGGTAGGTGCCGCGTTCCATGTTCTCGGACATCACCAGCCGGATATAGCCCGGGTTGCTGTGGTGATGGTCGAAGGTAAAGCCCACCAGGCGGCGCAGGGCGTCTTCGGGCAGCAGGTCTTCCAGGTGCAGTTCCGCCTCGATGCTGCGCATGCGCCGGTACGACTCTTCCAGCACGGCGAGGTACAGCCCCTCCTTGCTGCCGAAGTAGTAATAGATCATGCGCTTGCTGGTCCGGGTGGCTGCCGCTATCTCGTCGATGCGCGCGCCGCTCAGTCCCTTCTCGGCAAATTCGGCTGTAGCCACCTCGAGGATGCCGGCCATCGTGCGGGCCGGATCGTTGGTGCGCGTGGCCGTTTGCACAGCCGGGGCCTTGCTTTTGCGCGCACGCACCCTGGCCGAAGCTGCCTGCGAATGTACTGTTTCGTCCATTCGCGCAGTATAGGGGGCAGGCTGAGGTCATGTCATACCAGCGCAATGGTGATGCGCTCAATTGCAGCGCGTGTATCAGGCCGCACGCCGCGCCACCATGCAAAGGCTTCAGCCGCCTGCTCCACCAGCATGCCCACGCCATCGGCCAGCCGCCGGGTTCCCGCGTTTTGCGCCAGGCGCAAAAATGGTGTGAGCCCTTTGCCGTATGCCAGCTCGTAGGCCAGGCAACCGGGGGCGAACACGCTTGCCGGCACCGGCGGCAGTTCGGCGCGCAGGCTTGCCGAGGTGGCATTGAACACCACGTCAAAGGTCTGCCCTGCCAGATCCGAATAACCGCAGCCGCGTACGTTTGCCTGGGCCGCGCCCATGGCCTGGAGTTCAAGTGCCCTGGCGACCGTGCGGTTGGCAATCACCAGCTCGGCCGGGGCCTGCGCCAGAAACGGCAGCAATGCGCCCCGGGCCGCTCCGCCGGCGCCCAGCAGCAGCACACGTTTGCCTTGCAGCTGGCAGCCCAGGTTGTGCGTGACGTCGCGCACCAGGCCAACGCCGTCGAAGTTTTCGGCAACCACCCGTTCGCCGTCAAACTTCATGGCATTGGCCGCCCCGGCAAGCTGTGCCCGCTCCGAGCGTTCGGTGGCGTAGGCAAAGGCGTCGAGCTTGAATGGCGCGGTAATGTTCAGGCCTTTGCCGCCCAGGGCGCGGAAAGCATCAACAGCGCCGGCGAACCCGCCTGGCGGCCCTTCGATGGCCGTGTATTCCATGTCCTGCCCGCAAGCCTGCGCGAACATGCCGTGGATCAGCGGCGATTTGCTGAACCCTATCGGGTTGCCGATGACGGCATAGCGGTCGGTCATGGCTGCACCTCGGCATACAGCACGCCATCGCGTTCCATCGCCTCGATGTCGGCAGCGCTGTAACCAACACTCGCGGCGATCTCGCGGTTATGTTGGCCCATGCCGGGCGCAACGCAGACGGGCGAGGTGTCGCACTCCGAAAACCTGAAAGGCAGGTTGGGCAGGCGGATCTTGCCCAGCACGGGGTGTTCCTGCTCAATCACCATGTTGCGCGCCTGAATTTGCGGGTCGTTCAACACTTCCTCGATGTTCTGCACCTTGGCGCTGGGTACATCAATCGCATCCAGCGCAGCCAGGCACTCGGCCACAGTACGGCCCGCTACCCAGGCTTTCGCCAGGGCGAGTATTTCGGTGCGGTTTTCGTTGCGTCCTGCGGCGCTGTGAAAGCGCGTATCAAGCGCCAGCGTATCGCCGCCTATCAGCTGGGCAAAACGCTTCCAGGCGTCGTCGACCTGCGCGGCAATCACGAGGTAACCGTCGCTGGCGGCAAACACGCCGTACAGCGTGCTTTGGGGCATGTCGTGCCCGGTTTGCTGCGGAATTTCCTTGCCGCCCGAGAGGGTGTAGCACTGCACCGCATAGTCGTGCATGGACACCAGGCAGTCGTACAGGGACAAGTCAATATGTTGGCCCCTGCCCGACTTGATGCGGCCCAGCAGCGCGGCACATACCGCCGCCACGCCGTGGATGCCGGTGTACATGTCGCCCAGCGAAACGCGCAGCAGCGGCGGCGCGCTGCCGGGCTCGCCGACCATGGCCATGATGCCGCTCTTGGCCTCCGCAATCAGGCCAAAGCCTGCACGGTGCGCGTCCGGGCCGGTATGGCCATAGGCGGAAATCGAGCAGTACACCAGTCCAGGGTTGCGCCGGGACAGTTCCTCGTAGCCCAGGCCGAGTTTCTTCAACGCACCGGGGCGGTAGTTCTCGACGAACACATCAGCCGCGTCGGTGAGCTTGTGCATCATTTCCAGGCCGCGCGGGTCCTTGAGGTTGATGCACAAGCCCTTCTTGCCCATGTTCTGCTGCAAAAAGTAGCCGCTCTGTCCCTTGATGAAGTAAGCGTGGGCGCGTCCCGCATCCCCGTCCCTGGGCCGCTCGACCTTGATGACGTCTGCGCCCATGGCCGCAAGGCAGCGCGACAAATAGGGCCCGGCCAGGAAATGGCTGTAATCCACGACACGGATGCCCGCCAGCGGCAGCGCCTGGGTAGTTTTATTCATAAAAACCTGAGTTTGTCCTTGTATATCGGGCGCCATCAGCTACGCTTTTGATAGCAGATCATTTTTCAGAGGATGGCCGGCGCGGCACCATCAGGCGGTGCTCGCCCTTTTGCACCACCTGCCCGGCCTGGTTGATCAGCTCGGCGGGCAGCACCACGATGCCCCAGCCCGGCTTGCTTTTGGAGGGCCGCATGCTGGCCACACGAAACTTCACATGCAGCGTGTCATTGATCTTGATGGGCAGCAGGAAGTCCCAGGTCCAGCCCAGCGACATGCCGGGCAGGAAACGGTATTCGCACTGTGTTTTCAGGCCGTCGGCCACCGACAGCCCCATCAGGCCGTGCGCAACACGGCAGCCAAAGTGCGAGGCATTGGCGTAGGCCTCATCCACATGCACCGGCGTGAAGTCGCCTGTGAGTTCGGCGTAGGCATCAATGCGCGCGGCGGTAAAGGTATAGGACGGGCTGGTGCACTCGTCGCCGACCTGGGCGTCGTCCCAGTATTTTTCCGGCGTGGCGAACTGGATGTGGGGGGTGGGCATGAGGTGCCTTTCAGGCCGTGGCGGCTCGGGGATTGACTGCCAATACAGCAGACACGCTGCCGGCACTGGCCTGGATCAGCTCGACGGCCAGGCCATCGGGCAGCTGCAGCCAGTTGCGGCCCTGGGGCAGTTGCCTCACACCCCATGTCTGCGCCCCGGTCAGTGCGGCCTCCAGGTCTTCCACCATGACGCCCAGATGCGCCAGCCAGCCAGCGTCGTTGGACGGCGGCGCCGCAAAGCCGGGCGTGCTCATGAGCTGCAGGCCACCAATCGTCCAATACTGGTGCGGTGCATCGGCGGGGCCATCGATCTCACGCACATCCATGCCCAGCACGTCCAGGAAGAAGTTGATATGCCACTGGATGTCTTTGACGCGAACCGCAACGTGTTCTACATAGGATTTTTGTTTGTGAGGGGCCATGGTGTGCTCTTTTGAATCGCGTTGACGAGGCTGTGCGCGCTCAATACCCTTGATGCATGCCACCAGGGCCTGGTTGACGGGCGTAGGTACGCCGCATTTCGCGCCGTGGCGCACCACCGCGCCGTTCACAAAGTCGATCTCGGTGATGGAACCCTTCTCCAGGCTTTGCAGCATCGAGGTCTTGAAGGCGTAGGGCAGGCCTTCACCCGCCTTGACCCACGGCTGGCGTGGGTCGGTGGTGGCCAGCGTGATGCCGCTGGCTTTTGCCACCGCCATCGCTTCAGCCACGGCCGCAATGCCGCAGGCCTCGAGCTCAGGCACCTGGTACATCTCGCCGTAGGGCAGGCGCGTGACAGCGCTGGCGGCGCCGGTGGCCACATTGACCAGCAGCTTGTCCCAGATGGTGCCAATGATGTTGCGGCTGACGATGGTGTCGAGTCCGGCAGCGTTGAAGGCGGAGGCTATGCGCTGCACGCGCTCCGTGATGCGGCCATCCAGTTCGCCCAGGTGGGTGTCCTTGCCGCGCGTTCCAATCAGCACATGTCCGGCGCCAAGCTGCGTGCCGCCCGCGTAGGTTTTGCCGGCCAGCACACGCTCGGAGCCCACGATGCTGCCCAGGATGTCTTCGTGCCCCAGCCCGTTTTGCAATGACAGCACGACCGTGTCCGGCCCCAGCAGCGACAGGGCTGCCTCCATGGCCGCGCGGGTATCGAAGGACTTGACCAACACGATCACCAGGTCCACCGCACCGGTGTCCATGGTCACGCCTGCGGCGGAGGTCGCGGCATGCACCGGCACGCAACGGTCTACGTCGGCGTCGCGCAGGATCAGACCGCGGCTGTTCATGGCCTCAACCTGGGCAGCATTGCGATTGATCAGCCAGACCTCATGGCCAGCCTCCGTCAGCACACCGCCTAGGGCACAGCCCAGCGCGCCGGCACCCAGAACACAAATCTTCACTGCACAACTCCTTCGTGATTCAGGAGCGGATTCTGGGCAGACCCAATCATGTCGTCTATGCAATGAAGGCAATATCAATCATTGCGTATCACAATAGAAGTATGGAAAAAGACCTTGACCTGCTGGACATCAAGCTGTTGCGTCTGCTGGACCAGCTCTACACCACCCGCAGCGTCACGCGGTCGGCCGAGGCCCTGGGGCAAAGCCAGCCCACGGTCAGCATCTGGCTGGCGCGCTTGCGCAAGCAGCTTGGCGACCCGCTGTTTGTGCGCACGGCAGGCGGCATGCTGCCCACGCCGCGCACCGATACGCTGATTGCCACCGTGCGCGAGGTGCTGGGTGGTCTGCAGAGACTGGCGCAACCGGAGGCAAGCTTTGACCCGCCCACAGCGGAACGGCGCTTTCGCATCTGCATGACCGACGCCAGCCACATCACGCTGCTGCCGCGGCTGCTGTCCCATGTACGGGCTGTGGCGCCGGGCGTGGCGCTGGAAGCCGCGCGTATCGATGCCGGCCTGGCGCATGCCCTGCAAACAGGCGAGGCCGATCTTGCTGTCGGCTTTCTGCCCTGGCTTGACGCGGGTTTTTACCAGCAGACGCTGTACGGCCAGGACTGGATTTGCCTGGCCAATGCCCGGCATCCGCGGGTGGGCAGTGAATGGGGCGCTGACTGGGACCTGGCGGCCTACCAGGCCGAGGCGCATATCGGCATCAGCTCCGGCACCGGCTACCAGCTGCTGGACAGCGCCCTGGCGTCACAAAACATCTCGCGCCGGGTACTGCTGGAGCTACCGGGTTTTCTGGGCCTCTCGGCCATTTTGTCCACCACCGACCTGATCGCCACGCTGCCGCGCCACATCGGTGAAACCCTGGCCCGCGCCGCTGGATTGCAAGTGCTGCCCTGCCCGATGGCGATTCCCGGATTTACCGTGAAGCAGCACTGGCATGCCCGTTACCACCATGACCCGGCCTCCCGCTGGCTGCGCGGCGTGTGTGCCGAGTTGTTTATGAAAAGTGCCTCCAGCCCTTGATAGTTGGGCGCAAGAAGCTATATTTTTTATAGCAACAAGCTCAGCGTGCCACCCGGCTGGCCTGGAGAGCCTGGATGGCGTCCTCTTCATAACCGAGCTCCCGCAGCAGTTCGCGGGTGTGCTCGCCCAGCCTGGGCGGGTTCAGGCGCACGCCCGGACGTTCACCGTCCAGCGTGAGCGGCAGTAGCACGGTAGGGCTTGTCTGTCCCGCGCGGGCGCCGTCGGTCAGGGTGATGGGCGCCAGCCCACCGGTCGCTTTCAGGTGCGGGTCGTCAAATAAATCTTGCGGCCGCGTGATGGGTGCAAAGGGCAGCCCGTGGTTTTCAAACACACCGCCCAGTTCGGCGGCGCTGTACGCCGCCAGGCGGGAGCGCAGCAGGGGCATCAGCCATTCGCGCGCGAGCACGCGGTCGTTGTTGGTCAGCAGTCTGGGGTCGGCCCGCAGGTCTTGCAGGCTGAAGGCCTCGCAGAAAATGGCCCACTGCGTGTCGCTGACCACCGCCAGGAAAATCTGCTCTCCATCCCTGACCGTGAACACGTCGTAAATCGCCCAGGCTGAAATGCGGCTGGGCATGGGCGCGGCGGGCTGGCCGGTTACGGCGAACTGCATCATGTGCTGGGCCACCAGGAAGACATTGTTTTCAAACAGCGCGGCCTGTACTTCCTGGCCCTTGCCGGTTTTTTCCCGCGCGGCCAGCGCGGCCATGGCGCCGATAGCCCCGAACATGCCGCCCATGATGTCGTTGACACTGCTGCCGGCGCGCAGCGGGTCGCCTGCGCGGCCCGTCATGTAAGCCAGGCCGCCCATCATCTGCACCACTTCATCGAGTGCGGTGCGATGGTCATAGGGACCCGGCAGAAAACCTTTGTGGCTCACATAGATCAGCCGTTCGTTGAGCTGCGAAAGGCTGGCGTAATCCAGGCCAAGCTTCTTCATGGTGCCGGGCTTGAAGTTCTCGCTGACGATGTCGGCGGTGGCGATCAGCTTGAGCACCAGCTCGCGGCCCTGGGGTGTCTGCAGGTCTACCGCGATGCTTTTTTTGTTGCGGTTGAACATGGGGAAAAATCCCGCACCGGAGCCGAGCAGCTTGCGGGTGTTGTCCCCTGCAATTGGTTCGACCTTGATGACTTCTGCGCCCAGGTCGGCCAGCACCATGCCGCAGGTCGGGCCCATGACCATGTGGGTGAACTCCACCACACGCAGACCGGCGTAGGGCAGGCTTTGTTCGCCGGATATGCGGGCTTCAGGCATGCAAACTTCCTTGTACAAAATCTTTGGGGAGGCCCGCTTCGGGCGTCATGCCATATACCGGTTCGCCTGGCAGTCCGGCCTTGAGTGGCTCGCGTGCTGCCATCAGCTTCTTCAGATCCACCCCGGTGAAGACGCCCATAGCCTCGAACATGAAGACCAGGTCTTCAGTAACCACATTGCCCGACGCGCCTGGTGCATAAGGGCAGCCGCCCAGACCGCCCATCGAAGCGTCGAAGGTGCGCACGCCTTCTTCATACGCGGCCAGACAGTTAGCCAGGCCCAGGCCGCGCGTGTTGTGCATGTGCGCGGCGCCGGCCTTCTCGCCAATTTCGGCATGCAAGCGCCGAAAGAGGCGACGCACTTGCGCGGGATTGGCATAACCGACGGTGTCGGACAAGCCCGACTCATCAGCGCCCGCCGCGATGCATTGCGCGGCCAGCCACACCACATCGTCCTCAGGCACCTCACCCTGCAGCGTGCAGCCGAACGCCGTTGAAATGGCGGCTTCCAGCCTGACCTGCGGTGCCAGTTCGCATCGCAGGCTGGCAATGGCCTTCACTTCTTCGACCATCTCTTCGCGCGTCTTGCGCACATTGGCCAGCGAATGCGCTGCGCTGGCCGACACCGGCATGGTCAGCTTGTGCACCCCCGCTTGCAGCGCTGCCTCAGCGCCGCGGCGGTTGGGTACCAGTGCCATGACCGTGAGCCCGGGCAAAGTGAGCGCATGCCGCACCACCTCCGCCACATCGGCCATCTGCGGCAGCAGCCTGGCGGGCACAAACGAGCCCACCTCGATTTCGCGCAGGCCGGCCGCGTGCAGCGCCGTGATCCAGTGCAATTTATCGGCGGTCGCCATGGTGCGCGCAACACTTTGAAGCCCATCGCGCGGGCCGACTTCGCTGATCAGGACCTGGGGAGCCCGGGTGGTTTGCATCGATTTTTGATATTCTGTAAGATAGAACGATATTCTTTCACGTGAAATCATGAAGCGGGTTGCCGGCGCTGTCAAGCGGCAACCGGCACGAAGGCCCCAGGAGATCGAGCGATGCCGCGCAAAGCCCAGACCGAATCCGTCGCAGACGCCCATGCCGCCCCCGGCGGCGCTGCATCAGTGGACCGTGCCCTGTCGCTGCTGTCGGCCTTCAGGGCGGGCGATATCTCGCTGGGCCTGGCTGAACTGGCGGAGCGCACGCAGCTTTATAAAAGTACGGTGCTGCGGTTGCTGGCTTCGCTGGAGCATGCGCGGCTGGTCCAGCAACTCGGCGACGGCCGCTACGCACTGGGTGCCGAAGTCGCGCGCCTGCATGGGGTTTACGCGGCCTCGTTTTCGCTGGACCGTGTGGTGCTGCCGGTGCTGCGTGAGCTGACGGCCGCCACAGGCGAAAGCGCGGCCTACCATGTGCGCCAGGGCGAAGCGCGTTTATGCCTTTACCGGGTGGATTCGCCGCACCCTGTCCGCGACCACATCAAAGCCGGTGATGTGTTGCCCGCTGACCGCGGAACAGGCGGCCGTATCCTGATGGCGTTCGGCAGAGCCCAGACGCAGAACCGCAGGCGCAAAGAACACCAGCTGTATGCCCGAATCCGGGAACAGGGCTACTACGCGGCCGTGGGCGACCGGCTGGCCGAGGTAGCCGGCATTTCAGCGCCGGTGTTCGGAGCAGATGGTGCGTTGGCAGGCGCTCTAACCTTGACCATGCCCAGCAACCGTTACAGCGAACGCCACGTGAGGCCGGTACTTCAGGCAGCCCGTCGCCTGACAGGGCAGGTTTAGAAGCTTGCTCCCGTTTCAGCCTTGCACTGCGGCGGGCTCGATGCGCCACCGGATGTTGAGCGAAAACTGCTCCCCAAGCTCCAGCACACGCAGGCCAGGCTGTCCCGGCAAGTGGAAGGCATCGATAGGCTGCGTGATGGGCTCGAAACAAAACGCAGAACCTTGCGGCGGCCGGTAGACCAGGCAGAAGTGCTCTGCAGCACCGCCGTCGCGCTCAAAGTCCGGCATGCTGGCCGTGACCTGCAGGCCCAGCTCGGGCCAGGCGATGCTGGCCTTGCCGCCCCAGCCCGTATAGCCGTTGTCGATAAGCGGGCCGTTGGCAGGCGCGCCTTTGTTCAGGTCCCAGTCAGCTGGGAAGTCGGTCGTGTGCGCAACCGGCAGTGGATCGTCCCCGCAGAGCCAAAGGCCTTCCACTTGCGCGGTAATCCGCGTTTGCGCTGTTCGGGGAAACCACGGATGCACGCCCAGTCCATAGGGCAGCGGGGTGACGCCCAGGTGGCGCACCTGGAGCTTCTGGTCGAGCCCGCCATCCACCAACCGGAAGGTTTGCACGGCTTCATAGTCATAAGGATTGCCGTCGAAGCCGTGGGATACCAGTGTCATGACCAGCGTGTCGGCAGCCGGCTGCGAAACCTGCCAGGGCTGCAGCCAGCCGTCGCCGTGGATGGGATAAGGCTCCCCCTTGCGATTAGGCCGGACTGCGTGAAACCGCCCCGCATGTTGAAAGCCGCCACGGCTGATGCGGTTGGACCACGGCACCATGGCAAACGAAGCGGTCTGGTAGAGATCTTCCGTCTTGCCATCCCAAGGCCGCCAGAGATCCAGTGGCCCCTGCGGACGGTCAAGTTGCCAGGCGGCCACGCTGCCGCCTAACGAAGGAACCAGTCCCAGGCGTTGGCCGGCGTGGCTCAGCCAGACAACAGGGTGTGCGGAATCGGTCATGGGAGAACTTTCATGGCAGGGTGATGAAGGAAAGCCGCGCGCGGGAATCAGCCGCCAAACAAACCGGCAGGCACACCGGGGCTGTCAATCGCCGCGGCGAACAGCCCCCCGGCCAGCGGCTCGGCGACAAGCTGGTCGGACGTGAGCCCGATGCGGGCAGTGGTGATAAAAAGTGTGCGCATGTCCGGGCCGCCAAAAGCGCAATTGGTCACCTGGCTTGCCGGCAGGGGCAGGCGGCACAGCTCCTGTGCGGTGACCGGGTCATGGCAGCTGACGCAGGCGCCGCCCCAGTGCGCAATCCAGAGGCGGCCGGCGGCGTCTGTGGTCATGCCATCGGGTACGCCGTCGCCGGCAGCAAAGGCAAGCCAAAGCCGCTTGTTGGACAAAGTCCCCGCCGCGGCGTCAAAGTCGTAGGCATAAATGCGGCCATTGATCGTGTCATTGAAATACAGGGTGCGGCCGTCGGCCGACCAGGTGGGCCCGTTGGTCACCGCAAAACCTTCGTCATGACGCGTGCAGCTGCCATCGGGGTCAAAGCGATACAGCGCGCCTGTGGGGGCCACACAGTCAAAGTCCATGGTCCCTGCCCAGAAACGGCCACGCGCATCACACTTGCCATCGTTGAAACGATTGCCCGGCAATGCAGCCTCGGGTTGGTGCAGGTAACGAGGCGCGGCACGCGAGGCCGGATCAAACAGCGCAAAGCCACGCCGCAGGGTCACGATCAGGCCGGGTGCATTGGCCCTTTCGGCCAGCGCTGAAATTTCTTCGTCAAAGGACCAGGTGTCGCGCGCGCCAGTGGCAGGGCGAAAACGGTGCAGGTAGCGCCCGAGGATATCTACCCAGTAAAGGCACTGCTCAGTCGGCGACCATAAGGTACCCTCACCCAGCAAAGCGCCAGCCGGATGGACGCACTGCACCATGCCGGGCATGGGTGTGGCCGGTCGCTGGCGATGCGTGCCCGCAGGCGTTTCCGGAATCAATCTCACTCATGTCTCCATATTGCGGGCGCTGCGTTGGCGCCGTAGCCTCTTGACGCGGTGGATGATATCAATGCATAGTGATGTTGGAAACTTATTATTTTTATATTTACTGATACATATATTGCAATGTCAAACATTTCCACCCCCATTTCCATGCGAGCCCCTCCGGCAACCGACACCTTGTCCACTTTTCCCAGCCTGAAGGGGCGGTCAGTGTTTGTCACCGGGGGAGGAAGCGGCATAGGCGCTGCCATCGTGACAGCATTTGCGCAACAGGGTGCGCGCGTCGCTTTTATTGACGTCGCAAAGGAAGCCAGTGAAACGCTCGCCCAACAGCTGGCAGATGCAGGGCACGCCCGTCCATGGTGGCGCACTTGTGATGTGCGGGATGTGGCCGCACTGCAGTCGTCGGTTACTGACGCCGCAGGCGAACTGGGGGATTTCTCTGTGCTGGTCAACAACGTGGCCAGCGATGACCGGCACAGCCTGGAGTCCGTAACGCCTGCTTATTACGATGAGCGCATCGCCATCAACGAACGGCCCGCCTTTTTTGCGATCCAGTCGGTGGTGCCGGGCATGCAGCGGCTCGGCGCCGGCTCCATTATCAACCTGGGCTCCACCGGCTGGCAGGGCAAGGGCACCGGCTACCCCTGCTATGCCATCGCCAAGTCTTCGGTGAATGGCCTGACGCGCGGGCTCGCTAAAACACTGGGTCGCGATCGCATCCGCATCAACACCGTGTCGCCGGGCTGGGTCATGACCGAGCGGCAGATCAAGTTATGGCTGAATGCCGAAGGCGAGAAGGAGCTTGAGCGCAACCAGTGCCTGCCCGACAAGCTGCTACCTCACGACATCGCGCGTATGGTGCTGTTTCTGGCCTCCGACGACGCCGCCATGTGCACCGCGCAGGAATTCAAGGTAGACGCCGGTTGGGTTTAACAACCTCCCCCCGGGGCGCCTTCGGAGCCGTCCAAGCCTGCGCGGGCAGGCTTGGAGTCGCGGCTCTCAGCCCCTCAGGGGGGCGACACTGGCGGCCCGGCAAGGCCGTCTCCGCGGTGTCCCTGGCCTGAGCTGCGAAGATTTTTAGTCCGCTTCCAGCCTGCGGCCGTAGAGTGTGAGGCTCGCCGTCTTCAGCGCCTTCATCATCACTTTGGCGGCAGGCGAAGGGAGCCGGTCGGTGCGGGTGATGATGCCGAAGGCGTCCATGTGGCAGGGCATATCCAGCGGCAGCACCGAGACGATGCCGTGCGCCGCGTAATACCGCGCCACGTCGGCCGCGACCACAGCCACCATGTCGCTTTGCTGCAGCATGCGGGTAATAAAGAGCAATGCGGAGGACTCGACCACATTGATGGGTGGCGCGAGTCCGTCCTCCTGGAACATCAGGTCAAACCGGTGTCTCAAGACACTGCCCGCGGGCGGAACTATCCAGGCGGCCGCGACCACGTCACGCAAGGTGAGGCCCGTCACGCCCAACAGCGGGTGCCCCGGACGTGCCATGGCACATACCGGCTCCTCGACCAGGGGCTCATAGCGCAAGTTGGTCTTGTCATGCTCGGCAAAAAGGCGCGCCACAAGGATGTCGAGCCTGCCCTGTTCGAGCCGCTCAAGCAACACCGGGCTGGTTTCAATGTCCAGCGAAATGCGCAGGCTTGGGTGTTCCTGTTTGACCACTGCCACTGCGGACGGCAACAGGGCCAATCCCGGAGACGTGATTGCGCCGACGCCCACATGGCCGAAGTGCCCGGTTCTAAGTGCGGTGAGCTCGTCATGCGCCTGGTTCAGGCTGGCCAGCGCCATTCGTGCATGCCGGATCATGGTTTCGCCATACCAGGTGGGGCGCATACCGCGGGGCAAGCGTTCAAAAAGCGGCACCTCCAGCACGTCCTCCAGATCCTTGAGCAGCTTGGAAGCCGCCGGCTGGGTCATGCTGAGGACCTGTGCCGCGCGGTGAATGTTGCCTTCCTCGGCCAGCGCAACCAGCAGCAGCAGTTGCCGGGTTTTGAGCCGCGCGCGAATAAACCAGTGGTTATAGGTGCTCATCGGGTTTTCCAGAATGCGTAGAACGATATCTATTTTGTCAAAAAAACGATTGGATTGATATCTAAATCAATCTTAGACTGCAGTCCTTCTAAAGAAGAGGTTTTCTTCATGAAATTCGGCGAGCTGCAACAAAACGCCCGGCATTACATCAATGGACGCTGGGAAACCGGCACCACGACGGGCATCAGCACCAATCCTTCGGATACACGGGAGGTAGTGAGCGAATACGCACGCGCTGACCGCAACCAGACCGAACTTGCCATCCGGGCCGCTTCCGAGGCCTTGCCACACTGGAGCCATAGCACGCCACAACGCCGGGCTGATGTGCTTGACCAGATCGGCAGTGAAATCCTGGCGCGTAAAGACGAGCTGGGCATGCTGCTGGCGCGGGAAGAAGGCAAAACGCTCCCCGAAGCGGTGGGCGAAGCGGCGCGGGCTGGCCAGATATTCAAATTCTTCGCGGGCGAAGCGCTGCGTATCCCGGGAGAGACCATGGCCTCGGTGCGGCCGGGCATTCAGGTGGATGTGACACGTGAACCCGTCGGCGTGGTGGGCATCATCGCGCCCTGGAATTTCCCTCTTGCAATTCCGGCCTGGAAAATCGCACCGGCGCTGGCCTACGGCAACACCGTGATCTTCAAGCCAGCCGAGCTGGTGCCAACGTGCGGTTGGGCGCTGGCCGAAATCATCAGCCGCTGCGGGCTGCCTGCAGGCGTCTTCAACCTGGTCATGGGTAGCGGCCGGGAAGTCGGCCAGACGCTGGTCGACCATCCCTTGGTCAACGCCTTGAGTTTCACGGGTTCGGTGGCAACCGGGGAGCGCATTCTTCAGTCCACTGCTGCACGCCGGGCAAAAGTGCAGCTCGAAATGGGTGGCAAAAATCCGCTGGTGGTATTGGCCGATGCCGACCTTGACCAGGCCGTCGAATGCGCGGTGCAAGGCTCTTACTTCTCGACCGGCCAGCGTTGCACCGCCTCAAGCCGCTTGATCGTGGAGGCGCCCGTGCACGACGCATTCGTTGCCCGCCTGCGCCACCGCATCGCCGCGCTCAAGGTGGGCCACGCGCTGGAGAGGGGCGTCGAAATGGGCCCGGTGGTTGACAAGGGCCAGCTGGAACAGAACCAGTCTTATATGGACATAGGGCGTAATGAGGGAGCCGAGCATGTGTGGGGCGGCGAAGTGCTCGAACGCCCGACACCGGGACACTACATGAACCCGGCGCTTTTCCTGGCCCAGCCGGAGCACCGCATCGCCCGTGAAGAAATCTTTGGCCCCGTGGCATGCGTGCTGCGCGCCGATGACTTCGAACACGCGCTTGCCCTTGCCAATGACACGCCTTTCGGCCTGTGCGCGGGCATCTGTACAACGTCCCTCAAGCATGCGATGCATTTCAAGCGCCATGCCGAGGTGGGCATGACCATGGTAAACCTGCCAACCGCAGGCGTAGACTTTCACGTGCCGTTTGGCGGCCGCAAAGGGTCGAGCCACGGGCCGCGTGAGCAGGGTCGCTACGCTGCAGAGTTTTACACGACGGTAAAGACCGGCTATATGCTGGCCTGATCCGTCAAGATCACCCGAGAGCTTTCTGAAAATTCAATCTAACCCAAGGAGACAACATGAAGATCAATCGTCGCGCCCTCGCTGCTGCACTCGCCTGCGCCCCCTTTGCCGGCTTGCTGCCAGTTTCAGCGTGGGCACAAAAGCCCATTGTGCTGGGCTTCAGCCAGGTAGGCGCTGAAAGCGAATGGCGCACTGCCAACACCGAGTCCATCAAATCAGCCGCCAAAGAAGCCGGCATCGAACTCAAGTTCTCGGATGCCCAGCAGAAACAGGAAAACCAGATCAAGGCGATCCGCTCCTTCATCGCGCAAAAAGTGGACGTGATCGCGTTCTCACCGGTGGTCGAGTCGGGCTGGGAAACCGTCCTGCGTGAGGCCAAGGCGGCCAAGATCCCGGTGGTCCTGACCGACCGCTCCGTCAACGTGAAAGATGACACGCTGTATGTCTCCTTCATGGGTTCCGACTTTGTGGAAGAAGGCCGCAAGGCAGGCCGCTGGCTGGTCGAGAAAATGAAGGGCACCACCGGCCAGGTCAACATCGTGGAACTGCAAGGCACCGTGGGTTCCGCGCCGGCCATTGACCGCAAGAAGGGTTTTGAGGAGATCATCAAGGCCGATCCTAAGTTCAAGATCATCCGCTCGCAAACCGGCGACTTCACCCGCGCCAAGGGCAAGGAAGTGATGGAAGCCTTCCTCAAAGCCGAGGGCAAGAAGATCAACGTGCTCTACGCGCACAACGATGACATGGCCATCGGTGCGATCCAGGCCATTGAAGAGGCAGGCCTGAAGCCCGCCAAGGACATCACCATCATCTCGATCGACGCCGTCAAGGGCGCCTTTGAGGCCATGATCGCCGGCAAGCTCAACGTCTCGGTGGAATGCAGCCCCCTGCTGGGCCCGCAACTGATGGCGGCCGTGAAGGACATCAAGGCAGGCAAGCCGGTTCAGAAACGTATCGTTACCGAAGAGGGCATCTTCCCGATGGAAGTAGCCGCCAAGGAATTCCCCAAGCGTAAGTACTGATTTTCGTTCGCGACGGGGCGCCTGATACTGCAGGCGCCATTCACAACATTAGGGGAACCATTTTATGAAGCGTATTTTTCTGAAAACCTTGCTAGCCGGCCTTGTCCTGGGTACGGTCGGTGTCGCGCCGCTGGCTCATGCGCAGGACAAGGGCAGCATCGGCATCTCCATGCCAACCAAGTCCTCGGCCCGCTGGATCGCCGACGGTGACAACATGGTCAAGGTGCTCAAGGAGCGGGGTTACAAGACCGACCTTCAGTACGCCGATGACGACATCCCGAACCAGCTTGCCCAGATCGAAAACATGATCACCAAGGGCGTGAAGGTTCTGGTGATCGCGTCCATCGACGGCACCACTTTGTCCAAAGCCCTGCAAAACGCGGCAGACAAAGGCGTCAAAGTCATTGCCTACGACCGCCTGATCAAGGGGTCCAAGAATGTGGATTACTACGCCACCTTCGATAACTTCCAGGTCGGCGTGCTGCAAGCCACCTCCATCGTCGACAAGCTGGGGCTGAAGCAGGGCAAGGGTCCTTTCAACATCGAACTCTTCGGTGGCTCCCCTGACGACAACAATGCGTTTTTCTTCTATGACGGTGCCATGAGCGTGCTCAAGCCCTACATCGACAGCGGCAAGCTGGTGGTGCGCAGCAAGCAGATGGGCATGAACAAGGTGGGCACGCTTCGCTGGGACGGCGCGGTCGCCCAGGCACGCATGGACAACCTGCTCTCGGCCTACTATGGCAAGGAAAAGGTCCACGCAGTCCTGTCGCCATATGACGGCCTGTCCATCGGCATTCTGTCCTCGCTCAAAGGTGTGGGCTACTGCACAGCGCAGCAGCCCTGCCCGGTGGTGAGTGGCCAGGACGCCGAAATCCCTTCAGTGAAGTCCATCCTGAAAGGTGAGCAGTACTCCACCGTCTTCAAGGACACACGTGAGCTGGCCAAGGTAACGGCCAACATGGTGGATGCCACGCTCTCCGGCAAGCAGCCCGAAATCAATGACACCAAGACCTACAACAACGGCGTGAAGGTGGTGCCCTCTTATCTGCTCAAGCCGGTGGCTGTTGACGCATCCAACTGGAACAAGGTGCTGATAGGCAGTGGTTACTACAAAGAATCGCAGATCAAGTAACTCAGGCTAAAACCTGAACAGTCTCGTGCCGCAGGGCGCGAGACTGTCAACGTCAAAGGGGTGGCAATCACCTTTGCATCAAAGGACAGGCATTGGAAACGATTCTCGAGATGCGCGACATCCGAAAAACCTTCCCGGGGGTAGTCGCGCTGAACAAGGTCAACCTGCGCGTGCGCGCCGGTGAGATCCATGCCATCGTCGGGGAAAATGGCGCCGGAAAATCGACCTTGATGAAGGTACTCTCCGGGGTCTATCCGCACGGATCCTACAGCGGCGACATCGTTTATGAAGGCCAGGAGCGGGAGTTTCTCGGCATCCACGACAGCGAACAGCTGGGTGTCATCATCATCCACCAGGAGCTGGCGCTGGTGCCGCTGTTATCCATCGCCGAGAACATTTTCCTCGGTAACGAGACTGCGCAGCGCGGGGTAATCGATTGGATGGCCGCGCACAGCAAGACGCAAGCTCTGCTGAAAAAAGTGGGCCTCAAGGAATCACCCGCTACGCTGATTACGGACATCGGCGTGGGTAAACAGCAGTTGGTGGAAATTGCCAAGGCCTTGTCCAAACAGGTCAAGCTGCTCATTCTGGACGAGCCTACCGCCAGCCTCAATGAAGGTGACAGCCAGGCGTTGCTGGATCTGCTGCTGGAACTCAAAGGCCAGGGCATCACCTGCATCCTCATTTCGCACAAGCTCAATGAAATTTCGCGCGTGGCGGATGCCATTACCATCCTGCGCGATGGCAGTACCGTGGAAACACTGGACTGCCGCGCCGAGGCCATCAGTGAGGACCGCGTCATTCGCGGCATGGTGGGCCGTGAGATGGCCGACCGCTACCCGCCGCGCCAGCCACAAATCGGCCAGGCCGTGTTTGAGGTGCGCGACTGGAATGTCTACCACCCACTGCACACCGACAGGCAGGTGATCAAAGGCGTCAACCTGCAGGTGCGGCGCGGTGAAATCGTCGGCATTGCCGGGCTGATGGGTGCGGGTCGCACCGAGCTCGCCATGAGTATTTTTGGCCGCTCATGGGGGCGCCGCATCAGTGGACAGGTTCTGTTGAACGGCCAGCCTATCGACGTGAGCACGGTGGAAAAATCGGTTCGCCACGGCCTGGCCTATGTGACGGAAGACCGAAAGGGTAACGGACTGGTCCTGAACGAGGACATCCAGTTCAACGTCTCATTGGCCAACCTCAAGGGCATTTCAACCGCCGCCGTGATCGACAGCGGCCGGGAATACCAGGTTGCGCAAAGTTACCGCGAAAAACTCCGCATACGCTGCTCAAGCGTTGGCCAGAAAGTTCTCAACCTGTCGGGCGGAAACCAGCAGAAAGTGGTGTTGAGCAAATGGCTCTTCACCAGCCCCGAGGTGCTGATCCTCGACGAGCCCACCCGCGGCATCGATGTCGGCGCCAAATACGAAATTTATACCCTGATGGCCCAGCTTGCGGCCGAAGGGAAATGCATCATCGTCATCTCCTCGGAAATGCCCGAGCTGCTTGGCATGTCGGACCGCATCTACGTCATGAACGAAGGCAGATTTATTGCCGAGATGCCGACAGCCGAGGCCTCCCAGGAAAAGATCATGCGCGCGATCATGAAAGCAAGCTGAAATGAACAACAAACCTTCTACTGCCGCCGCGCCCCCGGCCCAAACCACCTCCGAAAGCGGCAAGTCCCCGCTCGACTACCTGAAGCACAACTTCCGCGAATTCGGCATGCTGATCACGCTGGTGGCCATCATGGCCTTCTTCCAGTACATGACCGAGGGTACGCTGATGCAGCCCCTCAACCTCACCAACCTGGTGCTGCAAAACAGCTACATCGTCATCATGGCACTGGGCATGCTGCTGGTCATTGTGGCGGGGCATATCGACCTGTCGGTAGGGTCCGTGTGTGGGTTCATTGGCGCACTGGCAGCCGTTCTGATGGTTCAGTACGACTGGCATTTCGTGCCTGCCTCACTGCTGTGCCTGGCCTGCGGCGCGTTGATCGGCGCCGCACAGGGGTGGTTCGTCGCCTTCTTCCGCATTCCCTCCTTTATCGTCACGCTGGCGGGCATGCTGGTGTTCAAGGGCCTGGCGTTGGCGCTGTTGCAGGGCCAGTCGGTGGGCCCCTTTCCCGAGTCCTTCCAGGCGCTCAGTTCCGGTTTCATGCCCGACCTGCTGAGCAGCGAAGGCCTTCGCATGACTTCGCTGCTGCTGGGCGTGGTGCTTGCCGCCGTGCTGGCAGTGGCCGGCCTGCGCGCGCGTGCCAGCCAGCTCAAACACGGCATCCAGGCCGAACCCGCCGTTTTCTTCTTTGTCAAAACCGCGTTGTTCGCCGCACTGCTGATTTATTTCAGCTACCTGCTGGCCTCATACAGGGGGCTGCCCAATGTACTGATCGTGATGGCCGTGCTGATCTTCCTGTTTCATTTCATCACGGGCCACACCACCGTCGGACGGCGCGTATACGCATTGGGCGGCAACGAAAAGGCGGCCAAGCTCTCGGGCATCAAGACCGAGCGCCTCGCCTTCTACACCTTTGTGAACATGGGCGTGCTGGCGGCGCTGGCGGGCCTGGTGTTTGCCGCGCGACTGAACACCGCCACGCCAAAGGCCGGTCTGGGCTTCGAGCTGGACGTGATCGCTGCCTGTTTCATCGGCGGAGCCTCGGCTTCGGGCGGCGTGGGCAAGGTCATGGGGGCAGTGATCGGCGCATTCGTGATGGGCGTAATGAACAACGGCATGTCCATCCTCGGCATCGGCATCGACTACCAGCAGGTTATCAAGGGTGTCGTATTGCTGGCCGCTGTGTTTGTCGATGTTTACAACAAGAACAAGGCATGAACCACCCGGCAGCTCCGAAGGCGAATACCGCGGCGTGTAACGCGGAGGCTGCCTTATGAACCCGGCCAATACTACCCCCGTGCTGGAGCTCACGGGCATTCATAAACAGTTTGCGGGTATTGCGGCGTTGCGCGATGTGCGTTTGCGCCTGTACCCCGGCGAGATCCACGCCCTGATGGGGCAAAACGGCGCGGGCAAATCCACGCTCATCAAGGTCCTGACCGGTGTACTGGAAGCCAGCGGCGGCCAGATGCAGCTGGCCGGCAAAGCAGTGTGGCCGAACTCCCCGTTGGCCGCGCAGCGCCTGGGCATCAGCACGGTTTACCAGGAAGTCAATCTTTGCCCTAACCTCTCGGTGGCCGAAAACATCTTTGCCGGCCGTTATCCGCGGCGCGGCATGTTGCAGGGGTTTCGCATCGACTGGGCTCAGGTGAACCGCCGCGCGCGGGAACTGGTGGTGCGTATCGGCCTGGACATCGACGTCACGCGCCTGCTGTCCAGCTACCCCGTTGCGGTGCAGCAGCTTGTCGCCATCGCACGCGCCATCAGCATTGAATCAAAGGTCCTGATTCTCGACGAGCCGACTTCCAGCCTCGATGACGACGAAGTACAAAAACTTTTTGAGGTATTGCGCCGCCTGCGCGATGACGGGCTCGCCATCGTTTTTGTGACCCACTTCCTGAACCAGGTTTACGCGGTGTCGGACCGCATCACGGTGCTGCGCAACGGCACCTGGGTAGGGGAGTGGCGAGCCAGCGAGCTGGGGCCGCAAGCATTGATCACAGCCATGCTGGGCCGGGAGCTGGCCGAACAGTCCGCGGCTACCGCAGTGTCCCCGGCGTTTGACGAGACCGTGCCGGCGCTTCTGCAGGCCGAAGGCCTGGGCCAGGCCGGCCAGCTTCAGCCTGTGGACCTGCGCGTTCGCTCCGGTGAGGTCGTGGGGCTGGCTGGTTTGTTGGGCGCAGGCCGTACCGAGCTGGCGCGCTTGTTGTTTGGACTGGAGGCACCGGACCGCGGTGTGCTCAGGATCGACGGCAAGGCGGTGAATTTTTCCAGCCCTGCTGATGCGATCCGGCACGGACTGGCTCTGTGCCCCGAGGAACGCAAAACCGATGGCATTGTGGCCGAACTGTCGGTCCGTGAGAACATCGCGCTGGCGCTGCAAGCCCGCATGGGCATGCGCCGTTTTCTTTCCCGGGCCGAACAAACCGCGTTGGCCGAGCGCTTTGTCCAGGCGATGGGCATCAAGACTGCGAGCGTGGACACCCCCATCGGCCTGCTGTCGGGCGGCAACCAGCAAAAAGCCATGATCGCGCGCTGGCTCGCGACCGAGCCGCGCCTGCTGATCCTGGACGAGCCTACGCGCGGCATCGACGTGGCCGCGAAGCAGGAAATCATGGAGCAGATCCTGAGCCTGGCCCAGGCGGGAATGGCCGTGGTTTTCATCTCGTCCGAAATGAGCGAGGTGGTGCGGGTAGCGCACCGCATCGTGGTGCTGCGTGACCGCCGCAAGGTGGGTGAACTGCCCGCGGGCAGCAGCGAAGACACCGTCTATGAACTGATTGCGGCCGAACATGTCTGAAGTTGAAATAAAACACCCCCGAAGCGCCGCCGGCGCCTCAGCCGCACGGTGGGCATTCCTGGCCACAGCCATGCGGCACCGCCTGGCCTGGCCACTCATCACGCTGTTCCTGCTGCTGGCCGTTAATACCGGCTTCAACCCCGGTTTTCTGCACGTCGAATGGCGTGACGGCCATTTGTACGGCAGCCTGATCGACATCCTCAACCGCGCAGCACCACTGGTGCTGGTGTCTTTGGGCATGACGATGGTGATCGCCACCCGCGGCATTGATATTTCGGTGGGCGCCGTGGTGGCCATCGCGGCCGCAGTGGCCGCCTGGATGATAGGCGGGTCCGTATCGGGAAGTGTGAGCCGTTTCCCGATGCCGCTGGCCATTCTGGCGGCGCTGGGTATTGCACTGCTGTGCGGGCTGTGGAACGGGGTGCTGGTCGCCAGGGTTGGCATGCAACCGATCATCGCCACGCTGATCCTCATGGTGGCCGGCCGCGGCATCGCGCAGCTCATCACCGGCGGACAGATCATCACCATTTACTACGCGCCGTTCTTCTTCCTCGGCAGTGGCTACCTGCTGGGACTGCCTTTCTCGCTTTTCATCGTGGCGGTGGTCTTTGCACTTCTGTACCTCGCGGTGACGCGCACAGCCCTCGGACTGTTCGTCCAGGCTGTGGGCATCAATCCGACCGCCGCGCGAGTGGCCGGTGTACAGGCCCGACGCCTGATCATCGCCGCCTATGCTTTTTGCGGCTTGTGCGCGGGCATTGCGGGCTTGCTGATCAGCTCCAACGTCAAAAGCGCCGACGGCAACAATGCGGGCCAGCTGCTGGAGCTTGACGCGATTTTGGCCGTTACGCTGGGCGGCACCGCACTTACCGGTGGGCGTTTCAGTCTGGTGGGAAGTGTGATTGGTGCGCTAATCATCCAGACGCTGACTTACGCCATCTATTCGCTGGGTGTTCCCCCTGAGATCAATCTGGTGGTCAAGGCCGTGGTCGTGTTCGTGGTGATGCTGCTGCAGTCGCCTGAATTCCGGGCCGAGATCGGTATGTGGATGCGGCGCCCCGCCGCGCGGGGGGGCCGGCCATGAACACGACTGCCGCCAAGCCCGGCGCAGAAGCCACTGTCAGGCAGGTAAAGCCTGTGGTGCCGGCGTCCCGCTTCAATCCCAAATACCTGCCACTGGCAGCCACCATATCGCTCTTCGTCGCGATGGCGACCATGGGTTCGGTGCTCTACAGCGGGTTCTTTTCCGCTCAGGTCTTTCTCAACCTGCTGGTTGACAACGCCTTTTTGATCATCATCGCTGTGGGCATGACGTTCGTCATCCTGTCGGGCGGCATTGACCTGTCCGTGGGTTCCGTGGTGGCTTTGACCACCATGGTGTCGGCCGCGCTGGTAGAGCACCACGGGTGGAGCCTGGCCGCGGTGATTCCGCTCGTGTTGCTCATGGGCACGGTTTTCGGCGCCTTCATGGGTTTTCTGATCGAGCGCTTTCGCCTGCAGCCTTTCATCGTGACGCTGGCCGGGATGTTTCTTGCGCGTGGCCTGTGCTACCTGATCAGCGTCGACTCCATCAGCATCACCAACGAGTTCTATTCCGAGCTCTCGCAGCTGCGCATTCCATTGTGGGAAGACGCCTCGCTTTCCTTGAGTGCCGTGATCGCCATCGTGGTGCTGCTGGCGGCGGTGTTCATCGCACACTGCACCTCTTTTGGCCGTGCGGTGTATGCCGTCGGCGGCAGCGAGCAGTCGGCGCTGCTGATGGGCCTGCCGGTACGCGGGACACTGATCGGGGTCTACACACTTTCGGGATTTTGCTCGGCGTTGGCAGGTGTGGTTTTCACTTTTTACATGCTCTCGGGCTATGGCCTGCACGCAACCGGCATGGAGCTTGACGCCATTGCCGCAGTCGTGATTGGCGGCACCCTGCTCAGCGGCGGCGTGGGCTATGTGGCCGGCACCCTGTTTGGGGTGCTGATGCTCGGCATCATCCAGACCCTGATTTCTTTTGACGGTACCCTCAGTTCCTGGTGGACGCGCATTGTCGTCGGCGTGTTGCTGTTTGTTTTTTGCCTGTTGCAACGGCTGCTGGCAAATCGCACACCCAAATCCTCCTGAACCCAATCGACCAGACAACCCCATGACAAACACCAAGCGAAAACTACGCTCCACCGAATGGTTCGGATCAGCCGACAAAAACGGCTTCATGTACCGCAGCTGGATGAAGAACCAGGGCATTCCCGACCATGAGTTCGATGGCCGCCCCATCATCGGCATCTGCAACACCTGGTCGGAACTCACGCCCTGCAACGCCCACTTCCGCAAGATCGCCGAACATGTGAAGCGCGGCATCTCCGAGGCAGGCGGTTTTCCGGTCGAGTTCCCGGTGTTCTCCAACGGCGAGTCCAACCTGCGGCCTACGGCCATGCTCACGCGCAACCTTGCCAGCATGGACGTGGAAGAAGCGATTCGCGGCAATCCGATTGACGCGGTGGTGTTGCTCACCGGCTGCGACAAGACCACACCGGCGCTCCTGATGGGAGCGGCGAGTTGCGACATCCCAGCCATTGTGGTGACGGGTGGCCCCATGCTCAATGGCAAGCTTGAAGGCAAGAACATTGGTTCAGGCACAGCCGTGTGGCAGCTGCACGAGTCGCTCAAAGCCGGGGAAATCCAGTTGCACCAGTTTCTGGCGGCCGAAGGCGGCATGTCGCGCTCCGCAGGCACCTGCAACACCATGGGTACGGCCTCCACCATGGCTTGCATGGCCGAAGCGCTGGGTACCTCGCTGCCGCACAATGCCGCCATCCCGGCAGTGGATGCGCGCCGTTACGTGCTGGCGCAAATGTCGGGCGCTCGGGCCGTCGAGATGGCGCGCGAGGGTCTGACGCTGTCAAAAATTCTGACACGCGAAGCGTTTGAAAATGCGATCCGCGTCAACGCCGCCATCGGTGGCTCCACCAACGCGGTGATTCATCTCAAGGCCATTGCGGGCCGCATGGGCGTGCAACTGGACCTTGAAGACTGGACGCGCATTGGCCGCAACACCCCCACCATCGTCGACCTGCAGCCTTCCGGCCGCTTCTTGATGGAAGAGTTCTACTATGCCGGCGGCCTGCCCGCCGTATTGCGCCGCCTGGGTGAAAACAGCTTGCTGCCACACCCCAATGCGCTCACCGTCAATGGTCAGTCGATCTGGGATAACGTGCGCGAGGCACCGCAATACAACGACGAGGTGATCCGGCCGCTCGACAACCCCTTGATCGCCGACGGCGGCATCTGCATCCTGCGCGGCAACCTGGCGCCGCGCGGGGCGGTTCTGAAACCTTCCGCGGCATCACCGGAGCTGCTCAAACACCGTGGCCGTGCCGTGGTGTTCGAAAACCTTGAGCACTACAAGGAGCGCATCGTCGACGAAAACCTCGACATTGACGCCAGCTGTGTCATGGTCATGAAAAACTGCGGCCCCAAAGGTTACCCCGGCATGGCCGAAGTCGGCAACATGGGCCTGCCAGCCAAGCTGCTGCGCCAGGGCGTCAAGGACATGGTGCGTATCTCGGACGCCCGCATGAGCGGCACCGCTTACGGCACCGTGGTGTTGCATGTGGCCCCTGAAGCAGCGGCAGGCGGGCCGCTGGCAGCGGTGCGCGACGGTGACTGGATCGAGCTCGACTGCGAAGGCGGCCGCCTGCACCTGGACATCAGCGATGCCGAACTGGCTGAACGCCTCGCCGCCCTGGAAAAGGCTCCGGCAGGCATGCGCGGCGGTTATCAGCGCCTGTATGTGGACCACGTTCTGCAAGCCGACGAGGGCTGCGATTTCGACTTTCTCGTCGGCTGCCGAGGCTCTGAAGTTCCCCGTCACTCCCACTGAACCAGCGATCACACCACCGGTGAACACTGAAATCTCCTTAACCTGATTCCCGCATATGACCATGTCTCACCAGCCGCGCTACCGCGGCATCTTCCCCGTTGCCCCCACCACATTCACCGAGACGGGCGAACTGGACCTTGAAAGCCAGAAACGCTGCATCGACTTCATGATCGATGCCGGCTCCGACGGTATCTGCATCCTGGCGAATTTCTCCGAGCAGTTCGTGCTTTCGGACGAAGAGCGCGAAACCCTGACGCGGACCATCCTCGAACATGTGGCCGGTCGCGTGCCCATCATCGTGACTACCACGCACTACGGCACGAAGATCTGTGCAGAGCGCAGCCGCCGCGCGCAGGACATGGGCGCCGCCATGCTGATGGTCATGCCGCCGTATCACGGCGCCACTTTTCGCGTCGGTGAGCAGCAGATTTACGAGTTTTATGCGCGGCTGTCGGATGCCGTGAACATTCCCATCATGATCCAGGATGCCCCTGCCAGCGGCACGGTGCTTTCGGCCGCCTTCCTCGCGCGCATGGCCCGCGAGATCGAGCATGTTGCCTATTTCAAGATCGAAACCGCCGGCGCGGCGTCCAAACTGCGCGAACTGATCCGTTTGGGCGGCGACGCGGTGGAAGGGCCTTGGGACGGCGAAGAAGCCATCACCCTGCTACCCGATCTGGACGCCGGGGCCACCGGTTCCATGACAGGCGGCGCTTATCCGGATGGCATCCGACCCATCATCGAAGCACATCGCACCGGCGACCATGACAAGGCCTACGCGCTTTACCAGCAGTGGCTTCCGTTGATCAATTACGAAAACCGCCAGGCCGGGCTGCTGGCGGCCAAGACGTTGATGAAGGAAGGCGGTGTCATCGCCTGCGAGGCGCCGCGCCATCCTTTTCCGGCCATGCATCCGGACACGCGCGCAGGGCTGCTGGCGACCGCCAGACGGCTGGACCCGCTGGTGCTGCGCTGGGCGCGGTAGGCAAGCCTACGCGACTTTCAACCCGGCGTTCCCGACCCGGCCTGGCGAGCCAGGTGGACCTGGTGCAGCGTGATCTTGCGCACTTCGGCCTGGCTGGTCTCGATGTGGGCGCGCAGCAGCATGGCCGCCTGGTCGCCGCGCTTGGCCTGGATTGCCTTGAGGATCTTGGCGTGTTCCTCGTAGGTCGCGTCGACGCGCGGCTGCTTGATGAAGTCGAGCCGGCGGATGATGCGGATGCGGTCTGTCACGTCGCGGTGCACGCGGGCCATTTCGGCATTGCCGGCCGCCTCTACCAGCGCGCAATGAAACGCTTCGTCCCACTGGCCGACCTGCACGTGGTCGGCGCTGCGCTGGGCTGCCGGCACCAGCCAGATGGCCGCCAGTTCATCGAGCAGCACAGTGTCGACCGCCTGGCTGCCGGCACACAGGCGCTGCACGGCCGTTGTTTCCAGCACCATGCGCAGGTCGTAGAGCTGCTCGAATTTGTCGAAATCGAACGGCAGCACGCGCCAGCCGCTGCGAAAGAGCACCTCGACAAAGCCCTCCTGCTGCAGGCGGAACAGCGCCTGGCGCACCGGCGTGCGCGAGACACCCAGGCGTTCGCTGATCTCGGTTTCGGTGAAGCGGTCGCCCGGCACCAGCTTGAACTCGGATACGTCGCGCTTGAGCTCTTCGTACACCTCGTCGGCACGCGAGCGGTAGGCGGGTTCGCCGGCAAGGCTCGCGGGATGGCTGGAGGTAATGTGCATGGCGAAACTCTAGCAGTGTTGGGTTCGGGCCGGCAGTGCCGCCAGCGCGGGCAGCAGTTCGCCGCTGGTGGCGGTCCAGCCGACGATGGCACCCTGGGCGCGCATCATCGCCACGGCCGCCGACTTGAAGGCCGGAAAATAACTTTCGGTGCAGTCTTCCAGCAGCAGGCTGTCGTAGCCGCGGTCGTTGGCTTCGCGCATGGAGGTCTGCACGCAGACCTCGGTGGTGACGCCCATGAACAGCAGATGCGTGATACCGGCCTGCTGCAGCCGTTCGTGCAGGCCGGTGGCATAGAAGGCGCCTTTGCCGGGCTTGTCGATGGCGATCTCGCCGGGCAGCGGCGCGAGCGCGGGGATGATCTGGTTTCCGGGTTCGCCGGCAATCAGGATGCGGCCCATCGCCCCAATGTCGCCGATACGCAGGGCCGGGTTGCCGCGGCCGCGCTTGGCGGGCGGGCAATCGGCCAGGTCGGCCCGGTGCGCCTCGCGGGTGTGCACCACCAGTCCGCCGGTGCGGCGCCAAGCCTCCAGCACGGCCTTGCAGGCCGGCACGATGGCTTGCAATAGCGAGACATCGTTGCCCAGCGTTTCCCCGAAGCCGCCGGGCTCGATGAAGTCGCGCTGCATGTCGATGATGATCAGCGCGGTGGACTTCAGATTGAAGCTGTAGGGAAAGGGTTGGGCCTGGGCTAGTTGCATGATGATGGTGATTCTCGGGAAGACGGGCAAGGGCTTGCGCTGACGTTCATACCGAACTCCCCGTCGAAGGTTGATGATGGCCACCACCCATATGCGAGCCCAGCACTTGCCGTTGGGCCCCCGCGGCCGCGGTTTCGAAAACGACGCGCCCCTCGCTCATCACCACGATACGGTCGGCCAGTTCAAGCAGTTCGTCCAGGTCTTCGCTGATCAGCAGTACGGCCGCGCCCTGCTGCGCCACCCCCCGCAGGCGGGTGTGGATTTCTTTCACGGCGGCGAAGTCCAGGCCGAACACCGGGTTGGCGGCGACCAGCACCCTGATCTCGCCATGCAGTTCTCGCGCCAGCACGGCACGCTGCACATTGCCACCCGACAGGCTTCGGATGGGTGCGTTCTCGCCCTGGGTCTTAATGCCGTAGCCCTTGATCCATTCGCGCGCCCGGCTGCGCCAGAGCCCGAATCGCAAGCGTCCCCCGGCGTACAGCGGCGGCCGGTCGAAGTCGCGCAGCGCCATGTTTTCGGCCACACTGAGGTCACCCACGCAGGCATTGCGCAGCGGCTCCTCGGGCAGGCTTCGCACTTTCAGGCGATGGTTCTCGCCCCGCGTGGCGGCGTAAGGCTCGCCGCCCACCCGCACCGCACCGGCAGCGCGCGCCCGCTGGCCGACCAGCGCTTCGACCAGTTCGCGCTGGCCATTGCCGGACACGCCGGCGACGCCGAGTATCTCGCCCGCAAGCACCGACAGGCTCAGGTCGTGCACCGCGAGTGTGCCGCGGTCGCCCATGACCCGCAGGCCCTGAACTTCAAGTGACGCGGTCTGCGCCGCACCCTCGACAGCCGCTTGCGCCAGCACGATGCCGGTTGCGGGCGCTTTTGATGCTGTCTCCGGGCCTTCGGGCCGGGCAGCCGCTGCATCTCCCACCATGGCCTGCGCGAGCCGCGCCGGATCGGTGGCCGGCACCGATGTGGCATGAACGGCCTTGCCGCGGCGCAAGACGGTCACGTCGTCGGCGTAGGCCATGACTTCGCGGAATTTGTGGGTAATGATGAGCACCGTGCAGTGACCGGCACGGGCGAAGTCGCGCACATGGCCCAGCACTTCGTCGGCCTCTTGCGGCGTCAGCACCGAAGTCGGCTCGTCCAGGATCAGCAGGCGCGGCTTGAGGTAAAGCTGCTTGAGCAGCTCGAGCTTCTGCTTCTCGCCGGCCGCCATGTCCAGCGGGCGCGCGTCCAGGTCCAGCCGGAAGGGCGTGCTTTGCAAAAAGGCTTCCAGCTCCGCGCGTTTTTGTGTCCAGTCGATCAGCGCAGGCGTCTTGCCGCCGGCCAGCAGCAGGTTCTCGGCAACCGTCATGCCGGGGGCCAGCGTGAAATGCTGGTAAACCATGCCGATGCCCAGCGCGCGCGCCACCACCGGGTTGGCGACCGCCTGTTCGCGGCCGTCGATCACGATGCTGCCTTCCGAAGGCCGCTGGAATCCCGCCACGCATTTGACCAGCGTGCTCTTGCCCGCGCCGTTTTCACCGAGGAGCGCATGCACCGTTCCCGGCGCCACTTTCATGCTGACGCCGTCCAGCGCCGTGAAGCTGCCGAAACGCATGCTCATACGGTAAATGTCCAGCGCCAGCGCGCCGGTGGCCGAGGGCAAGCTGCCGATGACGGCCGTGGCGCCTTTCATGGCGCTGCCAGCGCATCGAGCACCGCCTTTGACGCCGCATGCGCGCCGAACACGCCGCCCTGCATGGTGATCATCTTCAGCGCCGCCTCATGGTTGCCGCGGTCGGTGGCGGCGGTGCAGTCCGACAGCAGCAGGCACTCGAAGCCGCGGTCGTTGGCGTCACGCATGGTGGTGTGCACACAGACGTCGGTGGTGATGCCGGTGAGGATCAGGTTTTCGATGCCGCGCATTCGCAGCACCATTTCCAGGTCGGTGGCGTAAAACGAGCCCTTGCCGGGCTTGTCGATCACCACTTCGCCGGGCAGCGGCGCCAGCTCGGGAATGATTTCCCAGCCCGGCTCGCCGCGCACCAGGATGCGTCCGCAGGGGCCGTCATCGCCGATGCCCACGCCGTTCGCACCGATGCGGCGCGAACGCCAGCGCTTGTTGGCCGGCAGGTCAGACAAGTCGGGCCGGTGGCCTTCGCGCGTGTGGATCACGTGGTAGCCCGCAGCACGCATACTGGCCATCAAAGTCTTGAGCGGCTCAATCGGCGCGCGTGTCAGCGAGATGTCATAGCCCATCTTGTCCACGTAGCCGCCTTCACCGCAGAAATCGATCTGCATGTCGATGACGACGAGCGCGGTATTGCCGGGCCGGAGGTCGCCGTTGTACGGCCAAGCGTAGGGGTTGGCATTGACGAAGCGTTCCATCGGGATGCTTTCTTTGTCGGTGCTGGACTAACGAGTGGAGGAAAGTTCACCCGGGCTGCCGCTCACGGCGGTGCCGGGCCGGCAGGTGATCACCAGGATCAGCAGTGTGAGCACATAGGGAACGATGTTGAAAAGGTGGTAACCCCAGTTGATGCCGATGGATTGCAGGGCCGGGCCGATGGCGCCGGCGCCGCCGAACAACAGCGAGGCGTAGACGCAGCGCAGAGGGCTCCAGCGCGCAAAGATCACCAGCGCCACCGCGATCAGGCCCTGGCCGCTGGAGATGCCTTCGTTCCAGCTGCCGGGATAAAAAAGGGTCAGCGAAGCGCCGCCCAGGCCCGCGACCAGGCCGCCGGCGGCGGTCGCGGCAATGCGGATGGCGGACACCGGATACCCGAGGGAGCGCGCGGCGTTGGCCGAATCCCCCGCCATGCGCACCAGCAGGCCGGCGCGTGTGTTGGCAAAGGCCCACCACAGGGCCACGGCCAGCGCCAGCCCGACCGGCACCAGCGCATTGATCTGCAGCGCCGAGCGGACGGCGGCCGAGTCGCTCCAGTTGCCCAGCGCGATGGCGGGCAGTTGCGGCGCCTGCGGCTGGATCAGCGGCTTGCCCAGGTAGAAGGCCAGGCCCGTACCCAGCAGCATCAAGGCAATGCCGGTGGCAATGTCGTTGACCCCCGGCAGCGAGCAGAGGATGCCGTGCAGTGTGGCCAGCAGCGCGCCTGTGGCCGCGGCCGCCAGCACACCGATCCAGGGCGAACCCGAGAGCCAGGAGGCGCCGAAAGCCGACATGGCAGACAGCACCAGCACGCCTTCCAGCCCCAGGTTGATACGGCCGGATTTTTCGGTGATGCATTCGCCCAGGCTGACAAAGAGGAAAGGCGCGCCGACGCGCAGCGCGCCGCCGACGATGCCGGCGAAAAAGATCAGGAGCTGGTCGGCGGTCATGGCGTGTCCTCCGGCAAAAGAATCGGGCTTGGCTCTGAAGGGCCGAAACGGCTGATAAGCGCAAAAAAGGCTTTCCAGTCCACGCCGCGCAGGGCCTCGCTGGCCAGGATCAGCACAAAGGCGATGCCTTGCAGCACCAGCACCGAGGCATCGGGCAGGCCCAGGCGGCGCTGCAGCAGGCTGCCGGCCGCGCCAAAACCACCGAAGAGGATGGCCACCGGGATGATGGCCACGGGATGCTGGCGTGCGATGAAGGCCACCAGGATGCCGGCGTAGCCGTAACCCGCAATCAGGGCGGCGTTGGCATTGGTGTGCACCGCCGCGACCTCGACGGCGCCGGCCAGTCCGGCACAGGCCCCGCCCAACGCGCAGGCCAGCAAGATCAGCCTGGACGCCGGCAACCCGACGAGTTGCGCCGCGCGCGGGTTGCCGCCGACCACGCGCACCGCGAAGCCCGAGGGCGTTACCCGAAGCCACAGTCCCGCCGCCAGGCAGGCCAGCACGCCGATCACCAGCCCCCAGTGCACGTCGGAGCCGGCGATGCCGCCGATGCGCAGGCCTTCGGCCAGCGAAAAGGTCGACGGCTTATTCAGGCTGGACGGGTCGCGCAGCGGCCCTTCGACCAGGTGCTTGAACAGGCCGACAGCCACATAGGCCAACAGCAGGCTGCTGATGGTTTCGTTGATGCCCCGGTACTGCCGCAGCCAGCCGGCCAGCGCTATCCACAAGGCGCCGGCCAGCGCGGCGGCCAGGCAGACCATCACCGTGCCCACCATGTTGGCGGGCAGCGGCAGCCCTTGCGCCAGACCGGCGCAGGCCAGCCCGCCCAGCACCACCGCGCCTTCACCGCCGATGACCGTCAAACCCGCACGCGCCGGGATGGCGACACACAGGGCCGTGAGCATCAGCGGCGCGGCGCGCTGCAGCGTGTTCTGCCAGGAATACCAGTCGCCGAACGCGCCCTTGAACAGCAGCAGCCAGACTTCCAGCGGGCTGACGCCGGCGAACCAGACGAAAACCCCGAAGACCCCCAGCGCCGCGATGATGGCGCCGACCGGCAGCAGGAAATTGGCGAAGGGGTGGCGCATGAATGGCGGAAGTCTCAGGCTCGCAGGATCAGCCGCCGGCTCACACGGAGCCGATCACGCCTTCGACGAGGTAGTTCATCTTCTCGAGCTCCAGGTCAGTCTGCTTGAAGACCTTGCCGGCCGGAACAATGGTTGCGCCCTTGTTGTCCTTGAGCGGGCCCTTGAAGATGTCGAAACGGCCTGCCACCATCTGTGCCTTGACGCCGTCGGCCTGCTTTTTGGCCACATCGGTCACCGTGGGGCCGTAGGCCGACATCTTCACGTAGCCGTCTTTCAGGCCGCCGCGTATGAAGTTGGGGTGCGGCTTGCCGCTGCGCGCGGCTTCTACAAAAGTGGTGTAGGCCGTGAGCCAGTTCCACTCGGCGCCGGTCAGGTAGGCGTTGGGGGCGAGCTTTGCCTGGCTGGCGTGGTAGCCGCAGACCATCTTGCCGCGTTTGGCGGCGGTCTCCACGATGACTTTCGGGCTGTCCACATGCATGGTGAACACGTCCACGCCCTGGTCGGCCAGGCTGTTGGTGGCTTCGGCCTCCTTGACCGGCATGGACCAGTCGCCGGTGAAGATCGCGCTGGCGGTGATGCCGGGCTTGACGGAGCGTGCGCCCATGACGAAGGCATTGATATTGCGAAGCACCTGCGGGATCGGCTTGGCGGCGATGAAGCCAATCTTGTTGCTCTTGGTCATGTGGCCGGCGATCACGCCGTTCAGGAACTGGCACTCGTCGATGTAGCCGAAGTAGCTGGCCGTGTTCTTGGGATGCTTGCCTTCGGTCCACATGCCGCCGCAATGCGCGAAGCGCGCGTCGGGGAACTTGGCGGCCACGGCCAGCATGTGCGGATCGAAATAACCGAAGGAGGTCGGAAACACCAGCGAGGCGCCGTCCTGCGCGATCATGCCGGTCATGGTCTTCTGCACGGCCGCGGTCTCGGGCACGTTTTCTTCCTCCACGACTTTGATGCCCGGCATCTTCTTGAGCTCGGCCGCGGCCTGGGCCTGGGCCTGGTTGTAGCCGTAGTCGTCGCGCGGGCCGACGTAGATCACGCCTACGGTCAGGGGCTTTTGCGCAAAGGCAAACGGGCCGGTGGCCGCGGCGCCGAGCGCGGCCAGGGTCTTGATCGAATCGCGGCGGTTGGGGAAGTTGCTCATGGTCAATGCTCCAGGGTTACGAGGTCAAGGAAATGAAACTCAGGCAAGAAGGCTTACGTGGGCGGCAACCACACGCCAGCCCTCGGGCGTGCGCATCCAGGTCTGGCTCTGCCGGCCGGTTCTGGCGCTGCCCGCGCGCTGGAACTCGGCATTGGCGGTCGCCATGTCGCGGCCGTAGGTGGTGATCACGGTTTTCAGCAAGAGGCGCTCCAGGCCCTGCGCCGGCCGTCCCGCGCGGAAGGCCTGTATGTCGGCGTAGCCGTAGAGGTTTTCCGTTGCGCCGTAGCGCAAGGTGTGCGGGCTGTTCCAGAACAGTTCGTCGAGCACGTCCACTTTGTTGTTGACGAGCGCATCCTCATAGCACGCAAATACCGCCGTGACTTCGGCCAGGACGTCGGGGAGGTTGATGGCAAGGCTGGGGCTCATGGATTCACCGATGTGACGGGCCGGACGCATGCCACGCCCGCGTCGCCAAGCACCTGCGCAGCCTGGAAGGCCAGGTCTTCGCGCCAGGGCGCGGCAATGATCTGCACGCCTATCGGCATGCCGCTGGCTGCCGGCCATAGGGGTGCAGTGACCACGGGGCAGCCGGAAAAAGAAATGGGTTGTGTGAGCAGTCCCATCGCGGCGCGGCAGGGCTGGCGCACGCCATTGATGTCCAGCCATTCGGTGCCGATGACCGTGGCGCTGACCGGCGTGGCGGGCGTGAGCAATACGTCCCAGTCCTGGAACAGCGCGTTGACCTTGTCACGGTAGCTGCGGCGAAAGCGCTGCGCGCGCAGGTACCAGTCCACCGGCTGCAGCGCGCCGGCGATGAAGCGGTCCACCGAGAGCGGCTCGAAATCGTCGGCACGCGTGCGCAGGTCGCCCAGGTGCAGGCTGCCGCCTTCGCTCGCGGTGATGATGAAGGCCGCCGCGCGCGCCAGGGCGGCGGCGGGCCACTGAACTTCGGATAGCGCACCCAGCGCCCTGGCGGCGAGCGCCACCACTTCGCGCGCTTCGGGCCCGGCATTGTCGTGAAAGTATCCATCCAGCACACCGATGCGCAGGCCGGCGACGCCCTTGCCCAGAACCGGCGATACCGTCTGCACGCGCAGCGCATGGCTGCCCGGATCCAGCGGATCGGGCAGCTGCAGCGCGTCGTAGGCCAGTGCCAGCCCGCCCAGGCTGCCGGCGAGCGGCCCCAGGTGGTCGATGCTGTGCACAAAGGGATAACTGCCGCGGCGCGAGAGACGTCCAAACGTCGGCTTCAGGCCCCAGACGCCGCACAGCGACGAAGGCACGCGGATCGAACCGTTGGTGTCCGAGCCCAGGGTGACGGGCACCTGTCCGGCCGCGACCGCCGCGCCACAGCCGCCCGACGAGCCGCCGGCGATACGCGTCAGGTCGTGCGGGTTGCGGCAGGGGCCGTAATGCGTGTTTTCGGTGGTGAAGCCGTAGGCGTATTCGTCCATGTTCAGCGCCCCGACCAGAACGGCGCCAGCGGCTTTCATCTGCGAGACCAACACCGCATCGGCCGAAGCCGCGGGCAGGCCCCGGTTGATTTTCGAGCCCGCCAGTGTGGTCAGTCCCTCGATGTCGAACAGGTTCTTGACCGCATAGGGCACACCGGCCAGCGGTCCCAGGGCTTCGCCTCGCGACCGTTGCGCGTCCACGGCGTCGGCTTCGGCGCGGGCCCGGGTGCGGGTTGTTTCGGTGAAGGCATTGACCCGGCCATCCGTGCGGGCTATGCACGCCAGGCTGGCGTCCAGCAGTTCACGCGCGCTGACCTGCCCCGCCGCAACTGCTGCGGCCATGGCGGACGCATCAAACGGCATATTTTTCATGGATGCTCACGCCCACCGTTGCTGGACGGAAAGGCCGCCGGGCAGTAGATTTCGGCCGGTTCGTCGTGCGGGGCCAGCGGCGCCGCGTCCAGCAGCGCGGCCATGGCGGCGGTGCGCTGCAGATGGGCGGCCACGCGTGCCGCGCGATCCGGTGGCAGCGGCAGACCCAGCACCGCGGCGGCGCCTTCGACGTAACTTGCAATGGTTGTTTCGTCCATCATCATGTCTGCGGCTTTCTCAATGCCGTGCCTCAGCGCCGCACTTCACGCTGGAAGATTTCCAGGCTGAGTTTTTTGGTGCTGATAAAGCTGGCCTCGGACAGCGTCTCGACCGTGCGCGGGCGCGCGTCGCCGTAGGGCAGGATCTCGGCCACGCGCGTCGGGCGCTTGGTCAGCAGCAACACCTGGTCGGCCAGGTAGACGGCTTCTTCCAGGTCGTGCGACACCAGCAGCATGGTGGTGCCGGTCTGTATGAAGACTTCCTGCAGCTTTTCGCGGATGAACAACGTCATCTCGAAATCCAGCGCCGAGAAAGGCTCATCGAGGAACAGCACCTCGGGGTTATTCGCCAGCGCCCGCATGATGGAGGCCGTCTGCTGCTGGCCGCCCGAGAGTTCATACGGGTAGCGGTTCAGGTCGAACTTCACGTCGAAGGAGGCCACCAGCTCGGCCATGCGCCTGTCTACCTCGGCCTTGGATTTTCCTTCGAGCTTGAGCGGATAGGCGATGTTGTCGATGGTGCGCATCCACGGGAACATGGCCTCGCGGTAGTTCTGGAAGACGTAGCCGATTTTCGTGTCCTTGAGTGACTTGCCGTCAAACAGGATCTCGCCCTTGTCGATCGGAATCAGCCCGGCGATCATGTTGATCAGCGTGGATTTGCCGCAACCGTTGGGGCCGAACACCGAGACGATCTTGTGTTTGGGGATGTCCAGGTTGAAGTCTTCATACAGCGGCCAGCCGGCGAAGTACTTGGTCAGGCCGCGAATCGTGATGTGCGTGCCGGCCGGGCCGGGCTGGAACTCGCGCACCGGGACGTCGGCGAATACGGGGGCGTTAATTACAACGGACATGTCCAACTCCAGTGGAATTCAGCGTTGATAGAGCAGCAGGCAGGGTTCCCTTCAAGCAGGGGCCGCGGAACCGGCTTTGCCGGGCCGCAGGCGCAGCGGCCCCCCCGGGGGGCAGCGCATTACACGAAGTGAAAAGCGTGGGGGCCATTTATCTGCCACTCCAGTGCACGATACGGCGCTCAAGCACCAGGAACAGGATATTCAGCGCATAGCCGAGAGCGCCTGCGGCCAGAATGGACGCATACATGTCCTTCACATTCATGACCTGCTGCGAATTGATGATGCGGTTGCCCAGGCCGGTGTCAGCCCCGATGAACATTTCCGCGACGATCACGATGACCAGCGCCATCGACACCGCCGAACGCAGGCCGACAAAACTCGGCTGCAGGCTTTCCCAGATCAGCACGTCCTTGAACACCTGCCAACGCGAGGCGCCCATGACCTTGGCCGCCATGACGCGCTGCTTGCGCGCGTTGATCACGCCGTAGGCACTATTGAAGACCACGATCAGCAGCGCGCCGAAGGCGGCAATCGCGACCTTGTTGATATCCGACACGCCAAAAATCATCAGGAACAGCGGGATCAGCGCCGAGGACGGTGTGGAGCGGAAAAAGTCGATCAAAAACTCCACGCTGCGGTAGGCCTTTTCGTTGCTGCCCAGCAGCACGCCCAGCGGCATGCCGACCGCCGCAGCGATCATGAAAGCCTGCACCGTGCGCCACACGGTGACCGCGAAATCTTTCAGCAGTGGCCCGCCGGCCAGACCACTGAGGAGCGCGCCCAGCGCGTCAATGGGAGGCGGCAGCAAGATGGCCTTGATGAAGCCCAGGCGCACCACCAGGTCCCAGATGATGAAGAGCACCACAGGGCCGATGAAAGGCAGGGCCTTGTCCAGCGCCGGCTTGCGCTGCACAGCGGCTGCGGGGGCCGAGGCAGGTGGCGCCCAGGGTTTGGCAGCAGGCACTGCGGTTGCGGGGGTGATCATTTGGTCACCCCTTGTAAAGCATGGAGTCCACCATCAGGCGTGAACTGAAGATGCCTTTTTCGGAGAACAGGTCGAAGAACTTCTGGAAGTGCGCCACGTCACCCGGCGTGAACTCGTTGTACATCATGTACGCGGCCAGCGGCACTTCGCCGGTGAGCGGGCCTTCGATGGCGGTGTAGCCCTTCAGGTACTGCCGCGCCTCGACCGACTTGCTGCGCACATAGGCCACGCCCTTGCCGTAAGCAGCAACGAATTTTTTGGCGGCATCGGGGTTCTTCTTGATGAAGTCCGACGATAACGAAGCCGAGCCACCGAACCACGGCGCCATCGGGTCGCCCAGCACGTAGCGCGCAATCACGCCGGCCTCAAGCACCCGGGTGGTGCCATTCATGCGGCCTATGGTGCCGGTGGGTTCCAGTGTGTAGGCGCCGTCGATCTGCCCCGCAGCGAGCGCGGCCACATGCTGACCGATGGGCAGCTCGACCACGGTTGCGCCGGTGGCACCGCCGCGCTCCAGCACGGTCTTGGCCAGCGTCACGTTCTGGATGCCGGGACCGGAGCCGATGCGTTTTCCTTTGAGGTCGGCCATGACCTTGGCCGGGCTGGCCGCCGGCACGATGACTTCGTCGAGCACGTTCTTCACATTGCTCGGGTTGGAGCAGAAGATCTTGAAGGTGCCGGGCTGGGCGATCTCACCGATGGCGATATTGGCCGAGCCGGTGCCATTGGCGGTGCCGTCAGCGCGGCCCGAGAGCACTGCCTCCATCACTTGCTGCGCGCCGGCGAACTTCAGCGGTTCAACATCCAGGCCGGCCTCTTTGAAGTAGCCCAGCTCGATGGCTGAGTAGAAGGGCAAGCCGGCCGCGATGGGCCAGTAACCGATACGGATTTTTGGCCCGGTCTGCGCGCGCAGGAGCGCGGGCATTCCCAACAGCCCCAATGCGGCGCCGGCGGCCGTGGTCTTGAGCAGGATTCGGCGTGCCGGGCCGGAAGGGGCGGATGTCTGTGTGAGAACGGTCTTCATGAAATGCTCCTGCAGGTGATGAATGGAAAGGTCGGTAAACGGGGTGTGTGAGCGTTGGGTTCAGGACGGCGCGGCGGACTTGAGGGATTCGATATACGCGCGCCAGCCACCCAGGTGCGTGATGTCTTTAGCGCCTTGCAGTGCGTGCGCTTCGCAGACAAAGCCCTGCACGCTGCTGCCGTCTTCCAGCGCCAGCGTGCCTATGCCCAGGGGCGCGGGAACCAGCGCCACGAAGGAGCCGTAGTGCTGCACCGGCATCTCCCAGATTTCGAGCGCGATGCGCGCGCCTTCATTGGCGGCCACACGCAGCAGCCCCGGCTTGGGCGGCGCCGTGCCAGGCAGAGCGTAGAAGCGGTAATCGGGTGCGGTGTGTGTGGTAGCGACCAGGGTGGCGCCGCGCGCCGTCAGCTGACTGTTCAGCGGCATGCCCGAAAGGTGCGCGCCCACTACGGCTACCTTCACCGTGGCCGCCGGCCGGATGCCCGGCAAGGCCTGGGGTGCGGGCAGTGCCTCATTCAGTGCGCCTTGCGGAAGGCCGGCGGCGTGGTGGTAGCGCTGTCCCAGCTCAGCCAGTTGCCAGTCGCTGCCCGCCAGGCCCACCAGCGTGATGCCGAAAGGCAGGCCGTCGGGCCGCAGGCTGCTGGGCACCGAGAGTGCCGCGTAGTCCAGCAGGTTGACGAAGTTGGTGTAGGCGCCCAGGTGGCGGTTCAGCGTGACGGGGTCGCGCTGCATGGCCTGCAGCGTGTAGTGCGTGGGTGCTGTGGGGAGCAGCAGCACATCGATGTCCTGCCACATCGCAGCTGCCTGCTGGCCCAGTGCGCGCAGTTTCGTCTGGGCCGCGTACAGGTCCGCCGCGCTGTACTGGCGGCCGGCGCCGATGATGCTGCGCACCGGTTCGATCACTTCGTTTTCATGCGCATCGAAGAAGTCACGCACTGCGGTGTAGCGCTCTGCTACCAGGGCGCTTTCATACAGCAGGCCTGCGGCTTCGGCCAGCGGCGCGTAGTCGATCGCGACAGGCGTTCCGCCCAGGGCTTTCATGCGCTCAACGGCCTCTTCGAAAGCGCCTTGCGCCGGGGCATCACCGTAAAACACCAGTGACGAAGGCACACCAAAACGGAATTTCGCCGGCAGGGCTGACTCGGCCATTGCCAGCTTGCGCGAATACGGATCCAGCGGGTCGTAGCCCATCGCCGCTTCAAGCACTCGTGCAGCCGTCGCTACAGTGCGCGCGAAGATCGACACGCAATCGACACTCTGCGCGGCCGGCACCACGCCGCGCGCGCTGATGAGACCCCTGGACGGCTTCAGGCCCACGATGTTGTTCAGGCCCGCCGGTACGCGCCCCGAGCCGGCCGTGTCGGTGCCCAGCGCAAAGTCGGCCTGCCCCGTCGCCACTACATAGGCTGAGCCCGAGCTGGACCCGCCTGATATATAGGCGGGGTTGATCGCGTTGGGAACGGCGCCATACGGCGAACGCGTGCCGTTCAGGCCGCAGGCGAACTGGTCCAGGTTGGTTTTGCCCAGCAGTTGCGCACCCGCATCGAGCAGCTTCTGCACCACGGCGGCGTGCGCCGAAGGGGTGTAGGCAAAGGCAGGGCAGGCGGCGGTGGTCGGCACACCCGCCACATCAATATTGTCTTTGGCCGCAAATGAGAGGCCCACCAGGGCGCCGTTAACGCCGGGCGGGAAAGACTGCGTCTTCGTGATCCAGGCCTCGGGCGCCCAGGCGGCACCCTGGCCTGCGGAAGCCGTCACGCCTTCAGGCGCAGCCGACGGCTCGGCAGAGTTCAGCAGTGAAGAGATATGCACCAATTGAAAGCATCCATACTTGTGTACAAGACGAGATGCAAGAGCTATGCCAATTCGCAGAATCACCACCAGACCCCCGCCGGTACGAGGAAAGCGCTGAAATACCCGCTCGGCGGTCAATTAGGTGGATGAATGTCATGGATAAAGCGATATCACGGTGATTAATCGCGCGCGATGTATCAAATACAGTAGAGGCCTATGGAAAAGCCCCGCTCCAGCCCGAACACCAAACTGCGCGCCGTGCTGTTTGATGCCTACGGCACGCTGTTCGACGTGTACAGCGTGGGCCTGCTGGCAGAGCAACTGTTTCCGGGCAAGGGCGATGCGCTGGGTGTGCTGTGGCGCGACAAACAGATTGAATACACGCGCCTGGTGACCACCAGCAACGGCGGCGCTCATTACCGACCGTTCTGGGACCTCACACGCGCGGGCCTGCGTTATGCCTGCAAGCGCCTGGGCCTGGAGCTTGGCGCCATCCAGGAAGAGCAGTTGATGAACCAGTACCGCCACCTGTCGGCTTTCCCCGAGAACCGCGAGGTCTTGCAGGCCCTGAAGGCTCGCGGCATCGTAACTGGCATCCTTTCCAACGGCGACCCTTCCATGCTGAACGTGGCCGTCAAATCGGCGGGGCTCGAAGGCGTGCTGGACCATGTGATCAGCGTGGACAGCATCCGCAAATACAAAACGGCCCCCGAGGCCTATGCACTCGGCACCAAGGCCACCGGCTTGGACGCAAAACAGATCGGCTTTGTGAGCTGCAACAGCTGGGACGCGCTGGCGGCTACCTGGTATGGCTACCAGACGCTCTGGGTGAATCGCTACCAATTGCCGTTTGAAGAGCTGGGCACGCAGCCCGCTTACACCGGCAGCAGCCTGCGCGACGTGCTTTCGCTGCCGCTGCATTGATTTCACCCCGGCGATGCCGGATTTCGATTTTGTTTTACTGAGTTATTGAAAAAGGGACCACACCATGAACACAACAAGCAACGCACGCACTGCCAGCCACCGCCTGCAGGTCGCCACCAATCTTTACCGCTTCATTGAAGATGAAGTGTTGCCAGGCACCGGTGTGGCCAGCGGCGCTTTCTGGAAAGGCTTTGACGCCATCGTGGCCGACCTGTCGCCCAGGAACCTCGCCCTGCTGGCAGAGCGCGACCGCCTGCAGTCCGACATGGACGCCTGGCACAAGGCCAACCCGGGCCCCATCGCCGACATGAAGGCCTACCGCGCCTTCCTCGAAAAAACCGGCTACCTCGTCAGGCCGCCTAAGAAGGTCGCCATCACCACCGGCAATGTCGATGCCGAACTGGCCAAACAGGCCGGCCCGCAGCTGGTGGTGCCCATCCTGAACGCGCGTTATGCGCTGAACGCCGCCAACGCGCGCTGGGGCAGCCTGTACGACGCGCTGTACGGCACCGACGTGATTTCCGAAGAAGGCGGCGCCACCAAGGGCAAAGGCTACAACCCGGTGCGCGGCGCAAAGGTGATTGAATACGCACGCTACGTGCTGGACCGCACCGCGCCGCTCAAGAAGGGCTCGCACATCGACTCAACGGGCTACGCGGTCAAGGGCGGCAAGCTGGTGGTCAGCCTGAAAGGCGGCAAGAGCACGGGGCTGGAAGACGCCAGCCAGTTCATGGGCTACCAGGGCAAGGCGCCAGCGCCTTCGTCGGTGCTGCTGCAGCACAACGGCCTGCACCTGGACATCCGCATCGACCGCAGCACGCCCATCGGCAAGACTGACGCAGCCGGCGTGAGCGACCTGGTGGTGGAAGCTGCCCTGTCGACCATCATGGACCTGGAAGATTCCGTCGCGGTGGTGGACGCCGACGACAAGGTGCTGGCCTACCGCAACTGGCTGGGCATTTTGCAGGGCACGCTGACCGAAAGCGTGACCAAAGACGGCAAGACTTTTACCCGCGGCCTGAACCCCGACCGCGAATACATTTCGCCCAAGGGCGCCAAAGCCAAACCCGTCGTGCTGCACGGCCGTTCGCTGATGTTCGTGCGCAATGTCGGCCACCTGATGACCAACCCGGCCGTGCTGTACACCGCCGCCGACGGCAGCACGAAAGAAATCCCTGAAGGCATTCTCGACGCCGTCGTCACCACCGCCATTGCCATTCATGATTTGAAGCGCAAAGGCAAGGCAGGCATCAAGAACTCGCGCAAGGGCTCGGTCTACATCGTCAAGCCCAAGATGCACGGCCCGGCCGAAGTGGCGTTTGCCGCCGAACTCTTCAGCCGCGTCGAAAAAGTGCTGGGCCTGCCCGACAGCACCGTCAAGCTCGGCATCATGGACGAAGAGCGCCGCACCAGCGTCAACCTGAAAGCCTGCATCGCCGCCGCGGCGAGCCGCGTGGCGTTTATCAACACCGGCTTCCTGGACCGCACCGGCGACGAGATGCACACCGCCATGCAGGCCGGCCCGATGATCCGCAAGGGCAACATGAAAATCAGCCCCTGGCTCAGCGCCTACGAGCGCAGCAATGTGCTGACGGGCCTGGCCAGTGGCCTGCGCGGCCGCGCCCAGATCGGCAAGGGCATGTGGGCCATGCCCGACCTGATGGCCGACATGCTTAAAGCCAAGATCGCGCACCCGCAGGCCGGCGCCAACACCGCGTGGGTGCCGTCGCCCACCGCCGCGACGCTGCATGCGCTGCACTACCACCAGGTCAACGTGGCGGCGGTGCAAAAAGACATCGAGAAGAAGATCGACCTGAAGTCCGAAATCGCCCGCCTGCTGCCCGAGCTGCTGCTGGTGCCCGTGTCGCCCGACGCGAAATGGACGCCCGCCGAGATCCAGCAGGAGCTGGACAACAACGCCCAGGGCATCCTCGGTTACGTGGTGCGCTGGATCGACCAGGGCGTGGGCTGCTCCAAAGTGCCCGACATCCACAACGTCGGCCTGATGGAAGACCGTGCCACGCTGCGCATTTCGAGCCAGCACATGGCCAACTGGCTGCTGCACGGCGTGGTAACCAAGGCGCAGATCAAGGAAACCTTTGAACGCATGGCCGCCGTGGTCGACGGCCAGAACGCCGGCGACCCGCTGTACAAAAAGATGGCCGGCAGCTTCGACACCTCGGCGGCCTACAAGGCCGCCTGCGACCTCGTCTACAAGGGCCTGGAGCAGCCGAGCGGTTACACCGAGCCGCTGCTGCATGCCTGGCGTTTGAAGGTCAAAGCAGGGTTGTGAGCCCGCCAGGCCTGCGGCCCTGGACGGGATATCAGCATCTTTTCATGTGTTGTTGCTAGCTTTTTGATAGCAATACCGCCCAATAAAATTGGGCCCAGAACCCGGATACGCTTAAATTCAGCGGCCGGCAGCGCCGACCGTCCGGTCGCTGCCTGCCGTGGTAAGGATTTCGTAGGAATCCCAGGCGTTACCGATGTGTTGCGCCAAACTGACCTTTACATACGCCGCTAGGCTCAAAAACCTGCCGGCCCCTGCTCTTTCACGGGATTTAGACGGTGGTTACCGGCCGATCCCGGCGGAAGCGATGTAATTCAAATGTACGCATTGGAAACCAAATGAAACACTTTGCAAGTCCTCCAATGAAATCCCGGTTGGCCCTTACGCTAGCGTCTCCCCCTTCTCCGGCCATAGATAGGTTGCAAGCTGGCCGGCAAAATGTGATTAATACCAATTCTCCCGAAATCCCCGATGGCTTCGCAACCTGACGTTCTTCAATCCTGCCTTCAGGCGGCTGCCAAAGCAGCGCGTCCTGCGCTGGAACGGTGCATTGATGACGCCGTGGCGGGACTGCAGATTGCCGAATCACAAAGCCAGAAAGTGGCCGAGCGCGACGAACTGGCAACCGCCTGGCGGGAACTGCAAAAAAACAAACCCGCCTGGAGCGCACAGTACCCGGCAGACCTGATGGTGCATTTCAAGGCGAATGTCGCCATGGCGGCGCAGGCAGTACGTACGCCCACAGCATCGGCAGACCAGCTCGCTGCATCGGCTGCTGCCTCATCCAGCGCCTTTGCCGCGCTGTCTTATGCGAATTTCGCGCTTGTTGATGACGATGACGTGTCCCAGGCCATTGAATCGTCGCGGTTACTGCAGCTGGTGCTGCCGGCGGTTGACCAAGTTCTCGCCGAACTCAACAAGCTGATCAGCACCGTGCAGGGGCTGCCTAACGTACGTCCGGAACTCAATCCGCTTCGGCCCGAAGTGTTTGCGCAAACCCTGCGTGAAATGATAGGTGCAAGCAGTGCCGGCCCGTCCATCGTGTCACTGTGGCTCAGGTACCTGGCCGACCCCCTGGGGCGCGAACTCAAGCAGGTCTACGAGCGCCTGGTCAACCAGCTGGAGCTGGCCAATGTGCAAGGCGCCAGCTACCGTGTGCTGCAAACCCCGGCGAGCGTGGCGACGGGCCGGGCAAAGGGCGGTGGTGGCCATGGTGGCTCCAGCAACGGAGGTGCAGGTGACGGTGCTGGCGGCGCAAACGGAGAGGGCCATGGCACGGGAGGCGCGGAAGAATCCCGCCGCCACCAGCCCCCCCCGCAGTATGCCGATCTCTCCAACTATGAGATCCGTGACGAACTGTTCCAGGATTTCCTGTTCCATGGCGGCAGCAACGCCCATCACGGGCTGGCACCGTCGTATTACGAAACGGTCGAGGAAGAACTGGCCGCCCTGCAGGAAGCGCCCGACTCTTCCGGCGCGCCGCTGGGCGAATCGCAAACAACGCCGTCGCACGAATACCAGAACCTGCCAGCAGTAGATCGCCCGCAGAGAATGATCGATGAGCGCAGCCAGCTCAGCCCGCAGGTCTGGGGTTCTTACGCCCGCCCCCGCGAGCGGGCGATCGTTCGGACGCAGCTCAAAAAAGAAGCCAAGCAGGTCGGCCAGGTGCTGGGCCTGGAAGTGGTACGCAAACTGGTCAACCAGGTCGCACAAGACCCGCGCCTGCTGGTGCCGGTTCGGGAGGCTATTGTGGCCCTGGAGCCTGCGCTGCTGCGGCTGGCCATGGTGGATCCGCGTTTTTTCAGCGACGAGGGCCACGCCGGGCGCCGTGTCATGGAGCGCGTGGCCCAGCGCAGCTTCAAATACAACGACGAATTCAGCCCTGAGTTCCTGGCGTTTTTTGAGCCTGTCACGCGCGCGTTCAACGGACTGAACAGCCTCACGATTGAAGACGCCCAGCCTTTCGCCATAGCATTGGCCGAACTGGAATACGGCTGGGATGAGCAGGACCAGCTCGAGGCGGAAAACCGCAACAATGTCCTGCAGGCCCTGCGTTTTGCCGAGGAGCGCCAGACGCAGGCGGACCAGATCGCCTTTGAGCTGAGCACGCGCTCGGACCTGGACAAAGTTCCGGGCCTGATACTGGACTTCCTGTTCGGTCCCTGGGCGCTGGCGATGGCGCATGCCAGGCTCTCTGACACGCGTAACCAGGTGGACCCGATGGGTTTCGGTTCGGTAGTGCCCGACCTGCTTTGGAGCGTCAAGCGCGAAGTCACTCTGAAACGCCCGGCCAAATTGATCGAGATGATTCCCAGCCTTCTGAACAAGCTGCATGAAGGGCTGGCGCTTCTGGGGCAGGACCCGCGCGAGAGCGAGCCATTTTTTGAGGGCCTGATGGCGTTGCACCGGCCGGTGCTCAAGCTGCGCCGCCTGAAAAGCCGGCGCGATGCCGAAGAATCGGGTGCCATGCCGCTGGAGCCCGAAGAAGATTCGGCCACGCCCGAACAGCGCCTGGCCAAGGCCGCCGCGCACCCCTGGCTTGCGCGCGATGACCTGGATGCTGCAGGTTTTGAAGACACCCTGCCTACTGTTCCTGGAGAACTCGCCCCGCTTGAGGACGATGAGCGGCTGCCGCTAGAAGCCATGCAAGCTGCCAGTGAGCCCGACTCCAGCCACGGGGAATACCTCGCCGAGGCGGCAGGCTCCGCCGGCGCCGCACCGGCCATGGCCCAAAGCGATGCCGAACGCCTGTTGCTCAGCCTGCGGTCCGGTCACTGGGTGGATCTGTATTCCAGGCGCCGCTGGTTGCGCGCCCAGTTGATCTGGGCCAGCACCAAAGGCACGCTGTTCATGTTTGTAAGCCATGGCGGCCAGCCCCATTCGATGACCAAGCGCAGCTGCGAGCGACTGATCCGCGAACGCCTGCTCAGGCCCGTGGACAGCCAGGGCGTGGTGGCACAGGCGCTTGATGCGGTCGCTTCGGAAGTCGTCGCAACCACTGCGCACCCGGAATCCCAACCGATCTGAAAATAGCCGGCCGCGCGAAGTGGCTTGCCGCCCCGCGTCCCCGCATGGCATGGAATCGCAACGCACGGCCACGGTGCCGCTTAAAGTGCCATGAAAAAACACGATGAGCGCGTGGTCCGATCTCCCGCAATCTCCCGCTGCGCCTGCGGGCCCAGCCTCGTGCGCGACGGCGGAAAACGTACTTGAATCATCATTCTGGCGCAGCTTTGCTCAGGCTTGCCACACACCATAACCCGCCTCGCGCAGGGCGATGCCCAGTTCAACTTCCATGTCGCGCGCGGCGTCGTACGGCATGGGGTTGTACATCTCGTACAGCTGAGGCAAAAGCCGCACACCGAAATCATGGGCGAAACGGTTGGACTGAATGCCGGCCTTGTGTTTGTCAAAGCGCACATCCGGATCCAGCCCGGTCATGCCCACATACACAAATGGCTTGCCCAGCAGGTAGTCCGGGTTGGCGCGGCGAAAGCGCGCCACGTTCCACACTTCGGGCCCGAGCTCGATCACGTAGACGCTGTAGTGGTGGCCTCTGGGTCGGGTGGGCATGAATCGACGGGCATGAAGGGTGTGTACTTCGCCGACTTTAACGCATCGCACCTTGCTCAATCGCGATCCAGTTGCTATAAAAAAGATAGCTGCTCGCGCCCGCTTTGATGGGGCGTAAGCTTCTTTTTATCTAAAAATCAGGCCTTACCCCTGCTGTTGCCGCGATTCTTTCACTTCTTCTTCCTTTTCCTTTTCCGTTTCCTTTTCTTCCGCGGAACCCTGCTCTTGCCGCCAGTTGCCTGACGACACCACCAGGTGAATGAAGTGCAGCTTGGCCACCGCCTTCCTCGGCAGGATGAAGGGGTAGAAGTCAGGCTGGCCCATGCTGCGCGACATCTCGTTGAGCATGGTGGTCAGCCGCGTCCAATGGTTCAGGAAAGTCAGGAACTGCTCGGCCTCCGGATGCTCCGGCTGGTACAGCGCGTCTATCGTGAAGGGCGTGAACTCAAGGTCGAAGTGGTCGACGCTCAGGCCGAAGCTCAACGCGGTGTCAATGGCATCGCGCATGTGCAGGTAGTGCGCCCAGCACTCGGCCCAGTCCTCCCAGGGGTGGGTACTGGCGTAGGCACTGACGTAATGCAGCGGCCAGTCGGCAGGTGGGCCCTCGTCGTAGTTGCGCTGCAGGCTGGCCTTGTAGTCCAGGGTTTCATCGCCGAAAAGTTCATGAAAGCCATCCATCCAGGACGTGCCGGCAATCAGGCGGTCCCAGTAGTAGTGGCCCACTTCATGGCGAAAATGCCCGAGCAGCGTGCGGTAAGGCTCGCGCATGGCTTTGCGCACCGCCTCGCGCTTGGCGTCGTCGGCTTCGTCCACATTGAGTGTGATGAGCCCGGTGTTGTGGCCGGTCATGATGTGCGGGCCGTTCACCGGCGAGCGCAGGAAGTCGAACATCAGGCCGCGTTCGGTGTCTTCGCTCATACGGGACGCCACCGGCAGGCCGAGCAGGATGAGTGAGGACACCAGGCGGCGCTTGGCCAGCTCGACCCGCCCCCACAGGTAGCCGTTGTCGGGCAGGGCCGCGTCGGTCAGGTCCGGAATGGTGCGGTTGAGCCGGCAGGCGCGGCACATGTCCGCAGGGTCCCCTACCGGCACGAGCCAGTTGCAGGACGCCGGGGTCGAGAGATTGAGACACCGCTTGTAAAGCGGCTCGCCATTTTCGGTGGCCACGGTCTGGGCAGGTTCAGCGGCGTCGGCGGAGGCAACCGCAGGCCCAAGGTCCGCTGCAGACTCCTGGCCAGGGATGTTTTCGAGCGAGGGCGGTGGGGTGTCGCCTGAGGGTGCGGCCGCCGGTGCACCGCCTGCCTGCCATTCCTGCCAGGTACCTTCCAGCGGTCCCGGCATCAGCGGCAGCAGGAGACCGCGCTCGCAGTCATAACCCAGGGGTGTACCGCAGGCCAGGCATTTGCTGTTGCGAAAAAAGACGGGCTGCCCGCACTGGCAGCGGTAGTTGCGGCCGGCCAGCAACGGCAGGGGCTGGTCGGTGGATCTGGATGGCGTGATGAAAAACAAGTGGCTTGCCCGGATGAAGGAGGCCTGCAAATGTGGCACAGGCAGGTCAAGGGAATTCGGGACAGTGGCGGCACGGCTTGCTGAAGCTCTGGCGGCAACCATCCCGGGCCAAGTGTCCCATGCCGGGGCTGGCAGGGCGCCGGCGGCGGTGCCCGTTCTCCTGTCAGCGTATACCGACAAACCGTCAACGCCTTCTTGCTTTTATCATCGGGTCGTCAGACCTTTTTGCCAGCCTGGCTTTCAGCATGCGCAAAACCCTGTATTCAACCCAATCAATCACTTCAACTTCATTCCAGAGGACACCATGCCCACTTACCACGTCGAAATGATGGAAGGCCGGACCATTGAGCAGAAAAAAAAGCTCGTTGAGGCCATTACCCGCGTCAGCGTCGAAATCCTCGGCGGCCAGGCTGACTCAGTGGACATCCTGATCACCGACATCAAGCGCGAAAACTGGGCCACCGGAGGCAAGCTCTGGTCAGAGCCAAGAGACTGACAACGGGCCGCCCTGGCCGGCGTTACCGCAGACGGCCTCGGCCTCCGGTGGCCGCCGAACCGGCACCCTCGACAACTCACAACGACAAGCAGGGACCTAACTGACATGTGCCAGCTACTCGGCATGAATTGCAATGCCCCCACGGACGTGACCTTCAGCTTTCGCGGCTTTGCGCAGCGCGGCGGCCACACGGACCATCATGCCGACGGTTGGGGTATCGCTTTTTTTGAGGGTGACGACAGCGTGGCCGGCGGCAGTGATCGCGGCTTGCGCCATTTTGTCGATCACCAGCCGGCCTGCAGCTCACCGGTGGCGGAGCTCATCAGTCGCTATCCCATCAAGAGCCGCAACGTCATCTCGCACATCCGCAAGGCGACGCAGGGACGTGTGGCGCTGGAGAACTGCCATCCCTTTGTGCGCGAACTCTGGGGCCGTTATTGGGTGTTCGCGCACAACGGCGACCTGAAGGACTTTTCGCCCCGCCTGCACGGCAGCTTCCGGCCCGTGGGAACCACCGACAGCGAGCGTGCTTTTTGCTGGATCATGCAGGAACTGGCCAAGTCGCACGCGGGCGTTCCCAGCGTGCAGGAGCTGAGCATCACGCTGCGAGAGCTGGCTGCCCGCATCGCCACCCACGGCACCTTCAACTTTCTGCTCAGCAACGGACAGGCCTTGTGGGCACACGCTTCCACCCACCTCTATTACGTGGAGCGCAAGCATCCCTTTGCGCATGCCACGCTGAGCGACGAAGAGGTGAGTGTGAATTTTGCCGAGCACACCAGGCCGACCGACCGAGTCGCCGTGGTGGTCACGGCGCCACTGACCACCAACGAAACCTGGACGTCATTTGCGCCGGGGGAATTGAAGGTATTTGAAGGCGGCGCGCTTATCGCCGCCTGACAGCAGCAGCCCGCTTGTGCAACCGGGCGGTCAGGCGCCGGCTGTTGCGACGGCCTGCTCCAGCGCATCCACAAACATCGCCGCCACGTCGAAGCCGGCCTGGTCGTGGATTTCCTGGAAGCAGGTCGGGCTGGTGACGTTGATCTCCGTCACATAATCGCCAATCACGTCGACACCGGCGAGCAACAGGCCGCGCGCGGCCAGGACAGGGCCCAGCGCCTCAGCGATTTCAAAGTCACGCTTTGACAGCGGCTGCGCCACACCCAGGCCACCGGCAGCCAGGTTGCCGCGCACTTCACTGCCTTGGGGAATGCGCGCCAGGCTGAAGGGTACGGGCTTGCCCCCGATGATCAACACGCGCTTGTCGCCCTTGGCAATCTCGGGCAGGAATTTCTGCACCATCACGCTTTGCGCGCCATCCTTGTTCAATGTCTCGGTGATGCTACCCAGGTTCAGGCCGTCTTCCTTCACGCGGAAGATGCCCATGCCGCCCATGCCGTCCAGCGGCTTGAGGATGATGTCCTTGTGCTCGGCATGAAAACGCCGGATGTCGGCGGCGCTGCGCGTGACCAGCGTCGGGCCGCTGAATTGTGCGAATTCCAGGATGGCCAGCTTTTCAGGATGGTCGCGCAGCGCGCACGGCTTGTTGAAGACCCTGGCGCCTTCGCGCCCGGCTTGCTCCAGCAGATGGGTGCTGTAGAAGTATTCGCTGTCAAAAGGCGGGTCCTTGCGCATGACCACCGCATCAAAACCTGCAATGGCTTCGCGGCCGTCGGGCCGTGCAGCATCGGCCGTGAACCAGGTATCCGCGTCGCCCGTCAGCGTGACGTGGCGAACCTCGGCAGTGACTTTCGCGCCGGTTTGCCAGCTCATGCCGGCCGGCTCGCAGGCGCTGATGCGGTGCCCGCGCCGTTGTGCCTCGCGCATCATGGCAAAGGTGGTGTCCTTGTAGATCTTGAATGATTCGAGCGGATCGGCGACAAAAAGAAGGTTCATGGTGTGGTGCGTGTCCCTGGATTTGGCGCAGCCCCAGAGAGGGCTTCGCGGCGCCGTTGGCCGTATTGTTGTACAAAGAGCGCAACCGCGCCCGCGACCACGCCCCAAAAGGCAGAACCTATACCGGCTATTACGACGCCCGACAGGGTAACGAGAAAAGTGATAAGGGCCGCTTCCCGATGCGATTCATCTTCCATCGCCGCGGCCAGGCCGTTACCGATGGTGCCCAGCAGTGCCAGGCCGGCAATGGCCAATACCAGCTCCTTCGGGAAAGCCGTCAGCAGGCCGGTAATTGCCGCGCCGAAGGTGCCGATCACGATATAGAGGGCACCGCAGCAAACGGCCGCCGTGTAGCGCCTGGCCGGGTCTTCGTGCGCTTCATTGCCCATGCAGATGGCCGCCGTCATGGCGCTCAGGTTAAGGGCGAACGCGCCGAAAGGCGCCAGCACCAGCGTAGCGAGGCCGCTCAGCGTGATGACTTTGGACACGGGAATGCCGCCGTCCGGGCTGTCCGGCCCGTAACCGGCGGCATGGATGGCCGCCACGCCCGGCAGGTTTTGCGAGGCCATGGTCACCACAAACAGCGGAATGGCCAGGCTGACGACGGCGGCCAGCGTGAATTCCGGCATCACAAACACCGGCATCGCCAGCGAAAAGGTAACTTCTGACCAGGCAAGTTGCCCGCGAGCGGCGGCAAAGACGACAGCGCCCACCAGCGTCAACACCACGGCATAACGCGGCATCAGGCGTTTGCCCAGCAAATAGATCGCGAGCATCAACAGCACCAGAGGCAAAGCCGTTTGCGCTACGGCAAAGGCCTGGATGCCAAAGCGCGCGAGCACACCGGCCAGCAAGGCCGATGCAATGGCCACAGGAATACGGTTCATGATCTTTTCAAACCAGCCGGTGATGCCAAACAGGGTGATGAGCACCGCGCTGACCATGAACGCCGCAACCGCTTCCCCCATCGAAAATCCTCCTGCCAAACCGGCACTGGCCAGCACCGCAGCACCCGGCGTGGACCAAGCCACCATCACCGGCTTTTTCAGCCATAACGACGGCACCACAGAGCACACTCCCATGCCGATGCCAAGCGCCCACATCCACGAGGCAATCTCGGCAGGGGTGGCGTTGAAGGCAAGGGCTGCCTGAAAAACGATGGCCACCGAGCTGGTGAAACCGACCAGGACTGCGACAAAACCAGCGGTGAAGGCGGCGAGGTTGAGGTCTTTGAAAAATTGCATTGAGGGATTCTGGCAGGGTTGATGAATCGATGCCCGGTGCTTCGGACGTGTGACTGCAGCTGTCTGCTTTTCTGCGGCCGGTTCTCTTCATAAGGCAAGTACCCAGCAAAGCGCGCCCACCGGAGTCATAACCACCTTCCAGCAAGTTCAATCCGAACAGAAGAAGAACTCAAGCGCTATCAAATCAATAGCAACTTACGTCCATCGACATTGGGAAAGGCTCACTTTTTCATGAAATTCCGCCCAACACCCGCAGAAATCAGGTTCAACCCTCCTGAAAACCGAAGATTGCCATCACCAGGCGCGAGATCAGGTTGACGCCGGTTTCATGAAACCGGCAATCGCGGAAAACCCGGGTCTTGACGCGCTGGCCAGCGGCGCAGAATGTGCCAGTCACTGGTCGCCATGACTTGTATGTACAAGTTACAGGCGGCGCTTGCCAGGAGTGTGGGCATGATTCCTGCTCACCCCTGATGATCCCGGGCGCGATCGCCACAAGCGGTAGTCGCAATGTTTGTCTGACTGTCCAAATCAAAGGAAATCATCTTGAACTCCATGCTTCCCCTCATCAGCCGCCGCGTTCTCTGTGCCACCGCCGCTGCCGCCATGCTTGCCTGTAGCGCCGGCGCCGCGCTGGCTGCCACGCCCAAGGACACGCTGGTATTGGCCTTCGGTTTCGACGACATCATCACCATGGACCCGGCTGAGGCCTTTGAGCTGTCTGCCGGCGAAATCATGGGCAACACCTATGACCGGCTGCTGCGCCTGGATGTGAACGACCCTTCCAAGCTGGTGGGCGACGTGGCCAAGTCCTGGACTGTCTCGGCCGACGGCAAGACCTATACCTTCGAGATCAAACCGGGGCTGAAGTTTGCCTCAGGCAATCCGCTGACTGCCGAAGAGGTGGCATATTCACTGCAACGCGCCGTGATGCTCGACAAATCCCCAGCCTTCATCCTGACGCAGTTCGGTTTTTCCAAAGCCAACGTCAAGGACAAAATCAAAGCTGCCAGCCCGACCGTGCTGACCCTGGAAACCGACAAGGCCTATGCGCCCACTTTCGTTTTCAACTGCCTGACGGCGAATGTGGCTTCCATCGTTGACATGAAGCTGGTGCAATCCAAGGAGGTCAACGGCGACTGGGGCTACGGCTGGCTCAAGACCAACTATGCCGGCTCCGGCCCGCTCAAGCTGCGCGAATGGCGCGCCAATGAAATCGTGGCCCTGGAGCGTAACGACAACTACTACGGCGCCAAGCCCAAGCTGGCCCGCGTGATCTACCGCCACGTGAAGGAATCGGCCACACAGCGCCTGCTTCTCGAAAAGGGCGACATCGACATCGCCCGCAACCTGAGCCCGCAGGACATCGCCGCGCTCTCGGCCAACAAGGACGTGAAGCTCACCTCTACGCCCAAAGGCACGGTCTACTACATCAGCCTGAACCAGAAGAACGCCAACCTGGCCAAGCCCGAGGTGCGCGAGGCCCTGAAATACCTGATCGACTACGACGCCATCGGCGACACTCTGATCAAGAACATTGGCGTGGTCAACCAGAACTTTTTGCCGCAAGGACTGCTCGGCGCCAGCACCGTCAAGCCCTACAAGCTCGACGTGGCCAAGGCCAAGGCGCTTCTCGCCAAGGCAGGCCTGGCCAACGGCTTCAAGGTGACCATCGACATGCGTACCATCCAGCCGGTGCAGGGCATCACCGAGGCCTTCCAGCAAACTGCCAAGCAGGCTGGCATCGATATCGAGATCAGTCCCGGCGACGGCAAACAGACACTGACCAAGTACCGCGCCCGCACCCATGACCTGTACATCGGCCAGTGGGGCGCCGACTACTGGGACCCGCATTCGAACGCCGATACCTTTACGCGCAACCCCGACAACGCCGACGATGCCAAGGCCAAGCCGCTGGCCTGGCGCAATGCCTGGGTGATTCCCGAACTGACCAAGCAGTCGGATGCCGCCGTGCTGGAGCGCGACGCCGGCAAACGCAAGAAGATGTATGAAGACCTGCAGGCAGAGTTCCGCAAGACCAGCCCCTTCATCATGCTGTACCAGCAAACCGAGGTGGCGGCTTACCGCAGCAATGTGGACGGCCTGAAGCTGGGCCCCACCTTCGACACCAACTACGTGTTCAACGCCTCCAAGCGCTGATAGCCCCAGACAGCTCCACCGACTTTGGCCATCCCCGACCCCACGGCCGCCGGCGTGGCGCCGCTCAGTGCGGTTGCCACGCGCACGGCGGGCCAGCGCTTTACGCCCCACGCCCGGAGCTTCGGCAACTTCCTGGTGGTGATTCTGCTCACCTACCTGGGCCTGCTTGCCGTCACCTTCTTCATCGGCCGCGTGATCCCGATCGACCCGGTGCTGGCCATCGTGGGCGACCGCGCACCGGCCCACGTGATCGAACGTGCGCGCCAGGAACTCGGGCTCGACAAACCGCTGTACGAACAGTTCTACATCTACATTGCCAAAGTGTTGAAAGGCGACTTTGGCGTCTCGGTGCTGACCGCCAACCCCGTGATGACGGACATCAAGCGCGCTTTCCCCGCCACGCTGGAGCTGGCCAGCCTGGGCATCCTGATAGGTGCGGGGCTGGGCGTTCCGCTGGGGGTGTGGGCCGCCGTGCGGCGCGGAAAGCTGGTGGACCAGGTGGTGCGCGTGATCGGGCTCGTGGGTTATTCGGTGCCCATCTTCTGGCTGGGATTGATGGCGCTGGTGCTGTTTTATGCGCGGCTGGGCTGGGTGTCCGGGCCGGGCCGTATGGATGTGATTTACGAGTACAGCATCACGCCGGTCACCGGGCTGCTGCTGCTCGATACCGCCATGGCGGGCGAGTGGGAGGCCTTTCGCAATGTGTTTTCACACCTCATCCTGCCGGCCGCATTGCTGGGTTACTTTTCGCTGGCCTATATCAGCCGCATGACCCGTTCCTTCATGCTCAATGAACTCGCGCAGGAGTATGTGATCGCCGCACGCGCCAAAGGCCTGTCAGAGTCGCGCATCATCTGGCGCCACGCGTTGCGCAATGCCATGGTGCCGCTGGTCACGGTGATCGCGCTGTCGTACGCGGGCTTGCTTGAAGGCTCGGTACTCACGGAAACCGTCTTTGCCTGGCCGGGTCTGGGTCTCTACATCACCAACTCACTGCAGAACGCCGACATGAACGCGGTGCTGGGCGGCACGATTGTCGTGGGGTCGATCTTTGTGGGCTTGAACCTGTTATCCGATGTTCTCTATAAGTTGCTGGACCCGAGGACGCGCATCCGATGACTTCAAAACTTGTATCCCTGCGCGACTGGCTCGGCACCGACAGACCCACTTCGCGCCGCCAGGCATTCATGGGCCGGGTGTACCACGGCTGCCGCGATTTTTCGCGCAACCGGCTGGCCATGCTGGGCCTCTTCATCGTGCTGGGGCTCGTCCTGGTGGCGATCTTTGCCGATGCGCTGGCACCTTATTCGGCCTACTCCGGCGACCTGCGTACCACGCGCTTGCTGCCGCCTTCGTGGGAGCACTGGTTCGGCACCGACGACCAGGGGCGCGACATCCTTTCGCGCATCATCATCGGCTCGCGCATCACGCTGATGGTGGTAGTCCTGGTGGCGGTGCTGGCCGCGCCGCTGGGCCTCATCGTCGGCACCGTGGCAGGCTACGCCGGCGGCTGGGTCGATGCGGTGCTGATGCGCATCACCGACATTTTTCTCGCGTTTCCGCGCCTCATCCTCGCGCTGGCCTTTGTCGCGGCGCTGGGCCCGGGCATCCAGAACGCGGTGATCGCCATTGCCATCACCTCCTGGCCGCCCTATGCGCGCATGGCACGGGCCGAGACATTGACGATACGCCAGACCGACTACATCGCCGCGGTGCGGCTGCTGGGCGCCTCGCCCTGGCGAATCGTGCTCGGGCACATCATGCCGCTGTGCGTGTCGTCGGTGATCGTGCGCGTCACGCTGGACATGGCCGGCATCATCCTCACGGCCGCGGGCCTTGGCTTCCTGGGCCTGGGTGCACAGCCGCCCATGCCGGAGTGGGGCGCGATGATCGCCAACGGGCGTCTCTATGTGCTTGACCAGTGGTGGGTGGCCGCCGCGCCCGGTGCGGCGATTTTTGTCGTGAGCCTGGCCTTTAACCTGCTGGGTGACGGCCTGCGCGATGCGCTGGACCCGAAGGCCGCCAAATGACGGATTCCACTGCGCCCTTGCTCGTCGTTGACGACTTGCGCGTCAGCTTTCCGCGCCGCGACGGCGGCATGACCGAGGCGGTGCGCGGCGTGTCCTTCACGCTCGGCCGCGAGCGACTCGGCATTGTGGGCGAGTCGGGCTCGGGCAAATCACAAACCGGCCGCGCCATCATGGGCCTGACTGCACCGGAAGGCCGCATCACGGCAAAGCGCCTCGAATTCTCCGGCGTGGATTTGCTCAACTGCCCGCCCGCCCAACGCCGCGCGCTGCGCGGAGGCCGCGTGGCCATGGTCCTGCAGGACCCGAAGTTTTCGTTGAACCCGGTCATGACCATAGGCGCGCAGATTGTGGAGACGCTGCAGGCCCATACCCGCGTCTCATCGGCAGAAGCCAAAAAACGCGCGCTCGCCGCACTCGAGTCAGTGCGCATCGACGACCCAGCGCGCGTCTACAAGCTGTATCCGCATGAGGTGTCGGGCGGCATGGGCCAACGCGCGATGATCGCGATGATGCTGATCGCAGACCCCGACCTGCTGATCGCCGACGAGCCCACTTCGGCGCTGGACGTGACGGTGCAGTTGCAGGTGCTGTCCATCCTCGACACGCTGGTGGTCGAGCGCGGCATGGGCCTGATTCTGGTGTCGCACGACCTGCGGCTGGTGTCCACTTTTTGCGACCGGATTCTCGTGATGTACGCTGGCCGCGTGGTGGAAGAACTCGCCGCCGGTGGCCTGGCGAATGCGCAGCATCCGTATACACGCGGCCTGATGGCCTGCCTGCCGCAATTGGGCGCATCGACACACCCGTTGGCCACGTTGGACCGCAAACCGGAGTGGGCGCTGTGAACGCCGCGGCTTCCTCCACGTCGCTGGGCCTGGAGGTGAGCGGCCTGCGCGTGGTGTATGACGGCTTTGTCGCGGTCGCGGATACATCCTTCACCGTGAACCCCGGCGAAAGCTTCGGCATCGTCGGCGAGTCGGGCTCGGGCAAGTCCACCGTGCTGCGCGCCATCTGCGGCCTGGCGCCCCGCACGACAGGTGCTGTCAAATTGCTGGGCCAGGACAGCGCGCCCGGCAGCAAGGCTTTCAGGCGGCAGGTGCAGATGGTGTTCCAGGACCCGTACGGATCGCTGCACCCGCGCCACACGGTAGACCGCATCCTGGCCGAGCCATTGGCCATTCATGGCATCGACGACGCGGAAGTGCGCATCGAACGTGCGCTCGAAGAAGTCGGCCTGGGAACCGGTTTCCGGTTTCGCTACCCGCACCAGCTCTCGGGCGGGCAGCGCCAGCGCATTGCGATTGCGCGCGCCCTGATCCTGGAGCCGCAGATTTTGTTGCTGGACGAACCCACCTCGGCGCTCGATGCTTCGGTGCAGGCGGAGGTGCTCAACCTGCTCGAAGAGCTGCGCCGGCGGCGCGGCCTCACTTTCGTGATGGTGAGCCACGACCTGGCTGTTGTCACGCATCTATGCGAGAGGCTGATGGTGATGCAGCGCGGCCAGACGGTGGAGATGGTGCCTTCAGCTGATCTTGCGGCGCATAAAGTCACCAACGCCTATACGCTGAGCCTGATGGAGGCCTCCACCGGCTTCAAGCGCCGTGCGGCCGAGGCACCGGTCGTCATGTAACCGTTACCGCGCGTGGCTGGCGCGCCGGCAGGCTGCGTGCTTTAATTTCTCCTCTAAACACCGATGCCGTCACCATGATCCACTGGGAAGCCCACGCCTGCCTGCCGCTGCACCCGGCGGCTGATTTCTCGCCGATGGACGACCTGCGCGCCGCGGGCGTCAACTACGTCTCCATCAACGTCGGCATGGACATGAACCCGGTGGCGCAAATCATGTCGGTGATTGCCGCCTTTCGCGCCCGCATCGCGGCCGACCCAAAGCGCTACCGGCTGGTCTCAAGCGTGGCCGAAATCCGCGAAGCCGCGGCGGCAGGCCAGCTCGCCATCGGCTTTGACCTGGAGGGCGCGATGCCGCTGCTGGAGCGGCCCGAGATGGTCGCTCTTTACCACCACCTCGGCGTGCGGCAGATCCACTTCGCCTACAACCGCAACAACAGTGTGGCCGACGGCTGCCACGACGAGGCACGCGGCCTCACGCCGCTGGGCGTACGCATGGTGCAGGCCGTGAATGAGGCAGGCCTCCTGATGGACTGCTCACACACCGGCCGCCGCTGCAGCCTGGACATCATGGCCGCCTCGTCAAAACCCGTGATCTTCAGCCATGCCAACCCGCTGGCGCTGGTCGAACACGGGCGAAACATCACCGACGAGCAGATCAGGGCCTGCGCAGCCACCGGCGGGGTGGTGTGCGTCTCGGGCGTCTCCGCTTTCCTGGGCACCCGCACTCCCACGGCGGACGACATGGCGCGGCACGTGGCTTATGTAGCGAGCCTGGTCGGAGCCCAGCACGCGGGCATAGGCCTGGACATCAGCTTCCGTCAGGACGAACTCAACGACAACCCGCCCGGCGACTACGACCCAACGTACTGGTGGCCCAAAGCGGCGGGCTACGACCGCGCCGTGCAGCGCATGACCTACACGCCGGTCGAGACCTGGAAGCTCCTGCCCGAAGCGCTGCGCCGTGTGGGCATGAGCGCGGCCGAAGTCGAAGGCGTGATGGGTGACAATATGATGCGTGTCGCCGGCGCCGCCTGGCCGAACGACTGAACATTCCGCAACAACCGGTAGTTACCCATGTCCTCCATCACCCTCCGATTCCTGGCCGAACCCAGCACCGTCAATTTCGGCGGAAAAGTACACGGCGGCACCGTCATGAAGTGGATTGACGAGGCCGGCTACGCCTGCGCCACCAGCTGGGCCAAACGTTATTGCGTCACTGTGTCGGTGGGCAGCATCCGCTTTCAGCGCCCCATCATGATTGGTGACCTCGTGGAAGTGCAGGCACGCCTGGCCTACACCGGCAACACCAGCATGAACATCGCCGTGGAAGTGCGCGCCGGCGACATGAAAGTGGGCCAGATGGAAGTCATTACCGAATGCCTGGTGGTGTTTGTCGCGGTGGACCTGGACGGCAAAGCGCTGCCCGTCGAAGCGTGGCAGCCCGAGACACCCGGTGACATCGCACTGGCGCAGCGCGTGAAGTCGCACCTGGATGCCGCTCGCGCCATGCAGCTGGGCTGACTCCGCGTCTTGCACAGATGCAGCCCAATGCCCTGACCGGCCGCGACCTGGCGGCCGCACTGGTGGTGGTCGTCCTGTGGGGCGTCAATTTTGTGGTGATGAAGTTCGCCCTGCGCGACTTCACGCCTTTTCAGCTGGGTACGGCCCGCTACGTGTTTGCGGTCCTGCCGTTGGCCCTGCTGATTCGTCCACCCAAAATCGCCTGGAAATGGATAGTGCTTTACGGCCTCTTTCAGGGCGTGGGCCAGTTCGGTGTCCTGTTTCTTGCGCTCAAGGTAGGCATGACAGCGGCGCTGGCCTCGGTGCTGCAGCAGACCCAGGTGTTCTGGACGGCACTCTTCGGTTTTGTGTTGCTGCATGAGCGCGCCAGCCGGCCGTTGCAGGCAGGCCTGGTGTTGGCCGCCGTGGGCCTGGCCTGTTTTGCACTCAACTACATGGGCACAGATGGCGCCGGCGCCACCACCCCGCTGGGGTTTGTGCTGACGCTGTGCGCAGCGGCGATGTGGGCCATGTCCAACATCGTGGCGCGGCGCGTGCAGCAGACTTACAGTGATTATTCGCCGCTGGCCTTTGTGGTCTGGAGCAGCCTGGTGGCGATACTGCCCTTTGCCGCCCTGTCCTGGGCCTTCGATCCTGCGGCGGTGCGCTGGCACTGGATGGAAGCGCGTGCCTCCAGTTGGGCCGCTGTGGCCTACCTCGGCTGGGCGGCCACCATTTTGGGCTACAGCCTGTGGACCAACCTGCTCAAGCGCCACCCGGCCAACCGCGTCGCGCCCTTCAGCCTGGGTGTGCCGGTCGTCGGCCTGGCCACCGGCATGCTGGTGCTGGGCGAAGTCGTCACGCCCTGGCAGTGGGCCGGCACTGCGCTGGTGGTGGCGGCGCTGGGCTGCGTGATGCTGGGCGGGCTGGTGTTCAGGCCGCGTCCGCAACAGACCTGACGCCTACGAACCTGTTTACGGTCTGGGGTTCTTCCCGCCGCCAAACCAGGCCGCCAGCAGCTCCAGCGTGTGGCGCACCTTGGCCGGCTGCTCGCCGCGCCGCGGCGTCACAGCGTAGACCGGAACATCCGACATGCGCCAGCCCGGCAGTATCGGCAGCAAGCGGCCTTCGGCCATCGCTTTGCGGTCGTCTTCACTCACGCCCATGCTGATGCCCCAGCCGGCCATGGCCAGCGCATGCAGCGCCGTGACCTGCGAGGCCTGCACCCGGCCTTCCAGCCTCAGGGTTTCTCGCTCGCCGGACGGGCCCTGCAGCTCCAGCATGTCCGGGCCGCTGCCATTGGGTTTGCTGGCCAGCCAGTCGTGGCGCAGCAAATCCTGCGGCGCCGCGGGCCAGCCACGTTCGGCCAGGTAGGCCGGCGAAGCGCAGAGCTGGCGCGTCATATCGCCCAGCTTGCGTGCTACCAGGCTGGAGTCGGCAAGCTCGCCCACGCGCACCGCGATATCCACGCGTTCGCCGATCAGGTCAACCAGCTTGTCGTCCAGCAGCAGGCGCAGCGTGAGCCGGGGGTAGCTGCGCAGCGGCGCCAGCGCCGCCGCCAACAGGCCGCCAAAGCCGGCCGGCGCGGCCAGGCGCAGCTCGCCTTCAGGCTCGTCGCGCAGCCGCACCAGCGCCTGCTCCGCCGAGCGCGCAGCCGCCACCATGGCAGCGCAACCGCCGTGGTAGCGCTCACCCGCCTCCGTCAACGTCAGGCGCCGCGTTGACCGGTGCAGCAGGGCCAGGCCGAGCGACTGTTCAAGCTGCCGCAAATGCTGGCTCACAGCTGAAGGTGTCATGTCCAGTTGCCGTGCAGCCGCGGTCAGGGATCCCTTGGCAACCACCTCGGCAAAAATCGCCATGCGCTTGAGCTGGTCCATGGATTTATCACTCATTGATTAGCCCTACTTCATAGTGTTAGCCAATTTTGACCTCTATTCAGCGTGTTGTGAAGCGGGCAAACTACAGGCTTCTTCAATTCCCCAGGAGTTTTCATGAACATCGCATTGATCGGCGCCACAGGTTTTGTCGGTGCGCCCATTCTTTCCGAGCTGCTGAGCCGAGGCCACCAGGTCACGGTGCTGACCCGCAACCTCGGCAAGATCGCACTGCAAAAAAGCCTGACCTTGGCCGCCGCGGACGCGTTGCATGCTGACCAGGTCGCCAGGGCCGTGGCGGGCCACGATGCCGTTATCAGTGCCTACAACCCGGGCTGGAATGAGCCAAAGATTCATGACCTGCACCTGCAGGCCAGCAAAGCCATCGTCGACGGTGTCAAGCAGGCGGGTGTCAAACGCCTGCTTGTGGTGGGCGGCGCTGGCAGCCTGTATGTGGCGCCCGGCCTGCAGCTGGTGGACACGCCCCAATTCCCCGCTGAATACAAGCAGGGTGCGCTGGCAGCACGTGAGGCACTGAACCAGCTCAAGCTCGAAACCTCGCTGGACTGGAGCTTTGTCTCGCCTCCTATTGGCCTGGCGCCTGGCGAACGCACGGGCAAGTACCGCCTGGGGGCAGACGACCTGCTGCCCGGCCAAGGCGACACGCCGGCCGGTATTTCGGTAGCCGACCTCGCCGTGGCCATCGTGGACGAGATCGAGAATGCGCGCCACGTGCGGCGCCGGTTCACGGTTGCCAACTGAGGTCAAATTGGTCCATGGCCCAACCTTTATGGGCGCCAGAAGCTATTAAAAAGATAGCAACCGAAGCGCCCGGCCATGGCCCGGCGGTGGGCCCGGCCGGTGACCGGCATTTGCGGCGATGTCTGACACCGGCCCACGGTGGCCGCGGCTAATGTAGTGGCATGAAAGGATCCCGCACCATCATGTCCACTTCACCTTCCAACCCGCTGTCCCGCCTGCTGCATGACTGCCACGCCTGGGACAAAAGCCGCGACAGCTTTCCCGGCGAGCACTGGCTGGTTTTTGGCGCCGGTGTGGCGTTGCTGCTGGCATCGGGCCGGAGTTCATCACCGCTCAAGCGGGCGCTTGGATCGATGGCTGGAAGTGCGCTGCTTTATCGGGCCGCGAGCGGGCGAGATGGGGTGGCGAAGCTGGTGGCGTATTTGCCTGCTGCAAAGGGGTTGCTTCGTATTGGGCGGTAGGTTGTTCCCAGTGTTCACTTAGACTTGGCACCGCTTTTTTTGCTGAAAACTGCAGGCCTGGCCAAGGTACTCAGCCTATTTCAAGGCTTCGCCCCGAGCCGCCTCCAATACATCCCGAGTCTTCACCGCCTCCCGCCGTGCAGTCTCCGCAAAATCATCCCCGGAAGAAGCGTAAATGATCGCGCGCGATGAGTTCACGATGATGGGCGCCCCGGCGCGCCAACCAGCCTTGACAGTGGCCACCGCATCGCCCCCCTGAGCCCCCACACCGGGAATCAGCAAGGGCAAGCTAGGCGCTACCGAACGTACACGTTCGATCTCAGCCGGGTATGTCGCACCCACGACCAACCCCAACTGTCCATTGAGGTTCCATGGACCTTGCGCCAGCCGCGCCACATGCTCGTACAGCAGCGGCTGGCCTTCAATCGAGGCGAAGCGCTGGTTCTGCAAATCGTCCCCCCCGGGGTTCGAGGTACGGCACAGCAGGAAAGCACCTTTGCCTTCGTACTGCAAATACGGCGCCACCGAATCAAATCCCATGAAGGGCGAAAGTGTCACTGCGTCGGCACCGTAGCGTTCAAACGCTTCCTTCGCATATTGCTCTGCGGTGGAGCCGATGTCGCCGCGCTTGGCGTCCAGGATGATGGGCACGTGCGGCGCGACGCGGCGCATGTGTTCCATCAGGCGTTCGAGCTGGCCTTCGGCGCGGTGGGCGGCGAAGTAGGCGATCTGCGGCTTGAAGGAAATGACCAGGTCGGCGGTGGCATCAACAATCGCCGCGCAGAAATCGTAAATCTTGTTGGCGTCGCCCTTGAGCTTGCCGGGAAATTTGGTGGGCTCCGGGTCTAGGCCGACGCAGAGCATGGAATGGTTCTGGCGTTCTGCCGCGCCCAGCATGTCGAGGAAAGTCATGTCCCATTTTAAGCTCCCACGATCTTCGCAGCTTGCACCGTGCCCTGATGGGGATCCCCCTGTATGCCCAATGCGCGATTGTCTGCAGGACTACCTCGCCAGCGTTCTTACACGACGCAACAAAAAACAGGCGCTGGCGTCATCAACATTTCACAGTGAATTTTTACGATCACCGCATAACAAGTGCTGAGGTCGTGAGGTCGTTGTGAATCTGAGGTCGTTGTGAATTTGCGGATCAATCAAGGCGAGTGCCCGCTAGGGGTACCTCGCTCCAGGCTCGGCGCTGTGCCAGAGATGGTGTCTCCCCAAGGGCATGAATGGATAGGTCATGGCCCCGTCGTTTTGCGGGGCCTGGGGCGCAACTGGGCAGCGCTGGAGCGTTGGACATTTCAGCACCTTGCCCAGGTGGGCGGGGCCAGGCCCGTGACATTGGTGGTGGGGAATCGGGAGAAGTCCAGCACCCGGTTTGTGAAGTCCACACTCGATCGTTATGTGGCACAACTGGAACTCCAGACAGCCGCACAGGACGAGGGCTCGCATATCGGGTACCTCAAGGAGTTCGACCTGCTCAAGGAGATACCCTCATTGCGCCAGGACGTTCGGCAAGACGCGTTGTTTCCGCCGGGCAATATCGTCTCCAGCAGCGCGTGGATTGGGCCGCAGGGTGCGCACACAGGGCTGCACTACGACCTGCTGGACAACCTGGCGGTGCTTACGCGCGGAGTCAAACGTTTTTACCTGGCCCGCCCCGGTACCGTGGAGCACCTGGGTGCGCAGTCGCGGAAGCATGACCGCTGGGCCAAACTGGCAACGGTGGGCATGCGCGACCTGGCGCAAAGCAATGCACCACCAGACGCGCTGTTGGCTGTCGATCTGTATCCGGGTGATGCCATCTATGTGCCTCACGGTTGGTGGCATGAAGTAGTGAATCTGCAAGCCAGCATTTTTCTGAGCGGTTTTTTCGGCAGCAAAGCCCGCACCGCTGGATTGTGGCTGGCCACGGGTGCTGTGCAGCTGATGCATGACCTCCAGCCTTTTGGCACCCGCAATTGTTCCTGCCATGCAGGTGCCGCACACCCGCGACCAGCACCGGAAGTTCCGGGCCATCAATCCCTTTAACACCATCGAGTTTCGTTGCCCCATGACCGCCAAACAGACCATCAAAAAGCGCCGCTACATCACCCGCAACCTGCGTATTGGCGATATTCCGGCCTTGCTGGATCTGGAGCGCAAACAATGGACGCAAGAGCAGCAAGCCACGGCAGAAGACTTTCGATCACGCATTGCCGCGCATCCCGATTTGAGCGGGGGTGCGTTTTGTGCTGAAACGGGTGAATTGCTGGCGTCACTGTTTGGCAAGCCGACCACAGAGGCTGAGTGGGTCAACCCGGGCGATTGGCAAAAAAGTGCCGCGCTGGATGGCAGGGTGACCAAAGACAAATACGCATCACGCTGCCTGTTTGGCATCAGCCTGACCAGCGTGGACGCCGGTGCCGCCTTGCAGCTGATCGCCTTTAACTATCTGTATGCGGTGAAATGCGGTAACCGCGAAGTGTTTTTGGGTTCTCCGATGCCGGGGCTCAAGCGTTATTTGCAACGTAAGCCGGGTGCGTCAGTGGAAGCCTATGCAAGGGCTGCGCGGGCTGGCCTGCCGGTGGACCCGCAACTGCGCTACTACCACGGCAAGGGATTTTGTGAGGTCGTGGCCGTGCGTGAGAACTACTTCCCCCACGAAGCCTCGTGTGATTACGGCGCCATCCTGAAATCCAAAGTGCCGTATCCATGGCTGACACCGCTATTTCGCTGGATGCCCGTATCGGTACTGAGGTCGCTTGCAGCATTGGCCCCGCGCTATGCCATTCCGGAAGACGACGCAGCGTCCGCGCAGGCAGGATCTGCAGTTGAGCCAAAGGCGGCGTAACAGGTTCAACCCGTATTGCGCAGCCAGCCGCGCCGCGGCCAATGCCTGAGAACCTGAAGAACCCGTTCACGGCTTCAGAGAAGCCGCGAAGAGGCTCCTAGTTCGCTGGCGTGGCCGCACGCATGGCCAGGCACAAGTCGTCCCAGGCCTTGCCCTTGTCGGCCGGATTGCGCAGCAAATAAGTGGCGTCGTAGGTCACCACCATCCGGGCGCCATGCAGGGTGTGCAACTGGCCGCGTTGTTTGCCGAAAGCCTCCGTGGACTGCAACATGGCCTGCGCAGCCAGCCGGCCCATGACCAGCACGACATCGGGCTGCGCGCTGGCCACCAGGGCTGGCAGGGCTTCTGGCAGGCTGGTGCCCGGTCCGGAAGCCGCGTGCCTGACCAGCGGTGCCAGCAGCACCATGCCGGCCTTGTGCAGGCGCGCGGCGCGCAACATGTTGTCAAGCAGCTTGCCGGCATCGCCTTCAAAAGGATTGAAAGGCTCCCGCTGCAAAGCGGCAGCCGGTGTTTCGGCGAGCACCAGCCAGCGTGCCCCTTCGGCATGGGCGGCTTCGGCATACAGGGCTTGTACATCGCCCATGCGCCATGCGGCAGCCGTGCCGGATGGGGCAGCCTCGCGCGCCTCGGCCTGTGGGCGAGGCGGCGCAGGCGCGGGTCGCACGGAAGGTGCCGCTGCTCGCGGTGCCGCCGGCGCAGCGGGAACAGCGGGAACAGCGGGAACAGCGGGAACAGCGGATTTTCGATCAAATTCATCTGTAGCCGGAGCTGATATTGGTCCATCAGCTACCAAATTGGTAGCAGCAACCGCTTCAGGCGGAGCAGCAGCCGGCAGCCATACACGCACGCCCATTTCGCGCAACATGGCGCGCTGGCGCTTGTCGAGATCAAGGCTCATAGCGCCAGGCTCATGACGACCGCGTCTTCACGTGTGGAAGGGCCGTTCGGGTAATAGTTGCGGCGCGTGCCGACATGGCGAAAACCGTAGCGCTCGTAAATGGCCTTGGCCCGCACATTGCTGACGCGCACTTCCAGCCACAGCCACTGCGCACCCTGCCCCCGCGACCAGAGCGCCAGCGCGTCCAGCATGACGCGGGCCCACCCCTGGCGCTGGTGTTCCGGGGCCACGGTGATGTTGAGCAGGTGCACCTCGTCCACGCCTTTCATGGCCACGAAGTAGCCCAGCAGTTCAGCATCCGGCGGATTGCCGCCGGTGAGCAGTTGCGCCTGGTAGCCGGCATTGAGCGAGTCGATGAAGTTGCCCTGCGTCCATGGGTTGCCGTAGGCGGTTTTTTCCACCCGCACCACGGCCTCCAGCCATTGGGGCGTCATGGCTTCGAACCTGGCTTCGAGAGGCTTGAGGATGGCGTTCATGGAAGAGGTGGGGCGGCGGCCAGTTTGGCGGCCTTGACCTGGTCGCGCTCTTCGGTGGTAAGCGCTACTTTATCGCGAACATAGAGCGGCAGGGCAAGATCTGCGCTCACGCACAGCCCGGCGGCAGCCAGCTGCGGCGCCAGGCGCAGCATGGCGGCAGCTGTGGGCAGGGCTTCTGCCTGCGCAAACGCAGCGAGGCCAGCCGGCAGGCGCTCTGCGTACACCGCAAAAACGTTGCCTGCGAGCAAGCCAGCCGCTGCATCGGGTACCAGGTTTTCGGGCCGGACCAGTTCGCATTCGCCCAGCGTCTTGCAACACCCACTGCTGAAATCAAAGCCCTGCACATACATCTCGTCCATGCGGGCATCGAGCAGCGCGGTGATGCGCAAAGGCGCCGCGCCATCACCCTGGTGCTGAAAGCGCGCTTCTTCCGCCACAGCCATCAGCGTGTCGACAGGCAGCACGGAAATGCCTGCACCCCCGTTGGCGCCCAGCGCCAGGCCCTGTGCCACGGCGCAGGCTGTGCGCAGCCCGGTAAATGAGCCGGGACCTCGGCCGAACGCGATGGCGTCCAGTTCGCCCAGCGCCAGACCAGATTCGGCCAGCAGCGCCAGGATGGCAGGAATCAGGGTAGTTGAAGCCTGCGCACCGCCCGGGCCGCTGTGCTGCCACACGCGTGCGCCATCGGTCAGCGCCACGGACATGCGGTCGGTACTGGTGTCAAAAGCGAGGAATTTCACAAGTTCAGGCATTAAATCGGGCTCCAGCCCTTGTATATTGTGCGCGAGCAGCTATTAAATTCATAGCAACTCACCGATGTACCGGGGGTAGGGCTGGCGCGCAGCCCCTGATTATCCGCGCCAATGCCAACAAGCCCCTGGAAGCAGGATGAAAGGCTCGTGCCACGATAATCCTTCCATGATCCATGACTTGCTGCGCCCGTGCGCGCCGCGCACGACACGCACCGCGGTGGCGGCCTTGACCGCGATTGCCGCCCTGACCGCCCTGGCCGGCAACAAAGCCTTCGCACAAGCCGCCCGCTTGCCCGCCCCGATTGAAAAAGCCCTCTCGCGTGCCAAGGTGCCGCGTGACGCGGTGTCCATGCTGGTGGTCGACGCCGGTAACGGCAAGCCCGTGCCGCGCCTGAGCTGGCGCATCGACACGCCAATGAACCCAGCCTCCGTCATGAAGGTGGTCACCACGTATTCGGCCCTCGACGCACTGGGCCGCGACTTCACCTGGAAGACCAAGGTGATCCTGGACGGCGGCACATCGGGCGGGCTGCTCAACGGCAACCTGGTGGTGCAGGGCGGCGGCGACCCCAAGCTGGTGGTTGAGCGCCTGCAGGCCCTGCTGGCCCAGGTGCAGGCCGGTGGCGCGCGGGTGATTCGCGGCGACATCGTGCTGGACCGCAGCGCCTTCAGCGTGCCGCCCACCGACCCGGGCGAATTTGACGGCGAGCCGCTGCGGCCCTACAACGCCCGGCCCGATGCACTGCTGATCAACTTCAAGACCCTGGTGATGACTTTCACGCCGGACCTTCCCAGCGGCCGCGCGCTCGTACGCTACGAGCCCCCGCTGGCAGGCGTGCAGGTGGGCGCCAGCGTGCCGATGGTGCGCGTGGCGCGTTGCGGTGACTGGCGCAGCGAACTGCGCGCCAGCGTCGAGAACCCGGTCAACATTGAATTCCTCGGGACCTATTCGTCGGCCTGCGGCGAAAAAATCTGGCCCAGCGCTTATGCCGACCCCGCCAGTTTTGCCGCGCGCGCCATCGAAGGCTCATGGCGGCAACTGGGCGGCCTGCTGACCGGCACGGTGCGTGACGCCACCGCGGCCGAGCTGGCCATGCTGCGCAGCACAGGATCGCTCTCAGGTGAAAAACCCGCCGTGCGGTTTGAACACCAGTCGCCGTCCCTGCTGGAGGTGGTGCGCGACGTCAACAAATACTCGAACAACATCATGGCCCAACACCTTTTTTTGACGCTGGGACTGCAGGGCGGCCTGGGCCAACCCAAAACCGGCACGCTCGAATCGGCTCGCACCGCGCTGGCTGCCTGGTGGCGCAAAAGCCTGCCCGGCACCACACCGCCAGTGATGGACAACGGCTCCGGCCTGAGCCGCAGCGAACGCATCACCGCGGCCAGCCTCTCGGCCCTGCTGCAGCATGCCGCCAGGAGCCCGCTGGCTGCGGACCTGGCCGACTCATTGCCCGTGGCGGGTGTCGATGGCACTCTGCGGGAGCGCGGCAAAAGCGTTGCGGGCCTGGCCTTCCTGAAGACAGGCTCGCTGCGCGATGTGACCGCCATTGCCGGTTATGCCAACGGCAACAGCGGTGCACGTTACATCGTGGTGGGGCTGGTCAACCATCCGAACGCACCAGCCGCGCGCCCGGCGCTCGATGCCCTGCTGGAATGGGCCGTGAAGGACGGCAAACTGTGAACATGAACACGGCAGATATTGTGGGTTTCCTGGCCGCCCTGCTCACCACGGCGAGCTTTGCGCCGCAAGCCTGGCTGACCTTTCGCAGCCGCGACGTGAGCGGTATCTCCCTGGCCATGTACAGCGCCTTCACGATTGGCGTGGCGCTGTGGCTGATCTACGGTGTGCTGGTGGGCGCCTGGCCCATCGTGCTGGCGAACGCGATCACGCTGGGCCTGGCGCTGGCCATCCTGGCCATGAAGCTGGCGTACGGCCGGGACGGCTGAACTCTCGCCGGGAGGCGGGCCAGTTATCCCTCTCGCCTGTGGACAAGGCTGTTGATGGCGGTGGGACTTGTCCACCAGAACGCCAACCGGCGCGGCATTGCGCCACAATGCCCGAAATTTGAGCAGACACCCGCAAACCCCGCAGACTGAACAGGAGCTCACGGCATGTCAACTTTGCATCCATCCGGCGCCGGCCAAACAACGGCTTATTGCGTGGTCCTCACCACCGTTTCAACAGCGCAGCAGGCAGACGATCTGGCGCGCCAGATCATCGAAGCGCGGCTGGGAGCTTGCGTGCAGATCGAAACGATCCGGAGTATTTACCGGTGGCAGGGTGCGTTGTGCGATGAACCAGAGCACCGCCTTTCGATCAAGACGCGGCAAGCGAAGTTTGCGGCGCTGGAGCAATTTATCCGGGTGCGCCACAGCTATGAAACGCCGGAGCTTGTGCAGATTCCCATCACTGCCGGATCGGCAGGCTATCTGCAGTGGCTCGAGGACGAAACGAATGGTGAAACGAGGGAGGACATGCAGGCGAAGCCCCCGGCGCCGGACCTGCGCTAGGACCTTGCTTCACGCACCGAAGCCGCCAGCAAGCCCAGGCCCAGGGTTCCAACCGCTACCGACGCCACACGGTTGGCAACGTTGCGCGTACGCGAGTACGCCGTGCGCACACGTTCACGCGAGAACAGGTAAGCCAGCAGCATGTGCCAGCACAGTGCGTTAAGCACAATCATCGCGACCGCAGCCGTTTGCAGCACGCCACTGGGCTCGGCCGGGAACGAAGCCGCAAAAACGCTGCCGAAAAAAAGCGCCGACTTCGGGTTGGTGATGTTGGTGAGAAAGCCCAGCCGGAACGCCGCCAGGGAAGACACGGTGGGACCGCTGTTGCCGAGTGCGGCGGCGCCTGAGCGCCAGAGCCGGCTCGCAACGTACAGCAGGTACAGGCCGCCGGCCACCTGCAACGCCAGACGCAGCCCGGGGAAAACCTGGAAGACGGCGTTGACCCCCAGCACTGCACACACCGACCAAATGGCAGCCCCGGCCGTCACACCCAGCGCCGCAAACACCGCGCTGCGCGCGCGGTCGCTGGCCGCCAGTTGCGACACCAGCAGCACATTGGCGCCGGGGCTCATCATGGCCGCGACGTGAAGAAACCAGATCGTGATGAGGATGGGGAGCATGGCATTGCCTTGTAATACGAAGAGGTCGCTATGCGTAGCCTACAGGCCCCTTCAAGCTCTGGCAATCACTCGGACTGGTACTTCACCGACTCATACCGCGCCTTGTCGGTCTGCCACTTCGCCACCTCTCCCATCCCCACATACATGCCGCTGGCAAGCAAAAAGGCGTATTCAACCTTGCGGTCATTCGACGGCTCCGCGGTGTAGGCACAGGACACCGCGAGATACTGCCCGCGCATCGAAGAATTCAGGTCCGATGCCGGCAACAGATCGGAGCCCACCTTGCATTTCGCTTGTTCGGTTAGCGTAAATTGTTTGTTGGAACTGTAAACTTGTCCATTCGCTTTGCTCTGTATCTCGGACTCCATTTGAATGCTGAACTCCATGCCCGGTGTGGGCTGGCACAGGTTGGAAGAATCCACCTCAAGCCGCGAAAGCCGGCGGCGCGTGGCCGACTGCAGGGACAAGCTGAAGTTAAGAGGCAAGAATGCGCCTCCGGCAGATGCGGCGGTGGCCATCGCAGAGTTACTCAGGCCCGCTGCTTCGCCAAGCACCGGGACCAGGCCGCAAAGACTCAAAGTCTGGTCGACACTTTTTGAGATCCCCCCCGGCCCCTGAAAGCTGGCAGTGGTTTGGACTTGCAACAGACCATCCTGCCGGAACGAAAAGAGTTGCTGCTGATGGGTATAGGCCAGCATGCCAAAGTTTCCCTTGTTGTCCAAAGTGAGGGTTTTGCTGAAAGAGATTACGCGGGATTGGGCAGGCTCCCGACTTACTTTGGAGGACAGTTCCGGGTAGAGCGCATCAGGAATGACCAAGGGCAAGTCAACCTGAACGTCCCTGCCAGGCGCGGCACAAGCGCCGAGCAGCGCCGTACAAATGATGATGAAGATGACTACTCTCATTGAGATCGTTCTTTCGGTACTGAATATTTGCGCTGATGGGAACAGGATCATCCGGCGGCAGCGCGCCCCAGCCGGTCCCTCACCCCATCCCACTCTTGCGCGGCTGGCGGGTTCTCAATCCAGATCAGCTTGACGCCCTTGGCGTCAAAGTCTCGCAGCACAGCAAAAAGCTGCTGCGCGGTGGCCAGCGCGTCGTCGGGCATGCGGCGGTACAGCACTTTTTCGGACTTGATGCGCACGATGCTGCGCGCGTAAACGGCGATGTGGGCGGCCTCGGCGCCCAGCAAATCGAGCGCAGTCTGAATGGGGCCGGCGTCCATCAAGCGCACCTTGGCGTCGGGTGCGTAGTGCGCTTCCAGCGTGCCGGACGCACGCGGTGTATTACCCACGCCGAGAGCCTGCTGCTCGAATTCTTCCTTGCCCAGGACGGCTTCGCCGCAGGCCGCTTCGAGCTGTGCGCGTGTGAGGACTCCGGGGCGCAGCAACACGGGCCGCCCGCGCGTGCAGTCGACGATGCTGGACTCGATGCCGACATCGCAGGGTCCGCCGTCGAGCACCAGCAGGCTGTCGCCAAACTCCTGCTTCACGTGCTGGGCTGTGGTGGGGCTGACGCGGCCGAAACGGTTGGCGCTGGGGCCGGCCACGCCGGTGTCGCACGCTTTGAGGAAAGCCAGCGCGACGGGGTGCGAGGGGCAGCGCAGGCCGATGGAATCCTGGCCGCCGGCAGCCGCAGCCGCCACGCCCGGCTTACGCGGCAGGATCACCGTGAGCGGCCCGGGCCAGAAGGCTTTCATCAGGCGAGCGGCGAAAGGCGGCACGCTGCTGGCGTAAGCCTCTACCTGCACCGCATCGGCCACATGCACGATGAGCGGATGGTCGGACGGCCTGCCCTTGGCTTCAAAGATGCCGGCGACGGCTTTGTCGCTGGAGGCGTCGGCGCCCAGGCCATATACCGTCTCCGTCGGGAAACCCACCAGCCCGCCGGCCTGGATGCGGCGCGCGGCTTCAAGAATCGCCTCAGCGTCCGTGCCAGGAAGAATCATCAGAGGTAGTCCAGGCCGGGCAAGCCCAGGATGGATGCAGCCTGGCGCGCCGTGGCCGTGACTGAAACGACATCAGGGCCTGTGATGTTGAGATGACCCATCTTTCGGCCTGCGCGGGCTTCGGTTTTGCCGTAAAGGTGCAGGTGCGTGCCGGGCAGCGCCAGCACGGCCTGCCAGTCGGGTGTGCGCATCTTGTCATGGTCATCAAACCATATGTCGCCAAGCAGGTTCAGCATGATGGCCGGTGAATGCTGGCGCGGATGCGGCAGCGGAAGGCCGGCCATGGCATGCACCTGCAGGTCGAACTGCGACACGTCACAGGCATCCATCGTGTAGTGGCCGCTGTTGTGGGGGCGCGGTGCCATTTCATTGACGATGAGCGCACCATCGGCGCTGCCGTCGTTCACCAGGAAAAATTCGACGCAGAGCACACCCACGTAGTCAATGTGCTTTGCTATGGTTTTGGTAGCTGCTTGCGCTCGTTCGGCAAGGGCGGGAGGCATATTTCCTTCATAAGCCTGCGTCACCGCGAGGATGCCGTCGACATGCACGTTCAGCTGGGGCGCAAAGCTCACCACGCTGCCATCCCAGCCGCGCGCCACGATGACCGAGCATTCGGCTTTGAGCGGCAGCATTTTCTCGAGCACGCAGGGCACCTGCTTCAGGCCGGCCCAGGCGGTGGACAGTTCGTCCGTATTCTTGACACGGACCTGGCCCTTGCCGTCGTAGCCCATGCGCGCGGTCTTCAGGATGCCCGGCAGCAACCCAGCCGGCACGGCCTTGAGCTGTTCAGCCGTTTCAATCACGGCGTAGGGCGCGCAGGTAACACCTGCCAGCACAGCGGATTCGGCAGCGCTTGCGGTGAAGTGGGATTTTTCCTCGATGCGGTTTTGCGCGATGGCCACGGCAGCGGCACCCGGCGCCACGGGCCGTCCGGCGGCGAGCGCCTGCAGTGCGCCGGCGGGCACGTTTTCAAATTCAGTTGTGACGGCGGCGCACAGGACGGCCAGCTCGGCCAGGCCTTTTTCATCGCTGTAGCCGGTCTGGATATGGTGGTGGCTTACCAGGCCCGCCGGGCTTTGCGGATCAGGGTCCAGCACCGCCGTGAAGTAGCCCAGGCGCTGCGCGGCATGTACAAACATGCGGCCCAGCTGGCCGCCGCCCATCACGCCGAGCGTAGCGGGCCGGCCGGAAGCGGAGACAGTCCCCGGAAAGACCGGCAGCACCGGCAAACCGGAAGAAGGCGACGGAGGGAAAGAAGAAACGCTCATGCGGGCGGCAGCGTCATGGCGTGCGCGGCAGCGGTCTGCTCTGCACGGAAAGCCTGCAATTGGGCTGCCAGCGCCGGGCTGTGCAGGGCCAGCATGGCCACGGCGAACAGGGCCGCATTGGCCGCGCCGGCGTTGCCGATGGCAAACGTCGCCACCGGAATGCCCTTGGGCATCTGGACAATGCTGTGCAGCGAGTCGACGCCTTGCAGATGTTTGCTGGCCACCGGGACCCCCAGCACCGGCACGGTGGTCTTGGCGGCCAGCATGCCGGGCAGGTGAGCCGCACCGCCGGCGCCGGCGATGATGGCTTGCAGGCCGCGGCCGCCTGCATTTTCCGCATAAGCGAACAGCTCGTCAGGCATGCGGTGGGCCGACACCACACGCGCCTCGTGCGCCACGCCGAACTGCGCGAGGATCTGTACGGCATGCTGCATGGTCTCCCAGTCGCTGCTGGAGCCCATCACCACGCCGACCAGGGGCACAACTCCAGAGCTCGTCGAATTGTTGCTTGTTGTCATTTAGGGGACCTTCGAGGCCGGGTTGCAGGCTGCTTACCCGTAAGTTCTGATTTTAAGGGCAGCTCACCGGTGAGCCGCGCCTTGCGTGCTACGCTCTTGCCTCCCGGGTGCCACACTGCGCCGAACCGGTTGAAAAAACACCCTCACACCCCAACTCTGCCAGACCATGATCGACGTCACCATTGCCAACTTTGAAGCGGAAGTCGTTACCGCGTCCATGACCACACCCGTGCTGATCGACTTCTGGGCGCCATGGTGCGGCCCCTGCAAGTCCCTCGGGCCCATCCTGGAAAAAGTGGAAGTGGAGTATGCCGGCCGCTTCAAGCTGGTCAAGATCGACTCCGACCAGGAGCAGCAGCTGGGCGCCGCCTTTGGCATCCGCAGTATCCCGACCTGCATCCTGATGATGAACGGCCAGCCGGTGGACGGTTTTGCCGGCGCCCTGCCCGAAGGCAAGGTCAAGGAATTCCTGGACAAGCATTTGCCACCGGCTGAAGAGCAGCCCGAAGAGCCCGAGCTGTCGCTCGAAGAAGAAAGCACTGACCCCGCCGCCGTGCTGGAAAAACTCCAGCACGCCGTGGCCGCCAACCCGGCTGACGACAACGCCCGCTTTGACTATGTGAAGCTTTTGCTGCAACTTGGCCGCGAAGACGACGCCAAGGTGGCGTTTGCGCCGGTGATTGCGCAAACCACGGTGGTGCGGCGCTTCGACTCGCTCAAACGCTGGATGGACGCTATGGACTTTGTAGCTTCCGGCGCTCATGGAGCGGGCGCAGCAGCCGGGTTTGACGCAAAAATTGCAGCCAACAAACGCGACTTCGCTGCCCGCTTCGACAAGGCCCGCTGGCTGATGGCGCAGCAACGCTGGACCGAAGCGCTGGACGAGCTGCTGGAAATTTTGATGCGCGACAAATCCTGGAACGAGGACCTGGCGCGCAAGACCTACATCGCTGTGCTCGACGTCATGGAGGCGCCCAAACCCAAGGTGGCTGATGGGCAGATTCCACCGGAAGACCCTGTCGTAGCCACGTACCGGCGCCGACTTTCAAGCGTGGTGTTGAGCTAACTCCCGCCGTTAGCCCCCAATCAGCAGGGGCCGCGGAGCGGGCTTTGCCCGGCCGCAGGCGCCGCCCCCTGCAAGGGGGAGGAGGCGCAGCCTCCATGGGGGTGTTTAATTCTTCAGGCGGGCGAGGGCCTCTTGGTACTTGGCGGCGGTCTTGGTAACCACGTCAGCCGGCAGGTGCGGCGCAGGCGGCGTTTTGTCCCAGGGCTTGCCATTGATGCGCACGGCTTCCAGCCAGTCGCGTACAAACTGTTTGTCGTAGCTCGGCGGATTCAGGCCAGCGGCGTAGGCGGCTTCGTAACCCTCGATCGGCCAGTAGCGCGAGGAGTCGGGGGTCAGCACCTCGTCCATCAGCGTCAGCGTGCCGTCTTCATCCAGGCCGAACTCGAACTTGGTGTCGGCAATGATGATGCCCTTGGTGAGCGCGAAGGCGGCGGCGGTGCTGTAGATCTCGATGCTGATTTTTTTGATCTGCGCGGCGAGCTCGGGGCCGACAACCTTGACCACCTGCTCGTAGCTGATGTTTTCGTCGTGCTCGCCGGCTTCGGCCTTGGCCGCCGGCGTGAAGATAGGTTCAGGCAGCTTGCCGGCGTTTTTGAGGCCCGCGGGCAGCGGCACACCGCACACGGCCTGGCTCTCCTGGTATTCCTTCCAGCCGCTGCCGGCCAGGTAGCCGCGCACCACGGCTTCGACCGGAATGGGTTTCAGGCGTTTGACCAGCATGGAGCGGTTGACGACTTGCGGCACTTCAGCCGGAGTGACCACGCTCTCGGGGGCTTCGCCGGTCAGGTGGTTGGGGCAGATGTGGCCGAGCTTGCCGAACCAAAATAGCGCCATCTGCGTGAGCAGCGCACCTTTGCCGGGGATGGGCTCGCCCAGGATGACGTCGAAGGCGCTGAGCCGGTCGCTGGCCACCATCAGCAGCCTGTCTTTGCCCACGGCGTAGTTGTCGCGCACCTTGCCGCGCGCCAGCAGGGGCAATGATGTCAGGGCAGAGGTATGAAGTGCTTGGGTCATGGTGGGCGGCAACGTAACGGAAGTGAGTCAAAGTAAAAAGCCCGCGCGACTCGCAAGAGTCCGCGGGCTTTGAATTATCGCCAATCCGTGAGGAAGGCTGGCGGGAATTTCAATGAACGACTTGTGCCAGTTCGCCTTTGGCGTACTTGGCGGCCACGACCTGCAGGTTGTCGCCCTTGATCTTGGCGCCCTGGCCTTCGCAGCCGAACTGGATGTAGCGCTGCTTGCAGACCTGCTTGGCGGCTTCGCGTGCAGGCTTGAGCCATTCGCGGGCATCGAACTTCTCGGGGTTTTCCGCCAGGAACTTGCGCACGGCGGCTGTCATGGCCAAACGGATGTCGGTGTCGATGTTGATCTTGCGCACACCATGCTTGATGGCTTCCTGGATTTCCTCGACGGGCACGCCGTAGGTTTCTTTCATGTTGCCGCCGTACTGGCGAATGATGGCCAGCAACTCCTGCGGCACCGAGGAGGAGCCGTGCATCACGAGGTGCGTGCTCGGAATGCGCTTGTGAATTTCCTTGATGCGGTCGATCGCCAGGATATCGCCGGTGGGCTTGCGGGTGAACTTGTAGGCGCCGTGGCTGGTGCCGATGGCGATGGCCAGTGCGTCGATCTGCGTGCGCTTGACGAAGTCAGCGGCCTGCTCGGGGTCGGTCAACAACTGCTCGCGCGTCATGGTGGCGTCGGTGCCGTGGCCGTCTTCCTTGTCGCCCTTCATGGTTTCGAGCGAACCGAGGCAGCCGAGCTCGCCTTCCACCGTCACGCCGTATTTGTGCGCGAGCTGGGAGACTTTCTTCGTCACTTCGACGTTGTATTCATAGCTGGCGATGGTCTTGCCGTCGGCTTCGAGCGAACCGTCCATCATGACCGACGAAAAACCGAGATCGATGGCGCCCTGGCACACATCCGGGTTCTGGCCGTGGTCCTGGTGCATGACCAGCGGGATGTTGGGATACATCTCAATGGCCGCTTCGATCAGGTGCTTGATAAAGGGCTCACCGGCATACTTGCGGGCGCCTGCGCTGGCCTGCAGGATGACGGGCGCGCCGGTCTCTTTGGCGGCTTCCATGACGGCTTGCACCTGCTCAAGGTTGTTGACGTTAAAAGCCGGAATGCCGTAGCCATTGACTGCCGCATGGTCCAGCAGCTCGCGCATAGAAACGAGTGCCATGTGTGATATCCCCAAAAGTTAGAAAACACTGCCAGAAGGCGGGCTCTTCGCGAGGCCCCACACAGTAAAAAAGCTGCCTGGAAACGCCCGTAACCGCGAAGTAACCGAAGCCCTGATTCTAACGTTTACCCGAATAGGGAGGGATGGCCGAACTTGTGTCTGAATGCGTGCGTGTAAGCACCGTTCACCCCCGTCCGGGCTCACTGCGTGTAGCCCGTTCCCCCCTCGAGGGGGCGGCGCCTTGGGCCGGCGAAGCCGGACCCTTGGCCCCCACTGGTCAATACGCCCCGCTAGTTACGCCGCTGACCTCTTCAAGCCAGCATGAGCCGTGGAACCGGCTTGCCGGGCCACAGGCAGGCGCCCCCTCGGGGGGCAGCGACCCACACGCAGTGGGAGAGCGTGGGGGCCATACCTTTAGGCCACCCTGCAGATTTTCAGCATGTTGGTGCCGCCCGGCGCGCCCATGGGCTCGCCGCAGGTAATGGCATAGATGTCGCCGCTTTCGACGATCCCGCGTTTTTTCAAGTGTGCCTCGGCGTCGCCGAGCGCGGTGTCGCGCTCGACGCTCTGGTCCACCAGCAGCGGCCTGACATTGCGGTACAGCGCCATCCTGCGCTGTGTGGCCAGTTTGGGGGTCAGCGCGTAAATCGGGATGTGAATACGGTGGCGGCTCATCCACAGTGCCGTAGAGCCCGAGTCGGTCAGCGCCACAATGGCTTTGCAACCCAGATGATGGGCCGTGAACAAGGCCCCCATGGCAATGGACTGGTCAATACGGTCAAAAGTCATGCCAGTGAAGTCGGCGTCAAGTTTCACGTCCTCGGCTTTTTCGGCTTCAGCGCAGATGTTGGCCATTTCGACAATGGTCTCCAGCGGATAGCGGCCGGCGGCGGTCTCGGCCGAGGTCATGACGGCGTCGGTGCCGTCGAGCACCGCGTTGGCCACGTCGCTGACCTCGGCGCGCGTAGGCACCGGGTTGGTGATCATGGACTCCATCATGTGGGTCGCGGTGATGACCACCTTGTCCAGTTCACGGGCCATGCGGATCATGCGTTTTTGCAGCGCCGGCACGGCGGCATTGCCGACCTCGATGGCCAGGTCGCCGCGCGCGACCATGATGCCGTCGCTGGCCCTGCAGATGGCTTCCAGGTTCGGGATGGCCTCGGCACGCTCAATCTTGGCGATCAGGCCGGGCTTGTGGCGTTGCTCGGCGCCGGCCACATTGCACAGCTGGCGCGCCATTTCCATGTCACTGGCGTTCTGCGGAAAACTCACCGCGACGTAGTCGGCCTGGAAACTCATCGCAGTGCGAATGTCTTCCATGTCCTTGGCCGTCAGCGCCGGCGCCGTCAGCCCACCGCCCTGCTTGTTGATGCCCTTGTTATTGGACAGCACGCCGCCGACTTTAACCGTCGCATGGACCTGCTCGCCCTTCACTTTGTCGACCGTCATGACGATCAAGCCATCGTTGAGCAGCAGGGTGTCGCCGGCCTTGACGTCGCGCGGCAGTTCCTTGTAGTCCAGGCCCACGCCGTTGATGTCACCGAGTTCGGTGCGGGACGCATCGAGCACAAATTTCATGCCCTGCTCAAGCTGGACCTTGCCTTCGGCAAATTTGCCGACGCGGATTTTCGGGCCCTGCAGGTCGGCCATGATGGCGACCTCGCGCCCGGCGCGGGTGGCGGCTTCCCGCACCAGCCTGGCGCGGTCGATGTGGTCTTGCGCCGTGCCGTGGCTGAAGTTCAGCCGCACGCAATTGACGCCGGCACGAATCATCTGCTCCAGCAAGGCCGGATCGCTGGAAGCGGGGCCAAGGGTGGCAACGATTTTGGTGCCGCGGCGCTGCATCTTCATGTGTGTCTCCTGTAATTTAGTTTCCGATTTTCACATGGAAACGGTTACAGGGGCGTTACCAAATGAGGAGCCAGAGGCACCGCAGTGGCAAGGATGCGAGACCGCACAACGCCGCAGAGCAATTGCCGAACGCCTTGGCTCAACACCTCGGCAACCGCCTGTCCGTCAAGTAAAAAAGCCGTCACAAGCCAATAAGAACGAGAGCAAGCAGCTCCCGATAAAGGAGCAGGTCGGGTTCAGCTCACCGCGCGTTTTTGCAGGATTTCGAAGGCCGGCAACGTCTTGCCTTCCAGCACTTCAAGAAAAGCGCCGCCGCCAGTCGAGATGTAACCCACTTGCTTTTCAATGCCGTACTTGGCGATGGCAGCCAGCGTATCGCCGCCGCCGGCAATGGAAAATGCGCTGCTGTTTGCGATGGCGCGCGCAATTCCCTCGGTGCCTTTGGCAAACGCGTCAAATTCAAACACGCCGACCGGCCCGTTCCAGACAATGGTTCCGGCCGCCATGAGCTGTGCGGCAAGCCGCGCAGTAGTTTGGGGGCCAATATCCAGGATGAGATCGTCATCTGCCACATCGGCGGCGGCCTTGACGGTCGCTGCGGCGTCGGCGGCAAAAGTTTTGGCGGTCACCACATCGGTGGGGATGGGTACCTCGGCGCCACGCGCCTTCATGGCGTCAATCACCGCGCGGGCTTCGGCCAGCAGGTCTGGCTCGGCCAGGCTCTTGCCGATGTTGAGCCCCGCAGCCAGCATGAAGGTGTTGGCGATTCCGCCGCCCACGATGAGCTGGTCCACATTGGCGGCCAGTGATTTGAGGATGGTGAGCTTGGTCGACACCTTGCTGCCCGCCACGATGGCGACCAGGGGCCGGCGCGGGCTGGACAGCGCCTTGGAGATCGCGTCCATTTCAGCGGCCAGCAGCGGGCCGGCACTGGCCACCGGCGCGTATTGCGCAATGCCATAGGTGGAAGCCTCGGCGCGGTGCGAGGTGCCAAAAGCGTCATGCACAAACACGTCGCACAGCGCGGCCATCTTGCGCGCCAGCTCTTCGCTGTTTTTCTTCTCGCCCTTGTTGAGGCGGCAGTTTTCCAGCAACACCACCTGGCCTGGTTTGACATCAACGCCGTCCACCCAACCAGGGACGAGCGAAATATCGCGTTTCATCAACTCGCCGAGGCGTCTGGCCACGGGCGCCAGCGAATCTTCAGGCTTGAATTCACCTTCCACGGGACGGCCGAGATGGGAGGTCACCATGACGGCCGCGCCGGCGTCCAGCGCCATCTGGATGCAGGGAATGGACGCGCGGATGCGCGTGTCTTCGGTGATGTTGCCGTTGTCGTCCTGCGGCACGTTGAGGTCGGCACGGATGAACACGCGCTTGCCGGCAACTTTGCCGCTGGCGCACAGGTCGGAGAAACGGATGAAGTTCATGAAAGGCTCACAAAAATGGAAAAGGCTTTGGGCTACTGCACCCAAAGCCTCAAATTGTAGGTTGCCGCACACCCCTGGCCCGTCAGACAAAGCCGGGGATTCCTTCCCATTCAGGCCATGTCAGATTGACCTTGCACAACGACACCCTGCTCCTGTCGCGGGGAACTGAAATTTACGTATCAAATTGACCTCTAGCCCCCATGAAATGGGCGCAAGTAGCTATTAATTCAGTAGCGTCAACACCAAGCGCGATGCGAAGCAAGCCGCACCAAGGCCAGCATGAGCCGTGGAACCGGCTTTGCCGGGCCACAGGCGGACGGCCCCCTCGGGGGGCAGCGCATTACACGAAGTGAAAAGCGTGGGGGCTCACCATCCAAGCCCCATATGCAGTGGCAGGTACACCGCCATGCCAGCCAGGATGGTGCCCAACACGCCGCGGCGCCAGTAATACCAGGCGGTGCCTGCCGCCACGGCAAAGAGGCGTGCATCTTTCCAGGTGGAAATAAGGTGCCCCTGGCTCATCACCATTTCCGGGATGATCACCGCAGCCAGCGCGGCAATGGGCGCATAGTGCAACCCGCGCTGGGCCCAGGACGGCAGGGTCCACGGCTTGTTCGACAGGAAAAAGAACGAGCGGGTGATGACCGTCATCAGCGTCATCCCGGCGATGGTCGCGACGGTCCACAGGTCAGTCTGGTTCATGCGGCGCCCCCTGTTCCGGTTGTGCCTGCGGTGGAAGGTTTGGCCGGTTCCGGTTTTTCCAGCAACAGGCAGACGACGACCGCGGCTGCAATGCCAACCAGGATATTCAGCTTGAGCGGCAAAGCGAAGGTGGCCACCGCAGCGGCACCCGCAACGCCAGCAGACACGATACGCAGCCGGGTGGTGGCCAGCGAACACATGATGCCCAGCAATGCCAGAATACCCGCGAAGCCCAGACCCCAGGACAGGGGAATCGAATTGGCCAGCGCGATGCCCAGCATGCTGGCGCCCACCCAGCTGACCCAGCTCATTGCACAGCTACCGGCCCAATAGGCATCCTGTGCGGCCATGACGGCAGGGTCCGTCGAAGGGTGGGGAAAGCGCTTGGTGAACAACACGTAGTTCAGGTCAGCCATGCCGTAGCCGCTCAGCAGGCGCCGCCAGACACTTTGGTGCATCACATAGGGGCGCAGATGGGCGCTGAACACCATGAAGCGCAGGTTGACGCAAAACGATGTGGCGATGATCACCCACATGGGGGCGCCGGCCACGATCAGGGGAAGCGCGGCCAGTTGCGAACTGCCGGCAAAAACCAGTATCGCCATCAGCAACACCTCGATAAGGCTCATGCCCGACTTGACCATCGCCACACCGGTCATCAGGCCCCAGGCGGCGATACCCGGTGCGACGGTGGCCAGTTCGCGCACCCCGAGCCGGAAGTCTGGATGCCTGAACAATGTTTTCACAAAAATCCCACCCTGTTGTGTCCGGTCATTTTCAGCGTCCCTGTGCAGCGCTGTCCGGCTGAATGAAAACCATGCCGGGTCGGATCTCAAACCCACGCAGAAACTCGGATGCATCCAGCGCCTTGCCGCCGGCTTTCTGGAGCCGGCTCACACGCAGGACACCTTTCCCCGTGCAAATGTCCACGCCTTGAGGCCCTACGGCAAGGACTTCACCAGTCTGAAACCCGGCCGGCCGGCCCTCATCCGGCAGAGCTTCGCCGCGCCAGAACTTGAGCGTCTGCCCATCCACAACACCGGACGCGCCCGGGAAGGGGTCGAATGCCCGGATGCGGCGTTCCAGTGCGGTGGCGCTTTGCGACCAGTCCAGCAGGGCTTCGTGTTTTTCAATTTTGTGCGCGTAGGTGATGCCGGCTTCAGGCTGGGGAACAGCTTCAAGGCTCCCGCAGGCGGCGATCTCCAGCGCCTCAACAATGAGCCTGCCGCCCAGCTGGGCCAGCTTGTCGTGGAGAGAGGCCGTGGTGTCGTTTGGGGCGATGCGCAGCTTTTCGGTCAGGAGCATGCCGCCCGTGTCCAGCCCGGCGTCCATTTGCATGATGGTGACGCCGGTTTCCGGATCACCGGCTTCGATGGCTCGATGGATAGGCGCGGCGCCGCGCCAGCGCGGCAGCAGCGATGCATGGATATTGAGACAACCCAGCCGGGGGGCATCCAGAACCCATTGCGGAAGAATGAGCCCATAGGCGGCCACCACCATGACGTCCGCGTGCGCTGCAGTGATCGCTTCGCGCACCGCGGCTGCATCGTCAGGAAACTTGCTGTCAAGCCGCAGGCTTCGGGGCTGTGCGATGGGTATATGCGAAGTTTCCGCCCACAGCTTGACGGGCGAAGCCTGCAATTTCATGCCGCGGCCCGCAGGGCGGTCGGGCTGGCTTAGTACAAGGGGGATCTCAAAACCGGCGGCATGCAGTTTTTCAAGGGCAACACGGGCGAACTCAGGGGTACCGGCAAAAATGACACGCATGGCGTCCGATTCTAAGGACTCCCAGGGAAATCCCGCGTGCCCGGCACGCGATACAACCGCTGATGTGCTGGCAGGTTAACGAGCCGAGTCCCGCTCCTCGTCCTTCTTTTGCTTGATCATCTTGGTTTTGATACGGTTCCGCTTCAAAGGGGACAGGTATTCCACAAACACCTTGCCCATCAGGTGGTCCATTTCATGCTGGATGCAGACCGCCAGCATGCCTTCGGCGTCGTGCACCTGCAGCTTGCCATCAAGGTCCAGCGCCTGGACCTTGATGGCGGTAGAACGTTCGACGCCGTCATAAATACCGGGCACCGACAGGCAACCTTCGTCACCCACGCGTGTTTCCTCGCTGGCCCAGACAATTTCCGGGTTGATCAGCACCAGTGGCTGACTCCGGTCCTCGCTGACATCAATCACTACCAGGCGCTCATGCACATCCACCTGGGTTGCCGCCAGGCCAATGCCTGCCGCCTCGTGCATGGTTTCAAGCATGTCGTCGACAAGCTTGCGCAGGCGGGCATCAACGGCCGCCACGGGCTTGGCAACCGTGTGCAGGCGGGGATCGGGGTAACGAAGAATGGTTAACTGGCTCATGGGGGAAGGCTGGGCAATGGGTGAGATGTCGCTATTTTCGCCACTTTTCTCTGTTTTTCGGCATCCTGATATTCCCAGAATCGTGTATTCGTTGCTTAATCAAGGGCTTAGGTACAAAATCGTTAGTGATTTATCAAGATATAGACGCGGTTTTTTTGTGGGGCCAAGCCCCAAAAATACCGTATCAGCCCAATAAAAGCGCCGAAGGCCTACAAGATGCAAACAATTTCTGGTCGTTTCAGTCAAATTTCAATAGCCGCCGCAGCTCTTTTGGGCATCTCGGTTGGCCTGCATGCTCAGAACTTCCCCATCACGGCCGATCAGAAAGCCACGGCTACACAGGTGGCCCAGACGGGCGTTCCGCTGGGGGACCTGGCTCCCAATGCGCCCGATACCTATACAGTCAAACGCGGCGACACCTTGTGGGCAATTTCAGGTTTATTCCTCAAAAATGCCTGGCGTTGGCCCGAGCTGTGGGGTATGAACCTCCAGGACATCAGCAACCCACACCGCATTTACCCGGGACAACAGCTCTATCTGGAAAAGTCCAATGGGCGTGCCGTTTTGCGGACCCGCCAGGCCCAGACCGATGGTCCGCCGACGGACACCGTACGTGTTTCTCCACGCACCCGCTTTGAAACACTGGCGGACGCCTCCATTCCCACGCTGGCACCCAACCTGATCGAGCCCTTCCTGAATGAAGCCCTGATTGTTGACGAGGCCATGATTTCCAATGCGCCCCGCATAGTGGCGGCCCAGGAGGGCCGCGTACTGCTTAGCCGCGGAGACCGTGCCTATGCCCGCAGCCAATACGGTGCCGGCAGCACCAATGGCAAGCCCTTGAGCATTGATAAGGGCGAACCGGTCAATTACCGCGTGTTTCGCAACGCAACGCCGCTCAAAGACCCGACTACCAAGGCCATCCTCGGTTATGAAGCGCAATACGTCGGCAAAGCGGAAATTGCACGTGGCGAATCCGTCACGGGAAGTACCGGTAAAGACGGCAAGCCACAATCAGAAATTGTGCCGGCGACGATCGACATCGTTGCTACCAAGGAAGAAATGCGCGTGGGTGACCGGCTATTGGTTGAACCGCCACGTGAGTTGCTGAATTACATACCGCATGCACCTTCTACTACGGTTACAGGACAGATCGTCTCGATTTACGGCAGTGCCGTGACCAACGCCGCGGAGAACCAAGTCGTGGTTATCAATCGCGGCGCCAGGGACGGCCTGGAACGTGGTCACGTCATGGCCATTCTCAAGGATGGCGAACGACTGCAAGACAAAACCGACAGCAGCCGCACACCAATCAAACTGCCCAACGAGCGAAATGGCCTGATGATGGTATTTCGCACTTTTGACGCGCTGTCCTATGCACTGGTTTTGCAAGTGACCGACGGCGTGAAAGTGGGAGACCGTTTCGTCAACCCTAATTAATTGGCGTAAAGCCGCCGCACGACGCTCAACGGACTGAATTGATCGCCATTCGGGATAAGTTCTCGAATTCGTTGAGCCCGCCCCCTTCCTCCCCGACCTTGGCAATCACGTGGAAAAACAAGAGCTCCAGGCCTGGTTGCGCCTGACCCTCTCGACGGGAGTGGGGAATGAGAACTCACGAAAACTGCTAGCCGCATTTGGCTCCGTACAAGCGATTTTTGAGCAAAGTCCGGCAACATTGGAGCAGATGGGTTCCGCAAAACTGGCACGAGCAATCCAGACGAAGCCCCCGAATTTGACGGCCCAGCTGCAAATGACCCTGGACTGGCTTCAGGCCGGTGACGACCGGCGGGTAGTAGCGCTTGGAGATACGGCCTACCCATCAGCCCTGCTCGACATTGCAGATCCCCCTCTGATGCTCTATTTGCTCGGCAAGCAAACTCGCTTGCTGGATGCGCCCTCGAAGCACAGCTCCTCCCATCTCGCCATTGTAGGCAGCCGCAACCCGACGCCGCAGGGTGAAACCAATGCACGGCAATTCGCCAAGACACTCGCCGGCGCGAATCTTTGCATTGTCTCGGGACTGGCCTTGGGCATTGACGGCGCGGCGCATGACGGCGCCATGCAAGCCGGAGGGAATACGATTGCAGTGGTCGGAACCGGTCTTGACCGTGTTTATCCCAAAAAGCACCTCGAACTGGCGCACCGTATTGCCCAACAAGGCATGCTGATCAGCGAATTTCCCCTCGGTACGCCGCCGCTGACCGCGAATTTCCCGAAGCGCAACCGCATCATTTCCGGCCTGTCTCTGGGCACTTTGGTCATCGAAGCTGCGCTGCAATCCGGCTCACTGATTACCGCACGGCTGGCGGCGGAACAGGGCAAGGACGTGTTTGCCATTCCTGGCTCCATCCATTCTCCCCAGTCGCGCGGCTGCCATGCGCTGATCAAGCAAGGGGCCAAGCTGGTGGAAACTGCGCAGGACGTGCTGGAAGAGCTGAACCTTCCCGCGCGGGATACAGCGGAGTGTATGCCGGCAGTCGGGGAAGCCAACCCGTGGCCAGGGTCCTCTTCCTTAGCCGCCCTGACCACCGCGCTGGGATTTGACGTGGTGAGCCTGGATACCCTGCAGGCACGAACCGGAATTGAAACCCCTCTATTGCAAGCGCAGTTGCTTGAACTGGAGCTTGATGGACAGGTTTTCAGATTGCCCGGCGGCTTGTTCCAGCGGCGCGCTGACGCATAAAAGACCGCACATTTTTGCCAGCTTGACAAGCATGCCGCCAACTGCGTTATATTGGATGCATGTTCGAAGTACTTGTGTACGTCTACGAAAATTACTGGCAAGGTGACGCTTGCCCCGAACTTCAGCGGCTTGGCCGCAAATTGACGGCGGCGGGTTTTGAAGCGGAGGAAATCCAGGCGGCCCTTATCTGGCTCGACGGGTTGAATGCCGCCGCTCAAGGTACGCAAATCAGCCTGCCGGCAAGCGCCTCGTCAGATCTCACCGAACCCGGTGCACGCGCTCTCATCCAACCCCAATCTCCGGATAGCCTGCGCGTCTATTCGGTCGCCGAACAGACGCATCTTGGCGCACAGAGCTTGGGATTTGTGAGCTTCCTTGAAGCATCCGGCGTGCTGCCCCCCCATATGCGCGAGATTGTGATTGACCGCGCCATGGCGGCACCAGGCGATCCGGTCACGCTGGATGACCTGAAAATCATCGTGTTGATGGTTTATTGGAGCTTTGGGGAAGAACCCGATGCGCTCGTTCTGGACGAATTGTGTGATGACACCGAAGGTCGCCTGGCCCATTGAGCAGCGCGGCAGTGCAAACATGTTTCTGAGCCGGTATCGGCGATGCAGGACCCGACTTTAGCCGAGTAAACGTTCCGGGTTCGCGTCCAGTTTGGCGAGAGCATCGCGCGTTGCGCGCACCGTAAGTGCTTCCTCTTCCGTGGGCACCAGCAAACCCGACTGCAGATAAGCTGCGAGCCTGCGCGCCTGGATCAGAAAATTGCGGCCATCGGCAGAAGCAAACAGATGCAACTGCTTGCGATCACTGCACCAGGCAAACTGCACATGGCTGATCTTGCCATTGTGGTCCAGGCTGAACCACGTACCGACCTGGAGCTCTCGTGCCCATGCGCGCATGGCTTCCGTAGGCTGGCTGCCGCCGTCGGCAATCACCTCAATATCGGTGGCATCGATACCAATCATGGTGACCAGACTGTCCGTATCCAGAGGCAGGTCACCGACATCCTCGTCGGAAAGATAGTCTTCCAGGTTCATCAGCCGCTTGGCCATGATCTCTACCCGCTCCATGGAAATGGTGTCGGTTTTGGACATGAACGCATCGGCCAGCGTGTCACTGATGACTTTCAGGTGCCCATCCTGATCGGCTACGCCCAAGCCAAGCATCGACATTCCCAAACGCAGCAGCTGCAATAGCTTCGGCAAATCCGCAATCACGCGGGCACGGTCATTGCGGTTGGGTTTGGCGCTTGCGGCCCACACCAGGTCAGCAGCAGCCCGCTTGAGGGTGATGGTTTCCTCGTGCTGCGGGCCATTTTTCATCGCGGCAATTGCCAGCACCTCGGCCCAGACCTTAAACAGGAATTCGCGGATTTCGTCCCGAACCGGCATGTCGTTGAGCATGTTTCGCATCTCAATGGTGTACTGGATCGTCATGGTCTCTTTTTGCTCGACCTGCTGGGCCACACTCACCACGCGGGCTGCACTACCATGTTCCGAAAGGAATTTGGACAAGAACTTTTCAAATTCATCGTAAACCAGCTGGAATACCCTGCGGCCTGTTTCAGGATATTGCTCAATCACCTGGACAATGCGCTTGACTTCCGATTCCATGGCACCACCGGACACCGTGACATCGAAACCCAGCACGCAAGAGCCCATGCGGTCAATCAGCCGGCGTGCAGGATGTTGCAGCGACTCAAAAAACTCGGGTTCGGAAATCGCCACGCGCAACACAGGCATCTGCAGTCGGGCAAACCAGACACGGATCACGGGTGGAATGCGGTCTTCGGCAAGAATGCTCTGAAACATCAACGCCACGATTTCGATCGTCGCTTTTTCGGATGACGTTGAGGCGGCCTGCTTGAGGGTGTTGGTACGCTCCCGCAGGGCACTTGCGGCGTTGTCTACATGCACCTGTCCATAAATCTGACCTTGCGCGTCCGCCAGCAAGGTACGCTCTGCGCCGGTTTCCTCCAGTTTCTGCACGCTCGCCATAGCCTGCGTGAGCTGAGGCGAAGCCTGCGTGGGCCGCGTATCGTCGAAACCCGCAACCTGATTGGACAACAGGCGCTTGAGATGCCCCATCACGCCCTGAGCCCGCATGCGCGCCCTGGCGAGCGGCGTCGTTGCCGTTTGCATGCGCGTTTCATCGTAGACAGCATTGCCTTGTCTGGCAGTACCTGGCTGCGAAGCTGCGCCCGTCCGGTCCATACTGGGGGGGGTCGCGCCGGCCGAGCCCGAACCCGAACGGTCGCCGGCTGCTGGAGAATGCCCCGCTCCTCTGTTCTGGATACGGTGATCCACATCACTGCCTTTACCGGCGCCAAAACTGTGCCCTGCGCCGCCCTCGGCTCCGCCCGTCCTGAATCTCGATTCGCTCCCCGGGTTGTCCCTGCCCGTCGCAGGGGCAACCATCTTTTTGGCGGAGGCACCGGCATCCGCGGCGGAAGGCGTGCGCTTGACCAGTGGCCGCAAATCAATCTCCGCCATCACGCCCTGTTGCACCAAAAACTCATTGGTCGCGTGGTAAGTCTCAAGAAGGTGCGTGCCCATGTCCTGCTGAATGACATCCTGGACAACAAGCCAGACATCCCGCGGCAGCAATGCAAGGCTCCATTGTTCAACCATGTGCTGCGCCAACACTTCCGGACGAAGGATGTCCTGCTTGTGCAATTCAGTAATAGCTTCCAGATTCTGGATGCGCAGCCGGAGGTCGTTCAGCTCCCAGCTCACGAAATCCAGCAAACGAAGCGCAAGTCGGGATGCGAGGATTTTGTCCTCCATCACGTCGTTGCCCATCAATTCAAATTTGCCGCTGTCGGCGAACCTTGAGGGTGAATTTGCTGCAGGAATCGATTGGGCGTTGGTCCAGGCAGTTGTAGTGGCACGAACCCAGATGGTTCCGCTTTTCTGGAAAGCCATCCAGGCGTCCCGCCGGTCCTGCATTTCCCGGACACCGCCAGGCTGATCAACCAAGGCCGTCAGCCGGTTTTGGATGGTTTTCGCCAGGGCTGGCAGCACACGTACAGCACGCTCCACAAACAGCGCACGTGCCTGCTCGACCAGAAGCCTGTTATTTTTGTTACTTGGAGCCACAACCGCCCTAGGATGATTAGGTCATAGCTTACACCGTGGCCCCGGCATTTGGGTCATTGGGATCTTCGTCTTTCTTGGGTGGCCCCTTCACCAGGTCCTCGCGGCGGATACCCAGCCACATCGCAATGGCCGCTGCAACAAACACCGACGAGTAAATCCCGAACAGGATGCCGATGGTCAGCGCCAGGGCAAAGTAAAACAGGGTCGGGCCACCAAAAAGCAACATGGACAGCACCATGATCTGGGTGGAACCATGGGTAATGATGGTGCGGCTGATCGTGGATGTGATCGCGTTGTCGATGATCTCGGTTGTGTTCATCTTCCGATAGCGGCGGAAATTCTCGCGAATCCGGTCAAAAATCACCACCGATTCATTGACCGAGTAACCCAGTACCGCCAGCACCGCGGCCAGCACCGCCAACGAAAACTCCCACTGGAAGAAAGCAAAAAATCCCAGAATGATGACGACGTCATGCAAATTGGCGATGATGGCCGCCACGGCATATTTCCATTCGAAGCGGAAAGCCAGGTAAACCATGATGCCGAACACCACCATGGCGAGAGCTTTCAATCCGTCGTGGGCCAGCTCTTCGCCCACCTGCGGGCCGACAAACTCAGTGCGTCTCAGTGTGACATCCGGATTGGCCGTTTTCAAGGCGGCAAGTACTTTATCGCTCTGCTGGGCCGTGCTGACCCCTTTCTGGGCGGGCAAGCGAATCATCACATCCCGCGAAGTCCCGAAATTCTGGACCTGCACATCGGTCAGGCCCAATCCGGCTACGGTGTCCCGGATTTTTCCGACATCCGCTGCCTGGGTGTAACTTACCTCCATCAAGGTGCCGCCGGTAAATTCCACCGACAGGTGCAGGCCTCGCGAAAATAGGAAAAAAACCGCCAGCGCAAAAGTCGCAAAGCTGACCACATTGAAGATCAGCGCATGCCGCATAAACGGAATGTCGCGCCGGATTTTGAAAAATTCCATCTCGGGTCCTTGGGGAAACTCAGAAAAAGAAAGCCGGGATTACTTCGCAACCGTACCGGAGGTTGCAGGCTTCCACACGGTACCGATCGAAACTGTCTTGAGCTTTTTCTGGCGGCCATACCAGAGGTTAACCAAGCCGCGCGAAAAGAATACCGCAGAGAACATGCTCGTCAGGATACCTATGCAATGCACCACGGCAAAGCCGCGCACGGGACCGGAGCCAAATGCCAACAACGCCAGCCCAGCAATCAGCGTCGAAATATTGGAGTCAAGAATAGTGGCCCAGGCTCGCTCGTACCCCGCATGGATGGCCGCCTGCGGCGACGCCCCATTGCGCAGCTCTTCACGCACACGCTCGTTGATCAGCACATTGGAGTCAATGGCCATACCCAGTGCGAGTGCCATGGCCGCCATGCCGGGCAGCGTCAATGTAGCCTGCAGCATGGACAGCACCGCCACCAGCAGCAGCAGGTTGACAGCAAGCGCCAGACCGGAAAAGAGGCCAAAAAGCATGTAGTAGATCGCCATGAACGCAACGATCACGACGAAACCCCACGACACACTGTGAAAACCCTTGGCAATGTTCTCGGCTCCCAGCGTTGGGCCGATGGTGCGCTCTTCAATAATTTCCATGGGAGCGGCCAGCGAGCCGGCGCGCAACAGCAGCGCCAGGTCGTTCGCCGCATTGATGTTCATCGCGCCGGAGATACTGAACCGCGTACCCAATTCGCCGCGGATGGTCGCCACCGAAATGGCCTGGCCCTTGCCTTTTTCAAACAACAGGATTGCCATCGGCTTGTCCATGTTCTCGCGGCTTGTATCGCGCATGATGCGGCCGCCCTTGGCGTCCAGCGTCAGGGACACATTGGGTTCCTGCTTCTGCGAATCGAAACCGGCCTGGGCGTCCGTCAGGCTCTCGCCAGTCACCAGAATCTGCTTTTTGACGATCACCGGGCCGCCATTGATGTCAGGAAATTTTTCCGAACCAAACGGCACCATACCTCCGGTCATGGCGGCGCGCGCCTCAGCGCTGTCGTCCACCAGGCGCATTTCCAGCGTGGCGGTACGCCCCAAGATGTCCTTGGCCTTGGCGGTGTCCTGCACGCCCGGTAGCTGCACAACGATACGGTCTATGCCTTGCTGCTGGATCACAGGCTCAGCCACGCCCAGCTCATTGATGCGGTTGTGCAAGGTCACCATGTTCTGCTTGAGGGCCTGGTCCTGAATGCGGCGGGCTGCCTCAGGCTTGATCGTGGCCGTCAGCTTGTATTCCGTACCTTCCGGAACCTCAACGGTCTGCAGATCGGGAAACTGGTCTTGAATCAGGGCTTTGGCCGATGTCAGCGTTGAGGAATCACGTACCTTGATGTCAATGGCCTGCCCGCTGCGGGCTATGCCGCCATGGCGGATATTTTTTTCGCGCAAGGACACCCGGAGGTCTCCGGCCAGGGACTCAGCGCGCTTGGTCAGCGCAGCCTGCATGTCCACCTGCAACATGAAGTGCACGCCACCGCGCAAATCAAGCCCCAAATACATGGGAAACGCGTGCAGCGACGTCAGCCAGGCGGGCGAACGGGACAGCAGATTGAGAGCAACCACATAACCGGAGTCCGCCGCATCAGGGGCCAGTGCTTTTTGCACCGCGTCCTTGGCTTTGAGCTGCGTATCAGTATCGCCAAAACGCGCCTTGACGGAATTGCCGTCCAGGGTGATCAAGTCCGCTGCAATGCCGACATCCTTCAATGCCTGCTCTACCTTCGCCATCGTCGTACTGTCTATTTTGACGGTGGACTTGGCACTGGAAACCTGTACCGCGGGGGCTTCGCCGAAAAAGTTGGGAAGCGTGTACAAGGCTGCGATGATGAGCGCAACCACAATAATGGCGTACTTCCAGGCCGGATAACGATTCATGAGAGGGCTGTTCCTGGTGGGCGAATTAACAATCAGGCCTGTCGGCCTTTACAGGCCGCTAAAGCCTTATTTGGCTGGGTTGATGGCGCCCTTGGGCAGCACCTGGATGATCGCGCTGCGCTGCATTTGCACTTCCACACCAGGTGCGAGCTCCAGCGTCAGGTAGGCATCGCCCAGCTTGGTGACTTTGCCCAGCAAGCCGCCTGCGGTGGCGACCTCATCGCCCTTGGCCAACGCTTCAATCATGGCGCGGTGTTCCTTCTGCTTTTTCATCTGCGGACGGATCATCACGAAGTACAGCACCACAAACATCAGCACCAAAGGCAGCATGCCCGTGAGCGAAGACATCATGTCGCCGCCAGCGGCTGCGGCAGGAGCGGTTTGGGCAAAGGCAGAAGAAATGAACACGGCTAACTCCACAACGTAAGTAAAAACACATTGGCGCGCGCACCGTCCAGCACGGACGACGCACAGAGTCCACGATTGTATGCGGCAGGAAAGCCGCAGAAAGGGGTAACTGGCGCGGTTCAGGGGCTTTTCAAGCGCTGCTTCCGCGCAGATTCCCCCAGGCTTCGCAGCGGGAAGGCTCTGGGGCGGAAGAGGGAGGGCCGGAGCATCAAACCGGCCCTGGCCCTAGGCCGCTTTCCGCTGGGCGGTAGATTCCGAGGTACGGAAGGACGCCATCAATTCGGCCCATTGGGGCCGCGCGGCTGCGAGGTGGCGCGCCTTCACGTGGCCGTAGCCCTTGATCATCTCCGGAATACGGGCGATTTCTACCGCCGCGGCATGGTTTTCAGCGGTCAGGCCGACCAACACTTCTTCGATACTGAGCCGGTATTCCTCAATCAGTGCCCGCTCCGTCCGGCGTTCTTCGGTACGGCCAAAAACGTCCAAGGGCGTGCCGCGCAGGCCCTTGAGGCGGGCCAATACCTTGAACGCGCCCAGCATCCAGGGGCCGAACTGCTGCTTTTGAAGTTCGCCCTTGTCGTTTTTGGACGCAACCAAGGGTGGCGCCAGATGGTAGTTGAGCTTGAAGTCGCCTTCAAACATGTTGTTGACCTTGTTCAGGAAACCCGTGTCAGTGTGCAGGCGCGCCACTTCGTACTCGTCTTTGTAAGCCATGAGCTTGAAAAGATAACGGGCGACGGCTTCGGTCAGCAGCGTCTTGCCCAGCGGCGCCTCCGCGGCGCGCACCTTCTCAACGAAGGACTGGTAAGTCTGCGCATAAGCCGCGTTTTGGTAAGCCGTCAGGAAGTCGACCCGCTTGGCCAGCATGTCAGCCAGCGAGGGGCGCTTCACAAATTCGATCACCTGGGCCGCCTTGAACAAGGCCTGCACCGCTGCCAGGTCGTGCGCGCAGCGCCGGCCCCATTCAAATGCGGCCTTGTTGTTGTCAACCTGCACCCCATTGAGTTCGATCGCCCGCATGAGCGCAGCATGCGACAAAGGCACGCGGCCTTTTTGCCAGGTAAAGCCCAGCATCAGCGGGTTGGTATAGATCGAGTCGCCCACCAATTGCACAGCCACCTGCTCCGCATCGAAGCTTCCGAGCAGGTCAGCGCCCACCGCAGACGTCACGGCCGTTTCGCAATTGCCGCCGGGGAACTGCCAGGCAGGGTTGGTCACAAAGGCGGCCGTCGGCGTGCCGTGGGAGTTCATCGCCACATACGTACGGCCGGGCTGCATGACCGTCAGCGTGTATTTGCTGGCCGCGACAATCGGGTCGCAGCCAATCACCAGGTCGGCCTTGGCGGTGTCGACCTTGGTGGTGTAGATGGCTTCCGGCCGGTTGGCGATCTGGATATGGCTCCAGGTCGCGCCGCCTTTTTGTGCCAGGCCGCCTGCATCCTGCGTGACCACGCCCTTGCCTTCAATGTGGGCTGCCATGCCCAGCAACTGGCCGATAGTGATGACGCCGGTGCCGCCGACGCCACCCACCACGATACCCCAGGCGCTTTCAGCGACCGGCAGCACGGGTTCAGGAACCGCGAACAGGCTGTTCGGCGCACCCTTCTTGTCTTTCTTGGGTTTCTTCAATTGCCCGCCTTCAACGGTGACAAAGCTGGGGCAGAAACCCTTCACGCAGGAGTAATCCTTGTTGCAGGTGTTCTGGTTGATGCGGCGTTTGCGGCCGAATTCGGTCTCCAGCGGCTCCACCGAGAGGCAATTCGATTGGACCGAGCAGTCGCCGCAACCTTCACACACCAGTTCGTTGATGACGACGCGCTTTTCCGGGTCGGCCATGGTGCCGCGCTTGCGGCGGCGGCGTTTTTCCGTGGCGCAGGTCTGGTCGTAAATGATGGCCGTTGTGCCCTTGAGCTCACGGAACTCGCGCTGGATGCGGTCCAATTCGTCGCGGTGGTGCACCGTCACGCCGTCCAGCAGCGGCGCGCCGCCGTATTTTTGTGGCTCATCGGTCACGATGACCAGCTTGGCCACGCCTTCGGCGCGAAGGCTTTGCATGATCTGCAGCACCGAGTGGCCTTCAGGCCGTTCGCCGACCTGCTGGCCGCCCGTCATGGCGACCGCGTCGTTGTAAAGAATCTTGTAGGTGATGTTCACGCCGGAGGCGATGGCCTGGCGGATCGCCAGCAATCCACTGTGGAAGTAGGTGCCGTCGCCAAGGTTGGCAAAGATGTGTTCGTCAGTCGTGAAAGCCGCCTGGCCCACCCACGTCACGCCTTCGCCGCCCATCTGGGTGAAGGTGGAGGTGGAACGGTCCATCCAGGTCGCCATGTAGTGACAGCCGATGCCGGCCACCGCGCGTGAGCCTTCGGGCACGCGCGTGCTGGTGTTGTGCGGGCAGCCGCTGCAAAACCAGGGTGCGCGCTCGCCGGTGTCGGCCTTGCCAGCGGCCAGGGCACGCTCTCGTCCTTCGATGACGGCCAGGCGCTCGTCCATGCGGGAGATGATGTCGGCCGGCACGCCCAGCTTCTTCAGGCGCTTGGCAATCGCCTTGGCGATGATCGCGGGCGTCAGGTCGGCCTTGGCGCGCAGCAGCCAGTTGTCGCTCGGGTTGGAACGGCCCCATTCGCCGCCAGACTGGTCGCCTTCGGGTTCGTCGAACTTGCCCAGCACATTGGGTCGCACGTCAGCGCGCCAGTTGTAGAGCTCTTCCTTGATCTGGTATTCAATGACCTGGCGTTTTTCTTCGACCACCAGGATTTCCTGCAGGCCTTCGGCGAACTCACGCGTGATGGTGGCCTCCAGCGGCCAGACCACGTTGACCTTGTGCAGGCGTATGCCCAGTTGGTGACAAGTTTCTTCATCGAGTCCCAGATCGGCGAGCGCCTGCCGCGTGTCGTTGAAGGCCTTGCCGCTGGCGATCAGGCCGAAGCGGTCTTTGGGGCCGGCGATGACGTTGTAGTTGAGCTTGTTGGCGCGGATGTAAGCCAGCGCCGCGTACCATTTGTAGTCCATCAGCCGGGCTTCCTGCTCCAGCGGCGCGTCGGGCCAGCGGATGTGCAGGCCGCCGGGCGGCATCTCGAAGTCTTCCGGAATGATGATTTTCACGCGGTCCGGATCGACCAGGACGGAGCTGGACGATTCGACGACTTCCTGGATGGTTTTCATGCCCGACCAGACGCCGGAAAAACGGCTCATGGCAAACGCGTGCAGGCCCATGTCCAGGATGTCCTGCACGTTCGACGGGAAGAACACCGGCAGGCCGCAGGCCTTGAAGATGTGGTCGCTCTGGTGGGCAGCGGTGGAGCTCTTGGACACATGGTCGTCGCCGGCGATGGCGATCACGCCGCCGTGTTTGGCGGTGCCCGCCATGTTCGCGTGCTTGAAGACGTCCGAGCACCGGTCCACGCCCGGGCCCTTGCCGTACCAGATGCCGAACACGCCGTCGAATTTTTTGCTTTGCGGATACAGGTCCAGCTGCTGCGTGCCCCAGACGGCCGTGGCGCCCAGCTCTTCATTGACGCCAGGCTGGAACACGATGTTTTGCGCGGCCAGGTGCTTTTTGGCGGCCCATAGGGCCTGGTCATAACCGCCCAGCGGCGAGCCGCGGTAGCCGCTGACAAAACCGGCCGTATTCAGCCCCTCGATGGCATCACGTGTGCGCTGAAGCATCGGCAGCCGGACCAGCGCCTGGACGCCGCTCATGAAGGCGCGGCCATGGTCCAGGCTGTACTTATCGTCCAAGGTGACGGTTTCCAGGGCCTTGCGGATGTGTTCGGGTAGGGGCGCGTTCATGTTCGTGGGTCTCCAGGACTGTTTTTAGTACCGCCTTGTGGGCAGGCTGGCAGGAGGGTCACACCCGGATAGGGTGCGCCTCTAGTTGCATTCAAAGTGTATGCCGCCAGCCCAGATATGTCTTTGCTTTGTTTGCCCGATTTAGGCCACTTCCAGAAAGAATCTTGCTGCAGAATGGCACATATGGAAACATTAGATAAGTTTGACATCGCCATCCTGAATGAGTTGCAACTCGACGCGCGGTTGACCAACACGGAACTCGCTTCGCGCGTCGGGTTGTCGGCCGCGCCGTGCTGGCGGCGGGTGCGGGCGCTGGAGGAAAGCGGTTTTATCACCGGCTACCGGGCAGAGATTAACCGCCACAAAATCGGGTTGGGTGTGCTGGCTTTTGTGCGGTTGGACGCCGACCGCAACAGCGGCGACGCCACACGCCAGCTGGAAGAAGCCATCAAAAAGCTGCCTGAGATCGTTTCCTGCCACTACATCAGCGGCACCGGCACCTTTGAACTGCAAGTGGTGGCGCAAGACCTGGAAGCGTTCAGCAAGTTTGCGCTGCAAAACCTGATCAACCTGCCCAATGTGAAAGACCTGCACACCAGCTTTTCACTTGGGGAGGTCAAGGCGAGCAGCGCACTGCCGCTCGGGCACCTGACTCGGGCTGCAGCTTAAAATTCAAGCAAATAGTGCTCGCCACCCTTTATTAACGAGCACAACCAGCTATTGATTTGATAGCATTGAACCCCTCGCGGCGCACAACGAGGGACGTACGAAAGAGTTGCAAAAACAACACCTCAAGGAGCCCCGCATGAAACCGATTTCCAGCCCCGCCTATCTCGTTTTGATGCTTTTCATGGCCTTGGCGCCCGCCCTGCAAGCGCAACCAGCTATCAATTCAGGAGCAAATCCGGAACCGCTACCCATGCGCAACCTGCAGATCGAAGTGCGGCAGGCCGGCAGCAGCCTGCGCTCCCAGAGCGCCCTGGGCGCGCAGGGCGGTGTCGTGCTGCAACCGGGCCGTTCGGGCCTCAATGGCCAGATCACAGCCCAGGACAACCAGCGCAGCGATTCACGCGACCTGGTGCAGCGCGTGCTGGTGCTCAATGGCCGCAACGCCAACATCAACCTGGGCAACAGCCAGCCTCTGCGGCTGGTGCAGGCACGCCAGGCCGGCACCGTGTTCATCGAGGCCAACAGCGGCTTTTCAGCCAGGCCCACCTGGTACGGCGGCGACAGCGTGGAGCTGGAACTGGCCGCGGGGCAGGCCAGCCGCACAGGCTCGTCGCCGCAGGCTCCCCTGTCCTCCTCGTCCACCAGCACCTCGCTGACTGTTCGCCTCGGGGAATGGGTCACCGTGGCTGAATCGGACGATGCGGGCGCCGCCAGCAGCAGCGGTATCACTGACAGCCGGCAATCCACCCGCCGGGACGGTATGAGGGTCGAAGTCCGCCTTTCGGTGCGCTAAAGAGGAAGGTTTCTGAGCGGCTCCAGGAGTCAATCACGCACGCAGCGCGCCGTTAACGGCAGCAGCGGATAACGCAGAACCGCCTCACGGCCGCTGGCGCCGAGACCAAACTCAGCGCGCATTCGCGGATTGGCATAAACCGCCTGCTGCGGCCCCTGCCCACCGGCATCGCGAAACAACAGGTCCGAGCCGTTGGCGCCATCCAGCACGGCAGTGTCGTCCACAAACCTCACCTTGAAGTCAACGCCGTGTTCGCAGCGGTAGTGCGCGGTGCCTGATGGCCCATAGCCCGCCGCGCAGCCTGTCAAGATAAGCACGCCGGCCAAGGCTGCCAGGGCCGCGAAAGGTCTGGCCAAATGTTTTTCCATGGGATCTCCTTCTGGATTCCTGAAGTTCCAGGGCTCACTTCGGCCAGAGCACCCAGAGCCGTAGCGGCTGGTTCACACGCGCGGCCAGCAGGCCGGCTTCCGGGCCGGTTCCTGCAAAGTAGTCCGCCCTGACGGCCCCCACGATGGCGCTGCCGGTGTCCTGCGCCAGAACCAGCTTCTGCAGATTGAGCGCGCCGCCGCGGGACGCCAGCCAAACCGGCGTGCCGTAAGGAATGCTTCCCGGATCCACGGCAATCGAGCGGCCCGGTGTCAGCGCCACACCCTGTGCACCTTTGGGGCCAAAGGCGGTATCCAGCTCACTCAGGGGCTGTTCCTGGAAGAAGGTATAGCGCGGATTGCTCCAGAGCATCTGCTGCGCACGCTGCGGATTTTTCGCAACCCAGGCCTTGGTGGATTCCACCCAGGGCGCCGTCATGCGGCCTTCGCCCTGCTCCAGCAGCCATTGGGTCACGCTTCGAAACGGTTGCTCGTTCGTGCCCGCATACGCTACGCGCACGACGCGCTGCGACCCATCGGCTTCGGTGATGTTCAGCCGGCCCGAGCCTTGTATGTGCAGCGACATCGCCTCCACCGGGTCAGCCAGCCAGGCGATTTCCCGGCCCTTCAATGCCGCCTTGGCCTCGGGCAAGGTATCGATCTCTTGCCGTGAAAACCACGGCTTGCGGCTGCCCAGTGAGGCGGGAGGGCGGTACAACGGCACCTCATAACCCGCGCCAGGCTGCCGGCTGGCCTTGAGCACTGGTTCGTAATAGCTGGTGAGCAGCCCATCGGCCGCGCCTTGCGAACTCTCCACCCGGTAGGGCTGCAAACGCTTGACCATCCAGTTGCGCTGCTCATCTGCAGACGCAATGCTGAGGCGCCTTATGTCGCCGCACAGGGACGCAAAAGCGGGTCCGGGGCGCTCACAGCTCTTGAGCCAGGCATTCCAGGCCTCAAACAGCGTGTCTTCTTCAAAACCAGGCAGCTCGGCCCAGCGCACCGCCACCCAGCGGCTTTTCCCTTGCACCATGGGTGCTGGCAACGGGCCGCTATCACCGGCGCGGGTGCCCGGCGCCACGGGATCCCCGGCCGGGGCGGATGAAGGCGGCAAGGGCGGACTGGCGCAGGAGGCGAGCAACGTCACCATGGCGATAATTGGCACAAGCCGCATTGAGCGCGCTGAGCATATTGACGATAACGAAGGCATAGCAGCCTTCTTTGAAATCCAAGGAAATGTCATGGCCCTACTTTTGCTCGAAGCCCTGGGGGCGTTACTGCTGCTGGTCTTCATTGTGTGGTGGACGATGTTCTCGGGCCGTAAAAATGGCGAATTAAAGGAATCAGACCATTCAGAGACCCCCGCAGAGCCCGGAAAAAAATAAGCCTGGCGCTGCAGCTACAGGTTGCGCAGCAGGTTGGCCAGCTCCACGGCCGACTTGACGCCCATTTTGTCAAAAACCCGGGCACGGTGAACCTCCACTGTGCGTACGCTGATATCAAGCTGGTCAGCCACGAGCTTGTTGGGCAGCCCGCCCACTACCAGCTTCATCACATCTCGCTCACGGTCGGTCAAGCCATTCAACCGCGCCTGCAAGCCGGTGGACTCGCTGTGCTGGGCCAGCGCCCCGGCTGAATGGTTAAGGGCCTGTTCGATGCGGTCTACCAGCGCATTGTCTGAAAAAGGCTTCTCGCAGAAGTCAAAAGCGCCGCGCTTGACAGCGTCAACCGCGGTAGGCACATCCGCGTGGCCCGTCAGAAAAATCACCGGCAAGGTCGGCAGCAAGCCATAGGCAATCAGTTTCTCGAACATGGCCAGCCCGCTCAGGCCGGCCATGCGCACGTCCAGCAGTACACAGGAGGGCGACTGGACCGTGAATTGCCGGGACACCCGGGCATCAAATGCCTCGGCACTGTCGAAGGTTTCACTCAGCAGGCGGCGCGAGCGCAGCAACCACGCCAGCGCATCGCGTACGCTGGCATCGTCGTCAACGATATACACCGTGGCATTTTGAATAGGTTCCATGCTGCGTCCTTCAGGCTGCGTGGGGCCCTGCATCATGCGGCTGCGCCGCCGGCAGGGTGAAACTGAAAATCGTACCGCGTGGCTGGGCGGGCTCAAACCCGAGGAAGCCGCCGTGCTGTTCAATCACGGTGCGGCACAGGCTCAAGCCCAGCCCCATCCCCTCTTCCTTGGTGGTGAAAAACGGCGTGAAAAGTTGTTCGGCCACTTCGACGGAAATACCTTCGCCGCAATCCGCCACCGAAAACTCGACCCAGCGACTCTGCGCATTCGATGCCGCCGGCCTGATACGCAGTGTCAATACCTTCTCCCGAGGAGAAGGCTCGGCCGCCCCGGCTTCAAAGGCCGCGGCCTGCATGGCTTGCATGCCGTTGCGTGAAAGATTGAGCAGCACCTGTTCGACCATGGTGCGATCACACAGCACAGGCGCGCAGGTTTCGTCCACCTCAATCGCCACTGTCACGCCGAGCTTGCGGGCCTGAAGGGTCACCAGCGGCATGATGGCATCCAGCAGGGCGCGAGGCTCCACAGCTTCGCGCACCTGGTCGCGCCGCCTCACAAAATCGTGCACGCTCTTGATGACCTTTCCCGCGCGTTCGGCTTGCTCGGCGATGCGGCGCATCGCAAGCTGCAGGTCTTCCGACAGCGGCGCCGAAGCGGGGCCCACACTCGCTGCGAGCGGCTGGTCGTAGTCCATCCGGTCCTGCAGGAGATTGATCGAGCCGGTGGCGTAGCTTGAGATGGCAGCCAACGGCTGGTTGAGTTCATGGCTGAGCAGCGAGGCCATCTCTCCGACCATCGCCAGCCGGGCGGTTGCCTGCAGGCGATCCTGGCTGGCACGGGAAATCTCCTCCACACGGCGCTGCTCGCTGACGTCCAGAATCGCACTCATCCAGCCGGTGTGCTTGCCCACGGCATTGATCAGCGGGGCCTCCATGATCAACACGGGGAACCGTGTGCCGTCGCGCCGCATGAACACCGACTCATGGCCTTCCCGGGGCAAGCTGTTCCCCGCCAGCCGGATTTCCTGGCGCTGCTGGTAGACGCCGGCCAGTTCGGGCGGCCAGTAGGGAGAAGGAAAGCTCTGGTTAAGCAAATCCTTGGCATCCACGCCAACCATTTTGCAGAACGCCGGATTCACATAGGTGATACGCCCTTGCAGGTCGCGCGCGCGCAGGCCCGTCAGCACGGAATCCTCCATGGCCTTGCGAAAAGCCAGGGCTTCGCCGAGGTCATGCTCGACTTTCAGCCTGCGGCGCATGTCCCTTGCAAGCAGGTACAACACGGCAAGCAAGGCCAGCGACATGGCCGTCACCAATGCGGTAAGCACATTGGGGAAAAGTGCCGGTGTGCCCAGCCGGCTTTCCATCCTGACCACGAGCGTATTGCCGGGCAGGTCCAGCAGCTGCTGCGCAATATAGATCCGGCTGCCGCGAGAAGGCATGCCTTGCAGCGCCAGGCGTGTGCCGTCCGCCTCAGTAAAAGACAGGCCAATGCCCCGGGCGAGCTGGCGGCCGACCAGTTCTCCCAACATGTCCTGCAGCGAATAGGTGATCACGCTATACCCCGTAAGGCGCCCCGCCACCATGATGGGCAGGCACATGTCGAGCACCTCCAACCCCAGGCCGTCGCGCTGCGGCATGAAATAGCTGGTGGAGTAGGCCGCACCACTCAGGCGCCCGGCTGTCGTGCAGGTCAGGCCTACGTCGGTTTGCAAACTGCCGCGTCCGAGCAGCTCAAACACCGAAGTGCGATAAGGCGTCTCCACAAACCCGAGCACATCGAGCGTTTCGTTACGCCACTCAAGCCGCATGATTTCGCGGCGCTCACGCAGCAGATCGGCCGCAGAGGCATGCCACGACTCCGGCGTGCGGTCGCCTGACTGGAGCGCCTGCAGGGTTTGGATGTTGCGAGTCAACCCTGAGCGGATATCGGTTACCGCTTCCGTTGCGTCATGCTCCAGGCGGCTTTGCACCATGCTGGACTCATACCGCCCCGCCAGCCAGACCAGGGTGCCCAGCAAGGCCAGCACCAATACCACCAGCAACGCCCACAGAGACCAGCGCCGGCTGGCACGGCTGACGCCTTTTGCAAACGGAAACCTCACGCCGCCAGCCTCATAAGAAGCGGTGATTCAGCGCGGGCAAACGATTTCGCACGCCTTCCGTATGGGCATTCAGGATGTCCCCCAGGACAACGCCCGCGCCTTCCGCCTGCTGGGCCACAACCACACCCCAGGGATCCACCAGCATGCTATGGCCCCAGGTACGGCGGCCGTTCTCATGCGTGCCGCCCTGCGCCGCCGCAATCACATAGGCCTGGTTTTCAATGGCGCGGGCGCGCAGAAGCACCTCCCAGTGAGCCTGCCCGGTGGTGTAGGTAAACGCGCTCGGCACCAGCAGCACATCGGCTTTCAAGGCACGGTAGAGCTCCGGGAAACGCAGGTCATAACAAATGGTCATGCCAACGGTGTACACGTGGCCATCGCGGGAAGCCAGGTCAAACCGGACGGGCTGCGCACCGGGCTCCAGCACGCGCCTTTCGTCGTAGTCTTCCTGACCCTGCGTAAAGCGGAAAAGGTGAATCTTGTCGTACCGTGCGGCGCACTGGCCCGTCGGCGCGTAGGCCAGCGAACAATTGCGCGCGCGCAGCGGATCAGAAGTTGCCATGGGCAGCGTGCCGCCCACAATCCACAAGCCGAGTTCACGCGCCGACTGGCTCAGGAAGTCCTGTATCAAGCCCGCTCCAAGGTTTTCCTGAACTTTCAGCTTGTCGGTGTCCTTCACGCCCATGACGCAGAAATATTCCGGCAACACGGCCAGTTCGGCATCCTGGGCGGCAGCCTGTTCAAGCAGTTGGCGCGCCGCAGCCAGGTTGTCCTGCACGCGTGTGCCTGAAACCATCTGAATGGCAGCAATCTTCATGGTTAACGAGCCTCCTGAACAGGCTCTGCTGCAGCCTGTGCCTTGCGGTCCACTTTGGTGATTTTCGGGTCAGACCAGGTTCCATCAATATGGAATTCCTGCGTTGCCGCCTGCATCAATGGCCGGCGCAGGAACATCTGGGCGAGAAAGCTGCCCAGGCCGATCGCCGGGTTGATGGCCGTGGCAATCAAGGAAGCCGTTCCAGCGTTGATTTCCGGCACCACGACTGCTTTGATGCTCTGTGTCTCCCTGGCAATATCGGCACTGCCTTCCATCAGGACGGCGGCGCTCACGCCTTTCATCTGCAGGTTATTGGTGTAGGCCACTCCCTGGTTGATGTTGACGTCCCCGCGAACAAAGTCAAAAGCAAAGCCTTCGGAAAAAACGTCCCGAAAATCCAGGGTCAACCGCCTGGGCAAAGATTGCAGGCTCAACACTCCCAGCAGTTTGGCGATACCGGGGTCGGCCTTGACGAACTGTCCCGACTCCACATTGATGTTGAACTGCCCGCTCATGCTCGGGTAGTCCAGGCTGAGGGGAGACCCCATCCAGGCGACCTGGCCTTCGAGCTTGCCCTTGCCGCGGCGAATGACTTCGCCCATGCCGAAGCGTTTGAGCAGTTCACCCGAATCGGCGATGTCCAGCTTGAAGTTCATGACCGTGCGGCGGCGCTCCGACAGCGTCCGCGCGGTGCGCGGCGCACCCGCCGCAACGCCCTGGGCATTGATCGCCACCCAGTTACCTGTAGCCGTCAGCACAGCTTCGGGAAGGATGACATTGAACTTGTTCAGGCGCCATTCGCGCACCCCATCGCGGGCGGCGGCAGACGCGCCACGGTTGACGGCGTCGATCTCGACGCGTCCCAGTTTTTTTCCGCGCAGCTCCAGGTCTTCCACCACGACGTCCAACGCGGGAATGCTGGCGGGCTGCTCGTTCAGGATGGCCTCGACTTCACTGGCCGTACCCGGCGCCAGACTCAGGCGGGAAAGCCGCGCGTAGACGCGCCCGGCACCTATGCCGCCGGGCTGGCGGAATTCGATATACCCGTTGAGTTCCGTTGCATCGATGTTTGCACGCCAGGTCAGGCCTTCACGAGAGCCGCCCACCACCACATTGTTCAGCTTGCGACCTTCCACCACCAGTTCCCTGGCCCGAATGGCCATCACCGTCGGCAGGTAGCTCATGGCCGCGTCTGCGGCGGCGCGATTGAGCGCAGCGGAAGAAGCCGCCGACGGGCCCGCCTGGAGCGCACCGCCGACCGTGGAATCTCCCAGCAATTTCTGCCAGGCATCAAGATCCACCTGCGCCAGGTTGATGTTGGCCGCCACACCGCCTTCCTGCAGAGGTACGGTCTCGCCTGGCTCAAGCCCCACGCCGATGCCGCCGCGTATCACGCGGGGCTCGGCGCCGCTCAGGTCGCGGACATAAACGAGGGACGCTATGCGTCCGATCGAGACCGAAAGCTGGTCTTCCAGCTTTTGCCCGGGGACCATGGAAGCTTGCAGCAGGGCATTCTCGAAGCGCAGCGGCAGGACCGCTTCTGCCGTCTTGCCCAAGGGCGCGGGCAGGCTCAACGCCATGCCCTGCAGGCTGCTGGAGATAGCCAATTCCGGCATGCCGCGGCGAAACCCGAGTGTCGCCGTGTAGGGCGTGCTCCCATTGGCATTTTGTGCCATGCGCGCCAGCGGCCCCAGTTCCCCGGCCTGGCGCAACCCTTCCGCGGTGACATTGCCTTGCGCCTTGAAGGTCGCAATGGTTTCCGTCTCGGCGCTGCCCGTGGCGCGCGGCTGTGATCGCAGGCCACCGTCAAAGCGAACATCACCGCCCAGCAGCCGTGCCTGACCACCGGCAACAGAAAAGCCTTTTTCGCTGATGTTCACCACACCCTTGAGTTTTGCCAGCATGGGGGCGGCCGCTGCGAACTGCACATCGTTGCCAGGCAGCGTGACAGTGCCTTCGACACGGGATTTGTCAATCGAGTGGATGGGCAATTCCAGACGGAAGCGGTAGTCGCCCGCGCCGCTTGCCTTGGTCGCAGCCAGCGCGTGGCTGGTCATGCCGCCCACCGGCGACTGGTTGACGAAGCCCAGCGCGTCGCTCAGCGCCCCCTTGAGACCAACATTCACGTGAACCGTCGAGTTATGGGTGAGGTCGGGGATGCGCGCATCGCCCTTGATCAGCTGCAGGCCCGGCAGACCGGCGACCTTGCCGGTGGCGCCATTCACCTCCAGCGATGCGCGGTCGAAAACCAGTTCGCCGCTGAGCTCTGTCAGGGCCGGCCAAGGCGCAGCACCTGAAGGTTGTATGGTTTTAGGCACATAGGCGAAGTGTCCGTTTCGGATGTTGGCGGACACCCGGAATTCACCTTGTGCCGGATTGGTAAAGGGCAGGTGCGCGAGAGGACCCTTGACCTTGAACTTCACATCGCTGACCTCGCCCTGCACCACTGCGTCGCGCACGTAGTGGCGCACTGGGCCGGGCAGCACCAGCGGCAGGTAGCGATGCACCCGTTCACCGTCGCCCCGGCTCAGAACCCCCTGCAAATCCAGCACGCCAGGAAACCGGCGGTCGGGCGCGCCCGCCGCGGGCGCGTGGCCGGCCACGTCCTCGGTGCGCCAGGTGGCTTGCGCTTCGCCTTGGGCATCCGCGTTGGCAAAGCGCAGGTTGCGCAGTTGCGCCTCGATTTTGCGGCCCGAGAATTTCCATTGAGTGTCGACCGAAAGCTGTTCAAAGGGCACAACCGGATCCTCAAATACGCCCGGCAGATCGAGCGCACCGTTGGTGATTTTCACTTTGGCCTGCCCGCCCTCGTGCGTCAGGTCAAAGTCGATCGAGGCGCCGCTGATACCGGGTCGGCCCGTCCTGGCGTGCGTAGCCGCGGCAGATGCCTGTGACGGCGCCGAGGCCGCCGGCAGGGCGGCGATGGCCAGGCCGGCAACCCTTCCCTTCGCGGCGTAAGTTGAGGGTGCGTCGACTGGCCCCTGCCAGCGCGCCACGACAGCCTCCACCAGTCCCTTGGGCGCGAAGGAGACGATCAGGGCGTGTGCGGCAGCATCCAGCGGGAGGCGGTTGGCAATTTGCGCGAGCGCGGCAAGATCGAGTTTGTCCGCCTTCAATTCGGTGTGCTGCGGCACGCCAGCCTCGTCTCCGGTATGCACCAGCGCCACATTGCCGCCCGGCCACTGCAGGCCATCACGGGTTCGAAAGCGCAAGCCCTCCGTGTTGAAATCAAAGCCGTTGGCGCGTTGCCCGCCGCCAATACGCCCTGCGACGGAGTCGAAGCCCAGCGGTTGCAGCTTCGCGCCGAACCGGGCATCCACGTCCTGCAGCGCTACGTCAGCCGTCCCGCCGGTGATCCGCCCCTTGTTGACATCCGCCCAGGCGCGAAGCGCGCCATTTCCGCGCATCAGCTCCACGCCCAACGTGTCCGTGTTGACGTATTGCCTGATGCGCGAGGCATCTACCCGGCCGAACTCGGCAAACAGTTGCCCCGTCCAGGCGTCAAGATCACCCGCGTTGCTGGACAACAAGGATTGCCGGAATATGCCCCGAACAGTGAACCTGTCACCCCATTCCGCAGGGGGCGTGGCATCCAGGCGTATGAGATGCCGGCGCCGTGCATTGCGCATGACCCAGTCAACCTGCGTCAACGCCAGCGGCGGCGCCTGACGCATTTCGTCCGTCCAGCGTACGGTGCCGTTCCGTATGACAAACTCGGTCTGGGAGAAGAACCAGTCGGCAGCGGCACTCTGGCCGCCCGCGCGGTCCTGCGAAACGTCCAGCCCGCCCACGTAGATTTTGCCGTCCGCAGCACGGCGGATATCCAGCTCGGGTTTGTCGATATAAAGCTGCTCGAAACCGAGCCCCCAGATCGAAGAGGCGGACAAGGCGCCAAGAATTACCGGCAGCCGCACTGCCTCGCGCCCTTGTGCATCGAGGAGGGTCACATCGCGCAGTTCGAATGAGGGGATCATCCCCCTGGTATGAGCGTTGATTCCGCCAATGCGAACAGGCACCCCCAGAGCCTTGCTGGCCTCTATTTCCAGGCGCGGACGGAACTCCCCGATTCGCGGCACAATCCAGCCATGCAGCAGGAACCAGGTCAGGCCGAAGAGTACCCAGGCCGTGGCAACTAGCCATAGCAACACGCGCATGGCAAGGGCAAGCCATCGCAGTCGTTGCGGCGGCAAGGTAGGCAGGCTGGGGATCGTTGGCTCCATTGACATGAGAATTATGACCGCCGGGGCCAGCGTTCGCCCGGCGGCGAACCATGAAGTTTTGTGAAGTAGTGTGATGACCGTCGCCCCAATCGCCCGAACTGATACCCTCCTCGCCGCCGGGCCGGCCGCGTCGGACTATTCACGGTTCGTGCAGCGCATCCGCCGCCGTTATGCCGGTCAGCTCCCCCTCCTGTCTGGCGGTGCGCCCGTTCGCGCCAGCATGCAGGACGCACTGGACGCGTTATTGGCGCAGGGCATGGCGACTGGTGCGGCGCTTCGGGTGCTTCGCCAGCTGGTCATGGAAAGGCTGGTGGTGCTCGACTGTGACGGCACCTTTGAAAACCAGGCACCGCTTGCGGTAGTTACCCGCGCCATGACCGAGCTGGCCGAACTGGCCCTTGACGTTGCCATGCAGGAGTCCGGGGCCGAACTGGACAAACTGCATGGCGCGCCCATGACTCCCGACGGGGAACGTGCCCGCATGTGGATTGTGGGCATGGGCAAACTGGGGGCGCGCGAACTCAACGTTTCCAGTGACATCGACCTCATTTATGTCTACGACCAGGACGGCGAAACCAGCGGGCGCAGCGACGGCCGCGGGCAGATATCAAACCACGAATACTTTGCACACCAGGTCAAAGCCGTCTTCAGCCTGATAGGCGACGCCACTGAACACGGGTTTGTGTTTCGGGTGGATTTGGCACTCCGGCCCAACGGGAACTCCGGTCCTGCCGCTATTTCTCTCAGTGCCCTGGAAGAGTATTTCCAGGCACAGGGCCGTGAATGGGAACGCTTCGCCTGGCTCAAGAGCCGGGTGGTGGCGCCGCTTGAATGCGTGCAGGACGGCTCAGCCCAAGCCCTGCGCGGCTCTGTGCTACCCTTCGTATTCAGGCGCTACCTGGACTACAACGTCTTCGATGCGCTGCGCATCCTGCACCGGCAGATTCGCGAGCATGCCGCCAAGCGCTGCGCCGGTCACCCTGAACGGGCGAACGATGTCAAGATGTCGCGCGGCGGCATTCGTGAAATTGAATTCACCGTGCAATTGCTACAGGTCGTGCGCGGCGGACAATTTCCCGAGCTGCGCACCCGTCCCACTGTCGATGCCTTGCAACGCGTGGCGCGCGCAGGGCTGATGCTGCAGGAAACCGCCGACGCGCTGGCGCGGGCCTATGACTTTCTTCGCCGGGTGGAGCATCGCATCCAGTACCTGGATGACCAGCAGACCCACGTCCTGCCGACTCGCGACGATGATTTGGCATGGATCGCACAAACGCTGGGCTACAGCAATTGCTGCCCTTTCCTGAGTGAGCTCGATACCCACCGGGAGCTGGTGGCCGGGGAGTTCGACAAACTGCTGGGCGGCAAGCCCGACTGCAAAGGTTGCGGCAAGACAGCCAAGCCCGCCCCGCAGCAACTCGAAGACCTGCTGGAGCAATTGTCGGAACAATGGCCCGAACAGTTCCGCACCCGTCTGGCGCTGTGGCGCCAGCATCCCCGGGTGCTGGCTTTGCGCGAAGACTCCCGCGTGCGCCTGGCGCGTCTGGTACAGCGTACCGCCGCCTGGCTGGCGGAAGGCACGGTCACCGAGGAAGCGGCCGTGCGCATCATTGACTGGATAGAACCACTCCTGAGGCGGGAGAGCTACCTGGCGCTGCTGTTGGAGAGGCCGGCGGTGCACGAACGCCTGTTGCGCCTGCTGGGGGCTGCCAAATGGCCCGCGCGTTATCTGCTGCAACACCCCGGCGTCATTGACGAGCTAGCCAGCGACGAATTGCTCAAGGAGCGCTTTGACGGCGCGTCCTTCGCGCGGGACCTGCAGCAGCGGCTGGCCGCGCTCAGAAGTACCGGAGAAGACGACGAGGAAACCTGCCTGAACCTGCTGCGCCGCGCCCACCATGCGGAAGTGTTCCGCACTTTGGCACGCGACCTGGAAGGCGTACTCACAGTCGAGCAGGTGGCCGACGATTTGACGGCGCTCGCCGAAGCCGTGCTGAACCTCACCACCGACTGGTGCTGGCAGCGCCTCAGGAACCGGCATCGCGAAACGCCGCAGTTCGCCATCATCGCCTATGGCAAGCTGGGCGGCAAAGAGCTGGGTTACGGCAGCGATCTCGATATCGTGTTCGTCTATGAGGACGATGATGAACGGGCGCCCGAAGTCTATGCGGCGTTTGTGCGCAAGCTGATTAACTGGTTGACCATCAAGACCGGTGAAGGCGATCTGTTTGAAATCGACACCGCCTTGCGCCCCAATGGCAATTCAGGGTTGCTGGTCACCAGTTTCGAGGCCTATACCCGCTACCAGCAGCAGCGCGGCAGCAATACCGCATGGACCTGGGAACATCAGGCCATGACGCGTGCGCGCTTCCTGCTGGGTGACGAGTCCTTGCGGATGCGGTTTGACCAGGTCCGGGAGACGGTCATTACGGCGGCGCGCGACATTGTTGCACTGCGCAATGAAATTGTGGCCATGCGCGAGAAAGTGCGCGACGCCCATCCGATCAAGAGCATTCATGCGCCACAGGCTTCAGGCGGCTCGCCTTCGCTCAAGGCAGAGAAATTTGATGTCAAGCACAGCGCGGGTGGCATGGTGGATGCCGAGTTCGCCGTCCAGTTCCTCGTGCTTTCCCAATCAGCCTTGCACCCGGAACTGAGGGACAACGTCGGCAACATTTCACTGCTGCTGCGCGCAGAAACTGCCGGTTTGCTTCCGGCCGGCGTGGGCCAGCGGGCGGCGAGTGCCTACCGCGAACTGCGGCGGGTCCAGCATCGGGCGCGGCTCAACGAAGAGCCGACCCAGGTCAACCCTCCTGTGCTGGAGGCGGAGCGCGCAGCGATCCAGCAGCTGTGGGTCGCCACCTTCAAATCAAACGAATGATTTAATTCAATCAGTTGTTTGATTATGTGCTCTAATGCGGGCACATGACATCCGCCCAGCCTACCCACGCGCTTTCGCGCTCTGCCAAGCCAGAAGGCGAAAGCCGAAAACAACGCTCCGATGGCGCCCATGCCAGAGCGCATTTGCTGCTCGCGGCACTCAGGCTATTTTCCGAAAAAGGGTTTGCAAAAACCTCGATTCGCGATATCGCCCATGCTGCGGGAGCCAACGTGGCCGCGATCAGCTATTACTTTGGCGACAAAGCCGGTCTGTACCAGGCCGTTTTCACCGAACCGTTGGGCAGCGCGCGCGATGACATTGCGCTGTACAACCAGCCCCACTTCACTTTGCGGCAATCCCTTGAGGGTTTTTTTTCGAGCTTCCTGGAACCCTTGCGCCAAGGTGAGCTGGTGCAGTTGTGCATGAAGCTGCACTTTCGCGAGATGCTGGAACCAACCGGTCTGTGGGCAGAAGAAATTGACCAGGGCATCAAGCCGGCACATGCCGCGCTGGTCAACGTGCTTTGCCGCCACCTGGGGCTCACCAAAGCCGACGATGAAGTGCACAGGCTGGCGTTCTCCATCACCGGGCTGGCGCTTCAGACGTTCCTCAGCCGCGAGGTCGTGGAAGTGATCAGGCCCCAGCTGTTCGGAACACCTGAGGCCCTGGAGCAATGGGCCGTCAGCCTTGTCGCGTATTCCGAAGCCATGGTGGGCGTCGAAATGGCACGCCGAAATCCTCTTCCCGACTTTCCCGCGGCTGTCATGCCGCGATTGACAACAGCACATCATGATAAAAACTGACTCGGGAAGCCGACGCTTCCGCTTGCCGGCTGTGGGACCGCTGTTCGGCGCATGCGCGCTGCTGCTGGGCGGCTGCGCTATTGATGGTCCACGCCCCGCGCCTTCAGCTTCGATCCCCGCACAGTGGCACACCCCCCTGCCTGCGGGAGGCACTACGGCCGCGTTGCCCCACGGCGGCAGCCTGACTGGTTTGTCGCAATGGTGGCAGCAACAAAACGACCCCTTGCTGGTGGAGCTGATCATGGCGGGCGAATCGGTCAGCCCGACCGTTTCGACAGCGCGCTCCAACATCGAGCAGGCCCGGGCCTCGCGCGTAGCCTCCGGTGCAGCGATGGTCCCCAAGCTGGACGCAGTCGGCAGCGCCAGCCGGGGAAGGGGGGCGCCTATGAACCGGACGACGCCGCCGATCACCACGACCCTTGAAGCAGGCCTGCAAACGTCCTGGGAAATCGACCTGTTCGGACAGTACGCCGCCACCCGGGACGCGGACCAGCAGCGTTTTGAAGGCTCGCAGGCGATGTGGCATTCCGCGCGCGTCTCGGTCGCAGCTGAAATCGCGACGCAGTACTACAGCTTTCGCGCCTGCGAGAAACTGCTGGATGTGGCGCGTGCCGACGCGGCCAGCCGCGCCGAAACCGCGCGGCTGGCGGATCTCAGCACTAAAGCCGGCTTCCAGGCGCCTGCCACCGCGGCGCTGGCGCGCGCCAGCGCCGCTGAGGGCCACGGCAACGCCATCCAGCAGCGCGCGCTGTGCGATCTGGATATCAAGGCCCTGGTCGCGCTCACGGCGATCGATGAGGCCGCCTTGCGCCAAAAGCTGGCCGACACGCCCGCTGACCTGACGCGGGAATCTCCTGCACCCGTCATCAGCGTGCCCGCTGAAGTGCTGGCCCAACGGCCCGACATCTTCAACGCGGCGCGCGAAGTGGATGCTGCCCACCTGGAAGTGGGCAGTGCCCAGGCGCAGCGCTTTCCCAAGCTAAGTTTGAGCGGCTCTGTTTTTACCGCCAGGAGCCGCACCAGCGCCTCCACCCAGCGTTTTGACACCTGGACGGTCGGGCCGCTCCAGCTGACTGTTCCGCTGTTTGACGGCGGGGCCAGCGCAGCCAACGTAGACGCAGCCAGGGCCCGCTACGAAGATTCCGCGGCGCAATACCGGGCCAGCGTACGCAAGGCTGTGCGGGAGGTCGAGGAAGCGCTGGTCAATCTGCAAAGCACCGCCGAACGCAACGAGGATGCGCTGGTTGCCGCGCAAGGCTACCGCGCGTCATTCACCGGCACCGAGGCCCGCTACAAAAGCGGGCTGGCCAGCCTGGTCGAACTCGAAGACGCCCGCCGTACCCTGCTGTCGGCCCAAAGCGCTGTGGTCACCTTGCAACGCGACCGCCGCAACGCCTGGGTCGCGCTGTACCGCGCGCTGGGCGGCGGCTGGAGCACCGCCGAACCGCCGGTGCCGGCGCCGGCATCGGCGTCAGAGGTTCCCGGCCCCACAACTCCCGTCGCCACCACCGCGCCCTGAACGGCGGTTTGAGCACACTGCCACCTTCCATGACAGACCCATTGCACACCATGCCCAAATTCAAACTCAAATCCGTTGCTATCGTTTTAATAGCTGTCGCTGTATTGATCGCCGGGGCTGTGGCCATTTTCTCCTCGCAATCCGACGCAAAGCCGGACTCCAAGGCCACTACGTCCAAGCCAGCCCTTACCGTCGCCACCGCGCTGCCGGTTCAAATGAGCTTGCCCGTCAAACTCAGCGCCAACGGCAATATCACCGCCTGGCAGGAGGCGGTGATCGGTTCCGAATCCAACGGCCTTCGGCTGGTGCAGGTGCAGGCCAACGTCGGCGACCAGGTCAAGGCCGGGCAGGTGCTGGCTGTGTTTTCGGGCGACAGCGTGCAAGCCGACACGGCCCAGGCCCGCGCCAGCCTGATTGAAGCCCAGGCCAATGCGTCCGACGCCGCGGACAACGCCGCGCGCGCGCGCACCCTGGCGAGTTCCGGCGCCTTGAGCGAGCAGCAGATCAACCAGTACAACACGGCCGAACAGACCGCCAAGGCGCGCGTTGAAGCGGCCAAGGCCGTGCTGGAGGCCCAGCAGCTGCGTGGCAAGAATACGCAGGTTCTCGCGCCCGACAGCGGCGTGATTTCAGCGCGCACAGCAACCGTCGGCTCGGTGGTGCCCCAGGGCACCGAGCTCTTCAGGCTGATTCGCGGCGGGCGCCTGGAATGGCGCGCGGAAGTCACTTCCGCCGAGTTGGGCCGTATCAAGGCCGGCACCATGGCGACGGTTGTCGCCGCCAGCGGCGCCGAGCTCAAAGGCAAGGTGCGAATGATCGCGCCCAGCGTTGACCCTCAAACCCGTGCGGCGCTGGTCTACGTGGACCTGCCGGTGTCTGCCGGCATGGCGTCTCCAGCCAAAGCCGGCATGTTTGCCCGCGGTGAATTCGAGCTGGGCGCCACGTCCGCGCTCACGGTTCCGCAGTCGGCACTGGTGGTGCGCGACGGTTTCAACTATGTGTTCAAGCTCAACCCGGACAACCGCATCAGCCAGCTCAAGGTGCAGACCGGCCGGCTGGCCGGTGACCGGCTTGAAATCATCTCGGGCCTGACGGCTGATGCCCGCGTCATCGTGAGCGGCGCAGGTTTCCTGAACGACGGCGACCTGGTCCGTGTCAATGATGAAGCACCCAATAAGCCTGTAGCGCCCGCCAGTCGTGCACAAGCAGCTACCAAATAAGGAGCGCTCCCTATGAATGTCTCCTCATGGTCGATCAAAAATCCGATTCCCGCGGTCATGCTGTTCGTGCTGCTGACCTTTGCCGGGATGCTGTCCTTCAAGGCCATGAAGGTTCAGAACTTCCCCGACATCGACCTGCCGACCGTGACGGTTTCGGCGTCGCTGCCGGGCGCCGCGCCCGCCCAGCTTGAGACGGAAGTGGCCCGCAAGCTTGAAAACTCCATTGCCACCGTGCAGGGCCTCAAACACATCCACACCAAGGTGCAGGACGGCGGCGTGAGCGTGACTGCCGAATTCCGGCTTGAAAAGCCGGTACAGGAGGCGGTGGACGATGTGCGCGCGGCCGTTTCAAAGGTGCGCAGTGAATTGCCCGGTGACGTGCGGGATCCGGTCGTCAGCAAGGTGGACCTGGCCAGTCAGCCGGTCCTGGCGTTCACCATACGCTCACCGCGCATGGACGAAGAAGCGCTGTCCTGGTTTGTCGACAACGACATCTCCCGCAAGCTCCTGGCCGTGCGCGGCGTCGGTGCGGTCAACCGGGTGGGCGGCGTCTCGCGCGAAGTGCGCATCGCGCTGGACCCTTCCAAGCTGCAGGCTCTGGGCGCGACCGCCTCCGACATTTCCCGGCAGTTGCGGCAGGTGCAGACTGAAAGCGCAGGTGGACGCGCCGACCTCGGCGGCAGTGAGCAGCCCATGCGGACGCTGGCGACGGTGAAGTCCGCACAGGAGCTGGGGCAACTTGAGCTGGCGCTCAGCGACGGACGGCGCATTCGCCTCAACGAAGTGGCCACCGTAAGCGACACGACGGCCGAACCTCGCGCCGCCGCGCTGCTCGACGGAAAACCCGTCGTGGGCTTTGAGGTGTCACGCAGCCGGGGTGAAAGCGAAGTGACGGTGGGTGCCGCTGTACAGGCGGCACTGGCCGAGCTCAAACAGCAATACCCCGAAGTGGAAATCCACGAGGCCTTCAATTTCGTGACACCGGTACAGGAGGAATACGACGGATCCATGCACCTGCTGTACGAAGGCGGCATCCTGGCTGTGCTGGTGGTGTGGCTCTTCCTGCGCGATTGGCGAGCCACATTTGTCTCTGCGGTGGCGCTGCCGCTGTCGGTGATTCCGGCCTTCATCGGCATGCACCTGCTGGGCTTTTCCATCAATGTGGTCACGCTGCTCGCGCTGTCGCTGGTGATCGGTATTCTGGTCGACGACGCCATCGTGGAGGTTGAAAACATCGTGCGCCACCTGCGCATGGGGAAAACGCCTTATGCCGCCGCCATGGAAGCGGCCGACGAAATCGGCCTGGCGGTGGTGGCCACCACATTCACGCTGATCGCCGTTTTCCTGCCTACCGCCTTCATGAGCGGCGTGGCCGGGAAATTTTTCAAGCAATTCGGCTGGACGGCTTCGCTGGCGGTGTTTGCCTCGCTGGTGGTGGCGCGGGCGCTGACCCCCATGATGGCGGCCTACATTCTCAAGCCCGTGGTAGGCACCCATTCCGACCCCAAGTGGATGAACGCCTACATGCGGGCAGCCGCCTGGTGCATGAAACACCGCGTTGCGACCATGGCGGCGGCCACGGTTTTTTTCTTCGGTTCGGTGATGCTGATCCCGTTGCTGCCGACCGGTTTCATTCCAGCCGATGACAACTCGCAAACCCAGGTTTACCTGGAACTTCCACCCGGCGCCACGCTGGCCCAGACCAAGGCCTCGGCCGAGCATGCGCGCCTGCTGATCAGCAAGGTCGAACACGTCAAGAGCGTGTACACCACCATTGGTGGCGGGGCAGCCGGCACAGACCCATTCGCCATGCAAGGCGCGGCAGAAACCCGCAAGGCCACGCTCACCGTGCTGCTGGACGAGCGCGGCGAACGTCCGCGCAAACAGGGCATTGAAAGCAAGATGCGCACGGCCCTGGAAACCCTCCCGGGGGTGCGCAGCAAGGTGGGACTGGGCGGTTCTGGGGAGGCCTACATCCTCATGCTGACGGCTGAAGATGCCAACGCCCTGCAAACCGCGGCGCGGGCGATAGAAAAAGATTTGCGGACCATTCCTGGTCTGGGCAACATTTCGTCCAGCGCCAGCCTGGTGCGTCCCGAAATTGCCATCAAGCCGGATTTCGCCCGCGCGGCAGACCTCGGTGTGACCAGCGCGGCCATGGGTGAAACCCTGCGTATCGCCACCGTGGGGGACTATGAAGAGTCGCTGCCCAAGCTCAATCTTTCGCAGCGGCAGGTGCCCATCGTCGTCAAACTGGACGAGGCGGCGCGCAAGGACCTCAGCGTGCTGGAACGCCTGGCGGTTCCGAGTGTCAAGCCGGGCGTCGGCCCCGTCATGCTCGGGCAGGTGGCAAGCCTGGAAATCACGGCCGGCCCTGCCGTGATTGACCGATACGACCGCTCCCGCAATGTCAAGTTCGAAATTGAACTGTCGGGCCGGGCACTGGGGGACATCACCGAAGCCGTGAAGTTGCTGCCATCCGTCAAGAGCCTGCCGGCCGGCGTCAGGGTGGTGGAAGTCGGAGATGCCGAAGTCATGGGCGAGCTGTTCGCCAGCTTTGGCCTGGCCATGCTGACAGGCGTGCTCTGCATCTACATCGTGCTGGTCCTGCTGTTCAAGGACTTCCTGCACCCGGTGACCATCCTCGCGGCCCTACCGCTGTCGCTGGGCGGCGCTTTTGTCGGCCTGCTGATCGCGCAGAAGAGCTTTTCGATGCCTTCGCTGATCGGGCTCATCATGCTGATGGGTATTGCGACCAAAAACTCCATCCTGCTGGTGGAGTACGCCATCGTCGCGCGGCGGGACCACAATATGTCGCGCTGGGACGCTCTGCTGGACGCCTGCCACAAGCGCGCCCGCCCCATCATCATGACCACCCTCGCCATGGGCGCGGGCATGATGCCGATCGCCCTGGGCCTGGGCGCGGCCGACCCCAGCTTTCGCTCCCCGATGTCGATTGCGGTGATCGGTGGCCTGATCACCTCCACCGTGCTGAGCCTGCTGGTGGTGCCTGCCGTGTTTACCTATGTCGATGACCTTGAACGGCTGGTCAAGCGCCTGACGGCAAGATTGCGCGGGCAAAAGGATGAAACGCGCGGAAACAGCCAGCTGGGGGCCGAATCCGGCACACGGCCGGCTGCGAAATAATGCACACCTCGGCGCGTAGCGCGTTGTAAAGGCGGGCCAGACGTGTAATTTTGCTGATCCACACCGGCCTGTCCCTCGGTGATTGAGGGGGTTACCCAAAGCCCTCGCTTATACTTGAGGGTTCAGCTTTACATTTCTTAACATGTCAAAACGCGTACTGCTTTCGGGCGCAACCGGCCTGATTGGCGGCGAGTTAATGCTTCTTCTGGCCGCGCGCGGCGTCTACAGCACGGCTGTCGTGCGCGCCGCCGATTCGAACCAGGCCCGCGAACGCCTCCTGGACCGCTTGAAAAAAAGCGTTCTCTGGAAGCCGGAATTTGCCGAAATGGTATCTGCCGAGGCGGGTGATGTGGTCGAGCCGGGTTTTGGCGTCAGTGAGGCGGTCCTTCAGTCCGCCGACGTCATCCTGCATTCGGCCGCCAGCACCTCGTTCAAGCCCGGCGCCGGTGTCTACCCGATCAACCTCAAGGCCGCCGAACATTTTTCCGGCATCCTGAAGGACCTGCGGCCTTCGCAGCGCGGTTTTTTCGTCGGGACGGCAGCAGTGACCACCGAGCCCCGGGGAGTGATCACCGAAGACATGCCTTTCGCCGGCTACGCCAACGACTACATCCGCTCCAAACGCGACGCCGAGACCCTGCTGCGCGGCAAGGGGCATCCTTTTGTCAGCCTGCGCCCCGGCATTGTGCTGTCTCGCGGCATTGACGATGCCAAGCTGGCCCGCAACATGCTGTGGTCCATTCCGGTCATGGCCGAACTCGGCGACGTGCCGCTGGACCCATTGGGCAAGCTTGATTTCGCGCCAGTGGATTTCATCGCCGGCGCCTTTGCCGAAATGCTGCTCAAGGAGGAGCTGCAGCACGACTGCTATCACGTGTCCACAGGCGAAGATTCCATGACCTTCGCGGCGCTGGCCGAAGAGCTGAAAACCAGCATGCCCGGTATCGGCAAGATGGTGATGCGCGGCCGGGACTTCGTGCCCACACCGAAGTTTGCGCGCCAGCGCTGGATGTTCGAGGCGCTTCAGCCATATCTGCCTTTTCTGACAGCCGACGCCGTGTTCAGCAGCGCCCGTTTGCGCGCCGAAATCGGGGCTGCCGCCGTAGCGCCTGCACCCATCAGTTATCTTGGAGAGTTATTGGGGACCTTCAGCCTGTCGGACGCCGTTCGGCAGATGTACACGCCCTGAGGTGCGAAAACAACGCGACAGCTTTTGTAAAATACCCGCCAGGCCTGAAGAAGCTGGCGACCACATCGATGGTGGGACAATGGTTGCTCGCATTACATATTTACTGGTTGGGTGATGAATTCTGATTTGATCAATCTTTTTGCCGAGACATTTGGCATCAGCGAAGAAAAACTGCTGCCGGATGCCACGCTGGAGAGCCTCGGGCTGGACTCCCTGGCCGTCATCGAATTCCTGTTCCAGATCGAAGACCAGTTTGGCATCCAGATTCCGGACCAGGCCAACCCGCCGCGCACGCTGGCTGAAATGGTCCAGTTGATCGAACCCTTGCTGCCATCGGGCAAGCCTGCCGCCTGAGCCTGACAGGCCCGTCAGATAGCCATGCGTCGCGTTGCCATCACGGGTCTTGGCGTTGTCTCCGCTGTCGGAACCGGCTCCTCCACATTTTTCGACGCCCTGCTTTCGGCCCGCTCGGGCATCCAGGCCGTGGACATCCCTTTTCCTACCGGCACCGAAAGCGTGCTGGCTGGCGCAATCCATTTCGATCCCGATCTACATTTCCCCCGCGCGCGCCTGTTGACCATGGACCGGGTCAGCCAGTTTGCGCTGGTGGCGGGCCGGGAAGCAATGGCACAGGCGGGTTTGGGCGATCCCGAAGCCCTTGCCAGGGCTTTCACACCGGAGCGCTTCGGCGTTTCGCTGGGCACAGGCAGCGGCGGCGCCGGCTCCACGGAAGCAGCCTACACGGCATTGCTTGAACAAAAGGTTGCGCGCCTGCGTCCCATGACAGTTGTGCTGGCCATGAACAACGCCATTGCAGCCCACGTGTCGATGGAGTTTGGCCTGAAGGGCCCCAGCAGCACGGTGTCCAATGCTTGCGCATCCTCGGCGACCTCCATCGGGGACGCCTTCCGGCAAATCCGGCACGGCTACGCCGATGCCATGCTGGCAGGCGGCTCTGAGGCGCTGCTCAACCGCGGCACCATCAAGGCCTGGCAGGCCATGCATACCCTGGCCAGACCGCACGCCGACGGGGCCGAAACCTCATGCCGCCCGTTTTCCGCGGACCGTTCCGGCCTGGTGCTCGCCGAAGGTGCTGCCATGCTGGTTTTGGAAGAATGGGAAGGTGCCAAAGCGCGCGGCGCCCACATCCTGGCGGAGCTCTGCGGTTATGCCTCGACTACCGATGCCCACCATCTGACCCAACCGGACGCCCAGGGCCAGGCACGCGCCATGGCACTCGCGCTTGCGGACGCCGGGCTACAGCCCTCCGATATCGGCTACCTCAACGCCCACGGCACTGCCACCGATGTGGGCGACGTGGTGGAAACCAGCGCGATCAAGCTGGCCTTTCAGAATCTGGCGGCACAGTTGCCGATCAGTTCGAGCAAAGGGGTGCACGGCCATGCCATGGGTGCTGCCGGGGCCATGGAGTTCATTGCCAGCGTGATGGCGTTGCGCAGCGGGCAGCTGCCGCCAACGGCCTTCCTCGAGAGTCCTGACCCACGCTGCGATCTGGACTACATCCCCCTGCAGGCGCGCGACGCCAAAGACCTGCGCGCGGTGATGTCAAACTCGTTCGCCTTTGGCGGCTCCAACGCCGTGCTGGTCGCGAAATCCGCCTGAAGCCTCACCCGCTGCTTCACCCGCTCACCGGCTTCGGGAAAACCGGTTTTAGCACGACATCCCAGCGAGCCTCAGCGGGTGTCCCGGATTTTCTTTACGAGGGCGGTCGTGGAATAGCCATCCACAAACGGGATCGCGCGCGCACTGCCGCCGTAGGCCTTGACCACTGCGGTTTCAGCAAGCTTGTCCATATCATAGTCTCCACCCTTGACCAGCAGGTCGGGCCGTAATTCAGAGATCAACTCCAGCGGCGTATCTTCATCAAACCAGGTGACGAGGCTCACCGATTCGAGCGCGGCCATCATGACGGCACGGTCCTGCTCATTGTTGAGCGGCCTGTCCGGGCCTTTGCCCAGCCGCCGCGCAGATGCATCGGTATTCAGGGCCACCACCAGGCTTGCCCCCAGCGCGCGTGCATCGGCCAGGTAAGTGACATGCCCGCGATGCAGGACATCAAACACACCATTGGTAAAAACCACCGGACGGGGCAGGGAAGCGAGGCGCTGGCGCGCATCCTCGCGCGAAGCTATCTTTTGCAGAAAACCGGGAGGTGGTAAATCGCTGGGCATCACGCGACTTTAACGGAAGGCCTGGGCCACGATTTCGACCTGCAAGCCGCCATCAAGCTGGGCGCCGACCACTGCGCGTTGAGGCCACGCACCGCTGTCGTCGCCAATCCACTCGCGCCAGGCCGCATCCAGCTGCTCCTTGTGCTGCATGTCCGCCAGGAATATCTGCACGCTGAGGAGCGAGGCACGTGAAGCACCTGCGTGCAACAGGTGGATGTCAAGCATCTCCAGCGTTTGCGAAAGCTGCCCGGCAAAGTCAAGGGAAGCATCGCTGGCATTGGCAACCGCAAACACCTGCGCGCCGCGGGCTACCACCCGGCTTCGGCCACCCGAAGCGCTCGCCCAGCGAACCTCCTGCATCAAGCGCCGGCGGGCGCCGGCTTCGCAGCGATGGACTCCGCCAATTCCTTGCCGATTTCCCGGCGATAGCGGTTGAGTTCCTGGACGCTTTTGAAGCTCTGGTTCATCAGCAGGCTCAGGTTGTGCAGGATGCGCTCGACCACCTTGCCTTCCCACACCGCATCGAACTTGATCTGTGTGTCCAGCCAATGCTCCAGCCATTCGGGATTGGGTAGCCGGCTCTGGATGGTGTCGCGGGGAAACAGGCTTTTGTTCACATGCAGGTTGGTCGGGTGCAACGCCTGGGCGGTACGCCGCGCACTGGCCATCAGCACCCCCACTTTGGTGAAAGCTGACTTGGCTTCATTGCCGAAGTTGTTGATGGCCCGCTTCATGTAGCGCAGGTAGGCGCCGCCGTGGCGCGCCTCATCCTGGCTCAGCTGGGTGTAGATCTGCTTGATGACGGGTTCGGTATGCCATTCGCTGGCACGGCGGTACCAGTGGTTCAGTCGGATCTCACCGCAGAAGTGCAGCATCAGGGTTTCCAGCGCCGGCGCCGGTTCAAACTCGAAACGCACTTCATGCAGTTCCTTTTCGGTGGGAGCGAGGTCCGGGCGGAAGCGCTTGAGGTATTCCATCAACACCAGCGAGTGCTTCTGCTCTTCAAAGAACCAGATGGACATGAACGCCGAGAAGTCGCTGTCGTCCTTGTTGTCACGCAGGAACATTTCTGTTGCGGGCAGTGCCGACCATTCCGTGATGGCATTCATCTTGATGGTCTGGGCCTGTTCGTCCGTCAACTTGGACGCGTCAAAGCTCGCCCACGGAATGTCCTTGTCCATGTCCCAACGGACGGATTCAAGTTGTTTGAACAATTCGGGATAAAGCATGTGAACTCCTTCGCAAGGGAATATGCAGATATATCTGCCTCGGATGTCCTGCAGGAGCATCCTGGGTACTTGTAACGATTTTAGGCGGCTAATGTGACAACGGGTGACTTATAGGCTGTTTGACTGCAAATCAGGTTATTTCGGACCTCATTCCGGCGCGTTGGACCACAAGAGTGCTCATTTCAGCCTGAATTTCGCCAAGGGGGCCATGCCGGATTCTGAAACAGGGATTGAAACCGCATCCCTCTGATAAGTGCCGTGAAAGCGTATTGTCGGGGCAGCTTGTGCAACACGCCCAACAGCGACAGAATGAATTGGCCCAACAGCCCGCGAGTTTATCCAGATGCAAGCACCCGCCCTCCATCCTCCCCTCCAAACTCTTCTGATGGTCATGCTTTGGGCTCTTGCCCTGTTGACGTCCCCAGCAGTCCTGTCCGCAACACCTCAGGCGGCGGCACCCCCACCTGCAAGCCCCGCAGGAGCAACTTGCCCCGCCCTTTTGCAACAAAACTTCTTGCGGCTGCAAGACGAAAAACCGCAATCCCTTTGCCAGTACAGCGGAAAAGTGGTGGTGGCCGTCAACACCGCCAGCTTCTGCGGTTTCACATCGCAATACAAGGGGCTCGAAGCGCTCTACGCCAAGTACAAGGACCAGGGTCTCGTGGTGCTGGGCTTTCCTTCCAATGATTTTTCGCAGGAAACGGGCAGCAACAAGGAGATTGCGGACTTTTGCGAAAGCACCTTCGGGGTGAAATTCCCCATGTTCACCAAAACCAGTGTGACCGGCAAGGACGCGAATCCCCTCTTCAAGCAGCTGGCCGCCAAAACGGGCACCATGCCGCGCTGGAACTTCTACAAATACGTCATCGCGCGTGACGGCGGGACCGTCACGAGTTTCAATTCCATGGCCGACCCGGCCACGGGTGGCGCCTTGATCAAAGAGATCGAAAAACAGCTGGCCGCGAAGCCGGCGCCACGTTAACAAAAATTTACCTGAGGGGTCTTTTGTTTCCGGGAACTACCCCACACTTGTGCTCTCATACCCTTGCAAGCGCCATTTGCCTTAACTGGCGGCGCTGGCAAGAAACAGTTTCATTGTTGCGAAGCCTTCTGAGCCGTCCAGGTTCAGTTGCAATCCCGGGGCGCTCCTCCTCCTCCCTCCCTCCCTCGTTCGCGCCGGGGCGCTTCGCAGCATTTTTATATTCCAGGCCTTGTCGGGCCTTTCAGAGCCAAGCCATGAGTCGTGCGTCCCACGTTGCGACCTTCGGTCCCACCTCAAGGCCACGACCCCCAACGGCCTCTGATTTCATCGTGACATCCGGATGCGGTAGCAGCACCGCGAAAGCCGACGCTGCGGGCGGCCTGATGCGTCGGCCGCAGAAGCGCGCGCTGGTGATCCACTGGAATCGCTATCATTTTTATAGCTATCCGCGCCTGTATTGATGGGGCCACAGGCCTTTTTGATGCCTGAAATAAGACCGTTGTGGCCTCCAGGCGCCTGAGAATGCCCGCCGGCAGGCAAAATGCGCATGGGGGTCCGGCTTGAGCCCCCTTTTCAAACACGAATAGTGGCCAGAGACCAATAGGTTTGTGCGCAGGCAGCTATCAAATATGTAGCATTTATCCTCGACGTTGGCCGGCTGGCAGGAACACCCGCCAATGTATTGATGCAGCAGACCTGCGGTATGAGCTCCGCAGTTCGCGCCGACCAATCAGCCCGGCGGAACGCTTTCCGCAAAGCTGGGCCGCTGCATCAGCTTGTCCTGCAGCTTGGTCAGGTTGGGATACATCTCGCGCCAGTTGATCTGCGCAAAACGCAGGTCGAGGTAGCCCAACGCGCAGCCAACAGCCACGTCGGACAGGCTAAAGTGAATGCCGCTGCAAAAGGCCTTGTCGCCCAGGCCAGTGCTCATGGCCTTGAGAGTGGCGTCGATCTTGCCCATTTGCCGTTCAATCCAGGCATCGCTGCGCTGCTTGGCGCTGCGGCCTGACCAGGTGGCTTCAAGGCGCGCCAGGATGGCGGCATCCACCACGCCGTCGGCCAGGGCTTCCCAGGTCTTGACCTCGGCACGCTCACGGCCTTGCGTAGGGATCAGTTTGCCGACGGGTGACAGGGTGTCGAGATATTCGACAATCACGCGGGAATCAAATACGGCTTCGCCGCCTTCCATGACCAGGCAAGGCACCTTGCCGAGCGGGTTGGAAGCCTGGATGGTGGTGTTGGCTGCCCAGACATCTTCCAGGATGAACTGGTAGTCGAGTTTTTTCTCGGCCATCACTATGCGCACTTTACGCACATAGGGGCTGGTGGCGGATCCGATGAGTTTCATGATGAGTGTGAGATCGTGGTCCGGAGGAAGAGCATTCTATCGAGTAAGGCTACGGACGGGCTGACGGGGCGCAAACCGCAAGGTAAAGAGATTCGCAAATATGCACAACTTTCAAGCCGGCGGAAGGGGGCCTGCCGCGTGGCCGGCGCCCCAGGCGCCCGGCCTACAATTGAGCCATGAGCTCCTCCCCCCCTCCTTTTTCCACGATCAATGCCCTGTCCCCGCTGGACGGCCGCTACGCGAGCAAACTGAACCAGTTACGCCCCCTGATGTCCGAACAGGGCTATATGCACCGCCGCGTTCAGGTGGAAGTGGCCTGGTTCATCGCGCTTTCGGATGCCAAATTTGCCGAATTCAAGCCGCTGAGCCCCGGCGCCCGTACCTATCTGCTGGGCCTGGTCAAAAATTTCTCGGAAGCCGATGCCTCCGCCATCAAGGACATCGAAAAAATCACCAACCATGACGTGAAAGCCGTCGAGTACTGGATCAAGTCGAAATTCGAGGCCCGGCCGGAGCTGCAGGGCGCCAGCGAGTTTGTGCACTTTGCCTGCACCAGCGAGGACATCAACAACACCAGCCACGCGCTGCAACTCAAAAGCAGCCGCGACCTGGTGGTGTTGCCGGCACTGGACAAGGTCATTGCGCAGCTGCGCGAAATGGCCCATGTGTATGCCGAAGAACCCATGCTGAGCCGCACGCACGGGCAAACCGCCAGCCCGACCACGGTCGGCAAGGAAATCGCCAACGTGGTGGTGCGCCTGGCCAATGCGCGTGACAAGATCGCCGGCGTCAAGCTGATGGCCAAAATGAACGGCGCGGTCGGCAACTACAACGCCCACCTGTCGGCCTGGCCCGACTTCGACTGGGAAGCCTTCAGCCGCAACGTGGTTGAAACACCAGAGCCACTGGGCCTGGGCCTGACCTTCCAGCCCTATAGCATCCAGATCGAGCCGCACGACTACATGGCCGAATTATTTGACGCTGTGGCCCGCGCCAACACCATCCTGATCGACCTGGCCCGGGACATCTGGGGCTATGTGAGCGTGGGTTACTTCAAGCAACGCCTGAAGGACGGCGAGATCGGTTCCTCGACCATGCCGCACAAGGTCAACCCGATTGACTTTGAAAACGCCGAAGGCAACCTCGGCCTGGCCAACGCGCTGCTGCGCCACCTGAGCGAAAAGCTGCCGATCTCCCGCTGGCAGCGCGACCTGACCGATTCGACCGTGCTGCGCAACATGGGCGTGGCGCTGGGCTATGCAGTGCTGGCCTACAACTCGATGGGGGTGGGGCTGAACAAGCTCGAACTCAACCGCGAAGCGCTGGGCGACGACCTGGACGCTGCATGGGAAGTGCTGGCTGAGCCGATCCAGACGGTGATGCGCCGTTATGGCGTGCAAGGCGCTTACGAGAAGTTGAAGGAAGTCACGCGCGGCAAAACCGTGAAAGCTGAAGACCTGCACGCGCTGATCCGTTCGCTGGAAATTCCCCCAGCGGAAAAAGAGCGCCTGCTCAAAATGACGCCCGGCAGTTATATCGGTATGGCGGCAGAGCTGGCCAAGAGGGTGTAATCCCCGCTCAGGCTTGCTACGTGTAGCTCCCCGATCCCGAGGGAGCTCTGACCCACCGTGTAGGCTACATCATGGCGCCACATTGCCAGCACTGCTCAAAACCGCCTTCCACTGTCTCGCCGCAGGCGCATAGCCAGCGCCGCTGGGGCACGTTCTGGAGATTGTCGAGCAACTCGCGCGCGCGGGGCTCTTCTTCATGGTGAGTGAGCCAGACTTCGGGCTGGCACTGGTCGGGCGGGAGTTCTCCGGCCAAACTGCCCAGAAAATAACGCTGCACGCTGGCGGCAATACCGGCGTGCCGCAGTGCGTCGACCCACAGCGCGGCGATGGCGATATTCGGGGCGCGCGTCAGTCTGAGCATGCGTCAGTGTAGCGACATTACTATCAAATTCATAGCTACTTGCGCCCGCCACGTATAGGCCACAAGCCAAAAATACTTACTTTCCCGACGGGGCCGGTGTTTTTGGAGCGGCATCTTTCGGCGCATCCTTGTCCCTGTTTTCGAGGGCGCGGTCCGCGTAACGGCCAAAGCGCCAGGCCGTGGCTTCCTGCGTGATGCGCCGCCAGGTGGCGCGTTTCCCGGCAGGTGTCATCTCGGGCCAATGCTGTACTTCATCAAACGTACGGCCACAGCCTTTGCAAAGAGCGTCGCCCTGGCTGGTTGAGCAAATGGCAATGCACGGCGTGTCGGCTGTTGTGTCGTACCAGGCTCGCCAGGCGGCCATCGCCTTGGGTGGAAAGCTCTTTTCGTCGGCCTCGTCCTCGTGGTAGAAAACCATGAGCGCATACACCTCGGCCAGCGCGCGCAACTCGGGCGCCAGTGTCACGCCATCGGGGGATGGCTTTTTGTCACGCCAGTAGTTGATGGCAGCTTCAATATCAGTGATGTGGATGCCGGGCATGGAACGATTTGTCTATAAGGCCTGCCGCGCAGAGGCAGATGAAAAAGCGCGAGGGGCAGCGCCGGGCCGTTCATTATCGGCCAGACGGGCAAGGCCTGGCGTCCTCAGGGAATCCCGCGCGGGGATCACCATCAGACCCGTGCCTCAGCGTCCCCATTTGCAAAAAATCCGGTTTTATTGTCAAATACTTGGACGAAGGGGAGTAACTCCCTCGTTTTTGCTGCAATATTTCGATAACAGACACCACAGCAAAATCGCTAACAACAAGTCGTCATTACGAAGTTCGCACTTCCGGCTTGTTGGGCATGCAGCGACACTGCATGTCGAGCCAGACCTTCGATTGAAACCTGAACAGGTTTGATCGAGGCGTCGTGGCATCCAATACCGGCTCACCCGAATCCTCGTTACTGCCTGTTCCAGTTTCACGAAGCCGGAAATCCGTCCTTGCGGGTTTCCAGATCAAAACTAGACATGGAGTGTTAACTTGGAACTATTTACTGCCCCCTGGTGGTCGGCCTTGCTGGCGATCATCCTGATTGACCTCGTGCTCGCCGGCGACAACGCCATCGTGATCGCACTGGCCGCGCGCAACCTGCCCCCTCATCTTCAGAAAAAAGCCATCGCCTGGGGCACAGTCGGGGCCATTGTGGTCCGCTCCGTCATGACGGTCGGCGTGGTGTGGCTGCTGAAAATCCCGGGCCTGATGCTGGTCGGCGGCCTGGGGCTGCTGTGGATCGCCTACAAGCTGCTCGCCGATCAAGGCGACAAGGAACATGACGGCCCGGTGGCCAGTACTTTCTGGGGTGCGATGAAAACCATCGTGGTGGCCGATGCCCTGATGGGTATCGACAACGTACTGGGTGTGGCCGGAGCAGCGCACGGCTCGTTTGATCTTGTAGTCATCGGCCTGTTGGTCAGCATCCCGATCGTGGTGTTTGGCAGCACCATGGTACTCAAGCTTGTGGAACGTTTTCCCATCATCATCAATGTGGGGGCAGCTGTTCTAGCCTTCACCGCTGCGAAGATGATCGTGAGTGAGCAACTGCTGGACCCCATCTATGGCGGCCCGAACGCCGCACCTTCGGCCCACACCTTGCACGTGACCGCGCAGTGGGCAACCTACGCCCTCGCGGTCGCCGGGGTGCTGGGTGCAGGATGGTGGGCTACCCGGCGCTCCCGCTCCGCCGCGCGCCTGTCAACCTGATCTGCATGAACTCCACCGCCTGTAAAGCGCCTTTTTTACGGCCGGAAAACTTGCTGAAAGCAACGCTAACTCGAGGAGACCTTGTGGACACCATCATTGTGTACATTGACGATGCCGCATATGCCCTGCAAGTGCTGCAGTCCGCGTTCCCAGCCGGAGGTGGCAGCCCAACGCGCTGGATCGTGATTGGTTGCGCACCTCGCGTAACACATCGCGTCAGCAAGTGGGTAACGCACAGTGCGCGGGAAAGCTGGCGCGGCAAGTGGGCCGAGAAAGCCTTCGCGCAACTGATGCCCACCCTCCAGAAAGAAGGCGACATCGTATTGACCCAGTTGGCGCAGACGGCACTGACCCCCCAGACGGATGCGCTCATCAAGCATTACGGTGCCGCCCGCGTGGTGGATGCGCGGCGACCAAGGTTTGACGGCGGTATGCAGACAGTAGCGGTAGCCCGGGATCAGGAAAGCCGAGGCATCCTGAGCTATGCGATTGCCCTGGCCAGCGCAGGACTGCTGGCGGCAAGCGACTGACAACCGCAGTCTTCAGCATTGGCGCTGAATCCAGCCCCACGTAACCGCACAGGTAATGACCGGCTCGGTAGAGCAGGCTGATGGCAGGCTGATGGTATTCTTTGCCTATGAAACTTATCCTCAAATGGCTTTTGAGCGCGGCGGCCTTGCTGGCCGTTGCCTATCTTTATCCCGGGGTCGTGGTGACCAGTTTCACGGGTGCGCTGATTGCCGCCGCGGTGCTGGGCGCGCTGAATATGGTGGTGCGCCCCATCCTGATTCTGCTGACGCTGCCCGTCACACTGGTGACGCTGGGCTTGTTCCTGTTTATCATCAACGCGCTGATGTTCTGGGCAGCGGCCGGCCTGATTGACAGCCTGAAGGTCACAGGTTTTACCGCTGCGCTGATCGGCTCGCTGATCTATTCTGTGCTGCAGCTAGCGATCGAGTTTGTCCTGGAGCGCCTGCTCTTTAATAAGTGATTCCGTCTGGCGGGTTCGCGTGTCCAGGATCGAGCCCTCCACATAATCTGCGCTGCCGGGACTGCTGCGCATTAGACCCTGCGCCGCCTTGAAGCGGTCCAGCGCGGCCGGATAGTCCAGCTGGGCGGCGCGGCTTTCTGCGTCGGCACGAATCGCCCGGACATTCTGATTCTGCTTGCCGTACGCTACTGCGAGCAATTGCCAAGCCATCGCGTCCTTGGGATGAGTGGCCACCCAGCTTTGCAGCCGGCTCGAAACTTCCTGGGTCCGGTTCGCCGCCATTAGCGACTGCGACTGCATCAACACCTCCGCACGTGACGTTGCTTTGGCGATGTCAACCGACGCCGCCGTAGGAGGGACAACACCCGCCAGCAGGTCAATTTCGACGGAGAGCAGATCCATCGCATTGGCGACGAGCGGAGCATCCGGCGCGGCAATCGGCCGCAGCCGGTCCAGCAGGCCTTTTGCGGTGGCGAAATCCCGCAGCTGTGCGGCGGCAAAAGCGCCTCCGTACAACACGCCAGCATCGCGAACGTTGTCGGGCGCAGCAGGTGACTGCAAAGCGGCGACAGGCCCGCTGCGGCGCTGCGCGTCTGTCACCATGGAACGCAACCCGTCAACGCCCGGAGCGGCCAGGATCCGCGCACGTGAGGCCATCATGGCGTGCAGCACGCGGCCCTTACCTGCTTCGATTTCTTTTTCACGCGAAGGTTTCGCTGCATCCGTGGAGGACAACTGTACCCGCGCTCGCGCTTCGGCGATCCGCTCGGTCGTCAGCGGGTGGGACCTCAAATAGGGAAAGGAGCCGTTGTCATTCAGACGCGAGGCCTGTTGCAATTTTTCGAACATGGCCGAAACACCGCGACTCTGGAAGCCCGCATCGGTCATGACCCCGAAACCCACCCGATCAGCCTCCCGCTCCATATCACGCGAAAAGTTGAGCTGGTTCTGCATCGCGACCGCCTGCCCACCAACCACTGCAGCGTTGCCGATATTGGTGCTCTTCCCGGCAGCCAGTACGCCCAGGATCATGGCGGCAATCATCCAGGGTGTCTGGCGAGACTGTTGCGTCAGCATGCGCGCGATATGCCGCTGCGTGACATGGCTAAGTTCGTGACCCATCACCGCAGCCAGTTCATCGGAGCTGCTCACCGCAGCAAGCAATCCCAGATGAACCCCGAAATAACCACCGGGCAATGCAAAGGCATTGATACTGCGGTCCCGAATCAGGAAAACCTGCCAGGCAAAGCGATCTTCAAGCTCGGAATTCAGTTCACCCCGGGCTTTTGCCGCGGCGACCAGCGGCATCCAGATGCTTTGCAGGTAGTCGCCCAGCACCGGGTCATCGATATAGTCCGGATCACGGTAGATACTGACGGCGATGCGGTCCCCGATACGCCGTTCTGCGGCTGCGGCCAGGTCGGAAGTTTCCCCCAGCGAGGGCAATGAACCGGTGGAACCTCCGGTGATACCGGCAGGCGCCTGAGCCAGAGAAGCATTGCCGAATGCCATGAACACCAAGCTGACCACCGCAAACCGGCTCAGAACCCGTCGCGATCTCATGGATGCAGCAGGTCTAGAAGGAGTCGATGGGTACAAATGCGATTACCTCTGCCGTTTTGGTGTCGATGAAAGCAGTCCAGAAAGTTTGCCGGCCGACCATGGGAACATAGCCAATCACATCGATCGGATGTGACTGCAATTCCGTTTTCAGCGCGGCATCAATCTCGGTGACACGACTGGGGAACCGAGTTTTCAATTCGGCTAGAGGACGGCTCACCCGAACGACTTGCTCCTTCGCCTTCTGATAGCTTTGCCATAGTTGGGGCTGCGCACTCAGCGCTAAACCTTGCACTGCGGCCATGGTAGTGTCAAAGCTCTCCGTGGAATCCTTGAACTCACGCAAAGACAGCAGTGTGGGCCCTGCGAGCGGCAACCGCTGAAACTCCGCAGGGGCCTGTACCAGCGATTCGGGCGGCACATCAACGGCGTGCACTACGCGAAACCGTTCCAGCTCAAAAACTAGGTGAACCGGGCGCGCCAACATCATAGTCCACAAGCCATACGCCAGAGCCGCCATTTGCAACAGACCAATGACGGTGAGGTCGCGGCGCAATACCTTGTTGGGCTTCCTCCGGTCAAAAATCGCTAGTGTTAACAAGGGCCCCATGACAACGTCGACAGCGACCAGCAGCAAAAACAGGTCACGGCCCCCAGATATTTCACGATAAGGATAGGGATACCAAACTCCAAAGACAATGGCGGCCGCCAATAACGCTACAGCAAGGCTGACGCCCAGATGAATGCCGGCAGCCAAAAGCCGGCTCTCTAAAAAACTCTGTTTGGTAAACATGCTCTTATGATGAGGGTTGGTTGTAAAGGTTTTGTAACGGCATGACAACGACTTCTCCACTGACTCATTTTGACGCGAGCGGCCAGGCTCATATGGTTGACGTGTCCGCAAAAGCCGCGACGCGACGTGTTGCTATTGCGCAAGGCCAGATTGTCATGAGTCCGTCCACAATGACGCTGATTCTAGAGGGCACTGCAAGAAAAGGTGATGTACTGGGCGTGGCCCGAATCGCTGGCATTATGGCGGCAAAACGTACCAGTGACTTGATCCCGCTGTGTCATCCGCTGGCGTTGACCCGAGTAACCATTGATTTCAAACCCGATGTAGCTAATGCCCGCATTGCCTGCATCGCGAGCGTGGAAACCATCGGTCCGACCGGCGTGGAAATGGAAGCGTTGACCGCAGTGCAGATAGCCTTGCTCACGATCTACGACATGTGTAAAGCGGCCGATCGGGGCATGACCATCACCAATGTATGTCTTCTCGAAAAGGACGGAGGGAAATCAGGACACTTTGTGAGAGCCTGACAGATTACTTCAATACCGGAGCAGGGTCGACCGCTCGCGTATTCAGTTGCGTCCATCGGAAATAGTCCTCCGGAAAGGCCGCCCTGTAACGCGCCAGATGCGCCAAAGCCTCTTCGTCATGGCCAAGCATGGCTGCACTTTCAATGACTTTTTCAATCACACGGGGTTCTGGTGAATAGTGAAGTAGCCTCGTCGCCAAGGCGTTTATGGCTTGTGCATTCTGAGGAGTCAAGCCCGTGACACTCAATTCTGCAAAATCTACCTGATTCTGAAAAAACCATGTGCCCCGGATTTTCTCCAGTGTGTTTTCGCGGTAGGTCGGACTCCGCTCAGAAGGTGGTAGATAGATCTGGCTTACGCGGTAATAGCTATTTACTGAGTACCCCAGTAGCGCTACCGTAAGCGCCGCCAGCAGGATTTGAGTAAGCAAAACGCGCCGGGCTCTGTTGCCTTTTTGCGTCCGTCCAGGCCCTATGGCCCGTCCGGCGGCTATACCAGCCGATGGAGAAGTCACCCACAACAAACCCAGGCACAGCCCGAATGTAATCTGGAATGGGCCATACCAAAGAGGATATTCCAGCATGCTATGAAGCAGAATGACAGAAATGCCTCCCCATGCCAGCTGCCGAGTGGGATCGGTGTCACGCCATGGCTTGGTCCGGCACACCAGCCACGCAGAGCCTGCACAGATCATGGCTGCAGCCGGAATACCCAACTCAACAGCGAGGTGCAGTGGAAGATTGTGCGCATTGTCAAGGATTTCGCAAAAACGAGGTCCCCGGTACAAGTGAATGTAGTGTGCGTAATCCAGCTCGTTGAGCCCCCAGCCAAGCAACGGTCTTTGCCTAATCAACTCCAACACGTTGGACCAAAGCACCATCCGGCTATTGCATCCACTTTCGCCCGCCAGGCGGCCGAAGACATTGTTGCCTGCCGTTCCGCTGATGAGCTGCAGCAACCAGGGCAAAGACAACGCTGAGACGAAATAGGCCAGCACAGCCCCCACACACAGACCCAGCAAGCGCGAACACCTCGGAGTCTGCCAGAACCAAGTCAGCGCAGTGATCAAGAATAACTGAAGAATCCCTGTGCGCGACGCGGAGGCAGCGTTTCCCGCGGCCAGAAGCATGGCCATTGGTAGAGCAAACGCGCGTATCCGTTCTTGGGCCACAAACCACAACAACGCCAAGAGTCCGATATTAGTCAACGATGCGAACTGGTTACGCTGCCGAAGGTTGGCAAAGGCCTCGCCAACCGGTGGCACGTTGACCCAGGGCGCCATTGGCGATGCCAAATTGAAGTATTGGCACAGTCCCAGCCCGCTGCTAAGCAGGGCCGCAATCAGCCATGCGTAAGACATTGCGAGCCAACATTCAGAGTCACGGCCAGCTGCCCACAATGCAGCAATACTGATGCTAGCCAACCCCGCTGCGAACAGGGCGATATCCTGCCATGAGCGCCCACCACCACCGGACACAAATGCCCAAACAACAAGTAGAGGACCGATCAATCCCAATGTTAATAACAGCCGACGATCCGTACTTCCGCCGATCAGTAGAATCGCGCTGTAAAGCCAACACATCACCAAGGGCATCACAGCGGGGCTTGGCCCTCCGGCAAACGGGTTGAGCCACATCATCATGAGCAACACGGCGACGATGCCGCATGCACCATACGTTGACGTCCTGTTCACCCCGATTTCAGCCATGGCCCAGCTTTCGCACAAACAGCAATCCGGTCTCAACATGCTGCGTGGCTTCTTCAGGCACTGACATCAATCGCACCCAAGAGTCCCATACCTCCCACGCTACTTTCACCATCTATTCAGCAGAACGCTCGTAGCAAACCTGCTGAAAGGTTTTTGTTGCCTTGGGCACAGGCACCGGGTTTTCAAGATACTCGACCAACGGCACAGCCGCCGGCAATTTACTGTTTACCAATGCCTTTTTAAATGAGTCAACCTGCCCTTTGCTCATTCGCCAGACAATGTACAAGATCCATTTGGCTTCATCGATTTTCCCCGCCTGGGCCAGAGCTAACAGCGTGGAGGATTGAAACCATATCTCATTCATCACGCAGCCAGTAGAGGCCGCCCGTTTCAGATGAAGTTCATAGTTCGCCTCAGTTACCGTTTCTTGCTGCAACCCTGGAAAGTCTGCGTATCGGCGAAACCAAAAAACCCGTTCCGCATCCGCCAAACGCTCTTTCATCGTACTAGCCAAGCCGGGAACGTATATCGGCGTCAGAAGGTAGTAGTCGCGGTTCATTGACAGCGTTATGCTTAGTATTGCCACCCCGGCAATCACGCCAGCAGCCCTGATGGCTTTCAATCCACCTGTTCCACCATCAGCTCCGGTGTGATGATGTACGCTGCCATTCCATTGCATGACTTGGGCTTGACGGCGATATGTCAACGTGCCTATAAACCAACCGGCTGGCAGCAAAAAATACGCATACCAAAGCGGAAACTCGACCAGCGAATGAATAAAAAGACAACCCAGGCATGTAAATGCCAGGAAACCTTCGCTGGTTACGAAAGAGCTTTTAGCCCGCCATAGTACCCAGGCTATCAGCGAGAAGAATAAGAGTGCAACGGGTAGACCAAAATCGGACGCCAGTTGTAAAAGCAGATTATGCGAGTGCGACATGCTAACGCCGACCGTGATGCCCGCACCGCCTAGAAAAAATGCAGCCGGATACCGCAGTATCCCATTACCTATCCATGGATGCTCCATCACCATGGCCACCGTTTCGCGCCAGGCAGCAGATCGCATCCCGAATCCTTCGCTGGAGGTCTGGCCAAGCTTTTGCACACCAAAAAACTCGGGGCCGCCGGCTCGACTAACCAAGAAGAGTACGAGCCATATCGCAACTGCCAGCAAGATTGGTAAAATGGCCTTGAACATACCCCGACGGTCATGCCAGCACCATGCCAATGTAGTCATGGATATAAGGAAGACCTGCAACAGGGCGGTTCGAGAACCAGTGGTCATGATCCCAAAGATCAGGATAAGACTCACAACACACCAGAGCCAAGTTCTGATGCTGTTTGTGCGCTGAAGAAACACCAGGGCGGCTAACCCCAAGCTTAGGAAGGTGCCCTGATGATTGGGCTGCCGAACGAATCCGAAGGTCCGTCCAGCCTCGTTAACCGGTGAAATCACCAACCACTGCACATCCAGCTTGAAGTACTGCGCGACAGACGCAAATGCAGCAATCGTTCCAGCGACAGCAAGGCTCCAGGCACATGCCTGGAACCAACTCGCCGCATGCCCCCCGGAATGAGCTACATGCCCAGCCACTATAGACAGGCCAGCACACAGAAGGTATCCCAGCACGACAAGATAGGCATCGATTTGCTGTTGTCCAAACAAAGCGTATTGAACTAGCGTTACAGCCCCCAATAATCCAAGCGCGCCTATGGCGACAAATAGTTCCCACTGCCCCCTCAGTCGGAGCAAGGCATCCGTTGCTATAAAGATCAGCATCAGCCCCAAGCCAGTCACACACATCGCTTCCGCAGTAAAGTTGGTCAAGGGGCTCGTACCATAGCCGACCAATGCCGGCACCCCAAAAACAATGAACCCGACCAGGTAGATTAGCCGCTCCTGCCGCCCTGGCGCGCGCGATGTATTTTGTCTGTCCACTTTATGCGAATGCCTTGAATTTGAATTGCTGTATTTTGACCATGTTCCGTTCACCCACAAAAAAGGCACCCTGAGGTGCCTTTTTTAGAGAGGAGAAAAAGCTATCAGGTACCGCGGCACGAGCCTGGCAGATACTTCACAGGCGTACCAGATCCGGTGCTGGGGCCGCAGACCCACATCTTGACAACCGAGCCAGCTGCCAATGGAGTGCCACTCGCGTCGGAGGGGACCAAGGATACCCAGGTCTGCCCGATGGCGGCATCGTTAATGGAGTTTGAGACTTGGACACTGATCGCACCCGCATTGTTGGTCTGGATCGCCGCGACATACTTGCTGGTAGGAGTCGTAGACTCACAACCCCACGAGCCACCGTTTGGCAGAGTCGTTGCAGACTGGAATACCTCGGTAATCGTTGTGCGGCAAGCAGAAGCAGCAAGAATCACTTCAGACAGCTTTGCGCGCTTGGTGTAGTCCTGATAAGCAGGCAAAGCCACCGCAGCCAAAATACCGATAATCGCCACGACGATCATCAATTCGATCAGGGTAAAACCCTTTTGGATTGAACGTTTCATAAAAACTCCTTGGTTGAAAAAACTAGCTTAGCGTTACAGCAGTTTTTGTGCCATGTAAAAGCGTCCTGTTTTTCGTGATTTTGGGGTCACAAAAAGCGGCCAACTTACCTTTTTGACTTGCGCCTCTATATTTGACGACATTTTTGTCACTTGATACAGACCGAACGAACCATCTTCAGATCGGTCAGGCCCATAAGCACTTTTTCCATGCCGTCCATCTTGAGCGTCCGCATTCCACTGTTGACAGCGCTTGCAAACAGCTCCGCCACACGGGCCCGTTCCTGGATCAGCTTCTTGGCAGCGTCATCAGCAATCATTAACTCGTGCAAACCAACGCGGCCCTTGTAGCCGGTTTTATTGCACTTGTCGCAGCCAACCGCGCGGTACAAGGTCAGTTTGTCGTCCTTTCCATAGCGCTCCATCCAGTCTTCATAAAGCTTTTGTGACTCACCGCCGGGATCGGCTTTCCAGGCCTCGGTATGGCGCAGCTCTTCCGAGTATTCCTTGATGAAATCCTTGATTTCCTGGGCACTCGGCTGATATGCCTCTTTGCAGTCGCAGAGTTTTTTGGCCAGGCGCTGGGCCAGGATGCCCAGCAGCGCATCTGCAAAATTGAAGGGGTCCATGCCCATGTCCAGCAAGCGCGTAATGGACTCGGGAGCCGAATTGGTGTGAAGCGTCGAGAAAACCATGTGCCCTGTTAGGGAGGCTTCAACGCCCATCGCTACGGTTTCCTTATCGCGGGATTCACCGACCATGATGATGTCGGGATCGGCCCGCAGGAAGGCTCGCATAACCAACGCGAAGTCAATGCCCGCCTTCCGGTTGATCTGCACCTGGCGCAAACCCTTCTGCGTAATTTCCACAGGATCTTCAGCGGTCCAGATTTTGGTATCCGGAGTGTTGAGAAATTTCAGAATCGAATGCAGCGTCGTGGTCTTGCCCGAACCCGTTGGGCCACATACATAAAAGAGACCGTAGGGTTTAGAGACAGTTTTTTCCAGCCGCTCTTTGTTGTGCGCTGTCAACCCGAGTTTTTCAAGCGGGATCGGTTCACCAGCGGCCAAAATCCGCATGACCACATCCTCCACGCCACCGGCGGAAGGAATGGTGGCGACGCGCAACTCGATGTCCAGTGGGCCATATTTTTTGAACTTGATCTTCCCGTCTTGCGGCTTGCGCTTTTCTGAGATGTCCAGGTCGCACATGATCTTCAGCCGCGTGACCATGGCCTGACGGAACTGAGCTGGTACCTCAATGTAGGGTTGCAAGGTGCCATCAATGCGAAAACGGATACCGGTTTTGGCTTTTCCCGGCATAGGTTCTATGTGAATGTCCGACACCTTCTGGTTGTAAGCGTCGATGATGACCTTGTTGACAAATTTGACCAGCTCATTGTCGGCTGCGGCGGACTCCAGCGAAGAGTCGTCACCGGACTCGGCGTCAAGCGGCGAATCCATGTCTGCAAGCAATTGATCAATGGAACTGCCTTCTGCAACCGCACCAAACAGCTGCCCCATTGTTTCTTCAAATTCCGTCTGGGTTGTAACCCGATAAGAGAACTTGGAGACACGGGAGAATACCTGCGGGACTACGCGCGCACCCCGCACGGCTTCGGGATCCACACACATGACCACTAGGCCCTCCGTGGTTTCCTCCAGCGGAATCCAGCCCTGCTGCTCAATGAAGTCTCGTTTCAGCGCCCCGTGCAGCATCTCCGAGCGAATCCGTCCGGCATTGAAGGGCTCGTAAGCAACGCCAAAGAATTTGGCAAGCGATGCACCGATCTGTATGGGCCGAATGTGGAAGTTGGCCATTAACATGTGCTCAACCGACTTGCCCTCTTCCCGAGCCTGGAGGATGCATTGCTGCAATTCCTCCTGGGACAACACACCTTCGGTCACCAAGCCGTCATACTTGGTAACTTTGCGCCCTGTTTTTTGCATGCGCTGGCGTATGGCGATGCCCAAGGTCTTGCACAGCTGAAGTGCGCCGTCCTCTTCAAGCTTTCCGAAAGGCTGATCACTCCGGTTGTTGATGACCTGAAGAACACCGTACAAGGTGTCTCCATCCATGACGGGGGCCACGAGCATCTGCTTCGTCCTGTACCCGGAACGCTTGTCAACCTCCTGGAGGAAACTCAACGCGGGATGGATTTTTTTCAGCGCCTCCTCATCGTAGACGTCCGCGATATTGACCATCTGGCGAGCCATGGCAACGTAGCCCGCTATGCTCTGCGCGCTGACCGGAAGCTTCAGGTCACGGCTGGTATTGAGTCCCGTCTTGACCTTGGAAACAATGGAGCTACGGTCTTCATTGACCGCATAAAGCGTCAACCGGTCCGCATTAAAGAGCTTGCAGATGTCCTGGCTGGCCTCAAGCATGATCTGCTCGACATTTTCCGTCTCGTGGATGCGGTTGGTAACCAGCTGCAGCTGCCGGAAATACAAGGCCTCAAAGGTAACTCCGCGCTCCTGTGGAGGCAGCATTTGCGAGTCAAAAAACTCGTCCTCTGGATCACGTTGCAATACGGCGCTCATAGCTCAAACTCCTGGCCGGCCCGCAACCACCGGATGTCATGCGATACATTGGGACCAAACGGTCGTGTTTGGTCAAAGCGCTGTATCTCGGCCATGATCAGGTCGGTCTCGGCTGGCTTGGTGTGGGTGATGTAAATGGGATAGCTGTTCCCTCGTTCGATGCAATCGAGCTCATTGGCCAGCGCATGAGGAGAAAGATGAAGGCTCCGCTTGGCAAGGTCGCGCTCGCGATTGCTGAAAGCCGTTTCAATGACCAGCATCGCAACTCTTATCTGGTTAATGCGGGCCCACAAAGCCGGGTTCTGCTCCGTGTCGCCTGTGAACACCCAATGCCCCTTGGCGGTAGCTACCGCGTAGCCAGCAGCCGGGACGGTATGCACGGCAGGCAGCACTTCTATTTGCTTGCCAGCCAATAACAAGATTTGCCCGATCTCCAGCGGGTGAAAACTGACAAAGGGGGCCTCGGGGCTGGGAATTCGGGAAAAATCAGGCCAGATGGTGTTGTTGAAAATATGCGCTTTCAGCGCATCGATCGTCCCCTGCAGGGCGTGGATCTGAATAGGTGTGGTTCGCCGGGCTGCAATCGCATCCACCATCAACGGCAGTGCCGCCACGTGATCCAGATGCGAATGGGTCAATAGCACATGATCAACACCAGCCATCTCATCCAGCGTGAGGTCGCCCACGCCCGTGCCGGCATCAACCAGCAAGTCGTGGTCGAGCAGAAAAGACGTGGTCCGGCAGTCTTTGGCAATGGCTCCCGAGCAGCCGAGTACACGTACTTTCATGAGATTTTCCGGTTGGCCTTGACGTGGAGGGTTGTACTATTTGGTTTCAAAATTGGTTGCGCCATCCCATTCCGGATCAAAAGGCAACAGCCTCATAGAGGCTACACGCTCCGAATACAGCTGGTAAAGGAACTTTTTGCCATTTATCCGATGTAAATTGAGCAATTGGACGTCGCATTGGTCCCAATCCTGCGCCCGGTAAGCCTTTAACGCCATTCCCCACGTTTTCAGCTCCGCCGCAACGTCCTTGTCAATCCGGTCTACTGGCGCCAGCGGCCAGAATATGGAAACGGCCTGATCCTTGCCTTTCACGCGAACCTTATCCAATTCCTGCCATGCAAAATCGTTTGCCTGTTTCCGGGTGGACTCGCTGACCACGATATCAATCCCGTAAATTTTTGACAGCCCTTCCAGGCGCGATCCCAGATTCACGGCATCACCAATCACCGTGTAACTGCGGCGGATATCCGAACCCATGTCGCCCACGCACATCGTGCCGGTGTTAACGCCAATGCCAATTCCAATTTCGGGTAAACCCTTGGCTTTATGCTCCTCATTAATCATCCTGACAGCATTCGACATCTCGAGCGCCGTTTTGACTGCCAGACCAGCGTGATCCGGTGTATCGACAGGCGCTCCCCAAAAAGCCATCACGCAGTCACCCATGTATTTATCAATCGTGCCCCGATTGCTGCGAATCAGATCTGTCAGCCGGCTGAAAACACTGTTCAGCAAGGCCTGTAGCTGGGTGGGCTCCATCGACTCAGACATTTTGGTGAAGCCGCGCATATCGCAAAACATGACGGTCAGTTCTTTGGTCGTCGCCGTCATGCTGTAGCTATCGGGGTCTTTCACCATCTCATCAACCAGCTCAGGGGGGACATAGGTGCCGAACAGATGAGCCAATTCTCGTTTTGATCGGCTTTCCACGAAATATCCATAACTCATGTTCAACGCAAATGCGGTCAACGCCATAACCAACGCGCTGGCCAGCGGTAGCACCAGACCGTATCCCGAGTAAAGCCAGAAATTCAGGCCGGTTATAGCTGCAATCACTGCCATACTGACCAGCACCGCACGGGAAGCTGAGAGCAGGGGCAACGCAAAAGCCAGCGTCAACCCGGATAGAAGCAGAATGACCACCTCAAAACCGACGGCATAGTCAGGCTTGACGAATACCTTTCCGTCAAGAAGCCCCGAGATCACATTGGCGTGCGTTTCCACACCGGGATAGGTCTCTCCCACAGGGGTCACTCTCAAATCGAGCAGCCCGGGCGCAGTGGTCCCGACAAGGATGATCTTGTCCTTGAGCGTACCGGGCGCCAGCCGCTTGGCCAAGATATCCGCCGCAGAGACATACCGGAATGAACCACCATTCGCACCGCCATTGCCTCTGAAGGGCACCAGCGTGGCAACGCGGTCATCGACCGGAATCGCCAAGGTTTTATTGCCTTGTTTGAGCAGAATGCTTTCCAGCCCCTGGTAGTTGCGGCTCAGGAATTTTTCCTGCGGAAAACCAGGTTCCACTTTGGGCAAACCCGCGAGCATGCGAAACATGGCGAGCGCCAGAGACTCGTAGTACTGCCCCTTGAACTCCGCCAGCAGGGGAATGGAGCGAACCACGCCATCGCCCTCAGTGATGGAGTTGAAAAAACCGCCTAGAGGTGCCGCTTTCGCCAGCAGCTCTATATTGGCTCCGTATCCGTTCCAGCTGGTGAACTTAATAGGGCGGCCGCCAAGCGCCTCGCTGCCCATAACCGGGGATGGCAAAGCGCCATTGACTCGACCATCCCTGTCGCTGGTGAAGTAATACCCCATCACCACGGGACGTTTTTCAATCGCTTTCGCGAAAATTGCGTCGTAATCCAGGCTGGCTTGCAGCTGGCTGAGTTTCTCCGGAAATCCCGGTTGATCTTTCAGTTCCGTCTGAGCCAGTTGCTTGAGCCGCTTCAGACCTGAGCTTTCGTCGGCCTCGGCGAATACAACGTCAAACCCCAGCAGCGCCGTTTTCTGGCGATCCTGCAACTCGTCGACCAGCTCCGCCAGCTTGTTTCTGCCCCAAGGCCAGCGACCTACCTCAGCAAGGCTCTTCTCATCAATGTCAACGATAACAATACGCTCGTCCAGCGTATGCGGCATCGTCGCGCGAAGGCGTGCGTCGTAGATGATGTCGTCCAGCCGTTGCAATACGCCAATGCGGACGACTCCACTGGCATGCATCAATGCAAACACCAGCGGAATCAACGTGACGGCGATACGAGGCCAGTGCCGGGAGAGGAGTCTCATGCGACCTCGTTTGAAAGAGTACCTACGTCCGCTTGGTGCGCGGCCGCTCAGACCAATGTCAGTGTTGAACGAACTGCATTTGCGTTCCGGCCAGCTCAAGCATGTCACCATTTTTCAGGATGACGGGCTCAGCTCCAATGGGGGCTCCGTTCAGTGTTGGTTTGCCAGAGCCTTCCACATGGGCAACGACAAACCCTTGAGGCCGCTTGGTAATGGCGGCAACCGCAACTCCGGGCTTTCCGATGGTAGTAACCACTTTCACCAATGCCACTTCGCGGCCAGCTGCCGCGCCTGACATCACTTTGATGGCTGCCGTGAGGCCTGCGCCTGCTTCAGCCGACGCCACTGGTGAGCCCGCCGGTGCGGGGGGCGCTAGACCGGCCGAGCCAGCCTTGATAATCATCGTTTTTTCGAAACCTGCAGGTGCGGCCTCGTTGACGTACTTGATCTTGTACTTGCCAATTTCAACAGTGTCACTGTTCTGCAGCAGTAGTTTTTTAACGGCCTTGCCGTTGACATAGGTGCCATTGGTGCTGTTGAGATCTTCAAGATAAACCTCATTGCCGGACATCTGCAAGACGGCATGCTCCCCACTGACTGCTAGGTTGTCGATGACGATGTCGTTGTAGGGCCTGCGCCCCAAAGAAGTCCGGTCTTTTGTCAACTGGACTTCCTTGATCACAACGCCGTCAATAGAGACGATCATTTTCGGCATGGCCGACTCCTGTCTGTTTGTAATATTTCAGTCATCGCTATTTTCCCAGCATTCTGGACAAAAGCCCCCGCTTGGCCGAGTCTTCTTTCACGTATGCCAGCAATACGGAAATATTATCGCGTCCGCCGGCTTCATTCGCTGCCACGATCAGCTGCCTTGCTTTTTGCTCCAACGTACCTGCGGCGGTAAGGATAGCCGCAATGCCCGGATCCGCGACCATGTCCGAAAGGCCGTCCGAGCACATCAAGTAAAGGTCTCCCGCGTCGACACGGTGCTCATTGACCTCAACCAGCACCGTATCTTCAACACCCAGGGCACGTGTCACCAGGTTTTTATTCAGAGAAGTCAGTGCTTGCTCGGGGGTAATCAGCCCGGCGTCAATTTGCTCCTGAAGCAGTGAGTGATCTTTGGTGATCTGCTGAAGCTCTCCGCCGCGCAAGCGATAGCAACGGGAGTCACCAATATGGCCCAACATCAAGCGCCCGTCCTGAAAAACGCCTACAACCAATGTGGTGCCCATTCCCGCGTACTGAGGATTGGAATTCGCTGCATTGAATATTGAGTGATTGGCATTCTCCACGCAGATTTCCAGCGCCCTGCGCACTTCCTTGGCATTGGCATTTCGGCCTGCCTGAGAAAGCCAGCGACCCATTTCGGACTTGATAAAGGCCGCAGCCATCCCGCTCGCAATTTCACCGGCGTTATAACCCCCCATCCCATCGGCAAGGATGCAAAGCCGCGTTGCAGCGTCAAAGGCGACCGCATCTTCATTGTTGTCCCGCGTAAGCCCTGGGTCGGTATGTGTACAAATCTCGTAGATCATCTTGTTCGTGTTATCACTGGGTATCGGCCGCAGGTGGCTTGGAGACAACGGTTTTCTCAAACGCCTGCGCTCCGTCTGAATTCAGGGTCTGTGTCGCATCATAGGTTGTGGGCACAGGCGTTATTGCAACAGCAGCGGCCTGCACGACCGTCGCATCAAATTGCGCCGCCGGTACAACTTGCTGCGGAGCAAAAGACGCGGTTGGCACAGCATCGCCCATCGCCGCAATGACAGCGCGCAAATCCGCTGCCAGCTTATCGCCATCCTGGTACCGCAGCTCCGGTTTTTTCGCCAGGGACAGCGCAACAACATCGGCCAGCTGTCCTGACAGCTCCCTGCGGATAATGCGGATATCTGGCGCTTCTTCGTTCGCGATCTTGTACATCAGCTCCGCCATGGAGTCGCCCCGAAACGGCAATACACCAGCCAGCATTTGAAACAGCATGACACCCAGCGAATAAAGGTCTGAGCGCCCATCAACCTTTTTCCCGGCAATCTGCTCCGGTGACATGAAGCTCGGTGTACCCAACACCAGACCCGTCTTGGTTTTGCTCGAATCCGTGATGCGCGCGATACCAAAGTCGGTCACTTTCACCGTGTCGCTGTCGATCTCATACATGATGTTGGCTGGCTTGATATCCCGGTGCACCACGTTCTGCTTGTGCGCATAGGCAAGGGCTTCCGCAACCCGCGCAACGATTGACAAAACCTTGGCGACCGGCAGCAAATGCCCTTCCTTGGTGACATCGGCCAAGTCTTTGCCTTTGAGGAACTCCATTGCTATGTAGGCCAGGTCATGCTCCTCGCCGGCGTCGAAGATCGTCACGATGTTCTGATGCTGCAATCGGCCCGCAGTCTCGGCCTCGCGGAAAAATCGCTCCCGCGCATCTTCAAGTTCTTCGCCCTCGAACTCCTGGCTAAGAGCCATCGTCTTAATAGCCACAACGCGACCAATCTTCGGATCCTTGCCAAGGTAAACCACGCCCATCGCGCCTTTGCCCAGTTCTTTTTCAACTTGGTACCGGCCCAACATCGGTTTTTCAACCGCCCCGCCATCCAGAAGCATGGTGCCACCCGGATGTGCGCCGCCCCCACCCAGAATGACGGTTTCCGAAAGGTTTTTGGCGCGATTGAGCTTGGACTGAAGGTCCTTGTGGCTTTTGTTGTAAGTTGCCATGTACTCATACACAGCCTGGGCTTTATTGAATTGGCGCTTGCGCTCGAAATCCAACCCAAGGTTGTTCAGGTTGTCCATTAACGCATCGGTGAAGGGTACACGGCGGAAACGGTCAAAGGCCATGTCGAGCTGGCCCTGGCCTTGCAGCGCCAGGCCCATCATGCGATTGGTTTCAGCCGATTCTTCGTCGGACTTGAGCTTGCCGGCCTCGGTCATCAGGAAGCGCTTGGTGGTCAGCGCGAGGTGGCCTATGACCAGGAGCGCGGCGGGAAAGATGAATTTGAGCCAGGTCGCTGCCGCCGACAGCAGGCTGAATTCGACCGCCAGCAGCACCACGAACAACAGCAAAGTGACGATGGCGGCCTTGCCGGCCGACAGCCGGGGGAGTCCGGCAATCAGGTAGCCGGCCACCAGCAGCAGCACGCCCAGCGTGGCCCACAATCCCCAGCCCGGCTGTACGATGAAGTGCTCGCTCAAGATGCTGGAAGTGATGTGCGCGATGGTTTCAGCCGGCGAAAGCCCGGGGCCCGCGGGTGTAGGGAACTGGGTGCCCACGCCCGCGGCGGTGGCGCCAATGATCACGATCTTGTCAGCGTACTTGGCGGCCGGGATTTTGCCCGAGATTACGTCATAGAAGGAATCCACCGCAAACGCGGGCCGGCCGTCCCTGCCCTTGTAGAACTGCGGCAGCATCAACGCCGAGTCGTCGGTCTTGACCATCAGCCTGCCGATCTGCACCGACTCACCTACGTTGAGCTTGATATCGGCCGGCCCGAGATTCAGGCTCTTGGCCGCGACCAGCAGGCTCATCGAGGGCACAGCCTTGCCGTAGTAATTGATCAACAGGGGCTCCTGGCGCACGGCGCCGTCCACATCGGGTAACTGGTTAAGGTGGGCAATGCCGGCGGCAGCCGCGCCTATCAGTTCAATGGGTTGTTGGCCGCGAATGGCCGGCAGCGAGAAATTATTGGCTTCATCCACTGCGCTCTTCAGGGCATAGACTGGCAGGGGATTGTCGGGACGGCCTTGCGGTACGCCCAGTTGAAAAACCGAGGGAACCAGGACATTGCCGGCCTTGCTCACGCTGGCCGCAAGCTTGGCGTCGGTGTCCAGGGCGATCTCGGCCTCGGCGATGACCTTGCCGAGCTGCTCAGGCAGGCCGCCGGGGGTTGCCGCGGCAGGATCCGCCGCAGGGCCTAGCGCTTCCTTCATTTTGCGGATGAACACCAGGCCGCGGTCCGTCTGGGGCTCGAAGAAGAAGGCGGTGTGCGCAATGGTTTTGGCCTTGGCGGCCGAAAGCTGGTCGATCAGCTGCGCATGCACGTCGCGCGGCCAGGGCCAGCGCCCGATGTTAGCGATGCTCTGGTCGTCGATGGCGATGATGGCGATGCGGTCGGAAGGCTGGCGCGAAGTGCTGGTGCTCGCGAAGTCGTAGTAGCGGCGCTCCAGGGTGCCGAAAAAGTCCGTCAGGCCATGCAAAAACAAGACAGCCAAGACCACCAGGACGCCCACAAACCAGTCGGCCCGCCAGAACTGTATGCGTTTACTTGATGATGCTGCCACGTCTGTCTCGCCTTTGTCCTGGTTCATCCAGCGCATGCCTGCAGCACCGGTTTATTTTTTGCGCACTTGTAACCCGGACGTTACCAACCGGTTACAAAATCCCCATCTGTGGACATTAACAGACACAACGAACCCGGACAAGGGACTTTTGCACCGCCCCTGCCTTGTGTTGCAAATTGACGCCGCCGATGACTTGGCGGGGTCAAACTTCAGGCTGGATTAGCCGACTTCTGGCGCGCTTCCAGAATCTTGCCCATCACCAATACCAGCAAAGCGCCTGCTACTGCTGCCGCGTAACTCCAGACAGCGGAGTCTGGCAAGTACGCCTTGACCGCTGGATCGGAATAAGCCATCTGGCCGGCGATCCAGCCCAGCAGCATGGCGCCGAGCGTGATGATGATTGGGAACCGCCCCATCAGCTTGAGCACCAACTGGCTACCCCAGACAATGATGGGAATACTGACCAGCAGGCCGAAAATCACCAACGGCAACTGGTGCTGCTGGCCGGCACCTTGTGCGGCGCCTGCGATAGCCAGCACGTTATCGACACTCATCACCAAGTCGGCAATGATCACGGTTTTCACAGCGCCCCAGAGCTTGTCGCTCGAACTGATATTGTGGTCGTCATCACCCTCTGGCAGCATTAGCTTGACACCAATCCACAGCAGCAGGACGGCGCCCACGATCTTGAGGTAAGGAACAGCCAGCAGAGCAAGCGCAAAGGCAATCAGGATCACGCGCAGGACAATGGCACCCATGGTGCCGTAGATGATGCCTTGAGTGCGCTGTTTGGGCGGAAGGTTCCGGCAGGCCAAAGCAATGACCACCGCGTTATCGCCACCCAGAAGGATGTCGATCATGATGATCTGGCCGACCGCGAGCCAGAAACCAGCTGTCATGAACTCTTCCATGGAACCCTCTCAAGAAATCAAAAAGACCGATTGTCAGCGAAGACAACCGGTCCGGCAGTTGACCGACCTCAATTTTCCGAAACTTACAGCAGCGCTTTGAGCAGCTTGGCCATTTCGGAGGGATTGCGCGTCACGGTGAAACCGCACTCTTCCATGATTGCCAATTTGGCATCGGCGGTGTCGGCGCCGCCGGAAATCAGCGCGCCGGCATGGCCCATACGCTTGCCGGCAGGTGCCGTCACACCAGCGATAAAGCCCACGATAGGCTTTTTCATATTGGCCTTGCACCACATCGCAGCTTCCGCTTCGTCGGGACCGCCAATTTCGCCGATCATGATGACCGCGTCAGTGTCCGGATCGTCATTAAAGGCCTTCATCACGTCGATGTGCTTCAGGCCGTTGATCGGGTCGCCGCCGATGCCGACCGCGCTGGACTGGCCCAGGCCGATTTCGGTCAGCTGCGCAACGGCTTCATAAGTCAGCGTGCCGGAGCGGCTGACCACCCCGATACGGCCCTTGCGGTGGATGTGGCCGGGCATGATGCCGATCTTGATTTCGTCGGGGGTGATCAGGCCGGGGCAGTTGGGACCCAACAGCAGCGTCTTCTTGCCACCGGCGGCTTCCTTGGCCTTCATGCGGTTGCGCACTTCCAGCATGTCCTTGACCGGAATGCCTTCAGTGATGCAGATGGCCAGGTCCAGATTGGCTTCAACAGCCTCCCAGATAGCGGCAGCGGCGCCAGCCGGCGGCACATAGATAACCGACACGGTCGCACCGGTGGCCTTGGCGGCTTCGGTCACGTTCGCGAAAATCGGGATGCCTTCGAAGTCTTCGCCGGCTTTCTTCGGGTTCACGCCCGCCACAAAAGCCTCTTTGCCGTTTGCGTAGTCGCGGCACATGCGGGTGTGGAACTGGCCGGTCTTGCCGGTGATGCCCTGGGTGATGACTTTGGTGTGTTTGTTGATGTAGATCGACATGTTTGTGTGCTCCTGGGCTTACTTGACGGCGGCCACGATTTTGGTCGCGGCTTCGGCCATGGTGTCTGCGGCAATGATGGGCAAACCGGAGTCCGCCAGCATTTTCTTGCCCAGGTCTTCGTTGGTACCCTTCATGCGCACAACCAGCGGAACCGACAGGTTCACGGCCTTGCAGGCGGTGATCACGCCGTCGGCAATGGTGTCGCACTTCATGATGCCGCCGAAGATGTTGACCAGGATGCCTTTGACATCGGGGTTTTTCAGCATGATCTTGAAGGCTTCAGTGACTTTTTCAGCCGTAGCGCCACCGCCTACGTCCAGGAAGTTGGCCGGCTCGCCGCCGAACAGCTTGATGGTGTCCATAGTCGCCATGGCCAGGCCGGCGCCATTGACCAGGCAACCGATGTTGCCATCCAGGCTGATGTACGCCAGGTCGAACTTGCTGGCTTCGACTTCGGCCGGATCTTCCTCGTCCAGGTCGCGGTAGCCGACGATTTCAGGGTGGCGGAACAGCGCGTTGGCGTCGAAGTTGAACTTCGCGTCCAGGGCCATGACCTCGCCCTTGCTGTTGCGATTCAGGGGGTTGATTTCCACCAGCGACGCGTCGGTATCCATGTAGCACTTGTAGAGCTTTTGCAGGATGTCGACGGTCTGTGCCACGGAATCGGCGGGCATGCCGATTCCGGCGGCGATTTCTTTCGCCTGGGCGTCCGTCATGCCGACCAGCGGATCGACAAACACCTTGATGATTTTTTCAGGGTTGGAATGGGCCACCTCTTCGATGTCCATGCCGCCTTCGCTGGAGGCGATGAATGCCACCTTTTGCGACTCACGGTCGGTCACGGCCGAAACGTAGTATTCCTTTTGGATATCGGCGCCGTCTTCTATATAGAGACGGCGGACTTTTTGGCCTTCAGGGCCGGTCTGGTGCGTCTTCAGTTGCATGCCGAGAATTTCGCCGGCAATGCGCTTGACGTCCTCGATAGTCTTGGCAACCTTCACGCCGCCGCCCTTGCCGCGGCCACCTGCATGGATCTGCGCCTTGACCACCCATACCGGGCCGCCCAGCTTCTGGGCCGCTTCCACCGCTTCCTGCACCGTGAAGGCCGGAATGCCGCGCGGCACAGGCACACCAAAATTGCGCAAGATTTCCTTGCCTTGGTACTCGTGAATTTTCATGAAAAACCTTCAGAATTCAGTAAAAGAGGGGGTGCAACTGGGATTTGGGGCAGGGTTGTGGGGTGTCGGAAACAGGCCACACCGGCCCAAAAAACCACGTCGGCGGTCACTGCAGGCAGCAACGCAGAACTGTATCATGGTGCGACGCACAATCCTTGTGCCGGGCTTACACCCCGAAATGGCGCCGAAATGAGCTTTTTCAGGTGTTTTTGCGGCCCCGCGACCTTGTATTCGCTGTGTTTGCCTTGTTTGCGTATTTCATTTCTGTTGTCAGCACCTGGAAGTTCTCATGCCTAAAGTTTTTATTGACGGAGAAGCCGGCACCACGGGCCTGCAAATCCGCGAGCGGCTGCAAGCCATGCCGCAAATCGAGCTGGTCAGCATCGCGCCCGAGCTACGCAAGGATGCGGCCGCCAAGCGCGCGCTGATGGCGCAGGTGGACATGGTGATCCTGTGCCTGCACGACGACGCAGCCCGCGAATCGGTCGCCATGATCGACTCCCTGACCGGCAAAAAGCCCAAGATCATCGATGCCTCCACCGCCCACCGCACGGTGCCGGGCTGGGTTTACGGCTTTCCCGAACTGACGCAGACCCAGCGCGCCGCCGTGGCCGCCGCCGACCGCGTCGGCAACCCCGGCTGCTATGCCACCGGTGCGATTGCGCTGGTTCGCCCGCTGGTCGATGCCGGCGTGATCCCTGCGGATTTCCCCTTGAGCCTTCCATCTGTGAGCGGTTACTCCGGCGGCGGACGGCAGATGATTGAAGACTACGAGGCCGGCACCGCGCCCCTGTTTGAACTCTACGGCCTGGGCCTGAAGCACAAGCATCTCGCCGAGATCATGAAATACACAGGCCTTTCGCGCCGTCCGATATTTGTTCCTTCGGTGGGCAACTTCAGGCAGGGCATGCTGGTGCAACTGCCTTTGCACCTTGATTTGCTGCCCGGCAGGCCAAGCGCCGCCCAGTTGCAAGACGTGCTGGCCAAGCATTACGCCGGCAGTGAATGGGTCACGGTGGAAGCCGCCCCTGAATCCGGCAAGCTGGATGCGCTGGCGCTGAACGATACCAACAAAATGGAGTTGCGCGTGTTCGCCAACGAAGAGCACCATCACGCAGTGCTGGTGGCGCGGCTGGACAACCTCGGCAAAGGCGCATCGGGCGCCGCAGTGCAGAACCTCAAGTTGATGCTGGGCTTGTAGCGCCCCGCATTGCTATTAATTTGATAGCTGCTTGCGCCCGGAATTATTGGGCTGGAGCCATTTTCCATTAAAAATCGAGCCTGAGAGCACCCTCAGTCCTCGTCGGCTTGTGACACAACGCGGCGAATCACATCGCCGGTGAAGCCTCGCGCCGCCAGAAATCGCATCTGTTTCGCGCGGCCAGCTGGATCAGGCGCAGGGCCGTCGAACCTCTTGCGCCAGATATCCCTGGCCCGCTCAACCTCGCTGCCCTTGAGGCTGGCTACCGCGCCGGCCACCCGCTCAGGGCTCAGGCCCTTGGTCAGCAGCTCATGCTTGATGCGCGCCGCGCCAAAGCGCCCGGCGCGGCGGTTGATCACCGACTCGACCACCCGCGCCTCGCTGATGAAGTCCTTGGCCTCCAGGTCGTCGAGCACCTGGGTCAGCTGGCCGGGCGTTTCCTCATGCGGCGCCAGCTTGCGTTCCAGTTCGGCGCGCGAATGTTCACGCGCAGCCAGGTAACGCAAGGCGCGCCCCTTCAGGGAAAGGCCAAAACCCGCACGACGGGCGGGTTTGGCTGGCTTGTGATCTACCGGATTTTCCATGGCTAACAGGCCGAGCCCAACACGCGCGCTATTTTTTTAATAGCTAGCAGCGCATGCTCCAACTGGGCTGGAGCCTTATTTGACATTAAAAATCAGGCAGCCGCCTTGGCGGGCTTTTCAGCCTTTTCGGCTTTCTCGGCCTTGGCCGGTTTTTCAGCCGGAGCCTCAGCGCCGCCAGCGACCTGCACCAGCGGAATGCCCAACGATTCGCGCACCTTGTTTTCGATCTCGATGGCGAGTTCCGGGTTTTCTTTCAGGAACTCACGCGAGTTGTCGCGGCCCTGGCCGATTTTTTCGCCATTGAAGGCATACCAGGCGCCGGCTTTTTCAACGATGTGGCCGGCCACACCCAAATCCAGCACCTCGCCCAGCCGGCTGATGCCCTCGCCGTAGAGGATGTCGAACTCCGCCGTCTTGAACGGCGAGGCCACCTTGTTCTTGACCACCTTCACCCGGGTTTCGTTGCCGATCACGTCTTCGCCCTTCTTGATGGAGCCGATGCGGCGGATGTCCAGGCGCACCGAGGCGTAGAACTTCAGTGCATTGCCGCCGGTAGTGGTTTCGGGCGAACCAAACATCACGCCGATCTTCATGCGGATCTGGTTGATGAAGATGACCATGCAATTGGCCTTCTTGATGGTGGCGGTCAGCTTGCGCAGCGCCTGGCTCATCAGGCGAGCCTGCAGGCCGGGCAGCGAGTCGCCCATTTCGCCTTCGAGCTCGGCCTTGGGCGTCAGCGCCGCCACCGAGTCGACCACGATCAAATCAACCGCGCCGGAGCGGGTCAGCGAGTCGACGATTTCAAGCGCCTGCTCGCCGGTGTCGGGCTGGCTGATCAGCAGGTCTTGCAAATTGACGCCCAGCTTTTGCGCGTACTGGATGTCCAGCGCGTGCTCGGCATCCACAAAGGCGCAGGTGCCACCCAGTTTTTGCATTTCGGCGATGACCTGCAGGGTCAGCGTGGTCTTGCCGGATGACTCAGGGCCGTAGATTTCAACGACACGGCCGCGCGGCAAGCCGCCGACGCCCAGGGCGATGTCCAGGCCCAGCGAGCCGGTGGAAACGACCTGGATGTCCTCGATCACCTCGCCGTCGCCCAGCTTCATGATGGTGCCTTTGCCGAACTGCTTTTCGATCTGGGCCAGGGCGGCTTGCAGGGCCTTGGCCTTTTCGGTGTTCAGGGCGGCGCTTTGTCCAGGGTTCTGGGCGGGGTTCAGTTTGTTGGTCAGTTCCATAAAAACTCCTTGAAAATCAATGATGTAAAACTTGTTGCGATTATTCCGGCCTCTGCTTTTATTCACAGCGCTGGATGCATGACCAGTACTTTATGGGGGCCATAAAAATAAGTAAACCCTATTTTTAGTCAGTTTGCCTGACCAAATGAGATACCATGATTTGATGGCAGAAACCACGGCTTCGTCCATTCCTCCCAGCCCCTTTGGCGCCACTGAAGCAAGCTGGCGGCAGACCCATCTGGGACGCCTGATGGGTCACGCGCTGCGCCGCTTTGACGAGCGCGTCCTGTCGCTGATGGCCAGCAGCATCGAAGTGCCATTGGCACTCTCAAATCTCGCCGCACGCGACCAGGTCGGCGCCGCGCACATTCACATCACGCGCCACCTGGCCGTGGGCGGCTCGCGCCTGACCGACCTGGCACAAAGCGCGGGCATGAGCAAGCAGGCCATGGGCGACCTGGTCGACCAATGCGAAGCCTGGGGACTGGTGACGCGCCAGCCCGACCCGCATGACAAACGCGCGCGCCAGGTGGTGTTCACCGAATCGGGTCTGTTGTGGCTGGAAGCCTTTCACCAGGCCGTGCGCCAGGCTGAAGATGAGTTTCGACAGGCGGTGGGGCATGATGTGGCTACGGTAGTGGCGCTGGGGCTAGAGGCCTATGCAGGGGCTTGATCCAGCTAATGTCAGCAAACCTCCGGCGACAAAAGCCTAAAATTTGCCGAACAAGTAAAACTGGCCCGTAGCCCTCGTAGTGCGGACCGCTCCCTGGAGACAACCATGCGCATTCTGATTGCCGAAGACGACCAGGTTTTGGCTGATGGCCTTTTGCGTACGCTGCGCGCCTCGGGCGCGGCGGCCGACCATGTGGCCAGCGGTACCGAAGCCGACGCCGCGCTGCTCACCAACACCGAATTCGACCTGCTGATCCTGGACCTGGGCCTGCCGCGCATGCACGGGCTGGAAGTGCTCAAGCGCCTGCGTGCGCGCGGCTCGGCGATGCCGGTGCTGATCCTCACCGCCGCCGACAGCGTGGAAGAACGCGTCAAGGGCCTGGACTACGGCGCCGACGATTACATGGCCAAGCCGTTTTCACTGCAGGAGCTTGAAGCGCGCGTGCGCGCGCTGATACGCCGCGGCATGGGTGGCGCCAGCAGCACCATCAAGCACGGCCCGCTGGTCTATGACCAGGCAGGCCGCGTCGCCACCATAGACGGGCAGATGCTGGAGCTGTCTGCGCGCGAACTCGGCCTGCTCGAAGTGCTGCTGCAGCGCGCCGGCCGGCTGGTCAGCAAGGACCAGCTGGTGGAGCGCCTCTGCGAATGGGGCGAGGAAGTCAGCAACAACGCCATCGAGGTCTACATCCACCGCCTGCGCAAGAAGATTGAAAAGGGCCCGGTACGGATCGCGACTGTACGCGGCTTGGGCTACTGCCTCGAAAAGATACCAGGGTAGAGATGGAGCCCCCACGGTCGCTCACTTCGTGTAGCTTCCTGCCCCCCGGGGGGGCCGCTGCGCCTGCGGCCCGGCAAAGCCGGTTCCGCGGCCCCTGCTGGCTTGAAGACAACGTCACCGCGTTCAGGCTGTGGCATTAAGGCTTTTCCAGCGCGAAAGGCGAAGCCTCTTCGGCGAGATCCTCGACTGGATGCTCACGCCGCTGCTGCTGCTGTGGCCCATCAGCCTGGCGCTGACCTGGCTGGTGGCGCAAAACATCGCCGGCAAGCCTTTTGACCGCGCGCTTGAATACAACGTGCAGGCGCTGGCCAAGCTGGTGGTGGTCAAGAACAACCAGGTGCAGTTCAACCTGACGGCCCCGGCGCGCGAGATTTTGCGTGCCGATGACACCGACCTTGTCTACTACCAGGTGGTGGGCACGCACGGCGAACACCTGAGCGGCGAGCACGATTTGCCCGCACCGCCCGACGAAGACAAGCCCACCAATGGTGAGGTACGGCTTCGTGAAGACGTTATCCAGGGCGAAGACGTGCGCGTGGCCTACACCTGGCTGAAGGTCGACGTCAAAGCCGCAGCGCCGGGACCCAGGCCCACTGGACCGCGCGCCGACAGAAGCGCCCCCGCAGCGGAGCCCGCGCCCAGCCAGATGGTGCTGGTGCAGGTGGCCGAGACGCTGGAAAAACGCAAGACGCTGGCCACCGAAATCGTCAAGGGCACGATGGTGCCGCAGTTCGTCACGCTGCCGCTGGCGGTGCTGCTGGTGTGGCTGGCGCTGGTGCGCGGCATCAAGCCGCTGGCCCAACTTGAAAAGCGCATCCGCGCGCGCAAGTCCGACGACATGAGCCCGCTTGATGAAACCGCGGTGCCCGAAGAAGTGGCGCCACTCGTCTCATCCATCAACGACTTGCTGAGCCGGCTCAAGGTGTCGCTGACCACTCAAAAACGCTTTCTGGCCGATGCGGCCCACCAGCTCAAGACACCCTTGGCGGGCTTGCGCATGCAGGCCGACCTGGCGCAACGGGAAACCGACGCCGACGAGCTGAAAAAATCACTCAAACACATCGGCCGCGCCAGCATCCGCGCCACACACACCGTCAACCAGCTGCTGGCGCTGGCACGTGCAGAAACCACCGGCCGCAGCCTGGCCAAGCAGCACATCGACCTGGTGCATGTGGTGTCGGAAGTGATGGCCGACTCGGTGCCGCGCGCGCTTGAAAAGCAGATCGACCTCGGCTACGACGGCCCTGAAGCCGGGGAGCAAGCCACACAGCTTGAAGGCAACGCCACACTGCTCAAGGAGCTGGTGCGCAACCTGCTGGACAACGCCATCAACTACACGCCTGAAAAAGGCCAGGTCACGCTGCGGCTGATGACGGACCGCTTCAGTGGCGTGCTGGTGCTGCTGGTCGAAGACTCGGGCCCCGGCATTCTGGAGTCGGAACGCGAGCTGGTGTTCCAGCCTTTCTACCGCACGCTGGGCACCAACGTCGACGGTTCAGGCCTGGGCCTGGCGATCGTGCTGGAAATCGCCAAGCAGCATGGCGCCACCATCACGATTGAAGATGCCGCGCTGGCCGGCCACCCGCAAACGCCGGGTACGCGTGTCACGGTTCGCTTTGTCGGCATGGATGTGCCTGACGGGCAGTAGCGGCCCGGGCGTACCCGCGTTCAATTTCTTAAGTAAACACAGCCTCTAGCCCAGGTAACGCTGCGACCATTAGCTATCAAAACAATAGCAGATCAGGGTTTGGCGGGCGGCCACTTGTCGTATAGCTTCACGCCAACACGATCGCCCCACAGCTCAATGTGCGCCGGTGTTCCGGCATGCGGCTGGTTGGCGCTATTGCCGCGCACATAGCCCAGCGCCACACACGCGCCGGCCAACGGGCTCCAGCCGACCGACGAGATTTCGCCCACCGTTTGCCCGCCCAGCACAATCGCTTCGCCGCCCCAGGCAAAAGCATCTGCCGTGTCAAACACCAGCGTGACCAGCTTCTTGCGCAACACCAATCCCTGTGAATTGAGCAGCGCGGCCTTGCCGATGAAATTGGCGGGCTTGTCGAGCTTGACGCTGTACGCCAGCCCGGCCTCCCACGGCGTTTCATCCGGGCCGAGCTCTGCGCCCCAGGCGCGCCGGCCTTGCTCGACACGCAACGCATCCAGCGCGTAATAACCCGCGTCGCGAATGCCCAGCGCCCTGCCGGCCTCCATCAGCGCAAGGTAGACATGGCGCGCCATTTCGATCGGCGTGTAGAGCTCAAAGCCCGGCCCGCCCACGTAGCTCATACGGGCGGCACGCACGCGGGCGAAACCCACATCAATCTCTTTGGTCCATGAGAACTTCAACGCCTCAGGCGACAGGTCATCGGGGCTGACCAGCGCCAGCAGTTCGCGCGCCTTCGGCCCCATCACCGACAGCACCGAGTACATTGCCGACACGTCGGTCAGCACGGCATGCTCGGCGTCGCCAATGTGCCGCGTGATCCAGTCGAAGTCGCGCACGGTTTGTGCGGAGCCGGTGATGATGAGGAAGCGATCTACCGCTTTCCGAATGACTGTGAGATCGCTTTCGAAGCCACCGCGCTCGTTCAACATCGCGGTGTAGACCATCTTGCCGATGGGCACGTCCATCTCGTTGGCGCACAGGCGCTGCAGCACGTTGAGCGCATCGCGGCCTTGCAGCAGGTATTTGGAGAAAGAGGTCTGGTCGTAAAGGGCGACAGTTTCACGCGTGGCTTTCTGCTCTTCGATCATCCACGGGAGCCAGCCGGGTTTGCCCAAGGTGTGGTCTGGTCTGGCCTGTCCGTTGGGTTTGAAATAGCTCGCCCGCTCCCAACCATTCTTGCTTCCAAACTCCGCCCCCTTCGCCGCCTGAATGTCATACAGCGGCGAAGTCCGCAGCGGCCGCGCCGTCTCCAGCTCCTGCCGCGGCCAGCGCATCGCGTAGTGCAAGCCGAGCGTCTCGCCAGTGCGCTCGGCCAATGCCTTTCGGTTGCCGGTGAAGCTGCCGAAGCGGCGAATGTCCACGTCCCACAAATCGGTGCTGGGCTCGCCGCCCACAATCCATTCGGCCATGAGCCGGCCCGCGCCACCGCTGTTGGCGATACCGGCCGAGTTGAAGCCCGCGCAGACAAAGTAGTTGCGCAGTTCGGGCGCTTCGCCCAGGATGAAGTTGCCGTCGGGCGTGAAACTCTCGGGGCCGTTGAGCAGCATCTTCACTTCGGCCGTCTCCAGGCAGGGCGTGCGGTGCAGCGCCGCGGTCATCAGGGGCTCGAACTGGTCCCAGTCTTCGTCCAGCAGCTCGAACTGGAAGGTCGCCGGAATCGGGTCCATCTTCCAGGGCTTGGCCTGGGGTTCAAAGCCGCCCATCACCAGCCCGCCGACCTCTTCCTTGTAATAGATGTAGCCGTCCGGGTCGCGCATGACCGGCAGCATGGGGTGCACGCCCGGGATCTTGCCGGTGACGATATAGAAGTGCTCGGCCGAATACAGCGGCACATTCACACCCGCGAGCTTGCCGAACTGGCGCGCCCATTGGCCGGCGCAATTGACGAGAACTTCGCAGCGCACATCGCCCTGCGCGGTCTTCACGCCCACGGCCCTGCCGTTTTCAATGATGACGCCGGTCACCTCAATGCCTTCAGCCATCTTCACGCCGCGGTTGCGCGCGCCCTTGGCCAGCGACATGCACAAATCCGCCGGATTCGCCTTGCCATCGCCCGGCAGCCAGATCGCACCCTGCAAGTCGTCGGTGCGCATGATGGGGTATTTGTCGCCGGCTTCCTGCGGCGAGATCTCATGGCATTCCACACCGAAGCTGTTGGCCATGGCCACCTGCTTTTTCAGCACCTTCATGCGCTCGGGCGTGCGCGCCACGTTGACGCTGCCGCATTGCTTCCATCCGGTGGCAAGGCCCGTTTCAGCTTCCAGCGAGGCATACAGCTCAATCCCGTATTTGCTCATCTGCGTCATGTTGCGGTTAGGGCGCATCTGCCCGACCAGGCCGGCCGCATGCCAGGTGGTGCCGCTGGTGAGCTTGCCCTGCTCAAGCAGCAACACGTCGGTCTTGCCCATCTTCGCCAGGTGGTAGGCGACAGAACAGCCGGCGATGCCGCCGCCCACGATCACGATTTGCGCCTGAGCCGGAATATTCATGCGGACAATCCTCTTCGGTATTAACTCAGTGGCCGCCGCGGAACCGGCTTTGCCGGGCCGCAGGCTGCGCCCCCTCGAGGGGGAGGCGCCGAAGGCGCTTCGGGGGGGAACTCATATTTAGGCCAGGCGTATGGCCATCACGCCACCGACGATGGCGCAGGTGCCGATAAAGCGGCGCACGGTGAAGGCTTCTTTCAACAGCCAGCAACCAATCAGCACCGCGAACAGCACCGAGGTTTCACGCAGCGCTGCCACCGTGGCCACAGGTGCGCGTGTCATGGCCCATAGCGCAATGCCGTAGGAGCCCAGCGAGGCTAACGCGCCGCCGGTAGCCACCGGCCACCGGTGTTTGGCGTAGCCGGCCATGGCACGCCCGCGCCGCGCCATCATCAAAATGCCGAATGGCCAGCCGTCGAGCAGGAACAAAGTGGCAACGTACTGCAGCGCATTGCCGGAGGCCCGCACGCCCAGCGCATCCACCACGGTGTAGATCGCGATAATGACGGCGTTGACCAGCGCAAATCCGACCGCCTTGCGCGCGTGCAGCGCATGGCGGCTCAGGCCCAGCACCAGCACGCCGCTGCATATGCCCAGGATGCCGGCCCAGGCCAGCGGCGTCAAAGTTTCGCCCAGCGTGAAAGTGGCCGACAGCGCCACCAGCAGCGGCGCCACGCCGCGCATCAGCGGATAGGTAAGGCCCAAATCGCCGTGCTTGTAGGCCTGCGTGGTGGCGATGTAGTAACCGATATGGATCAGCACGGAAGCGCCGATAAAAGGCCAGGCCGCCACCGGCGGCAAACCCACCAGCAGCACCAGGGGTAAGGCCAGCACCGAGCCTATGAGGTGGATGACCGCCATATCCAGCGACTTGTCGGTGCTGGACTTGACCAGCGCGTTCCAGCCGGCATGCAGCAGCGCGCCGAACAACACGGCGCACAGCACCGGCCAGGTCAGGGCCAGGACCTCAGACGGCAAGCGAGGGCCTTGCGGCGGGGAGGGCGCAGCGCTGTGCCCGCGCCAGGAAGTGCGACAGCGGCGGCGTGACCTTGTTCTCCTCTTTGGCCAGGTCGTCCCACAGGCGCAACTTCACCGCATCTTCAGCGCCGGGCTGGGCCATGAAGCGAGCGGCTTCTTCAGCGGAGAAGATGCCGCCCTGCAGCAGCAAGCTGCGTTTGGAATCTACGGAGAGGGCGGAGTGATAGCCACGCCGTGCCGCGCACAGATACCGCTTGGCATCGACATGCAATTTGATGGCGTCCAGTACCTCGTCCGTAAACAGGCCGCGCAAAAAAGGTAATGCGCGGTACTGGTGAACGTCGTCCACACCACGCAGCGAGGGCGTCTCACCCAGGTCATGTAGCAAATGGCCGAGGTCGTGCAACAAGGCGGCAGTGACCAGCGCGTCACTCGCGCCTTCGGCTTCGCCCAGCGCCGCGGTCTGCAGCGCATGTTCGAGCTGCGTCACAGGCTCGCCGCTGTACTGCTCGCCACCGCGCTCGTTAAAAAGACGCTCGATATCCGCAAAAGTCAGAGCCATGGCATGGAGTAGGTTTTGAGATTCGTGAAACTCTTGATCGCTTCCTGCACGCCTTCTTTGTAGCCCAGGCCCGAGTCCTTGATGCCGCCAAAAGGCGTGAGCTCCAGCCGGTAGCCGGGCACTTCGCGCACATTGACCGTGCCGACGTGCAGCTCGCTCACAAAGCGGTTGATGTAGTCCATGCGGTTGGTGCACACCGCGCTTGAAAGGCCGTAGGCCGTGCCATTGGAAATCTGGATCGCTTCTTCAATGTTTTTGAAGCGGATCACGGGCGAGACCGGGCCGAAGGTCTCCTCACGAGCAACTGTCATCTGCGGCAAGACATGGTCAATCAGCGTAGGGGAGTAGAGCGCGCCGCGCCGCTTGTTGCCGGCGAGAAGTTTGGCGCCCTGGGCCACGGCTTCATTTACGCGCGACTCAAACAGCATGGCGGCCGGCTCGTCAATCACGGTGCCCATGTCGTTGGCCTTGTCGGCAGGGTCTCCGTATTTCCAGGCCAGTGTTTTGGCCAGCACCTGTTCGACAAATTCGCCGGCGACTGCCTCATGGACCATGAGCCGCTTGATGGCGGTGCAGCGCTGGCCTGAATTTTTATAGGACCCTTGCACGGCCAGTGTGGAGGCTTCGTCGATGTCGGCGTCTTCCATCACGATGATGGGATCGTTGCCGCCCAGCTCCAGCACCACGCGGCGGTAGCCGGCTTTCGAGGCGATGTATTTGCCGATGGCCACACCGCCGGTGAAGGTCACCAGGTCGACCAGCGGGTTGGTAATCAGCTCGTCGGCAATCTCGCGCGGATCGCCCGTCACCACGCTGAGCATTTCCGGCGGCAGCCCGGCTTCATACAGGATGTCGGCAAAGAGGATCGCCGAGAAAGGCACCTTCTCGGAAGGCTTGAGCACCATGCGGTTGTTGGTCGCAACGCTGGGCACCACCTTGTGCGCCACCTGGTTCATCGGGTGGTTGAAAGGCGTGATGGCGGTGATGGCGCCCAGCAACGGTGAGCGGTGGGTATAGACGCGTCGCTTCTTGCCATGCGGCGTCAGGTCACAGCTGAAGATCTGGCCGTCGTCCTTGAGAACCTCGGTCGCACCGAAGAGCAGCACGTCGCTGACGCGGCCGGCTTCATACATCGCGTCTTTCAGGCACAGGCCCGCTTCCGCGGTGATGAGATGGGCGACTTCAGACAGCCGCGACTGGATGATGGCGGCTGCGCGGTTGAGGATGGCGGCGCGTTCGTAGCGGGTGAGCTGCGGCTTGTACGCGTGCGCTTTGGCAAAGGTGTCCCGCACTTCCTCGAGCGTGGCCTTGGGAACGGTGCCGATACGCTTTTCGGTAAACGGGTTGAAGACGTCGATGGCACGCTCGCCACTTCGGTCTGCGCCAACCTTGCGGCCCGCCAGGCGCATGGCATTGAGCTGGTGGTCCTGAATGTACTGGTCAATCACGCTGCGGCTTTCGAGGTGAACATCAAGAGTCTGGCTTACTGGGCGTAGTTGAGCGCCAGGTCAAAGGCGTCAAAGTTGCGAAAACGCCGGCTGCGATCGAGCCCGGGCAACTCACGGTTAACAATCAGCGGTACGCGCTGCTCACTCATCCCGCCGTGCGAGCGCAGCGGCACTTCCAGCGCAGAGAGATCATGGCGCGAGGCTGACGTACCAATGACGGTGAAGCGCTCGGACACCGCCACGATGTCGCCGATGCGATCGGCCGGCAGTTCGAAACGCTCGGCGGCCTGCTCGCGGTTGAGCACCACTTCCATGCCTTTGAGCGCGGCCAACCGCTTGCGCGCCGCTTCAATGTTCGTGCCTTCCGGCAAATAGACCGTGGCGAAAGAGCCGAGGGCGCCATGGTGCACCACGTAAGGGTCGGTGATCGGAAGAATCACGCGCGCGACGCCGGCGCCCAGCCAGTTGTCGAACCAGTCCTGCAGGTAAACCACATCGGGTGTGCCATCCATGGCGACCTTGGCGTTCATGCCGTGGTCGGCTGTCAGCACGATGACGCAGCCCAGGTCGTCGAGCTGCTGCATATAGCCGTCCATCATTCGGTAGAACGAATTGGCGCCGTCGGTGCCGGGCGCATGCTTGTGCTGCACGTAGTCGGTGGTCGAGAGGTACATGACGTCGGGTTTGTACTTCTGCATGATCTTCACGCCGGCGGCAAATACAAACTCCGACAGATCGGCGCTGTACACGCTGGGCAGCGGTTGGCCCACCAGGCCCAGCACGTTTTCAATTCCGTTTTCTTCGAGCGTCACCTGGTCGGCCTTCTCGGACGAAAAGCAGATGCCCGTCATCTTGTGACCGAGAAGCTTGCGTAGCTTGTCCTTGGCCGTCACCACCGCCAGCGACTTGCCGGCGTCCGACAGCGCAGCCAGCAAAGTGGGCGCGCGCAGCCACTTGGGGTCGTTCATCATGACCTCGGTGCCGCTTGCCGTATCGAAGAGGTAGTTGCCACAAATGCCATGCACGCTGGGGGGCGCGCCCGTCACGATGGACAGGTTGTTCGGGTTGGTAAAACTGGGCACCACGCAGTCACCTGTCAGGCCCGACCCCAGCGCCAGGGTGCGCTTGAGCCAGGGCATATGGCCCGTAGCCACGGCCTGGGCAAGGTAATCGGGTTCACAACCGTCCACACATACCACCACAATGGGCTGGGTCGGCAGCTGGTACATGCGGCCGTTGACGGTCAGGTTGGTTTTTTTGTCAGCGACTGCCACGTTGGAGCCTTCCTTTGTCCATGTTTTTTTCTTTGCCTCTGGGGGAGCCGTCGTCGAGCAGATGCGCGGCCTTGGCCTGGGCCGTGCGGGAAGCCGGGCTGGCCTGCAGGCGCGCCTGGCGCCGCAAGTCGTTCTCAATCGTGCGCTCCTTGCTTTCGATCACATGGTCGTACATGGCACGGCCTGCGACATCCGCGTCACCGGAAGCGATCGCCTTGACAATCTGCCGGTGCTCATTGGCCGAGATCGGCATGAGCCACCCGTCGGCGAGATTCAGGCGCCGAAACAGTGACAGCTCCTTGATGAGCTTGCGATAGATAGCCGTGAGCTTGCTGTTGCCAGCCATCTCCACCAGCCGGTCGTGAAATTTCAGGTTGAGCAGGTGGTAGTTGTAAGCGTCTTCCGCCTTGACGGATTTTTCCATCGAGTCGACGAGGCCCCTGATTTCCTTCAACTGCGCCGGCGTGATGTTCCTTGCAAGCTGGCGCCCCACAAGCTCGTCCATCGCGGCGCGCAGATCGAAAATCTCGACGGCTTCCTCAATGGGGATATCGCGCACAAAGACGCCGCGATTTTTTTCATTGCGCACCAGGCCGGCCTCCTCCAGCATGCGGAAGGCTTCACGGACCGGGCCGCGCGAGACGCCCATCTTTTCGGCCAGCGCAGCCTCAATGAGCTTGCTGCCCGGTTCGTATTCGCCAACAAGAATGGCTCGCTCGATTTCCTGCTGCACCACCGTGGTGAGTGAACTGGTCTGCAGCAGCGCGATAGTGGGATGAAACACGGCATTCATGCCCTGCATTGAAGCACAAAACCCAGGATTGTCAACAATCTGCAAAAAACAATTGACAAGATAAAAGGGGCGGCGTTAAATAAATATTGAGCTGGGTTGACATGACCTGAACACAGGTTGTGTCATCGCAGTGTCATTGCCCCGACACGAACAGGTCACAACATTGCAGGTTTTCCACAAAGGACTTTTTATGCAGCTGGCTACCCACCTCAAATCCCTGCCAAAGGCGATCGCCCTGACCGGTTTGCTCGGCCTGTTGGCCGTCTCTACCGGGGCATTCGCGCAAAAAACCCAGCTGCTGGTTTACACCGCACTTGAAACCGATCAGCTCAAGGCCTACCAGGAAGGCTTTAACAAGGTCAACCCCGACATCGAAATCAAATGGGTCCGTGACTCGACGGGTGTGATCACTGCCAAGCTGCTCGCCGAAAAATCCAACCCGCAAGCCGATGCCGTGATGGGCGTGGCCGCCTCCAGCCTGGCCCTGCTCGACAAGCAGGGCATGCTCGAACCGTATGCGCCGATCAATCTTGACGGCATCATGAGCCAGTACCGTGACAAGAAGAAGGTCCCCGCCTGGTTCGGCATGGACGTGTGGGGCGCCACAGTGTGCTTCAACACCGTTGAAGCCAAGAAGAAAAACATTCCAACGCCCGAGACCTGGCAAGACCTGACCAAGCCCATTTACAAAGGCCAGGTCGTCATGCCCAACCCCGCCTCCAGCGGCACTGGCTACTTCGATGTAACGGCATGGCTCACGCTTTTCGGCGACAAGGACGGCAAGGGTGGCGGCTGGAAATACATGGACGCCCTGCACGAAAACATCGCGCAGTACACCCACTCTGGCTCCAAGCCCTGCAACATGGCTGCCTCCGGCGAGTTCCTGGCCGGCATTTCATTTGAGTACCGCGGCAATGCCAACAAGGCCAAGGGCGCGCCGATTGATCTCGTGTTTCCCAAGGAAGGCCTCGGCTGGGACCTGGAAGCCTTTGCGATCCATAAGGGCACCAAAAAGCTCGACGCCGTCAAGAAACTGGCCGACTGGGCTTCGAGCAAGGACGCGATGATGCTGTATGGCAAGAACTTTGCCATCACGGCTCAGCCGGGCCTTGCGCCACCGCTGGCCAATGTGCCTAAAGACTATGAGTCACGCCTCGTGAAGATGGACTTCAACTGGGCAGCGGACAACCGCGAGCGCATTCTTGCCGAGTGGACCAAACGCTATAACTCCAAAACCGAGAAGAAGTAGCCCCCTGTAGGCGGCCTGGCGGCCGCCTCTCCCCCTCAGGGGGACAGCCGCTGTGGCCCGGCGAAGCCGGTTCCACGCGGCTGCTTGCACTGCATACGTTTTTTGCATCGCGTCCAGTACATCGGCTGTAGCCAAGGCATTACCCCAGGCATGAACAACGACACCTTTCTGAACCTGCGCCACATCCGCAAGGAGTTTGGTGCTTTCACTGCGCTGCAAGACATCAACCTGGACATCCGCAAGGGCGAGTTTGTTTGTTTTCTGGGGCCTTCGGGTTGTGGCAAGACGACGCTGCTGCGAATCATTGCGGGGCTGGAGGTGCAAACCTCGGGAGAAGTGCACCAGGCAGGGCGGGACATTTCACGCTTGCCACCGGCGTTGCGCGATTACGGGATTGTGTTTCAGAGTTATGCCTTGTTTCCCAATTTGAGTGTGGCTGACAACGTGGCTTATGGGTTGGTGAATCGCAAGGCACCGAAGGCTGAGGCGGCCAAACGTGTGAGCGAGCTGGTCAAGCTGGTGGGTTTGCCGGGCAGTGAGGCGAAGTATCCCAGCCAGTTGTCGGGCGGCCAGCAGCAGCGCATTGCCTTGGCGCGTGCATTGGCCACATCGCCGGGCTTGCTGTTGCTGGATGAGCCTCTTTCGGCGCTTGACGCGCTGGAGCGGGTGCGTCTGCGATCAGAAATCCGTGCGCTGCAGCAGAAGCTGGGTGTGACCACCATCATGGTGACGCACGACCAGGAAGAGGCCTTGAGCGTAGCCGACCGCATCGTGGTGATGAACCACGGGCTCATTGAGCAGGTCGGCACGCCGATGGAGATTTACCGTGAACCGGCTTCGCCTTTCGTCGCCGACTTCGTAGGCAAAGTCAATGTGATGCCGGTGCGCGTGAGTGGTGGCGAGATGAAGTTCGGCGCGCTGTGCCTGCCCTGCGATGGCGCCGACCGCGACGCCAAAATCTATTTGCGGCCCGAAGACGTGCTGGCCCGGCCAATTGCCGCCGGCGACGCCCATGTGTTTGACGCCACCATTGAGAAGATCGAGTTCCTGGGTTCCTTCTGCCACGTGCACGTGGCCTCGCCCGCGCTGGGCGGCCACAAGCTCACGGTCTACCTTTCGCTCAATTTCCTTTCCGAGCAATCATTGCAGATCGGCTCATCGCTGCCGCTGAAGCTGCTGCCCGAGCGCATCAAGGTGTTCTGATGCCGGTGTTCACCCCTCCTGCGCCCATCGTGGTGCGCCAGCAAGCGCACTGGATTGACCACCTGGCCTACGTGGCGCTTGCACTTGTAGCTATTGTTTTAATAGCATTCCTGGCGGCACCGCTGCTGGCGATCCTTCAACAGGCTTTGCTAGGCAGAACCGGCGACTTTGTCTGGTTCGACAACTTTATCGATTACGCCAAAACCCCGGCATTGCTGGAAAGCCTCTGGAACAGCCTCTGGGTGTCGATCGCCGTCACGCTGATTGCCGTGCCGCTGGCTTTCGGCTTTGCGTATGCGCTGACGCGCTCCTGCATGCAGTACAAGGCGCTGTTTCGCGGCATCACGCTGATCCCGCTGCTGGCCCCCTCGCTGTTATCGGCCATCTCCCTGATCTACTGGTTCGGCAACCAGGGCGTGCTCAAGGGCTGGATGCAAAGAGTGGGCATCGAGCAGATCTACGGCGCCCCCGGCATTGTGGTGGCCGAATGCTTTGCCGTGTTTCCACATGCACTGATGATCCTCGTCACGGCGCTCAGCCTTTCGGATGCACGTCTGTATGAAGCCGCCAACGCCATGGGCACCAGCGCCAGGCGCAAGTTCTTCACCATCACATTGCCGGGCGCCAAGTACGGCCTGATCTCGGCCGCGCTCGTCACTTTCACGCTGGTGATGACCGACTTCGGCATCCCCAAAGTAATTGGCGGTAACTTCAATGTGCTGGCCACCGACGTGTTCAAGCTGGTCATCGGCCAGCAGGACTTCGCCAAAGGCGCGGTCGTAGCCATCTTACTGCTGGCGCCTGCCGTGCTGACCTTCGCGGTCGACAAATACGTCAGCAAGCGGCAGACCGCCATGCTGACGGCGCGGGCCGTGCCCTACCGGCCCACGCCTTCGCGCGGCTATGACTGGGTCATGACCTTGTATTGCTGCGCCATCGCCTTCCTGGTGCTGGCCATGCTGGGCATGGCGGTGTTCGCCTCCTTCGCCAGCTTCTGGCCCTACAACCTTGCGCCCAGCCTCAGGCACTACACGCTGGGACTGGTCGATGCCGAAGTCGGCGTCGGCTTTGTCAACAGCCTGAAGATGGCCGCGGGCACCGCTTTCTTCGGCACGGCGCTGGTGTTCGTCAGCGCCTACTTGCTGGAAAAAACCAAGGGCATGGACGGCCTGCGCGGCTTTGTGCGCATGCTGGCCATGCTGCCCATGGCGGTGCCCGGCCTGGTGCTGGGCCTGGGCTACATCTTCTTTTTCAATGCGCCCGACAACCCGCTGAATGGCCTGTACCACACGTTGGCGCTGCTCACCTTGTGTACCATCGTGCACTTCTATACCACCAGCCATCTGACAGCGGTGACGGCGCTCAAGGCGCTGGATGGCGAGTTCGAAGCAGTCAGCGCTTCCCTCAAGGTGCCTTTCTTCAAGACCTTCTGGCGCGTCACCCTGCCGATCTGCACGCCGGCGCTGGTCGACATCGCACGCTACTTTTTCATCAACGCCATGACGACGATTTCCGCCGTCGTCTTTCTTTACTCACCAGAAACCAAGGTGGCGTCCATTGCCATCCTGAACCTTGACGAAGCCGGCGAAATGGGCGCTGCGGCTGCCATGGCCGTGCTGATTGGTGTTGCATCGACGATTGCAACGCTGCTGTTCATGGCGCTGGCCTGGTGGATCAACCGCCGCACACAAGCGTGGCGAAGCGGCGAACGCTGACACCGGTATGCAAGACACCCGCAACATCCGCATGCTGACGCGCTACACGGCCTGGGCGAACGATCGCCTCCTCAAGGCTCTCGGCCAGTTGCCGCCCGGCGAGGTGACAGCGCCGCGTGCGACCTCCTTCGGCAACATGATCCGCACACTGAACCACGCCTATGTGGTGGATTTGATCTGGCAGGCCCACCTGGAAGGCCGGCCGCACGGCTTCACCTCCCGCAATACCGACGCAACGCCGACCCTCGCGCAGTTGCAAGAGCAGCAACAGGGGCTCGACGGCTGGTATATCCGGTACGCAGACGGCCTGACTGCCCCCACGCAAAGCGAAATAGTGCATTTCAACTTTGTCGACGGCGGCAAAGGCGCCATGACCCGCGGCGACATGCTGCTGCACATCGTCAACCACAAGACGTTTCACCGGGGTTATGTAGCCGACATGATGTACCAGGTACCGGCGCGGCCGCCCAGCATGGACTTGCCGGTTTTCCTGCGCGACGCTGCCCCGGACCTGAGTTGACCCTGAGTTGAACCGAGTCGAGACAACCCCCTCCACCAAAAATAAAGAGACACCATGGACAGAGACAAAATCCTGCTGACTCCCGGCCCGCTGACCACCACCCTGCGCACCAAGCTCGCGATGCTGAAAGACTGGGGTTCCTGGGACAGCGACTTCAACGCGGTCACGGCCAGCGTGCGCAAAAGTCTGCTGGCAGTCATCCACGGGCAGGATTCGCACGTCGTGGTACCCCTGCAGGGCAGCGGCACCTTCAGTGTGGAGGCGGCCGTAGCCACCGTAGTGCCCAAAGACGGCCATGTGCTGGTGATGGACAACGGCGCCTATTGCAAACGCGCGGCCAGGCTCACCACGCTGATGGGCCGGCGCTGCACCGTGATGCCTTTTGACGAAGCGGCGCAGGTGTCGCCCGCGGCGCTTGATGAAAAACTCAAGGCCGACACCAGCATCACGCACGTCATGCTGATCCACTGCGAAACCGGGGCGGGTGTGCTCAATCCGCTGCAAGAGGTTGCCGACGTCTGCAAGGCCCATGGCAAAGGTTTGCTGGTGGATGCGATGAGCTCCTTCGCCGCCATCGAAATCGATGCACGCAAGGTGCAGTTCGATGCGCTGGTGGCCGCCAGTGGCAAATGCCTCGAAGGCGTACCCGGCATGGGCTTTGTGTTTATCCGCAAAGCCATCCTCGACGGCTGCGCGGGCCGCAGCCAGTCGCTGGCCATGGACCTGCACGACCAGTACGTCTACATGGAAAAAACCACGCAGTGGCGCTTTACCCCGCCCACCCATGTGGTGGTGGCGCTGGCTGAGGCCATTGCCCAGTTTGAAGAAGAGGGCGGCCAGCCTGCACGCCTGGCCCGCTATGAAAGCAACTACCGCACGCTGATTGCAGGCATGGCCAAACTCGGCTTCAAGCCCTTCCTGGATCCGGCCATCCAGGCCCCCATCATCGTGACCTTTCACGCACCGGCCGACAGCCGCTATGACTTCAAAAAGTTTTATGCCGCAGCGCGCGATCGCGGCTTTGTCCTATACCCAGGCAAGCTGACCCAAGTGGAAACTTTCCGGGTCGGCTGCATAGGCGCCATAGGCCCGAACGAAATGGCGCAGGCGGTGCAGGCCGTGGCAGGTGCGTTGCAGGACATGGGCATCACGTCCGCCATGCCAGCCGCCTGAACAAAGAACCCACGGTCTAGGTCGTAGACTTGGCAGTTTGTCTTTACCAGCAGGAGCCGTGGAACCGGCTTTGCCGGGCCACAGGCGGGCGGCCCCCTCGGGGGGCAGGGAGCTACACGAAGTGAGCGACCGTGGGGGCCCTTTTCTAGCGTGGGGGCCTAATGAAATCGGCGAAATGCTTCGGAGGGAAGTTCGCCAAACATTTGCTGGTAGTCGTGCGCGAAATGACCAAAATGCCAAAACCCCAGGTCCGTTGCAGCCGCCGTCACCGAGGTGGCGGTCTTCAATGCCTGCCTGGCGGCGTTCAGTCGTACGGCGCGCAGGTAAGCCAGCGGGCTGATGCCCAGCGCCGTCTGAAAACCGTTTTGCAGCGTCCGTCGGCTCACGCCCAGCTGCTCACACAGCGCCAGCACGGTGGGCGGCTGATCGAGCTGCGCATGCACCAGCTCGCGTGCGCGCCGCGTCAGCGTCCAGTGTCCATGGGTGCCTACAGCGTCCGCGCTACCCGTCGGCGCAAGAACGCGGCCGAGCTGCTCCATCACGCTGTCGAGCATCGCGGCCTGGACGGCGGGGGACTGCAGCAGCGCCGGTGCGGCCTCCACCGTATCCAGAACCCCCGTGAGGCATTGCCTGAGACCTGCCTGGGCCGCGCCGTCCAGCCGGCGCAGGCCGGCCTGTGCGCCGAGCCGGGCGTGCAGCGCCGGGTCATGCTCACTGCAGCGGCGCCAAGCCGCCTCGTCCAGCTCCAGCCCGAGCATCACATGGCGCCGGGAGGAGCGGAACTCAAAACCCGACACTCCCGAAAACACATGCAGCGCCCCCGCATCGCTGGGCGCGCCGCAAAACACACTGGGCCCTTCGACCTGCAACGGCAGCCCCAGGGCCAATGCACCGTTACGGATCTGGCCAGTCTGGTAAACCGATTCCCGCAGGCTTTCCACAAAGAGGCGCAAACCCGCGAATTCCAGTTGCCGCACCTCTCCGCCAAAGGCGCCGCGCGAAAGCTGCAGATAACTCTGGTTCCAGCCCGTGAGTGCCGCTGCCTGCTCATCCGCGTCGGCGAACGACGCGCGGGACAGCAGCGCCGGTGGGACCGGCTGGGCAGAGTCGGAGGGATGTGCCATCGCCGCATTCTTGCAGGATTCGTGCCGCACGCAAGCTACGCTTTGAAACAGTTCGGCTTACTTCCGACCCTTTGGCCGGCAACCCTCGCGCGCAATTTGCCGAAATGGGATTTCAGCGCGCCCACCGCCGCCCTACGATGCAAAACAGCCCCACCGGGCCATCAACCTTGCAACCTATAGGGAGCCACCATGTCAGAACGTTCCAGCGTCCAGTACGCGAAAGTCGACGGCAGCTATTTTGAGAAGAGGGGGCTCAGACGCTACGCCGGCGTCTGGTCGCTCTGGGCGCTCGGGGTGGGCGCAGTGATTTCCGGCCACTTCGCCGGCTGGAACCTGGGCCTGGCCAACGGCTGGGGCAGTATGCTGCTGGCCACCATCATCATTTCCGTGATGTACCTGGGGCTGACCTTCTCGCTGGCCGAAATGTCGCCCGCGCTGCCCCATACCGGTGGTGCCTATTCCTTCGCGCGCACCGCCATGGGGCCCTGGGGCGGCTTTCTGACCGGGCTGGCCGAGAACGTGGAATACGTGCTGACGCCCGCCGTCATCGTGTTTTTCATCGGCAGCTACATGGGCAGCATCTTCGGCACGCCGCCGACCTGGCAGCCTTTGTGGTGGATCGGTTTTTACATCGTCTTCATCGGCCTGAACGTCATCGGTGTCGAGCTGTCGTTCAAGATCACGCTGGCCGTCACGTTGCTGGCGCTGGCCTGCCTGGTGGCATTCTGGGTCAGCGCCCTCCCCAAGATCGACTTCGCGCGCTGGGCCATGAATGTGGGCGCCGGTGGCGCGGTGCTGCCCGAAGGCAAGGGCCCTTTCCTGCCACTGGGCCTGACCGGGGTGCTGGCATCGCTGCCCTTCGCGGTGTGGCTGTTTCTGGCGATCGAGCAGCTGCCGCTGGCGGCTGAAGAGTCGGTCGATCCGCGCCGCGACATGCCGCGCGGCATCATCGCCGGCATCTTCACGCTCATCCTCTCGGCCTTCATGATTTTGTGGCTCAACCCGTCTGTCGCGGGCATCGGCTCACACGCGCTCAGCACCTCAGCCGAGCCGCTGCTCGACGGCTTCAAGGCCATTTACGGAACAGGTATTGCCAAAGTGCTGGCACTGATCGCCGTGCTGGGGCTGGTGGCGAGCTTTCACACCATCATCTTTGCCAAGGGCCGGCAGATCTATTCGCTGAGCCGGGCCGGCTACTTCCCCTCGGCGCTGTCGGTCACCCACGGCAGCCGCAAGACACCGCACATCGCCATGATCGTCGGCTCCGTGGTGGCGCTGGTAGTCATGTTCGTGCTGTGGTTCACCCTGGGCGTAGACAAGGGCTCAGCCGTGATTGGCGGCACCCTGCTGAACATGGCGGTGTTCGGCGCCATGTTTTCCTACGTGATGCAGGCGCTGTCATTCATCCGCCTGCGCAGCAAGCTGCCCCATATGGAGCGCCCTTACCGCAGCCCCCTGGGCGTGGCAGGCGCCGTGCTGACCCTGCTCATCGCGATCGTCACCATTTATTTTCAGCTCAGCGATCCCATCTACCGCGTTGGCGTGCTCTGGGTCGCACTGTGGTTTGCCATCGGCATCAGCTACTTCGCGGTGATGGGCCGGCACCGGCTGATCCTCTCGCCGGAAGAAGAATTTGCGATTGGCCTGGCCGAAAAAGGCGCAACCAGCGCTCACCCCTGAAACCACCAGGCACCATCACCATGCCCCTCAAAAAATCCAGGTCCACCGCATCCCATCCAGCGCTGGAGGTGCTGCGCAAGTCAGGCGCCAACAAGATGAAGGTCGCCGTCAGTGACATCGACGGCGTGCTGCGCGGCAAGTACCTGCACAAAGACAAGTTCTTCGGCGCAGCCGAACCCTACCCCGCCGGAGGCTTTGGATTTTGCGACGTGGTCCTTGGCTGGGACATGATGGACAACTGCTACGACAACACCACGGTGACGGGCTGGCAGCATGGTTTTCCGGATGCGCTGGCGCGGCTGGACCTCGCCACCACGCGCCACGTGCCCTGGGACAACAACGTTCCCTTTGTGCTGGGTGAGTTCGTCAATGCCGACGGCACGCCGCATGCGGTGTGTCCGCGCCAGACGCTCAAGCGCGTACTCAAGCGTGCCGAAAAGATGGGCGTCATGCCCATGACAGGCATGGAGTTCGAATGGTTCAACTTCCTGGAAACGCCCCACAGCTGGGCCGCCAAAAACGGCGTGGGCGCCGAGAAGCTCACGCCCGGCATGTTCGGCTATTCGCTGCTGCGCATGAACCAGAACAAGGACTTCTTCAACGCCATCATGGACGAGATGCTGGCCTTCGGCATTCCGATTGAAGGCCTGCACACCGAAACCGGCCCGGGCGTGTACGAAGTCGCCATCGGCTTCAGCGAAGCGCTTGAGCAGGCCGACCGCGCCATCCTGTTCAAGACCGGCGCCAAGGAGATCGGGTCGCGCTTCGGCATCATGCCCAGCTTCATGGCCAAGCCCCACCAGCAGCTGCCCGGCTGCAGCGGCCACATCCACCAGAGCCTGTCCGACGGCAAGACCAACCTCTTCTACGACGCGAAGAACCCGCGCAAGATGAGCAAGCTGTTTGAGAGCTACGTGGCCGGCCAGGTCGCCTGCATGATGGAGTTCGGCCCCATGATCTGGCCCACCATCAACAGCTACAAGCGCCTGGTCGACGGCTTCTGGGCGCCCGTCAAACCCACCTGGGGCATGGACAACCGCACGGCGAGCTTTCGCGTGATTGCCGGCAGCCCCAAGGCTACCCGGCTGGAGACCCGCTGCCCCGGCGCCGACGTGAACCCTTACCTGGCGATGGCCGCGGTGATTGCCGCCGGCCTGCATGGCGTTGAAAAAGGCCTGAAACTGGGCGCACCCATCACCGGCACCAACAGCGGCGCCGAACACATCCCGCGCGCGCCGCGCACCCTGATCGAAACCACCCGGATTTTCCAGAAATCAGCCATCGCCCGCGACTGGCTGGGCGATACTTTCGTGGATCACTTCGCCGCCACGCGCGAGTGGGAATGGCGGCAATGGCTGGACGCCGTGACCGACTGGGAAATGAAACGCTATTTTGAAATCATCTGATGCAGATTCGCCGACTTGAGGTTTCCGATTCACCGGTATACCGGGAGCTTCGCCTGCGCGGCCTGCGCGAACACCCCGACGCCTTCACTTCCAGCTTTGAAGAAGAAAGCCAGCGTTCGCCAGCAGAAACTGAAAAGCGGCTTTCACCCGCCTCGGACACTGCGATGTGGGGCGCGTTCGTCGACGGCACGCTGGCCGGTGTCGTCGGCATGACGCGCGAGACACGGCTCAAGAACCGCCACAAAGCCACGCTGGTTGCCATGTATGTCGCGCCTGAGTACGGCGGCCAGGGCCTGGGTCTGGCCCTGGTCAATAACGTGGTTCAAACCGCCAGGATCGCCGGCGTTGAACTGCTGGTCCTCACCGTGACCGACACCAATCGGCAGGCGGCGGCCCTCTATGCCCGCGCCGGCTTTGCGCCTTTCGGTGTCGAGCCCGACGCCATCCGCGTGAACGGCGTACCGTTCGGCAAGCAACACATGTACCTGCAACTGACTTCCGCCATTCCGGCCAACTGAATCCTCAAGCCTTCCCAAAAAAGACACCCCATGAGCACTACCAACTTTTCCTTCCCCACTGCCATCCGTTTCGGCGCCGGCGCCCGCAAACAGGTGGCGCAAGCGCTGCTTGACGCCGGCTGCAAGCGTCCGCTGATCGTGACCGACAAAGCGCTGGGCGCGCTGCCGGTGCTCGCTGAATTCAAGACCCATCTGGCCGGACTGGACGTGGCCGTGTTCTCCGGCGTCTTTGGCAACCCGACCTGCAGCCAGGTCATGGACGGCGCCGCGGCGTACAAGGCCCACAAGGCCGATTGCGTGATCGGTTTTGGCGGCGGCGCGGCGCTGGACGTAGCCAAGGTAGTGGGCATTGCGGCCACGCATGAAGGCGACATCCTCGAATACGTGTGGGACCACCCGAAGGTGCGGCCCATCGAGAACGAGCTGCCTTACTTCGTGGCCCTGCCCACTACCTCGGGCACCGGCTCCGAGGTCGGCCGCTCCTCGGTCGTCAGCGAAAACGACACGCACATCAAGCGCGTGGTGTTCAGCCCCAAGATCCTGGCCAAGGTGGTGTTTGCCGACCCCGAACTCACGCTGGCCCTGCCTTCGCACGTGACGGCCGCCACGGGCATGGACGCACTCACGCACAACATCGAAAGCTACCTCTCGCCGGCCTACCACCCGCTGTGCGACGGCATTGCGCTTGAAGGCACGCGCATCGCCGCGCGTGCGCTGCTCACCGCCGTCAAGGAGCCCTCCAACCTGCAGGCACGCAGCGACATGATGATGGCCTCGATGATGGGCGCCATCGCCTTCCAGAAAGACCTGGGTGCCGTGCACTCGTGTGCGCATGCACTGGGCACGGTCTGCGACCTGCACCACGGCCTGGCCAACGCACTGATGATCGACACCGTGCTGGCCTGGAACTACGAGTCCGCGCCGGCCAAGTTTGACGAGCTGGCCCACGTCTGCGGCGTGGCCGGCGGAGGCAAGGCCTTTGTAGCCTGGCTCAAGCAACTGAAAGAAAGCGTCGGCATCACCGGTTCGCTGTCGGCTCACGGCGTCAAGCGCGAACACCTGCCTCGCCTGGTGGAGATCGCTACGGCCGATATCTGCCACCAGACCAATCCGCGTCCCTGCAAGGCCGAGGACTTCAAGATGCTGTTTGAGGCTGCTTTATGAGTACCAGCAAGACCATCGTTTTGAGAACTCCCCCTCCAGCAGGGGCCGCGGAACCGGCTTTGCCGGGCCGCAGGCGCAGCGCCCCCTCGGGGGGCAGCGTAGTACGCGAAGCGACAAGCGTGGGGGCTCTATGACCTCCGCTTCCCGTCTCAAGATTGGGTTGTCAGCGTGTTTTTCCCACGCCGACCCAACGCGCTCTTATTTCACCGGCAAGACACTGCAATATGTCGAGCAGTCGATCGCACACTGGGTGATGTCATCCGGCGCCATGGTCGTCATGGTGCCTTGCCCCACGGGGAGCACGCAGCGCGGTGACGTGACCTATGAACACTATGCGCAGTGGCTGGACGGCCTGGTGCTGCATGGCGGCGCCGATGTCTGGCCCGGCAGCTACGGTGAAGAGCCTCTGGACGAGAAATGGTCAGGCGACCGAGTACGCGACGAATATGACAAAGCCCTGGTGGCGGCATTTGAAAAAGCCGGCAAGCCTGTCTTTGGCGTATGCCGCGGCCTGCAGCTGCTCAACGTGGCCTTTGGCGGCACGCTCTACCAGGACATCAACACGCAGGTGCCCGACTCTTTTGTGCACCGCGATGCCGTGACCTACGACCAGAATTTCCACAGCGTGAACATCGTGCAGGGCTCCAGGCTGTCGGCTCTCTACCCCGGTGTGGAACGCGTGCGCGTCAACAGCATCCACCACCAGGGCATCAAGGACTTGTCACCCGAGTTTGAAGCAGAGGCTTTCAGCGTAGACGACGGCATCGTGGAAGCGATACGCCGCAAGGACAAGACCAAAAGCTACATCGCGGCTACCCAGTGGCACCCCGAATTCCACAAAGCCGGCTCGGACACGATCGACGACGCCGCGGTGCTGGACGACTTCCTCACGGCGGTGGCCGCCGCCAAACACAAGGACAAGGCTAAACAAGCATGAACACTCTCTCCATTCACAACCCCGCCACAGGCGCACTGATCACCACCCTGCCCGCCGACGACGCAGCTTCGGTGGCGGCCAAGGCGCAGCGCGCGCGTACCGCCCAGGGCGCGTGGGCGGCCATGCCCCTGGAAGAGCGCAAGGCCCGCATCGTGCGCTTTCGCGCCGGCATCGTGGCCGAGCTGGACGCACTCGCCGCCATCATGACGCGCGAAACCGGCAAGCCGATCAAGATGTCACGCAACGAGCTCAACGGTCTCCTGGGGCGCATCGATTTCTTCCTGGCGGAAGTGGGCAACGCCACCAGCACGCAAACGGTGTTCAGCGATGGCGGCATGACCGAGCAGATCCAGCACACGCCGCTGGGCGTGGTGGCCAATATCTCGGCCTGGAACTACCCGTGGTTTGTCGGTGGCAACGTGTTTATCCCTGCACTGCTCACAGGCAATGCCGTTCTGTACAAGCCCTCCGAATACGCCGCGATGTCGGGCCTGGCCATGGCGCGGCTGCTGCATGCGGCCGGCGTGCCGCAAGATGTGTTTGTGCCGCTGATTGGCGGCGGTGCAGTAGGCGCCGCGCTGATGGAACAAAAGATCGACGGCCTCTTTTTCACCGGCTCGCACGCCACCGGCGCAAAGATTGCGCAGGCATTGGGCCCGCGCCTGGTCAAGCTGCAGCTGGAGCTGGGCGGCAAGGACCCGACATATGTGTGCGAAGACGCCAATGTGAAAAACGCCGCCGAGTCACTGGCCGACGGCGCGATGTATAACACCGGCCAGAGCTGCTGCTCGGTCGAGCGGATTTATGTGCACGAAAAAATCTACGACAGCTTTGTCGCCGCTTTCATCGACACGGTAAAGACCTTCAAGACCGGCGATACGCTGAGCGACGACACCTACATAGGCGCCATCACCCGCGCCCCGCAGCTGGACGTGCTGGACGCACAGGTTGCCGACGCCAAAGCCAAGGGTGCGACGCTGCTGGCCGGCGGAAAGCGTGGCCCCGGCCCCGGCAACTGGTACGAGCCCACCGTGTTCAGCAACGTGAGCCACAGCATGGAACTGATGCGCGAAGAAAGCTTTGGTCCCATCATCGGCATCCAGAAGGTGTCGGGTGATGCGGAAGCTGTGAAGCTCATGAACGACACACGCTACGGCTTGACCGCCGGCGTCTTTACGCCTGATGAGGCGCGCGCCAAGGTCCTGCTGGCCCAGGTCAACGCGGGCAGCGTTTACTGGAACTGCTGCGACCGTGTGAGCCCGCGCTTGCCTTGGAGCGGCTATGGCGATTCGGGTGTGGGACTGACCTTATCGACCTACGGCATCCAGACTTTCACCCGGCCCAAGGCCTGGCATCTGCGCCAATCCTGATCATGAAGCTCACCCTCTTCGACCTGGACCACACCGTGCTTAAGGGTGACAGTGATGTGCTGTGGTGCGACTTCCTGATCGAAAAGGGCATCCTGGGCAAGACTGAATTCACCGCGCGCAATGCCGACATGGCAGCGCGCTACCGGGCCGGCACGGTGGGCCTGAAAGAGTTCGCCGATTTTTACGTGGGCACGCTGGCGGGGCGAACGGCTGAAGAGTGGGAGCCTCTGCGGCAGGAGTTCCTGGCCGACTGGATCGTGCCGCGCGTCACGCCCGCTGCCCTGGCACTGGTCGACAAACACCTGCAGGCGGGCGACCTGGTCGTGTTGACCACCGCCACCAACCGATTCATCACCGAGCTGACGGCGATCTATTTTGACATCGAGCACCTGATCGCGACCGAGCCCGAGATGCAGGGCGGTCGCTTTACCGGCAGCACCACCGGCGTGCTCAACATGCGCGAAGGCAAAGTCGAGCGGCTGCACGCCTGGCTCACGGCACGCGGCCTGCATTTCAAGGATTGCAAAAGCACAGCCTACAGTGATTCCATCAACGATCTGCCGCTGCTGGAAGCGGTAAAGCATCCGGTAACGGTGAATGCCGATGCGACCCTGGCCGCCATCGGGGTTGACCGCGGCTGGCCCGCGCTGCGGCTGCACTGAGCGCGAGCCGGCCGGCCGACCATTGCAATTTCAGGAAAAACAGCCATTAGCCCAGTAAAAACGGGCGCAAGCTGCTACTAAATTAATAGCGCAACGGCCGCAGATGGCTACTCTGCACTCAGGTGCTTGCCCACAATCCCGGCCAGCTCAAACATCGTCACCTGCGGCTTTCCGAACACCGGCAGCAGCTTGGCGTCGGCATTGATGGCGCGCTTGTTCGCCGCGTCCTGCAGGCCCTCAGCCTTGATGTAGTCCCACAGTTTTTTGATGACCTGGGTGCGCGCCACTGGCTCGGCGCCAATCACCGCGGCCAGTGCATCGCTGGGCTTGAGGCCGGCGCCCGGCTTGGCGACGCGGGGCGTTTTGGGCTTGGCGGTTTTGGCGGCCGGCGTTTTCTTGGCGGCGACTTTCTTCGCAGCAGGCGCCTTGGCGGTCTTCGCCGCGACCGTCTTGCCGAAGGGCGTCTTCACCGTGCCGGTCTTGGCCGCCGCCGGCTTGCGTGGCGGGAACTTCGAAGGCGCGAACTCGAAGTTCACCTTGTCAGCCTCCTTGTCCCAGGCCAGCATGGCCTTGAAGGGGCGGCGCGTGCGCATCGAGACAAACTTGTCGAGCAAATCGGTCTTGCCGGTTTCCAGCAGCTTGTGCATCTGTTCGCGCTCAATCGGCTGCTGCAGGATGACCTGGCCAGTCTTGAAGGTGCAGCTGGGGGTGGGCTGCTCATTCGTCGGCACCGATTTTTCGCAGACGTAGTTTTTGCCGAGCTCAAACACGCGCGAAGCGCAGCGCGGGCAGGGGCCCAATGACTGCTGGCCGCTGAAATCGATGATCTCGCCGGTCTCGGCGTTCTTGTCATCGCCGAAGTCAAACTCGAGCTTGTAGTTTTTGGTCTCTTCGTCGAACTTGATGACCATCTCGGCGGTGAAAGGCCAGCCGGCCTTGGAGCGGAAACCGTCCAGCGGGCCGATCTTCTTGTCGCGCAGGAATTGCTCGACCTCGGCCACTTCGAAGGTGCGGCCCGCAGGCGTCTTGCCGAAGCTGAAGCCGCAGCCGTCATCACCCTTTTTGCCGGTGCAGGTGTAGCGGCGGTAGTTTTCCTTGATGACGCCGCCGCAGTTGGGGCAGGGCGCCTGCAGCGTGGCGTAGTCGCCGGGAATCGTGTCCTTGTCGTAACCCTTGGCCTTGTTGACCAGGTTTTCCGTCATGGCGGCGATCTCGGCCATGAAGGTTTCGCGGCTGAGTTTGCCGTGCTCCATTTGCGCGAGCTTGTACTCCCAGTCGCCAGTGAGGTCGGCGCGTGAAAGCTCCTCGACACCCAGGCCGCGCAGCAAGGTCATCAGCTGGAAAGCCTTGGCGGTCGGGATCAGCTCGCGGCCTTCGCGCAGCATGTATTTTTCGTTGATGAGGCCCTCGATGGTGGCCGCGCGGGTGGCTGGTGTGCCCAGGCCTTTTTCCTGCATGGCTTCACGCAGCTCGTCGTCGTCGATCGTCTTGCCCGCGCCTTCCATGGCGCCCAGCAGGGTGGCTTCTGAATAGCGGGCGGGCGGGCGGGTCTTCAGGCCCTTGGCCTCGACGACTTCGGCGCGCACCATTTCGCCGGGCTTGACCGGCACCAGGCTCTGGCCCTTGTCACCGTCTTTGGCGTCGGCCACTTCGTCGGCGGCTTCCTTGCCGTAAATGGCCAGCCAGCCCGGCTTGACCAGCACCTTGCCTTCGGTCTTGAAGCTGTGGCCCACAGCCTGCGAAATGCGCGTGGTCACCAGGTATTCAGCGCTTGGGAAGAACACCGCCATGAAGCGGCGTACTACCAGGTCGTACAGTTTCTGCTCGGCCTCGCTCAGGCCGCTAGGCGCCTGCAGCGTTGGAATAATGGCGAAGTGGTCGCTCACCTTGGCGTTGTCGAATATGCGCTTGCTGGGCTTGATGTAGTTGCCTTTGAGCGCTGTGGCCGCATGCGGCGCCAGGTGTTTCATGCCGCTGTCGGCCAGCATTTCGAAGGTCTGCTTGACCACCGGCAAATAGTCTTCGGGCAGCGCGCGCGAGTCCGTACGTGGATAAGTCAGCGCCTTGTGGCGTTCATACAGGCTCTGCGCGATGGACAGCGTGGTCTTGGCCGAGAAGCCGAATTTGCCGTTGGCCTCGCGCTGCAAGGACGTCAAATCAAACAGCAGGCCTGCTGCCTGCGTGGTGGGTTTGCTTTCTTCGGTCACCGTGGCGGCCTTGCCGCGCACAGCCTCGGCAATCGCCAGCGCTTCGCGTTCCGACCACACGCGGTCGGCCTTCAGCTCAGCGTCGGGCTCTGCGTTGTCGGCGTTGGCCGCGGCTTTTTTCCATTTCGGGTCAAACCACTTGGCGGGGTATTCACCGGCCTCGGCCAGAAAGGTGGCGTGGATCTCCCAGTAATCGCGGCTCACGAACTTGCGGATTTTTTCCTCGCGCTCGACCACCACCGACAGCGTCGGCGTCTGCACGCGGCCCACGGTGGTCAAGAAGAAACCGCCGTCGCGCGAGTTGAAAGCCGTCATGGCGCGGGTGCCGTTGATCCCGACCATCCAGTCGGCTTCGGAACGCGAACGCGCCGCGTCGGCCAGGCCCTGCATCTGCTTTTCGCTGCGCAGGCTTTCAAAACCTTCGCGGATGGCCGCCGGCGTCATGGACTGCAGCCACAGGCGTTTCACCGGGAGCTTGCTGCTGGCGTACTGCTGGATCAGGCGGAAGATCAGCTCGCCTTCTCGGCCCGCGTCACAGGCGTTGACGAGGGCGCCGACGTCCTTGCGTTTGGCCAGCTTGACGATGGCGTTGAGCCGCGCCTTGGTCTTGTCGATGGGTTTGAGGTCAAAGTAGGGAGGGATGACGGGCAGGTTGGCAAAGCTCCATTTGCCGCGCTTGACGTCAAATTCTTCAGGCGCCTGGATTTCGACCAGGTGGCCGACGGCCGAGGTAACCAGCCATTCATCGCTCTCGAAATACTCGTCGTGTTTTTCGAACTTGCCCGCCGTCGGCGTGATGGCGCGGACGATGTCCTGCGCCACCGAGGGCTTTTCTGCAATCACAAGGGTTTTCATAAGTACTTCTTCAAACCTTCTACATCTTCGGGGAACATTTCCCCGCTTTCCGCAAATACGACTTTGCCTTCACGGCTGCCCGCCGGCACCTTGAGCACCACCACCACGGGCAGGCCCACCGGCTTGGGCAAAACTTTGGTGACTTCAGGGGTCAGCATCCCGGCGGGAAAGCTGTAGCCCTTGGTCTTCATATAAGTAGCGGCTGCCGCCGGCTGCTTGTCAATCGACAGGGCCAGCACCTCCAGCCCTTTGGCCTTTTGGGCTCGCCACAAAGCTTCTATATGGGGCGACTGCACCGCACAAAAAGGGCACCAGCTGGCCCACCAGTACACCACAAGCGCCTTTCCGGACGCCGCGGCAGGTGTCCAGGCGCTGCCGTCGAGCAACGCCAGCGACGGCAGCGGCAGGGTGCTCCCCACCTTCGGCAGGGGGCTTTGTGTGCCCTGGGCCCACGCCGGCAGGCCCAGCCCGGCTGCGGCGGGCAGGGCAAGGGCGGCAGTTGTCTGCATCAGGTTTCGGCGGTTGAACACGGGGGGCTCCTTGGGCGCATCACTACAATAGCGGCTCTCGCGCATGTACGCGCGCGGGTGCGCACGCATGCGCACGCACGCGCACATGCATGAATTAACCATACCAAAAAAATACGCCGTGTCAAAAAACCAGGCTTCCACGCTCCTCAAGCCACTCGCGCCGCTTCCTTCCCAGCCATCGGCGCCAGCACCCGCCACCGACGGCCGCCGCATCCAGACGCGCCGCTCCGGTGTGCACGGCAAAGGCGTGTTCGCCGTGCAGGACCTTGCCGAAGGCGAGACGCTGATCGAGTACGTCGGCGAGATCATCAACTGGAAGGAAGCGCTGCGCCGCCACCCGCACGACCCCAAGGATCCCAACCACACGTTCTACTTCCACATCGACGAAGACCATGTGATCGATGCCAAGCACGGCGGCAATTCCTCGCGCTGGATCAACCACAGCTGCAAGCCCAACTGTGAAGCCGACGAAGAGGGCGGCCGCGTCTTCATCAAGGCGCTGCGCAACATCAAGGCCGGCGAAGAACTGTTTTATGACTACGGCCTGATCATCGACGCGCCGTACACCAAGAAACTCCTGGCCGAATACCCCTGCTGGTGCGGCGCCAAGAACTGCCGCGGCACGCTGCTGGCACCCAAGGACGACGACAAAAAGAGCAAGAAGTCCAAAAAGAAGTCCGGCAAAAAAGCAGAGGCCAAGGCTGACAAGAAAAAAGCGGTGAAGAAGGCGGACAAAGCCGGCAAGGCCGACAAAAAGCCCAAGAAGAAAAAAAAGGACTGACCGAAGGACTGATAGAAGGACTGACACGGTTATCCACCTTTCCAGGTTCTTTTCACCCTCCGGCCAGGCCGCGCGCCCTGAGCTTTCATGACCACCTCCCTCACATCCCCCATCCGCTGGCCGGCCGAAGCCCTCTGGGAGGCTTTGGCGCCCTCCTTGCCGGGGTTCACGGTGGAGGTCCTGCCCGAGATTGACTCGAGCAACACCGAGCTGATGCGCAGGTTCCGGGGAAGCCCCGGCGTGGCGCCCCGGCCCGAACCCCTGCTGCTGGTGGCCGAACAGCAAACCGCCGGGCGCGGCCGGCTGGGCCGCAGCTGGCAAAGCCGCCGCGGCGACAGCCTCACTTTTTCACTGGGCCTGCCCCTGCAGCCGGCCGACTGGTCCGGCCTCTCGCTGGTGGCCGGCATCAGCGTTGCAGAAAGCCTGGAGCCGCTCATTCCTGGGCAGACGTCCAAACCCCGCATCGGCCTGAAATGGCCCAACGACCTCTGGCTGTCCACCCCGGAAGGCGAGCGCAAGCTGGCCGGCATCCTGGTGGAAACCGCCAGCTGGGAGGGCGTGCGTTACGTGGTGATCGGGATCGGCATCAACATTCGCACGGTGGAAATCCCCGCCGCAGCGCTCCCATCCGCCGCGCCCGCCATGCCAGCCATCCCGCCGGGTGCCCTGCAGGCACTGCTGCCGGCGCTGGACGCCCCCGCCACCCTGCTGCGCATCGTGCCGCCGCTGGTGCAGGCAGTGCAGGCTTTCGAGCGCTTCGGCTTTGCGCCGTTCCAGCCGCGTTTTGTGGCGCGCGACGTTCTGGCGGGGCGCACCGTGCAGCTCTACGACGGCCAGAACGACCTGGAAGGCACCGCCCACGGCGTGGGCGAAAACGGCGCACTGCTGGTGCATACTCCGGCTGGCATGAAACAAATCACCAGCTCTGAAGTCAGCGTACGGCCCGTCGCAGCGCCGTCCGAGAAGGGCACGCGCCCATGCTGAGGCTGCTGGTGCTGGCGCTGCTGCTGGCCAATGCGGGCTACCTGGCGTGGACCCAAGGCCTGCTGGCCGACTACGGTTTTGCGCCCATCGAACAGGCCGAGCCCCAGCGCCTGTCGCAGCAGATCCGGCCCGAGGCGATGCGCCTTTTGACCTCCGCGGACGCACGCCAGATTGAAAGCCCCGGCAACGCGACGGCATCAACGTCGTCCCCCACCCCCGAGTGCCTGCAGGCCGGGCTCTTCACCCCCGAACAGACCATCGCCCTGCGCTTCGGCCTGGAAAGCAGCCTGCCCATTGGCAGCTGGTCACTCGAAAACAGCTCGGAACCGGGGCGCTGGATCGTCTACATGGGCAAGTACGCCAATGAGGAGGCGCTGGCCAAAAAGCGCACCGAGCTGCGCGGCATGGGCGTGTCGTTCGAGCCCCTCAACAACCCCGCACTGGGACCGGGCCTCTCGCTCGGCCACTTCAGCTCACAGGCCGAGGCCGAGCGCGAACTGGCCAAGATCGCCACACGGGGCGTGCGTACCGCCAAGGTGGTGCAGGAGCAACCAGAGCTACGCGGCCAGTTGCTCAAGCTCCCGGCCGTCGATGCGCCGCTCATGGCCAGGCTGGAGTTGCTCAAACCGCAGCTGGCGGGCAAGGCCTTGCGGCCTTGCTAGATATGGCCCCCACGGTCGCTCACTTCGTGTAGCTCCCTGCCCCCCGAGGGGGCCGCCCGCCTGTGGCCCGGCAAAGCCGGTTCCACGGCTCATGCTGGCTTAAGAGCCCGCCGCGGTTGCCGCTCATATCCGATCCTCCCCGGCCTGTCTAAGGCCCGGTACAGCGCAATGCCGTTGCTATTGATTTAGGAGCTGCTTGCGCTCATCCTGCTTGGCTCCCAGCACTATTTCCCTGAGAAATACCTACTTGAACCATCGCACCTGATTCCAAGCCAGCAGGGGCCGCGGAACCGGCTTTGCCGGGCCGCAGGCGCCGCCCCCTCGAGGGGGGAACAGGCTACACGCAGTGAGCCTGGACGGGGGTGATTCCCTAAACTGCCTTCCAGTGCCGCAGCGGCACGCAGGTCTGCAGCCGGGTGACGGCCTGGTCCATCAGGGCGGGGTGCAGCTCGTGGCCCAGCGTGGCGGCCACGTCCAAAGTGGCGTCGGCGCCCAGCTCCATCAGGTGTTCGAAATCGCTGCGGGTGCGCGCCAGCGGTACCACGGCGTCGTTTTGACCATGCAGCAGGTGCAAGGTGGTGAGCGCGGGCGCGCGGGCCGGCCAGACCTGGTAGCCACCGCCAAAGGACAGCAGCCGGCCGGCCAGGCCGTCGTGCGCGTCGCTCAGGGCCAGCGCCAGGCTGGCGCCCGCACCGAAGCCGGCCAGCGCTGTATCCGATTGCAGGATGTCAAAGCGCTGCTGCTGCGCGCGCACAAACGCTGCCAGTGCTTCCACCCGGGCGGCCAGCGCCCCGGCATCGTCCAGGCCCGCGGCATTGGCGCCGGCCGCATCGGCGTGCGGGCCGGTCAGGCCTTGCGGCATCAGCACGGCGGCTTCGGCAAACGCGCCGCCCAGCAGGTTGCCCAGCTCCAGCATGTCGGCTGCCGTGCCGCCGGCATCGTGCAACAGCACAAACAGCTGGCGGGGAGCGCCGTTCACGGGCAGCAGCTCAATGGTTTCGGTCTCGGGCGGGTTCATGGCAGTCATCACAACGCATCGGAAAAAAGTGGAAAGAGGCAACTGGGGTCTTTCCACCCCCTTTCAACCACTGTCACCCGCCTCTTTACGCCACTAACGCCACTAACGCCACTAACGCCACTTATGTCACTCACGCCGCGGCAGTTTCCCCGCGCTGCGCGTCTTCCGTGATCAGGGAAGAATGCAGCCTCACGCCCGCTGCCACGCCGCTGGCCGTGGCAAAGGTAATGCTGTGCGGCACGCGCGCCATATCGCCCGCGGCGTACACACCGTCCACGCTGGTCGCGCCCCACGCGTCGATGCGCACGATGGGGCCGAACGGTGAATCGTCAAACGCGCAACCCAGTGCCTCAGCCAGCGGGCTGGCCATGCGCACCTGCGTGCCCAGCAGCAGGGCTTTGATCGCCACGCGCCGGCCATCCTGCAACAACACGCCTTCCAGCGCGGGCATCTCGCCCTGCAGTTCAGCAATGAGGCTTGGTTCAACCCTGACCTTGCGCGCGGCCAGCTGCACCCGCTCTTCGGCCGACACATCGACCACACCTTGCGTAAACAAGGTCACCTCGCCCCAGTCGGCAAACATCAGCGCCTGGTGGACCGACATCGGGCCTGTGCCCAGCACGCCGACCGCGCCGCCGCCGATCTCATAGCCGTGGCAATAAGGGCAGTGCACCACGGTCTGGCCCCAGCGTTCCCGAAGACCGGGAATATCGGGCAACACATCCGACACGCCGGTAGCCAGCAGCAGGCGTCGCCCGGTGAACCAGCGCGCACCGTCCTCGGCCTCGACGACAAAACCCGCCTCGCCGGTGTCCACGCGGCTCACGCGGCCGCTGAAGATCTTTGCCGTCGGGTAAGCCAGCAGCTGCGCCCGGGCCGTTGCCAGGAGCTCGGAGCCGGGCTTGCCGTCGTGACCCAACACACCGTGTGATTCCGAGGCGAAGCGGTTGCGCGGCATGCCCGCATCAATCACCAGCACGTTTCTTCGAGCGCGGGCCAGCTGCAATGCAGCAGACAGCCCCGCAAAACTCCCGCCCACAATGATCGCGTCATACAGCATGAGAAGCCTCCGGTGACAAAGGGTGCGCGCCGTGGCAGGCGTGGGCCGCATGCGCGGCCATGGCGCGGTTGAAGTCGGCCGACAGGTCAGCGAGCGTGACCTCCGCCAGGCGCTTCATGAGCAGGGCTTCAGCCTCGCGCAGGCTGCCGGCCAGGGCGCGCTGCACAGACTGCTCAATGACACAACCGTCCGCATGCGCGCCTTCTTCAGGCGCCGGCGCGTCGGCATCGCCCACAGCCATCTGCACGTCCAGCAGGGTGACGGAAGCCAGGTCCCGCGCCAGCACCCAGCCGCCACCGTGGCCGCGCTCCGACACCACAAAGCCGGCATCACGCAGGCTTGCCATGGTGCGCCGCACCACGACCGGGTGGGTGCGCAAACAGGTGGCCAGCTCGTCCGAGGTCATCGGCCCCTGCCGGTGGGCCATGTGCAGCAGCGCATGCAAAACGGCGGAAAGCCGGCCCCTTGATTTCATGTAACTTATCATGTTGCATGATTCTACGGAGGCCGGACTCCCGCGCCGCCGCGCCACACCAAAACCACACACGCGCAGGGGGCACTCCCGCCACAGGGCCGGCTGCGCGGGCGGTTTTGCGCCCAAGTCGGCGAGAATCAGCGTTTTTCACGCACCCCAGAAATCTGGAAAAACACCATGAAAATCGGAAAAGACACCGCCGTTACGCTCAGCTACAAAGTGGCGGACGCCCAGGGCAAGCTGGTCGAGCAAAGCAATGCCCCCATGGTCTACCTGCACGGCGGCTACGGCAACACCCTGCCCAAGATCGAAGAAGCGCTGGACGGCCAGGAAAAAGGCTTTCAGACCGTGCTGGCGCTTGAGCCGCAGGACGCCTTTGGCCTGCGCGACGAAAGCCTGGTGCGCACCATCCCCCGCACGCAGTTTCCGCCCGGGGTCAAGGTGGGTGGCCAGCTCGAAGGGCGCGGCGACGACGGCCGCGAGCACGTCTTCAACGTCACCAAGATCAAGGGCGACACCGTCCTGCTGGACGGCAACCATCCGCTGGCCGGCAAGGCCCTGCGTTTCACCCTGAAAGTGACCGACGTGCGCGCCGCCTCGGAGGAAGAAATCGCCCATCGCCACGTGCACGGCGAGCACGGCCACCACCATTAATCTGCACGGCGCGACCGTTCGGCGATTAAGCCGTTAGCGTTACGCACCGTTACCGTCGTAAAGGCCGTGCTGGTCTACAGTGGGATTGAGCCTACATCCCCCGATGGAGCCCGACGACAGAAGCCGCGGCGGATGGCGGCTAACTTCGTGGATTAACTTCAGGGGTACCCATGGTCATCAATGCGTTTCTTGTCGAAGACAAGCCGGAAATACGCAAAACACTGGTTGAAGCCATGGAAGAAATCGCGCCGCTACGCTTTGTCGGCCACGCCGATTCCGAGGCCAGCGCCCGCCAGTGGCTGGGCTCCCACCATGAAGACTGGGACCTCGCCATCGTCGACCTTTTCCTCACCGAAGGCTCCGGCTTTGGTGTGCTGAAAGACTGCCAGCACCGCTCCTCCCGCCAGAAGGTCGTGGTGCTGACCGGCCACAACCAGGAAAATATCCTGCATTACTGCCGCGAACTGGGCGCCGACGAAGTGTTCGACAAATCGCAGGACGTGGAAAAGCTGGTGCGCTATTGCCAGGCCCATGCTGCAAGCCTGGGCGGCACGGCTCCACTGCCGCAGTAGTTCTAAAGGCCTTCTTCAGGGCCAGCCAGCCGCCCTCGCCGGCACCACCACCCACCCTTCACAAAACCCACATGAAGCCGCATGCGTCACGCATAAAAAAGCGGCGCTAGTGGCGCCGCTTTTTATGCTGCCCGGCAAACCGGACATGCTGGTTAGGAAACCTCAGAAGCGGTTATTGCCCTTGGTCGCGTCCCTGGACACGTCCCTGGTGACGTCCTTGACCGTTTCCTTGGCATCGCCGTAGTTCTTCTGCACCGAGCCTTCCACCTGTTTGGCCAGGCCCTTGGCTTGCTGGTCCTTGCTTCCCACGAGCTTGCCGGCAGCTTCCTGCGTCTTGCCTGCTGCGTCTTTGGCAGCGCCTTTGACTTGATCCTTGTTCATGATGACTCCTGATGAATTCGACGGTAGCGCCAGGAGACCCTGGCGAAAGCCTTGCGAGGCCATTGCCAATGGGTATCCCGGGCCGACATTCGTCGTTTAACGCCAGCCAGTCATCAAGATACCGGCCTGCCGGGACCACCGCGTAGGCGCAGCACCCAAACGCGTGTCGGCCCCAGGGCTCCGGCAAACAGCCCCGTCAATCCGCCACCGTCACCACATTGCCGGCAAAGGTGATGCGGTCCGCCGCAGCTGCCTCCAGCTTGATGGGGGGCACGTTGGCCGGCGTGATCGGGTTGGGCGTGCTGCCGGCGAGGCCGCGCGGCACCGTGCGCACCACCTGGCTGCCCGGCAGCGGCGCGCCGGTCTTGAGGTGGGCATACATCATGTCCATGGCCTGGATGAAGTAGCGGTGCAGCGGCACCAGCCGCTGGCCGTAGCCCGGGAAGCCGAGGAAGGCATCAAAGTGCTGGGCGTTGGTGACTTCGATGTAAGACAGCTTGCTGCTGCGGCCTTCCACCATCTTGTTCAGGCCGAAGTAAGGGCGCGAGGTGAACGCCACCGGGATCAGCGTGTCGGAGCGGCCATGCACGATGAGCGCGGGCTTGCCCTGCAGGTTGGCGGTGCGCAGCACCTCCTGGATGCCTTGCCGCACGCGCAGCGCGTCGGGCGTGTTTGCGGTGGCCAGGTCGCGCAGGCACAGCGCGCCCGCGCTGTTGTAGTCCTGCACATTGCCGGCAGAAACAGAAACCGCGTCCAGCATCGGGCCGCCGAGGCTGTTGTTGTTGACGATGTTCACGCCCGCCGTGGGCGGCACGCCATTGCCGGTGCCGAATGACGTCGCCAGCGGGCCCGCGGGTGCGGGCACCGGCAGGTTGGCTGCCGGCGACCCGGCCGGGGCCGTGGCGGCAAAGCTGTAACCGCACAGGTTGTCCTGCACGCCGGCGCGGCCGTAGGCGTTGGCGTAGGTCAGCGCCACCGGCAGCGTGGCAAACGAGTAGTGCGAAGCCTGCAGGTCATTGCCTTCAGGCTGCCAGCCCGCCAGCACCAGCGTGGCCATGGCGCTGCTCGCCTGTTCGGCCGTGGTGTTGCCGGCGACCATGCCGCTGGCCTTGAGCGCACTGCAGCGGCTCGCGGCGATGACCGGGTTGATGGTGTTGAAGACATTGGTGCCGGGCGACGCCAGCGCGGCGCAGGGCTGCAGCAGGTTGGCCAGTGTCGTGTAGTCGTACAGCGACTTGCCGGTGCCGGCCAGCGTACTGTTGCCGCGCCGCACGCTCAGCCGCGCATCGGGCACCAGCTGCACCTGCGGCTCGCCCACAGCCACACCGCTGATGAGGCCCTGCGTATCCTGCTCGGCCGCGGCCAGCGCCGCACCGGCGCCGTTGGACACGCTGGAGGCGATCACGATGGTGTTGGACGGGTTCAGCGTCCGCAGGCGGCCGCCACCTTCGCGCGCCGGCGCACCGTAGCGCTCGTTCAGCACAAAGTAGGCAAACTCCACCGCCTGCAGCGTGTAGCGGCCCCAGTCTTTTTCAGAGTTCTGCTGTGAATGCGCATGCTTGACGGCAAAGCGGTTGGGCGTGACTGCGTTGAAGGCCATGCGTTCAGCCTGCGTCAGGTTGGCGGTGAAGTTGGAGGCCGTGCCGGCCGCCACCGCATCGGCGCGCAGGCCGTTTTGCAGGTGCACCGTGTTGTTCTGCAGGTCATGCATGCCGCTGCCGGTGCCCTTGTCGGTGTAGGCCACGGCGCAGCCGTTTTTCAGGCCCCACTCGCCCGACGAGCCAATGGCGCCATAGATGCCGCGTGAACCGCTCGACGTGCCGGTGACGATGCACGGGCTGGCCGGGTTGAAGCTGGCCGGCACCTGCACCATCATCGTCACGTTCTGGCGGCCGCTGCCGTCGTCTGAGTAGGCGATGTATTCCGTGCCGGCAATCTTGCCCTCGCTGGTGGTGACGTTGCCTTTGGCGTCCACGTTGGGGCCGTACAGCGTGCCGTAGCCGCCGCCGGCAGAGATGTCCAGGATGGCGCGGTAGTTGTTGTAGATGGCAATCCGGCGCAGCTCGGCCGCGCTCGGGTTCAGCGGGTCGACCGGCAGCGGCGCCGTGGCGGCCAGGCCGCTTTTACCCAGGCCGGCGGTCAGCAGGTCATCGTTGCCGCCGTCGTACACGCCGGTTGTGATGGTGCCCAGCCACGCAGGCTTGATGTTCGGCTGCCCGCCCACACCGCTTGCGCAGCCGCCCAGCGCGGCCAATGCCGCCAGGGCCAGGGTGGTTTTGATCAGGGTGAATGTCATGTCGTCCTCCTCAAGTTATTCGTACGCCATCATCATCGCAATGCCGCCTGCGTGGGCAGTTTTGGCTGTGGGATTTGTAAGGGTTTTTTTGTAGGGGTTTTGCTTCAGCCCCTTGCTGTTTGTGCTGGCCACGGTGCCGCTGGCAGGTTCGCTTAATGCTATGTATTTAATAGCTGCTTGCGCCCGATTTACCTGGGCTAGAGGCCAATTTGATGCCCAAAACAGCCTGTTCCGGGCTGCCCGGCCTACTTCGCGTCGCTGTACACCGTGGCGCGCGACACGCCCATGTGCGCGGCGGCAATCTCCGCGCCGCGGCGGATTTCCAGGTAGCCGGCGTTCTTCAGGTCCTGCACCAGCTGGCGGCGGTCGGCCGGCCGCAGTGAGCGTGAGGTGGTGGCCCGCGCGGCGGCAAATTCGTCGATGCGCTGGCGTATGCGGTCGGCGTTGGCGGCGTCCAGCGTTTCGGTGACGGCGCTGCTTTCAATCGCGGTGAACTGCGACATCGCCGCCTGGAAACCATTGAAGAGCGTCAGGTCCACATTCAGGCAGATTGCCGCCACGTAGTCGCCTTCTTCATTGCGAATGCCCACCGACGTGCTCTTGACCTTGCGGCCGTCGGCAAACTGGTTGGCGTAGTTGGCAATCACCGCCGGGTAGTCCGGATCCTGGATGCGTGCCAGGCCCAGTTCGGTGGCGGGCTGGCCCACACGCCGGCCGCTCAGATTGTTTTCAATCGCCAGGATGGCGTTCTTCGGGTGCGTCAGGTCATGCACCACCACTTCGCAGAACGGCGCAAACGTCTTGCCCAGGCCTTCGGCAATGTTCTTGAGTTCGGCGAGCAAATGTTTGTTCGACGGCTTGCCCGATGTCGTGTTCGACGATTTGTTCGATGTTTTGGTCATGGTGCGCGGCCCAGGCAGGTTTCAAACTTCAGACAAATTGTCTGGCTCGTGATCGTATCCCAGCGGGCTCGCCGCGTCATCTTCGCTCTGGACGCTGGCGACGTAATTTGACGATTTATCTAGTACTGGATATATTATCCAGCAATCAGACAACACCAGAACTGAAGGAAAACACCGCACATGCAGCCGCACTACATCGATCCGCGTACAGGCAAGCACTACCCCCTGACTGACCGCCGCTGGCGCTCGGACGACGGCAACCCCCTGATGATGAGCGCGCTGCCCGGCATTAGCCGCGCCGACATCGACTCGCGCGAGCGCTCCATCTGGCGTTACCGCGCCGCACTGCCGCTGCCAATCGACAGCAGCGCCAGCATGGGCGAAGGCTGCACGCCGCTGGTAGAAAAGCCATGGGGTGATTTGTCGCCCCTGTTCAAGCTCGAATGGTTCAACCCCACCAGCAGCTTCAAAGACCGCGGCGCGGCAGTGATGGTTTCATTTCTCAAGCAGCTGGGTGTGGGCCACATCCTCGAAGACAGCTCCGGCAACGGCGGCGCGGCCATTGCCGCCGCCGGCGCTGCGGCGGGCATGAAGGTGAAGATCCTCGCGCCCAGCTATACACCCGTGCCCAAGGTGGCGCAGATACGTGCCTTCGGCGCCGAGGTGCAGCTGGTCGATGGCCCGCGTGAAGAATCTGAACACGAAGCCATCCGCCAGTCTGAAAAGATCTTCTACGCCAGCCACAACTGGCATCCCTTCTTTTTGCAGGGCACCAAGTCACTCGCTTATGAGCTGTGGGAAGACCTGGGCTTCAAGGCGCCCGACAACATCATCATCCCCACCGGCGCCGGCAGCAATGTGCTGGGCTGCCACATCGGCTTTACCGAGCTCATGGCCTCGGGTCAGATCAACAAGCTGCCCAGGCTGTTTGCCGCGCAGCCGCTCAATTGCTCGCCCATCGACGCCAGCTTTGTTGCCGGCACCGACTCCCCGGTGGAGCGCATCGTGAAACCCACGATCGCCGAAGGCACGGCCATCAAGCGCCCGATACGCCTGGTCGAGCTGCTCCACGCGATCCGTGAATCGGGCGGGCAAACCGTGGCGCTGACCGAAGAGCAGATCACTGCCGCCGTGCGCCAGCTGGCCAGCACCGGGCTGTATGCGGAGCCCACCTGCGCCTCCGCTGCGGCGGCGCTGAACGTGCTGCAAAAATCCGGCGCCATCAAGGCGAGTGAAACCACGGTGGTGCTGCTGACCGGCACAGGCTTGAAGTCCACCCAGTTCATGACGGAGCTGTTTGGCAGTTAAGCAGTTAAGCGGCCAAGCAATTAAGCAGTAGACAGTAGGAGTAGGCACAGCAGGCAGGCCACCGGCAGCCACACAGCGGCTCGGGGCCAGGCCTGGCCCTGCGCGCAAGCAAATTCCTACACACAGCCTGCCCCACCTCCTGCACCGCATGCCAGCCGGGCCGGGGAAAGTACGAAGGTACCTGCTGCAGCTTTATCGCGCTACGTGAGACGTGACGACGGGAACGTGATATCGCGCGGCATTCGTTTCCTCCCCTAATCCAAGCAACAACCAAGCAACAACTTACCTTCAAGGAGGCCCTTATGTTGATCCCATCCAAATTCAAACTCAGCCGCGCGGCGCTGGCCGGTGTGGCTGTTTCTGCCCTGGCACTAGCGGCCTTGCCCGCCGCAGCCCAAACCAGCACGACGGCCGGACCGGGCACATCGTCCTCAGCGACTGACGCCGGCAAACTCGCCCGCGCCGACAAGGGCCTGCTGGACGATTTGGCCCAGGCCAATATCGCCGAGATCGAGGCCGGCAAGATGGCGCTGGAAAAATCCCAGAACGCGGAGGTCAAGAAATTTGCGCAGCACATGGTCGACGAGCACACCAGCGCACTGGCCGAAGTGCAGGCACTGGCCCGTGCCAAAAGTGTGACCCTGCCCGACGGCCCCGGTGCGATGGCAAAAACCAAAGCCACCGCACTCAAGGCCTTGTCAGGCAACCTCTTTGACACGGAATACGCCAAGCGTGCCGGCGTGGGTGACCATGAGGCAACCATCAAGTTGCTGAACAAGATCCAGACCGACGCCAAAGACCCCGACCTGAAGGCACTGGCCGGCAAGATGCTGCCAAAGGTGGAAACCCACCTCGAAATGGCCAAGGCTGTGGTGCCCGCCAAGAAGTAAGCCGTCGCGCGCCTAACCGCACGCGATATTTGTTAACTTTTCAGGAAAGACTGTATGACCATACTCTGGACCATCCTCATCGGCTTTCTGATTGGCCTGGTCGCCAAGTTCTTGATGCCCGGCCGCGACCCCGGCGGCTTCATCATCACCGTGCTCATCGGTATTGCCGGTTCCTTTATCGCCACCTACCTGGGCATGGCCATGGGCTGGTACCAGCAGGGAGAAACGGCGGGTTTCATCGCCGCCGTGCTCGGCTCCATCGTGCTGTTGCTGGGCTACCGCATGATCGCCAAGCGCTGATGCAAGCGCCGGTACAAGGCTGACCAAACCAGGCCCGCGCCCTGGGCGCATCCATATGCGCCAGGGCGTACTTTTGCGCCGTTGGTCGTGGGCCGGTCACAGGCAGAGGTGGCTTGCCAAAAACGTTTTGCCTCTTACCCAAACGCGGCCCGTCGCACCTGCAACGGCTGATGTAGCTGGTTATGGCTCGTTGTACGGCCGGTTGTAATTTCCCTCTTGAAATTTTTTCGGCAATTCCTACATCCTCATCCCGGACGCCGGGAACGCTTGGACGCATTTCCCGGGTTGCCCCGGCGCTCTGATGTTCAACTTTTGAATGGAGGTTTTTCGCCATGTACCGATCGTTATTTCCGCGCGACATGTTCGCCGAACTCGATCGCCTGCAACGCGATCTGCAGCAGGCCTTCGATCTGTCCCCCAGCATTCGCGGCTTTGGCCGCAGCAGCTACCCCGCCCTGAACATTGGCGGCACGCCGCAAACGGTAGAGGTGTATGCCTTTGCCCCCGGCATTGACCCGAAGTCGCTTGACGTCAACCTGGAGCGCGGCCTGCTCACCATTGCCGGCGAGCGCAAGACCGAACTGCCCGAAGCAGGCTCACAGTCAACCCTGCACATCAATGAGCGCTTTTCCGGCTCCTTCCGCCGCGTGCTCACCGTGCCCGACGATGCCGACCCCGACGCCGTGAACGCCAGCTTCAAGGACGGCCTGGTCCACATCACCATCCAGCGGCGCGCATCAGCCCAGCCGCGCCGCATCACCATTCAGTGAAGGAGGCAAACCATGAACTACGCCAACACACAAACCAGTAGCAACAACGGCGCCGGCAACGCACGCAGCAGCGGCAACGGAAGCGCCAATTACGGCAGCAACACCGAAACCACCGGCCGCAGCGTGCAAACCGGCCAGCAGTCCGGCCAGCAAACCGGTGAGGTGACGCAAAAAGACACCTCGCGCTATGCCAATGCCGCGCTGACGCCGCCTGTTGACGTGATTGAAGACAGCACCGGCATCACGCTGTATGCCGACCTGCCCGGCGTGCCGCGCGACAAGCTGCACCTGCAGGTCGAAGCCGACACGCTGACGATTGACGCCGAGTCGGCCCTGTCCGCACCCGAGGGCCTGCAGTCCACCCACACCGAAGTGGGGCTGGGCCGCTTTCACCGCGTGTTCACCCTTAGCAAGGAGCTGGACACCGAGAAAGTCAGCGCCGAGCTGGCCAACGGCGTGCTGAAGCTGCGCATACCCAAGGCAGAACACGCACAGCCCCGGCGCATCGAGATCAAGACAGCTTGATCACGGCCCCGGCGCTGCCGCACGGCCGCGCCGGCCAGCCGGCCTGCCGATCTGGTTATTGGGCCGGCACCGGCGCGCGCTGGGCCGGGTCGTAGAAAAAGGTTTCTTCGGCAATGCGCTCGCCTTCCCAGCGCTGGTAGGCGAGCTCTTCCATGCGCATCGCACTGCCGTCGGCCCACACAAAATTGAAAATCCAGCGGATGACGACCTTGTCACCGCTGATGAACACCGGCCGCACACAGGTCGAGGTGACTGACTTCGCCCGCGCCATGACTTTGGCCTCACCCTCCACCAGCTTGTCCCGCCCCCGGCGCGGCGGCTGCTGGTTTTCCTGCATGGTGGCGTCAGGCGTGTAGAACTCTTCAATCGCTTCGGTGTGTGCGTTCTGTTCAACGCGAGCGATAAAGCGTTCTACGGTTTCGGGCGTGGGCATGCGGTCTCCTTGGGTTCTTGAACGTTTGATACGGATGCGGTTTGGTGCTACGGCTGTTGATGCGCTTCGACTTTGCGGTCTCGCTATAAGCAAGAGGCGTAAAGCACCGAACAGAACCCAGTGTTGCACGCCTGCGGTTTTACTGCAGGCGCAACGCCCACTCTCACGGTCACCGACGAAACATTGCTTGCGTGATGGTGCGACGCCAGCGCGCTAGGTGGACTGTTCCTTCGCCTCAGCCAGCGAATCCGCATGCCGGTGCACCAGCTTCCAGTCATCCCCTTCACGGCGGAACACCTCTGTCACCCGAAGCTTCATCGGCATCACATCCGGCTTGCCATGCATGCGCACCCGGGCTTTTTGAAAACCCGTCCAGTACGCCACGGTGTCACCCACCGCCTTCTCCAGGATTTCAAACTCAGTGGCGCCACCCGCTTCAAAGATGCGGGCGTCCCGCGTGTAGCGCGCCAGCACCTCCTGCGTGCCACGCACCGCCCCACCGCCCGGCCCCATAAACGTGGCCGGTAGATCCTGCGCCGCCACGGCGGCCAACGGCGCCGCGTTGCCACTCACATACGCGGTAGCCGCCTCCAGCCGCTGCTTCATAAACGTCTCGAAGTCTTGTTGCGTGCCCATGGTTGTCTCCTAAAGATGGGAGGGTACGGCTGGGGTTTGGGCGGTGGGGTAGGACAAGGGATTGGGAGGAAAGCGGAGAAGTGGCAGTGCGTCACGGTTTATTTTGGTGAATATTCACACATCAGATTCGTACGTTCCGGGCACCTAGCCTGCAGAAGCACCTAGCGGCAACGCGCCTTCGGGTTCATGATGCATGTCACAAAGTGTTAACCAATCATGGCCATATATCTCTCGTCTATTCGCCCTCATTCTCACGACGCGTTCTAAATGGACCTGACAGCACTCTCCACTATTTCAGGTGTCCTAGGAACTCTTGCTCCAGGGGGCTTTGTCTTGTTGTTCTTGTGGGTCATCTGGCGGACCGAATCACGCCATACGTTGATTCACCGCTTGTGGCAACTAGTTCACGGCAACCAAGAAATTGTCGATCCTGACATCAAGGCGTTCGTCAACGAACAGAACAGCCTCATGTCCTTCCGATTCATTGCTGGTGTCCCGGTAAGTACATTGGAGCAGGCACGGCAACTCATTCAATGGACGAAGCTTAGGAATGTAGAGATGCTTACGCTTCGTATGGCAGGGAAATACTTCGACCCCGATCAACGCCAAGTTCGCACTCAAGAACTGCCGTCGAAATTTATGCAGTGGATAAAACTAATTTCGCTGGCCCTTTGTTTTCCCGTGATGTTCCTTGGCACTTCTGTTGCATTTATGGATAGCGCGGTCGTCAAGGTGAATCTAACCAATCGCCGGTTACTTTTGAGCGAAAGCGAGGCTCGACCGATATGGCCATGGACGACAGCACCAATTCATAAAGCGACGTGTTCGGGCACAACAGGCATTGAGATTGCTCGATCGAAATTCTCAGAGGAAGAAGTTCGCGTACTTTGCGAGGTCTTAAAGGACGACAAAACTCCTAAATACATTCAGGATGCACTGGAAACACAGAAGCGCTCCTCGATCTTCCTTGTGCTAGTTACCTTATTGACCGCTTGGATTAGTTTGGCAGGACTTGCAAGCAGTTATGCGGCGAAAGGCTTGGCGCGCCGAGCACTGAATCCGGGGCTTGATGACAACTCGGCGCTTCAGCTTTCAAGGGCTGCAACTCTTGAACATCAGCCGTATTCAGCACAACTTTCAGATCATTCAGCAATAGAAGAGGAAGGTCCATGAAATCATTTGAGCACGGAGTGGAAGAACTCCTAAAGTTGCTAGAACTGAGTAAACAACATTGGCTACTAGGTGCAGGGGCAAGCGTGGAATCGGGTATCCCGCTCATGTACCCGCTCACCGCACGAGTAAAAGCGTGCCTCGTCGGACAAGAAGCAGTGATATTCCAAAGCATCATGGATGACCTTTCACTAGAGGCTCACGTGGAACATGCTCTCAGCCATTTGGGTGACCTAATAGCTCTGGCGGAGCGCTCCAGACTAAAAACCGTAACCATCGCAGCGGCAAATATTCCTCTGGCTGACTTAGAGGCCACCTATAAGGCAGTTATTCAAGCAATCGCGACTACGGTTCGCTACGGCTATCGCGCCGCAACAGGCGGTGCGGCAGAAGTCATCGGAACGCACTTAGTTCCGTTGGTAGACGTAGATGCGCATCAGCGATTCGTGAGGCAGCTATTTAAAGCTCATAGCAACCTTGAGGCGCGATCAAAAGTAGGCTTTATCACGACAAATTACGACACTCTCCTAGAAGATGCCCTTGCCATGGAGCAAAGAATTGCACTTGATGGATTTTCTGGGGGCGCTATAGCATTCTGGAACGGGATAAATATTGATCCAGGACAAGCGAACTCTGCTCGCTCACATCAAGTATTAAAACTTCACGGTTCAGTAGATTGGTTTCGAGACGCAGAAGTTGACTTGCTACGTGTGCGCTACGGAGTTAAATATCTCGCCGACCTCTCCAGTACATTGATTTATCCGCAAGCTACCAAATACTTAGAAACTCAAAAGGATCCGTTTGCCCGAATATTCGATTGCTTTCGAAAGACCTTGCGAAGTTCCGATAGCAACCTCCTAGCCATCGTTGGATATAGCTTCGGCGACGACCACATTAATTCAGAGATCGAAAGTGCACTGGCAGATCGGAGAAACAAAACTACGCTAATAGCCTTTTCCAAAGAGGTTCTAACAGCCCCGGGTGCGGTAGACACTACACCATGCGGAACACTAATGCGCTGGGCTAACGACTCGCGATTTGGATCACGAATTTACGTGGCTACTGACAAAGCCCTATACAACGGTACAGCTAAAGCGGGGCCCAATCCGGCCAAAAGCCTAGATTGGTGGACATTTGCCGGTCTCACGAATTTTCTAGAGCAAGGAGCAATGACATGACTCCATTTCAAGAGCATGAGGATTTGCTAATTGGGCGCGTGGTCGAAGTGAGCGGAACAGCTATCCGAGTAGAACTTGACCAACGGATATCTGAACTATCGAGAGTCGTGGAGGGACGCGTGTGTCCCATCGGACAATTGGCCAGCATCGTAAAGATTCACTATGGACGAAGAGTTCTGTTCGCGTATGTCCGTCTCTTGAGGATGCGATCCGAGATCGCCGCCGCTGAAGGCCAGGCGCCTATTTCCCCTGGTGACGATTCTCGAATTCTTGAAGCAGATCTTTTTGCCCAAGGCACCTGGCTGCCTGCTCAAAAACAACTTAGGTTCGGGAGGGGAGTAGAAACTTACCCGCTTCCGTTACAAGGCGTCTATCTAACTACGCCTGAGGAGTTGGAGATGATTTTCACGTCAGCCGAATCTTCGGTTGAAGAAGAAACCGTCTCTCCTCTTGTCTCCATAGGAGAGTATGTCGGCGGGAATGGTGCGCAATGCCGCGCAAACCTTGACAAGCTTTTTGGACAACATTGCGCTGTTCTAGGATCCACCGGTTCAGGAAAGTCCGGTACCGTCGCCGCCCTCATGCGATCAGTCATAGAACACACCGCCAAGGACGGCACCTTATTAAGGCCACGCATAGTAATTATTGACCCCCATGGTGAGTACGGCGCCGCCCTTAAAGATCAAGCCACGATCTTGCGTGCGTATACAGCGGCGGCTGGCGATGCTGCCGGTACCGAACCTCTACGCCTTCCCTTTTGGCTAATGACCGGCGACGAATTAAGAAGTCTCATTATTGGAAAAACTGAGGCAGAGGCTACCTCTCAGAATAATATTGTTTATAAGGCCTTGAAACATGCTCGCATGGTGAATGCAGGTGTCGTCCAAGCTCTACCAGCAGATCCGCTCGGAGATCAGCTCCCAGTTCTCTGTGCAGGGAAGACAGCTGCAGATATCTCAGGGTTTGATCGCGATAAGCCTGCAAGATTTTCGCTAGATGAGTTTGTAAAGCACATCGACAAAGTCCAAGGACGTAAGCCAGGGAAAAACGAATCAGCGTCCGCAACCGAGCGAAAATCACACGAATCCATTCTGGATAAATTGAATGTCCTGCGAACCGATCCTCGAATCAAATTTTTAATGCAAGAAGAGGCTGCCGATTCACTCGATGGCGCCATTCTTCAACTTACCGGCCAAACGGGAGCCGGTGCCACAGTCAAGATAATTGACGTATCCGGAGCACCAAACGAAGTCGCAGGCACGCTCGCCGCAATGATCTGCCGCCTGCTCTTCAACTACAAGGTGTGGCAAACGCGCGCCGAACGTGATTGCGACCCAATTTTGCTGGTTTGCGAGGAAGCGCATCGATATGTCCCCGATCGTGGTGAAGCGCAGTATCGGGAAGCACAAGATGCAGTTCGACGAATTGCGAAGGAGGGGCGAAAGTATGGGTTAGGACTGATGCTGGTCTCGCAACGACCATCAGACGTAGAGAGCACCGTTCTTTCTCAATGTAATTCTTGGATCGTTCTTCGCCTCAGCAATGGGGCAGATCAAGAGCATGTTGGGAGATTTCTTCCTGATGGCCTTGCAGGCATAACTCGTATGTTGTCCTCTCTTTCTCGACGCGAAGCTTTATTTGTGGGTGAAGCGGCGGCTCTACCAGCTCGTATTCGAATAAGAAAACTGCTACCGGAGCAACTGCCGGATTCAAATGACATCAGCTTTGTGCACGGGTGGGCGCAGCCGGCCCTTGACGCGGCGGCAGTCGCTGTAGTTACAACGCGATGGTTGAACAACGCTATTTAGATCTAGTGACAGTGCACAACAACTGTATGTACGCGTCCGCTTCGAAAATGGGGTTCATTCACGACAAAGGAGAAACAAAAAAAGTAACGCCCGTGTCAGCGCCACCAGTACCTGGAACTCGCACCGAACGCACCGGGCGGTCCACGCAAAACAGCAGCTTGAGAGGGCCTGAAGCTACTTGAAGCATGATGGAGTTGGAGTGGCCTGGAGCGATTTAGCGATACTCAGCCCATGACACTTGCGCCCCATCCTGCGCCCCACGCCGTCTCGCGCCTACGCACCACACGCCTGGCGCGCGCCTCCAAGCCCTTCCTCGCCCGCGGCGGCCCGCGCAATGCACGTTGTGACGGTTGCCGCCTGATCCCCAGCCACTGCATGTGTGCCTTGCGCCCCACCGTGCCCACGCGCGCAGGTGTGTGCCTCATCATGGCCGACATCGAAGCGCTGAAGCCGAGCAACACGGGGTGGTTGATTGCGGATGTGGTGGCGGACACGTTTGCGTTTGAGTGGGCGCGCACTGAAGTTGACCCTGCGCTGATTGCCCTGCTGGCTGACCCGCAGTGGCAGCCTTACCTGGTTTTCCCCGGGGAGTTTGTGGCGGCGGAGCGGGTGGTGGCGGATGTGCTGGCTGCCGACCCGGCTGATGGCACAGCAGGCAAACGCCCGCTGTTTGTGCTGCTGGATGCGACCTGGCCTGAGGCGCGGAAGATGTTTCGCAAGAGCCCTTACCTCAACCACTTGCCGGTGCTGAGTTTGCAGAGCGAACAACTCTCCCGCTACAAGCTGCGGCGCTCGCAGCGTGACACGCACTTCTGCACGTCTGAAGTGGCGGCGCTGTGCATGGAGCTGGCCGGTGAAACGCATGCGGCGCAGACGCTGGAGGCTTACCTGGATGTATTTACCAATCGCTACCTCAAAGCCAAGCAGCAGCAGCCTTTGAACTTGGAAGATGCGGCGCACCAGCGTCTGCGTAGCTTGCGTTTGCCTGGGTAGTGCTACAACTCAGCAGTCCGCCTCGCTCGCCACACGGTCTCATCATCACTTAATGCAACACACGCTAGATGCAATGCTGATAACAATCGAACCATGACTACGTTGATATTTTCTTTGGTCGGTGTGTTTTTCCTGGTTGCGTTTTTCGGCATTGCCATGGCAATTTATTGCTATGCCCATCTATTTCCAAGATTTTCCAAATTGGTGGGGAATTCCCTCCTGGTCATTTCACTGATTTTTGCGGCTTTGCTGATCAGCTCGAATCGAGGCGGCTTGTACGGGATTTTGGACAACATCTTTCTTGGCGGCGGAGCCATCCTTCTTGGCGTATTGGGTGCTGCGTTCAGGTTGGGCACACGGACAACCGTGAAGCAGGCCTAACGGCCATGACACGCTAAAAAAGAAGGGGGCCATATCTCGCGGCCGTCGTTACATTGCTACCAAATCAATAGCTGCTCGCGCACATTCCCCTTGGGTTGCAGGCATATTTGATGCCTGAAAATGCATCAAATATGCCTGCCCTCAGCGCCAGGTAACGCCGCATACGAAGCCCTGTTATTTATGCGCCTGCTGGCGCAAAATGCATCTCCTTCGAAAGGAGTCATGCGATGCGAGACGAAACCTCCCGAACTATTTGCTGGTTGCCCACCTGGAACAGTGCCAGTGAAGGTGTGGGGCTGGAGCACCTGCTTCTGACGCATGGCACGGCTGACAGCGTGGTGCTTGCCGTTAATGAAGACAGTGAGCCTTTTCGCCTGGTATACCGGCTCCAGTGGGATGACGCCTGGCAGCTGCGCAGTGCCGACTTTTCCCTGGCAAAAGGTGGCGCCAACCTTTCACTGAACCTGCGTACAGACGGCAAGGGCCACTGGCAAGACGGCGAAGGCCGGAGCCTGGTTGAGCTGGATGGATGCATGGATATCGACATCTGGCCCACGCCGTTTACCAACAGCTTCCCAATCCTCCGCCAGCCGATGGCCATTGGGGAGCGGCGCACGTTTCGCATGGCGTGGGTTTGCGGGCCGGACTTAACGGTTAAGCCGCAGCCACAGGCTTACACGCGCATAAAAGACAGGCTGTACCTCTTCGAGAGCCTGGATGGCAGCGGCTTCAAGGCGGAGCTACCGGTGGATGGAGAGGGCATCGTGCTGGACTACCCGGAGCTGTTCCAGCGGGTGAAAATATGACGGATGCTTTGCTGATGTGCAGCCCCCTGGTTTTGTTGCATGCCTTGTCAGTCATCGGCATCGTGCTTGCCTGCATCGCGGCAGCGCTCTACGACGGAAGATTGGCAGCCCATCTCCAGCAAAGGCATCCCGAGGTGTGGGCGGACCTCAGCCAGCGCAAGATCCTGTTTGCGAGCGGTGAGACGCAGAGCGACGCCATGCATCAGTATCTGTGGCGTGGCGAGCATAAAAAACTCCAGGATGCGAAGCTCAATTCCATGGTCTTTACATACTGGGTGTGGATTGCGATTCTTCTCTGCAGCGGTGTGACCTTGATGTTTGTTCAAGACTGGATATCCATCGACACTTACCGCGCTTGCCTTGGGCTTCTCTAAGCAAGCGCTTTTTCGCTGGGCTATCACGTACCGCTATAGTCCGCCCATGGAAAGACCTCCTTACCTGCGCAAGCGCCGGCCTGCCCCTGACGACAGCGAAGGCCTGCTGTGGCGACTCGTCGCCGCACTGGTGGCGATTCCGATTTTTGAGATCTCGCTTTACCTGGGCCTGTACCTGATTCTTTCGCCGCGCAGCCTGAGCCACCTTCTCATGGCGATCCCCTTGTGGATGCATGGCGTGTACGCCGGTGCGGCCGCGCTGGTAGGTTTGCTGTTTGCCTTCAGGGGCATCACCTGGCTGCTGGGCCACCTCTTCATGACGCACCATGAAAACGAACGGAACCGGCTGGGGACGATTTTGCTGTGGGCTGGGCTGCTGGCGATGGCCCTTGTGGCTTCGGAGTTTGTGGCGTAAGGCGATTGCCGGGCGCAGTGGCAGGGTGGTAGAGCTGCCGCGTACCGCTACTAAATTAGTAGCGACTCGCGCCCATTCTTATTGGGCAACAGGCATATTTAATGCCTGAGAATGGCCAAGACTGGCTCAAACTGGCTCAAAAGCCACCACCGACTGGAAGCGACGAGAGAAAGCCATCTCCCGTGCTTCCAATCCGCTTACTGGCAGGCGCCTGAGGCACTTTGTTCCGGGGAACACGTCGCGCGGCGGATCGTGCCAGCGCCAAAGTTCAGTGGCGTCATCAACTTCCGTAGCTCGGCCAAGGATCCGGGAGGCCCAGCATTGCCGGCCGGCGATAGCTTTTCGTCAAGGCTGCCGGAGCCATTGGTCAGGTCGCCTTCGGCCGCGGCGATGACGCTGCTCAGCCGGGAAGCCTCGAGGCCGGAAGCAGCTGCGGGGACTACCGGCGGCGGCCGGACGATGGTGCCGGTGGTGGCGATGGTGACGCCCCCTGCCAAGGTGCCCAGGAAGCTGATGTTGCCGCCGCCGGTGCTGGTCACGGTGACGCCGGGTGACACGGTCACGTTGTCGCCGTAGCTTTGCGCGCCGGTGGTTTTGATGTTGGCGCCCAGGCTGGTGGTGCCGCCGGCGTTGGTGGTCAGCGAGGTCAGCGCGGTGGTGGCCCCGACAGCGCCGCCAAAGCTGGTGGCACCCGTGGTATTTACCGCCAATGTCTGCGCACCGTTGACGGTGCTGGCAAAGCCGATGGCGCCGCCGCCGGTACTGGCCAATACCGTGTTGGCTGTCAGGGTGACGGGGTCGCCGTAACTCTGGGCGCCGGTGGTGGTGACGTTTGCCCCGATGGAGGTGGAACCTGCCGCATCCGTCGTCAACGACGCCACGTTGACGGCACCGCCGAGCGTGGTGGCGCCGCTGCTGTTGAGGGTCAAGGCCTGCGCGCCGCCCACCGTGCCGGTGAGGTCGATGCTGCTGGCGGCAAGCGTGGTGGCCGCGCCCAGGGTGACAGGGCCGTTGTAGGTTTGCGCGCCTGCACTGGTGATGGTGCCAGAGAGGGTTGTGCCGGCCCCGCCGTCGGTGATGGTGCCGCTGACACTGCCGCCGTTGCCGGCGATGGTGTTGGCCACGGCCGCCCCTTGCAGGTTGGCAACGCCGCTGTAGGCAATGCCCGCGTCGGCCGTGCCGCTGTTGGCGCCGGTGAGGCTGAAGGCCGCACTGGTGAGGGTGGTGTTGGCGCCGTTGCCTGTGAGGGCTTCAATGCCGCTGATACCCGCCGAGCCTGTGACGACGCCGGTTTGCGTGTTGATGCCTACTGCGCCTGTCTTGGCGCTCAGGTCAATCGTGTCCACCGAGGCGGTTGCGCCGCCGGTAACGGTTCCGGTGACGGAGCCCGCGTCGGCAAACACGAAGTTGTCGGCGCCGCTGCCGCCCGTCAGGTTGGTGATGCCGCTGAAAGTCGCGCCATTGAGCGTGCCTGCATTGCCGCCGGTGACGGCCCAGGTGTTGGTGCCGTCGGTTGCGGCCAGCGTGTCGGTACCGCCCCCGCCTGCAACGGTGCCGCCGAAGGCGGCGCCGGAAGCCAGGGTGAAGGTGTCGCCGGCCGTGCCGCCCGTCAAGGTGTTGACGCCGGAGAAGGTGAGCCCGTCGCCGGTACCGGCGTTTGCGCCAGTCAGGGTGTAGGACGCAGCGGTGTTGCGGCCGGTGAGTGTGTTGGTGCCCGCGCCGCCTGAAACGGTTGCGTTGAAAGCGGGCGCACTGCTGAAGTCGAAGCTGTCGGCGTTGCCTCCACCGCTGATGGTGGTGCCGGCAGTGGACGCAATGGCAGCGGTTGTAGCAAACGCGCCGGCGGTTGAACCACCAATGCCCAGTGCCACCGTGCCACCCGCTCCGTTGGCGCTGACGGCAGCGCCCAGGGTGATGTTTTGGCCAGCGCTCATGGCCACGTTGCCGGCCGTTGCCGTCACCGTGCCGCCTGCGGCGGAAGTGATGTCACCGCCTGCGCCCAGGGCGGTCAGCGAAACGCCGGCGGCGCCTTGCACGGCGTTGGCGCCGATGGCCAGGGTGCCGGTGGTCTGGATGCCCACGGTGCCCGAAGTTGCGGTCACGGGGCCGCCCAGGGTCAGCCCGGAAGCGCTGTCGGTCACCAGCACGCTGGATCCGGAAATCGGGCCGAGCGAACCGATGGCATTGCCGGCGTTGCCCAGATTGAACTGCCCGGTCGACACGCCGCGTACCACTGCGGCCGTGACCGCACCAGTCTGCGTCAGGGCGCCGGCCGTGGTGACATCAAGCGTTCCATTCAAGGTGGTGGCGGGCAGCGACACGGCTGCGGGGCCGCCGGCAATGGTCAGGTTGTTGAGGTTGCTGATGGCGCCGCCAAAGGTGAGGGCGCCGGTGTTGGTGGTGGTCAAGGACTCGGTGCCGCCCGTGCCGGCCACGGTGGAGCCAAAGCTGACGGCCCCTGAACCGGTGCTGACCGATGACGTAGCCGCCAGGGTGGTGGTGCCGCCAACGTTGAAGAGGCTGTTGGTGGTGGCGTAGGTGCCGTTCAGCGTCACGTTGTCGCCGTAGTTCTGTTGGCCGGTGGTGGTGACATTGCCCAGGCTTGTCGTGCCGCCGGCGTCCGTCACCAATGAGGCAATGTTGACCGCACCATTGAAGGCCGTAGCGCCGGCGCTGTTGACGACAAGGGTGTTGGCACCGCCAACGGTGCCGTTGACGGTGACACTGCTGCCGGACAAGGCAACGTTGTTGGCCAGCGTGACCGCACCGTAGGTCTGCGCACCGGTGGTGGTGACGGCGCCGCCGAGGCTGGCGGTGCCCGTGCCCGCCACGGATGCCGCGGCGATGGCGGCCCCGGTGGTGAGCGCGCCGTTGTTCACGACCACACCCGTGCCGCCGCCCAGGTTCTGCGTTGCCGTGCCGGTGTCGAGCGTGGCGCCGCCGGCAATCGTGATGGCGGCTCCAGCGCCTGTGAGTCGGTTGCTCGTGTTGCCCAGGCTGAGGGTGCCGCCATTGACATTCACTGTCGATGCCGCCGAAGTGCCGTTAAGCGTGCTGGCACCTGTGGACGTCAGCGCGCCCGTGCCGAGGTTGGCATTGATGGTGCCGCCGTTTGTTGCGTAGGTTGCTGCCGTCAGTGTGCCGCTGCCGTTAAGCGTGCTGCCGTTCAGCGTCAAGGCGCCGATGGTGTCGCTGAAGGTGTTGCCATTCAGAATGGCCCCTGAACCGACCGTGACCGCCGCCGTGTTCGCGAGAACATCGTTGCCGCCAAGCGAGAGGGTGCCACCGTTCACGTTGACCACCGTAGAGGCCAGGGTGTTGGCCACCGAGAGCGTTCCCGCCGTGACGGTTGTGGCGCCGGTGTAGGCGTTGGCACCCGAGAGTGTCATGGTGCCCGTGCCCGTCTTGGTCAGCCCACCGGTTCCCGAAGCAACGCCGGAGAAGGTGGTGGAGGTGTTGTCGCCACCGGCGCTCAGGGTGTTCGCACCCAGTGTCACCGTGCCGGCGCCTGCCAATGAGCCGACCGTCTCGGCGCCCGTCAGTGCCAGCGTCGCGCCCGCGGCGACGGTCGTCGCGGCATTGTTGGCCAGGGCATTCCCGGCCACGCTCAGCGTGCCGGCGCTGACCGTTGTGGTGCCGGTGTAGGTGTTGCTACCCAAGAGTGTCGTGGTGCCCGCACCCGTCTTGGTTACGTTGCCGCTGCCGCTGACGACGCCGGACATGACCAGCGTGTCGCCGCCCGCCGTGGTGGCCAGCGTGGCGTCGCCGATCAGGTTGACCGCGCCGGTCATGGTGCCGGCCGTGCCGCGGATGGTGCCGCCGTTGATGGTGGCGGTATTGCTCATGTTCGTGCCGCCAATGAGCACCAGCGTGTTGGATCCGATATTGATCGCGCCAGTGCCCGCGCCAGTGTGATTCCAGACGGTGAAGACGCTGCCAGCACCGATGGTGGTACCGCCGGTGTAGGTATTGGCGTTGGCGACCATGACGTTGCCCGCCGTCGTCACCTGGCTGGCCCCGCTGATCCTGCCGTAGACGTCCAGGCCGGTGCCGATGCCGGACAGTGTGGCGTTGCCGGTCAAGGCCACGTTGCCGTTGATCCGACCCGTCCCCGAGGTGTTGCCCAAGGTGCTGCCGCCCGCTGCGGAAATGATGTTGCTCACCACCGCACCATCGTTCACGACCAGCGAGCCGGTCACAGTGATCGCGCCGCTACCGACGTCGGCGGCTGCGCCGCTGATGACCAGGCTGCCGGCGTTGACGTTGACGGTACCGCTGTTGGCGTTGTTGGCCGTGAGCGTGAGAGCACCCGTTCCAACCTTGTTCAAGGCGCCTGTGCCTGAGACGATGCCTGACAGCGTCGTCGAGGTGTTGTCGCCGCCCGCGGTAAGCGCACCGCCGAGAACGACGTTACCCGCACCCGCGATCGAGCCCACCGTCTCGCTGCCCGCGAGGCTCAGCGTCGCGCCTGCAGCCACTGTGGTGGCCGCCGTGTCCGACAGCGACGAGCCGTTCACGCTGAGCGTGCCGGCGCTGACCGCCGTCGCGCCCGTGAAGGTGTTCGCACCCGACAGTGTCATGGGGCCTGTGCCGAGTTTGGTGAGGCCGCCCGTGCCGGAGGCAATGCCGGAGTAGGTGGTGGAAGTGTTGTTTCCACCGGCGCTCAAAGTATTCGCGCCCAGCGTCACCGTACCGGAGCCAGCCAGGGAGCCGATGATCTCGTTTCCGGTGAGCGTCAAGTTGGCGTTGTTGACGACGGCGCTGCTGTCTGCAATGGCCGTACCGTTTACCGACAGGGAGCCTGCCGAGATGGTGGTCACGCCGGTGTAGGTATTGCCGCCGGTGAGCGTCATGGTGCCCGTGCCGGTTTTGGTGAGGCCGCCCGTGCCAGAGGCAACGCCGGAGTAGGTGGTGGAGGTGTTGTTTCCACCGGTAGTGAGGGTCCTCACACCCAGGGTCACCGTGCCGGTGCCTGCCAGGGAGCCGATGGTCTCGTTTCCAGTGATCGTCAAGTTGGCGTTATTGACGACGGCGCTGCCGTCTGCAATGGCCGTACCGTTTACCGACAGGGAGCCAGCCGAGATGGTGGTCGCACCGGTGTAAGTATTGGCACCCGAGAGTGCCATGGTGCCTGTGCCCGTCTTGGTCAATCCACCGGTGCCCGATGCAACGCCGGAGTACGTTGTGAAGGTGTTGTCGCCGCCGGTGGTGAGGGTGCTCGCGCCGAGGGTCACCGTGCCGGTGCCTGCCAGGGAGCCGATGATCTCGTTTCCGGTGAGCGTCAGGTTGGCGTTGCTGACGACGGCGCTGCCGTCTGCAATGGCCGTACCGTTTACCGACAGAGAGCCCGCCGAGATGGTGGTCGTACCGGTGTAGGTATTGGCGCCGGAGAGCGTCACGGTCCCGAGGTCGGCCTTGGTCAGGGTGCCCGTACCCGTCGTGATGGCCGACCCAATCACCGTATTGCTGATGCCGCCTACCATCAGCGCGGTGTCGGTTCCTGTGATGCCGCCGTTAATGTTCAGCAGACCGGCATCCGAATTGATGCGGCTCGCACCCGCCAAAGTGACGACGCCCGTCAGGGTGTTGGTGCCGGAGATGTTGCGGATGGCGCCCGTGCCGACGAAGCCGGTGCCGGTGGCTGTGATGGCCTCGCCTACCGTGATGCCGCCTTGAACCTGCAGCGTGGCCCCATCGGCGATTGTTGTGGCACCAGCGGCCGTACCCAGCGCTGTGGCGTTCTGGATGTTCAGCACGCCCGCATTGACCGCGGTTGCACCTGTGTAGGTGTTTGCACCCGAGAGCGTCATGACGCCCGTGCCGAGTTTGGTAAGGCCACCGGTGCCGTCGATGGCGCCCGAGAAGGTGGTCGAGGTGTTGTCGCCACCGGTGGTGAGGGTGTTCGCGCCCAGCGCCACCGTGCCGGTGCCTGCCAGGGAGCCGACGGTCTCGTTTCCTGAGATCACCAAGTTGGCGTTGTTGACGACGGCGCTGCTGTCTGCAATGGCCGTAGTACCGTTTACCACCAGGAAGCCCGCCGTGATGGTGGTCGTACCGGTATAGGTATTGGCGCCGGTGAGTGTCAAGAAGGCCGTGCCGGTTTTGGTGAGGCCGCCCGTGCCAGAGGCAACGCCGGAGTAGGTGGTGGAGGTGTTGTTTCCACCGACGCTCAAGGTGTTCGCACCCAGGGTCACCGTGCCAGTGCCTGCCAGAGAGCCGATGGTCTCGTTTCCGGTAAGCGTCAAGTTGGCGTTGTTGACGACGGCGCTGCCGTTTGCAATGGCCGTACCGTTTACCGACAGGGAACCCGCCGTGATGGTGGTCGCACCGATGTAGGCGTTGGCACCCGAGAGTGTCATGGTGCCCGTGCCGGTTTTGGTGAGGCCGCCCGTGCCGGAAGCAACGCCGGAGTAGGTGGTGGAGGTGTTGTCGCCACCGACGATCAAAGTGTTCGCACCCAGGGTCACCGTACCGGAGCCGGCCAGGGAGCCGATGGTCTTGTTTCCGGTGAGCGTCAAGTTGGCGTTGTTGACGACGGCGTTGCCATCTGCAATGGCCGTACCGTTTACCGACAGGGAGCCCGCCGTGATGGTGGTCGTACCGGTGTAGTCGTTGGCACCGGTGAGCGTCATGGTGCCCGTGCCGAGTTTGGTAAGGCCACCCGTGCCGGAGACAACGCCGGAGTAGGTGGTGGAAGTGTTGTTTCCACCGGCGCTCAAGCTGTTTGCGCCCAGGGTCACCGTGCCGGTGCCTGCCAGGGAGCCGATGGTCTCGTTTCCGGTAAGCGTCAAGTTGGCGTTGTTGACGACGGCGCTGCCGTTTGCGATGGCCGTACCGTTTACCGACAGGGAGCCGGCCGTGATGGTGGTCGCGCCGGTGTAGGCGTTGGCACCCGAGAGTGTCATGGTGCCCGTGCCCGTCTTGGTCAATCCACCGGTTCCCGAAGCAACGCCGGAGTAGGTGGTGGAGGTGTTGTCGCCACCGGCGCTCAGGGTGTTCGCACCCAGGGTCACCGCGCCGGCGCCGACCAATGAGCCCACCGTCTCGGCGCCGGTCAGTGCCAGTGTCGCGCCCGCGGCGACGGTCGTCGCGGCATTGTCAGCCAGGGCATTCCCGGCCACGCTCAGCGTGCCGGCGCTGACCGTTGTGGTGCCGGTGTAGGTGTTGCTACCCGAGAGTGTCGTGGTGCCCGCGCCCGTCTTGGTCACATTGCCGCTGCCGCTGACGGCGCCGGATATGACCAGCGAGTCGCCGCCCGCGGTAGTGGCCAGCGTCGCGTCGCCGATCAGGTTGATCGCGCCGGTCATGGCGCCGCCGTTCGTACCGCGAATGGTGCCGCCGTTGACACTGGCGCTATTGGCCACGGTCTGGTTGTTGACCACCAGCGTGCCGGAACCGACGACGACGGCGCCGCTGCCGGCGCCCGTGGAGTGCGAAATAGTCAGTACGCTGCCTGCGCCGATGTTGGTGCCGCCGCTGTACGTGTTGCTGTTGCCAAGTCCGATGTTGCCCGCGGTCGTCAATTGCTGGGCGCCGCTGACGTTGCCGGAGAGGCTGAGGCTCGTGCCGGTCGACGACAAGGTGGAGCTGCCGCCGCCGCTGTAGGTGACGGGGCCGGCAAGCACGCCGGCACCGGCGGTGTTCGTCAGGGTACTGCCGTTGCTTGCCGTGATGGCGTTCGTCACTATCACGGCGTTCACGTTCAGGGTGTTCGCGCCGACTGCGATAGCACCCGTGCCGGCGGCCGTGTCATTGGCCAGCGTGAGCTGGCCGTTGCTGATGGTGGTGCCGCCGCTGTAGGTTGAAGCGCCCGCGAGGGTGAAGGTGCCGCCACCTTGCTTGATCACACTGCCGCCAATACCCGTGATGCCGCCGGCGTGGGTCGTCGACGTGTTGTTGCCACCCGTCGTCAGAGTGTTTGCGCCCAGCAGGACGGTACTGGAGCTCGAGCCCGTGAGCTCGCCGATCGTTTCGCTGCCCATCAGACGGAGCGAACCGTTGCTCAGAACCACGCTGCCGGCGTCATGAATCGCAAGGCCTCCCGCCACGCTCAGGAGGCCCTGGTTGACGTTGGTCACGCCGGTATAGGTATTGGCACCGGAAAGGATAAGCGTGCCTCCTCCCATCTTGGTGAGCCCACCCGTCCCCGTGCCGATCGCCCCGCTGATCGTGGTGGTGAACCCAGCGTCGCTGACGGTGAGGTTGTTGGTGCCGGTGATGTTGCCGGAAAGCGTGACGGATCCGGTGGATGCGTTGGTGATGGTCGAGGCGCCACTCAGGTTGATCGCCCCGGTCAATGTTGTCGCGCTCATTCCAGCGATGCGGACTGCGCCCAGGCCGGTGTAGCCCGTGCCGGTGATGTCAAGCGCTTCCGCGCTGGTCACGCTCCCCAGAATCAGGGTTGCGCCGGAACCGACAGTCGTGCCGGCCGCGGTGGTTCCTAATGCGTCGTTGTTGTTCGCTGTCAGCGTGCCGTTGGAAACCAGCGTCGTGCCGGTGTAGGTATTGGCCCCGGTCAGTTCCACCCCGCCGACGCCGTCCTTGGTCAGGGTTCCCGCCCCCGTCGTAATGGACGAGCCGACCGCCATAGTGCCGGCACCACCAACCGTCAGCGCGGTGTCGGTTCCCGTAATGCCGCCGTTAATGTTCAGCAGGCCGGCATCCGAATTGATGCGGCTCGCACCCGCCAAAGTGACGACGCCCGTCAGGGTGTTGGTGCCGGAGATGTTGCGGATGGCGCCCGTGCCGCCGAAGCCGGTGCCGGTGGCTGTGATGGCCTCGCCTACCGTGATGCCGCCTTGAACTTGCAGCGTGGCCCCATCGGCGATTGTTGTGGCACCAGCGGCCGTACCCAGCGCTGTGGCGTTCTGGATGTTCAGCACGCCGGCATTGACCGCGGTTGCACCTGTGTAGGTGTTTGCGCCAGACAACGTGGCCGTCCCGGCCGTCGTCTTGGTTACGCCGGCCGCGCCGGCCAGGATGGCGCTGACCGAGCCGCTGGCCAGGTTGTAAGCGCTGCCCGTAAGCACGCCGGTTGTGCCTGTGATGGCGCCGTTGGTGAGCGTGACGGTGCCCACCGTGTCGCTGAACGTACCCATCGCGAGCGTGCCGCTGGACATTGTGAGGTTGGTTGCATCGCCAATAATGTTCGACGCGCCAAGGGTCACGGTCTTGCCCGACTGGAGGTTGACATCCATCGTCGTCGCGTTGACCGAACTTCCCGCGTTGAGGGTCGTGTTGCCGCCGAAGAACGTCACGTTGCCCGTGGCAGTGAGACTGCCGTTGATGACGTTGGTCGCCGTGCTGGCGTCGTTCATGATGGTGACGTTCGCGCCGCTCAGCGCCACACCCGCGCCCACTGTGACTTTGCCGACCGTCGTGGGCGTCACCGCGACGGGGTTCGAACCGTAGTTCGCGTTCAGGACTATGGCCGCCGAGGTGGTGATGTTTGCATTGACGGTGACGTCGTTGCCGGCCATCAAGCTCAGGCCGCCATTGCTCTTGTTGATGGCCCCGCTGACCGTGATGTCGTTCGTTGCCTGCAAGTCCACGTTGCCGACAAAATTCTGGATCGCCGTCGAGCCAATCTGGAAAGTGGCGCCTGCGCTATCCCCGAAGCCGACTCCGCCGTCGCCCAACTCTGCCACATCCTGCGCCCCGGTGCCCGCGACGATGTTGATGTTCATCGGGTCGAGCAACACGGTGCCGCTCGCGCCGTTCACTGCGCCGGTGTCAGCCGTCCCGGTCAGTCCAAGGTTGTTCTTCCCGGAAATTTCGACGAACCCACCGTTGCCCTCGCTAGCGCCGCCCTTGGCACTGATGGTGCCGTTGTAGCGGGTGATGTCATCAGCCCACACAATCACTTTGCCGCCGTCGCCGCTCGTGCCGGCGTCGGCCTTGATTGAAGCGTCCTTGTCAACATAGGTGCGGAAGGCGTTGCGCTCCGTGCCCTTGCCCTGGAAGTTACCCCCAACCAGCACCGTGCCGCCACCTGCATTACCCGATGCATCGAGAGTTGCACCCGCCATCAGGCCGACCTTGTCCCCTAGCACCTTGATCGTGCCGCCCGTTTCGCCTGCTGCCACGCCCCTGGCCTCCAGCGTGCCGCTGACCTTGACGATGCCGGAAGCGCCGCCGTCAAGCACGATCATGCCGTTCTGGTTGGAGATGGAATTGGCGCGTATCACGCCGCTCTGGTTGATCACGGTGGAGAAGGTGTCGCCCAAGGACGAGACCAGCACGGCGGCGTGGCCGCCCTCCACGGTGATGGTTCCCGTGTTCGAGGCCACCGCATCGACCGCTGCCGCATCAACCGAAAATTTCACCAGGCCGCCGCCCGTGGGATCGACGCTGATGCGCGAGCCGGCCAGCAGCCCCACGGAGCCGCCGGGCGCCGAAATGGTGCCGTGGTTGGCCACATTGGGAGCCGCCAGCACCACGTACCCGCCCTGGATGTTTCCGTAGTTCACCACGCTGCCGGCGCTGCCGCCGGACTGGTTGAACTGGTATTTGCCGGCCATGAAGTCGGCGTTGCTCAGGTTCAGGGTAGACGCTACAAGCCCGCCCACATTCACCTGCGCGCCGGGCGCAAACACCACGCCCGCGGGGTTGACCAGGAAGACCTGCCCGTTGGAAGTCAGGGTGCCGAAGATGGAAGAAACGTCACCGCCCCACACCCGGTTCAAGGCCACCGAAGCCGCATTGGGCTGGATGAACTGGACCGACTGCCCCTGGCCGATACTGAAGGACTGCCAGCCGAGCACGGCCTTGGCGCTTGTCTGGTTGATCACCATCGACGACGCGGTGGGTGTGCTGACCGTGGCCGCTCCGGCCTCGAGCACGGCGCCCTGGGGCAATGCCCTGGACAGCGAAGGCAGGGCCACTGAGAGCACAGCCACCAGCAAATGCGACAGCCACGGCCCCGTGCGAATGCGGTAGGTTGCCCTGAGTTTTCGCGACAGGCGCACGACCACCGTACGAACGGAAAAACGGTAGCGGCGAACGCGTGGGGCTTGGCAGGGGGTCATGGATATCTCCAACGTAAGGAGGGGCACTGGCTAAAAAGAAAAAGAGGAAAAAGAGAGGCTGAGGCCGGCTGCGGCTGGCTACGGGTTACGCGGCTAGAACCACTTCTGGAGGGACAACCAGAGGCGCGGTTTTTTGTCGGGTTCCATCGTCGGCACGGCGCTGCCGGTGCGCCAGGCAAGGTGGCTGCTGACCAGGTAGTCGCCCGCCGTGCCCGCCGAGAGGCCGATGCCGACGGAGCTGAGCGTCTGGGTAGCCGGCGTGGCGAAAGGAGAACCTGAACGGTTGAACTTGACCTTGCCCCAGTCGTAGAACACGGAGCCGAAGAGCGGGATTTTTGTGCCCAGGTCGGGCAACTGGTGGCGGTATTCAGCACTGACAATCGCGCCGTTGTCTCCGAGCGCCTCGCCGACGGGATAGCCGCGCACGCCGGTGGGGCCGCCCAGCGAGAACTTTTCCGCGGAGGTCAGGTTTTTGGACGCGTATTGCCCTTGCACCGCGACATTGACACGCCCGGCTGCCGACACAAACATGGTCCGCTGCAGTTCGACGTTCACCTTGCTGAAGGAGCCCGCCGTACGCAGACCGAAGACGCTCTGGTCAAGCGCCTGGGTGGCCGCATCCATGCGAAGCGATCCACGGGTGAGGCTCAATGCGTAGCTGGTGAATGCGTCGGAACCCATGTGGTCGATGAAATTGCCCACGACGCCCAGCCGCACGCTATGGATCCGCCTGTCGTTGGCCGTGGCGGGCGTGGTGGTCCGGTCGGCAAGGTCCTTGCGCTCGGCGGAAAGTTCGGCGTACAGGTTGGCTGTGCGGGAGCGGATGATGGGCTGCGAGACCGAGAAGGCCAGCACGTCTACCTGGCCGCTGGCGCCGAGGGCGGCGAACTCCTTGCCCAGCGTGTATTCAGCGCGGGCCACATTGACGCCCAGCCTGGTGGCGTAGCCGCCGACTGTGGTGTGGTAGCCGAGACGGTATAGCTCGGAGCTGGAACGCTCGGAGACTTGCGCGCGCGCCGACAGCACGTCGCCGCGGCCGGTGAGGTTGTTGACGCTGGCATCGACATAGGTACGTATGCGCCCGGCGCTGCGTGCGCCCATGTTGTCCAGCCCGACCACGGCGGCGAACTTCGGGCCTGCGGGCTTGACGCTGACGATGATGTCGGCCTCGCCCTCTGCGGCGCCCGGCTCCACCGTGGCGGTGGCTTCAATGCCAGCAAGGTCGCGCAGCAACAGAACGGGTTTTTCGAGCTGGTCCACGGTGATCAGGCCGCCCGGTACCAGCTGCGTCTGCACAATTTGTGTGGCCAGTGCCTCCGAAACGCCGGTGCCTTCCACGATGACCCGCGCCTTGCCCAGGCGGGCTTCGAGCACCTGGATCAGCACCGTGCCGCCGGACTCTGAAAATTTTTGCGCCGGCAAGTAGGCTTCCGTCAGCAGATAGCCATGCTCACGGTAGTAGCGCCGAACCGCTGCGGCTGCTTCAAACAGGCCTTCCATGCCGGTCTGCTTGCCCACAAACGGGGCCACTATGCCGGTCAGCTGTGCCTCATTAAAAACGGTATTGCCCTGAAAGCGGAAGGCTGCGGGGGTGAGCTGCACGCTTTTGTCGAATCCCGTGGCGGCCGGCACTTGGGGCACGGCGACTGGCGGAGTCCCCCCGGTGGCGGGAACGGTGGGAATCTGCCGGTTGGGTTCCAGCAGTGTCCCGGCGTCGGGGCGAACCTGCTGTGCAACTGCCGGCAGGACGTAGAGGGAAGAGACCAGAACAAACAGTGTTCTGTGGCTGGTTTTGGGGCTGCGCAACAACATTTTCTCTTTCGTACGGCGTGCCGTGGGATCAGAAAAAAGCACTAATCAATGGCTTCTGATAAGGGTTAAACCTTATCGAAATGTACTATATGTTTCAAAATGTATTTAAGCAATCCCATGATCGTGGGACATCCGTTTGTGCAAAGCTGGGTCTGTCCGCACTGATTTCCCTCTGAAACGACCTCCGACAGCCCCAGGACGCTGGGAAATTGCCCTCGCGCCAAGCCCCACTTTCAATCCTTCTGCCACTTGTATCAATTTGTATCATGACGGCTTGGCGCCACGCTGTACTACATTCCATGGCTTCGCCCCCTGACTGACTACCTATGCGCCCGCTCTCCCTCTTCCCCTCCCAACCGCTTTGCGCCACGCTTGCCGCCTTCACCCTTGGCTTGCTACCGCTGGCCGGCGCGCATGCGCTGACAGCGGCTGAAACGCCTTACGTGGGCATGTACACCCAGAGCTCGTCCGATGCGCGTGCGCAGCTGATGCTGCTGGACGACAACACGTTTTGCTTCAGCTTCATGGGCGGCTCGCTCGACATGCTGGCTGGCGGGCGCTGGAAGGCCGAGGGCAACGGCGTGCGCCTGCAGGAAGTGCGGCAGAACGGCTCCGTCTTCCCCACCTTTGGCAAGGTGGTGCCTGAGCAGAAAGGGACCGTGGAGTTTGACTTTCATGGCCATTCGCTCTCGCGCGCGGTGTCGGTCGCGTTTGCCACGGGCACCGACGAGGCCTTGCCCACCAGCCTGCGCCGGCTCTTTGACGACGGCCACAACGGCTGGTCTTCAAGCTACAAGCTGCCGCCCATGCCGGTGGCGCAGGTGCGCTACTTCTATATAGCCGACGCAGAAGTGGATGCCAACGGCCAGCCCAAACAGCTGCGCGTGGTGCAGTACCGGCGTGGCGATGCGAACACGCTGCGTGTGGGCTACAACCGGGCGTTTGGCAGCCCGCCGCTGAACCAGCTCGCCACGCTGAAAGACGACGAGGTGCTGCATGTGGATGGCCGCCGCTTTGGCGTGCGCAAGGAACTGCCGGAAAAAGCACTGGAAAGAATACGCAGTGCCTGCATACAGCCAGCGCTGGCCGAGGCCAAGCGCCCCAGCAAGGAAGAAGCCGCAGAGATAGCGGCCGGAACCGCGACGTCCGTGAAACCACCGCCGCTGGTGCCGGTGAAAACTTTCTATCTGCCGCTGACGGCGATTCAGGGCGCGCCGTACTTTCCCGCCGACAAGTAGGCCGGATGATTTGCGAAGTGGCTGCCGGAGTGGTCGCACACCGCTACTAAATTAATAGCTGCTCGCGCGGATTTTGCTTGGGCTACAGCCACTTTTTATGCCTGAAAGGGCTCAAAGCAGGCCAAATTCCTTTGGCGCTACTTGAACCGCTCCACCACAAAGTCCACAAAGCTGCGCAGCTTGGGCGAGCGGTAGCGGTCGGGCAAGTAAAGGATGCTCATCGGCCGGGTGGCCAACGCATGGTGCGGAAAGAGCTGGACAAGCCGGCCCGCCTGCACATCGGCCTCCAGCAAAATCGCCGGCTGCAGCACGATGCCCATGCCATGCAAGGCCGCCACCCGCAGCGCCTGCCCATGGTTGACCTGCAGGCGGCCGGACACTGGCACGCGGCAAATGTGCTCCTGGTCCTGCAAACGCCAATGCGCCATGGCCGAGGGCGAAAAAGACAGGCACTCATGCTGGGTCAGGTCGTCAGGCCTGGCCGGTGTGCCCCGGCGCGCCAGGTAGGCGGGAGACGCGCAGATCATCAGCCGGTACGGCGCCAGCGGCCTCGCGATAAGGGCTGAGTCCGGCACGGGACCGATGCGGATGGCCGCCTCGAATCCTTCCTCGAGCAAATCTGTCACGCGATCACTCAACACCACATCAATGCTGACCTTCGGATAGCGCTCCAGGTATTCGGACAAGGCGGGCATCAAGGCCTCGGTGCCGAAGGACACAGGCGCGGTGACGCGCAGCTTGCCGGCCGGCGCGAGCTGCAGGTTTTGCGCCTGTTCATCGGTTTCGGCGACCAGCCTCAGGATTTCCTTGCAGCGGACGTAGTAGTCCTCACCAAAGGGCGTGAGGTGCTGGCGCCGGGTGGTGCGGTTCAGCAGCTGCATGCCCAGGCGCTTTTCGAGCGTGCGCAGGTGGTTGCCGGCCATGGTGGCGGAAATCTCGCAGGCCGTGGCGGCCGCGCTGAGGCTGCCTTTTTCGACGGCGAGCACGTAGACCTTCATGCTGTCGAGCAAGTCCATTTAACACCCTGACTTTTAAATGAATCAATTAAACCGGCGTTTATCCCGAATTGATTCTAAATAACACTGGCGTTTCCTTCTCATCCCCGTTATTCCAGGAAACCAGACCATGAAAGCCGTTCAATTCACTTCCAATTCCCTGACCGCATTTCGCCTCACCGAGCTGCCCGACCCGAAGCCCGGCCACGGCGAAGTGTTGCTGCGCCTGCATGCGGCCACGCTGAACTACGCGGACGTGGCGGTTGCCACCGGGGCCTTTCCCGGTGCGACTTTTCCGATGATTCCGGTGGCCGACGGTGCCGGTGAAGTCGTGGCCTTCGGCGAAGGCGTTGACGCCACGGCCCTGGGCCTGGCGGCGGGCGACCGCGTGGTGCCGCACTTCATGCCCGGCTGGCAAGACGGCGCCATGACGCCGCGCAACGTGGCCGCGATGCGCGGCATCACCTTGCCCGGTTCGCTGGCCGACTACGTGGCCGTGCCTGCCAGCAGCCTGGTTGCGCTGCCGCCGCACCTGGATTTTGTGCAGGGGGCGGCGCTGCCGATTGCCGCCACCACGGCGTGGAACGCCGTGCGCTCAGCTTCGCTTCGGCCAGGGTCAGTGGTCGTGCTGCTGGGCACCGGCGGTGTCAGCATCTTTGCCCTGCAGTTTGCCAAGGCATCGGGCGCGACGGTGATCATCGCGTCGTCGTCTGACGAAAAACTGGAGCGCGCACGCCAGCTGGGCGCGGACCACCTGATCAACTACCGCGCCACGCCGGCATGGGACGAGCAGGTGCTCAAACTCACCGGCGGGCGCGGCGCGGACCTGGTGGTGGAAACGGTGGGCGAAGCCAGCTTCACACGATCCATCAACGCGGCAGCCATGGGCGGCACGATTTTTACGATCGGCTTCGTCACCGGCACCGCCGCTTCGATCAACCTGCTGCCCATCATCGTGAAGGCCTTGCGCATCGTCGGCAACAGCACCGGGTCAGTCGCCGACCTGGCCGCAGCAACACGCGCCATTGCCGCGCACCGCATCGTGCCGGTGATCGACCGCGTGTTCGGCATCGCCGACACCGCTGCGGCGTACGCCGAGCTCAGCGCCGGCGGGCGGCACTTCGGCAAGATTGCGATTGCGCATTGAGTTGCGCGCTCGGGATCACACGCTATGAATTTAATAGCTGCTCGCGCCAGTTTCTATTGGGGTACAGGCACTTTTCATGCATAAAACAGCCTGAAACAGGCTAAAAATCAAACTGCGATGCGCTACGGCTCAGTACGGCGGTAACGGGCGCGGCCGGCCAGGTGGCGGTCAGCTCGGCCGCGAGGGTGCTGATCAGGCGGCGCACGTCGTCGGCCGCCGTGGCGTGCAGCGCCTCCGCCACGATGAGCACGCTGTGCGTGGCGGCGCTGACGGCCGAGAGGCCGCTTTGCCGGTTGGTCCAGCGGCGGGCGTGGGCTGCGGGCGGCTGGGCGGCGTCGGCAAAGATGACTTCGTGCGGCTCGGGGTGTTCTGTGTCGCCGCTGAAGGCCTGGTAGTTTTCAGCGCCGGTGGCATGGCGCACCTCCAGCTGCTGCGCCACCTGCGCGACGTCAAACACGGCGATGGGAATGGCGAAGGCAATCGACACGGCGTTGCACAGGTCAACCAGCGGGTGCAGTTGCGGCAAGGCGCCTTCCTTGCGAAAGCGGCGCAGCAGAGATTCAGACGCGCAGCGGTACTGCGTGGGCTTGAGCCCCATTCTGGAAAAGGTGCGGCGCCAGGCTTGTACTTCGGGCAGCTCGCCTTCGGCACTGGTGGCCAGGCGGGCGGCGGCGATGGCGTTGAAGCGTGCGACCTGGGCGGACACGTCGGCGTCTGCCGTGATGCCGCTGGCGGCCAGCACGCCGGGCACCAGCTCGGGGTAGTCGGCCCAGATGGCCGGGGAATGGCGAAAGAACATGCGCGGCTGCCTCTTTGAAAAGTGAAACAGCGGCCAGCATGGCGCCGCGCACGCCAGCCGTCTTGAACGTTATTGCAGCGGGATTCTGCCCGCGGATGGATACGAGCTTTTGCCCATGGCCTGCTGCCACGCGCCCGGCGTGAAGCCGAACTGGCGGGCGAAGAGCCGCGTCATGTGGCTCTGGTCGGCAAAGCCGCAGGCAGCGGCTGTCTGCGCCAGCCCGGCGCCGCTGCGGATGAGGCTGCGCGCACGTTCGGCACGCTGCTGGAGCAGCCAGGCATGGGGCGTGAGGCCGAAGGCTTTTTCAAAACGGCGCAGCAACTGAAACTTGCTGAGGCCGGCCGCGTGCGCCAGCTCCGTCAAGGTGGGCGGCGCGAGCAGGTCGGCGGCGAGGTGGTCACGGGCGCGGTGCAGCTCGAGTAATGAGTATGAAGGTGAAGTAGGCGATGAGGCTTGCGATTGCGTGACAGGCAAAGCGGCGTGGCGGTGCAGCAGCAGGGCGCACGCGTGGACCAGCGACTCTTCACAGGCCAGCGCATCCGCGCCGCTGCGGCCCGCGCCGGCGTCCCACTGCTGCAGGCGATCGAGCAGGCGTTGCAACGCGGTGCGCAGGCGGACGTCTTGCGTGACGGGGTAGGTGAGTTCAATGTCTTGCAACGTATCGGGCGAATGGGGCGAGTCGGCCACCATGGACGCGATGACGGCGGGCTCAAAGTACAGCATGCGCCAGCGGCGCGAAGGGCCACCCAGCGGCCGGCCGTCATGCACTTCGCCGGGGTTGCACATGATGACGTCGCCCGCGTAGGCATCGACATGGCCGCGTCCGCTGGCCGAGCTTTGCGCGCCGTGTTCGATGAGTCCCACGCCGTACACCGCATGCCAATGGCGGCCGAAGTGGCGCGCGCTTTCAATGTGGGTGGCGTAAACGCCTGCCCACGGCGAGCCGAAGACGCGGCCCTGGTGGGCGGGTGATGCGCGTGAAGAAAGCGATGACGGCATGGGTGAATGATGACCTGAAACACCCTGCTGTGTCACGGCGCCCGTGACGCTATTGATTTGATAGCTAATAGCGCCCGTTTTATTTGGGCTACAGGCGCTTTTGATGCTTAACAAGGGCGAAAAATGGCCTGAAATGGCGACGCGCGGCGTCAGCGAGCCTTCAAAGTCCCAGTAGCGGCGCTCAGCGGGCAGCAAGGCGGCCGGGCGCCGCTCAAGGCCTTCGACGGTCAGTGTCCCGCCAGCTTGCCGCGGCAAGCCGGTGGCGGCCTTGCCTTCCCCGACGTCACGTAGTTACGTAGTCATGGCTTGCGGCCGCGCGCCGCGCCCGCCCTGCCGGCCACGGCACCCAACAGGTACATCGAAAAAAGCGGAAGCGGCGCCATGGCTGCGGGGTCATGTTTGAGTGAGCGTGAATTGTTTGCGCCGGCAACGGGCGCAGACTTGGCGACCGGGCGAGATGCCGCGGAAGGGCGGGCTTGACGTTTTGTCATCCTGAGGGGTCCAGTATCAAAAAAAGTAAAGACGTGAAAGGGTGATGGGGTGAATTACGGCGCCTCTTCCTCTTGCAGCTGCTGCGGCGGCTTTTGGTTGTCGACAAGATGTTTGCGGCGCTGCAAATAGGCGTCGCGAACAAACAGGTATTTGTCCAGCGCGACCTGGTCCACCATGTCGGTGGCGGGCAGCAGCCTGGCCCGCCCGTCGGCCAGCTTCAGCGCCGTGAGGGTGTTGCCCAGTGCGACGTCACTGCCGCTCAGGGAAACCGTGCCCATCGCGTCGAGTGGAAAGCTGGCGGTTTCGCGCAGGCTGGACGGCCCGAGCAAGGGCAGCACGAGGTAGGCACCCGGCTCGATGCCCCAGACACCCAGCGTCTGGCCAAAGTCCTCGCCGTGCTTTTCCAGGCCGAGCCTGGTGGCCACATCAAAGATGCCCAGCACGCCGAACACTGTATTGGTGCCGAAGCGAAGCACATCCGACGCACCGTCGACCGGCCGCCCCTGCAGCCCCAGGTTGACGGCGGACCACAGGTCTTTGGTGTTGGAGAACATATTGCCGACGCCAGTGCGCACCGGCGCGGGAACCACCCGCACGTAGGCCCGCGCCACAGGCGCCATCACGGCGCTGTCCACGCGTTCGTTCAGGGCGAAGGTCTTGCGGTTCAGCGACTCCAGCGGGTCCGGGTTGTGGACTGTGGCGCAGCCGGCCATGAGCAGCATGGCGAGGCCCAGGAGCCCACCGATTGCACGTGAAAGAAAGGACGGATTGGCGCTTTGCATGGCAACTTCTCCTCAAAAAAACAAGCCGACGAATGCGTGGGCAGCGTGACGCACAAGGTGCGGCTCACTGGACACAGGAAGGCAGGAATGGTGAGAGGTCCTTGTCGCCGAGATGTCGCGGCGCATGTTTGCCGGCCGCGACATCTCCACGACAGCGGCGCGGCACAGTGCGTCCAGCCCGGCAGCCTGCTGGCGACCTTTTCCCATCATCGTCAAAGAGGAAATCTCCCATGAAGCGCAAATTTGTTGTTGTTCCCGCCGCTGTGGCGTTGCTGTCGGCGTTCACGGGTGCCTCCGCGCAACCCAGGCCCGAGCCCGGGGCCTCACCCTGGGGTCTGGGCGTGGGTGTGGCGGCCCGAAGCAGCATTTACGCGGGGGAAAGCTCCAACGGGAGCGCGGTACCGCTGATCAGCTACCAGGGAGAGAAGTTCTTCTGGCGCGGGCTCAGCGGTGGCTACCATTTGCTCAGCCGCGACGGTTTCAAACTGGACGCCACCCTGGGTGCCAGGCTCAATGGCATCAAGAAAGGGGATTTCGGCGTAGCGGAACTTGCGGCCAGGGGCATCAACCGCAACCTGCTCGAAGACCGGGACGACGGCCTGGACCTGGGAATTGCCGGGTCTTTCAAAGGCCCGATGGGTGTGGTGGAACTGGCGCTGAGGGCCGATGTATCAGGCGCCAGCAAAGGTTTTGAGACGTCCGCCAAGTACGGCTATCCGCTGCAGTGGGGCGCCACCACGGTCACGCCGAACGTGTCGGTCAGCCATTACTCAAGGAAGCTGGCCAACTACTACTACGGCACACTCGACGCGGAAGTCGCCCGGGGTGTGGTGAACTACAAGCCGGGAAGCGCGGTCATTCCCCGTGTCGGCGTTGAAGTGATGCGGCCATTCGCGGAGAAATGGATGCTGCTGGGCAGCCTGTCTTACAGCGCACTCCCCGGCAAGATCACCAACAGCCCCTTGGTGGACAAGGACGCAAAAGGAGTAACTTCTGTTTTTGTCGGAGTTTCCCGGAAATTCTGAGGCCCGCTGCCTCACTGCCGGCGGGCGCCATTGCACCGGCGCGCGAAGACCGGAATGAAGGCCGGAATGAAGACCGGGATGAATGCCGAGATGGAGGACCGAGATGGAAATGGTTGAAGGCCCGTTAAGTATTCTGATCGTCGAGGACAACGCGCCGATGGCGGCGAATATCTACGACTACCTGGAAGCCTGCGGCCACAAACCCGACGCTGCGCCCGACGGGAAGTCGGGCCTTGGCCTGGTACAGCTCAACCACTACGACGCCATTGTTCTGGACTGGATGATGCCTCGCATGGATGGCGTGACGATGCTGGCGCACCTTCGGGATGAGCTCAAGTCCAGAATTCCGGTGATCATGCTGACGGCCAAGGACCAGCTGGGCAGCAAGCTGCAGGGCTTCGAAGCCGGCGCGGACGACTACCTCGTCAAACCGATTGCCCTGCCGGAACTGGAAATGCGGCTGCGGGTGCTGGTGACGCGCAGCCATGCAGCGCAAGCCCCCGGCCAGGTCCTGGAAGTTGGCGACTTGCGCTTTAACCTGCAGTCCCTTGTGATCACGCGCGGAGACCGCGAGCTGTCACTTTCTCCCATCAGGCGGCAGATACTGGAGATCCTGATGCGCCGCTCGCCGCACATCGTGAGTCGCGAACACCTTGAGTCGAAAATCTGGGGTGAGCGGACACTGGACAATGACATCCTGCGGTCGCACATGCATCTGCTGCGGAAAGAAGTCGATGGTGAGGGCGCGCAGAAAATCCTGCACACCGTGTTCGGGCAGGGCTACAGCATCAGGGTGCACGATGGCGAATAAACGGCGCATGTTTGACCTGCATTGGCGCATCAGCGCCCTGTTCGTCGCCTTCGGCCTGCTGATGGCGGCGGGGGTCATTGCAGTGGCCTCCTTCGGGCAGGTGATGATTCTGCATCCGGTGTGGGAGCAGATTCTTCAATCGACCACGAAGCACTACATCGCCGGCAACACGGGCAAGCACCCTGTGCCCTTGCCGACCGAAGGCGCCTACAGGGGCTGGCACCTCAAGAACGGCGCGGCTTTGCCGGCGGACATGCCGGCCTACCTGGCGCCCTTGCCCGCCGGCTTTTACAGCGAAGAGGATCTGGAAGAACATGACCCGCTGTCGCACTATGCGGCACTGATCACCCCGGTCGCGGACGGCCGCGTGATCACGATGATCGACATGACCGACATCGAAAACCTGCAGAACAACATGGGGATCGCGAGCGCTGTGTTCGTCCTGGTCAACCTGCTGATGGTGGGCGCGGCCATCTTCTGGCTGTACGGCAGCCTGCGCAAGCCCGCGCGGGACCTGGCGCAGAAAATGGAAGCGCTGGATCCGGAGCAGCCGTCGCAGCGGCTTTCGGTCGACTACCCGCAGGCCGAGCTGCACGACATCGCCGTGCAAGCCAATCGCCACCTTGAACGGGTGGAGCGCTTCATCGAGCGGGAGCGCAGCCTGCTGGACCAGGCCAGCCATGAGTTTCGTACCCCGGTTGCCGTGATCAGCGGCGCGGTGGATGTGTTGGCCAAGCAGGCCCTTCCTGCGCAGGCGAAGGGACCGCTGGAGCGGATCCGCGGCACCGTCGACAACCTCACCGAAACCATGAGCGCCCTGCTCTACCTGTCGCGCGAGCCCGACGGCAACACGAAGACGGAAACCAGCCGGGTTGACCTGATTCTGCAGGAGCTCATGCAGGACCATGAACATCTGCTGGCGTTCAAACCCGCACGCTTCCTGCTGGTCGATTGCGTGAGTCTTTCCGTCAACGCGCCGGAAGCGATGGTCAGGATAGTCATCGCCAACCTCCTCAGGAACGCGGCCGAAAACACCCAGAAGGGGGAAGTCACGGTCAGCCTTTCCCGGGAAAGGCTGCGTGTGGCCGACTCCGGGGAGGGCTTCGACGCGGTGGAAGCCGCACGCAGCTACAGCGCGGCCTTGCAAAGCTCCATGAAGCCCGGCGGCGGGCGCGGGCTGGGACTCTTCCTGACAAAGCGGATCTGCGAGCGCTTCAAATGGTCCCTCGCCATCTCGTCGGAGGTGAACAAGGGTTCTGTGGTGGAGGTCCGCTTCTAGCGGCTCGGACACCGGCTCCGGCCCGCCTCAAGGGCGTGCAGTCCGGTGTCAGGACTCCGCAGCTTTTGAAGTGGTATTCAGATGGCAGGCCGACACCTGCGATGACGCGACTTCGACCAGGGCCGGCCGGACTTCCCGGCAGATGGGCATGACATGCGGGCAGCGAGGGTGAAACGCGCATCCACTGGGAACATTCATGGGGCTCGGCATTTCCCCTGCAATGGGTTTGTACGTGAGCGGTTTCGCATCCATGCGCGGCGCGTCGGCAATGAGTGCCTTGGTGTAGGGATGGTTGGGTTGACTGAAGAGCACTTCCGTTCTGGCCAGTTCCACAATGCGGCCGAGATACATGATTGCCACCCGGTCGGCTAGATACTCCACTACGGCCAGGTTGTGGCTGATGAACAGGTAGGCAAGATTTTGTTCCCGCCGGAGTTTCTGGAAAAGATTGAGGACCTGCGCCTGGATGGACACGTCCAGGGCCGAAACAGCCTCATCGCAGACAACCAGCGAGGGCTTCAGGGCCAGCGCCCTTGCGATGGCAATTCGCTGCCGCTGGCCACCGGAGAACTGGTGCGGATACCGCTCGCCGTAACTGGCGTCCAGTCCCACCTGCTCCAGGAGGCCTCTCACGAACGGCTCCTTGTCCTTTGCGGAAACCAGTCCGTGATAGACGGCCGCTTCACTCAGGAGCTGGTCCACACGCAGCCGCGGATTGAGCGAACCATAGGGATTCTGAAAAACCATCTGGACGTTTCGGTGAACATCCGGGAAATAGGGCTTGCCTGGCACCTGGTGAACCATGACGTCACCGCTGGACGGCTCCAGAATGCCGGCAACAATCCGCCCGAAGGTTGATTTTCCGCAGCCCGATTCACCCACAAGGCCGACCACCTCCCCCGCCTCGATCTGCAGGCTGACGTCGCTCACTGCGGACACCTGCTTTGGCGTCTTGCGGGCAAGCTTCAATTTGTGCGCCAGTTGCCCGCTCCAGGTTTGTGCGGCGCCAAACCGTTTCGAGACATTGGCCGCTTCAAGTATCGTGGTCATGCGTTGTCAATCGTTCGTGTAGGGGTGAAAGCAAAGAAACTCCCGATCATCTGTCCGGGTCACAGTGGGTACCTTCCTGCATGCTTCCGTTGCCCGGCCACATCGAGGCGCGAACGCGCAGCCGGACGGCAGATTGAACAGGGGCGGCGTACTCCCCGGGATTGGCTTGAGCAGGGAGCCGCGATCCTGCGACTTGGGCAGCGAGTCGATCAAGCCGCGCGTGTAGGGGTGTCTTGGCGACCTGATCACGTCGGCGACCGTGCCTTTTTCGACAATGCGGCCGGCATACATCACACACACGTAGTCCGCGAGGTCCTTCACCACGCTCAGATCGTGCGTGATCCATACCAGTCCCGTTCCGCGTTCTTTTGTCAGCTTCCGGATCTGGTAAAGAATCTGCGCCTGGATTGTGACGTCCAGTGCGGTGGTGGGCTCATCGGCGATGATCACAGCCGGCTCGTTGACGATGGCGTTCGCGATGGCGATTCGCTGGCGCATGCCACCCGACAGCTCATGCGGATACGCCCGCATCCTCTCGGCCGGCGCCGGGATTCCCACCGCGGCCAGCGCGGCGCATGCCCGCACCCTGGCATCTGACTGGGACACCTTGGCGTGGATCCGGATGGTCTCCGTCAGTTGGTCTCCGACCCGGATGACGGGGTTGAGCGACATCATGGGGTCCTGGAAAACCATTGCCATCTCTTTGCCGCGAATCCTGTTCCATTCGCGGGCGGAAACGGTGCGCAGGTTATTTCCCCGAAGGAGGATTTCACCGGCGACGATTCGCCCGGGTGGATCTACGAGGTTCATCAAGGACATCGCCGTCACGGACTTGCCCGACCCCGACTCACCCACCAAAGCGACTATTTGCCCTTGCTCAACCGAGAAAGAAACATCATTCACCGCCTTGGCCACCCCGGCCTTTGTCTCGAAATGAGTGACCAGCCCATTCACCTTCAATGCACTTGTGCTCATACCTGATCCAGCTTCGGGTTGAAGACAACACGCAGGCGATCACCGATCAGGTTGATCGACCCCACCAGGAACACCAACGCCAGACCTGGATAGACCGAGATCCAGTATTTGTTCGTGAGCATGTATTCGAACCCGTTCGCGATCAGCAACCCCAGCGAGGGTTCTGTCTGTGGGAGTCCTATGCCCAGGAAACTCATGGTTGCCTCCAGGCTGATGGCGTGTGCCGTCTGCAGTGTGCCGGTGACAATCAGCGTTCCCATGCAGTTCGGCAGCACGTGCCTGAACATGATCCGCCTGGCGGGCAACCCTTGCCCCATCGCCGCCTCCACGTACTCTTTTTGTTGCTCCACCAGTGCGGCCCCGCGCACGTTTCGCGCGTAGTAGGCCCATTGAACAATGATGAGCGCAAGCAGGGTCTTGTCTACGCCCTGGCCCAGCGACGCCAGGAGCACCAGGGCGATCAGGATTGCCGGCAGGCTCAGCTGCAGATCAACGACCCGCATCAGGAACGCGTCAACACGTCCGCCAAAATAGGCGGCCGTCAGGCCGACGGTTGTTCCGATGCAAAGCGCGGCCAACGCGCTCAGGAGGCCGACAGCCATGCTGATGCGTAGCCCGTAGAAGATCGCGCTGATCAGATCCCGTCCGGCGCCGTCGGTGCCGAGGACATGCAGCATTCCGGTCGCTTCACTGCGCACGCCTGGTGCGAGTTCCGCATCGACGATCGATACGGCTGCCAGGTCGTACGGGTTCTGCGGGGAGAACCACGGAGCGCCCAACGCCACGATGAGCAGGAGCCCAAAGACGACGAGCGCTATCGACGCAGTTTTGCTGAGCAGGAATTGCCGCCGGATCCGGCTCCACGGGGTTTGCGCCGGCGGCAACACTGGCGGAGCCGCCGGTTTTTCTTCCGGGTTCAATGATTCGGTCTGGATCATGGGGTGCCTCTTGTTTCTTTTTCTCTTGTGTTCTTGTGTTCTTGTGTTCTTGTTTCTACTTGCTGCGAACCCTGAGCCGGGGATCAAGAATCACGTACAGGAGATCGACCAACAGGTTGATGGATACCACCAGCAGGACGGTGACCATCAGGTAGGCCACGACCACCGGTCTGTCGAGATGAAGAATCGAGTCAATGATGAGTTTTCCCATGCCTGGCCATGCGAAGACCGATTCGGTCACTACCGAGAAGGCAATGAGATGACCGAATTCGAGCCCGACCGCGGTGGCAACGGGAATCATCACATTCGGGGCGATGTGTCTCACCAGGAGCCTTAGCCCGGACACGCCCTTGGCACGCGCAAACCGCACGTACTCCTGTTGCACCACATCACGGGTGCCGGTTTCGGTCAGGCGGATCACCATGGCAATCTGGAATATGGCGAGCGTCGTCGCCGGCAGGATCATGTGTTTGAGGCCATCCCATGTCAGGAAGCTGAAGGCAATGCCAAACAGCTGTTCGGTGTCGCCTCGTCCGCCCGATGGAAGCCACCCGAGGTTCACCGAAAAGATGAGGATGAGGATGAGCCCCTTCCAGAAGGTGGGAATGGTGACCCCCGCGATGGAAAGTCCGGCAATGAGTTTGTGAACCCAGGAGTGCGGCATCAACCCCGCGACGAGACCGAGGGGAATGCCAATAACCAGCGCCAGTATCAATGCAACAAACGCCATTTCCAGGGTTGCGGGCATGCGTTCCAGGACCACTCCCAGCGCCGGTCGGTTGAAAACAAACGATTTGCCGAGATCTCCCTCGATGGCATGTTTCACAAACAGCGCGTACTGCTCATGGATCGGCCGGTCCAGTCCGAGGCTGCGCGCCGCGGCCTCCACCTCTTCAGTGGTGGCATTCGGGCTGACAAGAAGGTGTATGGGGTCACCAACGAGGTGAATGCCCGTAAACGCGATGGCGGACATCAGCGCAACGACAACCAGGCTGTCGCGCATCCGCTGGAATATGGGCCCAAACATCAGATTGCGTCCTTATCTCTGCCTGCGACACGGACCCACAGGCATCCACATCGCACGCTGCTTCGCTCGAGCCCGTGGCACCCACCCAGGGAAACCGCGACAGGCCCTCTATTGCACGTCACTTCCATCAAAAACTCCAGTCAGCGGGAGGCCTCCCGCCGATACGTCACGTTCGCACAACTGCTCGCAATTTAGAGGCCAACCAACGCCTTGCCAGCTTTCACCTTGTGCATTCGCGGCAACAGCACCGCGAAATTTCTTGACAGTCATCACCGCTTCATGATCTAGTTGTAACGCTGTTTGATACAGTGTATCGCTAGTCAATACAAAAAAGCAAGCGAGTTTTTCAGGATTTATGACGGTCGGCGAGGAGGGAAGCAGGACAGACCTGGGCGAATTGCGCCCATGAGCACTTACGCGGCGGTGGTTAGTTCCCCGCCATTTACAGAACTTTCAGGAGTGAGAAATGAAATTCAAGATGATCTGCCTGGCCGCGGTTGCCGCCGGCGCAATAACGCCTGTAGCCGCATGGGCGCAGAGCACGGTGACGGTGTACGGAAGAGTCGACACGAGCTTTGAGAACTCCAAAACCGGCGCCCTATCCCAGACCCTCATCACGGGCAACGCGTCCCGCTTCGGCTTCAAGGGAAGCGAAGACCTGGGCGAGGGCCTGAGGGCTTTTTTCGGGATCGAAACAGGGTTTTCTTCCGACACCGGGGCCTCGAGCACACCGATGTACCGCAACTCTTTTGTGGGGCTCGGCGGCAGCTTCGGTGTCGTCAATATCGGCCGCATTGACTCGGCCGCGCCCAGCCGCACGCCCATCTACGCGATCCTTGGCCGCAACGTGGAGTACGTCATCCACGACGCCGGCGCCACCGCCATCGGCACCTCCATCTTCAACGCGCGCACACGTGTCTCCAACGCCGTGGGCTATGCCAGCCCGGTGATCGGCAATTTTGTCTTTCGCGCCGGCCACTACCTCAACGGTGAAGGCCGGGCGGAGGCCCCTGCGGGCCCGATCCGCTTTGAAAGCGACTACAAGCAGACCGACGTGTCCCTCAGCTATGGCGAGGGCGGCGGTCCGCTGGGCCTGGGCGTGGGGTACGGGACGGACAGCAAACGCGGCGGGGCGGCGCTCAATGAGTTCAAGAACAAGTGGATGCTGGTCGGCTCCTACGACTTCGGCGCGATCCGTGCGTGGGCGGTCTATAACCGCGACAACTTTCAAGGCAATGCCCTGTCGCGCAGCAAGGTGGGCGCGCAGATGATCGGTGCCTCCTGGGAGGTGACGCCCAAGAGCAAGGTCATGGGCAATTACATCCGCAAGGATGTCCAGAGCGATCCTGCCGCCAGGCTCAAGCGCCTGCAGGCGGGTTACGCCTACAAGATGAGCAACCGGACTTCTTTGTACGCCTTCTATGACCGCCAGGATCCCAACAGCCGGGTCGCCAACGATGTGATCCGCGTTTATGGGGTCGGCATTCAGCACAACTTCTGACCGTCAGAGAAATTGGCTCAGGCACCTGGTCCGCTAAGCCCGCCTCCGGCGGGCTTTTTGTTATGGATAGCGGGAGCGCTCAGGCAGCTCCATCATTTTTGGAAAGCATAGGTATGTCAATCAAGCATTGGATCAGCACAGGCATTCTGACGGCAGTTTGTGCAGTTGCCTCCTCCGCTCCGCAGGACATCGTGATAGGCCAGGTCGGCCAGCTCAAAGATCCGAATTCCGCGGCAAGCCAGGTAAAGGTGGGCGTGCAACTGTACTTTGATGCCGTCAACGACCGGGGCGGAATTTACGGCGCAAAGCTCAAACTGGTCACCAAAGACCGGGGGCCAGACGCATCGGATTCGGTAGAAAAAACAAGGGAGATCATCCAGGAAGAGAAGCCTGTCGCACTTATCGGGCTTTCTGGAACCGCCCCCGTTGAAGCCCTGGTTCAGGAGAAAGTACTGGCCACTGCCGGCGTTCCTTTGATAGGGCCCCGGACGGGTGCCGTGTCACTTCATCAACCAGTGAACCCATGGATTTTCCACACCCGCGCCAACTATGCCCAGGAGGTGCAGAAGATTCTGTCGCACATGAGCATCATCGGGCACAGGCGCATCGCTATCCTCTATGAGAAGAGCCCGTTTGGAATTGAAGGTTACGACCGGGCGCAGCACGCAATCAGGGGAAAAGGCCTTCAGCTCTCGGGCAGCGCGAGCTACGAATACGGCACGACCCATGTCAATGAAGCAGTGGCAACGATCCTCAAGGCAAAACCCGACGCGGTCATTGCGGTGGCGACGAGTGCCGCGACCGCCGAGTTCTACAAGAATTTTCGCCAGGGCGGAAGCTCGGCATTGGTCGTCGCCCTCTCGGTCACCGATGGTGCCGCCGTCGTGAAAAGAATCGGCAAGCAGACCGCCTACGGGCTAGGCATAGCGCTGGTTGTCCCCGATCCGTCCAGCAAGACGTCCACTCTTGTCAGGGAGATGCAGGAGGATCACAAGAAATTCGGCGTGCCGGGCTCTGACTTGACCTTGGCCGCGGCCGAAGGCTACATAGCGGCCAGGGTGCTGACCGAGGGCCTGAAACGCGCCGGGCCGAATCCTGCTTCGGCAAAACTGAAACGCTCCCTGGAGTCGTTGAGGGAGTTAAATCTCGGCGGGTTCTCCATCAATTTTTCTCCGGCAAATCACTCGGGATCGTCGTATGTCGACATCAGCGTACTGAGCCCTGACGGTAGAATGCTTCGCTAACTCAAACATACCCGCCGAGTGCAAATCGGCCGCAAAGAAGGCAATGGATTACAACGTAGCGTCGGTAGATGAAGCACTCGGCTTATTGATGCTTGTAGCCCAGAACCCCGGCCTGGGTGTGACCGAGCTTTCCAAAAGATCGGGAATCACCAAGGCCAGGGCGTTCCGCCTTCTTAGCACGCTGGAACGGCGTGGTTTTGTTCAGCGCTCAGGTGATGCCGCTACCTATCATCTCGGCTACAACGCACTGCTTGTGGGGCTGGCTGCCGATGAGCAGGTCAGCCTTGTCAGGCAGGCCAGCAAGTATCTTCAGCAGTTGGCCAGCAAGTTCAACGAGATTGTCCAGATCCGTGTCCGCGACGGCTTTGAATCTGTCTCCGTGGCCCGATGGGACTCTACCCATGACGTACGTATCCACGGGTCCGTCGGCATGAGAAGGCCTCTTCATGGTGGTGCGTCGGGCAAAGTCCTGCTGGCCTACGCACCTGCGGAGTTTCTGGACGAATTTTTCGCCCAGGACTTTCAGAAGTTCACGCCCAACACCATCGTTCAGCGCACCAAATGGAACGAGGAGCTGATCAAGATCCGCAAGCAAGGCTACGCCACGTCCCTGGGCGAAATCACGAACGAAGTCCTTTCCGTGGCCGCACCAGTTCGTGACGGCACGTCAAAGGTCATCGCCGCCATGGCCATTTCCATTCCCTCAAGCCGCATCACCGCCAAAGGGCTGGAGAAACTGGCGAAGCCCCTGTGCGCGGCGGCCTATGACCTGTCGGTTGAGCTCGGGTATCGTCGCTCCGAAGCCTCTGCAGATTAGCTGCAGCGCGCCTGGGGGGGGCGCTGCGACTACCTGTTACCGAGAGCGCTTCGGGATCACAGGAAGCACCACATGCGATGGATGCTGGCTGTTCATGTAGACCTTGTTGAGCGCCGTTCTGCTCGTCGTCGCCTGCGCCTCGGGATCGCCGGTGTTCGGGTTGACGTCAAAGTGCGGAAAGTTGCTGCTCGAAATGTCCACCCGGATGCGGTGCCCGGCCTTGAAAAGATTGCTGGTCGGAAACGCCTCAATGCGGATGGGGTACACCGTTCCCGGCGTCATCAACTCCGGGCTTTCCCATGAGTCCCTGTACCTCACCCGCAGAATGCCGTCGGTGAGGTTCATTGCGAAACCGTTTGGATAGTCTTCGCTCTGCGGGTACACATCGACCAGTTTGACGGTGAAGTCCGTGTCCGGGCAATCGGAAGATATCCACAAGTTCGCCACCACTGGGCCGGTAATTTCGACATCCTCTGGCAACGGCTCTGTCGAAAAGGCAAGAACGTCTTCGCGCTCAATGAGCGGGTGAAACGGTTCCGCACAGCCAAAGAAGCGCTCATCGGTTGTTTGGTCAAATGCACCGGCCAGTATTCCGGGTGGGCGTGAAACCACACCGCCGCCCAGGGTGGGAACCGGATTTTTGGGGTCAAATCGATACGCTAACGCACCGTGATGTCTCTCTGGAGGAGCGAGGGACAGCGAACCATCAACGTGAAGATAGTGGGGCTTCCACTGCGCATCCGGAATCGGCCAGTCCTGCTCGGAGCGCCAGCTACCGCCATGGTCAAGGCGACCTTCGCTGTTCTTCCTGCCGGACCCACCGCCCATCACGAACAGCCTTACCGGGGCATCGCCCTCGGTGGCCGGGTGGCCTTTGAGCCAGCGGTCAAACCACTTCAGCCTGGCGTCGAGAAAAGTCGCGGCCACATGGTTGCCGAAAGTGGATTGTTCTCCAAAGTCCACATCTCCTGAATAGGTCAACCACCGGTTTCCATGCACCCACGGACCCAAAACGAGCTGTACCGGCGCCCCCATCTTTTTGAGGCTCATGTAGTTTTCAGCTGCGGTACGCGTATAGACGTCGTACCAGGAAGACATGTGAACCGTGGCCACATTTTGAAGGTGATGGTAGAAGCCCTCTGCGTAGATCCCGGGCTGCTTCCAGTAGTCATCGAAAGAGCCCCGCTCCCATTGGTCAAACAGAAACTCTTCATACTCAGGCGTCTCGGAAAGCGGGGAGTTTCCACGACGCCATGGCATCCTTCGGAACCAATCGTCGACGTCGATATTCTTCAGCGTTGTGGCGACCGCCGTATTTTCTGACCGCTGGGCGATGCTGGACGCGAAGAGAACGGCCCATGCGGCCTGCTTCAACTCATAGGCCCCACCCTGCCGGATGCCGCTCTGGTAGCCATTGGAAAATCCGCCTGAGTCGACATACATGGCCTGCAACCCGGGTGCGCCGGTCGATGCCAGGGCCATTTGTGTATGCGCCGCATACGAAAGGCCTTTCGTCCCTATCCTGCCGTTGGACCATGGTTGCCGTACGAGCCAATCACAGGTGTCATGGCCGTCGTCGGCCTCGCTCAGGTATTTCGTGAACGTTCCTTCGGACCCGTACCTGCCGCGGCAATCCTGGTACACAACGATATAGCCCTGGGCCACAAAGTACGTTGCCACCTCTTCCCGCGACATGGGGCGTGTGCTTCCCGGTTCGCGTTCGGTTCGGCTTTCAAGGTGCTTCCCATAGGGTGTGCGCTCCATGATGACCGGGAATTTCTTGTCCTCACCTGCCTGCGGCATTGGCCGGTATATGTCTGTAGCCAGCCTGACGCCGTCCCTCATGGGAACCATCACATTGCGTTCAATCACCACAGCAAGATTGCTGAACGTCGAGTCTTTCATCTGTTTCCCTGTTTGGCGCGGTTCTATCCACCCCGCTGCCCGATTCGCTGGTTTTCTTACTTCGAAGCCGCTTCCTTGATGCCACTCGCTATCGTGAACCCGTCACTTCGCGGTGCCATGCTCAGGCCTTTGCGCAATCCCCATGCCGCCTTCGCGTTATGCACGGGTATGACGGCAACGTCCTCCGCGGCGAGCTTCGCGGCCTTTCGCTGCAGCTCCTGGCGCTCCTTTTCATTCAGTGTTTTTGCCGCGGACCTGATTGCCGCATCAAACTCCTTGTTGCTGTATCGGCCGTAGTTGTTGGCCCCGGTCCCCAAGGCCTTGTCAAAGGTGTAGACAACGGCGGTGGAAGGCTCCAGCGAGTCCCCGAGAACCGCGCCGATGCCAACCATGGCCAGGCTGAATTCGGGCTCGCCACCGGGCCCACCGCTTGTCGCCCGGGTCACAAAGTTGGCATAGGGGAGCGTCCTGGCATCGGTTTTTATCCCCGCCTGCGTCAACATCTGGGCAATTGCTTCGCAGACTCGCGCATCGTTGAGGTACCGGTCATTGGTGCAATGCAAAACCACCTTGAATCCGGATGGGTAGCCAGCCTCGGCCAGCAAGGCCTTGGCCTGCGCCGTGTCTCCAGGCTGAAGTTTCAGCGCAGGCTCATGCCCAAAAAAGCCGGACGGTACGATCTGCGTGGCGGGTTCTGCATCGCCTTTCATGACGAACTTGTTGATGGCTTCCCTGTTAATGGCCACGGTGATCGCTTGACGAACCTTTTTGTCCTGGAAGGGATTTTTTGTGAGCGGCTTCCCGTCATTGCCGGTGACATAAGGCGAGACCGTGCGGAACTGGTCCATGGACAGGTAATTGAGCAGATAGGAGGTTGTAGAGACCAGGGACACCTTTTCGCTTTTCTTCAAGGTCTCACTCAGGCTGCCGGCAGCGCCGTCAATGACATCGACACTTCCGCCCAACATCGCAGCCGCTCTCGCCGGCTCTTTCGGAATAAATTGGTAAGTCACCTTCATCCAGGCAGGCTTCATGCCCCAGTACGCGTCATTGCGCGTCATGGTCACTTGCTGGCTGGGAATAAACCCCGCATACTTGAAAGGCCCGGTACCCACCGCGGCCTTCCCGTTTTCAAAATCCTCCTCCTTGATCTCTGCGCCATTTCCTTTGGGGATGATGGCCACCAGGCCTACGTTTTCAGGCAAAGTCGGGGCGGATTCCTTGGTTTTGATGATGACCGTCAACGGATCCTGCACCCGGACGGAATCAACGGCCCTCAGATACGTCTTGAAGGTCCGCGGACCAACCAGCGCCCGTGCCCTGTCCAGCGAGAACTTCACATCATGAGCCGTCATGGGCTCCCCATTGTGAAATTTGACATCGGGGCGCAGTTTGAACTCCCACTGCTTTTCGTCTATCGCCTTCCAGGACAAAGCCAGAACAGGGATGGGATGCAATTTCTCATCCTGGCCAATGAGCGAGTCGTAGACATTCACCCACACACCGCGATTTGCGGCGCCCAGAACATGGGGGTCAGCCGAGGTGACTTCGGATTTAAAGCCGATTCTCAGATCAGCGGCCGACGCTGTGCCCAAAAGCGTGATCGCCGCGACAACCACCAGCAAACGGCGGAGACAAGTTAGTGCGATTCCCATCTGATGCTCCATGAGGTTAGACCAGGTTTCCTGTAAAAATAACAATCGTCGTATCGATAAATGATACATCGTATTGGTGTACGATACAACAAATTTGTTAGCAGGTGCCTGGACTTCACAGAGACATCTTCGGGCAACCGGGGTTTTTATGCCGGGACGCGCGGGCGTCGTGGATCCCGCGACGTGCTGGGCGTTTCAGCCCAAGGCAGGCGCCAAACGATGATCCGGTCCGCCAACGGGCGGCCGGACCTTCCCGCCTTACGCGTTGACCGTGCCGAGAAAAGACGCGGGGTAGCGCAAACCGGCGGCAGCGTCGGGTGGGAAAACCTTGTCGAGCTGGGCCAGCTCGGTGGTGCTCAACGTGACGTCAAGCGCGGCGATGTTCTGGTCCAGGTAGCTGCGGCGCTTGGTGCCGGGGATGGGAATGATGTCGGCGCCCTGTGCCAGCACCCAGGCCAGCGCGACTTGGGACGCCGTGACGCCTTTGGCCGCAGCCAGGTCTTTGACGGCCTCGACCAATGCCAGGTTGCGCTTGAAGTTGTCTTCAGCAAAGCGCGGCGAAAACTTGCGGCGGTAGTCGTCGGCGGCCAGGTCTTCAGGCTTGCTGAAAGTGCCCGTGAGAAAGCCGCGGCCCAGCGGCGAATAGGCGACAAAACTTACGCCGTGCTCGCGGCAGGCGGCCAGCGTGCCGGTAACTTCGGGATCGCGCGTCCACAAGGAATATTCGCTTTGCAGTGCGGCGATGGGGTGGACCTTGCAGGCGCGGCCAAGGGTGGCGGCCGACGCCTCCGACATGCCGAGGTAACGCACCTTGCCGGCCTTCACGAGCTCGGCCATCGCGCCCACGGTATCTTCAATGGGCACGGTTTTGTCAACGCGGTGCTGGTAGTAAAGGTCAATCTGTTCAATGCCCAGGCGCTTCAAGCTGGCGTCGCAGCTGGCCTTGACGTATTCAGGTCGGCCATTGACGCCGCGCACCGTTTCGTCGGCCGGGTCGCGCATGATGCCGAACTTGGTGGCGATAAACACGTCCTGGCGGCGCCCGGCGATGGCCTTGCCGATGAGCTGCTCGTTGGTATGCGGGCCGTAGATATCGGAGGTGTCGAGAAAATTGAGACCCTGGTCCAGCGCGTGGTGAAGTGTGGCGATGGACTCGGCGTCGTCGCGGTTGCTGTAGAAGTCGCTCATGCCCATGCAGCCGAGGCCGATGGCGGAGACGGAAGGGCCGTTGCGGCCGAGGGTGCGGGTTTTGATCATGGTGTCCTTTGGATGAGGGTGTGAAATTGGCGAGCTGGCGAAGGCGATGAGCAGGTCAGGCGCGTTTGGGCACGGCGCGCAGCTCTTCGTACAGGCCGATCTTTTTGCGGATGTACTGCAGGGTTTCGCGCTGGGCGCGCAGGCCGGCTTCCAGGCGTGCGGCGTGTTCCTCCAGCAAAGTCTGCCGCTCGGCCATGCTGCTGGCGGTGTTGCCTTTGCGCAGCAGCTGGGCGTAGCGCTGCATGTCACGCATGGACATCCCGGTGGCGCGCAGGCGTACCAGGAAATCAAGCCAGCGCATGTCGGCGTCGCTGTAGCGGCGCGCCCCGCTGCGGCGGTCGATGGGGGCGATGAGGCCGATCTGTTCGTAATAGCGCAGCGTGTAGGCGCTCAGCCCAGAGGCTTCTGCGGCTTCGGCGATGCTCAAAGAAACGGTTATGGAGACGGTGGGTGCGGTGGTCATGCAGTGACTGTAAAACTTCGAGCGCACTCGAAGTCAAGCGGCGCCGTACACAAAACCCTCCTGGCGTTGTTGCATCGCCGGGCCAGGAGGTCACTCCGCCTGCGTTTTAGCAGTTCTACCACCTACCGTGTAATGACCACCAGCACACTGCAGGGTGCATGGGCAATCAGTGATTTGGACACCGAGCCGCGCCACCAGCGCACGGCCCAGCTGTCCAGATGCTTGTGGCCGACCACAATCAGGTCGGCTTCGATCTGTTTGGCGTACCTGACGATTTCATCGACAGTTTCGCCGTACAGCACTTCGCCGCTGGCTTCCCGGCCCGATTCGATGAGCCGGCGCAAGCCGTCATTGAGGATGCCCCTGTATCTTTCCCGTTCCTGGTCGGCGATGCTTTGTTCGTAGATTACGCCTTCGGCGGCGACCACCTGCCGTTGCAGCGGCGTGACGGCAATCAGCGTCAAAGAGGCCCCGCTCCACTGCGCGATCTCGCTGCAGTCCAGCAAGGCTTTCTGGCCTGATTCGGAACCGTCGTAAGCCAGCAAAATTTGCTTGTACATGATGTTCTCCCGAATAAGGTGACTGGGCGATTCCAGAATAGGCCTGCGGCCGGAGCCGGTCAAATGATCGCCCCTGCGCCAACGTGGTCGCCTCGCCGGGGAGAAAAATAACACCGGCGACAATCGGGGCACACACCCGATTCAAAAAGCAGACCATGACCCAAGACCCCAACCGTGCCAGTGAACTCAAGAAGATGGAACTGTGCGACTCGTGCGCGGGCATACAGCGCAACTGGCGCAAGGCGCCGGGCCACCCCGAGCTGGTGCAGGGGGACCCCCGCCATGAAACGCGCCGCCACGGGCTGATCACCATCACCCGCTATAAATGCGACCGCTGCGGCACGGCCTGGGAGTATGAAAACGACAAGACCAACCAGAAGGCGGGCTGGTCGGTGGTTGGTCGGTAGGCCTGCGGCACGCCGCGCAATTTGCGGCATTCGCTGACGCGGGAAACTATTCGCGCGGTGCACCATCGAACCGATGATGAAAGTATGCCCCCCACACCCCCTGGCGCAGGGAATACAACGGCGCAAGCTGCTGGACACCGCCACGCGCCTGGCTATGGGCGGCGCTGCATACCTGGTGCTTTTTGGCGCCCATGGCCAGCCCACCTATACCGTGACGACGGCGCAGCTGCAGGATGCGATTGCCAGGCGCTTTCCGTTGCGCAAACGCGCGCAGGGCATTCTCGACATTACCGTACAGGCGCCGCAGCTGCGCATGCTGGCGACGCAAAACCGGCTGGGCGCCGTGATGGCGGTGGAGGCCGGCGGCCCGGCGCTGCGGCGGGCCTACCCAGGCACCTTTGACCTGGACTTTGCGCTGCGCTATGAGGCCCGCGACATGACGATACGCGCGCATGAGTTACGCGTGAATGCGCTGCAGTTTGAAGGCTTGCCGCCGGAAGCCTCGATGCTGCTGGGCAGTTACGGCCCGCAGCTGGCAGAGCAGGCGTTGCAGGGCGCCGTGCTGCACACGCTCAACGCCCAGGACCTGGCACTGCCCAACAGCATGGGCGTGCAGCCCAGCACGATCACCGTGACGGACAAGGGACTGGTGATTGCGTTTGTGAACAAGCCGATGAGTTGAGTCTGCTGCCGCGTGCCTGGCTTTACTCCTTCCCTCGCTGGGGGAAGGAGCTAAGTCGGGAAACGGAATAAAAAGCGACGCGCTGCGGCGTGTGGGTGGTTTTCCTCCTTCCCCCGCTGGGGGAAGGTTGGGATGGGGGCCAGCGGCGCCTGAAGCCTCACCGGCGTGTATTGAACGCCGCTGGCCCCCAACCCCTTCGACAGGCTCAGGACAGGCCAAACCTCCCCCAGCGGGGAAGGGAGCTAAATCGACCCGCTCACCAGTGCTCGCACATAGGCGCGCAGCGACGTGCGGCCGCGCACGGGCGCATCGTCGAAGTAGGGATGATCCCGTGTGAGCGCTGTCATCGCCGCATAGGATTTGGCGGCAGCGGTCGAGAAGCCCATGGCTTTAAAGGCCTCTTCCCATTTCTCACGCGGTATCACGCGCACCGCGACTGACTTGTTCAACGCTTCTGAAAAGGCGGCGGCTACGTCGCCGGGGGTGTATGGCTCAGGGCCTTCAGCGTAAAAGAGACCGGTTTTTTCTGCAGGCTCGGTCATCAGCCGCGCGGCGAGCTCGCCCAGGTCTTGCGGCGCCACCATAGGCAGTTTGAAATCTTGCGGGAACATGGAGTCGATCACGCCTTCATCGCGTGCGGTCTTCAGCGCTGCGTCCCAGTTGCTCATGTAGTAGGCCGCGCGTATCACGCTGAAAGGTATGGGCTGGGCCTCCAGGGCTTTTTCCATGTCGTAAAGAATGCCCAGGTCGCCTGCACGCTGCACGGGCTGAGCGCCGTAGGTGGACTCGGCCACGATTTTCTCGAGCTGCGTGCCTTGCAGCGCTTCCATGATGGACTTCACCGTGGCGCGCTCTTCAGCGTCGGTGTCGGTGCTAGGCGCCGCGGACGGGTTGAGCAGAAAGAGGCGCGTGCCCTGCTGGAACACCTTGCGCAGCGCCGGTACGTCGTGGACATCGGCCAGCGCAACCCTGGCCCGCTGGGGCACCTCGTGTTTGGCCTTGCCTTCCCGGCCGGATTTTTTGGGGTCGTGGGTGATGAGGGTGACGGGCTCGCCCGCGTCGAGAAGGCGTTTGACCAGCGCCGAACCGACGTGTCCTGTTCCGCCAAGAATGATGTGCATGGGAATCTCCTTTGTCTGGTGCCAAAACCTTCATGCTGGTTGCTAGCGGGCCTGGTCAGTGACAGTCACAGGAGCCCACACTGGTCGGAATGCGCTGACACCGCGGAAGCATCGTGATACGCGAGTAGCCGGCACACGCAGGCAAAAAAAAGACAGGCCGGAGCCTGTCTTTTTTAATAGGTAGCGGCCTTGTAGCGCCGCGAGCCACTTACTTGCTGGCAGTAGCTTTCACGTCGGCCTTGGCTTCTGCCTTGGCGTCGGTCTTTTCAGCCTTGGTCACTTTGCCTTCTGCTTTGGCCTTGGTCTTGGCGTCTGCCTTGCTTGTTTTTTCAACGGCTTTGGCTTCAGCCTTTTCAACCTTGGCTTCGCTCTTCACAGTGGCTGCGGCGGCCTTGTCGGCCTTGACTTCTGCCTTGACGGCAGGGGTAGCCGGAGTAGCTGGAGTAGCCGGTACGGCAGGGGTTTGTGCGGCAGCAACGCCAACGAACAGAGTGGCGATCAGGGAAGCGAGCAGTTTGTTCATGAGAGTCCTTTGAATGGATGATGAGATGGCTAATGGATTGTTGTTATCACGTAGCCACCTGCTCAACGGCAGGGCTTGTTGCCCTGTTGACCCCATATACATACCGTTGCACGTCGCGCCTTGTGCTTACAGCACCTTGTCGCTGTGTGGCGACAAGTGCGCACGATCAGCTTCGCGAGCAATTACTTAGGCATCACATTGGGTGAAGGCAAGGAATTCCTTCACCCTGGCGCTTGTTGACTCAAAATTCCTGTAATACAAAACGCCTTTCAGGTATTCGCGAAATACAGTCGATTGCGAACCGACAAGAAAGAACAGTACTGTGGCCGCAGCTTGCAACAACCAATAAATATCGCTGGAGAATTCGTACGCCCTGCTATATCCCAGTTTCTGTGCCTCCAGCTTCAGGTCACGGGCAAGTTGCAATCCACATTGATGGAAATCGGCAATGCCGTTGGTGGCATTCATTTCCGAAACTTTGACAATGAAGCTGTCATATCTCACTCTCAAAGTCCAATCTGCATCTGACCAGTTGGGCATGCGCGGAGCAGGATTCATGCTGTGGTGACTCGCGGGCACGCTACTCATCAAGCAAATCACCCCGATAAAAACTCCAGGCCGTTCCATCATGCAGATAGAAGTGCCCATCAGCACAGAAGTCCTTGCCGGGAAAGAACTCGCGGTACGCCTTGGGAATGAGGCGAATCAGCTGCTCGTCGCTGAGCTCGTCAAACTGCTCGGGTGTGATGGGTTTACCGACTCTGGGTTTGAAGGATTCCATGATGGTTGGAGCTAGATAAAAGATGATTGAATGATCACAGCCATTGGTGCGATGGCTACGTGCCGCCCGTCCTATATAGGTATAGCCGCCCGGCAGGCAACCCGATCGGGTTATCGCGCGCTGCGCAACTGCCTCGCATAAACGACGAGTCCCCACGCAAGCACGGTTGTCACAACAAGCATGCCTAGCTCGAATCTCAGGTAGTTCTGTGAAATGGCGGCTTGGGTCACGTGACCACTCGGAATCGGTGTCTTGTCGAGCGCAAATGGCAGATGCACAGGCAGGCTGACAAGCAACTCAATGAGCCAGGCACTTGCGTGAAACAACCCAACCCATTGCACAAACGCCATGCGCGCCACCAGCAAGCCGATGCAAAGAAGATACAAGCTCACTTCAGTACTGATGGTGAAGACGGGCCACCAAAGCTGGGGAATCATGCCGTCTTCCTGAATGGACCGTGTCAGATTCAAGAGCCTCAGTGCGGCGTAGAGGCACAGCAGAACCGAAACGACCATCAGTCCCGTTCGAAGGTTCACGGGGACAGGTTTAAGGTCCTGAGAATGGTCTGGTGAGGACATAGGTTGACGCGATCATATGGGATGAGGCCAGTTAGAACAAACACACACCGTCACGATGAGTTCCCGATCCCGCTGACCACCGACCGGCCCGGAGGCCGCCCTGTACGATGACAAGAAGCACTTTAAGCAAAACATCGAACGGCATGAGCAACACAACACCTCTACAACAGGTCGTCATCGTCGGCGGCGGCGTGATCGGCAGCGCCATCGCATATTTCCTGGCTTCACACCCAAGCTTTGGCGGCAACATCACCGTGATCGAACGTGACCCGACCTATGCACAAGCCTCTTCGGCGCTTTCGGCCAGCTCGATACGCCAACAGTTCTCGCAGCCGGTGAACATTGCGGCGTCGCAATTCGGCATTGGGTTCTTGCGCAACATCAAAGAGCACCTGGCGGTCGATGGCGATGTGCCCGACATCGGCTTGACCGAGCGTGGCTACCTTTATCTGGCGACTGAGACAGGGGCGGCTACCTTGCGGGAGAACCACTCAACGCAGCGCGCGCACGGTGTTGACGTCGCGCTGCTGACCCCCGCGGAAGCACAGCAACGCTTCCCATGGCTGCAGGTGGACGACCTGGCACTGGCGTCGCTTGGCCTTTCAGGCGAGGGTTGGTTTGACGGCTATGGTTTGCTGATGGCCTTCAAACAAAAGGCGCGCAGCCTGGGCGTGCAGTATGTGAAGGCCGAGGCCACCGGCTTTGCGCACAGCAACGGCCGCGTGAGTGCCGTGACGCTGCAGGGCGGCGCGCAACTGCCGTGCGACTGGGCGGTGAATGCGGCAGGCGCATGGGCGCGGCCGCTGCTGGCCGGCACAGGCCTTGACCTGCCGGTGTATGGGCGCAGACGCTGTGTGTATGCATTTGCCAGCCCCGCGAAGACGCCCGGCTGCCCGCTGGTGATTGACCCTAGCGGTTTGTGGTTTCGGCCCGAAGGCGACCTCTGGATTTGCGGCTTGCCCCCTGCGCAAGACCACAACGATGTGCCGCTGGAGGTGGACTACGACCTCTTTGACCAAGCATGGCTGACACTGGCCAACCGCGTGCCGGGCTTTGAGGCCGTGCGCATGCAGCGCGCCTGGGCCGGCTATTACGAATACAACACGCACGACCACAACGCGCTACTGGGGCCACACCCGCATTTGCCCAACCTGCTGCTGGCCAATGGCTTCAGCGGCCACGGGCTGCAACAGTCGCCAGCGGTGGGGCGCGGCCTGGCGGAGTGGATGGCCGAAGGCGCCTACACCAGCCTGGACTTGTCGCCACTGGCGGCGCAGCGGCTGGTAGAGGGGCGCACCTTGCTTGAGAAGAACGTGATCTAGCTTCACGCCTTCCTCTTTTCTTTTGCTCCTGAATTGATAGCTGTTTGCGCCCGTCGTTCAAGGGCTATCGGCTTATTTAACTTGAATTTTCGCCTGCTTTTCGCTGTCCAGGTGGCCCATCTGGTAGGCGTCGTAGCGTGTGCCGGCCACCGCATCGGCGGGCAGCGCGGCCTCAATGCGCTGCAGGTCTTCAGCGCTGAGCTCCAGCTTGAGCGCGCCCAGCGCTTCGTCGAGCTGGGCTGGCTTGCGCGAACCGACCAGCGCCACCATGTCGACGCCCAGCGCCTTGCCGCGTGCGATGACCCAGGCAATCGCCACTTGCGATGCCGTGGCACCCATGCCGGCAGCGAGCTGGTGCAACACATCAACGAGTTGCTGGTTCTTCAACGCGTTGTCACCGGTAAAGCGCGGCAGGTGCGCCCGGAAATCGCCAGGGCCCGTGGGTTTGGAGCCGGACAGCAGACCGCGCGACAACACACCGTAGGGTGTGACGCCAATGCCCAGCTGCTTGAGGACGGGAAAAATTTCTGCCTCAGGCCCACGGCTGACCAGCGAATATTCAATCTGCAGGTCGCTGATGGGGTGCACGGCGTGCGCCTTGCGGATGGTCTGCGCGCCGACTTCGCTGAGGCCGATGTGGCGCACATAACCGGCTTTGACCATGTCGGCCATGGCGCCAATCGTGTCTTCGATCGGCACGTTCGGGTCGAGGCGCGCGATGCGGTAGATGTCGATGTGGTCGGTGCCCAGGCGCTGCAACGTGTAGGCCAGGAAATTTTTCACCGCGGCGGGCCGGCCGTCCATGCCGATCCAGCCGGCAGACGGGTCGCGCAGCGCACCGAACTTCACGGAGATCAGCGCCTCATCGCGCCGGCCTTTCAGGGCTCGGCCAATCAGCATCTCGTTGTGGCCCATGCCGTAGAAGTCGCCGGTGTCGACCAGGTTGACGCCGGCGTCGAGCGCGGCGTGAATCGTGGCGATGCCCTGTGCCTCGTCATGGGCGCCGTACATGCCCGACATGCCCATGGCACCCAGGCCAATGGCGGAAACGGATTGCGGGCCGCGAAAGCCCAGGCGGGTGGAAGACAGGATGTTGGCGGTCATGGGGAGCCTTTTTGTAAAAAGTGGATCAGTGATGAATCGACGGATGAGCGGGAGAGATGAGTGAACTGTATTGGTTTGAATAAAATGAATAAACAGCCTTTAATCAAAATAACTGTTACCGATTCAAAGAACAATAAAGGTCAAAATCATGAGCGTTGATCGCTACAGGGCCATGGAAGTCTTCACCCGGGTGGTGGAACTGGGCAGCTTTACCGCGGCAGCCACTGCGCTGCACATGCCCAAAGCCAGGGTGACCACGGTGGTGCAGGAGCTCGAAGCACACCTCGGCGTCCGCCTGCTGAACCGCACCACGCGCACCTTGAGCCTGACGGACGACGGCGCGCTGTACCACCAGCGTGCGCTGGCCATGGTGCAGGACATGGGCGAGCTGGAGGGCACACTGCGCCGGGCTGTGGCCACGCCGGCCGGGCGCCTGCGCGTGGATGTGCCCGCGGCGGTAGGCCGCCATGTGATCTCACCGGCATTGCCGGAATTTTTCAGGCGCTACCCCGACATGGTGCTGGAACTTGGCAGCACCGACAGGCCAGTGGACCTGGTCGCCGAAGGTGTGGACTGCGTGATTCGCGGCGGCCTCGTGCATGACGAAACACTGGTGGCGCGGCCGCTGGGCCGGCTGACGGTGGTGACCTGCGCCGCGCCTTCCTACCTGGCGCAATACGGCACACCCGAGACCCTGGAAGACCTGGAGCAGCACCGCTTCGTGAACTTTCATTCCGCCAAGACGGGCCGGGTGTTTCCGTTCGAATTTTCCAAAGGTGGAGACGTCCAGCAGATCCACCGCCCGCACTGGGTGAGTTGCAATGATGCTGACAGCCACATGGGCGCAGTGCTGGCCGGCCTGGGCTTGTCGCAGCCGCCGCTGACGCGTCGCACCTGCGCGCTGCTGGCCAGCGGTGAACTGGTGCGCGTGCTGCCTGACTGGCAGCCCGAAGCGCTGCCGATGATGGTGCTGTACCCGCGCAACCGCCACCTGACCGCCAAGGTGCGCGCCTTTGCCGACTGGGTGGCCGAGGTGTTCAAGGCTGAGTTTGCGGCGGGGGCGAAGCTGTATTCGTGAGTGCGCTATCTTTTTGACAGCTATCGTCCTGGGTCGCGCCTACTTATGAGGTGGCTGATAACTGCGAAAAATTCGCCCATCCCCGCAGGCCAGCCAGAGCCCATCCTGCTTGTTTTCTATCACGTTGAGGGAAGACGCGCCCCAGAGCGGCCCGGACCTGCTAACCTACTTAGACCGGGTAAGGCGGCATCTGACTGCTGCTCCAACAACCCGACAAATATCGTCCGCGGCAATTTTTAAACCTAGTGAGACCCCTATGCAAAACGAAGTATTCCAAGGCAATCCGCTCAAACATACCGACAGCGATCGCTCACGTTTTTTGGAGTATGCCGGCTATTTCGAAGACTCTCCGCTTCCCACCACGCTTAAACTGTCCAGTTTTGCCAAGTATGTGCGCCGCCAGGACATCAGCCGTTTTTTGGCGAAAAATGAACTTTTCAAACTCCAGTTGGATGTGCCCGGCGTAGTGATCGAGTGCGGCTGCTACGCGGGTGCCGGTATCATGACCTACGCGCAGCTATCCAGCATCTACGAACCCTACAACCACCAACGCCGTATTTACGGCTTCGACACGTTTTCAGGATTTCCGTCGGTGGACAACAAGGATACGAACAAAGACTTGAACTCCAACGCCGGCGACCTGTTTGTCAACGCTCGCATCGTGGAGGAAATCCAGCAATCCATCAGCCTGCACGACAGCAACCGCGCGCTGAACCACATTCCCAAAACGGAATTGGTCATTGGTGATGCGACCAAAACTATTCCTCAATTCCTGCAGGACAACCAGCACATCATCGTCTCCATGCTGTACCTGGATTTTGATCTTTACACTCCCACCAAAGTGGCACTCGAACTACTACTGGATCGCATGCCTAGAGGCGCCGTGCTGGCGTTTGACGAGCTCAACACCAAAAACTACCCCGGCGAAACCGTGGCCCTTCAAGAAGTGGCCGGACTGAAAAATATGCGCCTGAAAAAGACGCCATTTGATCCCTACATCGCGTACGCCATCATTGAATAACTCTATGCTCCCGCAGCTGCTGGATCAGCTTGGCGCACATAGGGGATTGTTCATCAACAGCATCAACACAGTTGACAGAAGCCAACGCACAACGTCGTCTTGTCAACTGCCCGGCGTAAGGACATACGCCCTGACATAGTCGCCTGCCCGGGTACCCAGCGAACCGTGGCCGCCAGCCACCACCAACACATATTGCCGACCGTCGGCGCCGGTATATGTCATGGGCGTGGCCTGGCCACCGGCGGGCAGTCGGCTCTTCCAGAGTTCCTTGCCGGTATTCACGTCATAAGCGCGCAGGTAGTAGTCGAGCGTGCCGGACAGGAAGGCCACGCCGCCCGCTGTGGTCAGCGGGCCGCCGAGATTGGGCACCCCCATGCGGAAGGGCAAAGGCACGGGTGCCAGGTCGCGGACGGTGCCGTTTTTGTGCTGCCAGGCAATAGCGCCTGTGGTCAGGTCGGCACCAGCCACATAGCCCCAGGGCGGCGCCTGGCACGGGATGCCCAGCGGCGAGACAAATGCACTGAGCTTGACTGCGAAGGGCGCACCGAAATTTTCATTGAGCGACGGGAGGCTTTCTTCGGACCGCTCCTTGCCCTGCACCAGGAGCGACGTGTCGTCGGTACGCGGCACGAGTTTGGACACAAACGCCAGGTAAGTCGGCGTGGCGAAGACCATCTGCCGCTCCGGGTCGACCGCCACACCGCCCCAGTTGAATACACCGAAGTTGCCGGGATAAATCAGCGAGCCTTGTGTGGAAGGCGGCGTGAAGCGGCCCTCATAACGCAGGCGGTGAAAGGCAATGCGGCAATAGAGCTGGTCGAACAGCGTGGCGCCCCACATGTCGCGTTCAGTCAGCGGTGGCGGATTGAACGACAGCGCCGAATTCGGCTGGGTGGGTGCGGTGCGGTCGCCCTGCGCGGCGCCTTGCGGTGCCGGTGTTTCCACGACGGGCAACAGGGGGGTGCCGGTGCGGCGGTCGAGTACAAAAATCTCGCCCTGCTTGGTGGGCTGGACCAGCGCGGGCACCCTGCTGCCGCCGACGGTGAGGTCCAGCAGGCTGGGCTGGGCCGGGACGTCGTAGTCCCACAAGTCGTGGTGCACGGTCTGGAAGTTCCAGCGCACCTTGCCCGTGGCCAGGTCCAGCGCGACGATGGACGACGAATAGGTTTCCACCGCTGGGCTGCGCTGGCCACCCCACTGGTCGGGCGGCTGGTTGCCCAGCGGCACATAGACCATGCCCAGCGCTTCGTCGACGCTGGAGATAGACCAGCTGTTCGGGGAGTTGGGAGTGTAGCTTTGCCCTGCCGCGAGCGGGGCGGTGGCATCCGGGTTGGCGGAGTCCCAGTTCCAGACCAGCGCGCCGGTGTTGATGTCGTAGGCGCGGATCACGCCGGACTGTTCTTTGGTGGAGACGTTGTCGAGCACGGTGCCGCCCACGATGATGAGCTTCGACGTCACCACCACCGGCGAGGTGGAGTAATAGGCGCCGGGCTTGTGGTTGGGCATGCCGGTCCAGAGATCGATCTGCCCCTTGCCGCCGCCGAAGGAAGGGCAGGTCTTTCCGGTGTCCGGGTTGAGGGCGATCACGCGGCCGTCCGACGTGGGCATGAAGAGTTTGCCGGGGCAGTCGGTGGGCGCTGCGGTGGTGGCGGCTGTCGTAGACGCGACGGCGGGTGGCTGGTAAGACAGGCCGCGGCAGGTCAGGTGCTGCAGGGCAAGCTTGCCCTGGATTTCGGGGTTGAAGCGCCAAATTTCTGCGCCTGTGGTGGCGTCCAGCGCAATGACGGACTGGTGCGGTGTGCACAGGAAAAGCCGGTTGCCTATCTTGAGCGGGGTCACCTCGAAGGTGGTTTCTTCGGGGTCACCGGGCTGGCCGCGCATATCGCCGGTGCGGTATTGCCAGGCCAGTCCCAGGTTCTCCACGTTGTCGGGCGTGATCTGGTTAAGCGGCGAATACCGCTGTCCATGGCCGGTGCGTCCATAAGCATGCCAGTCGCCGGGGGGCACGGCATCGGCCGGAGGAGCGGCCGACGCGCCGGTGGGCGGCAAGGGCAGCATGCCCGCGACACGATTGGCATCATGCAGCCAGGTGGCGACCGAGGCGACGAAAAAGAGCGCCAGCGCCGCCCCGAGCGCCCATTGGCCGGCACGAACGCCGGACTGGCCCGGCGCTTCCGACTGCAGGGCGCGGGCGACCAGGGGAGTGAGCAGGAACAGGCCAATGAGAAATGGCACGCCGCCGCGTGCCGCGAGCGGCCACCAGTCCAGCCCGCCTTCCCACAAGGCCCACGCCAGCGTGCCCGCCAGCAGAAGCGCGTAGACCCAGAGCGCTATCGGTCCATAACGGATCAGCAGGACGCCGGTCAGCACAAAGCCCAAACCGGCCAGCAGGTAATACCAGGAACCTCCCAGCACCACCAGCCAGATGCCCGGCAAGGCGAGCAGTCCCCCTATCAACACAAGCACCAGGCCGGTGAAAAAAGCGGAACGAAGGCGCGAAATGGCTGGCACTTTTTTGTTCTTCCTGGTGCGTCCGTAGAGGCTCCCAATCTATTCCCGTTACGGGCTGCCACGCGTCAGCCGTGGACTCGCACGGCTGTAGGCACCCGAAAAAAATCGCTTGCAAAAATCAACCGATGGATAAGGAAGATACAAAAAGAAATGCGCGCGGTACACGCGCTGCGGGCAGGGACAGCACCCATGCCCATTGGCAATTGACAGCGGCGCACAGCCCGCGTTAGCCAGCAGCCCGGGCGCGGCGCGCCTTTCGGGAGCCGGCATGCGGCCGCAGTTCATGCGGCGCCAGATAGAACTGCGGGAGGCCGAGGTGAAAGCCTGGCGAGCGCTGTCGGCTTCGACTAATTTTCCGAAAGAAGCGCTGGCGGCCTGAGCCGGCAGGCACCGGGACTAAACTTACGCCGCGTCGACGGCCTGCTCTTGCAGCCAGGACGCAAACGCCTCCACGGCGCGGTTGTTGTGGGCGGTAGCTGAGCGTTGGCAAAGGTAGTAACCGCGGCCAATGGCGGCACGGGTGTCGAAAGGCAGCACGAGCTTGCCGCTTTCCAGCTCGCTCTCGACGAGGCACGGCTGGATGACGACGATCCCCATGCCGGCGCACGCCGCAACGATCAGGTTGTTGCCGAGGTCGAACCCGGGACCCAGCGCGGGCTTGGGTTGCTTCAAACCCGCGGCTTCCATCCATACGGCCCAGTTGTCGGGATAGTTGACGTGATGAAGAAGGACGTGCGCGGCAATGTCCCCCGGCTGTCTGATGTTGCGCGCAAGCGCCGGGGTACAGGCGGGCGTAATTTCGTTACCGAGCAGGTACTGTCCCCGGATCCCGCGTGGCCATCTTTTTCCAGGACGCCCTAGCGCAATCCACAGGTCCACGTCGTCACGTTTGAAGTCCTCGTCGAAATGAAATTGGCGCAGCTCCACCTCAACATTGGGATTCAAGGACTTGAGTTGCGCGAGCCTGGGGACCAGCCAGCGCGTTCCGAGGGTTGGTATGACGCTCACCCGCACTTTGTGTTGCGATGACTCTCCGCCGAACTGGGTGACCGCCGCCTCCAGCCCGGCGACATGGGCTTCGACCAGCTTCTGGAATTCGCGTCCGCGGACCGTGGGCACGACGCCCGCCTGCTGGCGGTCGAACAGGCTGCAGCCGAGCCGTTGCTCCAGGCGCAGGATGGCCTGGCTGACCGCCCCCTGGGTGACCGACAGGACTTCCGCCGCGCGGCGAAAACTCCCCAGCTGGCAGACGCCGAGGAACGCATGCAGTTCAGCCAGCGACGGTGACTTGAATTTCATTCAGGTATTAGATCATCTAATCAGCTTCTTTGAAATTGTCGTTTGCCGCGCCGCGGGCCGGGCCTCAAACTGCGGCCCATGAGCAACGCCCCCCCCGTCAAAGTCGTCCACCCCGCCGCCGATCCGATCGCGCTGGTGTGCGACTCGCCGCACAGCGGCACTTACTACCCGCAGGATTTCGACTTTTCGATTGAACTGGCGCAGCTGCGGCAGTGCGAAGACACGCTGATCGAACAGCTTTGGGATACGGCCCCGCTGGTCGGCGCGACACTTGTGCACGCAACGTTTCCCCGCAGCTACATCGATCCCAACCGCAGCGAGGACGACATTGACCTCTCCATGCTGGACGGTGAATGGGACCGGCCGGTGAAGCCCTCCCAACCCTGCCTGCGACTGGGCAATGGCCTTGTGTTCAGCCAGACGCCGACACTACAGCCGATCTACAGCCGCAGGCTTCATGCCAGTGAAATCAAACACCGGATTGAAAGCTGCTGGCGGCCGTATCGCCATGCGCTAGAGGACGCACTGGCCCAGTCAAGCACCCAGCAGGGTAAACGGTGGCATCTCAACCTCCATTCCATGCCAAGCAACGCATATGTGCGCCTGGGGCTGCCGGACAAGCCCTTGGCCGACATCGTGCTGGGCAACTTGCATGGCGAGAGCTGCAGCGCGGCTTTCGCTGACTTCGTCGGGGACGAGTTCAAGCGGCAAGGCTACACCGTCGCGTTGAACGACCCCTATGCGGGGCAAGACCTGGTGCGTACTCTTGGCCGGCCCGCACACGGACAGCACAGCCTGCAGATCGAAATCAACAGGGCGCTCTACCTTGACGAGAAGACGCGTGAGCCAAAGCGGCAGTTCCATGAACTCAGAAAGCGTATCCACCTGGTGCTGCAGGCCATCGCGGGATACATCAGGGAAGAAGCCAATCATCCGAAAAGCCACTTCAACATCAAGGACGCAGCATGAACATCACCAGCAACCGTCGCGGATTCCTGGGTCTCGCGGCAGGCGCGGCGGGCGCGGTGGCCTGCCCGGCATTCAGCCAGACGCAGGCCTACCCGAGCCGTCCCATTACGTTGGTCGTGCCTTTCCCGCCCGGCGGGGCAGTGGACATCTCAGCGCGCGCCATGGGCGACAAACTGGGCAGGCTGCTGGGCCAGCCTGTCGTGATCGACAACAAGGCCGGTGCGGGCGGCGCGATTGGCACCGGCATTGTTGCAAAGGCCGCGCCCGATGGCTACACGCTGGTTGTTACCTCGCAGTCAACCCATGTGGTCAACCCCGCGGTGTCGCCCAACCTTCCCTACGACGCTGTGAACGACTTCGCCTATATCACGCTGATCGACAGGCTGCCGAATGTATTGGTCGCCAACGCCAAACTCCCCGTCAAGACATTCGCCGAGTTTGTGCGCTACACAAAGGCCAATCCTGGCAAGCTGAATTACGCATCCTCGGGCAATGGCTCGGTGGCGCACCTGAGCATGGAGCTTCTCAAATCGAAGCTGGGCCTGTTCATCACGCACATACCGTACCGGGGCGCCGGGCCTGCGCTGACAGACCTGCTCTCGGGGCAGGTCCAACTGACCTGGAACAACCTGTCGACCAACCTGCTCATGCTCCAGAGCGGAACCCTGCGTGCGTTGGCTGTGGCCGCGCCGCTGCGCGTCTCGCAGTTGCCGGATGTGCCTACTTTCGACGAACTCAAGCTGCCTGATCTGAACCTGACCTCGTGGACAGGATTGGCGGCGCCGGCCAAAACACCAGAGCCCATTGTCCAGAAGCTCTACGACGCGGTACGTACCATCCTTCGCGACAAGGACACGCAAGATGCCTGGCGCAAACGCGGCGCGATGCTGCCCGAGAACGTGCGGCCCGCTGAATACCGGCAGGAAGTCATTCAGCGCATCCGGTTCTTCAAGGACGTCGCCCAGGCCAACAAGATTGTTCTGGAATAAGCGCGCATGAATCTTCACGCCCCCGCCACGAGACCTCGGCCGGGCGGCTGACGCGCATGCATCCCTGAGTTTGTTGTCCTGTGGAAGACGAAATCTTCACAGGCTGGGCGAATTTGCCCACGAACACCCATGCGGCGGTGATTGACCTTCCCGCCATCTAAAAAAACTGTTGAGGAGTGAGAAATGAAATTCAAGATGATCTGCCTGGCCGCGGTTGCCGCCGGCGCAATAACGCCTGTCGCCGCATGGGCGCAGAGCACGGTGACGGTGTACGGAAGAGTCGACACGAGCTTTGAGAACTCCAAAACCGGCGCCCTATCCCAGACCCTCATCACGGGCAACGCGTCCCGGTTCGGCTTCAAGGGAAGCGAAGACCTGGGCGAGGGCCTGAGGGCTTTTTTCGGGATCGAAACAGGGTTTTCTTCCGACACCGGGGCCTCGACCACACCGATGTACCGCAACTCTTTCGTGGGGCTCGGCGGCAGCTTCGGTGTCGTCAATATCGGCCGCATTGACTCGGCCGCGCCCAGCCGCACGCCCATCTACGCGATCCTTGGCCGCAACGTGGAGTACGTCATCCACGACGCCGGCGCCACCGCCATCGGCACCTCCATCTTCAACGCGCGCACACGTGTCTCCAACGCCGTGGGCTATGCCAGCCCGGTGATCGGCAATTTTGTCTTTCGCGCCGGCCACTACCTCAACGGTGAAGGCCGGGCGGAGGCCCCTGCGGGCCCGATCCGCTTTGAAAGCGACTACAAGCAGACCGACGTGTCCCTCAGCTATGGCGAGGGCGGCGGTCCGCTGGGCCTGGGCGTGGGGTACGGGACGGACAGCAAACGCGGCGGGGCGGCGCTCAATGAGTTCAAGAACAAGTGGATGCTGGTCGGCTCCTACGACTTCGGCGCGATCCGTGCGTGGGCGGTCTATAACCGCGACAACTTTCAAGGCAATGCCCTGTCGCGCAGCAAGGTGGGCGCGCAGATGATCGGTGCCTCCTGGGAGGTGACGCCCAAGAGCAAGGTCATGGGCAATTACATCCGCAAGGATGTCCAGAGCGATCCTGCGGCCAAACTCAAGCGCCTGCAGGCGGGTTACTCCTACAAGATGAGCAACCGGACTTCTTTGTACGCCTTCTATGACCGCCAGGACCCCAACAACCGGGTCGCCAACGATGTGATCCGCGTTTATGGGGTCGGCATCATGCACAACTTCTGAATACCGGGCATCAGCCAGGCACGCCCTACTCTCCGCACAGGCCTTTCTCCACCATGTCCAGCAGTTGCTGGCCGATCTGCTGCATCTGGGGACCGACGACAGGGCCCAAGGGGCCATCCATGACCAGCATGGCCAGCCCATGCACCGCCGACCAAGCAAGAAACTCGGCGCCGGGCCGGCGCCCGGGCGGCAGCACGCCTGCGCTCACGAGTTTGTCGAGCGCGGCGCCCAGCAGCTCAAAAGGGTCCAGGCCGCTTTGGCCTTTGCGCTCGGCGTCGGCGGGTATGCCCTGGCCTCTTTCCTTCAAGTCGTCCGAAGGGCCAAAGGCCGTGCGGAACAGTCCCGTTTCTGCCTGCGCAAAACGCAAATAGGCGGCCCCGACCGCGCGCACGTTGGCGCGGGCGAATTCGGCCGGCGGCAAATCCTGGGGGATCGCGGCCAGCTCGTCCTCCATGGCGCGGGCGACGGCTGCCAGCGCAGCGGAACGAACCGCATACAGCAAAGCCTGACGGTTTTCAAAATGGCGGTAAGCGGCATTGGGCGCAACGCCCGCCCGGCGCGTGGCTTCACGCAGCACCACGGCCTCGGGCCCGCCGGCGCGGGCCAGCTCCACACCCGCTTCCAGCAAGGCGCGCCGCAGGTCACCGTGGCGGTAGGTACTGCGAGGCAGCGGAGGCTTGGACACGGTCGTCATGGCTTGTTACGCATTTATGTGGACAGTGTTCATTATCTTTGTTATTCTTTTGTGGACGGTGTACACAATACTGCCGATCAGGTCGCCGTGCAAGCCCTCAAAAAGCTTTTTTGAGGCCCGTTTCAAGCGCTTTCAAGCTGTCACACCACTTCATCTCAGGAGCCGGATCATGAAGAAAATTACGCCTTTCCTCTGGTTTAACGACCAGGCGGAAGAAGCCATGAACTTCTACGTTTCCATTTTCAAGAACTCGAAGATCACCATGCTGAGGCGCTATGGCAAGGAAGGCCCCGGGCCGGAAGGGTCGGTCATGACCGGCAGCTTCGTGCTTGAAGGCCAGGAGTTCATGGCGCTGAACGGCGGCCCGCATTTCAAGTTCACGCCGGCGATTTCGCTCTTTGTGGACTGCAAGACCCAGGCCGAAGTGGACGAGCTGTGGGACAGGCTCTCGGCCGGCGGCGCGCCCAACCCCTGCGGCTGGGTGCAAGACAAGTTCGGCCTGTCGTGGCAGATCATCCCCACGGCCCTCGGTGAGCTGCTGGGCGACAAAAGCCCGGCGAAGTCGGGCGCGGTGATGAAGGCCATGATGGGCATGCACAAGATCAGCATCAAGGGCCTGCAAGAGGCCTACAACGCAGCCTGAACGGCCTCTGCCAAAGCCATGACCCCTTCCGCATCCACCGCCATCGCCACGCTCGTGCATCGCTATTTTTCGGCGTACGAAACGCGGGACCGACAAGTCCTGGAGGACATGCTGGATAAGCGCTTTACCTTCAGCAGCCCGCTGGACGACCGCATCAACCGCGCGGCCTACTTTGCGCGTTGCTGGCCTAACAGCCGCACGCTGCGTCGCATCCTGGTCGAAAAGATTTTTGAGCAGGGCGACGAGGCCTTCATACGCTATAAGGCCGAAAGCACCACGGGCAAAAAATTCCGCAACACAGAGTGGTTCCGCTTCGAGAACGGCAAGCTCATGGAAGTACAGGTGTACTTCGGCCGCGACACGCGGCCGTCCTTGCCTGCCGCTGCCCTGTCACACGCCACGGCTACTTCGGCTGCGCGCCGCACTGAATGGCCCGCCACAGCCACACTGTTTCCGCGCTGAATTCTCGCCCGCCCACCATTACCACTCACCAACGTAACGAAAAGGAAATCACCATGCTGGTCCAGTCCTATCTCTTTTTTAACGGCCGCTGCGAAGAGGCCATCGAGTTCTATCGCAAGGCACTTGACGCGCAAGTCACGATGATGATGCGCTTCAAGGAAAATCCTGAACCCATGGCCGACGGTTGCGGCCCCGGCGGTGGCCCGGCGCCAGACCCCAACAGCATCATGCATGCCAGCTTCAAGATCGGCGAGACGGAAGTCATGGCCTCTGACGGCATGGGCGGCGGCAAGCCGGAGTTCAAAGGCTTTTCGCTGTCACTCACGGCGGCCAGCGACACCGAGGCGCAGCGCCTCTTCAAAGCACTGAGCGACGGCGGTAATGTAGAGATGCCGATGGATAAGACCTTTTTCGCCTCGTCCTTCGGCATGGTGGCTGACCGCTTCGGCGTGTCGTGGATGGTGATCAATCCGTTGCCCATGCCCTGACGAAACAAGGTCAAGAACAAAGGAAGCTCCGCATGAAGCTCTATTACTCTGACACCTTGAACCCGCGCAAGGTCTGCGCCCTCGCCCGGTACCTGCAGTCGCCAGTGGAATTTATCTGGGTCGAACTGGGCAAGGGCGAGCACCGCACGCCGCAGTTTCGCGCGATGAACCCGAATGCCAAGGTGCCGGTGCTGGTCGATGGAGATCTAGCTCTCTGGGAATCGAACGCCATCATGTGCCACCTGGCCGAAAAGGCCGGTTCGGACCTCTGGCCGCAAGACGCTCGCCGCATCGACGTGATGCGCTGGCTGATGTGGGATGCGACCGAGTTCTCGCCGCTGGCCAGCGTGTTTTATTTTGAGCACATCATCAAGCCGCGTTTTGGCCTGGGCGAGCCCGACGCGGCGGAGATCGAAAAGGCAACGCCTAGCTTTGAGCGCTACGCCAAGGTGCTGGATGCGCACCTCCTGGGGCGCCGCTACCTGGTGGGCGATGCGCTGAGTGTGGCGGATTTTGCGGTCGCCATTGCGCTTCCCTACGCCGGGCAAGCCCGGTTGCCGCTGGACAACTTTCCCGAGATTCGCCGCTGGCATGACAGGCTCAGCGCGCTGCCGGCGTGGCGCGATCCTTTTCCCTACACAACAACAGGCCAGCCGGCCACATTGCAGGCGGCGTAGCGCTGGCTACTCTTATCAACCTCAATACCAAACTGGAGACTGACATGGACAACGAGATGAAAATCGAAGCACCACAAAAAGAGCACCTCTGGCTGCAGCAACTGCTGGGCGAATGGACTTTCGACAGTGAAATGGAAATGGCCCCGGGCCAGCCCGCCATGAAAGGCAGCGGCCGCGAAAACGTGCGCGCCATGGGCGGCTTCTGGATACTGGCCGAAGGCAGCTGCCAGATGCCGGGCAGCGATGACAAAGGCACCATGCTGACCACGCTGGGCTACGACCCCAAGCAGAACGCCTTTGTCGGCAGCTGGGTCGGCTCGATGATGACCAACATGTGGGTCTACAAAGGCAAACTTGATGCGTCGCAAAGAGTTCTGACGCTGGACACCGAAGGCCCCAGTTTCAGCGGCGACGGCAAGCTCGCCCGTTACCAGGACGTGCTCACGATTAAAAACAAGGACGAGCGCACCTTGCATTCACAGGTGCGGCAGGACGACGGCAACTGGAAGCGCTTCATGCTTGCGACCTACCGTCGTGTGAAGTAGGTCTCGGGCCCAACTCACAAAGAAGCCTGTGGCGCTTTCATTACCGGTGGTGCCAGCAGGACCACCGGCCCTAGCCTCCTGAGGGAATCATTTTCTGACGCAGGCAACAAGATGAGCGCCCAGGTTGCCCCTGGGTAATGTCTCATCCTGCCCGCAGGACAGGCCCATGGCACCCGGCCTCAATTAGCAGCATCGTCCCCCGCGAATTCGCGCCGTGGTGCAAACTGAGACCTGAACATTCGCCGAACCTCCTCTTCATCCACTCAAGGCCACCAGGCAAGGACATCCATGACTGCAACTTCTTTAACCAGCCCCGTGGCCGTCGTGACAGGCGGTGCGCGCGGAATTGGCCTTGCCATCGGTAAATGGTTTCTGGCCAATGGCTACCGCGTGGCGCTTCTGGACATCGACCGCGATACGCTGCTCCGCACCGCTGACGCTGTGCAGGATGCGGGCCGCGTGCTGGCGCTGCACTGCGATGTGGCGGACCCGGCGCAGGTGCAGTCGGCCATGGAAAAGGTGGACACCACCTTTGGCCGTATCGACGCGCTGGTCAACAACGCCGGCATTGCGGTCTTCAAGCCCATCGGTGAAACCACTTTTGAGGAATGGCGCCGGGTTCTGAGCGTCAACCTGGACGGTGCCTTTTTGTGCAGCCAGGCCTGCGTCCCCATCATGAAGCGCACCGGCGGCGGCAGCATTGTCAACATTGCGTCCATCTCCGGCTTGCGTGCGAGCACACTTCGTGTGGCCTATGGCACCAGCAAGGCGGCGATCATCCAGCTGACCAAGCAACAAGCTGTCGAACTGGGCACCGTCGGCATTCGGGCCAATGTGATTGCTCCGGGACCGGTAGACACCGAAATGGCCAAGCTGGTTCACAGCGTCGCGATCCGCTCGGACTACCATGACGTGATTCCGCTGGGACGCTACGGAACGGTGGAAGAGATCGCATCAGCCGCGGGTTTTTTGTGCAGCCCGGCGGCAAGCTATGTCAATGGGCAGGTGCTGGCCGTAGACGGCGGCTTTGAGTCTGCCGGTGTCGGCCTGCCAACCCTGCGGAAAAACCAGGGCTCCTGACACCGCCGTAAGCCGGATCAAAGGGATCCGAAGGATTGGGAGGGATGGCGTCCGCGCAGTCACAGATCGGCCGGGCTCGCACCGCGAGGCTGCAATGTCCTGAAAACCCTTGCTCCCGCTTTTTCAACTGTGCTCGATAGAATGATTCCAGCCTCATCCGACGTCTGTCTCGCATCTGTCCGGCGTCTGGCATCACTCTCCCGCATCTACTTTTATCTCAGGATGTCGCGTGCAACCCATTATTTCCATCCAGCAACTCAGCAAGACGTATGCCTCCGGCTTTCACGCGCTCAAGTCCGTGAGCCTGGACATCCAGCACGGCGAGATTTTCGCGCTGCTGGGTCCTAACGGCGCGGGCAAGACCACGCTGATCAGCATTGTCTGCGGCATCGTCAACCCCAGTTCGGGCAACGTGACGGCCGATGGACACGACGTCGTCCGTGACTACCGCGCCGCCCGTGCCAAGATCGGGCTGGTTCCGCAGGAGCTTTCGACCGATGCGTTTGAAACCGTCTGGTCCACCGTGAGCTTCAGCCGGGGACTGTTCGGCAAACCGCCCAATCCGGCATACATTGAAAAAGTGCTGCGCGACCTTTCCCTGTGGGACAAGAAAGACAGCAAGATCATGGCGCTTTCAGGCGGCATGAAACGCCGGGTGCTGATTGCCAAGGCGCTGTCGCACGAGCCGACCATCCTGTTCCTTGACGAACCCACGGCCGGCGTGGACGTGGAGCTGCGGCGCGACATGTGGCAAATGGTGCGCGACCTGCGCAGCAGCGGCGTCACCATTATCCTGACCACGCACTACATTGAGGAAGCCGAGGAAATGGCCGACCGCATCGGTGTGATCAACAAGGGCGAGCTGATCCTGGTGGAGGACAAGACGGTGCTGATGCGCAAGCTGGGCAAGAAACAATTGAGCCTGCAGCTGCAAACGCCGCTGCAAAGTATTCCGGACGCCCTGGCCGGGCTGCCGCTTGAACTCACCAAGGAGGGCCACACCCTGGTCTACACCTTTGATACCCAGATCGAGGAGACCGGCATCGCGGCATTGCTGAAGCAGCTGGCCGAACTTCACATCGACTTCAAGGACCTGCATTCAAGCGAGAGTTCGCTGGAAGACATTTTCGTGAGCCTGGTGCATTCCGGCCAACCCGCTGTCACTACGAAGGAGGCCGCATGAACTGGCACGCCATCCGCGCCATTTACCGTTTTGAAATGGCGCGCACTTTCCGTACGGTGATGCAATCCATCGCCTCACCGGTGATCTCGACCTCGCTGTATTTCGTGGTCTTCGGCGCGGCCATCGGCTCACGCATGGGTGACATTGACGGCATTGGTTACGGCGCCTTCATTATTCCCGGCCTGGTCATGCTGTCGCTGCTCAACGAAAGCATCTCCAATGCCGCCTTCGGCATCTACATGCCGAAATGGTCGGGCACGATTTACGAGCTGCTGTCGGCACCGGTGTCGTCCATGGAGGTGGTGATGGGCTACGTGGGCGCAGCGGCGAGCAAGTCCGTGATGCTGGGTCTCTTGATCCTCCTCACGGCACGCCTCTTTGTGCCTTACGAAATCGCTCATCCGTTCTGGATGCTGTGCTTCCTGCTGCTGACTGCGCTGACCTTCAGCCTGTTCGGTTTCATCATCGGCCTGTGGGCGGACAACTTCCAGAAGCTGCAGGTTGTGCCCTTGATGGTGGTGACGCCGCTGACCTTTCTGGGCGGTGCGTTTTATTCCATCAACATGTTGCCGCCGCTGTGGCAAAAGATCGCCTTGTTCAACCCGGTGGTTTACCTGATCAGCGGGTTCCGCTGGAGTTTTTACGGCGTGGCCGATGTCAATGTGGGCATCAGCGTGGTGGCCATCCTGGGCTTTCTGGCGCTGTGCCTGGCCACGGTATGGTGGATCTTCCGCACGGGCTGGAAACTGAAGGCCTGAGCGACGGGCTGGCGGCTCACGGCAACGCTTCGGGCGCTATTGATTTTATAGCTGCCCGCGCATGCAATACAGGGGCTACAGGCCAATTTTCCTGGTAAATAGCCGCAACCGGGAGCCGCCGGACAGGCCGGTCCGCAGCTTGAAAGCGTCGCGGCCAGCCTCATATGTGCTCTTTGAAAGTTACACGCCTGAAAGGCCTTATTCATGCCTGCCAATCCCGCCGCAAATTCCGCCGCCCATCCCATTGTTGAGGTCAAGCCGCTCGGTTTTCCGTGGGCCACCATCGACCCTTTTCTCTTTTGCGTGTATCACGACGACGCCTACCCCAGGGGTAATGCGCAGATGGGGCCAGACGCTTCTCTGGCAGGGCGCAACATCGGCCAGGACTTCGCCCGCAAGGACGGCTGGAACATGTACCACGGCCGCACCGTGCCGGGCTTTCCCGCACACCCGCACCGCGGTTTTGAAACCGTGACCATCGTACGCAAGGGCCTGATCGACCACTCCGATTCCCTGGGTGCGACAGCGCGTTTTGGCCAGGGCGACGTGCAGTGGCTGACCGCCGGCAAGGGCGTGGTGCATTCCGAGATGTTCCCGCTGCTGGATGCGCAGAACCCCAATCCGCTGGAGCTGTTCCAGATCTGGTTGAACCTGCCGGCTGCCGGCAAGATGAGCGAGCCGCACTTCACCATGTTCTGGTCGCAGGACATTCCGCGCCTGGATACCAAGGACGCCGAAGGGCGCAGCACCGAAGTGGCCGTGATTGCCGGCCGCATGCAAAACACACAAGGCGCACCGCTGGCGCCGCCGCCCGATTCGTGGGCGTCGCAAGCCCAGGCCGACGTTGCGATCTGGACCATCCGCATGGCACCCGGCGCACGCTGGACGCTGCCCGCCGCCACCGGCGAAGGCACCCGGCGGCAGCTGTATTTTTTCAAGGGGCAATCAGCGGCGCTGGGCGGGCAGACGGTGAATGTGGATAGCGCCATCGAACTGCGGGCCGGCGTAGACGCGGAGATCGTTAACGGCGGCGAAGAAGCCGAGTTCCTGATGCTGCAAGGCAGGCCGATTGGTGAGCCGGTGGTGCAGTACGGCCCCTTTGTCATGAACACACAGGCCGAAATCGCGCAAACCATGGCGGACTACCAGCGCACGCAGTTCGGTGGCTGGGCGTTTGGCGATGACGCGCCCGTGCATGGGCGCGAGCCGGCGCGTTTTGCGCGCCATCCGGGTGGACGCGAGGAGCGCCCAGCAGCCGGCTGACAAAAGACAGGCGCTTGTTGCTATATTTTTAATAGCTACTTGCGCAGATCTCTCATGGCGCCGGGCACTTTTCGCATAAGTCCGGCTTTCCGGTCAGCCCCTCCTCAGTACCCCCAGGCGATATCGGGTTTCGCACGTCCCGCCCACAGGCCGCCGCAGCACGCGCCTACACTCCTCGCCAGCAAGGAGACGCCATGAACCGGGAGCCCAACCCCCAAACAGTCAAACACGAACTGGATGCGCTGGCGCTGGCGTTCTTTCGCGCCGTTTCGTTTGAACCCGGCAGCGCGCCACCTTACGGCGACATCCATGCACTTTTCATCGACGCCGGCCTCCTGATCAAGAACACAGGAACCGCACCCGAAGTTTCCAGCGTGCGCGAATTCATCGCGCCCCGCCAAGCCATGGTGGATAGCGGCAGCCTCACGCGCTTCAGGGAATGGGAGCTGTCGGAGACCACACAGATTTTCGGCAACATCGCCCACCGCTACAGCGCTTACGGCAAGGCGGGAACGATGAACGGCGAAGCATTCGAGGCACGCGGAATGATCTCGACGCAGTTCGTCAAGACACCGCAGGGCTGGAAGATGAGCGCGATGGCCTGGGACGATGAACGGCCTGGCCTGAGCCTGCCGGGTTGACCGGCCAATGCACCGGCGCTGCACGCCGCTCAACGACCCATCAAGCCCGCGTTGACCATCGCCTCATCCAGCGCGGTGAAGGTCATGTTGTGGCGCTCTGTCAGCGGACCACCGCCGGGGACCACATGGCCGTCTGCGGTGTAGCCCACGGCTTTGAACTTCCACACGCCGCCAATCAGCTTGAGTTGACCCACCAGGTCGCCGTTGTCCAGGTGAACACTCACCACTTGTTCGCTGAGGTTTTTGAGTGTCAGGGGCATCGACATGAATCTTCCGGGTGATTGAGGGGTTGATTACTGCGCCGACAAAAAAAGCGCCCGGAGGCGCTTTTTTATTGGCGATGTCGAGGCGAATTACTTCGCCACCACGCGCACCATCTCCAGGCACTTGTTCGAGTAGCCCCATTCGTTGTCATACCAGGCAACGACCTTGATGAAAGTGCCGTCCAGCGCGATGCTGGCGTCTGCGTCAAACACGCTGGTGCAGGTTTCACCGCGGAAGTCGGTGGCAACCACCTTGTCTTCGGTGTAGCCCAGGATCCCCTTGAGGGCGCCTTCGCTTTGCGCTTTCATCTCGGCGCAGATTTCTTTCAGCGTGGCTTCCTTGTTCAACTCGCAGGTCAGGTCCACCACCGACACGTCGGACGTGGGCACGCGGAAAGACATGCCGGTCAACTTCTTGTTGAGCTCGGGGATCACCACGCCCACGGCCTTGGCAGCGCCGGTGCTGGAAGGAATGATGTTTTCCAGGATGCCGCGGCCGCCGCGCCAGTCCTTGTTGCTCGGGCCGTCCACGGTTTTCTGCGTGGCGGTGGCGGCGTGCACCGTGGTCATCAGGCCGCGCTTGATGCCCCACTTGTCGTTCAGCACCTTGGCGATGGGCGCCAGGCAGTTGGTGGTGCAGCTGGCGTTGGAGATGATCGCCTCGCCCTTGTAGGTCTTGTCGTTGACGCCGAAGACGAACATCGGGGTGTCGTCTTTGGACGGTGCGGAGAAGATGACTTTTTTGGCGCCGGCGGCCAGGTGCTTTTCACCCGAAGCCTTGTCGAGGAAGAGGCCGGTGGATTCGAGCACCACGGTGGCGCCGATGTCGCCCCACTTGAGGTTGGCGGGGTCACGCTCTTGCGTCAGGCGAATCTTCTTGCCGTTGACGATCAACGTGTTGCCGTCGACGGACACGTCACCTTCAAAGCGGCCGTGCACCGAGTCGTACTTCAGCATGTAAGCCAGGTACTCAGGCTCGAGCAGGTCGTTGATGCCGACGATTTCGATGTCGCTGAAGCTCTTGATCGCCGAGCGGAACACGTTGCGGCCGATGCGGCCAAAACCATTGATACCAAGTTTGATAGTCATTTGCTGTTGCTCCTGGAAGTTGAAAATCTTTTGGTTCCGTTCGCCCCGAGACAGGCCAGGCTCAGATTGAACGGGTGTAAAGGCTGGCTTATTTCTTCAGCACCTTGCGCACGGTGTCGGCGACGTTCTCAGCCGTGAAACCGAAGTGTTTGAACAGCACCGGGGCAGGCGCCGACTCACCGTAGGTATCGATGCCAACCACAGCCGCGCAGCCGTATTTCCACCAGCCGTCGGTCACGCCCATTTCCACCGCGATGCGGGGGATGCCTTCGGGCAGCACTTCGGACTTGTAGGCCGTTTTTTGTTTGTCGAAGGTCGTGTTGCTGGGCATGGAGACCACGCGCACGGCGATCTTGTGGGCGGCGAGCAGCTCTTGCGCCTTGAGCGCGAGTTGCACCTCAGAACCGGTGGCGATGATGACGGCTTGGGCCTTCTTATTCAGGCCGACTTCTGCGGGCTCGGCCAGCACGTAGGCGCCGCGGCTGATTTCGCCGAGGTCGTGCTTCGGTGCGTAAGGCAGGTTCTGGCGGCTGAGCAGCAGCGCGGTGGGCTTGTTTTTGTTCTCGAGCGCGACGGCCCAGGCGACTGCCGTTTCAGCCGTGTCGCCCGGACGCCAGACGTCCAGGTTCGGAATCAGGCGCAGGCTGGCGGCGTGCTCGATGGACTGGTGCGTCGGGCCGTCTTCGCCCAGGCCGATGGAGTCGTGCGTGAAGACGTGGATAACGCGGATCTTCATCAGCGCGGCCATGCGGATGGCGTTGCGGCTGTAGTCGCTGAAGGTGAGGAAGGTGCCGCCGTAAGGAATGAAACCGCCGTGCAGCGCGATGCCGTTCATGATGGCGGCCATGCCGAATTCACGCACGCCGTAGTTGATGTGGCGGCCGCCGGCGCTCACGCCGTCGGCATTGGCGGTCAGCACGACTTCACCATTCATGTCAAAGCGCAGGTTGGGCGTGGACTTGGTGTTGGTGAGGTTGGAGCCGGTCAAATCGGCCGAGCCGCCCAGCAGCTCGGGCAGGCCGGCGGTGAAGGCTTCGAGCGCGAGCTGCGAGGCCTTGCGCGAGGCGACCGTTTCTGCCTTTTCGTGGGCGCCGATGACGGTGTCGACGGCCAGTTGCGCGAACGACTTGGGCAGCTCGCCCTTCATGCGGCGGGCCAGTTCGGCGGCGAGTTCAGGGTGCGTGGCCTTGTAGGCGGCGAATTTCGCGTCCCACGCGGCTTCTGCAGCCAGGCCCTTGGCCTTGGCGTCCCACGCGTCGTAGGTCTCCTTTGGCACTTCAAACGGCGCATGCGGCCAGTTGAGGGCTTCGCGCGTGAGCTTGATTTCTTCAGCGCCCAGCGGCTCGCCGTGGGCCTTGGCGGTGTTGGCGCGGTTGGGTGAGCCTTTGCCGATATGCGTCTTGCAGATGATCAGCGTGGGTTTGTCGCCGGACTTCTTGGCGCTTTCGATGGCCTGCGAAACCCGTTCAGCGTCGTGACCGTCGATCGGGCCCAGCACGTTCCAGCCGTAGGCGGCAAAGCGCACGGCGGTGTTGTCGATGAACCAGGGCGCGACCTGGCCGTCGATGGAAATGCCGTTATCGTCATACAGCGCGATCAGCTTGTTCAGCTTCCACGCACCGGCGAGCGCCGCGGCTTCGTGGCTGATGCCTTCCATCAGGCAGCCGTCACCCATGAACACATAAGTGTTGTGGTCGACGACGGTGTAGCCTTCGCGGTTGAATTCCTTGGCGAGCAGCTTTTCAGCCAGCGCCATGCCGACGGCGTTGGTCAGGCCCTGGCCCAGCGGGCCGGTGGTGGTTTCAACGCCGGGGGTGTAGCCGTACTCAGGGTGGCCGGGGGTTTTGCTGTGCAGCTGGCGGAAGTTTTTCAGCTCGCTGATCGGCAGCTTGTAGCCGGTGAGGTGCAGCACGGCGTAAATCAGCATGGAGCCGTGGCCGTTGGACAGCACAAAACGGTCGCGGTCAAACCAGTTTGGGTTGTGCGGGCTGTGCTTGAGGTGGCTGCCCCAGAGGGCGACTGCCATGTCTGCCATGCCCATGGGGGCGCCGGGATGTCCGGAATTGGCTTGTTGAACGGCGTCCATTGCGAGTGCGCGTATCGCATTCGCCATCATTGGGGTATTGGCCATGTAGGCAGCTCCGGGAGGGGGGAAGATCAGGGGTAACCCGGTATTTTACCGTTTGCCCCCTGCCGCAGGATTTGGCAGGGGTTTGGGCCTGAAACCGCACACGCATCGTCTAAAGTCGGGGGATGCAAGGCCTCCATTTGACCGCCGACCTTTACAAATGCCGCTGCGAGCCCAGCTGGCTGACCGACGCCGCCAAGCTGGGCGACTGGTGCGTGCAAGCCGTGCAGGCGACCGGCCTGCAGGCCGTTAACCAGCTGTTTCATACCTTTCCCGACACCCTGAACGGCCCGGGCGGCATCACGGCCACTGTACTGCTGGCCGAGTCCCATGTGTGTGTGCATACCTGGCCCGAGCAAAAAGCCGTGACGCTGGACGTGTATGTCTGCAATTTCGGCGGCGACCACTCTGCCCGGGCGCGCAGCCTGATGGACGCGCTGGTGCGGCGCTTTAACCCGGAATGGACCGAGCAACGCTCGCTGGACCGGGGGGATACGCAGTGAGCGGGCTCACCATTTTTCGCGCGCGGCCGCCAGAAACAACGCATTGAGCGACGGCAGCGCGGGCCGCAGGTCGTCGGGCGAGGGCACCGCCGCGTCCAGCCTGGCAAGTTCAGCCTCAATGAAGGCATTGACCCGCGGAAACGGTGCCGACAGGCCCAGTTCAGGCGCGCCGCGTTTTTTCTCCAGCATTTCGGCGATATCGGCGAGCAGGTCCGTCTCACCCTCGATCAGGTGCAGCAGGCTGGCGAACTCGATGGGCGCGGCCGTGCCGTAGCGCTCCAGCCAGCGCACCGCAAGCAGCGGCCGCAGCACATAAAAATACTTCTTGAGCCGCACCATTTCGCCCTGCAGGTGCTCGCGGTAGTTGCCCTTGGCCGAACTGCGGTAATGGTGGATGCCCCGCTCGCACGAGTAGACCAGCGGCAATAAGCGCCGCGCCTCTTCGGCGAAAAGGCCGTTCTCGATGTATTTGATCGGGGATTGAATCCACTCGACAAAACCCGGGTTCGACTTCCAGAAGAGGCGCAACGCTTTGCGCAAATCCCAGCCGTTGAGGTCGATGTCGTCGACGATCGGATATTCGATGACGTCACGGCGATCCTCAAGATCGAGCGACAAATAGTCGTCAGCCGGCCGTGCGTAGATGAATCGCACGTCGAAATCGCTGTTCGGCGAGGCGAATCCCCAGGCCCGGCTGCCGGACTCGATCGCCATCAGGATGCGTACGCCGTGCTCTCGTTCGGTCGCCGCGAGGCGGCTCATGATTTCGGTGTGTATTTCGGGAGGGATCATCGGCAGGCTTTCGGATTTCAGTCTTCAAGCATTCTGCATGAGCAGCTCCCGTTAAACTGCCGCCATGCCCTCTGCACCCATCAAAGCCATGATCATGGCCGCCGGCCGCGGCGAGCGCATGCGGCCGCTGACCGACACCACGCCCAAACCCCTGCTGCCGGTGCGCGGCAAGCCGCTGATTGACTGGCAGGTTGCTGCGCTGGTGCGCGGTGGTTTTACAGGTCTTGTCATCAACACGGCCTGGCTGGGTGAGCAGATTCCGGCCCATTTTTCGGCGCTTTCTTCGAGCCATTTCGGGCTGCAGCCCAATCAGGACGGGCGCGAGCAGCTATCAATTTCATACTCGCACGAAGGTGTGGACTTTGGCGGCGCACTGGAAACCGCCGGAGGCATTGCGCGTGCGCTGCCGCTGCTGGGCGACATTTTCTGGGTGCTGGCGGGCGATGTGTTTGTGCCCGGCTTTGAATTCACCCAGGCCGCCGCCGCCCGGTTTGCCGCCGGCAACAAGCTGGCCCACCTCTGGCTGGTGCCCAACCCGGCGCACAACCCGAAAGGCGATTTCGGCCTGGGCCCCGATGGCCTGGCGCTGAACCTGCCCAAGGACGACCCGCAGCCCAAATTCACCTACAGCACCATCGGCCTGTACCGGCGCGAGTTGTTTGACAGCCTGCCCTCCGGCAACCCGCAGGGCCTCAAAGCCCCTCTGGCACCGCTTTTGCGTACGGCCATGGACAATCAAGCCGTGAGCGCGGAGCTGTATGAAGGCGCCTGGACCGATGTCGGCACGCCGGCGCGGCTGGAAGAGTTGAACCAAACCATTACGAACTGAAGCACTAAAGCGGAACGCACATGAGCACCCCCAAGATCTACGAAAAACGCCGCGCTGCCATTGCCCGCGCCTTGAAAGCAGCCGGCGGCGGCATCGCCCTGCTGCCCACCGCGCCCGAATACCCACGCAACCGCGACAGCGACTTTCCCTACCGCCACGACAGCTACTTTTATTACCTGACCGGTTTCAGCGAGCCCGACAGCTGGCTGGCGATCGAGGCCAGCGGCAAAACCACGCTGTTCTGCCGGCCCAAGGACCTGGAGCGTGAGATCTGGGACGGCATACGCCTGGGCCCCAAGGCTGCGCCGGCTACCTTGGGTGTGGATGCCGCGTTCAGCGTGGAAGCGCTGGAAGAAAAGATGCCCGAGTTGCTGGCCAACCAAAGCGCAGTGTGGTTTCCGTTTGCCACACACAAAGGCCTGGAAACGCAAGTGGACGGCTGGCTCAACAAGGTACGCGCCCGCGTGCGCTACGGCGCCGAGTGCCCGCAAAGCCAGCACGATTTGTGCAAGCTGCTCGACGAGATGCGGCTGGTCAAGGACAGCCATGAAGTCGGCATCCTCCGGCGCGCAGGCAAGATTTCAGCCGGCGCCCACGTGCGCGCCATGCAGACCTCCGCCGCCATGCTGCGCAACGGTGTGAAAGGCGGCCTGCGTGAATACCACCTCGAAGCCGAACTGCTGCACGAGTTCCGCCGACATGGCTCGCAATTCCCGGCCTACGGCAGCATCGTCGCAGCCGGCGCCAATGCCTGCATCCTGCATTACCGCGCGGGCGACACCGAACTCAAACCCGGCCAGCTGTGCCTGATCGACGCCGGCTGCGAGCTGGACGGCTACGCCAGCGACATCACCCGCACCTTCCCGGCCGATGGCAAGTTCACGCCGGCCCAGCGCACGCTGTACGACATCGTGCTGGCCGCGCAGGATGCCGCAGTGAAAGTGACCAAACCCGGCAAACGCTTTCTGGATCCACACGATGCGGCAACACGCGTGCTGGTGGAAGGCATGCTGGACACCGGCCTGCTCGACAAAAAGAAGCATGGCAAGGTCGACGACGTGCTCGAGTCCGGCGCCTACCGCCAGTTCTACATGCACCGCACCGGCCACTGGATGGGCATGGATGTGCATGACTGCGGCGACTACACCGAGCCCGGCAGCAAGCCGCGCGAAGAACAAGACGCCCTGGGCCAGACCGTGATGCGCAAACCCTCACGCATCCTGCGGCCCGGTATGGTGCTGACCATCGAGCCCGGCATCTATGTGCGGCCCGGCAAGAACGTGCCCAAGGAATTCTGGAACATCGGCATCCGGATCGAGGACGATGCGCTGGTGACGGCCAAGGGCTGTGAGCTGATGACGCGGGGCGTGCCGGTGGATGGGGATGAGATTGAGGCGTTGATGAAGGGGTGATTGCGGCAATTCTGCCCAAGCAAAGAGTTGAGCGATCACCCTCGGAAATGCTATTTATTTGATAGCTGCTCGCGCTGATTTTTATTGGGCTTGAGGCCTAAATACCTCTTGAAATGGACCTGAATACGGGTCCATTTTTAGTTTGGGAAGCCAAAACCTCCTTCTGGCGCGGTTGGGAAGCTTCGTAAGCTTGTTTTCGGCATAAAAAGTGCCGTGCAGCTAATAGAGCGTGCGCCAGCGGCTATTGAATTAATAGCAATTGATTTCTTCGTCGGCAATGCGACGTCGGTTAAATCGGTTCCTGCTCCGGCACGTGTGTTCTGCTGCGGCCTGCTGGCCGGGGTTGCCGGCAGCAAGTAACTTTCTTTTGCTTCGCCAAAAGAAAGTCACCAAAGAAAAGGCGACCCGCAGTCTGGGTCCCTGCGCTGCGCTTCGGGCAACCTGCGGTGCTCGAGGCAAGCGGGGTCTCGCTCGAACTCGCCTTCGGCTCAGACAATCGCGATCCCTGATCCGCTTGCCTCTGCGCTCCTCGGCCCAGCCAGGACGGGGGGAAGTCCGAAGACAAAAAAACCAACACCCAATACCAACAAGGACACGCTATGGCGTGTCCTTGTTTCTTCAGGTGTTCGGTATTGGTATTCCTTCCCCCACCCCTTCTGTATGCGCCGAGGAGCGGAGGGCCAGACGGATCAGGGCAAAAACTTGTTTGAGCCGCAGGCGAGTTGTTTTTGACCCCGGCTGGACCGAGCACCGCAGGTTTCCCTGAAGCGAAGCGCAAGGGACGCAGACAGCAGGGTCGCCTTTTCTTTGCTTACTTTCTTTTGGCGAAGCAAAAGAAAGTGAGTTGCATGCCGGGCAACCCCCGGCCAACTACCCTCAGAAAAAAGCGCAAACGCCGGAGCAAGAACCGGCCAAAACTCAGGCCAACCCCATCCCCCTCCGATGCCCCTGCGTAAAAGCCTCCTCAAATACCGAATACCCCGACAAGTCACTGTGCGCAAAATGCAGCCGCTGCCAGGGCGCCTGCAAACGCCCCTGCAGCGCCCGCAGTACAGCATGGTTCCGGATACCCGGCACCGGCACGCTCATGGCGTGGCCATAACGCGTAATGTCCAGGCGGATCGCCTTGTCCGCGAGGTCAGGGTGGGGGACTGACAGTTCCCTCAAAAGCGTGTCGCGCCAGTGTGTCCAGGGTTTCTCGATCAATTTTTTTCTTGCATCCGCACCCAGCCCGAACGCGCGGTAGCAGGTGAGCACGGTCGGGCCGGGCACAGACCGAAAGCTCTGGTGCATGGCGTCAACATAGCCAAGGCCTTCACGCGCGCCGGCATCAGGCGCATCCCCGCCGTAGATCACGTTGTCCCAACTGGGCGCAGCGCCGGGCGGATCGTGCAGGGCTGCATCGATATGCAGGTTGGCCACCAGCCACGGCGCGTAGCGCAGCTGGCCGACGGCCTCGCGCAGGGCGGGCGGCGGACTTTCGACCACGCGCGCTGCCACAAACAGCGGCATGGCCATGATGCATTGATCGGCCTGCCAGCGTTCGACGGCATGGGTGGCGGCATTGAACGCATCGACTTCCACACCGTGGCGGCCCGCGGCCACGCGGATGACAACCCGGCCGGTACGCAAGCGCTCGCCCAGCGGCGCCGCCAGTTGCCGCGTCAGCCAGCCGTTGCCCTCGGGCCAGGTGAGTACGCCGGCTTCGCGTTCTGCTGCAGACGGATCTCCCGGCGCGTGAAACCCGTGGCGGCTGGCAAAGTAGTGAATGCCGGCCCAAGCCGAAACCTTGTCCAGCCCGGCGCCGTAGTCGTCGCGACAGCAGTAGTCAAGGTACCAGCGCAGCGGCGCGCTGGTGAGTTGCTGCTGGTTCAGCCAGGTTTCAAACGTCATGGCGTCCAGCGCGCGGTGTTGCGGTGCCAGGGGTGCCCCGGTCACAGGAATCAGAAAGGGGGCCGCAGACGAGGCTTGCTGCACCAGTACCGCAAAACGCCGGTACTCGTCCAGCGCGCCGGTCTCCAAGTCCTGTACCGGCAGCAGGCCTTCCTGCCACTGGCCCTTGATAAACAGGCGCTCCTGCGGGCTGTGGCAGAGGTGGCGTTCATCGTAGACCCAGCGGCCGGCCACGCGACGGCGCAGCGATAGCTCTTCCAGCAAGTCCTGGACGTCGCGCGCGTCGTCGCCCGGTACCGGCAGGTAGTGCGCGCCCAGCGGGCAGGGCACGCCATTGACCACACCGGCGCGGCTGTTGCCGCCGGCGCTGTCTTCCAGCTCCAGCATCACAAAATCATCGATGCCGCGCAGGCGCAGTGCGCGCGCCGCCGCCAGGCCGGCGACGCCGCCACCCGCAATCAGCACACGCGTACGCTGTGTGATGGAAGGCGCGGGCCAGGTGCGCGCCTTGCCGGGCTCAGGCCGCAGTGCGTGGCCGCGCTCGTGGCTGATGCCGGTAAAACCACCTTCGATATGCCTGGTTTGCCTACACCCCAGCATGGGGAGCGCGGATGCGGCCAGGAAATGGCGGCGCTTCAATGCAGCACCTTGCCCCATTCCTGCTCGTAGCTGTGCACCAGGTCCTGGCTGGAAAGCCGGTTGACGGGCGCCGGCACGCGCGACATGTCTTTCGGGAAATCAAAGAGCAGCGGCAGGGTTTGGGCATCCAGGAACCGCAAGCCGGAGGGCAGGGCGGCCACCTGCGTGGTGGGGCTGAAAGGCCGCCGGCCGGCGGCCACAAAACCCCATTCGCCGAAGCTGGGCACGTTGGCATGGTACGGCGCGGTTTTCAGGCCCACCGACTCCAGCGTGCTGACCACCGTCCAGTAGCTGCGGCGCGCCACCAGAGGGGAGGTGGTCTGCACCACGGCATAGCCACTGGCCGAAAGATGCCGGTCAAGCAAGGCGTAGAACGAGTTGGTGTAGAGCTTGCCGATGGAGAAGTTGGTGGGGTCGGGGAAGTCAACAATGATGATGTCGAACATGTCGGCGCTTTTGTCGAGCCACTGGAAGGCGTCGGCATTCACGACACGCACTTTGGGCGACAGCAGCGCATCGCTATTGAGCTGCCGCAAAGCCGGCTGCTGGCTGAAGAGGGTTGTCATGGCCGGGTCCAACTCGACCAGGGTGACGCTTTCCACGCCGGGGTATTTGAGGACCTCACGCACCGCCATGCCGTCGCCGCCGCCGAGCACCGCGACTTTTTTCGGTGCGCCGTGCGCGCTCATGACCGGATGCACCAGCGCCTCGTGGTAACGGTATTCGTCGCGCTCGGCAAACTGCAGATTCCCGTTAAGGAATAACCGATGGCCCACGCGGCCATTGGTCACCACAATGCGCTGGTAGGGCGTAGTGGCGGTAAAGACCACGGTGTCCTGGTAGAAGTGATCTTCAGCCAGGGTGGTAATTTGCTGGGCGCCCGCAAAGCCAGCGCCCAGCGCGCACAACACCAGCGCGCAGGCAGCCGCATGCGCCTTGAAGTGCCTCAGCTCATGGCGAAACAGCCACAGCGCCCACACCGCGACCGCCGCATTCATCAACCCAAACAGCAGGCCGGTGCGGATCAGGCCCAGCTGCGGTACCAGCACCAGCGGAAATGCGAGCGACACCGCCAGCGCGCCCAGGTAGTCAAACGTGAGGACTTGCGACACCAGCTCCTTGAGCGCCACGTTGCGACGCAGGATGCGCATGACCAGCGGAATCTCCAGCCCCACCAGCGTGCCCACCAGCAGCACCATGGCATACAGCAGAAAGCGGAAGGCGGCGGGAATATAGGCATTGGCCAGGAACAGCGTAGCCGGCAACACACCGCCAATCAGCGCCACCAGCAGCTCTATGCGCAAAAAGTGCGCCGGCAGCTGACGCTCAAAAAACCGCGACAGCCAGGATCCGATGCCCATGGCGAACAGGTAGCTGCCAATGATGGTGGAAAACTGCAACACCGAATCACCGAGCAGGTAAGACGCCAGCGCGCCCGCAGCGAGCTCATACACCAGCCCGCATGCCGCGACCACAAAAACGCTGGCCAGCAGCGCGACTTCGAGAGGGCGCGGTGTAGAGGGTGTGGAGGAGTTAGTGTTCAAAACAGAGATGCCGATGAACTGCAGAAATGCGATGCGAAGCGAGCCGATCAACAACGGCGCCTAGGGCGTAGCGAGCGGGCCGCGGGCAAGGCGGACGGAGCACAGGAACCGGAACGTACTTGCGGTACGTGAGGGTTCCGAGCACCGGACAAACGCAGCCCCCGGCTCGCGCAGTAGCCCCGAAAGAATCACCCGTGGATGGCGGCGGCTACTATCACGCAGATGCCCAGCGCCATCGCCGCCACAACGACGGCCAGCGCCATATTCTGCTTCTCGACGATCTCCAGCCACAAGTCGTACGGCGTCATTTTGTCGATGATGACAAAGCTCAGCCAGAAGATGATCACGCCGATCAGCGCGAACAGGATTGAGCCGAGGAAAGCGGCGGGTTTAAGCCATTCAAGTCCCATGATGTTCTCCAGAAAAAATCTGCCAGATTGAATACAGGTAAAAGGAGGCCGCCCTCATTTATGACCGCCTCCGCCGGAATAGCCACCGTACGAGCCTCCCGAACTCCGCGCGCTGCTGGACGAAGAACAGTTCTCGACCCTGGGATCGCAACGCGAACAGCGGGTCATCAACAAAAGAACCAGCAGGATCAACACCACCACGATAACGGTGCCGCAACCTATGCCCGATGCGCTGCTCAGGGGCGCGGCATCCGTGCGTTTGAAGAGGTCTTTCTTGCCTTCCAGATTGAAGGCCCTGGCCACGAGGTCGCCGTCCACCTTGCTGCCGCTGGACCAGGTGATTTCATTCGGGGCTTCCTCTTGCGACAGCAGCGCGCTGCCGCTGGCAAAGTCGCGGTTGAATGTTTTTTGCCCGCGCTCGACCTGCCAGTAGAACTCGCCGGCCACATAGGTGGTTTCAGCACGGTAGCTGCTTTGCAGCTGGTAAGTTGTCTTGAGGTAACTGGCGCGGTCGTCACCCGTCTTGAAGCTGGGCGCCCCGGTGACCGGTTTGACCACACTCCAGCCGTCGGTGGCATCCACCAGAAATGCGAAGCCGCGCTTCTGGTTGTAGAGCAGGTATTCGTCCCAGCCAAACAGCTCGTCGGCGTCCTCGGGCTCGTGTCCCATGCGGTGCTGAAAACCCACCACCTGCCATTTCACACCCTGCAGCTGGCCGGTGGTGCCCAGCGCGATCAAGGGGCTGACAGGCTCCTCCTGTATCGCATGCTTGAGCGCCGCCCCAATACCCTGCGTGAGGTCGATGATGCTGCTGCAGGAGCGGCAGGTGATGCTCTTGCTGCCGGCCAGCGTGACCTCGACCGTCGCGCCGCAATTGGGGCAACTGAACTGCTTGCCGGAGATATTCTTGGCGAACTCGTCTTTCAATCCGGTGAGTTTGAGGTCGTCCAGCAGCACTGAGCGGCCCAGCGACAGGGCAGGCGCCCCGCCGGGTCCCGTGCCGTAATCCATGCTGAACACGTCACCGTCGGCGCTGCGCAGCTCCACCATGGGGAACGGCACGCCCAGCGCGGGCAGATGAGGGAGTTCGCCCTGGGCGGACAGCAGCGCCACGCTCTCGTTGGACGCGACGCTGAAGGGCTTGGCATTGATGGCCGTGGTAGCGCCGACGCGAAAGCTTTCGGCCGGGGGCACGGCGCGCTGAAGGCTGGTAGGGCGGCTGAAAACATAGGCACCGTTGTCTTCACTCAGGAAGGCCGGGCTGCCGTCGTCCAGCACCGCGTACCACTCGGTCCAGGTACCCTGGGCGTACTTGTATTGCAGCCGGCCGACAAGCGTGAAGTTGCGGCCCTGGTGGATCCCGGATGCCTGCAGCTGCAGGGGGCTGAAGTCGTTGAACAGCTCGGCCATCTTCCCGATGCGCGACAGCGTGTCGCCGTCGCGCACGACCGTGCTCTGGCAGTAGCCGCATACCGCATGGGTGGACTGCGCGCTGCGGAATTCAACGGGCGCGCCGCAGCCGGGACACGGCGCGCGGTAGGCGCGTTGCTGGGTGACTTCAGTCACAGCAGATGAAACTCAGCGCCAGAAGGAGGGCACGCGCAGCGAAGGGCCGCCCCGAGCAAGCGATGGCCCCCTCAGGGGGCTGCGTAGTACACGAAGTGACAAGCGTGGGAGCCACATGCTCAGACCAGCTTCTTCAGCAGCTCGGCCTTCTTGGCGTCAAACTCTTCCTGAGTCAGGATGCCCTTGGCCTTGAGTTCGCCGAGTTTCTCGAGCGTGGCCATCACATCGTCGGGCTTGACTGCCGCAGCCGCTGCCGCTGCTGAAGCCGCCTGGGCCGTGTTGCCCTGCAGGCCTTGCTGGAGGTTTTGCGCCAGCACCTGGCCCAGGGCCACCCCGGCGCCCAACCCCATGGCGTCACCGGCAATGCCGCTGCCCCCGCCACCACCGCCTTCGGCGAACTTAGGGATGGCCTGCGCCGTCTGGTACTGCATGAACTTGCCCATGTCGTTGCCGACCATGCCCATGCCAATTTTCTGGTCAAGGATCTTCTGCAGCTCTTCAGGCAGCGAGACGTTCTGCACCGTCATGCCCTCGAGCTTCAGGCCGATCTTGGCAAACTCCGGTACAAGTTGTGCCGCCAATGCCTGCGCAAACACCAGCTGGTTCGCGGCGAGGTCAAGAAAGGCGATGTTGCTGGCTGCAATGGCCGCGGAAATATTCTGCAGCACCAGGCCGCGCAGCTGCCCGTCAAGGTCGGCCGTGGTGTAGCGGTCGCGCGTGCCCGAGATTTCGGTGTGAAAGAGCTTGGGGTCGGCAATCCGGAAGTTGTAGTTGCCGAAGGCGCGCAGCCGGACAGCACCGAAGTCCTTGTCGCGAATGGTGATGGGCTGGGGCGTGCCCCACTTCTGGTCGATCTGCTGGCGGGTGCTGAAGAAGTAGACGTCGCTCTTGAAAGGAGACTCAAACAGCTTGTCCCAGTTCTTGAGGTAAGTCAGCACCGGGATGGTCTGCGTCGTCAGCTTGTACATACCGGGGCCGAAGACATCGGCGATCTTGCCCTCGTTGACGAAGACCGCCATCTGCGACTCACGCACGGTGAGCGAAGCGCCGTACTGGATCTCCATCTCGGCCATCGGGAAACGCCAGGCCAGGGTGCCGTCATCGTCCTCGGTCCACTGGATGATGTCGATGAACTGTTTCTTGATGAAGTCCATTAAGGCCACGGCGCGCTCCCTTGAAGTGGTTGTCGGGCAGATGATACCTGCAGGAAATGTCACGGTGCGCGTCTTTGTGCCATTGGCTTTGCCCACCTGGTGCGCCCGGTCGCGATGGCGCAGGGTGTACTGTTGTGCCGCGATGCGGGCAATAGGGCTCACCCGTCCCCATGACGGCTATGAACCACTTAGGGCCAATCAATTGGCCTTGTAGTTAGCCTTTTACTATTATTAGCAGCATGTTGATCGTTCTGAGCTATCCAAGGAGAATCCGATGACCCAACTTGTCCGCACCAACTTGCCCACCCTCAAGAAAACGGCCAGCTATTACGTGGTGCACGTCACCGTCGCGGCACTGGTGGCCTACGCAGTCACCGGCAACTTCCTCCTGGCCATCACGCTGAGCCTGCTGGAGCCAACCGTGCAGGCTTTCGCGTTTTTCTTTCACGAGAAAGCCTGGCAGCGCTGGGGCGGCGAGCAGGCAGCCCTGGCCACGGCCCGCGCCTAGCAGCGCGCCATGTCAGGCCGCGCCCCAGACCTCCTGCGCGGTCTCGACCACCAGGCGCAGCTTGTTGCGCTGCGCTTCGACGGCGATATTGTTGCCGTGCACCGTGCTGCTGAAGCCGCACTGCGGTGACAGCGCGAGCTGCTCCAGCGGTGCGTATTTTGCGGCGTCCTCGATGCGGCGCTTCAGGTCGTCCTTGCTTTCCATTTCGCCGAACTTGGTGGTGACCAGGCCCAGCACCACGGTCTTGCCCTTGGGCAGGTAGCGCAGGGGCTTGAAGTCGCCGCTGCGGCTGTCGTCGTATTCGAGGAAATAGGCGTCCAGGTCCATCTCCTTGAGCAGCGCTTCGGCCACCGGCTCGTAGTTGCCGGCCGCGGCGTGGGTGCTCTTGAAGTTGCCGCGGCACAGGTGCATGGCCAGCGTCATGCCGGCGGGCTTTTGCGCGACCACCTTGTTGATGAACCTGGCGTAGCGATGCGGCAGCTCGTTGGGATCGTCGCCGCGCTGGCGCGCCGCTTCGCGCATTTTTTCGTCGCAGAGATAAGCCAGGTTGGTGTCGTCCATCTGCACATAGGTGCAGCCAGCCGCGGCCAGGCTGCGCAGCTCGTCGCCATAGGCTTTAGCCACATCGTCGTAAAAAGCCGGATCGAGCTCGGGATAGGCTTCCTTGCTGATGCCGGCGCGGCCGCCGCGAAAGTGCAGCATGGTGGGCGAGGGAATGGTGACCTTGGGCGTGTTGCCGGCGCTGACCTGGCTTTTGAGGTACTGGAAGTCGGCGAGCTGGATGTCCTTCACGTGGCGCACCTTGTCGATCACGCGCATCACCGGGGGCGCCAGTTCCATGGTGCCGTCGGGCCGCTGGATCGTGACCGGGATGTCGGTCTTCACCCCGCCGATCTGCTCCAGGAAATCGATGTGGAAGTAGGTGCGGCGGAATTCGCCGTCGGTGATGCTTTTCAGGCCCACGTCTTCCTGGAACTTCACGATTTCGGTGATGGCCTGGTCTTCAACCTTGCGCAGTTGTTCAGGCGTGATCTGGCCCTTGGCTTTTTGTTCGCGGGCCTCGAGCAGGTACTGGGGACGCAAAAAGCTGCCGACATGGTCGTAGCGGGCGGGGAGTTTGGCGGTCATGGGAAAGTCTCCGTAGTTTGCAAGTACAGGGCCTCATGGTATTCCAGCTAAAACTCACTTCATTGAATACAACAACTCCGTATTTACCCTCAATATCCCTGTTTTTCTTGGCTTTTCGGCAATTTATGTATACATTGAGTATCCATGGATGCCAAAAAACCCGCTTTTCCGTTGAACGCCTGGTACGCCGCCGCCTATGACGTCGAGGTCGGCCGCAAGCTGCTGGCGCGCACGATCTGCAAACAGAAGCTCGTGATGTTCCGCCGCACAGACGGCCAGATTGCCGTGTTGGAGGACGCCTGCTGGCACCGGCTCTTGCCGCTGTCCATGGGTACGCTCAACGGCGACGAGGTGACTTGCGGCTACCACGGCCTGGTCTACAACGCGCAGGGCCGCTGCACCCATATGCCCAGCCAGGAAACGCTGAACCCCTCGGCCTGCGTACGCGCCTTCCCGGTGGTGGAAAAGCACCGCTTCGTCTGGGTCTGGCCCGGCGACCCGGCCAAGGCGGACCCGGCGCTGGTGCCCGACATGCACTGGAACGACGACCCGGCCTGGGCCGGCGACGGCAAGCTGATCACCGTGAAGTGCGACTACCGCCTGGTGGTGGACAACCTGATGGACCTGACCCACGAGACCTTTGTGCACGGCTCCAGCATCGGCCAGCGCGCCGTGGCCGAAGCGCCCTTTGTGGCCACGCACGGCGACCGCACCGCCACTGTGACGCGCTGGATGGAGAACATAGACGCGCCACCCTTCTGGGCCGGACAGATCGAACATGCGCGCGGCTACAAGGGCAAGGTGGACCGCTGGCAGATCATCAAATTCGAAGCGCCCTGCACCGTGAACATCGACGTCGGCGTGGCCGAGGCCGGGTCGGGCGCGCCGCCCAGGGACGGCCGGCCCGGCGACCGCAGCAAGGGCGTCAACGGTTTTGTGCTGAACACGGTGACGCCCGAGACCGACGGCAGCTGCCACTACTTCTGGGCCTTCGCGCGCAATTACTGCCTGGGCGAGCAGCGCCTGACGCACCAGTTGCGCGAAGGCGTGGCCGGCATCTTCCGCGAGGACGAACATGTACTGGAGGCCCAGCAGGTCGCCATCGACGAACACCCGGACCATCAGTTCTATAACCTGAACATCGATGCCGGCTCCATGTGGGCGCGGCGCCTGATAGACGGACTGATCGCGAAAGAAAAACCAACGGCGCCTGTCATCGCTATCCGGCTGGCGGCCTGAGGCGGAGCTCATCTTTTATGCGAACCACAATCAATGCTATCAATTCAGTAGCTACTACCGCAGATTCTGTTGGGGCTACAGGCCAAAACAGCCTTGAAAGTGCCCAGGTGCGGGCGCAACTGCAGCTCCGCGAAATGATCCTTGCCGGCGAGTTGCCCGGCGGCGCGCGCATTGCCGAGCTGTCCATCGTTGAAAAGCTCGGCTTTTCGCGCACACCCATCCGCGCGGCATTGATGCGCCTGGAACAGGAGGGTCTGCTGGAGTCGCTGCCCAACGGCGGCTACGCTGTGCGCACGTTCTCGGAGCGCGACGTGTCCGAGGCGATCGAGCTGCGCGGCACGATCGAAGGCCTGTCGGCGCGGCTGGCGGCCGAGCGCGGCGCGCCCACCGTGGTGCTCGGCGAAGCGCGCGAATGCCTGAACCGCATCGACGAAGTGCTGAGCCAGCCGGCCCTTAACGACGAGGCGTTTTCAAGCTACGTGGCGCTCAACGAGCGTTTTCACGCGCTGCTCAGCGAAATGGCGGGCAGCGAGGTGATCGCCAAGGAACTGGACCGCGTGTCCAGCCTGCCCTTCGCCTCGGCCTCGGGTTTTGTGGTGGTGCAGGCCAACTCGCCGCGCGCGCGCGACATGCTCATCGTGGCGCAGGACCAGCACCGCCAGGTACTGGACGCCATCGAGCAGCGCGAGGGTTCACGCGCCGAAGCCATCATGCGCGAGCATTCGCGCCTGGCCCAGCGCAACCTGCGCGCCGCCGTGGCCAGCCACAACCTGGACCAGATGCCAGGCGTGCGCTTGATACGGAAGAAGTGACGCTCCTCCCGAAGCGGCCTGCGCCCGCCTCCCCCTCAATGGGGCGCCACCAATGGCCCGCGAATTGAAGAGACCATGGAGAACTGAAGAATGAGAGCCTGTGCTACTTGGACCGATGCGGTCATTGAATCTTTTGGGGACCTTACGCCCACCGTGCGCGAGTTCCGCATCCGGCCCACGGGTGACGCAGCCACCGTACAACGCCACGAACCAGGCAGCCACCTTCAGATGCAGCTGCTGGTCGACGGCAAGCCGGAACTGCGCTCCTACTCGCTGGTCGGCGAGCCCGACGGGCAAACGTGGCGCATCGCGGTGAAGCGGCTGGACGACGGCCGCGGCGGTTCGCGCGCGATGTGGCGGCTGGCCACCGGCGACCGCCTGCAGGTCAGCGGGCCGCGCAACCATTTCCCGCTGGACTTCAACGCGCCGGCCTACCTGCTGGTGGCCGGCGGCATAGGCATCACGCCGCTGCTGGGTATGGCCCAGGCATTGGCCGGACGCTGTGCGCAGTCGGGCCGTTCACTGCGCATGCTGTATGGCGTGCGCAGTGAAGCTGAACTGGCTTACGGGCAGGCGCTGCGGGCCTGCCTGGGCGAGCGGCTGCAGGCGGCCGTCGACACGCGCATCGATTTCACCGCCGAGATCGCGGCGCTGCCACCGGGCGCGCAAATGTATGTCTGCGGCCCGGTGCCCATGCTGGACGCTGCGCGCCACGCCTGGGAGGCGTCTGGCCGGCCGGCGGCCGACCTGCGTTACGAGACCTTCGGCAACAGCGGACGCTTTTCGCCGCAGGCTTTCCGGGTGCTGATTCCTCGCCACGCGCTGGACATCACCGTGCCGGCCGGTTGCAGCCTGCTGGACGCCCTGGAACAGGCCGGCGTCGAAGCGGTATCCGACTGCAAACGCGGCGAATGCGGCCTGTGCACGCTGGACGTGCTGGCGCTGGACGGCGAGATCGACCACCGCGACGTCTTTCTCAGTGAGCACGAGAGGCAGCAGAACACGCGGCTGTGCGCATGTGTCTCACGGGTAGTGGGCTCGGTGACGCTGGATTCTTCCTACCGGCCTGACGCTTGAACATCGGAAGGTGGTGCTCCGTTTTGGCTTCCCGACAGTTCGTATATAGAACATTGGTGCTCATCACGAACGCTCAGTAAACTAGCGCCAGCCACCCTCATCGGCCTTCTATCCATCCTTATAAATTCAAATCGACCACTGGAGACAAACCATGAAAAGACGCCTTTTTACCGCCGCCGCACTTGCCGTTTCCACCCTGGCTTCGGCCACCTCGGCACTGGCCCAGGACAACACCTTCAAGATCGGCCTGATATTGCCGATGACAGGCCAGCAGGCCACCACGGGCCGGCAGATCGAAGCAGCAGTGCGTCTTTATATGGCGCAGAACGGTGACAGCGTGGCGGGCAAAAAAATCCAGCTGATCGTGAAGGACGACACCTCGCTGCCGGACACCACGCGCCGTCTGGCGCAGGAACTGGTGGTCAATGACAAAGTCAATGTGCTGGCGGGCTTTGGCATCACGCCCTCGGCGCTGGCCACCGCGCCCATTGCGACGCAGTCGAAGACACCGATGGTGGTGATGGCCGCAGCAACGTCCAGCATCACCCAGGCCTCGCCCTACATCGTGCGCAGCAGCTTCACCCTGCCGCAGGTCTCGGTCGCATTGGCCGACTGGGCGCCAAAAAACGGCATCAAGAAAGTGGTCACGCTGGTGTCCGACTACGGCCCCGGCATCGATGCCGAGAAATACTTCAAGGACCGCCTGACCTTCAACGGCGGCCAGGTGACCGACGCGCTGCGTGTGCCGCTGCGCAATCCCGACTTCGCACCCTTCCTGCAAAAAGTGCGCGACAACAAACCCGATGCGCTGTTCGTCTTCGTGCCCTCCGGCGCGGGCGCCGCGGTGATGAAGCAGTTCCTCGAGCGCGGCCTGGACAAGGCCGGCATACGGCTGATCGCCACCGGCGACGTGACAGACGACGACCAGCTCAACGACATGGGAGACGGCGCGATCGGCGTGGTGACCTCTCATCACTATTCGGCGGCGCACCCCTCAGCCATGAACAAAAGATTCGTGGAAGCTTTTGCCAAGGCCAACAAGGGCCTGCGTCCCAACTTCATGGCCGTGGGCGGCTATGACGGCATGCGGGTAATCTACGAGGCACTCAAAACCAGCAAGGGCCAGGGTGGCGGCGACGCGCTGCTCGAGGCCATGAAAGGCCAGCTGTTTGAAAGCCCGCGCGGCAAGATCTTCATCGACGCGCAGACGCGCGACATCGTGCAGGACGTCTACCTGCGCAAGGTCGAGAAGAAGGACGGCCAGCTTTACAACGTGGAGTTTGACGTGATCAAGGACGTCAAGGACCCCGGAAAGAACAAGTAACCCCCGAAGCGCCGCTTCGCGGCGCCTCCCCCTGCTGGGGGCAACCTCTGCGGCCCGGCAAAAGCCGGTTCCGCGCCGTTCCTTGCGAAGACAAATGCTCACGATCCTTTTCGACGGTATCGCTTACGGCATGCTGCTGTTCATCCTGGCGGTGGGCCTGGCCGTGACCATGGGCTTGATGAATTTCATCAACCTCGCGCATGGCGCCTTCGCGATGGCCGGCGGCTACATCACCGTGCTTCTGATGCAGCACTTCGGCATTCCTTTTTTGCTGTGCCTGCCGCTGGCCTTCTTAGGCTCGGCGCTGCTGGGCGCGGTGCTGGAGCGCACGCTCTACCGGCCGCTCTACAACAAGCCGCACCTGGACCAGGTGCTGTTTTCCATAGGCCTGGTGTTCATGGCGGTGGCTAGCGTGGATTACTTCGTGGGCTCGACGCAGCAGATCATCCAGTTACCCGAATGGCTCAAGGGCCGCACCGAGATCGGCAGCGGCGCCTGGATGCTGGGCATGGGCCACTACCGGCTGTTCATCATCGCAGTGTGCGCAGCGTTGACGGTGGGCCTGCAGTACCTGCTGGCGCGCACGCGCTTCGGCAGCCGCTTGCGCGCGTCGGTGGACGACCAGCGCGTGGCGGCCGGCCTGGGCATCAACGTCAACCTGGTGTTTCTCTCAACCTTCGCCGTGGGCTCGGGCCTGGCCGGCCTGGGCGGCGCGCTGGGCGCCGAGGTGCTGGGCCTGGACCCGAGCTTTCCGCTCAAGTTCATGATTTATTTCCTGATCGTGGTAGCCGTGGGCGGCACCTCGTCGATCACCGGCCCGCTGCTGGCCGCCCTGCTCCTGGGCATCGCCGACGTGGCGGGCAAGTACTACATTCCCAAGCTGGGCGCCTTCATCGTCTACAGCCTGATGATCGTGATCCTGATCTGGCGGCCGCAAGGCCTCTTCGTGCGCAAGGGTGGCAAATAGCATGGGCAACACGCAGACATCGCTGCTCAAAAGCAGCCGCTGGAAGCCCTGGGAACCAGTGCTCTGGCTCCTGGCCTTCGCCGCACCGGTGCTGATGCCCAGCCATGCATCCATCATCAATGAGATCGCCATCGTCGCGCTGTTCGCGGTGTCGCTGGACCTGGTGCTGGGTTACACCGGCATCGTCTCGCTGGGCCATGCGGCCTTCTTCGGCATAGGCGGCTATGCGGCGGCGCTGTTCGCCAAGCTGGTCATGCCCGACCCGCTGGTGGGCTTGGCCGTGGGCATCACCACCGCCACGCTGCTCGGCGCCCTGTGCTCGCTCACCATCCAGCGCGGCAGCGACCTGACGCGGCTCATGGTGACGCTGGGCGTGGCGCTGATCCTGCTGGAGCTGGCCAACAAGCTCGACTGGCTGACCGGCGGCGCCGACGGCCTGCAAGGCGTGGTCATGGGCCCACTGCTGGGCCGCTTTGAATTCGACCTCGCGGGCCGCACCGCCGCCTACTATTCGCTGGTGGTGCTGCTGGTGCTGTTCGTGCTGATGCGCCGACTGGTGCATTCGCCGCTGGGCGCGACGCTCAAAGCGATACGCGACAACCGCCTGCGCGCCATGGCCATCGGCATCCCGGTGGCGTCGCGGCTGGCGGTGGTCTACACGGTGGCTGCGGGCGTGGCCGGCGCGGCCGGCGCACTGCTGACGCAGACCACCGGCTTCGCCTCACTGGATCTGTTCGAATTCCACCGCTCGGCCGACGTACTGCTGATCCTGGTGGTGGGCGGCGTAGGCTGGCTGTATGGCGGCGTGGCCGGGGCCATTGTGTTCAAGCTGATGCAGGATGCGCTCTCGTCCATCACGCCGCAGTATTGGACCTTCTGGATTGGCCTCTTCCTGGTGGTGCTGGTGCTGGTGGGCCGCGAAAGGCTGGTCCGGCCCTGGACCTGGCTGCCGCAGCGCCGCAACGGAGGCCGCCCGTGAGCGACCCAACGCATGACGCGGTGCTGTCCGCGCAAGGGCTGGTGATGCGCTTCGGCGGCATTGCGGCCACCAACAACGTGAGCCTGAACCTGCGGCGCGGTGCGCGCCACGCCTTGATAGGCCCCAACGGCGCAGGCAAGACCACGCTGGTCAACCTGCTGACGGGCGTGCTGCAGCCGACCGAGGGCCGCATCCTGCTCGAAGGCGAAGACATCACGCGGCTGGCGCCGCACCAGCGCGTCAAGCGCGGCATGGTGCGCACCTTCCAGATCAACCAGCTCTTCGACTCGCTGACGCCTTTGCAGACGCTGGCGCTGGCCATATCGCAGCAAACCGGCCTGGGCGCGAAATGGTGGCAGCCGCTGGGCCGCAACCGGGCCGTGGCTGAACGCTGCGAACAATTGCTGGAGCAGTTTCACCTCGCCGAGGTGATGGATCAACCGACCCGCGTGCTGGCATACGGCAAGCGCCGCCTGCTGGAGATCGCCGTGGCGCTGGCCTGCGAGCCGCGCGTGCTGCTGCTGGACGAGCCCGTGGCGGGCGTGCCGGCCGGCGAACGCGAGGAGCTGCTGCAAACCGTGGCCGCGCTGCCGGCCGACGTATCGGTGCTGTTGATCGAACACGATATGGACCTGGTGTTCAGCTTCGCCACCACCATGACGGTGCTGGTCAACGGCACGCTGCTGACCGAGGGCACGCCCGAACAGATCGCGGCCGACCCGCAGGTCAAGGCGGTTTACCTGGGCCATGGAGAGGAACATGGGGAGGAGATGGCCCATGGCTGAGCTGCTCGAGGTTGACCAGCTGCGCGCCGGTTATGGCGAAGCCGTGGTGCTGCACGAGGTGTCTTTCACGCTCGGTGAAGGCCAGACGCTTGCGCTGCTGGGCCGCAACGGCACCGGCAAGACCACGCTGATCAACACGCTGGCCGGTGCGACGCGGCAGCATGGAGGAGCCATTTCATTCGGCGCGGGCGCAGCGATGGTCGCACTGCACCGGCTGCCCTCGCACGAACGCGCAGCGGCCGGCATAGGCTGGGTGCCGCAGGAACGCAACATCTTCAAGTCGCTGACGGTGCACGAGAACCTGACTGCGGTGGCCCGCCCGGGCAAATGGAATCCTGACGGTGTGTACGCCATGTTCCCGCGCCTGGCCGAGCGCAAGGGCAACCTGGGCACGCAGCTGTCGGGCGGCGAGCAGCAGATGCTGGCCGTGGGCCGGGCGCTGGTGCTGAACCCGAAGCTGTTGCTGCTCGACGAGCCGCTGGAAGGCCTGGCGCCCATCATCGTGGAGGAGTTGCTGCGCGCCATCCGCCGCATCACGCGCGAAGAAGGCCTGAGCGCCATCATCGTGGAGCAGCACCCGCAGGCCATTTTGGCCATTTCTGACAGCGCCGTGGTGCTTGACCGGGGCATGGTGGTTCATGCGGGGACGGCCCAGGCTCTGCGCGACCAGCCGGAGCGCCTTGATCATTTGCTGGGTGTCGCGCGCTGACATGCTATATAGCTGTTCAGCATTTCCCGCTTAAATCGCACAAAAAACGTTTACGCACCGTTATCGTGAAACAGCTGCCGGTAAAGCGGTTTTCTGTGCTGAAAAGTCAAAGGCAAAGCACCTTTTTGCGTAGATTCACTTACTAGGGTTTTCCCGTCCAACGGCCTACAATCGCTGACCTTACAAAAAATTGACGGTCGCCCCGACCGTTCCGCTGGAGACCTTGCTGATGCCGATACCCACCCCCGCGACACCCGCTGACCGTGAAGAAAAACGCGCCGAACTGCGCCGCGCAGCGCTTGAATACCACGAGTTTCCAACACCGGGCAAGGTTGCCATCGCGGCGACGAAGCAACTGACCAACCAGCGTGACCTGGCATTGGCTTACTCCCCCGGTGTCGCGGCGCCTTGCGAAGAAATCGTCAAAGATCCCAATAACGCTTTCAAATACACCAGCCGCGGCAATCTGGTGGCAGTGGTCACCAATGGCACCGCCGTTCTGGGCCTGGGCGACATTGGCCCACTGGCCGCCAAGCCCGTCATGGAAGGCAAAGGCGTTCTTTTCAAGAAATTCGCTGGCGTGGATGTCTTTGACATCGAAATCGACGAAAAAGACCCAGCCAAGCTGGTTGACATCATTGCCTCGCTGGAGCCGACCTTCGGCGCCATCAACCTCGAAGACATCAAGGCACCCGATTGTTTCTATGTGGAGCGCGAACTGCGCAAACGCATGAAGATCCCGGTGTTCCACGACGACCAGCACGGCACGGCCATCACCGTGGGTGCTGCGGTATTGAATGCCCTGAAGATTGTTGGCAAGGGCCCCGGCCAGGTCAAGCTGGTGACCTCCGGCGCAGGGGCAGCGGCGCTGGCTTGCCTGAACCTGTTGCTCAAGCTGGGCATCCAGCGCGAAAACGTGTTTGTGACCGACTTGGCCGGTGTGGTGTATGAGGGCCGCACCGAGCTGATGGATGAAGACAAGATCCAGTTCGCGCAGAAAACCGACGCGCGCACGCTTGCCGACGTCATTGCCGGCGCAGACATCTTTTTGGGTCTGTCGGCTGGCGGAGTGCTCAAGAAGGACATGGTCGCCAAAATGGCTGCCAAGCCCATCATCCTGGCGCTGGCGAATCCCAATCCGGAAATCACGCCCGAAGACGTGCGCACCGTGCGTGATGACGCCATCATGGCGACCGGCCGCACCGACTATCCCAACCAGGTCAACAACGTCCTGTGCTTTCCCTATATTTTCCGCGGTGCCCTGGATGCCGGAGCCTCCACCATCACCGTGGAGATGGAAATCGCCGCGGTTCACGCCATTGCCGAGTTGGCTCAGGCCGAGCAGAGCGAAGTCGTGGCGGCCGCTTATGTGGGCGAAAAGCTTGCGTTCGGTCCGGAGTACCTGATTCCGAAGCCCTTCGATCCGCGTCTCATGATGAAGATCGCACCTGCGGTGGCTCAAGCTGCCGCCGACAGCGGGGTGGCCTTGCGGCCCATCCAGGATATGAATGCCTACCGCGAGAGGTTGCAAAGCTTTGTCTATGCCTCGGGTACGGTGATGAAGCCGATTTTTGCGGCCGCCAAGGCTGCCAGCCGCAAACGCGTGGCCTACGCGGAAGGCGAAGAGGAGCGTGTATTGCGCGCCTGCCAGATTGTGGTGGACGAAGGGCTCGCGCGCCCGACACTGATTGGCCGACCCGCCATCATTGCCCAGCGCATCGAGAAATTTGGCCTGCGCCTGAAGGAGGAGCTCGACTACGACGTGGTCAACGTCGAGCAGGACCATCGCTACCGGGACTTCTGGCAAACCTATCACCGCATGATGGAGCGCCGCGGCGTCACCGTGCAGATCGCCAAGATCGAAATGCGCCGCCGCTTGACGCTGATTGCCGGCATGTTGCTGCACAAGGGCGACGTGGATGGTTTGATCTGCGGCACCTGGGGCACGACGGCTCACCACCTGGACTATCTCGACCAGGTAATCGGCAAGCGTGAAGGCGTCAATACCTATGCCTGCATGAATGGCCTGCTGCTGCCTAACCGCCAGGTTTTCCTGCTCGACACGCATGTCAACTGCGACCCGACGGCCGAGCAGCTGGCGGAGATCACCACCATGGCGGCCGAGGAAATGATGCGCTTCGGCATCAAACCCAAGGCGGCCTTACTGTCTCATTCGAATTTCGGCTCCACCAATTCGCCGAGCGCACTGAAGATGCGCCGCACGCTGGAATTGCTGCGCGAAAAAGCGCCCTGGCTTGAGGTTGACGGGGAAATGCACGGTGACATGGCGCTGGACGCCGATGCGCGTGCCCTCATCATGCCGAATAGCACGCTGACGGGAGAGGCCAATCTGCTGGTCCTGCCCAATATTGATGCAGCCAATATTTCGTACAACCTGCTGAAAACAGCGGCAGGCGGCAATATCGCTATTGGCCCGGTTTTGCTGGGGGCCAACAAGCCCATGCATATCCTGACCGCCACGGCAACGGTGCGCCGTATTGTTAACATGACAGCTCTGACGGTAGCGGACGCTAACGCCGGCCGGTAAGCCAAAATTAGATAGCTAGTACTAACTTAAAGTACGAATAATCCCTACCTTTGCTGCCTAAATTTTCAGCATCCACTTGCGTTTTTTGCTCACATGCGGCAAACTACCACTCTTGAAATTTAAGGGTTAACCCGAAAAAATAGGCGGGTAACTCCGGATTCGAGAAAAGGTTTTTCATGTTGCGCAATGGGTGGGCGGCCAAAACGGTCACATTGCTGATTTTGGCAACCGGTCTGGCCGGGTCAATCCCCAGTGTGGTGCAGGCAAGAGGCCAGGTTCCGATCGGAACCATAGCGGCCGTGCAATTGCCTCCCCAGGGACGCGACATGATGGTGCTGATCTACCAAGGCGGGCCTTTCAGGCATGAAAAGGACGGCGTGGTATTTAGGAACCGGGAACGCCTTCTACCGGCTCAAGATCGCGGTTATTACCGTGAATACACCGTCAGAACGCCCGGTGAACGCAGCCGGGGAGCCCGGCGCATTGTTTGTGGTGGCTTGAAACCCGTCGCGCCTGATGCCTGTTATTACACCGACGACCACTATGCGAGTTTTCGCAGAATCGTTCAATAAATTGAACTGTGGTCGTTATTTTGAGTTTTTGACTTAAGAGAAAGAGTAGCGGAGATGGATACACCACTTCGTCGGGACAACGAAACGCCATTGCGCAAGGACGGTGAAACGCCCTTGCGAGGCGTGCGTCCCAATATCGTTCAGTCCATACGGGCTTTCCGGGTGCAGGACCTGCAAGATGCAGCGACACATCTAAACCAGCATTTTCTGTATGCCAACCTGGGCAATGCCCAGAGCAAGCAGGATGTGCTGGACATGATTGCGGCGCAATACACTTTCCCTGCACACTTCGGCAAGAATTTCGACGCGCTGTATGACTGCATGACGGATCTGGTTCACAAATCAGGCCCGCAGCCAGGCTTCATCGTCGTGCTCGAGCAGATTCCGGCGAATGCCAAATTTGACAAGGAAGCGCGCGAGCAGTTGCTCGACATCTTCCGGGATGCCTCGGACTACTGGGCGGATCGCAAGATACCGTTCAGATGCTTCTATTCTTTTCTGTAGCCCGCTCCCCAGACATCGGCCAAGGGGATCGGGCGAATGAGGCCCAGCAAGCAGTTGCAGAAGGTGAAGAAGTCATGCCTACCGACAAACTGGTAGACGTGTCGCCATTGGCGCTGCGCATGAGCAGCCCATTTAACGCGGGTTACTGGCTCGCAGCTGCTTAAAGCAAAATCATATGGTCGCCGCAGGCGCCCGCAAAAAAGCCCGTCTCTGACGGGCTTTTTTTATACCGAAACACCGGCCGTTCAGGTCTGCAATGCTTGTGCCAGGGCTACGTATTCGTCCACCGACACCTCCTCGGCACGGCGCTGCACGTCAAAGACGCCACCAAAGCCCCGCGCGGTCAACCATTGCCCCAACGTGTGCCGCAGCAGCTTTCGGCGCTGGCTGAAAGCCACCTGCACCAGTTCGCTAAGCAGCTTGACGTCCAATACCACAGGCGCTGCATGCGGCATCATGCGCACCACCGCGCTGTCGACACGCGGTGGCGGGTCAAAGCTATGCGGCGGCACGAACAGGACATTTTCCATCGCGTAACGCCACTGCAGCATCACGCTAAGCCGGCCATAGTCGCTGGTGGCCGGCTTAGCTACCATCCGGTCTATTACTTCCTTTTGCAACATGAAATGCTGGTCTTCTATGACCTCCACCGCATCCAGCAGGTGAAACAGAATGGGCGTGGAGATGTTGTATGGAAGATTGCCGACCACACGAAGTTTCTGCCCATCGGCGCAGGCCGTCTGCGCCAGCTGGCGAACATCCACTTTCAACACATCGGACTCGACCACGGCAAGCTGGGGATGCAAGCGTAACTGGCGGGCAAGATCGCGGTCCAGCTCGATGACCGTTAAATGCCCCACCCGCTCGACCAGAGGCTGCGTCAACGCTGCCAATCCGGGACCAATTTCCACCATGGCCTGCCCGGGCCGCGGGGCGATCGCCTGCACAATTTCCTCAATGACGCCTCGGTCCGTCAGAAAATGCTGGCCAAAGCGCTTGCGTGCAATATGTTTCACATCGGCGGCGGGACTAAGCCGACAAGCGGGTAAAAAAACAGGACTGGCTCTCCGGAGAAATCGCCCTGGAAATTGGCTCGCCAGGCGTGGCAGGTAAGGCTAGAGGGAATACGAGGATCATCTTCATAGCTGCGGTGCTTCTCGGTATTCCACATAGGCACGACCCCGGATTTCTTGAACCCACAACGCGTAAGCTTCGGTTTGTTTTTTCTCGCGCAGTACACCGCGCGCCATCTCGCGCTGTTCACGCTGCGAGAGTTGGGTCTCGCGGCGTTCCAGCACCTGAATAAGATGGACGCCAAACCGGGAAACCACGGGGTCGGCTATTTGGTTAGGCGCCAGTCCGTTCATAACGTTCTCGAACTCAGGCACAAACATGCCAGAGCTTGCCCAGCCGAGGTCACCCCCCTCCTTGGCCGAAGCATCGTCACTGTTTTCGCGGGCAAGCGCCGCGAAATCGGCCTGCCCGGCCTGGATGCGTTTTTTGAAACCAGCCAGCTTTTCTATGGCGGCGGCTTCACTGAGTTGCGGCGTCAACCGGAGAAGGATGTGTCTGGCATGGGTTTGCGTCACCATCATGCCCGGCATGCCACCCTGCCGTTTTTCGATGACCTTGAGGATGTGAAATCCCGCCCCACTTCGCAATGGCCCCGCCAAGCCCCCCGCCTGCAGTTTGCTTGTCGCGGCCACAAAGAGGTCCGGATAGCGGTCCGCTGTGCGCAACCCCATCTGACCACCTGAGGCGCGGGTGGGCGATGCGGAGGTTTCGGCGGCCAGGGCGGCAAAGTCGGTGCCACTACGGGCTCGATCCAACACCTGCTGGGCCTTCACCTGCAGCGCTGCGACCTGATCAGGCGTAGCATTCTCCGGCACGGCCACCAGAATTTCTGCGAGGTTGAGAGCAAGCGAAGACGAAGGCGCGCCGCCTTCCTGGTCGCGCAGAAATTGATCGATTTCCTGCTCCGTGACCGTCGCGCGCGATTCCAGCTCACGCTGGCGCAAGCGGGTGACCAGCAACTCGTCCCTCAGCTCAGAACGGAACTGGGTATAGTCGATGTTGTCCGCCTTCAGGCGGCTGCGCAACTCGCTGACTGAGATCTGATTTTGATTGGCAACAGTCTGGATCGCGGCCTCAACGGCGTTGTCATCCACCCTCAGGCCGGAGGAACGAGCCATTTGCAGTTGTGCCTTGTCACTGATCAAGCGCTCCAGGATTTGTCCCACCAGTTCACCACGCGGCGGCACTGCAGCGCCCATTTGAAGCATTTGTTGCTCAGTACGAACCAACTTGCTGCGAACTTCATTGTTGGTAATAGGTTCGGAGTTGACCACCGCAACAATGAAGTCAGCCTGCCGTTGCCCGCTTCCCTGCACCGCCGCTCCGGGGCCGGAAGCCGCATCGGGCAAGCGCAACGTACCGGAGGGCCGCAGCCCTTGAGCCAGCGCCCCTGCCACCACCAACAGCGTCAGGGTCATCACAGCAAGCTGAGCCGGCTTCAAAAAAAACTCTGGAACAACACGAATATTAGTCATAAGTAGTAAAACGGCTTGGCGTACTGGTATTCTCACGCAGATATTGGTAACGCGGAACGTTCGATTTCAGCGTTTCCAGGGGGTTGGAACCGAGACGTGAGAATCCGACCAGTTCAAGCTGGAACAGGATTTTGGTATCGGCGCTTCCGGTCCCCGTTTGAGAACGCTGCAGCACAACGCGCCCTATCCAGCAGCAGCCATCGTATTCAACGCCGATGATCGAATCAACGAGTCTTTTATCCCGCATGCTGTAATTCAGCCGGCCAACAGCATAGTAACGGCCTGCTCCCTGCCCTTGCCCGGGGCCCAGGTCCTTCCCCTTGTCGCCCCACAAATCATTGATGGGCCACTGCCACCCCACATCAACTTGTTCACTGACATTGCGCTGGCGCCGGAACGCAGCACTGATGACGCGGTAACCGCTAGGGTTGTAGCGCACGCTGATAGAGGTCCGCTCAGACTGCTTGGTCTTGGGGTTGTACTGCACCGTGCTGTCGAAAGACCACTGCGGCACCCAATTGATGGACGCGCCGACGAGCAAGTCGCTGATACGGTCAGTCACCGGCAGCGCCCCTGGCAAGGTGACCTTCTGATCCTCAAAGCGCAGGCGCTGCGCAATACCAATACGCACAGCCTCCGCGCCGGTCGCAGGATCCAGCAAGCGCGAGGTGACACCCAAGGTCAGCAGGTTGGCGTCAGAAATACGGTCATTGCCGACGAACGCGTTTTCGGTAAAGACCGTAGCAAAGTTGAAGTCGTTAGACCCAGAATCGTAGTTCGGCAGAAGGCTCTGGTCACGATAGGGCGTACGCACATAAAAGGCCCGGGGCTCCAGGGTTTGGGTGAAGCTCCGCCCCAGGAATTCGGCGCTGCGTTCGAATTGCACGCCACTGTCCAGGCTAAAGGTGGGGACCACACGCGACGCTGTTTTTGCGCCATTGGGCAGTGCTGAATCAAACGTGTAGCTCGCCGCATGCAACTGCACTTTAGGCGTGATGTAACCCGCGGGCAGCAGCCAGGGGCGGCTCAGTTGCAGCCGTGTGAATGCCCGATCACTGTTAGGCTGCTTTGTAAGCTGACGGTTTGCGGAGAACCGGGTGAGATCCCCTTCCACCGACCAGTCAAAACCATTACCCAATCCCGCCACAGGCGCGTCCACACGGGTATAGGCCATCGCAAATTGGGGTAGGCGGTCGTAAGGCGGAATAATGGGCGAGGTGACATCCTGCAAGGTCTGCCACTTGAGTGTCCGCATGGACGAGGAAAAAAATCCACGACTCCAGGACAAAGTCGCATCTTGAGGCAAAAGGCGCGGAGTGGTCGCCCCTTTAAGAGCCGGAAAGTCCCGCCAATAATCGCTATCACTCACCCGGGTCATATTAAGGTTGATACCCAGGTCTCCCACGGATGACAGGCCGCTACTGATAGCGCCGCGATGCTGATAACCGTAAGACCAGCGGTCACGGTTGCGCAACTTGTCTCCGGGTAAAAAGCTTCCTTGCAGTTCGCCGCTGTACTTTTGCTCCAGGTAACGGAATTCCCCGGCGAAATCCACACCACGCTTGAGCATAAACGTCGGGGAAAATGTCGCGTCCCGGTTGGGCGCAATATCAAAGTAATAAGGCTGCTTGTACTCAAAACCATTCAATGACCCCATCCCGACGGAAGGAGGTAGAAGCCCTGACTTGCGCTTGTCGCTTAGCGGGAAACTCACCTTGGGGAATGCCAGGATGGGCACATCCTTGAAACGCACAACGGCTCCATTGGCTACCCCCACCTCACGCTCCAAGTCAAACTCAAAGCTTCGGGCACGCAGCACCCAGGAAGGCTCCCAACTCGCCTCGTCATCGCGCTCGCAGGTGGTGTAACTGGCCCGTTGAGCGGTCAGGTGACCTTCATCGATGAAATCAATTCGCCGGGCCTGACCATTACCCCCATTGCTGAGGAAACGATAGCTTGGCGTCGTGAAAAAACCTTCGAACCGATCTAGCTTGATCTCCAGTTCGGGGCCCTCAAATCTGTTGCCGGCCCGGTTGATGCGGACATTGCCGCGGCTTTTGAGCTGGTCTTCGGGCTGGTAGTACTCGATGCGATCCGCGCGAATGGAGGTGGCCCCGCGGCGCAGTTCAGCGTTGCCGTCAATGACAGTCTCAAGATCCGGCCGTCCTGAAATCCGGTCGCCAAAAACAAACGTGGGGCCCCTATCCTGCGGATCACTGGACACTTCTTCGGCCAACTGGGGCGAAGACTTGAGTTTGGGCGCATCACCTGCAGGCTGGCCCGCAACCTGCGCCGCGGAAGCCCCCTGTAAGGGAACAGGCGACTGGGGCCCAACCTGGGCGTGCGCCCTCCCGGCACCGGTCATCCCCAGTGCTGCGCAAACCACCAGCGTGGAGACAGCTTGCGCTATCGGGGAAAGAATAAAAGGCGAAGGGGATGCGCGGTGCATCGTTTATGTGAGATAAACCCGTTTGTAAAATCAGGCCTGATTATCCATGACCCTCCATCTCCTCCCCGCGCTGCCAGACCGGGGAGCTACCGCAGGACGGCCAAAGGCCTCGCAAACATGAATCTCCCCCCCATTGCCTGGGCCGACCCCGCTCGTGCCAGCGCCTTCTCCAACTGGCTGGCCGCTGCCGCTAACCAGCACCGGCTAAGGCCCGACACGGTCAGGCTGGCTTCTGCCGACGCCAGTTTTCGCCGCTACTTCAGGGTAGACGCCGCAGCAGGCAACGCCAGCTATATCGTGATGGACGCCCCACCCGCACAAGAGGATTGCAAACCATTTGTCAAGGTGGCCGGCCTGATGGCCGACGCCGGCTTGACGGCCCCGCGTGTGCTGGCGTGGGACGAGCCGCTGGGCTTCATGCTGCTAAGCGACCTGGGCGCGCAGACCATGATGGAGGCACTCACCCCGCCCGCTGAAGTAGACGCAATTGCAAGCCCCGCCCCCGCACACTACGACCTGTATGTGGACGCGATCGAGGCGCTGGTGCGCTGGCAACTGGCTTCGCAACCTGGCGTGCTGCCTCCCTATGACGACGCTTTGCTCTCGCGCGAGCTGGCGCTCTTTCCCGACTGGTATGTCGCCAAACACCGCGGTATCGCGCTGGACACCGGCCTTCAGGACAAACTGAACGTCATCTTCGAACAGATTAAGGCCAGCAACCTGAATTCGCTCGATGGCGCACGGGTCTACGTACACCGCGACTTCATGCCTCGAAACCTGATGATCACCCAGCCCAGCAACGCAGGGGGCATGCAATTTGCCGACGGGCTGCCCCCAGGAAACGAGCCCCGAAACATGGCGAACAGGGGCAGCGTAGTACGCGAAGCGACAAGCGTGGGAGCTCCACCTTTAGGCGTGCTGGATTTTCAAGACGCGGTCTACGGCCCCATTACCTACGACATCGCCAGCCTGATGCGCGACGCCTTCCTGACCTGGGAAGAAGATTTCGTGCTGGACATCACCGTGCGGTACTGGCAAAAAGCCCGCAAGGCGGGGCTTCCGGTCGGCGATGATTTCGGGGAGTTCTACCGGGCCGTGGAATGGATGGGCCTGCAGCGCCACCTCAAGATTCTGGGCATTTTTGCGCGGCTCACACTGCGCGACGGCAAGCCCAAATACCTGGCCGACACGCCCCGCTTCATCAAGTACGCCCGCAACACCGCCGCGCGCTACCGGCAGCTCGGGCCGCTGATGGTGCTGCTTGACGAAATCGAAGGCAACGAAACCCGTGTGGGCTATACATTTTGATGAAGAATACGACTCTAGCCCGGACAAGCATTGGACTTATCGCTATTATTTTGATAGCAAAAACACTCTTGCACCGCCACATCGCTTCAAGGCCCGTCCCGTGACCGCCCGCTTCTACGCCGACATCGCTCTCGCGCCCGGCAGCTCCGTCAGCCTGCCCGCGCATGCGGCGCGCCATGTGCAGGTCTTGCGCATGCAGCCCGGTGACGCACTCACGCTGTTCAATGGCCGGGGCAACGGCCAACCGGGCAGCGAAGGCGAATTCGCCGCCACCATCGAACGCATGGGCCGCAGCGACGTCGAAGTGATGGTCGGTGCCTACACCGCCACGGCGCGTGAGGCCGGCCGTGCCGTCCACCTCGCCGTCGGCATGCCGGCCAATGAGCGCATGGACTGGCTGATCGAAAAAGCCGCCGAGCTCGGTGTAGCCAGCATCCAGCCCCTGATGAGCGAACGCAGCGTGCTGCGCATCAAAGGTGAGCGTGCCGACAAAAAGCTGGCGCACTGGCGCGGCGTGGCTATCGCCGCCTGCGAGCAATGCGGCCGCAGCCGCGTGCCGCTCATCCACGACGCCGCCAACCTGGCCGACTGGCTTAAAGGGGCGGGGCATGGCACCACCCAAGGCGGCACCCGGTTGCTGCTGTCGCTGCAGGACGGCACCCTGCCGCTGGCCAAAGCAGTCGCTGCTGCCGGCAGCGGTGCGCTGACTTTCCTGAGCGGTCCCGAAGGTGGCCTTAGCCTCGCGGAGGAAGCGGCAGCCATCGCCAGCGGTTTTGCACCCGTTAGCCTGGGGCCGCGCGTGCTGCGCGCCGAGACCGCGCCGTTGGCCTGCCTGTCGTTGCTGGCACTGGCCTGCGCCTGACCCCGCTGATCCACGGCAAAGGTATCACAACGCTCACGTAAGATGGCGTTGGCGCGATGAGCCGGGAAACTGGAAATACACACAGCCCCGCAACGCCGCTTACAACATCAACCCTTCGAGAGGAGTGTCATGGACTGGTACCTGAAAGTAATGAAGAATTACTTCAACATCGACGGCCGTGCGCGGCGCACCGAGTACTGGATGTACTTTTTGGTGTACATCGGCATCATCATCCTGGCTGGCATCCTCGACGCCATCATCGGCCTGGGTCTGGTCGGTCTTCTCGTGGCGTTGGGCCATCTGATTCCCAGCATTACCGTCGGCGTGCGCCGCCTGCATGACATCGGCCGCAGCGGCTGGTTTTTGCTGATCGGGCTGATCCCCTTCATCGGCTGGATCATCCTGCTGTACTGGGCGGTGAAAGAGGGCGACCCCCAGGACAACGCCTACGGCAGCAACCCCAAAGCCGCCTGACGGGGCGATCAGCAAGGCGCAGCAGCCATGAACCGTAACCTCTGGCTGCTGGCCATCTGCCAAGGCCTTTTTCTCACCAACAACGTCACCTTTATCGCCATCAACGGCCTGGTCGGCCTGAACCTGGCGCCGCTGGGCTGGATGGCCACATTGCCTGTCATGGGTTATGTGGTGGGCGGGGCGCTATCCACTTCCGTGGTGGCTCGCACGCAAACACGCTTCGGGCGCAAGATTTCTTTCCAGTTAGGCCTGCTGGTCGCCGTTGCCTCGGCCCTGCTGTGCTGCTATGCGGCGTACAGCAAAAACTTCTGGTTGCTGGTGGCGGCCACGGTGGTGGCAGGCTACTACGCCGCCAATGCGCAGCTCTACCGCTTCGCCGCGGCAGAACTTGCCCTGCCGGCCTTTCGTGAAAAAGCCATTTCGCTGGTCATGGCCGGCGGCCTGCTGGGCGCCGTCGCCGGGCCCAACCTGGCAGCCCGTACCCGGGAATTGACTGATACCCCTTTTGCCGGCGCCTACCTCGCACTGGCTGGTGTGGCGCTGCTTTCGATGGCACTGCTGGGCTTCATCCGCTTTCCGCCGCCACCCGAGGCACATGCGGCCCGGGGAGGGCGGCCACTCAGCGAAATCATGCGGCAGCCGGTCTTTATTGTGGCCGCTGCTGCGGGCGCCCTGGGCTTCGGCGTCATGAATCTCCTGATGGCTGCCACGCCGATTGCCATGCAGGTCTGTGGGTTGCCGTTTTCCAGCGTTGCGCTGGTTCTGGAGTGGCATGTGATCGGCATGTTTGCGCCGGGGTTTTTCACCGGCCACCTGATCCGCCGATTCGGCATCCTGCCCATCATGGCGGTGGGCGTGGCGCTCAACGTAGCGTGCGTGCTGATCGCGCTCTCGGGCGTGGAACTCAAGGAATTCCTGGTCGCACTCTTTTTGCTGGGCCTGGGCTGGAATTTTCTTTTTACCGGCAGCACCACGCTGGCCCTCACAGCGTATCGCCCTGAGGAAAAAGACAAGGCGCAGGGTGCGCTCAATTTCTGCATTTTCGCCGTGCTGGCGATTTCTTCGCTGGCCTCCGGTGTGCTGGTCACCACGCAAGGCTGGGCGCTGCTGAACATGGGCTCCCTCCTGCCGCTGGGGCTGACCGCAGCGGCGCTGGCCTGGCTCTCACTGGGCCAACGCAAGGCCCAAAAAATCTGAGCCCTTTTGCTTTCCGGGCTTCCGATACTGCCGGACTCTGTCAAATACCTCACAGCGAAGGCCAGGCTCCAAGGACAAACCATGGTGAGGACCCGATGGACAGCTGGATGCAGCTCCAGGCTAAGCCTCCGTCTTTCGCCGGGGGCGCTATTAATTTAATAGCTACTTGTGCCCGTGTTGACTGGGCTAACGAAGGCTTCCCCCAAGATTCTCTTACACGCTAAAAGCGGGCGTCCAGCCAGGCCTTGAGCGTGTCGAACACCGGCGCCGAATCGGTTTCGTTGAATATCTCGTGGTAGAGGCCCTCAAAGCAGCGCGTGGTCACCGTCCCGGGCATGACATCCCGTGAGTTCGCGGCGCTTTCCGCAAAAGCACGGCTGCCCGCCTGGTCGACCAGGCGGTCCGTGCCCGCATACATCAGCAGCGTCGGCGTGCGCCAGCGGGCGGCGGCCGCTATGGTCGCCGGGCCGGCCGTCGCGATGAACTTGCCCAGCCGCGGCGAAATCCTGTTGTGCACCTGCCGGTCTGCCAGGTATTTCCTGACCACCTCGGGGTCGTGCGAGAGGTAGTTCGGATCCAGGCCGTTGCCCACGCACAGGTTGGGCGCCAGTTTCGGCATGAACGCCAGCAACAGTTTTTGCAGAGGACCCAGGCCGGCATCCAGCGCCGGCGAGGACATCACCAGGCCGTCGACGGGGCGCATGCCCAGCGAGACAAAACGGCTGGCCACCAGGCCGCCCAGGCTGTGGCCCAGCAGGACGATCGGAAGCTGGGCGGATTCCGGCGCTGCGGATTCCCGCACCAGGCGCATGCAGCGCAGCCGCGTGTCGTCGACTACCTCGGCCAGGTCGTCGAGCAAGGTGCTGTCATGGGGCAGCACACCCCGCGCGCCGCCCGACTCGCCATGGCCACGCTGGTCGTAGGCGCGCACGGCGAAGCCCCACTCCATCAGTTGGCGCGCGACATGGTCGTAGCGCAGAGCGTGTTCACCCAGGCCATGCACTAGCAGCACGACGGCACGCGGCGGCGGCGCGTACGGGCCCATTTCGTCGGCCCAGGCGTCCAGCGGCCACTCGTAGAGGGCCAGGTTCTCGCCGTCGCGGGCGGTGAAGGGGGCTAGGATGGTCGAATGCATGCGGCGGCGAAAGCCTGGCCTGGGGCAAGCGTACGCGGAAGCCCGCGATGCAGGAAAGAGGAAAGACTGCGCACCCGAGTCAACCGGGGACGCGGGCCATCACATGCGCAACCGCTGCGGTCAGCTTTTTGGCATAGGGCACGTTCAGGAATTCGTTGGGGCCGTGGGCATTGCTCTTGGGGCCCAGCACGCCGCAGACCATCATCTGCGCCTTGGGAAAACCCTTGCTCAGCATGTTCATCAGCGGAATGGTGCCGCCCTGGCCGATGGTGCCGCAAGGTGCGCCAAAAAAGCTCTGCGACGCGTCGTTGAGCGCGTTCTCGAACCAGGGCACAGTGCTGGGGGCATTCCAGCCGGTCGCGCCGCCATTGCTTTCGAAAGTCACCTTGGCCTGGTAGGGCGCATTGTCTTCCAGCAATGTCTTGAGTTCCTGCACTGCCGCGCCGGCATCGATCAGGGGAGGGAAACGCAGCGAGAGCTTGAAAGCGGTGTAAGGCCGCAGCACATTGCCGGCGTCCTTGAGCGCCGGAAAGCCCTCGGCGCCCGTCACGCTCAGCGTGGGGCGCCAGGTGCGGTTAAGCAGGGCTTCGACCGGGTCGGTGGTGGTGGGCAAGGCGAAGCTGCTGGAGCCTTCGCAGTCGTAATGCGCCCACGGAAAGCGCTTGTAGATTTCCTCACCGAGGATTTTGGCGGTAGCCTGCGCCTGGGCCAGGCGGTCGGCCGGGATTTCGCAATGAAAGCTCTGCGGCAACAGGCGCCCGGTCTTGCTGTCCTCGAGGCGGTCCAGCACCTGTCGCATGATGCGAAAGCTCGAGGGGACCAGGCCGCTGGCGTCGCCGGAGTGCACACCTTCGGTGAGCACCTCCACCTTGAGCACGCCGGCCGCATTGCCGCGCAGGCTGGTGGTCAGCCACAACTGGTCGTAATTGCCCGCACCGGAATCCAGGCACACCACCAGCGCGACCTCACCGAGGCGTTCGCGCAGTGCGTTGACGTAGGGCAGCAAATCGTAGGAGCCGCTTTCCTCGCAGGTCTCGATCAGGCCAACGATGCGCGGGTGCGGAACGTTCTGGCTTTTAAGCGCCTGCACTGCGGCGATGCTGGCGTAGACGGCATAACCGTCGTCGGCGGCACCGCGGCCGTAGAGCTTGCCGTCCTCGTACTTCGCCGTCCAGGGGCTCAGGTCATTGCGCCAGCCGGTGAATTCGGGTTGTTTGTCGAGGTGGCCGTACATCAGCACGGTTTGCGTCGAATCGGCGCGCGTCGCCGGGATTTCAAAAAACAGCACCGGGGTGCGGCCTTCGAGGCGCACGATTTCCAGCGTGAGGCCCTCGACCTTCTGCGCCTCGACCCAGGCCGCCGCATTGCGCATGACGGTGTCGATGAACCCGTGCTGGGCCCAGTCGCTGTCGAAGGTGGGGGACTTGGCGGGAATGGAAATGTAGTCGGTGATCTGTTTGACGATGTCACCGTCCCACTGGGCCGTCACCTGGGAAAGGGCCTGGGCGGCGTTGAGGATGCTGGCGGGGATTTCGCGGTGCAAGGGGGCGTTCATGGAAGGGCTCCGGGAGGAAATGTCGGCTTTTCAGGGCGGCTTTTGGCCGCGACAACTGCTACTGTACGCTTCCGACACAGACCGCGCCACCGGCCAGGGGAAGACCCGCAATTGGGGAATTCAACCTACAGCGCCCACGGCCGGCCAGAGCAAAGATAACTTCACCATTTCTCCCCTTATCGGACGAGATTGAACGAGAGAACCGACCAGCAAGCACGGAGCCGCCATGACACCAGCCAGCCGCACCCCAGCAAGCCCCGCCCCGCCGGCCCATTCCCGCATACGGGCGGGCGTGGGCGGCTGGACTTTCGAGCCCTGGCGCAGCAATTTCTTTCCGCCCGGCCTGCCGCATAGCCGAGAGCTGGAATACGCCAGCCGCAAGCTCAGCGCCATCGAGGTCAACGGTACCTACTACGGCACGCTCAAGCCTGCGAGCTTCAAAAAGTGGCACGACGAGACGCCCGATGACTTCATGTTTTCCCTGAAGGCTTCACGCTACGCCACCAACCGCCGGGTGTTGGCGGAGGCAGGCGAATCCATCCAGCGTTTCGTTGACAGCGGCATCGGCGAACTGGGCCGCAAATTGGGTCCTATCGTCTGGCAGTTCATGCCCGGCAAGGTGTTTGACGCGGAGGATTTCGAGGCGTTTCTCGCGCTCTTGCCCAAGCAGGTGGGTAGCCATGCACTGCGCCATGTGGTGGATGTGCGCCATGAAAGTTTCATGTCGCCCGACTACCTGGCACTGGCACGGCGTTACAAGGTAGCCACGGTCTTTACCGACGCTGACAAGTTCCCGTCTTTTGCGGATCTCACCGGTGATTTTGCCTACGCCCGTCTGATGATGAGCGACGCCAACCTGGAAACAGGCTACGAAGAAAGCGCACTCGACGCGTGGGCAGAGCGCGCGCGGCAGTGGGCGGCGGGCACAGCGCCACATGACCTGCCTGCGCTGGAAGACACGCAGGCAAAGGGCAAGCCGCGCGACGTGTTTGTGTATTTCATCAATGGCGCCAAAGAAAGGGCACCGGCGGCCGCCATGGCTTTTTTAAACCGGCTGGGCTTTGAGCCCGCTGTGTAGCCCGCAGGTTTAGCCGTAGGAGGCCATGGCCTCGCCCAGGCGAATCTCGCGGCCGGGCGCCCACTCGGGATTGAACTTGAGCGGGCCTTTGGGAAACAGCATCACGACCGTGGAGCCCAGCAGAAAGCGGCCCATTTCCTCGCCCTGCTTCAGGCGAATCGCAGAGGCCAGCTCGTCGGGGTAGTTCCACTCCCGCACCACCTTGCCGCGCGGCGGGTTGACCACGCCGTGCCACACCGTGGCCATGCTGCCGACAATCGTCGCACCCACCAGCACCAGCACAAACGGACCGCGGGCCGATTCAAAAAGACACACCACGCGCTCGTTGCGCGCGAACAGGCCGGGCACGCCGCGTGCGGTGACGGGGTTGACGGAAAACAGGTCACCCGGCACGTAAATCATGCGCGCCAGGCGACCACCCGTGGGCATATGGATGCGGTGATAGTCCTTGGGACTCAGGTAGAGCGTGGCGAAATGGCCGTCCTGGTAGTGCGCCGCCAGCGCCGCATCGCCCCCCACCAGCGCGGTGGTCGAATAGCTGTGGCCCTTGGCCTGGAAGATCTGGTCTTTCTCAATCGCGCCGAACTGGCTGATCGCACCGTCTACCGGGGAAATGAGATCCGCATTTGCCAGCGGCCGTGCTTCAGGCTTGAGCGCCCGCGTGAAGAAGTCGTTGAAGGTCGGATAGCTAGCAATGTCGGAGTTGAGCGCCTCGTCCATGTTGACCTGGTACTTCGCGACAAAGCGGCGAATGATTTCGGTGGTGACCCAGCCGCGCTCACGCGAAGCCACGAAACCGGCAAAGTTGGTCAGCGCCTGTTTGGGAAACAGGTATTGGGGAATAACGGCGAATCGGTCGGACACTAGGCGGCTTCAGTAGGGAAGAAAGGGTCATTCTATCGACGCCCAAAACACCCTTCCTGTCGGCCAGCGGCTGCTCACTGTGCGGGATAACCCGCCTCAGCGAGCGCGGCCGCCACGGCCCGCCGTTCTTGCGAAGACTGCACCACGACTTTTTTGCCAGGCAAGTCCACACTGACCTGCGCGGCCGGATCCAGCGACTTGACGGCCTGGGTGACGGCGCCAACGCAATGGCCGCAGCTCATGGCGGGGATATTGAATTCCATAAAAACTCCTTAAGGTTGCTGCAGGGATTGTCTGGAGTCTGAACCTTCCCATGGGGGCAGGGTCAAGCGCGGGCCCGGCAAGCCCTGCTCCGACTCAGGGCTATTTCCCCAAGGTGCTTGACCCTCCCATGGTGGTAAGGTTGAGACTACAGGCATGAACACTACATCCACGTTAAAAACATCCATCGCGACACCAGCGCTGACTGAGTGGCAATTTCCCGTCCAGGGCATGAGCTGCGCGTCCTGCGTGGCGCGTGTGGAGCGCTCGCTGGCCAATGTCCCGGGCGTTGAGGACGTGAGCGTCAATTTCGCGACCGAACAGGCCAGCGTCAAGACGCGCAGCAACGTCGGCATGGAGACGCTGAAGGCAGCCGTCGTAAAAGCCGGCTACAGCGTAGCTACGCAATCACTGCAACTCAAGATCGAGGGCATGACCTGTGCTTCGTGCGTGTCGCGCGTCGAGAAAGCGCTCAAGCAGGTGCCGGGGGTGCAGTCGGCCAACGTTAACCTGGCGACTGAGACCGCCGAGGTCAACGTGGCGGGCAACGCCGCGATGCTGCCCGCGCTGATGGCGGCGCTGGCCAAGGCCGGCTACCAGGCGCGGGAAGTTTCTGCCGCCGGAGCGGAGCCTGTGAAAAAACCCGGTGCTGCCTGGTGGCCCATTGCGTTGGCGGCAGTCCTGTCTGCACCACTGGCGCTGCCCATGGTGGGCGCGCTGTTCGGCAAAGACTGGATGCTGAACGGCTGGCTGCAGTGGCTGCTCGCCACGCCGGTGCAGTTCTGGCTGGGTGCGCGTTTTTACCGTGCCGGCTGGAGCGCCTTGCGCGCCCGCACCGGCAATATGGATTTGCTGGTCGCCCTGGGCACCTCGGCCGCCTACGGCCTGAGCGTCTACCAGCTGTTGCGGCATGGCGACCACGGCATGGCCCATCTGTATTTCGAGGCCTCTGCCATCGTCATCACGCTGGTGCTGCTGGGTAAATGGATGGAGGCGCGCGCCAAACACCAGACGACGGCTGCCATCCGCGCACTGCAGGCGCTGCGCCCCGACACCGCACGCCGCCGCCAGGACGGAAAAGACGAGGACGTCGCGCTGCAAGACATACAGCTCGGCGACCTGGTGGTGGTGCGCCCCGGTGAACGTATCGCGGTAGACGGCGAGATCGTCGAGGGTTCCACGCAGGTGGACGAGTCGCTGATCACCGGCGAAAGCCTGCCGGTTGCCAAGCATGCGGGCGACCACGTCACAGGCGGCGCGGTCAACGCCGAGGGCCTGATCGTGGTGCGCACCACGGCCATAGGCGCGGAGTCCACGCTGGCGCGCATCGTGCGCATGGTGGAGTCGGCACAGGCCAAAAAAGCGCCGATACAGCGGCTGGTGGACCAGGTCAGCGCCGTGTTCGTGCCGGTGGTGATTGGCATTGCTTTGGTGACGCTGCTGGGCTGGGGCCTGGCCACGCAAGATTGGGAGGCCGCCATCCTCAATGCCGTCGCCGTGCTGGTGATTGCCTGCCCCTGTGCGCTGGGGCTGGCCACGCCAACCGCCATCATGGTGGGCACCGGCGCTGCCGCCCGCCAGGGCATCCTGATCAAGGACGCGGAGGCACTGGAAGTGGCCCACAGCGTCAAGGTCGTAGCCTTCGACAAGACCGGCACGCTGACTGAAGGCAAGCCTGAGCTGGTGGCGCTGGAACCCAACGTCATTTCTGCCGGTGAGTTGCTGGCCTGGTCGGCCGCCATCCAGTCGGGCAGCGAACACCCGCTGGCCCGTGCAATCACACGCCGCGCAGCAGAGCAGCAGCTTGCGATTCCGCCGGCAACAGAGTTGCGCGCCGTCGCTGGCCGCGGCATGGCCGCCGTGGTGGCCGGCCGTGAACTGCGGCTGGGAAGCCCGCGCTTCATGCAAGAGCTGGGCGTGGACCTGAACGCCTTCGCCGCACTGAACGCACGCGCCAAAGAACTCGAAGCCCAAGGCCGCACGGTGTCGTGGCTGGTCGAAGCCACCGGAACACCGCAGTTACTGGGGCTGATGGCGTTTGGCGACACACTCAAAAGCAGCGCGGCACCGGCGATTGCCCGCCTCCACGCGCTGGGCATTCAAACCGCGCTGGTCACCGGCGACAACCGCGGCAGCGCCGAAGCGGTGGCGCAGCAACTCGGAATAGGCCTCGTGCACAGCCAGGTATTGCCGCAAGACAAGGCAGCCATCCTCGGCCAGCTCAAAGCCGGCGTACAGCCTCAGAACGGGCGCGTGGCCATGGTGGGCGACGGTATCAACGATGCACCGGCCCTGGCCGCCGCCGACGTCGGCATCGCAATGTCTACCGGCACCGACGTGGCCATGCATGCGGCCGGCATCACGCTGATGCGTGGCAACCCTGCGCTGGTGGCCGACGCCGTCGACATTTCGCGCCGTACCTACGCCAAGATTCGCCAGAACCTGTTCTGGGCTTTTGTCTACAACGTGGTCGGCATCCCGCTGGCTGCGTTGGGACTGCTCAGCCCCGTCATCGCCGGCGCCGCCATGGCACTGAGCAGCGCCAGCGTGGTGATGAATGCCCTGCTGCTGCGCCGCTGGAAAGGAAGCACCCATGACTGATAGCTCTGACATTGTTAACACCGGCCCGCTCAACATCGGCCAGGCCGCTGCGCATTCCGGCGTGTCGGCCAAGATGATCCGCCACTACGAGTCGCTGGGCCTGCTGCCCACGGTGCACCGCACCGACGCGGGCTACCGCCAGTACGGCGAGAAAGAAGTGCACACACTGCGCTTCATACGCCGCGCCCGCGCGCTGGGCTTTAGCATGGCCGAAATCACCGAGCTGCTCAAGCTATGGCAAAACAAACGCCGCGCCAGCGCAGACGTCAAGCGCATCGCCCTGGCCCACATGGCCGACCTGGAGCGTCGGATTGTCGAGATGGAGGCGATGAAGCAGACCCTGGGCCATCTGGCCCACTGCTGCCAGGGCAACAGCCGGCCTGACTGCCCCATCCTGAGCGAACTGGCGGCCTGAAAACCGTTTGGGGCCCAATGAAATGTCCGATTCCGGCGAGCGACAGCGAGCCGCCGGATTTATCCTGAGGGCGTCGATGGCACTTCCATCACCCCACGGATCGCCACATGCCACCTCTTTCCAGAACGCCTTCCCTGTTGCCCGCCGACACGGACAGCTGGGCAGCCACCACCGCCGCGCTGAACCTCCACGGCAACGCCGTGCTCCCGCACCTATTGAATGCGCGGGAATGTAAAACCACGGCCGGGCTGTATGCCGACGCGCGCCATTTCCGCAGCCGCGTGGTGATGTAGCGCCACGGTTTCGGCCAGGGCGAATACCAGTACTTCAGCTACCCGCTGCCCGATATCGTCGCGCGGTTGCGCGCCACGCTCTACCCGCGTCTGGTCGGCGTCGCCAACGCCTGGAATGAGGCAATGGGCATAGACGTCCGCTATCCAGCGGCCCATGCCGATTTCCTCGCGCGCTGCCACAAGGCCGGCCAGGAGCGGCCCACGCCGCTGCTCTTGCAATATGGGGCAGGAGACTACAACTGCCTGCACCAGGACCTGTATGGCGAGCATGTGTTCCCGATCCAGGTCGCGGTGCTGCTCTCGCGTCCGGGCGAAGATTTCACGGGCGGCGAATTTGTGCTGACGGAGCAACGCCCACGCATGCAGTCGCGGCCCGAGGTGGTGCCGCTGCGGCAAGGCGATGCCGTGGTGTTTGCCGTACATCACCGGCCGGTGCAGGGCAGCCGCGGGTTTTACCGGGTCAACATGCGGCACGGCGTGAGCACGGTGCGCAGCGGGCACCGGCACACGCTGGGCATTATTTTTCATGACGCTCAATAAAGGAGAGGGTGTGACCCCGGGGCTTTTCGATGAGGCGCCGACGCCGTATGCCGCACCCGAGGCGATTGCATCGGGCGCGGTGCTGCTGCGCGGCTTTGCTCTCGATGTGGATGAAGCCTTGTTGCAAGCAATTCAAAAGGTCACCGCAACCGCGCCGCTGCGTCACCTGGTCACGCCCGGCGGCTACACCATGTCGGTCGCGATGAGCAATTGCGGCACACTCGGCTGGGTGTCTGACCGCAGTGGCTACCGGTATGACGCGAAAGACCCGCTCTCAGGCAAGCCGTGGCCCGCCATGCCGGCCTGTTTCGCCGACCTGGCGCTGCGTGCGGCCGCAGAGGCGGGCTTCGACAACTTCCACCCCGACGCCTGTCTCATCAACCGTTATGAACCCGGAGCCCGCTTGTCGCTGCACCAGGACAAGGATGAGGGCAACATGGCCGCGCCCATCGTGTCGGTGTCGCTGGGCTTGCCGGCGGTGTTTTTGTTCGGCGGCTTGAATCGCAACGACCGCCCCGCGCGATACCGTCTGGTGCACGGTGACGTGGCGGTGTGGGGCGGCCCGTCGCGGCTGGCCTATCACGGCGTGGCGCCACTGGCCGAAGGTGAGCATGCGCGCCTGGGCAGGCAGCGCATCAACTTGACGTTTCGCTGCGCGCGCTGAATTCTTCGAACGCGCTCAGGCGCGTTCGCGAAATTTTTTCAGCCAGCCCAGTCCGGCCGGCGTGGCGCCGCCTTCCGCGCCGCGCAGGGGTTTGTACTCGCAGCCGACCCAGCCGCTGTAGCCGAGTTCATCCAGCAGCGCAAAAAGATAGGGGTAGTTGAGCTCGCCCACATCCGGTTCATTGCGGCCGGGCGCACCGGCAATCTGCAGATGGCCGACGCGGCCCGTGGGCAGGTATTTGCGCAGTTTCATGGCCAGGTCGCCTTCCACGATCTGGCAATGGTAGAGGTCCATCTGCACCTTGACGTTGGCCGCGCCCACTTCGCGGATGATTTCGTGCGCATGGTCTTGCCGGTTCAAAAAGAAGCGCGGAATGTCGCGTGTGTTGATGGGCTCGATCAGCAGGTCGACACCGGCCTTGGCCGCCTGCGCGGCCGCCTCGCGCAGGTTGTTCACATAGAGGGGCTGCACCGCTTCGCGCTCCACCCCCACAGGCAACACGCCGGCCATCACGTGGATGCGCGGGCAACCCAGCGCCTGGGCGTATTCCAGCGCAATGGCAATGCCTGCGCGAAACTCAGCTTCATGGCCCGGCAGGCAGGCCGTGCCTTTTTGCGAGGAGGCCCAGGCCTTCTCAATGCTGGCCACGTCCACACCGCCCGGCGGTGCGTTGAACAGCACCAGCTGCTGGCCGTGCTGCTGCAGGATGGCTTTGAGCTCGTGCGGCGCCCAGGCATAGGGTGAAAGAATCTCCACGGCCTTGAAGCCATCACGCGCGGCCGCGGCAAAGCGTTCGGCCATGGGAAGCTCGGTGTACATCCAGCTGAGGTTGGCGGCGAATTGGGGCATGGGTTTTCAGGGGGCGGGTGTGTCGGGGCCGGGCGCGGTTTTGCATTCCCAGAATATGCGCGCGGTGCAGCGGCGGCAAATCTCCGGGTCCAGCTTGTTGAAGATGGTGGAGATGGCGGTGAATTTGTCAGGGAACTGGTGCTCTGGCCCCAGCACGCTGGTAAAACCCGTCTTGCGCCACATGCGGATCACTTCGGGGCGCGGCCGATGAAAGTACAGGTCACCGCCCATGGCGCGGCGCGCAGCCAGTTCGGCCTCCCACAACTCGGCGCCGGCCAGGTCGATGAAGTTCATGCTTTTGCCCATGACCAGCAGGTGTTTTTGTGGTTGTGGCTGGGTGCGCAGCGCATGCAGGATGTCGGCCACGTGCTGGGTCGCGCCAAAATAGACCTCGCCCTCCATGCGCAAAAGCTTGAGCTGGGGACACTCGGGCAGTACCTGGCGCGGCGCTTCTTCGGGCCCTTCTGCGGTCGGCGTTTTGGTTGTCTCCAGCCCCGCATCGGGCGAGTTGTCGATCACCACAAACTGCCGGTCCAGCCCACGGCTGTCAAAGCCCATGGTGCGCATCGCGGGCTTTGACGTGCGGTAGAGAAAAGACATGAGCGACAAGATCATGCCCAGCAAAATCGCAATCTCCAGCCGTATGGTGACGGTAGCCACCATGGTGGCGAGCGCTACGCCGAAGTCGCTGCGGCTCAGGGTAAACAGCTGACGCCAGCGGGCCATGTCCAGCAGCGCAAAGGCGACCAGCACCAGCAACGCGGCCAGCGCCGCCATAGGAATCTGCGCGAGCAGCGGGGCGCTCACGGCCACCAGCGCCAGCAACAGCAGGGCCGAGAACACCGAGGCCAGCGGCGTGCGCGCGCCGGCTTCCAGATTGGGCATGGAACGGTTCATGGAGCCACAGGAGACATAGCTCGAGAAAAACCCGCCGACGATGTTGGACAAGCCCTGGCCGCGGAACTCCCGATTGGCGTCTATACGCTGACCCGAGCGCAACGCCACCGTCTTGGCAATCGAAATCGCCTGGCCCAACGCAACGATGGTCAGCGCGAAGGCCAGGCCGATGAGGTCGGCAGCCTGCGCCCAACTGATGCGCGGCACTTCAAAACGCGGCCAGGGCACGCGAATCTGCCCCACGGTTCGCAGCGAGGCCGACGGCGCGGCGTCAGGATGAAGAAAACGGCTCCAGGCCCAGGCCAGCGCGGTGGCCACCGCCAGCCCGATCAACATATAAGGCCAGTTGCGGCGCAGCCGGCGCAACAGCAGCGCCACACCCAGCGTGATGGCCGCGACGCCCACGGCCAGCGGCTGGGCCGCGCTTAGCTGCGTGATGACATGCCCCAGAACCGCCGCCGCGCTGTGCTCGGGCGCAGCCGCCAGGCCCAGCAGGTCGGGCAATGCATGCACGGCGATCAACAATGCCGCGCCTGAAGTAAAACCGAACAGCACGGCAGGCGAAATGAAGTTGGCCAGCACGCCCAGGCGCAGTGCGCCTATCAGCCACTGCATGACGCCCACCATCACGGTCACGGCCAGCGCCAGCTGGATGTAGAGCGGGCTGAAGGCCACGGCCAGTGGCGACAGCATGGCAAATAGCGCCAGTGAATTGGCGTTAGTGGGCCCCGACATGACGTGCCGGCTGGAGCCGAAGAGCGCGGCGATGATGCAGGGAATGACCGCGGTATACAAGCCGTAGGCCGGCGGCAGGCCGGCCAGCGTCGCGAAGGCAATGCCTTGCGGCAATACCAGCACCGCACCGAGCAGCCCCGCCATCGCATCGGCCCGCACGGTGGCGGGCGACACCTCGCGCACCCAGTCGCCAAAAAGGCGCTCCAGGAGCGGAATCGATGACCGGGATGCGCTGGGGACTGAAGGTTCCATCACGAGGGCCTGAGCATACCGCGCCCGGCACTCCCGGCGGCGCGATCAGGCCAGGCCGGACAGGCGCAGCAGCAGACCGGCCAGAGCCGATGCAAAGATGACCTGGATCACACCACGCTTGTAGCGCAGCAAGGCCACCGCGGCGCCCAGCGTAATGGCCAACGAGTAAAAGTCCACCCGAGCCAGCCAGGGCCCCCCCGTATCTGCCCGCAGGGCGATGTGCGCGAGAAAAAACAAGGCCAGGCTGGCGATCACACCGACCACGGCCGCCGTGATGGCCGTGAGCGGCGCGGTGAAATGCAGCTTGCCGTGCGTGGATTCCACCAGCGGCCCGCCAGCCAGTATGAACAGGAAGGAAGGCAAAAAGGTAAACCAGGTCACCACCGTGGCTGCCAGCGCCGCACCCAGAAACAGCATGTCCGGCCCCAGCACCTGCTTGGCCCAACCGCCCATAAAACCGACAAACGCCACCACCATGATCAACGGACCGGGCGTGGTTTCGCCCAGTGCCAGGCCATCAATCATCTGCGGACCGGTCAGCCAATGGAATTGCTCCACCGCGCCCTGATAGACATAGGGCAGCACCGCATAGGCGCCGCCGAAAGTGAGCAAGGCCGCCTTGGTGAAGAACCAGCCCATTTGCGTGAGCGTGGCATCCCAGCCCCTGGTAACCAGCAAGGCGCCCATGGGCAGCAGCCACAGCGCGGCACCTACCCCCAGCACGGCGGCCAGGCGCGAAGTTTTGAAGCGGGCATGCGCCGGTGTTGGCGTATCGTCGTCAATCAGTGCGGGCCCATAACCCTTTTGTGCAGCGCCGTGCCCGGCGCCGCCGGAAAACTGAGCCGGCGAGAAGCGGGACCCCAGCCACCCTACCGCCGCAGCGCCCAGCACGATCAATGGAAACGGCACATTCAACGCATAGATTGCTATAAAACTGATAGCTGCTATCGCCCATAAGACGGGGGCTTGAGAGGGTTTTCTTAATGAACGTGAACCGATGCGATGCACCGCCTGCAGAACGATGGCGGCAACCGCCGGCTTGATGCCGTAGAACAGGCCGGCGACGAAGGGCACGTCACCAAACGCCACGTAGATCCAGCTCAGCGCGATCAATATGAACAGCGAAGGCAGCACAAACAGCGCGCCCGCGACGATGCCGCCCCAGGTGCGGTGCATCAACCAGCCGATGTAGGTAGCCAGTTGCTGCGCCTCCGGGCCGGGCAGCAGCATGCAGTAATTGAGCGCATGCAAAAAGCGCCGCTCGCTGATCCAGCGCTTTTGCTCGACCAGTTCGCGGTGCATGATGGCAATCTGCCCGGCCGGCCCGCCAAAGCTGATGAAGCCAAGCTTGAGCCAGAACCTGAAAGCATCGGCAAAAGACACCGCCGCAGGCCGCTCGTGCGGCAAGGGAAGGGATGAAGGCAAGGCAGTGGTCACTTGGTGGCTCCGGTCATGGTTTCTGGCTTCCAGCTGTGTGGCTCGCCCTGCGCTTGGCGGCACCACGCATAGAGCGCGTCGTAAAGCGGCATGGCCGCTTCCAGCATGGCGTGATCATCATCCGCATGCAGGCGCGACAGGCCAAGCGAGAACGCCAGGAGGCCGGCCGATTGCGGCGCGAGTTCGAGGCGATCGGTGTCGGCGCCGCGCACGATGCGGGCCAGCACGTCCAGTGCGGGATCGTTCAGCCCAAAGGCCTTGAGCAAGGTATCAAAGCTGCAGAGTTCGCCTTCGTGCGAGATCGGCGCACCGGGGATGTCGTAGGCCACTGCGCCCAGGCGCTTCGCTTCATCCAGCACTTGCGGAGTCGGCACGTAGAAAAATTCCGCCCGCGTATCGATGAAACGGCGTACCAGCCAGGGGCAGGCGATGCGGTCGATCTTGGGCCGCTCCCGCGTGATCCAGCGTGAGGCTTGCTCGCCAGTGACGCCCCAATCGGGCCGCTTGACCAGCGTGGGTGAGCGTTGAGCACGCCATTGGGCGATGTCTTGCGGCGTATCGACACCGTCTTCACCGCCTTCGATACCGCCGGCCAGTGCGCGGGCATTCCAGCCTGCGGCTCGCAGCGCGGTCACCGCATCCGCGCTGACGTTGTGCCCATAGACGCAATACACCACGACTTCGCGTGGCGGCTGTGACGCGGCAAAGGCCACCACGTCTTCCGGTGCGCAGCGCTGGGCAGCTGCAATCAGATGGGGGCTTTCAAGGAACTTGCCTTTGCGCCGCACATCGAGCAACAAAGGCGCGTCCGCGCGGCCCATGCGGGCTGCGAGTTCTTGAGGGGAAATTGAGGGAACGGAAAGGATAGAGGTGTCCACGGAATACTCCAATGAGTTGCCAGCGCTTGGACGGGACACCGTCTATCTGTGAAGATTCGGGAGGCTGAAATCCCGATAGGCGAATACTAGCACCATTAACTGCGGGTTCTAACCCCGCTGGAACTTGAAGACCGCCCGGCTCGCACGGGCATTCGGCCAGAAGCGGACTTCGCGGCCATCCTGCAAGCCGAAGGAATCCAGGATCTGCAACTGGTTTTGCAGCGCCAACGCTTCAAAGTCCTGCAGCGTGCCGACGCGGATATTGGGCGTGTCATACCACTGGTAAGGCAGCACCTTGGTCACCGGCATGCGGCCTCGCGCGACGGCCAGGCGGTTCGGCCAATGGCCGAAGTTGGGAAACACCACGATGCCGGCGCGGCCCACGCGCGCGGTTTCGCGCAGCATGGTTTCGGCGTTGTGCAGGTGCTGAAGGGTGTCGATCTGCAGCACCACGTCAAACGACCGGTCGCCAAATAACGCCAGGCCGGCTTCGAGGTTGAGCTGGATCACGTTGACACCGCGGGCCACACAGGCCTGCACGTTGGCGTCGTTGATCTCGACACCATAGCCTGAGCATCCGCGCTCGCGAATCAGGTAATCCAGCAGCTCGCCGGTGCCGCATCCCAGGTCGAGCACGCGGGAGCCGTGCGGCACCAGCCGGGCGATGGACAGCAAGTCGGGCGAGGGCGGCACGTTGAGTTCGACGGGAATATTCATACAGCCACCTTGCTCTGGAAGTAAGAGCGCACCACACCGAGGTAGCGGTCATCCTCCAGCAAGAACGCATCATGGCCATGCGGCGCGTCGATTTCGGCGTAGCTCACGTCGCGCTGGTTGTCGAGCAGGGCTTTAACGATTTCGCGGCTGCGCGCCGGCGAGAAGCGCCAGTCGGTCGTGAAGCTCACCAGCAGGAACTTGGCTGACACATGTGCCAGCGCTTTGGTGAGGCTGCCGCCGTAGGTCCGGGCCGGATCGAAGTAGTCGAGCGCGCGAGTGATCAAGAGGTAGGTATTGGCGTCAAAGTACTCGCTGAACTTGTCGCCCTGGTAGCGCAGATAGCTTTCGATTTCAAACTCGATGTCTTGCGTCGTGTATTTGTAGGGGGCGTCGGCTTTCACAGTTTCAGCCACGGCCTGCCGCAGCTGACGGCCGAATTTTTCATTCATCACGTCGTCGCTCAGGTAGGTGATGTGGCCGATCATGCGGGCGATGCGCAAGCCGCGTTTGGGCAGCACGCCGTGGCGGTAGAAATGGCCGCCGTGGAAATCCGGGTCCGTCACGATGGCGCGCCGTGCCACTTCGTTGAAGGCGATGTTTTCGGCAGTGAGATTGGGCGCGCTGGCCACCACCACGGCATGGCGCACGCGCTCGGGGTATTGCAGCGTCCAGGCCAGGGCCTGCATGCCGCCCAGGCTGCCGCCCATCACGGCGGCCAGCGTTTGAATGCCCAGGCGATCAAGCAGGAGGGCTTGCGCACTGACCCAGTCCTGCACGGTGACGACGGGGAAGTCGGCGCCGTAAAGCTCTTGTGTGTCGGGGTTGGGCTGCATCGGGCCAGTAGAGCCGAAGCAGGAGCCCAGGTTGTTGACGCCGATCACAAAGAAGCGGTCGGTGTCCACCGGCTTGCCGGGGCCGATCATGGTGTCCCACCAGCCTTCGGATTTCTCGATCGGTTGGCCTTGCGCATCGAGGTAAACGCCCGCCACATGGTGCGAGGCATTGAGCGCGTGGCAGATCAGAACGGCGTTGGATTTGTCGGCGTTGAGCTCGCCGTAGGTTTCATAGCTCAGGTCGTAGGCGCGTATCGACGCGCCGCTCTGCAAAGGCAGTGCCTCTACAAAATGCATGCTGAGCGGGGTGGCAATAAGTGTCAAAAAATCACCTGCAGAAAACAAAAAAACCCGGCATCGCTAAAGCGAGTCCGGGTCGTTTGGAGTTCGTCTTTAGCTGTACTTTTTAAGCGCCCGCAAGCTGAGCAAATCGGCGCTGAACAAAGTATACCCCCACGGTCGCTCACTGCGTGTAGCTCCCTGCCCCCCGAGGGGGCCGCCCGCCTGCGGCCCGGCAAAGCCGGTTCCGCGGCTCATGCTGGGTTTAAGAGTTCATTGAGCGCGAATGGGGTGGCTTCATATAAGCAATGCCGCCAATCCCATCCCCGCAAAGATCAGCGCCGAAACGATATGCACGATGCGCAGCGGCACAAGCCGCGTGACGCGCTCGCCCAACCAGACCACCGGCGCATTGGCCAGCATCATGCCAAGCGTGGTGCCGGCCACCACGCCCACGATGGCGTCGTAGCGTGCAGCCAGCATCACAGTGGCGATCTGCGTTTTGTCGCCCATCTCGGCGAGAAAGAATACGATGACGGTGGTGAGGAACACGCCGTAGCGCGGCGGCTTTTCTTCCTCTTGTGCATCGAGCTTGTCGGGCACCAGCATCCAGGCGGCCATGGCCAGGAATGAGGCGCCGAGAATCCAGCGCAGCATTTGCGGACTGGTCACGGTCGTCACCCAGGCGCCGGCGGCGCCGGCCAGGGCGTGGTTGACCAAGGTCGCGACGAGGATGCCGGCGACGATGGGCCAGGGCTTTTTAAAGCGGGCGGAGAGGATCAGGGCGAGGAGTTGCGTCTTGTCGCCCATTTCGGCGAGGGCGACGATGCCCGTGGAGACGAGGAAAGCTTCCATTCAAAAAAGACTCCGGCCGAAAACCCATGACTGCACGGCATCCCCGGCCTGAAGCGGAGGCTGTGCAGTCAAAGGTCTCGCGTGATCCGAAGACCGCTTGCGCCATGTCCAGAAGAACGGGTTCCAAGGACAAGTCTGTTGACGCAAGCCCCTTTCAGGATTGAAAGGCTGGCTACTCCCCAATGACAGCCCGCATTATATCGTTAGCCCCCGAAGCTTCCTTCCCCGGCCAGAGCGACGCCGCCACCCCGCCTTCCAACGCGTTTTTGCACGTTTGTGGCGCATTTCTTGCTTGTATTTGGTGCGATTCTCAGAATCGACCCAATAACGCACCAATACATCACATTTCATCTGAAGAGGGACTTATGGAAGCACTAAAACAGGGCTCTGACGCCTTGTTCATCCTGCTGGGCGGCATCATGGTGCTGGCCATGCATGCCGGTTTTGCCTTTCTGGAACTGGGCACCGTTCGCAAAAAGAACCAGGTCAATGCCCTGGTCAAGATCCTGGTGGACTTCTCGGTGTCTACCGTGGTGTATTTCATGGTGGGTTATGGCGTGGCCTACGGAACCCATTTCTTCGTCGGGGCCGAACAGCTGGCCGCCAAAAACGGCTATGAGCTGGTGAAGTTCTTCTTTTTGCTGACTTTTGCAGCGGCGATCCCGGCGATTATTTCGGGCGGCATCGCGGAGCGGGCGCGCTTTTACCCGCAGCTCATCGCCACCGCCGTCATCGTGGGCTTCGTGTACCCCTTCTTCGAGGGCATTGTCTGGAACCAGCACTTCGGCGTGCAGGCCTGGATCAAATCGCTGACGGGCGCGGAGTTTCACGATTTCGCGGGCTCCATCGTGGTTCACGCTGTGGGCGGCTGGCTAGCCTTGCCGGCGGTGATTTTGCTGGGCGCGCGCAGCAACCGCTACCGCAAGGACGGCGCCGTGTCGGCCCATCCGCCTTCAAACATTCCCTTCCTGGCGCTGGGCGCCTGGATTCTCACCGTCGGCTGGTTCGGCTTTAACGTGATGAGCGCGCAGACCATCGACAAGATCTCCGGGCTGGTGGCCGTCAATTCGCTGATGGCCATGGTGGGCGGCACATTGGCGGCGCTGGCGTTTGGCAAAAACGACCCCGGCTTTGTGCACAACGGCCCGCTGGCCGGACTGGTGGCGGTGTGCGCGGGCTCCGACCTGATGCATCCGCTGGGCGCGCTCGTGACGGGCGGCGTGGCGGGCGGCGTGTTCGTTGTGATGTTCACGCTCACGCAAAACAAATGGAAGATCGATGACGTGCTGGGCGTCTGGCCGCTGCACGGCCTGTGCGGCGCCTGGGGCGGCATTGCGGCCGGCATCTTCGGCAGCCAGGCGTTCGGCGGCTTGGGCGGCGTGAGTTTTGGCGCGCAGCTGATCGGCAGCGCGATGGGTGTGGTCTGGGCGTTGCTGGCGGGCTTTGCCGTCTACGGCATCCTCAGGGCCACCATGGGCCTGCGGCTCAGCCAGGAAGAAGAATTCGAGGGCGCCGACCTGTCTATCCACCGCATAGGCGCCACGCCAGACCGCGAAGTCAACTGGTAAGAACGTCCCCGGCCAGCAGATTGCTACCAAATTAGTAGCTACAAATCCATATACTGTTTGGGCTAGAGCCCTATTTTGTTATCAATGCCGAGTGAATACGAGGCGCGGCCCAGCGATCCAGCGACCACGGTCCCAAGCCATAAATGGCCAGCCCCGCCAGCAGTGAGCCCCAGAACACATGTTGCTGCAAGGCGGCCGGAGCAATTTCGCTGAGTGAAATCACCGCCACAGCGTTCACCACAAACAAGCCCAGAGGCGAGAAGCGGCCTCCCAGGCCCAACACGAGCAGCACTGGCAAGGCGATCTCCCCGGCCGTGCCCATCGCCGCCGCCAGGGCTGGTGGCAACAAGGGGACTTTGTACTCGTCCGTGAACAGGGCCACGGTGATCTCCCAGTCCCGCAGCTTGGTCAGGCCTGAGAGAAAGAAGACTTGCGCGATGTACAGCCGCGCCAACAAAGCCGCAAGCGGCTGAAGCGAATCCAGCGAGCGCGTCAGCAGGCGCCAAAGGTCCAGGCCGCGCTGCAAAACGCCTGCCCGGCTTACATGCGCGGTGTGAATGGTGTTCATGGATATTCCCCGGGGGTTGTGATGAAAATTAAAAGGGCTCGGTCAAGTGAGATGCCTGCGAAGGTGAGTGGGCCAGACGGCGCGCGCATGTGACGACGCCATCCTGCACGGCCCGGCTCAACCATTGTTCGAAGCTGAACGCTGCGGACTCCGTCGCGCCAGTGGATGCTCGTTCCAAAGCATTCTCCAGCGCGGTTCCGAGCGAACTGCCGGCTTGAAGCGCCGTCAGCAGGGCATGTTCAGCTTCAGTCATGGCGCACACGCGAGGCTTAAAGCCCTGCCGCCAGACCAGCGCGTGCTCCGCAACTTCGTCGCGCAACCAAGCAGCCGCCTCCGCCAGCGCAGGTTCGCCCACCAGATGGGCATTGACGATGCTGGCCACCGGATAAGCGCTGGCCAGCAGAAAAACACCGGCACCCAGCGTCAACGTGATCTCGTCGGGATCGCTCGCTGATAGCAGGGCAAATGAATGGGGCTCAGGCTGGGCATCGGCGGCTGTGCTTGCCCGATGCAAAGCCCACTCAATACGGGCGACATCGCCTAGGTAGGGCTCATCCGCCAGTTGCGGCTCCGCCTCCAGAAAGACCGCGAACGCATCGCCCCAGCAAGCCATGTCGCCGCGGACAGGAGGGTTGCACCGCCAGAAGTGCCGCGCGAGCGGTGCAAAGCTTTCACCTCCGATCAGCTGCACCAGCACCGGATAGGCCGCAGCCAGCGCCCGCTCCGCCAATGCCAGACCGTTGGCCTGGTAGGCCTGCAGGCCGCGCCGCGCCAGCGGGGCGTGCGCAAGCTGCAAATGAGGCCAAAGGTTGCCGTCGTCGCGCTCACCCATCAAGGCACGCAGCAGCGCGTGCTGTTCCTGCGCCAGCATCGCCGTGGCGTTCATGCTGCCGCCATCTGCGGAATGTGCATTGCGGTGTCCCGCGCGAAGGCAGCCTCTTCCAGCAGCACGGCCAGCGGGGGGATACCAGTGTCCCATTCCACCAGCGCAGGCACACCACCAAAGCGCTGCTGCGCATAGCGGTAGATTTGCCAGACGTCCGCGCAGACACGGCTGCCGTGATCATCAATCACGATGTCACCGGTGACGCAGTGGCCGGCCAGGTGCAGTTCGCCCACACAGCCGTTCGGAATCTGGTCCAGCCATCGCAGACAGGCGGCCAGGGGTTCGGCGTCGCTGCCGGCAAGGCGGTCATTGAGAGCGTTGACATAAATATTGTTCACATCGACCAGAAGGCCACAGCCGGTCCGATGAACCAGCTCGCGCAGGAATGTGGTCTCTTCGCGGTCTGAGCTGTTGAAGTGAAGATAGGCCGACAGGTTTTCCACCAGCAAGGGCCTCTTCAGGCGATCTTGCACGCGCTGCACATTGGCGCACATCACGTCGAGGGCGGCGTTGTTGAAGGCAATGGGCAACAAGTCTGCCGCGTGCAGGTCACGGCCGGCCACCTCACCCCGCGCAAAGCAGGCATGGTCCGACACGCGAACCGGCTCGATACGTTCGACCAGACGGGCCAGCTGATTGAGGTGCCATTCGTCAATGCCGCAGGCCGAGCCCAACGCGAGCCCAACACCGTGCAGGCTGACGGGATAGTGTTTGCGCGCTTGGCCCAGCACGGCCAGCGCGGCGCCGCCATCGGCAAAAAAATTTTCGGAATGAACCTCGATGAAATCAAGGTAGGGCAAAGACTCCAGCAACTCGCCGTAATGCGGATGCCGCCAGCCTATGCCGCAGGAGGGACGGCCTGCGTGATGTGAGAGGGACATGATGAATGCCGCGTGATGTATGGCGTCTCAGGAAAGGGGCGCCGTGCTACGCGGCGCGTGCCCCTCCCTTACTTCGTCAAGATCAGAAAATGTGCGATCAGCTCTTCTTTTCCATCGCCTTCATCTTGGCCTGCTCTGCGGTCATGCCCTTCATGCTGGCGCAAGTGCCCTTGGCAACATATTTCCATTCGTTGGCATCGCCGCTGACCTTGGACTGGCCGGCGCACGAGTGGGTGCCGCTGAGGTTGGCACAGTCGTTCTGGCCCGCCGCAGCGATGCCGTAGCATTTTTCTTTTTCCTGGGCGACCGCGGGCGTGGCAACCAGCATGGTGGACAGCAGGGAAGCGGCGGCAGCGGCAATCATGGCGCGTTGGTTCATGGTGAAGACTCCTGTTAATTCGTAAATTGTGAAAGTTGAACAACAACCACAACAGAGGTTTTCTGTGTGGTTGCGAGTTAGTCTGGCCTGCTTTGTTTTTCTTACGCACGCTTCAAAAATTTTTTGGAGCCCCTCTTTTTTTTACAGCAAGTCGGCGATGCGGTCCCAGGCTTCAGGAGGTATACGGCCCACATAACGCTCAACCACTTTTCCGGTCTTGTCGACGAGGAATGCGGCCGGTAGCTGCGCAGGCTTGCCCACGTTGTCCTTGTAGCCGCCTTCACCCGTCCAAAGCTGCACAAAGCGCTGCTTCAGGGGGACAGTGCGCGAAATGATCCGTTCGTAGTCGAGGAAGTCCTGCATGCGCGTGTCGGTGTTGACGGCGACCAGTTCAAAGGGTTTGCCGGCCCAGCCCTCGTAGTTGTTTCGCAGCTCCGGCATCTTGTCGCGGCAGACAGCACAGCCGGTTGACCAAAACATCACCAGCACCACCTTGCCTTTGAGTGAAGACAGCTTGAAATACGTTCCTTCGATCGTCTTGCCCTCGATCTGTGGCAGGGTGACGGGCGCCACCGCCGAGGTGGCCAGTGTCTGCGCAAAGGCTGAGGCCGTGGACATCATGACCGCGCACGACACAAGCACAGCTCGCCAATAAGACCCAATGGGTCGAGGGCTAGCGGTTTGCGGCAGCGATGTGTATTGCGTGGGGGTCATGGCGACGTCCTAAGTAGTGAGGTGTTTGGCAATAGTCGGAATCCGGCCGCAGTCCTTACGCAATTCGCCAAATTTTTCCGGCGTGACGGCGCCGTGCGGCTAGACTCCCGGGCATGGCCACATTTGAAGAACAGCTGGTTGAGCACCGCATCTACCTCATGCGGTTTGCGCGCCTGCAGTTGCGCAACGATGCATGGGCCGAGGATGCGGTGTCCGAAACCCTGCTGGCCGCGCTGTCAAAGCCGCAGAGTTTTGGCAACCGCTCACAGCTCAAGACCTGGCTGGTCGGCATCCTCAAGCACAAGGTCATTGACCTGCTTCGCAGCAATGCGCGCACAGTGGCCGTTGCGGATGCGCAGGCTGACGAGGAGGGTGACGAGCTGGATCGGCTGTCGTTCAAGGCCGACGGCCACTTTGCCGAAACGCCCAACGATTGGGGCAACCCTGACCAGATCCTGCAGCAGGCGCAGTTTTTCCAGGTGCTGGACGCCTGCATGGAGCGTTTGCCGCCCACACTTGGCCGTTTGTTCCTGATGCGCGAATGGCTGGAACTTTCTTCACAGGAAATCTGTAAGGAACTCTCGCTGACGCCGACGAATTTGTATGTCCAGTTGCACCGGGCCCGGCTTCGCTTGCAGGAGTGCCTGAATATTCATTGGTTCGGCAAACGGGGCGCCTGATCACCCGGCCTTTTTTTACTTCCTCACCCCTATTTCCGCCTCCAGCATGAAACCCCGCATCAACCTGCTAAGACGCACCTGTCAGGAAGCGGCAGCCCTATTGGTCGCGCGCGAGGACCGGGCGCTCAGCCTGCCGGACCATATTGCGCTGAAGTTGCACCTGGCGGCTTGTGACGCATGCCCGAAGTTCCAGAACCAGCTTCTGGTCATGCGGGCGGCCATGAAGCAATGGCGGCATGACGGTGACACCTGAACCGTAGCGACCTGGCGGCGGTTTATGCGGCAAGAAGCGCCCATTGCTCCGCCCGTCATTGAAAATTTGTGTAACTATTTACCGATGCTTCGCATTCAATGCTGGCTGTCGCAAGCATTCACGACCCGACCCGGGCATTGATCGTGACATTGACCATCGGATGCTCGGCGTGTAGGCGGAACATGGGCCGCCCAATGACGCCGCGTCGCAGCCGCTATCGAGGTGTGTGCACTAACTTGTCAATTTGATCAATTAGGCATTGACTATCAGTTTTGGCAGTTACACAGCTTATCCGCACCGGCAAATCCCGCAGACAAGCTCACGCAATGATTTAGCCCGTGAAGCGCGGTCAGTGGAGCCGTTCAGGCAGACCTGCGCCACTGCGGCAACGTAAGAAATTCGGCTGCGTTTTTTCGATGACGGAGGCACCGAAAGCCAGTATTCATGCGGCCTGCCACGGCCTAGGTAGTAACCATAGTAGATTGTGTTTTTGATAACTGAAGCATAATATGCCTGTGCGGGTGTCAGCATTCGCACACGTTAGGTGATCGGTCAGTTTCGCGCGCTACAGCGGTACGTATCAAGATTTGTTGTGCTTTCGGGACCCCATCGCTTTTGTTTTTGTGTTTTAGAGGAGTCCCTTCATGGGCAACAAACTTTACGTCGGCAATCTGCCGTACTCGGTCCGCGACGAAGACCTGCAACAATCTTTTGGCCAATTCGGCTCTGTGACCAGCGCTAAAGTCATGATGGAACGCGACACCGGTCGCTCCAAAGGCTTTGGCTTTGTCGAAATGGGCAGCGATGCAGAAGCCCAGGCAGCTATCAATGGCATGAACGGTCAGCCTCTGGGTGGCCGTAGCGTTGTCGTGAACGAAGCACGTCCCATGGAAGCACGCCCTCCACGTAGCGGCGGCTTCGGCGGTGGTGGTGGCGGCTACGGTGGCGGCGGCGATCGTTCCGGCGGTGGCGGCTATGGCGGCGGCGGCGATCGTTCCGGCGGTGGCGGCTATGGCGGCGGCGGCGGTCGTTCCGGCGGCGGCAGCGACGGTGGTTTCCGCAGCCCATACGGTGGTGGCGGTAGCGGCGGTGGCCGTTCCGGTGGCGGCGGCGGTGGTGGACGCGGCGGCTACTAAGCCCTGCGAACCCTCTCTTCAGCCCCGGCTGAAGTGCGCTAAAAAGGCTTCAAGACTTCGGTTTTGAAGCCTTTTTGCTTTGCAGCCCAACAAACACGGGCGCAAACGGTTCCTTTTTTGATAGCATCGCCCGAGCTTTAGGGCGTCAGCGCTCACCCTGGCGGTGCTTGCGCGCGCGGCCGGACAGGGCTTTGTCAAACACAGCATTGGGCAGCAGGCGCAGCAAACTGGCGACCACGCCCATTTGCCAGGGAATCACGCGATAACTGTCGCCCGCCTGGATGGTGGCAAACGCTTTTTCGGCAAACAGCTCAGCCTTCATCAAAAACGGCATGGCGTAACGGTTTTCGCGGGTTAACGGCGTATCAATATAGCCAGGGCAAATCGTCACCACTTTCACGCCGCTGGGGCGCAGCTCGCCGCGCAGGCTTTCGCAGTAGGCAATGACGGCGGCCTTGCTGGCGCAATAAGCGCCATGGCCCGGAAGGCCGCGTATGCCCGCCACACTGCCTATGCCCACGAAAGTGCCGGAACCGCGCGCCACCATGCCAGCCATAAATGGATGGAAGGTGGCTGCCACCCCAATGTTGTTGGTGGCGAAAGTCTGTGCCATGACATCCAGGTCTGCCCGCACTGTAGTGTCCATGCCGATGCTGATGCCCGCGTTGGCGATCACGACATCGGGAACGCCCTGCGCCGCAACACAGGCCTGGCCTGCCGCCACGATGCTGTCGATGTCAGAGACGTCAGCGCTATAGACCTGAAAACGGCCTGCACTGACAGCATTTGCCTCGGCCCAAGTCTGGACTTCCGCCGTGCGGCGGGCAGCCAGCGCCAGCCGGTAGCCTGCCGAATAAAACCGCATGGCCAGCGCCTGGCCAATGCCGCTGGACGCGCCGGTGATGAATACGAGTCTGGACATGGTGGGATAGGTTGAAGAATCGGGACTAGCGCACGGCTGGATCGCCGCCCGCCGGTTTGGCGGCAGGGTTCGGATCCGCCGGCACCGTCAGCGTTGGAAGACCGGCCGCGCTGGCAGCCGACCGCGGAACCAGAATGCCGCGGACACGGCCCTTCAAGTCGGCTACCCGGTCCAGGTTGTCATAGCCGAAGGTGTCGCCGACGAACTGGTCCGTGCCGCGGATGAGCAGCACAGGCTTGTGCGACCTGACACGGTCCTCATTCAGGAATGCGTGCAGGAACTCGCCGCGAAACTCCATGCGCGGTGTTTCCTTCCCGTCGGCATCTTTGCTTGCTTCCCGAATCACCACCGCATTGCCTACCAACTGCACTTCCGAGCCGTCGCCATTGCTGTAGGCACGATTGGCCGTGGCGTTGGTGACTCGACCTTCAACGCTGATGCTGCGGATACGCGCCTGGTCAATTTCCAGAACATCAGTGTCGGGGAAATGCCTGGCCTCAATGCCATAGATCTCGCTCTTGAGCTGCCCGCCTTCGTCAAATGTTTTCACAGTGAACTTGCGCATGAAGTAGTCGACTTCATGGCTCGCCTCTTTGGCCACCTCGGGCGCGCCGAAGATGGGGGTATTGCGTACCAGCCAATAGGTGCCCAGGGCAAGCGCGCCCATCATCAGCAGGGGCATATAGATAGCCATGCTGTCCCATACGCGCAGAAAACGCCGCCAGGCGTTTTTCAGCTGGCGTGTGGCACCCGAGGTGCCTGAAGCACCATTCTGCAAAGTGGCGCTCACTGGTTGTATTCCTGAAGCAGACCGGCGTAGCGCCCACTGGCAACCAGCAACAGGTCACAAAATTCGCGCCCAGCGCCGTGACCGCCCGCCGCCTGCGTGACGTGGTGGGCACGCGCCCGGACTTCCAGATGCGCATTCGCCGGCGCGCAGCTCACTGCCGCGCGAGCCATCACGGGCAAATCGGGCCAATCGTCGCCCATCGCCGCAGCGACAGACCAGTCCAGGCCCAGGGCCTGCAAGGTGAGTTCCGCTGCGGGGCGCTTGTCTTCAGTACCAAAATGCGCGTGCGTGATTCCCAGCGCATTCAGGCGCGCTCGCAGCACATGGCTGTCCCGCCCCGTGATGACCACCGGGGTAATGCCGGCCCGCTGCAACAGCTTCAGGCCATGGCCATCCAGGGTGTTGAAGCGCTTGATGATCTCGCCCGCAGCGCGGTACCCATCATTGGCCAGCGCCAGCTCATGACCCTCCGGATATTCGGAAAAATACAAGCCCCCATCCGTCAGCACGCCATCTATGTCAAAAAATGCCACCTTGACCCCTTGGGCACGCAGCAACAACTCCGGCGAGAAATTCAGGGCAGGCGTCACAACCATCATGCGTGACCACTCGAAAACCGCATCAAAGCGCCGGGGACTAGGACCGGCCCATTCAAGCCGGGGCCGTGGAACTGGCTTCGCCAGGCCGCAGGCGCAGCGGCCCCCTCGGCGGGCAGCGCATTACGCGAAGCGAAAAGCATGGGGGCCATATCCATCAGATGACTTTGGCGCGCATCAGGTCGTTGGTGTTGAGCGCCCCACACAGGACACCCGCCCCATCCACAACCAGCACGCTGGTGATTCGATATTGCTCCATCAACGCGACGGCTTCAACAGCCAGCGCATCCGGCTGCACCGTGCGAGGATTGGCATGCATCACTTCCCCGGCCTTGCTGCTGCGCAGGTCCACACCCTTTTCGATCAGCCTGCGTAAATCACCATCGGTGAATATGCCCAGCACGCGCTGGCTGCCATCCACCACGGCCGATGCGCCAAGCCCTTTGGCGCTCATCTCGCGCATGAGATCGGTAAAGCTGGTATCCGGCTGAACCTGCGGCACCGCATCGCCGCTGCGCATCACGTCACTGACATGGGTCAGCAATTTCCGGCCGAGCGCGCCGCCCGGGTGCGAGCGGGCAAAATCCTCTTCCTTGAATCCGCGTGCGTCCAGCAAGGCGACCGCCAATGCATCACCCAGAGCAAGCTGCGCGGTGGTGCTGGCGGTAGGCGCCAGGTTGAGCGGGCAGGCCTCCTGGGCCACGCTGCTGTCAAGCGTTACACGTGCATGTCGGGCCAACGTGGACTGTGCGCCCCCCGTGATGGCCACCATCGGCACACCCTGGCGGCTCAGTACCGGAAGGATCACCGTCAGCTCCGCGCTCTCACCACTGTTGGAGATGGCAAGCACCACATCGATGGCTTTGATCATGCCGAGGTCGCCATGACTGGCTTCGGCCGGATGGACAAACATGGCCGGTGTCCCGGTGGATGCGAGCGTGGCGGCGATCTTGCGGCCTATGTGGCCACTTTTGCCCATGCCCATGACGACCACACGGCCCCGGCATCCCAAAATCAGTTCCACTGCCTCAGCAAACTCGCTGCCAAGCCGCCCGGCCAGGCCTAACACGGCCGCAGCTTCTATCTCGAAGGTTTTCCTGGCAAGGCTCAGCACCTGTTGGGCATCAAAATTCACGGCGTCAAGACTCATGGCTGCATTCTATAGAGGCCTCCATGCCCCGTATTACCAACAGCCCTTCATCGCAGGGGCAGTCAAGCCGTCAAATCGCCCTGGGCGCGCAATATCCTCGGCTACCATCAAAGGATGAGCGCGCTTGAATTGACTTTGCTGTACCTGCTGGCCGCTGTGCTGGGTGTGGTGGCATGTCGTTCATTGAAGCTGCCACCCATGCTGGGCTACCTGGCCGTAGGGGTAGCAATAGGGCCCAACGCCCTTGCGCTGGCAGAGAACTCCGATGGCATCCGCCATTTGGGTGAGTTCGGGGTGGTATTCCTGATGTTCGTGATCGGGCTCGAATTCAACCTGCCCAAGCTGCGCTCCATGCGGCGCCACGTATTCGGCCTGGGGCTGCTGCAGGTGGCTCTTACCATCCTCCTGGCCACGGCCGGTTCGCTGTTCCTGGCGAGCATGGCGCCAACTCTCTGGAAGATGGGGTGGCAAACTTCGTTGGCGCTGTCCGGGGCAATTGCAATGAGCAGCACGGCCATCGTGGTCAAACTGCTGTCGGAGCGGCTGGAGCTCGAATCCGAGCACGGCAAACGCGTCATGGGCGTGCTGCTGTTCCAGGATCTGGCCGTGGTGCCACTTCTTGTGCTGATTCCCGCACTGAGCGCACCCGCAGACACGCTGCTCATGGCGCTCGCGATTGCGGGACTCAAGGCGGCCGTGCTGGTGGGACTGTTGCTGACCGGCGGCCAGCGCATCATGCGCTGGTGGCTGACCCTCGTCGCGCGGCGCAAAAGCGAAGAACTCTTTGTGCTCAACCTGCTGCTGGTCACACTGGCGCTTGCCTGGCTCACCGAGCGGGCAGGGCTTAGCCTGGCCCTGGGCGCATTTATTGCCGGCATGCTGATCTCGGAAACGGAATACAAGCACCAGGTCGAAACCGACATACGCCCGTTCCATGATGTGTTGCTGGGCCTGTTTTTCATCAGTATCGGCATGCTGCTGGACTGGCGGCTGGTGCTGGAGCGCTGGCCCCTGGTGTTGCTGCTGATGACGCTGCCCGTGCTGTTCAAGCTGGTTCTGGTCACGGCATTGGCCCGCGCGCTGGGCGCAACGGCCGGTGTCTCACTGCGCACGGGTCTCTATCTCGCACAGGCCGGCGAGTTCGGTTTTGTGCTGCTCACACTGGCCCAGCAGAACAACCTGGTCCCGCCGGCCCTGCTGAATCCCATCCTGGCCAGCATGGTGCTGTCGATGCTGGCCACGCCCTTCATCATCATGTACAGCAACCGCATCGTGATGAGGCTGGTCTCCAGCGAATGGCTGCAGCAGTCGCTGCAGATGACCACCATCGCCCGCAAGTCCATCAACGCCAACAAGCACGTGATCATTTGCGGTTACGGCCGATGCGGCCAGAACCTGGGCCACATGCTGGAACGCGAAGGCATCCAGTACATGGCGCTGGACCTGGACCCCGACCGGGTGAGGCAGGCCGCCGCCGCGGGCGACTCCGTGGTGTTCGGCGATGCTGTGCGGCTACAGGCCCTGATGGCGGCGGGCCTGGCACGCGCCAGCGCAGTGGTCATCACCTACCTGGACACAGCCAGCGCCCTGAAGGTGCTGGCCAATACGCGCGCCCATGCGCCCACAGTGCCGGTGATCGTACGCACAGTGGATGACCATGACCTTGAAAAGCTGCAGGCAGCCGGCGCGACCGAAGTTGTGCCCGAGGCCATTGAAGGCAGCCTGATGCTGGCCAGCCATGCGCTAGCGCTGGTGGGTGTGCCCATGCGCCGGGTGATCCGCGTGGTTCAGGACCAGCGCGATGCGCGCTACAACCTGTTGCGCGGCTACTTCCGCGGCGCCGATGACGATACAGTCAACGAGCTTGAGCAGGAGCGCCTTTCCAATGTCACGCTTCCGCTGGGCATTAAATCCCTGGGCAAGCCCCTGGGTGCCATGGCGCTGGAAGCAGGCGGCGTGCGCGTGGTGAGCCTGCGCCGCAGCAACGGCAAAGCCGTCGCTGCGCACGAAGAAACATTGCTGGAAGGCGGTGACACGCTGGTGTTGTCGGGCAAGCCCGAAGCGTTGGCTATGGCAGAAGAAAAGCTGCTGCGCGGTCGCCCCGGTTGAATTCAACCATGTACCAAGTCAGCATCGCGGCGCTCAACGATGGAAACCATCATGCGCGAGGCTTTACCTTTACGCGCTGACGGCACAATACGGTCGCGATCCACTACGGATAGAGCCATGCCAGACCTGTACAACCTCAACCACCAGACCGTCAGCCAGTACCTCAGAAACCACATCCGCACGGTGCCGGACTGGCCGGCCCCTGGCGTGCAGTTTCGCGACATCACGCCGCTGCTGCAAAACCCCAAGGTATTTCGAGTGCTGATCGACGCCTTTGTGCACCGCTACATGGACCCCGACCTCAGGCCCGACGTGGTGGCCGGGCTGGATGCGCGCGGGTTCATCCTGGGCGCCGTGGTGGCCTATGAACTCAATGTCGGTTTTGTGCCGATACGCAAGAAGGGCAAATTGCCGTTCTCGACGGTGCAGGAGACTTATGAACTGGAATATGGCAGCGCTACTGTGGAGCTGCATACGGATGCGGTCAAGCCCGGTGACCGGGTATTGCTGATCGATGACCTGATCGCCACAGGCGGAACCATGATGGCGGGCAAAAAGCTGCTGGAAAAACTGGGCGCAACCGTCACCGAAGGGGCTGCAATTGTTGATTTGCCCGAACTCGGCGGGTCAGAAAAACTGCAGGCTGCGGGGCTGCCGCTGTTCACGCTTGTTAATTTCGCGGGGCATTGAGCCATTCAACATAGTGACCTGGAAGTCACCTTGATGAAGACTCACTAGCTATCAAAAAGATAGCTGATTGGACCCATTATTATTGGGCGTGGGGTCAATTTACCTTGATTGAGGGGCCACGCCGGCCTAGTGCAGATCCCCGTACTGCGTGCTGCTCAGTGCCGGTGAAGTGGTCTCTGGCGGCATCTCGGTGTCTTCAAAACCCGTCAGCAGCGTGTAGGAGCGCGGGCCGCTGTGGACCTTGACACCCTTTTCCGGCGTGGCTGCGGGGCCTTGGGCGGACGCAGCAAGCAAGGCCTGCTTGAAGGCTGCTACCTCATCGGCCTGGATGGGCTCATAGCGCGGGGCGGCAGGCTTGACGGCAGCGCGTGTTTCGACATTGGCTTCAGCGCGTACAACAGGTGCCTGCGCAGCCTGCGGGCTCGGTGCGCTCGGGCTTGGTTTGACCACGACCGCCATTTCATCCATGCGCCAGTACACGGCAGGGACCGTGATTTCAAAACGTGCCTTGGCATGTTGTGTGATCAATGCCTCGATTTCACCCAGTTGCTCGGGCGGCCCGCCAAAAGCTTTCGCCAGGTCCATCATGACGAGGAATTCATTGCCGCTCTGGTCGAGTGAAAGCACCTTGAACTTGTAGCTGGCCGAGAGCACGCCTGAGCGGGTCATGGCCTCGCGGATCGCGGTGTACAGCTGCTCGCGGCGGGCGTGGCGCTTGAGTTTGCCGACTTCGGCGGGAGTCGGGTTTTCGGCGGAAGGTCGCTGGGGTACGGGCGCTGCGATTTTCTCGCGCGCGGTGCCCGCACGTTTGTGTTCGTCATTTGCAGCCGGAGCAGCTTGCTGCGGCTTGGCGGAAAACCAGTTTAAAAAGGACATGGGCAACGTTTCTCGTGATGAATATGCATTTTCCGTTAATGCGGGAAATGAAATCTGTAAGCAATAGCTCAAACTGTCGCGATGTTGTTTGGCCGCGAATTCAGTTGTCCTAAAGACTTTATCGAATCATTCCAGCAAATGCCCGGTAAAAAATCACGCCCGCCATTACTTTGGCGCCTGTTGTTTGCGCTTTGGCGGGAACACGCCGGAGGCCTATTGCCCCCATGACGCCAGGTCTTCCTGGCAGGTAATCCGGGGTTCAGTGCGAGCCTCAGGTTACCGCTACGCGTTTGGGGCGGTTGTAGAGGCGTTTGGCCATCACGGAGCCCATCGCCATGGTCAGCTCCAGGGCAATCGGGCTGTGGCGGTTGGCCAGTTCCAGGAACCGCATCGGCGTGAGGCACCAGAGTTTGCAGGGTGTCGACGCATGCACTGTGGCGCTGCGCGGCATGTGCGAGAAAAAAGCGCCTTCACCCAACACCGTGCCGGCACCCACCAGCGCCATACGCACGCGGGCTTTTTCGTCTTCGTAATGAACACTGAGCGTGCCGCTTTCCACGAAGTACAGCGTGCGATCCAGCGCTCCCTGTTCCATCAGTACCTGTCCGCTGTTTAATGCAAAAGGCTGCATATAGCTGGCCAGGATGTCCCAGTGCGGCTGGTTGAATTGGCAGCGCAATGCATCACTGGCATGGCAATGCAATATGGCTTGAGCCAGGCCCTGGATGTCAAAACGGATGGCGGCGGGTAATGGAGCGTTCATAGTGCAACGGAAGATACCTTCGCACTACAGGGCCGACAAGTGACTTTAACGCCCACTTACACCTGATACAGGAAATCCGGACTTGTAATTTCTCCTCGACAGCACGCCACTTTTGACTGTTTTTTGAGCATTTCCCGCAACGGGCTACCGCTTGTCTCCAGTCGGCTCCCGCCTGTCGCCGGTCTACTACTTTCCAATACAGAATCTGGAAAAAATTTCGCCCAACAAATCGTCCGGCGTGAACGCACCAGTGATTTCGCTGAGGTGATTCTGTGCCTGGCGCAGGTCTTCAGCCAGCAGGTCGAGGGCAGGGTGCTTTGCACAAATTTGCAGATGCGCCTTTGCGAGCTGCTCCGCGACTTGCTGCAGGGCGCGCACATGGCGCTCGCGGGCCATGAACACGCCTTCAGGCGCGGCTTGCCAACCCACAAGCCGGAGCAGCTGCTGGCGCAGTTCCTGTAAACCGGAGCCGGTCTTGGCGGAGATGAACCCGCCGCCCGGCGTGTTTTTCAGTTGCGCATCATGCGCCAGATCTGATTTGTTCCAGACATCGATAACAACCGTGCCTTGAGGGAGTTTTTGGCTTAATGCCCTTGCTATTCGGGCGTCAGCAGCTATGTAATTCATAGCGTCCTGTGTGTCGCCCGCAGCCGCATGGCGGGTCAGATCGTGGAGAAACAGCACGGCATCGGCGCTCTCGATTTCGGCCCATGCGCGTTCAACGCCGATTTTCTCCACCTCATCCAGCGCCTCCCGCAGCCCGGCGGTGTCCACGACGTGAAGAGGTACACCTTCGATCTGGATCAGCTGCGAGACTTTGTCGCGCGTGGTGCCGGCGATGGGTGTGACGATGGCCAGTTCAGCGCCGGCCAGCGCGTTGAGCAGTGAGCTCTTGCCCGCATTGGGTTGGCCGGCAATAACAACTTTGATACCTTCACGCAGGATTGCGCCTTGTGTGGCACGCCGCATCACATCGGCAAGCGTTGCCTGCAGCCGCTCCAGCTGGCCCAGCGCATCGGCTTTTTGCAGAAAATCAATATCCTCTTCGGGGAAGTCGAGTGTGGCCTCAACCAGCATGCGCAGATGGATCAACTGCTCGAGCAGCGTGTTGATTGCCAGCGAGAACTCTCCCGACATGGAGCGGGCGGCCGAACGGGCTGCGGTTTCGGTGCTGGCGTCGATCAGGTCGGCAATCGCTTCGGCCTGCGCCAGGTCGATCTTGTCGTTCAAGAAGGCGCGTTCAGTGAACTCGCCGGGTTGCGCCACCCGAAGCCCCGGCACAGCGGTCTTGCCTGTGTCAGGATCAGGTGCCGCACCCGCCTCCAGGCAACGCGCCAACAGCAGTTGCAAGACGACGGGGCCGCCATGGGCCTGCAGCTCCAACACCTCTTCTCCCGTGTAGGAATTCGGCGCAGGAAAATGCAGCGCCAATCCCTGGTCGATAACCCCGCCTTTAGCGTCTTGAAACGGCAGGTAGCTTGCCAGGCGCGGCTGTAATTGCCTGCCGCATACGGCTTGAATGACAGGTGCGATGTTTTTGCCGGACACGCGCACAATGCCGACCGCTCCGCGCCCCGGCGCGGTGGCGATGGCAACGATGGGGTCGTGGTGTCGGGCGAGCATGGGAGTAGATGTTAAGGGGCAAACAACAACAGGTTGGTGGGTTAACGGCAGCCAGCGCCCGCGACGCAAGGCTGCCGGGCCGCTTTCCCATGAAAAAGGGCCGCGAAGCGGCCCAATTTTTTATTCCGTCACTGCCTTATTTGAATTTGGGCAGGTTGAACTGGGGCGGCACGCCCATGCGCGTGTTGATCACCCACTGCTGGGCGATGGACAAGATGTTGTTGGTGATCCAGTACAGCACCAGGCCGGCAGGGAAGAAGAAGAACATCACACTGAAAATCAGCGGCATGAACCACATCAGCTTGGCCTGCATCGGATCCGGCGGCGCAGGGTTCAGCGCCGTTTGCAGCATGGTCGTGAGCGTCATCACGATAGGCAGGATGAAGTAGGGATCTGGCGCCGAAAGATCATGAATCCACAAAACCCAGGGCGCATTGCGCATTTCGACGCTGGACAACAGCACCCAGTACAAAGCGATGAACACCGGAATCTGGATCATGATGGGGAAGCAGCCGCCCATGGGGTTGACCTTTTCCTCGCGGTAGATTTTCATCATCGCCTGCTGCATTTCCTGCGGCTTGTCCTTCAGGCGATCACGCATTTCCATGATCTTGGGATTGATCGCCTTCATCTTGGCCATGCTGGAGTACGCCTTGGCGTTGAGCCAATAGAACGCGATCTTCAGCAGCAGCACCAGCGCCACGATGGCCCAGCCCCAGTTGTGCAGGAAGCCGTGCAGCTTGTCGAGCAGCCAGTACAGCGGCTTGGCCAGGATGGTGAGCCAGCCATAGTCCTTGACCAGTTCCAGGCCGGGAGCAATGGCTTCCAGCATTTTTTCTTCCTGGGGGCCGACAAAGAACTTCGAATCAATGGTCTTGGTCGCACCGGGAGCAATGGTGTCCAGTGGCGTGATCATGACAACGGAATACAGGTTGTTGGCAACCTTCTGGAACAACAGGTCACGCTTCATGCCGTCCGGAAGAATCCAGGCGGTTGCAAAGTAATGCTGCACCATGGCCACAAAACCGTTGGTCGCCTGTTTTTCGACATCTACAGTGCCTTTTTCAATTTCCTTGAACTCGACCTTCTGGTATTTCTTGGCCTCGGTATAAATGGCTGGGCCAGTGAAGGTGGAGTAGAAAGAAGACTCGCCGGGTGGCGGGTTGCCGTCGCGCACCAGCTGCAGGTAAAGCTGCGGCGATACGGCTGCGGTTCCAGTGTTGACGACATCGTGGCGCACGGCAATGTCATAAGCACCGCGTTTGATCGTGTAAGTCTTGACCAGCTTGACGCCGCCGACGTCCGCGGACTCGAACTTGACTTCGAGCTCGTTCAGGCCTTCCTTCAGCGAACGTTCGCCAGGGAGAACTTTCATCGGTGTCTTGTGGGTAGGAAAACTACCCGTGGTGCCGGGCGCCGTCACCAGGCCCGTCTGGGCCACATAGACGCGGTTCGCGCTTTCATCCAGCAGCACAAAACCTTCGTCTTTTTTGCCTTCCGCTTTGTATTTGCTGAAAGTCGAATGCACCAGCGTGCCGCCTTCACTGTCGAAGGTCAGTGTGAGCACGTCGGTGCTCACCACCACGCGCTCGCGCGTGGTCACTGGCGCAGCAGACGGGGCAGACGGGGCACCCGTGGGCACAGCACCAGGCGTCGCGGGTGATGCATTGACGGCCTGCGGCGCCGGCACCGAAGAAGCGGCAGTGCCTCCAACAGGCGCTGAGGCGGCGGAGCCGGCTGCCGGTGCCTTTGCGGTCTGCGTGGCGGACGGGAAGAAGGTCGCCTTGTGGCCGTTATAAACCTGCCACTGGTCCCACAGAAGGACCATGGAAAAACCAAAAATCACCCACAGGATGGTGCGGCGGATGTCGTTCATGACGGCGTCTTTTTAGAAGGGGTGGAGGCCACGGGAGTGACCAGGCGGGAGAAAAGTGAAATCGGGGCAGGCGGCACAGGATCGTGCCCGCCTTCGCACCAGGGGTGGCAGCGGGCCAGCCTGTGCAATGTGAGGTAGCTGCCTACGGCCGCTCCGTGCTGCTGCAGGGCCTGCAATGAATACGCGGAACAGGTGGGCTCAAAACGGCAGGCCGAACCCAGCCAGGGGCTGAGCAACAGCCGATAGCCTTTGACCAGGCCGATCAGCAGGGTTTGCGGTAAACGGGTGAGGGAAGCCAGCATGACGAAAGCCGGATTCATGGCGCCTTGGCTCCCGCCTGCATCAATGCCAGCACTTCGTTACGCACGGCCAGCTTGAGCTGGTCGGAAGTCGCGCTGATGAATTCTTTGCGGGAAAAATCACGCCGCAAGCGGACCACAAAAGCGGCCTTGGGATACTGATGCGAAAAATCAGCGCTCACGGTGTAAATCTGGCGTTTGATGGCGTTGCGCGTGACAGCCCGTTTGGCCCAGCGTTTGGGAACCATTGCCCCAAGCCAGACGTCCTGGACGGGGAACAGCGACCTTGCGGCAGGAGAATCAACAGGGCTGCCGGACTCGGCTTGCACAGGCCTGGCATCGAGCGCATTGCGATGCAATGCGAAGTGCGTTGTTTTTGCAACAATGGCGCCGGCAAGAACTGCCTGGAACTGGGGTCGGGTTTGAAGCCGCTGCACGAGCGCCAGGCGTCAGTTCAAAAACTGCGGATGGCCAGCAAAAACGAAAGGCTTAGACAGCCAGGCGTTTGCGGCCTTTGGCGCGACGTGCAGCGATCACTGCGCGGCCGCCACGCGTTTTCATGCGCGTCAGGAAACCGTGCGTACGGGCGCGTTTGACTTTGGATGGTTGGTATGTGCGTTTCATGATGAGTCCTACTAGCCGGTCAGCTACAAAGCTTCCCCTTTTGCCTCCGAGCTGCCTTATCTAGATAAAGACACTGTTATTGGCGATTCGAATGATCTTGGTGGCCGTACAACACAACCATCTCTGCAAGTCTTCAAGGCAGGCAAGCCCGCCGCGAATCAGGGAAACCCATGATTATCGCAGATTTCCCAACACTGGCAACAAGTTAGCCCGCCCATTTGGGGTAAAGGCTGAGATGCGCCTGGCCTGGCCTCTGGCTACCACAAATCAAGGTCCGAAATAGGTTGAAACCCGAAGCAATTATTTTGTGGATAACTCCTCATCCAGACTAGAATTGCCGGTGCTTAAAATTAACAATATCCACAAGCAGCCACACGCTGCCGGGCGCCTCTTGCCAGGCCAGCAACCCAGCCAAAACAGCCATGAGTGAGGCATCCGTCCAAAACCTGAGCCAGGACTTGTGGCAAAGCTGCGTCGACCACCTGGCGCAGGAATTACCCGAACAACAGTTCAATACCTGGATCCGCCCCCTGCTTGTGGAGATCGCTCCCGACCTCACCAAAGTCACCGTTCTGGTGGGTAACCGGTTCAAACTCGACTGGGTCCGCGCCCAATATGCCGGCCGTATTTCAGCCTTGCTCGAGAAGATTTCCGGTCAAAGTATCCCTCTTGAGTTAGCACTTGCTCCGCGCGAAGCGCCCGCCAAATCTGCTTCTTTGGTTCGCAGCTTTGAAGGTTCCAGTGTTCCTGAGCCCGTCGGTCTGGGCCTTCCCGAAGAAGCCGCCGGCGCCCCCTTCAAGAATCGGCTCAACAGCGCGCTGACTTTCGACACCCTGATCGAAGGCACCGCCAACCGCATGGGCCGGGCGGCGGCGTTACATGTTTCCAGCAGCCTGGGGCAGCTTTACAACCCGCTATTTATCTACGGCGGTGTCGGTTTGGGCAAGACTCATTTGATGCACGCCATCGGCAATAAATTGCTGTCAGACAACCCCGCCGCCAAAGTTCTCTACATCCATGCTGAACAATTTGTTTCAGATGTGGTTAAAGCTTACCAACGCAAGACTTTTGATGAATTCAAGGAGCGTTACCACTCCCTGGATTTGCTGCTGATTGACGACGTCCAGTTCTTCGCCAACAAGGACCGTACCCAGGAAGAGTTTTTTAACGCTTTCGAGGCCTTGCTGACCAAAAAGTCGCACATTGTGATGACTAGCGACACTTATCCAAAGGGTTTGACGGATATCCACGAACGCCTGGTGTCGCGCTTTGATTCAGGCCTTACGGTCGCCATCGAGCCGCCCGAGCTCGAAATGCGCGTCGCCATCCTGATCCGCAAGGCCGAGGCCGAAGGCGCCTCCATGCCCGAAGAGGTCGCCTTCTTTGTCGCCAAGAACGTGCGCTCCAACGTGCGTGAGCTCGAAGGCGCCTTGCGCAAGATCCTGGCGTATTCGCGCTTCAATCTCAAGGAAATCTCCATCCAGCTGGCCCGAGAGGCCCTGCGGGACCTGCTTTCCATCCAGAACCGGCAGATTTCCGTCGAGAACATCCAGAAGACCGTCGCCGACTATTACAAGATCAAGGTCGCCGACATGTATTCCAAGAAGCGGCCCGCCAGCATTGCACGGCCGCGGCAGATTGCCATGTACTTGGCCAAAGAACTCACCCAGAAGAGCCTTCCCGAGATCGGTGAGCTCTTTGGCGGGCGCGACCACACCACAGTGCTGCATGCCGTCCGCAAGATGTCTGCCGAACGCCAGCAGATGACAGAACTCAACCAGCAGCTGCACGTGCTGGAACAAACCCTGAAAGGCTGAAGAGCGGCACCCATGCGTCAAACACATCCTTCAGCGCTCGGTTCACCCGGTTTTTGGGGTGATATGCAGGGCCAAACCAGCGCCTCAATAAGTTTGGGGACAACTTTTGAACAACCCATGGCTTATCCACAGAAGCAGATGACAATCGAAAGTTGTTCATATTCGGCAGTGCAGTTCAGGGGCGTCTGAACACAAGGTTAAACAAACGCCAAGTGGTTGATCAAAAAGGGGAAAATGGCACTGTCCACAGATTGGTGCCGCCCTTATCTACTACTACTAATTTGAATTAAAGAATTAAAGATAAATACAGAGGAAGTCATGATCGTTCTGAAAGCAACCCAGGATAAAGTTTTGTCGGTACTGCAGTCGGTGGCCGGCATTGTGGAGCGCAGGCACACCTTGCCCATCCTTGCCAACGTGCTGATCCGCAAAACGGGTGCGCAGGTACAGCTCACCACCAGCGATCTTGAAATCCAGATCCGCACCACGGCTGAACTCGACGGCGACGCCGGCAACTTCACCACCACCGTGGGTGCCCGCAAACTCATCGACATCCTGCGTTCCATGCCCAGCGACCAGACCGTGTCGCTCGAGTCGTCGCAGAACAAGCTGATCCTCAAGGGCGGCAAGAGCCGCTTCACGCTGCAGACCCTGCCGGCCGAAGACTTTCCCCTAGTGCAGGAAGCCGCCAATTTCGGCCCCAGCTTCTCGGTACCGCAAAAGGTTTTGAAAGAGCTCCTCAACCAGGTCTCCTTCGCCATGGCGGTGCATGACATCCGCTACTACCTCAACGGCATCCTGTTTGTGGCCGAAGGCAAGCAGCTGAGCCTGGTCGCCACCGACGGCCACCGCCTGGCCTTCTCCTCGGCCATGCTCGACGTCGAAGTGCCCAAGCAGGAAGTCATCCTGCCGCGCAAGACGGTTCTGGAAATGCAGCGCCTGCTCAGCGACAAAGAAGGCGCCATCGAAATGCAGTTCGCCGGCAACCAGGCCAAGTTCAGCTTTGAAGGCATGGAATTCGTCACCAAGCTGGTTGAGGGCAAGTTCCCCGACTACAACCGCGTGATCCCCAAGAACCACAAAAACATCATCACCCTGGGCCGCGTGCCCCTGCTGGCCAGCCTGCAGCGCACCGCCATCCTGACCAGCGAGAAGTTCAAGGGCGTGCGCCTGAACATCGAGCCAGGCACCCTGCGTGTGGCGTCCAACAACGCCGAGCAGGAAGAAGCCGTCGACGAGCTCGACATCGACTACAGCGGTGACGCCATCGAAATCGGTTTCAACGTCACCTACCTGATCGATGCGCTGGCCAACATGGACCAGGACATGGTGAAGATCGAGCTGGCTGACTCCAACAGCTCCGCGCTGCTCACCATCCCGGACGACGCAGCCTTCAAATACGTGGTGATGCCGATGCGCATTTAACGCGCTGGCCACACGCTAAACAACAACCCGACCCGCGACTCTCCGCGGGTTTGGTCATTCAAGAGATTGAAGAAATCGAAGCAATTCGAGAAATCATCTGGAAAAAGATCGGAAATAAAGCTGGCTATGACTGAAGAAAACACACCGAACGAAGTCGATCAGGTAAACGTCAACGACGGCGCTGCAGGCGAAGGAAGCTCCAATTTCCAGCCCAAGATCGACACCAACCAGGCCGGCGCATCCGAAGCCTATGGTGAAGGCTCCATCCAGATCCTCGAAGGCCTGGAGGCCGTGCGCAAGCGCCCCGGCATGTACATCGGCGACACGTCCGACGGCACCGGCCTGCACCACCTGGTGTTTGAGGTCGTCGACAACTCCATCGATGAAGCATTGGCCGGCCATTGCGACGACATCGTCGTCACCATCCACACTGACAACTCTGTCAGCGTGACAGACAACGGCCGCGGCATCCCGACTGGTATCAAGATGGACGACAAGCACGAGCCCAAACGCTCGGCCGCTGAAATCGCCCTGACCGAGCTTCACGCCGGCGGCAAGTTCAACCAGAACAGCTACAAGGTTTCAGGCGGTCTGCACGGCGTGGGCGTGAGCTGCGTCAACGCACTCAGCAAAATGCTGCGCCTGACGATTCGCCGTGACGGCAAAGTGCACGTGATGGAGTTCTCACGCGGCTTTGTGCAAAACCGCATCATCGAACAAGTCAACGGCGTGGATGTGTCACCCATGAAAGTCATGGACGACACCGACAAGCGCGGCACGGAAGTCCACTTCCTGCCCGACACTGACATCTTCAAAGAGAACAACGATTTCCACTACGAAATCCTGAGCAAGCGCCTGCGCGAGCTGAGCTTCCTGAACAACGGGGTGCGCATTCGCCTCAAGGACGAGCGCAGCGGCAAGGAAGACGACTTTGCCGGCGCTGGCGGTGTGAAGGGTTTTGTTGAGTTCATCAACAAAGGCAAGACCGTACTGCACCCCAATGTGTTTGCCGCCATGGGCGACCGCGCCAGCGACCAGGGCACCAACATCGGTGTGGAAGTCGCCATGCAATGGAACAGCGGCTACAGCGAACAAGTGCTGTGCTTCACCAACAACATTCCCCAGCGCGACGGCGGCACCCACCTGACGGGCCTGCGCGCCGCCATGACCCGCGTCATCAACAAATACATCGACGACAGCGAGCTGGCGAAAAAAGCCAAGGTTGAAGTCACCGGCGACGACATGCGCGAAGGCCTGTGCTGTGTGCTGAGCGTGAAGGTGCCTGAGCCCAAGTTCTCCAGCCAGACCAAAGACAAGCTGGTTTCCAGCGAAGTGCGCGGCCCGGTGGAAGACATCGTGAGCCGCCTGCTGCACGACTACCTGCAAGAGCGCCCCAACGATGCCAAGATCATCGTCGGCAAGATCATTGAAGCCGCCCGCGCCCGTGAAGCTGCCCGCAAGGCCCGTGACATGACGCGCCGCAAAGGTGTGCTCGACGGCATGGGACTGCCCGGCAAACTGGCCGACTGCCAGGAAAAAGACCCCGCCATGTGTGAGATCTATCTGGTCGAGGGTGACTCCGCCGGAGGCTCTGCCAAACAAGGCCGCGACCGTAAGTTCCAGGCCATCTTGCCCCTGCGCGGCAAGATTCTGAACGTTGAAAAAGCCCGCTATGAAAAGCTGCTGACCAGCAACGAAATCTTGACGCTGATCACCGCACTCGGCACCGGCATCGGCAAGGCCGGCGGCATTGGCGGCACGCCAGGCACGGATGACTTCAACGTCGCCAAGCTGCGCTACCACCGCATCATCATCATGACCGACGCTGACGTTGACGGTGCGCACATCCGTACGCTGCTGCTGACCTTCTTCTACCGCCAGATGCCTGAGCTCGTTGAGCGCGGCCACATCTACATTGCGCAGCCACCGCTGTACAAGGTCAAGGCCGGCAAGGAGGAGCAGTACCTCAAGGACACCGCCGCACTTGACGGCTTCCTGCTGCGTATTGCGCTGAAGGATGCGTCCGTGCAGCCCGGCGCCGACGACAAGACCGTGCTGACCGGCGAAACGCTGGCCGAGCTGGCCCGCAAGCACCAGCTGGCTGAGTCCGTTATTGCCCGCCTGCGCGGCTTTATGGACGCGGAAGCCCTGCGCGCCATTGCCGACGGCGTAAGCCTGAACCTGGATACCGTGGCCGACGCTGAAGTGTCAGCCGTGACGCTGCAAGCCAAGCTGCGCGAACTCAACACCACCGGCGCCCCCGCCGAAGTGGCCGGCGAGTTTGACACCCGCACCGACAAACCCATCTTGCGCATCAGCCGCCGCCACCACGGCAACGTGAAGAGCAGCGTGTTGACCCAGGACTTTGTGCACGGCGCCGACTACGCCACCCTGGCCGAAGCCGCCGCCACCTTCAAGGGCCTCATCAGCGAAGGCGCCAAGGTTATGCGCGGTGAAGGCGAGCGCCAGAAGGAAGAAAAAGTCAGCGACTTCCGTCAGGCCATGGCATGGCTCATCGGCCAGGCTGAAAACGCCACCGCACGCCAGCGCTACAAAGGCCTGGGCGAGATGAACCCCGCCCAGCTGTGGGAAACCACCATGGACCCGCAAGTGCGCCGCTTGTTGAAGGTACAGATCGACGACGCCATCGAAGCCGACCACGTCTTCACCATGCTGATGGGCGACGAGGTCGAGCCACGCCGCGAGTTCATTGAACAGAACGCCCTGCGCGCCGCCAACATCGACGTTTAAGCGACCATCCAGTTCTTGCCTGACACCATGACCGAAGAAACCACAACTACAGCAGCAACTGCCACCGAGCGCCCGCCGCTGCCCGACCACCTCTCCACCGACGAGCGCAGCCCGCACTTCGTCAAAGCCATTTTTGAACATGAGGTGGGCATCCGCTTTAACGACAAAGAGCGCAACGACGTCGCTGAGTACTGCATCAGCGAAGGCTGGATCAAAGTACCCGTCGGCAACAAGGTAGACCGCAAAGGCAACCCGCTGATGATCAAACTCAAAGGGCGGGTTGAGTCGTTTTATAAATAAGTGAACAAGTAGACGCAGCCGGGCCAGTCATTCATTAACCTGGTATTGATCAACACCATGAAGCTTCAACCTCCCGCAGGTGAACTTCATGGTGTTTTTCATTGGGCCCTTATTTGAACTTGGTATTTTCAGCGTCCGCAAATTTCAACCACCCATGACCCGCATCGCCGTCATCGACTTCGAAACCACAGGCCTCTCACCCGCCATGGGTGACCGCGCCACCGAAGTCGCGATCGTCATGGTTGAACACGGCCAGGTCGTCGACAGATTCCAGAGCCTCATGAACGCAGGCCGCTATATCCCGTCCTTCATCGAAAGCCTGACTGGCATCAGCAACGCCATGATCGCTGTCGCACCAGCGGCTGAGAAGGTCATGGTCGAAGCCAATCGCTTTGTCGGCAACGCACCCATGGTGGCGCACAACGCTTCGTTTGACCGCAGGTTCTGGGAAGCCGAACTCGCCCGCGCAGGAGAAAAGGCTACCCAACCCTTCGCCTGTACTATGCTCGTCGCCAGAAGGCTGTACCCCCAGGCACCCAGCCACAAGCTAGGCGTGCTGATCGACTACCACCGTCTGCCGAAAGTCGGCCGGGCTCACAGAGCGATGGCTGATGCGGAGATGGCTGCGTCGTTATTGGGTCAGATTCAGGACGACCTGCGCAGCCGTCATCGTGTTACCCAGCCGGATCACACCTTGTTGCTTGCGCTGCAGCGCTGTGCGAAGCCTGCTGTGTCGGCGTTGATGTCGAGGTATGTAGATGTCTAAGGGATCGCTGTAGCAACCAGCTTAGTGCGTAATACGCCTTCGTTTCAGGGTAAGTATTTCCTGATATCTGTCAATAAAGTCTTTGTGATATTGCCGAGCTTGTGCCAAGAGATCGCTATAGGACTTGATTTCAAAATCTTGACTATTGCGAAGAGAATCCACCATCGTCTGGACACCTGGACCGTAGCTGTGATTTTCAGAAATTAAGATGACTTTTACTTTTTTAACGCCATCTGGCAAACGTTTTCTTATAAATTCGATGTATTGGGTGCTTTGATTTATCTCTTCGAGACCGATCTTGATCTGTGGACGTTTTAGTTCGATGATGTGCACAGTTCCATTGTTATTGGTGCATAGAAAATCGATTCGCTTGTTGCTTTCTTCAAGTTTCTCTTCTTTGAAATGTTCTTTAAGCCAGCCACTGAAGGTAACCTCGCGCTCGAATGTTGTCATTCGAGGATCTAGGATCCAAGGAAATTTCTCCAGAAACTTCTGCATTATTTTTGTCTCGGAGACATTCGCAGTTATGTACTTTCCGAATTGATCTATGGTGCTCACTCGACCGTCGGAGAGTTTGGCCATTTCCTTTGCCTCAATAAACTGCCAATCCTCGAGTAGTTTGATAGCCTTACCCTCATCTAGAACGCCGAGAGTTCTGAGGGTTTCGGCAAAGTCCTGAAAGCCTTGCAGGGAAAAAGCATCTTGAATATGGAGGAGTAGAGATGCAGATTTGTCCTCCTCAAGCTCTGTGCTATTGATTATTGAATCTGAAATATTTCTAGCTAGTGGTCGTTCAGCTGCACTTAGCTCTGAAATCCATGTGTCAACGTCAATGTTATGAGCGGCCTTGAATTTCTCCTTTTTTGCGAGCGATCTTTTTTTTCTCCAGTCGTTTGCGATCACTTTCAGGATGTCATTTAACTTTTCGCGAAGCTCTTCCAGTTCTTCGCCTTCCCACACCAAAGATTTTCTGTCGGTCGATACGTTATCGACGTCGTTGTCTTGATCGATAAAGTCGACATTTAGAACTCCATATAGGTACGAGTGAAAGTAATCGTTAGAGCGATCATCAAAGAAGGCATTCTCTTGTACTAGTTTCTTGCGAGCTAAAAGAGTGACACCTTGCTGCATTTTTTTAAGGGGCGTATTTGAAGTGCAAAGAACACCAAAGATACCCTTGCTTTTGTAGTAATCAAGATCCGGTAGAAGTGCTTCAAAATCGTTTGGAAATTCCCACTCAAATTGTTTTGAGGTTCCGTCAAAGAGCGTTTTGTTTTCTACTTGAATTGGTGAACCATCATTGTGGATTACATAGACGTTGAGCTCATCGAAAATGGAAAACCGCTTTGCTAAGCTTTGTGCGAGCGCAAGAGGTTCAAAGCTGGATTTGCGTTTTATATCGATAAGCTCTATTTTTGTGCCATCAGGTTCTTTGGTGTGCTGTTGTTTCACTAGAGCCGTCGGGCTATAACTACCGCCGCTCTTCTTCATCGTAGAGTAGGTCATTGAAAAAGAGTTCTTCAGAGAGTTTTTGACCGTTGTGACGATGATGGTTTCTGCAATGCCAAACATTGACAGTTTTCCAATTCCTTTTTTTCCGAGGACTGCTCTGCTTTTCTTGGCGCTATCACCGGTGCTATTTGCGATGCGACGATTTCGCCCTACGGTGAGAAAACAAGCGTTGATCTCGTCCGCGTCCATGCTAGTCCCGTTGTCTGTTACGACAATTCTTTTTTCTCCGCGGTCATATAGATAGATGTGCACGTCGTTGGCATCTGCATCCCATGAGTTTGATAGCAGTTCTGCAATCATGGGTGGATATTGCGTGTACAACTTGACGCCTAAATGTTCAATAGTATTTAGGTCGAAACGCATTTCCCATTTAACTTCGGCAGTCATTTTTTCTCCTCCATTTTTAAACTTTTATCAAGGTCACGAATTGCTCTAGCGAGAGAATCCACACTTGTTGGGCATTCGTATAGGTGCTCTTTACGGATTTTGGCGTCACGAGTTGAACGTGATTAGCTTGCATTTCTTGTGTCTGGCTTTGAGAAATTGCCGTCTCTAGGGTGACTAGGTGCTTTATTGGAATTCGAGCGGCCTCTGCTAGAACTTGTCTCCAGCGATCTTTGCAAGTTGATTTAGCGGCAAGCATTCTTAGTGGTGGCGAAGACACGTTGGGGTCGTGATATGCCGTCTCGCTGGGGAAGAGGAAGTCTGGTTTTGAATTTCCTTCCGTTCTCCCTCCTCGCTGGTACCTAATGTCATTCGCTTTTAAAACTGCCTCTAGGTGGTTTTCGAAAGCATGACCAACCCGTGACTTTCGGCGATTTTGGACGGAAAGAGAGAACGCAATGAAGGGATCAACAGCCTCAAAACCCTGTTCCAGGCGAACCTCAACAATGGCTCGTTCGAGGGATCTAAAGAGCCGCTCTTCTTGTCTCATCCATTCTTCGATCGCGCGGTCTGGGTCATCCTTAGCGGAGAGATCGGAACCGAGGGAGTGTCGTGCAAATTCTGAAAACTCCTTGGTCGGCGGAAATCTCAGCCCAAATTTAGCAACAATCCTATCCAACATCTCATCAGCGGAATCTTTAATTTCAACGCCTAGGGCCTCAAGAATAGTTTGAGAAGCGAAATCCAACTTTTGAGTGTCGATCTCCTTTTCAACGACCCACTGCGCTTGAGCGTTTTCAACATCAAATAGGTATCTGAGTCGACGCTCGTGATCTGAATCTGGTCTAGCTACTGCGATCAGTAGATCGCCATTGTTTTGAACAGCAATCAAGCAAAAATCGCCCTTTTTGAGCTGTTCAGTAACCGCGTTATCTCTGTAGTAGAGGCGGTACTCGGGTCTTCGGTTTGGTTGATTGAGGCGCGTATCGTAGTAAGTCACGGTATCCGTGCAGGACTCCGGCTCGTCAACATCGGGATTGAAGAATAAGAAGGTGGTATTGAAGCGAAGCTTCTGGGTGCTTGGGTCGCCGAGAATCGCCGTGAATTTGTTAGATCCAATCTCATGTTGATTGGACGTTGGCATTGCATCGACGGCACTGAGGTATTTGCTTGCGGTTCCTTTGAAGTAGTCGCTCAGTGACGTCATGTGTGCCTTTATTTTGATACGTCGGCAAGTATGCGCGAAACTCGGTCTACTGCAGCATTTGGCAGCATGTAGCCCGTTTTTCTTAACTCACACTCCCAGACAGTCAGTACGCGCCAACCTAACTTTTGAAGTAGTTGCTTAACTCGTTTGTCTCGGGCGCTGTTTCCTTGCAGTTTCTGTTGCCAGAACTCTTGGTTGCTGCCCGGCCATTTGAAGTACTTGCAATCGTGACAATGCCAAAAGCATCCATGAACAAAAATCACGATGCGACGAGCGGGGAAAGTGAGGTCCGGTTTGCCTGGCAGCCCACAGCCACCAAGTCGATAGCGAAAGCCTCGGGCATGCAGCTCCTTGCGCAGAAAGACCTCGGGCTTGGTGTCCTTGCCTTTTATGCCAGACATCATCCGGCTACGGGTTGCAGTATCTACAACATCAGCCAAGGATGATCGCTTTCGATTGATAGAGGTTCAGGCAGCGCGAGGCAGGGGTTGTTGTTCTTGGCGAATAGATTCAAGAATCATGGGTTGCATTGCGCGAGCGACAGCGCCGATCACTGGAACTACGACAGAGTTTCCAAACTGTTTATATGCCCGGGTATCTGACACCGGGATTTGGTGCTCATCAGGGAAGCCCATCAACCTTGCACATTCGCGTGGTGTTAGCCGGCGAGGATTTTTCCGCTTGCCCTGATCCACCAAGATCTCGGAGCCATCCTTGTAGTAGCGGGCGGAGAGCGTTCTGGTTACGCTGTCGGGGGAAACTAGGCCAAAGCCGAAGCCATTCCCGGCTGCTTGATGCTTCTTCTTGTAGTTCTGTAGATACGTCCAGAGATTGTCTGTGAGCGTGTATTTATCCAAGACCTTTCGCTTCGCGTGATCGTAATACCTAGACTCATCCCAAGCGAGCATGGGCTCATCGGATTTTTTGTGAAGTATCGCTCCAAGCCGCTGTGAGCCTTTGGCCGGAATGTCCAGCGTGTCCCAGTCAAAAATGACCGGTTCGCGAAAGCCGACAATGATGATGCGCTCCCGATGTTGTGGAACGAAATGAGCACCATCAATTATTTTGGTGAAAATTTGATAGCCCAAATCACGCAATGTCCTTTCAATGACATCAAAGGTACGGCCTTTGTCGTGTGACTTGAGGTTTTTGACATTCTCAAGCATGAAAGCCCGCGGGCGCTTCTTGCCAATGATTCTGGCAACGTCAAAGAACAGCGTACCTTGAGTTTCGTCTGCAAAGCCGTGAGCGCGGCCTAAGGCATTTTTCTTGGATACGCCGGCTATCGAGAAGGGCTGGCATGGAAAGCCACCTAAGAGCACGTCATGGTCAGGAATGTCGTCCTCGTGAATGGTGGTGATGTCGCCATTCAAAGCATGACTACTTCGAAAATTTGCCAGATAACTTTTTTGGGCATAGGAATCCCACTCGCTGGTGAAAACACATTCACCGCCGATCTGCTCAAACGCGCGGCGAATGCCACCGATGCCCGCGAAAAGGTCGATGAATTTGAAGTCCCCCGATGTGCTTTTAAGGGGCCCAAAACTTAGCAACCGCTGGAGTTCCTCGGCGAAGTAGGCGGGCGGTAGCCCTTCGCCTTTTTCCAGCCGGGTCAGAACGCTTCTTCCAACATATTCTGCGACTGCTTCATAACCTCCGGGTTTATTCCGGGCGGCGGCTAAATAGGTAACGATGGCGGAGTGATCTGCAGTATTTAAAGGGGTTTTCATGGCGGCGGGAATAATTTTGGTGATTTTGTCCAGTTTTCGTCCCCTTGTAAATCTATACAGTATTTATTTTTGCTTTCTGTCTGTTTGAGGGGATGTTTGGTTGTCGATCATCTAAGCTGGGGGCCCTTAAAAACTGTTGAGGACAAACATGACCACCCCCTCCCTCCCCGAAAGCATCATGTCCCACGTCTCCATCGGCACGAACGACTTCGAGCGTGCCAAGGCGTTCTATACCGCTGTGTTGGGCGCAATGGAAATCCGCGTGGTGATGGAGCACCCTGGTGCCGTCGCTTTCGGGCGGGCATATCCGGAGTTCTGGGTGGGGGTGCCGCATGACGGCGGCAAGGCGCATGTGGGCAATGGCTCGCACTTTGGCTTTCTGGCCGTTTCCAAAGCGCAGGTGGATGCGTTTTATGCCAAGGCACTGGAGATGGGTGGCACGGGTGATGGTGCGCCGGGGCCTCGGCCTCTCTATGGGCCTGAGTATTACGGCTGCTATGTGCGGGACCTGGATGGGCACAAGATTGAGGCGCAGTTTTCGGATACGTCTGCGAGCTGACCCACCGGGCATCACCGGCATTTTCTTAAGCCAAACTGGCCTCTAGCCCAGGTAATTCCTGGGTATATTGCTCTTTAATTGATAGTGTTAGTTCACCACTTCGCCTTGTCGCGCCTGAGTATGGGGTGTTGTCTGACATAGGTGGAGTGGGGCGGTTTTCAGAATGGGTTGCATGTGGCTGCGTGCGCGTTGCGCGGCGCCGGCCTTGGTTCAACCCTTTTTCTGGAGACTCACCATGGAATCATCATCGCTTCGCCCTTTGGCCATCGTCACGGGCGCTTCTTCGGGCATTGGCTATTACCTGGCCATGTGCGCCGCTGAAGCGGGCCATGACCTCATCCTGGCGGCTGACCAGCCGCTGGAGGCCGCTGCCGAAGAAGCACGCCGGATGGGCGTGCAGGTGGACACTGTGCAGACCGAGCTGGCCAGCCGCAAGGGCGTGGAGGAGCTGTACGCTGCGGCCAACGGGCGGCCCGTGGCCTTGCTGATGGCCAATGCCGGGCATGGCTTGGGTGGTGCCTTCCTCACACAGGACTTTGAGGAGGTGCAGCATGTGATTGACACCAACATCACCGGCACGATTTACCTGCTGCAGAAGGTGGCCAAGGGCATGGTGGTGCAGGGCCAGGGCCGCATCATGGTGACGGGCTCGATCGCGGGCTTCCAGCCGGGCAGCTTCCAGGCGGTTTACAACGGCACCAAAGCGTTTGTCGACTCGTTTGCGGCCGCGCTGCGCAATGAGCTGAAGGACACGGGCGTGACGGTGACCTGCCTGATGCCGGGCCCGACGGACACCGAGTTTTTTGCGCGCGCAGGCATGCTGGACACCAAGGTGGGTTCGGACGAAGGCGCCAAGGCCGACCCGGTCGACGTGGCGAAGATTGGCTTCAAGGCCATGATGGACGGCGAGGCCGACGTGGTGGCGGGCATGAAGAACAAGATGCAGGTCATCATGTCCAAGGTCATGCCGTCGCAGGTGGTGGCTGAGCAGCACCGCAAGATGGCCGAACCCCAGCATTGACCGAAATCCATTCCGGCACATGGCCGCTCTTGATCCAACTGAAGGAGATTCCATGACATCCAAACGAAACCGTTCAGACCGTTCTGACGACGTACAAACCCAGGACAACGAGGCCGCCGCCGACGACCGGCAGGGCCCGGCCGGGCACGGCGGGAAAGTCGAAAACGACGTGAACAAAATGGGCGAGCAGAAGCCCACGCAGAAGAACGAAGGCCAGCGCACGCCCAACAGCCGCAGCGACCGGGAGTCGCATGTGGGCGGCAGCAACCAGCTGCAGTCGCGCCGGGGCACCACCGGGCGCTGATGTGGGTGCTGACACGTTCCAGCGCGACGGCCAGCCATTTTCATAGACAAAAGTGGCTGTAGCCCAGGTAATACGGGCGCGAGCAGCTATCAATACCATGGCAACTGAGCTTTCAGTGCTGGCGCCGTGCGCGTCTTTACCGGGTGTTGAGGCAATTCCTTACAAACCGCAACGTGGCCGACGCATGCCATCAAATTGGGTGGCGCAGGATCAAGGCTTGTTTTTTGCTGCAGGGCAATCACCTGCAGACATCGCCCCGAAAGGCCGCCATGACAAAGATTGCCGACTTCCTGTTTCACCCGCGCTACCTGCGGGCCATTCCTTCACTGGTGGTGCTGACCACCGCCATGGCCTGGAGCGTGGCTCCGGATCCGGACGGTATGGACGTCCTTCAAAAGCGGGCTGGCATGACGCTGCCGCTGAACCACGCTGCTGCAGGCGCGGGCACCGGCGGCACGCCTGGTGCCGATGCGCCTGACGCGGGTGATGGCATAGCCGGCTGATGCGCTGCCCCGGGAGGGCCAGTGGCGGCTACCGGCTTGTACGCTGGGGTTTGTCATACAGTGCCCGCAGTTCGTTCTTGGCATCTTCGAGATGCTTGCGCTGGCCCTTCGGCAAGGTGTCGCCAGCGCGGTTGATATAAAAGGTCAGCATGGACATGGCCGAGCGATAGGGGTCGCTCTTGCGGCGGTCGCTGTGCTCGGCCGAAGACTTGAGGGACCTGGCGATCTTCTTCGGGTCTTTTTCCTTGAAGACGCCGTGTTTCAGGTCAAGCGCGTCGCTGGTCTCGGTGACGCGTTGCGACCACTTTCGGGATGATGGGGATGATGGGGTTGATGGGGTGGAGTTGGCCATGGGCGTTCCTTCCTTCGGTGCTGTTCGGTGTTCACTGCCCGAAAACCCACTGTGCCGCGCAAGGGCTAGCCGCGCTTGCAGGACAACGCCGCGTGGCGATGTCACCTTTCTTTTCCCCCTGAGCCTCGTTATCGGGGCCTGGCCGCGGTCACCCAAGTGCCGATCTTGCCGATCACTTCGGCCTCCAGCCCGTTAAAGCCGTGATACGCCATGGCTTCGCAGGGGTCGCCCCGGCTTTGCCCGCCGGTGAATGTCAGCAGCTCGGCCTTCGGTGTTTTGGCGAGCTTGCTCATCAGCTGGGGCATGTCACTGAAGGCGCAGACCTTGCAGCCGTCTTGCTCGTGGTGCACCACCAGCACAGGGATGCGTAACTTTTCCAGCGGCATTTTGGGCACGGCGCGGCCGCTGGGGTCTGTGAGGATGGTGGAGGTCAGCACGATGCCGTCGGGGCCGCCTTCCCCGGGGCTGGCCTCGGTGGCGATGTAGGCGGAGGACTGGGTGCCGCGGCTGGTGCCCACCAGCCACACGGGCACAGGCGCCTGCTGCTTGAGCCAGGCGATGACTGCCAGCACGTCGGCAGTGTGCTCGGGCTTTTGCCGATTGCCCGACAGAAACGGCGGCGACTGTTTGTCTGACGGCGCGTCGATGACCGCGACCGCAAAGCCGGCATCTGCGAACTGCTGGCGCGTGCGCACCAGGAAGTTGCCACCCCGGCCGAACTCACCGCTGTCTTTGATCTGCAGGCCGCCGTGGCCGCCGGCGAACAGGATGAGGGAGGCCTTGGGGCCAGTGGATGCGCCGGGTGCGATGTAGACAAAACGCTGGGTGACGCCGGGGCGGGTGGGAATGTCGACCACGCGCGGCGCGGTTTGCGCCTGCGCACTTTGCCCGGCCATGGCCATGAAGAAAAGCCATGCAGACACGGTGCAGTGGAGCCAGAGGCGACGGGTGCCAGCGTGCGATGTCATGCCGTGTCTCCTTGCTGCGGTGCTGCGTGCAGTGGCGCTGTCAAGGCCTGTTTTATAAGCCAAATCGGCCTTTAGCCCAAGCAAAACCTGCGCGAACAGCTATCAATTTAATAGCGAAAATGGCGGCGGACATTGCCACCCGGTTTCGCCTGGGTTCATGGCGCGGTGGCGGTTTTGATCCACTGCGCCACGGCGTCGCTGGCCACCACGGGGGTTGAAAGATGGTTGGCCTTGATTTCGAGGTACTGGCTTTTGGGGTTGGCGGGCAGCTTGTCGACAAAGTAGGTGCGGGCGAACTTGATGATGTTGTCGTCATCGCCCACGACCGTGAGCACCGCCGTGGCCGCAGGGATGCGCGGGGCGGTGACGCCCATGTCGGCGTCGGACTCGGGGTCAAAGTAGCTGAGGTAGTCTTTGGCGGTGGCCACCACGGGCAGCTGCTTGCCCTGGTTGATGTCGGAGAAGCGTTCACGCGAATCGCCCTTGCCGGCAGCGACCAGCGCGCGGGCTTCGTCAATGCTTTCGCGTACCACCTTGTTTTGCGTCGATGCGTAGTAACGTGCCGGCACGTGGCCCGGCGCCAGCAGCACGAGCGCCTGCACGTCGCCGCCGCGCGCGGCAAAGCCCATGGCGGCGGGCACGCCCATGCTGTGGCCGGCGATGACGATTTTGGTGGCGCCCTGGCTGCGCAGGGTTTGCACATGCGCGGCCATTTCGGCCATGGCCTTGTCCCAGTGGCCGTCGAGGTAGCGGCCGCGCGACCATGGCATGTCGGGATAAATTACCACCATGCCTTCGCGCTCCAGCACGGGCTTGAGGCGGCTCATGTTGAGGTCGTTGTTGCTGCCGGGGTTCTTGCCGTGCAGCATGAGCACGCCGATCTTGTGGGGAGCTTGCGCGTGGGCGGCGCCGGCCACCAGGGCCGAGACGAAAACGAGGCAGGTGGCAACCAGGTGGTGGAAATGTCTGCGGCGCATGAAAGCCTTTCGTGGGGTGGCGGGGTAGTTTTGAGCCCAATATACCCGTAGCGCCCGGGTTTGCACGCAGGGGCTGGGCTTCCTACAATGGCGCGATGAACGCTGTCATGCCGCACCCCCCCGTGAACGCCCCGGTAACTCCCTTGCTGGCCAGTGAACCTGATCGCGCGGCTTACCGCGATTACGCGCAGCCGGGCCTGGACCGGGTGCGCACCTTCTACCGCAACAACCACCAGCAGCAGACCTACGAGTTTGTGCAGGGCAAAAAGGCGCAGTGGCTGGCGTTCTCCCAGCGCGAGATGACGCCGTGGGCGGCGCTGGAATTCCTCAATACGCTGGTGGATGAGTCGGACCCGGACATTGAGCTGCCGCAAATCAGCCACCTGCTGCAAACCGCCGAAGCGATTCGCGCCGACGGCCACCCCGACTGGTTTGTGCTGACGGGTTTTATCCACGACCTTGGCAAAGTGTTGTGCCTCTTTGGCGAGCCGCAATGGGCCGTGGTGGGCGATACCTTTCCGGTGGGGTGCCGCTTTTCAGACCGCATCGTCTACCCCGAATACTTTGCGCTGAACCCCGACAGCACGGATGCGCGCTACAACAGCGAGTACGGTGTGTATGCGCCCGGCTGTGGGCTGGACGCGGTGCACATGTCATGGGGCCACGACGAATATTTGTACCAGCTGCTGAAAGCGCATTTGCCGCTGCCGGCGCTGTACATGATTCGCTACCACTCGTTTTATGCCTGGCACCGTGAGGGCCAGTACGGCCACCTGACGGACGCGCAGGATGCCGCACACCTGGAATGGGTGCAGAAGTTCAACCCCTACGATCTGTATTCCAAGAACGACAAGCCGCCGGTGCTGGCGGAGCTCAAGCCGTATTACGACGACTTGATGGCGAAGTACCTGCCGGCGCAGCTCAAGCTGTAGCCGTGTAAAAATCAAAGGAAAAGGGGCTGTAGCCCTTTAAATACGGGCGCAAGCAGCTCCTGAAAAGATAGCGCCTGTCAACCCTCGTCGTCGCTGTTGCGGCCGCGGCTGCTGCGCCAGATGGCCCGCACCAGCCACAAGCCGCCGGCCATGGCGCCCATGAACCCGACAAACCCGAACGCCGGCAAGCCGAACAGCGTGGGGCCGCCCTTGACGGTCATGACGATGGACGAGCCGATGATGAGCGCCGAAATCACCAGCGCCATCGCCAGCCGGTTGGCGGCGCGGTCGAGCTGGTCGCCCACGCGTTTGAGGTGCGCCAGCTCAATGCCGACATGCAGGTGGCCGCGGCGCGCATTGCGCAGCAGGCGCGACACATCGTGCGGCAGCTGGCCGGCCAGCGCCAGCACACGTCGAAGCGTGTGCCAGCCGCGGGCGGCAATGGCCTGGGGCTGGTAACGCGCGTGCATCACCTGCCGCAGCAGGGGCGTGGCTTCCGTGGCCATATGAAAGCCCGGGTCCAGCGCGCGGCCCATGCCTTCAAGCGAGATAAAAGCCTTGATCAACAGCGCGAGATCGGACGGCAGGCCCAGGTGATGCTCACGCAGAATGGCGGTCACGTCGGACAGCATTTGTCCCAGGCTGAGCTGGGCCAGCGGCGTGCTGTGGTACTGGTCGACAAAGGCTTCAATTTCGCCTTCCAGCTGGGAAAGGTTGATGCCGTGGTCGTCGCCCGTCCAGTCGAGCAGCACGTCGGCCACGTCATCAGGCTGGCGTTCAACCAGGCCGAGCAGCAATTGCAGCAGCTCGGTACGCCGCCGCTCGGTCAGGTGCCCGATCATGCCGAAGTCGATGAAGGCGATGCGGTTGCCCGGGAGGTAAAACACATTGCCGGGGTGCGGGTCCGCGTGGAAGAAGCCGTCTTCCACAATCATCTTCAGCACGGCGCGGGCACCACGGCGGGCGAGTTCGCTGCGGTCGAAGCCGGCTTCGGGGGTGAGCTGGTCCAGCGCGTCGCCGGGCAGGCCGATCACCCGGTCCTGCACGTTGAGGCGCAGGCCGGTATGGGCCCAGTGCACACGCGGGATGACGATATAGGGCAGCGGCGCCATGTTGGCGGCAATGCGTTCGGCGTGGCGGCATTCGGCCGCCAGGTCGAGTTCGCGCCGCAGTGACCTGGCAAGCTCACGCACCAGCTGGCGCAGGCGGTAGGGTTTGAGCGCGGGCAATTCCAGTTCCGCGAGCACAGCCAGCCGGTCCATCAGGCGCAGGTCGGCGTCGATGACTTCGGTGATGCCGGGGCGGCGGATCTTGACGATGACTTCCGTGCCGTCGTGAAGCTGCGCGCTGTGTACCTGCGCAATCGAGGCGGCAGCCAGCGGCGTGGTGTCAAAGCGGGCAAAGACCGCCTCGGGCTCGCCACCCAGGTCTTCGCGCAGCTGGGGCAGCAGCAGCGCCAACGACACGGGCGGCACGTGGCTGTGCAGTTTCTCGAACTCGGTGATCCAGTCAGGACCGAACAGGTCAGCGCGTCCGGCAAGGACCTGCCCGAGTTTGACGAAGGTGGGGCCCAGCTCTTCAAGCGCCAGGCGCACGTGTTCGGGCGGCGTGACACGGGCGAGGTCGGCCACATGGTCCCAGTGGAAGGCATGTCCCGCGCGTTCGAGCGTGTCAGCCAGGCCGAGGCGGCGCACGCTGTCGCCAAAGCCGTGGCGAATCAGTACACCGGTGATTTCCGCCAGGCGCGCCATGTCGCGCGTGGCACCCAGGGTCTCGATCAACATTTGCCGATGATAGCCCCGGGAATTCCCGCCGGGGTTGCCATTTGTCAACTCCCGGGCAGGTGCTATCTCCGGTCGGTTTTGCCGGACATGCCGGACACGCCGGTCTTGTCGCCTTTGTCGGGGAGCTCGATCTTCACTTCCAGCACATCCAGGTTGTCCTGCCGTTCCAGGTGCAGCTTGATGTGCTCAGGATTGATGGGAATGTATTTGGCGATCACCGCGATCAGGTCACGCTGCAGCGCCGGCAGGTAGTCGGGCTTGGGGCTGCGGTCGGTGCGCTCGTGTGCCAGGATGATCTGCAGCCGCTCCTTGGCGACGCTGGCGGTTTTTTTCTTTTCTCCGAGCAGGAAGGACAGGAAGGACGCCATCGTCTTATTTCCCCCCGAACCAGCGCTTGAAGAGGCCGGGCTTTTGTGCGTCGATGAAACGCATGGGTTTGTCTTTGTCGCCGAGGAAGCGGTCGACCACGTCCTTGTAGGCTTCCGACACATCGCTGCCCTGCATGTGCACGGCCGGCACGCCCTGGTTGGAGGCCTGCAGCACGGATTCGGATTCGGGGATCACGCCGATGAGCTTGATGCGCAGGATGTCCTGGATGTCTTCAAGCGAGAGCATCTGCCCCTGGTCGACGCGGCCGGGGTTGTAGCGCGTGATGAGCAGGTGCTCCTTGATCGGGTCGCCGCCGTCGATGGCGCGTTTGGTCTTGCTTGACAGCATGCCGAGGATGCGGTCGGAGTCGCGCACCGACGACACCTCGGGGTTGGTGACGATGAGGGCTTCATCGGCAAAGTGCATGGCCATGAGCGCGCCGGTTTCAATGCCGGCGGGGGAGTCGCAGACGATGTACTCGAAGTCCATCTCGCCCAGGTCTTTGAGCACCTTCTCCACGCCGACTTTGGTCAGGGCGTCCTTGTCGCGTGTTTGCGAGGCGGCCAGCACAAAGAGGTTGTGGCACTGCTTGTCCTTGATGAGTGCCTGGTTGAGTGTGGCTTCGCACTGGATGACGTTGATGAGGTCGTACACCACGCGGCGCTCGCAGCCCATGATGAGGTCGAGGTTGCGCAGGCCGACGTCGAAGTCGATGACTGCGGTTTTATGCCCGCGCAAGGCGAGGCCGGTTGCAAAGCTGGCACTGGTGGTGGTTTTGCCCACGCCGCCCTTGCCGGAGGTGACCACAATGATTTTTGCCATCAGATAAAAGTCCTTTTGGAAGCGATAGATATTTCAGTCGGGGCCGCGGAACCGGCTTTGCCGGGCAGAACCAGCCCACCCCTGTCCAGGCTCACTTCGTGTAGCCTGCTCCCCCTCAAGGGGGCGGCACCTAGGGCCGGCAAAGCCGGACCCTCGGCCCCCGCTGGTTGAACCCCCGAACTCTTAAATCCAGTCGGGGCCGCGGAACCGGCTTTGCCGGGCCGCAGGCGCAGCGCCCCCTCGGGGGGCAGCGCATTACACGGAGCCGAAGGCGAAGTGAAAAGCGTGGGGGCCATATTGCTAGGCTGTCAGCACATTCATGACAAGCCGGTCGCCTTCCTGGCCTTCGTCACCAGGCACCAGCCGCACCTGCGTGGGCTGGCCTGCCAGGCCTTCGGGCAGCGGGTGTTCGGCGGTGCGGTACACGCCGGCAATCGAAATCAGCTCGGCTTCCAGCGCCAGCGAAAAAATGCGTGCCTCGGTGTTGCCGCGCGCGCCGGCCATGGCCTTGCCGCGCAGCGGCGCGTACACGTGGATGTGGCCGTCGGCAATGACTTCAGCGCCGGCGTTGACCATGGCCAGCACCACCAGGTCGCGCCCGCGTGCATACACCTGCTGGCCCGATCGCAGGGGTTTGTCGACCACCAGCGCACCCAGCGGCGCGGCGGCGGGTGCGACCACGGCTGCAGGCTGGGGTGGTGGTTGCTGCTGCGACGGTGCAGCCGCCACGGGACGGTCGGGCAGCAGGTGTGCATCGGGTACGGGCAGCAACCCGGCCTGCAGCGCCGCTGCCATTTGCGCCGGGTTGCCACCTTTCACGGAAAGCGGCACCAGCTGGTAGCTGCCCAGCAAGGTGATGAGGGCCGGGAAGTCGATGTCGCCCACCGCGCGGCCGCTGCGCACGGCGGCGGACTGCAGCGGCGTGAGGTCGATCATCAGCGCGTCCTGGTCGAAAAAATCCGGAATATCGCCAAAGCGGGCTTGCAGCTCTTGCGCCAGGGCGACGAGGTCGGTGGACTTGAGCAGCAAAGCCACCAGGGGCAGGTTGGCGCTTTTGATTTCGAAGGTGGCGGGGGTGGTGGCCTGTATGGCAACAGTCATGGGCGGAAGGACAACGGGCGACCGGTGCGAAGAAGACGAAAGTAACAACAGGAGTGCCAACGAGGGCGCAGAAAGATGGCCGAGGGTAGCGTGCGAAAGGGCGGATTCGTGCGCACGCTTTGTCGCACTTGTGAGCGTATGAAACGCTGGCCGGTGACTTGTGGTGCGCTGGTTGCGGTGTTTGCGCGGCGCGGCAGGTCCGTTTTAAAGCGGCTTTGGCATTGAATGCGCGCGCCCCGTACCCATGTGCAGGGCTCATTACGCTCACCATCCCATGGATATTTCATGAACTTCCTGCCCTTGGCGCTTGTAACCGCGCTGCTCCATGTTTACATTGGCGCACGCCTTGTCCCCGGGCTGGAGGCTTACCCCACAGGGCAGTGGCTGCTTGCTGCCGGACTGTTGGTGTCGGCGCTGGTCATGCCGCTGGGGCTGATGGCCGGCCGTGTGGCCAGGCAGCCTTTGGCCGATGTCCTGACCTGGGCTGGCCTGCTTTTCATGGGCCTGTTTTCGTCGCTGCTGGTGTTGACGCTGGCGCGTGATGCCCTGCTGCTGGTGCTGTGGCTGGGTAACCTGGCCGTGCCCGGCTACCTGCCCATGGCCCAGCTGCGCACGGTGTCGGCGGAAGCGGTGCCGCTGCTGGGCGGGTTGATCACCGTGCTGGGCTTTTTGAATGCGCGCCGCACGGCAGCCGTGGTGAAAGTGGATGTGCCCATCAAAGGCCTGCCTGCGTCGCTGCAGGGCTTTACCGTGGCGCAGATCAGTGACATCCACGTCGGCCCAACCATCAAGCAGCAGTACTTGCGCCGCATTGTCGACAAGGTCAATGCGCTGCAGGCCGATGTGGTGGCCATCACCGGCGACCTGGTGGACGGCAAGGTGAGCGAGCTGGCCTCGCACGTGGCGCCCTTGGCGCAGCTGCAGTCGCGCCACGGGACATATTTTGTGACGGGCAACCACGAGTACTACTCCGGGGCGCATGCCTGGATCGACGAGTTGCGCCGGCTGGGCCTGACGGTGCTGCTGAACGAGCATGTGGTGATCCACCCGCCCGGTGCTGGTGGGCAGGGCGTGCCGCTGGTGCTGGCGGGTGTGACGGACTACAGCGCAGGCCATTTCGACGTGGCCCACCGCAGCGACCCGGAGCTTGCCCTTCGCGGCGCGCCGCTGGCGGCGGTGCGTGTGCTGCTGGCGCACCAGCCGCGCAGCGCGGTGGCGGCGGCGAGGGCGGGGTTTGACCTGCAGCTGTCGGGCCATACGCATGGCGGGCAGTTTTATCCGTGGAACCTGTTTGTGCGGTTTCAGCAGCCGTTTACGGCGGGGTTGCACAGGTTGCAGAACCTGTGGGTCTATACCAGCCGGGGGACGGGGTACTGGGGGCCGCCCAAGCGGTTTGGGGCGCCTTCGGAGATTACTTTTTTGAGGTTGGTGGGGGGGTGAGGTCTTTGGTGTTTTGTGGTTGTTGTTGATTTTTAGGGCGTGATCTTTGCTGAGGGTTGCTGGCCCGGGGGTTGCCCGGCATGCAACTCACTTTCTTTTGCTTCGCCAAAAGAAAGTAAGCAAAGAAAAGGCGACCCTGCTGTCTGCGTCCCCTTCGCTGCGCTACGGGGCAACCTGCGGTGCTCGGTCCAGCCGGGGTCAAAAACAACTCGCCTGCGGCTCAAACAAGTTTTTGCCCTGATCCGTCTGGCCCTCCGCTCCTCGGCGCATACAGAAGGGGGTGGGGAAGGAATACCAACAGCCGAAGGCAAGAACGCGAATACCTGAAGAAAAAAGGACACGCCACTGCGTGTCCTTTTCGGTATTGGATTTGGTTTGGTTTTCGATATTCGAATTCGGACTTCCCCCGTTCTGGCTGGGCCGAGCAGCGCAGACGGAGGCGGAAGGTCGGGCCGCAGTTGTTTGAGCGAAGTGCAACGTAGCGAGTTCTGCGGAACGCCGCCGGAGTCGAGCAGCGCAGGTTGCCCGTAGCGAAGCGTAGGGACCCAGACTGCGGGTCGCCTTTTGGTATTCGCATAACTTCGCTTCGCGAAGTGAGCGAATCCCCACTACGTGACCTTTGGTGACTTTCTTTTGGCGAAGCAAAAGAAAGTTACTTGCTGCCGGCAACCCCGGCCAGCAGACCTCAGCAGAGAACCCAACCACTTGAACGACCAGAACACATCGTCTACCCTGAACCCCATGCCCCAAACCCTAGCCCTCCGCCTGAACCCAGGCGACGACCTGCGAGCCGCCCTGGACGCAGCATTCGCCCGGCTGCAGGCTGAGCAGAACACCCAAGCGGCGTGTGTCATCTCTGCGGCAGGAAGCCTCTCCCGCGCCGTGCTGCGCTACGCGGCCGAGCCGCAGGGAACGGTGTTAGTGGAGCCACTGGAACTGATCACGCTGTCGGGCACGTTGAGCCCTGATGGTGCGCACCTGCACGCCAGTGTGGCCAACGCGCGGGGAGAGATGTGTGGCGGCCATGTAATGCCGGGTTGTATTGTGCGGACGACTGCTGAAATTGTGCTGGCGCCGCTGCAGGGCTGGGTGTTTACGCGTGAGCAGGATGTCCGGACCGGCTTCAAGGAGCTGGTGGCAAGGCCGGCAAAGCCTTGACTGTGGAAACGGTGGCTGCCTCTGTAGGCCGGCCCCGACAGCCGGGCATGCCCTATGGCGGTAGCGGATTTAGGGGACTGGCGTAGAGTGATGTCAGCACACAAACTATCAGCAGATCCAAGGAGGCATGTCGATGCAGAAACCACTTTCTTTCTTTGTCCCGGGCGCCGTGTTGGCACTGGCCCTCTTTGTGGGGGCACAAGCGGTGGCCCAGACGACATCACCAACCGCGCCGCCGGCGCCTGTTGCCGCACCTGACGCCGCGACCCCGACAGCGCCCTTGCGGAATCCGCTGAACCGCAACCCGGCACGCCGTGCGTCCGCACCGGAAGCGCCACCCATGCCGCCGGATCCGCGTGACTCGTCCGTCCGCCCCGTGACGCCGCCCGGCAGCGACAGCCGTGACACCGTACTGCCCACGCCGGCCGCCACACAACCGCCGGGCGCCTCGCCGACGCGGCCAGTTCCTGCCAGGCCCTGAGCCCGCGCTGAAGTGACTGCTTTCAGCGGCATTGCAGGCAAATAGCTGCAGGCAAATAACCCCCTGGCCCCAACAAGTACCGACGCGGGCAGCTATCGAATTGATAGCGGCTGGGGCCGGCATCTGCCGTGTAGGCCTCTTCGCACAACCGTATGGGTCTCTGGGCGGTGATGGGAACCTGTCGCCGGGCATAAATTGGAATGACGGCACCGGTGCTTGTCTTGTTGACATGACCCCGACAGCGCTTGGGTTCAGCACTTGGGTTATTTCCACCGGTGATTTCAACCATGGCTGAAATGCCTGCGTGATGCCAATGCGGCGAGCATGGTGTTTCAGCCGGAACGCAGGAGAGTTGTCATGAAAGCATCAAACCATTCATCGCATTGTTGTTATTCCCGGATGTGTTTGCCCGCGTTGCTCGTGGCTGTGCTGGCATTTCCGCCGGCGGGTGCGCAGACCATGGGGGTTGGCACAGGGTCGGCCACTGGAACGGGCGCAACCGGCACCACGGGTGCCACTGGGAGCGTAGGGGCTACGGGTAATACGGGCATTACCGGCACCACAGGCACGAATACCAACACAGGTACCGGCACGGGCGGCACCGCCATCAACGGCAATAACACCGGCACCACGATCACCAACACGAATACGGGCACCGGCACAGGCGGCACCAATATCAATGGCGTCAACACCGGAACGGGGCTGACCAACACCAACCCGAGCGCCGGAACCGGCGGAACGATGACAGGTACCGGTAATGGCACGGGCACGACGGGCACCAACACCAATACGGGCACCGGCACAGGCGCCACCAATATCAACGGCAGCAACACTGGAACGGGATTGACCAACACCGACCCGGGCGCCGGAACCGGCGGAACGATGACAGGGACTGGTAACGGCACGGGCACGACAGGCACCAACACGAATACGGGCACCGGCACAGGCGGCACCAATATCAACGGCGTCAACACCGGAACGGGGCTGACCAACACCAACACAGGAAGCGGAACCGGGGCCGCCTTGGGTACGGACGGGACAGGCGCCAATGCGGTTGCGCCGCCGGCCAATCCGCTGAACCGCAATCCGGCATCCCGCGGCATCATCAGCGGACCGGCACAGCCTTTGGCTACCGATCCGAGGGATTCGACCACCCGGCCCGTCACCCTGCCCGGCACCCCCGACCCGCGGGACAGCATGCGTTAAGGCTGCGTCCGGGGGCGATTGAACAGGGGCGGTGTTTGCTGCGCCAATCGCTAATGGGGCGCAGCGATCCTTAAAACAAATCAGTGGGGGTTGATGCGCGAGAGGTCGTGCAGCCACTCGCGGTACGCGTTGTCACGGTCGGGTGGCGGCACACGCAGCAGTGCGGAGGGGTGCAGGGTGATGAGCACCTTGCGTCCGTCTTCGCGCTGAAGGATCTGGCCGCGGTTGGCCATGACCGGCACCGCTTTCCCCAGCAGTGAGCGGGCAGCAGTTGCACCCAGCGCAACCAGCAATTGGGGCTGCACCATGGCGATCTCGTCTTCCAGCCAATGTGAACACGCGGTGATTTCGCGCTGCGTCGGGGTTTTGTGAATGCGCCGTTTGCCGCGCAGCTCGAATTTGAAGTGTTTCACCGCGTTGGACACAAACACTTTGTCGCGGCCGATGCCGAGCTGGGCGAGCGCACGGTCCAGCAGGTGGCCGGCCGGACCCACAAAGGGCTTGCCGGCAAGGTCTTCCTGGTCGCCCGGCTGCTCGCCCACCAGCATGACGAGCGCCTTGCGCGGGCCTTCGCCGCAAACGGCCTGCGTGGCGTGTTCGCCGATGGGGCACTCACGGCAGCGGTCAGTAGCGCGCTTGAGTGCTACGCGTGAGCGCACCACTTCAACCGTGCCGGGTGCTGTGGTCTCCAAGGGCTCATCGTGTCCGCCGGGCTTCGCAGCACGTGGGGATTTGCTGATCTGCGCCGTGGCCGGGAGGTGGCGCTCATCACCCCGATACCTTGTGCCTCTCATCTTCAGAACCTGCCTTCAATGGTGTGCTGCGAAACGGCCTTCCGCCCCATCAACACGGTCCGGCTCCTAAAGCGATAGCGAGTGATTGGGAGCCTGGCTGGCGCCTGATGTGCCTGCTGCGCCTGGTCCCCTGCCTGCATGGCTTTTGCGCGCACCGGCGGGAGCGCCTGGTGTGGCCCGTGGCCGGCTTTTGCGGGAGTGCCTGGGCTGCTCTTTTTGCATCATGCGGCGGCGCAGGCGGTCGGGGTGAAAGACTTGCTCGTAAAACGTGAGCCAGCGCTGCTCGCTGGCGTCCGCGGACGGCGCGGTGCCTTTGTCGGCGCCGCGGCGAAAGCGCAGCGCAGCCAGAGCCTCATGGGGTTGTACCGCGGCGAGCCCTGCGTCGGCCTGGACGGCATGCCGGGCATTTTGCGGGCCCAGGTAATCGGCTTCGACGCTGCATTGGGGTGTGAGGATGGCCCAGCGCATGTGGGCGAAGCGGCGCCCAAACAGCGGCGCCACGGCTTCAACGATGTGGTGTTCCGGCTCGAACCAGGCCACGTGCAGCGGGCCGCCTTGCGGGCGGGTTTTAAAGAGGTCGTCCTGTACCGAGTGAAAGCGCAGCTGGGCTTTCATTTTCTGCATGTCATGGCGCACCTCTTCGGCCATCTGCCTTGCCAGCGCCACGTCGGCGTCCAGCTGGTTGTGCCGCAGTTCGGGCTCATGCACCAGGCGCCACAGCAGGCGGTAGAGCAGGCTGAAGCGCTGCGGGTTGCTGTGCAGGATGACGGCCTGGCACAGCGCAAGAAATTCGGGCGGGACGGCGACGGCAGGCGCGTCGCTGGGTGCGGGGCCTTGCGCTGTGCCGGCGGACGGCAGGCCCTCAGCGGGTGTGGTGCTGCAATGCCAGCTGACCTGGCCGGGCAGGATGTTCTGTGCCAGCAGGCCGCGCGCGGCACGGCGAAAGCCTTCCAGGTCTATCTGGCCTTGCAGCGTGACAGGCAGCGTGGCTTGTGGAAAGAGGTCGTTCGTCAGCAGGTCATTCATCACGCCCATGGACACATCCTTTCTTCACAGTTCAGGCCCCATGGTGCGGCGGCGGGCACCGCTGAGGGTGTAGGTAAAAGAGCCGACTTCCTGGGTGCGGGTGGCGCATTGCCGGGCCAGAAAGCCTGCAGGTACTGTGTAAATATACAGTGTTTAAGGGATTTGAGTGCAAATATGAGGTGTAGATCCCTCGCGTTGTGTGGCTTTGGTGTCTAAAAGGCAGGGGAAAACCACGAAAAGGGCATGGCTGACGGTAACGGCGCCGAACTGGCCTGGATCGCCCGGGTGGGCACCGGGAGAACTGCGTTGGTTGGCTAGCGGTGCGCGGGGTTCTTGCTTTTGCCGGTTTTTGCGGCTTGGCCCAGCTTTTTGGCGTGCGCTTCCATGACGAGGTAGGTCACGACGGCTATGGCCAGGGGCACCAGGTAATAGATCACCCGGTAAGCCACCAGCGCGGCGAGCAGCTCATACTGGGGCATCTCGTGCGACAGCAGGGCGACGAACACAGCCTCCAGTACGCCCAGCCCCGCCGGCACATGGGTGATCACCCCGGCAATGGCCGCCAGCAGCAGCACGCTGACGACGGCGGAGAACTCGATGCGGTACTGCAGGAGGATGAAAATGATCCCCGACATGATGAGCCAGTTGCCGGCGCCCATCAGGAGCTGCAGGGCCGCCAGCCGCGCAGAGGGCAGCACCACTTCATGGCCGCGCAGCCGCAGCGTGCGCTGGCGGGAGAACCCGCAAATGCCCAGGTAAGCCACCACCACCGCCAATAGCACGGCCCCGATCAGGCGCAGGGAATCGGTGGTGATGGGCCAGTCTGCCGGCAGGGTGGGCGGCTGCAATGCGAACACCCCGCCGGCCAGCAGCAGGTAACCCATCCAGTTGGTGAGCATGCTCAGCGACATGATGCGGGTGATGGCGCCGTAACGCAGGCCCAGGCGTGTATAGAGGCGGTAGCGAAATGCGACACCCCCCACCAGGGAGCCGAGGTTGAGGTTGAAGGCGTAGCTGACGAAGGTCAGCGCCATCACGGCGGGGGCACGCAGCGCATGGCGTGTGTAATGGCGGCCCAGCAGGTCAAAAGTGCTGTAAAGCGTGAAGCTGGCCGCGCTCAGCACCACGGCACCCCAGGCGGCGGTGAGGGGATAGTCCTCCAGTGCGGTGAGGACCTGGGACCATTCGATATTGCGGGCTTGCGAGACGAGCAGGGTGGCGATGAGCAGAAAGAACGCGGCGGTGGCGCCATGCTTGAGCCATGGCCACCAGGCCTTCCTTTTGGGCGCGGCCGGCTGCGGTTTGCCGCTTCGCACCCGGCCTGGCGGGCGGGGTGGATGGGGCCTGGGCAAGGTGCGGCTGTGGGCCATCACGCGCTCAAACGGGTTTGGCCTGGCCCGGCGGTGGTTCGCGGTCTCCGTCTTCGGGCGCGGGCACTTCGGCGGGTGTGATGCGCGGCGCATGTGCCGGCAGCCAGCCTGCCCAGGCCGGGTAGCGGCGCAGCAGGTGAAAGACAAAGTAGCTGCGCACGCTGCGCCACCAGGTGGACTCGACCAGGTCCTTGCGCTCGATCCGCTTGCAGTGATGCTGGATCAGGTGGGCAAGCCGCCCGGCCAGGTCTTCATTGAAAGCACGGTCGCGGATGACAACGTTGGCCTCCAGGTTGAGCGAGAGACTGAGCGGATCCAGGTTGCTGGAGCCTACGGTGGCCCATTCGTCGTCCACCACAGCCACCTTGCCGTGCAGCGGCCGCTGGCAGTACTCATAAATCTGTACCCCGGCATCGAGCAGGTGGTGGTAGAGCATGCTGGCGGCGGTCTTGACAATCGCCATGTCGGGCTCGCCCTGCAGGATGAGCTGCACTTCCACGCCGCGCCGTGCTGCCTTGCGCAGCTCCTGGATCAGCCGGTAGCCGGGGAAGAAATAGGCATTGGCAATCACGACACGGTGGCGCGCCGTGCGGATGGCGGCGCGGTAGTGGCGCTCGATGTCGTTGGTGTGCTTGCGGTTGTCGCGCGTGACAAAAAGTGCCGCGGCGTCGCCTGCCGGCGGCGGTATGTTGTCCTCGCGCCATGTGCCGGCCATGGAACGGGCGCGTTCGGAAAAGCGTTCGCGCAGGCCGGGAGGAGGTTCGCCACTGGCGCCGGCATTGCGCTGGCCCGCCGCCAGGGCCTTGCGCACGAACCGGTGAATGTCAGCCACGATCGGGCCTTCAATCTCGACGGCGTAGTCCTGCTTGGCCTGCGGGCCGAAGTCGGCCAGATGGTCCGCCGAATAGTTGATGCCGCCTACGAAAGCGCGTTCGCCATCGATCACCACGATCTTGCGGTGCATGCGGCGAAACAGGTTGGTGCGCCAGCCCCACAGCCTGGGCCCCGGGTCAAACACATGCACGCGCACGCCGGCCCGTGTCAGGGTGGAAATGAATTCCGGCGACAGGTCCGGCGAGCCGTAGCCGTCAATCGTCAGGTCAATCTGCACACCGCGCCGTGCCGCCTGGTGCAAAGCCGCGTGCAGCTCTTCACCGACCCTGTCCTCAAACAGGATGAAGGTTTCCACCAGCACCTCGCGCCTGGCGGTGGCGATGCACTCGAAGACGCGCGGGAAAAACTCCTCGCCGTTTTCAAGCAGCTGGAACTGGTTGCCGCTCACCCACCTCGACATACATCCTCCTTGGCCGCAGAAGGAGGCGCCTCCCGGGCTCCAGGCGCAGCGGCCCCCTCGGGGGGCAGCGCATTACGCGAAGCGAAAAGCGTGGGGGCCCTAATCACAATTCAATCTCCGCGGCGAGAGGCGCGTGATCTGACAAATGCGACCAGGGCCGCAGCGGCAACACCACTGGTGCGTGCCCGATGGCGTTGCGCACATAGATGCGGTCCAGGCGCAGCAGAGGCAGGCGCGCGGGAAAGGTGCGTGCCGCTTTTCCATTGGCCTGCACAAACACTTCATGCAGATCGGCGCCTTTTTCAAGCCGGGCGTGTGCGCGGTGGCGCCAGTCGTTAAAGTCCCCCGCGACCACGACAGGTGCCTGCGGCGGGATGTTGTTGCGCACCAGGCCGCACAGCATGTCCATTTGCTGTTCGCGGTGCGCTTCCATCAGGCCCAGGTGCACGCAGACGGCATGTACGTTCACACTGCGGCCGGGCATCTGCAGTTCGCAATGCAGCAGGCCGCGGCGCTCGGGCCCGCTGATGGATACGTCGAGGTTTTCAAATCGTACGATGGGAAACTTGGACAGCACGGCATTGCCGTGGTGCCCGTTGGTGTAGACCGCGTTACGGCCATAAGCGAACTGCGGCCAGATGGTGTCAGCCAGGAATTCGTAGTGCGGAGTTTCAGGGTAGTTGTCGAACTTGTCCTGGTGTTTGACATGGTTGCCCGTCACCTCCTGGAGGAACACGACATCGGCCCCGACACCCCTGACCGCCTCGCGCAATTCGGGCAGGATGAATTTGCGGTTGAAAAAGGTAAAGCCCTTGTGGATGTTGACAGTGAGCACCTTGAAGGAGAACGACGAGTCGGGGCTCACCGCGGCAAGCGCGGTCTGTGTGTCGGCCTCCACCGCATCCATGTCAATCGGCGTGACGGTCTCGGGCACACCGGCCGGCACGGCGACAGACAGGGCTGAAGGACCGCGGTGTGAAGATGACGAAGGAGAGTCGGGCGTAGAAGTCGGCATAAGAATAAGGGCAGGCGAAGGGACACAGAAAAGCGCCTTGATGGCCTTGATGGATAGGGCGCCTTAATGGCGCGTTAATGGGAGCCCAGGCGCACATTGTCATTCTGCGCGCGGGCGGGCGACTGTAGGACAGTAACTTATTTGCCGTGGGCCAGCACCTCACATCACACGCGTCAAGGCGGATTTGTGGGCGCACCACTGGCCACAGACCGCGGGTGCAGTGTCCTACATGGCACAGCGGGGCTCTCCGATAAGGTGCACTGGACGGGCTCGGTAGATTGAATTCAGCGTTAGCCCTCATGCAGCGGCAGGCGTGTTTTTTTCAACCAGCCTTACGAGGCAGTAAAGGAGTCACTCCCATGTTCAAAAGCAACTCATCCATGAAAGCCATCCCTCTGGCCGCAGCCATGACGGCCGCACTGCTGTTTGGTTCTGCCGTACACGCGCAGAGCGCCCTGCCGGCAGAGAAACCAGGTGACAGCGGTGCTACGGCGACCCAAGGCGCCAACGCCAAGAGCCCCGAACAGCGTGACGCCGCCAAGGCCGAAAAGCAGGCAGCCAAAACTGACAAGAAACAGGCCAAGGCCGCAAAACGCGCGGCTCGAAAAAGCAATGCCTCTTCCCCGGATACGACTGGGGCGGCTGGAAACACGGGGGGCCGATCCGACGGCAGTGGTAGCACCGGCGCCGCAACACCCGGTGCCGCTGGCGCAGGTACCGGGGGCACGAGTGGCACTACGGGCGCTGCAGGGACCACAGGTGGTGCTGGCACCACCGGTACTTCCCGGTAAGCGCCGGACGGTTTAAGGCTGCACGCCGGTTCGCCGGCAGTGTGTGGGGCCGGTCCGGTCCCACGCGATTCAGGTCAAGGCACATTCGCGTTGCCTTCACCTTAAAAGGAGTTTGATATGTCCAAGTACTTTATGCGTTCCATTCCTGCGGCTGCGGCGTTGACCATGGCTGCCTTGTTTTCAGTCGGGGCCTCTGCACAAGGTCTCGGTGTGGGTGTCGGCACTGGTGTGGGCGTAGGCGTCTCCGCCGGCCAGAACACCCAGATTGATGCGGGTGTCCGTGCAAAAGCCGCAGCAGGTGCTACCACCGGATCAGGCGCTTCCAGCGGTGGGGTCGGGGTAGGCGCCAATGTGTCCGGCTCAGCCCAGGGGGACAACGCCATGGGCAGCGCGACCGCCGCCACAGTGGACAACACCGTCCGCGGCGCGGGCCGGGCTGCAGCCCGCACCGGCAGCGCCGTGAAGAGCGGCGCCAAACGCACCTATAACCAGGTGGGCAACACGGCCGGGAATGTCAGCGTCCAGGGCAATGTCCAGGGTGATGCAGCCGCCGGCGGCAGTGCAAGGTAAGGTGCGCGTGTAATCGCCGAACCGGGGCGGTTACCGGACGACCACACCGGAGACAAAGGCCGGGTCCAGGGTTGAACCTGCACCCGGCTTTTTCATGCCAGCGTCTTTATTTATTTGGGCCGTGGACGCGGCAGGCGCTTGTCGGGCTGCGAGAGCGTACCCGCGCGAAGTTCGGTGACCGCGCCCGCAACTGCCGTGGCCGCATTGCGGACTTCTTCCATCAGCGCCTGGTCCCCGTCCAGTGCGTCGTGGCTGGTGGCGTAGGGCTCGTAATAACCGATATAGCGGTCCAGCCGGGCCTGGCTGCCGGCGTCGATCAGGCCCATCCAGTCCAGCCAGTCGCACAGGCTACGGCGTGTGCCTTCAATTCCCGCTACGTCGCCGTGGACCACCACGCCGTAGGCCCGGCCTGCCAGGTGTTGGGGGTAGTCCCAGCCCTTCATCTCCAACGCCTTGGCTTCATCGGGCTTTTTGCCGTGGGTAGTGGTGGGATCGGGGTTGCCGCCGTCGGCGCAGACCAGCCGATCCATCATGAGCTTGAGCGGACTGGGTGACTGGTACCAGTAGACGGGCGTGAGGATGAGGACGCCGTGCGCGGCCGTCCAGCGTTCGTAGATCTCGGCCATCCAGTCGCTGGTTTGTCCCAGTGCGTGATTGGGGTAGCAGCTGCAGGGCCAGTGGCACAGCGGCATGGCGGTGGCAACGCAGCCTTTGCAGGGGTGGATGTGCATGTGATAGCTGGAGGTGAGCAAGCTGAGGTCCAGCACGTCGCAGTGCATGCCTGCACGCTCGAGCGAGGTTTTCGCGGTGTTCAGCAGCCGCCACGTCTTGGAGATCTCGCCGGGGCAGGTGCCGTCATTGCGGGCGGAGCCGCAGATGAGCAGCACGCGGGACGGCGTGGCCGCATCCTTCCACGCAGCCCCGGCTTTCTTCAGGCGTTCGCGCGTTTCAAGCCACTCTGTTGACAGGTCGTAGTGGGGATCGGCAAAGTCATTTCCGGCTTTGCGTGTGCTGGGCGCTTTGCGGCCTTCCTTGTAGGCGTCCCATGCCAGCGCTTCAATGCGCGCCAGGGCCTCGTCTTCGCTGCGGAAGGCGGGATCGACAAAGGATTGCATGAAGCGTTCGTGGAACTCGCTGCGCGACAGGACGGCCGGCGCCTGGCCTTTGCGTACTTGGGTCATCGAACCAGTTTAGTGAGGCTATGCGGCCCGAAAAGGCAGTTTCGATGTCGTCCTACGCGGGCTTTCGATGCCGTCCGGCGAGATGTGGCTTTCAGTAAAAAATGCCGTTAGCCCAAACTTAACGGGCGCGAGTAGCTATCAAAATCGTAGCGCGAGGGGTGCGAATTGCCCATGAAAAAGCCCGCACGCAGCCTTGGGGGGCTGCGGTGCGGGCCTGATGGCTGATGTTACTGCTTCGGTTCAGCGTATTGCCAATGCTCAGCCTTTTTGCGCGGCGGGGCCGCCGTGGCCGCGGGCGCCGCCATGGCGGAAGCCGTGCTTCTTGTGCTCGGCATCAAAGGTTTTTTGCTGCTCGGGCGTGAGGGCCGCGTAGAAGGTCTTGGTGGCTTCGCCGCGCTTGTCCATCGCCGCGTTCATCTCGGCCATGCGCTGGGTGCGCAGTTCCTTCATCTTGTCGATGCGCTGGGGGGTGGTCAGCTTGTCAAACTCGGCACGCTGCTCAGGTGTGGGACGTGCGCCATGTACGGGCGGCTGCATGGAGGCCGTGTAGCTGGTCCATGCGCCTTCCTGGGCCGGTGTGAGCTTGAGCTTGGCTTTCAGTTCCCCCTGGTGCTTGGCGATCATGGCCTGCATCTTGGCGGGGTCGCGGTGGCCCATGCGGCCTTCGTGGGGGCCGGCAGGTTTGCCGGCAACAGGCGGCGATCCGGCGGGAGGGGCGGCAGGCGTTTGTGCCATGGCACCGGTGCCTACCGTTGCCAGCAGGCCGGCCAGTACGAGGCTGTTGAGGGAAGCGGTGTGGTTGAATGCGAATTTCATGAGGAACTTCCTTTCAGGAGAAGATGCCTGACTTCCATCGGGTCGTGACATACGGCTTTTGGGTTCAGGTTGAAAGCAAGTGTGGCGGCCGTCTGTTTCCCGGCCATTGCCGAAAGGTAAAGATAAGCCGTGGATACACCCCTATCGGCACTCACTTCGTGTAGTGCCTTTTCCCCTTCCAGGGGACGGCGCCTGAGGCCTGGCGAAGCCAGTTCCGCGGCCCCCGCTTGAAGGGGAGAGGAGTTGGAGAGGGCGACGAAATCGCCGCGAATTGACCGGGGTCATTTGCCATGGGTGCGCTGCCTGCCTACAATGGCCTCAGCTTGTCGGGGTGCCAAGGATGTTTCCGTGAGGAAGCTTTCGAGGCTGAGATCGCAGTATGCGAGACCCGCTGAACCTGATCGGGGTCATCCCCGCGTAGGGAACAACGCAATTGGCTCCGGAACTCCGCAGCGGCACACCAGGTGCCACCGATGGACCCCCGGCTCCCCAGCAGGCACCCCACCTCTGGAATTCAGGAGCACAAAGCCATGGCCAAAACCCGTCTCACCGTTGACACCCAGGACCTCACCAGTCGCATTACACGCGCGCCTTTCCCCGGCTCGGCAAAAATTTATATCGAAGGTTCACGCCCCGACATCCGCGTGCCGTTTCGTGAAGTCACGCTGACCGACACGCTGGTGCACGAGGGCGCCGGTGAGCCGCGCCGCGAAGCCAACCCGCCGCTGCGCCTGTACGACGCGTCGGGCGTGTACACCGACCCGGCCGCACCTATCGACATCACGCGTGGCCTGCCGCCGCTGCGCGGCGCCTGGATCAACGAGCGCCAGGACACCGAAGCCCTGCCCGGCATCAGCAGCGCCTATGGCCGCGAACGCCTGAACGACCCGGCCCTGGCCGCGCTGCGCATGGCGCATGCGCCCGTGCCGCGCCGCGCCAAGGCGGGCGCCAATGTGTCGCAAATGCATTACGCACGCAAAGGCATCATCACCCCCGAGATGGAATACATCGCCGTGCGCGAAAACCTTGTGCGCGCACAACTCGCCGAGCGCCTGAAGACCGAACGCATGCCGAAGAAAGGGCATTCCTTCAACGCTGCGATTCCGGAGCAGATCACCGCCGAATTTGTGCGCGACGAAGTGGCGCGCGGCCGCGCGGTCATCCCGAACAACATCAACCACCCCGAGAGTGAGCCGATGATCATCGGCCGCAACTTCCTGATCAAGGTCAATGCCAACATCGGCAACTCCGCCGTCACTTCGAGCATTGAAGAAGAAGTCGACAAACTGGTCTGGTCCATCCGCTGGGGCGCAGACACCGTGATGGACCTCTCGACCGGTGAGAACATCCATGAAACGCGCGAGTGGATCTTGCGCAACTCACCCGTGCCCATCGGCACGGTGCCGATTTACCAGGCACTGGAAAAAGTCAATGGCAAGGCCGAAGACCTGACCTGGGAAATCTTCCGCGACACGCTGATCGAGCAGGCCGAGCAGGGCGTCGATTACTTCACCATCCACGCCGGTGTGCGTTTGGCCTACGTGCCGCTCACGGCCAATCGCCTGACGGGCATCGTCTCGCGCGGCGGTTCCATCATGGCCAAGTGGTGTCTGTCGCACCACAAGGAAAGCTTCCTCTACGAACGCTTTGACGAGATCTGCGAGATCATGAAGGCGTACGACGTGTGCTTCTCGCTGGGCGACGGCCTGCGCCCCGGCTCGATTGCCGATGCGAATGACGAAGCTCAGTTTGCCGAGCTGCATACGCTGGGCGAGCTCACGCAGATCGCCTGGAAGCACGATGTGCAGGTGATGATCGAAGGGCCCGGCCATGTGCCGCTGCAACTGGTGAAAGAAAACGTCGACAAGCAGCTGGAAGCCTGCTTCGAGGCACCGTTCTACACGCTGGGCCCGCTGATCACCGACATCTCCCCGGGTTACGACCACATTTCTTCCGCCATGGGTGCGGCCAATATCGGCTGGTACGGCACGGCCATGCTCTGCTATGTGACGCCAAAGGAGCATCTGGGCTTGCCGAACCGTGATGACGTGAAGCAGGGCCTGATCGCCTACAAGATCGCCGCGCATGCGGGCGACCTGGCCAAGGGCTACCCGGGCGCGCAGATGTGGGACAACGCGGTGTCCAAAGCACGCTTCGAGTTCCGCTGGGAAGACCAGTTCCGCCTGGCGATCGACCCCGACACGGCGATGGCCTATCACGACGAAACGCTGCCGAAAGAGAACGCCAAGGTGGCGCATTTCTGCTCGATGTGCGGGCCGAAGTTCTGCTCGATGAAGATCTCGCAGGAAGTGCGTGAGTTTGCGCGCCTTAACCCCACGACCACCACGCTGGCGCCGGCCGCGGGCACGATCCCGATCAAGCAGATCGCGACCGGCTTCGAAGAAAAGGCCAAGGAGTTCCGTGAAGGTGGGAGCGAGATTTATTCCTGAGTTATTTCGGAGCTTTTCCTGACATGAGCACCTTGCACATCGGCATCGCGGGCGCGGGCCTGGCCGGACGCACGCTGGCTTGGCGCCTGCTGCGCGCCGGTTGCCGTGTCAGCCTGTTCGATGCGCGGGTGCGTGACGACCTGGCCACAGCATCGATGACGGCGGCGGCCATGCTCTCGCCGCTGGCGGAACTTGCGGTGGCGGACGAGACCGTGTTTGCACTGGGCCAACGCTCCATGCAGCTGTGGCCGCAGTGGATTGCGGAGCTGGCCACTGAAGGCTTGCCGGTGTATTTCCGCCGCGAAGGCACGCTGGTCGTGGCCCACGCGCCGGACCAGAGCTCGCTGGAACACTTCACTCGCCTGCTGATGCATAAGCTGCCTGATGCGTCACGTGCGCAGGTGCAGGCCCTGGATGCCGCTGCGCTGGGCCGTGCCGAGCCGGCACTCGCCGGGCGTTTTGGTGGCGGTCTGATGCTGGAAGGCGAAGGCCAGCTGGCCAATGACCAGTGGATGGCCGCGCTGGCGGTGGAAATCGACAGGTTGGGCGGCTCATGGCTCGAGGGCCAGGCTGTTAACGCCGTGGAAGAGGGACGCATCACCTGCGCTGGGCAAACCCATGGGGTGGATGTCGCGGTGGATGCGCGCGGTGTGGGTGCCAAGGAAGGCTGGCCGCAGCTGCGCGGTGTGCGCGGCGAAGTGCTCACGGTGGAATGCGCCGGCGTGACGTTGCAGCGCCCGGTGCGCCTGATGCACCCGCGTTACCAGCTGTATGTGGCGCCGCGGCCCGGCCACCGTTTTGTCGTCGGAGCGACCGAGCTTGAGTCGGAGGACAGCGGACCGGTGACGCTGCGCTCGACGCTGGAGCTGGCCAGCGCGCTGCACAGCCTGCACCCGGCTTTTGGCGAAGCCCGTGTGTTGCGCCTGGCGGCTGCGCTGCGGCCTGCGCTGGACGACCACCGCCCGGCGATTGCGCTGCGCGGCGGTGTCTGGCATATCAATGGCTTGTACCGGCATGGTTATCTGTGTGCGCCCGCGCTGGTGGACGGGCTTGTCCATAAACTCCTGGGTACGGAGAATGAATGACATGGCGACGACAACATTGCAAATCTCTTTGAACGGTGAACGCATGGAAACCGATGCGTCGACCCTGCAGGCTTTGCTGCAGGCACGGGGCTACGATTTCAAAAGCGCCTTTGCCTGCGCTATCAACAACGGGTTTGTGCCGCGGCCGCAGTGGCCTGAGCGTGCGTTGCAAAACGGCGACCGCATCGACGTCGTTACTCCCATCACTGGAGGCTAGATGTGGAACACCCCCGCCGTAAATTTTGGTACACCCCCATCGGACGCTCACTGCGTGTAGCGCCTTTCCCCCTTGCAGGGGGCGGCGCTGGCGGCCCGGCTAAGCCGGTTCCGCGGCGCCCACTTGCATTTTTGGGCGACAAGCATGACCTCGGTTAATTCCTCCATCGCACACGGCAATCCCTGGGCGGTTGCCGGCACCACGCTGAGCAGCCGGTTTTTTCTTGGCACCTCGCATTACCCATCGCCGCAGGTGATGAGCGATGCGGTGCGTGCCAGCGGATGCGAGGTGCTGACGGTCGGCTTGCGCCGCCTGCAGCCTGAAAGCGGCGGCGGCAACAGTTTCTGGCAGCGCATCCAGGCGCTGGGCTGCCACATCCTGCCCAACACGGCAGGCTGCCACAGCGCCGAAGAAGCGATCACGCTGGCGCAGATGGCGCGCGAGATTTTCGGCACGAGCTGGATCAAGCTGGAAGTGATCGGCGACGACTACACCCTGCAACCAGACACCCACGCCACCCTGCACGCCGCAACCGTGCTGGCCAAAGACGGCTTTGCCGTGTTTGCCTACACGACGGACGACCTGGTGATCGCCCAGCGCTTGCGCGACGCCGGCTGCGCGGCCGTGATGCCTTGGGCCGCGCCCATCGGCACCGGCCGTGGGCCGCTGAACCCTTATGCGCTGGAGACCATGCGTCGCCGCCTCCCTGATGCGGTGCTGGTGGTGGATGCCGGCATCGGCCGGCCTTCGCATGCCGCAGCCGTGATGGAACTGGGCTTTGATGCCGTGTTGCTGAACACCGCGGTGGCGCAGGCCGGTGACCCGGTGCGCATGGCGCGGGCGTTTGCGGATGGCGTGGCCGCCGGCCGCGCCGCATATGAGTCGACACCCATGCCGGAGCGGGCGGCCGCGCAGGCTTCCACGCCGACGGTTGGCGTTCCCTTTTGGCACGCGCCCTGACTGGACTTTCCATGAACACACCCGCATTTGCGCCGCTCACTGGACCTATTGGCTTTTATCCTGTGGTGCCCGATGCGGCCTGGGTCAAGCGCCTGTTGGGCTGGGGTGTGCGCACGATCCAGCTGCGTATCAAGGCGGCGGACCACACGCCGGCGGAAATTTCTGCCGAAGTGCAGGCCGCCATTGAAGCAGGGCGCAGCATCAAAGGCGCGCAGGTCTTCATCAACGACCACTGGAAGCTGGCGCTGGATTTTGGTGCCTACGGGGTGCACCTGGGCCAGGAAGACCTGGACACGGCCAACCTGGATGCGCTGCGCAAGGGCGGCGTGCGCCTGGGCCTGAGCACCCACACACCGGCCGAGTTGGCGCGCGCGCATGCGGTGCAGCCGTCGTACCTGGCCATCGGCCCGGTCTACCCGACGACGCTCAAGGTCATGCCTTATGAGCCGGTGGGGCTGGAGCAGCTACGCGACTGGGCCCTGAGGGCCTCGCCCTACCCGGTGGTGGCGATAGGCGGCATCTCCCTGGACCGCATCGCCGGTGTGATGGCGTGCGGCGTCAATGGCGTGGCGGTGGTGAGTGCGGTGACATTGGCTGCGGACCCGCAGGAGGCCGCACTGCACGGTTTGCGCCTGGCGGCACCGAGCCGGGCCTAAACCAGTTTTGTATGAAAACACCCGTTCAGCAGCCTGAATGGGCGTAGGCAGCTATTAATTTGATAGCGCCGGATAGTCTGTGTAGCCCTTCTCGCGGCCGCCATAGAAGGTGGCCTTGTCGGGGATATTGAGCGGCGCGCTCACACGCAGCCGTTCCACCAGATCCGGGTTCGCGATATAGGGCTTGCCGAAGGCGACCAGGTCGGCGCCGTCTGCCACGGCTTTTTCGGCCAGCGCCTGGTCATAACCGTTGTTCACCATCCACGCGCCCTTGCCGCCGGCTTTGCGGTAGGCCGCCTTCAGCGCGGCATAGTCGAACGGCCTGTCGTCAATTTCACGCGGGCCGCCGGTAGCGCCCTCGATGATATGGACATAGGCCAGGTTGAGTGTGGCGAGCTGTTTGATCACGTACTCGAACAAGGGCTGCGGGTCCGTGTCGTGCATGTCGTTGGCGGGAGTCACGGGCGACAGGCGAATGCCCGTGCGGCCACCGCCCACGGCGTCTGTCACAGCGCGCGTGATTTCCAGCAGGAGGCGGGCGCGGTTCTGGATGCTGCCGCCGTAGTCGTCGATGCGCTGGTTGCTGCCGTTCTTCAGGAACTGGTCCAGCAGGTAGCCGTTGGCACCGTGGATTTCCACGCCGTCAAAGCCGGCGGTTTCCACTGCATTGCGCGCCGCTGCGGCAAAGGTATGCACGATGCCCGGGATTTCTTCGGAGGTGAGTGCGCGCGGCTCGGAAGTTTCGACGAAGGTCGGCACGCCGTCCTCAATCAGGACCGTCTTGGTTTTGGCCGTGATGGCCGAAGGAGCGACCGGCTTGCCGCCGTCCGGCTGCAGCCTGGTATGTGAAACCCGGCCCACATGCCAGAGTTGCACGACGATCTTGCCGCCTTTTTCGTGCACGGCATGGGTGACTTTCTTCCAGCCATCGAGTTGCTCGCTGCCGTAAAGGCCCGGCACGTCGGCATAGCCCTGGCCTTGATGGCTGACAGCCGTGGCTTCCGTGATCAGGAGGCCCGCGCTGGCACGTTGGCCGTAATAGATCTGGGCGATATCCGTCGGGATGGCGTTGGGCGAGCGGTTGCGCGTCAGCGGCGCCATCACGATGCGGTTGGCAAGGGCCAGGTCACCGGCTTTGTTGGTGTCGAATAAGGTGGGCATGGTTGGTTGGGAGTTCTTGGTTTTGTAAAGGGGAAACAGGGTCAGTTTGGTCCTGTTTGGATTGGCTTGCTGAACACGGGTTGCTGATTTCGTGTTATTTGACATAGCGAGCCAGGTCGTTTCAGACGCTGATGTTGGTTTGCGTTCCGGGGCCGGGGGTTGCCCGGCTGCAAGTAACTTTCTTTTGCTTCGCCAAAAGAAAGTCACCAAAGAAAAGGCGACCCGCAGTCTGGGTCCCTGCGCTTCGCTTCGGGCAACCTGCGGTGCTCGAGGCAAGCGGGGTCTCGCTCGAACTCGCCTTCGGCTCAGACAATCGCGATCCCTGATCCGCTTGCCTCTGCGCTCCTCGGCCCAGCCAGGACGGGGGAAGTCCGAAGACAAGAAAACCAACACCCAATACCAACAAGGACACGCTATGGCGTGTCCTTGTTTCTTCAGGTGTTCGGTATTGGTATTCCTTCCCCCACCCCTTCTGTATGCGCGAGGAGCGGAGGGCCAGACGGATCAGGGCAAAAACTTGTCTGAGCCGAAGGCGAGTTGTTTTTGACCCCGGCTGGACCGAGCACCGCAGGTTTCCCTGAAGCGAAGCGCAAGGGACGCAGACAGCAGGGTCGCCTTTTCTTTGCTTACTTTCTTTTGGCGAAGCAAAAGAAAGTGAGTTGCATGCCGGGGCAACCCCCGGCCCCGGAACGCAACTCAACATCAGCGTCCGTGATGCCCCGTTATTTCAGCAACCCCTCATGCTTCATAGCCGCCTGCACAGCAGGCCGAGCCCCCACCCGCTCGCGGAAGCTGGCAAGGTTCGCAAACCCCGTGATGTCCACCCCAACCCGTGGCGCCCAGTTGGTCACAACGAACAGATAAGGGTCCGCCACACTGAAGGTATCGCCCATCAGGTATTGCTTGCCGGCGAGCTGGCCGTCCACCCACTTCAGGCGCGACATCAGTTTGTCGATGGCGGTGACCTTGTAGTCTGCCGGCGTGGCGGCATTGAAGAGCGGGGTGAAGTTTCTGTGGAGCTCCATGCCGATGAAGGTCAGCCACGACTGCATTTTGTAGCGTTCCAGCGTGCCGTTGGCCGGCGCGAGTTGTTTCCCGGGCACCTGGTCGGCGATGTACTGCACGATGGCCGGGCCTTCGGCGATGCGGGTGCCGTCATCCAGCTCGAGGAGGGGCACATAACCCAGGGGGTTGATGGTGTAGTAGTCGGTGCCGTCTTCCAGCTGGTGGGTTTTGGTGGGCGCCAGCACATGCTCGAACTTCAGGCCGGACTCATGCAAGGTGATGTGGGGTGACAGTGAGCAGGCGCCGGGGGAGTAATAAAGCTTCATGGTCTCTCGTCCTTTGTAGGTGCGGGTGTAGCGGGAGTGTGGCGGGAATGTCGCACAGTCCCCGATGCTAGCCGGATCGGCGGACTTTTGCTGCGGGAGCGCGCCACAATAGCCGCATGGCAAAACTTTTCAAATGGCTGGTGTTCCTGGCCCTCGGCCTGGTGGTGCTTCTGGCCGTGGTGGCTTATACCCTGCACCGTTGGGTCAGCACGGAGGACTTCAGGCTGCGCGTTGAGCGGGAAGCGTCGGCGGCACTGGGCGCTCCCGTGGCGCTGGATCGCGTGGCGGTGGACATCTGGCCCCTGCCGGCTGTGGCGCTGAGCGGCATTTCGGTGCAAAGCAAGCCCCCGCTCACAGTGGAGCGGGTGGAAGTACGGCCGGAATGGCGCCCGCTGTTGTTGGGACGCCTGGAGGTCGCCACCTTGCTGGTGCGCCGGGCGGTGTTGCCCCAGCAGGGCATTGATGCGCTGCTGTTGCTGCTGCAAAAGAAAAAACAGGCCGTGCCCGTGAAGCCAGGAGCGCCGGTGCCCGCCGCAAACGAGGGGCCCGAGATGAGCCGGCTTGGCTGGTTGCCGCGCCGGACGGTGCTGGAAGATGTCACCTGGGTGAACGCCACCGGCGCGCGGACCACGGTCAAGGGCGTGGCGCAACTGGGCGAGGACGGCTTTCCGGACAACGCGACGGTCAAGCTGGTGGAGGGCAACCTCCAGGGGCTTGAAGCAACGCTCCAACGTGTGGAGGCACAAGCTGGTGCGGCCAGCGGTGCCGCGCAATGGGACTTGCTCGTGAATGTGGGCGGTGGCAAGGTCGAGGGACGGCTGGGCCTGCAGCGTGGTTTTGTGCCGGCGGCCGCCCCAGCCGCCAAACCGGGCGCCAAAGCACCGCCCTCCAAAGCGCTCCCGGCAAGGTCGGCCGAAGAGCTGGTGCTTCAGGGCCAGCTGAAAACCAGCGGCGTCGAAGTGGCAGCGCTGACGGCGCCCGGCAAGGCCCTGACCGGCCAGCTCGAAGCCGCTACGACGCTGAATGCCCGCGCGGCCACTACATCGGCGCTGGTGGATGCCCTGCAAAGCCAGACCACCTTCACGGTCCGCAATGCGGTGGTGGACGGGATCGACCTGGCCAAGGCAGTCAAGACGGTGGGCCTGAGCCGTGGTGGCCAGACTCCGCTCGATACCCTGGCCGGCCAGGTCAGCACCCAGGGGCGGTCGGCTCAGCTGACCAATCTGGTGGCCACTTCCGGCGCTTTGAGTGCCACCGGCAATGTGGCGATTTCGCCGGCGAAGGTATTGAGCGGGCAGGTCAGCGTGACGCTGGCCGGCGACAGCAAGATCGGCAATGCCATCGGCGGCGCCGTGGGCGTGCCGCTGATCGTGGGTGGAACGCTGGACAACCCCGAAGTCACGCTGTCACGCTCGGCGCTGCTGGGCGCTGCCATTGGCACCGCCCTGATGCCGGGTGTGGGCACCGGCGCAGGCGCCAACGTGGGTGAAAAGGTGGGCAACAGTCTGCGCGGCCTTTTCGGTAAGTAAACGGGCATATCCGGGGCCGCAGCTGAGTCCGGCCTTGGTGAATGCGCGTGACGCGCTCCTGAAACAATAGCGCACCCCAATCGGCCGGGTTTTGTCCTACAGGGGCATGCGGGCGCTGCTGATTCGGAAAAATCGGCCTGGCTTTTAGTATGGATGGACGGGCCATGGGCTTCGCTCACTTTGTGGGCGATGTCTGTGGCGATGCGTAAGCCTCATCCTGCGCCATCTCGCGCAAGAGGCCCGTTCTTTGGAGGCCATGATGCTCAAGTACGCGATTATTTTTGCGGTGATTTCGCTGATTGCGGGTGCCCTCGGTTTTGGCGGAGTTGCAGCGGGTGCTGCCGGTATTGCCAAAATCCTGTTCGGCCTGTTCCTGATCCTGGCGGTCATCTTTGTCGTGTTGGCCGCGCTGGGTGTTGGCGCTGCAAGGAAAGCGCTCAAATAAATGACTGCGCGCGCCGACTCAGTACCACCCACGCTGGCTGCACGGTTTCGGAAACGGCTGTTTCAGCCGTGGCTGCAATCGCGCAGCGAAAGCGCGCGGCTTCCTGCGCCGGGCGCGCCCACCGCGCCCAGGCGGCAGTTGAACCTTCAAGCCAGCATCGCCGAGTTTTTGCTGATTAACCGCCTGCGCGCGCGCCGTCCCGCGGCGCCTTCTGCCGATGTGCTGGAGCGCGCTGCGCGGATTGTGTTTGTGACGTGCCAGAACTGGTTCGCGCCACCCGAGAACCGCGATGTCACCCATCGCACGCGGCTCTGAGCTGGTGTGTGACTTGCAGGCGCTTGCCATGGTGCAACTGCCGCGCCTTGCGCACTTCCCCTTTTTTCCACCGGTTCAGGTTTATGCACACTACCCTTGTTGATTTGCTGCTCGAGTACGAGGTCAGCAGCCCGGCCCATTTCCTGTTTCACATCGAGACGGCCTTTTACGAAGGCCACCATGTGCAGGAGGAGCGGTTGACCATCACGCCCAGCATGAAGGTTCGCACTTTCTCGGATGATCGGAGCGGCAACCGTTTTATCCGGCTGGACGCGCCCAAAGGCGTGCTGTCAGTGAACTACCACGCACGCGTGGCCCTGAAACCACCGCCTGTACCGTTGCACCTGGATGAGACCCCCGTGACGGCGGTGCCGGACGATGTGCTGCGCTACCTGATGCCCAGCCGCTACTGCGAATCCGATGTCATGAGCCGGGCTGCGCTGCAGCTGTTTGGCCATCTGCCGCCGGGGATAGGCAGGGTGCGTGCCATCGAAAGCTGGATCCATGACTCTATTGGCTACCTGCCTGGCTTCAGCAATTCCACGACCACCGCGCAGGAGGTGTTTGTGCAGCGCGCGGGTGTCTGCCGCGACTTTGCACACTTGGGCATCACGCTGTGCCGGGCCTTGAACATTCCCGCGCGCCTGGTCGTGGGGTATGTGCATTTTGACGAACCGCCGCAGGACTTCCATGCGGTGTTTGAAGCCTGGCTGGAGGGCCGATGGGTCATTTTTGACCCGACACGCATGGCGCCTGTTGACCGGCTGGTGCGGGTGGGCACGGGCCGCGATGCCAAGGACGTGGCGTTTGCCACCATTTTTGGCGGCGTTCAGATGCTGCGCAAGGAACTGACGATCACCGAAGAGGACGTACGCCCCGCTGTTTCGACGGGCGTGCATTCTCCCGCGCTGACCGTTGTCACGGTCTAAAGACTGGGCGCGCGGGGCCTGCGGTCGCTTGCTTCAGGGCTCCGCTGTTGTGCCGGCTGGCGTGGGCGCAACGTGCCGCCGCAGCACCAGCAGTCCAAACAGTGTGGCGGTCACGTACATGCTGAACGAATAAATCGCCGCGGGCAGGGCCAGCTGGAAGTTGTTCAGTACGGCAAGCGCGATGAAGATGGCCAGCGTGGCGTTATGAATGCCGATCTCATAGCTGATGGCGGTGGAAATCGGTTTGTCCAGCCCCGTAGCGCGTGCGACGTAATACCCCGCCAGCAAGCTCACCAGGTTAAAGGCCAGCACGGCCGGGCCGATAGCCGCAAAACCGCCGCTGAGCGCCTGCCATTCCTTGACGACCGCACCCACTGCCACGACGACCAGCACGATGATGCTGAAGACCTTGGTCGGGTTCTCGCTGCGCGCGGCCCAGCCGGGCTTTACAGTGCGCAGCCACATGCCGATGGCCACCGGCACCAGCACGATGACGATCACTTCCACCACCTTGCCGAACTGCAGCGGCACGACTTGCCCGGTTTTGGCGAAGGTGTTGATGGCCCAGTTGGCGATCACCGGCATGGTGACGATGGACAGCAGGGTGTTGATGGCCGTGAGCGAGATGTTCATGGCCACATTGCCGCCGAAAAGGTGGCTGAACAGGTTGGCCGAAATGCCGCCCGGCGAGGCCGCCAGCAGCATCAACCCCACCGCAAAGATGGGTGGCACATTGAGCAACACGATGATGGCGTAGCAGGCGATGGGCAGCACGATGACCTGCAGCACCAGCGCCACCACCACGGCCTTGGGGTACTTGAGCAGGCGCGTGAAATCTTCGACCTTGAGCGTCAGCCCCAGGCCCAGCATCACCAGCGCGAGCGCAACGATCAGCAGTTGTGCAACAAGGGGAGAGCTGCTCATGATTTGTAGCTTTCGTCGAGTTTGTCGAGCTTGCGGATGAGTGAAGGCCAGACAAATGCCCCACCCAAGCCGCCGGTCTGCACGCGCATGGCTTCGGCCACGCCCTTGACGATGAGCGGGTTCACCTGCGTGAGCTCGCCGCCGGCTTGTGCGTCGAGCTGGATGCGGCAGGTGTTTTCAAAGGTGTACATGCTGAGGAAGGCGTCGGGAATCGTTTTGCCGACGACCAGCAGGCCGTGGTTGCGCAGCATCAGGAAATTGGCGTTGCCAAGGTCGGCCTGCAGGCGCGGCTTTTCGTCCTCGCGGAAAGCCACGCCTTCGTACTCGTGGTACGCCAGCGACGCCAGCACAAAAGTGGACTGCTGGCTGATGGGCAGCACGCCGCACTTCTGCGCGCTGACGGCCACGCCGGCGCGTGTGTGGGTGTGCAGCACGCAGCCGGCGTCGGCGCGTGCCTCATGTACCGCGCTGTGGATGACAAAGCCGGCGGGGTTCACCGGGAACGGGGAGTCGATCACCTTGTTGCACTGTCCGTCGACCTTGACCAGACTCGAGGCCGTGATCTCGTCGAACATCAGGCCGTAGGGGTTGATCAGGAAGTGGTGGTTGCCGGCGCCAGAGACCGACTCGGGCAGCTTGGCGCTGATGTGGGTGAAGACCAGGTCGCTCCAGCCATAGAAGGCGACAAGGCGGTAACAGGCGGCGAGGTCGCAGCGCAACTGCCATTCTTCGGCGCTGACGACTTCTTTGAGGGAAGGGATATGCATTTGTTGTCTCCGTGGTTTGTACGAATCGACATGGGTGCTTCTTGCGGCACGAACTGCCACGATACGTGGGTGCTTGACGGGGAACTGTCAAAAATTTGACAATTGACCGCATGCCTATCGTCGCCGCGACACCTTCGCCGCTTTCCATGATGGCCCGCATGTCGGCCAACCCGTGGTTTGGCGCGCTGCCGCTGGCCAACCGGCAGGCACTGCTGGCGTCCGCCGAGGTGTTGCGCCTGCGGCCCGGCGAGATGCTGTTTCGCCAAGGCGATGCGCCGGGCGGGTTTTATGGCTTGCTGGACGGCTTGCTGAAGATTTCGTCGCTGCGGGAGGACGGACGCGAGGCGATTCTGGTGGTGCTGGAGGCGGGCAACTGGATTGGTGAGATTTCTTTGATGGACGGCGAGCCGCGCACGCATGACGCCACGGCGCAGTCGGCGGTGGAAGTGCTGGTGGTGCCGCAAACGGCTTTCGCTGCGCTGATGGAGGGCGCGCCGTTTGCACGGGCGATCGCGGGGCTGCTGGCGGCGCGCGTGCGCTCGCTCTACGGCATGGTGGAGGACGCAGCGCTACGCTCAACCCGTGCCCGCGTGGCGCGCCGCCTGCTTCTGCTGGCGCGCGGCGACGCCACGCTGGCGCCCAGGGCGCGGCCGGTGGTGCCGGTGTCGCAGGAGGCTCTGGCGATGATGCTGGGCATCAGCCGGCAAACGCTGTCCGTGGAGCTCAAGGCCATGGTGCAGCAGGGCGCCATCGCGCTGCATTACCGCTGCATTGAAATCGTATCGGCCGCGCGGCTGGAGGCCTTGGGAAATGTGTCGCGCCAGGAGCGGCTTTAACGTCAGTGCAGGCCCGGCCGTGTATCGCTTTCCAGGCGGGTCAACCAGACCATCGCACTGCCTCCGTCTGCGCCGCACATCTCGCTGGACGGCATGAGCTGGCCGCAGACGGCAGGCCTTTCGGGGCGGCCGAAGATCAGGCAGCGGTTGGCGTCGTCGAGCTGCACGCAGCGTACGCCGGCCGGCTTGCCGTTCGGCATGCCGGGAATGGCGGAGCTGATGGAGGGGGCGATGCAGCAGGCGCCGCAACCGGGTCGGCAGTTCATGGTATGGGCGCTATGAAATTTATAGCTGCTTGCGCCCGTTTTATTGGGCAAAAGCCCGATTTGATACTCAAAAAACGTGTTGAACGCGTCTTCGCGCTGTGGGCCGGGCTTGGGCAGTGGCCTGTATTGTCGTTCCTGCGTGGCCGTGGCCAGCGCATTAGTCCGGTTTGATCTTCGCGCGCGCCGCCACTTCCTTCCAGCGCGACTGCTCGGTCTTGATGAACGCGGCGTACTGCGCGGGCGTGTCACCCACGGGCAGGGCCGTGTCGCCGCGCAGGCGTTCGGTCGCCTGTGGGTTGCGCATGGCCTTGTTGCAGGCTTCGGCAATGCGGTCGATGTTGGCCTGCGGCATATTGGACGGGGCATTGAGGCCGTACCACTGCGTCATCTCAAAACCGGGGTAACCGCTTTCGGCCACGGTGGGCACATCGGGCAACTGGGGCAGGCGTTCTTTGGTGCCGGTGGCAATGCAGCGCAGCTTGCCGGACTTGATGTGGCCCAGGATGGCCGGTGCGCCCACGCTGGCGGCCTCAAGCCGGCCGGCCAGCAGGTCGGTGAGCTGCGGGCCGGTGCCGCGGTAGGGCACGTGCAGCACAAAGATGCCGGTGGCCATCTTCAGGTATTCAAACGCCAGGTGGCCGGCGCTGCCGTTGCCGGCCGAGCCGTAGTTGAGCTGGCCGGGCTTGGCCTTGGCCAGGGCGATGAACTCCTTGAGGTTGTTGGCCGGCACGCTGGCATTCACCACATACAGGCTGGGCACCTTGGCCAGCAGGGAAATCGGCTTGAAGTCCTTGTTGGTGTCGAAGGGAAGTTTGTCGAAGATGAAAGGATTCACGGCCATGGTGCCGATGTGCCCGAGGATGATGGTGTGGCCGTCGGTCGAGGAGGCGCATTCCTGCATCGCGATGTTGCCGCTGGCGCCGGGCTTGTTTTCCACAAACACGGTCTGGCCCAGGGTTTTGCTGAGCTCGTTTGCGGCCGAGCGCGCGACGATTTCAGAGCTGCCGCCGGGCGCGAACGGCACCAGCAGGCGGATGGGTTTGCTGGGCCAGCCGCTTTGGGCGTGCGCGGTGCTGAGCAGCCCCGGAAAGGCAGACACCGCAGCCAGTGCGCCACCGGCCTTGAGGCCGAACTGCAGTGCGCCGCGGCGCGTATTCAGGTGTTTCATGGGATGTCTCCGTTGTCGTTGTTGTTGGGACCAATATAGGACCGTACGTGCGCCACCTGGCTACGTGATTCCGCTAATGAGGCTAACCCTGCGCTGCGGCCGGCACCGCGGCGCTAGCTGAATGACGCATCAAACCGTTCGCGCGCAGCCTTCAGGCTTTGGTGATTTCGCTCGGCCCAGTTGTCCAGCGGGATCAGCGTTTCGCTGAGCGATTCGCCCAAGGTGCTGAGCCGGTATTCCACATGCGGCGGCACGGTCTGGTGGTCGGCGCGCAGCACCAGGCCGTTGCGCACGAGTTCCTTGAGGGTTTGCGTCAACATCTTTTGCGAGATGCCTTCGATCTTGCGCATCAACTCGTTGTTGCGCACCGGGCCGCCGGCCAGTGCGGGGATCACGAGCAAGGCCCATTTGCTGGCGACCAGCTCCAGCGCCTGACGTGATGGGCAGGCCTGGCTAAACACAGTTGAGCTGTCGGTGGAGGGGCCGGAAGAAATTGTCATGGTTACCGAAAGGTGCGTACTTGCCTATGGGTAATCGTAAACCTAAGCTGGCGGCTCTTCAATCCTTCACTCTGTTTAACCCTCTCCCAAGAAAGACCCCCAATGGCCTGGTTCTATTTACTCGCCGCAAGCATTGTCGAAATCGCAATGGCCTTGTTCCTCAAATCTTCCGAAGGCTGGACGCGCCTGTGGCCCAGTGTGCTGGGCGTGGCCGCGGCCGGCGCCAGCATTTTCTTTTTGACGCATGCCGTCAAGACACTGCCGGTGGGTACGGCCTACGCGATCTGGACGGGCATCGGCTCGGTCGGCGTCACGCTGATCGGCATTGTCTGGATGGGCGAGAGCGCCTCGCCGCTGCGCCTGCTTTGCATTGCCTTCATCGTGGCCGGGATGGTGGGACTGCGCTTGATGGATGGCGCTTGAGAGATGGCCATGCGGCTATGCCATGGTGCGGTCGTGACGCAAAAAAGAAAGAGCTAGGGCGCAGGTGGACCTGGAGGGTCCCGGCGAAAGGTGTTCGGCGTGCAGCCCAGCAGTTCGCGGAACGAGGCAATGTAGGCCGTCGGGCTTTCGAATTGCAGGATACGTGCAATTGCCTTGACGGGCGTGTTTGAGGCCAGCAGGTCGAGCGACGTGATGATGCGTGCGCGCTGCCGCCAGGCGCGAAAACTCAGGCCCGCTTCGGCCGTGAAGCGCCGGGTAAAGCTGCGTTCAGACATCGCAGCCACGGAGGCCAGCTCGTGCATTGGAAGCTGCCATTGATTCGTCTGCAGCAGCAGCATCAGAGCGCGCCGCAGTCCGTCATGGGAAGGCATAGGCAGGTGCGTCGGAAGGCTGGGCGTCTGTTGCAGCGTGTGCAGCAGCAGCGAAACCATCAGCTCCCGTGTGGGGTGGTCGAACCCGCCATCGAACAGGCCGAGCACCAGCTCCCTGATCAGCGGCGAGGCGGCCACGGCATGCACCTCATTGCGGCGCGCAAAAGATTCGCAGCGGTCGACCAGCACCGGCTGGCAATACACGGTGCGCATTTCGGTGGCCGAGATCACCTGGATGGCGTGCGGATGGTGCGGGGGTATCCACAGCGCGCGCTGCGGCGGGACGGTCCAGCGTGTGAGCGGTGTTTCGACCAGCATCACGCCGCGCGTCGCAAACACGAGCTGGCCGGCCCGATGCTGATGCCGCGGCAGCGTGCTGCCCGCCGGGTGGGTTTTCGCGAGGGTTGCCCACAAGCCGTGATTTTGGCGCTTGGGCGATGTTTGTTGGCGTTCAGGCTCCGACATGCCGTCCTATTATGAATGCCAATCGCAACCCGCCCTGCAACCCATCCTCTTTCCCATCATGCACACAGACACATTTCTTGCCCACTCAGGCCGCGAAACAGCGAGGGCCGCCCAGGCCATCAATCCGCCGTTGGTGCGTGCGTCGACGGTGGTGTTCGAGACCCTGGCCGATTACAAGCATGCGCATCACCAGACCGTGTTCGACTCACCGCGCTACGGACGGTCCGGTACATCGACAACCTTTGAGCTGCAACGCGCCATGGCGGCGTTGGCAGGTGCGCAAACCTGCCTGGCTACGGCGAGCGGGCTTTCCGCCATCGTGGCGGTTCTCAGCGCCCATGCGGGACCCGGCAAACATCTGCTGTTGAACGAGAGCGTGTATGGGCCGACGCGAACCTTCTGCGACCGGGACCTGGTGCCGATGGGCACCACCGTCGACTACTTCCCTGAAGGCGCAGACATCACGTCCTACCTGAGGGACAACACCAGCCTGGTCTATATCGAGGCGCCGGCTTCGCTGACGATGGAAATGCTGGACGTGCGCGCGGTATGCGCGGCAGCGCGCCGCCGGGGCGTGCCGGTGGCGTCGGACGCGACGTGGGGCACCCCGGTCTTTTTCGATGCGCATGCGCTCGGGGTCGATATCGCCATCCATTCAGCCACCAAATACATCAACGGGCACTCGGACCTGATGCTGGGGCTGATCACCGGCTCGCTCGACGACCTTGCCGGCATCCGGAGCTTTTGTGATCGCAGCGGGGTGCACGCGGCACCCGATGTGTGTTGGCTGGCACTGCGTGGCCTGCGTACGCTTGCGATCCGGCTGCAACGCCACCAGCAAACCGCCATGGCCATCGCCCTGTGGCTGCAACAGCAGCCGCAGGTGAAGCGCGTCATGTTTCCGGCGCTGGCATCTGACCCGGGACACGCGCTGTGGCGCGATCAGTTTTCGGGTGCGGCCGGGCCGTTCACGTTTGAACTGGTGCCGTGCAGCGAAACCTCGTTCACGGCTTTTATCGACGCTTTGCAGCTCTTCAGCCTGGGAACCAGCTGGGGTGGCTACGAGAGCCTGGTGCTGCCGGCGGTCCCCCACCACTTGCGCACCCTGAGCGTGCTGCCCGATGAAGGTCGGCTGGTGCGCTTGCACATCGGCCTGGAGCACGGAGAAGACTTGCGTGGTGATCTTGCGCAAGCGCTTGCCCGGATCTGACCACCCGGCGGCGACCGGCGGTGAAAACGGCTGGCGGCTTAGCCGTTCAGGCGCTGGCTGGCAAACAGCACCTGGTCGATCACGGCCTGCACATTTTTTAAGTGCGATTCATCGAGCAGTTGGCCCTCGGCATCAAAAGCCGCGCCGGCCCGGCCCAGGGCAAAAGCCTTGGGCGCGACCCAGCATTGCGCGTTGAGCAGCAACGGTACCAAGTGACTCTGTGAGCGCAAGCCGCCCAGGGCGCCGGGCGACGCGCTGAGCACGCCCACCACCTTGCCGGTAAAAGACTTGAAGCCTTCGTGCCAGGCCGGGTCGCTCTTGACAGGGCTGGAGACCCAGTCGATGGTGTTTTTGAGCAGGGCGGTGTAGCTGCCGTTGTATTCGGGTGAGCAGATGATCCAGGCCGGGTGCTCGAACATCAGCTGCTTGAGCTTTATGACGTCGGGCGGCGTGCCCTTGGCTTCGAGGTCTGCGTTGTACATCGGGACATCAAAATCAGCCAGCTCGATATGGGTGACTTCGGCGCCGCTGGCGCGCGCCAGGGCGGCCGCCACATGGGCGAGTTTGCGGTTGAAGGAGTTCTGACGGGTGCTGCCGGCAAAGACAAGGAGTTTGGATGGGGTGCTCATGCGGCTGATTTCACCACAGGCCGCATGGTGAAAAACTGCGTGCTGAGCGCCTTGCAGGCAGGAACCCGCTAAAATGTACAAAATATTGAAATTTGTACAAAATGCACACCATTGCCCTCAGTGAATTTCGCGCCCACGCATCCGCCATGCTTGATCTGGTGGAGCAGGGCGAAACCGTCCGAATACTCCGGCATGGCAAGCCGGTGGCTGAACTCGTGCCTTTGAAAGCCGAGGAAGATGTCGCCAAGGTACCCAGTTGGAAAATCCCTTTTGAGCCGGTCATCCTGCCGCCCGGCGTGTCGCTGTCGCAGGCGGTGCTGGATGAGCGGAATGAATCGCCATGGTGAAGCGCTTGCAGGCGGCCTATGTGGCGCAATCCGCAGGGAGCGCCTCCCGGGTGGTGGCGCGCGACGGCGAAGCCCGGCTGATGTTTGATGCTTCGGCCCTGACCAAGCGCTACGCGAGCGAAGCCGGGCGCGACCGGGTGTTGATGCTGTTCGAGACGGCCAGCGAATTGCTGGTGGCCGCCCATTGCAAGACCGAGGTGGCCTCTGCGCTGCTGAGGCGCCGGCGCGACGGCAGCCTGCCGGCGCCGGAATTCGACCGCGCCTGGGCAGCGGCGCAGCGCGACGTGGCCGACATGACGCTGGTCCCGCTGGACGCGCATGTCGAGCGTTTCGCTTTTGCCGCGATGGAGCAGGGCCCTTTGCGCGGTATGGATGCCATGCATGTAGGCAGCGCGCTGGCCAGCCGGGTGGACCTGTTTGTCACGGCGGACCGGCGACAGGCGCAGGTGGCGCGCGGCATGGGCCTGGCCACCGAGCTTATCGAGAGCTAAGAAGTTAATAGTGAGTAGCTGGTCGCAAGACCCAAAGGTTGGATATGTTTTACCCCCAAGAATTTGACGTGATCGTGGTCGGTGGCGGCCATGCCGGCACCGAGGCTGCCTTGGCTTCGGCGCGCATGGGCTGCAAGACGTTGCTGCTGTCGCACAACATCGAAACCCTGGGCCAGATGAGCTGCAACCCGTCGATCGGCGGCATCGGCAAGGGCCACCTGGTCAAGGAAGTGGACGCGCTGGGCGGTGCAATGGCGCTGGCCACCGATGAAGGCGGCATCCAGTTCCGCATCCTCAATAGCTCCAAGGGCCCGGCCGTGCGTGCCACCCGGGCGCAGGCCGACCGGATTTTGTACAAGGCGGCCATCCGCCGCAAGCTTGAGAACCAGCCCAACTTGTGGCTCTTCCAGCAGGCCGTCGACGACCTGATGGTGGAGGGCGACCGTGTGGTCGGCGCAGTCACACAGGTCGGCATCAGGTTCCGTTCGCGCACCGTGGTGCTGACGGCAGGGACTTTCCTGGACGGAAAGATCCACGTCGGGCTCAACAATTATTCGGCCGGCAGGGCGGGCGACCCACCGGCGGTGTCGCTGTCGGCACGGCTGAAAGAACTCAAATTGCCGCAAGGCCGGCTCAAGACCGGCACACCGCCGCGCATCGACGGCCGCAGCATCGACTTCAGCAAATGCACCGAGCAACCCGGTGACGGCATGCCCGGTGGTATCGAAGGCCCGGTGCCGGTGTTCAGTTTTATGGGCGGCGGCATTGCCCACCCGAAGCAAATGTCCTGCTGGATCACCCATACCAACGAGCGCACCCACGACATCATCCGCTCGGGTTTTGACCGCAGCCCCATGTTTACCGGCAAGATCGACGGTGTCGGCCCGCGCTATTGCCCCAGCGTGGAAGACAAGATCAACCGCTTCGCCGACAAGGACAGCCACCAGATTTTCCTGGAGCCCGAGGGCCTGACAACCCACGAGATCTACCCCAACGGTATCTCGACCAGCCTGCCTTTTGACATCCAGTACGAGCTGGTGCGCTCCATGGCCGGCATGGAAAACGCCCACATCCTGCGACCCGGTTACGCCATCGAATACGACTACTTTGACCCGCGCGCGCTGAAGTCGAGCTTTGAGACCCGGGCGATTGGCGGCCTGTTCTTTGCCGGCCAGATCAACGGTACGACCGGTTATGAAGAGGCGGCGGCCCAAGGCCTGTTCGCCGGCGTCAATGCCGCGTTGCGATGCCAGGGCAAGGATGCCTGGCTGCCCAAGCGCGACGAAGCCTACCTTGGCGTGCTGGTCGACGACCTGATCACCAAGGGCGTGACTGAGCCCTACCGCATGTTCACCAGCCGGGCAGAGTTCCGCCTGATGCTGCGCGAGGACAACGCCGACATGCGCCTGACCGAAAAAGGCCGGGAACTGGGCTTGGTCGACGATGTCCGTTGGGATGCTTTCAACCGCAAGCGCGACACTGTTTCACGTGAAACAGCCCGGCTTCGGGCCATTTGGGTCAATCCCAACAACCTGCCTGTGGCTGAAGCCGAGCGTGTTCTGGGCAAGTCGATTGAGCGCGAGTACAACCTGCTCGACCTGTTGCGCCGCCCGGACGTGAACTATGCCGGGCTGATGTCGCTGGAGGAGGGCAAGTACGCCAACCCCGAACTGGCAGCCGAAGCCGCAGCCAGCGACGACATGGCCAAAAGCGTGATCGAACAGATCGAAATCACCGCCAAGTATGCCGGTTACATCGACCTGCAAAAGACCGAAGTCGAGCGGGCCGCGCATTACGAAAACCTGAAACTCCCGGCCGACCTGGACTACCTACAGGTATCCGCCCTGAGCTTTGAGGCGCGCCAGACCTTGGCCAAGCACAGGCCCGAAACGTTGGGAATGGCTTCGCGCATCTCGGGCATCACACCGGCGACCGTGTCTTTGCTGCTGGTGCACCTGAAAAAGAATCTCTGGAAAAACACGGTTCCGCTTCAGGCAACCGGGGCTTCCACCGAAAAAGCCCAAGCCTGATGCGGGCCGGTGAACAGGATTTGCGCGCTGGCCTGAAGGCGCTGCAGCTGGACTTGGGCGACGCCCAAGTCGGCCAACTGCTGGATTACCAGGACCTGATTGGCAAATGGACCAAGGTTTACAACCTGACGGCGGTGCGCGACCCCGCGGAAATGATGACCCACCACCTGCTGGACAGCCTGGCTGCGGTACTGCCGCTGCGCCGCCATCTGCAAAAAGCCGGGCTGACGCAAGGCGCCCGGCTACTGGACGTAGGTTCCGGCGCCGGCCTTCCGGGTGTGGTCATCGCCATCTGCTGCCCGGAAGTGGCGGTCACCTGCGTGGACACGGTGGCCAAAAAAGCAGCCTTTATCAAACAGGCGGCGCTGGCGCTCAAGCTGCCCAACCTCTCGGGGTTGCACGCCCGGGTCGAAACCATCACCACGCCGTTTGAGGTGATCTGCTCGCGGGCTTTCGCTTCACTGACCGATTTCACCAATTGGTCCGTCGACGCGCTGGCGCCCCAAGGCGCCTGGATGGCCATGAAAGGCAAACACCCCGCCGACGAAATTGCCGTCCTGCCCGACAAGGCCGAGGTGTTTCACGTGGAACAACTGCACGTTCCGGGGCTGGATGCCGAGCGCTGCATTGTCTGGATTCGGGTGAAGCCTGACGCCTGACCGGGTCGGAAGCGGTGAGTCGGGGTTTGATTTCACCCTCGCGCGTTGTTCGGGCACAAAAAGAAAGCGCCACAGACACCGAATCGGGTCTGATTGGCCTTCTTTGGCATTTCGATGGCGTACCCCTGTCGTAAACTCAGTTTCTCTTCTTTTTCTCTACTTTCTGGAGAACCTCCATGTTGGGCTCATTCGTCGGCATTGCCGATTACGGTGCTTTTGTCGTTGCCATCATTGTCTTTTTGCTGATTCCCGGCCCCGGGAACCTGGCGCTGATCACCTCCACTAGCAAAGGCGGCATTGCCGGCGGCATGGGTGCGACCTTTGGCGTGATCGCCGGCGACCAGGTTTTGCTCTGGGCGGCAGTGGCTGGCGTATCGGCCATCATGGCGGCCTACCCGACGGCTTTCCATATCGTCCAGTGGGTCGGCGCGATTTACCTGGCCTGGCTGGGCATCAAGATGTTGATGGCCAAACCCGGCGACGCGCCGATTCTGCAGATCAAGCCGCGCCACTACTTCCGCCAGGCGCTGTTGATCACCCTGCTCAATCCCAAGGCGATTGTTTTTTACATGGCCTTCTTCCCGCTGTTTGTCGATCCGGCCCAGCACCAGGGCCTGAAAACCTTTGCGGTGATGGCCGCCACGATTGCCGGGCTGACCTTTCTGTACGGCCTGACCTCGGTGATGATTACCTACCACCTGGCCGAGCGCATACGCGCCAACCCGAAAATCACGGCGGTCCTGAACAAGCTGGCCGGTGTTTTCCTGATCGGCTTCGGCTTGAAGCTGGCTGTCTCGAAGTAACTCCACAACAACAACTAGAAGAAGCTGATGGCAAAAATATTCTGTGTAGCCAACCAAAAGGGTGGGGTAGGGAAGACGACAACGACGGTGAATCTGGCTGCGGGCCTGGCCAAAGTCGGCCAGCGTGTGCTGATGATTGACCTGGATCCGCAGGGCAATGCCACCATGGGGTCGGGCGTCGACAAACGCAAACTGGAAATGACGGTCTACGACGTGCTGCTCGAATCCGCCTCGGTGGCCGAGGCGCGCGTGCACAGCGAGAAGTGCGGCTACGACGTGCTGGGCGCAAACCGCGAGCTGGCCGGTGCCGAGGTCGAGCTGGTCGATGTCGAGCGTCGCGAAAAACGCCTCAAACTTGCCTTGGCCGAAGTCGACAGCAACTATGACTTCGTGCTGATCGACTGCCCGCCCTCGCTCAGCATGCTGACCCTGAACGGCCTGTGCTGCGCGCACGGCGTGATCGTGCCCATGCAGTGCGAGTACTTTGCGCTCGAAGGCCTGACCGACCTGGTGAACACCATCAAGCAGGTGCACGCCAACCTCAATAAGGACTTGCAGATCATCGGCCTCCTGCGCGTGATGTTCGACCCGCGCATCACGCTGCAGCAGCAGGTGAGCGACCAGCTCAAGGAGCACTTCGCCGACAAGGTGTTCAATACTGTGATTCCGCGCAATGTGCGTCTGGCTGAGGCGCCCAGCTACGGCCTGCCCGGCGTGGTGTTCGACCCGGCTTCCAGGGGCGCGCAGGCGTTCATCACGTTTGCCGAAGAAATGGTGGATCGCATCAAGGCGATGTGACTGCAGAAGCCTTTTTAACAAGTAAATGTGCCTGTAGCCCAATAGAAACGGGCGCAAGCAGCTATTAAAATCATAGCAAGCCGATTGTTCTTTCCATGAAACCCGACAACGTCCTCATTCTTCCCGGCTGGAAAAGCAGCGGCCCTGGCCACTGGCAAACGCTGTGGGAAGAGGCCGACGGCTACACCCGCGTGGAGCAGCACAGCTGGATGCATCCGCTGCGGGGCGACTGGACAGCGCGGCTGGAAGATGTACTGCTGTCCTGCGATGAACCCGCGGTGCTGGTGGCGCACAGCCTCGGCTGCATGCTGGTGGCGGCCTGGGCCGGGCACTCAAAAAATATTCACCGCGTCAAAGCCGCGCTGCTGGTGGCTCCGCCCGACGTCGACCGCGAAGATGTGCGCGAGATGCTACCCAGCTGGGCGCCGGTGCCGCTGGACAAACTGCCGTTTGAGAGCGTGGTCTTTGCCAGCAGCGACGACCCCTTCTGTGCAATGGGCCGTGCGCGGGAATTCGCCGCGGCCTGGGGCTCCACCTTCGTGGACGCCGGCCCACGCGGCCACCTCAATGCGGAAAGCGGACTTGGTGATTGGCCTGAAGCCTATTTGCGTTTGCTGCAGCTCAAGGAGCTGACCTCCCCGGCCATTGCCCCTTCACCGAAGATGACCCCCCAGCCATGAGATGTCTTTCCCACGATGGACGGCGCTCGCCATGGTTGCGAATCGCACCGGTATTTGTGGTGGTGCTGGCTTCAGTGACGAGCCCTGCGCTGCGGGCCGAGCCCGACGAAGCCGCACTCAACAAGGCCAACGCTTACCCCATCGGTAGCCTCAGCACCTGGTACATCGAACCTTACCGCGTGGGTTCCTGGTCGGCGCTTGACAAGGTGCCTGGCCTGCAGGCACGTACCGTTGCGCGCGCGGCTCAGGCCAGTCCGCTGCCGCGCGCGGCAACGCCTGCGCCGCTGGCGTATCGCTACAAGGGCGCCGGTTACGCGCTGACCGACTACCTCGACCGCCAGCGCACCACCGGTTTGATCGTGTTGAAAAACGGCGAGATCATCGCCGAGCACTATCGCTACGGCCGCAAGGACGACGCGCGCTTTTTATCGTTTTCCATGGCCAAGAGCGTGACGTCGCTGCTCATCGGCAAGGCGGCCTCGATGGGGCTGATCGCATCGCTTGACGATCCCGCCGAAAAATACGCCAAAGACCTTGCGGGCAGCCCCTACGGCGCGACCACGGTTCGCCAGCTGTTGCGCATGAGTTCAGGTCTCACCTTCACCGAGCGCTACGACGGCAAAGACGACATCTCACGTTTCTCGCGCGCTGCTGCGGGTGCGCCCGGAAGCGACAAGCCGGTCGACGTGCTGCGCTCCATCACCGGCCGTCATTCGCCCGCCGGTGAAAAATTTGTCTACGCCAGCGCCGAGACCGATGTGCTGGGTCGGGTCCTGGCCGGCGCCACGGGCAAGAACCTGGCCGTGCTCACGACCGAATGGCTGTGGCAACCGATGGGCGCCGAACACGATGCGTTCTGGCGCATCTCAGTCGACGGGCAGGAGCAAGCCTACGGCGCCTTCAACGCCAGTCTGCGCGACTGGGCCCGCCTGGGCCAGCTGCTGGCCAACGACGGCCGCGCCATCGACAAGGCCACCGGCAAGCCGGGTGCGGTGCAGGTCGTGCCGCTCGACTACCTCCTCGACGCGACAGACCCCGCGCGCCAGCCGCCGGCCTTCCGCCCGCGCACTGCCACCGCCTATTTTGGGTATGGCTACCAGTTCTGGCTGATGCCCTTCAGGGCACGAACGTTTGCCATGCAGGGCATCCACGGCCAGACCGTGTACGTGCAGCCTTCCACCGGCGTGGTGATGGTGCTCACCTCGGTCTGGGAGCACGCCAGCGGCAAACAGAACGTACAACCTTATGAAGAGCGCGACGCCCTCTGGCGCGGCGTGCTGCAGTCGCTGGGCGGCGATCTTTCGCCCCAGCTTGCAACAACGAATCTGACGAATTGAAAGAAAGACAAAACCATGGTCACCAAAAAACCCAAGGGCTTAGGCCGCGGACTCGAAGCACTGCTCGGCCCCAAGGTTAGCGAAACCGCCACCGATGCGGAAAACGCCAGCAGCACGGCCAACAGCCCGGGCCTGCCGGCATCGCTTCGCCTTGAAGACATGGTCGCCGGCCAGTACCAGCCGCGCACACGCATGGATGAAGGCGCGCTTTATGAGCTGGCCGAGTCCATCAAGGTGCAGGGCATCATGCAGCCCATCCTGGTACGTCGCCTGACCTCGGGCAGCAACGACGGCAAGTACGAAATCATCGCCGGCGAACGGCGCTTTCGCGCAGCGAAACTGGCCGGTCTGGACAGCGTGCCGGTGCTGGTGCGCGACGTGCCCGACGAGTCCGCCGCCGCGATGTCGCTGATTGAAAACATCCAGCGTGAAGACCTGAATCCGCTGGAAGAGGCCCACGGCCTGCAGCGCCTGGTCAAGGAATTCGGCCTCACGCATGAGCTGGCCGCGCAGGCCGTGGGCCGCTCGCGCAGCGCAGCTTCGAACCTGCTGCGGTTGCTGAACCTGGCCGACCCTGTGCAGACCATGCTGATGGCTGGCGACCTGGACATGGGCCATGCGCGCGCCTTGCTGGGCCTGGACCGCGCAACGCAAATCACCGCGGCCAACCAGATCGCAGCCAAAAAAATGTCGGTGCGCGAAACGGAAAACCTGGTCAAAAAACTCAGCGCCGAATTTTCGCTGAAGCCGCAAAAAGCCACCAAGGAAAAATCACGCGACACCCGCCGCGTTGAAGAAGAACTGGCCGACCTGCTGATGGCCGATGTCGAAGTGCGCGTCAAGAAGCAGGTCAAGCGCAACGGACGTCGCGAAGACATGGGCGAAGTGGCGATCCAGTTCTCGTCGATGGATGAACTCAACGGCCTGATCGAACGGCTGCGCGGCGGCAAGTAGCAGAGGGGGCGCTTCGCCCCACTGCCTTCACAGCGCCCGGAACTGTCCTACGGAAAATTGCGCTTGTGCCGCGGGCGGGCCCTTGCCTGCGGCGCCGACCATAGCGGCATGCAGCCGCAATGCTCACTATGGAAATCCTGAACCTGCTCCAGTGGCCCGCCATGGCGGTCACAGTGACGGCCGCCTGGCTGGTGGGGTCCAATAGCAAACGCAAACGCCATTGGGGGTTCTGGGTTTACCTGCTGAGCAATCTGCTATGGGTGGCCTGGGGCTGGCACGCCCAAGCCTATGCCTTGATCGCGCTGCAGTTCTGCCTGGCTGCCATGAACATTCGCGGAGCCCGCAAAACTGACACGGGCGACAAGGGAGCTTTGTAAGAAGTGTTCAGGACAGTGAAAAAATCTTGCCCGGATTCATGATGTTCTTTGGGTCGAGCGCGCGCTTGATGGTGCGCATCATGCCGACTGCGCCATCACCGGCTTCCGTGACCAGGAAGTCCATCTTGTGCAGACCCACACCGTGCTCGCCGGTGCAGGTGCCTTCGAGTGCCAGCGCGCGGCTCACCAGCTTGTGGTTCAGGGCCTCGGCGATCTCACGCTCCTTCGGGATCGTTGGGTCGATCAGATAGCCAAAGTGGAAGTTGCCGTCACCGACATGGCCGACGAGGAAGTAGGGGATGCCGCTGGCATCGACTTCTGCCACGGACTCCAGCAGGCAATCGGCCAGGCGCGAAATCGGCACGCAGGTGTCGGTAGAGATCGCGCGGCAGCCGGGGCGCGACTGGATGGCCGCAAAGTAGGCGTTGTGCCGTGCTGTCCAGAGGCGCGTGCGCTCTTCCGGCGTGCTGGCCCATTCAAAGGCATTGCCGCCGTGGCCGCTGGCAAGCTCCTGCACCAGCTCGGCCTGCTCTTTCACGCTGGCGGGGGAACCGTGGAACTCCATCAGCAGCATGGGTTCTTCGCGCAACGTGAGTTTTGAATGCGCGTTGACCATGCGCACGGTGTTGTGGTCGATGAGCTCCACCCGCGCAATGGGAACTCCCAGCTGGATGATCTCGATGGTGGTGCGCACGGCTGCTTCGATGCTCGGAAAAGAGCACACGGCGGCGGAGATGGCTTCGGGCAGCGGGTACAGCCTGACGGTGACTTCAGTGATCACGCCCAGCGTGCCTTCGCTCCCGACCATGAGGCGCGTCAGGTCGTAGCCTGCCGATGATTTCTTGGCGCGTGTGCCGGTGCGAATGACGCTGCCGTCGGCGGTGACGACTTCCAGCGCCAGCACGTTCTCGCGCATGGTGCCGTAGCGCACGGCATTCGTGCCGCTGGCGCGCGTGGCGCTCATGCCGCCCAGGGTCGCATCGGCGCCCGGGTCTATCGGGAAAAAGAGGCCGGTGCTTTTGACTTCTTCATTGAGTTGCTTGCGTGTGACGCCGGCCTGTACCGTCACCGTGAGGTCTTCGGCGTTGACAGCCAGCACTTTGTTCATGCGGCTCACGTCGATGCTGATGCCGCCCTGCACGGCCAGCAGGTGGCCTTCGAGCGAGGTGCCTACACCGAAGGGAATCACCGGCACGTTGAATTCGCTGGCCAGTTTGACCGCATCGGCCACGTCGGCCGTGCTTTCGGCGAACACCACGGCGGAAGGTGGAGGTGCCGCAAACGAGGACTCGTCGCGGCCATGTTGCTCGCGGACCACCAGGGCGGTGGAGCAGCGCTCGGAGAAGCGCGCTTTCAGCGCATCAATCAGTGCCGCAGGTGTTTCGCGCTGGCAGATTTCGGGAAGCAGGTGTTGCGGCAGGGGGGCGTTCATCGTGTCTCCGGGTCGGTGGCACAGTTTACGACTTGTCGGTCGTTCCTGCCAGCAAGACCCGGGGCAAGCCCCCCGGGATCACGGATCAGGAAGAACTTGCCGCCTTGACGAGCTCAGCCAGCGAGATATAGGTGTCACGGTTGGTGTCGATCTGCTCGAAGCGCTGCGCCACGGCCGGGAAGTGCTCGGCTTCCTGGCGGTCCAGCTTGCCGTCCCGGTTGGCGTCGGCCCGATTGAAGGCTGCCTCGATGTCCTTGCTCGTGACCCGGTTTTGCGGAACGGCATCCGGGGCGCCAGTGCCGGTGGAACCCGAAGGCGCCATCTGTGCGGGCGGGCTGTTGGGGCTGGCGGGCGAGGGCGGGTTGGCTTGCGCCCGCACGGCGCCGGCAGCGCCCACGGCCAGTGCGGCCACCAGGAGCACGCTGCGCAGCTCGAAGCTGGGAATAGAATGTTTTGGACGTTGTGCTGCTATCGTGTGCATGGTCATGCGAGGAGTCTTTCAAAGAGTGGACAAGCCGCCATTGCAACCCAGCCTGCCTCCTGCGGCCAGCGGTTTTGCAGGGTGTTTCCTCACTCACATGATGGCGTACGACGACACATTTCCTTGCCTGGCGTAACGCTCCGGGTTTCATGCACTTTTCACCGCGCTTCATCGCGCCTTCGCATCATGGCCAACAGACTCTCACAGATCGCCACCCGTACTGGCGATAACGGCACGACGGGCCTGGGCGACAACACGCGTGTGTCCAAAGACAGCTTGCGTGTGCATGCCATGGGCGATGTCGATGAACTGAATTCGCACATCGGCCTGTTGTTATGCGAAGAGCTACCGCCGGGCGTGCGTGAGTTACTCGTCGAGGTGCAGCACCAGTTGTTCAACCTTGGCGGCGAGCTGTCGATTCCCGGCTTCGAGCTGCTCAAGCCCGAGGCAGTGGCGTTGCTTGACGGCGCACTTGCCGAGCACAACGCGAACCTGCCGCGCCTGGCTGAATTCATCTTGCCGGCGGGGTCGCGTGCGGCGTCACTCGCACATGTATGCCGCACTGTCGCGCGACGTGCTGAGCGAGCCGTGGTGGCGCTGGGTGCCGCCGAGCCGGTCAATGAATCGCCGCGCCACTACCTTAACCGCCTGAGCGATCTGCTTTTTGTTCTGTCGCGCGTGCTCAACCGTATGAACGGCGGCGACGATGTCTACTGGAAGAGCGAGCGCATGGCGAAGGCTGCCGAGGCGAAATAAGCTGCAAGCGTCACGCCGCGCTCCCTGCGAGAGCGCTAAAACATCTATAAATCCCGGGCGCTCCGGCAAACAATGGCCTGGATGGATCCGCTTTCACTTCGATGCTTTCGCCGCCCGGATCCCTAAGCCTTTGTCAGCATGCGCTTGGGCAGCCAGCGGGAGAAGGCGGGCAACAGTGCATTGATGCGCCGCACGGCTTCTTCCTGGCAGAACTGGCGGGCGACCAGCTGGAATATTTCCCCGCGCAGCAGCCACAGCTGCTGCGCGGTGTGCGCATCGTCGATGCGCCAGCGCATGCGCTCGCACATCGGCCCTTCGCATCGCTGCAGCGCATCGTGGAGCTGAAGGCGCAGCGGATCCAGTTGTTGCCTGGTGGCTTCCGCTGTGCTCTCTTGCAGCCAGCTGTGCAGCGACTTTTTCCACGCCATGGCGGCTCCCTTCTGGATTCCAATTCCCGAGCGGCAGAGGTGGCCCGCCGTCAGCGCACGAAGCGGCCTTCGAGATCCACGATGGAGAGGTCCGCGAACTCCAGGCCCGTGTGGTCATCGCTGCTGAAGCTCACCTCCAGCCCGCCCAGGTCGAAGCGCTTCATGCCTTCCAGGGCCGCCTGCAGTGTCTCTCGCGTGGGGTTCTTGCCCGCGCGCTTCAAGCCTTCCACCAGCACTTTGGCGGCGGCATAGCCTTCCAGGATGGCGGGCGACAGCGCCATGCCTTTGGCTTTGGCAAGCTCCATGGCTTCCTGCACCATCGTGAAGGCATAGGAGCGCTCGGAGGGGTAGACCTGCGTGACGATGACGCCGCGCGAGTGTTCTCCCAGCGCTTTGACGAAGCCCGCCGAAGCGTTGTTGGACAAAGTGACTACGCGCACGGCTGACTTGGTGGCCCGCAATGCCCGCACGCCTTCGGCCACGGCGTTGCTTGACCCGATCCACAGCACGGCCTGGGCGTCGCTTGTCGCGATCGGTGGCACAAGCTGGCTGTAATCGGGCTTGCTGCGGTCTGCCTTCAGGACCGTTGTGGGTTTCAGCTTGACCTGTGCGAAGCCTTTGTTGGCGCCCTCCAGGCCGTCACGGCCAAAGGAGTCGTCCGCATGCACGAGGGCAATGCGCTGGATTCCCAGTGTGTGCAGGTGCTCGATGGCTTTCTGGGCCTCGCGTTGGTAGGTGGCGCGTACATTGAAGACGTAACGGTGCACCGGCTGATGCAGGACCATTGCACCGGTAGAAGGACCCACCAGCGGCATGCGGTGGGCCTGCAGCACGGGCAACACCGCTTCGGTGGGAGGCGTGCCACGCGTGAGGAACAAGGCGATGGCGCCGCGGTCGGCCAGCTTGAGTGCGTTCTCGCTCGCAAGCTTTGGGTCGAACTTGTCGTCCAGCGACACCAGTTCCAGTTTCTGACCTGCGATCCCTCCCCGGGCGTTCACCGCGTCCAGCCACAGGCGCGCACCATCCGTGTTCTCCTTGACCCCCGCAGCCACCGGACCGGTGAACCCGGCTGTCTGGCCGATCATGATCTGCGCGTGGCCTGCACCGCATAAAACAGCTGCCAGCAGCGCTGTGGCACATCGTCTTACATTACCTGTGTCCATTTGTTACCTTTCGACCTGGTTCTGGCGAACAATACGGACGAGGCACCATAAGATCAAATACGATTCAAGCCATGTCTTGAGATAAAAAAAGTATGGAGCTGGATTCCATCGATACGGCCAGATGTGGCTTGCAGCAAGGCTTTGCCGGGGAAGTCCTCTCGACAGGACCTGAAAGTCGTACTGGGAACAGGCCTTGAAAGCGCGCCAGATCAATCCGGCGCACGGGAAATATCTGGCGCGGGGAAATTGTTGCTATTAGTAACATTGCTGGCTGAGCGCAGCCATCAAGGGTCGACCCGGCCGTTACCTAGGCTGCAGCATCGCCATGGTAATGCGCGAAACACAGGTCAGCTCGCCCGCGTCATTGGTGAGGTCGATCTGCCACACCTGTGTGCTGCGGCCTATATGCACCGGCCGCGTGATCCCCGTGACCCAGCCGCCTGTCGTGCCCTTGAGGTGGTTGGCGTTGATGTCCAGCCCCACGGCGCGATGTCCCTCGGGCGCTGCATAGGCCGCGCCGCAGGACCCAAGGGTCTCCGCCAGCACCACCGATACGCCGCCGTGCAGCAAGCCATATGGCTGGCGCGTGCGTTCGTCGACCGGCACGCGTGCGCGGATGAAATCGTCGCCGACCTCCAGAAACTCGATGCCCAGGTGGGTGACCGCGCTGTCGGCGTTGTGGTGCGTAAGCAGTTCGACGGAGATGGGCTGTTTCCAGATGCGCATGACGGTTCCATGGAAGTGACACCCATCACTATAAGGTTGCGGACTACAGCAGGTGAGGACCTTGTCGCGTGTACTGCTGCGTTGGCCGAACGTAAGCTCGCAGCATGAGCATGAGAAACACAGACCCACCGGATCCACTGGACCGATGACACGTGCGCGCAAATGGCTGGTGGGGCTGGGCGTTGTTGCACTGATTCTCTGTGCGCTATGGGTCGCTGTGCTTCGGCTGGTGCCGCCTGATGATGAACTGGCGCAGCGCGCTTCCGCAGAGCTGGAGGCCCAGCTGGGCGTCAAGGTGCGTGTGGGTGCGTTGCACTGGCGTTTGTTTCCTTCGCCCGCCCTGGTGATCGAAGACGTCTCCACCCATCAGCCCCAGCCGATCCAGATCACAAAACTCACTGCTTACCCGGATATCTTCGCGCTATGGCAGCGCCGCATCAAGATAGACCGCGCCGACCTGGAAGGCGCGGTGGTTCCCCAGCTGTCGCTCCGCGGGCTGGGGAAAGATCGCGAAAAGGAAGAGACGGCCGGTGACGAGTTGCCGCTGGCCCGTTTTGTATTTCGCGATTTGACCTGGATCTCACGCCGCGGCATTCCCGTGGTCTATGAGGGCGAGGTCGATTTCGATCCCGCCTGGCGCCCACGCAAAGCCGAACTGCGGCGGCCCGGTGTTTCGCCTGCCGCCAGCCTGGTACTCACACGCCAGGGCCCAGAAGACCGCTGGGCCACACGCATCCAGGTGGGTGGTGGCACGGCGCACGGTGAGGTCCGGCTTGAGTTTCGCGCCAAGGGCCGCATGCATCTGGAAGGCAAGCTCCAGCCGCGCGGCATCGAAGTCGAAAGCGCGCTGGGTGCGTTCAACCGCCGCTCTGTCGTCGCCGGCCGGTTCTCCGGCGAAACCACGCTCTCGGCCAATGGCGATACGGTGGCCGAACTGGCACAGTCACTGCACACCAAAACACCCTTCACCGTGGGCAAGTCCACGCTCCTGCGTTTTGACCTGGACAAAGCCGTTCGCACGGCTGGCAAGGAACACGCGGGGCAGACCCCGCTGGACGCCATCACGGGCCAGCTCGACACGCAGAACACCCCCGAGGGCATGGTGGTGACCTACACCGATCTCAAGGCCACGTCCGGGGCGCTCACCGCAACAGGCCAGATCCAGGTCGCCAAACGGCAGATCGAGGGCGAGTTTGCTGTTGACCTGGTGGACGGCATTGTGGGTGTCCCCCTCACGGTCAGCGGCCCGCTCGACAACGTCAAATTTTCGGTACCGGGCGGCGCCATTGCGGGTGCCGTGGTGGGCACTGCCGTACTGCCGGGCGTTGGCACGGCCATAGGCGCCCGGATCGGCGCCACGCTGGGCAAAATTTTCAGTCCTGGCCCGGCCCAGCCGGCCAGCGCGGCACGGCCCCCGGCAAAGTCACAAAGCCCTGCGAAAGCACGTTGAGGCGGTCAGAGGGCGCTATGCGTAGAATCGTTCTTGAACCTGCAGATACATACGGACGGGCATGGTTTGCAAGCCCTTGCTTTTCCGTGAGATTCCTTGCGGCCGTGGTTCCACATCATTAACAAGGCCATTGACATGCCCCAGCAGCCTCCCGTCGTTTTAGTGCCAGCATCCACGCCGCTGAGACGGGCGCTTGACCAGAATGAGGCCGTCCAGGACACCGTGGAGCAGTCGGCTGCCGACCTGCTGGTGATCAACACCGTGCTGAAACAGGAAATCCCCGAGCACGTGCAAACCGGCGATGTGGCGCAAGCCCTCCAGAAAACCGACGAGCTGGAAACCCGTATCCAGGAATCCGCCGATGACCTCGCGCAGGTCAATGAAACCCTGGAGCAGGAAATCGACGAGCGTGCTGACCTCGAACGTGAGCTCGCCCGGACAAAAGCAGCCCTCGCCAAGGCCACCGGCCAACCCCCCGCCAAGTAAACCGCCTGCTACACCAGCGGTGTGCCGGGCCTGTCCTGGCAAATGTCACAGCCGAACGGCCTGTGTCATCGATTTGTCAGGGTTTCTACCTAGAATCATTTACACCTAAATGATTTCCCCCATTCCTGCGCGCCATCGCGCAGGTTGGCAGATCGTTTTACCCCTGCAAGGCCGCACGGCCTTGTTCTTTCCGGCCTTTACGGCCACCCCCCAATCTGGAGATTCGCGATGTTTCGCCGCCGCTTCCTTTCGTTCGCCCCTCAATTGGCCGCCTTCGCCGCCGCCCCCGCTTTCATCCGCAATGCCAACGCCCAGGAAGGCCTGACCGCCAAGGCCATCACCATCGGCAGCACGGGCGCGACCACAGGTCCGCTGGCGGGCGTGGGCGCCGAACTCAAGGTGGGTGTGGATGCCGCCATGCGCGAGATCAACGCCAAGGGCGGCGTCAACGGCCGCATGCTGCAGTTCCAGATGCTGGACGATGGCTACGTGCCGCAGCGCAGTGCCGACAACGTCAAGAAGATGATCGGTGACGGCAGCATTTTTGCGCTGATGTCCTGCGTCGGTACACCCAACAACACCGCCATCGTGCCGCTGATTGAAGAATCCAACCTGCCTTATGTCGGACCGCGTTCGGGCGCATCTTCGCTGCGCAAGCCGGGCATGCGCAACGTATTCCATGTGCGTGCCAGCTTTACCGACGAAACCCAGCGCCTGGTCCAGCGGATCGTGAACATGGGCATCAAGGATCTGTCCGTCGTCTACCTGGACAACAGCTACGGCAAGGAAGTGCTGGCCGACGTGAACCGCGCCCTGCAGGCTGAAGGCGCGAAACCAGCGGCGCAGGCGGCACTGGCCATCGACGGAAAGAACCTCAATGACGTCGTCAACCAGGTCGTCGCGGGCAAGCCCGGCGCCGTGCTGCTGGGCACGGCCGGCTCGGTTTCCGTCAGCCTGATCACTGCGCTGAAGAAGGCATCGCCGATGCTGCCGGTGGCGGGCCTGAGCGTCACGCTGGCAGGCGACGGCATCAAGGCGCTGGGCGCGGCCGGTTCCGGCCTGGCGCTGACCATGGTGTTCCCGGACCCGTACCGCGCCAAGCTGGAGGTGGTGCGTGAATACCAGGCCGCCATGCGCGCCACCGGCCAGCAGGAGTTCTCGCTCGGCAGCCTGGAGAGCTACATCAACACCCATGTGATGGCCGAGGGCCTGGAGCGCGCCGGCCGTGATGTGACGCGCGCCAAGCTGCGCACCGCGCTGGCCGGCCTGCAGAAGTTTGACCTTGGCGGTTTCACCGTCGACTACGCCGCACCGCCTTTCGCGGGGTCGAAATTTGTGGACCTAGGCGTGTTGGGCTCCAATGGGCGCTTTCTGGGCTGATGCGATGAGGCCTGGCCGGCACTGTGGATGCCGGCGCAGCCAAAAAGCCCCGGTTGTTTGGTCAACTGGGGCTTTTTTTGCATAAAAACGGCGTTCAGCCCAGGTGGAATCTGCGCGAGCAGCTATCAAATTAATAGCAACTATTGGGCGTTGCCGGGCAACTAAGGGTCAGGGCTTGCGGTTGAGCAATGCGTAGAGCAGGATGGCGCCGAAGGTTGCGGTGCCGATGCCACCCAGCGCAAACTGGCCGAACTTCAACGTGAAGTCACCCGTGCCCAGCACCAGCGTGATGGCTGCGACGATCAGGTTCCGGTTGTCCGAAAAGTCCACCTTGTTGTCGACCCAGATCTTCGCCCCGGCCACGGCGATCAGGCCGAACACCACGATGCTCACGCCGCCCATCACCGGCAGCGGGATGGCCTGGATCAGCGCGCCGAACTTGGGGCTGAAGCCCAGCACCACGGCGATCAGTGCCGCCACCACAAAGACTGCGGTGGAATAAATCTTGGTTGCCGCCATCACGCCGATGTTCTCGGCGTAAGTCGTCACGCCGGTACCGCCCGCGCTGCCAGAGACGATGGTCGCCACACCGTCGCCGATGAAGGCGCGGCCCATGTAGACGTCCAAGTTCTTGCCGGTCATGGCCGTCACTGCCTTGATGTGGCCGAGGTTTTCCGCCACCAGGATGATGGCGACGGGCGCGATCAGCAGCATGGCGTTGGCGCTGAACACCGGCGCCGTGAAGCCCGGCATGCCAACCCATGCCGCACTGGCAATGCCCGACAGGTCCATCGGCTTGCCAAGGCCAAGGCCATTGGTCAGCACCGCATAAATCACGCTCGCCACGATCAGGCCGACCAGGATCAGCAGCCGCTGCACCATGCCCCGCGTCATCACGGCCACCAGCGCGACGCTCACAAACGTCACCACCTGCATCCACGAGTCAAAGTTGCCGGCCGCCATGTTCTTGACGGGAATGCTGGCCAGGTTCAGGCCGATCACCGCCACCACGGCGCCTGTGACCACCGGCGGCATGAAACGCTCTATCCAGCCGGTGCCCACAGCCTGCACGATGAAGCCGATCAGCGTGTAGACCACACCGCAGGCAATGATGCCGCCCAGTGCCACGCCCAGATTGGCATTCGGCCCCTTGCCCGCATACGCCGTGGCAGCGATCACCACTCCGATGAAGGCAAAACTCGAACCCAGGTAGCTCGGCACCTTGCCGCCGGTGACGACAAAAAAGATCAGCGTGCCGATGCCGCTCATCAGGATGGCGATGTTGGGGTCAAACCCCATGAGGATGGGCGCCAGTACCGTGGCGCCGAACATCGCGATCACGTGTTGCACGCCCATCACCGCGGTTTGCGGCCACGGCAGGCGTTCGTCGGGCGCGATGACGCCGCCCTGCTGCAATACCGCGCTGCTTTTTTCTGTCCAGTCCAGCATTCCCATCGTCTCTCTCCTCGTTGTAAAAGTGAGGCAATGCTAGGGGGAATGGGCCTCTTGCACAAGCCGGGCGGGCGCTCCCGTGTATCCCGAGCCCGGTATCCAGCGTGATGCAGGTAGTGTTTCGCGGCTGTTTCTGGCCGCCCGCAGCGCTTGTTTCAGGCCACAAACGCGGCGACCTGGCGCAACACCTCGTCATCCTTGAGGATCTTGCGGTGGCCCAGGCCTTCGGTGGCGATCAGGCGCGCGCCAGCAATCGCTTCGCTGTAGGCCACGCCATCGGCAAAGCGGTTGATGCTGTCCTGCCGGTCATGCACCACCAGCGTGGGCAGGTGGATGCGCGGCCCGACTATCGCCGGTTCGAACTGCGGCATCAAGATGCCTTCGCGCGCTTCGATGCGCCGCTGCATGGCCGCGCGCGTGGATTCGCGCAGGCCAAATGCATGGGCGAACAGCCGCGTGTATTCCAGCGGTGAAGCAGGCGGCGCCAGCAGCACCAGCCGGCCGGTGGCCAGTCCGCGGCTGGCTGCGTAGGCACCGGCATTGGCAGACAGCGAATGCGCCACCATCGCGCGCAGCGTGTGGCCCTGCTGCTGCAACCGGGCCGTCACGTACTCCAGCACGCGCGCGAACTGCGGCAGGTTGCTGACCGAGCCGCTGCTGCGGCCGTGCGCCGGCATTTCAACGATCACGGGCCTGAGGCCTTGTGCACTTAATTGATCAGCCAGCGCCAGCATCTGGCCCGCATGCCCGCCCCAGCCATGCACCAGCAGCACCACCGGCCCGGGCGGCGCGACGGGGCGCGAATACAGGGTGACACTGGCGTCTTCAAACGGCCACTGCTCGATGTGCCACTCGGGGCTCCACGTGCGGCGGCGGCTGATCCACTTGGGCGGTAGCGGCGTGCCAAACAGCCGGTAAGCCGCGCGCACGGCGAGTGCGGGCCAGAGTTGCTGCGAAGCGCCCAGGCCCCAGCGGAAAATCCGCGTCATCGGGCTGGCGTTGTAGAAAGCCGAAGTGGCCTGCAGGGAGGTGCGTGTCATGGCGTCGTCCTCTTTTTATCAATCTCAGTACCAGATCCAGTCTTCGTTGCTGCGCGGCAAACCGCGCAGCGAAGCCAGGACCGCCATGCCGGCGCGAACGCCGACAAACACGCCTAAAGCAATGATCAGAATCAACATGATTTCCTCATTTCTCCGCACAGTCGTGCGAAATTAAAACTTGCCGACACATCGGAAATGGCGCGGCTGCCCTTTCCGCCCTGTTTGTCTCTTTATTTTGGGGTGGCTGCCTCAGCCTGGTAGCTTTTAAGCAGGCGCTTCCAGGATGCCTGCGCACGTTCCGCTGCGCGGCTGTCGCGCAGAAAACGTGCATCGTGCAACAAGCCCACCGACAGGGCATAAATCTCTGATACCAGCTGCTCTGGGTCGGTGTCCGCCTGCAAATGGCCCGCTTCGACAGCCTGCAGCACTGTGCGCCGCAAAGCCGCACGCCAGCGGGTAATTTCGCCGAACAAGGTGTCGCGCAATTCGCCTTCGCGGTCATCCAGCTCAAAGGCGCCCGCAGTGTAAATACAGCCCGACTGGATTTCCACGTCGCGCATGCGCACAATCCAGCGCTGCACGATGGCGTCCAGCCGCGGCAGACCCTTGGGCTGCTGCATGGCGGGCACAAACACGTCGGCAATGAAGCGCCGGCCGAATTCTTCAATCACGGCCTTCTGCAAGGCCTCGCGCGAGCCTATGCGCGAGAACACACCGCTCTTGGAAATCCCGATGCGATCCGCCACGGCCTGCAGCGTGATGGCCTCCAGGCCCTCCGCGGCGGCCAGGTCTATGCCCGCGCCAATGATGGCGGCGCGGGTCATTTCGCTTTTCTGGGTTTTGGCGTCCATGGCGCGAATATAGCACGATTGTGCGAAAGAGCAATCCCCTCCTGAAAACCCGGTCTTGACGTTTTATCAGACAGCCTGTGCTTCGCGCCAGGACGAAGCATGGATGCGTTGCCGGCAGGCCGCTAGGGTCGGTGCTTGCCGGCGGGCACCGGGTTTTTCGGCATCAGCCCCACCGCTGCCCGGGCCAGAGCATCGGCCTCTCGGTTGCGGTGGCGCGGGATCCACACCAGCCGTGCCGACGCAAAGGACCGCAACTCGGAGCGCACCTCCTCAAACAGTGCGGCCAGGCGTACAAAGGGCTCAAGGGCGGTGCCCGCCAGCTGCCCAACGACCACGCTGTTGTCGCAGTGGATCACCAGCGTGCTCGCCCCATGACGCCTGGCTTCCTGGAGCGCCGCCATCAGTGCGCGTAGCTCCGCCTCGTTGTTGCAGCCACGGCCCTCGGCCTGGGTAGATAGCGAATGCCGCGTGCCGTCAGGCGCTGTGAGCACCGCGCCCAGGCCCATGCGGCCGGGATTGGGCACGGCGCTGCCGTCGCAGTGGATCATCCAGGGCTCGTCGTTCAATGGGTGCTTTTCAGGCGGCGGCCCGATCCCAATCCGGGACGCCCCTATTTCCAGCCCGGTAGTGCGGATTCGCAAGCGGCCGCGGCCGGCTCGCCCACGGCTGGTGAGGGAACCGACATCAGCCAGCCGCGCAGTGTCCTGATCACTTGGCGATCACAGGCCTGGCTGAGGACCTGTGCCCGCTCCATCTTCTCGACTTCGCCCTCGGGGTAGCGCACTGTACGAAAGGCGGGCGCATCGCCAGCGGCGGGGCTGGCCGCCTCCTGCAGTGCCAGCGCCAGGGAATGTGCCAGCAGGCTTGCGCTTTCAGCCTTGAGCGCCGCACCCGCGTCGTCTTTCCAGTACCGCTCCATGTCCGGTGCCATCCGGGCCCGGGATACCACGCGCACCGTAGACCGGTAAAGTGGTTTGTCTGTTTCACCGGGCGGGTATACCGACAGGACGTTGTCCAGCACCAGAGCCCGCTGGTCCTGCGTCATCGAGAAGACGGGCAGGCTTTCCACCATCCAGCCCGTGCCGCGTGCCTGAGCCGGGCCGGCCAGCGCCTTGGCACCGGTCCACGGCGTCTTGTCCAGAGCGGCCTGCATCAACTCGGTGTGCTTGTAGTCGTTCAGCACCGGCCGATAAGCCCTCAGCACCCTGTCGGCCTTCTCCTGCAGCGCCCGCTTCTGCCGGTCATTCTGGGAATCCGCCAGCAGTCCGTGAGTAACGATCGCCGCCATGGCCCCTCCCGCGGTGGCTCCGGGATACGGCATGAAGCCACCCGGGTTTCCGCTTCCCACCGTATCCATGCTGGCCCGGCCCCGGAAGACCACGGCCTCCTCCGTGGGCGGAAGCAGCGACCATGGGGCGTCGGCCGGTATGGCGTGGACGGGCGACAAGCCCAGGCACGCTAAGGCCAAGGTGGCTGCGCCGAGGAAAACTGCTTGCCGGTGTTTCATGGCGCCGCTTTAGTTGGTCAGCGGCCGCAGGAAATCGTCTTTGCCGGTTTCCAGCGCCTGGTAATACGCATTCGTCAGGACGGGAAACGCCGTCGGCTCGTCCCATTTGCCCTCGGCGCTTTTGGCTACATAGACCGGCAGGTACCACTCATAAGTGTTGGTGCTGAGATTGACCATATAGCCTGTGCCGCGCACAAGCGCCTTGGGGTCGTTGGTGGCGAAGTAGCCCGAATAATTCCTGACGAAGCCCACGGAGTGGACCTCAAGCACCAGCAGGCTGTCGACGCCGTACTTCTGTTTGAGAGGCGCGAAGTTTTTGGGCGCGGCATTGCGAGTGCCTGGGCTGGTGTCCAGCAGGGCCTTGATGTCCAGCGGCTCCTCGATGACGATGGCGTTCACTCCTTTCTGGCGCAGCGCGGCGACGGCTTTGTCCTTCAGGCTGGGAAAGTCTTCCAGGGTCAGGGTGGCCGCATGCTTGCTCAGGGTGGAATTGGCCGCGTTGGCTGTGACGATGCACAGCAGGCAGATGTTCCCGTTTACGTGCACTTCCGCCTTGGGCAAGGCTGTCATGGCCACGCCGACCCGCTGGTTGTTTGACTTCAGCGCGGCCGGCGTGAAACTCACCTGCGGCTGGACCTTGGTAGTGGCGCAGCCCGAGATGAACAGGGCTGCCGCAGCCCACAAAAGGGCTGAAGATCGGAAAGACATGAAACGTATCCAGTAGTTACAGACACTCGGAATATAAGCCACAGCCTGCCCTCCCACTCCCGTCCACCCGACTTGGTTTATGGTTGCTCATGTTCCAGATACGCCACTACCAAAACTGGCTGCAGGCCACGCGCGGCCTGTCCTTCGACAACTATGACGCGCTGTGGCGCTGGTCGGTCACCGACCTTGATGCTTTCTGGCAAAGCATCTGGGACTACTTCGAAGTCCAGTCGCCGACGCCGCACACGGCTGTGCTGGACCGGCGCACCATGCCCGGGGCCGAATGGTTTCCCGGCGCGCAGGGCAATTACGCGCAGCAGGTGTTCCGCCATGCGGCCGCCGCCGAAGCGGCCGGTGTGCCCGCCATCCTGAGCCATGGCGAAACCAGCCTGGCGAAGGGCGAGTCGGCACGCGAACTCGGCTGGGCCGAGATGCGCCGCCAGGCGGCCTCGCTGGCCCTGCACCTGAAGGCGCAAGGTGTACAGCCCGGCGACCGTGTGGCCGCCTACCTGCCCAACACGCCCGAGACCATGGTTGCCTTTCTTGCCACCGTGAGCATTGGCGGCGTCTGGAGCGTCTGCGCGCCCGACATGGGCACACCCGCTGTGCTGGACCGCTTTCGCCAGATTTCGCCCAAGGTGTTGATCGCCTGCAACGGCGTTCACTACGGAGGCAAGGACATTGACCGCCGCAGCGTAGTGGCCGAGCTGGCCGCTGCATTGCCCAGCGTCACGCATGTGATCCTTCACGAGATGCTGCCTGGGAAATTGGATGCTATGGATTTGATAGCTGATTGCGCCGGTTTACACGGCGCCACAGCCCGAAATGATGCTGAAACAGCGGCCTTTGAACCGCTCTGGCTGCCCTTCGAGCATCCGCTGTGGATTGTTTATTCCAGCGGCACCACCGGCCTGCCCAAACCCATCGTCCACGGCCATGGCGGTGTGGCCTTGGTGGGGCTGGCGCTGCTGCGCCTGCACAACGACCTGGCGCCCAGTTATGCCGGCCCCAGGAATCCCGAACGCTTTCACTGGTACAGCTCCACCGGCTGGATCATGTGGAACGTGCAGGCCGCCAGCCTGCTCAACGGCACCACTTGCTGCATCTACGACGGCAACCCGGCGGGCAGTAGCAAGGAGGCGGCCGACTGGACCACGCTCTGGCGCTTTGTCGCCAACACCGGTGCCACTTTCTTCGGTGCGGGCGCGGCGTTCTTTGCCAACTGCATGAAGGCGGGTGTTGATCTCGCGCAGTGTGGCGACTTGAGCCGGCTTCGCACGTTGGGTACTACCGGATCGCCGCTCAGTGAGGACACGCAGCGATGGGGCACAGCACAGTTCGCCAAAATCGGAAACCCCAGTATCTGGTGGTGCAATATTTCGGGCGGGACGGACTTTGCCGGCGCGTTCATTGGTGGAAACAGGGAGCTCCCCGTCGTCCCCGGCGAAATGCAATGCCGCATGCTGGGCTGCGCCGTCGAGGCCTGGAATGACAAGGGAGAGTCCGTCGTGGATGAAGTCGGCGAGCTGGTCTGCGCGCAGCCGCTGCCTTCCATGCCGCTCTACTTCGTTGGCGACAAGGACAACCAGCGCTACCTCGCAAGCTACTTCGACACCTACCCCGGTGTCTGGCGGCATGGCGACTGGCTCAAGGTCACGCCCTCGGGCAGTTGCATCATTTACGGCCGCAGCGACGCGACCATCAACCGCCATGGCCTGCGCATGGGCACCAGCGAGCTCTACAGTGCCATCGAGGCCTTGCCCGAAGTATTGGACTCCATGGTGGTCGACCTTGAATACCTGGGCCGTGAAAGTTATATGCCGCTTTTTGTCGTGCTACGGCCCGGCCAGGCACTGGACGAGCCGATGAAAGCCAAACTCAAGCAGGCCGTCAAGACCGCGCTGTCGCCGCGTTTTGTGCCCAACGAGATCTTCGCCGTGCCCGAGATCCCGCGCACGCTCTCGGGCAAGAAGCAGGAGCTGCCGATCAAGAAGCTGCTACTGGGCCAGCCACTCGAGAAGGTGCTGAATCGCGACGCGATGGCCAACCCCGGTTGCCTGGACTGGTATGTGAACTTTGCACGCCGGCGTGCCGCAGGTGAGCTGCGGGACTAAGCCCGCAAGCCTTCACACCCGCGCGCGCAACCACTGCGCCAGCTCCGTCATGACCCGCAAACCGACAGGCGACACGGCCGTGAAATGGATGCAGGCATGAATCGCCTCCGGGTAGTGCCGGTGCGTCACCTCCACCCCTGCCGAGGCCACGCGTAGTGCGAGGGCGTGGCCTTCGTCGCGCAACGGGTCGTGGCCCATGGTGGCCACCCAGGTAGCCGGAAGGCTGGCCAGGCTGCCTGAGTCCAGCAAGGCAAAGTCAGGGTGCTTGTCCGCATCGGCCTGCTGGCCGAGGTAGCTGGCCATAAACCACTGCATCACGCCCATGGTGAGAAATTTGCCTTCGTTCTCTGGATAGGATGCGCTGGGCTGGCTGGGGTGCTGCGCCACCGGGTAGACCAGGCCCAGGGCACGCACGGCCTTTGCGTTCACGCGGCGCGATGCCACCAGCGCCAGTTGCGCGCCGGCGCTGTCGCCGGCCACCGCGATGCGGCCGGCGTCGCCGCCCAGCGCGGCGGCGTTCGCCAGCACCCAGCGCAAGGCGGCCTCGACGTCGTCCGGCGCGGCGGGGAAGGGATGTTCGGGCGCCATCCGGTAGTCCACCGCCACAACCAGCATGCCGCTGTGGTGGCACAGCGTGCGGCAGACCTTGTCATGGGTCTCAAGGTCGCCTATGACAAAACCGCCGCCATGCGCGTAGAGCAGCACGGGCCAGGGGCCGGCGGCGTCGGGGCTGTATGCGCGCAGGCGCAGCGGGCCGTCCGGCCCGGGGAAGCTAATGTCTTTCACCTTCCCGATGGCCGGGGCCGGCAAGCCCAGTGTGTCGGCCAGTTCGCGGTACACCTGCCGCGCGATGGCGGGGGGCAGGCTTTCCAGCGGCGGGTTGCCCTGCGCGGCGGCCTGGGCCAGAAAGCCGGCCAGGGCGGGGTCCATAGGAGCCGTCTCGAGCACGGTGGGGATGGCAGGGGTGGTCATTGCAGTCCTTATCAGTTCAAAGTCGCAGTACAAGCGCCAGCGCGGAACCGGCTTTGCCGGGCCGCAGGTGGCGCCCCCCGGGGGGAGGCGCCGCAGGCGCTTCGGGGGGGTTATCTGATTAATTTGCCGTCGCGCGCTCGCATGCCAATCTCGACGTGGTCCGATGCGTGATGCCGCTCTTTTCCAAATGAAAGCCTGAAGCCGCCCAGGTCCAGTGCTCCGAGGCTTTCAATCGCCTCGCCCAGGCGCTGGCCGTCGGCGCGCGGGCCGGCACGGCGCAGGGCTTCGGTGCAGACACGCAGGTTTAGGTAGGACTCCAGGCCCTCGAAGGTCATCGCCTCGGGGCCGATGAAATCGTCGGCATCGCGCTCGAGTTCACGCACGATGGGCAGGCGGGCCACCTCGGGATTCGGCACCACGCTGGTGTAGCCCACCAGCCGGTTGCGAAACAGCCGTGTCAGCTGCGTCAGTCCCGCCGTCGACAAAGTGGCGACGGTGGACGGCACGCTGTCATAGGCCGAGGCCGGAAGCCGGCCCAGCGCATCCAGCACCTCGTTGCCCAGGTTGAGGACCAAAGCCTGCGGCGCGGCTTTGGCCACGTCGCGGAAGGCGGCTTCGATGGACGGCAGGCGTGCGTCGGCGGTGATGCGCGTGACCTGACGGCCATCGCGTTGCAAGGCTGCCACCAGCGCCCCAGTGCGCGCCGGCTCGGAGTCGTCGGCCAGCACCGCCACCCGGGTGACGCCAATGGATGCCAGCTGGCGCGCCAGCGCATCGGCCTCTCGCGCATCGTCCGGCCGCAGGCTGAAAACATGGCGGACATCGGTAGACCGCAAAGCCGATGCTCCCGACATCGGGCCGACCAGCGGCACGCGAAGTTCGCGCGTGGCCTGGGTGGCCTCGAGGCAAGCCCGTTCACCAAGGCAATTGGCGATGAGCACCGCCTTGTGCTGGCCCACCAGGGTGCGCAGGTTGGCCGCCACGCGCCGTGGGTCACCGCCGTCATCCAGTGTCACCAACTCGATGCGACGCCCGGCAATTCCGCCTGATGCGTTGACGCGCTCCACATGCGCGCGGGCACCGGCCAGCACACGGTTGGCGACCGGAAAGCCTGCGCCGGTGAGTGGCAACGACTGGCCGATGACCAGGGCGTCGGGCGCGGCATGGCCAGCCGCGGCCGCTCCCAGCAGCATCATCGCGGCAAGCATGTCCCTACGCCGGCTCATACCGGCACTCGTGCATTGACCGGCATGGGAAGGGCTACTGCCGGTCGCAGCAGGAAATACCCGAGCGCGGGCAGCAGCACCAGCGCCCCCACCATGTTCCACACAAACATAAAGGCCAGCAAAATACCCATGTCGGCCTGGAACTTGATCGGCGAAAAAGCCCAAGTGCCGACGGCCAGCGCCAGCGTGATGCCGGTGAGCAGCACGACGCGGCCGGTGAACTGCAGCGCATGGTGGTAGGCCTCGGACAGGCTGGCGCCCTCGCGCATGCGGGCCAGCGTAATGCTGAGTACGTACAGCGCGTAGTCCACGCCTATGCCCACACCCAGCGCGATCACCGGCAGCGTGGCGACCTTCACCCCCATGCCAAGCCCCACCATCAGCGCCTCGCACAGGATCGAGGTCAGCACCAGCGGCAACACCGCCACCACCACCGCGCGCCAGGAGCGGAAAGTGATCCAGCACAAAATCACCACCGCCGCATATACCCACAGCAGCATCTCGCGCATGGCCTTGCCGACCACGATATTGGTGGCCGCATCGATGCCGGCGCTGCCCGCCGCCAGCTTGAAGCTGACGTCGGTCGTGTTGTTGAAGGCCGCGAAGTGTTCCACGTCGGCCACCACGCGCGCCAGTGTTTCGGCCTTGTGGTCCTTCAGGTAAACGTAGAGCGCGAGGAATGAGCAGCTCTGGTTGAAGAGCTCGCGTGGCGCGCGCGTCTGCACGCCGCCCAGGGCGCCATCGTTGGGCAGCAGTTCAAACCACTTGAAGTTGCCTTCGTTGTAGCCCACCATGGCCAGCTTGGACAGCGCGGCCATGGAGTTGGTGGATTCCACCCCTGGCAGCTGTTCCAACTGCCAGGCCAAGGCGTCCACCTTGGCAAGCGTGCCGTAGGCCGTGCATTTATCCGCGGGCGTGGTCACCATCACGGTCAGGATGTCGGCGCTGGCCGCGTAGTGGGCGATCTGGTAGGCGTTGTCCTGGTTGTAGCGCGAGCCTGGCCGCAGCTCGGAGGCACCTGGGTCCAGGTCGCCGATTTTTAAATGCAGGCTGGCGGCATAGCCACCCACGGCCATCAGGGCCGCAACCACCACCGCCGCCGTGGCCCAGCGCTTCTGCGTGAAATGGTCCAGCAAGGCCCACAGCCATGAACGTTGCGTCCCTTGCGATGTTTCCTGGCGCAGGCTGCGCGCGGCGGCGGCGGGTGCCACACCTACATAAGACAGCAGGATAGGTAGCAGCACCAGGTTGCTGAAGATCAGCACCGCAACGCCTATGCTGGCGATCAGGGCCAGGTCCTGGATGACCTTGATCTGGATGATGACCAGCACCGCGAAGCCCACGGCATCGCAGAGCAGCGCGGTCAGGCCCGCCACGAACAGGCGCCGGAAGGTGTAGCGCGCGGCCACGACCCGGTGCGTGCCGCGCCCTATGTCCTGCATGATGCCGTTCATCTTCTGCGCGCCGTGGCTCATGCCGATGGCAAACACCAGAAAGGGCACCAGCACCGAATAAGGGTCGAGCTCGTAGCCCAGCAGCGCCAGCAGGCCGAACTGCCAGACCACCGCCACCAGCGAACAAGCCACCACCAGCGCGGTGCTGCGCTTGCAGCGCGTGTAGCCGAACAGCACCACCGTGGTGATGGCCAGGGCCAGCAGGAAAAACAGCAACACCTGGTGCAGTCCCTCGATGAGGTCGCCCGCGACCTTGGCGAAACCCGTCACGCGGACCTGCAGCGTGTCGCTGCCGTATTTGGCGCGCAGGACTTCGATCTGCCGGGACAGCTCGCCGTAGTCCAGCGCCTGCCCGGTCTCGGGGTTGCGGTCCAGCAGCGGCACGAACACGATGCTGGACTTGAAGTCGCCCGCGACCAGCTGGCCGATCTCGCCCGAACGCTCGACGTTGGCGCGTAGCCCGGCCAGGCTGGCGGGTGAGCCGTCGTAGGCATCGGGGATCACCGGCCCGCCGTCCAGGCCTTCCTCGGTCACGGCCACCCAGCGGGTGTTGGAGGTCCACAGCGACTTCATGAAGGGGCGGTCCACGCCGGGCAGCAGGAAGATCTCGTCATTGATCTTCTGCAGCGCGTCGAGGTAGGCCTTGTCGAAGATCGTGCCCTGCCTGGCCTGCACCACCAGCCGCAGCGCATTGGCTTGGCCGCCCAGGTCGCTCTTGTGCGCCAGGTAGTTGACGATGTAGGGGTGGCCCGTGGGAATGGTTTTTTCAAAACTGGCGTTCAGCCGCAGCTTGGTGGCTTGCCAGCCCAGCAGCAGGGTGAGCAGTACGCAGACCGCCATGACCCAGGGCCGGTGGTTGAAAAAAGCGCGTTCGAGCAGCGTGCCCGAGCGCGTGTCGAAATCTTCAAGCCGCGCGACAACGGGCTGGATGGAGGAGGAATCGGCGTGCATAAAGTCTTGCCGCGTGCGCGGCGCTGGTCTCCGGGGTGGTTCTTTTCTTCTTTTTTTCTTTTAGCTGGCGGGCAGTTCCACACGCCGCATGCCGCGCAGGCTCGCCAGCACCAGGCTGCCGTCGGCCGCCAGGACGGCGCCTGAAACCGGAACGGCTTCACGCGCCGGGATGCGCCGCAGGGCGGGTCCGTCCGCGCCGCCCACCAGGGCATCGCCGGCCTGGCTTACCAGTACAAAGCCGCCGTTTGGCAAAGCCATGCCGGCCCCGATCGCCATGGGCAAGCCGGTGTCCAGCTTGTCCCAGTGCAGGCCTTCGTCGGTGGAGCGATAAGCCGTGCCGCGCAGGCCGTAGGCCACCAGCGCGCCGCCGCGTGTTTGCAGCAGGCCGAAAAAACTGCCCTTGTAGGGCGACGCCGGCGCGCTGAAATTGGCGCCGCCGTCGGTGGAGCGCAGCAGCAGGCCCTGCTCGCCGGCAATCACCAGTGTGCGGCCGCGTGCGCGCACGCCGTACAGGTGGAGGCTCTTGGGGTTCGGTAGCCGCGGGCCCAGGGCCGTCCAGCTTTTGCCGCCGTCGGTGGTGGCGAACATCAGGTTGTAGGCGCCGACGGCAAAGCCGCGCTGGGCGTCGATGAATTCGAGGTCAAAAAAAGGTTTGTCCGCGCCTTCTTCCACCAGGCGCTGCGCCTGCGCCATGGCACTGGCATCGCTTGAACGTTCCGCGGCCTGTTTCACGAGTTCGGCCGCCTGCACGCCGTCGAGCTGTTTGTGCCAGCTGGCGCCGCCATCCATGCTGCGCAGGATGGCGCCCAGATGGCCCGCGGCCCAGCCGTTACGCGCATCGGTAAAACATACGGCCGTCAAGGTGGCTTGCACCGGCACCTGCGCCTGCCGCCAGCTCACGCCGTGGTCGTCCGACAGCAGCACCGTGCCGCGCTCGCCGACCGCCACCAGCCGGTCGCCGGCCCGTGCCACGGCCAGCGTGGCCGCACCCAGGGCCTTGGGTGTGAGCAGCGCGGCCTGCGACAGCACCGCCGGCATATTGGCCGCCCAGCCGGGCAGCGCGGTAATCCCGCCCAGCCCCGCCAGGACGGCCTGCCGCCGGTTGACTCCAGCCATCAGCGCGCGCCTTCGCTGGCGAGGGATTCGGCGCTGAAGAAGGAGCGCGGAATCGGTGGCTGCACTTCGTACTGCTTGGGCAGTTCGTTCGACGCCATGTTCAGGTAATAGGCGCCGGTCTGCATGTCATAGCCGCCCCACAGCACGACGTTGGTCACGGCCGGGATATCGGGCGTCGTCAGCATCAGCGCATAGTTGGTGCGCCAGAGCTGGCCTTTGGCATCCCAGCCGTCGAACAGCGCGATCTGCCAGGAGTCTTCGTCGATGTAGTACTTGCGCTTGGGCACCACGTGGCGCTTGCCGGCTGCCAGTGTGGCCTCGACCTCCCACACGCGGTGCAGTTCCCAGCGCACCTGCGCGGGGTTCAGTGTGTTGGGCGTCACCAGGTCTTCGATCTTCGCGGAGGCGGCGCGGTTGTTGTTATAGGGGATGTAGATTTCTTTCTTGCCGACCAGCTTGAGCTCGTGCTTGTCGATGGGGCCGAACAGCGTGAAGGCTTCATCGAACAAACCTATGCCGGAGGTCACCGAGTCGGGCGTGTCGTAGGCCACGGAAGGCGCTTTGCGCACGCGGCGCTGGCCCACCAGGTACTGCCACAGCCCGCGCGGTGCGGCTTCCGAAACGCCGTCGAGCGCAAGGATGGCCTCGCCAGCCTTGGAGCCCGGCGCGTTGACCACCAGCTTGCCGTACTGGTAGTAGCCGTCGAACTTCTCGGCGCTGCCATCCTTGTCGTAGAAGGCCTGGCGTATGGTCTGCGTGCCGCCGGAGACCATGGTGCGCTTGCCGTCGGACGTCACCACCCACACGCGCATCGGCATGGCAAAGTTGCCGCCGCGCCAGGCCGTGCGCTGGTTCCACATGGCTTCATAGCCGTCCTTGGGAATCGGAAACGGCGTGCCGCCAAAAGCGCCTTCCATGCCGTAGCCGCCTTCAATGGTCTTGGCTCGTGTGGCGTTCTTGAAAGTGTTGTCGTACACCGACTGCGGCGCCGCCGCGGTGCGATGCGTGGGGTAGACGTCGATGCGGAAGTCGGGGTACTTCTTCATCAGCGCTTGCACGCCGTCGGTCAACTTGTCGGCATGCTGTGCCATGTTTTTGGCGTTGATCGACAGGATGGGTTTTTCGTTGGGATACAGGTCGGGCCGCGCATCTCCGTTCTTGTAGCCCGGCGTGGCTTTGGCGAGGCCTCCTTCCCAAGGCGGGATGGTGCCTTCCTTGTTGCCGGCTTTTTCGGCGCCCATGGGCGTCAGCGAGGATTTGAGTTTGGCGGCCTCTTCGGCGGTGACGGCGGCCTGGGCGGACATGGCGCCGGCCAGCAGGGCGGCCACGATCAATGAAAGTTTTGTGGTCTGCATCATGATGGTTGTCTCTGTAATGTTTTTCAGAAAGTGCGGGAAGCGGTGAAGGAAACGTAGTTGCGGTCTTTCAGGGTCTGCCCATAGGACAGCATGCGGGTAGGGGTGCGCGCATCCGTGACGGTCAAGGTGTTTTCCTTGCCGAAGAAAGCGGTGTAGTTCAGGGCGAAGTTCCAGACGTTCTGGTATTTGCCCTTGATGCCTATGCTCACGTCGCCCGCGTTGCTGGCACCGCCGGCGAAGTTGATGACGGCGGAAGAGCGGCCGCCGAAGTTGTAGCCCAGGCCCAGCGGGATGGACAGGTCCAGGCCTGGCAGCACCTGGAAGTACTGCGGCTCAAAGATCATGCGGAAGGCCGCCGCGTCGCGCGTGGCGTTGGGATCCAGACCTCCGAAGCCGACGGCGCTGGGATTTTTGGTGACGCTCAGCAGCCGGTTCCACGCCAGTTCAGCCACCAGGGCGCCGCCGTCCCACAGGCTGGATTTGTTGAGCACGTAGATGCCTGATAAGTTCAGGTGCGCCGTCTTGCCTGTGGCATAGCAGGGATTCGCGGGCGAGCCACTGCAGTTGGCCGCCGGCATGAAGGGTGCTCCGCCCAGCACGGCCGGGTCGCTGGCCAATGGCGCATCGGTGCGCACCGAGCCTTCGAGCGCCCAGTTGAGCTGGCCTATCGACGACGTGACGCTGGCGCCGAAAGTCTTGATGCCCTTGGCGTAAACGTTATGCACATTGCCGTTGATCAGGTCAAACACCGGAACGGCCGGCGTCTTGTCGTTGTAGCGCGCTGCATACACACCGTATTCGAAGTTGCTGCCGGCCGGTGCCCAGCGCAACTGGGCGCCGAACTGGCCGCTGTCGCCTGGTTTCTGGTCGCGGCTGGTGTCGGTGGGCAGCACCGGCCCGCCAAGGTAGACGCGGCCGCCGCCTATGTAGTCTTGGTTGGAAAAATAGCTGCCGACGCCGGGGATCTTGCTCGGCCGCCATTTGAGTTGGTAGTACCCACCCAGGGTTACGCCTTCGGCCACCTGCAACGTGCCTGAAATCTGCTCCACCGGCAGCAGTACTTCCTTGAACTGCCAGTTTGGCACCGAGACGATTTTTGCGATGTCCACCGGGCCTTGCGCGTTGGCAATGCCGTTCTGGCCGAAAAACACGCTCTCGCCATACTGCAGCGCGTGCTTGCCGACACGTATCGAGGCCGGCATGCTGCCGATCGATCCCTTGCCCCAGGCGAATGCATCGAGCAGTTCGTTGCCACGGCCATGCTGGTCTCTGGTGGCGGGCACGAATTGGTTGGCTGCCTGGCCGGCGAAGTTGCTCACGCCCGCCGTGCCGTTGTTGTCATTGGCGCGTAAATACTGCGAGTCGTACCAGGCGGAGTGGCTGATGCGCAGGCCCCAGTTGTTGCGGCTGAAATCAAACTCGGTCAGCAGGTCGGCGCGGTTGGAAACGAGGCCCTTCTTGAAGTTGAGGTCGCCGTCGTTCTCGTTGGTCACGCCGCCGTCGCCGCGGGCAGCCGGTGAGGTAAGCAGCGCTGACGGGTCTTTCAGCCGGTACGCCAGGCTGTATTTGGGGGTGAAGTCCAGCCGGATTTTGGTGTCGGGATCGCTGGACTCCAGCTCGAAAGCATGCGCCGGCAGCATGCAGGCCATGCAACTCAGCGCCAGCGTGCTGAGCCTGAAAGGGGTGAACAGTTTTGTCATGATTTTGTCTCCTCGTGGTGTAGTAGTGCTTGTCGTGAATCGGAATGGATGCCCTCGCACCCACAGCGTGCTGGTGTCGGATGTCGTCAGATATAGGTGGAGGCCAGGCCGCCGTCGACCGGGATGTTGACGCCGCTGACCCAGCGTGCGGCGTCACCGCACAGCCAGGCGATGGCGGGTGCGATTTCGTCGGCGAAGCCGGGGCGCAACATGCGATGGGCGTCGGCCTGGACCCGCTCCTGGCCCAGCATCGCGACGAAGTCGCCCAGGATGGGTGTGAACACCGGGCCGGGCGCCACGCAGTTCATGCGCACGCCTTTGCCCAGAAACCACTCCTGCGATTGCACGGCATTCCAGACGATCAGGGCTTCCTTGAAATACTGGTAGCAGATGGCTTGCGGCACCGGGTGCCCACTCAGCCATGCGGCGCCGGCCTCGAAGCCCTTCGCTGCCGCCAGCTCCTTGTGCAGGGCCAGCCGCTGCGGCCATTCGGCACCCAATATGGACGCCACGTTGACGATGCTGCCGCCGCGCGGCATGCGTGACAGCACCTTTTCCGTCAGATGCCGCAGGCCCAGGTAGTTCACGCGGGCAACTAGCTCGCCGTCGGCCGTGCCGGGTACGCCGGCGATATTGCACAGCGCGTCAACCTTCGCCGGCAACTGGGCCACCGCGGCGTCGATGGCCGCGGCCGTGCCGAGATCGGCCTTGACGAAGCCGTCCAGCGTCAGGCTGGGATCGTTGCGGTCCATGCCGATGACCGTGGCGCCCTGGAAGCGCGCCAGCCTGGCCACCTCGGCGCCTATGCCGGACGAAGTGCCGGTGATGACAATGGTTTTGCCTTGCAGGCTCATAAAGCCTCCCGGGTGTGCGGATTCATGAAGGTCTCCTTGATGTGGTGAGCCAAAAATCGAAAAGTCAAAAAGTCGAAGGGTGCCGCTCAGAACGGGAACATGGGCGCGGTGTCCTTGACGGTCATCCACTGCCATTGCGTGTATTCCTCCCAGTCGGACGGGCCGCCCACACTGGTGCCGTTGCCCGCGATGCCGGGGCCACCGAAGGGATTGACGCAGTCGTCGTTGACGGTCTGGTCGTTGATGTGGACCATGCCGGCCTTGAGCTGCTGCCCTACGGCCATGGCGCGGCCCACCGAGCGCGAGATCACGGCGCAGGCCAGGCTGCCGGTGTTGTTGTTGGCCAGCGCGACCGCTTCCTCGTCACTGCCGAAGGTGACGATGTTGGCCACCGGGCCGAAGGTCTCTTCGTCGAACACGCGCATGCCCGGCTTGACGCCCGACAGCACCGTGGGTTTGTAGAACAGACCGTCGTAGCTTCCGCCGGCTTCCAGCTTGGCGCCGGCCTTGATGCTGTCCTGCACGATGGCATGCACGCGGTCGCGCTGGCGCGCATCGATCAGCGGCCCGAGCGCGACCTGGCCGGTTGCGCCGTCGCCGACCGGCAGGTGCGTGGCCTTGGCGACCAGGCGCTGCAGCAGCGGAGCCGCGATGCTCTGGTGCACCAGGATGCGGTTGGCGGCCATGCAGATCTGGCCCTGGTGCAGGTAGGCGGCCCAGGCGGCGTTGCTCGCGGCGATGTCCAGGTCGGCGTCGTCCAGGATGATCAGCGAGTTCGCGCCGCCGAGTTCCAGCGACACCTTCTTCAGGTGCTTGCCCGCGAGCTCACCGATGCGCCTGCCTACCGCGGGTGAACCGGTGAAGGCGATCATGGGCACCAGCGGGTCGGTGACCAAAGCTTCGCCGGCCTCGGCGTCGCCGGGCAACACATGCAGCAAGTCCTTGGGCAGGCCGGCCTCCGAAAAAATGCGCGCGATCATCAGGCCGCCGGTCACCGGTGTGCGGGTGTCGGGTTTGATGACCACCGCATTGCCTGCGGCCAGCGCCGGCGCCACCGCACGGAGCGTCAGGATCAGCGGAAAGTTGAAGGGCGAGATGACGCCCACCACGCCGTGCGGCACGCGGCGGGCGATGCTGGTGCGCCCCGGCACGCTGGGCAGCACATGGCCCTGGGGCTGCAACGGCATGGCGGCGGCCAGGTGACAGATGGTGATGGCTTCACGTACTTCATGCTGCCCCTTGGGCAAAATGCCGCCGGTCTCCCGCGTGGCATACAGCGCAAGTTCGTCGAAGTGCTGCTGGAACAGCGCGCCGGCGCGGCGAAAGACGTCGGCCCTTTCGCGCGGAGGCAGGGCGGCCCAGGGCTTTTGCGCGTTGGCCGCCGCCCGCGTGGCCGCGGCCACATCCGCCGCGTTGGCGATGCCCACCGTGCACATTACTTTTCCGGTTGCCGGCTCGACCACGTCGCGCTTTCCACCGCCCAGCGGCGCTTGCGCCAGCGCGGAAAAATCCAGAAATGCCATCGCGTCGGATACACCCATTTGCTTTTGTCCTTACGGTTGTTTGATCAGCTCGCCACATCGGCGCGTCGTGCTGCTGTATCGCAATGCATGTACCAGCTCCGCGCCCAAGGGCCCGCTTGCTGCGCTGCACCCAAGGCTTTTTCGCTGGGAAACCCGGGACATACCCTAGGTGTGTTTGTTGCGGTGCAGCACATGGAAACCACCCATGTTTTCTTCGTCAATTGGTTATAAAGTTGAATCAAATTTCACCAATTGATCAAATCAAATCAATCAAAATCGAGGAGCAAGGCCATGCGCGTATCCGATCGCATTTCCCTGGCGGAGGTGGCGCGGGCCACCGGGGTCGCGCTGGGCAGCTTCGACAGCGCGTCGGTGGCAAAAGCCATGGGCGGGTTTGCCAGAACGCACATCGGCGGCGACACGCACCCGACAATCGCCGACATCAGCGAATGCCTGTTCTTCTCGCCGGGCGACGGGCGCATCTGGCTGCAAGACCAACGCATGGTGTTGCTGCACACTGAGGCGCTGGGTTCCATGCGCCGCGAGATGATCGACAGCTTGGGCATCGAAAAAGCCCGCGGCCTGTTCACGCGCGCTGGTTACGTCAGCGGCGCCCGCGATGCCCAGCTGGTGCGCAAGCACTGGCCCGACGCCGACCCCCCGGCTGCCGCCATGGCCGGCACGCGCCTGCACGCGCTCGAGGGCGTGGTGAAGGTCGAGCTGGTCAGCGTGACCTACGACCCGGACACCAGCGGGTATGAAGGCGAATTCATCTGGCACAACTCCAGCGAAGACGATGAACACATTGCCGCCTACGGCATAGGCGGCTCCCCGGCCTGCTGGATGCAGGTGGGTTACGCCACGGGCTACGTCAGCACGCTGTTCGGCCGCCTCATCGTTTTCCGGGAAACCATGTGCCGGTCCATGGGCCAGGCGCAATGCCGGGTGGTCGGCAAGTCCGCTGACAAGTGGGACAACATTGAAGAGGACATGCGCTACCTGAACGCCCGGGAGTTTGTCGACACCGCGGCCTATGCGCGCAGCGAAGCTGGGCCGGCCGACCTGGCGACCGGCGAAGTCCCGGCCGGCGACGCGATGGTGGGGGCCTCATCGGCCTTCAACGCGGCCTGCCACCAATTGAGCCGCGTGGCGCGCACCACCGCCACCGTGCTGTTCACGGGCGAGTCCGGTGTGGGCAAAGAAAAGTTCGCCAGCATGCTGCATAGGATCAGCCCGCGCAAAGACGAGCCGTTTATCGCGGTGAACTGCGCAGCCATCCCGGAAACCCTGATCGAGTCCGAGCTGTTCGGCGTGGAGCGCGGCGCTTACACCGGGGCCAGCCATTCGCGGCCGGGCCGCTTTGAGCGGGCCAGCAACGGCACCCTGTTCCTGGACGAAATCGGCATGCTGAGTTTTGTGGCGCAAGGCAAGCTGCTGCGCGCCCTGCAGGAAGGCGAGGTCGAGCGCGTGGGCGGCACGCGCGGCATCGCGGTCGACGTGCGTGTGGTGGCCGCCACCAATGAAGACTTGCGCCAGGCCGTGCGCGAAGGGCGGTTTCGCGAAGACCTGTTCTTTCGGCTCAATGTGTTCCCCATTCACCTGCCGCCGCTGCGCGAGCGGCGCGACGACATTCCCCTGCTGATGAACCACTTCCTGAACCACTACCGGCGCAAGCACGGCTGCAACACCGGCGGCTTCACGCAGGCCTCGGTGCGCACGCTGCTGAACTACGACTTCCCCGGCAACATCCGCGAACTGCAAAACCTGATCGAGCGCGCCGTGATCATGGCCGACGCCGACGGCTTGATCGACGTGCACCACCTGTTCACCGGTGGCGAGACTTTGAGTGCTGAGGTCATGACTTTGCGGATGCAGGGCAGTTCAGGCACCTTGAACTTCGATGGGGCGCAGGCCGCCGCGCATCCCGTGCCGGCGGGAACCGCCGCTTCGCCGCAGTCCCTGGAGCAAACCGAGCGCGACATGCTGGAACGCGCCATCTCCGCCTGCCAGGGCAATCTTTCGGCGGCGGCACGGCGGCTCAACACCACGCGGGCGAAGTTGGCTTATCGTGCCAGGAAACACAGCCTGATTTAAGTCATCGCAGGTGCCAGTGCCCCGAGGTAGGCCCGCACCCTCTCGTCGCGCGCCAGCGTGTCGAAATCCGGCGCTTCACTGACCGTGCCCTTCTGCACAAAGATAAAACGCTCGCAGCACTGCCGCAGGATGTCGACGTGGTAGGGCTCGTTGGGATGCAGGCATAAAAACACCAGCCGGCCGTTGGCCTTGAGCTTGGCGAAGAAGTCCAGCATGAAGCCGATGTAGCCGTCCTGCGTGTTGAACTGAGGTTCGTCGAACAGGTGCACCAGCGGCGAATCGCTTTGCGCATGCGCCAGCATGAAGTCGGGTTTGGTCTTTTGAAACGACCGCACCTGGTAGGACTGGTGGTAGTGGATCGCCAGCCGGTCGCGCTCGCGCGTGCGCACCTGGTGGATGTCCTGGCCGTTCACCAGCACGCGGCCCGCGCTCGGCAGGTTGCTGCCAGTGATCAGCTCAAAGAGCGTGGTCTTGCCCGAGCCGTTGGGACCCATGACGCCGACCACGCAGGGTTTATGCACCTCGAAATCGGCGTTCAATGAGAAGGTCGTGGTCTTGCGGAAGACGCCGCGCTGGTATTGCTTGGCGACATTTTCAACGCGTAAAAGTGGATGGCTCATGCTGGCTCAGACTCCTAAAAGCTGCCGGCACAAGACGGCGTCGTTGCGCAGGTCGGCCGCAGGGCCCTCGTGGACGATCACGCCCTGGTTCATCACATAGGCGCGGTCGGCCACCTGCAGCGCGCTTTGCACGTTCTGCTCGACCACCAGCACTGCGATGCCTTCGGCCTTGAGCCGGCTGATGGTTTTCATCACGTCCTGCACCACCTTGGGTGCCAGGCCCTGGCTGGGCTCGTCAAACAGCACCAGGCCGGGCGAGCCCAGCAAGGCGCGCGAGATCGCCACCATCTGCATCTCGCCGCCCGAAAGGTTTTCGCACTCGCGGTGCATCAGGTATTCGAGCGCGCTGAAGATTTCAAAACATTCTTTCTCGTGCCAGGACCGGAAACGTGTGGCCTTGCGCGCGATGGCCAGGTTGCGCGCCACCGTCAGCGTCGGAAAGATGCGTCGGTCGTCGGGCACCCAGCCCATCCCGGCCTTGGCGATCTCGTGCGTGGGCATGCGCGTGATGTCGCGCGCGTCGAAGACGATGGCGCCCTTGCGCGGCGGCGTCAGGCCCAGCACGGAGCGCAGCAGCGTGGTCTTGCCCGCGCCGTTGGGGCCCAGCAGCGTCACCACCTCACCGGCACCGACCTTGAGCGACACGTCGAACAGCACCTGCGTCTCGCCGTAAAAGGTGTCGATACGGTCCACGGCCAGCATGTCCGCCGGCGGCGATACGGATTGCGTCGCTGATTTCAGCGCCGCGCTCATGCCAGCGCTCCCAGGTTGGAACGGCGCACCCACTCGTTTTGCCGCAGCTGGTCGGGCGTGCCTTGGCTGATGACCTGGCCCCAGTGGATGACGGAGATCTGGTCGGCGAGCTTGAAGAGAAAATTCATGTCGTGTTCAATGATCACAATCGTGAGCTGGCGCTTGAGTTCTTTCACCAGCTCCATCAGACGCACCGTGCCCTCGGCGCCCAGGCCGGCGGTGGGTTCGTCGAGGAAGAGCATGCGCGGCTCGGCCGCCAGCGCGACGCCGATCTCCAGCGCGCGACGCTCGCCGTAAGACAGGCTGCTGGCCAGCGTGCGTTCCTTGCCTTTGAGGCCCACGCGCTCGAGGATGCCCGCGGCCAGCTGCTGCGCCGTGCTGTCGGCGCCCAGGTCGCGCCAGGGGTTGAAGCCCTGCCTGCGCACGTGTGGTGTGGCCACCAGTACGTTGTCGAGCGCGGTGTAGCTGTCGAACAAATTCATGATCTGGAAGGAGCGCGACACGCCTTTGCGCGCGATCTCGCGTGGCGAGAGGCCTGTGATGTCTTCACCGGCAAAGGTCACGCGGCCGCGATCGGGCTTGTAGCGGCCCGTCAGCACGTTGAAGCAGGTGGTCTTGCCCGCGCCGTTGGGGCCCATGATGCCGTTGAGCTGGCCCTCTTCGAAGCTGAGCGTGATGTCCTGCAGCACCACCTGGGCGCCGAATCGTTTGGAAAGGCCGCTGGCCTCGAAGAGCTTCACAGCGCACCTCCCGCGTGCACCGGCTTGGCCGGCGCCTTGCGCCGCGGCCTGGCCTTCCAGGCCTGCCATGCGCCGGCGACGCCTTCGGGCTTGAACAGGACCATGGCCATGAAGATCAGCCCATACCAGAGCAGCCAGGTCTCGGTGTAGGCGCCCAGCAGGTCGCGCGCCAGGATAAAAAAGGTCGCGCCTATGACGGGGCCCCAGAAGCTCACGAGCCCGCCGCCTATCAGCACCATCATCACCACAAAACCGGAGTTGTGCAGGCTCATGACGTTGGGGTAGGCCGATTGCTGCGCCATGGCGAACAGCGCGCCGGCCAGGCCCGCGACCGCGGTGGAGATCGTGAAGGCCAGCCACTTGTAGAGCCAGACGTTGTAGCCCACAAACGCCGCGCGCATTTCGTTCTGCTTGATGGCGCTAAAGATGCGGCCCAGCGGCGAATGGATCAGCCGCCACAGGCCCAGCAGCACCAGCGCGAACAGCGCCAGGCAAAAGAAAAAGAGGGCGTTGTTGCCCGAAAGGTTGAAGGACACAAAACCGAAATCGGCCGGCAGGCGCTTGATGTTAAGCAGCCCGTCTTCACCGCCTGTGACGGTGTGCCATTTGTTGGCGATGAACCAGAACACCTGGCCGAAGGCGATGGTGAGCAGCGCGTAATAAATGCCACGCCTGTGCGAGATGAACAGCGCCACCAGCGCGCCCAGCGCCGCCGTGACCAGCACCGCGCCGGCGAGGTCGAACCACAGGTTGGGCCAGACCTTGAGTTGCAGCAGGCCGAAGGCATAGGCGCCCGTGCCGAAAAAAGCGCCGTGCCCGAAGGAGGGCAGGCCGGTGAAGCCCAGCAGCAGGTTGTAGCCCAACGCGAACAGCACCCAGATCATGATTTCCAGGGCCAGGTATTGGTACAGCCCGACGCGGCCCACCCAGAGCGGTGTGGACAGCAGCACCAGCAATGTGGCGAGCATCGGCAAGGGGATCAGCGGCGCGCGGCCGGAGGCGAGTTGCATGGGGACCTTGTCTCTTCGTTTGTTCTGGGTGAATGGGTGCAGGAATAAAGCGTTGGAAAAGAAAAGCTGAAGAAGGGCTGGACAGAACAGAATATACGTTCTATTATTTAAACAAGCAAGAACATTTATTCTAATTTGATGCGACGCAGGCTCGGCCCGTCCATCGCAATCCCCGAGGCGGCAACGGCATATGGACTCTGCAACGACTTACGAAGAACTCAAGGCGCTGATAGGCCGGACTTACCCGGACATGTCCAAGCAGCTGCAGCGCATCGCGCGCTTTGCGCTCGAGCAGCCCAACGACCTGGCGCTGGGCACGGTGGCGACGGTGGCCGAGGCCACCGAGGTCCAGCCTTCGGCCATGATCCGCTTCGCCAACGCACTGGGCTACGGCGGTTTTTCCGAAATGCAGCAGGTGTTCCGCGGCCACCTGCTGGAGCGTTCCGACAGCTACCGCGAACGCATTGACCAGATGCGCCGCAAGCAGCTCAACGGCGAGCGCGCACCGGCCGGCGTGCTGCACCAGCTGGTGGGCGAATCGGTGGCCGAGCTCGGCCACCTGGAGGAAAGCATCGCCCAGGCCGACCTGAAAGCGGCCGTCAAGCTTATGGCCTCCGCGCCGCGCATCCATGTACTGGCCCAACGCCGCGCTTTTCCGGTGGCGGGCTATCTCGCGTATGCACTGAGCCAGCTTGAACTGCGCACGCACCTGCTCGACGGCACGGGCGGCATGCTGCGCGAAAGCCTGCGTTCCATCGCGCCCGGCGACGTGCTGATCGCCGCGAGCTTTCGCAACTACTCGCCCGAGGTGATCGAGGCCGCGGCCATCGCCGCCAGGCTGGGCGCCTCGGTGATCGCCATCACCGACGGGCCGATCTCACCGCTCAAGGCACACGCCAAGGTCTGCCTGGAACTGGCCGACGATTCGTCCAAGCCCTTCCGCTCGCTGGTTGCGCCGCTGTGCCTGGCGCAGGCGCTGGTGGTCAGCACCGGCCACCAGCTGGCCGAGCAGGGCGCCGCGAAGACCAAGGCCAAGCCAATCGCAGCGAAAGCCGCGCGCAAGGGGGCTGCATGAGCCGACCGCTGGACCTGATCTGCATCGGCCGCGCCGCCGTCGACCTGTACGGCGAGCAGATCGGCGGTCGCCTTGAAGACATGCAGAGCTTCAGCAAATACCTGGGCGGCTCGCCCGCCAACACCGCCGTGGGCGTGGCGCGCCTGGGCCTCAAGCCCGCCATGCTGACGCGCGTGGGCGACGAGCACAACGGCCGCTTCGTGCGCGAAACCCTGGCGGCCGAGGGCGTGGACGTGAGCCACGTGGCCACCGACCCCAAGCGCCTGACCGCGCTGGTCTTTCTGGGCATCCAGGATAGCGATACTTTCCCGCTGGTTTTTTACCGCGACAACTGCGCCGACATGGCAATTAGCCCGGACGATTTCGACGCGGCCTTCATCGCCTCATCCAAGGCGCTGCTGATTTCGGGCACGCACCTGTCGCAGCCGCTCACCTATGAAAGCTGTACCCGCGCCATGACGCTGGCCAAGGCCGCGGGCACACGCGTGGTGCTGGACATCGACTACCGCCCCGTGTTGTGGGGCCTGACCAGCCCCGGCATGGGGGAGCAGCGCTTCGTGCCTTCGGGCGAGGTCAGCGCGCACCTGCAGACCATCATCGGCCAGTGCGACCTGGTGGTGGGCACGGAGGAAGAAATCCACATCGCCGGCGGCAGCACCGACACGCTGGCCGCCTTGCGCCGCCTGCGTGAACTGACCACGGGCACGCTGGTCGTCAAGCGCGGGCCCATGGGCTGCGTGGTGTTCGACGGCGCGATTCCCGACTCACTTGAAAAGGGTTTGCAGGGCCCGGGCTTTCCGGTCGACGTCTACAACGTGCTGGGCGCGGGCGATGCCTTTATGTCGGGCTTTCTGCGCGGCTGGATACGCGATGAACCGCTCATGCGCTGCTGCGCTTATGCCAATGCCTGCGGTGCCCTGGTCGTCTCGCGCCACGGCTGCGCGCCGGCCATGGCGAGCTGGGAAGAACTGCAGTTTTTCCTGGCGCACGGCTCGGCCACGCGCCGCTTGCGCGAAGATGCGAAGCTTGAGCATTTGCACCGCACCAGCACGCGCACGCGCCGCTGGGAAGAGCTGGTCATCCTGGCTTTTGATCACCGCATGCAACTTGAAGAGATAGCCGCACGCCACGGCGCGGGCAAGGAACGCATCCCGGTCTTTAAATCGCTGATCGCCGAGGGGGCCCGGCGCGGCGCCGGCCAGCGCGCCGGCGTGGGCGTGATCGTCGACGGGCGCTTCGGCGAAGACGTATTCCCCTCGGTCACCGGCAAGGGCTGGTGGGTGGCGCGACCGGTCGAACTGCCGGGCTCGCGCCCGCTGCAGTTTGAGGCCGGCGCCGGCCTGGGCTCGACGATGCGCACCTGGCCCGGCGAGCACGTCGCCAAATGCCTGGTGTATTACCACCCGCACGACACGCCGGCCCTGCGCGAAAGCCAGCTTGCCAGGCTGGCCGACCTGCAGCGCGCCAGCCTGGACAGCTTTCATGAATTCCTCATCGAGGTGATTCCGCCCAAGGACATGCAGTCCGATGGCGACACCGTGCCGCTGGCACTCGAGCAGATCTACCAGGCCGGCATCTTCCCCGACTGGTGGAAGTTGCCGCCCGCCGCCAGCGCGGCCGCCTGGGAAAAGATCGCCACGGTCATCCACCAGCACGACACCCATTGCCGCGGCGTGCTGGTGCTGGGCCTGGAAGCCAGCGAGGAAAAGCTAGCCCAGAGCTTTCGCATCGCGGCGCCGCACGCCATCTGCCGCGGCTTCGCGGTGGGGCGTTCAATCTTTGCCGATGCCGCGAACGGCTGGTTCTCGGGTGCCATGGACGATGCGGCGGTCGTGAAGGACATTGCCGAGCGTTATGCGCGGCTGATCGTGCTGTGGGACCAGGCGAGGGCGGGCAAACGAAGCGGCGCTTCAGCCGCTGCGGCCGAAGCCCTGGGCTGAACAGCAAAAAACAAGCAACAAAAAACAAAACGGAGACACACAAGACATGAACCCCAGAATCGGATTTATCGGCATCGGCATGATGGGCCACGGCATGGCCAAAAACCTGCTGGCCAAAGGTTTCGGCCTGACCTTCAAGGTCAACCGCAACCGCGACAACCTGGCCGACCTCATCGCCGCCGGTGCGAAGGAAGCCAAAACGAATGCCGAATGCGCGCAGGCATCGGACATCGTGTTCATCTGCGTCACGGGTTCGCCCCAGGTCGAGGACATCGTCTATGGCAAGGACGGCCTGCTGGACGGCGGCCGCAAAGGCCTGATCGTGGTCGACACCTCCACGGCCGAGCCGGCCTCCAGCACTCGTATCCGCAATGACCTCGCAGCCAAAGGCATCAAGCTGGTCGACGCGCCGCTGGCCCGCACACCCAAGGAGGCCGAGGAGGGCAGGCTCAACACCATGGTTGGTGCCGAGCCCGAGGATTTCAAGACGCTGGAGCCGGTGCTCAAGGCCTTCTGCGAAAACATCTTCCACGTCGGCCCGCCCGGCCACGGCCACGTGCTCAAGCTGGTCAACAACATGATGGCCATGAGTTTTGCCGCCTCGATCGCCGAAGCCTTCGCGGTCGCGGCCAAAAGCGGGCTGGACCTGAATCGCCTTTACGACGTGATCTCGGCCGGCGGCGTGAACTGCGGCATCTTCCAGATGATGGCAACCAAGACGCTGAAAGAAGGCGACGTCACCGGCTTCAAGTTCGGCATCGCCAACGCGCAGAAAGACCTGCGCTACTACACCCACATGGCCGAGATGCTGCCCGTCTCCAGCTTCATGGGCGAGGCCACGCACCAGAGCCTGATCCAGGCCAGCAACGCCGGTTTCGGCGACAAGCTGATCGCCTCCCTTTTCGAAGCACAGGAAAAACTCAACGACGTCAAGATCGTTCCCCGTTAGGCCCATCCCTCAACACGCAGGAGACAAAACCATGAGCGACATCAAGAACAACGGCACAACACCTGAATCCACGCCCGACAGCAAGGCCACCTCGCGCCGCACGCTGCTCAAGCACTCCAGCCTCGCGCTGGTCGGCGCGGGCCTGTACGGCGCGGCGCCTTTTATGGGCCCGTGGAAGCACAACCACGCCTGGGCGCAGAGCGGCCAGAAGAAGCCGCTGACGATTGGCCTCACCATGGACGCCTCGGGCCTGTACGCGGCCTCGGGCGCCGAAGAGCGCCTGGGCGCCATGATGGCCATCAAGGAGTTCAACGACAAGGGCGGCGTGCTGGGCCGGCGCATCGAGGCCATCCACATCGACACCGAAACCACGCCGGCCACCGGCTCGCGCGTGGCCGAACGCATGATCACGCGCAACGAGGCGGCCTTCCTGATAGGCGCGGTGCATTCGGGCGTGTCCAACGCCATCTCGCAGGTGGCGCAGAAATACGGCACGGTGTTTTTCAACACCAACTCAAGCAGCCCGACCGAAGCCGGCAAGGACTGCCACCGCACCAAGTTCGTCTGGGACGGCAACGGCACCAACTTCTCCAACGCCATCGTCAAGAACGCCATCAAGGCCAGCGGCAAGAACTGGGTGCTGCTGACCAACGACTATGTGTGGGGCCACACCACCTCCAAGGCGACGCGCGCCATTATTGAAGCCAACGGCGGCAAAGTCGTGGAAGAGTTGCTGGTGCCGCAGAACACGCGCGACTTTTCGTCTTACCTGCTCAAGCTGCAGCAGCTCAAGCCCAATGTGGTGGCCACGGCCGTGGGCGGCGACGACATCAAGGCGCTGCGCCAGCAGGTGGTGCAGCTCAAGATGAACCAGACCATGGCCTGGATCAACAACCAGCAGGACTGGCCGGATGTCTATGGCCTGGGCCCCGAGGCAATCTTCGGCGTCTTCGGCACCACCTGGTACTGGCGCCTGAACCTGCCCGGCGTGAAGGAATTCGTCGCGGCCTACCAGAAGCAGTTCCCCGGCATGGCCATTCGCGTGCCGGGCAATGTTTATCACAACGGCTACATGGCCACGCGCGAACTGCTGCGCTGCGTGGAAGAAGCCGGCACCACCAACAATATCGCGGTCATCAAGAAACTCGAGGGCCGGAAGATGAGCGCCGCCGACCGCCTGCAGCACTACGACGCCTGGATGGACCCGGTCACCCACCAGTGCCAGCAGACGATTTATATGGCGAGCTACAACGACCAGCCGGCGGAGAAGGACGACATCTTCAAGATACTCACGCAGGCTGATCCCAAGGACGTGGCGGACAAGGACTCGGCGGGCGCCTGCAAGCTCGAGAGCTACGACGCGACGCCCAGCTACGAGGCCTGACCGGCCCTTGATCCTCAAAGACCGACAAAGACCGACATGGATTTCCTGCTCCAGCTTATTCCGCATCTCGTCAACGGCATCTCGCTGGGGTTGTTGTTCGCGCTCATCGCGCTGGGCTTCATGCTGATCGTGGGGGTGATGGAGACCATCAACCTCGCGCACGGCTCCCTGTTCGCGCTGGGCATGTACTTCGCGCTCTTCCTGATCGCGCCGCAGCTGGGCATGTTTCCCAACCTGCAGGCCTGGTACATGAGCTTGCCGCTCGGAACACGTTACGGCGTGGCGCTCATTTTTGCGCCCATTTTTGTCGGCATTTTCGGCATGCTGCTGGAGCTGTGCATGCGGCGCACCTATGGCCGCGATCCGCTGTACGGCTTGCTGCTGACCTTCGGCGCGGCCCTGGTGATCGAGGAGGGCATTCGCCTGGTCTGGGGCTCGTCGGAAAAGCAGCTGATGCTGCCCGAGGCGGTCTCCGGCGCTTTCCTGATGGGCGACCTGGTCTATTCGAAGTACCGCTTCTTCGCCAGCGGGTTTGCTGTCCTGATGATTATGCTGCTCTGGGTGTTTTTGCAGAAGACACCTTACGGCGCCATCATCAAGGCCGGCGCGCACGACAGCGAAATGGTGCGCGCCCTGGGCATCAACCTTTCGCGCCTGCGCCTGTTTGTCTTCGGTCTGGGCGTGGCGCTGGCGGCCATCGCGGGCGTGGTCATGGCGCCGATCTGGGGCATACGCCCGCATGTGGGTGTGGATGCGGTGGTGCCGGCCTTCCTGATCATTGTGCTGGGTGGTGTCGGTTCGCTGTGGGGTGCGGTGATTGCGGGGCTCATGGTCGGGATGGTGGTGGGGCTCACTGGCTCTTATGCGTCCGAGTGGTCGCTGATGTCCATGTATCTGCTGTTCATCGCCGTTGTGACTTTCCGTTCGAGGGGGTTGTTCGGCAAGAAGAGCGTCCTCGACGCTTGAGATTTGGTACACCCCCGTCTCGGCTCACTTCGTGTAGCCGGATCCCCCCTTGCAGGGGGCAACAGCTGCGGCCCGGCAAAGCCGGTTCCGCGCTGTTACTGGTTTAGTCATACTTTGGTTCGCTATGGAAAGTTAAGTAATGAAACCGCTTCAAAACAAAGTTGCGCTGGTTACGGGCGCAGCGGGCACCATGGGTCTGGCCGTCGTCAAGGCTCTGCTCGAAGACGGCTGCAAAGTCGCGATGGTGGATGTGAGCCAGGAGCGCAACCGCGCGCTCGCCGATGAACTGGGTTCGCGCGCCCTGTCGTTCTCGTTTGACATCAGCGATGCGGCCGCCGTGAGCGACGGCCATGCGCTCATCGTCAAGGCTTTCGGGCCGGTCGACATCCTGGTCAACAACGCCGGCATCCTGTCCAACAACAAGGTTGAAGCCACCGAAGCCGGCGAGTGGCGACGCGTGCTGGGCGCCAACCTCGACGGCGCGTTTTACCTCGCGCAGCAGGTGGTGCCGGCGATGAAGGCGCGGCGTTTCGGCCGCATCATCAACACCAGCTCGCTGGCGGCCAAGACCGGCGGCCTGACGGCGGGCACGGCCTATTCGGTGTCCAAGGGTGCGATGAGTTCGCTGACCTTTTCACTGGCACGCGAACTCGCGCCTTTTGGCGTCACGGCCAACGCCGTCGCGCCGGCCTACGTCAGGACACCCATGATCACCGAACAGCTCAATGAGGAGCAGCGCCAGAAGCTGCTCAAGGACATCCCGGTCGGCCGCTTCTGCGAGCCCGAGGAGTTCGCCCACGTGGTGCGTTTCCTGGCTTCGCCGCTGTCGGGTTTTATCACCGGCGAGATCATCGATTTGAACGGCGGCCTGTTGATGGACTGAGGGAAAGCCCTTTCGCAGCAGCCGCGCTTTGCGCCCACAATTTCGCCATCCATGAACAGCATCACACCCTCCGTCGATTTCAGCACCGCGCTGGCAGGCCTGTTCGACCTGCGCGGCAAAACTGCTTATGTACCCGGCGGCTATGGCGGCATAGGTGAGGCGGTTGCATGGGGCCTGGCGATGGCTGGGGCGCGCGTCGCGGTCTCGGGCCGCGACGAGGCCAAGGCGCAAGCCGTGGCCTCGGCCTTGCAGGGCGCAGGGCATGAGGCCATGGGCCTGGCCATGGACGCGCACTCGGTGCCGCAGATGCAGGCTTCCGTCGACGCGGTGGCCGCGCGATGGGGCGGTTTCGACATCCTGGTGAACTGCGTGGGCATGCAGCGCGAGCAGGCCTTGCTAGAGGTGACTGAAGACGCTTTTGACGAGGTGCTGCAGGTCAACCTCAAGGCCGCGATGTTTTTGGCGCAAGCCGCAGCTAAACACCAGATTGCGGGCGGCAAGGGCGGCGCGCAAGTGCATTTGCTTTCGGTGCGCGCGCAGCTGGGCTTGCGCGGCCGCGGTTATTCGGCCTACAGCAGCAGCAAGGGTGGCCTGGTCATGCTGATACGCCAGCATGCGAGCGAACTCGCCCCGCACGGCATCACCGTCAACGGCATCGCGCCCACAGTGGTACAGACCGAGATGGCGCGCCACTGGCTGGAAAATCCGGAGACGCGAGAACAGGTGCTGGCGCGCATTCCGCTGGGCCGCGTGGCCGACCCGCAGGATGTGGCCGGTGCGGCGGTGTTTTTCGCGGCGTCTGCTTCGCGCTTTGTCACGGGGCAGGTTCTTTATCTTGACGGCGGTATTACCGCGTCTCAGTAACTCCGCCCGCCAGCGCCGCGACGGCATGTTGCACGCCGCCGCTGCCGATGGAAATGCCCTGCACCCGCATGGCGGCTTCCACGCCGGCCAGGCAACCGAGGATCATCGCCGGGTTCATGTCGCCCAGGTGGCCTATGCGAAACGTGCGCCCCGCGAGCGGGCCCAGGCCGCCCGCGATGGCCACCTGGAACTGCTCGCGCGCGACCGAGCGCAAGGCTTCGGGGTCAATGCCGGCGGCCACGGCCACGGTGGTGACGGAGACCGAGCGCGCGGCCGGCTCGCGCACAAACAGGCTGAGTGCACCGCCTTCGCTCCAGGCTTCGACGGCGGCGTGCACGGCGCGGGCGATCATCCGGTGGCGGGCGATGACCTGCTCAGCGCCCTCATGAAAGATCAAGCCCAGCGCGGCTTCCAGGCCGAAGAGCAGGCTTTGCGGTGGCGTACCGCAGAACTTGCGGTAGCTGAGCGGGCTTTGCCGCCGCGCCCAGTCCCAGTAAAAGCGCGGTAAGGGATTGGCCGCGGCCACTTTCATCGCCGCGCTGTCCACGGCCACAAACGCCAAGCCGGGCGGCACCATCAGGCCTTTTTGCGAGGCGCCCAGCACGACGTTGGCGCGCAGCGCGTCCATCGCAAAGGGCGCGGCACCTAGCGAAGCGACCACGTCCACCACCAGCAGCGCGGGGTGGGCCGCGGCGTCCAGTGCCTGCCGGATCCGGACGGGGTCACTGGTCATGCCGCTGGCGGTGTCGGTGTGCACCACAAACACGGCCACGATGGCATGCGTGGTGTCGGCGCGCAGCGCGGCCTCAATGGCCGGTACGTCGATCGGGTAGCCCTCGCGCCAGGGCGTGCGCAGCACTTTCGCGCCCATGGCTTCGGCCTGCACGGCCCAGGATTCGGAGAAATGCCCGGTACCGGTGATCAGCACCTGCTGCCCCGGCGCGAGCAGGTTGGCGATCACGGCCTCCCAGGCGCCGTGGCCGTTGCAGGCATACATGAAGACGTCGGCCGAGGTTTGCAGCAGCGCCTTGAGCCCGGCCTCGCAGGCCTGGATCACACGATCCAGCCGCGGGTCGGCCAGGTCCATGGGCTGGCGCCGCATCGCATCCATGACCTCGTCGGGCACCCGCGTGGGCCCTGGGGAGTGGAGGAATCGATGGCCGGGGATGCGTGCGTGGGGCGTCATGCCGAAAAATTATGCGCCTGACGGCTTGCGGTTGACCAGCACGATGCCGGCCGCCACGGTGGCCAGCGCCACCAGCAGGCCGGTGGTCACGCTTTCTTCCAGCCACAGCGCACCGAACAGCAACGCAAACAGCGGCGTGAAAAACACAAATACTGAAATCTTCGTCGCAGGGTAACGTCCTAGCATCCACATCCAGAGCAGATAGCTCGCGAAGGCGCCTATCACCGTCTGCAGTAGCAGGGAGGTGATGGCAAAGGGGCTGAAGTGCCAGGTCCATTGCTCGCCCAGATAGAGCGACAGGAAAGGAAACACGGCGGCACTCACGGCCAGCTGGTAGAACAGCAGCTTTTCAGCGGAGATGCTGACGAGTTTGGTGGCACGTATCACCACCGTGGTCAGGCCCCACAGCATGCCGGCGGCCAGCGCCAGCAGGTCGCCGCGCGCCGTCGAGGCGGGGCCTCCGGTAAAGCCTTCGCGCAGTGCGAACACCACGGCGGCAAACGCGCACAGCAGGCCCAGCCATTGCAGCCCGCGCAGCCGCTCGGACTTGACCCACAGCGGCACCAGCGCCGCGACCCAGAAGGGCGAGGTGTACAAAAACACCGTGAGGCGCGAGGCAGTGGTGTATTGCAGGCCCACATAGATGCAGGCGAACTCCGCGCCGAACAGGCTGCCGGCCAGCAGGCCGGCTTTCAACGAGCCGTCGCGGCTGAACAATGGGATCTTGCGCCACAGGCACCAGAGCCACAGCAGCACGGTGGCGCCCACCAGGCGCAGCGAGGCCTGGAACATGGGCGGGATCTCGCTGATCGTGGCCTTGATCAGGACCTGCTGCAGGCCCCAGAACAGGCAGCATCCCAGCAGCAGGGACATGGCGAGGAGGTCGAGATTGGCTTTGCGGACTGTCGTCATGTCTTGATGGTAGCCGGGCCCTGGCCGCTCGCCTGGGCGAGTAACAAGGAATACCATTGCATTAAATCCCGGGACAAGGTGCTGCTGTGGACCATAAATGGCTGGAAGATTTCATTGCGCTGGCGCGAGAACGCAGTTTTTCTAGAGCGGCAGAGCTTCGCCATGTGACCCAGCCGCAGTTTTCGCGCCGCATACGCGCGCTGGAGCTGTGGGTAGGTGCCGACCTGATCAATCGCGCGGTGATGCCGCTGGCCCTGACGGCCGCCGGTGAAGAGCTACTTCCGGTGGCGCGCCGCGCAGCAGCGAGCCTCAATGATGCGCGCTCTCGTATCCGCCATGCGCGCGGCGGGTTGGACTGGGTCACATTGGCAACAGGCCGCACGCTCTCACGTAGCGCCGTGCCCGACTGGCTCGCGCGCGCCAAGCGCGGGGCTGGAGAGTTTCGCTTGCGCATCCTCACGGGCTCCATCCATGAGGGAGCCACGGCCCTGGAGCAGGGGGCTGCGGATTTCCTGCTGTCCTTTACACATCCACGCCTGCCGCTGTTGCTGGACGGGCAGACGTTCGAAGGGCTCGCGGTGGGTACTGACGAACTCGTAGCCGTCAGCGCGCCGCGCGCCGATGGCCAGCCGCAGCACGTCTTGCCTGGTACGCCGCGCAAGCCGGTGCTGGTGCTTGGCTATGCGCCCACGCTCGCGCTCGGCCAGATCCTTCAGGACGGGCTCAGCCGAAACTCGCGCGAGTTGCATCTGCATACCGTCACAGAGTCTGACTTCGCCGAGTCGCTGCATGAGCAGGCCTTGCGGGGCGTAGGCCTGGCCTGGCTGCCACGCGGGCTGGTCGAAGGCGACCTGCGCAGCGGCAGGCTGGTAAGCGCCGACAGTACGGGTGTGACGGTCCAGTTTGAAATTCGGCTGTACCGCCCACGCAGCCCGCGCAACGAATTGGTGCAGCGTATCTGGTCCGCCAGCACGCCGGCTGCTTCCTGAATCTAGGGCCTGTTCACACTATTTGCAGGAGTGCGAACGCGGTGAAAACGGCGCCAATCAAGGCGTGCGACGACGGGCGGACTCCAGTCCGCCCTAGGAGTGCAACGCGGAGTGGCGCTGTTTTCACCCCGTTCCCTACGGGTTGTGATCAAAAAGGCCGTGCGCGGCGTTGCAAAGCCTTGCCGGGGGTTTACCCCGACGGCGTTTTGCGCCTTGCTCACAGCCTTTTTGATTCACAACGCATCTCCTGCAAATAGTGTGAACCGGCCCCAGCTCGCATGCGCCCATGCGTGATACGCATGGGCCGCGCAGGGGCGACTCCTAGACTGGCGCCATCAACAAGGAGTCCGCCATGCCACGAATGTTCACCCTCAACCGCCGCGGTGTGAGCCGCACACTTTGCCTCGCTGCCGCAGGGTTGCTGGGTTTACCGGCAGCCTGGGGCCAAGCCTGGCCCGTCGGCAAGCCCATTTCCCTGGTGGTGGGCTACCCCGCCGGCGGTAGCGTGGACCTGGTGGCGCGTACCATCGCCGAGCCGCTGGCCAAGCGCCTGGGCACGCCGGTCATCATTGAAAACGTGGGGGGCGCCGGCGGCACCATTGGCGCGCAGAAGGTCGTCAATGCGAGTCCCGATGGCTACACCCTGTTGCTGGGCTCGGGTAGTGAAGTTTCGATTGCCAAACTCTACAACGGCGCCATCAAATACAACGGTGAAACGGATCTGAGCCCGGTGGCGCTGATCGGCGTCACGCCCATGGTCTTTGTGACCAACACCAAGACCGGCGTCAAGACCATGGAGGAAGCAATCGCCAAGTCCAAACGCGAACGCAACCAGCTGAGCTTCGCGTCGTCGGGCGTAGGTACGCCGCTGCATGTGTCGGGCGAGCTGATCAACCTGATGGCCGGCACCACCTTCCGCCATGTGCCGTATCGCGGCGCAGGGCAGCAGCTGCAGGACCTGCTGGGCGGCAACATCGAGTTCAGCGTCTCGGTGCTGTCTTCTGCGTTGCCCCACATAGAGTCCGGCAAGATGATCCCCTTGGGTGTCACCACGCCGACGCGTTCGCGCGCAGCGCCGCAAATCCCTGCACTTGGTGAAAATCCCAAGCTCAAGGGCTATGACATGAATGTCTGGTTTGGCCTGTTCGGACCCGCGAAACTGCCGGCACCCATGGTGGTGCGATTGAACAAGGAACTGAATGAAATCCTGCGCGAGGAAGCCGTCTGGCAAAAACTCCAGAAGGCCGGCATTTCCAACGACGGCGGCACACCGCAGGCGCTCACGGCCTTTATCAAGGCTGAAACCCAGCGCGTGCGCAACGTGGTCAACAAGGCGGTGGCGACTGGCGCTGCTTCGTGAACGGAAAATTCACCAAAAACCAGGCAGTGTTGTTGAAGCTGCAGCCGCCGGGGCCGGGCCGTGGCAACGATGGCTGGCCCAAAGAAGGCTGCAACTTGCCCTGAACTGTATTCATTAGTCGCGAAGCGTACTGGCCAACTCCTCCGGAGCATTGGCGGGGCTCTGCACGCCGAGCAATATTTTTAGCCCGATACGGAGGGAATTGTCATGCACTTATCTGTCATATCAATATTGCGCGGGCTCGCCTGCGGTCTGCTATTGCCGCTTGCTGTTTCGGCTTCGGCGCAGGCCCAGGAAGCGAAGAAACCTAACGTGGTTCTCATCGCTACCGGCGGCACGATTGCTGGCGTCGGCGCATCGAGCACCAACATCGGCGCTTATCAGGCCGCTGTGGTCGCTGTCGACAAGATCATGGCTGCCGTGCCGGAAATCCAGACGATTGCCAACGTCAGGGGCGAGCAGATCTTTCAGGTCGGCTCACACAACCTCACCAACGACCGCCTGCTTCAGCTGGCCCGCCGGGTGTCTGAGCTCCTCAGGTCGGACGGGGTTGATGGCATCGTGATCACCCACGGCACCGATACCCTGGAAGAGACCTCGTACTTTCTCAATCTCACCGTCAAAAGCAACAAGCCGGTCGTGATGCTCGGGTCCATGCGGCCCGGCACGGCGCTCAGCGCAGATGGGCCGCTTAACCTCTACAGCGCGGTGGCGGTCGCCGGGAGTAAAGAAGCAGTGGGGAAAGGGATTTTGGTGGTCATGAATGACGAGATTCACAGCGCCCGCGATGTGACTAAAACCAATGCCACCCGGGTTGACACCTTTAAGTCCCCTTATGGACCGCTCGGTCTCGTGATCGAAGGTCAGGCCCGGTTCTACCGTGCGCTGATTCGCCCGCACACAGTGCAGAGTGAATTCGACATTGACAAGATTCAGACGCTGCCGCAGGTAGACATTGCTTATGGCTATCAGAACATGAACCGTGCGGCATACGACGCGCTGGTCGTGTCCGGGGCCAAGGGCATCATTCATGCGGGTGTCGGCGCGGGAAGCGTTCCTGAGTACATGGCTGGCCCGCTTAACGAGATTCGCGGCAAGGGGGTGTTTGTCGTTCGGGCAACCCGTACCGGCAGTGGCGTGGTGATTCGCAACAATTCGGTGAAGGATGACGTCAATGACTGGCTTGTGGTCGACGACCAGAATCCCCAGAAGGCCCGAATTCTCTTGGCCCTGGCCTTGACGAAGACACGGGACACCAAAGAGCTGCAGAAAATCTTCTGGCGGTACTGACGCATGAAACGATCAGGAAGCGATCAAACGAAGTCTGGAGAGGTCATCAAGAAAGCCCATCCGGTGCAGCTTCAACCGCCCGGGTTGTCATTCTGGGCGGCATCTTCCACAGGGGTGGCGCATGTGCAGGAGCGCACCTCAACCGAAGCCGGTCCGGACGTGCTGGTAACGGCGCTGGTGCACGGCAATGAGTATTCCGGTGCCTGGGCGCTAGACGCGTTTCTTCTCAGCGGGTTGCAGCCGCGGCGCGGGCGAATCACCGCCGTTTTTTGCAACACCGAGGCCTTCATGCGGTTTGACGCTGGCAAGCCCGACGCTTCCCGCTTTGTTGACGAAGATTTCAACCGTGTGTGGTCCGCTGACCTTCTGGATGGCCCCAAGCGCAGTACCGAGCTGGTACGCGCCCGTGAAATCCGGCCGTTTGTTGACCGCGCTACCCATCTGCTCGATCTGCATTCCATGCATGAGCCTGGCGGGGCTTTGCTGGTGACGGGCATGCTGCCGCGCAATATTGCTTTTGCACAAAGCCTGGGTACGATGGGCCAGGTGGTCGTCGATGCCGGCCACGCCGACGGCGTTCGCATGCGGGACTACGGAGCATTTGGTGATGAAAACGGCGACCGCATTGCCCTGCTGCTGGAAGCCGGCCAGCATTGGGAGCTGGCGTCATTACAGGCCGCGCGCAACGTTCTCATGCGGTTTCTGGTGTGCGCGGATGTGATTGATCGCGGCGACATCCCGCCTGGCTGGTTGCTGCCCGATGCGCCGCCGCCGCCGCCCGTGACGGTGACCCATCGTGTGGTTGCGCGGTCGATGGACTTTGCGTTTGTGCAGAATTTTTGTGGGGGTGAAACCATACGCCATGCCGGCACGCCGATTGCGCATGATGCAGGCGAGCCGGTAGTGACGCCCTATGACGACTGTGTGCTGGTCATGCCGTCGGTACGGCAGTTACGGCCTGGGGTGACGACCGTGCGGCTGGGCCGGTTGGCCTGAAAACGGCCCGCTTTGCGGCGACGTTACAGCGGATGCTCGGTGTAAAACCTGCCGCCGTGAAACAGCAGCGGCGCAGCACCCGCGCGGTGGGTGCAGCGCTCCACTTCGCCTACGAAGATCACGTGGTCGCCTTCTTCATACCGGCTGCGGTTGAAACATTCGAAGGTTGCCGCCGCGCCTGTCAGCAGCGGCGCACCGCCGACACCTTCCGTAAACAGCACACCTTTCCAGCGGTCTTCGCGCCGGCTGGAAAAGCGCTCGGCCAGCTCTTTCTGGTCAGCCGCAAGGATATTGATGGCGTAGTGTGATCCGGTGCTGAGCGCCGCCATCGAACCGGCTGCCTGCGCCAGGCTCCAGAGCACGAGCGGGGGCTGAAGCGATACCGAGTTAAAAGAATTGGCCGTCAGGCCGATCAATGCCCCTTCGGCCGTGCGTGCGGTGACGATGGTGACGCCGGTGGCGAACATGGCCAGCGATGCCCGGAACTCCCGCTGGGAGAAGCTGGGGCTGCTCGCTTTGCGGGGGATGGCGGGGGTCAGCATAGAAGGGTAATTTAACTGAAGCGGTACAGGCGTACCCGCGGCAGGGCTTAGGCGGCATCTTGTGGGGCGTTGGCGGCCTGCCAGTTAAACTGGATGCCATGCCATCTTTTCGTTCCATCGCCTGCTTTTTTGCTATCTATTTAATAGCTGTTGGCGCCCGCGCAGATTCGCCTTGTGCCGATTATTCATCCAAACTCCCGAATGTGAAGCGTGAGCTGTGTGAGGCGGCGCAACTGCAGCCTTCGGGGACGCATTCGGTCAATGGCCGGGCGCTTTGGGTGCGCGATGTCAAGCCCGAATCCCCCAGCTTGCGTGTACTGGTCGTGGGTGCGATTCATGGCGATGAACTGTCTTCCGGAGCGGTGGCGCTGCACTGGATCAGGCTGGCTTCCCAGCCGCCCCTGGACTCGCCGCAGGCGATCCACTGGCGATTCGTTCCAGTGCTCAATCCGGACGGCGTGCTTTCCAGGCCACCGCGCCGCGCCAATGCCCGCGGTGTGGATTTGAACCGCAACTTCCCCACGCCCCATTGGGAACGGGATGCCAGGGTTTACTGGGAAAAGCGCACCGGCAAAGACCCGCGCCGCTGGCCCGGGCCCAAACCGCTATCAGAACCCGAATCGCGGTTTTTGCATGAGCAGATGCAGAGCTTCAAACCCAACCTGATTGTCAGCATTCATGCGCCTTATGGCGTGCTCGACTTTGACGGCCCGTCCGTGCCACCCTCCAGGCTGGGGCGCCTGTACCTTGACCAGGTGGGCATCTTCCCCGGCTCACTGGGTAATTATGGTGGTGTGCACAAGGGCGTACCGGTAGTCACCATCGAATTGCCCAATTCAACCCGCACGCCGCTGGATGCCGAGATGCGCCAGATGTGGCTGGATTTATTGCGCTGGATGAGCGAGAAAGTGGCTGCTCCGCCAGGCCTGCCAGCCAGGGGCGGGATGACATCTTCATCCCCGGTGCCGTGAGCGCGGGACGCACACGAACTCACAGTTTTTTATAAGCCCGATCCAGTTCCACACCTTTGGTGGTGTCGGTCAGTCCCCGTTTGACGTCCCTGCCGGCTTGTTTGACTACCGGATTGGGCTTGGCATTGGTCATGTCTACCGCCTGGTCGCGCTCGTGCGGCAGTTCCAGGCTGGACTCGACAGCGCCGTCTTTCAGTGTGTCCTGCTTGCCGGGACGGGAACGTTGTGCACGCGGATCCCTGGCCGGCATGCCCTTGCCGGACGAAGGGGTGGCGGGTGTACCCGGATCGGGTTTGCCGCGTTGGGAAGAGTTCATGGTCCAACTGTGCACCAGCCGCCCTTGCCAGCCTGTCAGTCCGCCAAACCAGGCCCTGTAGGAAAAGGCCACCTGCCGAGCGCCAAGGCGCTGCAAGGCTTCAGGCCGCGAGGAAAACGGCGGCTTGCGCCACCGCCAAAGCGTCGGCCTTGACGACATCGGGCGGCCCGCCCTTGCCCCAAAGTTCACCTCCATGGCGCATCGCCATGAATTGCGCGCACAGACGGATTGAATCCATCATGGGTTGTGCTTTGGCGCGGTCGCCGCTGGTGGTGATCAACCACAAGGTTTTTTTCGCCATCTCATCCTTGAAGGGTAGGCCGGGTACACGCATCCACGCGCTCCAGTGGTCCAGGTAAATCTTCAGTGGCGAGGGGATGCTGTACCAGTAGATCGGGGCGACAAACACGATGTCGGTAGCGTCCAGCGTGGCGTCGAGCAATGTCTTCATGTCGCCTTCCGGCATGGCGTACTGGCCAGTGGTGTGGCGCTGGTCGATAAATAACGGCATCTGCATGCGGGACAGGTGGTGCCAGGCTTGGGGTGTGCCGGGCGGCAGGGTGGCGGCGGCTTGCCGGGCCAGCCATTCGGTATTGCCTAATGCGCCGGGTTCGCGTGTAGAGGTGGCGAGAAAAAGAAATCTGGGGTTCGGATTCATGGCGGCCATGGTACCGGCAGCTGCGTGCCTTTGCCCGAGCGGGGTCTGGGCGTGCGTGCCAGAATCAGACGCATATCCAACGGAACAGTTCCTGCCATGATCCAAATTCGCGACATTGACCACATCGTCCTTCGGGTCGTGAACCTGGAAGGCATGGTGCGCTTCTACACCGAGGTGTTGGGCTGCGGCCTGGAGCGCACACAGGATGAGATCGGCTTGGTGCAGCTGCGCGCCGGGCGGTCATTGGTGGACCTGGTTCCGGTAGACGGCAAACTGGGGCGAGCCGGTGGCGTGGCACCCGGAAAAGAAGGGCGAAATGTCGATCATTTCTGTTTTCGCATTGAGCCATTCGATGCGGACGCCATCAGCCGGCATCTTGAAGCGCATGGTGTTGCTGCAGGTGACGTGGAGTCCCGGTACGGCGCAGAAGGTGAAGGACCTTCGATCTATCTCAGCGACCCGGAAGGCAATACCGTCGAATTGAAGGGGCCGCCATGGCCGGCCGCTTGATGGCGTGCGCCAGGCGGCTCAAAACCGCCGCCAGCCCTGCCACGCCGTGAAGACTGCCCCTGCAATGAGCATCGTGCCCACCATGCGTGCCATGGCAACACTCGCCCCCGGCCGGTCTGCCAGCCACTGGCGGGTGCCTGCGGCGGCCAGCGCGAGTGAACCGTATACACCGGCCTGGGTAACGGCAATGATCAGCCCAAGCGCCACAGCCTGAGCCCAGAGTGACCCATATTCCAGCCGCAAAAACTGCGGAAAGATCGCCAGCATGAAGAGGTAGGCTTTGGGATTGAGCAGGCAGGTGAGCGCAGCCTGCCTGAAAGTGCGCCACGGGGACGGCGGCTCGATGTCTGGCAGTGCGCCGAAAACAGACGTGCTGCGCATCAGCGACCATCCGATCCAGGCGATATACAGGCTGCCCGCCACCAGCATGACATTGACCATGCCGGGAACCAGCTGCAGCAGGATACCCAGCCCCAGCGCGCCAGCCACCACATGGCAAACACCGCCCGCTACGATGCCCGCGACAGCAAAGAGGCCGGCTTTGCGGCCGCCGGTCAATGAGCTGGCCATGACAAACGCCATGTCCATGCCCGGCAGGATGATGATGCCGAGCACCATGAGAAAAAACAGCCAGAGGTGTGCGAAGTGGTCCATGAACAGGCCCTGCTTCTTTTAGCGGTGCACGGCGTGGTAAGCGGGGCGCGACAGGCTCATCACCCAATTGGTCTCCCAATGGCGTCCACCGTCCTCTGAAAAGGCCTGCTCCCACCGGGCGTGATTGGGTGTAATACCGGACCACGTGAAACGGACCCGTACCGGCCGCCCTTCATGACTGTCGCTTCCCTCAAACCGGCCTACGCCGTCGTTAAAAGAGCCGACCACCGGCGGCTGCAGCAAGCCGTCGTTGTGGCTGACCCAGTAAATGCTCCACAAGCGCGTTTGCGGGTTGAAAAAGCGCAAGGCCATGCCGATGGTCTGCCTGTCCTCGGTGACCAGGTCATTCATGTTGCCGAGTCCGCCCAGCAGTAATGCGCCATCCTGCACGGCTTCGAAACTTTCCCACTCGGTGCACCCTTCAAGGCGCCGTCGCAGGCGCTTGTTGCTGACCAGCCAGCGCCCGGTGATGAAATTGAAGTCGTGGCGTCCGTCGGTGAGGTCGGCAAAGTCCGGCGTTTGGATGAGGGTCGTTGTGGTCATGGCTGTGAAGCGCTTTGGCGCGCAGTGAAAGGCACGAAATCCAGTCTAAAAAGGTAATAGGGCTGTTTCGGCCCTAATTAAACGTTAGACTTTTCACCATGTATTCACCCACCACGCGCGTGCTGACGGTCCTGGAACTGCTGCAGTCACACGGTAGGCTGAGCGGTGCCGAGCTCGCAAGGCGGCTGCAAGTGGATGGCCGTACCTTGCGCCGCTACATCGCCAAGCTGGAAGACCTGGGCATTCCGGTAGTGGCCGAGCGTGGCCGCTATGGCTGCTATAGCCTGATCGCTGGTTTCAAGCTGCCGCCGATGATGTTCACCGACGACGAAGCCCTCGCCCTGTCGCTGGGCCTGCTCGCGGCGCGCGGCTTGGGACTGGCAGAGGCTGCACCCGCCTCTGAAAGTGCGCAGGCCAAGCTGGAGCGCGTGATGCCCTACCAGCTGAAAAATCGCGTTCGTGCGCTCGGCGAAACCGTGACGCTGGATATCCGCCATGCAGTAGCCCCTGGCGACAACACGGCGTTGCTGGCCCTGAGCAGTGCGGCGCACGGTTGGCAGCGCGTGCATATGGCTTACCGTTCAGCCGACGGCGAAGTCACCGAGCGCGATTTCGATGCCTACGGCCTGGCGTTTCGCCGCGGCCGCTGGTATGTGGTGGGTTGGTGCCATTTGCGCGGAGCCCTGCGCTCATTTCGGCTTGACAGGGTGCAGGAAGTGCGGCCGCTCAATGTAGTGTTCACGCCGCCGGCTGATTTCAATGCAGCCCAGTATCTCGTCCTGGGACTGGCCACCATGCCGCGTACAAATACTGTGCGCCTGCTGCTTCATACCGACCTGCAGACCGCGCAAATGGAACTGCCCGACAGCATCGGCGTGTTTCAACCCAGTGACGAAGGCGTGCTGCTTCACAGCCAGACCGACCACATCCCGTGGTTCGCCCGGCAACTTTCAAGGCTGCCTTTTGCTTTTGAAATACAGGAACCCCCTGCGCTGCGTGTCGCGTTGCGTGAGCACGCACAGCGCACGCTGGATCAGCACGCGGCCTGAACAATCGGCCGTGGTCAGGCCGCGGTGGGCTCCAGCCGGCTGCGTGCGCGGTCCATCCCGTAAAAGTTGAACGTCATGCCAGGGACTTCGCCGCAGATCAGCTCGGCCATCGCCTTGCCCGAGCCCGCGCCATGCGTCCAGCCAAGCGTGCCATGCCCGGCATTCACCCACAGGCGGCCAACCTTTGTCTTGCCGATGTAGGGAATGTTGGTGGGCGTGGCGGGACGCAGGCCGGTCCAGAAATTCGGTGTGCCGCCCTGCTCCTCAAGGCGGGTATCGCACACGCCCGGCAACACTTCTTCGATGCGGTCCGCCAGCATCTTGCAGCGCGCTTTGGCCAGTGGCGTATCCAGCGAGAGGTCGTAGCCGCCGACCTCGATGGTGCCGGCGACGCGCAAATGGGTGCCGAGCCGGCTCATGGCGCATTTGACTTCGTCGTCGATGGTACTGACGAAGGGAGCCAGTTCGGGCTTGAGCAGCTTGAAGGTGGCGCTGTAGCCCTTGCCCGGGTAAATCGGAAGGTCCACGCCCACCGTGCGCAGCAGCGGAGCCGTGTAGGAGCCGCAGGCCGCGACCACCTCATCGGCCTTCAGGTGGATCAGCTCTTCGTTCGTGCTGTGCAAGGTCCTCGGGCGTATCGCGACGGACTCGATGGCGCCGCCGGCTTTCTCCAGCCGCTCAATGTCGTGGCCATACAGGAAGCGGGCGCCCCGGTCGGCGCAGCGCTGGGCCAGCGCCTGGGTGAAGACACGGGCATCGCCGCTTTCGTCGCTGGCGGTGTAGGTTCCGCCCACGATGCGATGTGCAAATGACTGGAAAGCCGGTTCGATGTCCAGCAGTTCGGCCGTGCTCACCACACGGCGCGCCACGCCATATCTTTGCATCAGCGCGGCGGCTTCACCTGCGGTGTCAAATGATTTCTGGTCGGTGTAGTAATGCGCGATGCCGCGTTCCAGGCGGTTGTATTCAATCCCGGTGGCCCGGACGACCTCCTTGAGGGCAGTGTGGCTATAAGCCCCGAGCGCCACCAGCTGCTGCACATTGCGTTCAAACGCGGCATCGTTGCACTGCGACAGAAACTGCAGGCCCCAGCGCCACTGCTGCCAGCCATCCCCGAAAGGCAGTTGCGGGCGGAACAGCAGCGGTGCGTCGTCCCGAAACATCCACTTCAGGGCCTTCAGGGGCGCATCCTTGTTGGCCCAGGGCTCACAGTAGCTGACCGAAATCTGCGCGGCGTTGCCGAAGCTGGTTTCCAGGGCGGCCGCGGGCTGCCGGTCCACCACGGTCACTTCATGGCCGCGTTCCAGCAGATGCCAGGCGGTGCTGACACCAATGATTCCCGCTCCCAAAACCACTACCTTCATACCAACCCCCTTTTACAGCGTTCAAGTGTGAAGGATGTTGCTTTCAATTAATAGAAAAATTAAACTATCAGTGAAAACATCAGAACAACTAATACAAAGAGAGCCTCGTATGAGTACTTTTGACCCGGACGCGCTCGAATGCCTGGCGGCTATCGTGGAAGAGGGTGGTTTTGAACGTGCCGCGCAGCGCCTGTCGATCACACAATCAGCGGTATCCCAGCGGTTACGTGCGCTGGAAGCCCAGGTTGGCACTGTACTCATTGTGCGCAGCCGGCCGCTCAAACCGACTTCAGCCGGCCAGCTGCTGCTTAAACATACCAAGATGTTGCGCCTTCTGCGCGCAGATCTTGAGCGGGACATGAAAGAGCTGGCGCCCAGCTCGCTTGGCGGTGCTCGCGAAGAAGAACGTATTTCGATTGCCATCAACGCCGACAGCATTGCTACCTGGGCCTTGCCGGCGCTGACGGAGTTGGCGCAGCAAGGCCTGCCCATGGAAATCATCCACGATGACCAGAACTTCACCCACGAATGGTTGCGTGAAGGCCAGGTGCTCGGTTGCGTCACCACACTCAAGCAGGCGCTGCGCGGCTGCAAGGTAGAGCCGCTGGGCGCCATGCAGTACATTGCGGTGGCCGCACCGGGCTTTGCCCAAAAGCGGTTGGGTCACCGCGACGGCCCCGGCGACAACCAGACCACCCCCTCACTGACGCAATACAACTTTCGCGAAGTGCCTTTCATCGCGTTCAACCGCAAAGACGAACTGCCGGTTGATTTTGTGAGCAAGGCCTTTGGACTCAAGCGCGTCACGCTCAACCAGCTGTTTGTGCCCTCATCGGAGGGCATGGTCAGGGCTGTACTGGCGGGCTGGGGTGTCAGCGTGGTGCCGCGCCTGTTGGCGCAGGGCCTGATTGACCAGGGTCAGCTCGTCAATATGGCGCCCGCGTACACGCTGCCTGTCCAACTCTACTGGCACTGCTGGAATCTGGAATCCGAGGTGCTGGACGCACTCACGGCCGCACTCAAGCAGTCCGCTGCGCAATCTCTCGTGGCTTGATCGCAGGCGACTGAGGCAGGTATTCGCGAGTTGCGATGAACGGATTAGGGCACGTTGCCCTGCTGGTGCCCGGTGTTTCATTCGCTGACAAAGACAGGTAAGGGAGTAATCCCATTTACAAAAGGCATCGGCTTGCGCACACTGTGAAGTGATGCGCGCTTGGCGCTGCGTTGCAGTGAAAGGCACAAGGTAACGAATGCTGGGATGGCTGGGGCTGCGTACCCGTCTGGTTCTGCTGGTGCTGCTTGCGCTGCTCCCGGTATTTGGCCTGCTCGCCTACTACACCGAAGAAGGCCGTCAAGCCGCACTTGAACATGCGCAGGCCGACCTCCAGTCCCAGGTCTTGCTGGTCGCTACCCACCAGCAGCGCACAGTGGATGGTGTCCACGAGCTTCTCAATGGCGTGGCCGCCGCGCCACACATCAAGGCGCAGGAGCCCCTGCAGTGTGGGCAATACCTGAAAAAGATCCACCGGGAGCACCCCCAATTCACTCATCTGGGCGTCGCGGCACCCGATGGCCGGCTGGTCTGCAGCACCCTTGATAGCGCTGGCACCACACAGGTCGAAGACAGGCCGTTCTTTCGGCAAGTCATGGCCGGCCAACGCTTTGCTGTAGGGGGCTATGGCAGTGGCATCGATGGCCTGCCGGGCCTGACATTTGCCGTACCAGTTCATACTGACTTGCATGCCGCTGGCGGCGTGGCCTTTGCTTCTCTGGATCTGAAGGTCTTCGCCGAGACCTTGGCCAAGGCATCCAGCATGCCAGGCGCCAGGTTGACGGTACTTGACCGGGATGGCGTGGTTCTGGCCGTTTCCCCGCCTGCTCCCGCCTGGGTAGGCCAGCAGCATCCGGACTCTGCGGTACGGCAGGGCGTGCAAACCCGTCACCTCGGTGTGCTTCATGCACCCGATGCGCAGGGAAACCAGCGGCTTTACGCTTTTGCACCGGTCGCCGGCGGAGGTCGGGACGGGCTGTTTGTGGCCGTCAGCGTCCCACAGGAAATGGCAGCCGCCAAGAGCCGGGAGAACCTGCTCATGGAGCTGGCGACGCTGCTTGCCATGGCCGTGGTGGGGGCGGTCTGTGCCTGGTGGATGGGCAACCGCCTGATCGTCAATCCGGCCAAGGCGATCCTGAAGGAGGCCGATGAAGTTGCGCGCGGCAATCTTGAAGCGCGCGTCAGGCTGGGGCCGCTTTACCAGGGTGAACTCGGCGAAATCGGACTGACCTTTAATCGTATGGCGGAGTCACTTCAGGCGCGGCAGCAAGAGCTCGATGCCATGCTGAGCCGCGTGGACAAAGAGCGCTCGCTGCTGGACCTCATCCTCAACAGCATGAGTGAAGGCGTGATCGCGGCAGATACCGAAGGGCGCTTCCTGGTGTTTAACGCGACGGCCCGCAAGCTTTTTGGTGCGGCGCCAGGTTCCGACGCGCGGGTTGAGGACTGGCGCCGCGGCCACGAGCTGTTGATGCTTGACAAGAAAACCATCTTGCCGGCGCCGGAGCGGCCGCTGGCCCGCGCCACGCGTGGCATCAGTGTGGATAACTGGGACCTGGTGTTTCGCAGGCCTGGGGCCGACGACCGGGTGCTCAGGATGAGCACCCGGCCGTTGCGCGACGAGACCGGCACACTGGTAGGAGGCGTCGCAGTGTTCGTTGACATCACGAGGGCCAAGGCTGCGGAAGACTTCGCCCTGGCCCAGGAGCAGGTGCTGGCGCTGATTGCCGGCAATGCGTCGCTGCAGCGATCACTGGAGGCCATCGTGCAGCTGATAGAGGCCGATTCGCCCGACAACCTTTGCTCTATCCTTTTGGTGGAGGGGCAGCAACTTCACCTGGGCGCCGCACCCAATCTCCCTGACAGCTACAACCGGGCCATCGAGGGACTGCAGGTTGGTGAAGGTGTCGGCGCCTGCGGTACAGCGGCATTTCGCAATCAAATCGTCGTGGTTGAAGACACCCAGCAGGATCCGCTGATGCAGGATTACCGTGAACTCCTGCAAACGCATGGTCTGCGCGCCTGCTGGTCCTCCCCTGTGGTGTCCACTGACGGCGAGGTGCTTGCGACATTTGCCATCTACCGCCGTTATCCCAGCAGGCCCCAGGCGCATGACCTCGAACTGATCGCCACAGCGGCGCGGCTGGCTGGCATTGCGCTGGTTCGCGCCCGCGCGGAGGCGGCGCTGATCAGCAGCGAGGCCCGTTTTCGCGAACTGGCTGAAAACATCAACGACGTCTTCTACAACTCGGACCCCCGCTCGGGCCGCCTTCTCTACGTCAGCCCCGGCTATGAGAAGGTTTGGGGCCGCAGCCGTGAGAGCTTGTATGCCGATCCGTTGTCGTATGCCGACGCCGCATTGCCGGAGGATCGACCTTTGCTGAAACTCGCCAGGAAGCGCAATCGCGCTGGAGAGTCCTCCGATATCGAATACCGCATCCAGTCCGCTGACGGCAAGCTCCGGTGGATACGCGACCATGCCTATCCGGTCCTCGATGCTTCGGGTGTGCTCGAACGTGTGGTGGGAACCGCGCGCGACATCACGGACCGCAAACTCGCCGACCTGGCGCTTGCCAGTACCAACCGGGCGCTGCAGATGCTCAGCCAGTCCAGCATTGCCATTAACCGGATCGAAGACGAAGAAGCCCTGCTGGCCGAAGTTTGCCGCGTTGCCATCGATGTAGGCAATTACCGTATGGCGTGGGTTGGTTATGCGCAAAACGACGAGGCGCGCACCATACTGCCCATGGTTCACGCAGGCAACGAAGGTGGCTACCTGACGGTGATCCGCCTGAGCTGGCGCGATGACCAGGTCACGGGCCAGGGCCCCGCGGGTCAGGCCATTCGCACCGGGTTGCCCCAGCAAAGCGGTGACATCGGCCGCGCCGAAAATCATTTTTACTGGCAAGCCGATGCCATCAAGCGAGGCTACCAGAGCGCGGTCTGCCTGCCCTTGCGCGAAGGACCGACCAGTTTCGGCGTGCTGTGCCTCTATTCGGCCGAAGCGCAGCACTTCAGCGCTGAAGAAGTCAAGCTCATGCAGGAGCTTGCCGATAACCTGGCATTCGGTATCTTGAGCTTGCGGGAGCGGTTGGAACGCCAGCGCAGCCAGGAGCGCGCGCGCCAGGCCGCGGTCCAGCTGCGCGAACAGGCTTCGTTGCTTGACAGGGCGCAGGACGCCATCATGGTCCGCAACCTGGACCGCACCATACGCTTCTGGAACAAAGGCGCTGAACGCCTTTATGGGTGGACGGCCGAGGAAGTGCTGGGCAAAACGATGGAAGAGTTCATGTACCAGGACCCTCGGGTACTCGTGGATGCCATGGCCCGGACGGTGGCCAATGAGGGAGACTGGACCGGGGAGCTTGAGCAACGCGCCAGGGACGGCTCAACAGTGGCGATCGAAGCGCGCTGGACGGTCGTGCGCGACGAGGAAGGCCACGTCAACGGAGTGCTCGGCATCAATACCGACATCCGCGAACGCAGGCGAGCGCGCGAAGAGATTCTGCAGCTCAACGCCAGCCTGGAAGAACGCGTGCAGCAACGCACCGCGCAGCTCGAGTTTGCCAACAAACAACTGGAAGCCTTCTCCTATTCTGTGTCGCATGACTTGCGCAGCCCGTTGAGCGCGATCGACGGATTCAGCGACCTGCTGCAGCGGGCGATGAACAAGGCTGACACCACACCACCGTCTGAGCGCAGCCGGCATTACCTGGCGCGCATACGGGCCGGCGTGGTCCAGATGGGAGAACTGATCGAAGCGATGCTGACGTTGGCGCAGGTGTCGCGCTCAAGCCTGCGCTGGGAGCCCGTCGATCTCAGCGCGCTGGTTCAGGCAACTCTTGACGGGTACCGAGAGCGAGAGCCCGACAGGCCGGTGGCGTTCCATGTTGAAGCGGACCTGAAAGGACAGGGAGATCCGCGCCTGCTCAAGCAATTGCTGGACAACCTGCTCGGCAATGCCTGGAAATTCAGCGCCCACGAGGAGCGCACCGACATCACCTTCGGCCATGAGATCGGGGAAGACGGGGAGACGGTTTATTTCGTACGGGACAAAGGTGCGGGCTTTGACATGGCTTATGCGGAGAAGCTGTTTGGGGCGTTCCAGCGGCTGCACTCGCTGTCGGAATTCGCCGGCACAGGCATTGGCCTGGCAACGGTGCACCGGATCGCGGCTCGGCATGGCGGCAAGGTCTGGGCCCAGTCGTCACCCGGGCAGGGCGCCACCTTCTATTTCACGCTGGGTGAGACTTTGTAGGAAGTAGGGCCCCCACGCTTGCTCACTGCGTGTAGCCGCTGCCCCCCGAGGGGGCCGCCCGCCTGTGGCCCGGCAAAGCCGGTCCACGGCTCATGCTGGCCTTCAAACCGGGGGAGTGCAGGGCCTCAGGCGCGATGCGAAGCGAGCCGTTTAATACCAGCCAGGGCCGCGGGACTGGCTTTGCCAGACCGCAGGTGCAGCGCCCCCTCGGGGGGGCAGCGGCTACACGCAGTGAGCAAGCGTGGGGGCTAAAAGTTCTTCAAAGTTTCGCGAAGGGTCTGGGCTTTGTTCGCATCGAACTGGCCTTCAACCCGCGCCAGTACATCACCCTGGCGATTGACCACTACGGCGTACACCTGGTCAATGCTGTTGAGACCGGCAGACCGTACAAAACTGGCGCGGTCGGTGAACACCGGAACCAGCTTGGCCCGTTCGGTGTCGGCCGGGTAGTGCTTCAGAAGCTTGTTTTCGACGGCGCTGCGGCCCGTCAAGGTACCGGGGTCGTTGACGACTGGCATGCGCACCCAGGTGATGGACGGGTCATTTCGCAGGTTCAGCCCCTCGATCCAGCTCTCGACCTGCGCATGCTGGCCGCGCTGGAAAGTGATGAGGGCGAGGGTGCGGTCGGAGGGCAGGCCATCGGGCACGTTAACCGGCTGTCGCAGCAGGGTTTGCGCCATGAAGGCCGGCAAACGGCCCATCACGCTGGAGTCATTGGGTGCCGCAAACGCGAACGCAACCGCCAGCCCGACGGCGGCGAGCCAGGCGCCAAGATAGGACGCATTGCTTTTCATGGTGCTCTCCCGATGCGGCTGCAGTGCAAGAGATGTTGCTGTACCGCTTCAGTCAAGATACAGGCAAGCCCAATGCCACGCAAACCATCAATTGGAACAAAGTGTTATGGCGTGTTGGGTTGTGCAATCGCAGGAAAGTTCGGAAAAGTCAAAGAGGGAGCCCCAAAAAATCTGGCACACCGCGCCGCAGCTGCATTGACGGGGTGATAACTGCGACGCACGCATGCATGGCCCGTCGGCGGCCAGCACAGCGGCGAGGGATCAATGGGAAATCAATGGGAAATAATTACCTGCGATGCGTCTCCGGTTATGACGCGCTCAAGGCACACTTTTCTGTTGCCGGGGCAGAAACTCATGTCATGTTTCGCCCGTCAAACGCTATTGTTTTGATAGCGACTGGCGCCTGGACTTAAAGGGCTAGTCCCCGATTTTGATCAATAAATTGGGCAAAAATGCCTCCTGCTCGTGTTTGCGCGCATACCCCAGCGGGTTGGCCACCACGCGGCAGCCCCGGCTGACGTAGTCAATCGCGCAGTGCAGATGACCATGCAGCCACAGATCGGCCAGCGGCAGCAGGTCGTCCAGTGCGTTGCAGAACCCCGCAGTGCCCGGCACCAAGCCATAACGCGGGTCGGCGCTCAGCAGGCTGGGCGCGAAATGTGTCACGGCCACGGTAGGCCCTTCAAACGGCACAGCCAGCGCCTGCCGCAGCCAGGCCTGGCTTTTGAGGCCTTCTTCACGCACGTCGGCCGCCAGCAGCGGCTGGCCGGCGCGGAAGGAATGGTTTTTATGAAGGTAGAAGTTGGCCGCGCGAAAGGCTTTTTCACGCGCCTTCAATTGTTCGCCCAGGGTGATGTCTGCTGCCTGGGCCTGGCCTTCGCTCAGGGCGTCAAAGTCGGTCCACAGCGTGCTGCCCACAAAACGCACGCCTTCGATCACGACGGTTTCGCGTTCCAGCCAGATGATGCCCAGTCGCTCGCAGGTTTGACGCAGCCGCGCATGGGCCTCATCAAAGTCCAGGCCGTCGTATTCGTGGTTGCCGGGCACAAAGAGCACCGGTGTGGGCCAGCCTGCGCCGCCGCGCGCTACCGACAGTGGCGAAAACCGCGCCAGGCCAAAGTCGCTGATGTTCAATTCATCCAGCAGCGAGCCCTTCTGGTAGGAGCCGATGTCGCCGGCCAGCACCAGCAGGCCAGCACCGGGCACAGGTTGCGCCGTGAAGTTGGGATTGGATTCAAGATGCAGGTCGGAAAGGAGCTGGATATTCACCCGCTCATTGTGCGGGAAGATGTTTCGCTTGCGCCGTCTTGCACCGGTGCGCTAGATTCCAATGGCACCAGAAAATGAACAGGAACCCTTGTGACGCAAATCGAGAATGCCGCCGTTGCGCAGACCTTCGCGGCCTACCCGCCGCTGTTGCGGCGCAAGCTGCTGGCCCTGCGCCAGCTGATCCTGGACACGGCGTCGGCCACCCCCGGTGTCGGCAAGATCGAGGAAACGCTCAAATGGGGTGAACCGGCTTACCTCACCTCAGCCAGCAAAAGCGGCAGCACCATCCGCCTCGGGCCGGTCAAATCCAGTCCGTCGCAGTACGCGCTGTACTTCAACTGCAACACCACGCTGGTGGATACCTTCCGCACGCTGTTTCCGCGGGAGCTTCGCTACGAAGGCAACCGGGCCATCGTGCTGGACAGCACGGATGCTCCGCCGCATGACGCACTGGCGTTTTGCATCCAGGCGGCGTTGACCTATCACCGCAAACATCACCCCTGACCGGTGAGCGAACCGGTGACCCGGCGGCGCAAAGGCGCAAAGGCGTCAGGCCAGGGGCGCCCGCAGCCGTACGGTGAAGGTCGTGCCTTGCCCGGCCCGGCTGCTGACCTCAATCTGCCCCTGGTGCAGGTCCACACATTCCTTCACGATATGCAGGCCAATGCCGGTACCGGAGATGTTGCCGACATTGGTGCCGCGGTGAAAGCTGCCGAACAGCCGCGGCAGGTCCGCTTCCGGGATGCCGATGCCCTGGTCGCTGATGCGCAGGTGAATTTGCTCACCCTCCCCGCGGACCGCAAACTGCACCGGGGTGTCCGGGTGTGAATATTTCAGCGCATTGCCCACCAGGTTGACCACGATGTAGCGCAGCAGCTGCTGGTCCGCTGTGCGCGGCGCGTCCAGGCCGTCGCAGGTCAGCGACACACGCGAGGCCTGCGGGTTGCCGCGCTCGAATTCGCCCATCACCTGCACCAGCCAGTCGGGCACCGCCAGCGGTGCGGCTTCGAACTGGAATTTGCCCAGCTCCAGCCGGCTGGTCATCAGTACCTGCTCGACCATGCTGTTCATGCGGGCCACCGCCGTCTTGATCTGCCCGAGCAGCTCGCGGCGCTCGCTGGCCGGAAAGCTGGGGCCGTAGGCATCGAGCAGCTCCACGGACGACAGGATGGCGGCCAGCGGGGTGCGGAATTCGTGCGACGCCACGGCGACAAAACGGGACTTGAGCTCCGACAGCTCCCGCTCATGCGCGAGGGCCTTGAGCATGTCTTCCTCGGCCTGGCGCTTGCGCGTAACGTCGGTGAGGAAGTTGAGCGTCGCCGGCTCGCCCTGCCATTCAAACATCACCGCACTGATCTCCAGCCAGCGTGTAGCGCTGTGGCTGTGCTGCACGCGAAACTGGTAATAGTTGTCCACGGCCTCGCCGCGCAGGCGCTTCATGTGGTTGCCCATGACCTTCTCGCGGTCGTCGGGATGGATGAATTCAATAAAGGGCCGGGACTTGGCGGTTTCCTCGTCCAGCGAGGTCAACTCCAGTGCCTTGGGGTTGGCATACAGGATGCGCCCGGCCGCCGTGACCAGAATGCCCTCGCTGACGTTTTCCACCACCGCGCGGTACTTGGCCTCGGAGTCGGTACGCCGGCCGATTTCCACGCGCAGCTGTTTGGACGTGTCGAGCTGCCAGGTGATGTTGTTGGCCAGGTGGATGACGCGCAGCAATTGCCCCGAGGAGCTGTACATCGGCAGTGCGCGCTGGTTCAGCCGCGCATTGCCCCCCTGCGGCCGGATGACTTTGTACTCTTCACTGCGCTTTTGGGCGCTGGTCTGCAGGTTCAGCACCCGCTCACGGTCCGCCAGGTCCACATGTGCCAGCCACTGCCAGGGCTTGTCAGCCAGCGTGTCAGCCGACAAGCCCCAGAAAGCCTCGAAAGCCGGATTGGTATAGGTAATGCGGCCGGTATGCGGGTCCCAGGACCAGAGCATGGCGTCAATATTCGAGGCAATCTGCCGCAGCAGCGCCAGCGCCTCACCGGGCGCTGAGGCCTGCGTTTCAGCCGGGGGCGAAGAAGGAGGACTGGAAGGATGGGCCACAGGCCAAGCATAGCCTCCCGCCTCCGTGAAGTTTTCCCCGGAAATCACCTAGATGGGGTGTGCATGTGCTGTGGCACGGCACGTTATGCATCCTTTGCATGGATAAGGGGTTGGGCTAGGGTTGAAACCCTAGGGAAAACCCTTATTCTTCAGTCATCGCAACTTTTTCACCCCACGAAGGTGACCCTGACATGTACAGCCTGATTTCCCAGATCGCCCGTTTCCTGCCTGCCGCTACCCGCGTGGCCCCTGTGAACGGTGTGGCCCACAACCTGATGGAACGCGCCGAAGCACGCGCCGGCCGCAATCCGTTGCAAGCCCAGGAACTGCGCAGCGCCGCCTACGCCTACCTCAGCGTGGTTCGCTGAGCCCCCACGCCCCCCACTTGCGTGGGTCGCTGCCCCCTCAGGGGCCAGCCGCCTTGCTGCTGGTAAAGCTATACCACGGCTTCAGCTGGTAAAGACCGGTCTCGCTCGGGGCGGATGCGGTCAGAGCTTCACGCCCGCCCCTTTGACGGCGGGCCCCAGGACAGCCACCTGCTCCTTGACGAAACCGGTGAACGCAGCCGGGCTCATGGGCTGGGTGGTGATGCCCAGATCCAGCATTTTCTTCTTGATCTCCGCTGTTGCCAGGATCTCGTTGCACGCGCTGTTGAGCCGCGCCACGATGTCGGCGGGCATGCGCGCCGGGCCGCTCAGGCCAAAGAAGTTGTCCAGCACCAGCTTGCGGTAGCCAAACTCCAGCACGCTGGGCACATCGGGCACCAGCGGCGAGCGGGTGGCCGAGGTCACGGCCAGCGGTACCAGCTGCCCGCTCTTGAAGTAAGGCACAAAAGCCGTCAGCACGTCGATGCCCACAGGAATCACGCCCGAGATCAGGTCGGTCGTCATGGGCGCACCGCCGCGGTACGGAATGTGCACCAGGTTCACGCCCATGGCTTTTTTCATCAGTTCGCCGTAGATGTGGCCGATTGAGGCCGGCCCCCCCGAGCCGAAATCCAGCCGGCCGGCCTTGCGCGCCTGTGCTTCGACGTCGGTGATCGTCTTGATGGGCGCGAGCGGGTTGGCCATCACCACGCAGGGCGCATTGCCGATCAGCGCGATATGGGTGAAGCCTTCCACCGGGTCGTAGGGTTGCTTTTCCAGCGCAAACGGGCCGATGGACACCGGCGTCGAGTTGCTCAGCATCAGCGTGTAGCCGTCCGCCGGCGCCTGTGCCACGGCAAGGCCGCCCACGCTGCCGCCGGCGCCCGGCCGGTTATCGACCACCACCGACTGCCCCAGCTTTTTGCCCAGTTGTTCGGCCAACACGCGCGCGACGATGTCGCTGGCGCCGCCGGCTGGAAAGGTCACCACGATCCTGACCGGTTTGTCCGGCCAGGCAGCAAAGGCTGGCAGCGCCATCGACGCGGCACTGCCGGCGAGGATCTTCAGCGCAGTGCGGCGCGGGATGTGGGTCTGTGGGCGGGGGGTCATGCGCGGCTCCTGCATACGGTTTGTGGGCAAAACTGTGTGCAAAAAGCATGCCCTTTGGATGGAACCCGTTCCAGTAGCTCCGCCGGAGCCTGGTTGGGCCGGGGTTTTGCTCCTGAATTGATAGCTGCTTGTGGCCCGTGTTATTGGGCAAAGGGCCAATTTGATGCCCGAAATGGGTTGTTCTAAGGTATGCGGCCGTTGAGCGGCTCCTGGGTGCTGCAAGGCCTTCACAGCCCTGAAACGCCTCAAAACTCCCGATTCAGGTGCCTAAACGGCCTTCTCCCCAATAAAAACGGGCGCAAGCTGCTATCAATTAAATAGCATTGGCAGCGGGTAGCGCCTGCTTGCCGGGTGGAGCTTCAGTGACCGTGGCTCCGGACAGGCGCGCATCCGGTCAACGCCATAGCTCTCCATTGAAGGAGACGCTTTTGACCATGCGTTCCTCAAGGTAGGCTTCCTTGTAGGCGGAACGCACGGTTTTCCAGGTTTCGCTGGTCGCCGGGAGTTCCGTGCGTGCTGAGATGACGGCGCGAAACGGAATGTGGCCGACGCCGGTGAAGGTGGCTTCTGAACGCAGCACCACATTGCAGTTAATCGTCTCTCCGGGCCCGATCAAGCCGCCAGGGCAGATGTCAGCCTGCACATCGCTGGATTTCGCGGTCAGCCTCGTATTGGGCAGGGGGTTGAGGGTCAGGGCGATGCGCGGCGGGGTCACGCGGACGGCGCGGCGGCTTGCGTTGGTCAGGCTAAAACCGAAGGAGACGCTGCGGTCCAGCCAGGTGACCTTTTGCTGGAACTTCACCTGCAGGTTCGGCGTCAGCGAGTCCACCAGTTCATCGACCACCTTGACGCGCTCCAGCCGCTTGCGCTCCGCGGCCTGGGCGTCGGGCACCGGTTTCTGCACCGTCTCCGGAACCGGTTCTGCTGCGGCCTTGGGCTGCTGGATCTCGGCCTTCATTTGCTCCATGTTGGCGCGCAATGCCTCGGTCTGGGCCTTGGCTTCGGCGAGTTTTTGTTCAAGTTGCTGCTGGTTCTTCTGGTTCGCGGCCATCAGCTGTTGCATCAGCAGCTGGGCTTCCTTTTGTGCCTTGGCCGCAGGCCGGTCTACCAGGGTGTAACGCGCCGCGCTGCCTGCCACCACAATCGCCAGGCCGATGATCAGCAAAAAAACGATGGTGTCGTATCGGTGGGCGCCGGCGTCCTTGCCGGGTTTCGGTTTGGGTTTGTGCGGCGGGAGAAGCGGCAGGGATGGTGAGGGAATAGGGGGCATGCTTTTGTAAGCCATGAGGTATGACGCGGCTGGTGTGACGAGGGGTTAAGTGGTTTATCAAGTCGGTTTAAGTTGGCTAAGCCGGTAACGGGCCAACAGGTGGGCCGAAACGGGGCCATTTGCTTCGGGTTGCCGTGTTCACCATTTGCCGCGCACCCCCATCAGCAGGGCGAGGTTGCGCTGGCGTGCGTTCTGTTCGGTCTGGAGGTCGGCGAAGAGCTTGAAGTTGTCGTGGATGTGGCCCGAAACGCCCACGCCCAGGACCACCGTGTTGGCATTGAGGGCTACGCCCGCAATCTGGAATTGGTATGGCGTGCCGGCGCCCTGCAGCTGCGCCGTCATCGGGGTGTTGTATTGGCCAAATTCATGCGCCCACACCAGCCGCGGTTCAATCCGCAACCGTCCGATGTCGAAACCGGCCTTCAGCCCGACCAGTGATTTTGTCGAGTACACGGTTTGCGCGGCAACCTGCAGGTTGAGCGCACCGGCGCCCTGCTCGGCGAAACCGTTGGTCTGGTTGCGGCTGAAGGCCAGCGCGGCCATCGGTTGCAGCGTCCAGCCGGTCATGTCCAGGTCGTAGGTCAACTCGCCGTAGGCCGTGGCGGTGCTGCTGCTGAAATTAGACGAAGCCACGCGGCTGATCGGCCCCACCACGATGCCGCGGTCCATATGGTTGCTGTGAAATGCCACACTGGTGAGGCCATTCAGGCGCCACGCACCGTCGGCATAGGCAGCGTACATCGCCAGCGCTGTACTCCGGGCCCTGCCCTGATCGCTCGAATCAAAGCTGACCCTTGATGTGCCGACTGTGACGGCGCCACCCAGCAGCCAACCCTGGCCCATTTCTGCGTCGTAACCCGCGCTCAGGCCGGTGCTGTTCAGGCGGCTGGCCATGGCATTGCCGTCGCTGTCGGTGGTTTGGTAGCCGCCATAACCGCGCAGCCAGAAACCGCAACCGTCTTCGGTGGCCGGAAAAAGTGCCCTCAGGGCTTCGCGGCCCGCGATATCGTCGCTCCCGCACACGGAGCCCTGGTTGCTTCGGCCCACGCGTGTCTGCAACTGTTCGCCAAATGCGGCGGCAAAGCTGGGGCCGGCGCGGCGCAAGGCCACCAGGTTGGCACCGCCTATGGCATCAAAAGCAGCCAGGGCCTGCGGCGCCGACAGGCTATTGATGGCGCTGAGCACCGTGCTCATGTCACCGCTTGCACCGCCGGAGGCGTCTTGAAGGGCGTTGGAGGCCGACTGCTGGTTGGGCGTCATGCCGGGCAGGTTGTTGTAACCGGTGCTGTTGCGCGCCAGGGTCAGGTACACATTGTTGGGGTCATAGGTGAGCGAGGGCGTCAGAAACGCCAGGTTGGTGTTCACCCCGTTGAAGACGCCAGTTCGCCCGCCCGTGGCATTGAGGATGGTGTACTGCGTGCTCGGCGAGTAGGTGCCGGCGCTTGCCAGCACGTTGACCGTGCCGCCGTTGATGGTCAGCGTGCCGGTCGCATTCGTGCGGTCGTTGCTGCCGGCTGAATCGACCTCCACGCTGTAATTGGAGCCCGCATTGAAGGTGAGGTTGCCGACGACGGTCAAGGTGCCGATGGAATTGCCGGGCGCCAGCGCGCCGCCCGACTGGATGGTGGTGTTGCGCACGGAACCTGTGCCGCCCAGAGTGCCGCCGTTCATTACCTGCACAGTGGAGTTGGTCAGGCTGCCGTTAACCGACAGCGTGCCACCGGTGACGATGGTGGGTCCGTTGTAGGTGTTGGTGCCGGAAAAACTGACATTGCCCGTGCCGCTTTTGACCACATTGCCGGTACCGCTGATGACGCCGGCAAACGTTCCGTTGCCCGCCTGGAGGAATTCCAGATTGGCGCGGTTGGTGATGAAGCCCTGCAGGCTGGCGGTGGTGCCGCGCAAGGTGCCGCCATTGATGATGGTGGCGCCGGTGTAGGTGTTGGTGCCCGACAGGATCACCGTGCCAGCGCCTTCCTTGATAAGCGTTCCGCTTCCGCCGATGGACCCCGCAAACGTGCCATTGGCAGTCTGGTCGAAAGTCAGCAAACCCTCATTGCTGATAGCCCCTTGCAGGCTGGTGGTGGTGCCGGTCAGGCGGCCGTTGGTCCTGATAAAGGTGCCGCCGGTGTAGCTGTTGACGCCTGTCAGTACGGTAGAGGAAACCCCGCCGTGGCTGAACACTTCGACCCATCCGGTGCCGCTGATCGCCGCGGAAAAGGTGTAGGGGGTGGCGTCGTTCTGGTTGAACTTGATGCTGGAGCCGGCATTGCCGAGAACCACGGCGCTGGCATCCAGCGTGCCGCTGGGTCCGATGTCGCCGATGATCAGCGCTCCGGTGCCCACGCGGCCCAGATGCAGGGTGCGGGTGCCGCCTACCGTGACGGTGGAGCCCGAGCGTATGCCCAGCACCCCATCGCCAGTGTTGCCAACAATGAATTGGTCGCCGGCGGCCAGACTGGGCGGCGCCACATTCAGGCTGGCGCCGGCGCCGGTCACGATGATCTGGCCTCCGGTCGCTGCGTCGCCCACGCTCACCCAGCTGGCCGAGACGCTTCCGTCAACCAACAGTGATGCCACGGCACCCGGTGCTGGCACGGTACCCAGCAGGATCGTGCCGGCGGCCAGCGTACCCCCGGGATTGACGACCACCTGGCCGCTTCCTTCGACCTGCAGCGTGCCCACCTGGGCCGCCCCGCCAATGTCGACCTGCTGGTTCGTCGGGACCCTTGCCACGCTGGCGGCGGTGGGGGTGCCGCCGCTCCAGTTGGCGGGGTTGTTCCAGTCCTGGTTGGCTGCGGGGTTGAAATCGTTGGGGACTTGGGTGTGGCCTGCTTGCGGCGCCATGGCCAAGCCTACAAGGGTCAGTGCCAGGCAAAGCGGTCTGAGAGGAAGGTGCGGACAGGAATTCATGCTGGCGCTGTTTGTTGTTGTGTCATTCAAGCCGCGAGGTCATAGGGATTCCGAGCCGCCGCCGCGCTATAACGGGCACCGGTGGCGGGTTGCGCGGAGCCGTCGGCAGCCCGTTAACATTTTTTAACGTGAATCCAGATAATGATTTCCGGTGCAATAAAGGCCGCGTCAGGCGGAGCGATGCCTTGTATGACTTTGCTTTACGTTACATTTTTTTGCAAGTAGACCGTTTGACCACCTTCGGCTTCCTGGACGTCAAATAGCAAAACCAAAGAATTAATTTGGATGAATGAGGCTGGCCGAGGGCTGCCAGAAGGCGGTCTGAAAGCACAAAACACTGCCGCGTGGACGCGCTGGATTGCCCGCCGTGTAGTGGCAGGGTCTTGAATTGCCCCGCTTGGAGCGTCGGAATTGCCGTGCTGGCCGGTCGGCTGCGGGATTGGGATGGCTTGGTGGCGTGACGAAACGCCCGGCCAGGAGAGAGCGCTATGAAAAACGGAGCTGCACACGCCCGTCTTTATTGGTTTGTGGCGCTATGAGGCTGTAGGCGGCTGTGAGCCGACTTTCCGTATTACCAGCGGCTGCGCAGCCCAACCAGCACAGCCACTTTGCGCTGGGCTGAATTGTGCTCAGCCTGAACATCGGCGAACAGGTCCACACCTTTGCTGATACTGCCGCTGGCACCCAGCCCGAGGATCAGCGTGTCACGCTTGAGCGCCGCACCCGAAACCTGGAAAGGTGAAGCCGTCGCCGCGCCTTGAAACTGCGCCGTCATCGGCGTGTTGAGGTCACCGAACTCATGCGCCCAGATCACGCGCGGTTCAATGCGGATGCGGCCTGCGTCAAAGGATGCCTTGGCACCCAGCATGACCTTGGATGAATTGACGGTCTGACCTGCGACCTGTAGGTTTAGCGCGCCTGCGCCGGTTTCCGTAAAACCATCCGCCTTGTTTCTGTTGAGCGACAGGCCTGCAAGAGGTTGCAAGGTCCAGCCATTCATGGGCATTGAGTAGGTCGCCTCACCATAAGCGGATAGCGCGCTGCTGTCGAAGTCTGAAGAAGCCACGCGGTTCAGCGCACCGATGGTGATGCTTCGATCCAGGTGGTTTTTGCCCCAGCCCAGGCTGGCGGAGCCGCTGAAGTTCCAGGGGCCGGTCGCGTAGCTGCCGTAAACCGCGACTGCGGTGCTTCGTGTTTTGCCGCTTTCGTTGTTGTCGGTGGAGACGCGCGACGTGCCGCCCGTAGCCGCAACGCCGACGCGAACGCCGTCTTTCACTTCAGCATCAAATCCAACACTCAGCCCCGAGTTGCGAAGCCGGCTTGCTGCGGCATTGCCGTCGTTGTCGGTATTGCCATAGCCGCCGTTGCCGCGAACCCAGAAACTTTTGCTTGCTGCGTCCGATGAAGAAGAAAGCGAAGAGGCACCGCCATTTAATGAAAACTTCTGCGGCGCCGAGTCAGAAACAGGCGCCATCAAATCCGAAAGGTGGTCGTTCGCCGCCAGCAGCACCGGGCGGCTGGTGAAGGAGTTGGCAACCCCGTTGGCCGTATTCGCCTGCGCACCCAGCCGGGCCTGCAACTGATTGCCAAAGCTGGCAGCGAAACCCGCACCCGCGCGGCGCAGGGCCACGATGCCGGCGCCGCTGGCTGAGTCATACGCGGCACGCGCCTGCGCTGCTGAAAGCCCCGTCAGCGCGGTTTGCACCGTGCTCATGTCTCCCGTTGCTCCAGCGTTCGCATTCTGCAAAGCGGTGGAGGTGGCGATCTGGTTGGGTGTGGCGGCCACGGCGCTGAAGCTGATGTCATTGCGCGCCAATGTCAGGAAAACATTGTTGGCGTCATAGCCCAGTGTCGGTGTGAGGAAGGTCAGGTTGGAAGTGACGCCGGCAAAATTGCCTGTGCGCCCACCTGCCGCGTTGAGAATGGTGTACTGCGTGCTGGCGGCATAGGTGCCGGCGCCGGCCTGCACATCGACCGTGCCGCCGTTGATCGTCGCGGTGCCGGTGGCGTTGATGCGGTCATTCGCGCCGGCGGCATCGACTTCCACACGGTAGGTGGAACCGGCCGCAAAGGTCACGTTGCCGTTGACCGTCAGTGTGCCGATGGAGTTGCCCGGTGCCACCACGCCGCCTGCAGCGATGGTGGTGCTGCCTACCGTGCCGTTACCGCCCAGCGTGCCGCCGTTGTTGACGGTGACGGCCGCGTTGGAGAGGGTGCCGTTGACAGACAGCGTGCCTGCGGACACCGTGGTGCCGCCTGTGTAGAGGTTGGCGCCTGTCAGCGTCAGCGTGCCGCTGCCGGTTTTGTTCAGGCCGCCGGCCCCGCTGATCACGCCGCCCAGCGTCAGTGCGTTAGCGCCGCCCGCTGCTAGGTTGGCATTCAAAGTAACGTCGTTGGACAGTGTCACCGCCGTCGAACTGTTGAGGGTTGAACTGCCGCCCACGGTCAGGCTGCCAGAACCCAGCGCAGATGCATTGCCGACAGTCAAGCTGCCGACATTGAGCGTCACTCCCCCGAGGAAATTGTTGGCATTGGTGAGGGTCAGGTTGGCCGTGCCGTTCTTGGTCAGGCTGCCTGCGCCGGCGACCACACCCGCCAGTGTCATGTCGGAGCTGCCGCCTATGTTGAGGTCGCCACCCAAGTTCAGGTTGTTGTTGGCCGTGACGGCCGTCGCAGCGTCCAGCGTGGTGCCGCCTGCTGCGTTCAACGCTCCCGTGCCCAACGCGGTGTTGGATGCCAGTATCAGCGTGCCGGCGTTCAGCGCCACCGTGCCCGAGAAGTTGTTGACGCCCCCCAGTGTCAGGCTGGAAGCCCCGGTTTTGATCAGACCGCCGCCGCCGGTGATGTTGCCATTCAGGCGCAGCGCGTTGGTGACGCCGACGGTCAGGTTGGCGTTCAGCGTGACGTTGTTGCTCGCTGTCACCATGGTGCTGTTGGTGAGGGTGGAAGCGATGCCGACTGTCAGGTCGCCGGTGCCGAGGGCTGCGTTGTGGCCCAACGTCAATGCGCCTGCGTTGAGCGTGGTACCGCCGGTGAAGGTGTTGGCGCTCGCCAGAATCAAATTGCCGAGGCTTGTCTTGCTCAGGGTTCCCGCGCCCGAAATGATGCCAGAGGCCGTCAGCGTGTTCCCGCTCGTGTTCACGGTGGCGTTACCGCCCAGGAGAAGGTTGCCAAATGTCAGGCCCCCGTTGTCCGCCACGATGAGGGCCGTGGCGCCGCTGCCAACTTCGACAGCGCCCGTCAGTACCGAGCCGGTTTGCAGCGTCAGCGTGTTACTGCCGCCGGTGAAGGTGATGGCATTGGCTCGGCCGGCTCCCGTCGTGCCGCCAGCAATGGTGCCACTGTTGGTGATGCTCACACCCGCGCCAATGATGCCCGCCCCCCCGTTGCCCGTCTGGGGTGTATTGGGCGTAAAACCCGCGGCCCCTCCGCTGCCCGCTCCGGCGCTAGTCCCCGCGTTCACACCCCCGCTGCCCGTACCCGCTCCGTATCCCCCCCGAATGGTGCCGGCGTTGACCAAGGTTCCACCCGACAGCAGGGCAACACCGGCGCCGCCTCGGCCAATACCGATGCCGTCTCCGCCGCGAATGGTACCTGTGGTTGTGGTGGTGACGCTTCCCGCACCGACCAGGAGTACACCGGCGCCTGCGTTGCCTGCGCCAAAAGCGGTTGAACCCGTGCCACCATTGCCGCCGGTGATGCCTGCAGAAGTTGTCAGTTGCCCGGCACCTTGCAGAATCACGCCGGCGCCTCCGCCGCCGCCGCCGACAAGACCATGGCCGCCCGCCCCGCCTGTTATTTGCGCTGACGTGTTTAAACCGCCGTTACTCAGCCATACCACTCCAGCACCGCCACCGCCACCGCCGCCGTCGCCCCCGCCGCCGGTGCCCCCTTGAACTGTCGCAGATACCGCCACCGGGCCCGGAGCGGTAATGCGCACACCGTCCCCGCCGCCGCCAGAACCGTCAGTGGCGTAATATCCCTGCCCCCCACTTCCGCCAGTAAGTGCCGAAGTGACGTCTCCGGTAGCCAGGTGGCTATAGCCACCGCCGCCGCCGCCTCCTCCGCCTATGCTGGTGGAGATGCTGCCGCCGTTGGGTGACCCCAATGTCCCCGCAATCCCACCCACTGGCCCACCGCCGTCCGCACCGGCGGCGGCACCGAATAAGCCGGATCCAGTGGCCCCGTAGTTTTGTGCCCGGCCTGCGCAGGGTATCAATAGCATCCCCAGTGCCAACATGCCACAGGCCACTGCCGTCAGGCTGGCCCCGCCGCTGCGCTTGCCGCAGGCCCGGGTGATTTCAGAAACGGCGACCCAGGCGCCAAGTGAGGGGTTCCAGAGACTGCGGTGGGATATGTTCATGGTTCAGAGAAAGCGTGACTGCAAAACGTGCCACGCGATTAAAGACGGGTGCAGCACCGCCGTAAATACCGCAAAGGGGTTAGATGGAGTTTTGGAACGGCAGCGGCCGGGCCGATTTTGCTATACTATTGATAGCTAGTGGCGCGTGTAGTGCTTAGGTTACGGCACTATTCGATTCGTAGAGCCAGCGCGAGGCAGCTGCAGCCTCGGGACTATTTACGCGGCCCGCGTCACAGCCAGCACTTCGCGCAGCGCCGTCTGCAGCGCCCGCGGCTGGCAGGGCTTGCGCACCACGGGCACGCCGCTGTGGGCAATGCGTTGCAGCTGGGCCGGCGCGGTTTCACCGGTGATGACCAGCGCGCGCAGGCCGGGTAGCTGGGCACGAAAGGCGGCGAGCACCGTCAGGCCGTCGCGGCCTTCGGGGTCGCCCAGGTGCAGGTCGGTGACCAGCAGGTGGGGCCGCTGGCTTGCGCCGCTTCCTGTTTGCCCGAGCCAGGCGAGGGCGGCGTCAGCGCTGCCAAACGACTGCACCGGCAGGCCCAACTCGCCCACGACCTGCGTGGTGGCGGCCAGCGCCAGCGGGTCGTCGTCGAGTACCAGGGCCTGCCAGCCGGTGAAGCCGCCGGCCGATGCATCGTTTGCTGTCTGCGGCAACCCGATTCGGGGCGCGCGGCCTGCATGCAAAGGAAGGGCGATGCTGAAGAGGCTGCCGCGACCGGCCGCGGACTTCAGCGCCACGTCGGCGTTCATCTGCACCGCCAGGCGTTTGACGATGGCCAGGCCCAGGCCAAGCCCGGCCTGTTCCCTGTCCTGTGGCAGCCGCACAAACGCGTCGAAGAGGCGTTGCTGGTCGGCTTCCGAAATGCCGGGGCCGGTGTCGACGACGCCGATGTGCACTTGGCCGGCCCGCAGCCGCGCAAACAGCAGCACCGCGCTGCCGCTGGTGAACTTGATGGCGTTGCTGGTGAGGTTCAGCACGATGCGCTGCAGCGCATCGGGCGGGGCATTGACCCACAGCTCGGGGCGGGCGTGCACACGCAGCCGGACGTTGCGCTGCGCGGCGGTGGCGGCCAGCGTGCCGGCCACGGATTCCAGCAACGCACCGACGGGCAGCGCCGAGGCGGCCAGCGGGGTGGCGCCGGCATCGAGCTGTGCCAGGTCGAGCAAGCCTTCGAGCAGGCCGTTGAAGGCCATGACGCTGGTTTCCAGCTGGCCGGCCATGCGCTGGGCCTGCATGGCCACGGGCTGGCTGCTGCCTGCGAAGGCCTTGGCCAGCGTTACCTTGAGGCCTGAGGCAAAGAGGCCGGCGGCATACGCGGGCTGGCGCAGGTCATGCGTGGCGGCGGCCAGCAGGGCGGTCTTGTCGGCGCTGGCCAGCTCGGCCCGATCACGCGCGGCGGCGAGGTCGCGCACCAGCTGGGCGTTCTCAAAACGCAGCTCGATGGAGTTGCGCAGGCTGCGGTTCAGGCCGCGGCCATAACCCAGGCAGACCAGCATGAAGACCAGCGTCAGAAGGCCGAAGCCGGCAAACTCGCGCTGGCCCTCGGTCATGCAGCGCAGGGCAAACGGCAGCACCGAGGGGATCGAATAGGCCATGAAGGCCGGGTAATACACCGAGAGCGAACCGAGCGCGCCGCTGACCATGCCGCCCAACAGAAAACCCAGAAACAGCGTGGGCACATAGGCCTGCGGGTCAAACGCCATCAGGCCCAGGATGCCCCAGAGGCAACCGGACATGAAAGAACCGGTGGCAAAGGCGCGTGCCGCGCGGCGCGTGCTGTGGATGTCCAACTGCTGGCTGGGCGCCGCCTGCACGCGCCTGAAGAAGCGCCGCACCATGACAAAGCGGCTGGCTGTGAGCAGCACCACTGCGCCCAGCCAGCCCCAGAGCAGCTGGCCGGCCAGCGGGTTGGCGTGGCCGGACGGCTGCAACACCACCGCGGCAACGGTGCCCGCCAGCAGTGTGCCGAGGAAGGTGCTGGTGGACTGCTTGTACAGCGTCTGGACCTGCTCGAACAGCACAGGATGGGCAGAGGTCATGGTGCGTAGAATCCGTCAGGGTTGGCGTGGCGATGCCGGTGGCGCACAGCCCGCGCTGCCCGCTATCCAATCCCCGGCCCCCGCCGATCGTAGTGGATTCCCTTGCCTGGACGATATGACGCAAACACCCATACGCTTGCTGCTGGCCGATGACCATGACCTGGTCCGCGACGGCCTTGCCGCGTTGATGGCGTCGTGTGACGACATTGAAGTGGTGGCGTCGGTGGCCGGTAGTGACACGGCCATTGCCGAAGCACTGGCGCAGGCGCCCGATGTGGCGGTGATCGACTTCCAGCTGCCGCCCGAAGACGGCGTGGCCGTGGCGCTGGCCCTTCAGGCCGCGCAGAGCCCGACGCGGGTGCTGCTGATCACCGGCAGCCAGGAGCGCGCCGATATTGAGCGCATTTTTGCCAGCCCGGCGCACGGCGCCTTGCACAAAAGTGGCGGGGCAGACGAATTGATCGCCGCCATCCGTGCGCTGGCCGAAGGCGATTTGCATTTTTCAGAATCCATTGCCGCACTGCGCCAGCCGCCGGGCATTGACGCGCTGGCCGAACTGCGAAAGCTGACCGACCGCGAGAGGCAGGTGCTGTGTTCGGTGGCGGAAGGCGCGTCCAGCAAACGCATTGCCGCCAACCTGCTGCTGCAGCGTGAAACCGTGCGTACGCACAGGCGCAACCTGATGCTGAAACTGGGCATGCACAACAGCGCCCAACTCACGGCATTTGCGATCCGGGCCGGGTTGGTCTAGCCATTCAGGCTGCAGGATGCTATCAAATAGATAGCTGTTGGCGCCGGTTTATATGAGGCTAGAGGCCGATTTGGTGCTTAAAAATGCGATGCTGAACTGCGGTTTTCGGCGCCCCACCAACGGTCTTTTGGGCATCAAAATCGGCTGCAGCCTGATACTAGTGGGCGTCAATTGCTATTATTTTTGCAGCGTCCCGGTGGTTGTGGAGCGCGCGGGTTGCCCGCCGTCCGGGAACCTCAAGCCGAGAACGCCTTGTCAGCCGCACGCACCAGTACCTGGCGCAGCCACACATGCGCGCTGCGTTGTTGCGAACGCCGGTGCCACAGGGTGTCCACGTGCACCGGTGACACGTCGAACGGCAGGGGGCGCAGCACCAGCTGGTCGGCAATGCCTGTCACCCCGACGAAATGCCGCGGCAGTACCGTGAGCAGGTTTGAGTTCGCCACGACCCGGCCGGCGGTGAAGAACTGGTTGACGGTCAGCACCACATGCCGCTCCCGGCCCAGCGAGGCGAGGGATTCGTCGACGAATCCATAGGGCCGGCCCGAAAAGCTCACCAGCATGTGCCGCGCCGCGCAGAACCTGCTCAGCGTGAAGGGCCCGGTGGCCAGCGGGTGGTCTTTGCGCATGACGCAGACATACTCGCCGTCGTACAGGCGCTGGTGAAGGAAGGGCAGGGGCTCCCCGCTCTGCGCACCGGCCGTCAGGTCGGCCAGCACCGAGGGGAAGTAGCCAACCGCCAGGTCGCACTGTTCCTCGTCCAGCAAGCGCCGCGGGTCACGCGTGGTGAGCGGAATCACGCGGATCGAGACGCCGGGGGCTTCCTGGTCCAGGGTTTCCACAAGGCCGGGGATCAATTCGGCCGCCGTGGCATCGGCCATGGCCAGCACAAAGATGGTGGTGGCTTCGCCGGGCACAAACTCGTTGGGTACCAGCGACTCCTGCAGCTGCTGCAGGGCCTCGCGGACCGCCGGCCAGATGGCCACGGCGCGCGGGGTGGGCGCCATGCCCTGGCCGCTGCGCTGCACCAGCTCGTCGCCCAGGGTTTCGCGCAGGCGGCGCAGCGCGTTGCTGACGGCCGGCTGGGTCAGGGACAGGTTCCGCGCCGCGCGGGTCAGGCTGCGCTCGGCCATCACCTCGTCGAAAACGCGGAGCAGGTTCAGGTCAAGCGTGCGGAAATTGAGGGAATTCATGATTTTTAGGTGCCCCAAGGGGCTGTGAGCTCCACATTATCACCATTGTGAATAACTTGAATCATAAAGATAAAGTTGAGTAACATCAGTGATAACCCTAATATCCTCTTACCCGCTGCAATTTGAACCCAGCGGAGTTAACCAAAGGGAAACATCATGACCAGCTTCGTCAATATCAAATACTCCACACAGCATCCCGGCGTTGTCCGTGCTGAGTCGGCCTTTGGTGCCGCACGTCAGCTGGCGCGTGCCCTCTCCGGTACCCGCGGCTTGGCCACGCTGCTGCTCTCCGCCGTTGCGGCTGCCGTCATGGTGGTGGCTTACCAGGTCATGGACAGCGTCGCCGAAGGCCACCTGCTGGTCATGTGGATCGGCTTGTGGGCTGTCGCGTTTGTTGTCCTGGCAATTTTTGCCGGCGCTGCACGCAATGCCGCCATCAGCCTCAAGGCTGGTCTGGACAGCTGGTCACGCAGCCTGGCTGAAGCCCGCGCCGACCAGCGCCTGTGGCAAGCCGCCAAGAACGATCCCCGCGTGATGGCCGACCTGCAAATGGCCCTGCTGCGTGCACAGGCTGATGTGGAAGTTGCTGCTGACGCTGCACCGTCTGCCGTTGCCACCGCTCCCGCCGGCCTGACACAACGTGCCCTCCGCCTGGGTGGCGCTGAACTGAAGGCTTACCTGACGAATGCCAAGGCCGACGCTGAAGTCGCCGCGGTAGCTGCTCCGGCCGTCGAGGCATCGGCTCCCGCTGGCCTGACACAGCGTGCCATCCGCCTCGGTGGTCCTGAACTGCGCGCTTACCATCGCTACTATATTTAAGCGCCAAACGTCCAGGCGCTGAGGCGCCGCGCCGCTCTTCACAGCGGCCGTCAACAAAAAAGCCACCGGATACGGTGGCTTTTTTTTGCCCTGGCGAAGTCACACCAGGAATGAGGTGCGCCGCAGGTCATGCGGCGCACCTCGCGCGTAGCGGTGCCGGTCAGGCGGCCAGGCGGCGCTCGATGGCGGCTTTGGTCTCCTCCAGCTCTTTCGGCAGGTGATGTTCGAGTTGCTTGAACAGTTCGGCGTGCAATTCCAGCTCTTTGTGCCAGGCGGCCTTGTCGATGCTGGTCACAGTCTTGAACTGCTCGGCGTTGAAGTCCAGGCCGGTCCAGTTCATGTCTTCGTAGCGGGGGCTGATGCCGGTGATGTGCTCCACGCCCTGGCCTTTGCCTTCGATGCGGTCGATCATCCATTTCAGGACGCGCATGTTTTCGCCATAACCGGGCCAGACGAACTTGCCGTCCTCGCCCTTGCGGAACCAGTTGGCGGTGAAGATCCTGGGCAGCTTGGCGCCCGAAGCCTCCAGTTTCTGGCCTACGTTGAGCCAGTGCTGGAAGTAGTCGGCCATGTTGTAGCCGGCAAAGGCGATCATCGCGAACGGGTCGCGGCGCACCACACCGACCTGGCCGGTGATGGCGGCGGTGGTTTCCGAGCCCATGGTGGCGGCCATGTACACGCCTTCCACCCAGTTGCGGCCTTCGGTGATCAGCGGCACGGTGTTGGAACGGCGGCCGCCGAAGATAAAGGCGTCAATCGGCACGCCGGCGGGGTCGTTCCAGGCTGGGTCCAGCGCCGGGTTGTTGGTGGCGGCCACGGTAAAGCGCGAATTGGGGTGGGCGGCCTTGGCGCCGGTTTCCCTGGCGATCTGCGGTGTCCAGTCCTTGCCCTGCCAGTCGATCAAGTGCGCAGGCAATGCCTTGCCGGGGGCGTCCTGCTCCATGCCTTCCCACCAGACGTCGCCGTCGTCGGTCAGGCCGACGTTGGTGAAGATGACGTTTTTGTCCAGGCTGCGCAGGCAGTTCGGGTTGGTCAGCATGTTGGTGCCCGGTGCCACGCCAAAGTAGCCGGCCTCCGGGTTGATCGCGTAGAGGCGGCCGTCCGCACCAGGCTTGATCCAGGCGATGTCGTCGCCGATGGTGGTGACTTTCCAGCCTTCAAACCCTGCCGGCGGCACCAGCATCGAGAAATTGGTCTTGCCGCAGGCCGACGGAAACGCCGCCGCGACGTGGTACTTCTTGCCTTCAGGCGAGGTCACGCCGAGGATCAGCATGTGTTCGGCCAGCCAGCCCGGGTTGCCGGAGCCGTCCTGCGACGCCGCACGGCCCATGTTGGAGGCGATGCGCAGCGCGAAGCATTTCTTGCCCAGCAGCGCATTGCCGCCGTAGCCGGAGCCATAGGACCAGATCTCGCGCGTCTCAGGGTAGTGCACGATGTACTTGGTCTTGTTGCAAGGCCATTTCACGTCTTTCTGGCCTTCGGCCAGCGGTGCGCCCACGGTATGCACGCAGGGCACGAATTCTCCGCTGACGCCCAGCACGTCAAACACGGCCTTGCCCATGCGGGTCATGATCTTCATGTTGACGGCTACGTAAGGGCTGTCAGACAGTTCGATACCGATGTGCGCGATCGGTGAGCCGAGCGGGCCCATGCTGAAAGGCACCACATACATGGTGCGGCCCTTCATGCAGCCGTCAAACAGGGGCTGCAGTGTGCTGCGCATCTCTGCGGGCGCCATCCAGTTGTTGGTCGGGCCGGCGTCTTCCTTTTTGGCCGAGCAGATGAAGGTGCGGTCTTCCACACGTGCCACATCGGTCGGGTCGGAGCAGGCCAGGAAGCTGTTCGGGCGCTTGGCTTCGTTGAGCTTTTTGAAGGTGCCGGCGTCGACCAGCTGCTGGCACAGGCGCTGGTATTCGTCATCGCTGCCGTCACACCAGTAAATGTTGTCGGGCTTGCACAAGGCCACCATGTCGGCAACCCAGGCAATCAGTTTGGCATTCTTGACGTAGGGGGGCGTGTTGAGGTTAAGCCCTTGCATCGCGGGGTGGTTCATCGAAAAACTCCAAAGTTAAAAACCGTTATTTCGGGAAACGTCGCGCGGCAACCCGGGCGGTTGTGCTACTCAGACGTTTGCCGGAATAAGGCTTGGAAGCATCTTGCGCAACAAAAAAGTCCCGGTCGGTGGGCGGGGCCGCAGGCTACAAAAGGGCTGCGGCGCATTGAAAAAAACAGCAGCGCAGGCCTGCTTTTCCATCTTCCGCGGGTCGTCCGGTCAATTCATTTTAAGAAGATCGGTGCGAGTTACCTGTAAGTTACAGGCAAAAGTTATGCATAACCGGCATGAGGTTATGCATAAACTGCGCCTGGGTTCCGGCAGTCATGACATCGGGGTGAGGAATGCCCGTGCGGCCGTTTTGGCCTGGAGCTTCAGGCCGGTTCTTCCTGTGAACAGGCTGAAATGGGTCGGAGGAGGGTTGAGAACAGGGATTGAAAAGAGGAGGCGCGCAGCCGGAAACAAAAAAGTCCGCAAGAGCGGACTTTTGGGGGTGAAAGCGGGAGCGTTCAGGCCATATAGATGGCGATAAAAGCCAGCAGGAACATCAACACGCCGCCAACCACGGGCAAAACGATAGGGATCAATGGAACGATCGCTTCAACAGCATCCTGTTCCTGGGCAGGCGTGGCGGTGTCGTGGGCTGCGTTGGTGGTGTGGCTGGCTGGACTGGACATGGAGTGGTTCCTGAAATGCTGGGGAGTCTTGGCGAGATTTTACCTTCATGAAGATGGTTACATGAAGACCCTGGGGGACAAAGATGGCCGGCGCCTGCTTGAGGTACTCTTTGTCATGCTAATTTGTGGAAGGAATGCATGAAATCCCCAGTCCATTTCCTGTCTCAGCGGCAGTCCCGTTTTCTTTCAGCCGGCGTTGTTGTGTTGTCCGCCCTGACCCTGCTGTCGGCCTGCGCGTCCGGCGGCCCCAGCAGCGCCTCGGCCCGACCGGTGCTGTATCCCAACGCCACGCTTAACCGGGTGGGCGATGCGCAAGGCCAGGCCGAAGCCAACGCCTGCATGTCCCGGGCCTCGGCTGCCGGGCTCACTCCGTCGCAAAGCACCAATGAAGTGGGCCGGCGTGCCGGTGAGGGGGCCGCTACTGCGGGTGTGGCCTCGGCTGTGGGCGCGTTGATCACCGGGCGCGGGAGCGAAGGCGTGCTGCGTGCCGGCGCGGCAGGGGCTGCCGTGGGCGGCTCGGCAGGCGCGGTGTCGGGTGCATTCCACAACGACCGGCCCAACAGCACGTACCGCAGTTTTGTTCAGCGCTGCCTGGGCGAAAAGGGCTTTGAGGTGATTGGCTGGAACTGAAGCCGGGCTGGGCCCCGCCGGGGCTCAATCAGTGCTGCTCGGAAGCTTCAAACCCTGCCGCGTTCAGTGCAGCCAGCACCTGCTGGATGTGGTCACGGCCACGCGTCTGGATGACCAGCTCGATTTCCACGTTCTGGGCTGACAGCATGGTGAATGCGCGCTGGTGATGTACCTCGTCGATATTGGCTCCGGCGTCGGCCACGGTGGCGGTGATCTTGGCCAATGAGCCGGGGATGTCCCGCACACTGACCTTGATGCGTGCCAGGCGCCCGGCGCGCACCATGCCGCGTTCGATGATGGCCGCGAGCAGAAGCGGGTCGATATTGCCGCCGCACAGCACCAGGCCTATTTTCTTGCCCGCAAAACGTTCCGGATATTTCAGAAGCGCCGCCAGGCCGGCAGCCCCCGCGCCTTCTACCAGGGTCTTCTCAATTTCCAGCAGCATCACCATGGCCTGCTCGATATCACCCTCTTCCACCAGCACGAGGTCGTCCACCAGCTTGGCGATGATGGCCTGAGGGATGAGGCCGGGTGTTCCCACCGCAATACCTTCGGCAATGGTGCTGGTGCCTTGGGGGTGCTGGGTGCCCTTGATGGCATTGACCATGCCGGGAAAGCGAGAGGTCTGCACGCCGACGATTTCAATGCCGGGCTTGATGGCCTTGGCAGCCGTGGCCATGCCGGCAATCAGGCCGCCGCCCCCTACGGCGATAACCAGTGCATCCAGGTCGGGCTGCGTCTTCAGCATTTCGAGTCCCACCGTGCCCTGGCCCGCGACGATGGCTTCATCATCGTAAGGGTGCACAAAAACCAGGCTTTCCCGCTCGGCGAGCGTCAGTGCGTGGGTGCGGGACTCGTCCAGCGTATCGCCGTGCAGCACCACTTCCGCACCGAAACCCCTGGTGCGCTCGATCTTCACGCCGGGCGTAAAGCGCGGCATCACAATCACCGCCCGCAAGCCCAGTCGCTGCGCATGGTAGGCCACACCCTGTGCGTGATTACCCGCACTCATCGCGATCACCCCGCGCCGCCGCTCGTCGGCGGAGAGTTGAGCCAACTTGTTACAGGCGCCACGCTCCTTGAAGGATGCCGTGTATTGCAGGTTCTCGAACTTCAGGTAAATCTGCGCCCCCGTGAGCTGCGAGAGCGTCTTGGACTCCACGCAGGGCGTATCGAGCAGGTGGCCCTGCAGGCGCTGGGCGGCTTGTTCTATATCTTGGAGACTGAGCATGGGATTCCTCTGCGGGCTATGGTGAGATTGTGCGGGATCATCTTTCCCACATCTTCGCAGGAGTTTCTGTGGCGCATTTCACACGTGGGGGTACAAGTAGCGTCTTCCATGATGCTTCAAGCTGCGTTATGGTGGAGTCTCATTGAACCAGGCCGCATCTGCGGTGCTCACAATCAGTGAGGCGACGGTCTTGAAACAGGTATCTCACAGGCAGGTCTACCAACCGTGTAGTTGCAAAGCGAGGTTTGTCCATGAGCAAGCGTTCCGTTAGCGAGCAGCAGTGGCTGCTGTCCCCCGGGCTGAAAGAGGCGCCGGTGCTGGACCTGATGTGCTCGCATTTCGTGCTGACGCTGGCGGCAAGGCAGGGCGCCAAGTTCAATGTGCGTCGCGACCTCAACAGCCTGCTCTCGCTTTCCGGCCGCCATCTTGTCTGGCCCCTGCCGGCAGTGCAGCGGCTGCGCGAGTTCCTTGGCCGGCGCTGCAAGGACAACGAATTCTGGCGCGGCCACGAAAGCCTGACCGATGCCGAGTTCATGGCCCGCCACGGCGCCTGGCGCGGCCCTTATGAAGAGGGCACCCTGTTCTTCTACCTGGACGAACACGCGAAGGACCAGCCCAAGGATCTCCTTTCAGTCCTGGCCGCCACCGGCGAATGGCTGACGCATGCGCTCAAGAAACAATCCACGCTGGTAGAGAAAAACATCGATGCGCTGGCCAACCTGCTGCAACTGAACCGGGCCGAACGTGCGCTGCTGCTTTACGGAACCCTGGCGCGTTACCAGCGCGACCTGCGTTCGCTGCTGGTCGAGTTCAAGGTCAGCAATGCCCCCGAGGCCTATGCCGCTATCGCTGACGTAGCCGGTGTCAAGGCACCCGAAGTCGCCGAGGCGCTGCGCGCCGGCTCGCGGCTGGAGCGCATCGGCATGGTTGAAAACCTGATCTCCGAGCACAACATCACTGACCTTGCCGACCTGATGAAAGTCAGCGAGAAACTGCCGCCTGTGCTGATGCGCGAATACCGTGACCAGAATGAACTGATGGCGGTGTTTACACGTCCGGCCGCGCACAGCAGCCTGGGTCTGGCCGACTTCGCCTTCGTGCAGGAGGACGCCCAGGTGCTTGTGTCGCTGCTGCGCAATGCGGTGGCCGGCAAGGAGCAGGGTGTCAATGTGTTGCTGTACGGGCCACCGGGCACCGGCAAGACCGAGCTGGCCAAGGTGGTGGCGCAGGCCGCCGGCCTGGACCTGTTCGAAGTCGAATACGCCGACCGCGACGGCAATTCGCTGAGTGGCCGCGACCGCTACCGTTCGCTTCAGATCGCTCAGGTCTTTCTGAAAGGCAGCACGCATTCGGCTTTGTTGTTTGACGAAGTCGAAGACGTGTTTCCCCCGATTTCCAGTGAAGCCGCGCAACTCATGGCGCGCTCCGAGCAGTTGCCGGTACCTGCCAGCGGGTCGGTGAGCGGCAAGGCCTGGGTCAACCAGATTCTTGAATCCAATACCGTGCCCACGCTCTGGGTCACCAACCGCATCGAGCAGATTGACCCCGCCTTCCGCCGGCGCTTTGCCTACCACCTGGAACTCAGGTCACCGCCACCGGGTGCCCGCGAAGGCCTGGTGCGCAAGACCCTGGAAGGTGTTCAGGTCAGCGATGCCTTTGTGGCCAAGCTGACAGCCCGCAAGGGCTTAACGCCTGCGCAGATACGCACGGCTGTCCGGTTTGCCCGGCTGGCCAGCGCGCCAGACGATGCAGTGGACGTGCAGGTGGACGCAGACGGCATGCAGGCCATCCTGTCCGGCGGGAGGCCATTGCTGATGGAGTCATTGATTGAGCGCCAGCTCAAGAATGCGGACGTGGCGCTTGGCAACAGGGCGGAAGCTTCCGGCCGGCGCAACGCGACCACCTATGACCTTTCCATGCTCAACGTCGAATCCCGATTCGAGGTGCCGCGCATCGTCGAGGCGCTGAAAAGCCGAAGCCACGGCAGCCTGTGCTTCTACGGCCCGCCGGGCACCGGCAAAACCGCGCTGGCCGAACACATCGCGAAGGCGCTGGATCTGCCGCTCATCATCAAACAGGCCAGCGACCTGATGAGCAAGTATGTCGGCGAGACCGAACAGAACATGGCGGCGATGTTCCGCGAAGCCGAGGCGGAAAAGGCCGTGCTCCTGCTGGACGAGGCGGACAGTTTCCTGCAGGACAGGCGTGGCGCCCAACGGACCTACGAGGTGACCGAAGTCAACGAAATGCTGCAGGGCATGGAGCGCCATGCGGGCATCTTCATTTGCACCACCAACCTGCTCGAAAGCCTGGACCAGGCGGCGCTGCGGCGTTTCACTTTCAAGATCAGGTTCATGCCGCTGACGGCGTTGCAGAGAGAGAAAATGTTTGTCACCGAGGCACTCGGAGGTGACGCCGGCCGGCTCACGGCGCCGTTGCGTGAAAGGCTGATGAAACTCACGCAGCTATGCCCGGGCGATTTTGCGGCCGTGAAGCGGCAAGTCGATATTCTTGCGGCGGAATTTTCCAGCGAGGAGTTCCTGGCCCAACTGGAGGCCGAACACCGGATCAAGCCCGAGGTGCGGGAAGCGCGCTCTATGGGGTTTATGCAATAGGCACTACCGTATTTGATGCGCAGGATGATTGCTATCAAAAAGATAGCTGCTTGCGCCCGTATTTATCGGCCTACGGTCTGATTTCTATACGCACGCCAGGTTGGCTTCGTTTTTGCGCCGCACGTCTTCGCTGACCTTCAGCTGCGCCTGCCGCACGATACGGCCGCCTTCAATCCACAGCAACTGCCCGGGCTGCAGCTGCTGCCAGTTTTCGTTGAGCGTCAAAGGCTGGGTGGCGACAACACACAGCCGGTCTTCCTGGGCATTGGTCTGCGCAAAGTCGATGCTCAGGTCGGCATCCACGAGCTTGGCGTTGGAGAACGGCCATTCCCGGACCAGGTAGTACAGCCGCGTGGAGCAGTGTGCAAACAGGGCCTGGCCGTTGGACAGCAAGTAGTTGAACACGCCGAACTCACCCGTGCCCTCGCTCATGCTGCAAAGGGTTTCAAACACCGTGTTGACTGAACACGGCTCACGCGGACTGATGGTCTTGAGTCTTTCCATCAGCGCGCAAAAAGCGCGCTCGCTGTCGGTAGTGCCAACCGGCTGGTAGTTGCCGCCGAGGTCAGGGAAATAATTGATCAGGTCCCCGTTATGGGCAAACAGCCAGTGGCGTCCCCAGAGCTCGCGGGTGAACGGGTGGCAGTTTTCCAGGCGGTGTGCATCGCCCTGGGTTGCCTTGCGGATATGGGACACCACATTGCAGGACTTGATGGCGTAGCTTTTGAGCAGCTCGGCCACGGGCGAGGTGGCGGCGGGCTGGCTGTCCATAAAAATCCGGCAGGCCTTGTCTTCAAAAAACCCGATGCCAAAGCCGTCACCGTGGTGGTCCGTCAGGCCACCGCGGGCGGCGAAGCCGGTGAAAGAGAAACGAAGGTCAGCTGGCTTGGCCGCATTCATCCCGAGGAGCTGGCACATCCTGCTAGTGCCCCAGAATCTTGGACAGGAAATCTTTCGCCCGGTCGGTCTGCGGGTGGTTGAAGAAATCTGTCGGCGTGTTCTGCTCAACGATCTGGCCCTGGTCCATGAAGATCACGCGGTCGGCGGCCGCTTTGGCAAAGCCCATTTCGTGCGTCACGCACAGCATGGTCATGCCCTGCTCGGCGAGGGAGATCATCACGTCAAGCACCTCCTTGATCATTTCAGGATCGAGCGCGGAGGTCGGCTCGTCAAACAGCATGATTTTCGGCGTGAGGCACAGCGCACGCGCAATGGCTACGCGCTGCTGCTGGCCGCCTGACAACTGCAGGGGGTATTTTTGTGCCTGTTCCGCAATGCGCACACGCTCAAGCTGATGCATGGCGCGTTCCGTGGCCTCTTTTTTGGAAAGGCCCGCCACCCAGGTCGGCGACAGGGTCAGGTTTTCGAGCACGGTCAGGTGAGGGAAGAGGTTGAACTGCTGGAACACCATGCCGACCTGCCGGCGCACAGCGTCGATGGCCTTGATGTCGTCACCCAGCACTGAGCCGGCCACGGTGAGCGTGCCTTCCTGGTAGTCTTCCAGCGCGTTGATGCAGCGGATCATCGTGGATTTGCCGGAGCCGGATGGCCCACAAATCACGAGGCGCTCGCCCTGACGCACATCCAGCTGCAGGTCGCGCAGCACATGGAAATTGTTGCCATACCATTTGTTGACTTTGTCAAAGCGGATGATGGGCTCACTCATAGGGGTCCTTGTTTTTTTCAACGGGCCTTGCCCACAGCCAGCCGCCGCTCTATCCAGAGGCTGTAGCGGGACATGGCGAAGCAGCAGGTAAAGTAAATTGCAGCGATAAAGAGGTAGGCTTCAATCTTGAACGGCCGCCAGTTCGGGTCAGATCCGACAGCCAGCGACAACGCACCCGTCAACTCATAAAGAGAAACGATGGTCACCAGGGAGGTGTCCTTGAACAGCGAGATGAAGTTGTTCATGATGCTGGGCACCACCGTACCCAATGCCTGCGGCAGCACGATCTTGATCTGCGTCTGCCAATAGCCCAGGCCAAGGCTGGCGGCTGCCTCGGTCTGGCCTTTCGAGAGGGACTGCAAACCGCCCCGGACAATCTCTGCCATGTACGCCGCTGCAAACAGGGTGATGCCGACGATCACGCGGATCAGCACGTCGGGTGACTTGCCGATAGGCATGAACAGCGGAAACATGAAGCTCGCCATGAACAGGACCGAGATCAGCGGTACGCCGCGAATCAGTTCGACGTAAATGACGCAGAGGGTCTTGATGGCGGGCATGTTGGAGCGACGCCCCAGCGCCACCGCCACCGCAATCGGAAAGGCGATCGTCATCGAAATCACCGTGAGCATGACGGTCAGCGGCAGGCCGCCCCACTGGTCGGTCGATACCTTGGAAAGGCCGAGTACGCCACCGCCCATGAGGGTGAAAAACGCCGTCAGGACGACCAGCCAGATCAATCCCAGCCAGGGTTTCCAGAACCAGCGGCTGCAGCTTGCGACCACCAGGCCCAGCAGCAGGAAGGTCGCCAGTTCCGGCCGCCAGTGCTCTGCCAAGGGGTAGCGGCCCAGCAGGATGATGCGGGCCTTTTCGTTGATCACGCCCCAGCAGGCGCCTATGCCACGCGCTGCCTGGCAGGCATCCGCGTCGGCGGCGGTGACGGCATTGAATACTGCCCATCGCAGGGCCGAGGAAGCCGCCCACAGCAACAGGGCGATGACCCCGACCGACACCAGCGTATTGCCGATGCTGGAAAACAGGTTGTTGCGCAGCCAGGGGCCCAGGCCCTCCATCTTGATGGGAGCCGGCCGGGGCGGGACGGGAACAAAAGTCTGGTTCATGTCAGCGCTCCTTGATCGCGGCCCGGCTGTTGAACCAGTTCATCAGCGCCGAGGTGGCCAGCGACGTGGTGAGGTAGATCAACATGATGATGGCAATGCATTCGACCGCGCGGCCGGTCTGGTTGAGCGATGTGTTGGCAATCGACACAAGGTCGGGGTAACCCACGGCAACGGCCAGGGATGAGTTTTTGGTGAGGTTGAGGTACTGGTTGGTCAGCGGCGGGATGATGACCCGCAGCGCCTGTGGCAGCACCACGAGGCGCATGGAATGGCCGCGTGAGAGCCCCAGCGACGCGCTGGCCTCATGCTGGCCCAAAGACACCGAGGCAATGCCGGCGCGAACGACTTCCGCCACAAAGGCCGAGGTGTAAAGCACCAGCCCAAGCAGCACTGCCAGGTATTCCGGCGACAGCGCGCCGCCGCCTTCCACCTGGGTTTCCGTCAGCTTCGGCAGGTTCCATTCGGAAGGCGCGCCACCGGCCAGCCAGCCCAGCAATGCGCCGGCAGCGATCAACGCCAGCACTACCCAGAGCACAGGGCGTGCATGGCCGGTCTGGTCAAAGTGGCGGCGTGCCCGGCGGGCATACACAAAACCCGCCACGCCGCCGACCGCCACGCCGAAAAGAGCCAGCGTCTGCCCGAGGTGCCAGACCGGAAAGGGGTAAGACAGGCCGTTTTTGCTGATGTACACCAGATTGCCGATATGCAGGGCCTCGTCAATGGCCGGAAGATATTCGGTGAAGAGCAAGTACCACATCAACAGCTGGAGCAGCACGGGGATGTTCCGGAACAGCTCCACATAGCCATAGCAGAGGCCGCGAATCAGTGCATTGCGGGAAAAGCGCCCCACACCGAGCAATGTACCCAGCACGGAGGTGAGCACAATGCCCACCACGGCCACGCGCAGGGTGTTCACCAGCCCCACGAGGAAAGCCTTCCAGTAGGGATCGATGGAGTCGTAGTTCAGCCAGCCTTCGCCAATGTCAAAGCCGGCGGGCTGAAGCAGGAAATCAAAACCGCTCTGAATGCCGCGCGTCCTCATGTTGCTCATGGTGTTGCTCACGAGCAGCCAGATAAGGAAGACGATCAGGCTGACGGCCAGGATCTGGTAAACAACGGCGCGTGCCTGCTTGCTGCGCCAGGAAAAAACTCTGCGCCGCAGAGCCGGCGCCGGCCGCGCGGGGATCAGGGAATGCTCGGACATAAGGCGGTTACCCAAGTAAAACGGGCCGCTCGTCAACGAAGGGTTGCGAGCGGCCCGTTGCGTTCAGCGCATCGGAATCAGGCGATCAGCGCACTGGCATGGCGTACATCTGGCCGCCTTTGTTCCACTGGTTGTTCTGGCCGCGGGGCAGCGCCAATGGCGTTTTGGGGCCGACATTGCGCTCGAAGATCTCGCCGTAGTTGCCAACCGCCTTGACGGCGCGAACCAGCCACTCCTTGTCCAGGCCGAGCAGCTTCCCGGTGTCCTCGCCGCTACCGGTGAGGCGCATGACCACGGGGTCCTTGCTTTCCTTGGTCATGGCGTCGACGTTGGCTTGGGTCACGCCGTATTCTTCGGCTTCGACGAGGCCGTAGACCACCCACTTGACTATGGCGAACCATTCGTCGTCACCGCGGCGCACCATGGGGCCCAACGGCTCCTTGGAGATCAGCTCGGGCAGGATCAGGTGGTCGGCGGGAACTTTGGCTTCCTTGTTGCGCACGGAGGCCAAGCCCGATGCGTCGGTCGTGTAAGCCTGGCAGCGGCCCGAGAAATAGGCGGCGTTGACGGCCTCCTGCTTCTCAAACACCACGGGTTTCATGTTCAGGTTGTTGGCCTTGGAGAAGTCGGTCAGGTTTTTCTCGGTCGTGGTGCCGGACTGCACGCAGACCGTGGCGTTCTTCAGCGACTTGGCGCTTTTGACCTTGCTTTTCACGGGGACCATGAAGCCCTGGCCGTCATAGTAGGTCACCGCGGTCATGTGCAGGCCGAGTGAGGCATCGCGCGTCAGCGAGAACGTGGTGTTGCGTGACAGGACGTCAACTTCGCCGGACTGCAGGGCGGTAAAACGCTGCTGGGCATTCAGGGGAACCCACTTGATCTTGCTGGCGTCACCCAGCACGCTGGCAGCGACGGCTTTGCAGACGTCCACGTCGAGCCCGGTCCAGGCGCCGTTGCTGTCGGCAGATGAAAAACCCGCCAGCCCGACGTTCACGCCGCAGATAACCTGACCCCGCGCCTTGATGGCATCCAGTGTTTTGCCGGCGTGGGCAGGGGCCATGGCCGCAACAGTGAGGCCGGCCGCTGCAAGGGCGATAAATCCATGTTTTTTGACGAGTTTGATCACGGGGAATCTCCAGTAATAAGAAGGCAAACATCAGCACAAACCATGCCAATGGGCGGATGCTAGCCGAACTATTGCGGACCCCTCTCAGGGCAAGCCCTTACGGGATGAGGCAAAACCGCAGCGAAAGACGCATAACCTTATGCAGGCAACACCCCGGCCGGGGCACCTCATCATCACGGGGCACAATGCTTCTTTGAGGCTTGTTTGCGCTGTAGTGATACGGCAGCCGGGCAAGTTTCGGGTAAGTCCACTGGTACGAATCTTGCGCCGCATTTCCGCACGGGCTGAAATTTTCGGTCCAGGCTTTTGTCGGGTTCTGATGGACTTGCCGCGGACTTCTTCCCCCAATCCCAAGCGGCCTCCATTAGAGGCTGCGACCGTGCGAGGGGGTTTTCATGTCTTGATGCATGTTATGAAAGCTCAATAACAATGGCTTTTCTTGAAGACTTGCGTGTGGCGCAAGAAGGTGTCCTGTCTCTCGGCTTCTGGGCGCTGCAGGTATACAGGCTGGGACATCTGCGTTACCGGTTTCAGTCCAGGCTGGTGCGCTATCCGCTTGGCGCCCTGCACCTGGTGCTGGCCAAGCTGGCTGAAATGTTCTGCGGCGTGACGATCGGTGTCTCGGCCCGGATCGGGAGACGCCTCGTCATAGAACATTCCGGCGCGATTGTGGTGCACGGCAAGGCTGTGATCGGGGATGACTGCATCATCCGCCAGGGCGTCACCATCGGCAACCAGCGAATGGACAAGCCGCTGGAGGCGCCGCACATTGGCAACCGCGTGAACATCGGTGCCGGAGCGAAGATCCTCGGGGCCGTGCGGATCGGTGACGATGTCGACATTGGCGCCAATGCCGTGGTCATCACCGACGTACCCGCAGGCGCCCTTGCCGTGGGTGTACCGGCGCGCATTATCTTGCGAGGCACACATGATGGAACTCCCTGAAACCACCGCAGCCCCATGCCGGGTGAGTATCGTCATCAAGGCCCTGAACGAGGAAAAACGCATCGTCGCCGCGGTGGAGAGCGCGCTCACGGCCGTCCGGAGGGTCGGTGGCGAGGTCGTTCTGGCCGATTCCTGTTCCAGCGATCGCACCGTGGCACTGGCGTCTGCCTACCCCATCCGTATCGTGCAGCTGGCGCGAGCCGACGAACGCTGCTGCGGCGTCGGCCCGCAGCTGGGATACCAGCATTCAGAGGGCGAATTTGTGTACATCCTGGACGGCGACATGGAAATGCTGCCCGGGTTTTTGCCGGAGGCGCTGGCCTTCATGCAAGCGCACCCTGACGTGGCTGGTGTGGGAGGGCAGGTCGTCGAAATGAATACCAGCAGCCTGGAATATGTCGCCCGGGTGGAACGGGGCTTGGGCCACATGCAGGCGGGTATGGTGGACCGGCTGGACATGGGCGGCCTGTACCGCAGGGCCGCCGTGGAGCAGACCGGGTATTTTTCAGACCGCAATCTGCACAGCTATGAAGAGTTCGATCTGGCCATGCGCCTTCACGCCAAGGGCTGGAAGCTGTGGCGTCTGGGCGTCGATTCCGTGCGGCATCACGGCCATGACGCGCCTCCCTACCAGCTGCTGGTGCGCCGCTGGCGCAGCCGCTATATCTGCGGCCTGGGTGAAGTGCTGCGCGCGGCTTGGGGTGAGTCGCACCTGGGGCTGGTGCTGACGCGGGTGCGTGAGCTGCGGCTGTATGTTGCCGTGCTGGCGTGGTGGGCAGTGCTGCTCGCCGTTCTGGTGGTTCCCATGCCGTGGACAGTGCGCATCGGGGCCTTCTCCTGCATTGCAGCGGCACCGTTGTTGCTGATGACATGGCGAAAGCGCAGCGCCACCAAGGCAGTGTTCTCGGTCGTATCGTGGTGCTTTAACGCCGCTGGCCTGGTGCGCGGATTGTTGACACCGCAGCGTTCTGCGCGCGCGGCCATAGACAGCGTCGAAATCCGGAATACGCCTGGCGCAACTTAAGCGGCCGGGCTGACGGTAACTGCGGGATCCGGTCACCGGCTTGCGATGGCCTAATCAGCCCCGGCGCAGACGCGCAGCACTTCAGCTCCGTAGGCCTCAAGCTTTTTGACACCAATACCACTGATGCCTTCCAGGTCGGTAATGCTTTGCGGTGCGCATTCGGCAATGGCACGCAAGGTTGCATCATGAAAGATCACGAAGGCCGGCAGGTTGTGTTCGCGGGCGACTTCGGCGCGCCAGGCTTTCAAGCGGGCCAGGCGTTCCAGTGCACCGGCGTTGAGCGAGGCTTCGGCCATGCCTTTGGCCGAGGTCTTCGTGCCTTTCTTCGCGCTGCCTTTGCGCCGTTCGCCGGTGCCGGCTGACTGCTCGCGCAGCATCACGCTGACCTCGCCCTTGAGGACCTGGCGCGCATCGGGCAGCAGCTGCAGCGTGTTGAACGCGTCGGGGTCGACCCGCACCATGCCCTTCGCAATCAGCTGGCGCAACACGCCACGCCACTGAACTTCGGACAGGTCGGCGCCAATGCCGAAGGTGCTGAGCTTGTCATGGCCATACTGCAATACTTTTTCTGTCGCCTTGCCGCGCAGGATGTCCATCAGATGGCCGGCGCCGAAGCTGATGCCGCTGGCTTGCTGCACACGGTAGATGCAACTGAGCATCTTGCGTGCGGCTTCGGTCGCGTCCCACACCGCAGGGGGATTCAGGCAGTTGTCGCAATTCCCGCAGGGCTGACTGTCTTCGCCGAAATAACCCAGCAGGCTGACGCGCCGGCAGCGCGTGTCTTCGGCCAGGGTTAGGAGGGCGTCCAGCTTGCCGCGCATCACCTGCTTGAACTCTTCGCTCGCCGCTTCGCTGGTGTCTATCATGCGGCGCTGGTTCACCACATCCTGCAGGCCGTACGTCATCCAGGCGTTGGCAGGCAGGCCGTCGCGGCCGGCACGGCCTGTTTCCTGGTAGTAGCCTTCGATGTTTTTCGGCATGTCCAGGTGCGCGACAAAACGCACATCGGGCTTGTCGATGCCCATGCCGAAGGCAATCGTCGCGACCATCACCGTGCCTTCCTCGCGCAGGAAGCGGTCTTGCCGCTGTTGGCGCAAGGCACTGTCCAGGCCGGCATGGTAGGCCATGGCCTTGAGGCCAGCGTCCTGCAGGGCCTCGGCAATTTCTTCCACGCGTTTGCGCGACTGGCAATACACAATGCCGGCTTCCCCGGTGTGTTCGCTTTCAATGAAACGCAGCAGCTGGCGCGTGGCATCGGTTTTTTCGACGATGGTGTAGCGGATGTTCGGCCGGTCAAAGCTGCTGACAAACGCGCGGGCATCTTCCAGCTTGAGCCGCTCGATCATGTCCTGCCTTGTCAGGGCATCCGCGGTGGCTGTCAGTGCGATGCGCGGCACGTCCGGGAAGGTTTCATGCAGCAGGCTCAGGGACCGGTATTCGGGCCGGAAGTCGTGGCCCCACTGGCTCACGCAATGTGCCTCGTCAATCGCAAACAGGCTGAGCAGGCCGCGTTCATGCAGCGAGCCGAGCAGGCCTTTCATGCGCGGCGTGTTGATGCGCTCGGGCGCCGCGTACAGCAGCGTCAGCTCGTTGCGCAGCAGCTGCTTTTCAAGCTGGCTGCTTTCTTCAAAGCTTTGAGTCGAATTCAGGAATGCGGCGGATACACCGGCCTCATGCAGGGCGCCTACCTGGTCATGCATCAGCGCGATCAGCGGCGAGATCACGACAGTGACTCCGTGGCCGGCGTTCTGCCGGACGATGGCCGGAATCTGGTAGCACAGCGATTTGCCGCCGCCGGTGGGCATCAGCACCAGGGCATCGCCGCCGCGCACCACGTGTTCCACGATGGCTTCCTGCGGGCCGCGGAAGCTGTCGTAGCCAAAAACCCGGCCGAGCACGTCCAAAGGGGTCGGCAGAGGCGTAGAAATGGGCAGTGATGACAAGGTTTAAGCCGGAAAGCCGGGACGGTAAGAGATGGATGCTATAAAAATAGGAGCTGCTTGCGCCCGAAACATAAGGGATAGGGGCCCGTTTGATGCATAAATGTCGGTAAAACCCGGCTACATCTGCTCCCAGGGTAAACCGTCAAAACGCCAGCCGGAAAGCGTGGATCGCTGGAACTGTTCGTCCAGTTCACCTTCAAAGCCGTGCACCACATGCTGCACATCAGAAAAGCCGGCCGCTTCCAGTGCCTTGCCGGCGTCCAGCGTGCGTTTGCCGGAGCGGCAGATCAGCAGCACTGGCTGCGTCTTGCTGATGGCTTCACGCGCCACGGCATCGGCAAACTTCTGCGCGTCTGGTTGCAGGTCGGGGTACTCGTACCACGGCACGTTGATGACCCCTGGCGGACGGCCGACATACAGCGACTCGATCTCCATGCGCACGTCCACAAACAGTGCGTCAGGATGTGTCTGCAGCCAGGTCCAGGCTTCTTTGGGTTGAAAGTTTTTCATGTTCAGGGCAATACCCCTATTGTCGAGGAAAGTCCGCCGTAAAACGGAGCCCATCTTAAAATCGGGGCCATGAAGCCAATCACCTACACCCGCGGCCAGCAACTTCCGGCGATCCTGGAACAACGTATCGCCATCCTTGACGGCGCCATGGGCACCATGATCCAGCGCTTCAAGCTCAACGAAGCCCAGTACCGCGGAGAGCGTTTCAAGGACTTTCACAAGGACGTGAAGGGCAACAACGAGTTGTTGAGCCTGACGCGTCCCGACGTGATCCAGGACATCCATGAAGGCTATCTGGCTGCGGGTGCCGACATGATTGAAACCAACACCTTCGGCGCCACCACGGTGGCGCAGGCGGACTACGACATGGCTGAGCTGGCCGTCGAGATGAATTACGAGTCGGCCCGTATCGCCCGCGCTGCCTGCGACAAGTTTTCGACGCCCGACAAGCCGCGTTTTGTGGTCGGCGCCCTCGGCCCCACGCCCAAGACGGCCAGCATCAGCCCTGACGTGAACGACCCGGGCGCGCGCAACACCAGCTTTGAAGAACTGCGCAAGGCGTATTACGAACAGACCGAAGCACTGGTCAAGGGCGGCAGCGATGTGCTGCTGGTCGAGACCATCTTCGACACGCTCAATGCCAAGGCGGCCTTGTTTGCCATCGACGAATACTTCGACAATTCCGGCGAACGCCTGCCCCTGATCATCAGCGGCACTGTGACGGATGCCTCGGGCCGCATCCTGAGCGGCCAGACCGTGACGGCCTTCTGGCACAGCGTGCGCCACGCCGCACCGCTGGCGATCGGCCTGAACTGTGCACTGGGCGCCACCCTGATGCGCCCTTACATCCAGGAGCTGGCCCGCGTGGCGGGCGACACCTTCATCAGCTGCTACCCCAATGCCGGCCTGCCCAATCCCATGAGCGATACCGGCTTTGACGAGACGCCGGATGTGACGTCACGCCTGCTGCGCGAGTTTGCAGAAGAAGGCCTTGTCAACATTGTGGGCGGTTGCTGCGGCACCACGCCGGACCATATCGGCGCCATCGCCCACGCTGTAGCGCCCGTCGCTGGCCGTTCATTGCAGCGCGGCGCCTTCTACAAAGAAGCCGCCTGACAAGGCGGGCTGCCCGGCATCGCGCCGGGTAGTACCTGTCATGCCCGGGCCGTACCTGTTACGACGTGGACGAAGCCGGCGCTGCGGTCCCTGCGCAATTAATAAGCATGAATATGAGATGACATGCCTGCCACGGCCCGGAATGTCATATTTAGCGGCTATAGTCACGCTCCTTTGCCAAGCCCTGTTTCTTATTCGGTGCCGCGCCCTGCAGCGCTGATGGCCTGGCAAAACAAAGCAACACTACACAAGCAAGGAAATCATGAAGGTGGGTTTATTCATCAAGGCCGCTGCGGCATTCACGTTGGCGATGACGGCGATCTCAGGTTACGCGCAATTGGCGCCCCAAAAACCGGTGACGATCATCGTCCCCTATCCAGCCGGCGGCCCGCTGGACAATGCCGCACGCATCCTGGCAGAGAAGCTGCGCCCGTTGCTTAAAACAGAAGTCACGGTCGACAACCGGCCGGGCTCTGGCGGAAATGTGGGCGCGGCCCTCGTTGCCAAGGCGCCCGCAGACGGGCATACGCTGGTGATGGGCGCGGTGGCCACGCATGCCATCAACCCGTGGCTCTATCCGAACATGCCCTACGACGCATTGAAGGATTTCACGCCCATTACGTTGGTGGCCCGTGTGCCTAACGTGCTGGTCATGAATGCCGAAACGGCCAAACGCCTGAAAATCAAGGACACCAAAGACCTCATCGCCTATGCGCGCAAGAACCCCGGCCGGCTGAACTATGCCTCCGGCGGCAATGGCAGCGCCGGCCATCTCGCGGGCGAGCTGTTCAAAAGCCTGGCGAAAATCAGCGTGGTACACCTGCCTTCCAGCGGCTCGGCCCAGGCGCAGGCTGGCCTGCTGTCCGGCCAGACTGACCTGATGTTCGACAACCTGGCCTCCGCCAGCGCCAACATCAAGTCGGGCAAGCTGGTCGCTTTTGGCGTGACCACCATCAACCGCTCCAGCAGTTTCACGGAGATTCCGACCATCAACGACGTGTTGCCCGGCTTTCACATCAGCACCTGGTTTGGTATTTTTGGCCCGGCCAACCTTCCGAAAGCTACTGCAGACCAGCTTCAGCGGGCATTCGCCGACGCGCTCAACACGCCCGATACCGCGGAAAAGTTTGCACGCATGAGCGCTACGCCCAGCCCCATGAGCTCTGCCGACTTTGCCTACATGGTGATGAAAGAGCACGCTGACTATGGACGCCTGATCAAGGTCGCCAAAATCAAGCTCGACTAAATCGAAACGGCGGAAAGGGCGGCTAGCCTGGCGCCTTCGCCGCTTTTCTGTCGGATGGAAATCAGCCGGGCATCAGCCGGTCGATTTCCTGCTGCATGGCTTGCACCAGCTGGCTGTACATCTTGAGTTTTTCGCTGGTGTCGCGCAGCCGTTCGGCGATGCGCAGCGATACGGCAAACATCAGTTTGGCCGCAGTCACCGGTTGCTCTTCCCCCATTTTTTCAAGCGCCGCCCGCGACAGCACGGCGCAGCTCACGTCGCTGCTGGCGGTGCATGAGGCCAGCCGTGCCTGGCCGTCGACCAGGCCCATCTCGCCGATCAGGCTGCCAGGGCCCAGCACCGTGATGGTGACCGGCGTGCGACGGCTGACCACAATGCTCTCGACCGTGACTTCGCCCTCGAGCAGCAGCACCATATAGCCGGTATCGCTCTTGTCGCCTTCACGGATGAAGGTCGTTCCCTCGGAAATCCTGCGCGGCGTCATGTAGCTGACGACAGTGAAGGCCTCTTCGGGCGTGAGCTGCATCAGGGCGGTTGGTGCAATCAGCAGCCTGGCGGCGAGCTCGGCCGTGCTGGAGCCTTCAATGACCCGCATGCGGTCTTTGGGACGCATGGACTCGGGCGCATCGGGCGTTCCCTTCTGTTTTCTGCCGAACAGGTTTTCAAACATGGTGGCTCCGGCTATCCCCTGGACTTTTGTTGGTATCTCTGGCCATTGGCGCCAGGATATGGCGCGGGCGGCGTTCAGCCCTTAAAATGATGGTAACCCAAGGAGCGTTGCAGCGAACACTAGCGTTCGTCAGGCTTGGGTTACAGGCGGCGGCTTCCGGCAGCTCCTGCAGCAACGACGCTCACCTTTGCCTCAAGGTGAGTCCGTGTCTGAAACTGAATCTTTACCCTTTGTCCCTCCCATGAAGCTGTCCGGCCTGGAGCCGGTCGCCATCGGCGCGGGCACGCTGTTCGTCAACATCGGCGAGCGCACCAACGTCACGGGCTCCAAGGCCTTCGCTCGCATGATTCTGAACGGGGAGTACGAGCAGGCACTGGCCGTGGCCCGCCAGCAGGTGGAAAACGGCGCGCAAATCATCGACGTCAACATGGACGAGGCCATGCTGGACAGCCAGGCCGCCATGGTGCGCTTCCTGAACCTGATCGCCAGCGAGCCGGACATCGCCCGCGTGCCCATCATGATCGACAGCTCCAAATGGAGTGTCATCGAAGCCGGCCTGCGCTGCATCCAGGGCAAGGGCATCGTCAACTCCATCTCGATGAAGGAGGGCCTGGAGCCCTTCAAGCAGCAGGCCAAGCTGCTCAAGCGTTATGGTGCGGCGGCGGTGGTGATGGCCTTCGACGAAAAAGGCCAGGCCGATACGTATGAGCGCAAGGTTGAAATCTGCGAGCGTGCTTACCGCGTGCTGGTGGACGAGCTGAACTTTCCGCCAGAAGACATCATCTTCGACCCCAACATCTTTGCGATTGCCACCGGCATCGAAGAGCACAACAACTACGCGGTCGACTTCATCAACGCCACGCGCTGGATCAAACAAAACTTGCCCGGTGCCAAGGTCTCAGGCGGCGTGTCCAACGTGTCCTTCAGTTTTCGCGGCAACGACCCGGTGCGCGAAGCCATCCACACCGTGTTCCTGTATCACGCGATCCAGGCCGGCATGGACATGGGCATCGTCAACGCCGGCATGGTCGGCGTGTACGACGACTTGGACCCGGTGCTGCGCGAACGCGTCGAAGACGTGGTGCTCAACCGCACGCCTGTCTACAAGCCGGGTGAGCCCGAGCTCACCCCCAGCGAACGCCTGATTGAAGTGGCCGAAACCGCGAAAAGCGGCGCCAAGGACGACAGCAAGAAGAATGAGTGGCGCGCCCTGCCGGTGCGCCAGCGCCTCTCGCACGCGCTGGTGCACGGCATGAACGAGCACATCGTCACCGACACCGAGGAGGTGTACCAGGAGATCCTGGCCGAGGGTGGCCGGCCGCTGCACGTCATTGAAGGCCCGCTGATGGACGGCATGAACATTGTCGGCGACCTGTTCGGCCAGGGCAAGATGTTCTTGCCCCAAGTCGTCAAAAGCGCCCGCGTGATGAAGCAGGCCGTGGCACATTTGCTGCCCTATATCGAAGCCGAAAAGCTGCTGCTCGAAGCCGCAGGCGGCGACGTCAAGACCAAGGGCAAGATCATCATCGCCACCGTCAAGGGCGATGTGCACGACATCGGCAAGAACATCGTCACCGTGGTCTTGCAGTGCAACAACTTCGAAGTCGTCAACATGGGCGTGATGGTGCCCTGCCATGAGATCCTCGCGCGTGCCAAGGTCGAGGGCGCGGACATCGTCGGCCTCTCAGGCCTCATCACCCCCAGCCTGGAAGAAATGCAGTACGTGGCGGCCGAGATGCAGAAGGACGACCACTTCCGCATCAAGAAGATTCCGCTGCTCATTGGAGGCGCCACTACCAGTCGCGTGCACACGGCCGTCAAGATTTCGCCGCACTACGAAGGCCCGGTGGTCTATGTGCCCGATGCGTCCCGCAGCGTGAGCGTGGCGCAAAGCCTGCTGTCCGACCAGGCCGCCAAATACATTGACGAGCTCTACACCGACTACGACAAGGTGCGCACCCAGCATGCCAACAAAAAGCAGGTGCCGATGTGGCCGCTGGCCAAGGCGCGCGCCAACGCCACGCCTATCGATTGGGCTCACTACAAACCGCCCGTACCGAAGTTCATTGGCCGGCGCGTCTTCAAGAATTTCGACCTCGCAGAACTCGCGCAGTACATCGACTGGGGCCCCTTCTTCCAGACCTGGGACCTGGCCGGCCCCTTCCCTGCCATTCTGAAAGATGAAGTCGTGGGCACCGAAGCCGTGCGCGTTTATGCCGACGCGCAACGCATGCTCAAGCGCCTGATTGAAGGCCGCTGGCTCACCGCCAACGGCGTGATGGCGCTCTACCCCGCCAACAGCGTGGGCGATGACATCGAGATCTACACCGACGAGTCGCGCAGCGAACTGGCCATGACCTGGTACGGCCTGCGCCAGCAGACCGAAAAAACCGCGATTGATGGTGTGATGCGCCCCAGCCGCTGCCTTGCTGATTTCGTGGCACCCAAAGTGATTGCTCCTGAATTGATAGCTAATAAACAAGAAACTACCTCGGCTACAGGCCAAAAAGGCTTAAATCTGCCGGATTACATCGGGGTTTTCGCCGTCACGGCTGGTATTGGTGCCGAGAAGAAAGAAAAGTATTTCCTCGACGACCACGATGACTACTCGTCCATCATGCTCAAGGCGTTGGCCGACCGCCTGGCCGAGGCGTTTGCCGAATGCCTGCACCAGCGGGTGCGCAAGGATTTGTGGGGCTACGCGCCCGCCGAATCCCTGGACAGCGAGGCATTGATCGCCGAAAAATACCAGGGCATACGCCCCGCGCCGGGCTACCCGGCCTGTCCGGACCATAGCGTCAAGAAAGAGATGTTCGAGTTGCTCAAAGCCGAAGAAATCGGCATGGGCCTGACCGAAAGCCTGGCCATGACGCCGGCCGCCAGCGTCAGCGGCTTTTACCTGAGCCACCCGCAAAGCGCTTACTTCAACGTCGGCAAGATAGGCGATGACCAGCTGCAGGATCTCGCACAGCGGCGCGGCTTGAAGGCAGCCGAACTCCAGCGCTTGCTGGCACCCAATCTCTGAGGGCCTCGCACAACACCTCCTGCGCCGGCGCGCCCGCCAGTGATCCCCTTCGCTGCGCCGGGCGAGGGCGTCCCCTTTTGGGGGTTGCTCCTGGGGATAGCGCTGCACGGCGCATTTACTGCGACTTTGCCGCAGAATAACTTGCGTTTACATAAATACACCGCCGCCTGCCAATGCATGTTTACCTTCGGCATGGGACAGCGTTGAACAACCATCGATGACCCCGTATTGCAGGGGCGATCGATTTCATCAGAGGGAACTGCCATGAACACATCCACCGAAATGCTCCAGCCGGGCCAGCAGGCCTCATCGGCAAACAAACCCTTGTGGGCCGCTGTCGGCATACTGGGCATAGCCGTCCTGGCCATGGGCGGCACCATGATCTACCAGCTGCGCAACCCGGTCACGGCGACGCCGGTGGCACTTGCTGCACCGCAAGCCACTCCGCAAACGGCGCCTCCCACGGCCGCAGCCACCACGGCGGCGGACGACCTGGTGGAAAAGCCGGTTGCCGCGCCCGCCAAGCCGGCACCGGTGCCGACCAGGAAGGTGGTTAAACCCACACCCAAACCCGCACCTGCCCCGGGTTATGCCGGCATCTCGCCCGCGCCAACCCCATACCCTGCCCCGGTCGCTGTGGCGCCGGCGCCTGTGTGCCAGATGTGCGGTGCGGTGGAATCCGTGACACCGGTTGAGCGCTCCAGCAAGCCGGCCGGCCCGGGTGTCGGCGCTGTGGCGGGTGGCGTACTGGGCGCCGTGCTCGGTAATCAGGTGGGCCACGGTGGAGGGCGCACGGCCGCCACCATCCTGGGTGCGGTGGGCGGCGGTTTCGCCGGCAATGCCATTGAAGGGCATGTGCGCAAGGAAACGGTTTACCAGGTCGGCGTGCGCATGGAGGACGGCTCGCACCGCGTGGTGGAAGTTGCTCACGCGCCCAGCGTTGGCAGCCGGGTGACGGTCGAGGGGTCGACCTTACGCACCCAGGACGGCGCCAGTTATGGCCCCAAACCGCCGCCAGCCCCTGTCGCTGCGCAGCGGCAGTCGTCCCCAGGGTCCGGCGACCGCTGACCAGGCCAGGGCCTCGAAAGAGCGCTGGTCCCAGCATGTGCACTGAGGCCGGCGTGCCCTGCTGAGCCCCTCTTCCCGGAAAGATGACGGGCTGCGGAAGCCGGTTTCATGGCCCTTTCCAGAGCCGGGACAGCGCCAATTTAAAAAAACAGCTTTAAAGGGCGATGTCCCCTTGAAGGCGCGGCCTTTCTGCGCCAAGCCGTTCGCAATCCCGCATCCGGGTGGATGAGGCGCATGGCGATAGCCGTCACGCGGGCTTTTCGGCCATTCGAGGCTTGCAGCCCCGCATGGGCCGTGGCGGTCATCACTGTAGGTGGTGAAGCTTTGGCCGTGGCAACTTCCTTTGCAAAAAACACATCCGTGACCGGCGCCCTTCGCGGTTTTTGCTGTTGCCAAAAATGTCCATTTCGTTCGCGCAATTACAACGAAAAATTACATAAAAACACAAGTAGAGTTAATGGAGTTGTTAAAAAGTTCCATCTTTGTCACGTGAAACTAACAAAACGGGAAATTTAGTACTACAAAAATCGCAAGATTGTTAATCTGCGCACAGTTTCTTACCGGTAAGTTGTCTGACATAAGACATGCCGAGTGAAGGCTGTGCGTTCCCAGCCAGCGTTGACTCGGTGCTCCCCGTGGACTGCTTACCGGCACGGTCCCAAGCATTCACAGAGTCGAACTGCCATGTTGTTGTCCTCGAAATTCCCGGCAAAAGCCGTTGCCGGTCCCCTGCTTCGCGCTGGCGCTCTCGGATTGGTCATTGGATTGATGCCTGTTGCGGCCCAGGCCTTGACGGCCTCGGTGACCGCGATCATTCCGGCGCAGGGGATGTATCCCGGCGAGACGGCAACCCTGCGAATTACCCTGTCCAACAGCGACCCCATCCCGGCAACGAACGTCGCCTTCGGAAACAGCCTTCCGGGCGTTCTGCCGAACGGCCTCAGCGTGGCCGCTGCAGCGACAAATGGTTGCGGCGGGGCATTTACCGCCGCCCAGGGAACGCAGGCGCTGGCGCTGACTGCTGCCACCATACCCGCCGCGGTCGGTGGGATTGATGGCCAGTGCGTTATCGACGTCCCAGTCACGGTCGGCACCTCGACCGGCAACGCGACCTCTTACGCGTATGAAATCCTGAACGGCGCGGTAACCAGCGACGTCGGCAGCAATGTCGGAAATGTTTCCCAGACCTTCGTGGTCAGGGCATTGCAGCAGCCGCAAATTTCAAAGGCATTCACCAGCCCGACGCTGGTGCTCGGTAGCGCTTCGACGCCCCTGACCATCACGCTGACTAATCCGAACCCGGTGGCTATCGCCGGTTTCAGCTTCACCGACAACTTTCCGCAGCTCGGGGGCAGCGCCATCATGAAGGTCGCGGCAGCGCCCGGCGCGAATGCGAGCTGCACCAGCGGCCCCGTACCGGCGTTCAACCCCGCCGTGGTTGCGGGTGCTACCAGCGTGACAGGTACCGGAGATCTGCCGGCGAACGGGAGTTGTACCTTCGTGGTGAACGTGGAGGCAAACCAGACCAACGGTCAGTTCACGACAGGCTCCCAGAACAACATCATCAACCGGAGCACCGACTTCACCAACGCGCTTGGGATACCCGCCCAAGCCAATGCGCAGGCCAATGTGACGGTCCGCTCACCGCTCGGTGTGGCCAAGGCGTTCACTGGCACTTCGCTGTCCAGCGGCTCTTCGAACACCTTCACCATCACTTTGAGCAACAGCGGCAATACCCCGCTCAACGTGACGACCTTCGACGACAACCCGATTGACGGCCTGGGCGGCGCCAATCCGGCGACCGGGCTGAACGTCACCTCTGCGGTGACCAGCTGCGCCGGGGGTGCGGCCACAGCCATCAACAGCAACAAGGGCGTGCGACTGACCGGCGGCACCATCCCCGCGAACGGCAGCTGCACGGTCACCGTCACTTACACAGGCTTTGTCCAGGCCAACGGCGTTCCGGTGACCTACACCAACAGCATTGCCGAAGGCGCCGTTGACGTGGGAGACGCCGCCATCAAGAGCCAGGCGGTATCCGCCACCATCCTGGTCGCCGACGACCTGCGCGTCCTCAAGTCGGTGCAGCCAACGGCTCCGGTGTCGCCCGGCAACCCGATCCGCTACCAGATCACCGTGCAGAACTATGGTGCTGGGGCCATCAGCAATGTATCGGTGACGGACAACTTCACCCAGGGCCAGACATTTCTCACCGGCACGATCAACGGCATCAACTACACCCCGACCGTCAGCGCAGGGTGCGGCAACGTCAACTCAGCGAGCCCGGTGGGCAGTACCGCGCCGGTTCTTGTCGTCGATACACTCCCGGCCCGCACCAGCGTCAGCGTACCCGGTGCCTGTGTCATCACCATGTGGGCGATGGCGTCTACCGTCACCGTCGCATCGGCCTCCAATTCGATTGCCGCCGGCGGCGTTTGCTACAACGCGGGTGCGACCTGCAACGGCGGCGGCTCGAATGTCACGAATGTAGGTACCAACGCGAATGTGCTGGCTGCCAGCAAGGCTTTCGCTGAGTCGTCTCCAGGCACCAGCACCTATGCCGAAGGAACCATCGTCCGCATGACCATCACGCTGACGAACAAGTCGGCCAACCCGCTCACCAATGTTTCCATCTCGGACACGCTGCAGCTGGCAAACAGCGGCGGTGGCCAGTTGCGCATTGCCAATCCGGCCAACGCTGCAAGCACCTGCGGCAGCCCTACCATCACGGCGGTTGCCGGCGCCACCTCGGTAAGCCTCAACAACGGCACTGTTCCCGCCCGTCTTCTCAATGGCCTGGGCGCAGACGGGGCTTGTGTGCTGCAGGTGGATGTCGTCGGGCCCGCCGGCGTGTATCCCAATACTGCGACGGTCGGCGGCACACAAACCTACGGAAACGGTACTACCCAAACCCTGGCTCCGGTACTGACCAACACCGCGACCTTGACGTACACATCCGCGCTGACAGCAAACAAGACATTCAATCCGGCTGCTGTGTCTTCGGGTGGTAAATCAACGGTCACGGTACAGCTCGTGAACTCCAGCGCGCTTGCCTTGACCAACGTCAGCGTGACCGACCCGCTCCCGGCAGGTATGGTGCTGGCAACGCCGCCCAATGCACAGACAACCTGTGCAGGAACCACTTCGTTCACGGCGGTTGCCGGGGCGGGAAGCGCGACGCTGACCGGCGCTACCGTCGCGGGTGGCGGCAATTGCGCTTTCCTGTTTGATGTCGTGGCGACAGGCGGTGCGAACTGGGTCAACAGCATTCCACCGGACGGCATCCTGGCGGACGGCGGTGTGCGCAATGTCAGCGCCGTGACCGGCACGCTGCTGTTTAATCCGCCCACTGGCCTGGCAGTCAGCAAAACGACCTCCATCAGTTCCCTGGCCTTCCCCGGCCAGCCGAGCCGGCTGACGATCAACATAGCCAATGGTTCGCAGGCCGTCACGAATCTGGACCTCACCGACCACTTCACCGTTGGCGGTGTTTCAGGGGGGACCAATAATGGATGGGTGCTGACGCCGGACCCGGCGCCCGCGACGACGTGCCCCGCCGGTGTTGTGACCGCGGTGGCAGGCGCGCGATCGGTCCGCCTGGCAGGCGCAAATCTGGCTGCAAACGCGACCTGTCAGGTGTCGGTCAACGTGACCTCGGCCGTGACCGGCGGCAACACGAATACCATCCCGGCCGGTGCCGTCAGGACCGACCAGAACCTGACGAATACCAACCCGGCTACCACCAGCCTGGCGATCAGCACGAATATCGGCATCGTCAAGCAGTTCATGCCCAACCTGGTGAACCCGGGTACCCGGTCCCGCTTGCGGATCACTTTTTACAACCCGCTGTCACAACCCGTCAGCAACCTCACGGTGACCGATACCCTGCCGGCTGGCGTGACCATTCCAAGTGGTGCCAACCCGACGACGACATGCCAGGGTGCGACGGTTTCCTCGACGGCGAATTCGGTGCAGCTCTCCGGCGGCATCATTGTCGCTGCGACGGGAAATGTACCGGCAACCTGCCAGGCAGAAATTGATGTCTTTGTGGCGGCACAAGGCGACTATGTCAACACCATTCCGGCCAATGCCCTGACCGCTACCGCCGGGGGCAACGCACTGGCGAACACCCAGCCTACGAGCGATACGCTGCGCGCACGGTCGCCGATTGTGGTGCACAAGGCCTTCAGCGCCCGCACACTGGATGCGGGTAATCCTGTCGGGTTCACAACCGGCTCCGACACCAAGGCGCCCGGTGCGGTGTCGGTGATGACGATCCGTTTCGACAATCCCAACAACACTCAGCTCAACGGCATGGCCTTGACGGACGCCTTGCCCGCGGGACTCGTCGTCGCGCCCACGCCGGCCGTGGCCACGACCTGTGCGGGAGGCACTGTCGTTGCGGCGGCGTCCGCCACCAGCGTCCGCCTGACCGGAGCCACGCTCGCGGCCAATGGTTTCTGTACCGTCACGGTCAATGTGCTGAGCAATATTTCGGGTGTGTATACCAACACAATCCCCACCGGCAGCATTACCACCACCGAGGGCGTGACCAACCAGGAGCCCACCAGCGCACAGCTGATCACCTCAACTCCGCCGACTGTCGGCAAGCAGTTCACCCCTGCGGTGATTCCGCCCAACGGCGTATCGCGTTTGAGCATTGTCATTGGCAACACGAACGCCGCAGCCATGACCTTGAGTGCGAACTTTGACGACGTCCTCCCGACGGCGCCCGGCCAGATCCGTTTGACGGCGACTCCCGGCATGACAACGACGTGCGGAGGAACGGTAGTGGCCGCAGCCAATGCCACCAGCGTGCGGCTTAACAGTGGTGGCACGATCCCCGCAGGGGGCTGCACGATTGATGTCAATGTGACAGGGCTGACGGCGGGTGTGCACACCAACAACATTCCTGCGGGTGCCCTGCAGACCAATCTGGGCAACAACCAGGCGCCTGCCAATGCGACGCTGACGATCAGCACCCTTGGCTACATCTCCGGCAAGGTTTTCAGGGACAACAGCGTCACGCCAGACGGCATCTTCCAGAGCGGTACCGACACGGGGATCGCGGGGGTCGGTATTGATTTGCGCAGCGGTGCAAACTGCAGCGGCCCGCTGCTGTCGACCGGGACCACCGATGCGCTCGGCAATTACCTGTTCTCGGCATTGCCGGCCGGCAGCTACTCCGTGTGCCAGTCTGCGCAGCCTGCGGCCACCACCAACGGCATCACAACCGCCGGCACTATCAGCGGCGTCAATGGCAGCACAGGTACAGCCGGCACGGCGTCCAATCCAACGGCTACAACCAGCCAGATCACCAACGTTATCCTCAACGGTGACGGTGGCGGCGCTGAAGTATCCGGCTCTGTCAACAACAACTTTGCCGAAGTCGTGCCTTCGTCCATCTCCGGGAAGGTTTTCAAGGACCTGAACAACAACGGCACGCAGGACGGCGCGGACGATCCGCTGGCCGGCGTCACCATCGAACTTCGGGACGCGGGGGGCAATGCTCTGGTCGCGACCACAGTCACCGACGCGGCGGGTAACTACTCGTTCGCAAACCTGCTGCCAGGCTCCTACAGCGTGGTGGAGCCTGCGCAGCCAGCGGGTACTTCCAACGGCATTACCACCGCAGGCGCAGTTCCCAATGGCGGCACGCCCGGAACGGCGACCACACCGGCCGTTACCCCGAGCCGGATCAGCAGCATCGTGTTGCCACCCAACACGGCATCTGCCGGCAACAACTTCGCCGAGGTAGTCAATGGGGGCACGATCTCCGGCAAGGTTTTCCTGGACTATGACAACAGCGGTGCAGCGAACGGAAGTGACCACGGCATCGGCGGACAGACCCTTAACCTGACGGGTACCGACGTCAATGGGCTGGCTGTTTCCAGGTCAACAGTCACACTGGCCGACGGGACCTATAGCTTCACCGGCCTGGCTCAGGGTAGCTACACCGTGACGCAGCCCCTGCCGCAGGCGACGGGCACGACCAATGGCCAAACCATCGCCGGCAGCACGGGTGGAACGCCGACGTTGCCGGCCAACCCGGTGTCTTCGATCTCGACGATTCCGCTCGCCACCGCCAACGCGGTGTCGGCTGACAACAACTTCGCCGAAATTCCGGGCAATGCGCCTGATCTGGCGATCACCAAAACACACTCGCCGGTCAGTTTTGCCCAAGGATCCAGCACAGGCTTCTACACCATCAGTGTTTCCAATATCGGCGCGGCGGCGACGACCGGAACCGTCACCATGGTCGATACCTTGCCCGTGGGCATGACGGTAGCTGCCGTCAATGGTGGCGCAACCTGGTCTTGTTCCAACACCGCCACAACCGTCACCTGCAACACCAGCAGTGTGATCGCCTCCGGCGCGGCGGCGCCCGTCATCACAGTGCGTGTCGCGGTAGCCGCAGGTTTGTCCGGGCAGGTTCTGGTGAACACGGCTGTGGTTTCCGGCGGCAACGAACCGAGCGGCTTTGATGGCAACAACACGGCAACCGACCCCACGGCGATCTCCGACGTGGCAGCGGTGCAGGGCACTGTCTGGCGCGATCTCAACCATGACCGCATCAAGGACCCTGGTGAGCCCCTGGTGTCTGGCTGGATCGTCGAGCTGACACTGGGCGGCGTGGTGGTGGGTACCACCACCTCTGGCGCCAATGGTGCTTACAGCTTCCCCAGCGTGGCACCTGGCTCTGGCTACCAGATCCGTTTCCGCGAACCCACCAGCGGCCGTATCTATGGGCGCCCGGTGCCCAACGAGACCGGATTGCCCTATACCAATGGACAGGTCAATTCGACCTCCAATCCGGCAGGCGCCACCAATGCGGATGGAACACTGCGTGAACTGACATTGACTGCCGGCACCACGACCTTGGCCCAGAGCCTGCCGCTGGATCCGAGCGGGGTGATCTATGACGCGGTGAGCCGTCAGCCTGTGCCCAACGCCATCGTCACACTTTCAGCCCCCGGCCTGACAGCTGCCGATGTGATTGGTGGCAGCCTGAGCCAGACCACAGGCGCAGACGGCGCTTACCAGTTCCTGCTGCTGGGTGGTGCGCCTGTGGGAGGCACGCTGTACACGCTCACCGTGACCTCGCCGCCCGGTTACCTGCCCGGCCCCTCGGGGATGATTCCTGCCTGCACAGCGACCTTGGGTGTTGGCCTCGCACCGCCCAGCCCCGATCCGGCGCTGGTACAGAACAGCAACTTCGCGCCGGGTTCCGGCGTGCCGCTGCACAACCCCGCAGCCTGTCCCAACAGCACGCTGGCCCTTGCAGGAGGCGCGGCCACGACGCAGTACTTCTTCACATTCACCTTTGCCGCGATTCCCGGTTCCGCCAACGTGCTGAACAACCACATTCCGCTGGACCCGGTGCTGGGCGGTGCGATTGTGATGACCAAGAGCACGCCGCTGGTCAACGTGGTTCGCGGCGACCTGGTGCCCTACACCATCACGGCGACCAACACGCTGAATGCGGTGCTTGGAAACATCAATATCGTGGATGTGATCCCGGCGGGCTTCCGGTACCGCACCGGCTCGGCATCACTCAACGGTGTGGCACTTGAGCCCACGGTAAGCGGGCGCAACCTCACCTGGGCCGGGCAGACATTTGCCGCAGGTGAACGTAAAACCTTGCGCATGCTGCTGGTGGTCGGTAGCGGTGTGTCGGAAGGCACGTACATAAACCAGGTCGCTGCCCGCAATGCACTTGTCAATGCACAGGTGTCCAACACGGCCACCGCGACGGTGCGCGTGGTTCCCGACCCCACCTTTGATTGCTCCGACATCATCGGCAAGGTCTTTGACGACAAGAACGCCAACGGATACCAGGACGAAGGGGAACCAGGTATCGCGAATGTCCGCATCGCAACGGCGCGCGGTTTGCTGGTCACCAGCGACCACGATGGACGCTTCCATGTGGCTTGCGCGGCGATCCCGAACGCCGATCGGGGCTCCAACTTCGTGATGAAGGTGGATGAGAGAACCCTACCCTCGGGTTATCGCTTGACCACGGAGAACCCGCGCGACGTCCGGGTCACACGCGGCAAGATGGTGAAGCTCAACTTCGGTGCGACGGTTCACCGTGTGGTCCGGCTCGAGCTCACCGGCGCTGCATTCCTGAGCGACAGCACGCAGTTGCAGCCCGCGTATCTTGCGACGCTGGAAAAACTGCCTTCACAACTGGTGGCGCGTCCATCCATCCTGCGCATTGCCTATCGCCGCGGCGCGGAGGCGGCCGGGCTTGCGGAAAAACGCGTGTCGGCGATCAGTGACCGGATACAGGCCTTGTGGAAGGAAAGACGAAAGAAGGAGCGTGCGGAAACAGACAGTGAACCCCTCCATCCCTTGATGATTGAAACCGAGCTGGAGGCGGCGAAATGAACTTCCGTACACACACCATTGCCGTAGCCGTCAGCGTCCTCTGTGCGGGGTCTCCTGCTTTGGCCGCCACTGAAGTCAGCGGAAAACGGATTGACAATGGCCGCATCGACCTGTTCTCGGTTCCGCCTCCTGCGGAAGTGCAGCCGGCTATCCACTATCCACTGCCTTCGGGCATTACGCGGGAAGAGGCGGCAGGCATGCGCAGCCGCGCAGCGCAGGTGCCGCAGAGCATTGCTTCCGTCAACAAGGCACTGGAAGAAGCCAGCGGCCTGAGCCTTTTTGTGTCGGGCAAGGCCGAATTGATGCCTGCCGCCAAAGCATCTATCGAAGCACTGGCTGCCGAGATACGTGCCAAAGGTGCAACGTCTCCGGGCATGCGCATTGCCGTTGTCGGGCACACAGACAACCAGCGGCTGGCGCCGGAGACCAGACGGATTTTCAAGGACAACCAGGGGCTCTCCGAGGCCCGTGCCCTGGCGGTTGCAGCCTATCTGAAGCAACAGCTGAACAATCCCGCCGTCACCTATTCGATCGAAGGTGCGGGCGAGAACAAACCGCTTGCATCAAACGCAACATCCGAAGGAATGGCGCGCAATCGCCGTGTTGAATTGCGCGTGTGGTTCGGAGCCGCAGCGCCGACCGCCGTTCCCGTTCCGCTGGCGGCCGCCAAGCCTTGCGCACCGCAGTCCGTCGGGCAGTCCACTGTGCCGTTTCGCATCACGATTGATGGCGAGCCCATCAATGCCTCCGAGATCCCCAATGAGGCAGACGGCCAGCGGTGCGCTGACATTGCGCTTGAGAAGGCTGACATCCAGGTGCGCTACGACAGCCTGGCCATTGCGCCGGTGATGAATGCCTGGGCCACACCCAATGCAGCCGTCAAGGGCGAGGCGGTGGAGTTTCGGGCCTGGTCGAACTACATTCCCTGGATCAAAAAAGCCGAGCTGCGGTTTTTCCGTGCAGGGCAGAAGACACAGGAGCAACCTTTTGAGATCGTGCCCATCACATGGTCAGGCGCGCTCAACTGGACCGTTCCGGCCAACACGGCAGGCGACCAGGTGTTCTACCTTTTGCGTGTTTATGACGCCCAGGGGCGTTTCGACGAGACCAGTCTGAAATCGCTGAACCTTTTGACGCGCGCCATGCCGGTCAATGCAGACGCGGAGAAGCTGGAGCGCGAGCGGCTGACAGGCTATGGCGAAAATAGCCTGGCCCTGCGCAACATTCCGGTGACAGGCGGCACCGTTACCGTCAACGGCACCAACCTCAAGCCGGGCCAGCGCATTGAAGCGCTGGGGCTGGAACTGCCGATCGACGCGCAAGGCAAGTTCGCCATGAAGCAGATCATGCCGGCAGGCCCGCAATCTGTGGAGGTAACGCTGAAACAACCTGATGGGCGCGCAAGCACTTTCCGCCGCAACCTCAACATCGCAGCAGATGACTGGTTCTACCTGGCACTGGGAGATTTGACGGTCGGGAAAAACAATGTCTCCGGCCCCGCCAAACTGGTGACCGGTGACCTGAATCACTACGAAGACAAGGTGTATGTCGATGGCCGCGCCGCTTTTTACCTTAAGGGAAAAATCAAGGGCGAGTGGTTGTTGACGGCTTCGGCGGACACTCGCGAAGGGCCCATCGAAGACCTGTTTTCCAACTTTTCCAGCAAGGACCCCAAGTACCTTCTGCGCAGCATTGACCCCAACCTCTATTACCCCGTCTACGGCGATGACAGCACGACGGTGGACGATGCGCCAACGCAGGGCAAGTTTTTTGTCAAGCTGCAAAAAGGCGATTCGTACGTCATGTGGGGCAACTTCCAGACCTCGTGGAGCGGAACGGAGCTGATGCAGTACTCGCGCGGCCTCTATGGTGCGCAAGTGCGCTACCGCTCCGAAGATGCCACGACTTATGGTGAGAAGCAGACCCAGATTGATGCCTTTGCCGCTGATCCGGGAACGCTGGCTTCGCGTGAGGAATTCCGCGGTACGGGCGGCTCGCTGTATTACTTGCGCCATCTGGACATCACGCAGGGCTCAGAGCGCGTCTGGATTGAAGTTCGCGACAAGGACTCCGGTATGGTGATTGAACGCCGCGAACTCGCGCCCACGCAGGACTACGAGATCAACTACCTGCAAGGCCGCATCCTGCTGCAGTCGCCCTTGTCCGCAACGGGCACAGGCGCAGGCTTGATCATGGCGTCGGCGGTGGGCGGCCAGCCGGTCTACCTCGTGACGACATACGAATTTGCGCCGGGGGTCACCGCCATCAGCAACCTGTCGACCGGTCTTCGCGCCAGCCAATGGTTGAGCGACCATGTGCAGCTGGGTGCCAGCAGCTATCACCAGGGCGAAACCGGATCCAGCCAGACGCTCAAGGGAATTGACGGGACGCTGCGCTACAAGCCAGGTACCTGGCTGAAATTTGAAGCGGCCCACTCCAAAGGCCCGGGCAATGGTGCTCAGACCTCTATTGATGGTGGTTTCGGATTCAACACGCTGAGTAACGGCGGCATCCAGTCCGCGGGTGCGGAACGCGTGGAAGGCTCGGTGGACCTGGCCGAAGTCACGGACAGCATGAAGGGGAAAATCACTTCTTATGTCCAGAACAGGGACCGCGGGTACTCGGCCCCGGGGCAGATCGGCATAGGCGGCGAGGCGGTTCGGCAAGCGGGTGCCGCCGCTGATGTAGAGGTTGCCGTCGGTACACGCGTCGTGGCCAAGGCAGACAAACGCGAAGGCGATCTGCAGAACAGCGAGAACGCCGAGCTTGCTGTGCGGCAGGCGCTGAACAGCGAATGGGAAGTCGCTGTCGGTGTCCGCGCGGATGACCGTTCCAATGTCACACCGAATGCCAGCCCGCTGCTCTCCCAGACTGGATCCCGGACGGACGCGCAGGTGAGGGCGGATTACCGGCCCGACCGCACGGACGGGAAACCTGGCGAAAAGGAAAACTGGGAAGCTTACGGTTATGTCCAGGGCACGCTGGAGCGCGACGCTACGCGCGACCCCAACAATCGCGTGGGCCTGGGTGGTGCATTGCAAGTCAGCGAACGCGTGAAGCTCAGCGGCGAAGCATCCAGCGGCAGCATGGGCGTTGGCGGCAAGCTGGGCGCCGACTACCGCATCTCCGACCGGAGCAATGCCTACCTTGCCTACACGATGGAAACCGAAAGCCCGGACGTGGCATGGCGCGGCCGCCAGGGAACGTTGGTCTCTGGCGCCAGTACACGTGTGTCGGATCAGCTGCGTGTCTTCGGCGAAGGCCGCGCAGTTAATGGTGCCGGCCCGCAAAGCCTGACGCAGGCTTTCGGCATGGACTGGTCACCCAATGACCGCTGGAACTGGGGCGGCAAGGTCGAGTTCGGAACTGTGTCTGACCCGTTGGCCGGTGACCTCAAGCGCCGTGCACTTGGCGGCTCGGTCGGCTATAAAAAAGGCGGCCTGAAGTACGGCGGCAACCTCGAGTGGCGCAATGACCGGAGCAAAGTGTCCGGGGAGCGCACAACCTGGCTGATGCGCAACACGGTAGGGATGCAGGTAGACCCTGCCTGGCGTGTTCTGGGCAAGCTCAATGTCTCGCGCTCAAGCAACAGCCAGGGCGCATTTGTGGATGGCAACTACCATGAGTTTGTCCTGGGCAGTGCCTACCGGCCGGTAGACAACGATCGCTGGAACACCTTGTTCAAGTACACCCATCTGCACAACGTGCCGACCTCGGGCCAGCTGACTCCTTCGGGCCAGGCGGCCGACTACGCGCAGCGAAGCCAGGTGTTTTCTGTGGACACGATTTACGATGTGAAGCCATGGCTCTCCGTCGGCGCAAAATACGCCTTCCGTATTGGCGAGCTGAAAACGCCGGTGGCCAGCGGGCAATGGTTCTCCAGCCACGCTGATCTCCTGATCTTCCGGGCGGACCTTCACCTGGTCAAGGAGTGGGACGCATTGATGGAGTGGCGCAATCTGCGAGCCACAGAGGCGCAGGATGCGAAGGCCGGCATGCTCCTGGGCGTCTACCGCCACCTTGGCAAGGGGGTGAAAGTGGGCGTGGGGTACAACTTCACCAGATATTCGGATGACCTGACCGATCTGTCTTACCGCAGCCGGGGCTGGTTCCTGAATGTGCTTGCCAGCTATTGAACGGAACGGCCGGCTTCGCACGTGTCATCTGCCCTGCCGTCAGTGCGCTGCCTTGAGCGCACGGCGGTACTGCACGGCTTCCGCAACATGGGTCACCTGGACAGCTTCAGCACCCGCGAGGTCAGCAATGGTCCTCGCCACTTTCAGGCAGCGATGGATGCTGCGGCCTGACCAGCCTAGCCGCGCTGCCGCGGTGTTCAGGAATTTTGCGGCCGCGTCATCGAGTTGGCATTGCGCGTCAATGGCCTGGCCTTCCAGTGCCTGGTTGGCAATGCCCTGCCGCGCGATTGCGCGATCACGTGCCGTGGCAACCCGGATCCTGATGACGGCGGTGCCCTCACCCGGTGGCGCGTTGACCAGTTCGTCCGCTGCAAGCGCTCCCACCTCCACATGCAGGTCGATGCGATCCAGCAGCGGGCCACTGAGCTTGCCCTGGTAGCGCGACACCTGGTCGGGCGAACAGCGGCAGGCCCCCAAGCTGGAGCCCAGATACCCGCAGGGGCAGGGGTTCATGGCCGCAATCAGCTGAAAGCGCGCCGGAAATTCAGCACGCTGGGCGGCCCGCGAAATGGTGATGGTGCCGGACTCCAGCGGTTCACGCAGCGCTTCCAGCGCCGCCCGTGGAAATTCGGGCAGCTCATCAAGAAACAACACGCCGCGGTGTGCCAGGGAAATTTCACCAGGCCGCGGCGGGGAACCGCCCCCGACAAGGGCCACGGCGCTGGCAGTATGGTGCGGTGCGCAAGTGGGGCGTATCGCCCATTTGTCGAGCGTGAACCGGCCACCCAGTGATGCCACCGCTGCGCTTTCCAGCGCTTCTTCGGTGGTCATGGCGGGCAGCAGGCCTGCAAAGCGTTGCGCCAGCATGGATTTTCCGGAGCCGGGAGCCCCCATCATCAAAATGCTGTGTCCGCCGGTCGCGGCAATTTCCAGGGCACGCCGGGCTGCCGCCTGGCCTTTGACATCAGCCAGGTCAGGGTAGGGGGCCTGCCCCGAAGACACGACAGGCTTGACGAGAGACCAGCCTTCTCCCGCTTCAACCGGAGTGTCCCCCGGCAAAAACTGCCTCACCACATCCAGCAAATGGTGCGCCATAAAGATTTCGGCCCCGGGGACAAGCGCAGCTTCCTGGGCGCTGGCATCGGGCAAGACCAGTTTCGGCAGTTTCTCGGCGGCCAGCCGCTGCGGGCGCGCCAAGGCAAGGCTCATGGCAAGCGCTCCCCGAATGGGCCGCAGATCACCGCCCAGCGACAACTCCCCGGCAAACTCATAGCCTTCCAGCTTTCGGGGGTCTATCTGGCCGCTGGCCGCCAGGATTCCCAGGGCGATGGGTAAATCAAACCGGCCGGAATCCTTGGGAAGGTCGGCGGGCGCCAGATTCACGGTGTTCCACTGTGTAGCATCAGGCATGAAAAGAGTAGCACTTCCCCAATAATGGTTAGAAGTTAGTTACCTTTCTCGAACAAGGCAAATGAAAACACTTATTCAAACCAGTGCGAAAGTTCATAAGACTACTTATTTGAAGACATTTGAAGTGCCATACGACAAATTGTCAGAAAAGACAGCTGCTTGGCTTGCGCCTGCCTTCGAGGCGTTGGCGGAAAAAGCTAGCTTGCGACCAATTGGTAAAACTAAGTGGAACCTCATAAGTGCCGGAATATTGCTTCTGGACTCGAATGTGTGGTGGGGCGCGATCTGCGACGCGCCAGTAAAGGCTCTCAGCCTCGAAAAGATGATTCGCTTCTTCTCAGAAATGGAGCAACAACTATCTGAAGTCTATGCAGAGAAACCTCAAGTCGCGTCAAGAACGTCCAGTGAGTTGCGTAAATTTTTAAAAGCCTACTTTTCTGAACATAGCGACGATCAGCGCTTAAAGAATAAATCCTCTTATAGGACCGTATTGCCGATAGTTATTGGGGGACGACAGCTAATTAGTGATCTCACAAGTGTTTCGGAGCATCAAGAGAACAGCCTACCGATTGGTGCAATTGAGCACACTGATGCGGTAGATCTCAAAAATCAAACTCGCGAAAAAATGAGGAGGGATGTCGATGAGATCAAGCGCGTATGCATGGATGTGCTGACACGTTATCTTGCATCTTGCGAAAGTCTCCGAACATGCAGACAAAGAATCATTGATACAGAGGTTGAAGAGGCGCTTAGAGCAAAAATTCGTCACCTTAGCAATCACAAGCTTCAAGCGAATTTCACTGAGGCTGAGAAGATCGACTTGATCACGCTATACCTGCGCATTGATTCGAATCTGAGACCTCCAATCGAGTTAGGTCGCGGTGGCTATCCTTATTGCAAAGCCATAGCAGATAACTTTCTCGAGAGGATCGCGCTTAAAAAAACGACATTTCGAGCTGCCATGCGTATAGAAATTTCGCCACCGGTTGAAGTCTTGGTGGCTTGCACCTTGCTAATTCAAATTCATACAGCGTGGAATATCAGTTCTGTCCTGGACTTGAATAATCGGGATATTCGCTCGACTGTTGCTCCGTACGAAATTCAGTCGCGTAAGTGGAAAGTTTTGGAAGAAACACCGGTTTCTTTCGTGGAAAAAGTTGATGTTGAGATCGCATTGGCTATTTCGGTTTTGAAAGGGAGACTGGAGGCATTAAAGGCACGGGGCTGGGTTAACTCTAATGAGGATTCCCTGTGGCTTAGTTGCGGCGACACTCGCAGGAAAAAACTCAAACCAATTGTTGGCTGGAGTGCTGCTTTGCGGAAATTCCAGGAACAGTACAAGTTGGCTCATTTCAGCCATGAGGAGGTGAGGAATCAGATGCTCGGCTTGGAGAGTTTGGAAAAAGGAAGCGTGTTTGCGGCTATGCACTCAGCGGGGCATAAGTCCATCGCAACCACGGGAGGATACATAGACAAAATACTCTTGCAACGGGTCAACTCTGCCGTCAATTTGGAGTTTCAGCGTAGGTGGGAAACGTCTATCACTTACGAGTTTTCAAATTCCGCCGCACGGTTGAAAAGAGTTCCCATAGGTGACGGCTCGTCTTGCGCCGACATGAAGGCCCCACCTAAAGCCGATTGGATGGAGTTCGGAATTTGCACAGCCAAACGGTGCCATTCTGAGGGAGGGTGCTCAAACCGGCAGATTGTTATTGACTTGCTGCGGATTGAAGAGGTTGCAAAGACAAAGAGATACTTCGAGAAGAATTGGGAACGACTGCTCAATGCAAACCCTCAAGCATTTGAGGCATATCAACTGCCGGCGATGCTATTCAATATTGGTTTGTTTGGAGCGTTAAAAAATGGACCATACCGGCACCTCTTGAAGGAATCCGAATGAGGGCCGCTGCCATCTCCATGGCCAACCAACCGGTGGCTCTGCAGGAGACAATTTCGCCAGGAACCTACTTACCTCTAAGCGCTGCACTTAAGGTGAGCGAAACTTGGGTTCTCAAGGTAAAAAAGACTTACGTGGAGCGAGATCAAGAGCCGTGGAAGTCATTTGACCTCAGTTGCTTTTGTCTTCCCCCCTCCCCATTTAACAGCCAAACTATTCAATTAACGCAAAGACCCAAATTTTGCATGACTATCGTCATGGCAATTGACACCTATCTGATCCGAAACGAGCGCTCAAAGTCGATTCATGTTCAATGCTCACACATTGTTCGGGCTCTGGTCAAGCTCTTCGAGTACAGCTGGTTAATTGGTTTGTATGATCTTTCTGATTGGAGTCAATTTCATTGGGATGAACTCAAACAGAAGCTCGCAGTAGGGTTGTGGGACGAAGCCTTGGATTTAGAGGCTCGATCCTTCAGCGCAGTCAAGAACCTAACGGCGACGCAGATTTCGGCCTTCCTTTCTTTGAAAAAGGCGCGTGGCCAAGAAAAAAACTGGGGTCTTTCAGCCTCGTTCCTTAAGACCATCGGCACGAACACAAGATTGAGTGCCAGTGCAACGATTCTTCGTGCTGTCCTAGTTGCGAAAAGCATGAATGGCGATCAAGACCTTAACGGTTCAGCTACCGTAGAAAAAACGTTTTCATCCAGCACGCTACAAGGCATCCTTACGCATCTTGCGATTGTCAGTGAGCTTTCACCGCCTTACGGCTGGAGCCACATCGACACTTCTGGATCCTATCAATTCGCGGAAAGGAACCCTAGCGCTACAAGCCGCCCGGCTCAGAGAACTCCCAGCATGAGCCCAGAGTCAGTCTCGGCCATTCTCACAGAGGCATTTCGTTGGGTCTTAGAGTACGGCCCAATTGCGATTCAATTGCTAAAAAACCTTTGCAGAGAATGTGCACCGCATGCAAGCCGCTCAGTCGCCGAAAAGTGGCGAAAGCAGGCTAAGGTTTTACTCAACTGCAAGGAAGCTCGAGAGTTAGACGCTCTTCTTGGAATCAAGCTGACTACGTATTCGGTTCCGAAAGGGGACGGCGCATCTGTGAGTCAACTGATTAACAAGTTGCAAACCTCATGCTTTGCCATTATTGCGATCATGAATGCTAGGCGAAAGGATGAGATCGGTGGAAAAGCTGTTGGTCTCCATACTACTAGCATGACTGTGCTTGATCGTGAGTTAGGGCTGTATGAATGCCTGTTCTACATAGAAAAAACTACGAAAGACTATGTTCCGTTCCTGATAAATAACATTACCATGCGGGCGATTTCACTTCTTGAGGAAGTATCAGAGATTGCTTGGGAATATCATGAGCTGTGTGGTGGGAAAAGAATTCCAGAAGCCAGCTATCGGGACAGAAAACTATTCTTCTATCCTAGCTTCTCAAACAAACAAGGGATCCCGAGTTGGTATGAATTTTCAACCAATAAGGGAGGAATGGCACGGGCGTTCTTTGTGGATGTGAGGGAAGAGGATTGGGACGTTCTTCCACGCGCGCACATGTTTCGGCGCGCATATGCACTGCACTTTCACTATCGCTTTTCCTTGGGTACGCTGCAAGCGCTCTCGCAACAGATGGGCCATCGGGATACGCTGTGCACGCTGCACTATATCCATGATGCCGAGGCGACGGCACTACACCGGACAGGCGCTTCAATGTGGTCTATTGCCCCAGCGTTAGCTCAGAAAGCTCAACAAGAGCATTTCCGTGAAATTTCGGAAGAAGTAGCTGCTGTGGGGCAGGAAAAACTCCGCCAGCTTATTGCGGAGATAGTTGGAAGCGCAAAATCGTTCTCCGGCGGATATGCGAAGCTCGTCAGGCGTTTTCACAGCAAAATGTCCCGCAGTATTTCCTATCAACAACTTGAGTTAGATCAGCAAATCGGCAAGCTTCAGGATGCGCTGGTAGCTCGTGGTCATAGGTCCTCGCCTTACAAGCACGGAGACTGCAACTCGCCTGGTGTTAATCGACTTGCACGCTGCTATTCTTCCGACGAGCGGCGACTTCGAAAAGAAGATGCATCTCCCGCTCTTTGCGATGCTTGCTCCTTTCACGATCGCACGCTAGGTCATGTACGCGGTCTTCAAGAAGACCTTTCTTTTCTAGAGACTGAGGTTGGAACGACCGCCGCATCAACTGTCTTGGGCATGGCTAAAGTCAACGAAATAGCCAACTTGAGACGAATCATCTACTTAAGCAAGATGCGCCTGGGAGGTGATTTGTAATGGCGAAGAAAAGTTCTGACGGGGTAAGAGGTGCTGCATCCTCAACCTTGATGGGAAATAAGCCGAAGGTGGCTTATGCGAACGCCGATGCGGCAAAAACAAATATCGTCAACAAAATTCGCGCTTTGAAGAGCGCTCTTGAAGATGATACGGTTGAGAAGAGCTCTCTTCCCCATACCCCACGGCAGTTCAACGCATGGACTTCTTTAAAGTTCCCTATGAATTTGGGTTATGCCGAACCTTTCGGCACTAATGCACAAGCCACTCTCAAGAAGCATCCGGAGCTTTTTATATCGCTTGACCAGTTGCTCCAATTAATAAAATCGGCGACGGAAAGTACAAAGAAAAAGCCTCGAGACAGAAGCGAAGTGGTTGCGAGGCTAAAAAGCGACATTAGGCTGCACTTAGTCATTCGTCAGATTGCGGAACGTGAACTTGTCATGGAGCGCCGGCAGACTATTCGGTCCAACGCAAAATATGAGGGCCTGCAATCCAAAATGAGGTCGCTTGAGAAGGAAAGCCAATCTCGGATCTCAGGGCTGACCGAAGCGGTTGCGCAACTAGAGCGGGAGAAAGCTGTATTAATAGCTGCCGCTCGAAAGATCACTCCACTGCGGGGTGTAAATAATGGAAAGGTTTAAAAAGAGCGTTGTGGATTGTGGAGATTCGGTAGAGGTGCTCGTTTACGACTTGACGCAACGATGCGTCGTCAAGCCGTTGAGCAACTACTCCGCTGCAATGTCCCAGGCGCAGCTTGTTAGCACAACAGTTAGCAATGAGATGGATCATTTGCGCCTCTTTTGGGGATACCTGTCTGCGACCAACACGCCTGTCGCAGATGTAAACAATGAGGTAATCCGACTTTTTAGAGATCAGGCTTTGGACGAGGTGCTGAAAAGCCCTTCCTACCGCGGAGATGAAGAAAGCGCTAAAGCCACTGTCAACGTGAAGTTACGTCGCATATATAAGTGGCTTCACTGGCTACAGGCCGAGGGGTTTATCAGGGATGGTACGGTGGGGGATCGATGTGCGGTGTCGAGTTCCGTGGTTGTGCTTGAAGGTTCCCGTATAACCAGGACCACCCCGCAAGCGAGATGGAATATCAGAAGTAGTTGCACATATCCATTGGAATACAAGATTATCCCGAATGGCTCCAGGCACCATGTTTCTCAGGATATTCCCACCGAGGAGACGGTAGATAAGCTTCATGAGATTTTTTTCTCAAGTACAAATGACCCATATATAGCGCATCGGAATTGCCTGATTGTGGATATCGCGTCTGTCATGGGTTTACGACGCGGATCAATTCACTCGTTAATGTCCACTGAGTTCAAACAAGCCGCTATTGACGCAGTTGGAGAGAATGAGTTTCACGTGCGTCCGAAGAGTCAAAAATTTGGCTACGCAAATACCTTTGTAGTGCCAACGTGGCTTGCTCAGCGGATTTGTGATTTCAGCGAATCTCATTTAAGAGATTTCATTTTGCGCAAGAAAATTTCACCCAATCGACATAAGCACAGAATATTCTTGTCCAGTCGAGATGGTGCCCCTCTTGCTGATCGATCCATCACGAAAGCTGTATCTGCTGCAATGCGGTTGACGGGAGCACGCAAAGGTTCTGCAATCCACGTGTTCCGGTCAAAGTTTGCGTCAGAGGAAGTTGAGTTGGAAACTGAAATGCGCAAAGAGGCGGGTTTAGATACCAGCACTTCAAGCATTGCTGATGTCATGGCGATGAAGATGGGACACCGAGACAAGACGCAGTTCTTGGGGTACGCTTCGCGCGCACAATCTAAGCTCGCTCGCAAGAAGCGAGCTGCTCAGACCGAAGATATTCAGAAATTGAAGAGCGAAAATGCTCGGTTAAAACTTGAACTGGCAGGCCTCCGGAACAAGCCGGTAGGACGGAGCAAGTAGGCCCTTCGGCTAACGTATAAGAACAAGCGTTCGGCACTGCGATGCGCCGCCTCTAGTGGCACCACTTGATATTGCCACTTCGCAGAATGAAATGGCTTCGGCAACCCACCGTTCTATTAACGGAAGGATATAGCGATGGTTTTTCAGCAGTTCCGCTGAATTGCCAGCAGGGGCGACTGCCTAGCGACATGGGCAGTTGAATAACGGAGCCGCATCCACAAGGGCACCGCAACACTGCGACCCAGTAGTAATTTTCGGTACCAATAAGGTATAACTTTTTCTGTTTGATTTCGTCAGGGATATCAATATCCAGTAAGACCGTGAAGTCGCTTTGGGTCTTAAACAGGCCCCAGAAGTACTGTGCGATCTTTCTCAGGAAGCTTCGCATCGCATCAGTCTCCGAGGGAAAGCATGCCCAAGAATGGACTTTGATCACCGCGCCCTACCTGCTTCAGTAGCTCCGGACAAGGTTCTCCGTCGGATTCATTGGAGCTGGCATCATCGTCATGCAGAGCAATGCGGCGAACGGCATATGCGCTATTCGGCGCGCTTCTAAAGCCATGGAGGCGTGCAAGCAACTCGTTTATGGCCATGGCCGAGACCTGCATATTCACAGATATAACCGCAGGTCGCTCTACCGTGACATTTCTGACGTAGCCTTGCTTCTTCATTCGTTCGTATTCATCTGGGCTGCCGTGCAACATAAAAGCCGCCTCCATACCAGCCTGGTCGTATACGCGTCGACTCTTAAGGCTAGAGCCACCAGGCTGGAGGGTATGCACCGCCAACCAAATGCTTTCAACATTGCCGCGCCCATCAGCGTCCAGGCGCACCCCGAGGTCGATATAGGGAATGAGATAACTTGTAGCAAGCTTGTTCAGAATATGGCGACCATCAATGCTGTCCATGCAGCCGAACAGCACATCGCAGGTTGACAGATCAAGGAGCGCGCGTCGGTCTCGAAGGTCATAAGGGTGAACGGTGACTTCGCAGCCAAACTCCATTGCATTGATGGCTTGCTGTTGCACCAACGTCTTATTCGCCTGATCTCTTGCGTCACGGGCGGTACTGTTCAGAATACGGTTGAGGTTTTTCTTCTCGATATGATCGGGATCGACCAGAACCAGCTTGCCTACGCCGTTGCGCGCAAGCTGCTCAACGACAATGCTACCCGTCCCCGAGCAGCCGACAACGCCAACCTTTAAGTTGCGAAGACGCGCGTAAGTTCCGTCACCGAATGCCTGGGCCACCCGGACTGCGTGCTCTGGCACGGTCAGCTCGGAAGGATCGGGCCAGAACAGAAAGTCGTCACCCGCCACACGGATGCTTCTTAACGGCTCACCAATACCCGTCTCTCTGATGACGCGGCCAACAATTTTTCCGTCGGGCAGCATGATGGCGCTGGCCATCGGGCCGCTATCGCCAAGCCAACCATATACCGATGGAAATAGATCGGCCTCTGCTTGATCGTCGGTCTCAGAGAACCATGGGTATCCAGTCGGGTGGCTATGGATCTTCACCACGCCCAGCCCTTCCGCCAGGGCGCGCGTGAGTACTTTATCTAAAAGGGTCCCTGGCCAGGTAACGCGATAAGGGCTACGGGTGCACAGATCGTGCGCTGGGCACACGATCTCTCGTACCAGCAACAGTTCGGAATCCGGGCGGCGCGCCCGGCCGAGAAATGCGAACGCCACAGCCTCTTTGCCGTCCCCCGGATAGAGGTGTTTCCGAAGCGCCGTGTAATGCTTGCCGGAAATCGCCAACGTGACTGGAGCGTTGGTTCCGTTCACTTGAGCAACTCCGCGGCGAGCCAGTCGTCCACCAATGCCATATGGGTGCTCAAATCATCAATGCCGGGCCGCCACGCACTTGAAGGCGTGCGGTGACGCGACCATTGTTGCCACTGTTGACTGTCGAATACCACACCCGAAAGATTATTGATGCCGCGTCCGTCGGCCCGATTCAGAGCTGGAGAAAAATAGGCCATGTCAATCTGGGCGTCGGGGTAGCCGTCCGTCATACGCACGTGCACTTGGGCATGCGAGACGTTGTAGCCCGGCGGAAGCGGCCAGTCATGCACGGCCACCGCTTTTACCCCACCCTCCATGATCGTTTCCCAGCGCAGGCCCGTACCGTCGAGGAACTGCATATCCTGATCGAGCAGTTTGAACTGCCGGCGAACGGTCGGCCCCTCCCCTTCGGTAACTTCCTTGGGAATTGTCATAAACCGCTCAACCCCGGGCTTCAGGAAGCTCACCGACTGATCCGGCTTGACCTCCTCCACGCCGCCTTTGGTTTTCTGCCGCAGCAGGAACTTCTCGGGTGTTTTTCCAGCCAAAGCCAGGATTTCCCGGCCGGTCATGTCCGTCACCTGGACGACGTACTTTTCCTTGTCGATCCGGATGCGATATTTCTTGGCCTTCGGCACCGGACGGCCCGAAGAGGAGTACTCTTCCAGATCGATGATTTCATCGCTGAGTTCACCGTTTTGAGCCTGGTGAGCGGCATTGGATTGTGGTTCCATGAGATTTGGTCCAAAAAGTTAATGTGGCTGTATCGTAACATCAAGTTCGGTATATCGAACTTTCAACCACGACAATAGTGTGGTTATTTGGGTATTTTTTGTTCGGTATGGCCATACAATCGCGCACCTTATAGGTGGCACATCACGGAAAAATGGCAACAAAACTTGGCGACAAAATTCGCAGCCTCAGAAATCAAAATGGCTTGACACTCGAAGGCCTGGCCAAGAGTGCAGGCCTGAGCAAAAGCTATCTGTGGGAACTGGAAAATCGAGAATCGTTAAAACCGTCGGCTGAGAAACTCCAGAGCATTGCGGGAATTCTTGGAGTGGACGTATCGTTCTTTCTGGACGATTCCGTGGATCAGCCCCTGGACGATCACAAAGACAAGCAGTTCTTTCGAAGCTATTCAAAGCTAGAGCCGGAAGATAAAGAGCAATTGCGCCGAATTCTTGAGACGTTCAAAAAATCAAGCTAGTCGCAGGTGCAGCAGTTCTCTTCCCCTTTTCTCGCTGCGGCCAAGCTCACTCACTGGCTTGACGCCCTTGCATCCGCCGGACATCTACAGCGCTTTCCGGTCATAGTGGACGATCTGGCTCTATGGGTCGGAAGTGAAATGAAATGGGCCGACCCCGTTTTGGAAGTCAAGGGCGCCAACATCTCCAGTTTTGAAGGAGGCCTGTTCCACAGCGCGGAGAGAGAAGGTTGGCTACTGCTTTACAACGAATCAATGCGATCGCCAGGGCGCATTCGTTTTACCAAGGCGCATGAACTCGGTCACTACATGCTTCATAGAAGCAGGCAGCCCGTGTTCGAATGCACCCAGGAGGACATGGTCCACTGGGGAGCATCTGCCAGGCAAATGGAGTCCGAAGCAGATGACTTCGCCTCAAACCTTCTGATGCCATTAACGCATTTCCGCTCCGCAACGGAGGGCACGACCGTCGACTTCGACGTACTTGGTGCGTGCGCGGATAAGTTTGGTGTTTCACTTACTGCGGCTGCGCTACGTTGGGTGAAGTCGACATCGGAAAGCGCAGTACTTATTCTTTCCAGAGATGGCTTCATTGACTGGAGCGTATCTTCTGACCGTGCTTTTAAGAATGGGGCGTACTTTAAAACCCGAAATGTCGTCACTGAGCTTCCACAAAGTTCACTTACCGCGGCATCATTGACGGAGTCAGCAAGAATGGCTCAAGCCGTATCCGCGAAAGTCTGGTTTCCCCACGCACATGCCAGTGCTGAGCTGCGTGAAATGAATGTGGTTTGCGACAACTACGGCTACACACTGACTCTTTTGCTTCTGTCTCCGAGTGAGAGAGTATGGCCCGCTGAATCAGAATAGTGGGGCGCCCGGCGTGAGCAGGCCCTTATGGGGTATTTGCCAATTTGGACAGTATCTTGAGATCTTCATCACGCTCGGCTTTGGAGACTGTCGGGCGGATGCTTCCAAAATATTTACGCGCGGATCCAGAGTTGACGTAAGTTTCCTCACCGTCGATCTGAAAGAACTTTGCCTGGCAGATGCAGCTTCCCACAATGAGTTCGACGGGCGTATTGCCGTGGTTGAAAAGTTCTAGCGGAACACATCCCCGCCATCCCGGCTGCATCGACGTGGAGACGCCGATTCCCAACCGTGCGTAGCTGCTGCGCACCACGATGTCTGTGTAAATATTCTTGGGAAGCGAAAGATACTCAACAGTCGCGCTAAGCACTAGTTGATGAGGGTAAAGAACAAATCTTTCGCCCAGAGAGCGACGGGTTTCCTGAAAGTACGATTGAATCCCCCGACGCCGCGCCTCCTCCTCATGTACCAGCTCAACTGCAGGACTTCGTGTTAGAACCGAAACCAAAAAATCGTAGCCCAAGCGGAGATCAATGGATACCGCGCCCACCTGATTCTCCCGCAGAAGTGGGTCAAGGAAAATGCTGTCCTCAGCCGTGTCATTAAGGGATTGGGTGAGCTCAGCTCGCGTTAGTAGTCGCATCCCAGCTCTCCCTGATCATTCGGTTCCGAATGGATTTTTCGACAAGATCGTTGGCGACCTCAATCCGCTGATGCTCTGCAAGATGCTCCCATGATCCTGAGCCGCCTGGCCACTGGGTACTCAAGAAGCGCCACCCAGATTCAAAAAGTCCGAACAATTCACGGTCCGACTTTGGTGCAAATGGCCTCACCGCGCCAATAGTGCTTCCGAGTTCGATTGAATCAAAACGTGGGTGCAAAGATGGGAGCTGTCGCGCGGCAAGAGCTCGTTGAAACATGTCCACGATGGGATTCGGGACGCCGGCGACAAAATCATCGAGTACCTTGTACCTGGCTGCTGAGCTTGGGTGCGTCGGCTTAACTTTTTGCTCAGGACAGAACTCTTTCATGAATCCTTTTGCGGCCTCTCCTACATAGGCCGCCGAAAAGATATCCGCGAAATACTCTTGCCTGTGAGCCTTGCAGATTGTTATCAAGCCCGATTTCTGGTTTGCGGGTGCGTTATGGATTTCTTTCGCGGTGGGTAGCTCTGGTAGGTCCGGGCCGATCTCTATGGGATCTAGAAGGAGAGAAATACCGACGATGTCATTTGCAGAGTCCACATAATGTCCGAGCTCGTGAAACAACGGAATGCAAAAAAGAGGCTTATGGCGATAAATATAGGGAAGCGCAATCTGAACCGGTCGGCTTTCCATCTTGATGCCTAGTTCAGCTTCAGCAAGCTGAAAGAACTGCTCATTCCCACCGTGGAAATAAAAGTTGGCCTCCTGCACAATTGCCGTAGTTACAAGCAATCGAAGTGAGGTCCATTCGCTGGCAGCGCGCTCAATTGCATAAACAACCTCATAGGGGATCTGCTTAGTCGTGCTCCCTGTAAGAAATTGCGTGAGCATCCAAATATTCGATGCTGCGAAACGCGCGATGCCCTGGTTGATGCCCGGGGTTGTAGTCTCTAGTCGAGCCAAAAGCTCCCGCGTAACCTTGCACAGGTCGTCGATGTACGAATCAAGCTTGGGAGAAAAGTATGGAGTCTCCGCGAGCCTTTCCAGCTGCGAAAGTAAAAGCCGAAGATTGGTTTTAAGCAGCAAGAGGATCGAAAGAAGTCAGCAACTCTTTCACATCCTGCGCTGGGATTGAATCCAGCGCCTGCAGCGCACTTACGCGCCGCCGCAACTCGTCATCCACTGTCAACCGTAATGCCAACTCAATCGACTCGGGGGGAGTGGACCGGCTGATCATGGAAGGGTCGGCAGATATTTGACACGCTATCTTCAGAATTGAGAGAGCGTGCTCTTTGAGGGGAGTCCCGACCACAGCGGTGTCCGCTGAGGTCAATGAACTTAGAACTACATGAAAGAGGCCCAGGGGACTGTCTACGTTGGAAGCAGCTGCAAGCATCTGGTTCTCCTTAATACTTGAATTGGAACTCGACCTCGGCAAGCGGTAGCTCAGGCAACTTTTGCTACAGGCTCTGACGCCCGGGAATTCTGTTCTTTTACTCTGGCAACTAATTCTTTATGCAACGGCGCGAGCTCAATCACAAACGCAAACGCAAATTGACCGTCTAATACTCTCTCCATCGACTCGCCACTCCGACGCAAATGAAGATCATGTCCGTCAGTGACTATATGGCTTCCGGGAAGAGACGTCAGCGTTATTTCTGGGTGAATTTTACGTAGACGCTGCATGGCCTTTCGTAGGCGTAACACTGATACGCCTGCCGCCGAAAGCCTCGTAACCAACCGAAGAGCGACCACATCGCCAAAAGAATACCGTCGCGCAGACCCATGCCCGCGGTGTTGGTTGCCAGACGGCACAACTATTTCCTCTCGACAGAGATAGTTGACCATGGCCATTGATAAGCCCGCAAGCTTTGCCGACTGGCCAGCCGTAAAAAACTCGGCCAATTTGGGCGCTTTGGCGCTCATAAATAAACAGAGTTTAGCGTCATACTATATTTATACACTGGTTTTGCCCAGCTTATCAACAGGAAATCCCCAAGGGGCGACCAGCGGTAGTGGGTCTATCTGTCCGCCGCTCGTGCCGAAAAGGCAGCCATGAGCGACCTGCTTCCAGTGAGGCATCGCTCCAAAAATGAAAATAGCTCATCCCGGCCCTCCGTGCTTGCCGCCAGGTACGTGGCCGTTCCCGCGACGGCCGCGTCATCTGCAAGGTTGGCGGAAAGCAACATCGGGGCGGTAAGCGGGACGGTCCGCCCAGCTGGTCCCGGTATCCGCAAGGATCGCGTGCCGTCATCTTGCTTTTGCATCTGCACTTCGACAGTGTGAGGCGAAATCAATACTTCCCGCCCGCCGCCGTCAGTGAGGGCGTAGAGATCTGCAAGCCAAGATTCAGCAGCCATGTCCAATGGTTGGGCTAAACCTTCCCTCACCGAGACCTCATTCTTTAAGCAATCGAGCCCGGCTCTTAATTCCATGAGGGCTTCACGCACCTGGCTGGCCAGCTCGGCATCCACAACACCGGATTGAAGAGAAATCTCATGTTCATCGAAGGCGTCTATCCGCAGCTTAAGAACTGCAGCCGCCTCGATATGAAGCAAAGCTTCCGATTCCAGCGATTTCATATCTTCCCTTTCACAATCGTTCTCCATAGCGTGGTGCCGACGATATGAGCAACGATCAAAATAGTAAATGCTCGTTTGCACCACCGCTCGCAGAAATAACACTCCCAGTCCCGCACATGCCCGATAAACGAAGCGAGTTCGATGTGAGCTGGGTCACCAACTGTCAGTCGGACGATCCCTGTGCTTCACCTAATAAAGTCCTTGAGATTAGGGTCGCCGACGGTGTTGCGCTTACTCTATTTGTAGGAGGCAACTCAGGTCGTTAAACGATAGCCTCCACCCAACACATAGGAGCGTAATCATGCGGAGTGCTGAGGCAGACCGGGAGTTGTCGAAAAAACTGACAAGTACCACCAAAAAACATATCGCACCGATATTTCAAGTGAACCCAGTGCACGCGGCATTCGCCGGAACCGGCGGGCCCATGTTGGGCCAGGGAACAATGACCTTTATCTCGTACCAGGGGCGCTGTTTTGGGATCACAAATCAGCATGTGATCGGTGATTTCGAACGTGTCACCGCCGATCGCGCGTTCGTGCTTGCATTGAATAAACATCAACCTCTTCCGGGGCGCCTAATATTCTCGTCAACGACCAGAAACCACGAGTTTCCACACGACGTTGCGGTATTCATATTGGATCAGCCCACTCTGGAAGCCGGTGGAAAAACGCCGGTCATGCTGGTGCATGAGGCAAACCCAGTTAAAGAAGGTGAACGATATTTGGGTGTGGGCTATCCTGGCGCGCTTCGAACCGAAGATGACGGGGAGTCCAATCATCCGATTTATCACATCGTAATGACAGATGTTTTGGCCTCAGAGAGGCAGCTGATTTTCAATGACGAGCTTACTGCGTCGTCCGATGTGATGAAATTTGGCGGGATATCTGGGGGCGCTATTTTTGATGTGGCAGAGGACGATAGCTACACCCTGGCCGGCATTATCTTTGAAGGTCGAGGTCAGCACGATGAAGTGGATTCGAAAGTGAGCGCCACAGATATCTGGGTCTACGGAATACCTATCTCGACGCACTGGATGGATTACGTGCTCAACGACGCTAGCTCTCGGCAAGTCGAGTTGAACCTAAAGCCCCTCAAATTCAAAGTAAACATTGCAATAAGCGATGACCTCGATCACACCGACACCTGAATTCACCGTCAATTTGCAACGGCCGGCCGAATGCGACCTGGAGCGCCTTGCAATCTTTCAGGCGCTTGTACTCGAGGGCGGTGAAGTTAACCCTGCCACATTACCTCAAATGATTGGTAGAGCGCCGGTTCTCGCGTTTTTGCAGTCGGACCAATTAGTTGTTGGTGTCGGCGGTATCAAACGCCCCTATGACTCTCATCGCAGCAAAGTATTCGCACAGTCAAAAGCTAATTCCGACCCTGCCATATTTGAGTTCGAGCTCGGCTGGATATACCTCCGGCCGGTCGCGAGAAGCAGGCATCAAGTAAGTCCGCTAATCCGAGCGCTTATGGTGGAGTTAAAGGCCGCACCGGTCTACGCTACATCGCGCGTGAATAATGATCGAATGCATACGGCGCTTAAGAACTGTGGCTTCACTCCCGATGGAAATCCGTATCCATCCAAACTGAACGAGCCCTTCATTCAACTTTTTGTACGCAAGTAGCGCCGAGCTCGGTCGCCGAGAAGTGAAACACACCACTGTTTGGGGCATACACACAGCCACAGCGCTGGGCGCGAACGCTGGCAACCCTCCGAGTACCCCAATTCATAGCGCTCATTACCGAATGTCTTATAAGTGCCTGTTAAGCTAGTGCTTTAAAGCGGGGAGGCCCACGTCAATGAGCGCGTCTGAGATGGAGTTGATCGAAAGGTTTGGCTATGGACCAGCGGTCCTGGCCACGCTCGGCATTAGCTCGATCCCTGGGGTGGGCGATACGACGTTGCGGCGATTGGGTGATCCGGAAAACGTAATCAAGCTGTTTGCGGAAGAAGATTTAGGTAAATTCTCCGAAGGCCTTAGGGCAAGTGGTGGGAAGCTTGTAGCTCTTGGGGGATTTGGAACCTTCAAAGAACTGAAGGAACATGTTTGGCGTGTTGGTCTATCCATGGCCTCCGACCTTGCTCGCGCAAATGTTCATTGCGTAACGTCTTCATCTCCACATTACCCAAAGAAGCTCTACGATCTGGGACTTCAACGTCCTAGTTGGCTTTTTCTTAAAGGAAACCTTGATCTAATTTCTGCCAGGAGCGTCGCAATTGTTGGCACTCGCTCCCCAACAGCAGCGGGCGATTTCTTGACGAAATACAGCGTTAGTATTTTGCGGGAACTAGATACGCCCGTTGTTAGCGGGCTAGCAATTGGCATAGATAGCATCGCTCACGAGTGGTCGTTGGAACTCGATCTTCCAACAATCTCAGTTCTCGGGTCCGGGATGCTCGTTCCGTATCCGGCACGCAATATTGATCTGGCACAGCGAATCGTAGACCGAGGTGGCTTGCTGATCTCAGAGTACTTGCCCAGGCAGGCCCCAGCAGCAGAGATGTTTGTTTGGCGAAACCGCCTGCAGGCCTGCATTTCAGATTGTGTTGTAGCCACGGAGTGGAAACGGAATTCTGGAACCGCGCACACGGTGAGATTTGCGCAATCGATGGAGCGCAATGCCATTAGTTTGGAAATCTCTGGTGGCTTAAGCCCTAGTGACGCGGGAAGGGGTACGGAACATTTCAGGCTGCCATTGGAGCAAGTGGAATTTACGGCCGCATTGTCAAGCGCCCGCCCGAGTACTGCTTTGCCGCCTAGCACCCAAAAAGCATTGTTCTAAGGATGGTATGCCACTCAAGCTTGTCTTAGTCAGCCCGTCTGGAACTATCGAACGCGATGGTCACTTACCTACAGAGGACATCAACAAGTGGGCCGAGGTCATATCGAGATTACATAAACAAGGGATTCGGGTCGCAGTGTGGTCAAACAGGAAGTGGACCGTAAACAACTCGACGCCACTGCACGAATATTTAGGTGCGAAAGCAGGTTGTCTAGTTTCTGCCGTAGGCCATGCGACTTCTAATTCCCCTTACCGGCAAATGGCCGGCTCTGTCGATCCAATTCTTGCTCAGTTCAATGTTCAGAGACATGAGACGATCCTGATCGGTGCGAGAGATGAGGACCTCAGGGCTGGTGTAAACAATAAGCTTTTTCTACTCCGTCCGTCTTGGTACGGTGGCAACTTGGAGTATGGATTTGAACTGAAGTCCATATCTGAGCTTGAAAGATTTTGCTCGCTTTTTGGAACTCGTCAGCATCCTTTCTACTGGAACGTGAGCGATCCTCATGCCGATCTACAGGTCAGCGCCCTCGGCCCGTTTTCAACATACATTGAGCAGTACGCAAGCTTTAGTGAAGACGCGCGGCGGGCAGCGAAATTCGATGCCGGAACACTCGAGTTTTGGCATCAGCTTATCGTGTCAACATTGTATTTTTCGGGAATTATGCACAAGGTCGACTACATCACTGTCTACCCCAGTCATACATCCGGCGCTAAAAGTAAAGCGTTTTACGATGACTTGAGCTTGCTCGGAAAATGCTTCGGAAAGACTTTTTTTCCGGACCTATTATTGCGTCACTCAGATGCGCCGAAGAGCTCAAAATCGCGAGCTGCTGATAGATTATTTTCAAACCAAGTTAACTCGATTAAGTTGAACCGGTATCCAGCAAAGTATGGAGGAAAGCCACGCAAAACAGCGCTCTCTCTTGCTGGCAAGACCATCCTTGTAATTGACGATATTTGCACATCTGGCCGGAGTATTGATTGCGCTCGCTCTTATCTCGGAGCTGCAGGCGCTAGCTCAATTCTCTTCGCCTGGTTGAAGACTATCAACACCGACTTCCTGTCAATGACGCCCACTCCTGGGCTGAGTCCGTATCAGCAAAATATATTGACCGCTGAGCCAGCGCATAGAGCATATGGCTACAGCCAACATATTGTGGACGCCCAAGCGCCTGCGGAAATCGAGACGCTGTTGGAGGCCTATAAAAAATGGGTTGCTTGATAAGAGGGTTCTGTTTTGGTAGTAGCCAGCGTTAGGCCTTTGCAATTGGGAGGTCGCTCCAGCAGGTTGTGTATTGCGGCGTGAGCAGGTTCTGTTTCATCTCGAAACCCCGCTGCGGCCCTTTCATACCTGCGCTAGCCACCACCACAGTCCCTCGACCATAGCGGTTGTTTAACTTGTCCAGCGCATCCATCAGATGACCGCGTGTCGGAGCCTCAGGTTCCAGATCCAGCTCCCCTTGTTCCAGGTTGCCGTCCTGCAGATCAAGGAGCATCACTCCCGCTTTGGAAAAATTAAAACCCGGGCGATAGATGGCTTCAATGCCGCGCACCGCCGCATTGACTAACGCCACGGTGTCATCTGTCGGGCGGCGCAACGGTAGGATGAGGCTGCGACTGTACTTCGGCCCCGGTCGGAAAGCGCTGGTGTGTGCGAACACCTGTAGCTGGCCGGCCTTACTGCCTTGGGCGCGCAGCTTCACCGCCGCACCGCTTGCGAATCGTGTCACCGCGGCGATGAGGTCCACCAACTCAGTGACCGCTCCGCCAAAGCTTCGAGTGAACGCAATTTCTTTCTTGGGCGCTGGCTGGTCTTCCAGGGTGATGCACTGCTGGCCCTGCAACTCCCGCACGGTGCGCTCCAGCACCACGCTCCAGCGCCTGCGCACGGTTGCGGGGTCCAGGCGCACCAGGTCCAGCACGGTATGCACCCCACCTTCATTTAGCTGCTCCGCGATACGGCGCCCAACACCCCACACTTCGGATACGTCTGTGGCTTGAAGCACGGCATCGAGGTCCGCCGCTGGCAAGCTGGCCAGATTGCAGACACGGGCGAGCTCTGCGGGGTAGCTGCCAGCCTTGCGGTCAGCGCTCTTGGCGATGTGATTTGCCAGCTTGGCCAGGGTTTTTGTGCGCGCTATGCCGATGCCGGTGGGGATGCCGGTCCATTGCAAAACGCGCTCCCGCACCCGCTGCGCCCGCACCGTCAGATCACCTTTGACCCCAGCCATGTCAATAAACGATTCGTCAATGCTGTATATCTCCTGCCCTGGGCCTAACCCACCAGCCACCGACATCATGCGGTCGCTCATATCACCATAGAGCACAAAGTTAGCCGAGAGCGCAACTACGCCATACTCTTCTGCCAAATGCCGGCATTCAAACCACGGTGCGCCCATGCGAATGCCAAGGGCCTTTGCTTCGTTGCTCCGCGCAATGGCGCAACCATCGTTATTGCTAAGGACAACAACCGGACGATTCTTCAAGTCAGGACGAAAAGCCCGCTCACAGCTCACATAGAAGTTATTGCCATCGACCAGTGCAAACATGGCATCACTTGAAGCGCTTAATGGTGGCTGTAACCACACCGCAAATGGTCATGGTCTGACCATCTCGGAAAAGAATGGGGGGGAAGGTGGCATTGGCGGCACGTAGCTGGACCATTCCATTGCGGCGGTAGAACTGCTTAACGGTGAAATCGCCATCGATTTCCGCCACAACAATGTCGCCGTGCTTCGGAGTGAGTGCTCTGTTGACCACCAAAATATCACTGTCCGCAATGCCCAGTTCGATCATAGATAGGCCGCGGGCCTGCCACATGAATGTTGCGGCCGGATGAGTGATTAACAACTCGTTCAAGTCGTGACGTTTGACCGCGAAGTCTGCCGCTGGCGAGGGAAATCCAGCCGGAACCGTGCCATCCACCCAAGCTACGAGCAAGCTGGGGCCCTGCGTGAAGCAGACGGCATCTTGCGGCATAATACTGTACATGCATCCAGTATATGGCGAAGGTTAAAGTTTGACCATGTGCAGCAACTTTGAAGCTCTGCGAAACGCGGAAAAATACCGCACGGCCTTTAATGTTGAGCCGCCCCACGACCAGGGAAAGTTCGATATGTGGCCGGGGTACAAGGGTGTTTTCATACGTCGGCCGAAAGAAGCTGGCAGCGGTGACGAGGCCGTCCCCGAACGCGAGGCGATTGCGGGAGTATTCGGGTTGCTGCCCCACTGGGCCAAGGATGAAAAGCTGGCCAGAAACACGTACAACGCCCGCAGCGAGACTGTGACCGAAAAGCCGAGCTTCCGGGATGCCTGGCGCTGGGCCAAGCATTGCATCATCCCGGCCGATGCCATCTACGAACCGGACCACCGAGGCGACAAACCGGTCTCGACCCGCATTGCCAGAGCGGACGGTGAACCCATGGGGATCGCAGGCTTGTGGTCGGTCTGGAAATCGCCAACAGGGGACCTGCACAGCTTCACCATGTTGACGGTCAACGCCGATGACCACGCGCTGATGAAGAACTTTCACCGAGCTGAAGATGAAAAGCGCATGGTGGTGATCCTGCCGGTCGGTGCCTACGATGACTGGCTACAGGCCGAGCCGAGCCAAAGCATGGACTTCATGCGACAGTACCCCGCCGACCGCCTAGTTGCCGCTCCCAAGGTTGTCGCTCCTAAAGCAGGCACCATGCCGTTGCTCTTGTAGACAGAGATCAAGAAAGAGAAAGTATGTCTGAATACGTCATAGGCCAAAGCCTGTATCAAAACGGAAAGTTGATCGAGGTCACGATTCAGTGCCTCGATGCGCCTGAACCACCGGATTACCACCTGTACGAAGCCCACTGTATGGAGCCTGAAGATGTGGCTGGGCTCATAAAAAGGGGCAACCGCGTTGTGGCTTACCTGACGGAAGAACCGCTCGAGGTAGAAGTAGTCCAGCTGGAGGACGGCAGTGAGTCAGTGGAGGTAGTCCAGCAGGAGCAACCAGGTGGGCGCAGGTCACTGGCGGAGCTTCCGGAATGTGAGTCCTAGAGGCGAATGGTTGGCCATCCTTCAAGGAGCTAAAAGTTCATGTTGCCCACCAATGAGGCCATTACAACCAAATATCTCGGGCTGTACCGGCAGCTCTTGCCATGCTACGCATGTGCCGCCACACTTCGGTGCGATTGACGCCGATTTCGTGATGTAGCTGCTCAACCACGTCTGCAATCTGAGAAACATGCGCTTCATCCAAGAATGCACGCACATGAGGCGCGAAGTTCTTTGGGTACGTTGCCGTTAGAAGGGCTGTCCGCAGGTCCTCAGTACTGAGATTTTCTTTATAGCTGGTGCTCGCAGAGCGTGCGGCCACCTCCAGCGCGGGGATCCTTCCTTCTTGTTGGCGCCGTGTGGGCCGCGGATTTGAAACGTGGACACTCAACCCGAGCATTGAGAGCAGGCGTACAGCATGCGCCCAATTGAGTTCGCCAATCGATCCATTCTCCAGTTTCTCCACGATAACGGGTGACAAGCCGCACAGGTCCGCAACGCGATCCTGGGTTAAGCCTATGTCGGACCGCCGGGTACGCGCAGCTAATCCGATCGCCGCAAATTCATGCATGGTTTCGTCAGCAGTAAGGGTTGACCAATGACTCCCGTCTCAGACCTCTCCAGTGCATCTTCCGGATCGTCATGTTGCCGTCACGGAGTGATTTTTGGTTTCTGTACCAAAGCCCATCCCTAAAATAGTGCCTGGCGTTGCATTCTTTGCAGTCGTACCATCCCTCGCGGGACGGAGAATGTAACTTGGCATCAAACCAAGGTGTCAACTTTTCCATGGCAATTACTTTCTGGTAGATGAAATCCGTAGCTGGACCTGACCCGTTTCAATGGGTAGGCTACCAGCGCACGCGGGAAATCTCTTCGTCCACCACGTCGAGGAATATGTCGGCCCTTTCCTCGGGCGTCAGCGTGTCATATTGAGGCGGCATACCGCCCAGCAGCATTTCAATAGCGGTCAGGCCGGCGTATATCTTTTGCGGGCTCCGCAAGAAACTCCAGAGCAAGGTCGAATTGATGTCGGCTTCTAGGTATTTCTGGATGGTTTGCTTCAGCAGCGACTTGTCCAAACGTTCATTGAGCTGAAACGCAGGGTAGCGCCGGTCATCGACTCGGTCTGGCGACGAAAGGAAAATGAATTCGCCGGCGACCGCGCGCTCATAAACCGCCTTGGGTAAGCACTTCAGTTGAGCCGCCATTTCCTGAACTGTCAGCACACCGTATAGGTGCGCAAAGCGGCCGGGGTCCTGGCTGTCGATGGTTGGTGGAGGACGCTCGGCACCGGCCGAAATTTCCCCCTGAGGCATTTGATCGATGCTCCAGGGAGACCGCACTCTAAGCCAAGTACCCAGGGTGGCACGTAAGCATGGCTCGCACAAATCGATTTCCACTCTATTCCCATCACCAAAAATCGAACCATAGCCCGCGTCAAAGCCAATGGACGTCATTTGTTCGAAGCCGGACTCTTTGCTATGGACTTCATTGCCGCATCGATCGCACCTGATCTGATCGACCACGCTGACTGCCTCAATACCTTTGAGCTGCATTGAATACTCCTGGCGAAATTGCAGGTGGTTAACCTGCCGCGCCGGCGCGGTAAGAATCAATCAGGCGGATAACGTCGTCCACCTGGCCAGCAGAAACCATTTGCTCTGCGGTTCTCTGGCCGAACATTGGAAGTGGTTCTGTTCGAAACCAATGCAACGATTTCGCCAGATCACCACCCGAGACGTCATATGCCGCCTTAATGACGCGGAGATTGTTCCTCAGATACCGTTGGATATTGGCGGCATCCGGAGTCTTGGTGACGGTGCTCACTGGTACACGTGCATTTCGAGCCAGTGTTTTGGCGTCTATGCCGAGCATGCTGATGTACCGAGTTGGCGAAAGCATAGGGGCAAGTCCTACCTCCTGCAGGGCTTCAATAAATTTGGCGTCGTGTTGGCTATCCATTGCGCATGTCTCCGGCTAGTTCCTGCTGAACGCGTGGACCTTTACCATGCCGAACCCCCGAAGAGCTTCGTAATCGCGCGGTCTGAGATCACGTTCATCTGTCAGCTTCTTCCTCGCACTGAATTCCGTCGAGTTCGGCGAGAAAGAAGTCGTCCTCATCAAGTTCGCTGCTTATTCCGACTATGCGGCTGACTATCTCTCTCTCGACAGCACACTGCAGCGCCTTGATCGCTCGGGCAAGGCCGGTTTCTGTCATTTGGAATTGACCGCTTGCGTGGTACTTGGTACCGGGCCGCATCAAAAGTTCGCAGACCACAAAGAGCGAAGGTGCAAGTGGCGCATCGAGCTCACCCCCCTCAAATGAGAGGCGCTCAATCATCCTTAGATCTCTGGCTAGGCAAAGAAGAACTGGCTCTTTGAGAGCTGAGGGGTACAGCAGGTGTTGGGAGTCAGCCGCCGTCAGGCGCGTCAACTCTTTTAGGCTTGTTGAGGCTTTAGGGCGAAGAGCTTCAAGCATGAGCAGTCCTTGTATACCCAATGCGACGTCGATAGCTGTCTATAGACACGTGTCAAAAGTATACAGCTTTGCAATAGTCGCGCTAGATGCGGCCAAGCAAAAACGAACCTTTGATGCGAGCTTTAGCGATCGAGATTAAGGCTCGACGACTGGCGCTAGAGATGAGCCAGGAGGATCTGGCGGGCAAATGTGACTTGGACCGACCCTATATCTCACTTATTGAGGTCGCCCGTAAGCAACCAACAATTAGTGTGCTGCTCAAACTTTCTGAGGGATTGGGCTATGGACTCCCAGAAATGATGGAGAGAGTCATGAGCAGGTATTTAGTCGAGTCCAAATAGGTCCACCGCGCACCGGTTTAGCAACTTTTTGCCCTTTTGGACCAATAGCTAAGGGCAATTTACCAAAGTGCCGACCCTTCAAACTCGATTTGCTTCTTTCGTCTCTTCGCCACCGCGACCTTCCTGGCACCGATTCCAACCACGATGAGTGCCGTAATCAGGCAGGCGGCAAAAGCTAGTACCTTCGGGCCGTCGAGGCCGAAGACAGTGCAGTTAGCAAGGACGCTGATAAACCAGCAGTTAAGGGCGGCGTCCCATTGCATTGATAGAAATTGCATATCAGGTCGAATCAGAAAGCTTCGGCAAATTGGACGGTGTGGGAGCTACTGAGCTTTCGCCCTCTAGGCCCTACGTTAAAACAACTGAGGGCAAAAAACGATAGCTCCCTACCTTATTCATTTGGTGAATAAAGTGCTTGACTACCTTTAATGCGTTTATTGGCCGGGAACTCCAGTCCGGTGTTCTGGATGGCTGAGCGCACGCGTTCACGCGCTTCCTTGACTTCCGTTTCCGCAAGCCCAACCAGCGTAAAGCTGGGCAACCCGTTGGCAAGATGCACTTCTACCTGCACGGGCTTCGCTTCCAGGCCCAGCAAGGCGCGGCTATGCACTAAAGACAAGCTCATTTCGAAAATTCCTCCCTCGGAGACAGTGTCACCACTCAGTCCGGGGCCATCCCGGGGCAGGTGCACCAATCTTTCACGAAAGACGAGTATCGCTTAGCCATGGATGCCGGCCGTCCATTCGCCTGCAAGGACTCTGCCTCTGAACTTCAAGATCGCCATCCCCAAGCGGACGCTTCCGCAGAAGAGCGTCGTGCACTAAAGTCAGGCTTGGCGGCGCCTTTTTGGCTTTGTGCTCCAAAATTGTGCGCTCATTCGCCCTTTATTGGTGCGTTGCGTTCGGAGTGATTTACAGCAGCTCGCCCGAAGTTCAGAGGCAGACCGGTCACCCACGCAAAGCGTCTTTGGCACGTTACCTGCTAAGAAGTTCGCTCAAGTTGCCAGCCTTCGGGGCTTTTACGGAAGCTCTGATTCGCAATGACTCGTACAAAAGCCCTGTAATCCGGCTGAGGTGGTGCTTGACGATGCTGCTTCCCTATTCATCCCTGGAGGAACCCTGAAAATGAAACTCGTAACGGCCATCATTAAACCGTTCAAGCTGGACGAAGTGCGTGAAGCGCTTTCCGGCATTGGCGTGCAAGGCATTACCGTGACTGAAGTCAAAGGCTTCGGCCGCCAGAAAGGTCACACCGAGCTGTACCGCGGCGCCGAGTATGTCGTCGATTTTCTGCCCAAGGTCAAGATTGAAGCAGCGGTTTCCGACGAACTGGTGGATCGCGTGATTGAAGCGGTCGAGGGCGCCGCCCGCACCGGCAAGATCGGCGACGGCAAGGTTTTTGTTTACAACCTCGAGCAGGTCGTGCGTATCCGTACCGGTGAGACCGGCAAGGAAGCGCTGTAAGGCACGCCCTAACTACCAGTCAAACGAAGAGAACATAGACATGAAAAAAATACTTGCTTCCCTAGTGCTGGGATTGAGCCTGCTGACGACCGGCGCCGTGATGGCGCAGGCTCCGGCAGCTGCACCAGCTGCTTCCGCCGCAGAAGCCAAGCCGGCTGAAGCCGCCGCGCCTGCTGCAGCTGCGGCAGCACCCGCCGCCGCTGCAGCGGCGGCCCCTGCAGCGGCTGCAGCAGCCGCGCCAGCGCCTGTTCCCAACAAAGGCGACACCGCCTGGATGATGGTTTCCACCTTGCTGGTCATCCTGATGACCGTGCCCGGCCTGGCCTTGTTCTACGGCGGCCTGGTTCGCAGCAAGAACATGTTGTCGGTCCTGATGCAGGTCATGGTGACTTTCTCGATGATCGTCGTGCTGTGGTTCATCTACGGCTACAGCCTTGCATTTACCGAGGGCAACGCGTTCTTCGGCGGCTTCGACCGGCTCTTCATGAAGGGCACCTGGGACAACGTCGCGGGCACCTTTGCCAACGCCGCGACCTTCAGCAAAGGTATCGTGATTCCCGAAATCGTGTTTGCCGCCTTCCAGGCCACCTTCGCCGGCATTACCTGCGCGCTGATCGTCGGCGCCTTCGCAGAACGCATCAAGTTCTCCGCAGTGCTGCTGTTCATGGCCATCTGGTTTACCTTCAGCTATGCACCTATCGCGCACATGGTCTGGTTCTGGATGGGTCCTGACGCCTACACCGGCAAGGAAGTTGTCGATGCGATGAACGGCAAGGCCGGCTACATCTGGCAGATGGGCGCTCTGGATTTCGCGGGCGGTACCGTGGTGCACATCAACGCCGCCGTTGCTGGCCTGGTGGGTGCCTTCTGCATCGGCAAACGTGTCGGCTACGGCAAGGAAGCCATGGCGCCTCACAGCCTGACCCTGACCATGGTCGGCGCCGCATTGCTGTGGGTGGGCTGGTTCGGCTTCAATGCCGGCTCCGCCCTGGAAGCCAACGGCTTCGCTGCCCTGGCCTTCATCAACACGCTGGGTGCAACAGCTGCCGCTGTGCTGGCATGGTGCGTCGGTGAAGCACTGATGCGCGGCAAGGCTTCGATGTTGGGTGCTGCTTCCGGCGCTGTCGCTGGCCTCGTGGCCATCACGCCTGCGGCCGGTAACGTCGGCATCGGCGGCGGCCTGATCATCGGCCTGGTCGCCGGCTTCGCCTGCCTCTGGGGTGTGAACGGCCTGAAGAAGCTGCTGGGCGCCGACGACTCGCTGGACGTGTTCGGCGTGCACGGCGTGGGCGGTATCCTGGGCGCGCTGCTGACCGGCGTGTTCAATTCGCCAAGCCTGGGTGGCCCCAGCGCCGTTGGCGACTGGACTACCGTGGCCATGGTGGCACCTGAAGCCTATTCCATCGCCAGCCAGGTCTGGATCCAGGCCAAAGCCGTGTTGATCACCATCATCTGGTCCGGTGTGGTTTCCTTCATCGCCTTCAAGGTGGTTGACCTCACGATCGGCCTGCGCGTCAGCGAAGAAGACGAACGTGAAGGCCTGGACATCACCTCGCACGGTGAAACTGCCTACAACCGCTAATTGGTATGAATTCGGGCTGCCTCAGGGCGGCCCTGCTGATTGAGAATCTCCTTTGGATGTTCAGCCCGCTGGCGCAAGCCGGTGGGCTGTTTTTTTTCCTGCTTGAGTTGCAGGCCCCCTCAATATCGGCCAATGCCGAATTGTTGCGTTGTTGCCGGCGGTGCAGCCGCCAGTGCTAACCTTGCGTGCCTACCCCACTTTTCAGCCTTTCAAGGAACGCCGCATGACATGGCAAACCGTTGTTGCACAACCCAGCGGACTCGGTGAGTCGCCGTTCTGGCATCCCGATGAACAAATGCTGTACTGGATTGACATTCCAGGCCGGCAGATTCACCGCTGCAACGTCTTCATGGGGACGGTTCAAAGCTGGGCCATGCCGTCGGAGCCCGGCAGCATCGCGCCGGCCTGTACACAGGGACAGGGTAGCGGGCTGGTGATTGCATTGCGCGATGGCATCTACCGCGCCCGTGAATGGGGCGCCGAGCTCCAGCAGCTCGTGCGCGCCGGCCATGACACCGCGACGACGCGGTTCAATGACGGCAAGGCCGACCCGCGCGGCCGTTTCTGGGCCGGCACGATGTACGAACCACGGGACAAGTCCGTGGCAGAGCTTTTTTCCATTGACTGCCGCAACAGCCTGGCGCCAGCGGTGGAGCGCAAGGCAGGGGGCGCCATCATTGCCAATGGCCTGGCTTGGTCACCTGACGCCTCTACTGTGTACTGGACGGATACCCCTACGCACACCACGCATGCCTGGGACTGGGATGCCGACAGCAACGCCATGGCGAACCGCCGCGTTTTCCACCAGTGGCCAGGTAAACCTGCGGGCTGGCAGTTCGGCATGTCCGGTTATGGCGGGCGGCCCGACGGCGCCGCGGTGGACGTCCAGGGCAACTACTGGGTCGCCATGTTTGAAGGTGCGCGCCTCCTGAAACTCTCACCTGCAGGCGAACTGCTGGCCGAAATTCCTGTGCCTGCGCAGTGCCCCACCATGCCTTGTTTTGGCGGGGACGACCTGCAAACGCTGTATATCACCACAGCGCGCTACAACCGGTCCGCTGCTGAACTGCAGGCCTATCCCGAATCTGGCTGCGTGTTCTCGATGCGGGTGGATGTGCCCGGTTTACCCGTCAATTTTTTCGAAGATTGAGTTTGACGTCGTAAAAAAAGCGAACAGGCCGCGTGCAAAAAGATCAATCTACCCGGTGCAAGACCCACGTACCATTCCGGTCATGCCTCCAGACAATGACGTGATTGACTCCGTGAGCGAGCGGATACGGGCTGCCGCTGCCGCCGGGACGCCGCTGCGTATTCGCGGCGGCGGTACCAAGGACTTTTACGGCCAGTCGCTTGAGGGCGGGATTCTCGACATGACGCCGTATGCGGGCGTCACCAGCTACGAACCCAGCGAACTGGTGGTGACCGCGCGCGCCGGCACGCCGCTGGCCGAACTTGAAGCTTTGCTGGCAGCGCAGGGCCAATGCTTGCCCTTCGAGCCGCCGTACTTTGATGCCCCAGGGCTGAGGGCCACCGTGGGAGGCATGGTCGCCAGCGGCCTGAGCGGACCGGCCCGTGCCAGCGTGGGCGCAGTGCGCGACTACGTGCTCGGCCTCAAATTGATCAATGGGCGCGGCGAGCTGCTGACGTTTGGCGGACAGGTCATGAAAAATGTGGCCGGCTACGACGTCTCACGGCTGATGGCCGGCGCCTTGGGCACTTTGGGCGTGCTCACCGAAGTCAGCCTCAAGGTGCTGCCGGTGGCACCTGCCGAGGCGACCCTGCGGTTTGAATGCGGCCAGGCGCAGGCGCTTGACTGGTTGAACGCCTGGGGCGGGCTGCCGCTACCACTCAATGCGAGCTGCTGGGTCGAAGAAGCCGGCTCGGGCACGCTTCATGTGCGGCTGCGCGGCGCTGTTGCCGCAGTGGACGCGGCCTGCAAGACCTTGGGCGGCGAGAAAAAAGACAACCGTGAAAGCACCGGTTACTGGCAGGCCTGCCGAGACCAGCAGCATCCGTGGTTCCAGGCCCGTCAGGCCGGGCAGGATTTGTGGCGCCTGTCCGTGCCGCAAACGGCCGCCGTTCTGGACTTGCCTGACTCGCCGCTGGTGGAATGGCACGGCGCCCAGCGATGGGTGCGGGCAGACGCCGGGCAGGCACAGGCGCTGCGTGCGGCCGCTTTGCAAGCCGGCGGGCATGCTACTCTTTTTATAGCTGCTGGCGCCCATTCGACCGGGGCTACAGCCCGTTTTGATGCCTTAAAGCCGCCCCTGGACCGGATCCACCGGGAGCTCAAGCGCGAATTCGATCCCGCCGGCATCCTGAACCGAGGCCGCATGGCGGCAGGCTGGTAGTCCATGCGCCGCCTGCGCCATCTCACCGGGCAGCACCGTACGCCCACCATCAACCGCCTGCTCGGCGGCGTGCTTGCGTTCAATGCCGGGGCAGTCAATGCCGGCGGCTTTCTGCTTGTCAGCATGTACACCTCCCACATGACCGGGTTTGTCTCCATCGTGGCCGACAACCTCATCCTCGGCAACCTGACGCTGGTGCTGGGGGCCGTGGGCGCACTGCTGGCCTTCACCATGGGCGCGGCTGTGACGGCCGTGCTGGTCAACTGGGCACGTCATCGCCATCTCCGCAGTGAGTATGCGCTGCCGCTGTTGCTGGAGGCGGTGCTTCTGCTGGTCTTCGGCCTGCTGGGCGCAACGCTGAACCGGCAGACGCCGTTTGCAGTGCCTTTGACCGTGCTGGTGCTAGCCTTCACCATGGGCCTGCAAAACGCGCTGGTCAGCAAAATCTCGTCCTCCCAGATCCGCACCACACACATGACGGGCGTCATCACCGACCTTGGCATCGAACTCGGCAAGATGTTTTACTGGAACCGCAGCGCCCGCTCCGTGGATTCGCGGGTACGCGCCAACCGCATCAAGGTGAGGCTTTTTGGCACCCTGCTGGCCATGTTCGTCGCCGGCGGCCTGGTCGGCGCGGCCGGCTTCAAGTACGTTGGCTTCGTCTGGGTCGTGCCCCTGGCCCTCATGCTGCTGACCTTGTCCCTGCCTCCCCTGTATGCAGATTTCCGGCGCGCCGCCCGGCGCAAGGCCCTCGCGTTGGCCCTGAAAGAGGGGGCCTGACCTTCATGCAAACACACCTCGCGACTGAGTTCAAAAACACCCCCGACGGCCTGGAGGCCGAAGCCATCCTGCGCAAATGTGTGCATTGCGGTTTTTGCACGGCGACCTGCCCCACCTACCAATTGCTGGGGGACGAACTCGACGGCCCGCGCGGGCGCATCTACCTCATCAAGCAGGTGCTGGAGGGTGAAGCACCCACACGCAAGACACAGCTGCACCTGGACCGGTGCCTCACCTGCCGTAACTGCGAAAGCACCTGCCCCAGCGGTGTGGAATACGGGCACCTGGTGGACATCGGCCGCAAGCTGGTTGACGAACGCGTGCCGCGCCCGGCCGGAGAAAAGGCCTTGCGCTGGGCGCTCAAGGAAGGCCTGCCGTCACCGCTCTTTGCACCCGCCATGAAAGTCGGGCAGGCCGTGCGCGGCCTGCTGCCAGCAGCGCTGCAAAACAAGGTCCCGCCAAAGCAGGCTGCAGGTGCGTGGCCCCAGCGCACCCACGCACGCAAGATGCTGATGCTTGAAGGCTGTGTGCAGCCCGCGATGATGCCCAACATCAATGCCGCCACGGCGCGCGTGCTCGACGCGGCGGGCATACAAACCCTGGTGGCGCAAAAGGCCGGATGCTGCGGTGCCGTGAAATTCCACCTCAACGACCAGGAAGGCGGCAAGGACGAGATGCGCCGCAACATCGACGCCTGGTGGCCGCATGTTGAGGCCAGCGAGGGCGCAGGTGTTGAGGCAATTGTCATGAATGCCTCGGGCTGCGGCGTCACCGTCAAGGAATACGGCCACATTCTGAAAGACGACCCGGCGTATGCAGCCAAGGCTGCGCGCATCAGTGGATTGACCCGCGACCTCAGCGAACTCATGCCCGAACTCGTCGGCGAGCTGCAGGGCAAGATCAGGGCCCACACCGGTGCGCTGGCGTTTCACCCGCCCTGCACGCTGCAGCATGGCCAGCAGCTTCGCGGCGGTGTCGAAACACTCATGGGCGCGCTCGGTTTCAACGTCAAGCTGGCCAGTTGTGAATCACACCTGTGCTGCGGCTCGGCGGGCACCTACTCTGTGCTGCAGCCCGACATCGCGTATCAACTGCGCGACCGCAAGCTCGGCAACCTGCAAGCCGCTGCACCCGAAGTCATCATCTCGGCCAACATCGGCTGCATCACGCACCTGCAAAGCGGCACGGCCACGCCGGTGCGGCATTGGATTGAAGTGCTGGATGCTGCCCTGACGTCCTGAAGGGGAGCAAATGCCTAAGCCAGCCGGGGCCGCGGAACCGGCTTTGCCGGGCCGCAGGCACAGCGCCCCCTCGGGGGGCAGCGCATTACACGAAGTGAAAAGCGTGGGGGCGAACATCCTTACTGACACTGCGTTGTCAGTAGCAGGTCCGCATCATCAAGGCTTCTTCAACACAAGGAGCCTTCCAATGAAAAACGCGATCAGCTGGTTTGAAATTCCCAGCGCCCAGCTGGACAAAGCCCAGGCCTTTTACGAAGCAGTACTGACCTGCAAATTGCGCCGCGAGCCTATGGGTCCGTCTGAAGGCGCGGTTTTTCCGTATCAGGAGGGCCAGGGCGAGGAAGCCGGCGTTGGCGGCGCGCTCATTTCCGGGCCTACTGCCGGAACGCCCGCCGCGGCCGGAACGCTGGTCTACCTGGATGCCTCGCCGTCGCTCGATGCGGCGCTGGCGCGCGCCGTAAAAGCCGGCGGCAAGATCGCCTTGCCGCGCCAGGCGCTGCCGCCCGGCCTGGGCTTCTTCGCCCACATCCTCGATCTGGACGGCAACCGCGTTGGGTTGCATGCGCTGGCATGAGCCGCAGGAACTGGATCGCGGTGGCAAGTGCTGAGCATGCACGGCGCGGGTGTGCTGAACCACTGTCTGGCTATATGCAGGTCTGTCATGGCAAATGCGCACCGCTTCGGCGGGTGTCGCCTGGCGACCTGGTGGCTTACTACGCACCCACGCTTCGCATGGGTGGCGGCGACAGGCTGCAGAAATTTGTCTCACTGGGCATCGTGCAGCCGGGCGAGGCTTATGCATTCGACGCGGGTGGTGGCTTCACGCCATTTCGCCGCGACGTGGCCTACGTCGAAGCAGAGGAAGCCTCTATCCTGCCGCTGCTGGATCAGCTTGACTTCGTTGAAAACCCCCAGCGCTGGGGCTACAAATTTCGCTTTGGACTTTTTGACATCAGCGACCACGATATGCGCCTGGTCGCAAGTGCGATGGGGGTCGACCTGAGGGTGCCCGGTTTGGAGGCCCGCTCCAGGTTGCTCAGAACGCCCTCGGCTCAAGCCGTGAGCGCAGCTTCAAGGCAAGCGAGCCTTGTTGCGTGTCGCTATCAATTTTATAGCGATTGACCAGGGTAATTATTGGGCTGAGGGGCTATTTTGTCAAAATTTTGATGCGGGCCGACGCGCGGTTCAGGCCAGCCGGCGGTAAAACACCGTCGTACCGCGCAAGCCACCCTGCGGCATCAGCGCGTAGTCCGGAATTTCACCCACGCGCTCCCAGCCCAGGCGCTCGTAAAGGCGGTCGGCCGTGCTGCCGGTGATGGTGTCCAGCACCAGCAGCGTCTTGCCGGCATCCCGCGCCGCGTGTTCAGCAGCCCGCATCAACGCCTCCCCCAAGCCCTGGCTTCGCGCGCGGCGGTGCACCAGCATCTTGGCCAGGTCGGCGCGGTGCGGCTGGTTTTCTGGCTGGGCGAGTATCAGTTGCACCGTACCGCAAATGCCTTGTGCGTCTTCGGCGGCCAGCAACACCCGTTCACCCGCAGCCACGCCTTGCGCCACGCCGCGCCAGAAGGCGGCAGCGCGCTCGTATGCTAGCGGGTGCATGAAGCTCACCGAAGCGCCGCCTTCCACGCAGTCGATCAGCACGCCGGCGAGTTGGTCAATCTGCGCATCGCTCACGATGTCAAGGCGCCGCAAGCGCCAGGGGGCGGTAGAAGTCATCATCGTCTGGCGAGAGGTTCAGAGGCGATCACCACCGCATAGCGCGCAGGTTGTCGCGTGGGGTTGTGAAACATGGTGGGCCGGTCCAGCTGCATCGCCAAACAGTCGCCTTCGCGCAACGGGTGGCGCATGTCGCCCACCGTGATGTCGATGGCGCCCTCGAGCACCCAGACCTGCTGGTGCACGCGCGCGTCGCGCACGCCGGTCTCAAACGCCACACGCCCACCGGGCGGAAAGTGCACCTCAACAATCTGCATCGGCTGCGGCACGCCTGGTGGTGAGATGTTGCGGCGCAGATAGCCCGAAGCCGGGTCTTGCCATTGCACTTGGTCCGCGCGCCGCGCAACCGGGCTGATGGGCATGGCGGGCTTTTGGGTGGCGGGCGTATCAAAGAGCGAAGCCAGCATCACACCCAGCGCCGTGGCCAGCTTTTCCAGCACCACGGCGGTGGGACTGCTTTCACCGCGCTCGATCAGCGAGATCATCGAGCGGCTCACACCGCTGCGGGCCGCAAGTGCTTCGAGTGACAGGCCTTTGGCCGCGCGCAGTTCGCGCACGCGTTCGGCAATGCGTTGGTTGAGGTCGAGAACAGGTTCTTTCATGATGGGATTGATTTTCCATCATATTGGAATTGATGTCCAGTGCCTTGAACTGGTGCTCCATTCAGGCGGGCTTGAGGCGTACCACAGGGCGCTGCGGTTTGCGGCGCGCCACTTCTTCAAAGCCGGCATCGTCATACATGGACTTGGCGCCGAACCACATGGCGTCGTCATGCGACCGGCCGGGTTTGTCTACCGGGTAAGCCTCCAGCAACGTGGCGCCTTGCTTCCTGGCATAGGTGACGGCCCCTTCAAGCAACGCACGCGCAACGCCCTGGCCGCGATATTCAGACGGCACCACAAAACAGATAATCGACCACACAGGTTTATCGTCAACCGGCTTCATGACGGGCGAGCGCTTGAGCTTGGCGTAATCTTCGCGCGGCCCCAGCGACACCCAGCCGACCGGAACCTTCCCGCGATAGCCGATGAGGCCTGGCGGCTTGCCAGCGTTGACGAGTTTCTTGAGGTCTGCGCGATTGGCCCTGGCTTGCGTGGTGCCAGAGGGCAGCGGCCCGCGAGCGCCGCTTTGCCGGTAAAACATGCACCAGCAGCCACGCGCCACCGAACATCCTTTGGCGTTGAACAGCGCTTCCAGATCAGGCCAGCGTTCGGGTGTGAGGGGGCGGACGGTGAGCTTCATGGGGCTTGGAGGTGAGCCGACGTTTGTCACTATAGCGAGATAGCCGAAATACCGCGCCACCTTTTAATGAAAGGGTAACCTCAGGCGAGCCCACGGAGGCGCTCGATAAATGCAGGCAGCTGGGCCTCGATCCTCGTGCATGCATTGTCGATGGCCTGGCTCACCGCGGTTGCGCGGTCTTCGTCGCTGAGCGCCAACGCCTCGGAAAACGCCTTGTTCTGGAGTTCCTGCTGCAGGCGTGCGGGTGCACTCGCCTTCACCTTAAGGAGTTGGTCCCAGGGACTCGCAATGGTGATACCGCCAATGGCCGGCTTGCCTTCGATCTGCTCCAGTTCAAGTGACGCTGCCTCGAACTCCGGGCTTGGGCCTGTGAGGCTGTAGATCCGGGCATCATGACCGTGGTGCTGGGGAAGGCGGTCCAGTGCAGGACTCCACCCGAGACGCACATTGAAGCGCCGCTCGACACCGGGGGCGGGCTCCCAAACCAGCCACGCGGCTGCGCGTGCGGAAACGGCGATGCGGTAGATCAGGGCGCTGCTGAAAATTTCCCGCATCGGATGATCGCGAGGCACCGCATGGGTCGAGAACTCCGGGAACCGGAACGCCATGGCATGTTTCACCTGCCGAAGAAAATGTGGCTTGTAGAGTTTGTCCATGAGGGGTTTCAGCGCTACTTCAAGGAGGCGCTGGATGCGCCTGCGTCGCTCTTGCACGGTACGGCGAAGTCCACGTGGTAGTGCTCGTCATGGCGAATCCAGGGCTTGCCTTTCATGAAATTGAGATTGGCCTTCAGGTAGGCGCCACGCGGCGTGGCAAACAGGCGGGGCAGGAAGGGAGCGTCAAGAATGATCAGCGCGATGCCGGCGCCTCGTGCCTTGGCGGCTACATGCAACTGGTACAGGTGCTCGGCAAGCGCGGGGAAGTCGATGCTGTACTCGCCGTACTTTGCATCGGCATCAAATTCAAGGTCGTAACCAAAGCGGCTGGTGAGGCTGGTGGGCAACGGCACTGATTTGCCCTGTGCGTCACGGACCGGCACAAAGAAGTCGACCGAAAGGCCATTCTGATGTGTGCGATGCGGCCGGAAGCGCCCGCCCGAAGGCCAGCCGGTCTCACCATAGACATAGATGGTGTCGGGGCTTGCGATGTGGAGCGCCGAGTAGGAAGCGGCCATGATTTCCGCGACTTTGGCATGCGTATGCGTGCGGCCTGCCGTGGCCGCAAGCGTGCTGTAGGCCGTGAAGTTGGGGCCGCTGGCGGGTAGCTTGACGCTGCCCTCGATGCGGCCTTTGCTGACCGTGCCGAAACATTGGCTGTCGGCGGCGAAGGCCTGTGCGGGCAGGCTGGCCAGCACAACAGCGATCAGGCAAGTGAGTTTATGCATGGAGAGCCGGCTACAAAGCCCCGGGACCATACGAAACGGCAAGCGCTCCAAGAGCCAATGAGCCGGCCGCAAGACCACCCAGCGTCAGCCACTCCGCGGTGTTGAAATCCTTGAATGGAGGATCAAATGGGTTCAGGGCCTGCCACCACTTCTTCCCGAGCCGTCGGCGGTGCCGGTAGAGCAACACATTTCCACCCCCGACCCAGAGCGCCGCTGCCAGTGAAAGCAGGATCAATTGACCAGTTGGTATGCCGGCCAGGACATCCTCAACCTCTGGTATCTCGGATGGCGGAGGCGAGGCTTCCGGCATAAGGCCGGCGGCGTCGGCCAGGAGGAAGGTCAGCAGTATGGGCGCCGCAAAAAACACCATGTTCTTCCAGTAGGCCGACCTCGTCTGGGCTCTCACCATGCAGAACCACGCGATGGGCGCGATCACCAAGGTTGCCACGAGTGTGATGCAAACGAGGGTTTGAAGAAGCAGTTGCATGGTGGTCACGGTTTGCACTATAGCTGGGCGGGCGCTCCCCTATGATCCACCCACATGCGCCGCGCCGACCGACTCTTCCATCTTGTCCAGCTGATCCGCGGCCGGCGTCTCAGCACCGCCGAATTCCTCGCCAAGCGGCTCGAGGTGTCGGAGCGAACCATCTACCGCGACGTGGCTGACCTGCAGCACCAGGGTGTGCCGATTGAGGGTGAGACCGGCGTGGGTTACCGGCTGGGCGCCGGCTTTGACTTGCCGCCGTTGATGTTCACGCAAAAGGAAGCCAATGCGCTGGCCGCGTCGGTGCGCCTGGCGCAGGCCTGGCTGGATCCGGCCATGGCCGGTGATGCGGAAGCTGCCTGGGGCAAGATCTTTTCGGTGTTGCCGCCCGCGGCGCGCACGGCGGCCGAAGGTGTGCCGCTGTATGCGGTCAATCCCGATGAGGCCACGCAGCGAAGCCTGCAGCGCTTGCGCGAGGCGGTGCATGCGCGCCTCAAGGTGGAGATTCGCTACCGTGATGGGGCAGGGCGAGAAAGCCGTCGCGTGCTCTGGCCGCTGGGCTGCTTTTACTGGGGCAGTGTCTGGACGCTGGGCGCCTGGTGCGAAGCCCGGCGGGACTTCCGCAACTTTCGCGTGGACCGCATGGCCGAGATCGAGGTGCTGGACGACCGCGTGGGCCACGAGGCCGGCCGCACGCTGGCGGATTATTTGCGCGCCGTCAAAGCCGGCCCCAAGCCGCCCTGAGCAGGGCGCCAGCGGCTCAGGCCGCCAGCGCGGCTTCGATGTCTTTGGCCAGGTCAGCGGGTTTGTCGGAAGGCGCATAACGCCGGATGACTTTCCCATCCTTGCTGACCAGGAACTTGGTGAAGTTCCACTTGATGGACTTGATGCCGAGCAGCCCGGGCGCCTCGGCCGACAGCCACTGGTACAGCGGGTGTGCGCTGGGCCCGTTGACGTCGATCTTGGACATCATCGGGAAACTCACGCCATAGTTGACCTGGCAGAACTCGGCGATCTGGTCATCGCTGCCTGGATCCTGCGACAGGAACTGGTTGCTGGGAAAGCCCACGACCGCCAGGCCCTTGGCCGCATATTGTTTGTACAACTCTTCCAGTCCGGCAAACTGCGGGGTGAAGCCGCACTTGCTGGCGGTGTTGACGATCAGCATGACTTTGCCCCTGAAGGCATCCAGCGCGACGTCTTTGCCCGTGATGTCCCTGGCCTGAAAGTCGTAAACCGTTTTTCCTGCGCCCATGGTGTGTCTCCTTGTAAGTCGCTATTTAAACAGTGCAATTTCCGCCCTCGCGAGGGCAGCGAATCAAGCAAAGCGCGCGGCTTTATCTGTTCAATGCGATTTTGCGCTTTCCGGAGACGAGGGGGCTGTCGCCGCCAGCACAGCCGCCAGCACAATCAGGCTGCCACCCAGCAGCACGCGCGGCGTGAGCTCGGCGGCTCCCATCGCAGCCGAGGACGCGCTGGCAAACAAAATTTCGGTCAGCATCACAATGGCGGTGGTGCCGGCAGCCAGGCGCGCTGCGCCGTACTGCAGGCCGGCGTTGCTGGCCATGAAGGCGAGCGCCAGCGCTACCACCACCGGAATACCGGCTGCGGCCAATGCCGGCCCCGGCACTGTGGCCTGTGCCATGCCGATGAGCGCCGCTGCTGCCGCCATCAGGCCGCTGCCGCCAAACATGGCCAGCATGCGCGACTCGCTGGGCGTCTGGTTGTACTTGCGCAGCACAGCGTTGGTCACGGCAAAACTGAAGCCACCCATAATCGCCAGCCAATCGGCGGCGCCCTGCGGCACCGGCCAGGGCGACGCGGGCGCCTTCAGCACGATCAGCACGCCCGCCATAGCCAGCAGGAGGCGCAGCAATGAGGCGGCTGAGGGCTTTTCTCCCAGCATGATCCAGGCCACCAGCACGGACCACGCAGGCATGAGATAAAACAACAGCACGACGCGCACCACATCGCCCACGGTGACTGCCCAGTTGAAGCCGACATTGGTCATGCCCGAGGCGAAGGCCAGAAACCACAGCTGGGGGTGCGCCACAAAACCGCGCCAGGCGCCGGAGCGCAACGTGAGCAGGCCGGTGACCACGACCGCGTAGACCAATGCTGTCGCCCAAAGCGGATGCAGCCCGTGGCCTTGTAGCTGGCGCAGCGGCCACCAGGACACGCCCCAGACGAAGGCGTTCAAAACCAATGCAAGAACGGCTTTGGAGGTGCCTTTCGCAGCGGCACCCGTTTTCACCCCACTCGCATTTGGAATCACAGTGTTAACAGACCCTAGTGCGAGTTATCGCTGCGGGCGATATTCAGCAGGTGATCGACCTGTTCTTTGTGCTTGATGCAATTGCTTTTGTGCCAGTACTGGATCACCCACATGAAGCCCGCCACCACGATGCCGAAGGCGGTGATGGCGCCGAAGGCCGACAGGCCCAGGCCTGTGGACAGGCTGTAGAAAGCGCCCAGGCTCAGGATGCAGGCTTGCTCATTGAAGTTCTGCACCGCAATCGAGCGGCCCGCGCCCATGAGGTTGTGCCCGCGATGCTGCAGCAGCGCATTCATGGGCACCACCAGGAAGCCGCCCAGGCCGCCCAGCAGGATCAGGAAAGGCGCGGCCACCCAGACGTTGCCGATGAAATTCATCAGGATGACCAGGAGGCCCATCGCAATGCCCAGCGGCATCACGCTGGTGGCCTGGTCCAGCCGCATGCGCATGGACGCCAGCACGGCACCCACGGCCGTGCCTATGGCGACCACGCCGACCAGCGAGGAGGCCTGCGAGGTGCTGTAACCCAGGGCCGCGGCGCTCCAGGCCAGCACGATGTAGCGTAAATTGCCCGAAACGCCCCAGAACAGGGTGGTGGTGGCCAGCGATATCTGACCCAGCTTGTCGCGCCACAGCGCCGAGTTGCACTTCCAGAAGTCGGGCAGCAGTTCGAGCTTGTTGCGCGGCATGGGCCGCATTTCCACGCCCGTGTCGGGGATGCGGGTGTTGAACCAGGCAGCAATGGCATACAGCAGGATCAGCACGGTAATCGCCGCTTCAGGGGGAGTATCAATTCCGGTGCTGAAGATGGGAAGATCAAATGACAACAGCATGGTGGACATGGTGTGCCCCACCAGCTGGCCGCCCAATAAAACCCCGAGGATGATGGACGAAATCGTCAGCCCTTCGATCCAGCCGTTGGCCTTGACCAGCTGCGAAGCCGGCAGGAGCTCGGTGAGGATGCCGTATTTGGCAGGGGAATAGGCGGCTGCCCCAAGCCCGACGATGGCATAGGCCAGCAGGGGATGGGAGCCAAACAGCATCATCAGGCAGCCGATCACCTTGATGGCGTTGCTCACGAACATGACGTTGCCCTTGGGGCGGGCGTCGGCAAAAGCCCCCACAAAAGGCGCCAACACCACGTAAAAGAGCGCAAACATGGGCACCAGCGCCGCTGGTTGCCACTTGGGCGCACCGCTGGTTTTCAGCAGCTCCACGGCGGCCACAAACAGCGCGTTATCAGCCAGCGAGCTGAAAAACTGGGCCGCCATGATGGTGTAAAAACCGCGCTTCATTAAACTGTTGTTGTCACTGGCATCAGTACATCAGCAAATCTGATGCGGCAAGATATGGGTGAATGTCTCCGGACGATTCCGGTTTATAGCATGGGGGCCGGTGCCAAAATCCCTAAAGACCCTCGATATGTCTGCTGGGCGGCTTTTGAACCCATCGTAATCAAAGCCGCCGACAACCAACCTTTTGCGCCATGCCACGTCCCATTCTTGCCACCGTACACACTGCCGCGCTTGCACATAACCTTGCCCGCGCCCGCACAGCGGCGCCCGATGCGCGAGTCTGGGCCGTCGTCAAGGCCAATGCCTACGGTCACGGCATCGAGCGTGTTTTTGACCCCCTGCGCAGCGCCGACGGCTTTGCCTTGCTGGACCTGGCCGAAGCCCAGCGCCTGCGCGCGCTTGACTGGCGCGGCCCCATCCTGCTGCTGGAAGGCTGCTTCGAGGCACGCGACCTGGAGCTGTGTTCCCGGCTGGGCCTGTGGCACACCATTCATTGCAACGAGCAAATTGACATGCTGGCCGCCCACAAGACGCAGCTGCCGCACCGCGTCTTCCTCAAGATGAACTCGGGCATGAATCGTTTGGGTTTTCCGCCTGAACGCTATCGCGCCGCCTGGACACGCCTCAATGCCCTGCCCCAGGTTGAAGAGATCACGCTGATGACACATTTCTCCGATGCGGACGGACCCAAAGGCATTGCCGAGGCTCTCAAGGCCTTTGATGCCGTGACACATGACCTTCCGGGTGAGCGCACCCTCAGCAACAGCGCCGCCACCTTGCGCCATGGCGACGTGTTGGCCGGGCGCTCGGACTGGGTGCGGCCCGGCATCCTGGTTTACGGCAGTGCGCCCGATTTCCCCGAGCACAGTGCGGCCCAGTGGGATTTGCAGCCCACCATGACACTGTCGTCAAAAATCATCGGCCTGCAGGAACTCAAAGCCGGCGACACGGTGGGCTACGGCTCCAGCTTCACGGCCGACGCCCCGCTGCGCATTGGCGTCGTGGCCTGTGGCTATGCCGACGGCTACCCCCGCCACTGCAGCACCGGCACGCCGGTGCTGGTGGGCGGTGTGCGCACCCGCATGGTGGGGCGAGTCAGCATGGACATGATTACTGTCGACCTCACCCCGGTGCCCGCCGCGGGCATAGGCACCGAGGTGACGCTGTGGGGCAAAGCCTCAAGCGGTGCATTGATACCGATCGACGAGGTGGCACAGGCTGGCGGCACAGTGGGCTATGAGTTGATGTGCGCCGTTGCCGCGCGCGTGCCGATGCAGGCTGAATGAAGAACCTGTCGAACTGGCGTTCGGTCCGGGTGCTTGAAGGCCGGATCGAGCGCGAGCTGCGCCAGCGCCACAGCCTGGCGTTGCACGGCGGCTGCATTGGCTTGTTCACCCTCGCGCTGATGTGGGGTGTTTCGCACCTGCAAATGCTGGCGGGTGTGGACTCGCTGGCGCTGCGCTATTTCATCACGCTGGGCGCGGGCTACCTGGGTTACCTGCTGGTGCTGCGGTTCTGGGCCGCTGCGTTGATAAGCCGTGAGAATGACGGCCCCGATGAGGGTGCGCTGGATGTGATGGCCGATATCGTGGATGGGACCGATGTACTGTCCCATCTGCCGGACGGCCGCGTGCAGATGCCTTCCCTGCGCTCGGGCCAGGGCGGTGACTTCGGCGGCGGTGGCGCCACGGGTGATTTCGGCAGTGCCTCAGAATCTTCCACCGGGTTAGGTGATGCGGCCAGCGGTGCGCTGGATGCCTTGGGCAGCGCCGACGAAGGTGCGGTGGTGGTGATCCCGGTCGTGGCCATCTTCGCGATCGGTGCCGCGCTGTTTCTTGGTGCCGGCTCCTTGCTGCTGCTGTTTTTTGGCTGGGAAGTGCTGCTCGCAGTCGCGGTCGAGCTGGCGTTTTCGTATGTCACGGCCCGCGCCACCGTGCGCATGGCCCGTGAAGGCTGGATGTTCGCGGCTGTGCGGCTGACCTGGAAACCGCTGATCGGTGCGATTGCCTGTGCCGTGGCCCTGGGCGCTGCGATTGACCACTTCATCCCCTCTGCCAATTCCCTGCCGCAGGCAGTCAAACTCATCCGGACGCAGGGCGAACCCGGCGTACATTAAAACTTCTTGAATTTTTCACCAAGGGAGGATGCGCACATGGATTCATCTCGACTGGAATACGCCGGCTTCTGGATACGGGTTTGGGCGTCCATCATCGACACGATCGTGCTGGGTGTGCTGATCTACCCGGCGCTGACGGCGATATACGGCAGTGAGTATTGGGAGAGCACGGACTTCATCCAGGGGCCGGCCGATTTCCTGATTTCCTGGGTGCTGCCCGCCATCGCGGTGGTGTGGTTCTGGATGGCGCGTCAGGCCACCCCCGGGAAGATGGCGGTCGGAGCCCGTATCGTCGATGCCAACACCGGCAACAACCCCGGTACCGCGCAGCTGATCGTCAGGTACCTTGGTTATTTTGTCTCGGCGATTCCGCTGGGCCTGGGCATCTTCTGGGTGGCTTTCGATTCACGCAAGCAGGGGTGGCACGACAAGCTTGCTCGTACCGTGGTGGTGCGCAAAAAGCGTGTTCCCTCAGAGCCCGCCAACCCCGACGAGCAATGGCCTGAATGACCGTTCGGGCATCCGCACGCACCACATCATCCAAGGCCACATGACAGCACCACTTTCCGTCACCACACGACCTGTCCGCGCGGACGACTTCGACGCCTGACTTCCGCTCTGGACGGCCTACAACCAGTTTTACGGCCGCTTCGGCCCTACAGCCCTGGCTGAGGAGATCACAGCCATGACCTGGTCGCGTTTTTTTGATGCGTATGAGCCGGTACATGCACTGGTGGCGGAATCCGGCGGCGCACTGGTGGGCTTGACCCACTACCTCTATCACCGCAGCAGCACCCGCATCGTGCCGGTTTGCTACCTGCAGGACTTGTTTACCACCGAATCGGTGCGCGGCCGCGGTGTGGGCAAGGCGCTGATCGAGGCCGTCTATGAAAAGGCCGGGGCAGCGGGTTGCGACCGGGTCTATTGGCAAACCCACGAAACCAATACCACGGCTATGCGGCTGTACGACCAGGTGGCCGAGAAATCCGGCTTTGTGGTTTATGCCAAGGCGCTGTAGCGCCTGCTGTCTATGCCCATCGCGCCCGCCCACACGCTCAGTCGGTTTTGGCGGACGCTGTGCCGCCGCGGTTTTCGCTAGTTTTAAGGCAGGGTTGCCGGAATCTGCGTCGGCCCCGCTGCGGCGCCACGCCGGTGAAGCTTCGCAGTCGTCCTTCGATGCCGGCGCCAAGGAGTATCCATGGGTCAGTCCAATACCCAGAAAGAGCAGGGCCTCCAGTCCATGCTTGAAAACTTTGCCAGGGCCTTTACCCGGGGTGACGGCAAAACGGCTGCGACTTGTTGGGAAGTCCCCGCACTGATCGTCGCGGACCAGGGCACAAAGGTCGTCGCGACACTGGCGGAAGTTGAAGACTTTTACGGCGGCGCCGCCAAACAGTACAACGACATGGGCATCACTGATACGCGGCCCGAGGTCCAGTCCGTCACCTGGATGACGGACAGGCTGGCCTCGGTGCATGTGCGTTGGCCTTACCTGGATGCCAAAGGCCAGGCACGGCCGGATTCGGAAGCCTCGACTTATGTCGTGCGTTTCGGCGATGACGGCCAGCCCCGCATCAATGTCGTTGTCATGATGGGCGCCCAAAAGGGAGGCTGAAGCCACCCGGCGGTCTTTCACTGAGGCGCGACTTTTGCGCCTGTCAGTTTTTCCTGCGCCTTCACCAGCGCGGGAACGAATTCCTTGCCGTAGCCCAAGGCGCTGGCAGTCACCAGGCTTTGGTGCACGGCCTCGCCGACCAGGGACGGCACTTTGACCATCTCGGCCAGGTGGGTGTAGTAGCGCAAGTCCTTGCGCGCGTTGTCAAGCTCGAACTTGAGGCCGGCGAAGTCGCCGCCCAGGGTCTTGGCCATGGCCTGGAACAGGCCCGAGTTCACCGCACCGGCCGATACCACGTCGACCAGCTTTTGCGGTGCAATGCCGGCCAGCGCGCCCACGGCGAAGGCCTCAGCGGTGGCTGTGCAGATGGCCTGAGCGACGAAATTGTTGAGCAGCTTGACGACATGGCCTGCGCTGGGGCCGCCCACATGAAAGATGTTTTCGCAGTAGGCGGCCAGCACCGGCCGGATCTTGTCGAACACCGCCTGCTCGGCGCCCACCATGGTGTTGAGTTTGCCGAGCTCGGCTTCCACTGGCGTGCGCGCCAGCGGCGCGTCCACCAGCGTTGCGCCGCGCTCGGCGCAGAGGGCGGCCAGGCGGCGTGTGGATTCGGGTTCGCTGGTGGAGGTGTCGATCACGATCAACCCGGCGCGTGCTTTTGACAGCACGCCGCTGGCCCCCAGCAGGGTTTCTTCCACCTGCGGTGATCCCGTCACGCAGATGATCACTGCGTCGCAGGCGCCCAGTTCGCCGGGGCTTGCGGCCTGTTTCGCGCCGGCGGCCAGCAGGTCGGCCACGCGCTCTGTATTGCGGTGCACGGTCAGGCTCAGGTCAAAACCCTTGGCCTGCAGGTTGCGTGCAATGCCGTGTCCCATGAGTCCCGATGCACCGATAACGCCGATATGTTTCATGTTGTCTCCTGAAAAATGGCTGATTTGAGAAGAAGATCTGCGAAGGTCAATAAAGGCCTTTGACACGCGCCTGCAGCCGGGCGAGGCCCAGCAGTGCGTCGGTGTAGGGCGTGGGCACTGCCGTCAGTTGCCCCAGTTCGCGCACGGCTGTCACCAGTGCGTCCAGCTCGACCGGTTTGCCGGCTTCCACGTCCTGCAGCATGGAGGTCTTGAAGGCGCCCAGCTTGCGCGTGATGACATGCCGTTCCGCCGGAGTCTGGTTGATCGGAATGCCGATGCGTGCGCCAATCTCCTTGGCCTCCAGCATCACGCTGTGGGTGAAGCCGGTCACCAGCTCGTCATCGAGCACGCTGTCCATGGTCGCGCCTGTCAGGGCGCTGATCGGGTTGGCGGTCATGTTGCCCCAGAGCTTGAACCAGATGTCTTTCTGGATCTGTTCGGACACCGGTGCTTCAAAACCGGCTTTTTCCAGCAGGGCCGCGAGCTGCTGCACACGGCTGGTTTTTTCGCCGGAGGGTTCGCCGATGATGAGCTTGTTGCCGAAGTGATGGTGCACCTGGCCGGGCGCGTCCAGCGAACAGCTGGCGTGCACCACACAGCCGACGATGTGCTTTGCCGGGATGGCCCGCGCCAGTTCGCCGCCGGGGTCCACAGAAGTCAGCCGGGCGCCCTCAAGCGTGCCGCCAAAGCCCTGCAAAAACCACCAGGGCACGCCATTCATGGCGGTCAGGACCACCGTTTCCGGGCCGATCAGCGGTGCGATCTGCTTGACCACTTCGGGCAGCGAAGGCGCTTTGACGGCCAGCACCACCAGATCCTGCACACCGAAAGCGGCCGGCGAGGCGCTGGAAGCCACGACCTGCGATGTCACCTTGCCTGCCTGGTTCAGCCGCAGCCCGTGCAGCTGCAGCGCATCCAGCGTGGTGCCGCGCGCCACCACACTGACCCTGCAGCCGGTGTGTGCCAGCCCGTGGCCTATCCAGCCGCCAATGGCGCCAGCGCCGTAAATGCACACCTTCATGCGTCAACCCATCCTGATTTTTAAGAAAAACTGGGCTGTAGCCCTATGGAAATATGCGCGAGCAGCTCCTGATTTGATAGCAAGCGGAATGCTCTTGCCAGCGCCCCAGAGGCTAACCTTCAGGGGTAAAACCCACCGCCTTGACCAGCGGCCCCCACAACTCGGTGTCGGCCTTCAGCATGGCGGCCAGCTGTGCCGGCGAGGTCGGTGCCGCTTCCAGATAAGACACGGCCAGGCCGTCGATCACGTCCTGTGAGGCCAGCGCAGAGCGGATGCCGGCGTTCAGGCGCTGCACCACGTCCTGCGGCGCTTTTGCGGGCAGGAAGAAGCCAAACCATTCAGTGAACGCCATGTCCTTGAAACCCTGCTCCAGCAGCGTCGGCGTGCCCGGGGTGAAACGGCTGCGCCTCGGGCCACTGGTCGACAGCAGGCGGCATTTGCCCGACGCGACATGCTGGGTGAACTCGCCGGTCGGGCCTGATACGGCGGCAATCTGCCCGCCCACCAGGTCCAGCACGGCGGGCTGGGTGCCGCGAAACGCCACGTGGCGTAAATCCACGTTGCCGGCGCGTCCCAGCAGCGCGCCAATGAAATGCGGCGACGAACCTGCGGCCGGCGAACCGAAGTTGGCCTGGCCCGGGTTGGCCTTGCACCAAGCCAGGAAATCCGGCACGTTTTTGACGCTGGCGGGCACCATGGGGCCGACAGCAAAGCCGTAGTCGAAGATCGCCCCGGCAGACACCGGTGTCAGGTCGGCTACCGGGTCATAAGGCAGCTTCTTGTAGGTGTGCGGGTAGATGCCCAGCATGGACATGGGCGTGAGCAGCAGGGTCGCGCCGTCGGGCGCTGCGTTTTTCACGAACTGCACGGCGATCTGGCCACCCGCGCCGGTCCTGTTTTCCACCACAGCGCTTTTGGCATATCCGGGGTGCAGCTTGTCGGCCACGCGGCGCGACACAATATCGGCGGTGCCACCGGGCGCAAAGCCGACGACAACCTTGGTGCTTTCAAGGGCCTGGGCCCAGGCTTGCTGCCCCACTCCCGCGAGCAGCGCGGCAGCGCTGGATGACTGGATAAGCTGGCGGCGCGAAATATTCATGGTGTCCTCTTCAAGTAGGTGATGGCTAGGTCGCCGCGGGTTCGCGCGGAAAAAAGCCATTGTTGTGCAAGATGCGGTTTTGTGCAGGATCCGGCGGCATCCAGGTGCGCGGCGAAGTTGGTGCTAGCCAATTCGCATCATGGACAAACGTAAAAGCTGGTTATTTATACAGTAATATCGCGCATGGCCAAAGACAAAACGATTTACACCTGCACCGAATGCGGCGGCACCAGCCCCAAGTGGCTGGGTAAATGCCCGCATTGCAACGCCTGGAATACGCTGATTGAATCGGCCGCCGAAAGCAGCTCGCCGGTCAAGAACCGCTACAGCAGCCAGTTCCAGTCGCTGGCCAAAGCATCGGAAGTGACGACGCTGTCCGACATTGAAGCGGCCGACATGGAGCGCACGCCCACCGGGCATGAAGAGCTCGACCGCGTACTGGGCGGCGGCATTGTGGAAGGCGGTGTCGTGCTCATTGGCGGTGACCCCGGCATCGGCAAATCGACCCTGTTGCTGCAAGCGCTGGATTCGCTGCAGCGCGCGGGCCTCAATACCCTCTATGTCACCGGCGAGGAAAGCGGCGCCCAGGTTGCCTTGCGTTCGCGCCGGCTGGGCCTGGACGGCTCGCAGGTCAAAGTCCTGGCCGAAATCCAGCTGGAGAAAATCCTCGCCACGCTGGAGGCCACCCAGCCGGCGATTGCCGTGATCGACTCCATCCAGACGGTGTATTCCGACCAGCTCACATCCGCGCCCGGCTCAGTCGCGCAGGTGCGCGAATGCGCGGCGCACCTGACGCGCGCAGCCAAGTCCAGCGGCGTGTGCATCGTGCTGGTGGGTCACGTAACAAAAGAGGGCGCGCTCGCCGGCCCGCGCGTGCTCGAGCACATGGTCGACACCGTGCTGTATTTCGAGGGCGACACGCATTCGAGCTTTCGCCTGGTGCGCGCCATCAAGAACCGCTTCGGCGCGGTCAATGAGATCGGCGTGTTCGCCATGACGGAAAAAGGCCTCAAGGGCGTCGCCAACCCGAGCGCCATCTTTTTGAGCCAACACAGCGAGCCGGTGCCTGGCAGCTGCGTGCTGGTGACGCTGGAGGGCACGCGCCCCATGCTGGTTGAGATCCAAGCGCTGGTCGACAACGGCGGCCCCAGCCCCCGGCGCCTGTCCGTGGGCCTGGACCGCGACCGCCTGGCGATGCTGCTGGCCGTGCTGCACCGCCATGCAGGTGTGGCCTGCATGGACCAGGATGTGTTTGTCAACGCCGTGGGCGGCGTGCGCATCAGCGAGCCGGCAGCTGACCTGGCCGTGATGCTGGCCATCACTTCGTCCTTGCGTGGCAAGCCGCTGCCCAAGGGTTTTCTCGCTTTTGGCGAAGTGGGCCTGGCGGGCGAAGTGCGCCCAGCCCCGCGCGGCCAGGAGCGCCTGAAGGAAGCGGCCAAGCTGGGTTTTAGCGTCGCGGTGGTGCCCAAGGCCAATGCGCCCAAAAAGCCGATCGAAGGCCTGACCATCCACGCGGTTGAGCGGGTGGAAGAGGCGATGAACGTGGTCCGCAGCCTGAGCTGAAGCGCTGCACAATCAGAAGCATGAAACTCGCCGTTATCTCCGACATCCACGGCAACCTGCTGGCGCTTGAAGCCGTGCTGGCGGACATTGCCGGGCAGGGTGTTGACCAGACCGTGAACCTGGGCGACATCCTGAGCGGCCCGCTGCAACCCGCTGAGACAGCCGACCTCTTGATGGCCCGCAACTTTGTCACCATCCGTGGCAACCATGAGCGGCAAGTGCTGGACCTGCTGGACCAGGGCCGCCATCTCGACCCGCTCGGGACAGATGGCTATACCGCAGGCCAGCTGACGTCGACCCATGTGGCGTGGATCAGGTCGCTGCCCGCAAGTCTGGAACTGGCGGGCGGTGATGTACTGTTGTGCCACGGAACGCCCGGCAGTGATTTGGTTTACTGGATGGAAACCACTGTGCCCGGTTTTGGTGATGGGCATCCGACGGGCATTCGTCCCGCCACAGCGGAAGAGGTTCTGCTGCGGCTTGGTGAAATCGGCCCCCAGGCGCCTTCGTTGATTCTTTGCGGCCACACCCATGTGCCGCGCATGGTCCAGTGCGGGAGTTCCCTCATCGTGAATCCCGGCAGCGTCGGCCTGCAGGCCTATGACGACGAGCATCCCCATCCGCATGTGGTGGAAAACGGAGCGCCGCACGCGCGCTATGCGCTGGTGCAGCGCACGCCGCAAGGGTGGACCGTGTCCCTGCGCGCGGTGCCGTATGACCACATGGCCCAGGCACGCGCGGCTGCCGGCCGGCAACGGCCGGATTGGGCCCATGCCCTGGCCACCGGTTATATGCCGCGGGCCGGTTTTGTTTCTGGCGCAGCGGCCTGAAGAGGAACACCGGATGCAACTGTGGCGTCCGGTTCGAAACCAGCCGGTATACCGCGGCTTTGGAGGCGTCTTTTCCTACACAACGGGACCCTGGAGCGGTTTAGCTTGGAGTTTTCATTCCAACAAGGCCGCTCAATATGCTGGAAAAACTACCCGATGCCCTGGGACATGCACTGCGCGATCAGCGTGCCGGGCTCGACAAGCTTGCGTATAACTTGTCCGGCTTGCGCACCGGTTTGGCCGCGATCGAGGTCAGCAGCGTTGCGTTTACCGACCATGCACCCATCCCGCCACGCTATACGGCGGACGGGGAGGGCCTGTCCCCACCTCTGCAGTGGCAGGGAGTCCCTGCTACTGCCGGTTCGCTGCTGCTGATTGTGGAAGATGCCGATGCGCCCACACCACGCCCGTTGGTGCACGCGATTGCAGTGGATTTGCCGGCTTCCCGGTCCGCATTGGCGGAGGGTGAGCTGAACAGCTCCGACGACGATGGCCAGGTCCATGTGGGGCGGAACTCTTACCTGATGTCTGGATGGTTGCCGCCGGATCCTCCTCCCGGACATGGCCCGCACCGCTATGCCTTTCAGGTCTTTGCGTTGCTTCCTGGCGACCCTTTCAGTGGCAAACCGGGCCGGGATGCTGTACTTGATGCCATACGTGAACGGGCTTTGGCCAGCGGCTGCCTGATTGGCACTTACGAGCGGATGGACGGCTCGATTGCCGTGGCTGGCAGCCAAGGTAGCGCGGCCGCTGGGTAGGCAGGCCCACACCTACGTTCCAGGTTGCGGCTGGCGCGCTACGCAGTCTCCGCAGAGCACCCGCCTGCCAGGCCTGCGAAAATGCGGCCATGAACTTCCAGAAAATCATTGTTCCTGTGGCCGGCGTCGCCGTGATCGTGCTGGCATACCGCTTTTATGGCTGGGCTGGCGTGGCAGCGGCCGCCACCGCCCTTGTGATGTGGTTGCTGCTGCACTTCACCCGCATGATGCAGGTCTTGAAACGCGCAGCCAACCGGCCCATCGGCTATGTCGACAGCGCAGTCATGCTCAACGCCAAACTCAGGTCCGGCATGACCTTGCTGCATGTGGTGGCGATGACGCGCGCACTGGGTCAGCTGCAATCGGTCAAGGACCAACAGCCCGAAGTCTTTCGCTGGACGGATGGCTCCGACTCGCACGTCACCTGTACTTTTATGGGCGGCAAACTGACCCGCCACGAACTCTTTCGGCCCGGGGCCACCGATTCGCCTCGGATCGAGGGCGCTGCACCGCCCGCACCGTAAAATCGGACTTTCGGGTTTTGCCCGGCCTGGCACCGCACTTGCGGCTGTTGCCGGCGGGGCGCCTCCGATACAAAACAACCATTCCACGACATTCACCACAGGATCAGCATCATGTCCCCAGTAATTCCTTCCATGGCAGACCGCGACGGCAAAATCTGGATGGACGGCCAGATGGTGGACTGGCGCGATGCCAAGATTCATGTGCTGACCCACACCCTGCATTACGGCTGCGGCGCCTTTGAAGGCGTGCGGGCCTACAACGGCGCCGGCGGCACAGCGATCTTCCGGCTCGAAGAACACACCGAGCGCCTCTTCAACAGCGCCAAGATCCTGCGCATGAAAATTCCTTTCAGCATGGAAGAAGTCATGGAAGCGCAAAAAGCCGTGGTGCGTGAGAACAAGCTCGAAAGCTGCTACCTGCGCCCGCTGACCTGGATCGGCTCGCAAAAACTCGGCGTGTCGCCCAAGGGCAACCAGATCCACCTGATGGTGGCGGCCTGGGCTTGGGGCGCCTACCTGGGTGAAGAAGGTATGAAACGCGGCATCCGCGTGAAGACCTCCAGCTACACCCGCCACCACGTCAACATCACCATGACGCAGGCCAAGGCGGTGAGCAACTACACCAACTCCATCCTGGCCAACATGGAAGCGCTGGACGACGGCTACGACGAGGCGCTGCTGCTCGACGCCTCGGGCTTTGTCAGCGAAGGCGCGGGCGAGAACATTTTTGTGATCAAGGGCGGCGTGGTCTACACGCCCGACCTGTCTGCCGGCGCCCTCAACGGCATCACCCGCAATACCATCCTGCATATCTGCAAGGACCTGGGCCTGGAACTCGTGCAGAAGCGCATCACGCGCGATGAGGTGTATATCTCCGACGAGGCCTTCTTCACCGGCACGGCCGCTGAAGTCACGCCGATTCGTGAACTCGACCGCATTGAAATCGGCGCCGGCTCGCGCGGCCCCATCACCGAGAAAATCCAGAGCGCGTTCTTTGACATCGTCAACGGCCGTAATCCAAAGTACGCCCACTGGTTAGCCAAGGTCTGAAGCGCTTACCGAAGAAGAAAGCCGAACATGAGCACCCCCACGACGACTCTCCATTCATCCGCTGTCGAACTGCTGGCCTCCGACCTGAACAGTCAGGGCGGCGTCTACTGCCCCAGCCCCAAGGCCGACATGAAGATCTGGAACAGCCACCCCAAGGTCTATCTGGATGTGGCGCGCACAGGCCAGGCCAAGTGCCCGTATTGCGGCACGGTTTACGCGCTGAAGGCCGGCGAACACTTCGGCGGCGGCCATTGACCCATTGCCGAAGCGGCTTGCCGCTACGGACTGCTTGATGCCTGAATCGCTCGTCATTGCTCCGCAGTGGATCGGGGACGCGGTGATGACCGAGCCGCTGATGCGGCGGTTACACGCGCGCGGCGAGCGCCTCACTGTGGGTGCCTTGCCGTGGGTGGCGCCGGTTTATCGTGCGATGCCGCAGGTGGCCGATGTCATTGAATTTCCCTTCGCGCATGGTGGCCTGCAGTTCCGTGAGCGACGCGCCATCGCCAAACGCATCGAGGGCCGTTTCGACAAAGCCTATGTCCTGCCCAACTCGCTAAAAAGCGCGCTGCTGCCGTTTCTGGCGAGCATCCCGGAGCGCATCGGCTACTTCGGCGAGGCCCGTGTGGGCCTGCTCACGCACCGGCTAAAAAACCCCAAGAACAAGCCGCCCATGGTGGCGTTTTATTCGGCCTTGAGCGGTGGTGCCGATTTTGAGCAAGACAGGCCGCAGCTGCAGATGGCGCCCGCTGACGTCGACCAGACGCTGGCCGAACTCGGCGTGCGGCGTGGCGGCTTCCACGTGTTCGCGCCCGGCGCCGAATACGGGCCTGCCAAGCGCTGGCCAGCTCGGCATTTTTCAGAGCTTGCCGCGCGGCTGGATTTGCCAGTGGTGCTGCTCGGCTCAGGCAAAGAGGCGGTGTTGTGCGACGAGATCGCCGCGCCGGTGAATGCCGCGCGGCCCGGAAAATGCCTTAACTTCGCGGGCAAGACGTCGCTGGTGCAGGCCCTGTGCCTGATTGCAGCCAGCCACAGCACCATCAGCAACGACTCGGGCCTGATGCATGTGGCCGCCGCTTTCGGCGTGCCACAGGTCGCCATCTTTGGCTCGTCCAGCCCGCTGCATACGCCGCCGCTGAGCGATAAGGCAGTGGTGTTGTGGCTCAAGGCCGATGCAGCCTACCAGCCGCCGCTGGACTGCGCGCCCTGCTTTGAGCGTGAATGCCCGCTGGGCCATACCCGTTGCCTGAACGACATCGATGCGGGCCGGGTCCTGGCGGCTCTCCCTCCGGCTTCTTAAGCCGGGAAGGCCGACAAGGGCGTCACGCCCGGTTTGCCCTGCGCTGGCGTGCGCGCCACGTTCATCACCCAGCACACCATCACGAAATAGCCGATCAGGCTGACCAGCTCGACCACGCCTTGTTCGCCGAAGGTCTTCACCGCGGCGGCATAAGTGGTGTCGCTGCAGCCGTGCTGCCTCAGCACTTCGAAGGTAAGGTCCAGCGCGATGGTTTCATCGTCGGCCATGCCGCGGGGCTGGCGGCCCTCGGCAATCGCATCCACGGTGGCCTGGGCCACGCCCGCGGCCACGGCCAGGGGGGCATGCATCACCCATTCGAACTGGTTGGCCGTATGGCGCGCCGCCACGCACGTCGCGAGTTCACGGATGCGCGCGTCCAGTGGGCTTTCAAAACGCAGGTAGGCACCCACGTCGCCGATGCGGCCCATGAGCTGCGGGCTGCGCAACAAGGGAATAAAGGGGCCGAACACCGCCTTGCGCGGCCCGGCAATGATGGCGTCGGCCGCCTCGCGCTGCGCCGGCGACATGGCCTCGCGGGCCGGCAGCTGCATCCGCTCTTCGGTGGACGGAAAAAATCCCTGGGGCGGATGGAGGGGCGTGGGCGTGCTGACGGTGCTCATGGTGTTTCCTGTGGAGGCCGTGGAAGGCTGAGGCCATGAGCGTATCAAAGCGCGCGGAGCCGTGCTTTCGGAATAAAAAAAAGCCACCGTGAGGTGGCTTTTTAAGGTTCTTCCGTGAAGAAGAACGTCGTTGGGAGACTATTAAAAATGCTTCACCGACGTTTGGTTGTTATTCCCTTTTCCCTCATCCATTGTTGTGACAGCAACGGAGAGAAATGTCGGTGATTGCATGCGGTTTGACCATTCTCCAAATAGAGGAGGCCAAACAGTTTTGGGGTGGGAGGTGTTCTGTTTCGTGATTTATTTCACGCTTTTGCATGGGCGACTGGCAGTTCAACAACAAAGGTGGCGCCGCCCCCTGGCCGGGCTTCGCAGCGAACACTACCACCGTGCCGTTGGCTGATCGACTTGACCAGCGCCAAGCCCAGCCCAACGCCGCCTTCACGTTCGCTGGCACCCGGCAGACGGTAAAACGGTTCAAAGATGCGCTCCCGCTGTTCGGCGGGAACACCTGGGCCGCGGTCATGCACCTTGATCACGGCCAGTTGCCTGGCGCCGGTCCGGCCTTGCGCCAGCTCCAGGTTGATTTCGCCGTTGCTGTAGCGCCGCGCGTTTTCCAGAAGGTTCCGGATCAGCCTGCGCAAAAGGCGTGGAGATCCCTGCACCGTCAGGCTGCGGCTACCGGCATCGATGCCCGTGCTGGCGTCAGATGAAGAGTTGGAATCAGGGCCGAGTTCGGCACTCAACTCTGCATTGACCCGCGAGCATTCTTCGGCCGCAAGACCGGTAAGGTCCAGCGCTTCAAAGGGTTCCGCATCGGCTTGTTTGGCATCCAGGCGGCTGGCCAGCAGGATCTCATCGATCAGCTGGTCGAGTTCGGTGATGCTTCGGGAGATTTCTGCTCTGGCAATCGATTCTTTGGCCGGTTGCGAACGCGGCGAAGGGCCGCCCCGAGCAAGTTCAGCCCCCTCGGGGGGCAGCGCAGTATGCGAAGCAACAAGCGTGGGGGCCTGATGATCCATCAATTCCAGTCCCATGCGGATACGGGCCAGGGGTGAGCGCAGTTCGTGCGATGCATTGGCCAGTAACGACTTGTGCGACTCCATCAGTGTTTCGATACGCTCGGCTGCGTGGTTGAAGCGCCTGGCCAGGAAGGCCACCTCGTCCTTGCCCTCCGCATGGACTCGGGCCGACAGGTCCCCCGCGCCCCAGCGTTCCACGCCGCGTTGCAGGGCTTCAAGCCGCAGGGTCAGCCTTCGCATCACGGGATAGGCGCCGAGCGCCACGGCCAGTCCGACCACAACGAGCATCCAGCCAAAGCCAAAGGGAGGGCGGTTCCAGGAATTGCTTCCTGGCGGACGCTTGGGCCGCGGCATCACCAGGTTCAAGGTCTGCCCGTCTTTGGTCAGCACGTCAAATTCAAGGCCATCACCGAGCTTGCGGCCGGGTTTGGTTTGCGCTGTGCCAATGACTTCGCCCCGGTCGTTGTGGACCAGTACTTCACGGATCGGCAGCTGCGGCGGGTCCGCACTCAGGCGCCAGGCCGCACCCACCAGAAAGGTGAGGACAAGGACTGTGGCGACAACAGCCAGCCAGATCCGCACGTACAGGTGCGAGGTAAAACGTCCCCACATGCGGTACTCCTATAAATCCAGTTTTCGGGCGCACGGCGCCGTTATGCGGTACCCGGGGTCCTCATGCACCGGTACGCATTCCGGTGTCCTCAGCGCCGGGCGCCTCACCCGGCATCCCGACCATTGCATCTTTAGAAACCCCATCGCCATTTCCCTTTTAGTCCTGCTGCTTGGCGAAGACGTATCCGACGCCGCGCACCGTGAGGATGCGCTTGGGGTCCTTGGCGTCGGTTTCAATGGCACTGCGGATGCGGCCCATGTGCACGTCGATGGAGCGGTCAAACGCTTCGAGTTCGCGTCCGCGCACGGCCTCCATGATCTGGTCGCGGCTCAGCACGCGGCCGGCGCGCTCGGCCAGCGCCACCAGCAGGTCAAACTGGTAAGACGTCAACTCACAGAGGTTGCCGGATACCGACACCGTGCGCGCATCGCGGTCGATTTCCAGCGAGCCAAAGCGCATGACCTTGTGACCATTGTTGGCCGCAGCCGCGCCCGCTTCCCCGCCGCGGCGCAGCACGGCCCGGATGCGCGCCAGCAATTCGCGCGGCTCGAACGGTTTGGGCAGGTAGTCATCCGCACCAATTTCCAGGCCCACGATGCGGTCCATGGGGTCGCCCTTGGCCGTCAGCATCAGTACGGCGGTATTGGCGGTTTCGCTGCCCTGTCCCTTGATGCGCCGGCACACCTCCAGGCCGTCCATGTCGGGCAGCATCAGGTCCAGGATGACCAGGTCGGGCGTTGCGGTTTCCAGGGCTGCCAGTCCCGCCGCGCCATCGGCCGCGTGGGTAAAACCGTAGCCCGATTGGCGGAGGTATTCGCCCACCATGTTGGCCAGACGGGCATCGTCTTCAATCATTAAAAGCTGTTGGGTCATGGCTCGAGTCCTCGTTTGCAGGGGCTCCCCGTGAAGGGATACACAATGAAATCATGGTGCGCCGCGCGTAACAATCCCGCTTGAAGGCACCGTAAAGTTACGGTAAACCGGAGCAGCGTGGTTCAGCATAACTCCCCCCTGGCAAGGCGTGGGGATTTTTATGGCTGCTATTAATTTGATAGCTATTTGCGCTCATTTTTCATGGGCTGGGGGTGTTTTTTGCCTTGAAGCGAAAACAACCAGGATCAATACCGGCAAACCCAGCAAGGCGGTTGCGGTGAAGAAGTTGCTGTAACCGAAAGCATCGACGTATTTGCCGGAATAGCCAGCCAGGAACTTGGGCAACAGCAGCATCATGGAGCTGAACAGGGCGTATTGGGTAGCCGAATAGTTAATGTTGGTCAGGCTCGACAGGTAGGCGATGAAAGCGGCGGACGCGATGCCGCTGGAGAGGTTGTCGGCCGAGATCACAAAGATCAGTGCGTTGACGTCATGCCCGCGCGAGCCCAGCCAGGCGAACAGCAGGTTGCTGCCGGCACTCAGCACGGCGCCCAGCATCAGCACGCGCATCACGCCCAGGCGCATGGCCACGGCGCCGCCTACAAAGGCGCCCACAAGCGTCATGATGACGCCATAGATCTTGGTGACCGCCGCTACCTCGTCCTTGGTATAGCCCATGTCCACGTAAAACGGATTAGCCATGATGCCCATCACCACGTCGCTGATGCGGTAGACGGCGATCAGCGCGAGGATCACGATCGCATGCCTGCCATAACGCTTGAGGAACTCGGCGAACGGTACGTAAAAGGCATGGTCGAACCAGACGGCTGCCCGCACCAGCCGCGCCGGCAGCGCGACACGGATTCCCGTTTTGGCCAGGCCGATGATGGCAAGCACATAACCGACGACGGGCACCAGGTAGGCGCTGAGCACGAGGTAATAAGCCAGCAACACCATACCGGGTGCAGCCAGCAGCAGCAGTATGAGGAGCGCGAGCGTCGCGCACAGAACAGCGCCGTAGAGGGGAATGCCCGTGGCGGCAAACCGGGCGTGGGTCGCTGCGGTTTCGGCGTCGCCCTCGGCGCGGGCACGCTCGGCAGGCTCTGCTGAAAACAGCACGGTGATGATGCCGGGAAGCATGGATACCGCCATGACAAGATAGGCGGTTTGCCACGCACCAGGCTGGTAGGCCGCAGCGTTGGGGACTTCGGAGCGCGCGGCGATCCACAGCACACCGGCGCCGGCCCAGATCATCGCGATGCGGTAACCGGTCTGGTAGGCCGCGGCCAGCGCGGCCTGCCGTTTGATGTCCGCGGATTCGATGCGGAATGCGTCCAGTGCGATGTCCTGCGTGGCCGACGCAAACGCCACGGCCAGCGCGCACCACACCATAGGCTGCAAGGACAGCTTGGGGTCGGTCAGCGCCATGCCGCACAGCGCGCCGATGATGGTGAACTGCGCCAGCAGCAGCCAGCTGCGACGGCGCCCGAGCAGGCGTGTGAGTATCGGGATCGGCAGGCGGTCTACCAATGGCGCCCATGCCCACTTGAAGCCGTAGGCCAGGCCGATCCAGCTTAAAAAACCGATGGTGGTGCGGTCGATGCCCGCTTCGCGCAGCCAGAAGCTCAATGTGCCGAAAACCAGCAGCAATGGCAGGCCCGCTGAAAACCCGAGCAGCAGCATGCGTAGTGTGGCGCGCTCTGCGTACACGCGCCAGACGCCTGCCCACGATACCGGCGTGGCGCTGGAAGATTCGGAGGAAGCGGCGCCTGGTGCCAGGGTGGAGGAGGGGGTTTTGTCTGACATGGGCATTCTGATTTGTGACTATTATTCACCCATGTGCTTTTTATGCGAGGCTAAACACTCTGCCTGGGCTGGCCGCCGGGCGTTCTTGCTGGCGGCTGCCGGTGCGGCCGCGACCGCGGCCACCATGCCACTGCGGGCGCAAGTCGAAGTCGGCCCGTCTTCCCAGCTGCGCAACCTGGTGCCCGCCGATGAAATTGAAGGTGCCGCCACCCAGGAATATGCCAAGCTGCTGGCGGAGGCCCGTTCCAAAGGCGCCCTGGCTTCCCAGGGGAGCCCCCAGCTGCAACGTCTTCGTAGCATTGCCACGCGCCTGGTGCCGCAAACAACCCAGTGGAATGACCGGGCCAAACAATGGCAGTGGGAGGTGAATCTGCTGAACAGCAAGCAGGTCAACGCGTTCTGCATGCCGGGTGGAAAAATCGCCTTTTACACCGGCATCCTTGACCAGCTGAAACTGACGGATGACGAAACGGCCATGATCATGGGCCACGAAATGGCGCACGCGCTGCGCGAGCACGCGCGCGCGCGCATCGCCAAAAGCCAGGGCACGGGTACGCTGCTGTCGCTCGGCGCGCAACTGCTGGGCCTGGGCCAGATGGGTGACCTGGCCGCCAGCATTGGCACACAATTGCTGACCCTGCGTTTTAGCCGCGAGGACGAAACCGACGCCGATCTTGTGGGGCTGGAGCTTGCCGCCCGTGGCGGCTACAACCCCCAGGCGGCCGTGAGCCTCTGGGAAAAAATGGGGCAGGCTGGCGGCGGTTCTTCGGGTCCGAGCTTTCTCTCTACCCACCCTTCCGGTCCTGAGCGCATCCAGCAGCTGCAGGCCAATGTGCCCAAGGTCCAGGGCCTCTATCAGCGAGCCCGCGGCTAACCTGGCTGGCTCCCGGTGACCGGTTTGACGCAGCGCGCCGCGTTCTTCACGCGTGCCTGGTGGAGAGGCTTCCGGCCGGCGCGCACCCGCATCAACAGCCGTGAACGTCTGCGCATTGTCATTGGCTCGTTGCTGGGTATATTCCTGACGGCGCTGCTGTGCCACCTGGCTGACCGGATGATGCCGGGTCTGCCCTGGCTGGTGGCGCCGCTGGGCGCGAGCGCGGTGTTGGTGTATGCCGTGCCGGCCAGCCCGATGGCGCAACCCTGGAACGTGGTGGGCGGCAACACCCTTTCAGCGCTGGCAGGCATTGCGGGCGTGCACGGCATGCATCTGCTGGGCTCTCCTGAACTCGCGGCAGCGCTGGGAGTGGCAACGGCCATTGCGCTCATGCTGGCACTGCGCTGCCTGCATCCACCGGGCGGCGCCACTGCCTTGATGATGGTGCTGGGCGGTGTTGCCGATCCGGTGTTTGCCTTTTATCCGGTGATGCTCAACTCGGTGCTGCTGGTAGCTGTCGGCGTCGCTTACAACAACGCGACACGCAGGGCATATCCGCATACGCAACTATCACCGCCAGGCGAAGCGCCGTCGGCGGAAGACCGCTTGCTTGAGGCGGACCTGGACGCTGTGCTGGCGCGCTACAACCAGGTGCTGGACGTCAGCCGCGACGACCTCAAGACGCTGCTGGCGGAAATCCGGTTGCGTGCCTATGAGCGCAAACTAGCGGAAGTCCGCTGCGCTGATGTCATGTCGCGCGATCTTGTCACGGTGGAATTCGGCACTCCGTTACAAGAGGCCTGGGCCCTGCTGAGGGAGCGCCGCATCAAGGCCTTGCCGGTGGTAGACCGCAGTTTTCGCATCGCGGGCATCATCACGCAGGCCGATTTCATGCGGGCGGCGGAACTCGATCTGTACGAAGGTTTTGACGCCAAGCTGAGGCAGCTGGTGCGCACCACACGCAGCGTTTATTCAGACAAACCTGAAGTCGTCGGTCAGATCATGACCCGCAATGTGCGGGTGGCTGGGATGCATCGCCGGCTGGTGGAACTGGTGCCACTGTTCGCCAGCACCGGTCACCACCACATTCCCATCATCGGGGAGGGCGAGCGGCTGGTGGGAATTATTACCCAGTCCGATGTCATCGCCGCGCTGGGACGTGCTGCAGATCCGTCGGCCTGATGCTGAACTTGTGCGTGATGATAGAGGTCTAATGTATTCATTTTGACGTCTGAATTCGCATTATTTGGCATAAAGCAATCTCTAAGAACTACAAAACTGTTGATGTCAATGGCCTGTTCCTGAACTGCGGCGGGCCGCGGTACATCCCAAGGCCAAACCTCGTACTTGTCCTACGCTGCGTTTTCGCAGCTGCAACGTAAGATAAGCCGCATGTGCTTTTTTCTACATCAGGGGCGAGCCGTGTACCCGCGCTGCCTGCAGGCCAATGCGGCTTCGGGTCTTGCCATCGGCTTGCGCCGCGGCATCGCATCCCATAGCGGTCGGCTGGCGCCATCTCCCCGGATGCCATGACGCAACCCAATCCGGCCCTGCTTGCATTTCTGGAGGAGCAGCGCGCGGACTACACGCGTTCATTGCCGGGCCGGCTGGGGCAACTGCTCGGGCTCTGGCAACAAATACTTAACGGCGACGATCTGGCGCAGGCTTTGCCGGCCCTTGAGCGCCATGCACACAGCCTGGCCGGCTCCGCGGCAACCTTCGGCTGGGCCGAGCTTGGCCTTGCCGCACAGGCGCTGGAGCTGGCGGTGGAGCCCCATGTCAGCGCAGGGCAACCGCTTTCGCCGCAGGTGAAGACCGAAATAAGCCGGGCAGTTGAAGCCTTGCAGCAACGTTTTCCCGGCGCTGCCTGAAATCAGCGCGATCAGATCGCATAAGGTGCCCATGCTTTCCTCCAACGCCTTTCTGGTCAGGATCAAAATCGCATTGGCCGCGGGCCTCGTGCTGATGGCCGTTGTCAGTGTGGCCTCCTACGCCACCATCAGCCGCCTGATCGAGGCGACGCAGTCCCGCGTCCGCACGGAGGATTCGCTGGTGATGGTGGAGCGGGTGGTGTCGGGCATCAAAAGCGCTGAGGCATCCTTGAGGCAATACCTGCTCAGTGGCGACAACGCCGACCAGGCGAACTTCGAAAAGGCGCTCGCCGATCTTGCCTTGGCGACAGCCAGGGCGCGAAGCGCCAACCGGATGCCGGAGCTGGCGGAACTCGATGAACTGATCGCGCGCCGCACCGCGGTTGCCCAGCGGTCAATCACGGCGCGCAAGGAGGTTGACCAGGCCGAGGGGGCCGCCATTTTGGGAAGCCCGGAAAGCCGGGCATCCAGGCAGCGCACGGACGAGTTGCTGGAACGCGCGCGCAGCCGCGAAGCGCGAGTATGGGAAGAGGTTCAGGCCGCCGCAGAGCGCAACGCCGCATGGGCGCAAAACCTCATCATTGCCGGTAGCGTGCTGTTTTTTGCCATGCTTGCCTGGATGGGCTACGTGGTCAAACATTACGAGAAAGTCCGTGAGCGCGCACAGGCGCAATTGCATGACAGCGAAGTCATGAGCCGCAGCATTACCGAAGGAATGGTCGAAACGGTGATCACCACCACGTCCGACGACATCGTTCTGGAGGCCAATGCGGCGGCCTTACAGCTCTTTGGGTACGAGAAAAGCGAACTGATCGGCCGTGATGTATCAGAGCTGGTGCCGCCGCGGTTTCGCCAGCAATACAAGGATTTCACCTCCATGATGCGGGAGCAGCCGGAAACGTTCCGGATATCCGGGCAGGAAGTACGCGCCATGCGCAAGGATGGCAGCGAGTTTATGGTCAGCGTGTCGTTCAGTGACGTGCAGGTCGGCGGCCGCCGCCTTTTCACCGCATTGATGCATGACATTACCGAGAGCAAGCGCATCAGCAAGGCCCTGCGGGCGAGCGAAGCCCAATTGCGCCAGGTCACTGATACGGTGCCCGCCCTGATCGCTTACCTTGACACCGATCGGCGCTTTCGCTTTCACAACCGCGCCTACGAAAGTGCTTTCGGCTTGAGCTTTGAGCAGATCGACGGACACCCACTGGCCGAAGTTCTGGGCGAGCAAGCCTACGAGACAGTTCGGGATAAAGTGGACGAGGTGCTCAGCGGCAAGCCGGTCCGCTACGAACGGACGCAGGTGACGCCGGAGGGCGAGCGCAGGTACTTCGCGATGCAGTATTTTCCCCGCTACGGCGAAGGCGCCGCTAAGGACAAGGTCATCGGTTTTTTCTCTCTGGGCACGGACATCACGGAGCTCCGGCGCATCGACCGCATGAAGACCGAATTCGTGTCCACCGTCAGCCATGAGTTGCGCACGCCGCTGACATCCATAAGGGGCTCTCTGGGTCTGATTTCCGGTGGCGTGGCCGGTGAGCTGCCTGCGGCGGTGAAGAACCTGGTGGGCATTGCCCAAAGCAACTGCGAGCGCCTGATCCGGCTGATCAACGACATCCTGGATAGCGAAAAAATCGAGTCCGGTAAATTGCGCCTGGACCTGCAGGTCGTGGACCTGCGGCAGCTGGTGCAGCAGGCGCTGGTCGCCAACGAGGGTTTTGCCGGCCAGCACCGGGTGGACCTGGTGATGCGGGCGCCCGACGAAGCTTTGCAGGTGCGCATTGACACCGACCGCATGACCCAGGTGCTGACCAACCTTTTGTCCAACGCGGTCAAGTTTTCGCCGCCGGGCAGCCCGGTGGAGGTCAGGCTGTCGCGTTCGGCGCAGCGGGTGCGGGCTGAAGTCGTCGATGTGGGTCCGGGCATCCCCGAGGAATTCCATGGCCGCATATTCCAGAAATTCTCCCAGGCCGACTCTTCCGACACACGGCAAAAAGGCGGGACCGGCCTCGGCCTGAATATTTCCCGCGCCCTGGTGGAGAAGATGGGCGGCACCATCGGCTTTAGCAGTGCGAAGGGGGTGGGCACCACGTTCTTCTTTGAGCTGCCGGAGTGGACCAACCCGGTGCCCCTGCTGCAACCCGTGCGAATGCAGCCGGCTGCTTCCACCCGGCCCCGCATCCTGATCTGCGAGGGCGATCCCGATGTGGCCAGGCTGATCAGCATGATGTTGAGCAAAGCGGGTTTCGACTCCGACATGACGCACAGCGCGGAGCAGGCGCTGGCCTGCCTGGAACACCATAGCTACGATGCCGTGACGGTGGACCTGAAGCTGCCCGGCCAGAACGGTGTGGCCTTCATCGGCCAGCTGCGCGAGGACGAAAGAACGCGCCACTTGCCTGTCGTGGTGATCTCGGCCATGGCCGAGCAAGGCCAGCTGCAGTTCAACCGCAAGCCGCATACGGTTTCAGACTGGCTGAAAAAACCGATTGACGAACACTTGCTCATTAACAGCCTGCGCCGGGCCGTTGTCAGTCTGGACGCCGGCAAACCGCGCATTTTGCATGTCGAGGATGACCAGGATATCCAGCAAATCACGGCTGCCATTGCGCAGGATTTTGCGTCCTTCGAATTTGCCACCACACTGGACGAGGCCCGTGCCTGCCTGCGCGGCCATCCCTTTGACCTGATCCTGCTGGACTTGTCGCTCGGCAGCCAGTCTGGCTGGGACCTGTTCGAGGATATCGACGCCCTGGATCCGCGACCGCCTGTGATTGTGTTCTCGGCGGGCGATGTGGATCCGGCGGACGGCAGGCAGGCCGATGCGGTGCTGGTGAAGGCCCATACCTCCAACACCGAACTGCTCAATACAATCCAGCGTGTGCTTCAAATTCCCGGAGATCCCGGCCCGACTCGACCCCAACCCCTGAGTTAACCATGACCAAACCACTGTCCCGTATCCTGTATGTCGAAGACGAACCCGACATTCGTATGGTTGCGCAAATGGCGCTGGAAGCCGTAGGCGGCTTTACCGTCATCGCCTGTGCCTCGGGCCAGGAGGCGCTCGATGCCGCACCGGGTGCAGGAGCCGACCTGCTGCTCCTGGATGTGATGATGCCCGGCATGGACGGGCCCACTACGCTCAAGGGACTTCGGCAGTTGCCAGCCACGGTCGACACGCCGGTGATCTTCATGACCGCAAAGGTGCAGGCCGCCGAGGTCGCGGTGTACAAAAGCCTGGGTGCTCTTGAGGTGATTCCCAAACCGTTTGACCCGATGGAGTTGTCGACGCAGATCCAGCGCATCTGGGCAGAGCAGTAAGCCCCCACGGTGGATGTGGCCCCCACGGTCGCGCACTACGTGTCGCTTCCTGCCCCCCGAGGGGGCCGCCCGCCTGCGGTCTGGCAAAGCCAGTCCCGCGGCTCATGCTGGCTTTAAGAGTTCAGTGCGCAACTCGCGGGGGGTATTCACCAGTGGGGGCCGAGGGTCCGGCTTTGCCGGCCCGAGACGCCGCCCCCTGGAAGGGGGGAGCAGACTACACGCAGTGAGTCTGAACGGGGGTCAGAGCTTGAAGTCATAGTCCACGCTCATGGGTGCGTGGTCCGAAAAGCGCTGTTCCTTGTAGATGTGCTCGCTGCGCGCCAGCGCCGCAAACGCGGGCGTGGCGAGGTGATAGTCCAGCCGCCAGCCCACGTTCTTGGCATAGGCTTGGCCACGGTTGCTCCACCATGTGTAGGCAGCGTCGGTCGCGGTGGGCTGCAGCTTGCGGTACACGTCGACCATGCCGCCGCCGCGCACGGGCGTTGTGGCCGGAACAGCCGCGCCTTCGTTCAGCGCATCGGCCGCTTCGTTCGTGAGCTCGGCATCGCGCAGCAACTCGGTCATCCAGGCGCGCTCCTCGGGCAAGAACCCGCTGTTCTTTTTATTGCCTTTGAAGTTTTTCAGGTCGATCTCCTGGTGCGCGATGTTGATGTCGCCACACAGCACGAAATCACGCGTTGCTTTCAGCGCCAGCAATCGTGGGTAAAACTCGGACAAAAAGCGGAATTTGGCGGCTTGGCGCTCTTCGCCCGAGGAACCGCTCGGGAAATAGCAGCTGATGATGGACAGTTTGGGGCTTTGCTTGCGTCCGGGCCTGTCGAAGCGGAGTTCCACATAACGCCCTTCGGCGTCGAACTCGGTGGAGCCGTAGCCCACGATGACGTCGCTCGGTTCGTGGCGCGTGTACACCCCCACGCCGGAGTAGCCTTTTTTCTCGGCGAAGTGAAAGTGGCCTTTCATGCCGGCAATTTCCTCGAACCGGCCGCTCATGTCGGCGGCCTGGGCCTTCAGCTCCTGCACGCAAATACAATCCGGCATGGAATGCGCGACCCAGTCCAGCAATCCCTTGCTGGCTGCGGAGCGGATACCGTTGAGGTTGAGGCTGGTCAATTTAAACATGGGACTTCCAATGAGCACGGCACGCGAACAGGGCGACAAGGGTAACAACAAGGGCGGGGCCAGCGCCGCGGATGGCACGCTGGCACAGGAATTCGTGCAGTTTGCCGTCGAATCCGGCGTCCTGCGCTTCGGGCAATTCAAGACCAAGGCCGGGCGCATGAGCCCCTACTTTTTCAATGCCGGCCTGTTTGACGACGGCGCCAAGCTCGGACGGCTGGCACAATTCTATGCGCGCCACCTGCTGGCCGAAGAGAAGCGCACCGGGCTTGAGTTCGACATGATTTTTGGGCCGGCCTACAAGGGCATTCCGCTGGCTGCTGCAGTCGCCATCGAACTGGCGCGGCTGGGGCGTAATTTCCCATTTGCCTATAACCGCAAAGAGGCCAAGGACCACGGAGAGGGCGGCACGCTGGTTGGCGCACCCGTCAGGGGCCGTGTGCTGATCATTGACGACGTGATGTCCGCCGGCACGGCGGCCCGCGAGTCGATTGCCATCATCAAGGCAGCGGGGGCGGTTCCACATGCCGTAGCGCTGGCGCTCGACCGGCAGGAGAAGGCGACTGAAAACGGCGTGGATGTGAACCACAGCGCTGTGCAATATGTTACGAATCAGTTGGGCCTGCAGGTTTGCGCGATTGCGCGCCTGACCGACTTGCTGCAGTATCTCTCCCAGCCGGGCGCTACGTCGGCGTCAAGCGCGCCTGACACGTTGTCTCTGCAAGCGCACTACCAGTCGGTGCTGGCTTATCGGGAACGGTACGGCGTTATTTAAGGATTCGAATTGCTCTTGCGAACTGCGTCAACGGTCACTTGCATTTCATTCATGTGCCTGACCGGCCATGTTGCAGCGCAAAACATCTACACCTGCGTCGACGGCAAGGGCCGCAAGATCACGGCAGACCGCCCGATCATTGAATGCTTAGACCGCACGCAGCAGGAGTTGAGCCCGTCCGGCCTGGTCCGGCGCCAGATGGGACCGTCGCTGACCGCGCAGGAGCGCGCCGCCCTCGAAGCAAAAGAGAAGGCTGCCGCCGAGGTGCGTGCGCGCGAAGCTGAGGAAAAGCGGCGTGACCGCGCTCTGCTGCAGCGCTATCCGCGCCCTGCGGTACACGAACAGGAGCGTGCCACTGCATTGGCCCAGATCGATGAGGTCATCAAGGCTGCGAGCAAAAGAACGGTGGAACTGGCTGAGCAGCGCAAAAGCATCAACAGCGAGCTTGAGTTTTACGAGAAAGACCCCGCCAAGGCGCCGCCCGCACTGAAACGCCGGGCTGAGGAAAACGACAGCAGCGCCCTGGTGCAGAAGAAATTCATCCAGGACCAGGAGCAGGAGAAAAGACGCGTCAACCAGCGGTTTGACGAAGAGCTGGTGAAGCTCAAGCAACTGTGGGCTATCGCGGGTATGCCCGCCGCTGCGGCCAGCGATATTGCCGGCACCGCAAAAAATTAGCTTCCCAAGGCTAATTCGCAAGCAAAAATAGGTTGAAGACCTTGTATATCGGGCGTAAGACGCTATATTTTTAATAGCAACGCCGGATTGACCGAAACATCACCAGACCGCCACGGGCTTAGGGAACTCAACCCAGTTTCTTCTTGAGCAACTCGTTCACTTGTGCAGGGTTGGCTTTGCCTTTGGTTGCCTTCATGGCCTGGCCCACCAGCGCGTTCATGGCCTTGGTATTGCCCGCGCGTACTTCCTCAACGTTTTTGGCATTGGCGGCCAGGACATCATCGATGATTTTTTCCAGCTCACCGCTGTCGCTCATCTGTTTGAGGCCTTTGGCTTCAATGATGGCGTCAACGTCCTGGTTCCCATCTGTCCATAGCGCATCAAATACCTGCCGGGCGGCATTGTTGGAGATCGTGCCGTCGGCAATCCGGCTGATCAAGCCGGCAAGCTGCGTTGCGCTGACAACGGAAGCCTCAATCGACTTTTCTTCGCTGTTCAGCCGCCGCGACAACTCGCCCATGACCCAGTTGCTGGCCAGCTTGGGTTGTTTGCTGAGTGTTGCCACTGCTTCGAAATAAGCCGCTGTTGCCTTGCTCTGTGTGAGCTGGCCGGCGTCGTACTCGGGCAGGCCATAGTCGGCCACAAAGCGTGCCGCCATCACACGCGGCAGTTCACTCATCTCTGCACGGGTTTTCTCCACCCAGTCACGCCCAATCACCAGCGGCGGTAAATCAGGGTCGGGGAAATAGCGATAGTCGGCCGCGTCTTCCTTGGTCCGCATCGAACGCGTCTCGCCCGTGTCCGGATCAAACAGCACGGTGGCCTGTTGAATCGTGTGGCCGTCTTCAATCTGTCCGATCTGCCAGCGAACTTCGTAGTCAATGGCCTGCTGCATGAACTTGAAGCTGTTCAGGTTCTTGATCTCGCGGCGCGTACCCAGCTCGGCACCGGGTTTGCGCACCGACACATTGGCGTCGCAGCGGAAGCTGCCTTCCTGCATGTTGCCGTCGCAGATGCCGATCCAGGTGACGATTTTGTGCAGCTCTTTGGCGTACGCCACCGCCTCGGCAGACGAACGCATATCGGGCTCTGTCACGATTTCCAGCAGCGGCGTGCCGGCACGGTTCAGGTCGATGCCGCTCATGCCGATGAAGTCTTCGTGCAGCGACTTGCCTGCGTCCTCTTCAAGGTGGGCGCGTACCAGGCGCACTGCGCGTTTTTCGCCATCAAGGAAAAATTCCACTGTGCCGCCTTGCACCACCGGGATCTCGAACTGGCTGATCTGGTAGCCCTTGGGCAGGTCGGGATAGAAGTAGTTTTTGCGCGCGAACACGCTCTGCTCGGCGATGTGCGCATTCACGGCCAGGCCGAATTCGATGGCGCGTTGTACCGCGCCCTTGTTCATCACGGGCAAGGCACCTGGCAGCGCGAAGTCCACAGCGGAGGCCTGCGTGTTCGGCTCGGCGCCGAACGCGGTAGAGGCGCGGCTGAAGATCTTCGATTTCGTGGTGAGCTGTGTATGGGTTTCGAAGCCGATGATGACTTCATAGCCTTGCACCAGCGGCCCGGTGGGGCGGCCGGCCTGCATTTCGGCGAAGGGGTTGGCGGTAGGTTGGGTCTGGCTCATGTCAAATCACTCAAAGGCTGGGGGCTGGCACAGGTGCCAGTCGGTCGCGAGCTGGAACTGGTGCGCAGCGCCCAGCAGTTGCGCTTCCTTGAAATAGTTGCCGATCAGCTGCAGGCCCACGGGCATGCCACCGGCGCCAAAGCCTGCCGGCACGCTCATGCCGGGCAATCCCGCCAGGCTCGACGACAAGGTGTAGATGTCGGCCAGGTAGTTGGCGACCGGGTCATCGGATTTTTCGCCGATCTTCCACGCCACCGTGGGCGAGACGGGGCCGGCAATGATGTCGCACTGCGTGAAGGCGGTCTGGAAATCCTGCGCGATCAGGCGGCGGATTTTTTGCGCCTTGAGGTAGTAGGCATCGTAATAACCGTGCGACAGCACATAGGTGCCGATCATGATGCGGCGCGTCGCCTCGTCACCGAAACCTTCGCTGCGCGACTTTTTGTACATGTCGTTCAGGTCGGTGTAGCTGGCTGCGCGATGTCCGTAGCGCACGCCGTCAAAGCGACTCAGGTTGCTGCTGGCCTCGGCCGGTGCAATGACGTAGTAAACGGGAATCGACAGCTCGGTGAGCGGCAGGCTCACGTCGACCAGCGTGGCGCCCAGCTTTTCGTATTCGGCCAGCGCGCCGCGCACGGCGGCCAGCACGTCGGGTGCGCAACCTGCGCCGAAGAACTGCGTGGGCAGGCCAATTCTCAAGCCTTTTAGCGGCTTCGCTCCGGCAGATTGTGCGCTGGCAGCTATCAAATCAGTAGCGTAATCGGTTGCGGGCAAATCCAGCGAGGTCGAGTCGCGGTCCGGATCAGGCCCCACCATGCCAGAGAGCAGCAGGGCGCAGTCGAGCGCGCTGCGCGCCATCGGGCCGGCCTGGTCCAGGCTGGAGGCAAAGGCCACCATACCGTAGCGCGAGCAGCGGCCGTAGGTGGGCTTGATGCCGGTGATGCCAGTGAGCGATGCCGGCTGGCGGATGGAGCCGCCGGTGTCGGTGCCGGTCGCGGCGGGCACCAGTCGAGCCGCTACGGCAGCCGCAGAGCCGCCTGATGAGCCGCCGGGAATGCGTTCCAGGTCCCAGGGATTTTTGACCGGTTTGTAGGCGCTGTTGTCATTGCCTGAGCCCATGGCGAACTCGTCGCAGTTGAGCTTGCCCAGCGTGACCATGCCGGCGCCCTGCTGGCCGTCGCTGCCGCTGCCCAGCTTGCCGACCACCGTCGCATCAAACGGACTGCGGTAGTTCTCCAGCATTTTCGAGCCGGCCGTCGTGGGAAAGTCGCGTGTGACGAACACGTCCTTGTGCGCCAGCGGCACGCCCAGAAGAGGTGTGCGTTCGCCTGCGGCCAGACGTGCGTCGGCGGCTTTGGCCTGCGCCAGCGATACGTCGGCATTGGTGGCCAGGAAGGCGCCGAGTTTTTCCTGCTGGATGCGCGCCAGGAAATGCTGCGTGACTTCAACGCTGGAAACCTCACGGGCGGCCAGTTTGGCGGCCAGCTGGGCCACGCCCAGGTCGTGCAGGTCGGAGGAAGCGGAAGAGGACGTCATGCTGCTCATTCGATCACCTTGGGCACGAGGAAGAGGCCGCGCTCGACAGCCGGGGCGCTCACCTGGCTGGCCTCGCGCTGGTTGGGCTCTCTGGCGATGTCTTCGCGCAGGCGCAGGGCGACTTCGCCGATCACCGCAGCCGGATGGGCCAGGGGTTCCACGCCTTCGGTATTGACGGCTTCCATTTGCTCGACCAGCGCGAAAAAGCCATTGATCTGGCTCAGTGTGTGCTCGGTTTCATCGGGGCGCAGTTCAAGCCGCGCCAGGTTGGCGACGCGTGCGATGTCTTGAGATGTCAATGCCATGGGTAGTAGGAAAAGGAAATACGAAAAATAAACCAGAAAACAGGGGCTGAAACGAGGTGTAAAGCTGAAAAAACGGGCTTGCTAAACCTATTGATCTATAGGGGATGCGGTATTATCCCGCCTTTGGTGTGAAATCAGGGTTGGATGCAGGCTTTAGGCGCTTTTTAGGTGCCAGAAGCAGTTTCCAGAGCGCCTCTGGCCCAACTTCCCCATAATTGCTTGATCAATAAAAAGGCGATGGAGCAACGAAGTGCGCTCATGCCCCAACCGGACCCCTGCATATGTTTGAAGCATTCCGTCGGTATTTTTCGACCGACCTGGCCATCGACCTTGGTACCGCCAACACCCTGATTTTTGTACGCGACCGCGGTATTGTGCTGGATGAGCCCTCTGTCGTAGCCATTCGCCACGAAGGCGGCCCGCAGGGAAAAAAAACCATCCAGGCCGTCGGCCACGAAGCCAAGGCCATGCTGGGCAAGGTTCCCGGCAACATTGAAGCCATCCGGCCCATGAAAGACGGCGTGATCGCCGACTTCACGGTGACCGAGCAGATGCTCAAGCAGTTCATCAAGATGGTGCATCCGCGCAGCCTGCTCAAACCCAGTCCCCGCATCATCATCTGCGTGCCCTGCGGTTCCACCCAGGTCGAGCGCCGCGCGATTCGCGAAAGCGCATTGGGCGCCGGCGCCAGCGACGTTTACCTGATTGAAGAACCGATGGCCGCAGCCATCGGCGCCGGCCTGCCCGTGTCGGAAGCCAGCGGCTCCATGGTGGTCGACATCGGCGGCGGCACCACCGAAGTCGGCGTCATCTCGCTGGGCGGCATGGTCTACAAGGGCAGCGTCCGCGTGGGCGGTGACCGTTTCGACGAAGCCATCATCAACTACATCCGCCGCAACTACGGCATGCTGATCGGCGAGCCTACCGCTGAAGCCATCAAGAAAAGCATCGGTTCGGCCTTCCCCGGCTCCGAAGTCAAGGAAATGGAAGTCAAGGGCCGCAACCTCTCCGAAGGCGTGCCGCGCAGCTTCACGATTTCCAGCAACGAAATCCTCGAGGCCCTGACCGACCCGCTCAACAACATCGTCAGCGCCGTCAAGAACGCGCTCGAGCAGACGCCGCCCGAGCTGGGCGCCGACATCGCCGAGCGCGGCATGATGCTCACCGGCGGTGGCGCCTTGCTGCGCGACCTGGACCGCCTGCTGGCCGAAGAAACCGGCCTGCCGGTGCTGGTGGCCGAAGACCCGCTGACCTGCGTGGTCCGCGGCTGCGGCATCGCGCTGGAGCGCATGGACCGCCTGGGCTCCATCTTCACTTCGGAATAAAGACCGATGCCGTACTTCATGCCGCACCCCAGGGCATGAAGCGGGGCCAGCCTGACAGCGAACCATGCCTTTAGGAACCCTCGACAGATCCCCGCCGCCCTTTTTCAAGCAGGGGCCGTCGGCGCTGTCCAAGCTGATGTTTTTCAGCGCGTTGTCCTTGTTCCTGATGGTGGCGGACACCCGTTTTCGCATTACCCAGCCGGTACGCGCCGCGCTGGCGACCGCGCTGTATCCGGTGCAATGGCTGGCGCTGCAGCCGGTGCGGGCGGCTAAAAGCGGCTCTGAATATTTCACCACCCTGAACCAGGCCAAGATAGACAGCGAAGACGCCGGTCGCAAGCTGGCGCTACAGTCGCTGCGCGCCGGCCAGGTCGAGCAACTCACGCAGGAGAACAACCGCCTACGCAAGCTCATGGGCTTGCGCGAACAGCTCGGCACGCCGGTCATGGCCGCCGAAGTGTTGTACGACGCGGCCGACCCCTACACACGCAAAGTCATCATCGACAAAGGCCTGGCCCAGGGCGTGGACCTGGGCTCGCCGGTGCTGGATGAGTCCGGCGTGCTGGGGCAAGTCACACGTGTGCACCCGCTAGTCAGCGAGGTGACGTTGCTGATCGACCGCGACCTGGCCATTCCGGTGCTCAATGTGCGCACCGGTGCGCGCAGCGTGGCCTATGGCGACCCGACGGTCTCCGGCAGCGGGCTGGAGTTGCGTTTCATGGGCAGCAATTCGGATGTGCTGCAGGGCGACTTGCTGACTACAAGCGGTGTTGACGGTGTATACCCGCCCGGCCTGCCGGTGGCCAAGATCAGCCGCATCGAGCGTCGCGCGGAATCGGCTTTTGCCAAGATTTTCTGCACGCCGCAGGCGCTCGTGACGGGCGCGCGGCACGTCATCGTGGTCAAGCCTGGCACCGGCCAGATCCCGCCGCGGCCCGACGACACCCCTGAGCCCGCGCCCAAAAAGAAGGGGGCTTCGAAATGATCATGCAAGGAGTGACGACATGATCATGCGATCAGGCCAGCAGCTGCTGCTGCCGGCCAACCCTGTCTTCATCTGGTGCAGCCTGATTGCCGCGTTGCTGCTGGACATGCTGCCCCTGGGCCGTGTGCCCTGGATGCCGGACTTCCTGGCGCTCGTGCTGGTGTTCTGGAATGTGCACCAGCCGCTGCGTGTCGGTATTGGTGTAGCTTTCATGTTCGGCCTGGGCATGGATGTGCACCAGTCGTCCTTGCTCGGCCAGCATGCGCTGTCGTATACGGCACTGAGTTTTTTCGCCACCATGATCCATCGCCGTTTGCTCTGGTTCACCGTGCCCTCGCAGGCCCTGCAGGTGCTGCCGCTGTTTGCCATCGCGCACGGCGTCGAGCTCATCATCCGCATGATTGGCGGGGGTATCTTTCCAGGCTGGATCATGCTGCTCGCGCCGCTGATTGAGGCGTTCTTGTGGCCGGTGGTGAGCGTGCTGCTGCTGGCGCCGCAACGCCGAGCGCCCGATCCCGATCAAAACCGGCCACTGTGATGCCCCCACAGTCGTTCACTGCGTGTAACTCCTTGCCCCCCGAGGGGGCCGCCCCGCCTGCGGCCCGGCAAAGCCGGTTCCGCGGCTCGGACTGGCTTTGCTCGGCTCGCTTCGCATCGCCTCTTTGTTGTGGGCACTTTCTATCGGTTATAGAGTCGGACCACCATGACTGAACTGCGTAACGTTGAAGCGGATTTGTCGCGCTTTCGTGCGCGGGTGCTGGTGGCCAGCTTTGCGGTGCTGTTTGCTTTTGGCTTGCTGGCGGCGCGGCTGGTGTATCTGCAGGTGTTTCGCTATGCAGACCTGAACGAGCAGGCGGAAAGCAACCGGACGGCCATCGTGCCCATCGTGCCCAATCGCGGACTGATCCTGGACCGTAATGGCATTGTGCTGGCGACCAACTATTCGGCCTATACCCTGGAGATCACGCCTTCCAAGGTCGACAACCTCGAAGAAACCATCGCTGCGCTCGAAAAAGTGGTCGATATCCAGGTGCGCGACAAGCGGCGTTTCAAGCGGCTGCGCGAGGAGTCGAAGAATTTCGAGTCGCTGCCCATCCGCACGCGCCTGACTGACGAGGAAGTCGCGCGTTTTGCGGCGCAGCGGTTTCGTTTTCCAGGCGTTGACATCAAGGCCCGCCTCTTCCGCAGCTATCCCTACGGTGAGCTGGGCAGCCACGTGGTGGGCTACATCGGGCGCATCAACCAGGCGGAAAAAGAAATCATCGAAGGCAGCGACGACGAAGGCAATTACCGCGGAACCGACTACATCGGCAAGCTCGGTGTCGAGCAGAGCTTTGAGCAACAGCTGCACGGCACCACCGGTGTCGAGCAGGTTGAGACCTCGGCAGGCGGCCGCGCCATGCGCAAGCTTGCCAGCAACCCGGCCACACCCGGCAACACCGTCATGCTGTCGCTGGACATCCGCCTGCAAAAGCTGGTGGAGGACATGTTTGGCGACCGGCGCGGCGCGCTGGTGGCGATGGACCCGAAGACCGGCGACGTGCTGGCGTTTGTCAGCAAGCCGACGTTCGACCCCAACCTGTTCGTGGACGGCATCGACACCGAGAGCTGGCAGTACCTGCGCGACTCGCTGGACAAGCCGCTGCTGAACCGCGCGCTGCGCGGCACCTATCCGCCGGGTTCGACTTACAAGCCCTTCATGGCCATGGCCGCGCTGGAAACCGGAAAGCGCTCGGCCAGCTTCATCGTCAACGACAACGCCTCCTGGAGCTTCGGCGGCCACGTCTTCCGCAGCCACGGCGACATCGCACTGGGCGCGGTCGACATGTACCGCTCCATCGTCAAGTCCAGCAATGTCTATTACTACTCGCTGGCCAATGAGATGGGCGTGGATGCCATGCACGACTTCATGAAGCCGCTGGGCTTCGGGCAAATCACCGGCATCGACATCAGCGGCGAGGTCGCGGGTGTGTTGCCGAGCCAGGCATGGAAGCGCAAGGCCTACAGGAAACCTGAGCAGCAAAAGTGGTACCCCGGCGAGACCATTTCGCTGGGCATCGGGCAGGGCTATAACACTTTCACCATGCTGCAACTGGCGCAAGCCACCGCCGTGCTGGCTAACAACGGTGTCAAGCGCAGGCCGCGCCTGGTCATCGGCACACAGGACCCGGTGACGCGCGCCATGCATCCCTTGCCGGCGGATCCTCCGGAAAACCTGGGCTACAAGCCCGAAAATGTGGCCGTCGTCCGCAAGGCACTCGTGGGCGTGACGCAGGAAGGCACTTCGGCCCGGGTGTTTGCCGGCGCGGGATACCTGAGCGGCGGCAAGACCGGCACGGCCCAGGCGGTCACGATCGGCCAGAAAGACAAATACAACAGCAGCAAGATGGAGGAATACCAGCGCGACCATGCCGTTTACATGGCATTTGCGCCGGCGGAAGACCCCAAAATCGCTTTGGCTGTGATTGTGGAAAACGCCGGCTGGGGCGCCGGGGTGGCCGCGCCCATCGCGCGCCGGGTGTTTGACTACGTGTTGCTGGGCCAGTACCCGAGCGAGGAAGACATGGTGGCCGTCCAGAAGGGCCTGGCAGCCGCGCCTATTGGCAAGCCGCGCCAGGCAGCGGACGTGCCCGGCCTGATGTCTCCCGGCGCCGCAGGCGCAGCCCCCGGGCCCACCAACGCTGCTGCGGCGGCCGCCGCCGCAGCCAGGACGGCAGCGATAGCGGAGGCGCTCAGCAAACTTCCGCCGCCCATGGCTGCGGCGGGCATCAACCCGGATTGAAGGGTACGTTTGCTATTGATTTAATAGCGACTCGCGCCTGTTTTTATTGGCCAGGATGCCGATTTGGCTATAAATCTGGTCTGAAATCTGCTCTCGGCTTTTTAAGCCATATCGGCCTGCAGCCCTTGATTAACATGCGGTACTAGCTATGAAATCAATAGCGAAATGCCGACAGGAGCCAATGCAGTGCATCAAGAGGGCCCGCGCCATTGAGTCATAAAAGCGCAGGCATAAAAAAAGCGCTGGGGTTACCAGCGCTTTTTGCAAATCCGCATCTCTTGTGGAATGCCGGTTTGCTTGTGTACTTATTAATGGCTCTCTCGTGTCTCCTCGGCTCCTCGCGTTGCGAGCAGCTAGGCTCGTCAGCAAGTCGCCCAATATAGCTGGCGCACTGTCCTAGTGCATTGGGGGTTTCCCGCCCCTTGGGTTATAGGTTCCGCCGGTTCTGAAGGCCCTTTTCGGGGCGCTGCGCCGGATCCGCCTGCGCACTTTTGCGCTACATATTTGCATCACGAGGGCTAATGCGGCATTGGCACGAGTTATGCCTCTTGTTACCAGTTGTTTAGTTGACTGAACAGGTGGGCACCGTATGCATGTGAATAAGTTTCTGGCGTTGGTTATGTCTGTATGGATGGCCCTGGCATGCCAGCAAGTCCTGGCACAGGCCACGGTCCCACCCACCTCCGCCGCCCCGCCAGCCATGGCGGCCAGCGGCCCCGAGGCTTCTTCCGTGCAGCCGCTGGCCGCACTGCCCGCACCCGCCGCCCCGGCCGCCGTCCCTGCGTCCCCACCTGCTGCACCTGCCCCGGCACCTGCCCCATTGACCCAGCCGGGCCTGGTCGGTGCAGAGACCCTCAATGGTGCGGACACGGCCTGGATGATGACCTCCACCGCACTGGTTCTGCTCATGACTTTGCCCGGCATCGCACTTTTCTACGGCGGCATGGTGCGCAAGAAAAGCGTCCTCAATGTCATGGCCTGCGTCGTGGCCATCTGCGCAGTCGTGAGCCTGCTATGGTTCGCCGTTGGCTACTCCATCGCCTTTACGCCCGGCTCCGGCGCGCTCGGCCATTACCTGGGCGGCCCCGAAAGGCTGTGGTTCACCGGGCTCGACTATGTGAAAGAAGGCGGAAAAGTCGCCGTGAGCCACATCGCGCCCAACATCCCGGAGTCGGTCTACTCCATGTTCCAGCTGACGTTCGCCATCATTACGGCGGCGCTGGTGGTGGGCTCGTTTGTGGAGCGCATGCGGTTTTCAGCCGTGCTGGTGTTCATCTCGCTGTGGACGGTCATCGTGTATGCCCCCATCGCCCACTGGGTCTGGGAGCCCAACGGCTGGCTGGCCCGCATGGGCGCGCTGGATTTTGCGGGCGGCTCGGTGGTGCATATCAACGCCGGCGTTGCCGGTTTGGTTTGCGCCTACGCGCTCGGCCCGCGCCGCGGCTACGGCCGTGAGCCCTTCACACCTTTCAACCTGGGGCTCACCATGGCCGGTGCCGGCATGCTGTGGGTGGGCTGGTTTGGCTTCAACGCGGGCTCTGCCGTGGCTTCCGATGGGCGAGCCGGCCTGGCCATGGCGGTTACGCATATCGCGGCTGCCGCCGGTGCGCTGTCGTGGATGGTTGCAGAGTGGGTTGTCCGTGGCCGGCCTTCGCTGCTCGGCCTGTGCTCGGGGCTGGTGGCAGGCCTGGTCGCCATCACGCCGGCGGCGGGTTTTGTCTCGCCGCGCTCGGCCCTGGTATTTGGGGTGGTGGCCGGTGTCGCGTGCTATTGGGGCGCTACCGGGCTCAAACGCCTGCTCAATGCCGACGATTCGCTGGATGTGTTCGGCGTGCATGGCGTGGGCGGCATCGTCGGCTCCCTCCTGACCGGCGTATTTGCCAGCAAGGCCATTTCAGGCGTGGAAGGCAACCTGCTGACGCAAGCCATCGGGGCCGGCTCAGTCATGTTTTACAGCCTGTTCATGACCGCGCTCGCCTTGTGGGTCACTTCATTGATTGTCAGCCTGCGTGTCAGTGAAGGTTCTGAAAGCGATGGCCTGGACATCACGCAGCACGCTGAACGCCTTGGCACCTAGCCTTTGAAAGACAGTACCCAAATGCCTTCCAACGAAAAAATCGCCGTTGCCGCCCACCTGCACGTGTTGTTGCGCCGCAAGACCGGGCGCGTGACCGACACCGAATGGATGGCGGGCAATCCTGAATACGCTGCAGCAATTGCCCGCTTTGCACGGGAGAAGGCGGCCGAGGAGGGCCATGTGGACCTGGCCGTATGGGCCGACCGCCTGGAGGAAATCATGGCGGTTCCCGAAACCCAACCGCGCGTCCCGCTGGTGAAGATGGTGGCTGACGCGGTAAAAGAACGCGCAATGCCGGCGGTGACCCCGGCCCCGACGACAGACCGCCAGAGCGCGCGGTCGGTGGATACCGAAGAAGAGGTCTACCCCGAGTCGGGGTTCATCGAGTCAACATTCGGCACCTTCTTTGGTGAAGATGAGTCGCCCCGGGAACGCAAGTACCGCGATCCGGATGCGCCGCGTTACGTCAAAGGCCTGCGCTAGCTCCCCCAGGATTTTCCTGGACGGCTCAGGCGCCTGCAGGCCGGCCGCGAGCTGTAACTATTGTTGGAAAACATAGTTTCACGTAACAAGAAGTAGCAAATTACGGCTGGCCATCTACAAGGGCCGCCGCTAGCATGGCGTTCTTTATATAAGGAGGGACTTATGAGGCGGAGTTTGATGTTGGTGGCTCTGGGGTTGAGCCAGCTCTTGTATGCGGGCGCAGCGAATGCTGAGGCTCAGCCGTTGATACTGGGTATCAGCGAAGGCACATCGGGTGGCTTGGACCATGCCCAGGTCGTTGCCAAATACCAGGGATTGGCCGAGGTCATCGGCAAGGCCGTGAAGACCAAGGTCAACCTGGTATTTGCGCGTGAGTTCAAGCAGCTTGAAGAAGGCATGCAGACGGGCCGCTTCGACCTGGTGATGGCCCGGCCCAGCGACTACCCGGCGCGCGGCATGCGGGACTACGGCTACAGCTACATCGCCAGCACCAAACCGGATGGGCAATGTTTTGTCATCGTGCCCAAGGGGTCCGAACTGAAGACCATCAATGAGGTCAAGGGCAAACGGATTGCCCTGCCGGAGCAAATCGCCTACATGTCCCGGTTTTGCGCCGCGGAGCTCAGGGACAAAGGCATCCTGGTGGAAAAGGAAAATGTCCAGTTCGTGCGCGAGCAGGCGGCGGTCGGTTTTTACATCGACAATAAATTCGCGGATGTCGGCGGTGTGGCTTCCTATTCAGGCATCGGCAAGAAATGGGAAAAAGAAGGCGGCCGCATCCTTCACAAGAGCGTGCCGCAGCCCTACTTCCCGCTGGTCGCCCACAAACGCATCAAGCCTGAGCAGCTCAAGGCCATCCAGCAGGAGCTATTGCTGTTGCCCGAGAGTGAGGCCGGCAAAGATGTGCTCAAGCGGATCGGCGTTGACAAATTCGACACCACTTCTGAAGCACGCATGCGCGATCTGCTGAAGTGGCTCAGCCTCTAGGGTGAGCCGCCGGGGCTCCCCGCCTCGTGCGCGTGACAGCAGGCCCGCTCCGGGCGGCCTGGCTGTTACCACCGTCCGGTAGCGCACAAAGCCCCGGCGCCAAACCACCAGCACGCCGCCGGGGCGTCAGCCTCATACTCACGCGACTTCCACGCGATTCCCGCGCGATTCGCCCGGCGCCACTGCGCTCCCTCAGCCTGATCTTCCCCATTGCCTGGAGATCATCATGGATACCGTTCGGTTGCGCGAACCACCATCCCGTTAAAGTGGGCGTCGCCAGGCGACAGGTGATCCCCTAGGGTTTTTACTACAAAGAAAAGTGTTTTCACTCGTTGTATTAGTTATGGTTAATAACCATAATTGACTTCCAGAAATCGACTTCACATGACCCAAAAATACCTTCATCTCGAAATGCGCGGCAATGTCGCCGTAATCCGCCTGGCCCGTCCTGCCAAACGCAACGCTCTGGGCGACGCCCTGATACTTGCTTTGCGGAACCAGTTCGAAAATCTTCCGGCCGATGCCAAAGCCGCCGTGCTTTGCGGCGAAGGCGACCACTTTTGCGCGGGGCTTGACCTCAGCGAGCTTAAGGAGCGTGACGCTGGCCAGGGCTTGCATCACTCGCGCATGTGGCACGCCGCGCTGGAGCGGGTGCAGTTCGGCTTGGTGCCCGTGATTGCGGCCCTGCACGGTGCGGTGGTGGGCGGCGGCCTGGAACTGGCCAGCGCCTGCCACATCCGGGTCGCGGACGGGAGTGCCTTCTATGCATTGCCCGAGGGCTCGCGAGGCATCTTTGTCGGCGGCGGCGGCGCGGTGCGCATTCCGCGGCTGATTGGCGCCGCACGTATGACCGACATGATGCTGACCGGCCGGGTCTACAACGCCGAGGAAGGCGAGCGCATTGGCCTTTCTCAATACCTGGTGCCGCAAGGGCAGGCTTTTGACAAGGCGCTTGAGCTGGCAAGCCGCGTGGCGGAAAACGCACCCCTGACCAATTACGCCCTGATGCATGCGCTGCCGCGCATCGCCGAGCAGCCGGCCGACCAGGGCTTTTTCACCGAGGCCCTGATGGCGGCGGTGGCACAAAGCGCACCTGAGGCCAAGAGCCGCGTGAAAGACTTTCTGGACGGCAAGGCCAGCAAGGTCAAGAAGACCTGATCAGACCGGGCAGCCAATCCATAAGACAGCATAAAAAGAGACAGAAGAGACAACCATGAGCGCCCCCCAATTCCGCCCCCTGACCTTTGGCGTGACCCGAGCCGTTGTGCGCGATGGCGTGCCGGGTGTGCGCTATCTGCGCGCGGAACAGCCCTTGCAGGACTACCCGGTCCGCCTCACTGGCCGCCTGCAGCACTGGGCGCAGACCACCCCCGAACGCACCTTCATGGCGAAGCGCAAAAAGCTCGACGACGGAACGACAGGTGACTGGCGCCATGTGACCTATGCCCAGGCCTGGGTGTTGGCCCGCAATATCGCGCAAGGGCTGATCAACCGCGGGCTGAGTGTTGAGCGCCCCGTGGTGATCCTGTCGGAAAACGACCTGGAGCATGCGGTGCTGGCCTTGGGTTGCATGCTGGCCGGTGTGCCTTATGTGCCGGCTTCGCCGCCTTATAGCCTTGTCAGCCAGGACTATGACAAACTGCGCCATGTGCTCAAAACCGTGACGCCGGGCATGGTGTTTGCCGCCGATGCCGCACGCTACGGCAAGGCCATCACCGCGGCGGTCGGCACAGACGTTGAGGTCGTACTGACCACAGGGCAAATTGAAGGGCGTGCCACCACAACGTTTGATGACCTTTCAGCGACCCCGGCCACTGACGCCGTTGACCGCGCCATGCAGGCGACCGGGCCAGACACCATTGTGAAATTCCTGTTCACCAGCGGCTCCACCAAAATGCCCAAGGCGGTGATCAACACCCAGCGCATGTGCTGCGCCAACCAGCAGCAAATGGCGCAATCCATGCCGGTGCTGCAGGAGGAGCCGCCGGTGCTGGTCGACTGGTTGCCCTGGAACCATACGTTTGGCGGAAACCACAATTTCGGTATGGTGGTGTTCCATGGCGGAACGCTCTACATCGACGACGGAAAACCCACCCCGGCGCTGATGCATGAGACCCTGCGCAACCTCCGGGAGATTGCACCCACGGTGTACTTCAATGTGCCGACGGGTTTCGAAGCCATTGCAAACGCCATGAAAGTGGATGCGGAGCTGCGGCGCAACCTCCTGTCGCGTGTAAGGATGTTCTTCTATGCCGGCGCTGCGTTGGCGCAGGCTGTGTGGGACAGCCTGTACGAATCCGAAGAAAAAGAGGTCGGCGAGCGCATCGTCATGGCGACCGGCCTGGGCATGACCGAGTCCGCGCCGTTTGCCATCTTCATCACCAACCCCAACGTAAAAACGGGCGACCTCGGTATACCCACTCCCGGCATGGAGCTCAAGCTGGTGGATGCCGGCGGCAAAACCGAGGTGCGCTACAAGGGTCCCAACGTCTCGCCCGGCTATTGGCGCGCTCCCCAGGAGACGGCAGGGGCGTTCGATGAAGAAGGCTTCTTCTGCACTGGTGATGCCGTCAAGTGGATTGACGATGAAAACATCCACCTCGGTCTCAAATTCGACGGGCGCATCGCAGAAGACTTCAAGCTGGCCACGGGCACGTTTGTCAGCGTAGGACCATTGCGCGCAAAGGTCGTCGCTGCGGGAGCGCCTTATGTGCAGGATGTGGTGCTGACGGGCATCAACCTCAAGGAGGTGGGGGCGCTGGTGTTCCCGACGCCTGCCGTGCGCACGCTGGCCGGACTGCCGCCCGACGCGCCGCTGCGCCAGGCCGTTGAAAGCCCGCAGGTGGTGGCGCATTTCCAGGATGTGATCAACAAGCTCGCGCAAGGCGCGACCGGCAGCGCAAGCTGTATCCGGCGCATGTGCCTGATGCACGAGCCGCCTTCTTTCGAGAAGGGCGAGGTCACCGACAAGGGTTCCATCAACCAGCGCGCTGTGCTGACGCACCGCGCAGCCCTGGTGGCTGCCCTGCACGATGACTCAGCGCATCCCATCGTCAAACCCGCCGTACCCTGAAACTTTACGCACTCCGAACATACATCCAACGCACAGGCATCATGCAACCCAAAGGATTTTTCTCCGCTTTCGAAGACGTCTGGATGCTCGACGGCATCCGCACGCCCATGGTCGACTACTGCGGCGCCATTGGCCATATATCGCCCACCGACCTCGGCATCAAGGCCGCGCGCGCCGTGCTCCAGCGGTCCGGTGTCAGCGGCAGCGATATCGATTCGGTGCTGGCCGGCAACATGGCTCCGGGCGATTTCGAACAGTTCATGTTGCCACGTCATATCGGTCTGTATGCGGGGGTGCCTGTGGAGGTGCCGGCCATCATGGTGCAGCGCATCTGTGGCACCGGTTTTGAATTGTTCCGCCAGGCTGGCGAGCAAATCCGGAGCGGTGCGGCCAGCGTGGCGCTGGTGGTCGGTGCCGAGAGCATGACGCGTAACCCGATCGCGGCCTTTGAACATCGCACCGGCTTCAAACTGGGCGCACCGGTCGGCTTCAAGGACTTCATGTGGGAGGCTCTCAAGGACTCCGCCGCGGGCATCGACATGATTCAGACCGCGGAAAACCTGGCGAAGAAATACGGCATCACGCGGGAGGCCGTCGATGAATTTGCTTCCAGCTCATTCGCCAAAGCCGTGGCGGCCCGGGAGGCGGGTTTCCACGCCGGTGAAATAGTGCCGGTGATCACTGAAGAATTTGAACTGGCAGGCTATGCCTCGCGCAGCATACGCCTGCAAGGCAAAGTCACGGAAGTCGCACAGGACACTCACGCTCGTTTGTCTCCTGTCGAGGTACTGGCCAAACTTCGGGTGGTTCACGCCGGCGGTGTACAGACCGGCGGCAACAGCGCAGCGCTGGTGGACGCCGCCGCGGCCGCCGTGGTGGCCTCGGGCGAGTATGTGAAGGCGCATGGAAAAAAACCGCTGGCACGCGTCGTGGCCGCCGCGGTGGTGGGTGTGCCGCCCGAAATCATGGGCATAGGTCCCGCGCCGGCAATCCGTCTGCTGCTGGCGCGTTGCGGCCTGACGCTGGACCAGATCGGCCGCCTCGAGATCAACGAAGCCCAGGGCGCGCAAACGCTGGCGGTGGCCCGCGAATTGAACCTGGACCTGCGCAAGCTCAACGTCAATGGCGGTGCCATAGCGATGGGCCACCCTCTGGCAGTGACCGGTGTCCGCCTGACGATCACCGTCGCGCGTGAAATGCAGCGGGCGGGTGTGCGTTACGGCATTGCATCCGCGTGTGTGGGCGGCGGGCAGGGCATTGCCCTGCTGCTTGAAAACCCTGAAGGTGGCGAAGTTTCTTGAGCAAATAATGGCTGTGGCGAGGAATAACAAGCCCAAGCAGCTATAAAAATAATAGCAATCGACCTGGAGACAAGGCATGAAGATTGAAGGACTTGCGGCGCTGGTGACGGGAGGCGGCTCAGGGCTGGGCGAAGCCACTGCCCGTGAGCTGGCACGCCTGGGCGCCCGGGTTGCGGTGCTGGACGTGAATCTCGCCGGCGCAGAAAAAGTCGCGGCCGACATTTGCGCCACGCACGGGCCCGGTGCCGCAGTGGCATGCCAGTGCGACATCACCGACAGCGCCAGCCTGGCGGCCGCGCTTGAGAAAGCCGCCGCCGCGCATGGCCCGGCGCGCATCCTGATGAACATTGCCGGCATCGGCTCGGCCAAGCGCGTGGTGGCCAAAGATGGCAGCCCTGCGCCGCTCGAGGACTTTGCCAAGGTCGTCACCATCAACCTGGTGGGCACCTACAACGCCAGCCGCCTGTTCGCGGCCGCCTGTGCCAAGCTTCCCCCGCTCGAAGACGGGCAGCGCGGTGTCATGATGTTCACCGCCTCGGTGGCGGCATTTGACGGCCAGGTGGGCCAACAGGCTTACAGCGCATCCAAGGGAGGTCTGGTCGGCATGACACTGCCGATGGCGCGCGACCTGGCGCAGCACGGCATCCGCGTCTGCACAGTCGCGCCCGGCCTCTTCGCCACGCCGCTGATGCAGCAGTTGCCTGAAGCGGTGCAGGCCTCGCTGGCCGCCAGCATTCCGTTTCCCCCGCGCCTGGGCAAGCCTGAAGAGTTTGCCCAGCTGGCCGCGCACATCGTGGCCAACGACCATCTCAACGGCGAGGTCATCCGGCTGGATGGCGCATTGCGCATGGCGCCGAGGTAAGAGGCATGAGCAAGACCATTGTTTATGAAGTTTGCGTTGCGTTTGGCGATTGCGACCCTGCGGGGATCGTGTTCTTCCCCAATTTCTCGCGGTGGATGGACGCCTCGTCGTTGAACTTCTTTGTCAAGTGCGGCGTGCCGACCTGGCGTGAGCTTGTCAAGACCACCGGCATCATCGGCACGCCGCTGCTGGAAATCAATACCCGGTTCAACCAGCCTGCCGTCTACGGCGAGACGCTGCAGATCCACACCAGCGTGGAGGAATGGCGCGACAAGGTATTCATCCAGAAGCACGTGATCAAACGCGGTGACGACCTGATTTGCGAGGGGCGTGAAACGCGCGCCTTCTGCATCCGCCGTCCGGAGAATCCCGATCGCATCAAGGCCATTGCCGTGCCAGAAGACATTCGAATTCTGTGTAGCTGAACGCTTCGGTCGGACTGGATCATTTTGTTTCCGTCTGTCAGATTTAGGTTTTGTTTTTTTGACCGTTAGACACCATTAAAAAAGGAGACATTTCATGCAAACACGCCGTCATTTTGTGCAGGCAGCCGCAACGCTCACCGCAGCCGCTGGCTTCGCCCCGTTCTCTGCCCATGCAAGCCCGCTGGAGCAGGTGAAGATCATCTACGGATTTCCCGCCGGCAGCGCGGGCGACATCTGCGCGCGCCGCGTCGGCGACAAGATGGGCGGTACGGCCTATTCCAAAAACAACGCCATCGTGGAAACCAAGGCTGGCGCCGGCGGCCGCATCGCGCTGGAGACGCTGAAGATGGCCCCCACGGACGGCTCCGTCATTGCCATGACGCCGTTTTCCTGCATGTCCCTCTACCCCCACATCTACAAAAAGCTGGCCTATGACCCGTTCGCCGACTTTGTGTCGGTGGGCACCGCGTCCATGATTCACCATGGGCTGGCAGTGGGGCCGCTGGTACCTGCTTCGGTCAAGACGGTTCAGGACTTCCTGGCGTGGGCGAGGGCTAACCCAAAGGATGCGAGTTATGGCTCACCCGCCGCGGGGTCCACGCCGCACTTCATCGGCGCCTTGCTGGGCCTGAACAACCAGGTGGAGCTCAAACATGTGCCTTACCGCGGTTCGGTGCCTGGCGTGACCGATGTGGTGGGCGGCCAGCTTGCAGCCATGGTCACGCCGCACGGCGACTTCATTCCCAACCACAAGGCGGGCAAGCTGCGCATTCTGGCGACGTCCGGAAAACAGCGCTCGCCCTTTGTGCCGGAAGTACCAACCTTCGCCGAACAGGGCTTTGCCGACCTGACCGTCGAGGAATGGTTCGGCTTTTGCGCTCCCGCTAAAACACCGGCCGCCGTGGTAGCTGCCGCCAATGCGGCCATCAACGCGGCCATCAAGGACAAGTCCGTCATCGAATCGTTGACGGTGGTGGGATTGATTCCCTATGGCGGCTCGGCAGACGACATGGCGACCAGCCAGAAACGCGAGCTCGAACGCTGGGGACCGCTGATCAAGAAAATCGGCTTTACCGCTGAGTCCTGATCCGCGGGGAGCTTCCGTTGAATGGCTGGAGCCGGTGGGTACCGTGCGCTGCGGCTGTGCGTGCCCATTGGCATAATCAGGGCTCGACTGGTCGCATGCCGTGCGGCGGTCAGTATTGCCCGATGACGAAAGCTCCCTGATCACCTATGCCAGCGTCCCCCAAACCAGCGCCCGCTGTTGAAGAAGTCGATACCTCCTACCTTGAAACCCTGATTGGCTATAACGCCACACGTGCTTCGCTCAAGGTCATCGAGCTGTTTACAAAACGCATGGGGGTGTACGACCTGCGGCATGTGGATTTTTCCATCCTGTCGCTGATCACGCACAACCCGGGCATCACCTCACGCCAGCTGTGCAGCGCGCTGAGCATATTGCCGCCCAACTTGGTCGGGAAAATCGGCACACTGGAGAAGCGCGAGCTCGTTCACCGCAAGCCGCACCCCCAGGATGGCCGTGCTGTGGGCCTGTACCTCACCGAGGCGGGCGAGGCCTTGATGCGGGAGGCGGAGCGTACCGCCACCGGCCTTGAGTCCGATGCCACCAAGCGCCTGAGCGCTGCGGAAAAAAAGACGCTGGTGCGTCTTTTGCAAAAAATCTATCTTTGAATGCGTGCTGCGGCCGGATGCTTCCGTGCCGCTTCAGCAGGTACGCCGTCCGAACCGCAAATACAAGACACAAAACCAGTCGGGACCGAGAACCAGGATGCTCGTCCCGTGAGGTGCTTCAGACGCCGGCCTGAATCCAGGCCGCGGCCTTCTCCGAGATCATCAACGTGGGTGAATTGGTGTTGCCGCTGGTGATCAGTGGCATCACCCCGGCATCCACCACGCGCAGGCCGCGAATGCCGCGCACCCGAAGGTGCGAATCCACGACCGCCATGGGGTCGTCTTCCTTGCCCATCTTGGTGGTGCCCACAGGGTGGAAGATGGTGGTGGCGATGTCGCCGGCCAGCCGCGCAAGCTCTTCATCGGTCTGGAACTGCACACCGGGCTTGAATTCTTCGGGCCGATACTTGGCCAACGCATCCTGGCTGACGATTTTTCGGGTGACCCGCAGGGAATCCGCCGCCACCTTCCGGTCTTCGGCTGTGCTCAGGTAGTTGGGTGAAATCGCCGGCGCGTCCTCAAAGCGGCCGCTCTTGATGTGCACCGTGCCGCGGCTGGTCGGGTTGAGGTTGCACACGCTGGCAGTGAAGGCATTGAAGCCGTGCAGCGGCTCGCCGAAAGCTTCGAGGGACAGCGGCTGCACGTGGTATTCAATGTTGGGGTAGGGCTGGTCGGGTGACGAGCGCGTGAAGGCGCCCAGCTGCGACGGTGCCATGCTCATGGGCCCGGTCTGCTTCAACGCGTACTCCAGGCCGATACGGGCCTTGCCCCAGAGCGTGTTGGCCATGGTATTGAGCGACAGACCCCAGCGCTTGTCGCCGTGCACCTTGTAAACCGAGCGGATCTGCAAATGGTCCTGCAGGTTAGCGCCTACGCCGGGCAGGTCTTGCAGCACCGGGATGCCGTGCTTTTGCAGCAGGGCGGCCGGGCCAATGCCCGACAACTGCAGGATTTGCGGTGAGCCGATGCTGCCTGCGCAAAGAATGACTTCCCCCATGTGCCCCGAGTCACGCGTTGAGTGCGCCGTGATGCGTTCGTCGCCTGCCCATACCTCCACGCCGGTGCAGCGCTGGCTGCCGTCGGCCTGCGGTTCGATCACCAGCTTGCAGACCTGGGCGTTGTTCCACAACTCGAAATTGGGCCGGGCATAACAGGCAGGCCGTAAAAAAGCTTTGGCGGTGTTCCAGCGCCAGCCTTTTTTCTGGTTGACCTCGAAGTAACCCACACCTTCGTTGTCGCCCCGGTTGAAGTCGGCGGTTGCCGGGATCCCGGCCTGTTGCGCCGCTTCGGCAAACGCATCGAGGATGTCCCAGCGAAGACGCTGTTTCTCGACACGCCATTCGCCGCCCGAGTTATGGTGGCGCAACAGCTTCTGGTAGGGCTGACTTTTGTCCTGCATCAGCTCGGGTGCGGTGCCGCGGGCGCCGTGCATCGCGTCGGCGCCTTTGTGGTGATCTTCATGGAGCTTGAAATGCGGCAGCGAGTTGTCCCAGCGCCAGGACATGTCGCCGGTCAGCTGGGCCCACTGGTCGTAGTCGCGCGCCTGTCCGCGCATGTAGATCATGCCGTTGATACTGGAGCAGCCGCCCAACGTCTTGCCGCGCGGATAGCGCAGTGCCCGCCCGTTGAGGCCCGCGTCCGGCTCGGTGTTGTAGAGCCAGTCAGTGCGTGGGTTGCCGATGCAGTGCAGGTAGCCCACCGGAATGTGGATCCAGTGGTAGTCGTCCTTGCGGCCCGCTTCAATGAGCAGCACACGTTTGGATGCGTCGGCGCTCAGGCGGTTGGCCATCAGGCAACCTGCCGTGCCGGCGCCGATGATGATGTAGTCAAAAACCTGGCTGTCGTCTTGCATGGGGATATTTGTCTCTTGGCTTTTCAGCCGTTTGTTCTTGAAGGGCCGCCGGGAACTGAACTGGTTTGTTGACGGGGTTACTGCGCGGCTGTCCAGATCCTGCCATCCCTGCCTAACGCCAGGCTGACCGGGGCGGTGGCCCGATTGTGGCAAAAACCGTCGCACCCCTGCGGCGGGGATTACCCGCTGGCCTTTCCTGTCGGCATGAGGTCGCAGAGGGTTGTAGGACCAAGGCGATAGCGCGGTTTTTGACTGTGTATTTGTGTTTCCTGCAGTTACCATGACAATTTTGCGATCAGGCCCTCCCCTGCCATTGCAAACTGCCGGCCAGTGCCGGGCACCACCGGACGCTTATTACCGAATGCACATGGAAGAATCCACGCCTCGCATCGAACAGCAGGATACGCCGCAAGGAAGGCTGTTGGTTGTCCGCGGTGCATGGACGGCGGCCGATCTGACTGCGCAGGACATCTGGCAAGGTCTGACGGCGCAACTGCAAGCTTTGCGTAGCGACACAGCCAAATCCACCGCCTGGAACCTGGAACAGCTTGAAAAACTCGACCACCTGGGCGCACAGGTTCTCTGGAACCATTGGGGCCGCAACTGGCCGGCGCAGCTGCAGGCCCACACCAGCCAGCGTGCGGTGCTGGAAACGGTCGCCAAATTCAGCGCCGATCTGCCCAAAGCCCGCAAGCCCGACTGGGCCGGGCCCTTCATCTTGCTGGGCACCCGCGTGCTCCGACTGGTCGACCACCTCAAGGGCCTGGTCCGGTTGGTGGGCCAGCTGCTGCTCGATATCCTCCGGCTCGTCAGGCATCCGCAGGAAGGCCCCTGGCGGGATCTGTCGGGCCACCTGTTCCACATCGGCGCCACCGCACTGCCCATCACCGCGCTTGTGGGTTTCCTGATTGGCGTGGTGTTGGCCTACCTGATTTCGCAGCAGCTGCGCCAGTTCGGCGCCGACGCCTTCATCGTCAATATTCTGGGCATCTCGTTGATCCGCGAACTCGGGCCGGTGCTGGCCGCGATTTTGATTGCGGGGCGAAGCGGCTCGGCCATCACCGCACAAATCGGCGTGATGCGGGTCACCGAGGAGCTCGATGCCATGCGCGTCATGGGCATCGCGCGCGGGTTTCGCCTGGTGATGCCGCGTGCATTGGCGCTGGCCGTTGTGATGCCGCTCATCAGCGTCTGGACCACCATCGCCGCGCTGCTGGGCGGCATGCTGGCAGCGGACATTTCCATGGACGTCACGCCGTCCTATTTCATCAACTCACTGCCGGCTGCAGTGGAGGTGGCGAATCTCACGCTGGCCACAGCCAAATCGGTCGTGTTCGGCGTGCTCATTGCGCTGGTCGGCTGCCACTATGGCCTGCGCGTCAAGCCCAACACCGAAAGCCTGGGGCAGGGCACGACGGCATCGGTAGTGACTTCAATCACTGTTGTCATCCTGGTCGATGCGTTGTTCGCCGTCCTGTTCAAGAGTGTGGGCATATGACTGGGGCCCCCACGCTCGCCCACTTCGTGTGGGTCGCGAGGCCTTGCAGGCCGCGGCTCGCGAGACGCTTCGCCTCTGTCGCCCGTCCAAGCCTGCGCAGGCAGGCTTGGAGCCGCGGGCTCCAGCCCCCTCGGGAGCCGCCCGCCTGCGGCCTGGCAAAGCCAGTTCCGCGGCTCATGCTGGCCTGCTTCCACTGGCTCAGAATCGTCTCTGGGGTGCTTCTCCCATGAGTGAACCTATCGTCGACATCAAAAAACTGTGGACCGTGTTCCAGAACGGTGACAAGAAAGCCGTGGTGCACAAGGACCTGGACCTGACGGTGGAGCGGGGCGAAGTCCTGTCGCTGGTGGGCGGGTCGGGCACCGGGAAAACGGTGCTTTTGCGCCAGATGCTGGGCCTGGAAAAACCCACCCAGGGTGAGATCACCGTGCTGGGACGGCCGGCGGCCGAACTCGGCAAGCGCGGCGCGGCCAGCCGCGTGGGCATGCTGTTCCAGCAGGGAGCGCTGTTTTCGGCGTTTACCGTTCTGGAGAACATCGCCTTTCCGCTGCGTGAACTCAAAACCCTGCCGCGCGCACTGGTCTACGAGGCGGCCATGGTCAAGCTGCAGATGGTGGGCCTGGGGCCTGATGCCGCCGACAAGATGCCCAGCGACCTCTCGGGCGGGATGATCAAGCGCGTGGCCCTGGCGCGCGCGCTCATCATGGACCCGCCCCTGCTGCTGCTCGACGAGCCTACTGCAGGGCTGGACCCGGAGAGTTCGGACAGCTTCGTCGCGCTGCTGCGCTCGCTGCACCGCGACATGGAACTCACAGTCGTGATGGTGACGCACGACCTGGACACGCTGTTTGAGCTCAGCACGCGCATTGCCGTGCTGGCTGAACAAAAAGTGATCATTAATGACGTTCCCAAGGAAGTGGTGGCATTTCCGCATCCGTTCATTCACGAATTTTTCCTCGGTGAAAGGGGCCAGCGCGCCATGGAACTGCTGCGCGAATACCCTTTCACCGTATGAGCACACATCCTCAATTTGAAGAGAGGTATTGACTATGGAAAACAAAGCCCATGCCATGGCCGCCGGTGCTTTCGTGCTGGTGGTGACCGCCCTCCTGGCCCTGTTGGCGATCTGGCTGACGCGCGACAACACCCAGCGCGACCTCTATGACATGAGCACCAGCGAAACCGTTGCCGGCCTTCAGCCGCAGGCGGCAGTGCGTTTTCGCGGCGTGCCGGTGGGCAAGGTGGAAGTCATCGGGTTTGACACCAAGGTCAAGGGCAATGTGCTGATCCGTGTCTCGATCGACCGCACCGCACCGGTTACCAAGTCGACCTTCGCCACCGTCGCCTCGCAAGGCGTCACAGGCCTGGGTTTCATCCAGCTCGACGACGACGGAAAGTCCAGCGAGCGGCTGGTGGTGAACGATGACGACCCGCCGCGTATTCCACTCAAGCCGGGGGGACTGGAGAAGCTGCTCAGGCAGAGCGAAGTGATCTTCAACCAGGTCGAAGAAGCCAGTACGCGTTTGAACAAACTGCTGTCCGACGAGAACCAGGCGGCGGTGACTTCCGCCATCACGCAACTTGGCGAAGCGGCCAGTGGCATCAACCGTGTTGCCAAAGGCCTTGAGCCCACCGTGGCGAGCCTGCCGGGCTTGTCGCGCGACACCGCGGCCGCGCTGAAATCCGTCAGGACGGCTGCCGACGATGTCAGTGCGACGGCCACGCGTCTCAACGAAAAGGGCGGGCCGCTCGACAAGCTGTCCGAGGGCGGCGCCGCACTGGCGTCGGGCGTGGAGACCTTCAGCGCCGGCACGCTGCCCAAGCTGAGTGAAGTGGCCGACGAAACAGCCCGCACCATGCGCCAGTTGCGCCGCACAGTCAACGCGGTAGACGACAACCCGCAGTCACTGATTTTCGGCAATGGCCCGCCGGTTCCCGGTCCGGGCGAGCCCGGTTTTTCCGCCAACGGAGAGAAAAAATGACAGCCGATGTTTTTAAAGCCTCTTCATTCGCTATCAATTCAATAGCTGTTTTCGCCCATTCATCAAGGGTCACAGGCATTTTTGTTGTGATTTTCATGGTGTTGGCCGTTAGCGGCTGTTCGGGCCTGCCGGACAAGCCTACGCGCGCCACCATGTACGACTTCGGCCCTGGCCCCCTGGCCACACAGCCCAGCACGCGGCAGGCGCCGCTGCCGCCGCTGGCGCTTGACGACGTCTCCACCTCCGGTGGCGCACTTGACAACATGGCGGTGCTGTACCGACTGGCCTATACCGACGCGCAACAACTGCGGCCGTATTCGCAGGCGCGCTGGAGCATGCCGCCCGCGCAGCTGGTGCGCCAGCGCCTGCGTGAGCAGCTTGGCCAGCGCCGCGCCGTGTTCAGCGCCGGCTCCAGCGTGGCACTCAACCGCAGCCAGAACGCCGTGCTGCCATTGTTGCTGCGCCTGGACCTTGAAGAGTTCAGCCACCTGTTCACGGCGCCCAATACCAGCGTGGGGCTGATTCGCCTGCGCGCCACGCTGCTCGAGGTGACACCCGCGGGCGAAAAGCTGGTCGGCCAGCGCAATGTCATCGTGCAACGTCCTGCGTCCAGCAACGACGCTCCCGGCGGCGTCCGGGCGCTTACGGCAGCCACCGATGCCGCCATCGAAGAGCTGGACCAATGGCTGCAGCAGACCCCGGCGCGCTGAAGCAGCCCGCATCATGAAAACGCTGGAGGAACAACTGGACGCCGCCGGGCTGCATGTGTCCGGCTGCTGCGAACGCCTGAGCGCCTATGGCCCCGACCTGCTGCAGAACTCGCAATTGCTGCAGGACTTCACGCCCGCGGAGGCCGACATTCTGGGGGCCTCCATGCTGCTGGTTCGCGCCGAACCGGGGCAGGTCATGATCCGGGAAGGCGAGGCCGGTGACTGGATGATGCTGATCCTCAAGGGAACGGTCGATGTGACGAAACGCCTCGAATCGGTTGCCGACGCAGCGCAGGCTGAAGCCGGTGCGGAGCCGGCCGTCTCGCGCGTAGCCGTGGTGCGCGGCGGCGCGGCGATAGGGGACATGTCCATGCTCGACAGCGAGCCACGGTATGCCACCTGCACCGCCATCGACGCGGTGCAGGCGGGTGTGTGGGGCCGCCATGAGATAGCTCTCCTGATTCGTGACCACCCGGGTGTAGGCGCCAAGCTGCTGGTCAAGATCACGCAGATGATGGCCCAGCGCTTGCGCAATACCAGCAACCAGCTAGTCAAGTTGCTTCGCAAGAAATAACAAACCCCCGTCCGGGCTCACTTCGTGTAGCCCGTTCCCCCCTACAAGGGGGCGCTGAAATTGGTATACCCCTATTGGGCTCACTGCATGTAGCCCTTTTCCCCTTGCAGGGGACGGCGCCTGCGGCCCGGCAAAGCCGGTTCCGCGGCTGCCCGCTGGTAAATGCCCCCACTTCACCCTCGCTTCACACACGCGGCCCGCAGCTCATCCTGGCCTCACACAGGATTTGCACACTTCCCTTCGTTGTTCAAAACGAAAGGAAGTCATGAAGCAAAAAATGTTCGCACTGGCTCTGGTGGTGATATTGCTGGTCCTCGCACTGCTCAAGATCAGCGGTGTGGTGCACGACCGCCAGACCTACCGGCAGATCGCGATCCAGAGCGTGGCCCAGAGCCTGGCAGGCCCACAGACGCTCACCGGCCCGCTTATCCACCGGGCCTGCACCGAGGAATGGGACGTTCTGAATGCCGACAAGCGGGTGCAAACCGAGCGGCGCGAATTCACGCTGGTGGCTGCGCCGGCTTCGCTCACGGTGAAAGGGGCCAGCAAGCTGGAGCCGCGGGCCCGTGGCCTGCATGCCACGCAGGTCTTTACTCTGAAGGCCGACATCGTGGCCGAGTGGACAGACACTTCGGCGCTCAAGCCCACCGCAGAACACACCGGTTCGCGCATGAACTGCGGCCAGCCGCTGTTGATGATGGCAGTGTCCGACTCGCGCGGCATACGCCACGCTAGTGTGAAGATGGGCGAACAGGTGCTGGCGCTCAAGCCCGGCACCTTTTACGGCAGCTACCCGCGCGGCGTGCATGCGCCGCTGTCCATGGCGATGGTCGGCGCGGCGCCGCTTCAGGCGCAGATTGAGCTGGAACTGGTAGGTACCGAAAGCATTTCGGTCGTGCCGCTGGGCGGCGACACCCGGGTACAGCTCACGTCCAACTGGCCACACCCCAGTTTTAGCGGCCAGTTCCTGCCGGTAGACCGCAAGGTGACAGAGGACGGCTTTGAGGCCAGCTGGCGCGTCAGCTCACTGGCCAGCACGGCGCAGCAGGACGTGACGCAAGGGGATGCGGGCAAGCGCAAGAGCGTTTGCCCGTCCTACACCGACAGTTCGATGACGCATTCCTGCGTTGAAGCCTTCAGCGTGACCTTTGTCGATCCTTCCAATACTTATGCGCTGAGCGATCGGGCCACCAAATACGGCCTGCTATTCATCGGCCTCACGTTTCTGGCCGTGGGACTGTTTGAGTTCATGAAGTCGCTGCGTGTGCATCCGATCCAGTACCTGTTGGTAGGAGCGGCCATGAGCATGTTTTTCCTGCTGCTGGTGAGTCTTTCGGAACATATGCCGTTTGAGACCGCGTATGCGATTGCCTCATCCGCCTGCGTGTTGCTGCTGACCTATTACGCCAGCCACATGCTGGGTAGCTGGTCGCGCGGCCTGCCTTTTGGCCTGGGCATTGCCACGTTGTATGGCATGCTGTTTGTGTTGCTGCGGATGGAGCAAACCGCCTTGCTGCTTGGCGCGGTCGCCTTGTTCGCCGTGCTCGCTGCGATCATGATGCTGACGCGCCAGATCGACTGGTACGCACGCTTCAAACAGATGGAAGCGCCTAAGCAGGAAGCTGCGAAGGCGGTGGCCTGATGGGCGCGGCGGCTCTCTGCGCAGGCCGGGCGGCCCGCCTAGAAATGCAGCTCGACCCGCAGCCCGGGCTGCGTGTTGCGCACTACCATTCGCCCGCCGTGCAGCAGCATGATCTGGCGCACGATGGCCAGCCCCAGGCCCGAGCCCTTGGTGTGGCCGTCGGGGCGCACGGTCGAGAAGAATCGCTCACCCAGCCTGGGCAGGGCGTAGTCCGCCACGCCGGGCCCTGCATCCTGCACAGCAACGAAATCTGGCCCCGCCTCCAGGGTGATCGTCGAACCCTCGGGCGCGAACGAGCGCGCGTTTTCGAGCAGGTTGCTCAGCGCCAGGCCCAGCAGGCCGGGCTCCGCATGCACGCCGGCATGTTCCGGCCGGACTACGATTTCGATGACATGCTGGGGCCGGCCTGCAGGCGCGATTGCCTCAAAAGACGCGAGGAAGCCGGCCCACAGAAGGCGCTCGCGCTCTACCTTTGCATGGCGCTGCTCCAGCTTCGTCAGTTCGAGCATGCGGTCCACCAGCGCCTGCATGCGGCCGGACTGGGCCAGTACCTGCCCCGAAAACTCGCGGCGCGCGTGTTCGGGAAGCTCGTCCTGCAGCAGCTCGCCCGCGCCGCGGATCGCGGCGAGCGGACTCTTGAGCTCGTGCGTCAGGGCGCGCACGTAATCTTCTATGTACTCGTGGCCCTCGAGCTTCAGGCGCATGGCATCGACTGCCATGGCCAGCTCGCCAAGCTCACCCGGTATCTGCGGAACCGCGGGTTTATCTCCCTGGCCGACGGCGTTGGCATAGCGGCGCAGCTTGCGAATGCTCCACACCACCCACAGCGTCACGGCCACGCCGATGGCCAGCGACAACACCAGCAGCAGCAGGCCGCTTAGGAAGATCTTGCGTTCGGCCCGGTCAATAAAGCCCTGGATCGTGGACATCGGCTTGGCGACGGTCAGCACGCCGATGATCTTTCCGCCCTGCTGCACCGGCGCGGCGACATACATCACGGAGCTGCGGTCGTCCTGCTGCACCTCCCGCGTGGCGCGGGCGCCGTACTCTCCGCGCAGGGTGAGTGCCACATCGCGCCAGCGCGAATAATCCTGGCCGGTGGCCACGTTCTCCGAGTCGAACACCACCTTGCCGCCGGCGTCGGTCACATACACACGAAAATCCAGTGATTGTTTGGACAGGCCCCAGATCTGCGCGTCAATTGGCCGGCGCGCGTAGTTGCGTACGTGGCCTGCAAAGCGGCCCTCCGCGATAGCCCCGGCCGACAGCTCGTCGCTGGCCAGCTCGGCCAGGATGTTGGCGGTGTCCACCATCATGTCTTCCATGACTTCACGCACGCTGGGTTTGACCTCCGCCATGAAGACGCGCAGCACAAAAAATGCCGCCAGGCCCGTGACCAGAAAGAAGCCGAAGAGCAGACGAATTCCTAAACGCATACCGATTGACGCACAGCGGGTTTTTCCAGCAGGGGCCGTGGGACCGGCGTTGCCGGACCACAGGCGCCGCAACTTGAGGGGGAGGCGGCTACACGCAGTGAGTCCGCAACGAGGTGTTTCATACTTTCAGGCTGTAGCCCATACCGCGGTGAGTGACGATGTAGTCGTGCTCCGGCGCTGCTTCCTGCAGCTTGGCGCGCAGGGTTTTGATGTGGGTGTCTACCGTGCGGTCAGTGCTGTCTGAATCCGTCCCCCAAACCGCAGTGAGCAGCTCATCACGCGACCGGATGCGTTCGCGGTGGCGCAGCAGCTCGGCCAGCAGGCCGAACTCGCGGCGTGTCAGGTTGAGCAGGTGGCCGTGCAGGCTTGCGCGTTGGCCCGCGGCGTCGATCACGAAAGGATTGGCGCCAGCCGGCGCCGCCGCAGGGGCAGGCATGCGTGCACGCCTCAGAAGGCTGCGCACGCGCGCCAGCAATTCGCGCGGACTGAAGGGTTTGCTCACATAGTCATCGGCGCCCAGCTCGAGCCCGAGCACGCGGTCGATTTCCTCACCCTGGGCGCTGAGCATCAGTACCGGCAGGCTGCCGGCGGCGCGCAGCTCGCGGCATAAATCCAGGCCGTTGCCGTCGGGCAAACCGACATCCAGGATCACCGCGTCGGGCATTTGCAACGCAAGCTGGCGGCGCGCGTCACCCAGCAGCAGGCTGTGCGTCACGGTGAGGCCGTCGCGCTCCAGCGCGTAGATGATGGACCGGGCAATCGCCGGATCGTCTTCCACCAACAGGATGCGCGCGCCGGCCATCTGTATTCAACCCGTGTTCAGGAGCGGAGCAGTATCGGAAAGAGCTTGCCCAACCCGCCGGCCATCACCTCCACAGCCAGCGCGGCGAGGATCAGGCCCATCAAACGCGTCATGACGTTGATGCCGGTCTTGCCCAGCACGCGGGCAATCGGTTCGGCCAGTGAAAAGCTGACGGCGGTGACCAGCGCAATCACCACGCCGTAGCCGACCAGCGCAGCGACTTGAAGGGCCGTCTGGGCCTTCTCGGCATAAATCACCACCGTTGACATGGTGGCCGGACCGGTCAGCAGCGGGATGGTCAGCGGAACCACCGCGATGCTGGCGCCGCGTGCGGCCTTTTCTGCGCCGTCTTCCATTTCATTGGTCAGTGGTTTGGCTTCAGCGGGTTGCGCATTCAACATGTTCATCGAGCTGATCAGCAGCAGCATGCCGCCGCCCACCTGGAAGCTTGCCAGCGAGATGCTAAAGAAGTCGAGGATCTGCAGCCCCAGCACTGCGCTGATGGCAATGACAATAAACGCCGAGAAGGCCGCAACCAGAATGGTGCGGCGGCGTTGCTCGTCGGAAAACCCCTGGGTGTAATGAATGAAAAACGGCACGATGGCCAGCGGGTTGACGATGGCCAGCAGCGTGACAAGCGGTTTGAAATCCATCGGTCTTCCTTAATGACAACTCAAGCGGCAGCGCGAACCTGTTGCTCCACCGGCCCGCCTTGCTTATGCCAGCATGAGCCGCGGAACTGGCTTTGCCAGGCCGCAGGCGGGCGGCCCCCTCGGGGGCAGCGACCCACACGAAGTGGGGAAGCGTGGGGGCTCTACCTCCCCCCGGAAACATCCAGGAATGCGCCGGTTGTGTAGCCCGCATTGTCTCCCAGCAGCCAGACAATCGACTCGGCCACTTCATCGGCGGTGCCGGGCCGCTGCATGGGCACCTGCGGCGCCATCTCGCGGGCCCGGTCGGGCAGGCCACCCGAGGCGTGGATGTCTGTGTCGATGATGCCGGGGCGCACGGCGTTCACGCGAATGCCTTCGGTGGCGACTTCCTTGGCCAGCCCGACGGTGAAGGTGTCGATGGCACCCTTGGCGGCCGCATAGTCCACATACTGGCCCGGCCCGCCCAGGCGCGCCGCGACGCTGGAGAGGTTGACGATGGCGCCGCCCGCGCCGCCGTAACGTGTGCTCATGCGTTTGACGGCTTCGCGTGCGCAGAGGAATGAGCCGAACACATTGATCTCGAACATGCGCCGCAGCCGCTCAAGGGTCATGGCGTCGACGCGGGTGGTGCTGTCGACCACGCCCGCGTTGTTGACCAGGCCGTCCAGCCGGCCCAGTTTGGCGTCGACTTTTTCAAACATGGCCAGCACCTGCGCCTCATCGGCCACGTCGGCCTGCACCGTGATGGCCTGGCCGCCGCCCTGGCGGATCTGCCGCACCACCTCGTCGGCTGCCAGCGAGTTGCTGGTGTAGTTGACGGCCACCGCCCAACCCTGGCGTGCCGCGAGCAGGGCGCTGGCGGCGCCTATGCCGCGCGAGCCACCTGTGATCAGAAGAACTTTTGACAAACCGGACCTCCTGCAGAAAATGGCAATCCCGGGTAAAAACGGGGATTGCATCGGGCCAATGTACTTGAACAGGCCTTAAGAACCTGTTTACGATCTAAACGGAGCCGCGTTGGGGTGCAATCGGGATGAGTGGGCCGACCGGGAACGCCGCATGGGCTCATGCCCATGCAAGGGCTCGGGTGGCTCAATCGCCCGATTTCACCCCAACCCGGAGGGCAAGTACCTTCTCGGGCGGTCTGCGGCGTTGCGGCGCTAACCCATAGCGGTGCTATGGGCAGCGCGCCGCGCCTTGCATCCCATCCCGGGAAGGTGCTTGCGCGGCCCCGTTTAGATCGTAAACAGGTTCTACAAACCGGAGACGATCATGAGCACCGTTGTGGATTATTACTTTACGCCGCAAAGTCCATGGACTTATCTGGGCCACGAACGTTTTGCCCAGATCGCCCGCGCGGCGGACGCCGTGGTAAATGTGCTGCCCATCGACTTGGGTGGCAAGGTGTTTCCCATCTCGGGCGGGTTGCCGCTGGGGCAGCGCGCGCCGCAGCGCCAGGCTTACCGCCTGCTGGAATTGCAGCGCTACTCAGACTACCTGCATGCACCGCTGAACCTCAAGCCCAAATATTTCCCGGTGTCCGGCGACGAAGCCTCGCGCCTCATCATTGCGGTGAACCTGCACGACGGCCCTGAAGCCGCGATGAAGATCGGCGGCGCCATCTTCAGCGCCGTGTGGGTGCGCGAGCGCCACATCGCCGATGAAAAAGTGCTGGCCGAGCTGCTCGCCGGATGCGGCTTGCCTGCCGAGCGGCTGGAACAGTCCTTCAGCCAGGCGGTGCAGGAGCGCTATGAGGCCAATACCCAGCAGGCGATTGACGCGGGCGTGTTCGGCGCGCCCAGTTATGTCGTGGACGGTGAGCTGTTCTGGGGCCAGGACCGGCTTGATTTCGTGGAGCGCAAACTCCGGGGATCCGCTTGAAGTTGGGCAACGCCGCAACTGCCGCCATTTCATAGACCGCATTCTTTTTGTCGAAGGAGCATCCACACCATGGGCCAATTCATCCAGCTTACCGCCGCCGACGGCTTTGCCGTGCCGGCTTATGTTGCACAACCCGCAGGCAAACCGCGCGGCGGCATCGTTGTTGTGCAGGAAATTTTCGGTGTCAACTCGCACATCCGCGGTGTCACGGACCGTTTTGCGGCGGAAGGCTACCTGGCGGTGGCGCCTGCCACGTTTGAGCGCGTCAAACCCGGCGTCGACATGGGCTACAGCGAGGCGGACATGAAAGCCGGCTTCGAGTTGAAAACCGCCGTCAGCGCGTTACCGGGCGCCGGTGTTCTGCAGGACATCCAGGCGGCAATTGATCACGCGGCGAAGGCGAGTGGCGGCAAGGTAGGCATCATCGGGTTTTGCTGGGGCGGCCTCTTGACCTGGCGTGCGGCCTGCCTGCTCAACGGCCTGTCCGCAGCCATTCCCTACTATGGGGGCGGCATCACGGCCGAGGAGGAAATCGGGCGCCAGCCCAAGTGTCCCGTCATGGCCCACTTCGGCGACCAGGACCACTGGATTCCGATGGATGGGGTTGAGGCCTTCCGCAAGGCGCACCCGGAAGTCGAGGTGCATGTGTACCAGGCCAACCACGGTTTCAACTGCGACCAGCGCGGCTCGTACAACGAAGCGGCGGCAAAGCTGGCGCGTGAGCGTTCGCTGGCGTTTTTTGCCGCCAAGCTGGCCTGATCATGCATTTTGTCTCCGGATTCAAGCCTTTTCTGGTCGTAGCCCTTTTCGAATGTGTGCGAGTAGCTATCGTTTTGATAGCGTTTTCGGCGACTGCGCGAGCGGCCGACTACGCCGGTCCATTGTTTGACACGCACCTGCACTACAACGAAGAGGCCTGGAACGGCAACAGTGGTCCGCATGCGCCGGCAGATGTCCTGGCCCGCATGAAGCGTAACGGAGTCAAGGCCATCGTGGCCAACTCGCGGCCCAATGACGGCACGAAGTCGCTGGCCGCCATGCGGGAAACCCGTCAGGCCGGCGTGACGGTGGTGCCTTTCATCCGCCTGTACCGCAACCGCGCCGACTACGACAACTGGTTTCGCGACGAATCCATTTACGAGATGGTGCAGGCCGAGTTTGCCCGCGGCGTCACGGGCGACCAGGCCGGTCCCTACAAAGGCATCGGCGAATTCCACCTCTACGACAGCGCCAACGCCAACGGCCCGGTGGCCCAAAAACTGATCCAGTTCGCCGCAAAGAACAAGCTGGCGGTGCTCTCGCATGTGGACGACACGGCGATTGACCTGCTGATGGCCCATGCCGCCCATGTGCGGCTGATCTGGGCGCATACCGGCATCGGTGGCGCTCCCGTGGCGCGGGTCGATGCACTGATGGGCAAGTACCCGCAGCTCATGGGAGAGCTGTCGTATCGCCCAGGCCTGACGTGCGAAGACGGCAAGCTGTGTCCCGAATGGCGCGCACTGCTGCTTAAATACCCCGGCCGTTTCATGATCGGCTCCGATACCTGGGTCAACCAGCGCTGGCTTTATTACGACGACCTCATGAAGGGATACCGCACCTGGCTGGGCGACCTGCCCGCCGACGTGGCCCGCAAGATCGCCTGGGGCAATGCCGCCGGCATCTTTGGCCTGTAAAACCACCCCCGCCCAGGCTCACTGTGTAGCCTGTTGCCCACGCCAGGGACGGCGCCTGCCGCTTGGCGAAGCCGGTCCCGCAGCACCTTGCTTGCAGATGTGGAGAATGAGCCTGCGGCAAAATGCGCAAGATGTACAAACTCCATTTCTCCCCCAGTTCCGCCGCCATGGCGCCTCATATCCTGCTCCAGGAACTGGGTGTGCCGTTTGAAAAAGTCCTCGTCGACACCAGCACGGGCGCGCACCGCTCGGAGGCTTACCGCAAGCTCAATCCCAACGGTCTGATCCCGACGCTGGTCGATGGCGACCTGGTGCTGTATGAAACCGCCGCGATCTGCCTGCACCTGTGTGATTCCCATCCCGAGGCGGGCCTGGCCCCTGCTGTGGGTAGCACGGAGCGCGCGCATTTCTACAAATGGTTGATCTGGCTGACCAACACCGTGCAGTCCACTTTGATCATTTACTTCTACACCGACCGCTGGATGAGCCCCGGCAACAGCGCCGGTGTTGCCGAACTCAAGTCGCATGCGGAAGCCAAGGTCGGCCTGATGCTGGACCAGCTGGACGCAGAGCTGGCAAGGCTTGAAAAAAATCATGGCCAACCCTGGCTGCTGGGTGCGAAGTATTCGGCCGTGGATATCTATGCGCTGACGCTGTGCCGCTGGACGCGCAACTTTGCGTCGTCACCGGCGCGCAACCGCCCTCATCTCGGCCCTTACCTGGAGCGGGCGCTGGCGCGCCCTGCCGTGATCCGGGCATTCAAGGACGAAGGCTTGGCCCAACCCTGGGTCTGAGCGCCAGGGAGTGAGGGTGCCTGGCGTTCACCGCTGCGGGTTTTCACGTTGCGCCTGTTCGATCTGGGCAACCAGTTTTTCGGGATCGGTATTTTCCTTGAGGACGGGGATCTCCGGATCGCCTTCAATGTTGGCGCCTACCTTTTTGGCGATGCGCTCCAGGATCTGGATCATTTTGGTGTTTTCCTGTTCGGTCAGCAGGTTGATCTGCAGGTCAAGCTGGTTGCGCCTGTCGCTGACGCGCAATTCATAGTTCTGGCTGATGAGGATGAAAGACGAGAGGAAGATGGCTTCCAGCGATACCACCAGCGTCAGGAAGGTAAAGGGATAGGGATCAAAATGCGCCAGCCCCGGCCATGAATTGAAGCTGATCCAGGACGCAAACGCGGCCACGTGCATCCAGACAAAAGGCATGGAACCACAAAAGCCGGCAATAAAAGCGGCCATGCGGTCGGCCCGGCTGCGATTGGCCATGGCGGTTTCTTCCACCCGCCGCATGGCTTCGACGTTTTCCCGTGTCAGGTCGTCGGCACCGTTTGCTTTCGGGGTCTTCCTGGCGGACTGCTTTCTCATGGGACATCCTTTCCTGGGCGCTGCCTGCCCCGGGGTGGATCAGCTTCGTGCCAGCTTCCCGGTGAGGCGCAGCGCGTCAGGCACCGCGGCGCCGCTGGCTGTATTGTCAAAGATGCACCAGGCGCAAGCGTCAGACGCCGCCGCAAGCTCAAGCCGGACGGCAAGCGCATTCAGCACATCAGGGGCATACGCTGAGTAATACATGTGCGGCGACCCGTGCAGCCGTACGTAGACCAGGCCGGGGTCGCCGCCTGGCCGGCTGGCTGCGTCAAACATTACCGGGTCGGCCAGGACGCGGGCCACCTTCATGGCCTTGAGCAGGTCGTCGGCCGCCGAGGTAAACCAGCTCGCATGGCGCGGCTCCAGCGCAACCCCGCCGGCATGACGCTGCCGCAGCGTGGCAAGAAAGCCCGCGGCAACTTCCACATCAAAAACCAGGCTGGGCGGCAGCTGTACCAGCAGGCAACCGAATTTGTCGCCAAGGCAGCCGGCCTGTTCCAGGAATGTATCAAGCAAGGCACCGCAGTGGCGCAGCCGAAGCTCGTGCGTGATGGCCTTGGGCAGCTTGACGGAAAAACGGAAGTGCGCCGGCACGGCGCTCGCCCACCGTGCGTAGGTAGACGGCTGGTGCGGGCGATAGAAAGAAGAATTGATCTCGACCGCGTTGAAGCGGGCTGCGTAACGCTCGAGATGGCTGCCCTCTGGAGGGAATTCCGGCCAGGTGTCCCGCGGCAGGCTCCAGCCTGCACAGCCAACCTTCACGCTGTAGGCATTGCTGGGGCGGGCTTCGGACTGCATGGCGGGGATCGCGGCAGTAGTTGGCAGGAACTGTTGGGGGCCGTCGTGTCAGCGGCGCGTCCTGGCCAGGTATTGCTTGCGCCAGAACACCGTCACAACCACCACGACGAGCATGATCATGAACCCGAAAGTCCACCAGAAGCCAGCGGGGGAGCGGATAAAGGGCATGAACTCGAAATTCATGCCGAAGAAACCTGTGATCAGGTTTAGTGGCAGGAAGATGGCGGTGAGCGCCGTGAGCGTACGCATGATGTCGTTGGTGCGGTTGCTCTGCGCCGAAAAATGCATCTGCACCGCGGTTTCGGCGCTTTGTTCCATACGCCGCACATGGTGCACCACCCGCTCGATGTGTTCGAGCACATCGCGCGAACGCACCTTGAGCAGCTCGCGCTCGCGCAGCGCGGCGGGCGTGCCGCCCTCGGGCCAGGTTTCGATGGAATCGATCCAGTCCTGCACGGCCGAGCGCTGGTCTTCGCAGATCTCGTCCAGTTGGTGCATGGCCAGCCGCGCGTCGAGCACCGAACTCCAGTTGGTAAAGCGGGTGCCGGGTTTGAGCAGTTCGGCCTGCCAGTGGTCGAGCTGGCGCGTGAGCTCGCGCCGCAACTCAAGGTAGCCGTCCACCATCTGGTTGACGATACGCAGCATCACGTCGGCGGGGCTGGCGGGCAGCTTGACGCCGCTGGAGCGCGACTCGGCCGTGGTGGCATTCAGTAGCCTGGCCGCATACGCGTCGCGCACCGCGCAGTCCGTGGGGTGCACGGTCAGCAGCAGCTGGTCGAACACGGCAAAGCCGACCGGGCTGGTATCAATGCGCTTGAGCACCGGCGGGCCGCTGCGCTTCATGCGTTCGTGCAGCGGTTGCCCGGGCGCGCTGAGGTCGGTTTCGGTTTGGCCAGCGGCCAGGCGACGGAACACCAGGATGTCGTACTGCGAGGTGTAGTCGTAATGTGAGGGCAGCTGGTTGTTCAGCAGGTCGGCCACATGCAGGTCCACCAGTTGGGTGCCGCACAGCAGTTGCAGGCTGGCCTGGATCTGCGCCTGCAGCACCTCGAACTCGCGTCGCGCGCAGGCGACCCAGACAAATCCCTGCGCTGGCAATGCGGTTGGCAGGGCATCGGTCTCGGTGATGCCCTGGTTGCCGGAAGTGATGGTGAAAACGCGCATGAAAGACCTTTTGCCCGGGATTTAAGTATCAGATCGGCACTTGGCCCAATAAGAATCGGCGCGAACAGCTATCATTTTAATAGCGGTTGGCGCGCCGCCTGGCGTCAGGCCTGCCGCAGCTTCCTGGCGGCGTCGATGGCGAAGTAGGTCAGCACGCCATCGGCGCCGGCGCGCTTGAAGGCCAGCAGGCTTTCCATCATGACGGCGTCATGGTCCAGCCAGCCATTCTGCGCGGCGGCCTTGATCATGGCGTACTCGCCGCTGACCTGGTAGGCGAAGGTCGGCACACCGAACGCGTCCTTCACACGGCGCACCACGTCCAGATAGGGCATGCCGGGCTTGACCATCACCATGTCGGCGCCTTCGGCGATGTCCATGGCCACCTCGCGCAGCGCTTCCTCGCTGTTGCCGGGATCCATCTGGTAAACCTTTTTGTCGGCCTTGCCCAGGTTGCCGGCGGAGCCGACCGCCTCGCGGAAAGGGCCGTAAAACGCGCTGGCGTACTTGGCGCTGTAGGCCATGATGCGGGTGTGGATGAGTTTTTTGGCTTCCAGCGCCTGGCGGATGGCGCCGATGCGGCCGTCCATCATGTCGCTGGGTGCAACCATGTCCACACCGGCCTCGGCCTGGCACATGGCTTGCCGCACCAGCATCGCCACTGTCTCTTCATTGAGGATGTAGCCGTTGTCATCGGGCAGGCCGTCCTGGCCGTGCGTGGTGAAAGGATCCAGCGCGACATCGGTCATCACGCCCAGGCCGGGGAAGTTTTTCTTGAGTTCGCGGACGACGCGCGGAATCAGTCCATCGGGGTTGGTGGCTTCGACGCCGTCATAGGTTTTGAGCGATGCGTCCACCACTGGAAACAGCGCCATGACCGGGATGCCCAGCTTCACGCATTCCTCCGCAACCGGCAGCAAGAGATCAATGCTCAGTCTTTCGACGCCTGGCATGGACGCCACTGGCTGGCGCTGCTGTTTGCCGTCTACCACGAACACCGGGTAGATCAGGTCGTGGGCGGTGAGCGCATGCTCGCGGACCAGGTTGCGGGTGAAGGCATCACGGCGTAGGCGCCGGGGGCGGCCTGCGGGGAAGGGCGCAAAGTTGGGAGCATGCAATGTCATGCGCAAATTGTGCCAAAGCTTTATGAATAGCCCGGAAGTATTTGGCCGGGATTTGGCAGGGCGGCGTTGCCGTGAAAGCCTTCCAGCCTTACAGGAAGTTTCTTAGGTTGCTTAGAAAATTATTGCCAAGGCCGGAGGGCCGTGGTTAAAATTAATACGTGTGGTTACCAATTTGGTGGCTGCATCCCGCTTTTCCTCCCTGAGCGGGGCCTTTGCGTGTGACAGCAAAAAGGCTTAACAGCCCGGTGGCTTCATGCCTCCGGGCATTTTTTTGCCCCGACGCATTCATGCTTGCCCACGCAGCACGCGACAGCTCTTGAGGCCAGCAGGGGCCGCGGAACCGGCTTAGCCGGGCCGCAGGCGCAGCGCCCCCTCGGGGGGCAGCGCATTACACGAAGTGAAAAGCGTGGGGGCTAAACTCTGTGGATGCTCTGGGTCAAATCACTCCACATCGTTTTTATCGCCAGCTGGTTCGCGGGGCTTTTTTACCTGCCGCGGATCTTTGTGAACCTGGCGATGGTGCCGCCGGAGAGCGTGGCGGAGCGCGAACGGTTGATTTTGATGGCGCGCAAGCTCATGCGTTTCACCACCATCCTGGCGGTGCCCGCGCTGGGCTTTGGCCTCTGGCTGTACCTCGGTTACGGCATAGGCCGTGGACCGGGCAACGGCTGGATGCATGCCAAGCTGGCCGTCGTGGTGCTCTCGATCGGCTACCACCACGCCTGCGGCCGCCTGCTGGCAAAGCTCGTCGCCAACCGCAGCACCCGCAGCCACAAGTGGTTTCGCTGGTTTAACGAAGTGCCGGTGCTGTTGTTGTTAGCGGCAGTCATCCTGGTAGTGGTCAAGCCTTTCTAAGGTCACACGGGCAGAGCAGTGAACAACGAGCCCTCCCCCCATCCAGCAGACGCGGGCGAACCGGCTTCGCCGGGCGCCTCGCGTCGCCCCCTGCAAGGGGGGAGGGAACTACACGCAGCGCAGCGGAGTGAGGACAACGGGGGTGTGCCAACAACTCAGCGTAGTGAGAACGATAGGGGTGTGCATAAGACCACCGCCTGGCCTCTGGCGCTGGCAACCGTTTGCCTCGTCATCTATGCAAGCCTTTACCCCTTTGCCGACTGGCGCGACCAAGGCATTTCGCCGCTCAGGTTCCTGACCGCACCGCTGCCGCAGTACTGGACCGGGTTCGACGTAGGCGCCAACCTGATGGGTTATGCGCCGCTGGGGTTCCTGCTGGCGCTGTCGGCATTGCGCAGCGGGCGTGTTTCCTGGGCCGTCACGGTGGCGGTGCTGCTCAGCATGCTGTTGTCGCTGTTGATGGAGACGCTGCAAAGTTACCTGCCGTCCCGCATCCCTTCCAATGTCGACCTGGTGCTCAATACGGCCGGCGCGTGGCTGGGTGCGTGCTGCGCGTGGGCGCTGGAGAAAGCCGGTTTTGTGGATCGCTGGAGCCGCTTTCGGGGGCGCTGGTTTGCGCAGGATGCGCGCGGGGCACTGGTGCTGCTGTTGCTCTGGCCGCCGGCGCTGCTGTTTCCTGCCTCGGTGCCGCTTGGGCTGGGCCAGGTCTTTGAGCGGCTGGAGCTGGCGCTGGCCGAGGTGCTGGCCGACACGCCTTTCCTGGAGTGGATGCCCATGCGCGACATCGAGCTGCAACCGTTGGTGCCGATTGCCGAATTGCTGTGCGTGGCCCTGGGCGCACTGATTCCCTGTCTGCTGGGTTATTGCGTGATCCGCACGCTCTGGCAGCGTGCGGCATTCTCAGCGGCCATCATCACCGTCGGCATCGCCGCGTCGGCGCTGTCTGCAGCGCTGAGCTACGGCCCGGACCACGCCTGGGCCTGGCTGGACCTGCCGGTGCAGGTGGGGATCGGGTTTGCGGTTGTGCTGGCGGCGGCGCTGCTGCCGGTGCCGCGCCGCGGCGCGGCGGCGCTGGCGCTGCTGGCGCTCACTGCGCACCTGGGACTGCTCAACCAGGCGCCCGCAGACCCGTACTTTGCGCAAACGCTGCAGACCTGGGAGCAGGGCCGCTTTATCCGTTTTCACGGCCTGGTGCAGTGGCTGGGCTGGCTCTGGCCGTATGCAGCTTTGCTCTATGTGTTGCTGCGACTTTCGGGCCGTGAGGCGCGGCGCTGAACAAGCGCTGACATGGCGCCAACCCGGGTGAAGCATGGGGAACGCAACAATCCTCTAAAGTTACGGCATGCCAGAACAAAACTCTTACTACGAACGCCATGTTTTCTTTTGCCTGAACCAGCGCGCCAACGGCGAAGACTGCTGCGCCGACCATCGGGCGCAGGAAGGCTTTGACCGCTGCAAATCCCAGGTGAAAGTTGCGGGGCTGGCCGGTCCGGGCAAGGTACGGGTCAACAAGGCCGGGTGCCTGGACCGCTGCGCAGGCGGCCCAGTGGCCGTGGTCTATCCCGAAGCCGTCTGGTACACCTACGTGGACGCCAGCGACATTGATGAAATCGTCGAGTCGCACCTGAAGAACGGGAAAGTCGTCGAACGCCTGCGGCTTCCCGCGCACATTGGGCGCTAGGCCGGTGCCCGAGGCAGTGTCGCTGCTTCTAGAATTGCATTTTTTAGCCCTCTAGCCCAATAAAGTAGGGCGTAAGCAGCTCCTTATTTGATAGCAATCTGTTTGAATGGATCCGTCACAGTGAATTCGCAAACCCGCAAGTCGATCATCCAGGGCACCGCCGGCGCGATTGAAATTGCCATGGACCTTCCCGCTGGTGAGTCACGCGGCGTGGCGGTCATTGCGCATCCGCACCCGCTGTTCGCGGGCACCATGGACAACAAGGTGGTGCAGACAATGGCCCGGGCCTTTGTGCAATGCGGGTGGACCGCCGTCCGGTTCAACTTTCGCGGTGTGGGCGGCAGTGCCGGCAGCCATGACGAAGGCCGGGGCGAGCTTGAGGATCTTCTGGCGGTGGTGGAGCACGCCGCGCCGGCCGCGGCCGCGCACCCGCTGGCGCTTGCCGGGTTTTCGTTCGGTGCATTTGTCACTACCCATGCCTTCGAGCGCCTGGGTGCCAGCCGTGCCATTGAAAAGCTGGTGCTGGTCGGAACCAGCGTCACCCGCTCGCCTGCTGCGCCCATTGACGCGGCCGCGCATCTGAAAACCCTGGTGGTGCATGGCGAGCAGGACGACACCGTGCTGCTGTCCGCCGTGCTGGACTGGGCGCGGCCCCAGGCACTGCCTGTTACCGTTGTGCCTGGGGGCGGCCATTTCTTTCATGGACAATTGCCCCTGCTGAAAAACCTGGTGGTTCGCCACCTTTCATCGCCAGCCGCCTGACTTCCCCGGCCCGCCCGGATTTTTTCCGTTTGTTACCCCACCTCCCACTGACATCTCCAACATGCATTGCTCACTCAAGGCCTCCCGCGCCGTCCAGGGCCTGCGCGGTTTCGCCGCCACCCTGATACTGGTTTTTTCCGTTGCGCTGCCAGTGGCGCACGCCCAGGTGCCGCAACCTCCTGAAATTGCCGCGCGTTCTTACCTGTTGCTGGACGTGACAGCCAACCAGATCCTCGCGGCCAAGGACATTGACTCGCCCATCGAGCCGGCGTCGCTGACCAAGCTGATGACCGAGTACCTGGTGTTTGATGCGCTCAAGTCCAAAAAAATCGATCTGAAGCAGACCTTCCCCGTCAGCGAGCGCGCCTGGAAGATGCCGGGTTCGCGCATGTTCATTGACCCGAAGATGCAGGTGCCTGTGGAAGACCTGATCAAAGGCATGGTGGTGCAGTCCGGCAACGACGCAACGATGGCGTTGGCAGAAGGCGTGGGCGGATCGGCCGAAAATTTTGTCCGCCTCATGAACGAGCAGGCCAAGGCACTGGGCATGAAGTCCACGTCCTATAAAAACCCGGAAGGCCTGACCGAACCCGGCCACACGACCACCGCGCGCGATCTGAGCATCCTGTCCACCCGCCTGATGCAGGATTTCCCCGATTACATCGGCTACTCGGCCATCAAGAAATACCGCTATCCGGGAACCCCGGCGGCCAACGACACCAATCGCAATACCCTGCTGTTCCGCGATCCGACGGTGGACGGCCTCAAAACCGGCCATACGGACGCCGCCGGTTATTGCATGATCGCCACCGCAAAGCGCGACTTCCCCAATCTGGGCGCGGCCGGCGCACCAGGCCCACGCCGGTTGCTGGTCATCGTGCTGGGCACCGCCAGCGACAGCGCTCGTGCCAATGAGTCGCAGAAACTGCTGAACTGGGGTTATACGGCCTATGAGGCGGTGAAGCTGTTCGATGCAGGCCAGGCCGTTGTCACCCCGTCGGTCTGGAAAGGCACCTCTTCGACGGTGAAGCTGGGCCGTCCGCAGGCCATCGTGGTGGCCGTCGCTGCCGGCAGTGCCGCCAGGGTCAAAACTCAGGTGGCGCGCCCCGATCCACTGGTGGCTCCGTTTGCCAAGGGCCAATCCCTTGGCATGCTGAAGGTCAGCCTGGGCGACAACCCTGCCCCTGTGGCAGAAGTGCCGCTGGTAGCACTGGAAGCAGTGGATGAGGCCGGCATCCTGGGCCGCGCCTGGGACGCCATCCGCCTGTGGATTAAATAAGACGCATGGCTGGCGGCTCCGGGACGGGGCTTTAGTGGTCCTTCCCGCGACCTCACAGCCCGCTATACATATATATCTAGCGGATCCGGGCAACTCCAGACATTCTGGTTGCTGGCTGAAGGCTGGGTCTAGTACTAGGGAAAGATGAAGGTGCGCCAGAAAACGCCCTGACGTCCCCGGTGCAACGCCGCCTTTTCGCAACCTTCAAAGCCATTTGAAGTAAGTCCAATCCGCTATGGGCGTTTATGGACTGGCTGTGCGCCGTCCGCGAAGTACTTGTTCGGAGTGGGCGCTAACATCAGTTCCTGGGGCGCGAAACTCTCCTTGTACCGAGGTTCCCGCGGCCAATTGCGTAATCTGCTTGAGGGATTCCCCTATCCGGTTTATACTAGAAGGCTTTTCCGCTTTCACGGCGGGAAATATTTGTGGCCGTATCAACACGGTAAATCAGTTTTCAGACGTTTAGGGACGTTTTCAATGCCAACCATTAATCAGTTAGTCCGTCAGGGGCGCGAGGTCGAAAAGATCAAGTCCAAGAGCCCTGCGATGGAAAATTCTCCGCAGCGCCGCGGTGTGTGCACCCGTGTGTACACCACGACGCCTAAAAAGCCCAATTCCGCTCTGCGTAAGGTTGCCAAGGTGCGCCTGACCAACGGTTTTGAAATCATTTCCTACATCGGCGGCGAAGGCCACAATCTGCAGGAACACAGCGTGGTGCTGGTTCGCGGCGGTCGTGTCAAGGACTTGCCCGGTGTGCGTTACCACATCGTCCGTGGTTCGCTCGACTTGCAAGGCGTGAAAGACCGCAAGCAGTCGCGCTCCAAGTACGGCGCGAAGAAGCCAAAGGCCAAATAAGCCAACCGGCTCGGGTTGTCTCTTCACTGAGAGCTCGCGCCAGAAGAAGTTGTCACAGAAGCCTGTGATAGTTCCTTCAAAACAAGGTGTTTCATTCGCCCTGGCAGGTGTCTGAAACGAAGTGACCCAAGTGCAAATAGTTGCACCGGTCGAGTAAGTGAGGGTTTTGATAACTCTCGCGGTGTTGTCCAAAAGGCAATGCCAACTGAAGCAAAGAGGTAAAAAAATGCCACGTCGTCGCGAAGTCCCTAAACGTGAAATTCTTCCTGATCCAAAATTTGGCGATGTTGATCTCGCCAAGTTCATGAACGTGATCATGCAAGGCGGCAAGAAGGCCGTCGCAGAGCGCATCATTTATGGCGCGCTCGACTTCATCGAGAAAAAGAACCCCGGCAAAGATCCGCTCGAGGCTTTCCACATGGCCATCGGCAATATCAAGCCCATGGTTGAAGTGAAGTCCCGCCGCGTCGGCGGCGCCAACTACCAGGTGCCGGTTGAAGTGCGCCCTGTCCGCCGCATGGCTCTGGCCATGCGCTGGTTGAAAGAAGCCGCCAAGAAGCGCGGCGAGAAGTCGATGTCCCTCCGTTTGGCCAATGAGCTGATGGAAGCGACCGAAGGCCGTGGCGGCGCCATGAAAAAGCGTGACGAAGTTCACCGCATGGCAGAAGCCAACAAGGCGTTCAGCCACTTCCGCTTCTAATTTTCGATTGCAGTATTGACTGCGCCGAACTGACGGGTTGCCGGGTGGTTTCAGGGTAATTACCTTGATTGCCACCGGTTCAACCCCAATTCCTGTCAGCCGGATGTGATGCATGACATCGCTCTCCGGCCGGCAGACGCGTAGAAAAGATGAGAGATGCCCGGGTTGCGGGCAGTCTTTCAACGAGTCTTTGTTCGTAACCCCGAACTGAAAGTAATTTATGTCCCGCGCTACCCCCATTCAAAACTACCGCAACATTGGTATCTCCGCGCACATCGATGCAGGCAAGACCACCACCACCGAGCGGATCCTTTTTTACACCGGCGTGAACCACAAGATTGGTGAAGTTCACGACGGCGCGGCCACCATGGACTGGATGGAGCAAGAGCAGGAGCGCGGCATCACGATTACTTCCGCTGCCACCACCTGCTTCTGGAAAGGCATGGACACGTCCCTGCCTGAGCACCGCATCAACATCATCGACACCCCGGGCCACGTGGACTTCACCATCGAGGTGGAGCGTTCCATGCGCGTGCTTGACGGCGCTTGCATGGTGTATTGCGCCGTGGGCGGCGTTCAGCCCCAGTCTGAAACCGTCTGGCGCCAGGCCAACAAGTACAAGGTTCCCCGCCTCGCGTTTGTCAACAAGATGGACCGCACCGGTGCGAACTTCTTCAAGGTCGTTGAGCAGATGAAGCTGCGCCTGAAGGCCAGCCCTGTGCCTATGGTGATCCCCATCGGCGCTGAAGAAAACTTCACCGGCGTGGTCGACTTGCTGAAAATGAAGGCCATCATCTGGGACGAAGCCTCGCAAGGCATGAAGTTCACCTACAGTGACATCCCTGCCGAGCTCGTCGAGCTGGCCAAGGAATGGCGCGAGAAGATGGTCGAGGCTGCGGCCGAGTCGTCCGAAGAGCTGATGAATAAATACCTGGAAGAAGGCGACCTGACCGAAGCTGAAATCAAGCTGGGCATCCGCACGCGTACCATCGCCAGCGAAATCCAGCCGATGTACTGCGGCTCCGCGTTCAAGAACAAGGGTGTGCAGCGCATGCTGGACGCCGTGATTGAATTCATGCCCTCGCCGGTGGATATTCCGCCTGTAAGCGGCACGGACGAAGACGAAGCACCCGTCACCCGCAAGGCTGACGACGAAGAGAAGTTCTCCGCATTGGCTTTCAAGCTAATGACCGACCCGTTCGTGGGCCAGCTGACCTTCGTGCGTGTGTATTCCGGCGTCCTGAAAAAAGGCGACAGCGTCTACAACCCGGTCAAAGGCAAGAAAGAGCGCATCGGCCGTATCGTGCAGATGCACGCCAACAACCGTGAAGAAGTCAGCGAAATCCGCGCCGGCGACATCGCTGCCTGCGTGGGCCTCAAGGACGTGACCACCGGCGAAACCCTGTGCGACCCAGATGCCATCGTCATGCTTGAGCGCATGGTGTTCCCTGAGCCCGTGATTACACAGGCAGTGGAACCCAAGACCAAGGCCGACCAGGAAAAAATGGGTATTGCGCTGCAGCGCCTCGCGCAGGAAGATCCTTCTTTCCGTGTCAAGACCGACGAAGAGTCCGGCCAGACCCTGATCGCCGGTATGGGCGAGTTGCATCTGGAAATTATTGTTGACCGCATGAAGCGCGAATTCGGCGTGGAAGCCAACGTGGGCAAGCCGCAAGTGGCTTACCGCGAAACCATCCGCAAGACCGTGGAAGACGCCGAAGGCAAGTTCGTTCGCCAGTCCGGCGGCAAGGGCCAGTACGGCCACGTCGTGCTCAAGATCGAACCCAATGAAATGGGTAAAGGCATCGAGTTCATCGACGCCATCAAGGGTGGTGTGGTTCCTCGCGAATACATTCCTGCGGTCGAAAAGGGTATCAACGAAGCCGTCACGTCTGGCGTGCTGGCCGGCTATCCGGTGGTCGACGTCAAGGTGACGCTGCACTTCGGTTCGTACCACGATGTGGACTCGAACGAACTCGCGTTCAAGATGGCTGCCATCTTCGGTTTCAAGGAAGGCTGCCGCAAGGCCGGCCCGGTGATTCTGGAGCCCATGATGGCCGTGGAAGTTGAGACGCCTGAAGACTACGCTGGTAACGTGATGGGCGATCTGTCCTCACGCCGCGGCATGGTGCAAGGCATGGAAGACATGGTCGGTGGCGGCAAGGCCATCAAGGCAGAAGTGCCGTTGTCCGAAATGTTCGGTTATTCGACCACGCTGCGTTCGATGTCGCAGGGTCGTGCTACCTACTCGATGGAGTTCAAGCACTACTCTGAAGCCCCGCGCAACGTGTCGGAAGCCATCATGGCTTCGCGCGCCAAGTAAATAACGTTCGCTGCCGGTCCCGGATGGGATTGGCAGCTTTTTTCCTTGTCTGCGATTGTGTGCCACTTCGTGCCCGTGCGAAGTGAATCAGCAACACAGTGCAGACGTTAAACCGTACACGGGCATGTTCTTTATCTGGAGAGAAAAATGGCAAAAGGCAAATTTGAGCGGACCAAGCCGCACGTCAACGTCGGCACGATTGGCCACGTGGACCATGGCAAGACGACGCTGACGGCGGCGATCACGACCGTACTGGCATCCAAGTTCGGCGGCGAGGCCAAGGGTTACGACCAGATTGACGCGGCTCCTGAAGAAAAAGCGCGCGGCATTACCATCAACACCGCTCACGTCGAGTACGAGACGGCCAACCGCCACTACGCCCACGTGGACTGCCCAGGCCACGCCGACTATGTGAAAAACATGATCACCGGCGCAGCCCAGATGGACGGCGCCATTTTGGTGTGCTCGGCCGCTGACGGCCCCATGCCCCAGACCCGCGAGCACATCCTGCTGGCCCGTCAGGTGGGTGTTCCTTACATCATCGTGTTCCTGAACAAGTGCGACATGGTCGACGACGCCGAGCTGCTCGAACTCGTTGAAATGGAAGTGCGCGAGCTGCTCGACAAATACGACTTCCCCGGCGACAAGACCCCAATCATCCACGGCTCAGCCAAGCTGGCCATGGAAGGCGACAAGGGTGCCTTGGGCGAAGAGGCCATCATGAAGCTGGCCGAAGCTCTTGACACCTACATCCCCCTGCCAGAGCGTGCAGTGGACGGCGCCTTCCTGATGCCCGTGGAAGACGTGTTCTCCATCTCCGGCCGCGGCACCGTCGTGACCGGCCGTGTCGAGCGCGGCATCATCAAGGTCGGCGAAGAAATCGAGATCGTCGGTATTGCTGACACGCAAAAGACCACCTGCACCGGCGTGGAAATGTTCCGCAAGCTGCTCGACCAGGGCCAGGCCGGCGACAACGTCGGTATCCTCCTGCGCGGCACCAAGCGCGAAGACGTGCAGCGCGGCCAGGTGCTGTGCAAGCCCGGCTCCATCAAGCCGCACACGCACTTCACCGGCGAGATCTACGTTCTGAGCAAGGACGAAGGCGGCCGCCACACGCCTTTCTTCAACAACTACCGCCCCCAGTTCTACTTCCGCACGACGGACGTGACCGGTGCGATCGAGTTGCCAGAAGGCAAGGAAATGGTCATGCCAGGCGACAACGTGTCGATCACCGTCAAGCTGATCAACCCGATCGCCATGGAAGAAGGTCTGCGCTTTGCCATCCGCGAAGGCGGCAAGACCGTCGGCGCCGGCGTCGTGGCCAAGATCATTGCGTAATTCTGTAAATCTTAAGGAATTACCATGGCCACCAAGCAAAAAATCCGCATCCGCCTGAAGGCGTTTGATTACAAGCTGATCGACCAGTCGGCAGCTGAAATCGTTGATACCGCGAAGCGTACCGGCGCGATTGTCAAGGGCCCCGTGCCTCTGCCAACCCGCATGAAGCGTTTCGACATCCTGCGTTCGCCCCACGTCAACAAGACGAGCCGCGACCAGTTGGAAATCCGTACGCACCAGCGTCTGATGGACATCGTGGACCCTACGGACAAAACCGTGGACGCCCTGATGAAGCTCGACCTGCCGGCCGGCGTGGACGTCGAAATCAAGCTGCAGTAAGCAAAAATCGGGGTTTCGGCCACAAACCAGGCCCCAAATCGACAGGTTTTAGCCCGGGTTTGCCATTTTCGGCGGCCTGGGCTATACTCTTGGGCTGTCCTTTGCATGTTGGCTTCGTGTCTGCATGGATGGGGCGGTTTTATTAACTGTCTTTCACATCAAAACGTCTGCGGCCAATTGAAGTCGCAGCGGTGAAAGTTACGAAAGAACACATCATGAGTCTGAGCAACTCCCTCGGGTTGCTGGGCCGCAAAGTTGGCATGATGCGTCTGTTCACGGATGATGGGGACACAGTTCCTGTCACCGTGGTGGATGTATCCAACAACCGCGTGACCCAGGTTAAAACCGAAGCAAATGACGGCTACGATGCCCTTCAAGTGGCATTTGGCGCGCGCAAAGCATCGCGCGTGACCAAGCCGGCCGCCGGCCACCTTGCGAAAGCAGGCGTTGAAGCTGGTGAAATCCTGAAAGAATTCCGCGTGACGGCTGACGTCGCAGGCAAATACGCTGCCGGTACTGTTGTGCCTGCAGCCGACGTGTTTGCCGTGGGCCAGCTGGTGGACGTGCAAGGCACCTCCATCGGTAAAGGCTACGCCGGCACCATCAAGCGCCACAACATGAGCTCGCAGCGCGCGTCGCACGGTAACAGCCGTTCGCACAACGTTCCCGGCTCCATTGGTATGGCGCAGGATCCTGGCCGTGTGTTTCCTGGTAAGCGCATGACGGGCCATCTGGGTGACGTCACCGTAACCACGCAAAACCTGAACATCGTGCGCATCGACGAAGCCCGTCAGCTGCTGATGATTCGCGGCGCTGTGCCTGGTTCCAAAGGCGGTTTTGTCACGGTTCGTGCCGCGATCAAGGCCAAGACCACCACCGCTGCTAAAGGAGCGAACTGATGCAGGTCGAACTCCTGAATGACCAAGGTCTGGCTTCGTCCAAAGTGGACGTGCCTGATACTGTGTTTGGTCGCGAATACAACGAAAGCCTGATTCATCAGGTGGTCGTGGCCTTCCAGGCCAACGCCCGCCAAGGTACCCGGGCACAGAAGGACCGTGAGCAGGTCCGTCACTCGACCAAGAAGCCTTTCAAACAAAAGGGAACCGGTCGTGCACGTGCTGGTATGACGTCTTCGCCACTGTGGCGCGGCGGCGGTCGTATCTTCCCGAACATGCCTGACGAAAACTTCACGCAGAAGATCAACAAGAAGATGTATCGCGCCGGCATGGCGTCGATCTTCTCGCAACTCGCGCGCGAAGGCCGCCTGGCTGTGGTTGATTCCCTGGCTGTGGATTCACCCAAGACCAAGGTCCTGGCTGACAAATTCAAGGCCATGAACCTCAACTCGGTGCTGGTCATCGCTGATGTGGTTGATGAAAACCTTTACCTGGCTTCCCGCAACCTGGTGAACATCCTCGTGGTTGAACCCCGTTACGCCGATCCGGTGTCGCTGGTTCACTACAAGAAGGTTCTGGTCACCAAGGCCGCCATGGACCAACTCAAGGAGATGTTCGCATGAGCGTCCGTAACCCATCTTCTCCAAAACTGAAATTCGACGAAGGCCGTCTGATGCAGGTTCTGGTCGCTCCCATCGTGTCTGAAAAGGCCACGATGATTGCAGACAAGACCAATGCCGTGACCTTCAAGGTGCTGCAGGACGCAACCAAATTTGAAATCAAGGCTGCCGTGCAGCTGATGTTCAAGGTGGATGTCCAGTCGGTCGCCGTCCTGAACATCAAAGGCAAGACCAAGCGCTTTGGCAAATCCGTCGGCCGCCGCGACAATATTCGCAAGGCCTATGTGACGCTCAAGCCAGGTCAAGAGCTCAACCTCGGTGGGGAGTCTGCGTAATGGCTGTCATTAAAATGAAACCCACCTCCCCCGGCATGCGCGGGATGGTGAAGATCTCCCGGGATCACCTGCACAAGGGTGAGCCTTATGCGCCGCTGTTGGAGCCACAATTCCAGAAGTCCGGCCGTAACAACAACGGGCACATCACAGTTCGCCACAAGGGCGGTGGTCACAAGCATCACTACCGTGTGGTCGACTTCAAGCGCAACAAGGACGCCATTCCGGCCAAGGTCGAACGCATCGAGTACGACCCCAACCGCACGGCCCACATTGCACTGCTCTGCTACGCCGACGGCGAGCGCACCTACATCATCGCCCCCCGTGGCCTTGAAGTCGGCGCCACGCTGGTCAGCGGTTCGGAAGCGCCGATTCGCGTCGGCAACACGCTGCCTATCCGCAACATTCCTGTGGGTTCCACCATCCATTGCATCGAGATGCAAATCGGCAAGGGCGCGCAAATCGCCCGTTCCGCCGGCACCTCGGCAACGCTGCTGGCCCGCGAGGGTACCTACGCCCAGGTGCGTATGCGTTCCGGTGAAGTTCGCAAGATCCACATCGAATGCCGCGCCACCATCGGTGAAGTCGCCAACGAAGAACACAGCCTGCGCCGTCTCGGCAAAGCCGGTGTGAAGCGCTGGATGGGTATCCGCCCAACCGTCCGCGGTGTGGTGATGAACCCGGTTGACCACCCGCACGGCGGTGGTGAAGGCAAGACCGGCGAAGGCCGCCATCCTGTCGACCCATGGGGTAACCTGACCAAGGGCTACCGCACCCGCAACAACAAGCGCACGCAAGTGATGATTGTTTCGCGTCGCAAGAAGTAAGGCTAACCCATGACACGTTCACTCAAAAAAGGTCCGTTTGTCGACCATCATTTGGTAGCAAAAGCCGACAAGGCCGTTACCAACAAGGACAAAAAGCCGATCAAGACCTGGTCGCGTCGCTCCATGATCCTGCCCGAGTTCATCGGCCTGACCATCGCCGTCCACAACGGCAAGCAGCACGTACCTGTCTACATCACCGATCAAATGGTTGGCCACAAGCTGGGCGAGTTCGCACTCACCCGGACTTTCAAAGGTCATCCGGCTGATAAAAAAGTTGTGAGAAAGTAAGGAAAGACCATGGAAACACGTGCAACCCTCCGGGGCGTTCGTCTGTCGGTCGACAAGGGCCGTCTGGTCGCTGACCTGATCCGCGGCAAGAAAGTGGATCAAGCCCTCAACATCCTGAATTTCACGCAGAAAAAAGCTGCTGGAATCATCAAGAAGGTTGTGGAGTCCGCCATCGCCAACGCTGAACACAACGATGGTGCCGACATCGACGAGTTGAAGGTGAAAACCATCTACGTCGAACAAGGCGCCACGCTCAAGCGTTTCTCCGCGCGCGCAAAAGGCCGCGGCAACAGCATCAGCAAGCCTACGTGCCATGTGTACGTGGTGGTTGGCAACTAAAGGCAGCAGGATATGGGACAAAAAATCAACCCAACCGGGTTTCGCCTTGCAGTTAGCCGCAACTGGGCAAGCCGCTGGTACGCAAGCAACCGAGACTTCGCCGGCATGCTGGCTGAAGACATCAAGGTCCGCGAATACCTCAAGGCCAAGCTCAAGAGCGCCGCGGTTTCGCGCGTTCTGATCGAGCGGCCTGCCAAGAACGCCCGCATCACGATTTTCTCGGCACGTCCGGGCGTTGTGATCGGCAAAAAAGGCGAGGACATCGAGAACCTCAAGAAAGAACTGAGCCGCCAGCTGGGCGTGCCGGTCGCCGTGAACATCGAAGAAGTTCGCAAGCCTGAAATTGATGCCAAGCTCATCGCAGACAGCATCACCCAGCAGCTTGAAAAACGCATCATGTTCCGCCGTGCGATGAAGCGCGCCATGCAAAACGCCATGCGTCTGGGTGCCCTGGGCATCAAGATCATGTCGTCCGGCCGCCTCAACGGTATTGAAATCGCTCGTTGCGAGTGGTACCGCGAAGGTCGCGTGCCCCTTCACACCCTGCGCGCCGACATCGACTACGGCACCTCCGAAGCCAAGACCACCTATGGTGTGATCGGCGTCAAGGTCTGGGTCTACAAGGGCGACACGCTGGGCCGCAACGATGCGCCTGGTGCCAAGATGGTGGAAGTGCCTGACGAAGAACGCAAGCCGCGCGGCCCACGCCGTGATGCCCGTCCTGGTGATCGTCCAGGCAACGACCGTCCCGCTCCACGGGGTGCCCGCGCGCCACGCGGTGCGACCAACACCGCTCCGGCGGATGGAAGCGACAAGCCGGCTGAAGCTACCCCTGGTAGCGAAGCCCCGAAAACCACCGTTAAGCGCGTCCGTAAAGCCGCGCCAGCTGCAGCAGCTGACGGTGCCAAGACCGAGTAATCGGTCTATTAACGGAGAATCAAAATGCTGCAACCCGCTCGCAGAAAATACCGCAAAGAGCAAAAGGGCCGTAACACCGGCATCGCAACCCGGGGTTCCTCGGTTGCGTTCGGTGACTTCGGTCTCAAATGCACTGACCGTGGCCGTCTGACGGCCCGTCAAATTGAAGCCGCACGCCGTGCGATTTCCCGTCACGTTAAACGTGGCGGCCGTATCTGGATCCGTGTCTTCCCGGACAAGCCGATTTCCCAAAAGCCCGCCGAAGTGCGTATGGGTAACGGTAAAGGTAACCCAGAGTACTACGTGGCTGAGATCCAGCCGGGCAAGATCGTCTTTGAAATCGTTGGCGTGCCTGAAGAGCTGGCCCGCGAAGCGTTTCGCCTGGCTTCTGCCAAGCTGCCGCTGCGCACCACCTTCGTCAGCCGCATGATCGGCCAGTAAGGGGAAATGACAATGACCAAATCTACTGAACTGCGCCAAAAAGACGTTGCCGGCCTGAAAACCGAAGTCAAAGAGCTGCAAAAAGCCCACTTTGGCCTGCGTATGCAAAAAGCCACGCAGCAACTGACCAACCTGTCCACGCTGCGTTCCACACGCCGCAGCATCGCTCGCGCCAAGACTATCCTGGCCGAAACCATCGTCAAGCAAGGAGCCAAAAAATGACGGAAGCTAAAAAATCCCTCAAGCGCACCTTGATCGGCAAGGTGGTCAGCGACAAGCGCGCCAAGACCGTGACGGTTTTGGTTGAGCGTCGCGTGAAGCACGAGCTGTACGGCAAGATCGTCTCGCTGTCCAGCAAGTACCACGCCCATGACGAAAAGGGCGAGTACAAGATGGGTGACATGATCGAAATCACCGAAAGCCGCCCGATCTCCAAGACCAAGAACTGGGTTGTGACCCGTCTGGTTGAAAAGGCTGCGATCGTTTAGGCCTTGAGTTCAAGCTCAGGCTGACTTCGGTCACGCTCTCATAAACGGCTCACTTCGGTGGGCCGTTTTTGTTTGTGCATCCGTCATGGGCAGCGCGCATGTCATCAGGCTTTGCAGGTTCATGCATGACCTTTATGCCCAGGCCGCTTTTTGCCTAGTGAGCACACGCTAGCTGCCTCCGCACTACACTTCGGGGGTTGATTTCCAACCTATTATTCTTTTGAGGAGCACACCATGATCAAAGTAGGCGACACCCTTCCGGCCACCACGCTGATGGAATTTTCCGAAGTCGAGGGCAATGGCTGCAGCATCGGCCCCAACCCGGTTGATGTAGCCAAGGCCTCGGCTGGCAAGACCATTGCATTGTTTGCCTTGCCTGGCGCGTTCACGCCAACTTGTTCTGCCAAGCATGTGCCCGGCTACCTGGAAAAATTTGCCGAATTCAAGGCTGCGGGTGTTGATGAGATCTGGTGTCTGAGCGTGAATGATGCATTTGTCATGGGTGCCTGGGCACGTGACCAGAAGACTGGTGAGAAGGTGCGCATGCTGGCCGATGGCAGTGCAGATTTCGCGAAGGCCACCGGCCTGACACTGGACCTGACAGCGCGCGGCATGGGCCTGCGCAGCAACCGCTACTCCATGCTGGTCAAGGATGGAAAGGTTGCCAGCCTCAATGTCGAAGGCCCCGGAAAATTTGAAGTGAGCGACGCAGCCACGCTGCTTGCACAAGCCAGGGGCTGAGTGCGCCGCCTATGGATCGCCAGTTTTCAGTGCGGCGATTCGGTAAAAAAGCCACCGTGCATTCGCCGGTGGCTTTTTTTGATCCCACCTTCACCGCCAGCCAGCCTGCGGATGCCGGGCAAAGCTTGCTATAAATTCGGGAGCTGCTCATGCCCAATTTGAAAGGGCTAGACGCAGATTTCTTATAAATCCACCTTGAGGTAGTGGGCGCCCGGTATTGGGTTGTGGTAATAAGGAGGGATCTCCGCAAAGCCCAGCTCGGCATAGAGGGCGCGTGCCGATTCCATGTCGTCCAGCGTGTCCAGCAGCACGGAGCTGTAGCCCGCTACACGCGCAGCGTCCAGAATGGCTTCGGCCAGTTGCCGGCCCAGGCCCAGACGCCGAAACGGCTTGCGCACATACAGCCGTTTCATTTCTGCGGCGTTCGGGTAGTCGACAGAGTCCACGGCGCGCAGTGCACAGCAGCCGGCAATTTCACCATCCACAAGTGCCAGCAACAGAGCGCCCTCAGGTTCGTCGTATTCACCGGGGAGCTCGGCCAGCTCAGCTTCAAAGTTCTGGAAGCACAGGTCAATACCCAGCTGCTCCGCGTACTCGCGAAAGATCAGCCGCGTGGCTGCCAGTTGATCTGGCGTGTCAGGCGTGACGAACTGGATGGAGGGGCGTTGCACGGAGTCGGCGGCAAAGAGTCGATAACCAGTTTACCGTGATTTGCAGCCACGGTTGGCCAGGCTTCGCCACCACTCAGGACGGCTGTCAGAACGCGGGCGCCGCCAGCGTGGACACCCAGTAGGCCACTCCTGAGCAGGCCGCCAGTATCAACACTGCGGCAACCCGGGAGACCGTGTCATCGCGCGAAGGAGGGGCTTCCACCACCAGCTCCTTGTCGCCATGCAGCATGGCGCCCACCAGGTTGTGCTTGCGATACAAGTAGTAAATGATGGCCGCGATGTGCAGCACCACCAGCGCCAGGAGCACCCACTTGCCGATGTTCTTGTGGTAATTGGTTGCCAGGCTGACAGTGGCGTTTGAGACAAAACGCGTCAGCGGGCCGGCAAAGGCGATTTCATCGTCGCTCAGCAAGCCGGTACCCACTTGGGCAAGCAGGAACCCGAGCATCGCGAACACCGAACCCGCGCCAGTCGGGCTGTGGCCCACACCATGCTCAGGCTTGCCGCGGCCTTTGAGGTAGTTGATGACACTCTGGGGCGCATAAATGAACGCACCAAAGCGGGACCAGCGTCCGCCCACGAGGCCCCAGACAATGCGAAACAGCAGCAATGCCAGCACCGTGTAGCCAAAGCGGAAGTGCCAGACCATCGCATTGCCACCGACGACACCGGTAATGGCCAGGCCCAACGCGCAGGCCACTAGCGCCCAGTGAAAAAACCGCGTGGGCAGATCCCAGACGCGCACCTTGTGCAAATTTTGATTGGTGTACATGCTCACTCCTCGTTCATGTGGTTGTTCTTGCAAGGCATTGTGCGCGGCCGGCCCGCTGAGCGCTTGGTGCTTTCCCGTAGAGCATAAGTTCCTGCGGAACTTATCAAGGCTGGCTAAACTCAGCCACATGGCAACAGGCCCTCTGCGTTGCCATTGTCCCCATCTCAAGAATAAACCTACGAGGATCCCCATGAAAGCATTTGCCTGTATAGCCGCGGCCACCACCCTGATGGCCCTGGCCGCCCCGGCCTCCGCCCAGTTTGCCAAACCTGAAGACGCCGTCAAATATCGCCAGAGCGCGCTGTTTGTCATGGGCCAGCATTTCGGCCGCGTCGGTGCCATGGCCAACGGCCGTGTCCCCTTCGATGCCAAAGTCGCCGCCGAGAACGCCGAGATCGTGGCCGACATGGCCAAGTTGCCATGGGTTGCCTTTGGGCCTGGCACCGACAAAGGCGGCAACACCAAGGCCAAGCCTGAAATCTGGACCGAGCAGGCCAAGTTCAAGGAAGGCCATGAAAAGCTCGCCGCCGAATCTGCCAAGCTGGCCGCCGCAGCCAAGACCGGCAACCTCGACACGCTGAAGACCGCTTTTGCGGCTACGGCCGGCACCTGCAAGGCCTGCCACGACGCCTATAGGAATCAATAGCCCCCAGTTGAAGCTCACTGCGTGTAGCTTCCTCTCCCCCTAGGGGGACGGGCGCCTTGCGCCCGGCAAAGCCGGATCGCTGCCCCCGCTTGGTGAAGAGCCAAGTCGGGACGCCAACGGTAAGCGAAAAAAGGCCGGCTCCTTGCGGAGCCGGCCTTTTTTCATTTGGTTGAACAATGAACCCGATCAGGTCTCGGCCAGCAGCTTTTCAATGAGTTGGTGCAAAGCCGCAAAATCCGGCTCGCCCACGTACTGTTTGACGATTTCGCCGCGCTTGTTGACGAGGTAGGTTGTGGGTGTGAGTTTCACATCACCCCAGGCTTTGGCAACCGATCCCGTATTGTCGATGGCCACCTTGAAAGGTAACTGCCGCGTCTGGGCGTAATTAACGACGTAACTCGGTGGGTCATAGCTCATGGCCACGGCTACGGTGTCGTACCCTTGGCTGTTGTACTTGTTGTACGTGGAAATGATTTTGGGCATTTCCGCCACGCAAGTGACGCAGCTGGTAGCCCAGAAGTTGACGAGGGTGACCTTCCCTTTGAGGTCGGCGGTGGTTTTTTTGCTGCCGTCCAGCAGCACGAAAGTTGATTCAGGTGCCGCCTCTGCACCGCCGCATCCAGACAGGCCTGCCAGGGCCGCCACCACCAAAATGCCGGCCAGTGCCGTGCGGCATACTGTCAGGCTGGATGTCAATTTCATCAAGGGGACCTCATCATGCAACGTCGCAATTTTAACCAGGCCGGCGTCAGCGCGTTGGGCGCACTGATATTGGCCACCTACCACCAGGCTCACGCGTTGTCGCTGGGAGACCTGTCGGGCATCAGCAACGCCGACGCCAGCGCCGGCCTGAAAACCGCCCTGGAAAAAGGTGCCATCGCAGCCGTCGCCCTGCTGGGCAAGACAGATGGATTCCTCGGAAACCCAAAAGTTCGCATTCCTTTGCCCGGATACCTTGAAGACGCGTCGAAACTGCTGAAAAACTTCGGCCAGGGCAAGCGCATCGACGAGTTGGTCACCTCCATCAACCGTGCCGCCGAAGCCGCCGTGCCCATGGGCAAAGACCTGCTGGTCAATGCGGTGCGCACCATGAATGTGAATGACGCCAAGAACATCCTGACAGGCGGAGAAACGTCGGTGACCACTTTTTTTGCCGAAAAAACCCGTGCGCCGTTGGGTGTGAAATTTCTGCCCGTGGTGACCAAGGCCACGGAGAAGGTCGGGTTGGCCAACAAATACAACGACTTCGCGGGCAAAGCTGCCGGCTTCGGCCTCGTCAAGAAAGAAGACGCCAACATCCAGCAGTACGTCACCGGCAAGTCACTGGACGGCCTCTACCTCATCATCGGCGAAGAAGAAAAGAAAATCCGCCAGGATCCCGTTGGCACCGGCAGCGCGATCCTCAAAAAAGTGTTTGGGTCGATGAAATAGACGGTTTTCGGCCAAATTACTGGATGAAAAGACCTCGCTGGGTAACCAGTGCGGGCGCAAACAGCTATCAAAAAGTGAGCGCCTGTTCAGGCGGTAAAGCTGAAGGCTGGCCGATACATTCACACACACTTCCGGTCGCGGCGCGAAAATCCCGTTCCCCTTCGAGGCGAGGGCATTCTCGCCCGCGGTCCTAAAAAACAAAGAAACATTTACTTACATCGTGTTGGTAAATATCACCACGCCGAAAACGTGATTACCCTGCGCCTGAGAAACGTGATCTGATCACACAGAAGCGAACATTCAGGGAATACCGGCGATGGGGGAACAGCGGCATCGAGCTACTGCACAGGCGTCTACCTTGCGCACCGGAACTCATCCTGTGGAGCAGGACGGATTGCCGCCATCGCCAAGGAGTCTGGGGCTCACGAGAAGGCATCAGCCGGGCTGCCGGCGGGCAAGATGATTTACCACGAGGAGGTGCGGCTATGAACACAACAAGGATGACGCCGCCGAGGTTCGCTGCGATGCTCCTGGTGGTTTTCGCAGCCTGCGTAGTCCACCCCGCAACCGCGGCACCCCTGCTCGATGAGCCCATATAGCCGATCCCGCTGACACTGAAACAGGACCCGGCCCGTGCGGAGATTGGGCGATTGCTGTTCCGCGACACACGCCTGTCAGGTAATGGCCGCGTGTCATGTGCCAGCTGCCATGACCTCAGCAAGGGCGGGGGCGACGGGCGTGACCGATCGGTGGGGCTTAATGGCGGGCTGACCAGCGTTAACGCACCGACGGTGCTCAATGCCGCACTCAACTTCAAGCAGTTCTGGAACGGCCGCGCCGAGTCGCTGGAGGCGCAAGCCGACCACGTCATGCTGAATCCGGTCGAAATGGGCTCCAAGTGGGAGGAAGTCGTCCAGAAGGTGTCGCAGGACTCCAAGTACAAGAGCGCCTTCTCCGCTGCTTACAAGGATGGCGTCACCAAAGCCAACATCCAGAATGCCATCGCCACGTTCGAGCGCACCCTGATCACACCCAACTCGCGTTTTGACAAATACCTGCGCGGCGATGCCAATGCGATCTCCGCCCCAGAAAAGGCCGGCTATGCAAAGTTCAAGCAATATGGATGCGTCGCCTGCCACCAGGGCGTGAATGTCGGCGGCAACATGTTCCAGAAGTTCGGCGTCATGGGAGACTACTTCGCCAAACGCGGCAACCCGACGCAAGCCGATCTGGGCCGCTACCTTGTCACCAAGGTGGAAAGCGACAAATACGTTTTCAAGGTGCCCAGCCTGCGCAACATCGCGCTCACCGCCCCTTACTTCCACGATGCCTCGGCAAAAAACCTGGAGGAAGCCGTCGACATCATGTTCCGGTACCAGCTCGGCCGTGTCGCCTCCAGGGAAGACAAGGAGGCGATCATCAGGTTCCTCAACACGCTCACCGGTGAACTGGACGTCAAACCGTGAAAATACCGAATCGACTGGCCTGGGTGCCGATGGTGGCGGTCACCGCCGTACTGCTGTCCATACTGGTGTTTCTGTACGCCAAAACGCAGAGTTTTGACGAGTCAGACCACTTTGAAGATATCGCCGTGCTGCGCCACCTGAAACAGCTCGATGCGCAATGGGAGCTGGATGTCCTGAAGTCCAGGATAGGCATCAACGCGCACTACGACGCACTGGCCGATCACCAGGGCGAGATGATCCGGCTGATAGAGCAACTTGAGTCGGGAGCGAGAACCCGGAAAAACGAAGCATTCGTCATTCCGGAAGACAAGCTGACGGCGCTGCATCGCGCCATCGAGGACAAGGCCGTCCTGATCGAGCAATTCAAATCGAACAACTCGGTGCTGCGCAACTCTCTGGCCTTTCTGCCAACGGCTGCGGAGGACGTCCAGCAGTCGCTCGGGCCTGGCCGTGGCGCCGCGCAGCCGGCACTCCGGCAACTCTCGGCCAGCGTGAACCAGCTCCTGCTCACGAGCATGCTGTACAGCCAGAGCCCGACCGGTGACAAAGGGGCTGAGATACAGGCTGAACTGAACCGGCTTGGCAGCGGCCCGCACCTTGCGCCGGACATCGGGGACAGGCTGGGAATTTTCCGTGCGCATATCCAGACCATCCTGCGCGGGCAGCAAGCAGTGAATGATCTCCTTGCCGGCATTGCCGCGGTACCGACGGGAAAACTCCTTGATGAGACCAGCCACGCGTTCACGGTCGAGCAGCAACATGCCGGCGTGGAGGGCGCGCGGTATCACCGGTATCTCATGATATTTTCGGTGGTGCTGGTGGCGTTGCTCTTGTATGCAGCGGTGGACCTCCTCAGAAGCCATTCGACCATCCAGCGCGTCAACCAGGAGCTGCAGGGCGCCAATGAAACCCTGGAGCAGCGCGTGCAGGAACGCACCATCGCGCTCCACGCCAGTGAAACGCAGCTGCACCAGATCACGGACACGGTGCCGGCGCTGATCGCGTATATCGACGCCGGGCAGCGCTTCCGGTTCCACAATCTCGCCTACGAAGAACGCTTTGGCCTCAGGCACGACCAGATCCACGGCAAGACCATGCGCGAGATGATGGATAGCGATCTCTACGAAAAGGAACGCCACAAGATCGAAGAGGCCTTGTCGGGTTACGCGGCGCAGTATGACCGCGTTCAGGAAACCGCCGACGGCCAGGTGCGCGATTACGTCATGCAGTACTTTCCGCGCTATGGCGAAGGTGACGATGAAGGAAAGGTGCTGGGGTTCTACTCGCTGGGCACCGATGTGACAGCGCTCAAACGCGTGGACCGCATGAAGAGCGAATTTGTTTCCACCGTCAGCCATGAACTGCGCACGCCGCTGACCTCTATACGCGGCTCGCTGGGCCTGATCGTTGGTGGCGTTGCCGGAGAGCTGCCGCCCATGGCCAAGAACCTGGTCGGCATCGCCACCAGCAACTGCGAGCGGCTCATCAGGCTTATCAACGATATTCTCGACAGTGAAAAAATCGAATCCGGCAAGATGCGCTTTGATCTGCAGATCGTGGAGTTGCAGCCCTTGCTGGCGCAGGTCCTAACAGCCAACGAAGGTTTTGCGGGCCAGCACAACGTCAAACTGGCCCTGGAAGCCCAGGCCGATGCAGTCAAGGTCAACATCGATAGCGACCGCCTCACCCAGGTCGTCACCAACCTGCTGTCCAATGCTGTGAAGTTCGCGCCGGCAGAGTCCTGTGTGCGGGTGAGGCTGCTGTGCAGCAACAAACGGGTTCGCGTCGAAGTTGCCGACAGCGGCCCCGGCATACCCGAGGAGTTTCGCAAGCGCATCTTCCAGAAATTTTCACAAGCCGACACCTCCGACACCCGGCAAAAAGGCGGCACGGGCCTGGGCCTCAACATCTCCCGCGCCATTGTGGAGCGAATGGATGGCAGCATGGGGTTCACCACGCAAACCGGGGTGGGCACCGTTTTCTATTTCGAGTTGCCTGAAGCGGTTGCGCCGCCGGTTCAAGAGGCCAGCGTTGACGAGAACCGGCCCAGGGACGGCACCCCGCCGAGACCGCTCATCCTGGTCTGCGAGGATGATCCCGACATTGCCCGGCTGATCAACCTGATGCTCGAAAAGGGCGGGTTTGATTCGGACATGGTGTACCGTGCTTCGCAGGCGATGGAGCAGGTCGTGCGCCGGCCTTATGCGGCCATGACGGTCGACCTGGGCTTGCCGGACCAGGACGGCATCAGCCTGATCCGTTCGCTGCGCCACGAAGACCGCACGCGGGAGCTGCCCATCGTGGTGGTGTCGGCCAATGCCGAAGCCGGAGAGCTCCAGTTCAACAACCAGCCGCTTGCGGTGTCGACCTGGCTCGAAAAGCCCATCGACGAAAACCTGCTGATTCTCAGCCTGCAGCGCGCCATTGCCAATATGGCTGAAGGCAGGCCGCGCATCCTGCATGTCGAAGACGACCTGGACATCCAGCGCATCGCCGCAACCATTGCCCAAGACTTCGCGACCTTTGAATTTGCCAGCTCCCTGCAAGAAGCGCGCGAGCAACTTGGCAAACACCACTATGACCTGGTGCTGCTCGACCTGACGCTGAAAGACGGTTCGGGCTGGGAACTGCTCGGCACCATCGAGGCGCTGAACCCGGCGCCACCGGTTGTGGTGTTTTCCGCGAGCGACGTCGCGGGGCCGGAAAGCCAGCGCGTCGAAGCGGTGCTCATGAAATCGCACACCTCCAATGACCAGCTGCTGCACACCCTGCAGCGGGTGTTGGACGAAAGCCTGTGGGGTACCGTCCATCCACCGTTGGCTATGGACCCACCCCCGTCCAGACTCACTGGCGTGTAGCCTGTTCCCCCCTTCCAGGGGTCGGCGCCTGGGGCCGGCGAAGCCGGACCCTCGGCCCCCGCTGGTGGAATACCCCCCGTTAGTTACGCCATCGGACTCTTCAAGCCAGGGGTGCCGCGGAACCGGCTTTGCCGGGCCGCAGGCACCGTCCCCTGCAAGGGGAAAAGGGCTACACATAGTGAGCCCGATAGGGGTGTGCCAAATTTTCGGCTTCGCCGGGCCGCAGGCGGGCGGCCCCTCGGGGGGGCAGGAAGCTACACGAAGTGAGCGACCGTGGGGGCCTTATTTCTTCTGGCTGGCGCGGTAGACCTGCATCACCGTTGCGAAGTCGCGGTCGAAGTTGATGGGCAGGAAGGTGTCGTTGCCGGGCAGCTGCTTCTTCAGCGTGGGCGAGAAGTTGTAGCTGAACGAGCACTTCTTGACGCGTGCCTGCAGTTCTGGCGAGACGTCCTTGCTCATGGTCCAGGTTTCCGTCATGAAAGGCGGGCTTTCCCAGATCGTACGGATACTCGAGCCTTTGACGTCGCCCTTGACGACCATGCGCTGATACAAATCGCTGGCCACGGCCGCAGCGGGGTAAAACCCATGCATCACACCCGTGACCGAGCGCTCATGCCCGTTGGAGAAAACCACTTCGTAGTCCTTGTCCGGTGTCAGGCCCAGGGCCGGGAACAGTGCGCGCGGCGCCAGGTTGCCGGAGTTGGAGGTAGGCGTGGTGTGGGCGATTTTTTTGCCGATCAGGTCCTTGGGCTCTTTGTAGGGGCTGTCGATGCGGGTGACCAGGATCAGCTTGTACGAATTGCGCTGGCCGGTGGCCTTGTTGCCCGGCACGCCGAACGGCGCGGCCTGCCCGGCGGTGACCATCTGCGCGGCCAGCCCTGGGTTGACCTGCCCGATCTGGGCCTTGCCGGTCGAAAGGGCTTCGATCAGCTCCTTCTCGCCCAGGATGTCGACGTTGCTGGTGCGCTCGAGGGAATCGCCCTGAGCATTTTGCAGCTCGACGTTCGCGCAGCGTGAGAGGTGGCTGAAGTAGTCACCCCACAAGGCCATGGTCTCTGTCTTGCCGTAGGTCTTGGGCATGGCCACCACCATTTTTTCGCGGGGGCCGGAATACTTTTCGGGTGCAGGGGTAGCGGCCGCTGCTTTTGTCTTGCGTGCGGGCTTCGCCTCGTCGGTCTGGGCTGTTGCAGAACCCAGGGCGCAAGCGGCGCTGGCCAATATTGCGGCATGGCGCAAATAAAACTTCATCTTGATCACTCCAGTTGTCTATGAAACCGATACGCAGGATTACCGGCTTGTGCACCTCTGGGGCACAACTCCGCTCTCCGCCCAATCAGTGTGCATGAAAGTGTGTCTGGAGCAACTTTTTGTTACATTCAAATGAATACCTTCGTGACATAAACGACCGTATTCGATGCGAAAGATGTTGTTTTTCCATTGAAGAGCGCGAGCCGCTGCCGGCTCTTATGTCCCCTTTTGGGCGGCATACCCGTGCCTCAGGGGGCGGGGTTTGCGGCAGCGGACGCTGCGGCCGGGTATCCAGCGAGAGACGCGTCGATTTTCCCGAGCAGCCATTGCAGTCCCGCCAGGTGCTGCTGGTCGTGGCTGCACAGGTAATGCACCAGGCTGCGCAGCGTGAGGGCGCCGTAACCTTCGAACTCCGCGGTACGGGCAAGCTGCTGCGGCGTAAGGCCCGACAGCATGTCCATGGTGTTGATGCGCGCCTGCCTGAACTCCGCAAAGGCTTTGCGCACATCAGCTGCGGCGTAGTTGCGTTCCTTCTCCAGCACGTAGCCGTCCAGGGACTCCAACACCGGGTTCGATTCCTGCAGCGTGCGCCGAATACGCACGTGGTAGCCGTCGATCTCGATGTCCCTCACGTGGCAGATCTGCCCAATGGCCGTGAAGGTTTCACTGGGAATGCCTTCCCATGACGGGGGCGCCCAGTTTTTGTGGCTTTCAGGAATGGCGTCGTAGAACTGTTCGAGCTGGCGCGGAAAGTCCGCCATGGCCTGCAGGGTGGCGGGGTTCAAGGGCAGGGCATTGCTCATGAATTGTTCTTTTTCGCGGAAGGCCACAGCACCGCCTGCGCCACGATGACGTTCTCGCCGTTGAAGGTCGCTGCCGGCGAGCCATAGAGCTCGTAACCCATGGCAAGCACTTCACTTACCCGGCGGCAAAAGCTTGCGTCGTCCGGTCCCGTGAGAAGGCGGTAGTGCGGGAGGCCGTCGGGAGGCGTGGTGGCGGATGAGGTCATGGCGGCAAGCGGCTGTTGAACGGAGGGCGATATTACCGTGTCCACCAGCGCGCTGCAGGCCCCTGTAGTTCAACCCTTGTTCAGGCCTTCGCCATTCCCGGCAATGCCATCACACGCCCTGGCGCAGGCATACCGGTAAATGCAAAGTCCACCTCCGGCACCTGACCACTCACGATGTCCGCAATCGCCGCGCCCGAGCCGCAGGCATGCGTCCAGCCCAGCGTGCCGTGTCCGGTGTTCAGGAAGACGTTGGACGCTTTGCTCTTGCCGATGTAAGGCACGTTGCTCGGCGTCGCCGGGCGCAGGCCCGTCCAGAACTGCGCGCCTTCGCCGTCCGTCATATCGGGGAAGAGCTGCTTTACCCGGCGGACGATGGCGTTGCAGCGCACCAGGTTCAGCTCGGTGTTATAGCCGTTGAGCTCGGCCGTGCCCGCAATGCGCAGGCGGTTGCCAAAACGCGAGAACACCAGCTTGTATTCGTCGTCCGTCAGGCTGACCTGGTAAGACGCCGCCTCGTTGATGACAGGCAACGTGACCGAGTAACCCTTTGCCGGGTAGATGCGCAGGCTCTGCCCCAGCACCTTGGCCCACTGCGCGCTGAAGGCGCCCAGGCACATCACATACGCATCGGCCTTCAGCATCTCGACCTTGCCCCCGGCCTCGCCGCTGCCGATCGCGACTTGCACGCCGTCCAGCTGTCTGCCTGCGGCATCCAGGCCCAGCACGGTGGTGTTGTACAAAAATTTGACGCCCGCCTGCTCGCAGCGCGCGGCTAGCGCGGCGGTAAATGCGCGCGCGTCGCCTGACTCGTCGCTGGGCGTCATGCTCCCGCCCACGATGCTGCCGCGGCATTGCGCCAGCGCGGGCTCAATCGCCACGCACTCGTCGGCGGTTTTCATGTCCAGCTCGCAGCCGTGCTCGCGCATGATGCGCGCGGGCTCCTGCGCGGCATCGTATTCAGCCTGGCTGGTGTAGAAGTGCAGGATGCCCCTGGTCTGCGCGTTGTACAGCAGGCCCAGGTCGGCGCGCAACTTTTGCAGCGCACCGCGGCTGTACATGCCCAGGTTCACGATTTGTTTGATGTTTTGGGCCGTGCGTGCCGGCGTGCAGTTGCGCAAGAATTCCAGCCCCCACAGCCACTGGTTTACATCGGCCCGCAGCCTGAAGAGCAGCGGTGCGTCTTCACGCGCCAGCCATTGCAACACCTTGAGCGGTGCGCCCGGGTTTGCCCAGGGCTCCGCGTGGCTGACGGATATTTGCCCGCCATTGGCGAAGCTGGTTTCCATCGCGGCCGCGCCGCGCCGCTCCACCACCGTGACCTCATGGCCGTGTTGCGCCAAATACCAGGCCGTGGTGATACCCGTGACACCCGCCCCCAAAACCATGACTTTCATGGCAGTTCCTTTTCATTCAAGCAGAACATTGCAGTAGCGCAAGCGCCGTGCCAGAGGTTGCTGTTGAATCGGAAGAATCGTGGCAACCGCCAAGCCATCACATGCTTGCGGCCGCTTCCACTGTCCTTGGTACCTGAGAGATTCAGCCGCTGCTTTTTATGTCCTGTGTTTAGTGACAAGCATCGGCTTTGCTCCTTCGGTGCGCTGCACGTTGCGTGCGGCGTCTCTCCAGACGGCTGTGTGTTCCGGGCAGTACGGGACCTGAGCGATTATGGAAGTTTGCGCCTTCGGTGGCTGCCTTGAAGGGCAGCGCTCTCCTGCTTGAACGGATTTGAATTTACCACCGAAGCCTGTTGCGCCAAGCGTGGAAGAAGGTATCAGTACCGGTCTAGCGGGTTGATTCAGCGGCTTAATAGAAGGGAGCAGGGGGGAGCAGGAAGGCTCAGCCTCCGCTTGCCGCCTGCACAAACGCGGCTTTGGCATCGGTATAAGCCTCGCGGTCATCCGGATGCCTGGCCGCCAGTTCCGCCTTGAGCGCTGCATAGCGCGCAGCCAGCGCCGGGTCCGAACGCAGGGCGTCACGAAAGCGCAGGCGTTGCGCCCACACCTCGCCGCCATGCGCCACCACATGCAAATGATGCGTGCGCCGCCCATCGGCCCAGCGCATCAGCCATTTGCGGTCCGTCAGCGAAGCGTTGAACTCGGCAGAGGTCGTGTAGCCGTTGGCGCACAGCGGCGCAATAAGCGCTTCAGCCGCCGCCATGGATTCAACGCCGGCAAGCATATCAATCACCGGCTTGGCCACCAGGCCCGGCACGGCCGTGCTCCCGATGTGCTGGATGTCGATCAGCCGGGCCGGCAGTTGAGGGGAGAGCGCAAACAGGCGGTCCCGCTCAGCCGCAAACTGCAGGGGCCAGGCCGGGTTATAGGGGTGCAAGGCCACCTCCTCATGGATAGCGGCAAGCAGCGATTCCTGGTCATTCATGCGGGGCGGGGCTTGTATGTGGTGGTGAGGGGTGAAAAAGCTGCGCGGCACGCCAAAGTCCTTTGCAGGGGACCTTTTCAGGGCAGTTTTAAGCATGAATTAAGCATAAAAACCGCCTTCTGCCCAATCAATACGGGCGCCAATAGCTATCAAAACAATAGCAAAACGAGGCTCAAGTCAAGCTCCACTGCATGCGACCCTGGCGGTCCGCATTTCATCTGCTTGACGCCACTGCAGCCCTGCGCGCCTCTGCCAGCCGCTCATCCAGGTAAGCACCGTAAAAGTCGACCGACGCCAGGCCCACCAACCGTTCCGCCAGCTCTTGCCCGGCGGGGCCGAGAAACAGCACAGTCGGCGTGAAGCCTGCTTTCCATGCGGCAACTTGCGCGGCGGCTGTTGTCACCTTGCCATCAAAGCCGGTCAGCGGCGTTGTGCGGTCGCTGATGTTGAGCTGCCAGGCATGCAGGCTGCCGTCACGTTGCGCCGGTAGCAAGTAGTTACGCCGCACCAGCTCGCAGAAAGGACAGCCGGGCAGGCTGATCAGCAGCACCATCGGCTCCTTTTTTGCGGCCGCAATGAATGCCGCCGCCGGCAAAGAAGCGGGCACAGGCAAAGCCGTATCTTTGGCCAGCGCGAGTTGCGGCAAGGCCAGGCTGCCTACCAATGCAGCGCTGAACTGGCGGCGGCCCACTAGCTTCATTCAGCGCTCTCTAGCAAGATCTTCGTCAACGCCGCAGGCTCGCTGATCATCGGGTCATGCCCGGTCTTGATTTCCACCACGCGCGAACCCGGCAGCCACGCACCGTCCCAGAACTTCGGGTCTTGCACACGCAACCGGCTGGGCGCAATGGTCGCCAGTGCCGGGTCAACGCAATTGACAAAGGTGCGCGGCACTGCAGCCACGCGTTTCATATCAAACTGCAGCGGCGCCTGGTAGGTGTTGCCGGGGTGCGGCGTCTGCCGGCGCTTCACCCACTCGCGGTCGGCGTCATGCAGGCCAAATACCTCCGGGTCAGGCGGCGGAAAACTGAAGTTCGCCGAGGCCTGCGCCGCCGCCATGCGCTGCTGCTGCGTGGCGCTGGCCTGCGTGCTGCTCCAGCTCTCGCCCGGCTTGGGCACTACCGCGTCCACGTACACCAGGTGCTTGATGCGCTCCGGCATGCGGTCGGTGACGGCCGTGCCGATCATCCCGGCGTAAGAGTGCACCGCGAGGATCACCTCGTGCAGCTCTTCCGCCTCGATCAGGTTGATCACGTCGTTGATGTGCGTGTCCAGGTTGATGGCCGGCGAGAGCAGGTGGGCGCGCTCGCCCAGGCCCGTCAGCGTCGGCGTGAAGACCTTATGGTGGTCCAGCTGTAGCGCCTGCGCCACTCGCCGCCAGCACCAGCCGCCGTGCCACGCGCCGTGCACCAGAACAAAATTGTGTTTCATCGCGACACCTCGTTGTTGAAGTTTGCCGATCCAATGCCGGGCGTCAAATGATCTTGCCGCCCTTGAGTTCAGACAGCTTGGCGTCTGAATAGTTCAGCACCTCGCGTAGCACTTCATCCGTGTGCTGGCCCAGCAGCGGCGGCGGCAAGTCGGTGCGCACCGGCGTCGCACTCATGCGAATAGGGCTGGAGACCAGCTTCAAATCATCCTTCACCGGGTGCTTCCACTCCGTCACCATGTTGCGTGCCTCAACCTGCGGGTCGGCAAACACCTCCGCCAGGCTGTTGATCGCCCCGCAAGGCACCTTGGCCGCCTCCAGCGCACCCAGCCAGTCGGCCTTGCTGCGTGTCTTCATCACCGCCTCCAGAATCGGCACCAGCTGGCCGCGGTTCTGCACGCGGTTGCGGTTGGTGGCAAAGAGCGGGTTGGTCGCCAACTCCGGTATGTTGGCCACCGCGCAGAACTTCGCATACTGCGAGTCATTGCCCACCGCCAGAATCAAATGGTCCTTGGTGCCGTCGACTGCAGGCGCCACTTCAAACACCTGATACGGCACGATGTTCTGGTGCGCATTGCCAGCCCGGCCCGGCGCCTTGCCGCTGACTAAATAGTTGGCACCCAGGTTGGCCAGCATGGCCACTTGGGTGTCCAGCAGCGCCATGTCCACCTGCTGGCCCTCGCCGGTTTTCTCGGCATGGCGCAGCGCGGCGAGTATCGCCACCGTCGCATACATCCCCGTCATCAAATCCGCCACCGCCACGCCCACTTTTTGAGGCCCACCGCCCAGGTCATCACGCTCACCCGTCACACTCATCAGCCCGCCCATGCCCTGAATCGCATAGTCATAACCCGCCCGATCCGCATACGGCCCGTTCTGCCCAAAGCCCGTGACCGAGCAGTAAACGAGGCGCGGGTTGATGGCTTTGAGCGACGCATAGTCCAGCCCATAGCGCGCCATGTCGCCGACCTTGAAGTTCTCTACAAACACATCGCAATGGGCAGCCAGCGCACGCACCAGCGCCTGGCCCGCAGGCTGCGCGATGTCGCAGGTCACAGATCGCTTGTTGCGGTTCGTGCCCAGGTAATAAGCCGCCTCGGTATCTGCCCCCTGCGCATCCTTCAAAAATGGAGGGCCCCACGTCCGCGTGTCATCGCCCGTGCCCGGCCGTTCAATCTTGATGACATCCGCGCCCAGGTCGGCGAGTGTCTGAGTACACCAGGGACCTGCGAGCACGCGGGAGAGGTCGAGGATGCGGATGCCTAATAGGGAGTTCATGTGTGGCATTTTGCCCTTAGCTTCAGCGATGCCGGTTAATGTCAGCCCGACGACTTAAGTCCGCCGCTAGGTGGACGAGCGACAAGTGAGTCACCCTAACGAGAAAAAACGCTGGCCTCCTCCGATTGAAGGGAGAGTCAAGCACACTGCAACACTAAAATCGGACTCAAGGTTCTGCGAAGGAGTACGAATGGGCTGGATTAATACGCCGTGGTCGATTCGTCGAGTCGTTCGGCAGGATATCGCCGATTGGACAGCATTCAACGCCTGTCGAAAGCGATATGCACTTTCATGGTTAGACAAAGAACTGCTTTTCGCCGGTGAGCGTCCTTGGCGCTTCTGCGTATCACTTTTTCTGCTGATGCTCGCGCTGTGGGTGTTAGGGCAACTGATTCCTGAAAACTGGGTCGTTCCGCGCTGGGAAAACTGGGGGGCAGAGGAGCAACTGGCGCACTTCACCGCGCTATGGTCAGTGCAGGCTACGTTAGCCGCTTTGGTCTATCCGATTGTCATCGCATTCGTCACCGTTTTTCTCCAACGACGTCCTGCATCAGAAGCCTTTGTTCATTTGTATATCCTTGACTCCGGTGCTCTAGTTGCCGGCTTGTCTTCACTGGCCCTTGTCGTACTTATGGCGGCTCAGTATGTGATGCTGTCCACCCACGGTGCCCCTGCTCTTCCTGGATGGGTGGCACTGGACGCTGCGTGGTTCTTGCTAAACGCCGTTCTGACGACGTTCTTTCTTTATCGAACAATTGATTTTTTGCGACCCGAGGTGCAACTCGCCGTAGTTAGGCGATATGCACTGAATGTAGCGCTGCCCCGTGAGATCGCACGGCTGTATTCCTTCCAAGTACTTTCGCAGGCTCAATCCAAAAAATGGATACCGGCGCCTGTGTACCTCGACGACAAGGTGCCCGATGGGCCCAAGGTCATGTTGTATGGCATTGGCTTTCGGGAGGGTGCGGAACAGGGACAACTCGTATTTCACGAGCCAAGCCGCTTGCACAATGTCCGCCTTTGGCCTCTTCGTCTCGTGGTCGATATGTGGATGCGGTCAGCACGAAAGTGGCCACGCTCAACTAAGAGTGGCTTGTTTGAATCAAATAAGTGGCCTCTGTTGACATTCTCGTTCGTCCCCGGCAGGGTCTATGCAGATACTATTCCGCTGGCAAATGTTGACGCCGGACCGAGCTTAGAAAAGTGGCAACAGCTGCTCCTTCGTTGGGCGTTCGTCTTCAAGGCCACCAAGGGAGAACGCTCCGGAATTCAACTGGCGGCGCTGCTCTCTGAATTAGAAACCGACGCTCGAGAAGCGGCGTCTAAACATGACGCCGAATCGTTCCAGCGTGCATATGACACGTTCGTTACTCTGCACGAGTTGCTGCTTGAAGCTTCGTTGGTAAAGCAGGAGGATGGAACGACAGGCAGTTGGGCGTTGCTGCCAAACTCCCAAAGTATCTTTGAGCAGAGATTGCACGTGGAATGGGCCGATTCATATCGCTCCATATTTCTTGCCGCCATTGAAGCAATAACGCACGAGACTCGGCCCGCTAAGCGTGTTTGCCACATCGCTCAGCATTTGAACGGCAAAGCTCTTGAAGCATCGCCGATTGAGGTGCGCGAACAAGTGTTGCAGCTATCGGGCCTGTTTATGTTCCAACTCGGATCATGGTGGGCGCGCCGCATCGAGGAGCAAGGCATCATGGATCATGGGTCCCACCAGTCTGCCGTTCTTCGCCCACCGTTGCATCGCACGTATGACGAAGTTTTGCAGTCGTTTGTATCAGGATGGGAGTCAGCGCGCGGGGTGATTGCCAATCTTCCCGATCCCCAGAACTTTGATTGGACGACCGCATCTGCTATCGTCCAGCTCCAGGCCTCTCACATCGAAAAAACCGCTCGTATGCTGCTCGGTGCGGTCTCGAGGGGTGACAAAGCCGCTGCGGAATGGTTGGTAGATATCCTGACGAAGTGGTGGGGCACTCACGACCACTATCGCCAGCCGTTCTCGCTATACAACAAAACGGATTTCCTGACGATTGAACACATCGCGTTGCCGTGGGAGAAGGTGTATTCCACCTTAGGGTTGAACGATCAAGACACCCGGTGGGACGATCGGAATCTTCTTGCAGTACAACGCGGTGTAGTCGTGGCCGCGCTCCGAAATTACTGGACAGACATTCGGCTTATAACTGTGGAATTGTTACTTTGGTGGGCTCGAAACGATGAACGGCCCAATCTTGATGAATCACTGGCTGTGGATATCGCGAGCGGCCTGCTGATAGGAAAGCTGTGGAAGGGAGGCGGAACGATGTCCGATCCGCTTAGCAACCTTTCGGCGCCGGGTTATCTGCTGGCAAAGGTTAGGCAGTATGCGGCGAGCGGTGAATATCGTGGCGGCTATGTTAGTCGTCTCAGCGGGTTTGTCGAAAGCATAAAAGATATGCAACGGCCAAGCATGGTGAGTGCGCGTATTTATTCATTTAGTGGTGCTGATGATGTGGGGTCGCTGCAAGATCTCCAGCTGACCCTCCTAGCTGTACTTTCTGATTCTGATTGGACACCGAGCAATTCACTTCGACAGAGAATTGATGTTTGGTTAGGCCAACAGTACGACAGTGTTGCAGTGCTGAAGAATCGGTTGGAGGAATTCGAAAGGAGGGTTGATGAAGATGGCGCAATTCCTACCAAGCTTTACTCCACGATTCTGAGGAGAACGGCAAAAGTCCACGACGCGGCCACTGGATGGCTTCGAGCAAAGCAGGGAATTCAGGCTTTGAAGGGCTATCTCGAAGAGAAGCGTGCCGAGGCCCTCGCCAACGAGCCAGTTGACCCCGACCGGCTAAAGCAATTGGCTATATATGCCTCTCGTACTGGATTTCAGGCGGCAACTGCCGAGTTCCCAGTGCCACTATTTTCCTCAGTCAAGTTCCGAGTTGGAGATCTGAATGATTTCAAGCTCAGATCCCAGCAAGTTAGAAAAGGCGAACTGACCAAGATTGAAATTGATCAGCGTGCGTCAAATGAGGATGATTTTTGGGCAGAAACAATGGCAAACCAGGTGGGGGCAATAGTGCTTTCGGATGTCATTCGCGCACTCGCTGTCCGAGAAATTCATACGCCTGATGCGGCTTCATATTGGGGTGCCCTAAAAACGGAAGCGGCGCGCCTGACGAGTAATGGGCAGCACCCCCTACTCATTCTAGATAACGCTACAAGACCCGACTGGGTTTGGGACTGGCAACATGCTGACTACGGCGAGAAGAGATACCCCAAGCCAGATGATTTGAATGTGCGACAGCTTGAAGGGCAGGGTGATGGATATGTCTGTCATTTAAACGAGATTCGAGTATTCAGCGGAGCACTTCCTCCTGGCCAGTCAATCTTGCTTCCTCAGGAGGCATTTCAACTTCTCGAATTCAAAGCTTACGAAGAGGGTCGCTTTGTCGATGCAACCGTAGTCCAGCGCGCTGATAGCAAACTTCTTGTCGACTTAGTAATGACAATTTCGCGGCGCGTACGTATTGGAGCGCATGAAGCCATTCGACTTCGATACGATCCCAAGCAGTCCCATGATGATAAAGAAAATAATTCCAGCGACTAGTCCAGATGCTTATGTGAGCGCACTGTCCGGCTGGCGGCGCGCTACGGTTGAGCAAGTGCGCGCAGCTGTCCTGAACAGTGCCACGCTGGACGAAGTCATCAAATGGGGACACCTGGTCTATCTATCGAATGGGCCTGTGCTGCTAATTCGTGCAGAAGAAACCCGCGTGCTATTCGGCTTCTGGCGAGGGCAACGCCTTCGCGAGATGGACTCGCTGCTAAAACCCGGCGGCAAGTACGAAATGGCGACGAGAGAGTTTCACGAGGGTGAGGAAGTCAACGCCGCCTTGTTGCGCCGTCTCGTCAAAGAGGCGGTGCGGCTTAACAAGACGCTTGGCGATCCGACGAAGCTTTAGTCATGACCGAACAGGAGGGGACAGAGTATGGATTTTTGCAAAATGAAATGTGTAGCGGTTCTACTTTCGTTTTCGGCCGTCATTGTGGGCTGTGACGGCCTCGACTCCAAAGAAGATGCGAAAGCGAAAGAGACACTCGTCGGGAGTTGGTACAACGAAACCAAAGACCCCAGCGAGCGACAAATCAAAACCGTGTTCACGCTCACTTCTGCGGGCACTTTCTCCGCTCGCGAACGCATCACGGGCGAGCCCAACGAAGAGAAGAGTTCTGGACCTTGGTACGTCACCGACGGCCTTCTCAAGCTTCAGACCAATGAGATCGATGGCAAGAAGCTTGGGACGCTGGAGTCTCTTTTCTTTACCTGCAAGCTGGTTGACTTGAATTCCAGGGAATTCGCATGCGTTCAGGCGAACGGGGGTCGCCGGTTCCTGTTTCTAAGGGTTCCGAGCGACTACGCGCTGTCCTAGCATTTCAATCGGGCGAATCCCCGATTCCCGTGGTGTCGCCAGCAGCCTCAATAAGTCTTGTACGGCAAGAACTTGCCCGAGAGCACCACATTCACCCGATCGCCCTTGGGATCCGGCTGGCGCACGATGTCCATGCTGAAGTCAATCGCGCTCATGATGCCGTCGCCGAATTCTTCGTGGATGAGTTCCTTGATGGTGGTGCCGTAGACGCTGACGATTTCGTACCAGCGGTAGATGAGGGGGTCGGTGGGCACGGGGGTGGGCAGTGAGCCTTTGTAGGGCACGACTTGCAACCACTTCTGCTCTTCAGCGTTCAACCCAAAAATCTTGCCAATCACCTTCGCTTGTTTTTCGTCAAAGGTCATCTGGCCCAGGCAGCCGGCAGTCGTCCATTCCTTGCTGAGGCCAACTTTTTTGGCGACGGATTCCCAAGTGATGCCTTTGCTGACTTTGACGGTGATGATTTTTTCGGTGATGTCGTTGCGGTTCATGGTCTCTTTGCTCCTGTGTGTGAAATGGTTTGGGTGAAGTGAAAGTGAAACGGGCGGTCAATGCGCTTTGGCGCGCGTGACGAGGAAGTCGACGATGTGGTTGCGCAGCTCGTAGTAACCAGGCAGGTGGTGCAGACCGGCGCGGGTGCGCTCTCTTGGGAGCGGGTTGATGACTTCTTCGGCGATGCGGCCTGGGGCGTAGACGCCGTCGTTGTCGGTGCCGTTACTCATCAGCAAGATGCGATCGGCCAGCAGGATGGCTTCGTCCACGTCGTGGGTGATCATGAAAACCGTTTGCTGTGTCTCGCGCACGATGGCCATGAGTTCGTCCTGGATGGTGCCGCGCGTCAGTGCGTCGAGGGCGCCAAAGGGTTCGTCGAGCAGCAGCATCTTGGGCTGGATGGCGAAGGCGCGGGCGATGCCTACGCGTTGCTTCATGCCGCCAGAGAGTTGTGATGGCTTTTTGTCGATGGCGGGTGTCAGGCCCACCATGGCGACGAACTTCTCTACATGCGCGTTGACTTGTGCGGTCGTCCAGTCAGCCCAGCGCGACACCACGGCAAACGCGATGTTCTTGCGCACGGTGAGCCAGGGCATGAGGGCGTGGCTCTGGAACACCACGCCGCGCTCCAGGCTGGGGCCGCCGATCTCGCGGTTTTCCATAAAGATGTGGCCGGCAGTGGCGGTGTCCAGCCCGGCCAGCACGTTGAGGATGGTGGTCTTGCCGCAGCCCGAGTGGCCGATGATGCAGACGAACTCGCCTTTGCTGATGGTGAAAGACACATCGGCAAACACCGGCCTGGCGGGCAGGGTGGTGCTGAAGTCTTTGCTCAGCCCTTCGATCTTGAGGAATCCCTGCATGCTCTGGTGTTCTTTCATGATGGGGTGAGTCGTGTGGGTGCGTGCCGCAAGGTCACTCCACATACGTCACCGCCTTCTGCAGCTGGGCAAAGGCCAGGTCCAGCAGCATGCCGACGATGCCGATGACGAGGATGGCGAAGATGACGTTGGTGAGCGAGAGGTTGTTCCACTCGTTCCAGACGAAGTAGCCGATGCCGGTGCCGCCCACCAGCATCTCGGCCGCCACAATCACCAGCCAGGCGATGCCCATGGAGATACGCATGCCGGTCAGGATGGTGGGCGCCGCGGCGGGCAGGATGACCTGAAAGGCCTTGCGCAGGGGGCTTACTTCCAGCGTGCTGGCCACGTTGAGCCATTCGCGCTTGACCGAGGCCACGCCAAAGGCCGTATTGATCAGCATGGGCCACACCGAGCAGATAAAGATCACAAAGATGCCCGAGATGGACGAATCCTTGATGGTGTAGAGCGCCAGCGGCATCCACGCCAACGGAGAGATCGGTTTGAGCACCTGGATAAACGGGTCAAACGCCCGGCGCAGCAGCGGCGACATGCCGATCACAAAACCCAGCGGAATCGCCACCAGGCAGGCCAGCAAAAAGCCCAGGCCCACGCGCGCCAGTGAAAAGCCAAGCTGGATGGCGATGCCCTTGTCGTTGGGGCCGTTGTCATAAAACGGGTCAGCCAGATGCCTCCACGCGGTTTGGCCCATTTGCAGCGGCGTCGGGAAGCCGCCGGCCTTGGCCGTACCGGGGTCTTTGCCCAGCATCTTCAGGTACTCGGCCTGCTCGGCTGACACCGCCGGCCCGGCTGCGCCGCCGGTGGCCGGCAGCGTGGCCAGCTGCCACGCCGCCAGAAACACCAGCAGCAGCAGCAGCGAGACCAGCGTGGCCTTGAAGTTCAGTGACTTGAGCATGTCCACTACGCCATTTTGTTGATGGCGAAGCTCTTGAGGTACTCGTCCGGCTTGGCTGCATCAAACACCTTGCCCATGATGGTGAACTTGGGGTATGCGCCTTCCGGCGCTTTCTGGCCCAGGTCGGCCATGCGCTTTTTCGCGTCGGTCAGCAGGAAGACTTTTTCGGCGATCTGCTTGTAGTTGATGTCGCCCTTCACATAGCCCCAACGCTTCATCTGCGTCAGCATCCACACCGCCATCGACTGCCATGGGATCGGGTCGAAGTCGGCGCGGTCCGGCACGGTCTTGATGTTGCCCAGGCCGTCAGCAAAGCGGCCTGTCAGCACCTGCGTCAGCACGGTTTCAGGCTGGTTCAGGTAGGCCTGCGGTGCAATCACCTTGGCGATCAGCTCGCGGTTTTTCGGGTCGCGCGCCATGGCGGCGGCCGTGAGCACCGAGCGGTACAGCGCCGCAAAGGTGTTGGGGTTCTTCTGGATGAATTCTGTGGAGGTGCCAAACGCGCAGCAGGGGTGGCCGTTCCACAAATCCTTGGTCAGCAGGTGCAAAAAGCCGATTTCTTCATACACCGCGCGTTGGTTGAAGGGGTCGGGGCCGAGGTAGCCGTCAATGTTGCCGGCGCGCAGGTTGGCCACCATCTCCGGCGGCGGCACCACTCGGATCTGGATGTCGGTGTCGGGGTTCAGCCCGGCTTCCGCTACGTAGTAACGCAGCAAAAAGTTGTGCATGCTGAACTCAAAGGGCACGGCAAACTTGAAGCCCTTCCACATCTTGGGATCGCGTTTGTCCTTGTGCTTGTTGGCCAGCGTGATCGCCTGGCCGTTGGTGTTCTGGATGGTGGCCACATTCATGGGCACCGGGTTGGAGCCCACACCCATCGAGATGGCCAGCGGCATGGGGCTGAGGAAGTGCGTGGCGTCGTATTCCTTGTTGATCATCTTGTCGCGTATCAGCGCCCAGCCGGCGGTCTTGACGACTTCAACGTTCAGGCCTTCCTTGCTGTAGAAGCCCAGTGGATGGGCCATGATCAGCGGCGTGGCGCAGGTGATGGGAATGAAGCCGATCTTCAGGTTGGTTTTTTCCAGCTTGCCCTTGTCTTGCGCCATGGCCTGCATGGTGCCGACGGGCAGCACGCTGGCGATGGCGGCCATGGCCGTTCCTTTGCCGACGGCACGCAGAAAGCGGCGGCGTACTTCGTCCTGCGGGAACAGGGCCTTAACCAGCGTGGCTTCAATGAATTCGTTGGAGTAGGCCTCGAACTCGCTGGTCAGGCTGCGCCGGCGCAGCTCGGCGGCGGCGCCGTCCGCGTTCATCTCCGGGTGGTGATCGGCCGGCGCGTGGTCACCGCCGCAGCTGCACTTGAGCATCAGGGGCCGGTCGGCGTCGTAGGGGGAGAAACGGTCAGACATGGCGTGCACCTTTCAGTTGAAGATGCGGCGGTCTTGCAAACAGCGGGCCACTTTGCGCCTAAAGCCGGTGTGATGGAGGCGCCGCCTGCATTTGGCGGTGCGTTCCATGAGGGCCTGTAGGGGCAGCCCTACAAATTCGGCGCTTTGGCGTGGCGCTCGGCATACAGCGCCAGCTCCACGTCGTTACGGGTGCCGGTTTTTTCGAGGATGCGCGCGCGATAGGTGCTCACGGTGTTGGCCGCCAGACTCAGCTGTGCACCAATTTCGCTCACGGATTTGCCTGCCGTGAGCAGGCGGAACACCTGGTGTTCACGGTGGGACAGCGATTCGGTGCCGCCACTGCCACTGCGGGCCGCGTTGTTGCCGACGGCATTGGCCAGGGCTTCGGCGGCAAGGGCCGATACATAGAGGCCGCCTGAGGCCACCTTGCGCACAGCAGCAATCATGTCGTCCGGGTTCGCGCTCTTGTTCAGGTAGCCCGCCGCACCCAGTTTGATGCAACGCACCGCGTACTGCTTTTCCGGGTAGGTGCTGAGCATCAACACCGGCAGGCGGGGCCAGCTTTTCTTGAGCGCCTGCAGCACATCCAGGCCGTCGCGCTCGGGCAGGGCAATGTCCAGCAGCACGGCGCTCAGGCCTTTGTCCCCACCCAGCGCGTCGACGCGCTGCAGGGTGTCGGGGCCGGTCTCTGCCTCGGCCACCACTTCGATGTCGGGCGCATCGGCCAGTACCTGCTTCAGGCCCTCGCGCACGATGCGGTGGTCATCGCCGATCAGGATTTTGAGGGTGCTCATAGTTGGATCCGAAGGTGAAAGAGGGAGCCGTGGCCAACCTGGCTGGTGATCTCCAGGCTGCCGCCCAAGTGACGTGCGCGCTCCCGCATGCCCATCACGCCATAAGCATTGGCTGCTTCAAAGGCCGCGGCTTCGGCGCCGCGGCCGTTGTCCTGCACGGTGATGCTGATGTCACTGGCCGTGGCGCGTATGGTGATGGCCACGCGGCTGGCTGCCGCATGCCGGCCTACATTGCTGAGCATTTCCTGGAAGATGCGAAAGATGGCAATCGCCGAAGGCTCGGGCAGCGGTGCCGCATTGGCCACGTCCATCTGCCAGTCCAGGTTCAGTTCGGCCGACTGCACGAATTCATGCGCCTGCCAGTCCAGCGCTGCCCACAGGCCCTGGTGGTCCAGGATGCTGGGCCGCAGGTCGGTGATGATGCGCCCCACGTTGTCGACCGCGCTTTCAATCAGCCGGCCCATGTTCTGGCACTTGCTGCGCATGGTGTCGCGCATGGCCTGTGCGTCGCCGGGTTCGCGCTGCTGCTGTTCGCCCAGGCGTTTGTCGAGCCAGCCGACGTCCATCTTCAGCGCCACCAGCAGGCTACCCAGCTCGTCATGTACCTCGCGCGCGATGCGTGTGCGCTCGTCCTCGCGCACCGTGTGGGTGTAGGCGGTGAGCTCGCGCAGGTGCTGCAGCGCCTCAGACAGCGCCTGTGTGCGCTCGCTCACGCGCTGCTCCAGCACGGCATGCGCCTGGCGCAGTGCGTCTTCGGCCTGGCGGCGTGCCGAGATGTCGACAAAGGTGACCACCGCGCCTTGCACCACGCCGCTTTCAACGATGGGGTGCGACGAGTATTCAACCGCAAACGCGCTGCCGTCCTTGCGCCAGAAGAGTTCGCTGTCGATGCGGCAGGGCAGCGCCTTGCGAAAGGCGTTGAAGATGGGGCAGAGGTGCTCGGGATAGTGCGCGCCGCCGGCATGGGAGTGGTGCGCCAGCTCATGCATGTTGTGGCCCAGCACGTCGGCGGGGGCATAGCCCAGCTGCTCGGCGCCGGCACGGTTGATGAAGGTGCAGCAGCCGTCCATGTCGATGCCGAAAATGCCTTCGCCGGTGGACTCGAGCAGCTGCGACAGCTTGTCGCGCCAGACGGGCTGGTTGGTGCCGGGAAGGTGGGCGGGTGCGGGCACGGCGTGTTTCGGCTAACCGCCGTAATCCGTAAATTCGGTAAACATCTTTTCAGGGCAACGCCCGCCGGAGCCGTTGCGCTCGTAGTAGTTCCAGCGGTAAGCCATTTCGGTGTTGTCCCGGCAGTCCACACCTTTGTACAGCTTGCCGTAAGTGGCTCTGGCGCCGGAGGAGGATCGAAAGCTGTCAAGACTTTCAACGACCAGCACGCCATCTTTGGGATAAACCTTCAGCACGCCAAAAGACGCATTGCTTGGTATGTCGTAATCAACATAGAGTTCGATCCGCTCAGGATCCGGGCGCGCCTTCTCTATCAATATAAAAACAGCCTGTTGCTGCGCCACCAGCTCCTGCTGCGTCAGGTGGGTAAATGACTGGGACTGGATTTTTTTACCGAACTTCAGCGCTGGCCCCAGCACCAGCAAAGGTTTGCGCTCGTCTGTAGTGGCAGGGTTGAACCGGTGTTGAAGCGACTTCTTGAACCGGTTGACGACAGCCGAGAAAATTTCATCGTCGCTAAAGTTCTGGTTCTGTAACTCTAAAGCCCAGACAGAGCTTGCGGTACACAGCAGCAGCGCAGCGATTAATTGGTGTGTCTTGAAATGCATCGTCATTGAACGGTTGTGATGGTTGGACCGCATCATGGCATGGCAAAGCCTGAACTTTTTCAATATTGATATCAGCGCATATGCGAGCCGTGAGCAAACATCGTGCCCAGCTTGGTGCGTTGGCCGGTACTGTATCAACCCAAATCAACCCAAAAACGCTGCCAAAGCGGGCTGGCGGAGGGGTTTGCCCCAAAACGGGTTGTTTTTTGAATCCCCTGTAAAGTCCAAGGCATGCTTACGATTTTCAGGGGCGCCGCGCGCCTCTCGCCGCGGCCGGTTGCCGTTTTTTTCCTGACAGTGCTGGTACTGCTCGTGGCCTGCAGCCCCACGCTGAACTGGCGCGAAGTGCGGCCCGAGGGCACGCGCCTGGCGCTGCTTTTGCCCTGCAAGCCCGACAAGGCTGAAAAAGTGGTTCCACTGGGTGGGCCGGCCACCCCGTTGTTGATGCTGGGTTGTGATGCCGGGGGCGCCACCTTTGCTGTGGCTGTGGCGGACCTGGGTGACGCGGCAAAAGCGGCGCCTGTGCTCGCACAGTGGCAAAGCCTTACGCTGGCCAACATGAAAGCCGGGCCTGCGCCGCAGGTGTCGCCGCTCAAGTTACCCGGCGCTGCCACGCTGCCCCCTGCTTCACTGGTCAAAGCTGAGGGCCAGGGCCCTGATGGCAAACCGGTGAGCGGGCAGGCTGCTTACTTCGCGCAGGGCTCGCAGGTGTTCCAGGTGGTGATGTATTCGCCGCGCATCGCGCCCGAGGCTGCCGAGACGTTTTTCTCCAGCCTCAAGTTTGAATAACGTGTTTTCCCTTTCATGACCAGCGCAGACGCTTCCTTGCCGGCTTCTCCGAACCCCGCCGCGCCCGCTGCCGGTTCCCACCCCGGCCGGCTGGACGCCAAGACCGGCGCCATTGTTTTCCTGGCGTTTGCCGCCGCGTATTTCTGCTCGGCGCTGGTGCGCGCCATCACGGCCACGCTGGCGCCAGTGCTGACGCAGGACTTCTCGCTGCATGCGCGCGACCTCGGCTTGCTGGCGGGCGGTTACTTCCTGGGTTTTGCGGCCACGCAGCTGCCGCTGGGCACCTGGCTGGACCGCCACGGCCCCAAGCGCGTGATCCTGTGTTTCCTCGCGCTGTCGGTGCTGGGCTGCCTGGCTTTTTCGTTGTCCACCAGCTTTGCCTGGCTGCTGGCCTCGCGCGTGTTGGTGGGCATGGGCGTCAGCGCCTGCCTGATGGCGCCGCTCACGGGTTACCGCCGCTGGTACGAACCGGCCACCGTGCTGCGCGCCAACTCGTGGATGCTGATGACCGGCTCGCTCGGCATGCTGGCGTCTACCTTGCCGGTGCAGTGGCTCATGCCCTTGACGGGCTGGCGGCCGCTGTTCTGGATGCTGGCCGGGATGATTTTGCTGTCGATGGCCGCGCTCGCCTGGGTTGTACCTACATGGCAACTTAACAAAAAACACGAAGGCATGGAAACCACCGCGCCGGCGGCGCCGGCCGAAGCCGGCTACGCGCCGATCTGGCGTAGCCGCTACTTCCGCAAGATGACGCCGCTGGCATTTTTCAATTACGGCGGGCTGGTGGCTGTGCAAACCTTGTGGGCCGGCCCGTGGATGATCCGGGTCGCGGGCTACACGCCGCTTGAAGCGGCGACCGGCCTCTTTTATATCAATGCCTGCATGCTGGTGACCTTCTGGGGCTGGGGCATGGTGAATCCCTGGCTGTCGCGGCACGGATGGAGCGCTACCCGCCTGATCACCTGGGGCGTGCCTTTCAGCCTCGCGGTTCTGGCAGTCAATATCGCCGCCGGCACTTCTACCGGATGGCTGGGCTGGGCGCTTTTTTGCATCGGTTGCAGCGTCATGGGGCTGGCGCAGCCCGCGGTGGGCATGGCTTTCAAGGCCTCGCTCGCCGGCCGGGCGCTCTCGGCCTACAACCTCATGATTTTCGCCGGTGTGTTCACCGTGCAGTGGGGAATCGGCCTCCTGATTGACGTGTTTGCCGCGATGGGCCTGGCGCGCGTGGCGAGTTTTCAGGCGGCCATGTCCGTGTTTTTGTGTTGTTGTATCGCCTCATATGGGTATTTCCTCAGTATGAAAGCTGATAATTCACCGCAATGAACGGCATTTTCATCATCGCCCACGCCCCGTTGGCCTCCGCTCTGCGCCAGTGCGTGCTGCATGTGTTTCCGGACAACGCAGCGGGCATTGCCGCACTGGACGTGCAGCCCAACATGCCGCCCGAAGAAACCCTGGCGCAGGCGCGCATCATGCTGGCGCAGCTCGGCACCTCGCACGCCCTGGTATTGGTCGACGTGTTCGGCGCCACACCCTGCAATGTGGCGCAAAAACTGGTGGACGGCGTTCATTCCAAACTTATCACCGGCATCAACCTGCCCATGCTGCTGCGCACCGTGTCGTACCGCCACGAGTCACTCGATGCGCTGGTGGCGCGCGCGCTGATCGGCGCCACGCAGGGCGTGATGCAGGTGGCCATCACCGCACCGCAAAATCAGGTACGCCGAAATCATGATCAAGACCAGCACGAACATCAGCAATAAGCTGGGCCTGCATGCCCGCGCCTCCGCCAAGCTCACCAAACTCGCCGGCAGCTTTGGCTGCGAGGTCTGGATGAGCAAGGGCGAGCGCCGCGTTAACGCCAAAAGCATCATGGGCGTCATGATGCTGGCCGCCGGCATGGGCAGCACGGTTGAAATCGAAACCAATGGCAATGACGAGCAGGCCGCGATGGACGCCATCCTTGCCCTGATCGCTGACAAGTTCGGCGAAGGGGAGTGACCGGTGCCGAGGCGGATTTCAAAGGCAGGCCAGGCGCTCCGCGCCAATGAACTGGGAATCCAGCTTCACGACGAAGGCGAGGATGACCGTGCCCTGACCTGCTACCGAGAAGCCCTGCGCTTCAGGCCCGACTGGGCCACACCCTGGTACAACATCGGCTTGCTGCACAAATACCGGTGCGAGTGGCGTGAGTCCCTGGAGGCGAACCTCGAGGCCATCCGTCTGGATCCGTCCAGCGAAGGCGCCATCTGGAACGCCGGCATTGCGGCCACTGCCCTGGGCGACTGGGCGCATGCGCGCAGTGCCTGGAAGCAATACGGCATCAACATCGGCGACGGCGATGGCCCGGTCGACTATCCGATCGGCGCGACGCCTGTCCGGGTGGCTGTTGACGGTGAGCCCGAAGTGATCTGGACCCGGCGCATCGACCCGGCCCGGGCCGTGATCGAAAGCGTCCCCCTGGCGGCTTCGGGCCGGCGCTACGGCGATTTGCTGCTGCATGACGGCGCACCCAACGGCTACCGGAAAATCGGCGACGTGGAGAAGGCCGTCTTTGACGAGCTGCAGGTGCTCAAGGCCTCTGCCTATTCAACATTTGAAGTTGTTGTGGAAGACGCCACAAGCGTTGATCTGGATGACTTGTATGCGCGCTGTAAATCGGACAGTGTCGCCATGGAAAACTGGACGGAGACGCTCCACACCCTGTGCAAGGCCTGCTCTGAAGGCCGGCCATTTGCCGACGGCGGCCATAACCATGATGCGCCGGCCCGCGAAGACGGGTCATGGCGGCTGGGCATCGCGGCGCTGGAAGCCGGGCAGGCCCGACGCGCGCTTGATGAATGGCTGGGCGCGAAGCCGGGAGTGAAGCTCTCGGCCTTCGAATGCGTCCTCAATGCGACCACCACGCAACACCCTGGGAGCGCCGCATGACCTTTTCCGTCCACGGCCTGGCCGTCTCGCGCGGTATCGCCATTGGCCGTGCCGTGCTCGTGGCGTCCAGCCGTGCCGACGTGGCGCACTACTTTATTGATGCGTCCAAAACGGCGGAAGAAATCACCCGTGTCAGGGTGTCGCGCAATGCGGTGATGGAGGAAATCACACGCCTGCAGCAAGACCTGCCCAAGGATGCGCCGCATGAGCTGGCCGCGCTGCTGGATGTGCACCTGATGCTGCTGCAGGACGAGCAGCTCATCAGCGGCGTGAAGCACTGGATCACCGACCGCTACTACAACGCTGAATGGGCGCTGACCACCCAGTACGAAATCATCGCGCGTCAGTTTGACGACATGGAGGACGAGTACCTGCGCGAGCGCAAGGCCGACCTGGAGCAGGTGGTCGAGCGCATCCTGCGCCACATGAAGGGTGTGGCATCACCCGTGCAGCCCGCGGGCCAGGCGGGGGCCAGCCGCAAGCAGGCGCAGCAGGACCTGCTGCTCGACGACACCACGGACGTCCCGCTGGTGCTGATCGCGCATGACATTTCCCCGGCCGACATGCTGCAGTTCAAGCAGAGCCTCTTCGCGGGTTTTGCCACCGACGTGGGCGGCAAGACCTCGCACACCGCCATCGTGGCGCGCAGCATGGACATCCCGGCGGTGGTTGGTTCGCGCAGCGCCAGCCAGCTGATCAAGCAGGACGACTGGGTCATCATCGACGGCGAGGCTGGGATATTGATCGTCGACCCCTCGCCCATCATCCTGGCCGAATACGGCTTCAAGCAGCGCCAGGGCGAACTGGAGCGCCAGCGCCTGAACCGGCTCAAGCACACCGCGGCGCTGACCATCGACGGCCAGAAGGTCGAACTGCTGGCCAACATTGAACTGCCCGAGGACACGGCCGGCGCGGTGGCCGCCGGCGCCGTCGGCGTCGGGCTGTTCCGCAGTGAATTCCTTTTTATGGGCCGAAGCGGCAAACTGCCCGACGAGGAAGAGCAGTACCAGGCCTACCGCAAGGCGATTGAAGGCATGCACGGCCTGCCTGTCACCATCCGCACCGTGGACATCGGCTCCGACAAGCCGCTGGATCGTCACGCCAAGGCGCAGGACACCCACCTCAACCCGGCACTGGGCCTGCGTGCGATTCGCTGGAGCCTGGCCGACCCGCCGATGTTCCTGACGCAGCTGCGCGCCATCCTGCGCGCGGCCGCCCATGGCAAGGTCAACCTGCTGGTGCCCATGCTGGCGCATGGCAGTGAAATCCGCCAGACCATGGCGCTGATCGACCGCGCGCGTGCGTTGCTCGACAACCGGGGCATACCGTACGGCCCGGTCCGCCTGGGCGCGATGATCGAAATTCCGGCCGCTGCGCTGACGCTCAAGCTCTTCCTGAAGTACTTTGACTTCCTGTCGATAGGCACCAACGACCTGATCCAGTACACGCTGGCCATCGACCGTGCCGACGAGGCGGTGTCCCACCTGTACAACCCCTGCCACCCGGCCGTGCTGCGCTTGATAGCCGACACCATCAATGAATGCAATGCCCAGGGCAAAGGCGTGAGCGTCTGCGGCGAGATGGCCGGCGACGTCAGCATGACGCGGCTGTTGCTGGGCATGGGCCTGCGCAGCTTTTCCATGCACCCTTCGCAAATCCTGGCGGTCAAGCAGCAAATCCTGCGCGCCGATGCCGCCAAGTTGCAGCTCTGGGCCGAAGAGGTGTTGGCCAGCGATGAGCCGGCGGCGATGCTGCAGGGCTGATGATTGTTCTGTCAGCCTGCGGCTGCTATTAAAAACATAGCTACTCGCGCACATTTTGATTGGGCTAGGAGCCTAAAACGCTTGTAAATCTCGCCAGCCTCCTCTTTTTGGAGGAGGCTGAAACAAAGCGAAACACGCCGCAACCGCCCCGAAAACAGCCTTGCCCTGCTCGCGGGCACCATGAGGAACCTTCACTTCTTCTTCGAGGCTCCTCATGAAACATCGCATCAAAAAAATACTGCTTGGCCTTTTCGGCGGGGCGCTCATCGTCGGCAGCCTGGGTGCTTGTTCGCACGGTGGCCATGGCTGGCGCGGCGATGCGGGCTCACCTGAGGCGCGCGCCCGCATGGTCGAAAAAGTCGGTTCACGCCTGGACCTGGACGCCGCGCAAAAGCAGAAGCTCGCGGTGCTGGCCGACAAGCTGCAGGCGCAGCGCACGGCCTTGCGTGGCACAACGGAGCCACGTGACGCCGTTCGCGGCCTGTTTGCCGGCAACAAGCTGGACCAGGCCGGTGCCAAAAAACTGATCGAGGAAAAAACCGCCGCGATTCAGTCCGGCAGCCCGGAAGTGATTGCCGCCGCGGCTGACTTCTTTGACAACCTGCGTCCTGAACAACAGCAGAAAGTGCGCGACTTCATGGAACGCGGCCGCCGCTGGGGCTACCGTGGCTGAGGCGGTTTTCTTCCCGGCAGGCCGTGCGGTGCGGACCGTCCAGCGCCGCATCGCTACGGCGGTCGCTCCGGGCAGCGCCAACGGCGGCGTACGTTTGCTGCTGCGGGCCGAGGGGCTGGCCGTCGTGGCCGCCGCTGTGGCGGCTTACGCGCAGTTCGGCGCCGGGTGGGGCTGGTTTGCGGCGCTATTCCTCGTGCCTGACCTGTCTTTCCTGGCTTACCTGGCCGGGCCGCGCGCCGGAGCAGCTGCCTATAACACCATGCATTCCTACCTCGGCGCCGTAGGTTTGCTGGCGGCCGGCGTGCTGGGCGCGGCGCCTCTGCTGGTGGCGGGCGGCCTGGTCTGGTGCGCGCACATTGGCTTTGACCGCCTGCTGGGCTACGGCCTCAAGTACAGCGCCGGCTTTGGGTATACCCATCTGGGGCCCATCGGGCCGCAGGATCCATGGTGAACTTTTTCCGGTGCCATGCCGGTTTCTTATGATGGCCGCATGCCCCGCATTCTCCTGATTGACGACGACGAGCACCTGGCTGCGCCGCTGGCCGCCTACTTTGCCCGTTTTGACTTTGTGCTGGAAAGCGCACTGCGCCCCGGCGAAGGCCTGGCCATGCTGCGCGCCGGTGCTTTTGATGCAGCCATCCTGGACGTCATGCTGCCTGAGATGGACGGCTTTGCCCTGTGCCGCGAGATCCGCAAGGAAAACGACATTCCCATCGTGATGCTGACAGCTCGCGGCGACGTGATGGACCGCGTGGTCGGACTGGAGCTGGGCGCCGACGACTACCTGCCCAAGCCTTTTGAGCCGCGCGAGCTGGTGGCGCGGCTGCAGACGATCTTGCGGCGCCAGCGAAGCGCACCGGCTGCAGCGACCCAGCGCCATGTGTTCCAGGGGCTGGTGATCGACATGGGAACGCGCGAGGTGCTGCGCCTGGGTGAAAAGGTCGAGCTGACCGGCACGGAGTTTGAACTGCTGGCCCTGCTGGCGGCCGAACCCGGCAAGGTGTTCAACCGCGACGACATCCTCAACCGCCTGCGCGGCCATGAGGCGGACCTTTACACGCGCGCCGTCGACATCGTGGTGAGCCGGCTGCGTAAAAAGCTTGAGCCGCTGGACTGCATCAAGACACTGCGCAATGCGGGTTATGCGCTCGCCGCCGGCAAGGCGGGTGCGCCATGAAGCGCAGGAGGGAGCGCCAGGAATGGCAGGCTTGCGGGCGCTCGCGTCCCAAGCGGTGGCGCCACCGTTGGAAGCATTCGCTCCGGCTGCGGCTGATCACGGTGTTCCTGTTGCTGGCGCTGGCCATGGGGGCGGTGTTCATGAGCGGCATGCAGCGGGCGTTTTCCACGGGCTGGCGTGATGCCGCCAAGCCGCTGATCAGCGACTACATGGACAGGCTGGTGTCCGACCTGGGCTCACCGCCCGACGTGGAGCGGGCCCAGGCGCTGGCCGCGCGGCTGCCGATATCGATCCGGATTGAGGGCCCTCAGGTCAACTGGCAGTCGCATCCCGACAGGCCCGACCGCAAGGTGTTCGATGCGCGCACCAAGGACTGGCTCAGCCGCACCACCGCAGACGGCCACCGGGTGATCTTTGGCCCCGGCACCGCGCCCTGGCAAGGTGCGCCGCACGGGATGTTTGGCTGGATCACGCTGGCCTTGCTGGTGGGCTTGCTCGTCGGCGCGTACGCTTACGTGAGGCGTCTGCTGCGCCCGCTGGACGACATCCGCGAGGGCGCTGAACGCTTTGGCCGCGGCGAGTTCGACACGCCCATTCCCCTGCGCCGGCGCGACGAACTCGGGGACCTGGCCGGGCGCATCAACACCATGGCGCACGACATCGAAGGCATGCTGAACGCCAAACGCGCCTTGCTGCTGTCGCTGAGCCATGAACTGCGCTCTCCGCTCACGCGCGCCCGGCTTAACGCGGAACTGTTGCCCACCACGCCGGACGGCACAGGGGCGGGCCAACGAGAGCGCGAGGCGCTGCTGCGCGACCTGGGCGAAATGCGTGACCTGATCAGCGACCTGCTGGAAAGCGAGCGCCTGGCCAGTCCCCATGCCGCGCTGCAACGCGAGGCGGTGGACCTGGCGGCGCTGGTGCGCGAGACGGTGGCCGAAATGCCCGGTGCAGCGGAAGTGGTGCTGGATCTTGCGGCCGACCTTGCACCGCTGTCGCTGGACCGCATGCGGCTTCGCCTGCTGGTGCGCAACCTGCTGGACAACGCGCTGCGTTACAGCAGCGGCGCCAGCCGGCCACCGCAGGTGTCGCTGCAGCCGGCCGAGGGTGGCGTGATGCTGGAGGTGCGCGATTTCGGCCCCGGGGTGGACGCCGCGCAGCTGGCGCATTTGACCGAGCCTTTTTACCGCACTGACGGCGCACGCCAGCGCGCGACGGGCGGCGTGGGCCTGGGTATGTACCTGTGCCGGCTGGTGGCCGAAGCGCATGGCGCCGAGCTGGAGGTGCGCAATGCGGAGCCGGGCCTGGCAGTGAAAGTGCTATGGAATGCTATTGAATCAGGAGCTGCTCGCACCCATTTCTGAAGGCCTGGAGCCCTATTTGGCTCTGGTTCCGAGCAGCGCGGCGCCGATGATCATCACCGCCGCCAGGGCGATGCTCCAGGTCAGCGCGCGGCCGCTCACGAGCATCAGGAGCGCGGTGGACCCCAGCGGTGTGAGGTAGCTGAGGATGCCAATCTGCCGCGCGTCACCGAGCTTGAGCGCCTTGTCCCAGAGGAAGAATGCCGCGCCCAGCGGGCCCAGCCCCATCACGGCCAGCAATCCCCAATCCTGTGCAGACAACGCGGCCGCGGGCTCCAGTGCCCAGTGGCACAGCAGCGAGAGCACGCCCGACACCAGGCCGAAGAGGCCGATGGCGGCGGTGGGGAACGCCGGAACGCGCTTCGTCAGCAGCGAGTAGCTGGCCCAGATGAAGGCCGAGCCGAGCGCCGGCAGGTAGCCCCATGACCAGCCGCCTGAAGAAGAGCCGCCACCGTCCGAACCACTCGCGCCAAGAATCGCAATCGCAGCGCCGGCAAAACCCAGCAAGGCCGCGGCCACATGCACGGTATGCAAGCGCACGCCCCGCAGAAACAGCGGCGCCAGCACCACGATAAAAAGTGGCCAGAGGTAGTTCACCAGGTTGGCCTCGACCGCCGGCGCATGCCGTAGCGCGATGAAGAGCAGGAAGTGAAAGCCGAAGAGACCGTACACGCCGAGCGTCAGCGTGGCGGCGGGTATTTTCCATTGCGCCCGGTTCCGCAAGACAATGGGCAAGGTCAGCGCGCTGCCGATCAGCAGTGCAATACCGGTTAGCAAAAAGGGCGGGACGTGTTTGAGCGACACCCCGAGTGAGGCAAACAGGGTCCAGAGGGCGATGGCGCCCAGTGCGTACAGATTGGCTGGCATGGCGGCAAGCATAGAGGGCTGCAGCGCCCGTGTCGTCGCGCAACAACGCTTTGTTGAAGCACAACGACGGTTTCGACCCGGGGCGAGGTTTGCCCAGGCGATCAGCCTACATCCGGTAACGAGCTTCACGCGTCAGGCGTATCGCAGACACCTTGCGGGCACCCGCCCCGGTTGCAATGGCGTGGCAGATTTCACCGAAATCGCATGAAACCCAAGGAGACCCTCATGAAAAAGCTTTCCATCCTCTTGCTGTCGCTGGTCGGTCTGGCTGCCCTGTCGGGCTGCGTGGCCTATCCGGTGGCTTATGACAGCGGGCCGCAGTACCGAGTGGTGCCCGCCCCTGCACCGGGTTATGGCCCGGGGTATCGGGGTGACCGCGATGGGGACGGCGTGCGCAACCGGTATGACCGCCAGCCGAACAATCCCTATCGCTATTGACGCGCTATGACGCTTGGCCAGGGCTAGTTTTGGCCTGACTGCCGTCTGAGCGCGGCTGTCAGGGCTGAAGGCGACTGGTAACCGCAATGCAGCGCGGTGTCGGCCACGTTCATGCCGCGCTGGCGCAGCTGCACGGCCAGGGCCAGGCGTTGCCGGCGCAGCCACTGCATCACGCTCATGCCGGTTTCGCGCCGGCAGCGCGCGGCGAATTGCGTCGGGCTCAAGAACACCTGCGCGGCCAATTGCGCAACGCTGAGCGGTTCGTGCAGGCGCTGCTGTGTCCAGGTGGACAGCTGTTCCCATTGAATGGGGCGCTGATAGCGCGCGGGTGTTGAAACCTCCGGCAGCGACTGCCAGGCTTCCAGCAGCAAGGCCGGGCCGTAGTGCTGCGCGAGGCTGCCCCGCTGCTGCAAGGCATGCGCCAGGTAATGGCCCAGTGCCAGGGCTTGCGCGGTATGGGCCGGGTCGTAGGCACAGCGCGCCCAGCCGCTCTGCGTGGTGTCCAGCACCAGGCAGCGTGCACCTCCGCGGGATTCAAAATCATGGTGCTCACCGGGCGGGATCACGCAGCCTTGGCCGGCCGCGATGCGGTGCCCGTGCCCCTGCACTTCAAGTTCAAGCACGCCGTTCAGGCTCAACAGCACCTGGAAGTGCTCATGCGCATGGCTGCCGTGCGACGCGCCGTAGTGGCGCAGTGACAGGGAGCCTTGCGGCATGTTCATGGTGCGGAAATCAAAGGGCGGCGAGGGCCGCGTCTGCCTTGTCGGCCACGCCCGCGGCGTGGGCCTGTTGGTCGGCGTGGTAGCTGCTGCGCACCATGGCGCCCACAGCCGCGTGGGTGAAGCCCATCTTGTAGGCTTCCTCTTCAAACATCTTGAAGGTGTCGGGGTGTACGTAGCGGCGTACCGGCAGGTGGCTGGTGGAGGGCGCCAGGTACTGGCCGATGGTCAGCATGTCGATGTTGTGCGCGCGCATGTCGCGCATGACCTGCAGAATTTCTTCATCAGTCTCGCCCAGGCCGACCATGATGCCACTCTTGGTCGGCACATCGGGGTGCAGCGCCTTGAACTTCTTGAGCAGGTTGAGGCTGAACTGGTAATCGCTGCCGGGGCGTGCTTCTTTGTAAAGGCGCGGCGCGGTTTCGAGGTTGTGGTTCATCACGTCGGGCGGCGCGGCTTTCAGGATCTCGAGCGCGCGGTCGTCGCGGCCGCGGAAGTCGGGCACGAGGATTTCAATCGTGGTGGCGGGCGAGAGTTCGCGGATTTTTTGAATGCATTCGACAAAGTGGCCGCTGCCGCCGTCGCGCAGGTCGTCGCGGTCCACGCTGGTGATCACGACGTATTTCAGCTTCAGCGCGGCGATGGTTTTGGCCAGGTTCAGCGGCTCGTTCACGTCGAGTGGATCAGGCCGGCCATGGCCCACATCGCAGAAGGGGCAGCGGCGCGTGCACTTGTCGCCCATGATCATGAAGGTGGCCGTGCCTTTGCCGAAGCATTCGCCGATGTTGGGGCAGCTGGCTTCTTCGCACACCGTGTTGAGCTTGTTCTCGCGCAGGATCTGCTTGATCTCGTAGAAACGCGTGGTCGGGCTGCCGGCCTTGACGCGGATCCAATCGGGCTTTTTGAGCATTTCGCCCTGCACCACCTTGACGGGGATGCGCGACAGCTTGGCCGCGGCCTTTTGCTTGGCCAGCGGGTTGTAGCCTTCCACGGTCTGGACGTCGCGGACCACGGGGTTGGCCGTGGCTTGGAGGGGGTCAGGTGTGCTCATGAATAGGTGTTTTCGTGTTGGCGGCAGGTGGCTTTGCGCTTCAGGGAGTTTCAAGGCGCCAGGTAGGTGACGAGCTTGCGGCCCAGCACATCCGCGGCTTCCTGCCAGCTTGCCGATACCCCGATTGTAGAAAGGTCTGTGGTTTTCAGCCCCACATAGCCGCAGGGGTTGATGCGCGAGAAGGGTTCCAGGTCCATCGCCACGTTGAGCGCCACCCCGTGGTAGGTGCAATGGTGGCTGACCTTGATGCCCAAAGCGGCGATCTTGCCCAGGCCGCGAAAAGGGTCCACCGGATTGACTGGACCCGTCAGGGCGGCATGGGAGGCCGGGTCGTCCAGCCGCACATAAATGCCGGGCGAGCCCGTCACCCGATGGCCGGTCACGCCGAAGTGCGCCAAGGTCTTGATGACGGACTCTTCGATGCGGTAGACGTATTCCTTGACGTAATAGCCGGCGCGCTTCAGGTCAATGAGCGGGTACGCCACCACCTGGCCGGGGCCGTGGTAAGTCACCTGGCCGCCGCGGTTGGTCTGCACCACCGGTATGGCGCCGGGATTGAGCACATGGTCGCTTTTGCCCGCCAGCCCCTGGGTGTAGACCGGCGGGTGCTCACAAATCCATAGCTGGTCGCGCGCATTTTGATTGGGCTGGAGCCCGTTTTCGCTTGAATTTTCCGCGCTGCGCGCCGCCGTGAAAGCTTGCATGGCTTCGTAGGTCGGGAGGTAGTCGACCCGGCCCAGAGTGCGTGTTTCGGCCTGCATGACGGCGCTTCTCCGTGCCTGCCTAGAGCACTACTTTGACCATGGGGTGCGTCGACAGCGTGCGGTAAAGCTCGTCCAGCTGCTCGCGGCTGGTCGCCGTGACAGTGATGGTCACGCCCAGGTAGTTGCCGCCCTTGCTTTCGCGCAGTTCAATGGTGGAGGCGTCGAAGGCAGGGTCGAACTGGTGCGCCACCGAAGTAATGGCCGCAACCAGGCCGTCGACTTTGTGGCCCATGACCTTGATGGGGAATTGCGACGGGTACTCGATCAAAGACTCCTGGCGCGAAGGCTCGGTACCGGGAACACCGATGATTTTCGGGAGGTCGGGGGAAGTCGTCATGGCAAGGGGTCCTTTCAGGCCTGTTTGGCGCGCTGGTATTCAGCGTACAGCTTTTTGTAGATGGGGCCGGGCTGGCCTTTTTCCACGCCGTGGCCTACGGGCTGGCCGTCCAGCAGGGTCACCGGCAACACTTCCTTGGTGGCGGACGACAGCAAAACTTCATCGGCGTCCAGCACCTCGGCGCGCGTGATGCGGCGCAGCTCAAAAGGGATGCCCGCCGCGCTGCAGATTTCTTCGATGAGGCCAAAGCGGATGCCTTCGAGCACGAGGTTGTCCTTGGGCGGGCCCATGACTTTGCCGCCCTTGACGATCCAGACATTGCTGGACGCGGCTTCGCTCAGGTAGTCGCCGCGGAACATCACGGTCTCGACCGCGCCGGCGTCCACGCTGATCTGGCGCGCAAACACCGCGCCCAGGAGGCTGGTGCTTTTGATGTGGGCTTTTTCCCAGCGGAAGTCGTCGGCGGTGACGCAGGCCACGCCTTTTGTGCGCGCCTCCTCGCCTGGCAGTTTCATCGGATTGCACATGACAAACACGGTAGGTGTCAGGCCCGGCAGCATGGGGTGGTCGCGCATGGCCACACCGCGGGTGATCTGGATATACACCAGTTGATTGCCTTTTTCGGCTGCAGTCCCTGTGGTTTGTGCGCAACCAGCTATCAATTTAAGAGCAATTTCCAGCCACTCGGCACGGGTCAACGGGTTGGTGATGCGCAGTTCAGTGAGGCTGCGCTCCAGCCGCGCCATGTGATGCGCGAAGCGAAACAGTTTGCCTGCGTACGCGGGCACCACTTCGTAGATGCCGTCGCCGAAGATGAAGCCCCGGTCCATCACGCTGATCTTTGCATCCTTGAGCGGCGTGAATTCGCCGTTGAGGTAGCAGGGTGTTTCGGGAAGGGCACTGGCAATAGGCGTTGTCATGAAGTTTGGAAAGAAGATGAAGTGAAGTGCCGGGGTGGCTGATGGGATGGCCTGAGCCAGATTGTCTAACGTCTACCGCCTGATGGCCTGGCGCCGGCGGCGTTTGAACCAGATGCGAATACGCCAGCCAAGCTTGACCAGCAGGTAGCCGGTAGTGGAGCCGACCACGGCGAAAATACCCATGCCCAGAATGGCGGGCCCGCCGAAAGAGGCCAGCCAGGCCATGATGCCTGCGCCATCCGTCATGGGAATGGGCGGGGGCGCATCCAGGACGAGGCCGCCCACCTGGTAGGCCAGCCAGAGCCAGAAGCCGACCGTAAAGGGGTTGGTGATGAAGGTGATGCCGGCGGCAACCGGAATATTAGCGCGCCACCAGACGCTGTGAATGGCTGCGGCCACAATTTGAGCAAACGGCAGGGCAAACGCCCAGAAAATGCCAATGGCCACGCCGCGTGCCACGGCCTCATGTTGCAGGCGCCACAGCTGGGGCTCCAGTAGCCGGTGTGCGACAGGCCTGAGCCAGGGGTTGGCTACCAATACTTCGCGCGTGGGCACGGACGCCTTCAGCCGGTCGGTCCAGTGTGTGGGCTGCGGCGCCTTCTTTTTAGGCGCACTCATGACGGGCTGCGTTCAAGGTGGTCGGTTCGCCCCGGCATCAAACAAGAAAGATGACCGCGGCGATCGCCAGGGTGCCCAGGACCAGGTTGACTATGGCCAGGGTGGCGATCTGTGCGACACGGCGGCCACCCTCGGGCCAGTCAGATGTTGCGACGGCAAGTTTCAGGCGCCGGAACGGGCCGAAATATAAATGTCCGAACAAGGCAAACATCAAAAGACCGATACCGAACATCAGGTGCCAGCCTATGGGGACGTTTTTCATGCCTACCGACAGCAGCATGGCCAGGCCCGTGACCAGCAGGATGCCGATGGCTGCCCAGACCAGTCCAAAAAACCGGCGGAGTATCTGTGCGATCAATGGCAGCCGTTGTGGCGGCGCCAACTGCTCGGCGGCAACGGGCCTCAGGGCAAACAACATGAAGGCGACCCCGCCCAGCCAGGCAATCGCAGCAGCAAGGTGCAGGAATTTCATCAGGGCGGGCATGGCATCTTTCGTGGGATTTGATTCGCAGCGGGCATACCGGCGGGTGTGCTGCTTCAGCGGTGATTGTGAACCAGCGCCCGTGTTTCGGGATGAAAACCCCCAATCGCCCCAAATTCAGATTCAAACCCTGGGTTTTGCGGGCGCTCAGGGGTTTCTACGTATAATCAAGGGCTTTGCTAATAACGGCTTGCGTAACTTTCCCGTAATTTGTGGTGTCCAGAATGGCAAATTCGGCGAAATCAGCAGCGAGCCCGGGAAACCGGGGCGTTGCACAAGACTTTGAGGCAGGGGAAGAGAGTTTCAAGACCCTAACCCGCGAAGAAGCCCAAAAGCTTCGTGAAGCGAGGCCTCAGGTGTCTCCCTGGTCGGTGTTGGCGGGGCAGTTGGTAGCCGGAATTGTGGTGGCATGTGTCGCCTGGGCTCTGACTGGGCAGCGGTCAATTGGATGGTCGGCGCTCTATGGGGCGTTGGCGGTGGTGATTCCGGCGGCGCTCTTTGCGCGCGGTTTGACCGGCAAGGTTTGGTCGATGAACCCCGGCACTGCGGTGATGGGGTTCTTCTTGTGGGAAATGGTCAAGATCGCCTTGACGGTGGCAATGCTTTTTGCCGCTCCAAGGCTGGTTTCGATGCTGAGTTGGCCGGCAATGCTGGTTGGCCTGGTGGTGACAATGAAAGTGTCCTGGCTGGCGTTAATGTTCGCGGCCAGGCGCAATAAACTTTGAGGCGAGCAATAAATGGCTGCTGAGAATGCTGCTGGACAAGGTGGTCAGACCGCTGGTGAATACATCGTTCACCATTTGACGCATTGGCGTAACAAAGAGCTGGTTGGCCCATTCGATCTGACCGTCATCAATATCGATTCAACGATTTTCAGCATTCTGCTGGGCGTGATCGGCTGCTTCCTGCTCTGGAAGGCTGCTCGCAAGGCCACCTCCGGCGTTCCTGGGCGCTTCCAGGCTGCGGTTGAAATTCTGGTCGAAATGGTCGACGCGCAAGCCAAGGGCATCGTGCACAACGCTGAAAGCCGCAAGCTGGTCGCCCCGCTGGCACTGACGGTGTTTGTCTGGATTTTTCTGCTCAATGCGATGGACTTGCTGCCGGTCGATCTGCTCCCCGCGATCTGGGCTGCCATCTATGGCGCTGCCGGCCTTGATCCGCATCACGCCTACATGCGCTCTGTGCCAACTGCTGACTTGTCCGTCACCATGGGCCTGTCGCTCGGCGTGCTGATCACTTGCCTGGTTTACAACGTCAAGATCAAGGGCGCTGGCGGCTGGGTTCATGAGTTGTTCACGGCGCCTTTCGGCAACCACTGGGCGCTTTACCCCTTCAACTTCCTCATGCAGATGATCGAGTTCGTCGCCAAGACCGTCTCGCACGGCATGCGGCTGTTCGGCAATATGTATGCCGGTGAACTGATTTTCCTGCTGATCGCCCTGATGGGTGGCGCGTTTGCCTCCGTCTCGCTGGGCACCGGTATTGCGCTGGCCATTGGTCACATCATCGCCGGCTCGGCCTGGGCGATTTTCCACATCCTGATCATCACGCTGCAGGCGTTTGTGTTCATGATGCTGACCCTGGTGTACATCGGCCAGGCGCACGATCACCATTAATCAGGTATCCCTGTTTTTCGTTTCTTTTTTCTCTCGTAACCAAGTCCTAAGGAGTCATCATGGAAGTTATTAGTTTTGTCGCTCTGGCCGCCGGCCTCATCATCGGTCTCGGCGCTGTCGGTGCTTGTATCGGCATCGGCATCATGGGCAGCAAATACCTCGAAGCAGCTGCACGCCAGCCTGAGCTGATGGGCGAACTGCAGACCAAGATGTTCCTGCTGGCCGGTCTGATCGACGCGGCTTTCATTATCGGTACGGGTATTGCGCTGTGGTTTGCCACTGCCAACCCATTCCTGGCGCAAATCGCCAACCTGCCTAAGTAAGCAATCATCAAAGTCCCAAGAATGTCATTCCTTCGGGTCGGCCATTGGCTGGGCCCCAAGGGAAAGGATGAGCAGTGAGCATTACCGGTACCCTTATTGTCCAGATGATCGTGTTCCTGATTTTGGTCGGGTTCACGATGAAATTTGTATGGCCACCCATCGCGGCGGCCCTGGACGCGCGTGCGCAAAAAATCGCTGACGGCCTTGCTGCCGCCGATAAAGCCAAGTCTGAACTCTCCGTCGCCAACAAGCGCGTGGAAGAAGAGCTGGCCAAGTCGCGCAACGAAGCGGCCGTGCGCCTGGCTGAAGCCGAGCGCAGGGGCCAGGCCCTGGTGGAAGAAGCCAAGGCCCGGGCAACCGAAGAAGGCAGCAAGATCATTGCCGCCGCCAAGGCCGAAGCTGAGCAGCAATCCGTCAAGGCTCGCGAAACCCTGCGTGAGCAGGTCGCCGCGCTGGCCGTCAAGGGCGCCGAGCAGATTCTGCGCAAGGAAGTCAATGCCAGCGTGCATGCCGACTTGCTGGGCCGCCTGAAGACCGAACTCTAAGCGAGCATCAACATGGCCGAACTAGCCACCATTGCCCGTCCTTACGCCGAAGCCCTGTTCAAGGCCTCCGGCTCTGACCTGGGCGGCACCGCCGTCTGGCTCGATGAGCTGGCCGCCATTGCTGCGAATGAGCAGCTGCAGCAGTTCGCCGGTAACCCCAGCGTGACTTCGGCGCAGGCGTTCGACGTGATTTCAGGCGTTGCCAAGACGAAACTGCCGGACGCCGCAAAGAACTTCCTGCGTACGGTGATCGAGAACGATCGCCTCAGCGTCTTGCCGGAAATCGCCGCGCAGTTTCGCGCGCTGAAAAATGCGCAAAGTGGTTCGTCCGATGCGACTGTCTATAGTGCGTTTGCGCTTGACGGTGCAGCGTTAGCCGATCTGTCGGCAACGCTGGAAAAACGCTTTGGCAAGAAGCTCAACCTTCAGGTTGAGCTGGAGCCGGCCCTAATCGGGGGCGTGCGAGTCGTGGTGGGTGACGAGGTGCTGGACACCTCGGTGAAAGCCCGTTTAGAGCAAATGAAAGTGGCGCTGATTTCCTGAGCCCGGTGCCCAGGCGCCATCACAGGTTTTTAGCCAACAACATACTGAAAGAAGGAAAGAGTCATGCAACTCAATCCCGCAGAAATTTCTGAACTGATCAAGAGCCGCATCGAGGGCTTGGCCGGAAGCAGCGACATTCGCAACCAGGGCACCGTGGTGTCCGTCACCGACGGTATCGTCCGTATCCACGGCTTGTCCGACGTGATGCAGGGCGAGATGCTGGAATTCCCCGCAACCGCTGATGGCACCCCCACCTACGGCCTGGCGCTGAATCTTGAGCGCGACTCCGTCGGCTCCGTGATTTTGGGCGAGTACGAGCACATCGCCGAAGGCGACACCGTGAAGTGCACGGGCCGTATTCTGGAAGTGCCTGTGGGTCCTGAGCTGCTTGGCCGCGTGGTCAATGCACTGGGCCAGCCAATCGACGGCAAGGGTCCGATCAACGCCAAACTTACTGATGTGATTGAAAAGGTCGCGCCTGGCGTGATCGCCCGTAAATCCGTAGACCAACCTCTGCAGACCGGCCTGAAGTCCATCGACTCCATGGTGCCCGTCGGCCGCGGCCAGCGCGAACTGATCATCGGCGACCGCCAGACCGGCAAGACCGCCGTGGCCATCGACGCCATCATCAACCAGAAGGGCAAGGGCGTTTCCTGCGTCTACGTCGCGATCGGCCAGAAGGCTTCGTCGATCAAGAACGTGGTGCGCGCGTTGGAGCAAGCCGGCGCGATGGAGTACACCATCGTTGTGGCCGCTGCCGCTTCCGAGTCCGCCGCCATGCAATACGTGAGCGCCTACTCCGGTTGCACGATGGGTGAATACTTCCGCGACCGCGGCGAAGACGCGCTGATCGTGTACGACGACCTGTCCAAGCAAGCTGTGGCTTACCGCCAGGTCTCGCTGCTGCTGCGCCGTCCACCAGGACGCGAAGCCTATCCTGGCGACGTGTTCTATCTGCACAGCCGTCTGCTCGAGCGCGCAGCTCGCGTGAACGAAAAATACGTTGAAGATTTCACCAAGGGCGCCGTCAAGGGCAAGACCGGTTCGCTGACCGCGCTGCCGATCATTGAAACGCAAGCCGGTGACGTGTCCGCTTTCGTTCCGACCAACGTGATCTCGATCACCGATGGCCAGATCTTCCTGGAAACCAGCCTGTTCAATGCCGGTATTCGTCCCGCCATTAACGCCGGTATCTCGGTATCCCGCGTCGGTGGCGCTGCCCAGACCAAGCTGATCAAGAACCTCTCCGGCGGTATCCGTACCGACCTGGCCCAGTACCGCGAGTTGGCTGCTTTCGCGCAGTTCGCTTCCGACCTGGACGAAGCCACCCGCAAGCAGCTGGACCGCGGCGCCCGCGTGACCGAGTTGCTCAAGCAGGCCCAGTACTCGCCTTTGTCCATCTCCAACATGGGCGCCACGCTGTTCGCCGTGAACAAGGGTTTCATGGACGACGTGGAAGTCAAGAAGGTCCTGGCTTTCGAGCACGGCCTGCATGCCTTCCTGAAGGACAAGAACGCGGCCCTGATGGCCAAGCTCGAAGCCAACAAGGCCATGGACAAGGACGCTGAGGCTGAACTGAACGCGGCCGTGACCGAGTTCAAGAAGTCGTTTGCCTGATCTCGCCTGACGCATCGTCAAGCAAGTAATTAAGCAACCCTCAGGAACCCCTTAGGAATCCATATGGCAGCAGGCAAGGAAATACGCGGCAAGATCAAATCGGTGGAAAACACCAAGAAGATCACCAAGGCCATGGAAATGGTGGCCGCCTCCAAGATGCGCAAGGCGCAGGAGCGGATGCGCGCTGCCCGTCCTTACAGCGACAAGATCCGTAACATCACCGCCAACCTGAGTCAGGCCAACCCCGAGTACACCCACGCGTTCATGGAGTCCAACGACGCCAAGGCCACCGGGTTCATCGTGGTGACGACTGACAAGGGCCTGTGCGGCGGCATGAATACCAACGTGCTGCGTGCTGTGACCGGCAAGCTCAAGGAAGTGCAGGCCGCAGGCCATGACACGAAGGCAGTGGCCATCGGCAACAAAGGTCTCGGTTTTCTGAACCGGGTGGGCGCCAAGGTGGTGTCGCATGCGACGCAACTGGGCGACAAGCCGCACCTGGAAAAGCTGATCGGCCCCGTCAAGGTTTTGCTCGACGCCTACAGCGAAGGCAAGATCAACGCGGTGTACCTGTGCTACACCAAGTTCATCAACACCATGCGCCAGGAGCCTGTGGTCGAGCAGCTGCTGCCTTTGACGGCAGCACACCTGCAGGCCGACAAGGACCAGCATGGCTGGGACTATATCTACGAGCCTGACGCGCAGACCGTGATCGACGACCTGTTGATCCGCTACGTGGAAGCGCTGGTGTATCAGGCGGTTGCCGAGAACATGGCGTCCGAGCAGTCTGCCCGCATGGTGGCCATGAAGGCCGCAACGGACAACGCCGGCAGCGTGATTGGCGAACTCAAGCTGGTTTACAACAAAACGCGTCAAGCGGCGATCACGAAAGAACTTTCGGAAATCGTTGCCGGTGCTGCAGCGGTCTGATGCGCATGAAAACCATCCTCACCGTGATCCTGGCTTCAGTTTTGGCGCTTGCCGGTTGCGGCATCTCGTCGAAGTCGAAGACGCTCAGCAGCAACTCTTCGACGGCGACCAATGTCGCGGGGTTGAGCATGAAAATTTCGGACGCAGCCCGCGCCCGCATGCGGGACAATCCAGGTTTCAAGGAAGACCAGTTGCAGTCAACGATCAAAGATGATCTGACCAAACGCAAGCTGTTGCTGTCTAGCTCGAAGCAAACCCTTGATGTGAATGTGACTGATCTGCGCGTGCGTAATGGCGCGGCTGTCTACTTCGCCGGCGTGTTCGCGGGCAATGACTTTGTGGTGGCCGATGTCATCGTCAAGGACGCGGCTGGCAACATTCTCAAAAGCAGCCAGATTAACGTGACGTTCCGCCTTGCGAGTTGGGCAAGCTTGGGAACCGCCGCGCGCAATGCGCAAATGTATGAGACGTTTGCGCGCCATGTGGCCGCAGTAGTCGATCCTTCCATCTCGGTGGAATGAGTCAAAAATCTGATAACGGAGTTTCAATATGAATAACGCTTCAAAAGCCCAAGGCAAAATCGTTCAGTGTATTGGTGCGGTGGTTGACGTGGAATTTGCCCGCGACCAGATGCCCAAGATCTATGACGCGCTGAAAATGGAAGGCTCCGCGCTGACGCTGGAAGTTCAGCAGCAGCTGGGTGACGGCATTGTGCGTACCATCGCGCTGGGCACATCCGACGGCCTGCGCCGCGGTAACGTCGTGTACAACACCGGCGCCAACATCACGGTTCCCGTGGGCAAAGCCACGCTGGGCCGCATCATGGACGTGCTGGGTGCGCCTATTGACGAGCGCGGCCCGGTTGACCAGACCCTGACCGCCCCGATCCACCGCAAGGCGCCTGCTTATGACGAACTGTCGCCATCGCAGGAACTGCTGGAAACCGGCATCAAGGTGATTGACCTGGTTTGCCCGTTCGCCAAGGGCGGCAAGGTGGGCCTGTTCGGCGGTGCCGGCGTCGGCAAGACCGTGAACATGATGGAACTCATCAACAACATCGCCAAGGCGCACTCGGGCTTGTCCGTGTTCGCCGGTGTGGGTGAGCGTACCCGCGAAGGCAATGACTTCTATCACGAGATGGCCGACTCCGGCGTCGTGAACCTCGAGAACCTCGGCGAATCCAAAGTGGCCATGGTCTACGGCCAAATGAACGAGCCCCCAGGAAACCGTCTGCGCGTGGCGCTGACTGGCCTGACCATCGCCGAGTCTTTCCGTGACGAAGGCCGTGACGTGCTGTTCTTTGTGGACAACATCTATCGTTACACGCTGGCCGGTACCGAAGTTTCCGCGCTGCTGGGCCGTATGCCTTCCGCCGTGGGCTACCAGCCTACGCTGGCCGAAGAAATGGGCCGCCTGCAAGAGCGTATTACCTCCACCAAGGTCGGCTCCATCACTTCCATCCAGGCCGTTTACGTTCCTGCCGATGACTTGACCGACCCGTCGCCTGCCACCACCTTTGCCCACCTGGACTCCACCGTGGTGCTTTCGCGTGACATCGCTTCGCTGGGCATCTATCCCGCTGTGGACCCGCTCGACTCCACCAGCCGCCAGCTGGACCCGAACGTCGTGGGCGAAGACCACTACGCCACGGCCCGTGCCGTGCAGGGCACGCTGCAGCGCTACAAGGAACTTCGCGACATCATCGCGATTCTGGGTATGGACGAACTGGCCCCTGAAGACAAGCTGGCCGTGGCTCGTGCCCGCAAGATCCAGCGTTTCCTGTCGCAGCCTTTCCACGTCGCTGAAGTGTTCACCGGCTCTCCCGGCAAGTACGTCAGCCTGGCCGAAACGATTCGCGGCTTCAAGATGATTGTGTCCGGCGAGTGCGATCACCTGCCGGAACAGGCTTTCTACATGGTCGGGACCATCGACGAAGCCTTCGAAAAAGCCAAAAAGGTGGCGTAAAGCGGCCATTTGGGCGATCCGCGTTGTTGGCGTGCTCAATGTGCATTTGCACATTTCCGCGCGCCGCCTAGCGGCTCATCTCAACTGACCACTTTCCATCCCCCTTTTTAATTGGAGTACGTATGAGCACCATTCACGTCGACGTCGTATCCGCAGAAGAGTCCATCTTCTCGGGCGAAGCCAAGTTCGTGGCATTGCCCGGCGAGGCTGGCGAGCTGGGCATTTACCCGCGCCACACGCCGCTGATCACCCGCATCAAGCCGGGCGCCGTGCGCATTGAAAAGGCCGACGGCACGGAAGAATTCGTCTTCGTGGCTGGCGGCCTGCTCGAAGTGCAGCCCAACTGCGTGACGGTCTTGAGCGACACCGCCATCCGCGGCAAGGACCTGGACGAGACCAAGGCCAGCGAAGCCAAGGCTGCAGCCGAAGAAGCGCTGAAGAACGCCAAGAGCGACATCGACATCGCCATGGCCCAGTCCGAGCTTGCCGTCATGGCCGCGCAGATCGCCGCCCTGCGCAAGTATCGCCAGAAGAAGTAACAGACAAACAAGCCTCCGGTCTAACGGATCGCATCAAGCCCCTGCCGAAAGTCAGGGGCTTTTTTCATGGCCGGGCGACATGAAATGTAAGCCCTTGCTGACAGTACAAACGCCTTGTGGCGCTCAGTAAGCCGGAAACGGCCAGATTAGCATCATTGCCTGACCGGCGCCGGTGTATTGGCTTCGGTTCCCGAACTGCATGCACGGAGCGAGCGCACAGCATGGACCTGATCGTGGCAAGGCCGGAAGGCCTGTATTGCGCGGCGGGCGATTTTTACATCGACCCGTGGCGGCCTGTCGGCCATGCCGTGATCACGCATGCCCACTCGGACCACGCGCGCGCCGGCCACGGCAACTATTTGGCGCACGCCGACAGCGAAGGCACGCTGCGCACGCGGCTCGGGGAGATCAGGCTCCAGACCCTGGCTTACGGCAAAACGCAGGAACGCAACGGCGTCAAGATCTCGCTGCACCCGGCCGGCCATGTGCTGGGCTCGGCGCAGGTCAGGGTGGAGTTCCGCGGTGAAGTGTGGGTCGCCTCGGGCGACTACAAACTCGACGCCGACGGCACCTGCGCGCCGTTTGAGCCCGTGCCCTGCGACACCTTTATCACCGAGTCCACCTTCGGCCTGCCGATCTACCGCTGGCCCACGCAGCAGGCGCTGTTCGCGGAGATCAACGCCTGGTGGCGGGGCAATGCGGATGAAGGTCGCGCGTCGGTGCTGTTCTGCTACGCCTTCGGCAAGGCGCAGCGCATCCTGCACGGCGTGGACGCCGGCATAGGGCCCCTCATCATGCACGGCGCGGTCGAGCCGCTCAATGCGGTGTACCGCGTGGCCGGCGTCGCCTTGCCACCCACGCTGCGCGTGACCGATGCCGGCGTCACACCTGCGCTGCTCAAGCGCGCCCTGGTGCTGGCGCCGCCCTCGGCCCAGGGAACGCCGTGGATGCGGCGCTTCGGTAATTACTCGGACGCCTTCGCCAGCGGCTGGATGCAATTGCGCGGCACGCGGCGGCGCCGCGGTGTGGACCGCGGGTTTGTCATGTCCGACCATGCCGACTGGCCCGGCCTGCAGAACGCCATCGCCGGCACCGGTGCCGGGCGCGTCATGGTCACGCACGGCAGCGTTGCAGTGATGGTGCGCTGGCTCAGGGAGCTGGGCCTGCAGGCCGAAGGTTTCAAGACTGAGTATGGAGACGAGGACGTGGCCGACCGGGCCCAAGCTGAAGCCCCGGCACAAACGGCGGCGGCCACGACTGCGGACGGTGAAAAAACCGGCGACGCATGAAGGCCTTCGCCGCGCTTTACCGCGAACTCGACGCGACCACCTCCAGCCTGGCCAAGCAGGCGGCACTGCAGCGCTACCTGCAGGATGCCGCTCCAGGCGACGCAGCCTGGGCCGTCTATTTCCTGGCCGGCGGCAAACCGCGCCAGCTGGTGCCGACCAAGCTGCTTCGCCTGCTCGCGCAGGAGGCCGCCGGCCTGCCCGAATGGCTGTTCGACGAGAGTTACGAGGCCGTGGGTGACCTCGCAGAGACGATTTCGCTGCTGCTGCCGCCACCCACCGAGCAGCATGACCTGGGCCTCGCCGCCTGGGTGGAGCAGCACCTGCTGCCGCTGCGGGCTTTGGGTAAAAACCATCCGGATGCATTGCCTGATACCTTGCGCGCGCAGTGGCACCGCCTCGCCGAGGAGCGGCTGGTTTACTTCAAGCTCATGACCGGCAGCTTTCGCGTCGGCGTCTCGCGCCTGCAGGTGACGCAGGCGCTGGCAGCCGTGGCTGGTGTCGACGCCAAGCGCGTGGCCCAGCGCCTTATGGGCTACACCCACATCAGCGGCCAGCCCACAGCCGCCGACTATGCCGCGCTGGTTTCCGCAGAAAGCAACGGTGAGCTGGACCAGAAGACCAGCGGCCAGCCCTATCCCTTCTTTCTCGCGCATCCCTTCAACGCCGACGTCGAGCAGTTCGATGCGCTGCTGGGTCCATCGGCCGGCTGGCTGGTCGAATGGAAGTGGGACGGCATACGCGCGCAACTCGTCAAACGCGCGGGCCAGGTCTGGTTGTGGTCGCGCGGGGAGGAGCTTGTGACCGAACGCTTTCCCGAACTCGCCGCCATGGGCGAGACGCTTCCCGACGGCACGGTGCTCGACGGCGAAATCGCCGTCTGGCGCGAAGACAAGGTCAGGCCCTTCGCCGAGCTGCAAAAACGCATAGGCCGAAAGACGCTGGGCCCGAAGCTGCTGCGCGACATCCCGGTGGTGTTGCTGGCTTACGACCTGCTTGAGTGGCAGGGCCGGGACCTGCGCGCCTTACCGCAGGTGGAACGCCGCGTGTTGATGGACGAGCTGGTCACGCAGCTGCAACACCCGCAGCTAATCGCCAGCCCGATGCTGACCGGCGAGAGCTGGCAGGACCTGGCGCGCCAGCGCGAAGCCGCGCGCGAGATGGGCGTCGAAGGTTTGATGCTCAAGCAGCGGCAGGCCGCCTACGGCGTGGGCCGCACCAAGGACGTCGGCACCTGGTGGAAGTGGAAGATAGACCCGTTCAGCGTGGACGCAGTGCTGATTTATGCGCAGCGCGGCCACGGCCGGCGCGCCAGCCTCTACAGCGACTACACCTTCGCCGTCTGGGATGCAGCGCCCGGCACGCCGGATCGCAAGCTCGTTCCCTTTGCCAAGGCCTACTCGGGCCTGACCGACGAGGAGATGGGCCGTGTCGACGCGGTGATCCGCAAGACCACGGTCGAAAGCTTCGGGCCCGTGCGCAGCGTCAAGCCCACGCTGGTGTTCGAACTCGGCTTTGAAGGCATTGCGCGCAGCAGCAGACACAAGAGTGGCATCGCCGTGCGCTTTCCGCGCATGCTCCGCTGGCGCGAAGACAAGCCGGTGGAAGAGGCCGACACGCTGGAAACACTGGCCGCGTTGCTTCCACCATGAATACGGCCTGCCCCGCTGCTCAAGCCGCACCAGACAGCGGCATCGGGGCGCGCGGCTGGAAGTCCTTCAAATTCCGGCGCGAGGTACAAACGGTTCCAGCGAGGCAGTCAGGTCTGCTCCCTGTCAACTTGGGGGATGGCAAATGTACGCCTCTGGTTGGCCATTCTTGGAGTTTTACGGCCCTAGCCCCTTATAAACATGCGCAAGTTGCTATCAAAATAATAGCGAATTGTCGCGTGAAAAATCTGCACCCGCCCAAGCACCGACTGTCCCGTAGGCCGCGCCCAGCAGGCACAGGCCGTGCACCTGATACGGAAGATGCCCTGGTTGGGTGAGACTGGCCGTTGCCGATGAATGACACGGGTTGCCTGGCAGCAAGCGCGGCATGCAGGTGTACCTCGTCCTGTGGCAATGACGGCGGCTGGTTGTGGATCTGGGGTCGATGCGCAGTGGCTGCGGCGCCACATGCGCATTTCACCATGCGGATCCTCGAAGGCATGCACACTCAGGAGAAATATGCGGCTATCCCCATATAGGCTGTGCACAGGCAGCTATCAAATATGAAGCGTTCGCTGAAAAATGACGTGTCTGGTCCGGCGAAGTAACAACTAGACACCCTAAATGACAGCCATGGAGCGGGCTGCCCCTTATCGTGGTGGTGGGTCAAGCCAACAAGGAGGTGCGAAATGGACAGTCTTCTAGACAGCCTGATATGGGGAGAAGAAGCACCAGGACGTCCGGCCAGGCGCGTGCGCAAGACATGGCTGGCGCGGGCCGCGCTCGCCGTGGTTGCTCTCTTTGTGTTGGTCGTGGTTCTGGCGCCTTGACGCGGCCTTATCGGTTCCAGGCGCGCAGCGGCTACCAGCCGGCTATTGCAGCACAGGCGCGTCAGGCAGTTCGTTCGGGTTGTGCAATGCGCTGCCCGGCGTGCCGTCGCCGGAAAAATGCGTCATCAGCAGCGCAGAGGTTTCTTCCAGTGCCTGCGTCAATCCGTCCTCATACCGTTTTTCCCTGAACGCCTTGGCCATGCGGGCCATCATGGCTTGCCACTGCTCCTGGCTTACATGCCGTGCCACGCCGCGATCCGCGACTATTTCAATGGCATGTTCGGCCAGCAAGACATAGATCAGCACGCCGTTGTTGTGCTCGGTGTCCCACACCCGCAATTTGCCAAACATCGTGACTGCGCGCTGGCGCGTGAGCTGGCCGATGGACTGGTGCTTGCCCAGCCGCCACAGATAGCTCATCGGCAGCGAAGCTTCCACGCAGATGCGGATCTCGCCGCTGTGCCTTCGCTCGCTGGCTGCCACCCGCCTGGCCAGCCGGTCAAGCATGTCAGGTGCAATGACGCGCTGGGCATCGGAGGCATCCAGCCACAGGTGTTTGAGAAAGGTTTTGAGCTTGCCTGACATGATGCCTACCAATCTCCTGACGCGCCGCCGCCGCCGAAATCACCGCCGCCGCCACTGCTGAATCCGCCGCCGCCCCAGCTTCCCCCGCTGCTGCCGCCGCCAAATCCACCGCCAAAGCCACCGGTGGTCCAGCCGCCGGAGCGGCCGCCGCGGCTCAAGGCCCCCAGACTGGCCACCAGCGCAAACACCATGGCCGCCACTGTCGCCAGGCCGGCCACGACCAGGCTGCTGGTGAACACCCAGGCCAGCACCCCGACGGCGCCACCGGTGGCGATGGAACCCAGCTTTCGTCCCAGCAGTCCGGCTGCCAGGCGCCCGCCAATTGGCACGGCAAAAAAGAGGAACACCGCGAGGTCAGTCCACTCAAAGCCGCTGTCCGCTATGCCTGACGTTTTCTTTCGCTGGGGCGCCGGCAGGTTTTCACCGCTGATCAGCGCCATGATCTGGCCAGCCGCGGCATCCAGCCCACCGGCAAAATCGCCTTGCTTGAAGCGTGGGGTGATGGCAGTGTCTATCACCTGGCGCGCCGCGAGGTCTGGAATGGCACCTTCCAGCGCCTTGGTAGTTTCGATACGAACCTTGCGGTCGTTTTTGGCCACGACCAGCAACAGGCCGTCGCCCACGTCCTTGCGGCCTATTTTCCAGGTATCGCCTACGCGCTGGGCATAGGCTGCGATGTCTTCGGGCTGGGTGCTCGGCACGATGAGCACCACCACCTGTGCCCCGCGGCTTTGCTCGAACGCCGTGAGTTTGGCTTCCAGTGCTGCGCGCTGCGCGGTGTCCAGCGTACCGGTGCTGTCCATGACATGGGCTGTGAGGGCCGGCACCGGCTGTACGCCTTGCGCCCATGCCGCAAGTGGCAGCCACACGGCAAGCAGCAACGCCGGTACCCAGCGGAGGCTGCGGCGAGACATCCAACCCGCTAGTTGCTGCACGTCAGGACCCGTAAACTTATTTCTTGGTGAAGTCCACCACCGGCGGCGCGGAAATCTGCGCCTCATTGGCCACAGTGAAGTTCGGCTTGACGTTGTAGCTGAAGATCATGGCCGTCAGGTTGCTTGGAAAGCTGCGCGTCAGCACGTTGTACTCCTGCACCGCCTGGATATAACGGTTGCGTGCCACCGTGATGCGGTTCTCAGTGCCTTCCAGCTGCACGCGCAGGTCGCGAAAGCCCTGGTTGGCCTTGAGGTCGGGATAACGTTCACTGACCACCATCAGGCGGCTCAGCGCACTGCCGAGTTCGCCTTGTGCCGCCTGGAATTTCTGGAAGGCGGCCGGGTTGTTCAGGGTCTCCGGCGTCACCTGGATGGAGGTGGCCTTGGCGCGTGCTTCAATCACCTTGGTCAGGGTGTCCTGTTCAAAAGCGGCTTCGCCCTTGACCGTGGCCACAATGTTGGGCACCAGGTCGGCGCGGCGCTGGTACTGGTTCAGCACTTCGGACCAGGCCGATTTGGTTTGTTCATCCAGGCGCTGAAAGTCGTTGTAGCCGCAACCTGTGAGGAGCAGGCCCAGCATGCTGACAAGAATCAGGTTTAAAAAGCGGGAATTCATGGCGATGCCTTTCGAAAATGCAAGCCGCAACACTAACATAGTCGAATGTCGCTGACGTCCCGTTCTTCTACTCCCAACAACCCACTACATGCCCTGCAGGCTGCGTTGCGTCCGTCGCCTGCTGGGACTGAAAAGCCGCGCCTGATGGTTGCCGGCGCCACCGGCGTTTTGGGCAATGAAGTGTTGCGCCGCCTTGTGGGCGGTGGACGGTATGCGCACACCGAAGTGCTGGCCACCGAAGCCATGACTGCGGGAATGGCTGGGGTCGGCATCGTGCTGGCGCAAGACCCGGCATTAATGGAAACATGGAACGCCCGGCCAGGGCAGGTTCATACCGGCCTTGTCATGTTTGAACCACCGCGGCTTTATTACGGACGTGAGCGCACGCTGTGGACGCCGGTGCCGGGGCAACTTCCGGCGTTGGCGCGCTGGCTGAAACGCTGCGGTGCGCAGACCCTGGTCGTGGTGGTGCCCCATGCCTCGGGGCGGTTGCCTGACGCACTCAAGCGTGGGCTGGCCGATCTTGATGAACAGGCGGTCGCGTCGCTGGGTTTCGAGCGCGTGCTGCTGGTGCGCTCGGCGCGCAAGACGGAAGGCATTGCGGGCGCCAATTTTTTCGAGAAGACGGCGTCGTGGATGCTGTCGACCCTCAGGTTCATGATTCCCGCTGCCGAGCAGCCAGTGCGCCCCGCCAAGCTGGCGGAATTTATCGACGCCGCACTGCAGGTCCTGCCGCCCGGTACCCACGTCGCGGCGCCCGAACTGCTTTGGCAGGCCAACCAGAGTGGAGGCCACGGCTGGCGGGCCAAGGCAGAAGACACCGGTATGCAAAGTGTCGTACGCTCGTGGCTTGCTGCGAGGGGTAATCCCGAGCAGAATTCAACACCCAACGCCAAGCCGGACTGACGCCTTCCATGCCCAAACCCAAAGTCCCGCCCGCGAGCAGCGGCAACGCCGATGACATCGAGGCGGCTTTTTACGAGGCGCTGCAAAGCGGCGATATTGAAAAGCTCATGGCTTGCTGGGGCGATGAGGATGACATCGTCTGCGTGCATCCGGGTAGCGCCCGGCTGGTGGGTCCGGCGGCCATACGCGCTACCTTTGACGCCATGTTTTCCAACGGCACCATCAACGCCCAGGCCATCAAGGTGCGCAAGGTCGAAACCATGAGTGCCTGTGTGCACAGCGTGCTCGAACGCATCGAAGTGCTGACTGACGAAGGGCCACGGCATGCCTACGTGATTGCCACCAACGTCTACCACAAGGGTGCACAAGGCTGGCGCATGGTGGCCCACCATGCGAGCCCCGGCACGCCGCGCGAAATGCAGGAAGTGTCGGAAACGCCGGCCGTCCTGCACTGAAGAGGAATGCGATGAACTACGCAGCACCCTGGTGGCTGCCGGGCGGCAACTTGCAAACCATCTGGGCTGCGCTGCGGTCACGCCGCTACCTCGGCCCGCCGCCTGTGTTTCGGCGCGAGCGTTGGGATACTCCCGACAGCGATTTTGTCGACGTGGACTGGCTAGATGATGCCCCCACACTTGTCACTGCGTGTACTACGCTGCCCCCCGGGGGGGCTGGCCTTGCTTGGGGCGGCCCGGGGCTGCAGCCTTCGGCTGCTCAGCGGCCGCTTCTGGTGGTGTTCCATGGGCTGGAGGGTTCATCTGCCAGCCACTATGCCGAAGCGTTTGCCGACGTTGCCCGCGAGCGTGGCTGGGGCTGCGCCATTCCGCATTTTCGGGGCTGTTCAGGTGAGCTGAACCTGGCGCCACGGGCGTATCACTCCGGGGATTTCGCAGAGATCGACTGGATACTGCGGCGTTTCGCACAATTTCATCCGGGGCCGATCGTTGCCGTAGGCATTTCATTGGGCGGCAATGCGTTGATGCGCTGGGCCGGGGAGCTTGGCGCAGAGGCTCGCGAAGTGGTTGCCGGCATTGCGTCAGTCTGTTCACCACTGGACCTGACAGCTGCCGGCTGGGCGATAGGGCAGGGATTCAACCGTCAGGTCTATACCCGGATGTTTCTCAGGACCATGGTGCCGAAGGCGCTGAAAAAGCTGGAGCAGCACCCGGGTCTATTTGACCGCGACCGATTGCTGGCCGCACGCGATTTGTACGCCTTTGACAATGTATTCACCGCGCCGGTCCATGGGTTCAAGGATGCGGATGACTACTGGCTGCGAGCCTCTGCCAAACCGCATTTGCGCAACATTGCCGTGCCAGCGCTCGCCTTGAACGCATTGAACGATCCCTTTGTGCCGGCCGGCAGCCTGCCGCAGGCCGCGGATGCGGGCGCCCATGTCACGCTGTGGCAGCCGGCACAAGGCGGCCATGTCGGATTTCCGTCGTCGCCGTTCCCGGGGCATGTGCGCGTCATGCCGGAGGCCGTCACCGGTTTCCTGGCCGCGCATCTTTAATGCGGCCTTAACCCTGCGGGAATCACGTGTGCCTGGCGCGGCGCAAAATGGCGGCATGGATGACATCGTCAGGCAAGCCATCGCCAAGTGGCCCAACGTTCCCGATTGCTATGGCTGGCTCGGGCTGGACGCGCGCGGCAACTGGTACATGCGTGACGACAGGGCCCAGGCTGCCGGTCCCTTCGGCGGGACTCCAGGCCTTGATGCTGCGCGCAATGCGGCCAGCAAGGGCTCACTGCTCAAGCACGACAAGCTGATCGATTTCATCCAGCGGAACTACGAAAGCGACGCTGCCGGACAGTGGTTTTTCCAGAATGGCCCGCAACGCGTATATGTGGAACTGGAGGCGACGCCGCTGATCTGGCGCGTGGGGGCTGCGCCTGTTTTTGAGGTCACTTCCCACACCGGTCAAACCGCGCGGCCCCAGCGGTGCATCGTGGACGAATCAGGCCGGGTGTATCTGGAAACCGACCTCGGCTTTGGCCTGGTGCACACGCAGGACATGACGCATGCCGCCGACGCGGTGGAGCAGGGCCTTTGGGTACCCGAGGAATCGCCCGCGGGTGACTTGCCTTCGCGGTTCGGCTATGTGCGCAGCCCTCAGGCGCTACAAAAAATATAGCATTCCGCGCAGGTGTTTCCTGGGCTACACGTTCTTTTTGCTTGAGAAATCAACAAAAAAGCCGGTCAAGACCGGCTTTGTGAGAGTGCAAGGCAGCTTACTTGGCGGCACTGGCCGCTGCTTGCGGCGCGGAAGCCGCGGCGGCAGGCGCTTTGGGTTCGGCAAATTTGCCACCGGCGGCTGCCGTCAGGTAAACCACGGCCTTGCCGATTTCAACATCTTCAAAGTCGCCGCCGCCCTGTGCGCCCATTGCGCCTTTGCCCTTCAGGGCCGAATGCCAGAGATTGTCGAAACCTGTCTTGATGCGTGCAGCCCAGGCGCCTGCATCGCCAAACTTCGGGGCACCTGCTGCGCCCGTGGCATGGCAGGCTGCGCACTGCGCCTTATAGACTTCTTCGCCGGATTTGAGAGGGCGATTGGCATCGCGAATTTCAACGGCGCCGATCTTCTGGATACGCTGCGCTACTGCTTTTGCGCTTTCGTCCGCGCCGGCAGCGGGTTTGTTGGCCGAGGCCACGTAGTACACCAGCCCGATGATGGCAAAAACGGGAACGACGAAAGAGAAAAAAACCGCGGCCAGCAGTTGCTGTGGGGTCTTGATAGGGCCGGTGTGGGCTTCTTCGTGGGCCGTGGTGTGGTCGTTTGCGCTCATGGCGTCCTCAAAAAACTAAAAATCGGGGGGCTATCGTATGGATGTTGCACTCTTGAGGAGCGCTCGCTCAGCAACCTCGCATTATAACTGGGGCTCCGCCGCACACTGAAGGGGCCGTGGCTGGCTGGTAGAATCAAGCGCTCTGCACAGTGCCTGTCATATGTGCAGTGCAAATTGCCTGAAGCCCGCCTTGCCGCAGGCTCCTGCGCAAACAATCTTCAGCGTTGCGGCTGTAGCTCAGTGGATAGAGTATTGGCCTCCGAAGCCAAGGGTCGTGGGTTCGATCCCCGCCAGCCGCACCAATTGCCGTCGTCGCGCAGCGGCATCATCACCATCATTGGCCACGCGAATCAGCGCGACTCCCGCCAGAAAAAGCGAGCCTCGAAGGCCGCTGTTGTGCATCGCGGCAGCCACGGACATTGGTGCGCTTAGGCTCTTCGCACTCGACAGCTGCACAGACCACGTTATCGGGAAACGTTAACCCCGCTGCATTGGCCCACTCGCCGAGCCCCCCCGTTTGCTCGCGCCGCGCGTTGCGTATTCGCTCTCCCGCTTGGTGCGTGATAGGGGCCAGTGGAAGGCGGATCCCATTTAAATACTTTAAAAGTATCAAGTGGATGAAATCTAGATATTTTACATGCGGCAAATGCGTTCCTAGAATCGCCAAAAGCCCGGTGATTTGCAAGTTGTTACAAACACGCTTCCCCCGGTAGCTGACAAAAAAGAATCGTGAAGGAAACGCTGGATCCGTGATCCATCTGTGGACGTATGCCGGGGAGAGACGGGCATTCGGGCACAAAGCGTCAATCCTTTCGATACCTGTTTTTTGACAAGGCGAGATAACAATCATGACGCGTAGTCGTAATAGATGGTTACAAGTAGTCGTGGCGGTGGGTCTGGCGTTCTTTGGTGCGCGGCTTTTCGCCGCAGCCGACAAGACAGCCGGCCAGCAGCCTGAGGAACAGGTGATCGATCTGGAGGCGGCGGGCGTCGCATACCCCTTTGCGGTCTATTCCAACATCGACATGCGCAGGCCGGTCGCCGGCATCAGCCGCGCAATCGTTTTTGTGCATGGTGTGAAGCGCGATGCCGACCGCTACTTTGGCGTGGGCCTCCGGCTGCTCGAGGCCGCGCGGCTCGATTCATCAAACACCTTGCTGCTGGTGCCCCACTTCCTGACCCAGTCGGATAACTCGCCTGACGGCAGTATTCCGCTTTGGCGCGGCGGTAACTGGATGCAGTGCCATGAATCCCGTGGCAAGGAGGCCATCAATTCCTGCGGCGTGCTGGACGACATCGCCCGCTACCTGAGCAACGGCAAGCGTTTTCCGGTGCTCAAGGAGATCGTCTTCATCGGCCACTCCGCTGGCGGCCAGCTGATGCAGCGCTACGCCGTGTTGAACAACAGCGAGGAAGCCCTGGGCAAGACGGGCATCCGTGTGCGTTATGTGATTTCCAGCCCGTCTTCCTACTTGTATCTGGATGGCAACCGTCCCGAGGGCGGGAGCTTCAAGCCGGTGAATACCGTTCTTTGTCCCGGCTACAACAACTTCCGCTACGGCCTGGGCAACATGGTTCCCTATGGACAGGGCCTGGACGGCGAACAGCTGTTCAAGCGCTATGCAGCGCGCGAGGTTCTCTACCTGGTCGGGGCACAGGACAACGACCCCGCTTACGAGTCGCTCGACAAAACCTGTGGTGCCGCCATGCAGGGCACGGACCGGCTGGACCGGCACAGGAACTACCTGCGCTACGAACAATTTTTGGCCCGGAAGTGGCAGACCCCGGTGACTCGCGGAGTCATGGTCGTGCCGGGTGCGGGTCACGAGGCGGCCGATATCTTTGAGTCGCGCGATGTCGCCGCAAAAATTTTCCAGGGAACTGACAAATAGCGGCGAGACGACAAGCACCAAGCCGGGAGCGGCAAAAAGAGAGCGCAAAAGGCGCGAAGCCACAACGAAAAGAAGACCACAACGAGAAGAAAACCAACCATGATGATCCCTCCACGTCTTGCCAAGCACCGCCGAAAAATCCTTGCCTCGCAAATCTGCGCGATGCTGGCCGCCGCGCCTTTTGCCACCCATGCACAAACGGGACCTAGCGCTGGCACCCTGTTTGACGCCAACCGGCAACAGCTTTCGCCTGCAGAAAACACCGGTGTGCCGGCGACGATGCAGCGCCCGGCGCGGATCGAGAAAGAGACCGAAGGCAGTGATGAGGGCCAGGGGCCTTCCGCGGGCGGGCCGGGCATCCAGGTCACTGGCTTTGTGCTGAGCGGCAACCGGTCCTTGCCGGCTTCCGAGCTGCAGGCCGAACTGCGGGAATTCGTCGGCCTTGAACTGGACTTCGCGGGGCTGGGCAAAGCCGCCACAAAAATCACGGCCTACTACCGTGCCCGGGGCTATCTGGTGGCGCGTGCATACCTGCCCGCGCAGGAAATAGCGGGCGGCCTGGTCACCCTCGGGATCCGCGAAGGCGTCATAGGCCGGGTGGTGGCCGAGCCCGATGCCAACGTGCGCCTGGACCGGACCCTGATAGATCGTCACCTCGCCGGATTGCGCCCGGGCGAGGTGATCCAGGAAAACGACCTGGAAAACACGCTGCTGCGATTGACCGATATCGCCGGCGTAACGATCAAGGCAGTGTTGCGTCCGTCGGCTGAGCCGGGCGCTACCGACATCGTCGTCAAGATCAGCGAGATGAGCGCGATCACCTCGCGCGTCAGCATCGACAACGCCGGCAGCTACTACACCGGTACCAACAGATTGTCCGCCAACCTGAGCCTCAATGATGCCCTGGGACAGGGCGAAACCTTCAGTCTGAACACGCAGCAGTCGTTTGAAGGCATGCGTATCGCCGGTATCAGCTACGCGCAGCCTATCGGCGCTACGGGCCTGTCTGTTGGCGCCGGTTTCGCCGGGCTGCAATACAACATCGGGAAGAACCTCAAGGAGGTGCAAGCCAGCGGTGAAGCCCAGATCAGCACAGTGTTCCTCAACGCTGCGCTGCTGCGCAGCCGGCGCGCCAACATCAATTTGTCGCTGGCCGCGGAAGACCGCCGCTTCCAGGATACGACAAGCGCTACGACTGTCGACAAATCCGCAAACTTCCTGAGCGCCGGCCTGTCTGGCGACTGGCGTGACGACTGGACCGGAGCGCCGGCCAGCAACAGCTGGAATGTGCGCGGCGGCCTGGGCCATTTGAAAAAGGAAACACCCAACGATGCCGCGCTCGACCGCTTCACTGCCAACGCGGCTGGCGACTATAAAAAACTCAACCTGTCTTTCAGCCGTCTGCAGCAACTGGGTGGTGGTTTTTCCCTGCTGGGCGCGGTTACGGCGCAGTATGCTGACAAGAACCTCGACGCGTCGGAAAAAATGAGTCTGGGCGGCGTCAACGGTGTACGCGCTTACCCGGCTGGTGAAGCTGCGGGCGACGAAGGCCTGCTCGCACGGCTGGAGCTGCGTAAAACCTTGGGCGTTGTCGGCAACTCCGTCGTGGAAGGCGCGCTGTTCGCTGACGCGGGGCGCGTGACGATCAACAAGAGGCCTTGGGACAACAGCGAAAACCGTGCAAGCCGCTATGGCTACGGCGTAGGCCTGAACATCTATAACAAGGATCTGGTATTCAATGCCAGCATTGCGGTGTCGCCCGGCGTTAATCCGTCCAGCGAGCCGAAGAGCGCGCGCCGCCTGTGGCTGTCGGTGTCGGGTTCGCCCCAAGCCTTCACGGGGTTGGCCTCCAGCAACCGCAGCCGAAGCGAGGATTTCGAGGAAGCGGAGGACGGCATGCTGCTGTACGGCTCGCTGGGCGTGATTCCCGAATACGTGGACCGCGCAGGCGCCACGCCTGCGGCACCTGCCGATCAAAGCAAGCTCGCCACGCCCAACGGGCGCAACATGTCGGGTTTCTGGCGCGCGCGTGACAACGTGTCATATATAGGCGCGCGGGGCGGCATCCCGATTCATGAGCGGTGGAAGCTGCTGTGGCAGCTGGAGCTGGGCCTGTCGCTGAGCGTAGGTGCTCCTGGTCCGGACCCCACACCGGATTGGACGCACAGGCAAGAGCTGCGCAATACCGGCGTGGCCGTCGCCCATCCTGACGCCGGCACCGCCATGTATGGCAATTGGGACATGCCGCTCAAGGAGAGCACCTCTTCCTTCGACCCTTTTGGGTCTACCACCAGCGCGGCCCACTACAACATCATCGGCTCGCCGGGCTTCGCGACCAGCATCACCCGGAACTCCGGGCCGGTGGGCACGGCGGCGGTAAACAACAATGACGACGCTGCCTTCAATCGCCGCCAGGCAGGTGTGTTCGGCTACTGGACGCCCAAGATGGGCGGGTTCCAGCTCAAGCTGGCGTATTCGAACAACGGCATGAAAGCCGCGCCGGACGTCGATACCGGCTACCTCTACGGCGGCAGCCTGTCGTATGAGCGCGGTGGCTTCTCCGCCGTGGTGGCAGTAGAGCAGCACGTGAACTACTTCGGCATCGCCAGCCTGGGCCGCAACGCGCGCGGCGTAGGCACCAACACTCACGTCACGCAGGGCACGTCGTCGAACGACTACAGCGTGCGCTATGGCGTAGCCTACGATTTCGGTGATACCAAGGTATCACTGATCGCCGACGAGCTGCACTATGCCGAGTCTGGCGTCATCAATACCAGCCTTACCTCGAGCGATCTTTCCAGCTACCGCCGCCATGCCTACATGCTCGGCGTCTCGCACAAGATAGGCGCCTGGCAGTTGCGCGCCAGCCATGCCAAGGCCTTCGCGGGCGACTGCACCATGATTTCCGGCAATGGTGTCAACTGCTCGACCGATGGCATGGGCGCAACCTCCCAGGCAATCGGCTTCTCCTATGCCTGGAGCAAGCAGCTCAGGATCTTCGGGCAGTACGTGGTGCTGCGCAACCAGCCGCTGGCCAACTACAACTATGCCGTCGCGGGTGTGTTTGGGTCCTCTGGCGTCGGCACCACGATTCGCGCAATCGGCTTCGGTATCAACTACACATTCTGAGGGGCTCGCATGACACACCACTCTTCCCCGGCCTTCCCACGTAAAAGCAGGCCGGCGCTGTCGCCGCTGAGCGCCGCCATCCTGTCGGCGCTGTGCAGCATCTACCCGGTTCGCCTCTATGCGCTGGACGCCAACGCCTTGCCAACCAACGGGCAAGTCACGGCCGGCAGCGGCAGCATCAGCCAGAGCGGCAATGTCATGAATGTGGTGCAGGGCACTGACCGCATGGCCGCTACCTGGAATACGTTCAACATCGGCAGTGCGGCCAAGGTCAATTTCGTGCAACCCTCGGCCTCGTCGGTTGCTCTCAACCGCGTCACATCCAGTGACGCATCGCAGATCATGGGGCAGCTCAATGCGAACGGGCAGGTGTACCTGATCAACCCCTCGGGCATCCTGTTCGGCCAGGGTTCGGCCGTCAACGTCGGTGGCGTGGTAGCCAGTTCGCTGAACATCTCGGATGCCAACTTCATGGCCGGCAACAACCGGTTTGAGGCCGGTGGCGCGGGCGGCGCCGTGATCAACGAAGGCAGCATCGTGGCGGCTGATGGAGGGTACGTGGCGCTGCTCGGTGCACAAGTGCGCAATGCAGGAACCATTACGGCCCGCCTGGGCAGCGTGATGCTGGGCGCCGGCAGGAATATCACGCTGGACTTCAACGGCGACGGCCTGATCAATATGCAGGTGAGCGACCCTTCGCTGGGCGCCAGCGTGGTGAACCAGGGATTGCTCAAGGCCAACGGCGGTGTGGTCGTCATGTCGGCGCGGTCCGGCGATGCGTTGCTGTCCAATGTGGTCAACAACGAAGGCGTAATCGAAGCCACCAGCCTGCAGCGCCGTAACGGCACGGTGCTGCTGGACGGTGGCGACGCAGGCATCGTCGCCGTGAGCGGCCGCATCGATGTCTCGGGCCGAAACGCCGGCGAAACCGGCGGCAGCGTCAAGGCCCTGGGCCAGTACGTCGGCGTTTTCGATGGCGCCCGCATCGACGCCTCGGGCGATGCCGGCGGCGGCGCCGTGCTGGTAGGCGGCAATTACCAGGGAACAGGTACCGAGCGCCAGGCCGTCGGAACTTACATGGGCGAAAACGCCCGCATCCACGCTGACGCGCTGAACAGCGGCGATGGCGGAAAAGTCATCCTGTGGTCCACCGGCAGCACCCGCTTTCACGGCGGCATCACCGTGCTGGGCGGCGGGCAGACCGGCAGCGGCGGCCTGGTCGAGACCTCGGGCCACCACCTGGATGCAACGGGTTTGGTGGATATCAGCGCGGCCTCCGGCAAGGGCGGCACCTGGCTGATCGATCCCTACAACATCAACATCACGAGCACGGCAAGCGTCGGCGCGACCGGGAGCTCACCCTTCACCTCCAGCGGCGCGGCCAGCTCCAACCTGAGTTCGGCCGTGCTCAACGCCTCGCTGTCCGAAGGCGCCAACGTGATAGTCCAAACCTCCGCCGTCGGCGGAACCTCGGGTGACATCAATGTGCTGGACAACGTCAAGGGTGTGGGCAATGCCTCGCTGACCCTGCAGGCGCACCGCAACATCATCATCGGCAGCGGCCGTGTCATTTCCAACGGCACCGGCAAAACCCTTAACGTCTCGCTGGTCTCCAACTACGGCAACACCGGCAACGGCTCGGTGGCATTGACGGGCAGCACCATCACGACCAACGGCGGGGCCATCACCATCAGCGGTGGCAGCAATCCACTGACCGGCTACGCCAGCACCAACCAGAGCGGCGCCTCGGGTGTGGCGCTGAATGGCGCTTCGCTGAACACCAGCGGCGGCGACATCACGATACGCGGCGCTTCCACCTCGACAAGCTCCACCACCAATGCGGTGAATATATCCGGCGCCTCCACGCTCAATGCCGGCGGCGGCAACATCTCCATCCTGGCCAATGTCGCGAGTGCCAGCGCGACCGGCGACGCTTTTGTGCTCACCGGCGGCAGCAATGTCCTCACCAGCGGGGCCGGTTCCATCACGGTGGACAGTACCAACCTGGGTAGCGGCAACGGCACGCGCATTTTCAGCACCAACAACACCCTGGCCGCCAGCGGTTCCGGCAACCTGACGATCAGCGGCAATGCCAGCTCGGGCTTCGGCGTGCTGATCTGCTCCACCGCCAGCGCCTCCACGCAACAACTCACCGTAGGCAGCGGCAACCTGACCGTGCAGGCCAATGCCAACGGCTTCGCAGGCTCGGGCCGCGGTGTGTACCTGGCCGCATCCGGCAGCGGCGCCGTGATGCTCAATGCCACGGCGGGCGGCGCCATCACGCTGGGCGGCAGCAGCACCGGCAGCTATGGCACGGTACTCAACTCGACGGGGGCCGGCTCATCCATCAGCATTTTCTCCGACGGCAACATCACGGTGGCCGGTAATACCTCAGGGGGCACAACGCCCGCGTTGGGGCTGCTGAGTTCGGGCAGCGGCACCAGCGCGGCCACCGCTTCGAAAATCAACATCACTACCACGGCGGGCGCGCTCAAGCTGCTGGCCAACAACAGCGTGGTCAATCCCACCACGGGTTCCTTCAAGGCTGTATCGCTGGACGCCAGCGGCGCCTACGCCAGCATCAACCTGGGCACGCAGTCGGGTGCGCTGACGCTGGACGGCACCAGCCACTCGGGGCGAGGCGTGGACATCGCGCCGTCCGGCACCAATGCGGCGATCAACATCACGACCGGCAGCGGTGCTGTTGCCGTCAACGGCAACAGCACCAGCAGCTTCGGCGGCTACGGCATCGTGCTGAACTCCAGCGGCAATTCCATCGGCGTCAACGTCAGCACCGTGAGCGGCGACATCACCTTTAAGGGCGATTCCATAGGCACCTCAGACGCCATCGCCCTGACCGGCAGCGCTTCCAGTACCAGCTCGGTCAACAATATCGCCTCGCAGGGCGGCAACATCACGCTGCTCGGTAATTTCCACTCGCCGAACACCGGGGAGCTGGATCACGGCATCGCCATCCAGAACGTCGCCAACCGCATCCAGACCACCGGCGCGGGCAACGTGACGCTGGTCGGCAGCGCCGCCGGCCAAGGCAACGGTGTCAGCATCTACGGCGGCGGCAAGGCTTCGCTCAGCGTCGAGAACGGTGCGCTTGCGATCACCGGCAGCGGCGTTCAAGGCGACGGAGTAGGTGTGTTGACCGGCAACAACGTCATACGTGCCACCGGTAGCGGTTCTGTGAGCCTGGCGGGCAGTTCCGCCTCCGGCAGCGGCGTCACCATCTACCCTTCGACGGCGACCAGTTCCGCCGCCATCTCAACGGTATCGGGCAAGCTCTCGATCACCGGCAATAGCGGGGCGGCGTCCACGGCACCAGCGGTTTTGCTGCGCAGCGCTGCCTCCGGCCCGAGCAACGGCGTGAGCATCACCTCGTCCAGCGGAGATATCGCCATCAAGGCCAGCACGGCCGGTTCCGGCGAGGGACTGTCCATTGTTGGCAGCAGCGCCAGTGCCTTCAACACTGTCAGCACCAGCGGCACCGGCAACCTGAGCATTTCAGCCTCTGGCGGGGCTTACGGTATGCGCATAGACGGCGGTACCAACAAGCTGCAGGTGCAGGACGGCCTTTTGTTCATTAACGCCAGTGCACCCAACGGACAGGCATTCAGCCAGTCCTCGGATGTCACGACGATTTCCGCTACCGGCTCCGGTGCTGTGCTGCGCAGTTTTGGCGGCAGGATAAGCAGCAGCCTGACCAGCGGGGATTCGGCTGCGGCCACCGCCGCGCTGCAGTCAGACATGGCAAGCAACAACTGGATGGCGCCATTGGCCGAAACCGTATTCCCACCCTCCGGTAGTGGCCCGGACAAGCTCACCATTTCCGTGGTTTCGTCCAATCCGTCCAGCAAAGGCGAAGAATGAAAACTCCTGTAGTCTCATCCGGCACGGCTTTTAGCTTCTCCACGCTGTCACGCCGAGCCGGGCGGCTGGCGCTAGTCCCGCTGTTGTTGGTGTCGCTGTCCGCCATGGCGGATGGAAAGGCAGGGAAGACCGAGCACGACAATTTCCATTTCCTCGGCGAGATGAACAAGGCCTCGACTGTCATGGTGGTTGAAACCAGGATCGTTCCACCTGAGCTCGGCAAGAAGATTGCATTGGCGGTCGGCCAGGTGATCAGGGACGGCAACCAACCCGGTGCGAAGCGCCCCGGGGATTATCTGCAGTACGAGCCGTTGATACTGGCGCTGGCCGGTCCCGACGGCTCGCGCGTGCATTCCGGCCGTAGCCGCCAGGACATCCTGTCCACTACACGGCGCCTGATGCAGCGGGAGCGCACGCTTGCCCTGATGGAAGCGATGATCCAGTCAAAAACGCAGTTGCTGGCCGTGGCAGAGAAGAACCTGGACACCATTGTGCCGGCCTATACCAATGGCGTGCAGGCTCAGCCCACCACTTACGCACACTACCTGCTGGCTTTCTCCTCGGTTTTCGGGCGCGACAGTGCGCGCCTGAAGGAGGCCCATGCACGACTCAATATGAGCCCGCTGGGCGCCGGCGCGCTCGGCACCTCGAGCTTTCCGGTGAATCGCCAGCGCCTCGCGGAGCTGCTGGGTTTTGACGGCGCAGTGGAAAACTCCTACGACGCGACCCAGCTCGGCGCACTTGACCAGGGTGTGGAACTGGTGAGTCTGTGCAGCAATGCGGCGCTGATGATGGGCGTCCTGGTGCAGGACATGCATACCCAGTACCACCAGACCGCCCCCTGGATCGCAATCCAGGAAGGGCGCCTGACCGGCACGAGCAGCATCATGCCGCAAAAACGCAATCCTTATGCCCTCAACGTGCTGAGGTTACAGGCCAGCGAGGTGGTGGGCGGTGCCTTCACTTACCAGCTGGAGGCGCACAACGTCACGCCCGGCATGCCTGACTACAAGCGCGACCAGGTCGAAAAAACCCTGGACCTCACGACCGGTGCCTTTGTGAAGCTGGCCGACCTGATGAGCAACCTCGTCATTGACCGCAACCGTGCCCTGCAGGAAGTCGACGCCGAGTATTCGACCACCACCGAGCTGGCGGACATCCTGCAGCGAGACGCCGACATCCCCTTCCGGGTTGGCCATCATTTCGCTTCGGACCTCGTCAACTACGGCCGCGCCAACAAGCTCAAGCCCGCCGAGATTCCCTTTGACGTCGCCAGACAGTTATATGCCGAGGCGGTGAAGGCCTTCAATTTTCCGCGGACGGAATTCCCGCTGACGCAGGAGCGTTTCCGGATGTCGCTGACTGCGCAAAACATGCTGGCCTCCAGCAAGGGCCTGGGCGGCCCGCAGCGCGCGGAGACGGTCAGGATGCTGGCGGCCGAGAAGGGCCGGCTGGACCAGGATATAGCTTGGCTCAAGGGACAGCGGGACAAGCTCGCGCGTGCCCAGGACAACCTGGACCGCAGCTTCTCCCGGCTGGGCCAGTGAAGGAGAAGGTGAAACGGGCATCAGCGGTGATACTGGCGCTGCCGGCACGGCTACCGCCGGTTTTCCGCAACGGGAGCACACCGTGACTGACAATGTTTTTTCCCTGGAAAACTTCGAATATCTGTGCTATTCCCGGCAGCAGGAGCCGGCCGCGCGCGAGCTGGTCAAACTGTTGCTTCTGATAGACAGGAACTACGGCAACCTGGACGGTAACTTTGCGCTCAGCCTGTCGACGGCCATAGGCGCGCAGGAGCGCGATGCGCACGGCCTGACCCGCATCACGAGCGCCATCTCGGCCCTGTTTTCCGACCCGGGCTTTCACGTAACGCCCGGCGGCTTTGGACAGCTCATCAACTTCCAGCGTTGGCTCTCGGCGCTGTTTGCCGCCAGCGCTTTCGTCAACTGTGACCACATCCTGAAGTCGCTCAACTTTCTGGGTCCCGGCTCGCCGGAGTTTCATGTGAGCGAGCAGAACCTGGTGAAGTTCTGCATCCTGTATTCACCCGAGTCGGAAATTCCGCTGGACGCGGAACTGCTGTGGCGGCAGAACAAAAAGCTGGCCGCGGCACTGTTCACGGCTTTGCTGTCACCGCGTTTCCTCGGCTCTCCCGCCGCGCACTCCAAGCGCGAGGCACTGCTGGCCTGGCTACCCGCCCATCTCGAAGAAATCGACACCCTGGACCTGCTGCCGCTGGGTATCCTGCACGATGTGTACATGCACTGCAGCTATGCCGACCAGCCCGGCCGCCACGAAATCAAGCGGCCCATCAACCGCCTGGTCCGCAAGAAGCTCGAAGCGCTGGGTCTGGACCGTGTTACGCCCGCGCTCGCCGTGAGAAGCGTGGACAAGCCCATCATGCTGGTGTTGCTCGAGTGGTTCTCCGGCGGACATTCGATTTACCGCACGCATTCCAGAACCCTGGAGGCCGCGCGCCGGCATTTCCGCCTGGTGGCCATTGCCTACTCCGGCAACATCGACGAACTGGGCCGGGCGGTGTTTGACGAGGTGATTGATTTTGCCGCGCCCAACGACATGATCGCCTGCCTGCGTCAGCTGCACGCGCTGGCGGGCGCCCTCAGGCCGGCCGTGTTCTACATGCCCAGCGTCGGCATGTTTCCCATCACCATGTTCGCGGCCAACCAGCGCCTGGCGCCCGTGCAGGTGGCCGCGCTGGGACATCCGGCCACCACGCACTCCGACCGCATTGACTATGTCAGTGTGGAAGACGATTTTGTCGGCGATCCCGCCTGCTTCAGCGAAACCCTGTTGCGCTTGCCGAAAGACGGGCAGCCCTACAGGCCGTCCGCTATTGAGGTCTCATTGGTGCGGCAGCAGCGGCAGGATTCGAGCGTCGTCAACATCGCCGTGGCCGCGACCACCATGAAGCTCAACCCGAAATTCCTGCTGGCCTGCCAGAAGATCAAGGTGAGCGCGCGCAGGCAAGTTCGTTTCCACTTCCTGATCGGGCAGGCGACAGGGCTGATCTATCCGCAGGTGCGAAGGGTGATACACCGCTACCTGCCGGATGCCGAAATCTACGCGCACCAGCCCTATCCAGACTACCTCGCGACCTTCAGCCGCTGTGACATGTTCCTGAGCCCTTTTCCTTTCGGCAACACCAATGGCATTACCGACGCGGTGACGGTCGGCCTGCCCGGTGTGTGCAAGACAGGGCCCGAGGTGTTCGAACATATTGATGAAGCGCTGTTCCGGCGAGTGGGCCTGCCAGACTGGAGCATTGCCGCCAGTGTGGAGGGCTATGTCGCCGCTGCCATCCGCTTGGCCGACGATTACGCGGAGCGGGCCGCACTCTATCAACGGCTGGAGCGGCCTGAGCGCTTGAACGCTTTATTCGAAGGCCGCCCTGAGTGTCTGGGCGAGCGCCTCCATCAGATCTGGTCGGCGATGGGTGAAGCGGCTTTGCCAGTTTTGCCAGACAGGGCGTGATGCATGGCATGACGGTCGAGCGATTTTTCCCAGGCGCACACAGCGACGCAGGCCACACAATTGCCCATCATATTGGTAAGAGAGCGGCATTTCATCAGCCGCTCTATGCCCAGCAACAGGACAATGCCTGCCACCGGAATGAGGTTCAGGCTGGTCAGCGTCGCGGTCAGGGCCAGGAAGGCCGAACCGGCGACGCTGGTGGCGCTCTTCGAAGTCAGCATCGCGATGCCTAGCAGTGACAGCAATGACCAGAAGCCGAGCTCTATATGCGCCACCTGCGCCAGGAAGATCGCCGCCATGGCGATGTAGATGTTGCTGCCGTTCAGGTTGAAGCTGTAGCCGGTCGGCAGCACCAGATTCACCACCGGTTTGGCGCATCCCAGTCTTTCCATTTTTCCGACAAGGCTCGGCAGGGCGGCGATCGATGAGCTGGTGAAAAAAACCAGCAGCAACTCTTCCTTCACATAGGCGACCAGACGGAAGATGTTGCAGCCGGCGGCTCGCGCGATGAGGCCCATCACCACGCAGACAAACAGGATGCTGACGAAGTAGATCGCGGCGAGAAAATGCAGCAGCGGCAGCACGGAGGACATCCCGTAGCGGCCGATCATGAAGGCCACAGCGCCGAAGGCAGCCAATGGCGCCAGCTTCAACACCATGCCCACCATGCTGAGCAATACTTGCTGCACCGCTTCAATGAAATTCAGCAGGCTGCGGCCGCGTTCACCCACGCGTGCCAGTGCGATGCCCGAGAGCAGCGCCAGCAGCAGGACCTGCAGGTTGTTGTTGCCGGTGAAGGCTCCGACAAATGTCGAAGGAATGATGTCGAGCAGAAAGCCCGTTGTGGTTTGTGCGGCCGCTTTTGGTGCCGCCTGTGCGGCATCGACGGAAAAATCCGGGGGGAAACCTTTGCCGGGCGCCAGCAGCACGGCACCCAGAATACCCGCCAGCAGAGAGATCAGTGTCATGGCCTCGAAGTAGATGATGGCCTTGACGCCCACCTGCGTGGCCTGCAGACGGTTGCGCATGCTGGCGATACCGGACGCCACCAGGCAAAAAATCAGCACGCCGATCAGCATGCCGATCAGTCGCAGAAAGCCGTCGCTAAGGGGTTTCATCAGCGCGCCGGTTGACGGCGAAAAGTGCCCGAGCAGCATTCCCGCGGCAAAGGCGAGGGCCATCTGCGCGATGGGATGGCAAAGCGTTTTTCTGATTCTGATCATCGCCCGGCCAGTCTACGGGTGATCCCTGTAGATGCCCGGCGGCCGCGCCATACGGTGGTTTTTTGAGGATGGACGGCATGGGCAATGACGCGAAGGTGTCACGCGCCGCCACAGGTATATACATAAAATCCGGAAACACGATCTCTAATACAAAAAAAAGATGGACTGACGCGATGGAACTGAGGCACCTGCGCTACTTCCTGATGGTTGCCGAGGAGCAGCATTTCACGCGCGCTGCCGAGCGGCTGAACATGCAGCAGCCACCCCTGAGTCACCAGATCCGGTTGCTCGAGGAAGAGCTGGGTTTCGAGCTGTTCCGCCGCCACCCCAAAGGCGCGGCGCTGACGGCTGGCGGCGCGGTGTTTGTGCAGGAAGCCCAGGCCATCTTGCGCAGCGTTGAGCAGGCTTCAGCACGCGCTGCGCGCGCCGCGCAGGGCTTTGAGGGCACACTGGCCATTGGCTTTACCAGTTCAGCCGCGGCCCACCCCTTGATTCCGGGAATCATCCGGGCCTACCGCGGCGCCTATCCCGATGTGCACCTGGACCTCAGGGAGGCCAATGCGGCCGAGCTGACCGAAGGCATAGACAGGGGCAAGGTCAATGTCGCAATTTTGCGTACGCCCGTCAGCCATCCGCATGGCGTGAGCTTTTTCCCCTTGCTCGAAGAAGAACTGCTGTTGATCCTGCCGGTGGGCCACGCATTGGTGGCGGGCGCCGCGAAGGGCAAGATGCCGGTCATTGACTTGAAATCCCTGGTCGATGAGCAATTCATTCTGGTGCGCAGGCACGGCGCGCCAGGCATGTATTCGGATCTGATCGAAGCGTGCGAACAGGCAGGCTTCACACCCAAAATCGCCTCGGAGGTCGAGCGTATGCTGACCAACATCAGCCTGGTCGCGGCGGGCGCGGGCGTTTCTGTGGTTCCCGCATCCATGAAGGATTTCCACCGCGAGAGCGTGGTGTACTGCCGCATCCGCTATGCCAAGCCCGCACTGATGGCGCCCATCACGATGGTGAACCGGGACGACAGCAACTCACCGGCCGAAAAGAATTTCATGGACCTGGCCAAGAGCCTGGCGCGGCAGTACAAAGCCTGAGCGCGGATGCCTGGGCATCAAACACCTCAGCCCCAAGCCAGTTCCGGTGCAAAATGAAGCTGGTAGTCACCTGGGTTTGGTGCATTGTGTTAATTCCGGTTTCAGTCCTTTGGCCGTGTGCCAGGGATGCCAGAAACAACATGGCAGTGTTCGGCACGGCTTCAGCGGGAATGGCAAGATGCCAAACGCCGTTGCTTCAGCCTGCCGCGATCCGCTGGACGCGACTTTGAGGCGGGCGCCACGGTGCCAGGGGCGGGAGCGTTCTGGCGAGGCGGAGATATCAACGTCCATGAACCCAATCATTCAATCATTCAATTTCAGGCAGAGGTGTGCCATGAGGGCATTTAAATCAGGTTCAAGTTTTGTGATTGTCGCGGCGCTGTTGGCGGCCGGCTGTGCGTTTACGCCGGTAAAGCCCGGCATGACCCGCGAGGAGGTCTTCGCTCTTCGCGGGACACCGTCCAGGGTGTTGCCGCTGGATGCGGGGACCCGGCTGCAGTATTCGGGCCAGCCGCTCGGCCAGTTCGCCACCATGATCGACCTGGACGCCTCTGGCAGGGTCGTCAGTGTCCGCGAGGTCTTGACGCCGGCAGAGTTTTCAAGAGTCCAGCCGGGCAAGTGGACCCGCGCGGACATGGAGCGTGAATTTGGCCGACCCGCAAGGATTGACCGTGTCGCCTCCTGGTCGGGAGACATCATGACTTACCGCTGGCGGGACAACGACCAGCCGATGTTTTTCTGGGCATATCTGGACGGCAACAACGTGATTCAACGCACCGGCCAGGGCATGGAATTCCCTTTGCGGGTCAAAGACCGTTAAAGGGTGTATTCCCCGTTAATCGGGCGTCGCGGAGCGGCCGATATCCGGCCACCGGTGATGCAGGTAGACCCAGGCCAGCAAGCCGATACACATCATCCCGAGCGAGACTGCGGCCAGCGCGCGCGTTGAGTGCATTGCCAGCGGGGCAATGACACCGGCAACAATGCCGTTGGCGGTGGATCCCACGAAGGCTTGCAGCGAAGACGCCATGCCGCGCCGCGCGGGATAAAGGTCCAGCACCAGCAGCGTGACCACCGGCACCATCAGCGCCCAGCCGAATGCAAACACGGCGATGGGAATGAGGGACCAGGAAACATGCGGAGGAAACAGCATGTTGGCCGCCAGGTTGAGCACTGAGGTGACCAGCATGATGACAAAGCCGTGCCGTATCTGCTGCTTGGGGGCAATCTTCCCCGCCAGGCGGCCGCTCAGCCAGGCGCCGGACATGATGCCGGAAATGGTCAGGACGAAAAACCAGAAAAATTCGGTAGGCTGCAGCGCCAGGTGCGCTCCCAAAAACTCTGGCGCTGACAGTACATACAAAAACATGCCGTTGAAGGGCACGCCGCTGGCCAGCGCCAGCAATAAAAAGCGTGGACTCGAACCCAGCTGCCAATAGCCCCGCATCAGGTGCCTGACCTCAAACGGCTGGCGTTCCAGCGCCGGAAGCGTCTCTGGCAAAAAACGGAAGTTGGTAACCCACAGGATCGCGCCCACTCCCGTCAGGAACCAGAAAATGCTGTGCCAGCCCAGATGCACAAAAAGCCAGCCGCCGACGATTGGGGCCAATGCAGGCGCCACCCCGAAATAAATGGTGACCTGACTCATCACCTGCTGTGCCTGGGCTGGCGGGTACATATCCCGTATGACGGCGCGCGACACCACGATGCCAGCGCCAGTCGACAGGCCCTGTACGGCCCGGAAGAAAACCAGTTGCCCGATGCTTTGCGACAGCGCGCAACCTGCCGACGCCAGGGTGAACAGCGCGATACCCCACAGCACTACCGGCCGCCGGCCGAAACTATCGGCCAGCGCGCCGTGAAACAGGTTCATGAAGGCAAAACCGAACAGGTAAGCCGACAGTGTCTGCTGCATCTCTACGGGCGACGCCCCCAGCGACTGCGCCATGCCGGCAAACGCCGGAATATAGGTGTCGATGGAAAAGGGCCCGAGCATGCCGAGGACGGCCAGCAGGGCGGCAAGGGTCCAGCGCGGGGCACGCCAGAGTTCGTCGGCGTTCGGGTTCATTCTTTCTTCAGTTTGAGGGCCGTCTCGTACAGCTCGTTGCGGCCCATGCCTGTGATTTCCGCGGCGACTTTCACGGCGGTCTTGAGAGGCAATTCCGCCAGCAGCAGCTGCAGGACCCGTGTGCCATCTTCAGGGCTATCGGCTGCAGCGCAAGGATGCAGCACCAGCGCAAACTCGCCGCGCGTGCGCTGGGATCCAGCGGCCAGCCAGCCGGAAAAATCCTGCGCCGGCACAGTGGCAATTTCCTCGAACTGTTTGGTCAGCTCGCGGCCGATTGTGACCAGGCGGCCTTGCAGTACAGCCAGCGCTTTGGCAAGTGCTTCAATGCGGTGCGGCGCTTCCAGAATCACGATAGCTCGCGTATCGGTTTGCAGCGCCTGGATAGCCTGGTCGCGTTCACCGGCCTTGCTCGGCAAAAAACCCGCAAACACAAAACCTGTTTCGCCCCCCGGGCTGCCGAGCCCGGCCACGCTCAGCACTGCGGTGACGCTGCTGGCGCCTGGCAAAGGCATGATGGCCAATCCAGCCGCACGAACGGACGCAACCAAACGTGCGCCAGGGTCGCTTACGGCCGGCGTACCGGCGTCGCTGATATAGGCCACACGCTCACCTCGCTGCAGGCGTTCGATCACAAGGCCCGCGGCCTCTGCTTCATTGTGTTCGTGCACCGCCAGCAAAGGCTTGTCAATGCCGTACTGGCGAAGCAGGGGCTGGGAATGGCGCTTGTCTTCGCAGGCGATGGCGTCAACCAGTTGGAGCACCTGCAGGGCGCGCAGGCTGATGTCGGCCAGGTTTCCGATGGGCGTGGCCACGACATAGAGCGCACTTTCCGGATAATGCTGCATGCCTGCTGCGGCACGTGCCGCATCCAGTGCCAGGTCGAAAGAAGCGTTCAATGTGGTTTTCCAGAAAACAGGTTGCCAAGGTGCTGCCGGGCGGTGCCGTGAATGGCACCCGATCAACAGGCACCCAACCGTCACCCGGGCAGGTTACCACCAAGTCCCGGGGCGACGCTGCCGAGTCCGCTGCGCTCGCCTATCTGCTGAAGGCCGGTCTCAAGCTGGTGGAAGTCAATTACAAAACACCCGGCCGTGGCGGTGGGGAAATCGACCTGGTGATGCGCGCGCCAGACGGTACGCTGGTGTTTGTGGAGGTGCGCCAGCGCACGGGCAATCTGCATGGGGGGGCGGGCGCCAGTATCAGCACCGTCAAGCAGCAGCGCATCATTTTTGCGGCGCGTCATTACCTTACGCGGTTTGCCAGTCCGCCGCCGTGCCGCTTTGATGTGGTTCTGGTCAATGGTGCGCTGGGTGGCTCGGTGGGTGGGGCGCCGGCCTCTTCTGCCGGCATTGAGTGGCTCCCTGCGGCGTTTGATGCCTCATGATGTGCCTGGAGAGGCCTTCCATTCGTTTTTTTACATAAAATAGGCCTCATGCCCTTTAGGGCCGCGCGCTAGCAGCTATCAAATTGATAGCTATTGGTGCTATCACGAGGCGTCACTGAATGACGCCTGCAGCCCTGGGGCCTGCCATGTGCGTTGGCGCGTCGCCCTGTAGCGGGAACACAAACACTCACAAATCACCTTCCCACGACAAAGCCATGGGGCCTCTGTAAGTTATTGATTCATATAGCGCGTTGCACCGGTTTCGCGAGGCAAACGGGGCTTCACCGCTGAAGGGCAATCATGACCCGCTATCATTGGCGCCATGCTTGAACAACGTATCGAACAGCAGTTCATTGACAGCGCCGACTTGAAATACCAGGCAGCGCAAGTGCTTTCCAAGCCGATTGCGGCTGCTGTACAGGCCATATTGGCCAGTGTCACCAGTGGCGGCAAGGTGCTGGCCTGCGGCAACGGCGGGTCGGCGGCCGATGCCCAGCACTTCGCTGCCGAGTTTGTGGGACGCTATGAGCGCGAGCGGCCGGAATTGGGCGCGATTGCGCTGACCACCGACAGCTCCATCCTCACGGCGATCGCCAACGATTACGACTTCACGGTGATCTTCTCGAAGCAGGTGCGTGCCCTGGGCGGCGCTGGCGACGTGTTGCTGGCTATCAGCACCAGCGGTAACTCCGCCAATGTGCTGGCCGCCATCGAAGCGGCGCACGAGCGTGAAATGACCGTGGTAGCGCTGACAGGCCGGGGCGGCGGCAAGATGACGCATGCCCTGCGTGAAACCGATGTGCATATCTGTGTGCCGCATGAAAGAACCGCGCGCATCCAGGAAGTCCATCTTCTCGTCCTTCACTGTATTTGCGACGGTGTGGACACCCAGTTACTTGGTGATCAGGAGACCTCTGTATGAAATTTGCCTCGTTGAAGCGGCTGAGTTTGGCCATCGGTACATCGGTGTTGATCGGCGGGACGCTGACGGCCTGTTTTCCTTTGGTGGTGGGTGGCATGGCCGGCGGCGCGCTGGTTGCCACTGACCGCCGCACATCAGGCGCGCAGCTGGAAGATGAAGGCATTGAATTGCGGGCCGCCAGCCGGATTCGCACCAACGTGGGCGACCGCGTGCATGTCAATCTGACCAGCTACAACCGCCAGGTGTTGCTGACAGGTGAAGTGCCCAGTGCGCAGGACAAGCAGCTGGTCGAGCAGATCGTTTCACGTGTGGAAAATGTGACCTCGGTGGTCAACGAGCTGGCCGTGATGGGCAACTCGACGCTGACGCAGCGCTCATCCGACACGTTCGTCACCGGCCGTGTCAAGGCAATGCTGGTGGATGCCCGAGACTTGTCCCTGAACGCTTTCAAAGTGGTAACCGAGCGTGGTACGACCTACCTGATGGGACGTGTGACGCAGCGCGAGGCGGATCGCGCCACCGAAGTGGTCCGTTCTACCCCGGGGGTGCAAAAAGTCATCCGCATGTTCGAGATCATCAGCGAGGAAGAGTTGGCCCGCATGCTGCCAAAGCCTGATGCACCGCCTGCCGCCGCCAAGCCCGCGGGCGGCTGAAAACCGGGGCTGGCGGCCCCTGCCTGGGCCGCTTAAATCTTTCCCTCGTTCCCTTCGGCCGTCCTGACGTTTATTTCAGGCGTTTGATCAGGCTGGAAGTGTCCCACCGCTGGCCACCCATGGCCTGCACATCCGCATAAAACTGGTCCACCAGTGCCGTGACGGGCAGGCGTGCCCCATTGCGCTTGGCCTCGTCGAGCACGAGGCCAAGGTCCTTGCGCATCCAGTCGACAGCAAAACCGAAGTCAAACTTGTCGGCCACCATGGTCTTGCCGCGGTTGTCGAGCTGCCAGCTTTGTGCGGCCCCCTTGCCGATGACGTCGAGCACCTGGTTCACATCCAGCCCGGCTTTCTGGCCAAACGCGACCGCTTCACTGAGGCCCTGCACCAGCCCGGCAATGCAGATCTGGTTGACCATCTTGGTGAGTTGGCCCGCGCCGCTTGGGCCCATCAGGGTGAAGGCTTTTGAAAAGGCCATGCCGACCGGCTTCACGGCGTCAAACGCCACAACATCACCGCCACACATCACCGTCAGCGCGCCGTTCTGCGCGCCAGCCTGGCCGCCTGACACGGGGGCGTCAATGAACTGGAGGCCAAGTTTGATGGCTGCTGCCGAGAGCTCGCGTGCCACGTCGGCCGAAGCGGTGGTGTGGTCGACGAAAATCGCGCCTGGCTTCATGCCGGCAAACGCGCCGTCGGCGCCCAGCGTGACGGAACGCAAATCGTCATCGTTGCCGACACAGCAAAACACAATGTCGGCATCTGCTGCAGCCAGACGCGGCAGCGGAGCATGCGCCGGTGTTGCTGCAGACGCAAACTCTGCACACCAGGCCTCTGCCTTGGCGGGGCTGCGGTTGTACACCGTGACCCGGTGGCCGGCAAGCGCCAGATGCCCGGCCATGGGATAACCCATGACACCAAGGCCCAGAAAGGCGACTTTGCGGGCCGGCGAGGGATCGTACGTTTTAGTGGTGGTGCTGGACATGGATTTGAAGTGCGCTGAGGTTGCAGGGCGGAGCGAAATGGCGAAAAAATAATGACCAAAAGACGGCGGCGGAAGGCGTGGCGGAAACGGCTGCGCCAATCAAACCGCGGGCGTGAAACCAGGCCCGCGGGGTGCTTTATACGATGGCGAAGTTTTCGGTGCCTGCGGCCAGGTCCACCGACTTGGCGCGTTGCGAATTGAGCTTGATCTGCAAGCGCAGGTCGTTCACCGAATCCGCATTGCGCAAGGCATCTTCATAAGTGATGAAGTGGCTCTCGAACGCGTCATACAGCGCCTGGTCGAAAGTCTGCATGCCCAGGTTGCGGCTCTTCTTCATGATCTCCTTGATTTCGGAGACTTCGCCTTTGAAGATCAGGTCGGAGATCAGTGGTGAGTTGAGCATGACTTCGACCGCCGCAAAACGGCCCTTGCCGTCCTGCTTGGGCACCAGGCGCTGTGAAATCATGGCCTTGAGGTTGAGTGACAAGTCCATCAGCAATTGGGTGCGACGCTCTTCAGGGAAGAAGTTGATCACGCGGTCCAGCGCCTGGTTGGCGCTGTTGGCGTGCAGAGTGGCCAGGCACAGGTGGCCTGTTTCGGCAAACGCGATGGCGTGTTCCATGGTTTCGCGGTCGCGGATCTCGCCCATCAGGATCACATCGGGCGCCTGGCGCAACGTGTTTTTCAGGGCCGCTTCCCAGCTGTCGGTGTCCAGACCCACTTCGCGCTGTGTGATCACACAGTTCTTGTGCGCATGGACAAACTCCACCGGGTCTTCAATGGTGATGATGTGGCCGAAGGATTGTTCGTTGCGCCAGTCGACCATGGCCGCCAGCGTGGTCGATTTGCCCGAGCCGGTGGCGCCGACCAGGATGGTCAGGCCGCGCTTGCTCATCACGACTTCTTTCAGCACCTGGGGCACACCCAGTCCGTCGATGGTGGGCAGCACGGCTGGAATCGTCCGCATCACCATGCCGACCTTGCCTTGCTGGATGAAGGCATTGACACGGAAGCGCCCCACGCCGGGCGGCGAAATCGCAAAATTGCATTCCTTGGTGCGCTCAAACTCGGCAGCCTGCTTGTCGTTCATGATGGAACGGGCCAGCGCCAGCGTGTGGCCGGCGTTCAGCGGCTGCGGCGACACCTTGGTCACTTTGCCGTCGACTTTCATGGCCGGCGGAAAGTCGCCCGTGATGAACAAGTCACTGCCATTACGGCTGACCATCAGTTTGAGAAGGTCGTTAATGAATTTACTAGCCTGGTCGCGTTCCATTTGCGACTCCTTTCAAACAGATTGCAGTGGTCAACGGAAAGACGGCGAAATTGACGGACCAGCAATTTTTCGCCGGGCCGCCCCAAGAAAAATTAGCCCCTCGGGGGGCAGCGCATTACACGAAGTGAAAAACGTGGGGGCCATGCCTAACCCGGGAAATTCTCCGGAATCTTGGCTTTGCCGCGTGCCTCCGCGGCGGAAATCACATTGCGCTTGACCAGGTCGGTCAAATTCTGGTCCAGCGTCTGCATGCCCACGCTGTTGCCGGTCTGGATGGAAGAGTACATCTGTGCGACCTTGGCTTCACGGATCAGATTGCGGATGGCGCTGGTGCCCAGCATGATCTCGTGCGCAGCAACCCGGCCCGCGCCGTCCTTGGTCTTGCACAGCGTTTGCGAGATCACCGCCTGCAGCGACTCCGACAGCATGGAGCGGATCATTTCCTTTTCTTCGGCCGGGAACACGTCGATGATCCGGTCAATCGTTTTTGCGGCGCTGGACGTGTGCAGCGTGCCAAACACAAGGTGGCCGGTTTCAGCGGCCGACATGGCCAGGCGAATGGTTTCCAGGTCGCGCATTTCACCCACCAGGATGGCGTCCGGATCTTCACGCAGCGCGGATTTCAGCGCGGCGTTGAAGCTCAGGGTGTGCGGGCCGACCTCACGCTGGTTGATCAGGCATTTTTTGGATTCGTGCACGAATTCAATCGGGTCTTCCACCGTGAGGATGTGGCCGTACTCGGTTTCGTTCAGGAAGTTGACCATGGCGGCCAGAGTGGTGGATTTACCCGAACCCGTGGGCCCCGTCACCAGCACCATGCCGCGCGGCTTGAGTGCCAGGTCGCCGAAAATCTTGGGCGCGTTGAGCTGTTCCAGCGTCAGGATCTTGGACGGGATGGTTCGCAGCACAGCGCCGGCGCCGCGATTCTGGTTGAAGGCATTGACCCGGAAGCGGGCCAGCCCGTCGATTTCGAAGGAGAAGTCGACTTCCAGGAATTCTTCATACGTTTTGCGCTGGGTGTCGTTCATGATGTCGTACACCATGGAATGCACCTGCTTGTGGTCCAGCGGATCGATGTTGATGCGCCGCACATCGCCGTGAACCCGGATCATGGGGGGCAAGCCTGCCGACAAATGCAAGTCAGACGCCTTGTTCTTGACGCTAAAAGCCAGCAGCTGCGTGATATCCATCCCGGGGCCCTTTGAAAATGGTTTCCAAACTTAAGTTTACAGTTCGATTATGACCACGATTGTGCGCAATCTCCAGCTTGTCCGTGACCGGATAACCACGGCTTGCTTCGCCGCCAACCGCAATCCGGCTACCGTGCGGCTGCTGGCTGTATCCAAAACCTTTGGCGCCGACGCGGTGGCGGATGCCGCCTCGGACGGCCAGCGCGCCTTTGGCGAAAACTACATTGCCGAGGGCGTAGAGAAGATCCTGGCGCTGCGGACGCAAGCTGGCATGCCGGCGCTCGAGTGGCACTGCATCGGCCCGGTGCAAAGCAACAAAACCCGGGTGGTGGCCGAGCACTTCGACTGGGTACAGTCGGTGGATCGCCTGAAGATCGCCCAGCGCTTGAGCGAGCAACGGCCGCCTGATCTGCCGCCGCTCCAGATCTGCCTGCAGGTCAACGTAGACGGCGGCGCCAACAAGTCAGGCCTGCCGCCTGATGAGGTCCTGGCGCTGGCGCGAGAGGTGGCCCAGTTGCCGCGCCTGGTGCTGCGTGGTTTCATGTCGATTCCAGAGCCTGCTATTGATTTTATAGCGGCGTGCGCAGTACATGCGCGGGCCAAGGCCATTTTTGATGAGATAAATGCATCGGGCGTGTTGCCCACGCGCATGGACACCTTGTCAATGGGCATGACGGGCGACCTGGAGGCAGCCATTCATGCCGGCAGCACCATGGTTCGCGTAGGGACTGCCATCTTCGGTGATAGATAGACCCCCACGGTCGCTCACTGCGTGTAGCTTCCTGCCCCCGAGGGGCCGCTGCGCCTGCGGCCCGGCAAAGCCGGTTCCGCGGCCCCTGCTGGTGAAGATGTCCCCGCCTCGGGAGCTGCTTCTACTTCCTGGGTGGCGCGATGGGTTTGATATTGCCGCAGTCGGCTGACAGCCATTTGCCCGCGGCGTCCATGGTCATCTTCTCGGGCTTGCCTTTGACGGTGGTCGTGGCGTTCATTTTCATCGTGTAGGCGGTGTCACCGTTGAAGGTAATCACCCCTTCACCGCTGGAAGGGGGCTGGGTGCAGACGTAGGAGAGCTTCATGGTGTTGCCACTGCGCGGCGACTGGGTGGTCTTGCAGTCGCCCTGTTGCTGTTGCGGCAACTCGTTGCGATCGGCCATCTCCTTCGTAATACACATTTTCATGCTCATGCCGCCGCCGGCGGCCGTGCCCATGGACATTCCCTGTTTTGCCAGCATGTCCTGCATCTGTTTGCGTTGTTCTGGCGGCATGCTTGCTATCTGTTTTTCCATGTTGGCCATGGCTTTTTCCATCTCGCCGGAGCTCGATTGCATCTTGTTTGTCATCTCCCACAGTCCCGGTTTGGTGGTTTGAGCCATCGCGGGCAGGGCAGTCAGGATCAGCAGGCCCAGCAATGTGGTGCGTGGGGCGGATAAAGGATTCAGCAAGCTCTTGTTCATGGATTCTCCAAAGGCCACCGATTGCGGCGGCCCAGTCTAGGATGGGTATGCGCATTCATGCAAGTGCGAAATTTCCCGAAACGGCATGCAACTCCGGTCGGCTCCCCCAAAGCGCATCGAGTGTGCCGCCGGGATTCCAGGACGCAGGAAATCGTAGCGCGGGCGGAATGCAGCAGTGCCGGGTGTTGTTGCAAGTCAACAGGGACTGGGGGATTTCGCTTCAGGTGAAGGCGGCCATGGTTTTGGGCGTTACGGGCATCATTGCTAGCGGACAAACCGGCCGCCCCGTCCAATGATGGTCAGGTCGGTATAACGCGAGCCTTCGTGATTCTTGGGTCCATAGCTCACGATGAAGCCGCCAAGGTTGACCTCGCGCATCGACTCCAGCCCGGTAACCAGGCCCTCGCGCGTCAGTGTCTTGCCGGCGCGGCGCAAGCCTTCGGTGAAGACCTTGGCCGCCATGAAACCCTCCATGCTGGAGAAGTCAAAATCCTTGTGGCCGGCTTCTGTCATGCGCTGCTGGTATTCGCGCACGATGGCCGATGACGGTGTGTAAGGGAAGGGCACTACCTGCGAAATCGTCACCCCTGCGCCTGTGTCGCCCAGCTCCTCGGCCAATGCCTTTGAGCCGACAAAACTGACGTTGAAGAACTGGCCGCCATACGCCTTGGCCCGGGCCTGCTTGATCAGCGCCGCGCAGGACTTGTAGGCGCTGATCTGGATCACCGCTTCGGGCGCCGCCTTGAGGATCTCCGCCAGCGGCGCTGTCACGTCCACGCTGTTGCGCTCGACCGTGACGCTGGCCGCCGGCTTGAGGTTGCGTTTGGCCAGCGCCCGCGTCACGCCTTCGAGTCCGGCCTTGCCGTAGGAGTCGTTCTGGTAGAAGACGGCAATCTTGGTGATGCCGACGGTACTCAGGTGCTGCACGATACGCTCGGTTTCATCAAAGTAGCTGGCGCGCACATGGAACAGGTTGCGGTTGAAGGGCTCGCGCAGCGCCTGCGCTCCGGTGAAGGGGCCCACCAGCGGAATGCCCGCCGCATTGATGGCCGGTACCGCGGCCAGTGTCGTCGGCGTACCGACCGAGCCGATCAGTGCGAACACCTTGTCTTCTTCTATCAGCGCCTTCACTGCGGCCGCCGCTTTTTCCGGCTCATAGCCGTCGTCACGTGAAACCAGCTTGAGGGTGCGGCCGTTGACGCCGCCCGCAGCATTGACGGCATTGAAATGGGCCAGGATACCCATCTGCATGCGTTTGCCCAGCTCGGCCGCGGGCCCGGTCTGGGCCGCGAACTGCCCGATGCGAACTTCAGTATCCGTGACGCCGACTTCCGCCGCCTGGGCGGCGCCGGCGGCTGCGAGTGCGCAGACTGCAGCAAAGGTTTGCAACATTGCGCTGTACGAGAACCATGGCTTGACGTTCATCTGGAGGACCCTCCGAAGGCTCAATGGCCGATGTTGTCTGGCTGTATTGGACTTATGCAATCCGCTTCTTATGTGCTTGCAAGGTATTCCAATGCCGGTGGTTTGGCAACGCGGTAAGCCCGTGACTGGGCGGTTTAGGGTCCAGATTCGTGAAAAAAGCCGGATTTTGGGCCCAGATGTGAGCGCTGGTTACACGCCCAATGCCAGCCGGGTCGTGTTTTTCACTTCTTCCATGACCGCGTAGGTGCGGGTTTCGCGCACGCCTGGCAGCTGCCAAAGCACCGTACCGGCAAAGGAGCGGTAGGCGGCCATGTCGGCCATGCGGGTCTTGAGTAAATAGTCAAAGCCGCCGGCCACCATATGGCATTCGGTGATTTCGGGGTGCACCTGCACCGCCGCCTTGAAGGCTTCAAACACGTTGGGCGTGGTGCGGTCCAGCAGCACTTCGACAAACACCATCATCCCCGCGCCCAGCTTGAGGGGGTTCAGCAGCGCTTCATACCCCAGGATGTAGCCATCCCGGGTGAGGCGCTGCACACGGGCCAGCACCGCCGTAGGGGACAGCGCCACGCTTTCAGCAAGTTTGAGGTTGGAAACCCGGCCGTCCTGCTGCAGAACATTCAGGATTTTCAGGTCAATGCGGTCAATGTCTGGTGATGTTTCGAGCATGAGTAGTGAATTATTCGGAGAATTGTCCAAATTTAGCGGGAAATTCAGCATGCTTCAAGAGAATATCGCCATATCGAGCCTGAATTGGCTGCTTTCACCGTGAAACCCTCTATGGAGTCCCCAAATGCCAATGTCCCCCCGCCTGCCGTTTCCCTATCGCCCTGAAGCCGACATCGTCGCTGGCCATCTGCAGGGTCTGGCAGGCGCGCTCGACTGGGCGGCGGCGGCGCACTCTGCCCAACCTTGGGTGCAGGCCGTGCGCGACAACCCGCCGCCCTTCTGGGCCATGGAAAGCCTGCTCAAGGAATACCCGATCTCCAGCGCCGAGGGCCTGGCCCTGATGCGCCTGGCTGAAGCGCTGCTGCGCGTCCCGGATGCGGAAACCGCGATTGCGCTCACGGCCGACCAGCTGGGCCGTGCTGATTTTGACGGCGCAGGTGATGGTGTGATGGCGCGGCTGTCGGCTTCGGCGATCGCGATGTCCAAGATGTTTTTGCCCGAGGGCGGGCACCCAAACCTCATGAGCAAGCTGGGCGCGCGCACCGTGGTGGCTGCCACCTTGCGCGCGGTGCAATTGCTGGGCCGGCAGTTTGTACTCGGCCAGACGATCGGTGATGCCATGGCCGAGGCCGACGACAGCCGCAAAAAAATCCCCAATCTGCGTTTCAGCTACGACATGCTGGGCGAGGGCGCGCGTACTGGCACCGACGCGCTGCGTTATCTGGCCAGCTACACGAACGCTATCAAATCAATAGCTACTCGCGCTCAATCGACTGGGGCTACAGAGAAAAATGATGGAATTTCCATCAAGCTCAGCGCGCTGCACCCGCGCTACGAGGACGCCCAGCGTGAGCGTGTGATGGCCGAATTGGTGCCGCGCGTGTGGGGCTTGTGCGAGCTGTCGGCCCGGGCCAATATCAACCTGACGATTGACGCGGAAGAGGTCGACCGGCTGGAGCTCTCGCTGGACGTATTTGAGGCGCTGGCTGCTCTCGTGGCAAAACATCACCCGCAGTGGCAGGGCTTTGGCCTGGCCATGCAGGCTTACCAGACCCGCGCGCTGGAGCTGATCGGGCACATCGCCGCCATCGGCCGCAAATACAAGCTGCGCCTGATGTGCCGGCTGGTCAAGGGCGCGTACTGGGACTCGGAAATCAAGCGCGCGCAGGAGATGGGGCTGCCGCATTACCCGGTGTTCACGCACAAGCACCACACCGACGTGTCTTACCTGGCTTGCGCGCAGGCGCTGCTGGCCGTGCCGGATGCGATCTACCCGCAGTTTGCAGGCCATAACGCCGCCACCATCGCCGCGATTTTGCAGATGGCGTCGCGCAATGCAGTTCCGTTCGAGTTGCAGCGGCTGCACGGCATGGGCGAGGGTGTGTTTCGTGAGGTGCTGAAGAACCCGTTGATCAGCTGCCGCGTGTATGCCCCCGTGGGCGCCCACCGGGACCTGCTGGCCTACCTGGTGCGCCGCCTGCTTGAGAACGGCGCCAACTCTTCGTTTGTGCACCAGCTGGCCGACGAGTCGATCGGTATGGGCGAACTGCTGACGTCCCCGCTGCGCCTGGAGTCCGAATCGTCGCTGCCGCTGCCGCCCGTGCTGTATGGCCCGGGCCGGCCCAACAGCCGGGGGCTGGACCTGACGGTTCAGAGCATGCGCGCGCCGCTGCTGGACGCGCTGGCGACCACGCGGGTTCCCGTGGTGCCGGAGTTCGATGTCAAATCGGCCGCCAGCGCAATCATGACGGGCGCAAACAGCTATCAAAAGTGGAGCAAAGTGCCCGTTGCCGAGCGTGCCGCCGTCCTGCGCCGTGCCGCTGACGCGCTGGAGCAGCAGATGCCGAAATTTTGTGCGCTGCTGGTGAAAGAAGCCTTCAAGACCTGGGGCGACGCGGTGTCCGAAGTGCGCGAGGCGGTGGACTTTTTGCGCTACTACGCCAACGAGGCGGAACGCATCATGCAGCCGGTGGCGCTGCCCGGCCCGACGGGCGAGACCAACGAGCTGCGCCTGGCGGCGCGCGGCGTCTGGGTCTGCATCAGTCCCTGGAATTTCCCGCTGGCCATCTTCACCGGCCAGGTCGCGGCAGCGTTGGCGACAGGCAATGCGGTGGTCGCCAAACCCGCCGAGCAAACGCCCGGCGTAGCCTGGGAAGCCGTGAAGCTGTTGTATGAAGCCGGCGTGCCCGAGGGCGCATTGCAGTTGGCCCACGGTCCCGGCGACACCGTGGGCGCCGCGCTGGTGGCAGCGCCGCAGGTGGCCGGCGTGGTGTTCACCGGCTCCACCCAGGTCGCCAGGATCATCAACCGCGCGCTGGCCGCCAAAGACGGTCCCATCGTCCCGCTGATCGCCGAGACCGGCGGCATCAACGCCATGCTGGTGGACAGCACAGCCCTGCCCGAGCAGGTGACCGACGCCGTAGTGCAAAGCGCATTCCGTTCCGCCGGCCAGCGCTGCTCGGCGCTGCGCCTGCTGTGCGTGCACGAAGGCATCGCCGACCACGTGATCGAGATGATCAAGGGCGCCGCGCAGGAACTCGTGGTGGGCGGGACGGCCGACCTGGCGACAGACGTCGGCCCGGTGATTGACCGCGAAGCCTTTGACAACATCCAGAAGCACCTGGAGCGCCTGAATTCAACGTCAAAAGTGGTTGTAAGCCAGGTAAATAATGCACAAGCCGCTCCTGATTTAATAGCAAATACCGTTCCTCCCTCAGCCTTTGAAGTGAGCAGCCTGGCAGAGGTGAAAGATGAAATCTTCGGCCCTGTGCTGCAGATCGTGCGCTGGGGCAGCGGCGAGCTGGCCACGCCGGAGGCCGTCACCGCGCAGATCAATGCGCTGGGCTACGGCCTCACGCTCGGTATCCAGACCCGCATCGATTCGCGGGCACAGGCGCTTGCGGCCAGCGCCCATGTGGGCAACATTTATGTGAACCGCAACATGATCGGCGCGGTGGTCGGGGTGCAGCCGTTTGGTGGTGAAGGCCTGTCCGGAACGGGGCCCAAAGCGGGTGGGCCGCATTACCTGTATCGCTTTTGTGCGGAGCAGACGGTGACAGTGAATACGACGGCGGCTGGGGGGAATGCGGCGCTTCTGGCTGGAGGGGCTTGAGGGCAGGTCGCTGTTTGTACCGACAGGGCGCTCTTTTCTAAGTCCTGCTGGCCGGGGGTAGCCCGGCAGCTACTCACTTTTCTTTTGCTTCGCCAAAAGAAAAGTAAGCAAAGAAAAGGCGACCCTGCTGTCTGCGTCCCCTTCGCTGCGCTCCGGGGCAACCTGCGGTGCTCGGTCCAGCCGGGGTCAAAAACAACTCGCTCCGCTCAAACAAGTTTTTGCCCTGATCCGTCTGGCCCTCCGCTCCTCGGCGCATACAGAAGGGGTGGGAAGGGAACCAATATCCAACAGCCCAAGACAAGAACCCGATACCTGGAGAAACAAGGACACGCCATGGCGTGTCCTTGTTGGTATTCGTCTTTGTATTCGAATTCGGACTTCCCCGTTCTGGCTGGGCCGAGCAGCGCAGACGGAGGCGGAAGGTCGGGCCGCAGTTGTTTGAGCGAAGTGCAACGTAGCGAGTTCTGCGGAACGCCGCCGGAGTCGAGCAGCGCAGGTTGCCTGAAGCGAAGCGTAAGGACCCAGACTGCGGGTCGCCTTTCTTTTGGTGACTTTTCTTTGGCGAAGCAAAGAAAAGTTACTTGCAGCCGGGCAACCCCCGGCCAGCCACTCTCAGCAGAGCGCGCAACAATAGCAATAAAGACTGATCAACCGAGTGGATCTGCCGCTGGACAGGGCACTGCGTGCCGAAGCGTCAGATCTCCCCCGCACAAACCTCCCGAACACAACTCCGTAGCCATCGATGCGCCGGATCCGCATCCAGGCGCGGATGCCAGAGCAATGACACCGTGATCTCCGGCGTGAAAACCGGCAGCGCAAAACTATGCATTCCGGCGCGCAGGTTTCCTGTGTGCCGTTCAGGAACCGTGGCGATCAAGTCCGAAGCCCGGGCCAGTGCCAGCGCCGCCGCAAAACCGCCAACGATCGTGGCGATCTCCCTTTGCAGCCCCAACGGCGCCAGGGCACCATCCACCGGCCCCTGGCCGAGGCCCCGCCGCGAGACTTCGATGTGCCTGCCGGCCGCATAGCGGGCGGGCGTGATTTCGCCTTCGCTGAGCGGGTGCCCCATTCGCACGACGCCGATGAAACGGTCCCGAAACAGTGCCTGCACGCGCAGCTCCGGTGCTGCCGTCTTTCCCACCACGCCGGTTTCCAGGTCTACGAGCCCGTCGCGAAGGGGCGTGCTGTCCTTGTCGAGTTTTTGTATGAAGCACAGCCGCACGCCAGGTGCCTCCTTGCCGACGCGGGCAATGAGCGCCGGCCCGAAGTTCTCCACAAAACCTTCGCGCGTGCGCAGCGTGAAGGTTCGGGCCAGTTGTTTGAGCTTGAGCTTTTGGGCGGGACGCAGCACCGCTTCGGCGTGCTGCACGAGCTGGCTGACTTGTTCACGCAGCTCGATGGCGCGCGGTGTGGGAACGAGGCCGCGCCCGGCCCTGACGAGCAAAGGGTCGCCCGTCGTTTCGCGCAATCGGGCCAGCGCCCGGCTCATCGCCGAAGGGCTTAGCCGCAGGCGCCGGGCCGCGCCCGCGACGCTGCCTTCCGCGAGCAGCACATCCAGGGTGACAAGCAGGTTGAAATCGGGCGTGGACATGCACGGACCATAGCGTATTTGCGCATGATATGGCGTCAGACACACATATAAAGTGCAAATGGTGCGTCTTCCGCCATGTCAATCAAAGCACTACGCTTCAGGCAGCTCCATTTTTGGGGCTACCAACCCGTCTTCACTGGATTGATCTTGACCACTTCCGACGCTTCCGACGCTTCCGACGCTTCCCACGCGTCCCCGCGCTCATCCCAAAACGCAAATACCGAACCGGAGCCGTCCGTGCGGTGGGTGCTTGCCAGCCTTTCGCTGTCGATGCTGCTGTCGTCGCTTGGCACCAGCATCGCCAATGTAGGCTTGCCGACGTTGGCCCAGGCTTTCAATGCATCTTTTCAGGAAGTGCAGTGGATCGTCCTGGCCTATCTGCTTTCCATCACCGCTCTGATCGTCAGCGCCGGACGGCTTGGGGACCTGATGGGCCGGAAGCGCGTGTTGCTGGCGGGCATCTTCCTGTTCTCGGCGGCCTCGATCCTGTGTGCCGTCGCGCCCACGCTATGGCTGCTGGTTGCTGCCCGGGCGGCACAAGGGCTGGGGGCGGCCGTGATGATGGCGCTCACCATGGCGCTTGTTGGCGAGGCGGTTCCAAAAGCCAGGACCGGCAGTGCCATGGGACTGCTCGGAACGATGTCCGCGGCCGGCACTGCGCTGGGGCCGTCGTTGGGTGGCGTGCTGATCGCCATATCGGGCTGGCAGGCCATTTTTTGGGTCAATGTACCGCTGGGTATCCTGACTTTTTTCCTGGCCCGTCGCTACCTGCCTGCTGGCCCCAACGGACCAACGGCGGCGTCCCCGCGCTTTGATCATGGGGGCACGCTGCTGCTGGCACTGACGCTCGCGGCTTATGGGCTGGCCATGACAACGGGGCACGGCAATTCTGGTTTGCCCAACATGGCGCTGCTGCCGGCGGTTGTTCTCGGCGCCGGCCTTTTTGTGTTCGTCGAATCGAAAGCGAAATTTCCCCTGGTCCGGCTCGCGATGTTCCGCGCCCCAGGTTTCAGTGCAAGCCTTGCCGCGAACATGCTCGTTGCGACGGTGATGATGGCAACGCTCGTCGTCGGGCCGTTTTACCTGTCTCGTGCTCTCGGGCTCAACGCCGCGCTGGTCGGCGCCGTCATGTCGATGGGCCCCATCATTTCCGCATTGAGCGGCGTTCCGGCCGGCCGCATGGTGGATCGCCTGGGAGCACCGTCCATGGCCATCGCCGGTCTCATCGCCGTTGCCGCCGGCGCGGCGGCGCTGGCCGCGCTCCCGGCGTTGGTGGGTATTGCGGGTTACGTGGCCGCCATGTTTATCCTGACTCCCGGCTACCAGCTGTTCCAGGCTGCCAACAACACGGCAATCATGGCGAATGTTGCTTCGGACCAGCGGGGCGTCGTTTCCGGCATGCTCAGCCTGTCGCGCAACCTGGGGCTCATGACGGGAGCCTCCGCGATGGGCTCCCTGTTCGCGTTCGCATCGGCGGCCACCGACATCACGGCGGCTAGCCCGGGGGCTGTTGCCACCGGCATGCAGGTCACGTTCGCGGTTGCGGCGGTGCTGGTTGTCATCGCAATCACAATCACTATTGCTTTCGGAGGCCGTGTGCGCGCAAAACCCAGGCTCAGCCAGTAGCCTTCTCTTCTTTTGTCACCAGCCAGATCCCGTAGCAAACCAGCAATAAGGCCAGCCCGTTTTTCCACTCCAGGAATCTCTCATCCAGAAACACCGCCGACAGCAGCGTCCCAAAAATCGGGATCATGAAGTTGAATACCGTGATCATGCTGACCCGGTTGTACTTCAGCAAAATCGTCCACAGTGAAAATGCCGCTGACGAGAGCACCACAAGGTAAACCATCAGCAGGGTCGACTGGAGCGTGAAGCCCGTCAGCGTTCCACCGGTCGCAACACCGATCAGCAGCAGGGCCAGGCCGCCTATGGCCAGCTGCCAGCCTGTGAGCACCACGGAGTCCACGCGCTGCGACACCTTCTTGCCGTAAATGCTGGCAGCGGACAGCACAAAGGCAGCGATCACCACAAAGCCTTCGCCCAGCAGCGTGAAGTCGAAAGCCAGCAGGCCTTCGCTGAAGTTGACCACCATCACGCCGGCAAAACCCGCCACGCAACCCAGCACCTTGTTGAAGCTGAGCCTGTCGTTCTTGTAGATGTAATGCGCCAGCAGCACGCTGAAGAAGGTGCCCGTTGCATTCATGATCGAGCTCTTCACGCCCGTGGCGTAGGCCAGGCCGATGTAGAAGAAAACGTACTGCAGACTGGTTTGCGTGAGCCCCACGAGTGTGACCTGGCCGAAGGTGCGACGGTCCAGCTCGAATACCGGCTTCTTGCTGAGGAGTGCGAACACCAGCAGCACCAGGCCGGCAAACACAAAACGCCAGCCCGCGAACACCAGCTTGGAGGGAATGTCATCGGCGGCGATGTGGAACAGAGCGTAGCCGTTCTTGATCGCGGGGTAGGCGCTGCCCCAAAGCAGGCAGCACAGCGAAGCCAGCAGGAAAACGACTTTGCGCTGGGTGAAAAACGTGGAGCTATTCAAAACCTGGATCCGTTGAAAAATAGATGAAAGGGACGCGGGCCGGGGGCAAGAGCCGCTCACAAAGCCCAGCGAAGCGGTCCTGGCTAGGCGCGCCGCCGCAGACAGTGCACCAGCACGGCAAGGCGGCGCAACAACGCCAGGAGGGATTTGAGCGGCTCTACAGCAGGCGTGCCAGATAGCGCCCGGTATGACTTGCCGGATTGGCCGCGATGTCTTCCGGCGTTCCCACGCCCACGACGGTACCGCCGCCCGCGCCGCCTTCCGGCCCCATGTCGATCAGCCAGTCGGCTGTCTTGATGACGTCCAGGTTGTGCTCGATCACCACAATCGTGTTGCCCGCGTCGCGCAGCTGGTGCAATACCTTGAGCAGCAGGTCGATGTCGGCGAAGTGCAGGCCGGTCGTCGGTTCATCGAGGATGTACAAGGTGCGGCCGGTGTCGCGTTTGCTCAGCTCCAGCGCAAGCTTGACGCGCTGTGCCTCGCCACCCGAAAGCGTGGTGGCGGCCTGGCCCAGCTTGATGTAGGACAGGCCCACGTCGAGCAGGGTGTGCAGTTTGCGTGCAATGGTCGGCACAGCCTTGAAGAACTCGGCGGCAACTTCCACCGTCAGGTCGAGGATCTGCGCGATGTTCTTGCCCTTGTATTGCACCTCGAGTGTTTCGCGGTTGTAGCGCATGCCCTTGCAGACATCGCAGGGCACATACACATCGGGCAGGAAGTGCATTTCGACTTTCACCACGCCGTCGCCCTGGCAGGCTTCGCAGCGGCCGCCGGCCACGTTGAAGCTGAAGCGGCCGGCGCCGTAACCGCGTTCGCGCGCCGTGTTCATCTCGGCCATCAACTCGCGGATCGGCGTGAACAGGCCGGTGTAGGTGGCCGGGTTGCTGCGCGGTGTGCGGCCGATCGGTGACTGGTCCACGTTGATGACCTTGTCGAAATGCTCGATGCCTTCAATGGCTTCGTGCGGCGCTGGTTCTTCATGCGCACGGTACAGCGTGCGCGCCACGGCGGCATACAGCGTGTCGTTGACCAGGGTCGATTTGCCGGACCCGGAGACGCCCGTCACGCAGGTGAGCAGGCCCACCGGGAACTCAACGCTCACGCCCTTGAGGTTGTGGCCGGTGGCGTTGATGACGCGCAGCGCCTGCATGTCGCCCAGCGTGGCCTGGTGAATCGCTTCGCGGGCGGCGCGGCGTTCGGCGGCCGGGCTTTGCGGAAAGCGCGAGACCTTCTTTTTCTCGGCCGCTTCCACCGCCTTGACGGTTGGCAGCCAGGGTGTGCGGCGCTGGGGCACGGCGATCTTCAGTGTCTGCGCCAGGTACTTGCCGGTCAGCGAATCGGGGTTGTTCTTCACCTCGTCAAACGTACCCTGGGCCATCACACGCCCGCCGTGGATGCCGGCGCCCGGCCCCATGTCGATCACGTGGTCGGCGGCGCGGATCATGTCTTCGTCGTGCTCGACCACCAGCACGCTGTTGCCAATGTCGCGCAAATGCTTGAGCGTGCCGATCAGGCGGTCGTTGTCGCGCTGGTGCAGGCCGATGCTGGGCTCGTCGAGCACATACATCACGCCGGTCAGGCCCGAGCCGATCTGCGACGCCAGGCGGATGCGCTGCGATTCGCCGCCCGAAAGCGTTTCGGCGCTGCGGTCCAGGCTGAGGTAATTGAGGCCCACGTCATTGAGGAACTTCAGGCGCAGGCCGATCTCACGCACCACCTTGGCGGCAATCTCGGCTTTGGCGCCTTCCATCTTGAGGCCGTTGAAATACTCAAAACTCTCGCGCAGGGTGGCGCGGCTGATCTCATAGATCGCCTTGCGCTGGGGCTGGTCAGCGCCCTCGGGCGCGCTAACCAGGTAGACGTGGCGCGCCTCGGTGCGCAGGCGCGTGCCTTCGCAGTCGGGGCAAGGCTGAACGCTGCGGTAGCGGGCCAGCTCCTCTCGTACGGCGGCGGAGTCGGTTTCGCGGTAACGCCGTTCAAAGTTGGTGATGACGCCTTCAAACGGATGTTTTTTGGTGATTTTTTTGCCGGCGAAATTGCCTGAATCCATCACGTAGCTGAATTTGATTTCTTCTTCGCCCGAGCCGTATAGAACAACCTGCCGCACGTTGTCGGGCAGGTTCTCAAAAGCGGCGTCGATGTCGAATTTGTAGTGCTTGGCCAGGCTCTCGAGCATCGAGAAGTAGTAGCCGTTGCGCCTGTCCCATCCCTTGACGGCGCCGCTGGCCAGGCTCAATGACGGGAAGGCCACCACCCGCGCCGGGTCAAAAAATTCCATGTGGCCCAGGCCGTCGCAGGTGGGGCAGGCTCCGACCGGCGAATTGAATGAAAAGAGCCGCGGCTCCATCTCGCTGAGCGAGTAGTCACACACCGGGCAGGAAAATTTCGCGCTGAAGAGGTGTTCTCTGGCTGTGTCCATTTCGAGCGCGATCGCCTTGCCGTCGGCCAGGCGCAGCGCCGCTTCAAAGCTTTCGGCCAGCCGCTGCTGCATGTCCGCGCGCACCTTGATGCGGTCAATCACCACGTCGATGTTGTGCTTCTCGGTCTTCTTGAGCTTGGGCAGGTCGTCAAACTCATAGGCCGTGCCGTCGACGCGAAAGCGCACATAGCCTTGCGACTGCATTTCGGCGAACACGTCGACGAACTCGCCCTTGCGGTCGCGCGCCACAGGCGCCAGGATCATCAGCTTGGTGTCTTCGGGCAGGGCCAGCACGGTGTCGACCATTTCGCTGACGCTTTGCGCCTGCAGCGGCAAGTCGTGGTTCGGGCAGTAGGGCGTGCCGGCACGGGCGAACAGCAGGCGCAGGTAATCGTGAATTTCAGTCACCGTGCCCACGGTAGAACGCGGATTGTGCGATGTCGCCTTCTGCTCGATGGAGATCGCGGGCGAAAGGCCCTCAATCATGTCCACGTCGGGCTTGTCCATCAGCTGCAAAAACTGGCGCGCGTAAGTGGACAGGCTTTCGACGTAGCGGCGCTGGCCCTCGGCATAGAGCGTGTCAAAGGCAAGGGACGACTTGCCCGACCCGCTCAGCCCGGTGATCACCACAAGCTGGTTCCGCGGGATATCGAGGTCGATATTTTTGAGGTTGTGCGTGCGCGCACCCCTGATGCTGATGCGCTGGGCTGCAAGCACTTTGGCAAGGTATTTGCTATCGTCAGGAGAGTTCAAAATGTGGGCGCCGCAAAACTCTCCATCATAGACCGAAGCACTGTTTCAAGCACAATAGCCGGTTGGGTACCGGCCGGACGGCTGGGGGTTGTTGTGTCTCGAAGGCCGATTCCCGTTTTGACCCCTTCTTAGTCCTTGCTCAGCCCTTTTTCAGCCCCTTTTTGCTCCTTTTTATCCCTTGACTGCGCCTTCCGCCCCTTTGTCCTTCCCGATGACAGCCACCGAGCGGCGTGCCAGTGTTTCGCTGGCGTCGATTTTTGCGCTGCGCATGCTGGGCCTTTTCCTGGTGCTGCCCGTGTTTGCGCTGGAAGCGGCGAAGTACCCCGGCGGTGATGACCCGGTACGGGTCGGGCTGGCCATGGGCATTTACGGCCTGACCCAGGGATTGCTGCAAATTCCGTTTGGCATTGCATCGGACTGGTGGGGCCGAAAACGTGTGATTATTTCCGGGCTGGTGATTTTCGCGCTGGGCAGCCTGATGGCGGCCTGGGCGCCTGACCTCAGCTGGTTGATTGCCGGCCGTTCACTGCAGGGCGCTGGCGCCATTTCGGCTGCCGTGACTGCGCTGCTGGCCGACGCCACGCGGGACGAGGTGCGCACCAAGGCCATGGCGTTGGTGGGCGGCAGCATTGCGCTGATGTTTGCGCTGTCGCTGGTGGCGGCCCCGTTGCTGGGTGGGCTGATCGGCCTGCACGGCCTTTTTGCGCTGACGGGCGTGCTGGCGCTGGCCGGCATCGCGGTGGTGGTCTGGTGGGTGCCGCCTGAGCCGCAAGAGCACATCAGCCGCCCGCGCGGCAGCGTGGCCGAAGTGCTGAAAGACGTGGCCCTGCTGCGGCTGGATTTTGGTGTGTTCATCCTTCACGCCGTGCAATTGGCCATGTGGGTCGCCATTCCAGCCCTGCTGGTTGGCGCCGGGCTGGACAAGGCCGGCCACTGGCAGGTCTACCTGCCGGCGGTGCTGGCATCGTTTGTCGTGATGGGCGTGACGCTGTTCCCGCTGGAAAGGCGGGGCTACCTGCGGGCCGTATTCCTGGGGGCTATCGGCCTGATCGGGCTGGTTCAGCTGGGCCTGCTCTGGGCGACTGTGGTGGCTTCGGGTTCTGGCGCTTTGCCGGCACCGTATGGCATGGGCGTGCTGGCGGTTTTGCTGTTTCTGTTTTTTTGCGGGTTCAATGTGCTGGAAGCGACGCAGCCCAGCCTGGCGTCCCGCGTGGCGCCGGCACATGCGCGCGGCGCGGCCCTGGGGGTGTACAACACGCTGCAGTCGCTCGGTTTCTTCGCCGGTGGCGCCGTGGGCGGCTGGCTCACCAAAACACAGGGGGCTGAAGGGCTTTTTGCCGTGTGCGGCGGCCTGATGCTGCTGTGGCTGCTGGTGGCCTGGCCCATGCGGGCGCCCAGCCGGCACGGGGCCGCGGCAGTTACAGGCGGGCATGGCGCTGCCCGGCCAGCCAGTTAAACTCTGATGTCAGGTTAGACCAGGAAGATCAGGAGAACACCCCATGGCATCCGTCAATAAAGTCATCGTCGTCGGCAATCTCGGCCGCGACCCCGAAATGCGCACTTTCCCCAGCGGCGACCAGGTCGCCAACGTCACCATTGCCACCACCGACAAATGGAAAGACAAGCAGAGCGGCGAAATGAAAGAAGCCACCGAGTGGCACCGCGTGGTGTTCAACGGCCGCCTGGCGGAAATCGTCGGCCAGTACCTGCGCAAAGGCTCGCAGGTCTATGTCGAAGGCAGCCTGCGCACGCGCAAGTGGACCGACAAGGACGGCATCGAAAAATTCACCACCGAAATCCGCGCCGACCAGATGCAGATGCTGGGCAGCCGCCAAGGCATGGGCGGCCCCGGGGGCGATGACGGCGGTGGCGGCGGCTATGAAGCCCCGCGCCAGTCTGCGCCAGCGCGTGCACCCGCTGCGGCGGCACCCCGGCAGGCGCCTGCGGCCTCCAGGGCGGCCAGCGGTTTTGACGACATGGACGACGACATCCCATTCTGAAACCTGCGAAGCATTCCGGCCTCCGGCAACGGGCAAGGCCCCATTAAAGCCCGCTTGTGCGGGCTTTTTCTTTTTCGTTTCACCCTTTCCACTCCCTCTTCTTTTGCTATCTATTTAATAGCTGTCTGCCCAGGGTTTGCATGAGCGAGAGCCGGATTTGCGCCGCAAAAAGAATGACCCATCGTCAACCGCTGCGCAAATGCGGCATGGTGGCCTAGGCGTTGAATGCGCGTTCTCTTACAAGTGGCGGGGCACACAGGCGTTGTTCATGGATAGCATCGGAAATGATCGGCTATCCCGCCTGGGCAACCCGGTTCTCTCCCAGAACAATAGATCCACATGAAACGCCTCCCGTTCTATCGCGCTTCTCCATTTTCTGTTTTCGGGCCCGTTGGCGCGGCCTTGTTGGCCGGCCTTTGCGTCATGGCACCGGCCCAGGCGGGCGGCAACACCGAGCCGCTCACCGATATCCTCTCGACACCCGGAAGCGCGGGGCTGGGCTTTGTGACCCGTATCGAGCGCTCGCCCTACAAAGATGCGGGCACGCGTTATGACCTGCTGCCGCTGTATCTGTACGAAGGCGAACGGCTTTTCCTGCATGCCAACCGCGGCGGGGTGAAGCTGATCAACGGCACCGAGCAGCGTCTGGACCTTTTTGTGGAGCAACGCCTGGAAGGTTTCCCGGCCGACCGTCTGCCTGCCAGTCTCACCGGCATGTCGCCGCGCGATTCCGCCATTGACCTGGGCCTGGCGTATCGATGGCGCCAGCCCTGGGGAACGCTGCAGGCCGAACTGGTGCAGGACGTCAGCAGCACCTACAAGGGCAACGAATTTCGTATCGGCTACACCTACGACTGGCGCTCCGGCCCGTGGATGCTGCGCCCCAGCCTGACGGTGGCGATGCGCGACGCCAGGCTCAACAACTATTACTACGGCGTGCAGGCCAGTGAGGCCACCGCCGGCCGCCCTGCCTATGCACCGGGTGCGGGCGTGCAGACCTCGATCGGCCTGTATGGCTCCTATGACATGACCGAGCGTTGGCGGCTGCTGGCGGGTGTTTCGGCGACCCTGCTGGACAGCAAGACCAAGAACAGCCCCATCGTGCAAAAAGGCGTGCTGCCGGCGGTGTATGTGGGAGCGGCCTACGACTTCGGCGGCCACAAGCGCGAATGGGCTGAAGAGAGCTCGCCCACCTACTTCAAGCTGCTGTACGGCAAATCCACCGAGGACGGTTGCCACCTGGCCAAAATCATCACGGCGCAGTGCCTGTCGACGGCAAAAGTCAATTCGACCCGCATCACCGGCATTCAGGTGGGCAAACCCTTCCTGAACAACGTGAACGGCTGGCCGCTGGACTTCATCGGCTACGTCGGCCTCACCCACCACGACGAACGCGGCCTGCAGGCCAACGGCGCGCAACTGGACCTGTTCATGAAAGCGGTTTATTCAGGCTTCCCCTGGAGCGACCGTGTGAAGACCCGCCTGGGCCTGGGCGTAGGGGTGTCGGTAGCGCAGCGTGCACCCTACACTGAGGCCACCAGCCAGGCCGCCGCCGGCAAGTCGCCTTCGCGCGTCCTGAATTTCCTGGACCCGACGCTCGACGTGAGCCTGGGCGACCTGATCGGCTACCGGCCGCTGAAAGACACCTATATCGGCTTCGGTGTGTCACACCGTTCCGGCATCTTCGGCTCGTCGCGCCTGCTGGGCAATGTCAACGGCGGCTCCAACTACATCTACACCTATATCGAATCGGCGTTGTAGCGGCTGAAGCCGCTGGTCCGCCGGTTGGTGTGCGGCGTGATGCTATGAATTCAGGAGCTGCCGGCGCCCGTAATTATTGGGCTAAGCCCTGATTTGAGTAACAACCAGTCCGTGAAGCAGCTGAAGCAGCGTTACAGTGCGCCCCAGCCCGAACTCATGTCCATGGCATGGATGACGTCATCCGTCGCCATCTTGAGCGCCGACACGTCCATCATGACGAGCCGTATGCTGGCTTTCCCCGTGAGGTCATCCTTGTACATGCGCGCCTGGGCGTTTACGTAAAGGGGCAACTGCCGGGTTCGCCGGACTTCCAGCGAAGACGAGAAAACTTCCTCACTGCTTTCCTGCGCCGCTGCCAGCAGCTTGTCCGCACTGGCCGCGCACGTCGCACCAAAAAATTCCCGCAGGTTGCGGCCTGTGAGGGCATTGGGGCTTTGCCCCAGCAGCATGGCCGCGCGGCCGTTGAGCTCCAGAATTTTCCCGTCCATCGAAAGCGTGAAGTAACCGACTGGGGCGGATTCATAAAGGTCCTGGTATTTGGCCCGCAGTTCGTTGGCCTGGGCAAAGGCCTCGGCAAGCATCTCGTTTTGCATTTCCAGTTCGATCTGGTGCACCTGCAATTCGTGGATCAGCTTGAGATGATCCGTTTCGTTGTCGGGCAGCAGCCAGGCCTTTTGGGCTGCAAGCTGTTTTTCAGCCCTGCTGCGCAGCACTTCAGGGCTTAAGAGGGACATATTCATGGATCTCCTCGGGGTGCCGCGGCCGGGATATGCTGCGGCGTAGACTATCGGATCATGCGAAGCAACGGCCCCCAGTTTTACCAAACATGACATCCCAATACAAGCCAGCCTCTCCTGCTGCGGAGGCAAACCCGATAGCCGTTGTGGGTATTGGCGCCTCTGCAGGCGGGCTGGAGGCGCTGGAGCAATTTTTCTCCCATCTGCCGGCGGACAGCGGCTTTGCCTGTGTGGTGGTGCAGCACCTCGATCCTGACAAGGACAGCGCGCTGGTGCCTTTGCTGCAGCGCGTGTCGCTGGTGCCCGTGGTGCAGATCAAGGACCGTACACCGCTGGCACGCGACCATGTCTATATCGCCCCGCCGGGCTTTGAGGTGTCCATCCTGCATGGGGTGCTGCACCTGCTTAAACCACCGGCTTCGCAAGGGCCGGGGCTTCCCATCGATTCGTTCTTTCGATCTCTGGCGCTGGACCAGCAGATCAGGGCCGCCGGGGTGGTCCTCTCGGGCATGGGCTCCGACGGCACCCTGGGGGCGCGCGCCCTGAAGGAAAAGGCCGGCATCGTGCTGGCGCAATCGCCTGAATCTGCCAGGTTCAGCGCCATGCCCCGCAGCGTGATCGATGCCAGCCTGGCTGACATCGTTGCGTCTCCCGGACAGCTGCCCCAAAGGATCGGGGCTTACTTCACCCATCTCATGAGGACAGGCGATATCGCGGACGACGAGGCCGAACCGCGGGCGGAAAGCCTGCATTCGATGCTGGAGAAGGTGCTGATCCTGGTGCGCAACCAGACGGGCCACGACTTCAGCCTCTACAAAAAAGGCACGGTGTACCGGCGCATCCAGCGGCGCATGGCCATCCATCAGATCGACACCGCCGACGCCTATGTGCGCCATATCCAGGACAACGCTTTCGAGGCCGATCTGCTCCACAAGGAACTGCTGATCGGCGTCACCTGTTTCTTTCGCGATCCGCAGGTCTGGCAGCAGCTGCGGCAGGAGGTTTTCCCGCGGCTGATCCAGGACAGCCCCGCAGGGAGCGCCTTGCGCGCCTGGGTGGCGGCTTGCTCCACCGGTGAGGAAGCTTTTACGCTCGCCATGGTGTTTGCCGAGGCTGCCGCCGAATTCGGCAACCCTCATGGGGTGACGCTGCAGATTTTTGCGACGGACCTGGAAGAAGATTCGGTGGCCAGCGCGCGCAAGGGCTTCTACCCGGAAAACATCTCGGCCGATGTGTCGCCGGAGCGGCTGGACCGGTTTTTCACCGCAGTGGCGGGCGGCTACCGCGTCAAGCAGGACATACGCTCCATGGTCGTCTTTGCCCAGCAGAGCATCGCCAGCGACCCGCCCTTTGCACGGCTGGACATACTGACCTGCCGCAACCTGCTGATTTACCTGGAGCCCGAGCTGCAGCAAAAACTGCTGCCGCTGTTCCATCGCAGCCTCAATCCCGGCGGCATCCTGGTGCTGGGCACGGCCGAAACCATCGGCCAGTCCAGCGACCTCTTCACCCCCCTGGGCGCGAAAACCCGGATTTACCGCCGCCTCGACGTATCCACGCGGCCTGCCAATCTCCCGCCCTATCCCGAACTGCTCATGCCCACACCCGCGCATTCTGCATCTCCACGCCAGCCCTCTCCGGGCACCGGCAGTCTGCAAGTTCTGGCCGACCAGGTCCTGGCGCGAAAGTACGCCCCGGCCGCAGTACTGGTCAGCGCGCAGGGAGACATCGTTTATTTCAGCGGCAAGACCGGCAAATACCTGGAACCCGCCGCAGGCAAGGCCAACCTGAACCTTTTTGCCATGGCGCGTGCCGGACTGAGCCAGCCGCTGAGCGAGGTGTTCTATCGCGCTCTGCGGCAAAAGGCCGCGGCGGTGCTGGATCCGGTGACGGTCGATGTGGATGGAAAACCTCTTGCCTTTGCTGTCACGGTGGAGCCGCTCAACGCGCCCGAATCGCTGCAGGGCCTGGTTCTGGTGGTGTTTGCCGATGTGCCGCTGCCTTTCGCGCGGCCGGCCAGCGCCGGTGCGGACAGCGAGGCCGGGACCGACCATGAACGGCAGGTGTCGGATCTTTTGCGCGAACTGGCCCGCTCGCGCGAGGAACACCAGGCTACGCGCAACGAAATGCAGGCGGCCCAGGAAAGCCTGATGTCCGCCAACGGAGAACTGCAATCGGCCAACGAGGAGCTGACCACGTCGTGCGAAGAGATGCAGTCCATCAACGAAGAGCTGCAGACTGTCAATGCCGAGCTGCAGGCGCGCGTGGACGCGCTGGCGCGCGCCAGCGACGACATGGAGAACCTGTTGAACGCCACCGACATCGCGACGGTATTTCTGGACCAGCGCCTGAACGTGCGGCGCTTCACCACACGCAGCCGCGGGCTCTTCAAACTCATTGCCGGCGACGTCGGCAGGCCCATCACCGACATCGTGTCCGAGATGGATTACCCGGACCTTGCCAGTGACGCCCGTGAGGTGCTGCGTACGCTGATGTTCCAGGAGAAGGAGGTGACCGCCAGCGGTGACCGCTGGTTCATGGTGCGCACCATGCCGTACCGCACGCAGGACAACCGCATCGACGGCGTTGTCATCACCTTCACCGACATCAGCGTGGCCAAGCGGCTGGAAGCCTCGCTGCGCAAGGCCGGGGCCGGCACCGCACAGGCGAAGGCCACCCAGGCAAAACCGGCCAGCCGCCGCAGCACCAAAAAGAGCGGGCAGGCTGGCCCTGGCGAACAGGGCACCCAGGATGGCGGAGAAGACTGAATCTGCTGAACCTGGTTTGCTATTTAATTAATAGCGAGTTGCGCCCAATTTTATTGGGCTAGAGCCTGTTTTTTCTCATAAACGGGGGCATGGCCGGCGGTCACGGGCAGGTTTTGCACATTGCTGGCTGCAATCACGCCGCCCCCCAAGCAGACATCTCCCTGGTACAGCACGGCCGACTGGCCCGGCGTCACTGCCCACTGGGCTTCGGTAAACGCCAGTTCGCAGGTTGCGCCGGTAGCGCTGCGCAGCTCGCAGGAGGCGTCCGCCTGCCGGTAGCGTGTTTTGGCTGCCAGGGCGCCGGGTGCTGGCGCGCTGCCGGCCACCCAGCTGCAGTCCTGCGCCTGCAGCACGGTCGATTGCAGCCAGGGGTGGCCATGGCCCTGCACCACCCACAGCGTATTCGTTTCAAGGTCCTTGCGCGCCACGAACCAGGGCTCGTGTTCCCCCACGCCGCGCAGCCCGAGTGCCTGTACCGCCTTGAGCTCGGCGCCCTTGGCCTTCACGCCGCCTATGCCCAGGCCCTGGCGCTGGCCGAGTGTGTAGAAGGACAAGCCCACATGTTCGCCCAGTACGCGGCCCTTGTCGTTCCTGATGGGGCCGGGTTCTTTGGCGATGTAGCGGTTCAGGAATTCGCGGAAAGGCCGCTCACCAATGAAGCAGATGCCGGTGGAGTCCTTTTTCTTCGCGTTGGGCAGGCCGATCTCGTCGGCGATGCGGCGTACCTCGGTCTTGCGCAGCTCACCCACAGGGAACAGCGTTTTGGACAGCTGCGCCTGGTTCAGGCGGTGCAGAAAGTAGCTTTGGTCCTTGGCCGGGTCCAGGCCTTTGAGCAGCTCGTGCAGGCCGGTGGTTTCGTTGTGGCGAACCCTGGCGTAATGCCCGGTCGCGATTTTTTCAGCGCCCAGCCGCATGGCATGGTCCAGAAAAGCCTTGAACTTGATCTCGGCGTTGCACAGGATGTCCGGGTTGGGTGTGCGGCCGGCCTGGTATTCGCGCAGGAATTCGGCGAAGACGCGGTCCTTGTAGTCGGCGGCAAAGTTGACGTGTTCGATCTCGATGCCGATCACGTCCGCCACGGCCGCGGCGTCGACAAAATCGATGTTGGACGAGCAGAATTCGCTGTCGTCGTCATCTTCCCAGTTCTTCATGAAGATGCCGATGACCTCGTGGCCCTGCTGTTTGAGCAGCCAGGCAGTAACGGCGGAGTCGACCCCGCCGCTCAGGCCGACGACGATCCGTTGCCGCCTGCCGTCGTGGCTGTGTGTGCTGATTTGCGTGTTGCCCATGCCCCATTGTAAAAAGGCGAGGGCTTTTGCGCCGGCTCCGGGCCTTCCGGCCCTGTTGGCCATGCGGCCGACGGCCGGCGAAGGGTGCCCGTCGGGGGTAAACCGCTGGTTGGCGAGCCATTCGGACTATTGTCGATGGCCGCACCGCGCCGGCGCAGTCGTTTCCAGCACAATGGAAAGCCTCATTTTTGCAGGAGCTGCCACTTTGCAACGACGTCACTTTCTTTCCCGTACCGGGCAGGCCGTCACGGCTGCCGGCATGGCCACCGGGCTGCCATGGCTTTCGTCACTGGCCCAGGCCGCAGGCCTCAAACCCGTGGGCAAGGCCCAGGCTTTCGACTACGCGACTCTCAAGGGCCAGGCGCGCGAGCTGTCGGCCAAACCCTACCGGCCCCGGTCAACGGCCTTGCCGGCCGGTATTTCGGACCTGAACTGGGACCAGCACCAGGCCATCCGCTTTCGGGACGACCATGCCTTGTGGGGCGATGACAAGCTGCGTTTCGTGGCGAAGTTTTTCCACCTCGGCCTGTTTTACAAGACGCCGGTGCGCATGCATGAAGTGAGCAACGGCCAGGCGCAGGAACTGGCCTACGACCCGGCCATGTTTGATTACGGGAAAAGCGGCGTGCGGGGCGACAAACTGCCCGCTGATCTCGGTTTTGCCGGCTTTCGCCTGAATTTTCATACCGATCCTGTGCGTGACGTGGCGGCATTCCTCGGCGCGAGCTACTTTCGCGCCGTGGGCGGCGAATGGCAGTATGGCCAGTCGGCACGGGGCCTGGCCATCGACACGGCGCAACCTTTCCCGGAAGAGTTCCCGGATTTCATTGGCTATTGGCTCGAAAAACCGGACCCGAAATCCGCTTCGCTGACCGTTTATGCGTTGCTGGACTCGCCGAGCGTCAGCGGTGCCTACCGCTTTGTGATCACGCCCGGCGACACGCAGATCATGGACCTGGACGTAGCGCTGTACCCGCGCAAAACCATTGACCGCCTGGGCATTGCGCCGTGCACCAGCATGTTCCAGACCGGCGAGAACGACAGGCGCATGGGCTGGGACTGGCGTGGGGAAATCCACGACACCGACGGCCTGGCCATGCACAGCGGCACGGGCGAATGGCTGTGGCGCCCGTTGACCAACCCGGCGCAACTGCAGTTCAACGCCTTCCAGGACAACAATCCGCGCGGTTTTGGCCTGATGCAGCGCGACCGGAACTTTGACCATTACCAGGACGACGGTGTGTTCTATGAAAAACGCCCGAGCCTGTGGGTCGAGCCCAGGGCCGGCTGGGGCGCGGGCACGGTACAGCTGGTGGAAATCCCGACCGTGGACGAAACCTTTGACAACATCGTGGCCTTCTGGAACCCGAAAGATAAGCCGCAGGCAGGGCAGGAGCTGCTCTTTTCTTACCGGCTGCACTGGGGTGGCGAGCCGCCCGCCGCGCAAGGCCCGCTGGCGCGTTGCGTGGCCACGCGCACCGGCCTCGGCGGCGTGGTCGGGCAGAAGCGCACTGCCTACTCACGGCGGTTTGCGGTCGATTTTGCGGGCGGAGACTTCGCCTTGCTGAACCGCGGGGCCCAGGTCAAGGCCGTGATCACCGCCTCGCGCGGCACGATTGAATTGACGTCGGCCCGGCCGCTGGATGCCATCAAGGGATGGCGCGCCATGTTCGATCTGCGCCCTGATGGCGACAGCACGGCGCCCATCAACCTGCGCATGCATTTGCAGGTCGACGGCCAGTCAATGACGGAAACCTGGCTGTACCAATGGACGCCGCCGCCGGTGGCGCAGCGGATTCTCTACTGAGGACTGCGCTGGCCCAGCGGTGCATGCACGCTGGGATCCGTGGTCACCAGCCCCAGCGGGTAGCGCTTGCCGGCCAGGTAGTCTTCCATGCAAGTCAGCAGCAGGGGGCTGCGGTGCATGGGGACGCTGGCCCGGATTTCGTCGGCCGTCAGCCACAGGGTGCGCACAATACCTTCGTCCAGCGCCTGGCCGGGCATGTGCTCACCGAGTTCGCCGCAGAACGCGAAGCGCAGGTAGGTGATGTCCAGCGGCTCGTCCTGGCCGGGTATGGCCCGCTCGAAGCGCGACAGGTAGACGCCGACGATGGCGGTGGGCTTGAAGTGGAAGGCGGTTTCTTCCAGCGTTTCGCGGGCGCAGCCCTGCACCGGGCTTTCGCCCGGGTCCAGGTGGCCGGCGGGGTTGTTGAGTTTCAGGCCGTCCCGGGTTTCCTCTTCCACCAGCAGGAATTTGGGGACGCCGTCGATTATTTTTTCTATGACCGCAGCGACCGTGACGCTGGGCTTCCATCGATTGTTCATGGCCGTGATTATCCGTGTCGCGGATGACAGTTCTTCCGGGTATTTTTTTCCCGGCCCGGGCGAGCGGGGCTCTAGGGCATCGGCGCCGTGTGGGCGGCGCCGAATCCCCGGGCAAAGCTTTCGCGCAGGTGCTCGACAAAATACTGCACCGCTTTGGGCACCTGGGCCGACCAGGGCCGCAGGGCGTAGATGCGCTCGCCGAAAAAACCCTGCACCTGCCAGTCGGGCAGCACGTGCACCAGGGGCGGCCGTCCCGATGAAGCCCCGCCGCCCGCAGGCACGCTGAAGTCCGGCAGCAGGCCAATGCCCAGGCCGGCTATCAGCGCTTCGCGCAGGACCTCGCTGTTGTTGGCTTTCAGGGTGCCGGTGATGTTGACGCCGACCTGCTCGCGCGATTTGCGCTTGCCGCTGCGCACAAAGGTCCAGCTCGCGGTGTTGTGGCTGCCCAGGTAGAGCAGGCAGTCGTGCGCGGCGAGTTCCGCCGGCTGCGTGGGTATGCCGCGCCGCGCCAGGTAGTCGGGGCTGGCCAGCAGGGTGGAGCGCGTCTCGCACAGCACCCACGCCACATGGGTGTCGGGCGGCGCGTTGGTGTGGCGTATCGCCAGGTCAAAGCCCTCGTTGGCCAGGTTCACAAAACGGTCGGTCAGCTCGAGCTCGATGTGGATGTCGGGAAATCGCTTGAGGAAGGCCGCCACGCAGGGCGCCAGGTGCTGGCGTCCCAGCGCGACCGGCGCCGTCACGCGGATCAGCCCGCGCGGCGTGCCCACCAGGTCTTTCACGGCCGAATAGCTCTCGCTGATGCGGTTGAAGGCCGGCTGCATGCCGTTGACCAGCTGCTGGCCGGCCTCGGTCAAGCCTACCGAACGTGTGGTGCGCCGCACCAGCGTCACGCCTGCGGCGCGCTCCAGTTCGCTGATGCGCATGCTGGCCGAGGCCTTGGAGACACCAAGGCGTCGCGCCGTCTCGGTGAAGCTGCGGGTGGCAGCCAGCACGGTCAGCAGGTGCAGGTCGGCCACAAGGGGAGAAAGCTGGTCGGAGGACATCGGTAAAGCGCCCTAAGGGCGGGTGATTGTTCAAAAATATGAACAATGTAATCACAAATGAGGGAGTTATCAATCCGGCCCCGCGCGCCTAGACTGCCATCAAGCCGACCCTTTCGGCGCTTGCAACCCGCCGCCAGGCCCTTCCAGAGGATTCCCCCATGTCTTTATCCCCCGCCGCCACCGCTCCTCAGGCCACCATAGGCCACTACCTGAACGGGCGCGTCGCCGCGCCTTCGTCGGGCCGCAGCCAGGAAGTCTTTAACCCCGCGACAGGGGCGGTATCAGGCCATGTGGCGCTGGCCAGCACGGCGGAAGTCGATGCTGCCGTGGCGTCCGCGCAGGCGGCCTTCCCGGCGTGGGCGGACACGCCGCCGCTGCGCCGCGCGCGTGTGCTGTTCAAATTCCTGGAGCTGCTGAACCAGAACAAGGACAAGCTGGCCCACATGATCACCGCCGAACACGGCAAGGTCTTCACTGATGCACAAGGCGAGGTCTCGCGAGGCATCGACATCGTGGAATTCGCCTGCGGCATCCCCCAACTTCTCAAGGGCGACTTCACCGACCAGGTCTCCACCGGCATCGATAACTGGACGCTGCGCCAGCCGCTCGGTGTGGTGGCCGGCATCACGCCCTTCAACTTCCCTGTGATGGTGCCGATGTGGATGTTCCCGGTGGCGATCGCCGCCGGCAACTGTTTTGTCCTGAAGCCCAGCCCGATCGATCCGAGCCCCAGCCTCTTCATGGCCGACCTGCTCAAGCAGGCCGGCTTGCCCGACGGCGTCTTCAATGTGGTGCAGGGCGACAAGGAAGCGGTCGATGCGCTGCTGGTGCACCCGGATGTGAAGGCCGTGTCCTTCGTCGGCTCCACCCCGATCGCCAACTACATCTACGAAACCGGCGCGCGCCACGGCAAGCGCGTGCAGGCCCTGGGCGGTGCAAAGAACCACATGGTGGTCATGCCTGACGCCGACCTCGAGCAGGCGGTGGATGCGCTGATAGGCGCGGGTTACGGCTCGGCTGGCGAGCGCTGCATGGCGATCTCGGTGGCCGTGCTGGTGGGCAATGTGGCTGAGAAGCTCATTCCCATGCTGGAAGCGCGCGCCAAAACACTGGTGATCAAAAACGGTGTGGAACTTGACGCAGAGATGGGTCCCATCGTCACATCGGCCGCGCACCAGCGCATCACCGGCTATATCGACACCGGTGTGAAAGAAGGCGCCAAACTGCTGGTCGACGGCCGCACCTTCACTGGCGCCAAGGCCGGCAAGGGCTGCGACAAGGGATTCTGGATGGGTGGCACGCTGTTTGACCACGTCACGCCCGGGATGCGCATCTACAAGGAAGAAATCTTCGGCCCGGTGCTGGGCTGTGTGCGCGTCAAAGACTTCGCCGAGGCGGTGAACCTTATCAACGCCCATGAGTTCGGCAACGGCGTGAGCTGCTTTACCCGCGACGGTAACGTGGCGCGCGAATTCAGCCGCCGCATCGAAGTCGGAATGGTCGGCATCAATGTGCCGATTCCGGTGCCCATGGCGTGGCACGGGTTCGGCGGCTGGAAAAAGAGCCTCTTCGGCGACATGCACGCCTATGGCGAAGAAGGCGTGCGCTTCTATACCAAGCAAAAGTCCATCATGCAGCGCTGGCCCGAGAGCATCGGCAAGGGCGCCGAGTTCGTGATGCCTACAGCCAAATAGCGCTTCAGCCATCAAGGCAAGCCAGCCTCACCCGCCATGCGCTGGCCGGTGGGGCTTTTTTATTGCGCGGCTTGACTCGGGTCAAAAACTGTAGACTGCCCTGACAAAAATTTGCAAAAAACTCATGTAAGCTTCATGACAGGTACAAAAACGGATACGCAGACAGACATACCAAAGCAGATCGCGCGCAAGCCCGTCCTGGGCTGACGTCAATCAAACCAACACCAACGTACTGAGGAGAGACCCATGCTCATTGGGGTACCCGCCGAAATCACGGCCGGAGAAACACGCGTCGCCATCACGCCTGAAACGGCCAAAAAACTCAAGGCCCAGGGGCATACCGTTCGCGTGCAGTCGGGCGCTGGCGTGGCAGCCAGCGTTCCCGACGAGGCTTACACCGCCGTCGGCGCGGAAATCACCGATGCAGCAGGCGCTTACAGCGCCGACATCGTCCTCAAGGTGCGTTGCCCGCTGGACAGCGAAATGGGCCTAGCCAAAGCCGGCGGCGTGCTGGTCGGCATGCTCAACCCTTTTGACGCCGCCGGCCTGCAGCGCCTGGCCGCGGGCAAGCTGACATCGTTCGCGCTCGAAGCCGCGCCGCGCACCAGCCGCGCGCAAAGCATGGACGTGCTGTCCTCCCAGGCCAATATCGCCGGCTACAAGGCCGTGATGATGGCGGCCGACCGCTACCAGCGTTTCTTCCCCATGCTGATGACGGCGGCCGGCACGGTCAAGGCCGCGCGCGTGGTGATCCTGGGTGTCGGCGTGGCCGGCCTGCAGGCCATCGCCACGGCCAAGCGCCTGGGCGCGGTCATCGAGGCCAGCGACGTGCGCCCCAGCGTGAAGGAGCAGGTCGAATCGCTGGGCGGCAAGTTCATTGACGTGCCCTATGAGACCGACGAAGAGCGCGTAGCCGCCGTCGGTGTGGGTGGTTATGCCAAACCCATGCCGCCGAGCTGGCTGGAACGGCAAAAGGCCGAGGTCGCCAAGCGCGTGGCGCAGGCCGACGTGGTCATCACCACGGCGCTGATTCCGGGCCGCGCGGCCCCGGTGCTGGTTACCGAGGACATGGTCAAGGCCATGAAGCCCGGCAGCGTGATCGTCGACCTGGCCGCGCCGCAGGGCGGAAACTGCCCGCTCACCGAAGCCGGCAAGACCGTGGTCAAGCACGGTGTGACCCTGATCGGTGAAACCAATGTGCCGGCGCTTGTCGCCGCCGATGCCAGCGCGCTGTACGCGCGCAACCTGCTCGACTTCCTCAAGCTCATCATCACCAAAGAGGGTGAACTGAAGATCGACCTCGAAGACGACATCGTGGCAGCCTGCCTGATGACGCAGGGCGGCGACGTCAAACGTAAATAAGCGCACCGGACCGACCGGACCCTTCGGACCCAACGTAACAAGCCGGCGCCAGCCGGCGCAGCTCTCGGAGAAGACCATGGATGCAGTGTCACCCACCATCATCAACCTGATTATTTTTGTACTGGCCATCTACGTGGGTTACCACGTGGTGTGGACCGTCACGCCGGCCCTGCACACGCCGCTGATGGCGGTGACCAATGCGATTTCGGCCATCGTGATCGTGGGCGCCATGCTGGCGGCCGCGCTGACCGAAACCCCTCTCGGTAAAACCATGGGTTGGCTGGCGGTGGCGCTGGCGGCGGTGAACGTCTTCGGCGGCTTTCTGGTGACGCGCCGCATGCTGGAGATGTTCCGCAAGAAAGACAAGAAAGCTGCCGCGCCCGCTGAAGGAGCCGCCAAATGAGCATGAACCTCGTCACGCTGCTGTACCTGGTGGCTTCGGTCTTTTTCATCCAGGCGCTCAAGGGCCTGTCCCACCCGACCACGTCGATACGCGGCAACATCTTCGGCATGGCCGGCATGACGATTGCCGTGCTGACGACCGGTGCGCTGATTGTTGAAACCTCAGGCGGCAAGGCCGTGGGCATGGTCTATGTATTGAGCGCCCTGCTGGTCGGCGGCACCGCAGGTACGCTGATGGCCAAGCGCGTCGAGATGACCAAGATGCCTGAGCTGGTCGCCTTCATGCACAGCATGATCGGCCTTGCCGCAGTGTTCATCGGTGTCGCAGCCGTTGCTGAACCTCATGCTTTCGGCATCGTTGCCAAGGGCCAGCCGATTCCCGCAGGTAACCGGCTGGAGCTTTTCCTGGGTGCGGCCATCGGCGCGATTACCTTCAGCGGCTCGGTCATTGCCTTCGGCAAGCTCAGCGGCAAGTACAAGTTCCGCCTGTTCCAGGGCGCGCCGGTCACCTTCTCCGGCCAGCACATGCTGAACCTGGTGCTGGGTCTGGTCACCATTGGCCTGGGCCTGACCTTCATGCTGACCGGCAACTGGACCGCGTTTTTTGTCATGCTGGCGCTGAGCTTCGTGATGGGCGTGCTGATCATCATCCCGATCGGCGGCGCCGACATGCCGGTGGTGGTGTCCATGCTCAACAGCTACTCGGGCTGGGCGGCGGCCGGTATTGGTTTTTCGCTCAACAACTCCATGCTGATCATCGCCGGCTCGCTGGTCGGCTCGTCGGGCGCCATCCTTTCGTACATCATGTGCAAGGCGATGAACCGCTCCTTCTTCAACGTGATCCTGGGCGGTTTCGGCGGTGAGGCCGGTACGGCCGCCGCGGGTGCCAAGGAACAGCGTCCCGTCAAGTCGGGCTCCGCTGACGATGCGGCCTTCATCCTGGGCAATGCGGAAACCGTGATCATCGTGCCGGGCTACGGCCTGGCGGTCGCGCGTGCGCAACATTCGGTCAAGGAACTCGCGCAAAAGCTCATCGAGAAGGGCGTCAACGTCAAATACGCCATCCATCCGGTGGCCGGCCGCATGCCGGGCCACATGAACGTGCTGTTGGCCGAGGCCGAAGTGCCTTACGACCAGGTGCATGAAATGGAAGACATCAACGCCGAGTTCGGCCAGGCCGACGTCGCCATCATCCTGGGCGCCAACGACGTGGTGAACCCTGCCGCGCACGTCAAGGGCAGCGCCATCTACGGCATGCCCATCCTGGAGGCCTACAAGGCCAAGACGGTCATCGTCAACAAGCGCTCCATGGCGGCCGGCTATGCGGGCCTGGACAACGAACTTTTCTACATGGACAAGACCATGATGGTGTTCGGCGATGCCAAAAAAGTGATCGAAGACATGGGTAAGGCCATCGAATAAGCCCTGGCCACCGGGTTCCCGCGGCTCTGCGCTGCGGGCCTCTGCTGATTTAGAGAGCTTTCCCTCCTGATTTCCCGGTTTTCCTAGGGAAAACGCAATAGCCACGAAGAGGGCACACCATGAGAATCCATGGCAGTAAGCAACACGTAATGGAGAAGACAAACATGAATGCAGCGATCAACCCAGGGGTGATTGACCGCCCATGGCTCAAAGCCTATCCACCGGGCGTTCCTACCGATATCGACGCGTCCCAGTACCCGTCGCTGGTCGCGCTGATGGAGGAAAGCTTCAAGAAGTACGGCAGCCGCGTGGCCTACAGCTTCATGGGCAAGGACGTCACCTTCGGCCAGACGGACAGCCTGTCGCTCGCCTTCGGCGCCTACCTGCAGAGCCTGGGCCTGGCCAAGGGCGACCGCATCGCCATCATGATGCCCAACGTGCCGCAGTACCCGGTGGCCGTGGCCGCCATCCTGCGCGCCGGGTATGTGGTGGTCAATGTCAACCCGCTGTACACCCCGCGCGAACTGGAGCACCAGCTCAAGGATTCGGGCTCCAAGGCGATTGTCATCATCGAGAACTTCGCCAATACGCTGGAGCAGTGCATTGCCGCCACGCCGGTCAAGCACGTGGTGCTGTGCGCCATGGGCGACCAGCTGGGCATGCTCAAGGGTGCACTCGTCAACTATGTGGTGCGCAACGTCAAGAAAATGGTGCCGCCCTTCAACCTGCCCGGCGCCGTGCGTTTTAACGACGCCGTCGCGCAAGGCACGCGCCTGACGCTCAAGCGCCCCGACATCAAGCCCGAAGATGTCGCCGTGCTCCAGTACACCGGCGGCACTACCGGTGTCTCCAAAGGCGCCGTCCTGCTGCACCGCAACGTGATCGCCAACGTGTTGCAGTCCGAAGCCTGGAACAGCCCGGCCATGGCCGCCTTGCCGTCCGACCAGCAGCTCACGTATGTCTGCGCGCTGCCGCTGTATCACATCTTCGCCTTCACGGTGAACATGATGCTGGGCATGCGGACCGGCGGCAAAAACATCCTGATCCCCAATCCGCGCGACTTGCCCGCGGTGCTCAAAGAGCTGTCCAAGCACAAGATCAACAGCTTTCCCGCGGTCAACACGCTGTTCAACGGCCTGGCCAACCACCCTGACTTCAACACGGTCGACTGGTCGCACCTGAAGATTTCGCTCGGCGGCGGCATGGCGGTCACGGGCGCGGTCGCCAAGCTGTGGCTCGAAAAAACCGGTTGCCCCGTCTGCGAAGGCTACGGCCTGTCCGAGACCTCACCCTCGGCCAGCTGCAACCCGACCAACAGCAAGGCCTTCACCGGCACCATCGGCGTGCCGATTCCCGGCACTTACTTCAAGCTGCTTGACGACGACGGCAACGAAGTGCCGCCCGGCCAGCCCGGCGAGATCGCCATCAAGGGCCCGCAGGTCATGGCAGGCTACTGGCAGCGCCCCGATGAGACGGCCAAGGTCATGACACCCGACGGCTACTTCAAGTCCGGCGACATCGGCGTGCTCGATGAAAACGGCTTCTTCAAGATCGTCGACCGCAAGAAAGACATGATCCTGGTGAGCGGCTTCAACGTCTACCCGAACGAGATCGAAGACGTGGTCTCCAAGCTCGAGGGCGTGATGGAATGCGCCTGCGTGGGCGTGGCCGACGAGAAGTCCGGCGAAGCCGTGAAACTCGTCATCGTCAAGAAAAACCCCGACCTGACCGAAGCCCAGGTGCGCGAATACTGCAAGACCAACCTGACCGGCTATAAACAGCCCAAGGTGGTGGAGTTCCGCACCGATCTGCCCAAGACACCGGTCGGCAAAATCCTTCGCCGCGAACTGCGCGACAAAAAATAAACAGCAAGTTTCAGAGCTCGCCGCGCTTGCGCGGCAAGTTTTCTAGAGGGCGGCGCAGGCTGCCCTTTTTTCTGGGCGCTAGTATTGAAAGCACGGGCAGAATCAGGGCATGACTTCCGTTGACACATTTCCCCAAGCCCCCACCGCCATCCTCAGCGCCCTTGCCGAAGAACAGTCCGGCCTGATTGATCTGCTGGAAAACGCGCGGCGGGTAAAGCACGCTGGCCGTGAGTTCTGGCTTGGCATCCTGCACGGCCACCCCGTCGTGCTGGTGCTGGCACGCATCGGCAAGGTGGCGGCAACCACCACGGCAGTCGCGCTGATCGAGCACTTCAAAGTCGGCCGCATTATCTTTACCGGTGTAGCCGGCGGGCTGGGCGAAAGCGTGAATGTGGGCGATGTGGTGGTGGCCGACAGTTTTGTGCAGCATGACATGGATGCATCACCGCTGTTTCCCCGTTATGAAGTGCCGCTGTATGGCAGGACGGTTTTTGAAAGCAACGCAGCATTGACGGCGTTGTTGCACGCGGCGGCGCTGGCTGCCGGTACGGTGCCGGCGTATCCATCTGCGCGCGTCCATCGCGGGCTGATGATCAGCGGTGATCGCTTTGTCTGCGGCGCCCAGGAAGCAGCCGGTATCCGTGCAGGGCTGATGGCTGCAGGCCATACGCCGCTGGCGGTCGAGATGGAGGGCGCGGCCGTGGCGCAGGTTTGCCATGACTACGGCGTGGCGTTTGCGTCGGTGAGAACGATTTCCGACCGTGCCGACGACACCGCGCACGTGGACTTTCCGGCATTTGTGGCAGAAGTGGCCAGCGTCTATGCGCGCGCCATTGTCGAAAAGCTGCTGCCGGAAATTTCTGCCTGAACGAATGCTATTAATTTGATAGCTGTTCGCGCTGGTCTTTATTGGGCTGGAGGCTTATTTCGTACAAAATTCAGCGCCACAGGCCAACTCAGAGCCGCCCCAAGCGGTCCGGAACGCGGGAGACCGCCTTATTGCAGCCAGCCGCGCTTCCTGAAGTACCACATGGGCACCACCGCGCTCGCAATCATCAGCCCCAGTGCATACGGGTAGCCATAAGCCCATTCCAGTTCGGGGAAGTAGCCCTTGAAGTTCATGCCGTACACACTGGCGATCAGCGTGGGTGGCAACAGGGCAACGCTGGCCACCGAGAAGATCTTGATGATCTTGTTCTGGTTGATGTTGATGAAACCGACCGTCGCGTCCATCAGGAAGTTGATCTTGTCGAAAAGGAAGGCGGTGTGTGAATCGAGCGAGTCGATGTCGCGCAGAATCTGACGCGCCTCCTCGAACTGCTCGGCATTGAGCATTTTGCTGCGCATCATGAAGCTCACGGCGCGGCGCGTGTCCATCATGTTGCGGCGGATCCGGCCGTTCAGGTCTTCGTGGCGTGCGATGGCGCCCAGCACTTCACCGGCCAGGGCGTCGGTCACATCGCCCGACAGCACCTGCGCACTGACCTTTTCGAGCTCGACATAAACGCCTTCCAGCGTATCGGCCGAATACTCCGCATCGGCGTCAAACAGCTTGAGCAGCACTTCCTTGGCGTCTTCAATCAGTCCGGGTGCACGGCGCGCGCGCATGCGCAGCAGCCTGAACACCGGTACATCCTCATCGTGGATGGAAAACAGCACGCCCTTGCTTTTGAGGTCGTCGTTGACCAGGTTCAGGATGAAGGCGACACGCACCGTGCGCGGCTCGGCATCATCGGCGATGAGGAAGTCGGAGCGGATGTGCAGTTCGCCGTTGTCTTCTTCATAGAAACGCGCGGACTCCTCGATGTCCTCGTCCATAGCGTCTTCGGGAATGGACAGGCCGTAGTACTGCTTGATCCAGCGTTTTTCTTCGAGGGTGGGAGATTCCAGGTCGACCCAGATGGGCTGGAATTTCGAGAGTTCTTCCAGGGACTCGATTTCTTCCTGGAAAAGCCGGCCGTTGGCAAGCGTGAAAATATTGAGCATGACTGGCTGCCTATCGGTTCAGGAGCGTGCGCAAGGCATGCGGCGGGGCCTTGCGCAAAGCGCGGTAAAGGGCGGTGGGATGTGGCGTCGCTTTCAACCCCCTTCAGCGCCAGCCTTTGCAAGCCTGCGTCAGTCTGCGGTGTTGAAAGCTAGCGACTAGGGCTGCTTTCCAAGGATTTCTCCGTAATGAATAAGCGGCGATTATGGCATTCCAATCCTGGTTTATCCACCGTCGGTTCTACATAAAGAAGTCGATGAGTTCGCTTTTGCGTGCATAGGCATCGCGCTCTCCCAAGGCCATCAGCGCCTTCACAAAGCCCGGCTCGAAAAGCAGGTAGCTCGCCAGCGCGGCGCCTCCCGGGCTGCCTTTGGCGCCCAGCGCACCAAGGCCTGCGAGCGCGTTGTAGGTGCCGGCCGGCAGTTCGCCCGCGTGGGCCTGGGCCAGCGCGTCGAGTGACTGCGAAGGCGCGATCGCCAGGATGTCTACGGGCCGGTAGGGCATGACGGCCGCGATTTCCCTCGGCATTTGCCGCACGGTCTTGCTCACGCGCTGGGCTTGTTCCACGTCAGCCTGCAGCGTGTCCTGAAACACGCTGGCCATGGCGTGGCCGGCAATGGCGCCCAGCGTCGGCTTGCCGCTTACGCTGGGCCCGTTGCCGCCCACAAAACCGGCACGCTCGGGCTGCCCGACCCCAATCACCAGCACTTTGCTTGCCCCCAGGTGCAGGGCCGGCGACAGGGGCGAACTCTGGCGCATGGAGCCATCTCCAAAATACTCGCGGTGACCATCCACCCAAAGCGGCGTGGAAGGGAACAGGAAAGGGATGGCGCTGGAGGCCATCAGGTGTTCGATGGTGACGGGTTGAAACTCCGCTCGCCGGCCCGGCCGGCTCCACAGGTCGGCATGGCGGCCGGCGGCCATCTGGCAAAACGTCCAGTGCAGGCCGCTGCTATAGCTGGACGCTGTGATGGCCAGCGCATGAAGGGTTTTTTCCTGGAGGGCCTGGTCGATATGGCTCAGCGAGATGGCGTGGTGCAAGGTATCGACCAGAGGGGTGTTGTCCAGCAGGGACTGCTGCGCACGCACCTGCTGCGATAAAAACAGCGCTGCCGCAATCCGGCTTGAGCGGATCCATGCCGGAACCTTGAGTTTGTAGACCTGTGACGAGCGCAAGGTGGTCCAGAAACTGGCCAGCTGGCCAAACGCCTGCAAACCCTCACCGGCACGGGCGGCGAGAAAGGCGGCATTCAGTGCGCCAGCCGAGGTGCCCACCAGTATCTTGAACGGGAATGTCTGGTTGGCCGCGCCGCCCTGCAAACCGAGCATGGTCGACAGGGCGTGCAGCACACCCGCTTGGTAGGCGGTGCGTGCACCGCCGCCCATGAGGACGAGTGCATTTTGATCCTCGTCAGGCCGGGTCAGCGCGGAGGAAATGATGGTTTCAAGCGACATGGCCGGGCCGGATGTGCGGCGAACGCGTTGAAAACAAGGGGGGCATCGCTGGTATGGCTGGTTGTTATGGTTTTGGACCGCGGCGGGAACTTCTTTTTGATTGTTTTGCCATGGCTCGCGGCTGCAGGTCACCGCGGGCAAAGTCCAAAGTCAATTGTTTCAGCATGATGCCGACACGGAGGACTTCCTGCAAGCGTGCTGCCCCAGCCGCTGCGCCGTATGAGGCCGCGGAAAAGCCAGAAGAATCAAGGGCTCTCAGGCCTCGGCGGGATGAAGCGCTGGCACTGCCACGCGCTGCGAAATGAGGGTCAAGGTGTTTTTCATAAGGTTTCATTATTTATTGCAGCGCAAGGTTGCAATTGCAGGGTATAGCGCGCATAGTAAATCCAAGAGAGTGTCCCCGTCTGCTGCTTCGCCGCATGGGCCCTGCAGTGTTTTCAACCCAGCTCCAACCTTGGAATAGGAGTCTCTTTATGAACTTGACGATCAGCGGCCACCATCTTGAAGTTACCCCCGCGCTGCGCGGTTATGTGACAAGCAAGCTGGATCGGATTACCCGGCATTTCGACCAGGTAGTAGATGTAAAAGTCCTGTTGACAGTGGACAACATGAAAGAAAAGGAAAGACGCCAGCGGGCTGAATGCAATGTGCATGTCAAGGGCCGCGACCTGTTTGCCGAGAGTTCCCACGCTGATCTTTACGCCGCCGTTGATGAGTTGACGGACAAGCTGGACCGCCAGGTTGGACGTTACAAAACCAAAACCCAGGATCACCACCACGTTGCCGCCAAGCGTCAGGCCTGAAGGCTCCCACCGGTATTGCCTTTGCGCGGTGTACGGCTACCGGAAGGAGCCGTATTTCCTGCAGATTCCCTGTAGTGTGAAGGCGCAAACCCCCGCCGCAGGCCGTCCTCGAAGTAGTGAGTTGCGGGGCGCCTGCAGGGCCAGTGCAAAACAGGTGCAAAAGCCGCTTGTGTCGTCAAGCGGCTTTTTTATGCCATTTTTTGCAGTCAACCCGCTGCAAAGTGCATAATTCGGCGACTAAAAGATTGTTATGAACCGTCTTTCGCAAATTTTGCCCTCCTCCCAGGTTCTGGTTCGTGTTGAAGCGACCAGCAAGAAACGTGCTTTTGAAGAAGCCGGATTGCTGTTTGAAAACCAGCACGGCCTGAACCGCGCGTTGATCACTGACAGCCTGTTCGCACGTGAGCGCCTGGGTTCCACCGGGCTTGGCCACGGTGTGGCGATTCCGCACGGCCGCATCAAGGGCCTTAAAGCGCCCATGGCCGCGGTTTTTCTGCTGCAGTCGCCCATTGGCTTTGATGCGCCGGATGAACAGGCCGTGGCCTTGCTGATTTTTTTGCTGGTCCCCGAAGCCGCCACGCAGAAGCACCTTGAAATCCTTTCGGAAATTGCCGAGTTGCTCAGCGACAGCACCTTGCGCGAGCAACTCAAGAGCAGCACCGATGCCGCTGGACTGCACAACCTGATCGCTTCCTGGCACTCTGTCCACGAAGTCAGTTCTTAGTACGGGCCTGTCCCGAATCACAGGACGGCATGAAGCCCACCGTTGTCAGCGCCGACGTTTTATTTGAAGATCACCGCGCCGCCCTGAAGTGGGAATGGGTGGCTGGCCTTGGGGCATCCGAACGGCGCTTTGACGAAGTGGCCGTGCGTGCCGCGCGCTCCGGCGCCGACCTGGTCGGCTACCTTAATTACATCCATCCCTATCGCGTTCAGATCCTGGGCGAGCGCGAGGTTGCCTACCTTACCAATGCCAGCCCCGAGGACTGCGCCCGCCGCATTTCGCGCATCATCACGCTGGAGCCTCCCGTGCTGGTGGTTGCCGATGGGCAGACTGCGCCGGACACGCTGCTGTCGATGTGTGAGCGTGCGCAGTTGCCCATGTTTTCCACGCCGGAGTCCGCTGCTTTCGTCATTGACGTGCTTCGGGCCTATTTGTCCAAACACTTTGCCGACCGCACCTCAATGCATGGCGTGTTCATGGATATCCTGGGCCTGGGCGTCATGATCACCGGTGAATCCGGTCTGGGCAAAAGCGAGCTGGGCCTGGAGCTGATCTCACGCGGGCACGGCCTGGTGGCCGACGACGCGGTGGACCTGTACCGGATCAACCAGACCACGATTGAGGGGCGTTGCCCCGAACTCCTGCAGAACCTGCTGGAAGTGCGGGGTATCGGCCTGCTGGACATCAAGGCCATTTTTGGCGAGACGGCGGTTCGCCGCAAGATGCGCCTCAAAATGATCGTGCACCTGGTGCGCCGCGAGACCCTGGAGCGCGACTATGAACGCATTCCCTACGAGCCACTGACACAGGACGTGCTGGGCATTCCCGTGCGCAAGGTCATCATCCAGGTGGAGGCGGGCCGCAATATCGCCGTGCTGGTTGAGGCCGCAGTGCGCAATGCGATTCTGCAGCTCCGCGGCATCAATACCTACCAGGAATTTGTGGAACGGCACCGCAAGGCCATGGAACAGGATGATTAGCCCCCACGCTTTTCACTGCGTGTAATGCGCTGCCCCCGAGGGGGCAGCTGCGCCTGCGGCCCGGCAAAGCCAGTTCCGCGGCCCCTGCTGGTACAGAAACCTGGCGGTTTCCAGCTCCGGTCCTCAGCGCGACCTCGAACCGCTCGCTACGGTTTCTTCACACCTTCGCCGTCTCAATCCATCTGCTATCAAGTTGATAGCTGCCTGCCCACGCCGGTAACGGGCTAGGGTCATTTTTACTCAAAAATCAAGCGTGATGGTGCCGCACCGGTGTGCCGGTGCGGTTGGGGCACTTGTCCTTGGTGCAGTTGGCATAGATCGACAGCGAATGGTCGGCAATGGCGAAACCTTTGCCCTTGGCGACGGCGTTCTGGCGTTTTTCGATCTCGGCGTCGTAAAACTCTTCAACTTTGCCGCAATCCAGGCAGACCAGGTGGTCATGGTGCTGGCCTTCGTTGATTTCATAGACTGCTTTGCCCGACTCGAAATTGCTGCGGTTCAGCAGCCCGGCCTGCTCGAACTGGGTCAGCACCCGGTAGACCGTGGCCAGGCCGATGTCCGACCGGTCTTCCAGCAACACGCGGAACACATCTTCGGCTGTCATATGGCGTTGTTTGCCTGCCTGGAAAATTTCCAGGATTTTCAGGCGCGGCAGGGTTGCCTTGAGACCGGTGTTCTTCAACTCGTCAATGTTGCTCATGGAAACTCTCTGGGTGAAACCGCTGTGTAAAGCGGTGGTGCGACCCTTCTGGGCGAGTGCCGGCCGGGAGCCCCCAGCCGCTACAATGAACAATCATATCGCTACACCTCCTTACTATGTCAGCCATGCCTGCAAATCATCGTTACAGCGCCCAAACCGCGCTCTTGCTTCTGGCCTGCACGGTACTGGCATCCTGCGGCAGCCTGAGCAAGGTGAGCGACAGTTCAATTAATCCGGTTAACTGGGTCACCCCCTATAAAGTGGACGTTATCCAAGGCAATTTTGTCTCCAAAGAGCAGGTTGAGCTGCTTCGCCCGGGCATGGCACGCGACCAGGTGAAGGCCATCCTGGGCACACCCCTGATGGCCAGCCTGTTCCATGGGGATCGCTGGGATTACGTCTTCACCCTGAAGCGCCAGGGCGTGGAACCCCAGTCGTACAAGTACACCGTATTCTTCAAGGGTGACCAGCTGGAGCGTTTTGAAGGTGACGCCATGCCCAGCGAGAGCGAATTCATCGCCAAACTGGGTAACAAGCGCAAACTGGGCGAAATCCCGGTGCTGGAAGCCACCGAGGAGCAGCTCACCAAGGCCGCAGCCAAGTCCAGGCCCGCTTCGGAAACTGCTTCGGCGCCCGCCAGCGTGCCTGCCGGCTCACCGACTGCCTCCTATCCGCCGCTCGAGAGCCCGAAACAGTGAGCGCGGCCAGCTCTATCCAGGCGACCCAGGCCCGACAGCACCGGGTCGCGGTGGCGGGTGCCAGTGGCCGCATGGGCCAGATGCTGATTGAAGCGGTCAACGCCAGTACCGATTGCCAGCTGACCGGCGCGCTCGATATAGCTGCCAGCCCGTCTATCGGCATCGACGCCGCCGCGTTCACTGGTCGCGCCAGCGGTGTCCTCATCGGCGCTGACATACGCCAGGGCCTGGAAAATTCCGGCGTACTGATTGACTTCACACGCCCTGAAGGCACCTTGGCTCATCTGGCTGTTTGCCGCGAGCTGGGTGTCAAGCTGGTGATCGGAACGACCGGTTTTTCCGACGCGCAGAAAGCCGAAATCGCCGCGGCCGCCAAAGACATTGCCATCGTCATGGCACCCAACATGAGCGTGGGCGTCAACGTCACGTTCAAGCTGCTCGAGATGGCGGCCCAAGCCCTGTCGACGGGCTATGACATCGAAATCGTCGAAGCGCACCACCGTCACAAGGTCGACGCGCCCTCCGGCACCGCGCTCAAGATGGGCGAGGTCATCGCCGAAGCGCTGGGCCGCGACCTGAAAGACTGCGGCGTCTATGCCCGCGAAGGCGTGACGGGCGAACGCGACCCGCTGTCCATCGGCTTTTCCGCCGTGCGCGGCGGCGACGTCGTGGGTGACCACACCGTCATGTTCCTGGGCACCGGAGAGCGCATAGAGATCAGCCACAAGTCGTCAAGCCGCAGCAACTATGCCCAGGGCAGTCTGCGCGCGGCCCGGTTCCTGGGCGCCCATGCCACCGGTCTTTTCGACATGTTTGATGTGCTGGGCCTGAAAAAATGAATCCGGCGCCGGTCACGCCAGCGCTGCAGGACTGACGCTGATGGACTTCATGAGCCTGATGACCCAGGGCGGCGCCGTCAGCATGATCGTGGCCTTGCTGCTGCTGGCCATGTCGGTCGCCAGCTGGGTCGTAATTCTCTGGAAGGCCTGGCTGCTTCACCGCGCCGGCGGTGACGTGGCGCGCAGCACCGCCGCATTCTGGCAATCAAGCTCTGTGGAGCAGGCACGCGAGAAAGTGACAGCCTTTGACCGCGAAGCGCTGGTGCTCCCGCTCATCGCCGCCACAGACATCCAGGCCAGCGGCACGCTGGCCTCGGCAGGCGACAAATCCCAGCAACTCACCCGCGTCCTGCGTGACGCGCTGCACGGCGTGTTGCACAAACTGCAATTCGGCCAGGTGCTGCTGGCTACCGTCGGCTCTACCGCCCCCTTTGTGGGCTTGCTGGGCACGGTTTGGGGCATCTACCACGCGCTGGTGGGCATCGCCTCGGCCGGGCAGATCACCATCGACAAGGTCTCAGGCCCCGTCGGCGAGGCGCTCATCATGACGGCCGCAGGCCTGGCGGTGGCCATCCCGGCTGTGCTGGCCTACAACGTGTTCGGGCGCTACATCGGCCGCATCGAGGCCGATCTTGAAGGCTTTGCCCGCGATTTACGCGAGCTGTTAACGCACAAGGGCTAGCCAGATGGCTTTTGGACGTTTAGAGCGCACACAAGGCCCGCAGCCCATGAGTGACATCAACGTCACGCCGCTGGTTGACGTGATGCTGGTGCTGGTCGTGATCTTCATCATCACCGCGCCCTTGCTGGCCAGCACCATCCCGCTCAGCCTGCCCAAAACCGATGCCGCCCAGCCGGCCGCCACACCGAAGTTTGTGACGCTGGTGGTCGACAAAACCGGCGAGGCCTTCCTGAACGACCGGCCGCTCAGCCTCGACGAACTGGCGCAGCAGCTGGCCGAAACCGCCCGCCAGAACCCCGACACCGAGATCCAGTTGCGGGCCGATGAAGGCGTGGCGTACGGCAAGGTGGTGCAGGTGATGGGCCTGGCGCAAAAGGCCGGCCTCAATCGCATCGGTTTCGTGGCTGACCCCGGGCCGCTTGTGGCCGCCCCGCGCAAGTAACCCGCCCGGCGCGGCCCAGCCCCTAAAATCGGGGATTCGCGTCGAAAAGACTGTGAGGCCCGCCCGGCCAGCCTTTTCATCGCTTCCTGGCTTTTTGCCGCTTTCGATTTCCGTACTTTTCGTTTTCCGCTTTCCGGTTCTCCATGCAAGACAAATACAACCACCTCGACGTTGAGCGCGATGCTCAAGCCCACTGGACCGCAGCCGACGCCTACCGCGTGACGGAAGACGCCAGCCGCAAGAAGTACTACGCCTGCTCCATGCTGCCCTATCCAAGTGGCAAGCTGCACATGGGCCATGTGCGCAACTACACCATCAACGACATGCTCACGCGCCACCTGCGCATGAAGGGCTACAACGTGTTGATGCCCATGGGCTGGGACGCCTTCGGCCTGCCGGCCGAGAACGCCGCCATGAAAAACGGCGTGCCGCCGGCGAAGTGGACCTACGACAACATCGCCTACATGAAGAAACAGATGCAGGCGATGGGACTGGCCATCGACTGGAGCCGCGAAGTCGCCACCTGCGACGCGAGCTATTACAAGTGGAACCAGTGGCTCTTTTTGAAGATGCTGGAAAAAGGCATCGCCTACCGCAAGACCCAGGTCGTGAACTGGGACCCGGTCGACCAGACCGTGCTGGCCAACGAACAGGTGATTGACGGAAAAGGCTGGCGCACCGGCGCCGTGGTGGAAAAGCGCGAGATCCCGGGCTACTACCTCAAGATCACCCAGTACGCCGACGAGCTGCTCGACAGCGTCAGCAACAAGCTGCCCGGCTGGCCCGAACGCGTCAAGCTGATGCAGGAAAACTGGATCGGCAAGAGCGAAGGCGTGCGCTTTGCCTTCACGCACGACATCCAGGATGCTTCCGGCAAGCTCATCGGCGACGGGAAGATGTATGTCTTCACCACACGCGCCGACACCATCATGGGTGTGACCTTCTGCGCCGTGGCGCCCGAGCACCCGCTGGCCCAGCATGCCGCCGCGTCCAATCCAAAGATCGCTGCCTTCATCGAAGAATCCAAAGCCGGCGGCACGACCGAAGCCGAGCTCGCCACGCAAGAGAAAAAAGGCGTGGCCACAGGCCTCTTCGTCACGCACCCGCTCACCGGCGACAAGGTCGAAGTCTGGGTCGGCAACTACGTGCTCATGAGCTATGGCGACGGCGCCGTGATGGGCGTTCCCGCGCATGACGAACGCGACTTCGAGTTCGCCCAAAAATACAAGCTGCCGATCAAGCAGGTGGTTGACGTCAAGGGCCAGTCCTACAGCCTGGATGCCTGGGCCGACTGGTACGGCGACAAGCAGCAGGGCGTGACCATCAATTCCGGCAAATACGACGGCCTGGGCTTCAAGGCTGCAGTAGACGCCGTGGCCGCCGATCTCGCAGCCAAGGGCCTGGGTGAGAAAAAAACCACCTGGCGCCTGCGCGACTGGGGCGTGAGCCGCCAGCGCTATTGGGGCACGCCGATCCCCATCATCCACTGCGAAGCGCACGGCGCCGTGCCGGTGCCTGAAAAAGACCTGCCTGTGGTGCTGCCGCAAGATTGCGTGCCTGACGGCTCGGGCAACCCGCTGCACAAACACGCGGGCTTTCACGCCGGCGTGGTCTGCCCCGTCTGCGGCAAGCCAGGCCGCCGCGAAACCGACACCATGGACACCTTTGTCGATTCGTCCTGGTACTTCATGCGCTATTGCGACCCGAAGAACGACGAGAAGATGGTGGCCGAAGGCGCCAACTACTGGATGCCGATGGACCAGTACATCGGCGGCATCGAGCACGCCATCCTGCATTTGCTCTATGCGCGCTTCTGGACCAAGGTCATGCGTGACCTCGGCCTGGTGAAAGTCGACGAGCCTTTTACGAAGCTGCTCACGCAGGGCATGGTGCTCAACGAGGCTTTCTCGCGCGTCACCACCGGCAAGCAATATTTCTGGGCGCATGAGCTCGACATCGTGCGCGACGAGCACGCTAAGGTGATCTCTGCCACCTCCAAGGCTGACGGCCTGCCGGTGCCTTACGAAGGCTGGACCACCATGTCCAAGTCCAAGAACAACGGCGTCGACCCGCAGGACCTGATCGAGAAGTACGGCGCGGACACCGCCCGGCTCTACACCATGTTCACCGCGCCGCCCGACACCACCCTCGAGTGGAACGACGCCGCGCTGGAAGGCTCTTACCGCTTTTTGCGCCGCGTCTGGAACTTCGGTGTCAAGCTTCATGCTATGAATTCAGGAGCTGATGACCAAGGCGACACCTCGGCTGCAGCCTCTTTTGACAAGGAAGCCAAGGCACTGCGCCTGGAAATCCACACGGTGCTCAAGCAGATCGACTACGACTACCAGCGCATGCAATACAACACGGTGGTGTCGGGCAACATGAAATTGCTGAACGCCATGGAGGACTTTAAAGGCGCGCCATCGGCCGGTGCAAATGCGGCGCTGCGCGAAGGCTTCAGCATCCTGCTGCGCTGCCTCTACCCGGCTACGCCGCATCTGGCGCATGCGCTGTGGTCCCAACTTGGCTACGCCGCGCAGCACGGCGAACTGCTCGACGCTCCCTGGCCTGAAGTCGACGCGGCCGCGCTGCAGCAGGACGAGATCGAGCTGGTGCTGCAGATCAACGGCAAACTGCGCGGGTCTGTCACCGTTCCCGCTGGGGCCGACAAAGCTGCCATCGAGGCCGCGGCGTTGGCGTCGGAGGCTTTCACGAAGCAGGCCGCGGGCGCACCCCCCAAGAAGGTGATCGTGGTGCCAGGCCGGTTGGTCAACATCGTTGTCTGAGTTTTTGAGACCGCTTCACACAAAGAGAAGGCAGCCCATGCAGCGTCGCACACTCCTCATCTTGTCGGCCTCCGCCGTCGCACTGAGCCTGAGCGGGTGCGGCTTCGCCCTGCGCAAGGCGCCTACCTTTGCTTTCACCACGCTCTATTCGGGCCTGGCTGAAACTTCGCCGCTGGGGGTGGAGCTCAGGCGCTCGCTGCAGGCCACCCGGAAGGTGGAGGTCATCACAGAGGCCCGCAGGATCAATGAGGCGCAGGTCATCCTTGATGTGGTGAACGACTTGCGCGAAAAAGTAGTCCTGAGCCGCAATGCTTCAGGGCAGGTGCGTGAGTTCCAGCTGCGCCTGATCTTTCGCTTCAAGCTTCGCACCCTGGCGGGCAAGGAGCTTATTCCTGAAACTGAAATCACGCAGCAGCGTGACATCAGCTTCAATGAATCCGCCGTGCTGGCCAAGGAAGCGGAAGAAGCCCTGCTTTACCGGGACATGCAGAGCGATATTGTCCAGCAGATCATGCGCCGCCTGGCCGCAGTGACGGAGCTGTGAAGCTCCAGTCCGTCAGGCCCGCATCAGCGTGCTCTTGCCGAACAGGCTCTCAATCAAATCCACCGCCACTTCAGCCGTGCCATTGCGCACGTCCAGCGCCGGGTTGAGTTCCATCACATCGAGCGAGCCCAGCAGGCCGGTGTCGGCGATCATCTCCATGCACAGCTGCGCCTCGCGGTAGGTGGGCCCGCCCTTGATGGCAGTGTCCACGCCGGGCGCGATGGACGGGTCCAGGAAGTCCACGTCAAAGCTCACATGCAGGTGCGTGTTGGCGTCCATGCCAGAGAGTGCTTTTTCCATGGTGTGGCGCATGCCCATCTCGTCGATGAAGCGCATGTCGAACACCTCCAGGCCCTCTTGCCGCACAAAGCGCTTTTCGCCTTCGTCTACGCTGCGGATGCCGATTTGGCGGATCGCCTTGGGGCTCATGGCGGGCACGGTGCCGCCGATGTTGGTGAGCTCGGCCGGGCCGTGGCCGCACAGCACCGCCACCGGCATGCCGTGCACATTGCCGGTGGGCGTGAGGGCGTTGGTGTTGAAGTCGGTATGCGCGTCCAGCCAGAGCACACGCAGCATCTTGCCGGTGTCACGGCAGTGCCGCGCCACGGCGCTGATCGAGCCGATACCCAGGCAGTGGTCGCCGCCCAGCAGGATAGGCAGGTGGCCGCTGGCTAGGCTCTGGTACATCGCTTCGTGCACCGACCTGTTCCACGCGACCACTTCGTCCAGATGCCGGTAGCCTTCGTCGGGCGGCAGCCAGGGATTGGTGGGGCCGGCGAGGTTGCCGGTGTCGACCACTTCGAGCCCGCGGCCATGCAGCGCTTCGCGGATGCCCGCCACGCGCAAGGCTTCAGGGCCCATCGAAGCGCCGCGGCTGCCCGCGCCGATGTCGGTGGGGGCGCCAATCAGGGCTACAGAAGTGATCATCAACGTGCCATTTCAGGGATGGGGGAAATACGTGGTGCTTTGGCGGCGGGGGCTGCCGCTGGCGCCAGCAGGCCGAACAGGTTTTTGGGGTTGTCCAGGTGCGGGACCAGGTCGATCTGGCGGCGGTTGGCAAGGTCTGCCAGTTGCAGCTTGTGCAGGTAGCGCAGCGCCGAATAGTCTTCCAGTGCAAAACCGACCGAATCAAAAATCGTGACTTCCTCCGCCGAGGCGCGACCTTGGGCCGTGCCTTTGAGCACGTCAGCGAATTCGGCCACCTTGAAGTCGTCGGGCATTTGCTGGATTTCGCCTTCAATGCGCGACTGGGGCTCGAATTCCACCACGACACGGGCGTCCTTGCGCAGCAGGATGTCGGCATGCAGTTCGGTCTTGCCGGGGCAGTCGCCGCCGACGGCGTTCAGGTGCATGCCGGGCTGGATCATCTCTGGCGTCAGGATGACGGCGTTGCGCTTGTCGGCGGTGATGGTGGTCACGATGTCGGCTCCTTGCACGGCCTCAGCCGCTGACTGGCAAATCGCTACGCGAAGGCCCTGCAGCCCCATGGCATGCAGGTTACGGGCCAGTTTATCGCTGGCGGCGGCATCGATGTCAAACAGGCGCATCTCGCGGATGCCCAGCATGTGGTGAAAGGCAATCGCCTGGAACTCACTTTGCGCGCCGTTGCCGATAAGGGCCATGACGCGGCTGTCCGGCCGGGCCATCCACTTTGCAGCAAGGGCCGACATGGCCGCGGTGCGCAAAGCGGTGGTGATGGTGAGTTCTGAGAGCAGCAGTGGGTAGCCGGTGTCCACATCGGCCAGCACGCCGAAAGCCGTCACCGTCAGCAAACCCAGCTCGGTGTTTTTGGGGTGGCCATTGACGTACTTGAAAGAGTACTGGTGGCCGTCACTGGTGGGCATGAGTTCAATCACGCCGTCGGGCGAATGGATCGCGTGGCGTGCCGATTTGTCAAAGTCGTTCCAGCGCCGGTAGTCGTGCTCAATTTCGCCAGCCAGGCCTTCGATAAAGGCGGCGGCGCCGCGCTGGCGGACGATTTTCTGAATGCTTTCAATGCCAATGTAGTCAACCATGATGGGGCTCCCGGTCTTGCGTTGATTTCCATTGTCCGCAGCCGCAGTGCTAAAGAAAAGACAGTAAGTTGACCAATTTCATTCATTGTTTGTACAAATAGACAGTCTAAACTCACGTTTCGCCAATAAAATCAGTCCATGGACGACACCGACCGCCAATTGCTTTCCCTGCTGCGGGACGACGCCCGGGCTTCCGTCGCTTCCATCGCCAAGGTTTTGCGCGTCTCTCGCGGTACGGTACAAAACCGGCTGGCCAAGCTGGAGGCTGACGGCACCATCACCGGCTACACCGTGCGGCTCAAACCACAGGCCGAGGGCCACCGCATCCGCGCCTTCATGACGGTGGCGGTCGAGGGCAACCGCACCGACGCGGTGCTGGCCGCCTTGCGCGGCGACCCGGCCGTTAGCGCGCTGCACACCACCAACGGCCGCTGGGACATGGTCGCAGAGTTACAGGCAGACAGCCTGGAAGCCTTTGACCGCGTGCTGAGCCGCATCCGGCTGCTCGAAGGCATTGCCAATACTGAGACCAGTTTGCTGCTGTCGACCACGAAACTCTGACCTCAAACTCATGCCACCCACTAAACTCCCGTCATGAATCTGGCCCCAGCCCAACTCCAGGAACACCTCAAGCGCGGCTTGAAAAGCCTGTACACCTTGCACGGCGACGAGCCCCTGCTGGTGCAGGAGTTTGCGGACGCGCTGCGCGCAGCGGCGCGTGAGCAGGGCTACACCGAGCGCACGGTGCACACCGTGGCAGGTGCGCATTTCGACTGGAGCGAGGTGCTGGCCAGCGGCGGTTCGCTGAGCCTTTTCGCCGACAAACAGATCGTCGAGATCCGCATCCCCAGCGGCAAGCCCGGAAAAGACGGCTCGGTCGCGCTGCAGCAGATCGCCGAACGCGCACAGGGCGACGACTCCACCCTCACCCTGGTCATGCTGCCGCGGCTGGACAGCATGACAGCCAAAGGTGCGTGGTTCGGTGCGCTTGAGAGCTTCGGCGTCACCGTCAAGTTCGACCCGATAGACCGGCGCAGCCTGCCACAGTGGATCGCCCAGCGCCTGCAGCAGCAGGGCCAGCGCGTGGCCGCCGGTGAAGAAGGCCAGCGCACGCTGCAGTTTTTTGCCGACCGGGTGGAAGGCAACCTGCTGGCCGCGCATCAGGAAATCCAGAAGCTGGGGCTGCTGTACCCGGCCCAGTCCGGCGGCAGCGACGGCATCCTTACGTTTGACCAAGTCGAAAACGCCGTGCTCAATGTGGCGCGCTACGACGTCTTCAAACTCTCTGAAGCCGTGCTGGGCGGTCAGTCGGTCCGCGTGGCGCGCATGCTCGACGGCCTGCAGTCCGAAGGCGAATCCGAAGTGCTGGTGCACTGGGCGCTGGCCGAAGACATCCGCAGCATGAAGCGCGTGAAAGATGCGATTAGCGCCGGGCGCCCCATGCCGATGGCCCTGCGCGAGAACCGCGTCTGGGGCATCAAGGAAAAGTTGTTTGAACGCGTGCTGCCGCAAATCGGCGACACCACCCTGGCCAACCTGCTGCACGCCGCCCACAAGGTCGACGGCATCGTCAAAGGCCTGAAGCAGCCCGACTGGCCGGCCGATGGCTGGCAGGCGCTGCACCGGCTGGCGGGGATGGTGTGTGAGCAATGCGCCATGCAAGGAACGGGGCGCACGAGGCAAGCATAGCCCCCAGCGCACCAGGCGCGCGTCCGAAGCCTAAAATGGTGCGATGAACGCGCCTGACTCCCACAAAGCCCTTTCTTCCTCCAGCGACATCGCCAGCGATGTTCCGGGGTTAATGCAAGCGCTGGGATCCAAGGCAAAAGCGGCCTCAGCCCAGGTAGCTCGGGCGCAAGCAGCTATCAAAAACAGAGCGCTTCTGAATCTGGCCGCCTTGCTGCGCCAGAACGTGGCGGCGCTGGAAACCGCCAACCAGCGTGATACCGAGCGCGCCACTGCTTCAGGCCTGGCCGGCCCCATGCTGGACCGGCTCAACCTCACACCCAAAATCATCGAAACCGTGGCGATTGGCTGCGAACAGCTCGCCGTGATGCCCGATGTGATCGGCGACATCATCGGTATGAAAGAGCAGCCCAGCGGCATCCGCGTAGGGCAGATGCGTGTGCCGATCGGCGTCTTCGGCATGATTTACGAGAGCCGGCCCAATGTGACGATTGAGGCCGCGTCGCTGGCCATCAAGAGCGGCAATGCATGCATCTTGCGCGGCGGCTCTGAAGCGATTGAATCGAACAAGGCGCTGGCCGCGCTGGTGCAGCAGGCCCTGGTCGATGCTGGTCTGCCGGCTGATGTCGTGCAACTGGTGCCCACCACCGATCGTGAGGCGGTTGGCCACCTGATCGCCATGCCGCAGTATGTGGACGTGATCATCCCCCGCGGCGGCAAGGGTTTGATCGAGCGCATCAGCCGCGACGCCAAGGTGCCAGTCATCAAGCACCTGGACGGCAACTGCCACGTTTACGTCGACGACCCTTGCGATATCGACATGGCGGTCAAAGTAGCCGACAACGCCAAAACGCAGAAATACAGCCCCTGCAATGCCAGCGAAGGTTTGCTGGTGGCGCGCGGTGTGGCGCCGCAGTTTCTGCCGAAGATCGGTGCGATTTACGCCGCCAAAGGCGTGGAAATGCGCTGCGATGCCGAAGCCCAGGCCATCCTGGCGAACGTCAAAGGCGCGAATTTGAAGGCCGCGACTGAGCAGGACTGGTACGAGGAATACCTCGCACCCATCATCAGCATCAAAGTGGTGGCAGGTATTGATGAAGCGATCGCCCACATCAACCAGTACTCCAGCCACCATACCGACGCCATCCTGACGCGCGACCACATCCATGCCCAGCGCTTTTTGCGCGAGGTGGATTCGGCCAGCGTGATCGTGAATGCGAGCACCCGCTTCGCCGACGGATTCGAATTCGGGCTGGGCGCCGAAATCGGCATCAGCACCGACAAGTTCCATGCGCGCGGGCCGGTAGGCATTGAGGGGCTGACGTCGCTGAAATACGTGGTGCTGGGCCAGGGCGAAGTCCGCTCCTGAAGTCATGCCGGGCCGCGACGCCGGCCCACGGATTTTTGGACGCCTTGCGTCGGCGTTACCCCTTGTAACCCTCAGATCCGACCCCAATCTCCCTAGAATTCGGTCAGATATAGCCGAAGCAAATAACAGATTCCCTACTCGAAAGTGGCCGAATGGTTCCGCACCTCATCACCGCCCTGAACGGCCCCATCAACGAACTCGAACAACGCGTCCTGGACTCCACGCCAGCGATTGAGCGCTGGTTCAGGCTGGAGTGGATGGAGCACACGCCGCCGTTTTACAGCTCGGTCGACATCCGCAACGCCGGCTTCAAGCTGGCCCCGGTCGACACCAACCTTTATCCCGGCGGCTGGAACAATCTCACACCCGAAATGCTGCCGCTGGCGGTGCAGGCCGCCATGGCCGCGATCGAAAAGATCTGCCCCGAAGCGCGCAACCTGCTGGTCGTGCCCGAGAACCACACGCGCAACAGCTTTTACCTGTCCAACGTGCTGCAGCTCAAGCGCATCTTTCACCAGGCCGGCCTCAACGTGCGCTTCGGCTCGCTGAGCGCCGATATCAAGGAACCCACCACATTGAACCTGCCGACCGGCGAGACCATCACCATCGAGCCGTTGATCCGCAACGACCGGCGCCTGGGCCTGAAAGATTTCGATCCCTGCACCATCCTGCTGAACAACGACCTGTCGGCCGGCATTCCGGGCATCCTGGAAGACATCAACGAGCAGTACCTGCTGCCGCCGCTGCACGCGGGCTGGTCGGTGCGCCGCAAGTCGCACCACTTCAAGGCTTATGAAGAAATTTCCAAACGCTTCGGCAAGCTGCTGGGCATAGACCCCTGGCTGATCAACCCGATGTTTGCGCAATGCGGTGAAGTCAACTTTGCCGAGAACACCGGCATGGAGTGCCTGACCACTAACGTCGACGCGCTGCTGACCAAGATCAAGCGCAAGTACAAGGAATACGGGATCAACGAAAAGCCGTTTGTTGTCGTCAAGGCCGACAACGGCACCTACGGCATGGGCATCATGACGGTACGCGACGTGAAAGACCTGGACGTCCTGAACCGCAAGACCAAGAACAAGATGAGCACGACCAAAGACGGCCAGCCGCTGTCTGAAGTGATCATCCAGGAAGGCGTTCTGACCAACGAGCGCGTGAATGACGCGGTGGCCGAACCCGTGGTCTACATGATGGACCGCTATGTGGTGGGCGGCTTTTACCGCGTGCATGCCGAGCGCGGCGTGGACGAAAACCTCAACGCGCCCGGCGCGAGTTTTGTGCCGCTGGCCTTTGCCGACAGCGGCCGCCTGCCGCAGCCCGGTGAAAAGCCCGGCTCCAGCAATCCCAACCGCTTCTATATGTATGGCGTGATTGCCCGCCTGGCGATGCTGGCGGCGAGCTATGAACTCGAAGCTACCGATCCAGACGCCGAGGTGTATGACTAGACCTTGGCGCACCCCTATCTTCCTCACTACGCTGCGCTTCGTTTAGTTCCTTTCCCCCCTTGGTAGGGACGCCGCAAGGCATTCGGGAAAGCCGGCCGGCCCGCGGCCGCTCTGTAAGTCGGGCACCCTCTGTGGCGAAGACGGGCCGAAGTATATGAGTCTTTACGCCTCTAGCCCAAGCAATCCGTGCACTACCAGCTATTAAAAGGATAGCGCCAGAACTCGCGCGTCCGCATTCGTTCGATCAGCATCAGTCAGCCAGTTTTGTTACAAGTTGTTGCGGTGCAACAAAATCGGGATTAGTTGGATTTAGGGGTGTTCGCCGACTTGCAAGCGGGGGCTCCGGGAGCAAAATAGCGTTCCCAAAGGTAACCATTCCCGCCGTTTTGTCCCCCGCCTGGAGCAGGCCAAACGCAAAAAGACGGGAAGTTTTTGTGTCCAGTAAAAAATCATCACTTGCGGCGCTCACCCTGAGCGCCATCGGCGTCGTCTATGGCGACATCGGAACCAGCGTCCTGTATGCCGTCAAGGAAGTTTTCGGTTCCGGGCACGTCCCCTTCACCCCCGACAACGTCTACGGCATCCTGTCCATCTTCTTCTGGACGCTGACCGTCATCGTTTCGATCAAGTATGTGGCGCTGGTGCTGCGTGCCGACAACAACGGCGAGGGCGGCCTGATCGCCATGCTGGCGCTGGCCTCTACCGCGGTGAAGGACAAGCCCCAGCTTCGCAAGACGCTGCTGATCGTCGGCATCTTCGGCACCTCCCTGTTTTACGGCGACGGCGTCATCACGCCGGCCATCTCGGTGTTGTCAGCGGTGGAAGGCCTGGAAGTCGTCTCGCCGGCCTTCAAGCAGGGGGTGATCCCGATCACGCTGATCATTTTGTTTGCCCTCTTCGCGGTGCAAAAGCACGGCACGGCCGGCATCGGCAAGTTCTTCGGGCCCATCACACTGATCTGGTTTGCCGTGCTGGCGCTGCTGGGCATTGCGCAGATCGCGACCAACCCCGGCATCCTGGTGGCGCTGAGCCCGCATTACGCCGTCATGTTCATGTGGGCCAACCCCGGCACCACCTTCATCATCCTGGGCGCCGTGGTGCTGTGCGTGACCGGTGCCGAGGCGCTGTACGCCGACCTCGGCCACTTCGGCAAGAAGCCGATCCGCCTGGCCTGGTTCTCGGTGGTCATGCCCTCGCTGGTGCTCAATTACTTTGGCCAGGGGGCGCTGCTCATCAGCAACCCCTCCGCCGTGAAAAACCCCTTCTACCTGATGGCGCCCGAATGGGCACTGCTGCCGCTGGTGGGCCTGGCCACCATGGCCACGGTGATCGCCTCGCAGGCGCTGATCACCGGCGCTTTCAGCGTGACCAAGCAGGCCATCCAGATGGGCTACTTGCCGCGCCTGAACGTCCAGCACACCAGCGTGCGCGATACCGGCCAGATCTACATGCCCTTCGTCAACTGGGGCCTCTTCATCACCATCGTGCTGGCGGTAGTGATGTTCCGCTCGTCGAGCAACCTGGCGGCGGCCTACGGCATTGCGGTCTGCACCGACATGCTGATCACCACCATCCTGACCTTCTACGTGATCCGCTACGGCTGGAAATACCCGCTGGGCCTGTGCATCGCGGCCACCGGTGTTTTCTTTCTCGTCGACTTCGCCTTCTTCGCCTCCAACCTCATGAAGCTGTTCGCCGGCGGCTGGTTCCCGCTCGTGATCGGCGGCGCGGTCTTCACGCTGATGATCACCTGGAAGGAAGGCCGGCACCTCCTCAACGAAAAGCTGCGCGCCGACGCGATAGACCTGCCCAGTTTCCTGGACGCCGTGTTCGTCAGCCCGCCGGCCCGCGTTGAAGGCACGGCCGTATTCCTGACCGCCGAGCCCGGCAGCGTGCCCAACGCGCTGCTGCACAACCTCAAGCACAACAAGGTGCTGCACGAGCAGAACCTGTTCGTGACTGTGCGCAACCACGAAGTGCCCTGGATTGGCATGAACAAACGCCTGGAGATTGAATCGCTGGGCCATGACTGCTGGCAGGTCAGCGTTCACTACGGCTTCAAGAATGACCTGGACCTGCCCAAGGCGTTGCAGCAGATCAAGGGCCGGGGTTGCGAGCTGGAGTCCATGACCACCAGCTACTTCCTCTCGCGCGACACCGTCATCCCGACCATCGGCAGCGGCATGGCACCGTGGCGGGAGAAGCTTTTTGCGCAGATGCACCACAACGCCAGCGGCGCGGCGGACTTCCTGAACTTGCCGAACAACTCTGTGGTGGAGTTGGGCAGCAAGATCGAGATTTAAGACGATTTCTTGGACTTTTAATGCGCTGAGCCCATAAAAATGGGCACAAACAGCTATCGAATTGATAGCATTTGGTCTTTTGATCTGGCTTAAGCGTGCCCCAGGGCGACGCTACGGCTGCTCCGGGGCCGTCAAGCGCAACCTCATTGTGCCCGCGTTGCCATTACACCAATAGCTGCTCGCGCCTGTGCAATTGGGCCGGAGGCCAAACGTCAACCAGGACCACCTACCACCAGCTGAAAAGCAGGCCGTCTTTCCCCCACCACCACGCCGCGTGCATTCACGATCTCCCGCGCCCGCCACGGCGCAAGCATCTCCCGCTGGGCATCATCCAGCCATCCCAGCTGGTCCAGTACCTCCACAGTCGCGGCATGCAGCGCCACCTTGTTGGCATCCATGATCTTCAGCGCCATCGCTTCACCGCGAGATTTGCTGCCCACCACTTGCACTCCGTCTGCACCAATCTTGGTGACCCAGTCGCCCCGGCCCGCGCGCATGAAAGCGAGGTCGTTTCGGCCCGTGCCAGACACCAGTTCCGGGTGCGATGTCATGGCCTCTCCCAATGCTGAAAAGCTCTCCCCGAATTCGGGGTCCCGCGCGCCGCTGGCCAGCCGAGCGTAACCCCGCGCCAGATGGGTCAGGGGCAATGCGTAGTTGGGCGCTGAGCAACCGTCGATGCCCATCCTGAGTTCGTTGGCATCCATGCCCACGGCGCGGGCGACGTCGCGGCGTATAGCCTGTTGCAGGGGATGGCCAGGCGCGATGTAGTCGTCCAGGCTCAAGCCGTGCTGCACGCAGTAGGCCAGGAAGCCGGCGTGTTTGCCGCTGCAATTGTTGTGGCGTTCGTCAAACAGAAGGCCGGGCGGCGGCGCCTGCTCCAGTTGCGTGAAGATGCCCGGCACGTGGCATCCGCAACGCAGCGCCTTGTACGTCAGCCCGGCTTTGTCCAGCATGCCCTGCGTTTCGGCCACATGCATCTCTTCGCCGTTGTGGCTGGCGCACAGCATCGCCAGTTGCCGGGTGCTGAAGCCAAACTGTGCGGAGCCTCCGCTTTCCATGAAGGGCAGGGCCTGCAAGGCCTTCAGGGTGGAACGCGAGAAGGTCAGCCAGTACGGGTCCCCCGCGTGGGCCAGCAGCCGGCCTTCAGTGTTAACGACGGCCACGGACCCGAGGTGCAGGCATTCCAGCGTGCCGCCACGGGTCAACTCGATCAGGGGTAAGTGCTTCATGCGGGCATTGTGGCCCATACACCGCCACCGGTGGGCAACGGGTTTGGGTTGTCAATGCCCGTCAATCCGGCTAAGGCCGGCTGGCATGCGGCCAGGTCAGGTCAGGTCAGGTCAGTGGGCATGATGGTGGGTTTCCCTCCAGACCCTGAACTTGTCATAAAGCACACGTTCCAGGGCCCAGCCGGAGGTGAGCGTGACCAGAAAGCCCATGACCACCGCATTGAGCATGGCGTTGTCGTGCCCGGCGTAACCCCATACCCAGGGCGAAATCATCAATCCGATGCCCAGCAGGGCATTGGCCCAGTCATCCATATGGTTGGGCAGGAAAAGGTCTTGCGACGCGAGGACGATGATGGCAACGCCGACTGCCACGGCGCACCAAGCCGCTGCTGCGGGCAGCACCAGTGCCCAGGGCGCGATGCATAGCCAGAGTCCGACAAAAATTTCCAGCCTGTCTTGCCAACGATTGAGGGTATCCATGACAACCTCCATATGTAGCTAAGGGAATTTCAGTGTAAAACTCCCACCGGAATAAGCAACGGAGCCGTGCCGACCCTGAGGCTGACGCTGTCTTTGCCTGCGGGGCGCGCCTAGCTACCCTTGCCCCGCATGATGCCCGCGGCAACGTCGGCCGGCGCTTCCGCATAGCGTTTGAACTCCATGGTGTAAGTTGCGCGGCCCTGCGTGAGCGAGCGCAGCGTGGTCGAATAGCCGAACATTTCCGACAGCGGCACCTCGGCGCGCACCAGCTTGCCGCCGCCGCCCGCGATGTCTTCCATGCCCTGCACCATGCCGCGCCGTGACGAGAGGTCGCCCATTACATTGCCCATGAAGTCCTCGGGCATTTCAACCTCGACCGCCATCACGGGCTCCAGCAACACCGGTTTGGCGCGGCGCATGGCTTCCTTGAAGGCGAGTGAGCCGGCCATGCGGAATGCGTTCTCGTTCGAATCGACGTCATGGTAGGAGCCGAACACCAGCGTGGCCTTCACGTCGACCACCGGGTAGCCCGCCAGCACGCCGGCCTTGAGCGTTTCGACAATGCCCTTATTGACGGCCGGAATATATTCACGCGGAATGACACCGCCCTTGATGGCGTCGACAAACTCAAAGCCTTTGCCCGAAGGCTGCGGCTCCAGGTTGAGCACGGCGTGACCGTACTGCCCGCGCCCGCCCGACTGCTTGATGAACTTGCCTTCGACGTCGTTCACCGCCTGCCGGATCGTTTCGCGGTAAGCCACCTGCGGCTTGCCCACATTGGCTTCGACGCTGAACTCGCGCTTCATGCGGTCGACCAGAATCTCAAGGTGCAACTCGCCCATGCCAGAGATGATGGTCTGGCCCGACTCTTCATCGGTGTGCACGCGGAATGACGGATCCTCTTGCGCCAGGCGGTTCAGTGCGATGCCCATCTTTTCCTGGTCGGCCTGGGTCTTGGGTTCCACGGCTTGTGAAATCACAGGCTCGGGAAACACCATCTTCTCCAGGATGATGACGTGGGCCGGGTCGCACAGCGTGTCGCCGGTGGTGGCTTCTTTCAGGCCGACAGCGGCCGCGATATCGCCGGCGCGCACTTCCTTGACCTCGTTGCGTTCATTGGCGTGCATCTGCAGGATGCGGCCCAGGCGCTCGCGCTTGCCCTTGATGGGGTTGTAGACCGTGTCGCCGGCCTTGACGACGCCCGAATACACGCGAAAGAAAATCAGCTGGCCCACGTAAGGGTCGGTCATGATCTTGAAAGCCAGCGCCGAGAAGGGCTCATCGTCGTTGGGGTGGCGCTCGGCCTCGCCATCGTTTTCTGTGTGGCCCAGGATGGCGGGTACATCCACTGGCGAAGGCAGGTAGTCGATCACAGCGTCCAGCATGGCCTGCACGCCCTTGTTCTTGAAGGCGCTGCCGCAGAGCATGGGCACAATCTCGTTGGCCACTGTGCGCTGGCGCAGGCCGCTTTTGATTTCGTCTTCGCTCAGAGCATCTCCCGCCAGGTATTTGTTGAGCAACTCGTCGTTGGCTTCCGCGGCAGCCTCAATCATTTTGGTGCGCCACTCATTGGCGGTGTCCACCAGGTCTGCCGGGATGTCGCCGTATTCAAAATGCAGGCCCTGGCTGGTGTCGTCCCAGATGATGGCTTTCATCTTGACGAGGTCGACGACACCCTGGAAGTGGTCCTCGGCGCCGACCGGAATCTGCACCGGCACGGCCACACCTTTGAGGCGCTCGCTGATCTGGCGCTGAACGCGGAAAAAATCCGCGCCTACGCGGTCCATCTTGTTGACGAAGGCCAGGCGCGGCACCTTGTATTTGTTGGCCTGGCGCCAGACGGTTTCCGACTGCGGCTGCACGCCGCCCACGGCGTCATACACCATCACCGCGCCGTCGAGCACGCGCATGGAGCGCTCGACCTCGATGGTGAAATCGACGTGGCCCGGCGTGTCGATGATGTTGATGCGGTGCTCGGGATAGTTGCCGGCCATGCCCTTCCAGAAGGCGGTGGTCGCGGCCGACGTAATGGTGATGCCGCGCTCCTGCTCCTGCTCCATCCAGTCCATGGTGGCCGTGCCTTCATGGACTTCGCCGATCTTGTAGTTCACGCCTGTGTAAAAAAGGATGCGCTCGGTCGTGGTGGTTTTGCCGGCATCAATGTGCGCACTGATGCCGATGTTGCGATAACGCTCGATGGGGGTGTGGCGGGGCATGGCGGACTCCTTTTGGCCAACCCGCACTTGTTTGATTTGTGGCGCGGCTGGGCCTGCCAGTTTGCGCCAAAGTAACGGTTTTTGCTCGGCTTCCTGCAGCACCCACGTTGTGCGTGGGCCTTGTTGTCAGGACGCCTGCAGCATCGCCGCCATGAAGGCAGGCAAGGGCCTTCCGTCGGACAGCAGATATTTCGCCATGGGAACCACCGTGCTTTGGACCGACGGCCGCGCGCTCATCCTGTCCCGCCAGGCCAGCAGCAGCGGTGTGGCAGGTGTGAGGGGGGCGCCCAGGCGTTCGCCGAACAGCATCGCCATATACAGCGCGATGTCGGCAAAGGAAAAGGTTTCCATCATGAATTCGCGGCCGCGCAGGAGGTTTTCAAGCCGCGTGTAGAAGTCCCGCGCGCCGGCGATCGCGGTGACGGCCTGCGGGTCGTTCAGGTCGTGCTGCAAACCCATGAGCCGGATGATGTGAGGGAAGTAAACCTCGTCTGACATGTGCTCCATCTGGCGGGCCCGTGCGCGGGCGGCAATGCCGGCAGGCCACAGCGCAGGCTCGGGTTGCAGGTCCTCCAGGTACTCCAGGATCTGCGTCGAATCGAACAGCTCCAGGTCGCCGTTGATCAGCACAGGTACCTGCTTTTTCGGGTTGATGCGAACGACCTCCGGGTTCTTGGGCGAGTAGCCCTCGGTCTGCGTGAAAGGCACCATGACGATGTCTAGCGGAATGCCTTTTTCAAATGCGGCGATTTGCACCTTGGCGCCGAACATGCTGAGCGCGGCCGAGTACAGGCGAATGGAGGGCGATGCAGTGCCAAGGATGGAGGACATGGGCGACAGGTTTCCGTGTGAGGTTGAAGATTCAGTGCGTCATTGCATCATGACGTGGAATGCGGCGGTTCGCGGTCAAACAGGCCGGGCGCGCCGCCGATCTCGGCGCCCTCAATCAGCAGCATGCGCAGTTTGGTCGACACGCCGCCCGGCGCGGAGAACCCGCCCGACTGCGCACCGGACGCCAGCACGCGGTGGCAAGGCACGATGATGGGAAACGGGTTGCGTCCCAAGGCTTGGCCCACGGCGCGCGCCGAGCCGGGCTCACCCAGCTGGGCTGCAATGTCGCCGTACGTGCTTGTCTTGCCCGGAAGAATGTCCTGCGTAATGGCGTACACCCGGCGATGAAAAGGTGGCGTGTGGCGAAGGTCCAGCGTGCAAAAACGCAAGTCGCGAGCTTCACCCCCGAGCAAGGCGGTCATGGCCTCTATGGCCTGCTCCATGTCTGGCGGCGGTGTAGCGGGCGCCAGTAGCGAAAACTGGCTGTGCAGGCGGGAAAGCATCCTGGCCTCCGACGTCTCTGGCAGTTGCACGGCCGCGATCCCGTGGTCGTTCCACACCAAGGCGCACTGCCCAACGGCTGTGCCAAAAAGCGCAAGGGCATGAAGTTCGCTGTCGGTGGGCATGGTGTGCGACATGCTACACGCGACTGGTATTTTTGGCGCTGCGCGTGGCGTAGAGAAAGGGTAGGGGCCAATCGGCATTGACTCTCCGCGATGTGGGGCAAGTGGTGTGGCCTGAATGGCATGCGTGGTCATCATGAAGATTGGATTGGACGGGTGGACGGCATGCTGCATCGCTGTCCAGCAAGTGGACTGCTTTCGCATGCCACGCGTTTCCCTCGAAGCGAAAACTGCAGCAACCAAGGGTCAGCCACGAATACACAACTGGATGTAAGAATTAATTTCGTTACCTATCTTGCATACCGCTGAAGCTTTTAATTTTTTGCAGACGTACCATGCGTTCTTTTTGAAGGAACTCACAATGGCAACACCGTTCTTTGGCAAGCGAGAAAATGAGACGCAGACGGGCTTGCGTCATGGCCCCGGAAATGGCTATGGCACGTCCGGTTCCTCCGGTGCGTTGCAGCCCGGGGCGTCATCCTTGAATGCGAACCCGCTGAACGCCGCCAAGGCCGTGACCGAGTCCCCGGCGGCGGCTGCCGCCGGTAAAGAGGGCGGCAGCAAGCTGACGGTGGGTCCCAACATCAAGCTCAAGGGCGTTGAGATCACGGACTGCGATACCCTCGTGGTTGAAGGTTTGGTGGAGGCCACCATGGATTCGCGAGTGATCCAGATCTCCGAGCAGGGCGCGTTCAAGGGCTCCGCGGAAATCGATGTGGCTGAAATCCGCGGCGAATTCAACGGTAACCTCACCGTGCGTCAGAAGCTGGTGATCTATTCAACTGGAAAGGTCACAGGCATCATTCGCTACGGCAAGCTTGTGATTGAAGAAGGCGGGCAGCTCTCGGGAGAAATTCTGTTCGGCGCCCTGGCGGCCGCCAAGCCCGCGAGTGTGGCCAAACCCGGTTTGCAGGCGGTGTAGGAGACAGTTAAAGCAACAATTCGGCAGCGCCATGCTGCCGCCCACCTGAACACCCGCCCCATCCTTGCCGCCCGCGGCAGGGATGGGGCGGGTTGTTTGCTGGGTTCTGTCAAAACCGTCTGCCGCCCCGGTGCCAGTCCGGCCCCGGCATCCGCACCCCTGTTGGCTGCAAGAGACGCTTGCAGGCATACGACCGTCCACAGCAAAGCAGGATGCTGGCTCAGGGAAGCCTCGCCCGAGTGCCTGGGTGGCCTGCGTCAACGCGACACCGTCAGCTGCCGCCGTCAAGCCGAAAAGCTGGCCGAGCGGTAAGCCAGCTCCGCAAACACCGGGAATGTGGCGGCTCCTCCGAATGCTCTGGCCGGAGTGTTGCCGCGGTCCCGTAACAGGTGCGCTGTCATACAGCAGCCGACAAACCGGCTGATCTGCGCGTTAATTACCGCCAGTAGCATGTGCACGCCGTCCTGGTTTGCCCGCAAAAGATGGGTCGGCCACCCACACCGGCAGGCACAAAGAGTAACGAAAGGTGTGAGAGCCGAAAGTCTGCGCACACTGACGCAGTGTGCCGCGCCGGATCTAAACACTGGTCGGCGAGCGACAAACACTTGTCGATCACAGGTGCGAAAACCCGAGAAAAAACCGCGTTAGCTGCTCAACGATGGATTGCAGCAATCACCAGACGATTCGCGCGTGGGTGCCAGGTTGCCTAAAAGCGCGGCAAATCCGGATGGCTGATCTGGCCGCCCCGCACCAGCATTTTTCCGTATTCGGCGCAGCGATTTAATGTCGGAATCACCTTGCCCGGATTGAGCAAGCTCTTGCTGTCGAAGGCACGCTTGACGCCGAACATCTGCTCGTTCTCTTCAGCCGAAAACTGCACACACATGGAATTGAGTTTTTCCACGCCCACGCCGTGTTCGCCGGTCACGGTGCCACCCATGGCAACACTGGTTTCCAGGATGTCGGCGCCGAAGAGTTCGCAGCGGTGCAACTGGTCGGGGTCGTTGGCGTCAAACAGAATCAAGGGGTGCAGGTTGCCGTCGCCCGCATGAAACACGTTGGCGCAGCGCAGCTGGTATTTTTTCTCCATCTCCGCGATCGCCAGCAGGATGTCGGCCAGGCGCTTGCGGGGAATGGTCGAGTCCATGCACATGTAGTCGGGGCTGATTCGGCCTGATGCGGGGAATGCGTTTTTGCGTCCGCTCCAAAAGCGCAGGCGTTCGGCTTCGTCCTGGCTCACGGCAATGGCAGTGGCGCCGCAGCGGCGAAGCACGTCGCTCATGCGGCCAATTTCCTCTTCGACTTCTTCAGGCGTGCCGTCGCTTTCGCACAGCAAGATGGCTTCGGCGGCGAGGTCGTAGCCGGCGTGCACGAAGTCTTCCACCGCGGCCGTCATCGGCTTGTCCATCATCTCAAGACCCGCAGGAATGATGCCTGCGGCAATCACGGAAGCCACGGCATCGCCGGCTTTGCGCAGGTCGTCAAAGCTGGCCATGATGCAGCGTGCCAACCTGGGCTTGGGGATCAGCTTCACGGTCACTTCGGTAGTGACGGCCAGCATGCCTTCGCTCCCGATGATCACACTCAGCAAATCGTAGCCTGCGGCATCCAGTGCATTGCTGCCGAACTCGACCTCTTCGCCTTCGATGGTGAAGCCCTTGACCTTGAGCACGTTGTGCACCGTCAGGCCGTACTTGAGGCAGTGCACGCCTCCGGAGTTTTCAGCCACGTTGCCGCCTATGGTGCAAGCGATCTGGCTGGAAGGATCGGGTGCATAGTAAAGGCCCAGCGGCGCGGCGGCTTCGGAAATGGCCAGATTGCGCACGCCGCCTTGCACGACTGCCGTACGGCTGGCGGCATCGAGCTTGAGGATCTTGTTGAACTTGGCCAGCGATAGCGTGACGCCCAGCTTGTGCGGCATGGCGCCCCCGGAAAGTCCGGTGCCCGCACCGCGGGCTACCACCGGCACATCCAGCGCATGGCAGGTTTTGAGGACAGCCTGTACCTGCTCATAAGTTTCCGGCAGGGCCACGACCAATGGCCGCTGGCGGTAGGCGGTCAGGCCGTCACACTCGTACGGTGTGGTGTCTTCGTTGTTCCACAGCAGCGCATGCGCGGGCAATACGGCTTGCAGCGCACGAACGACCTGCAATTGCCGCTCTGATCGCTCAATCAGGCTGTTTTGCTCAGGTGAGGCGGGGGCGTTCATGAGTGGCTTTGGGGGATGAAACCGGTTCTCGCAGGTGATGAAGGCACTTTAAGGCAAAGCCGGGCTGGCGGCGTGAAGAAAATGGGGTTGTTTTGTGAAAATGAATCTGCTATTAATTAGATAGCTGCTCGCGCACAAAAACAAAGGGCTGTAGGCATAAAACCTGATACCAGGCGAAAAGAGCTTGCTGGGATTTTTAGCCACTCGGTAAAGGCTTTCCTTTTCAGCGGTCCATCATGCACATTCGCCGCGCTTCGCCCCTTGGTCACTCCTTGCGGATGTCGAATAGCTCCAGAGTCTCGTCGATAAGAAAGGTACTGCCGCCCGTTCCGCCGCGCGCTTTCGCGTCAAATCTCACGATGCGGCCAAGCTCAGGCGCATACCATGCGTTGGCGGTGAAAACTCCCGCGTTAGGAACCCTGATGTGACTTCTGCGTTCTGTAAACCCGGTGAACTCAACCCGCATGATCTGGAACTCCCGGTCACCAATGCGCATAGTCGACTCATCAGTTGCGCGGGCCTTGAGGCTCATTCTGATCGGCTGGTTCTGTACCTGGTTTTCGTACCGAAGCTGCCATGTCTGCCCGCGCTCCGGTGTCTTGGTTATCCAGCCACGCGGCGGCATTGCCACCTCATATTCTCCGGCCACGACGCTGGCCAGTGTGACAACCTCGCCACCAGCCCGCTCCACCCGGCCTCCCTGGTTGAAGATCAGTTGATCTCCATCAATGCGGTCCAGCCGGTACCTGATGTTCCGCGTCAATCCGGTGACTCGGTCGCGCAGTCGATACTCGAAGACTTGCGCAACTCCTGCCTGAGTGGTCGTGACGGGTTTGGGTTCACTGCGAGTGGCCAGCGCTGCCGCCGCACGCGCAGGGACTTCGGCAATCCAGGCGGACGGCAAGGCGAAATTCAGGTTTTGTGAATCACGCAAGCCAAAGGTGGTGATGCCAATCAGACGGCCTTGCGCGTCGAAAAGGCCGCCGCCGCTGGAGCCATGCGAGATGGGTACCGTGATTTGCAGCGCGACGAACTCATCGTTGGCTGTACGACGGATGCCAGACAGAAGGCCATCGCTGATCGTCATTTCCAGCCCGCGCGGATTTCCAATGGCATAGACCCTGGAGCCGATTTTCGGCGTTTCTGAAGGAGCTACGGTGACCGGCGGCGCGTTGAAATTTGCCACCTTGAGCTGGCACAGGTCGCGCGCGGTGTCCGCATGCTCCAGGGTGGCGCCGTAAGCGACGTTTTCGCGTGTGACCGAAACCTTGCGTGCCTTGGCCAGCACATGGCAATTTGTTATGAGGGTTCCGGCTTGAATGACAACCGCGCTGCCTGTAGCAATTGGTTTTCCTGCGTCATCAAAGGTCTTGACAACCCAGATACTGGGTGACAAGCGCTCAAAGAGTTGTTCGGCGCTCGGTGTTGCATTTTGCGCAAGAACACTGGAGCCAACAAGAAACAGGCCTATGCCGCGAAGCATGAATTGAAATATCACAGTGCACCTCATGGAGCGTTTGGTTTATCGTGCGGGAGGCAGCAGGCCGCTCAGGTCGTCGAGCGTCACGGGGCCGGATGGGCGGTTTCGTTCATCGGCGCTGACCGCTGCCGTGTTGTTTACGGCCTTGGCGCGCGGTGTACGCGGCGCGACAGGAATTCCGCCGGTATAAGCCAGACGAGGTAGGTGTTGCACTGCCGCATTTTCGCTCTGAAGTGTCAGCCTGGGATGGCCCACAAAGAGGCCTATCGTGATACTGCTCTGAACATAGGTGGTGCGGCCTTCCACCAGTTCGGTGTCCAGAACTGTTTCGACTTCTGTGCGAGCACTGACGGTATATTTGCCCGCTGCGCGGTCAACGAAGAAGAAACCATTGGGCTGTGATTTCCCGATAATTTCGCCATTGAGTTTGATGTCTGGCTGGACCGCCGCCCCCAAGCCACCCGAGCGGTAGATTATCAGGCGTCCATAGCCCGAACGCAGGGTGGGGAAGCTGGCCTCAACTTCGGCATATCGCGGGCCAGTGGCGGCACAACCGGTAAGAAAAATTGCTGCAGCAATAACAAGCAATCGAAAAATTTGCATCCCATCCCCCTCATTTTTTGTTCGACTCGCGTGAGTCTAGCATTCAGTCGGCCTGGTGATGGGCTGAGAAAAGCGGGCCCAGAAGGGCCGGACGCGAGCGCTTCAAACCGATGCTTTTACGAAGCTAATCGGCAAGAGGCGCATTTTCACTGTTCATCAAGCCGGCTGAGGCTGCGCCGCATTGCGCATCAGGCCGATGCCATTGAACTGCGGGCTTTCCACCCGCTTGTGCGAGTCCAGGTTCTCAGGATTTGGTGCCGGAGGCGGCTTTGCTTGCGCCCGGCACGTCATAGAACTTGACCTTGCCCGTCTTCACGTCGTACATGGCGCCCACGATCATGATCTCGCCCTTTTGCTCCATCTCGCGCAGGATGGGGCTTTTTTCGCGGATCGTTTCCACCGTGAGGTGCACGTTGCTCTCGGCCACCATCTCGACAAAGGCATAGTTCTTGGACGTGCGGTCCTTGATGTCGGCGGACACCAGGCTCGCGGCCGGCTTGATCTTGCCGATAAGGCCCGTCAGGTTGCCGAGTTGGGCATCGTCGCAAGCACCTTTGATGGCACCACAGCTGGTGTGGCCCATCACCACCAGCAGCTTGGCGCCCACGACTTTGTGCGCGAATTCCAGGCTGCCCAGGATGTCTTCGTTGACGATGTTGCCCGCCACGCGCGCATTGAAGAGGTCGCCTATGCCCTGATCGAAAACGATTTCGGCCGGCGCGCGCGAATCGATGCAGGACACTACGCTTGCCAGCGGGAACTGGCCGTCCGCGGTGGCCTTCATTTCCTTGAGGTAGTTCTGGTGGCGCGGCTTGCCCGAGACAAAGCGCATGTTGCCGGCTTTGAAGCGCGACAGGATTTGCGCGGGCGTCACGGCGTCCTGGCATGCCTTGGCGTCCTGGATGGTGCAGAAGGTGCCGGGCTTGACGGCCTTGGCCTTAGCCGCCTTGCCTTCGGCGTGAACCGCAGGCGACAGGGCGAGCATTGAGAACAGTACTCCGGCCACGCCGATGGCTAATTGATTTTTCCGCATGAGAATTTCCCTCGTTAAACAAGTTGGTTTTGACTATGTGCCGCTGGCCGCACCCTCAACCGGTGTCACGGCCAGCCCATAATAGGTATGAGCCGGCATGGGCGCACAACCACTTGTCGGACGCCTGGGGGATTGCTAATGCTATTGGCGTACGCAAAATGCGCTACAAATCAAAAGGCCTTGAGCAAGGTGCAAAACCCAGGCGGGGTGAATCCACGTTCAGGCGTTTGCAACGCCGGGTAGCCGGTAAGGAGTTCTCATTCAAACGCCCTTGGGGCCCTAGCCCAGACTTTTTTGCAGCCAGTCCGCAAACGCCGCGCATTCCCAGCGGTCCATGGTGCCGGTACGCCAGCACAGGTAGTGTGCGTGCGGGCTGGGGACGTTGCCGGCGAACACCGCGTTGCTGCCCAGGCGTACCAGCGAGCCGTTTTCCAGCCAGGGCGCGCCCAGCTTGAGGCGTATCAACGCAATGCCCATGCCGGCGGCTGCGGCGTCGCACATCAGGCCTATGTCGTTGAACTGGGAACCGTCGGGGGGTTCCGGCCAATCGAGTTTGTGGGCGGCAAACCAGGTACGCCAGGGCTCCAGGGGCGAGCGCAACAGGCTCTCGCCTTCGAGGTCTTCGGCCGCTTCAAAGGGGCCGTTCTCACGTACAAAAGCGGGCGAAGCCAGTGGCGCCACTTCGTCCTTGCTGAGGCAGACATGTTCAAGGTCCGCATAACGGCCAGTGCCGAAGCGCACGATGAGATCGGCGTCCTCGGCCACCACGTCCAGCAGCGGGATTGACACCTGCAAGGTCAGGTCGATCTCGGGGTAGGCGTCGGTGAACTGGCGCAGGCGCGGGATCAGGATGGAGCGCGCGAAGGTCGGCGTAACCGCCAGGCGCAGCTTGCGCTTGCCGGGCGTGGTGCTTTGTCCGGCGGCACCCGGAAATTTCTGCAGCGTGGCCAGGCCTTCACGCACATGGGCGAGGTATTCGCTGCCTTCGGTGGTCAGCGAGAAATCGGCGCGGCCGAAGAGCTTGGTGCCGATGATCTGCTCTAGCTGCTTGACGCGGTGGCTGACGGCGCTGGGCGTGACGCACAACTCCTCGGCCGCCTGCGTCACGCTGCGCAGCCGCGCCAGCGCCTCGAATGTCAGCAGGCATTGAATGGGCGGGATTCGCGCCGGCGTGGCCATGTTGCTTATTTAAAAATGACCGTCTTATGGCCGTTCAAAAGCACGCGGTGTTCGCTGTGCCACTTAACGGCCCGCGCCAGCACCTGGCTTTCGGTGTCGCGGCCCATGGCGGTCAGGTCTTCCACGGTCTTGCTGTGGTCGGCGCGCGCCACGTCCTGCTCGATGATGGGGCCTTCGTCAAGGTCGGCCGTCACGTAGTGCGCGGTCGCGCCGATCAGCTTCACGCCGCGGTCGTGCGCCTGGTAATAAGGTTTGGCACCCTTGAAGCTGGGCAGAAACGAATGGTGGATGTTGATGGCGCGGCCTGAGAGCTTCTGGCACAGGTCATTTGACAATACCTGCATGTAGCGCGCCAGCACCACGAGTTCGGCGCCTTCGGATTCGATGATCTCCAGCTGCTTCGCCTCGGCCTGGGCCTTGGTGGCCGCTGTGACGGGGATGTGGTGAAACGGGATGTTGTAGCTGGCCGCCAGCTGGTAGAACTCGCGGTGATTGGAAACGATGGCGCGCACCTCAATCGGCAGCAGGCCGGACTTGCAGCGAAACAGCAGGTCGTTGAGGCAGTGGCCCTCTTTGCTGACCATGATGACGGTGCGCATAGGCTGGGTGGTGGCGTGCAGCTTCCAGTTCATGCCGAAGGGCTCGGCGAAGGCCTTGAGCTGACTGGAGAGTTCCTCGTGGGTGAGCTTGTCGCAGGCGAACTGCACGCGCATGAAAAACAGGCCCGTGTCGTGGTCGTTGTACTGTGCGGCCTCTTCGATGTTGCCGTCGTTGTCCAGAAGGAAGCCGGACACGGCATGAACAATACCCATACGGTCCAGGCAGGACAAGGTGAGGATATAAGCGTGATTCATAGGGGATGAATTGTCGCAGGTGAGGCCCGCTTCCGCCCGGACGGGGCCCCAATCAACGCTGCGCCGGGACGGCAACGGTGCCAGAATGCCGGAAACCCCTTTTCCAGACGCAGGAGACACGCCATGGCTTACCAGAATTTCAACATGGAGCACCAATGGCTCCCGTTCACGCCCAACCGGAGCTTCAAAAAAGACCCGCGCGTGTTTGTGGCCGCCGACGGCATGCATTTCACGACCCATGACGGGCGCCAGGTCATCGACGGCATCTCCAGTCTTTGGTGCGTGGGCGCGGGGCATAACCGCAAGCCCATCAACGAGGCGATCAAGAAGCAGCTCGATACGCTTGACTACGCGACGGCCTTCCAGGCCAGCAACGACCAGGCCTTCAAGGCTGCCGAAATCATTGCCGGCATGGCGCCGGGCGACCTGAACAAGGTGCTGTTCTGCAATTCAGGCTCGGAAGCGGCCGACACATCGCTCAAGGTCGCGCTGGCCTACCACCGTGCGCGCGGCGAGGGTCACCGCAACATCTTCATAGGCCGCGAGAAAGGCTATCACGGCGTCGGCTTTGGAGGCATGAGCGTGGGCGGCATTCCGGCCAACCGCAAGGTCTACGGCGCGGCGCTGCTGCCGCGCGTGGACCACCTGCGCTTCATCCATGATCCGGTCAACCATGCCTACATCAACGGTACCGAGCCCGTATGGCAGGAAGACCTGCTGCTGGAATTGGAGAACCGTATCCTGCCGCTGCACGACCCGAGCAATGTGGCCGCCGTCATTGTCGAGCCGGTTTCCGGCAGCGCCGGTTGGTATTTGCCGCCCAAGGGCTACCTCAAGCGCCTGCGCGAGATCTGCGACAAGCACGGCATTCTGCTGATTTTTGACGAGGTCATCACCGGCTTCGGCCGCCTTGGAACGGGCTTCGGTGCGGACTACTACGGCGTCGTGCCTGACATGCTCAACTTCGCCAAGTGCGTGACCAATGGCGTCATCCCGCTGGGCGGCGTGATCTGCTCGGACCGCATTTACGACGGCATGATGAACGCCAACAGCGGCGCGCCCGAACACGCCATCGAGTTTTTCCACGGCTACACCTACTCGGGCCACCCGGTGGCCTGTGCCGCCGCTATTGCCACACTGGAACTGCTCAAGAAGGAAAAATTGTATGAGCGCGCCGGCCAGATGGGCAGGGTGCTCGGCGATGCAATGCATGGCGCCTTCAAAGGCCTGCCCAACGTGATCGGCATTCGCAGCCTGGGGTTAGCTGGCGCGGTGGAGCTGGCATCGGTGGCCGGTGCCCCGGGCAAGCGCGCCTATGACATTTTCATGGACTGTTTCCATCAGGGCGTGCTGGTGCGTCCGGCAGCCGACAATATCGTCATCTGCCCGCCCTACATCATCGAAAACGAGCATGTGGACCGCATCATCAACGTAGTGGCCGACGCGATTCGCAAAAACGCCTGAGCGGCTGGGGACTCAGGGTTTGGGAGCCAATCTTTTCTCCAGACCCGCACAGTAGTCCTTCTCGGGCAACGCGGGTGTGGTCCACACTGCATCAAAGACCTCGGGCTGTTCGTTCCCAACGCCTCCCGCGCGCAGGCGGACGGCTTTTGCCTTCAGGTCTGCCGGCAGATGTTGTGGCACGCCCAGCTGGCGGTCTGCATGGCCACTGCCGGCCAGCAGCAGCACGGTTTTGCCAGGCAGCGCCGCCTGGGCCAGCGTATTGGCCATGGTGATGTCCTTGGCGATCTGGATTCGGGTCATGGGGGTGATCTGGCTTTCGGGCAACAGATTGCAGTGGCCGGTACGTATGAGCTGCTGCTGCGCCTTCAGGGCCGGCCCCGGCAAGCGGGCATCAAGCTGGCTGTCGGCCATGCTCGCCGGCATCTGCGCCCGGGGCAAATTTGCGCCTAATACCGGCACGCCAGCGCGCACGGCCGTCATCACGGCGGGACCATAGGCAACCCATGGCCAGCCCTTGTCGTTCCATTTCAGGGCATTGCGCACCTGTTGTTCGGTGGCGCTGGGTCGGAGTGTGGAAGTGCTTGCGCCCGTGTCAGCCATCTCTAGCGCCACGGCAGCCAGCACCCCTTTGGCCGCCAGAGCGGTGACCACCTCCTGTTCGATTGTCTGGTGTTCAACAGCATCGTGCTGTTCCCCGAGGATCAGAACGTCGGTGGGGAGAAGCGTCTCCAGCCGGGTGGATATTTGCGCGGTATCGTTGCCAGGGGCCTGCAAAATGGGCGCTTCCGGCCTTGCTGCACAGCCGCTCAACAAAGCCATCATGGCGATGCAGACAAGGCATGCCAGAGCACGAGAAGTGAGGAAATGGCGCATCGATGGATACTACCGCTTCCAGCGGCAGTTTCACACCGTAGTGCTCTGCATACCCTACCTGGTTACGTGCCGCCGCAGCTGTGGCGGTCAGTGCAATGAAATGGGGGTATTGGCAAGCCCGCTGTAGCCTTCCAGCGTGTCTTCGATTTCTTCCTGCGTGGGGGTGTTTTGCGCCCAGGCGCTCAGGCGCTGCTGGAACATTTCGGCCCACGAACCATCCAGGTAGACCTCCTTGCCTGAACGTTTGTCCACAATTTCAAAGCCATGGCGGGCTAGCTGTGGAACGGCCGGTGCAGGCGCGGATTCCTCCGGGGCATTGGCATGAATCTGCATAACAACAAAAGATTCCGAGTCGTAAAGCATGTGCATGGTGTGGTCCTTTGTCTTCAGATAGCAACGATGAGGCCAAGTTCAAGTGCAAGGGCCTTTAGGCACGCAAGTGTTCGGTAAAGAGGCGCTAAGCCGTGTAAAACCGCACAAAAAGCGCGCCTCACTGTGCGTCATAACAACGCGGCCACCGGCTTCAATTCTTGCTGAGTGCATTGAGCTGCTGGTCAACAAAATCCCCGTTGAACTGGGTTATTTTGTTGCGCACCGGCAGGTAGCCCAATGAGGGCGCGAACCAGATCTCGACTTTGGTGTCGAACTCCCTTCGCGGCAGCCGGGTGAGCTTGACGGTGTCTATCTCGCCTAAGGGCAGGCGAAGTTTTTCCTCTTTTTCCACCCGGAAAGTCCAGGTGTCGGCCTCGCGCGGCCCGACGGTGTAAATAGAAATGCTGGACTCCACTGGGAAACCTGACGGATTGGCAGCCAGCATGCCGGCCAACTGAAAGAACACGCTGATACGGTCTTGCGCGCCCTTGGCCCAAGGCGCCGTTGGTGTGTTGGCGCTGAAAATGATCAAACCCTTGTCAGGTTCGAAATGTGCGGCGACCTCGCTGCGCGATCTCTCAAAGTAACGAATCGGAGAAAGCCCCTCGGCATTGATCTGGCCGGTGCTGCCCACGCTGCGCGAGCCCAGACCCCACGCGCTGGCTTCGACGCGAGCGTCGTAGCCGTCACCGCGGTTTTGCCACCGGAGTTCCGCGGTCGCATGCCATGACAACCCTCTCGCGTTACTGGTCATCTTGTATTCCAGCTGGACGCTCTCAGGCAGCGCGACAGCCGTCACTGGCGTCTGAGCAGGGCCGGCGGGCGCTGCGGGCGCGCTTGCCGCGGATTCCGGTACGAGGGCGGCTGCCGCTTCCTGGGCAGATGTTTTGCCTGCGCCTTCAGTGGCGGGGGATTCGCTGGGAACGGGTATTTCGAGGGATGGGGTCGCTACAGAATTGATAGCGAAAGGCTCAAGCGATGATTGGGCTGGAGGTGTTTTTGGCTTGAGAGATTTTGGACGAGGCCGCGGAGGCGCCGGCTGAGGTGCCGCCGCGGGTTGCACCACAGGCGGCGGGGCGATGCTGCGGGTGATCAGGGGCCGGACGCGTTGTGGGGCTGGGTCCAGCTCGGGGCCAAACCGCACAGGCGAAGACATAAGCACCAGTGCGTGTATGCCAAGCACGGCCGCTGCCAGCACGGCCAATGCGCCCCAGGGCGGTGCAGCGTCATGGCCGCGCGTGATGCCGGCTTGCGTGGCCGCCAACATCGTCATTCCTGTTTGAACCCCAAGTCGCGGGAAAGTTGCCGCGCTGCTGCCGCCAGGGGCCGGGCGACGGCGCCGTCCCAGGCGGTATCAAAAGTAGCCAGCGAGCCCAGCGCGACCATGCCCAGCACCAGGTGGCCGTCGGCATCAAACACCGGTGCGCACAAGCCGGCCACACCGGGCAGCAGAGTGTTGACGGCGCGCGCCATGCCGCGCAGGCGCACTTCTTCGAGCAGGGCGGCTACCTCGGCCATGCTGGCGGGAACGTCCTTGCGCGCGAGCTTCTGGTTCCGTACGAGTTCGTCTTTGACGAGCAGCGCCAGTCGGCTTTGCGGCCGGGCGCCAGCCGCCAGGCGGGGAAGTGAAAACGCCGCGAAACACAGGCCTGTGGCCGACGACAGCAGCGGCATGACATCGCCCAGCCGCAAGTTGACCGTTACGGCCTGAGGTGATTCTTCCCAGTGCACCAGCGTGGGTCCCTGGTTGCCCCAGACGGCCAAGGCCAGGGTCTGCCCGGTTTGCGCCATCAGCGTGGGCATCAGTTGCCGGGCCAGCTTCACACTGTCGAGCCGCGACAAGGCGGCCAGACCCAGCTTGAGTGATGCAGGGCCCAGGTTGTAGCGGGTGGTGCCGCTGTCCTGGGTTACCAGGTCCAGGCGTTGAAAGCTCACCAGGTAGCGGTGGGCTTTGGCCGCGCTCATGCCGGCAGCCGCTGCGAGGTCACGCAGCATAAGCGGGCCGGGCGAGGTAGACAGAACCTCCAGCAAGGCAAAGCCGACTTCGACCGACTGGATGCCGGCGCGCTGCGGCGCCGGGCTGCTGCGGACGGGAGAGGTTGCGCCGGGACTTGCTTTCATGGAGATGAATAGAATTTCAGATGACGCGTCGGGCGGGATGGATGGATCGTAACGCGGGGGCCGGGGACATGCCGCTCCGGAAGACGCTGCCGGCACGGCACAATCAGTCCTTTAGCGATGCCGACACTGCCCTATCAGGATACCGATGAAACTAGCCACTTACAAAGACTCTTCCCGCGACGGCCAACTCGTTGTGGTTTCGCGTGATCTCTCAACGGCGCATTATGCGACGGGCATCGCCAGCAAACTGCAGCAGGTGCTGGACGACTGGAACTTCATGTCGCCACAATTGCAGGACTTGTATGAGGCCCTGAATAATGGAAAAGCACGGCACGCTTTCCCGTTCGAGCCGTCGCGCTGCATGGCCCCGTTGCCGCGCGCCTACCAGTGGGCCGACGGTTCGGCTTTCATCAACCATGTGGAACTGGTACGCAAGGCCCGCAATGCTGAGGTGCCCGAAAGCTTTTACACCGACCCGCTGATGTACCAGGGCGGTAGCGACGATTTCATCGGTGCTTGCGACAATGTGGTGGTGGCCAGCGAAGATTTCGGCATCGATTTTGAGGCGGAAGTCGCCGTCATCACGGGGGACGTGCCCATGGGGGCCACGCCTGCCCAGGCACTGGAAGGCGTGCGTCTTCTGATGCTGGCCAACGATGTCTCGCTGCGCAACCTGATTCCCGACGAACTCGCCAAAGGCTTCGGCTTCCTGCAAAGCAAGCCGGCCACAGCCTTCAGCCCGGTCGCGGTGACGCTGGACGAGGTGGGTGATGCCTGGGACAAAGGCCGCCTGCACATGACATTGCAAAGCACCTGGAACGGCCGCAAGGTCGGCATGTGCGAAGCCGGCCCCGAGATGACCTTTCATTTCGGCCAGCTCATCGCCCATATCTGCAAGACCCGCAATGTGCGCGCCGGCAGCATCGTCGGTTCAGGCACCGTCAGCAACAAGGACTGGAGCCACGGCTACAGCTGCATCGCCGAAAAGCGTGCGATCGAAACCATCGAAGACGGCAAACCCAAGACAGAGTTCATGAAATTTGGCGACACCATACGCATCGAAGCCAAGGGCAAGGACGGAATGTCGGTGTTCGGGGCGATTGACCAAAAGGTCGCTGCAGCGAACTGAGCACTTTGTAGTGCAGACTACCTTGAATAAGCCTTTCTCGAGCCGTCTTCAAACACGGCATCGTCGCGCAGCGGCTTGCCTTCATCGTCCCAGCTTCTCTCGCGCGTGATGCGCCCGCGCTCGTCGTAGCTTGATTCCGCCACCAGCTTGCCGGCCTCATTGAAGCGCTGGTGCGTGCCCAGCGGCAATTGCCGGTAGCGGTTGGAGGCGTTGAAGCGGCCGGTCGCGGCGGTTTTTCCGCTGTCGAAAAACTCGGTGATCTGCAGCCATGCCGCGTCGCCCTCGCCGCCGTATTCGGTCTTGCTGCGCGGCTGGCCGTTGAGGTAGTAGCTCTGGTCGCTGACGGGTTTGCCGGCCGACCAGCGCCTGTCGCGCGTCAGCGCGCCGCTGTCGGCGAACTCCTGCTCCCGTTCCCTGAGGGACGTCTTGCCGTCGAGCTGCCACTGGATTTCACGCCGCTTGACACCGGCATTGTTGAAATGACGTTCGGTGCGCGTGCTGCCCGAGAGCTCTTCCTGGTAATCCGGCTTGCCGCCTTCGCCCAGCGTCTCATGGCGCACGCGCTTGCCGGCCAGGTAGCTGCTGCGTCCTTTGAGCACGCCTTTGCCGCTGAACAGGTCAAGCTGCGAGGTGCCACCTGAAAAACCGCACCAGCGGGCATCGTCGGCCGGCGGCGCCAGCAAGGGCTTGTCACCGCAGCGCAGGGCCTGGAGCTGGCCGCTTTCGTTGAACTCGGCATAGGCCTGCTCGATGCTGCCGCCCTCGCGCGGCCCGTAAAACACGATGCGCTGCAGCTGCCCGTTGGCGTGGAAACTGCGCGCCAGCCCCATCTGGCTGCCGTTGTCGTAGACACTGTCGCGCAGCACCTGTCCGCCGGGCGCGAAGTCGCGCGAGCGGCCGTGCTGGTTGCCGCGCTCGTTCACGCTGTACTCGCGCTGTAGCTTGCCATCTTTGTAATAGCGCACCAGGCCCATGAACTTGCCGCCCTGCAGCTCCTGCTCGCGCGTCGGCAGCCCGGAGTCGCGATCCTTGCAGCGCATGATGCCGGTCTTGCCGGCAGTGGTGCCGCCGTGGTGGGGGTTGACGCTTTCTCCATTGAGTTCGCAGTCCTGCACCGCATGCGCCCAGGCCGGCGCCAGGAGGCAGATGCACAGCAGGGCGATCCGGTGCGCGGCCTTCACGCGGCGGCCCCGGCCTGGCTGATGAAGAGGCGTATGCCGCGCAGGAACATCTCGACCGAAATTGCCACCAGGATCAGGCCCATCAGCCGTTCAAACGCCATCATGACGCGATCGCCGGCCACACGCTGGATGCGCTCGGACAGCACCAGGACCACGGCGCAAACGGCCATGGTGACGCACAGTGCGGCGATCCACTCGAGCCTGCGCGCCGGCGCCTGAGACACCAGCAGCATGACTGTGGCCAACGCTGAAGGACCGGCCAGCGCGGGAATTGCCAGCGGCACGATCAGCGGCTCGCCCTGCAGGGGCGCGGCTTCGGGCTGGTCCGACGGGAAAATCATGCGCAGCGCGATCAGGAACATGACAACGGCGCCGGCAATCTGGAGCGACAGATCGCTGAGGTTCATCAGACGCAGAAAACCGTCGCCGACGAACATGAAGGCCAGCAGCAGCAAGAATGCGATCAGCACCTCGCGCAGGATGACGCGCATGCGCCGCTCGGGCGCTACGCCCTTGAGGGCGTTGACAAAAATCGGGATGTTGCCGAAAGGGTCCGTGATGAGCAGCAACAGCACGGTGGCGGAAGCAAAGGTGTAGGCCATGATCCAAGCTTAGCAGGGCAGTCCCGTGTTGGCGGGCATGGGCCCGCTTTTGGGCGATGTGAGAGGCTATGCGTTGCTAGAGATATGCTATTAAATCAGGAGCTGTTTGCGCACGATTAATAAGGGCTGCAGCCTATTTTTGTCATTAATGCGTTGCGGGGGCCATTTGTGCCGGTTCGATTCTGGCATTCGCTTCCAGAGGATAAAAACCGGTTGACGCGCCGCTGTGGCGTTGCACAATGAAGGTGTGTGCCGGGCTGCCCGGCATCCCCCGCTATCGATGCAATCATGCACAACTTGCCAGGAGACATCCATGAGTGACGCAGACAATCCATCTTTCCCCGGTTTTGGCAAGCTGGTGCCCGGTTTCGATTTTCTGCAGAACCTGACCAAGCAGGCGGCCGGTAGTGCGGCGCAGAGCATTCCCCAGCTGCCCAACCTGGGCAACTGGGTGGCGCCGACACTCAATGTCGAGGAGCTCGACAAACGCATTGAAGAACTCAAGGCCGTCCAGTTCTGGCTAGACCAGAACGCCATGGCGCTTAAGGCCACCATCCAGGCCCTTGAGGTGCAGAAGATGACGCTGGCCACCCTTAAAGGGATGAATTTCAACATGGGCGACGTGGCCAACGCCTTCAAACTCAAGGTGGCCGACAGCGTGGCGGGGGGCGTGCAGCGGGTAGCCGACAAGGCCCGCACGTTCTCGGGGCTGGAGGTTCCGCCGACCAACTTTGGTACGGACAAGCCCGCCGCCAAACCCAAAGCCAAGGCGCCCGCAGCTGCCAAGGCCGCCGCGCCGGCAGCCGGCGTGGTGGACCCGATGCAATGGTGGGGCGCGCTCACGCAGCAGTTTCAGACCATCGCGACGGACGCTATGAAGGAAGCCGCCAAAAAGACAGCAATGGACACTACCAAGAGCCTGGCCACGGGCCTGGCCAAAGACGCCATGAAAACTGCCACCGGCATGGCAACAGGCATGGCCCGCAACATGGCCGAAACCGCCGGTAAAACGGTGGCGGGCGGCGCACGCGCGGCCATGAACACCGCACTGCGCAGCAGCCAGGGCTGGCCGACGCCCACCGCTGGAAAAGTCGCCGCCAAACCCGCCACTAAACCTGTCACCAAAACGGCCGCCAAAGCAAAACCCAAGGCACCGGCGCGCAAGGCCGCGCGTAAAACGGCGCGTTGATCCGCACGCTAATCCGTGCACTGATGTACGCTGGAACCTTACTGAATTTCCGTTGAATTTCACCAGGATCTCATGAAGCTTTTCCCCTACGGTCACGCCACCCATCCGCAATGGCAGATGGCGGCCGGCCTCGTGCTCGCGCAGCTGCGTGCCTACCTGGCGCTGCCCGGTTATGCGAAGTCGCCGACGCTGGCACTGCTTTACATCACCGACCATTACGCCCCCCATGCGCAGGACATCCTCGACCACCTGAGCGCCGAATTACCCGACATCACCGACTGGAGCGGCACGGTGGGCGTAGGCATCGCGTCCAACAACGTCGAATACTTCGACGAACCGGCTCTCACGGTGATGCTGTGTGAGCTTCCGCACGACCAGTACCGCGTGTTCTCCGGTGTGTCGCCGTTGCCTCAAGCAGGCCAGGGAAGATTCAAGGCGCATACGGCGCTGGTGCATGCGGACGCCACCACGCCCGACGTCGCCGAGCTGATTGACGAAATGGCGCAGCGAACCGGCAGCGGCTATGTGTTTGGCGGCCTGGCCTCAAGCCGCTCCGGCACAGTGCAGTTTGCGCTCAGCGGCCACGGCAATGTCAAGGGCCAGGGTGCAGCTGGCGGCGCCTTTACCGGTGGCCTGAGCGGTGTGGCTTTTGGGCAGGGTGCGGCACTGATGTCGCGCATCACGCAGGGTTGCAGACCCGTGTCGGCGCATCACGAGATCACGGCATGTGAGTCCAATGTGGTGACAGAACTCGACGGCCAGCCCGCACTGGATGTGATGCTGGCCGACCTTGGCGTATCGCTGGATGAGCCCCGGGAAGCCCTGGCCAAAGTGCGAAGCACACTGGTCGGCCTGAGCCGGCCGGCGGATATTCCCCATGATGGCGCGGGCCATGCCGCCCGCCGGCACGGCCAGTTTGGCGCGGAGGTGCTGGTTCGCCACCTGATCGGGCTGGACCCGGCGCGCAAGGGTATTGCCATCGCGGAGGTGCCTGCCGTGGGCATGAAGCTGGCATTCTGCGAACGCAATGTGGAAGCTGCACGCGCCGATCTGGTTCGTGTGTGCGCCGAGATCCGGGAGGAATTGGAGCCGGAAGAGGTCACGCTGGAAGTGGCCAGCGCCTTGAGCGCGTCAGAGGCAGAGTCCGCGCCGCATGCAGCCCGGCGCATTGCGGGTGCCGTGTACGTCAGTTGCTCCGGCCGTGGCGGCCCGCACTTCGGTGCGCCCAGCGCTGAACTGCAGATCGTTCGGCGCGCGTTGGGTGATGTGCCGTTGGTCGGGTTTTTCGCCGGCGGTGAAATCGCCCGCCATCATCTGTACGGTTACACCGGCGTGCTGACGGTGTTTACCTCGCAGGAATAGGCTCGCCCCTATCGGAGGCCACTGCGTGTAGCTCCATTGCCCCTTTCAGGGGATGGTGTCTCGGCCAGGCAAAGCTGGTTCCGCGGCCGCGCTTGAAGTGACCGTGGAACTATAAGACCTGAGCTTCCAGCAATTCCACGGGGTCGCCGTAACGCGCTGCCAGTGCCACCACTGACGGGTCGCGCAACGCGCACAAAAAACCGTCCTTGATCAGGGTCTGGTCACCCGCTGTGACGGTGCCGTCCAGTGTGATCAGGTCCATGTGCACGGGCGGCTCTTCCCAATCAGGCATGACGCGGCGTATGTAGTCGCTGGGCTGCGCCAGGTCAATGCCGAAGTGCAGCGCGCCGGGTGCGTTGGAGCCGGCCGGGTACACGGTGTGGCGCGGAGCCTTGGGGTTGAAACCACAGCCTCCGCCTTCGATCATGCGGCCGCCCACCAGCATCTCGCGCAGGATCACCGCCTCTTCGGAAATGCCTTCAACCGAAGAAATCGTGTCGCCTTCAAAATGCACGGCGATTCTTTCTTCAAAGGGTTCTGCAAAGCCGACGGCCCATTGCGGATAGAGCACGCCGGCCATGGGCACCACGGCCTTGAAGTCATTTTTGACCGAGTTGTGGTCCCACAGGTTGGGGCCGTGCGTGGGCAGATAGTGCACGTAACAGCCGTCTTCCTCGGCCGTCATCTGCCCGCGCCAGCGATTGGTGGCCAGCTGGTTGGTGCGCATCTCCTGTGTGAACGTGATCCGGAAATCGCTGCCGCGCGGATCGGTAAACCGCAGGTCGAAGTCGCCTTCAGTGGGGTAGCGGCTGGCCGTGTTGCGGATGATCTCACCGATGAGATCGATCGGAAAGCGGGCCTGCGGTGTGTGCAGCAGATCGAGGTTGCGAAAGTAAGTGATCTTGACCCAGCGCTGCCCACCGCGGCGCAGATTGATGCACAGCGGATCCAGGATGGAGCAGAACCAGGTCGACACCACAAAGGTGGCCTTCTTCAGCATGGCATGCACTTCTTCAGGCACGGCAGTCACCTGCGTGCTCGGCTCCATATAGATGCGCACCTCTGCGCCGCGCGACCTGGCAATGCCGATAACCGCATCGATCACGCGCGGATCCAGCAGCGGATCCGCCAGCATCAGCACCCGGTCGCCTGGACGTATCGCCATCACGCGCGAGAAATTGTCCAGGGCCTGGAAAAAGTACTTCGTCTCGGTGAGGTTGGCCGCCACGGGGATGGGCAGGCCAACGTAGGTGGAGGTGGTGTTCATTGTGGTTTGGTGAAAGTTGCACGCATAGAGCGCCATGCGGGTTTTAATTGATTGAATATTACCGCCAGCCGCCAAACTACTTAACTGCCCCAATGTGAGCGGCTTGCCGGTCGAAGGCGCCCCTCTGAAGATGCTGCTGGCGACCTGCATGAGCTGGACGGGGTGCTACCTCCTTAGTGCAGCGAAGGCCTCGAACTCCCAGCTGCGCATTGCCAGCAGTAGCGTGAAGCCCTCACGGTCCTTGTCGCCCAGCTTCTGGTCGGTCTGGTGCTGCTGCGCGAAGTCCTGCGCTACGCGTTGCATGCGCTCTAAAAAGGAGGGGGCCAGTCCCCGGCTGATGGACCCGTGCACCAGCAACAGGCCTTCGCCATTGCCGTCAAAGCCGCCCGAGAAGTAATCGAGCAAGGCGTTGTCGCGAAAATAGTCCATCACCGGGCCATGCGGGCGCCAGCGAAAGGTTTTGGCGAGTTTGAGCCGGTAGCGGTTCAGGGGTTTGAGTTCAATGATGCCGATGCGATCCAGTTGCGCCAGGTATTTGATGCACTCTGCTTCCGATACGCGGTAGCTGGTGGTGATTTGTTCCAGCGTCCATTGCGACAGCACGCATATGGCGGCCAACAACAGCTTTTTGTCGGCCACCACGGCTTTTTCCTGCGCTTCGGTAAGTTCTGCCAGCAGGGGCTGTGTGTCGGCCACGCGCCGGGCCAGGTCGGCAAAGTCCAGCTTCAGCGCGCGGCAGATGGCGTCGATGCGCGACAACGGCATGTCACCCTTGGCCAGCATGCGCTTGACGCTGGATTCCGCCATGCCCAGCTTGGCGGCCAGGTCCGCATAGGTCATGCGGGCGGCCTTGAGTTCTTTTTTGAGGAGGGTGACGAGGTCGGCGGTGGTGCTCATGGGTATCGATTATCGGTACTTGTGGTGTGAAATACCGCCTTTATGTTGAATTTTTGATGCCTTATGCCATCCTTGCCCAGCACAGTGTGAGCCACTTAACAACCAAGGGCTCCGCATGCAAACCACCTCTCCCATCCCTCATCGCCGGGTCAAACCGCTCCCTTGGCACGTGCGCCCGGCGGCCCTTGCCTGGCGCCGCGAATGCGCGCTCGCCGGGCTGCTGCTTGCGCTGCTGCTGGGCGCGTTGTTCGGCCCCTCAGTGGCGCAGCCCTCGCACTATCACGACTTTGCCGACCAGCGCAGCTGGGGCTGGTTGCCGCATGCGATGGACGTAATCAGCAACCTGCCCTTTGCGCTATGGGGCATGGTGGGCATGTGGGCGATGTTGCGGGCAATGCGCGTGCGGGCCGTCAGTGGTGCGGCCGCAGCCATGGCGGCGCTGTTTTTTGGCGGCTTGTGGGTAACGACGGCCGTGTCCGCGGCCTATCACCTGCAGCCTGACGATGCGGGCCTGGTCTGGGACCGTGCCGGCATGGTGGTGGCCTTTGCCGGCTTGCTGGGCCTGGCGGTGATGCAGACAGTCAGCACCCGTGCCGGCCTGGCGCTGGCTGCCGCGGTGCTGGCGCTAGGGCCGCTGTCGGTGCATGTCTGGTCGTTAACCGGCAATGTGCTGCCGTGGGCGGTGCTGCAGTTTGGCGGCATGGCACTCATCCTGGCGTGTGCGTTTATGCGGCCCACGCTGGTGCGCGCATTGCCGGTTCGTTGGGGGCTGTTGATTGCGATCTACGCGCTGGCCAAGCTACTGGAGCTGGGCGACCACGCGGTGTTTGAATGGACGGGGCACATCGTGTCGGGCCACAGCCTTAAACATGTGGTGGCCAGCTTTGCCGCCTGGCCCGTGGTGTCTGCCTTGTTAGCCGCCCGGAAAATCAAGGCAGAATCCAGAGCAATATCCACATCCACCAGAGAGCAGGCGAGCCGTTCGGCCAAAGCCCGCCGCACAACAACTGAAATGAGGGGTCAAGCATGAGTGTTGATAAGGCCGCACCGGTGTCACCACCGCCTGTTCACGGGCATCCAAACCAGTTCGCGTTGCTCAGGCAACGCCGCTTCGCACCTTTTTTCTGGACGCAATTCTCAGGCGCTGCCAACGACAACCTCTTCAAGTTTGCCTTCACCGTGATGGTGACTTATCAGCTCAGCGTGAGCTGGCTACCACCGGCGCTGGCGGGGCTGGTGATCGGTGCGTTGTTCATACTGCCATTTTTGCTGTTCTCCGCCACCAGCGGGCAACTGACCGACAAGTTTGAAAAAACGCGCGTCATCCGCTTCGTCAAAAATCTGGAGGTGGTGATCATGCTGATCGCCGCGGCCGGTTTCATGAGCCCCAATCCGGATGTCCAGGTGCCTGTGTTGCTGGCCTGCACCTTCCTGATGGGCTTGCACTCCACCATCTTCGGCCCGGTCAAATTCGCCTACCTGCCCCAGGCGCTCAGCGAGCGCGAATTGACCGGCGGCAACGGCATGGTCGAGATGGGTACCTTCGTAGCCATCTTGCTGGGCCAGGTGGTCGGCGGGCTGATGGTGGCTGTGCCGCTTGTGGGACCTGACTATGTGGCCATCGCCTGCGTGGCCCTGGCACTGGCCGGCCGGGTTGTTTCGCAGTTCATTCCGCTTACGCCGGCGACCGATCCGGGCCTGAAGATCAACTGGAACCCCGTGACGGAAACCTGGCGCAACCTCAAGCTCGCCAAAGAGAACACGGTGGTGTTCCGCTCCATGCTGGGCATCAGCTGGATGTGGTTTTTCGGTGCCGTATTTTTGAGCCAATTCCCGAGTTTTGCCAAGGAAGTGCTGCACGGCAATGAGCAGGTGGCTTCGCTACTGCTCGTGGTGTTTTCCATCGGCATTGCGACCGGGTCTTTGCTGTGCGAAGTGCTCAGCAAGCGCCACGTTGAAATCGGGCTGGTGCCGGTAGGGGCGATCGGCATGAGCGTGTTTGCGATCGATCTATATTTCGCCTCGCGTGGCCTGCCCGCCATGCCCGTCATGAGCGTGGCCGCTTTCATGTCGCAGCATGCGCACTGGCGCGTGATGATCGACCTGGCCTTGCTCAGCCTCTTCGCTGGTTTGTACAGCGTACCCATGTATGCGCTGATCCAGCTGCGCAGCCAGCCCACGCACCGCGCCCGCATCATTGCGGCCAACAACATTCTCAATGCGCTGTTCATGATCGTCAGCGCGATTCTGGCCGGTGCGCTGCTGAAAGCCGACTTCAGCATTCCGCAGATATTCCTCTTCGTAGGCTTGGCCAACGCGGTGGTCGCGTTCTACATCTTCCTGCTGGTGCCCGAGTACCTGCTGCGCTTTATCGCGCTGATCGCCTCGCGCCTGGTGTATCGCTTCAAAATCACCGGTGACGAGAACATCCCGGCGCAAGGCGCGGCCGTGCTGACCTGCAACCATGTCAGCTTTGTCGACCCGGTGCTGCTGATGGCCGCCAGCCCGCGCCCGATCTATTTCGTGATGGACCACCGCATCTTCAAAATGCCGGTGCTGGGCTGGCTGTTCCGGCTGGCCAAGGCAATCCCGATTGCGCCGCGCACTGAAGACCCAGCGCTGTACGAGGCGGCGTTTGAGGCCGCTGCCAAGGTGCTGCGTGACGGTGACCTGCTGGCCATCTTCCCTGAGGGCGGTATCACCAAAAACGGCGAGCTCCAGGCCTTCAAGGGCGGCATCATGAAGATTCTTGAGAACGCCGAGCGCGACGGGCTGCAGGTGCCGGTAGTGCCCATGGCGCTGACCAATCTGTGGGGTTCCTTCTTCAGCCGTGTGGAAAAAGGCACGGCTATGGTCAAGCCGTTCCGCCGCGGCATCTTCAGCCGGGTGGGCCTGAACGCGGGGCCCGCCCTGGCGCCGGTAGAGGTCCAGCCCGAAGCTTTACGGGATCGTGTCGCTGCGCTGATGACGATCTAAAAGTATCAGTAAACGGTACCTGAGAGCTATTTTCAGGAAACTGTATCGATATCTGCATGGTTCTGAGGGGCCCCGGCGCACATTAGGGGCTCCTCAACAACCTCAAAGGTTTTTATGCAGACGCTGATACACCGTGACTCCAAACCCTGGCAGTTCCAGGTCTGGGCTTCGTTCCTGATCGCCGTTTTCCTGTGTGCCGTGGGCTTGTCCTGGCTGCCGGGCAAGGACCTGGACCGGGCTTTCATGATCATGGGCTACTTCTTCTGCCTGTCGGCCGCCTTTGTGCTGGCCAAGTATGTGCGTGACCAGGAGCAAAGCCGGGCCGAAGGCCGGCTCACCGACACCCCGATGTTCAAGCTTGTGGTGTGGGGCGGTTTTTTCCTGGCGATGTCACTGACCGGTTGGGGTCTCTGGCGCATGGAGATCAATGAAACCTACAAGGCCTTTCTGGGCGTGAGCTGGCTTTACCTGATTACCTGCAGCTTTACCCTGGCCAAAACCCTGCGCGACCGACACGAAGCCGACCTGAGCGAAGCCCGCATGGCTGGCCGGATGTCCCGCAGCCACGCCGCCAGTGAATAAAACCCGACATACGAACACAAGGAGTACGTCATGAAAAATCGATTTGCTACATATTTGATAGCTGCTTCCATAATATTTGCGACGGCTGGAGCCTCTTTTCATGCTAAAGCCCAGTCGGAGGCCTCTGCCTTGAGTGCTGTCTCGGCATTGCCGGTGGCCTCGGTTGTGGTGGGCGCCAGCGCCGCGGCAGGGGCGGTGGTGGCAGTCCCGGTGGTGCTGTCCACGGCGGGCACTGTGCTAGTGGTCAAGGCCGTGGAGAGCACGGCGCGCGGCACGGTGTATGTGCTGGAGCGCGCATCGGACGGCGCCCGCGCCAGCATTGAAGTGGTGGGCAAGGGCGTTGCGGGCGTTTCCATGGTGGCGGGAACGGCGGTGGTGGTGAGCGTGGTCGGTGCGGGCATCGTCCTGTCTGCCGCGGGTGAGGCCATTGCCTTTATCCCGAATGCGCTGGGCCGCGCCTTGCTACACAACGAACGGCTGACTTACTGATCCCGCAAGAAAGCTGAGTCATCCATGAAAACTCTGAAGCCTTTTCTTTCTCTGTTACTGGCAGCCGCTGTTTTGGCGGTGGCCCCGGCCGCGCATGCGGGGCGCTCTTGCGAAGCCCGCAAGACCACTCCCCAGACCGTTGAGCGCGGCATGACGCTAGCCGAGAAAACGCTGGCGTCGCTCAACGCCAGCGGCGACAAGGTCGTGGTGCTGGCGCGGGCCGGCCAGGACTTGGGCAAGTACGGGGTGCGCTATTCGCACCTGGGCCTGGCGTATCAAGTGCCTGATGGCCAGGGCGGCATGACCTGGCGCGTGGTGCACAAGCTCAACACCTGCGGTACCAGTGAGTCGGCGGTTTACCGCCAGGGGCTGGGCGAATTTTTCCTGGACGACCTGTGGCGCTACGAAGCCGCCTGGGCTGCCCCGTCGCCGGAGATTCAGTCAAAACTGCTGGCGTTGTTGCAGGACCCAGGCCGGATGACGGCCATGCACCACAAGCCCTACAGCATCGTGAGTTATGCCTGGGGGACCCGATACCAGCAGTCCAACCAATGGGCGATTGAAACAATGGCGGCCGCGATGGAGCCGGGCGTCGGCGGGCGGCAGCAAGCGCAGGCGTGGTTGCAGTTCAAAGGCTACGAGCCCACTGCGCTGAGGCTGGGGCCTTTGACCCGGCTGGGCGGGCGCCTGACCGCGGCGAATGTCGCGTTCGACGACCACCCCAACGACAAGCGCTTTTCCGATCGCATTGAAACCGTCACCGTGGATTCGGTGTTCAGCTGGCTGCAGCGTGCCCGCATGACAGACGGCAAGCTCGTGAACATCGTAAAGCTGTGAAAAGCTTTCTGAAATTTTTTAGAAGACAGAGATAACCATGGCCAATACCTTGCGATTGACTGAAAAATGGATGCACCGCGGCCTCTGGCTGGTGGCGTTGGTGTTTTCCGGCTTCCTGATCGGGCTGGGCGGCACGGTGGTAGGCGACTTGCCGAAAGTCGAGAAGCAACTCTCGCTTGATGACTACATGGATCCCGCCGCCACCAGTGCGCTGCGCGGTGCGATCAAAACGGCTGAGCGCAACGAGCGCGACGCGCAGGCTGCGCTCGAGCAAGCCCAGCTCAAACGCCGGGCGGCCCAGGCGGACTCGGCCGTCGCCCGCGAGACCTTCGACAACTGGCTATCGACGCGGCGTGCTACGCAGCTGGCTGAGCAAGACACCGAACTGCTGTCGCGCACGCGTGCGCTGGACGCCTTGAAAGACCGCGAGCGTGCAACCGGTGTCGCGGTGGAGGCCCAACAGCAGGCCGCGCTGGATGCGCGGCAAGGTGCAACGCGCGAACGCCGCAAGCTCAGGGAACTGGAAGACGCCGCGCAAGTTCAGCTCAATGCCGAATACCGGCGCGTGGAACTGCGCGTCTTCTTGTACCGCCTGGCCCTCACGCTGCCGCTGCTGGTGGCGGCAGGCTGGCTGTTCGCGAAAAAACGCAAAGGGACTTACTGGCCTTTTGTCTGGGGCTTCATCTTCTTTGCCGTGTTTGCGTTCTTTGTCGAGCTGGTGCCGTATCTGCCGAGCTACGGCGGTTACGTCCGTTACATCGTGGGCATCATCGTGACGGCGCTGGTAGGCCGGCAGGCCATCATTTCGCTGAACCGCTACCTAGAAAAGCAGAAGCTGGCCGAACAACTGCCGGACGCGCAGCGCCGCGAAGAACTCAGTTACGACACGGCGCTGACGCGCTTGTCAAAAAGCGTGTGCCCCGGCTGTGAGCGGGCTGTCGACTTGAAGAATACGGAGATTGATTTTTGCCCGCATTGCGGTATTGGCCTGTTTGACCACTGCTTCAAATGCACGACCCGCAAGAGCGCGTTTGCCAAGTTTTGCCACGCCTGCGGCACCACGGCGGACAAGAAGCTCAACCTGCCACAGACCGGTGCGGACGAGGTGCCGGCGCTCTGACCGGCTGATTTAGAGAGGGCGGCCGAAGAATGGGTAGCCCGGGTCGTTGTAGCCATGGCTCGACGCATGGCCGGGTACCACCAGTTCGTTGACAAAGGTTTCGTCGTCCTTGTCCAGCACGATGTCTAGTGCTCCGTACACGTCCTCCAGATGAGACAGTGTGCGCGGGCCGACGATGACCGAGCTGATCAGGGGATTGGCGAGCACCCAGGCTGCCGCAAACTGCCCGGGCACCTGGCCTCTGGCCTCGCAGCGCGCCTTGATCTTTTGCGCGATGACCAGTGACTCCTCTCGGAATTCGGTTTCCAGGATGCGCTTGTCGCCGCTGCCGGCGCGCGTGCCCTCGGCAGGCGGCAGGCCCGGCGGGTACTTGCCGGTGAGCACGCCGCGCGCCAGCGGGCTGTAGGGCACCACACCAATACCATAGTGGCCGCAGGCCGGCAGGATCTCGACCTCGGGGCCGCGGTTGAGCAGGTTGTAGTAAGGCTGGCACACGGCAGGTTGTGGCACGCCCAGTTCCTTGCACAAGCGCACCACTTCCGCGATGCGCCATCCCCGGAAGTTGGACAAACCAAAGCTGCGCAGCTTGCCCGCGCGGATCAAATCGCCCAGTGCGCGCACCGCCTCTTCAAGATTTTCTTCGTGGTAGTCGCGGTGCAGGTAGAGGATGTCCAGGTAATCCGTCTGCAGCCGCGCCAGGATGGCATCGGTTTGCTGCAGGATCCAGCGGCGCGAATAGTGGCTTTCGTTGACGGCTTCGCTGACGGGGTTGCCCAGCTTGCTGGCTAGCACCCAGTGGTGCCGCTGGCCGGCCAGCAATTTGCCCACATCTTTCTCGGACTGCCCCTGGTTGTAAACATCAGCGGTGTCGATGAAGTTGATGCCGTGCTCACGAGCCGAGGCCACGATACGGCCAGCATCCTCAAACGGTGTTTGTTTGCCAAACATCATGGTGCCAAGGCACAGGGCGGAGACTTTGAGGTTGCTGTTTCCGAGGCGGCGGTATTGCATGGGCATCTTTGAGGCAAAAAAGAGGAAACCGTGATGGTGCCTGAGCTTGCGGCTTTGCGCTGCGGGCCGGGATTTTCGTAGGTGAAAGCCTGGTGCGTGATGCCTGTCACGGGGATGCCGATTTTCGGTGAAGTATCTTTTGGCGATCCTTTTCGTACATTGCAAGTAGCCTTGTATCTTTAGAAGAAACTTTTCGGTCATCACGCCCCACACTGCGTTCACAAGCATTTGCTTGGGCCTTCGGGTAATTTATGAAGATCGATTCGACCCTGTTTTCCATATCACGCATGGCACGCCTTTCACGCCGCAAGGCCGTGGCTGCGGCCTTGCTGGGTACGGTGGCACTGACGGGCTGCTACGTCGTGCCGGTTCAGCCCGCTCATCCGGTCACTTCTACTGTGTATGTCACGCCGGCCATGCCGGCCAGCACGACCTTCGCGGCGCGCTTGTACCCGGCCAACGATGCCGCCAAGGTTTACGGCATGGTGGGCGCGGTGGTAACCAACGACATGAACGGGCGCGGGACCTTCACGACCAACATCAATGGCGAGAGCTTTACCGGTGAAGCCACGCGCATTGCGGGCTCTTCAACGCGTGAAGGTGTGGCCAATGGCTCGGGCAACCGCGGCAGCTACATCAGCTGCCGCTACCAGATGAACTCGTCCACCCTGGGAACCGGGCAGTGCAAACTGTCCAATGGGGCGCAGTTCACGATGCACGTGGGTGGTTGATCAGCCGGCAGGCGAGCTGACTATTGCCTCAGTTGCTCCGCTGCCACCATCAGTGGGGCCGCCTTGAGATGGCCCACGTACTTCAGCGGCTTGTGAATCATGATGGAGGGCACATCGCCCTCCCGCATGTGCAGCAGGTCGCCGGGGTTGATCAGGCGCGGGTCGGCATCGGTGAGCGGCAGGCCCGCGCTGCGATAGGCCTCCAGGATGAACTGCGAGCAGAAGAACTGGTCGTTGCGGCCCAGCCCGAGCTGCACAGCCGCGATGCCGCGAATGCAGAAGTCCCTCACCAGGGAAGGCACCAGCGGCAGCTCGCACAGGCGCCGCTCCAGTGCGAAAGGGGCTTGCAGCATCACGCCGAGGTAGTTGTATTTTTTGCCTTCATGACCGGCTACGAAGGTGTTGATCCGGACAGCCTGCCCCGCGGTGAGGTCCGGGTGGCGAAAGGCCACTACCGTCGCTTCGTCGCCCAGCATGGCATCCATGCTTCGAATGCGTATGCCCGAACCGACGGCTTCGGCGATTTGCTGGTTGCCCATGTAAATCGCGGCATGGCTGACGGGCGAGAGTGTGATCAGGCGAATGCCTACCGAGTTGAGACCGTTTTCGGCGGTGAGGATGATGTCGCCTGGCATCAGGACGTCGGGTGCGATCAGCTCTCCACCGTTGCCCGGGTGAAGGGCTTTATTCTGAAAACCCAGCATCGGTGCACCGGTTTCCGCATGCGGCTTGATGGCCGTGGCGCAACCGCCGAGGGCAAGCAGCAAGGTGCCCAGGACAGTCATCGACGACAGAAATCGGGCCATCGCGGCTTGTGGTGAAGGTTTAGGCATGCGTCGGTCCAGTTAAATACGGCGATGAAATCAGGAAAGCAAGCAGCGCGCTCATGGCGCGGCGCGCTCGACCAGGTATTCGCGGGCATACCAGAACGTTTCGGGCGATTTGAATGCGCCCAACGTGCCTTCCCTCTCGTCCTGCCGTGAACGCAGGTCCCAGCGGGTGTCGATGATGCGGCAACCGTCGCAGGGTTTTTCACCCACCCGGCGCTGCACCAGTGCGTAGCGCGTATTCTTGAACAGGGCATCGACGTCTTGGTAGTCCACCGGTTGAGCGGCAAAGTAGGGAACGATCTTGGCGCCCGGGATGATGAACTCGTAACGCTCGAAGTGCCCGTTGAAGTTGCTCGGCACCGAAATGGGCTGGCCTTTGAGCAATGCGTCGGTTTCGGGACGGAAGTGGCCCATGTCGCCGTTGAAGGGCGACGTCACCCATGCCAGCGCAAAGAGCACGGCGAAGCTGCTTAGCGCTGCGACCGGTCGCGTGAGCTCGCGCCTGGCTATGCCGGCGATGCATGCCACCGCAAGAGCCCCTATAAAGAACCAGTAAAGCGGTGAATACAGCCAGGAATCCTGCGTGGCCCGCAGGCCGCCAAAGGCAATCAGTCCCATGGCCAGCGCGCCACCCAGGCACAGCAGCAAAGTCAGGCTGAACCAGATGCGCGAGATGCGCTCCCAGTACAGTGCGATCAGCACGGCCAGCGCCGGCATGGCGGGAATCAGGTAGCGGGTGGAGCGCTGGGTGGGCACCATAAACACCAGCGCAAAGGCCAGCATCCATATCCACATGGCTTTTTCGGCATCACTGATGGCCGTGCCAGTGCCCTGGCGTTGCCGCCAGGCCCGCCACGCCGCCACACAACAGCCTACAGCAACGGGCAGCAGAAAGAGGGCGTTGGAAAAATAGCCCGTCAATATCGTCAGCAGGCCGCTGCTGCCGCTGAAAGCTATGGCGAAATAGCCGCGCGACGAGTTCAACTTGCCGGCGTTTTCGCCGACGACGAACTCGCGCCAGACCTCTCCGGGCTGTGGATCGATGGCAAACCACAAGCCGAAAATGGCCAATGCCAGCATGCAAATGCCAGCGACCTTGGCGCCGTCGGCCACAACGCCGGGGCGAAATATTTGCCACGGTGCTTTTCGCGCGCCCAGAGTTTGATAGCACAGGGCGAGTGCAAACCCGACCGGCACCACCATGACGAAAGACTTGTAGAGGCATCCCATGCCAATGGCCAGCCCGGCCAGCAGCGGGAACTTCCAGCGCGAGGCCATCAGTCTTGTCGGCGCCCAGGCAATGGCAAACAGCACACCAAACAGCCAGAAGGTTTCAGGCGCGCTGGTGAGATATGGCCTGCCATAGCGGTATGTGGTGAAGAAAGACAGGTAGACGATGGTCGCGATGGCGCCCATGGTCAGGGCGTGGTGGTGATTTCCGGCTGAATGCATCCGGTCTGCGGGATCTTCCGTGCCAGTGACAAGGGGGGCTGCCGTGTTCCGGACGGTCTTCCAGGTCAGCAGCCCCACCATGAGCGCAATTCCCCAGGTGTACACCACGCTGGGCAGCCGTAGGTTTAACAGCGTCCAGTGCTCTCCCCATCCGCCAGCCACCATCGCCTGCCAGAACAGCACAGGCGGTTTGGTATTGCGCATGAAGTCATACGAACTGACCAGCGGCAGCCATTTTCCGGTTTCTGCCGTCAACTTCGCGATGTGGGCATAGACGAGCTCGTCGCCATTGCGCGGGATGTGGTCACCGCCGAGGCCGAATAAATAACCGAGAGCTACCAGGAGGGCCAGTCCTATCCAGAGGCGATGGACGGGAAAGTGGTTCTTCAGTGACTCAAGGCTTGTCATGGGTATCAGGTGAAGGTTCTTCGTCGGGGCTCACCATCTTGGCGCGGCGGCGGAACGTCATGCGGTCGTTGGCCACAAAATTGCACACGCTGGACAGCGCAATCGACAGAACGTTGGCCAGGAGGTAATGCATATGCAGGGCTAGCCATTTTGTCAGCAACGACTGCAGCACGATGGCCAGCCCGGCAGCCATCACGTACTTGGAAAACAGGAACAGCGCCGAGTGATGCACTTCATGCTTGCGGTCACGCCAGGTCAGGCGCCGGTTCCAGTAGAAGTTGTTGAACGTGGCGACGGTGATCGCCAGCGCAATGGAGTAGTTGAGCCGCGAGTGGAAATCCACGATCCAGCTGAACAAAAATTCCTGCGCGACGTACAGCACGGCGACGTTGACCACCGTGCCACTGGCGCCAACCACGCCAAACTTGATGAAACGCCAGCGGACCATCGGCTGAAGGCGCGCAGGGAGGCGGCTGATGACCGCCTCTGCAATGGATCTGAGTGTTGGCATCAGGCGTTGGCTGTCATCGGGGCCGCCAGGCATTCTCGCGCTTTGGCCAGAACGGCAGCTGGCTCAATGACCTTCAGGCACTGGTTGTCGCCGTCGCAATAGGACGAACGATGGTTGTAGGCGGTCAGGCAGGGAGAACAGGGCCAGTGGCTGTAAAACGAATGACACTGCGGCGTCAGTGGCGCATACAGGCCAGGGGTCTCGGGGCCGAACAGCATCAGCGTCCAGATGGGCGTCAACGCAGCGAACTGCCCCGGCCCGCCGTCGTTGGTGACCAGCAGGCGCGCTACGTGAAAGAGCGCCAGCAGCTCGGAAATGGACCGGGTATAACCGGTCAGGTCAATTACGGGGCTTCCCGGGAAGGCCATTTGCACATTGGCCACGAGCTGTTGTGCCAGAGCCTGGTCGTCTTTCAGTCCAATGACGGCCACTGCACACCCGTCGGCCACCAGGCCCTCGCACAGGGCGGTGTAGGAAGCCAATGGCCAGGCGCGTATCGGCAAAATGCCCCCGCCTGGGTAGACCAGCACCAGGGGCTTGTTAGCGACCGTGGGGAAGTCTTGCGCGAGGCGGGCCTGGATGCCGGGCACCCGTGCCGCGTCCAGCTGCACGTGCGGCGGCGGCTTGCCAATGCCAGTCGCCGCCATGTTGGCCGGAAGCTTTGACTTCGGTACGGCAGTCGAATCAATCGCGCGCGCCAGCGTCAGGAACTGCGCGCTGATGTGGTGATAGGGGTTGTAGGGCACGGGGCGGTTGATGTGCGAGCCGCGGTAGAGGCCTTCTTGCGTATGGCGGTGAAAACCCACGCGGATGCGCGCGCCGCTGGCATACGACAGCAGGCTGCTGATGCGCGAGAACAGCTCGCAGTCGATCGCCACATCGACGTTCGCCCGGCGCAGCTCGCCAATCGCCTTCCACAGGCTCGACAGCAGCCCGCCCAGCGATTTGTCATTGACCGTGTGCACGTTGGCCGGATCCACGACCTTCATCAGGTCGAGGATCTCGCGGTTTTTCCCGAAGAGCAGCGCATGCAATGGTGCGTCGGGGTAGCGCTGCTTCAGGCGCGCAAACATCTCGTGCGCCAGCACCAGGCTGCCCATCTCAGACAACAAAATCACCACGATGGCACGCGGCGCCTTGTCGGCGCTGTCGTCCCTGCGGAAGCGGCGCATGGCCGCATCAATGCCCGACACAGCCGCGCACAGCGGAATGCCCGCCCATCGGTCTATCCAGCGTTGCAGGTTGATGTTCATCACACCCCCCGCTGCCGGTCGCCGCGGAACTGCGCAGCGAATTCGCCAAAGCGCCCCGCATCAAGCGCATCGCGGATCTCCTGCATGAGGTTGAGGTAGTAGTGCAGGTTGTGGATGCTCGACAGCATGGGTCCCAGCATCTCGCCGCAGCGGTCCAGGTGGTGCATGTAGGCACGCGAGAAGTTTTTGCAGGTGTAGCAGCTGCAGGTTGCGTCCACCGGCTGGTCCTCGGTCTTGTAGCGCGCGTTGCGGATTTTCAGGTCGCCGAAACGGGTGAACATGTGGCCGTTGCGCGCATTGCGGGTCGGCATCACGCAGTCGAACATGTCGACGCCGGCCGCGACGCCCTCGACCAGGTCTTCGGGTGTACCGACGCCCATCAGGTAGCGCGGCTTGTTCGTTGGCAGGCGATGCGGCGTGTGCGCCATGATGCGTTGCATCTCTTCCTTGGGCTCGCCCACGCTCACACCGCCGATTGCGTAGCCCGGCAGGTCGAGCTCAACCAGCGCATCCAGCGATTCCTGACGCAGGTTTTCAAACATGCCGCCCTGCACGATGCCGAAGAGCGCGTTGGGATTCTCGAGCTTCTTGAACTCGGCGATGCAGCGGCTGGCCCAGCGCAGGCTCAGCTCCATCGAGCTGCGTGCTTCGCTTTCGGTGGTGATATGGCCTTTGGTGTCGTACGGCGTGCACTCGTCGAACTGCATCACGATGTCGCTGTTGAGCACGGTCTGGATCTGCATCGAGATTTCAGGCGTCAAAAAGAGCTTGTCGCCGTTCACGGGCGACGCGAACTTCACACCTTCTTCGGAAATCTTGCGCATCTCGCCCAGCGACCAGACCTGGAAGCCGCCGCTATCGGTCAGGATGGGTTTGTTCCAGCTTTCAAACTTGTGCAGGCCGCCGAACTTTTGCATCACATCGAGGCCGGGACGCATCCAGAGATGAAAAGTGTTGCCCAGGATGATTTGCGCGCCCATGTCGTGCAGCGATTGGGGCATCACGCCCTTGACGGTGCCGTATGTGCCGACTGGCATGAAGATGGGGGTTTGCACCACACCGTGGTTGAGCGTCAGCTTGCCGCGCCGGGCATAGGAGCCGAGGTAGGCGCCGGCCCCTTCGCCGGCCGGGGCATCGGTCTTCAGAACTTCAAATTCGAGCATCTTGGGATTGTCGCAGGTGTGCGCAGGAGATTCAGACGGCCTCAGGCGCGTACCAATGGGGGTTTGCGCGCCAGCAGCATGGCGTCGCCATAGCTGAAAAAACGATAGCGCTCCGCAATCGCGTGGCGATACAGCGCCATGATGTGTTCGTAGCCCGAAAACGCGCTGACCAGCATCATGAGTGTGCTTTTGGGCAGGTGAAAGTTCGTCAGCAGCAGATCGACGACGGCAAACTCAAAGCCGGGTGTGATGAAGATATTGGTGTCGTTGCAGTCCGGGCCGAATTTGGCGTGGGACTCCAGCGCCCGCACGGTGGTGGTGCCCACCGCCACCACCCGGCCGCCGCGCGCCTTGCAGGCCGCGATGGCTTCTTGCGTGGCGGGGGGGACCTCAAAACGTTCGAAGTGCATGGTGTGGTCGGCAATGTTTTCGGCCTTGACCGGCTGGAAAGTGCCTGCACCCACGTGCAAGGTTACGCTGGCGCGCCGGATGCCGCGCGCCTCCAGCTCGGCCAGCACGGCCTCATCAAAATGCAGCGCGGCCGTGGGCGCCGCCACGGCGCCAGGGTTTTTGGCAAACACCGTCTGGTAGCGCTGCTCGTCGTCGGCGGAATCCGTGTGGGTGATGTAGGGCGGCAACGGCACATGGCCGTGCTGCGCCATCAACGCATACGGGTCGCTGCTCAGGCGGAAGCGATAAAGCGGCCCGCTTTCTTCGGGCCAGCGGCCCAGCAAGGTAGCGGTAAAGCCGCCGTCCATCTGCAGCACCGCGCCCGGCAGAGGCTTCTTGCTGACCTTCATATGGGCGGCGACTTCATGGCCTTCGTCCGCATGGGGCGATAGCACACGCTCGATCAGCAGTTCGAGTTTTCCGCCGCTGGCCTTTTGGCCGAAGAGCCGCGCCTTGACGACTTTGGTGTCGTTGAAGACCAGCAGGTCGCCCGGCAGCAGCAAGCCGGGAAGCTCGGTGAACCGGCGGTCCACAGGCGGGTCGTCCCGGCCGTCAAGCAGGCGCGACGCGCTGCGCTGGGCCGCGGGGTGTTGGGCTATGAGTTCTGCGGGCAGTATGAAATCAAAATCGCTGAGGCTGAAATGAGTCTTCTTCATGAAGGCACAATTGTCCCATGTCGCCACCTGGTGCCTCCGCCCCAAAAGCCGCCTCGCCCGAGGCCGGGGACAGGGGTGCGCTCCGGCCGCTGGCTGCAAAAGCCCCGCCCAAATCCCCCGCGCAAAAAGCGCTCGAGAAAATGGGCCTGCGCCGCGACATCGACCTGGCCTTGCACCTTCCCCTGCGTTATGAGGACGAAACCCGCATCGTGCGGCTGGCCGATGCACGCGATGGCGACCTGGTGCAAATAGAAGGCGAGGTGACACACAGCGACATCGCCTTTCGGCCGCGCCGCCAGTTGCGGGTGACCGTGGACGACGGCAGCGGCACCTGCGTGTTGCGCTTCATCAATTTCTATCCGGCCCACCAGAAGACGCTCAGCGTGGGCGCCCGCGTTCGGGTGCGCGGCGAGATTCGCGGCGGCTTTGTGGCCCGTGAAATGATTCACCCCGCCTTCAGGCTGGCGGGCGGCGAGTTGCCGGGGGCGCTGACGCCGGTGTACCCCACCGTGGCCGGCCTGCCGCAGAACTATCTGCGCAAGGCGGTGCTCAGCGGCCTGGCGCGCGCCGATCTGCGTGAGACGGTTCCGGCGGAATTTTTAAGCAAAAACATGCCGCAGTCCCTATGGAACCTGCGCGACGCGCTACAGTTTTTGCACCACCCCACGCCGGATGTGGCGCTGTCCACGCTTGAAGATCGCAGCCACCCGGCCTGGCAGCGCCTGAAGGCCGAGGAGCTGCTGGCACAGCAGCTGTCGCAATTGCAGGCCAGGCGCATACGCGCCGCCATGCGCGCGCCGGCGCTCACCGGCCCGGCGATGCGCGGCACGCAGTGCACGCTGGAGGAGCAGTTGCTCGAGCGCCTGCCGTTTCGCCTCACGGGCGCCCAGCAGCGCGTGTGCAACGAGATCGAGGCCGACCTGAAGAAAAACATTCCCATGCACCGTCTGCTGCAGGGCGACGTGGGCGCCGGCAAAACGGTGGTGGCGGCCCGGGCCGCAGCCCGATGCATTGACGCAGGCTGGCAGTGCGCCCTGATGGCGCCCACGGAAATCCTGGCCGAGCAGCATTTCAGCAAGCTGATCGGCTGGCTTGAGCCCCTGGGCATCAAAACTGCCTGGCTGACCGGCAGCCAGAAGGCCAAGGAGCGGCGCGAGATGCTGGCGCTGATTGAAAGCGGCGCGGCGGGCCTGGTGATAGGCACGCATGCCGTGATCCAGGACAAGGTGAAGTTCAAAAACCTGGCACTTGCCATCATCGACGAGCAGCACCGCTTCGGCGTGGCGCAGCGGCTGGCCTTGCGCAGCAAGATGACCGAAGGCGGGCAGGAGCCACACCTTTTGATGATGACCGCCACACCGATTCCGCGCACGCTGGCGATGAGTTATTACGCTGACCTGGATGTGTCCACCATCGACGAGCTTCCACCCGGCCGAACGCCTATCGTGACAAAGGTAGTGAGCGATGCGCGCCGTGATGAAGTGATTACGCGCATCCGTGGCCAGCTGGCTGAAGGGCGGCAGATTTACTGGGTCTGTCCGTTGATCGAGGAAAGCGAGTCCATCGACCTGGTCAATGCCACACAGACACACGAAGCGCTGAGCGCGGCACTGCCCGGCGTCAACGTGGGGCTGCTGCATTCACGTATGCCGGTTGCCGACAAAAAAGCCGTCATGGGTCTTTTCACCGCCGGGAAAATGGGCGTTCTGGTCAGCACCACGGTGATCGAGGTCGGGGTGGACGTGCCCAATGCCTCACTGATGGTGATTGAGCACGCCGAGCGCTTTGGCCTCAGCCAGCTGCACCAGCTGCGCGGGCGGGTGGGACGGGGTGCGGCGGCTTCTGCCTGCGTGCTGCTGTATTCGACCGGTGAATCTTCGCGGCTGGGCGAAATGGCACGCGAACGCCTCAAGGCCATGGCGCAAACCAATGATGGTTTTGAAATCGCCCGGCGTGACCTGGAAATCCGCGGGCCCGGCGAATTCCTGGGGGCGCGGCAGTCGGGAGCGCCATTGCTGCGTTTCGCGGATCTCACGGTGGACACGCAATGGCTGGACTGGGCAAGGGATTTGGCACCCAGAATGCTGGATCACTACCGGCCATTGGCAAATTTGCACATCGCCCGCTGGTTGGGTGGAAAATCGGAATACCTCAAGGCTTGAGTGATCGGCCAACGGGGCAGGCAAAAATGATTTCAACAACACTTCACTAATAGACAAAGAGAGGGAAGACGAATGAACTGGATGACCAAATGCGCCGCTCTGGCACTGGCTGTAACCTTGACAGGCTGTGCCGGGACAAAATTCGTGAGACCAGCCGACAGCGAGCTGACATTGGGAAAAACCACCGAACAGGAGGTGATGGCTCGCTTGGGCAAACCCTTCCAGGAGGCAAGCGGCCTGTCCAATGGCAAGCAGATCCGCACGCTGGGATATGCCTACGCCTCCATGGGCGGTCAGGCCAAGACCGCGGGCGTGACGCCGGTTTATGCCTTGACCCTGGTGTTCAGTGAGGGCAAACTGGTCTCCAAGGCCTATTTGTCCAACATGAAGGATGACGCCACCGATTTCGACGAGAGCAAGGTTCCCTTGGTTGAGGTCGGCAAGACCACCGTGGCCCAGGTCAATACCCTGTTCGGGCCTGCGCCAGGCGAGGCGATTTTTCCGGTGATCAAACAGCCGGCAGGCCGTGCCGCGATATACAACTACCAGGAGATGAGGGGTTTCACGCCTAGCCAAAAAACCCTGATGGTGGTGTTTGATGTCCAAGGTGTCGTTGCCGACGTGGACTATAAGAACCAGGGTAAGTGGAAATAGGCGAAAGCCTGGAATCGCGAGACGCCATGACGCTGACCGAACTCAAATACATCGTTGCCGTTGCCCGGGAAAAGCATTTCGGCAAAGGGGCCGATGCGTGCCACGTCTCGCAGCCCACGCTCAGCGTGGCCATCAAGAAGCTGGAAGAAGAGCTGCAGGTCAAGCTCTTCGAGCGCAACGCCAACGAAATCACCGTGACGCCTCTGGGCGAAGAAATCGTGCGACAGGCTCAGAGCGTGCTCGAGCAGGCCGACAACATCCGTGAAATCGCCAAGCGCGGCAAGGATCCGCTGGCCGGGGCACTGCGGCTGGGCGTGATTTACACCATTGGCCCCTATTTGCTGCCGGATCTGGTGCGACAGGCCATTGCCCACACGCCCCAGATGCCGCTGATGCTTCAGGAAAATTTCACGGTCAAGCTGCTGGAAGAGTTGCGCACCGGGGAAATTGACTGCGCCATCCTGGCCGAGCCTTTTCCCGACACCAACCTGGCCATTGCGCCCCTGTATGACGAGCCTTTCATGGCGGCGGTGCCCAGCGCCCATGCGCTGGCGTCGCGCAAGAGCGTGACGGCCGAGGAACTCAAGAAGGAAACCATGCTGCTGCTCGGCACCGGCCATTGCTTCCGCGACCATGTGCTTGAGGTCTGTCCCGAATTTGCGCGCTTTTCCAGCAGCGCTGAAGGCATCAGCAAAAGCTTTGAAGGCTCCTCGCTGGAAACCATCAAGCACATGGTGGCGGCGGGCATGGGCATCACGCTGGTGCCCCGACTCGGTGTGCCCAAAGAGGCACTGGCCGAACAGGCTGCGGCCAAAAAGCCTGCCAAGGGGAAAACTGTCGCAGGCCGCAGCAAGGTCGCGGCAGAGCAGCCATCCTTCATCAAATACCTGCCGTTTGATGGCGATGTGCCGAGTCGGCGCGTAGTGCTGGCCTGGCGTCGCAGCTTCACGCGTTATGAGGCCATTGCCGCATTGCGCAACGCAATTTACGCTTGCGAGTTACCCGGGGTTATTCGCCTGTCGTGAGCCCGTCTGTGTCGGGTATTGCGGGCGGCCGCTGCGGCCCTCACCCTGATTTCGTAAAGTTAAAGTTACCCCTGCATTTTTAAAAAAGGAAACACCATGGCCAAGTCTTCTGCCAAGCCAGCCGGCAAAACCACCGGAAAGCCTGCACCTGCCATCAATATCGGCATCAGCGAAAAAGACCGCGCGGCAATCGCCAAGGGGCTGAGCCGCCTGCTGGCCGATACCTACACGCTCTACCTCACCACCCATAACTTCCACTGGAACGTGACCGGGCCGATGTTCAACACGCTGCACCTGATGTTCATGGCGCAGTACACCGAACTCTGGGCCGCGGTCGACCCGGTGGCGGAGCGCATCCGCTCGCTGGGCCACCCCGCACCGGGCTCCTACGCCCAGTTCAGCAAGCTGGCTTCCATTCCGGACGTGCCGGTGGTGCCGCCCAAAGCACTGGAGATGGTGCGCATTCTGGTGCAGGGCCATGAGGCTGTGGCACGTACCGCGCGCGAACTGTTTCCGCTGGCCGACAAGGCCAGCGATGAACCAACGGCCGATTTGCTGACGCAGCGCCTCACGGTGCATGAGCAGACGGCCTGGATGCTGCGTTCGTTGCTCGAAGAGTAATGTCCTCTGGCTTGCTGAAGCAAAAGCTCGGCCTCTACCTTCAGCTCGTTCGCTGGAGCCGTCCCGCGGGCTGGTTGCTGCTGCTCTGGCCCACGCTGTCGGCGCTTTGGATTGCGTCGCATGGCTTTCCGGGCTGGCATCTCATCGCAGTGTTCACGCTGGGAACCATCCTGATGCGCAGCGCGGGCTGCTGCATCAACGACGTGGCTGACCGGGAGTTTGACCGCCACGTCAAGCGCACCGCAGAACGGCCCGTGACTCGCGGGGCTGTGTCGGTGCGGGAGGCTCTTATCGTCGGCGCGGTGCTGGCGCTGCTCGCCTTTGGCCTGGTTCTCACCACCAACGCCGCCGCCATCGCCTGGTCATTTGCCGCGCTGGCCGTCACGCTGGTCTATCCGTATGCCAAGCGTTATGTTTCCATGCCGCAGGCAGTGCTGGGCGTTGCCTTCAGCTTCGGCATTCCGATGGCGTTTGCCGCTGTGCAGTCGCGGGTACCGATGCTGGCCTGGGTACTGCTGTTCGGTAACCTGTTCTGGGTGATCGCCTATGACACCGAATACGCCATGGTGGACCGTGACGATGACCTCAAGATAGGCATGAAAACTTCGGCCATAACGCTGGGGCGTTTTGACGTTGCAGGCGTCATGCTCTGCTACCTCCTTTACTTGTCAATTTGGGCTTGGGTCCTTATGGGCATTGTTCAGTCAGCTATTTATTTGATAGCGAGTGGAGTGGCCCTGGCGCAAGCACTGTGGCATGGCTGGCTGATCCGCAAACGGGAACGCGACGACTGCTTCAAGGCTTTCCGCCTGAATCACTGGCTGGGTTTTACGGTGTTTGCGGGGATTGCGCTGTCTTACCTGGGCCGTTGATGCGAAACCCCATCCATGAAAAAAGCCCGCGCTTCGCGGGCTTTTTGGGTAGCGTCTGCGATCAGACTGCGCCAGGATCATTTCGCTATTAAAAGCATAGCAACATGCGCCAATGTTAATTGGGCTAACGGCTATTTAGCCTCTAAATCTCAGCCGACGCCAAATTCATCACCCAGCTCGGCGGCGCGCTGCCGGGCAGCGTGAATGGCACGCATGAACTGCATCTTGACGCGGTCCTGTTCCATGGAAGTCAGTGCCGCATAGGTTGTCCCGCCCTTGGAAGTGACCCTCGCGCGCAACTCCTGGGGCGGCTCATCGGAGGCTTGCGCCAGGGCTGAAGCGCCCACAAAGGTGCCGATCGCGAGCTGGCGCGCCTGCGCGGGCGGCAGGCCCATGTCGGTACCGGCCTCGATCATCGCTTCGATGAAATAAAACACATAGGCCGGGCCCGAGCCGGACAGTGCGGTGACCGCGTCCAGCTGGGTTTCGTCCGCCAGCCACAGGTAATCTCCCGTGGGCTGGATAACTTTTTCGATCGTCAGCCGATCGGTGTTGGTGGCGGCAGTCCGGGCAAACAGCGCCGTCATGCCTTTGCCCACCAGCGCCGGCGTATTGGGCATGGCGCGCACCACCCGGTGCGTACCCAGCCAGTGCGCGATGCTGCTGGAGCGCACGCCCGCCGCCACGCTCAGGTGCAGCGCAGCTTTGGTATGAAGCTGCGTTTGCAGCGCCGCGTCCTTGAAGGTCTGCGGCTTGACGGCCCAGACCACCAGGCCAACGGTGGCCAGCGACGCGCCCGGCGCTTCATGGACCTGCACGCCGAATTGCTGCGTCAGCTTGGCGCGTTGCTCGGCGAATGGCTCAACGACCTGAATCTGGCCGGCGGGCAAGCCCTGCTTGATCAGGCCGCCAATGATGGCGCTGGCCATGTTGCCGCCGCCAATGAAGGCGATGTGCCCGTTGTTTGCGAGAGAGGTGGGTGTCATGCGTTGTCAGTCCAAAAATTCAAAGGCCAGCCATTGGCTGATTTGCCGGGAGCTGAAATTGTCGTCGCTAATGAAGACCAGGCTGCGGTTTCCGTTCGGAAGCACCGGGCCCCAAGCCATGCCCTCGGTATTGTCCAGGCGCTCCAGCCGCCGGCCGGGGCCTGGACCGGTGAAGGCGGAGAAGTCGGCAATGAGGGTTTTGTCCGCGGCGCGCCAGGCGCCAGCCTGCAGGGCGGGCGTTGCCAGCGTATCGGAACCCTGCCGGGTGTCGATGAGGTACAGGCGCAGCGAATTACCCCTTTCCGGGCCCCAGCCAGCCATATAAGCCCGCTCCAGCACCAGCATGCGGTCCGCATCGAGCATCAGGATTTCCACCACGCCGTTGTCGGCTTGGGTGGCCGGCGCGACAGGCGCGCGCGGAATGGCGTCGGGAACGTAGGCGATTTGCCGCAATACTTTCGCGTTGGCAAGATCAATTTGGGTGAAGCGGCAAGGTCCGCCCGGTGCCTGCACCGTGGGCATGGGGCCATCCTGGCGCATGGCGCTTTCCATGGCGATCCAGGCTGTCTTCCCATCGGGTGTCAGGGCCAGGCCTTCGAGTGCCCGATTGATGCGCGGCCCCCGGGTGAGATGAAAATCAAACATGGCCGGCAGCGTAAATTCGCGAACCAGTGTCCCGTCAGCCCGGCTTTCGCGCAGCTCCGGTGCCACGCCCGTCAGGGAATGCCCCTCAGTAATCCACAGCAGCGTCTGGCTATCGGAGCGCCAGCGGATCGCTTCCGGATCGGGAGCCTGGATGCCCCGCAATGCAGCGGCATACGTGCTGCTGTCGCCCTGGCGCAGGGGGGTGACGCCCAACAATTCCGGTGGACCCAGGCTGTTCATGCCCAGCGCGATGCGTGCGGTGTAAAACCGGGCGGGGTTGATGTTGGAACCATCGTCGCTGACGAGGTAATACAGGCCGCTGGCGGCGTCGTAGTCAATGCCCGAGAGCCCGCCCACCGTGGTGCCCTGGAATTGCAGGCGGTGCGCGATGCGGGACTCGCCGATCAGGCGCAGGCGCGTCGGCGCCAGCTGAGTGGACGCGGCCACCGGCTGCGGCGCTCCGCAGCCGGCCAGGCCCAGGACGGCCGCCGCGCCGGCTCCGAAGACCAGCCGGCGCCTTGAGGGTGTTGTGGCATACGCATTCATGCGGCCAAGTCTAGCGGCCGCGTTTGTGGGGAATGTGACAAGGCAGGGCACGCAGCCCGTATCGGGGCAGGGCGCGCCTACTGCAGCACGGTTTGCCGGACGGCGCGTTCCCACTGCTCCATGAGCGCGGCGGCCCGGTCCGCACCCAGTGTGGGCAAGAACTTGCGCTCGGCGCGCCACATGCCGGAGAGTTCGTCGATGCTGCTGTATACACCGCTGGACAACCCCGCCAGATAGGCTGCACCCAGCGCAGTGGTTTCGATCACGGCCGGCCGAATCACCGGGATGCCCAGCAAGTCGGCCTGGAACTGCATCAACAGGTCGTTGACACAAGCGCCGCCGTCCACTCGCAGCTCGGCCACGGGCGCGGCGCCGGCGCTCACTGCGTCGCGGCTCATGGCCTGAAGCAAGGCCGCGCTTTGGTAGGCGATGCTTTCCAGTGCGGCGCGCGCGATGTGGGCCACCGTGGTGCCGCGTGTGAGCCCGGTGATGGTGCCGCGCGCGTCGGGTTTCCAGTAGGGCGCGCCCAGGCCGGTGAAGGCCGGCACCATCATCACGCCGCCCGAGTCGGGCACGCTTTCGGCCAGGCCCTGCACTTCGGCGCTGCCCTTGATGGCGTGCAGGCCGTCACGCAGCCACTGCACAACCGCGCCGCCGACGAACACGCTGCCTTCGATGGCGAACCGGGTTTCTGTAGTCGCCTGCGCTGCACTGGTGGTTAATAGCCCGTTGTGCGAAGTTTGAAATTGCCCGCCGGTATGCATCAGCATGAAGCAGCCCGTGCCGTAAGTATTTTTGGCCATGCCGGCCTTGAAGCAGGCCTGGCCGAAGAGGGCGCTTTGCTGGTCGCCGGCCACGCCGCCGATAGGGATGGCATGGCCCAGCAACTCGGGACGCACCTCTGCGTAACGCGCACTCGAAGGCAGCACGCTGGGCATCAGCGAGGCCGGGATGCCCAGCAAGTCCAGCAGCTCGGCATCCCACTGGTTGGTATGCACATTGAACAGCATGGTGCGGGACGCATTGCTGACGTCGGTGGCATGCAGCGTGCCGCCCGTGAGCTGCCACATCAGCCAGCTGTCGATGGTCCCGAAAGCCAGTTCGCCGCGCTCTGCCTGCGTGCGCGCGCCGGGCACGTTGTCGAGCAGCCATTTGAGTTTGGTACCGGAGAAGTAGGCGTCGATCAGCAGACCGGTCTTGGACTGGATCAGGCTTTCCTTGCCCTGTTCGCGCAAGGCGGCGCAGGTGGCTTCGGCGCGCCTGTCTTGCCAGACGATGGCGTGGTGGACCGGCTGGCCGGTCTTGCGGTTCCAGACGGCGGTGGTTTCGCGCTGGTTGGTAATGCCCAGCGCACGGATATCGCTGGCCTTGATGTTGGCTTTGGCCAGCACTTCGCGCGCCGTGGCCAGCTGGGTGCGCCAGATTTCCATCAAGTCGTGCTCGACCCAGCCTGGCCTGGGGTAGATCTGCGGCAGCTCCTGCTGGGCCAGGGCCACTATGTGGCCGTGTTCGTCAAACACGATGCTGCGGGAACTGGAGGTCCCCTGGTCAAGGGCGAGGAGGTAGGTCATGCGCTGGAGTGTATGAAAAGGGGCCGGCGGCGCACAAGTGCGGTGGGATCAAGGGTGGGCGACTTCGCAGTTGACGTCAGCCTCGGCCAGCAAGGCCGGAAAGGGCTCGGGTGGGGGCAGGTCGGTGAACAACCGGTCAATCTGGGAGAGCGTGGCCAGTTCCACCATGGCGGGCCTGTTGAACTTGCTGCTGTCGGCTGCCAGCCAGACCTCGCGTGCGTGCTCAATGATGGTCTGGGCAACCTTGACTTCTCGGTAGTCAAAGTCGCGCAGCGAACCGTCGGACTCAATCCCGGAGATGCCGATGACGGCGATGTCGACCCGGAACTGGCGGATGAAGTCGACCGCCGCCTCGCCCACAATGCCCCGGTCACGTGCGCGCACCACGCCGCCGGCCACGATGACCTCGCAGTCGGTGTTGTCGCAGAGTATGGCCGCCACATTGAGGTTGTTGGTAATGACGCGCAGTCCCTTGTGGCCGAGCAGCGCCTTGGCGATGGCCTCGGTGGTCGTCCCGATATTCAGGATCAGCGAACAGTCATTGGGGATCCGCCTCGCCACCGCCTGGGCAATGCGCGCCTTGCCCTCGGCGTTGAGGCTTTCGCGCTGGCGGTGCGCAATGTTTTCAATGGTCGAGCTGGGCATGCGCACGCCGCCGTGAAAGCGTGTGAGCAGGCCTGCCTCGGACAGCCGCTGTACGTCCCGCCGAACGGTCTGCAGGGTGACGTCGAGTTTTTCCGCCAGCTGCTCGACGGAGGCCGAGCCATGGGTTCGCACAACGTCAAGAAGTTTGATTTGCCTGGGGTTGGAGTTCACGCGGGTCCGACTCTGGAGGATGTAGAAACTTTATATCGAAACAAAAGGAAACCGATTAGGGAAAACAATTAGATAAAACAAACACAAAAGAAGAAAAATAGAAAAAAATCGAACTTCACCCAGTTTCACCCAAAAGTTTCGCCGGGAGTGTTTTTCTTTGTTTACTTCGTCACGTTTTCTGTTTGCCGTGTGCCGGGCAGGGACGCCATCTGGCGTCCTTGTCTCTGTACAACACGGCTGTTCAGCCCGGCTTGACAGGGGAGCGCGATGATGCAGCTGGCCCTGGACCACATCACTAAAAAGGTGGGCGCCGAGCAATGGCTGTATGAGATGAGCCTTGCGCCGCGCAGCGGTGAAGTCACTGTGCTGCTGGGGGCAACGCAGGCTGGAAAAACCAGCCTGATGCGCATCATGGCGGGCCTTGATGTTCCCACGCAAGGCAAAGTCCTGGTCAATGAAGCCGACGTGACCGGCATGCCGGTTCGCGAACGGAACGTTGCGATGGTCTATCAGCAGTTCATCAACTACCCTTCGCTCCGGGTGGCGGACAACATCGCTTCACCTCTCAAGCTGCGCGGCGAAAAGAACGTTGACCAGACAGTGCGCAAACTGGCAGAGCGTCTGCATATCGAGATGTTCCTGGATCGTTATCCGGCGGAGCTGTCAGGCGGGCAGCAACAGCGGGTGGCCCTGGCGCGCGCTCTGGCCAAGGGTGCTCCCCTGATGCTGCTGGACGAGCCGCTGGTCAATCTGGACTACAAACTGCGCGAGGAATTGCGTGAAGAGCTGACCCAGCTTTTTGCGGCTGGCGATTCCACCGTGATCTATGCCACCACCGAGCCTGGCGAAGCCCTGCTGTTGGGCGGCTACACCGCAGTGATGGATGGCGGTGAATTGCTGCAGTACGGCCCGACGGCCGAGGTATTCCACTCGCCACGCTCGCTGCGCGTGGCCCGGGCTTTCAGTGACCCGCCCATGAACCTGATGGCGGCGCTGCCGGCCGCGCAAGGCCTGCAGCTGGCTGCAGGCCCGACCCTGGCGGTGGACTTGCCTGATGCGCCGGCGCAAAACCTCGCAACCCTCACGGCCGGTGTTCGCGGCAGTGCCTTGCGCGTCGAAGCGCGTGAAGGCGATGCAGCGTTGCCGGGAAAGGTCGAACTCGCAGAAATTTCCGGCTCCGACACGTTTGTCCACGTCGCCACGGCGGTGGGCGAGCTTGTGGCGCAACTGACCGGTGTGCATTACTTCGAGCTGGGCGCACCCATCACCCTGTTTCTCAGTCCGGCGCAGGTGTATGTGTTTGACGCGACCGGCACCCTGTTGCTGGCGCCTGAGCGCAAAGGGGGATCCGCATGAAGCATCTTCTTGCGCCGGCGGCTGCATTGTGGAGGTCTTATGGCGCGTATTGATCTTGATCTGGCCCACGCCTACCGGCCCAACCCTCGGGAGGACAGCGACTACGCGCTGCTTCCGTTGACCATGAGCTTTCGTGACGGCGGCGCCTATGCGCTGCTGGGCCCCTCGGGCTGCGGCAAGACCACCATGCTCAACATCATGTCGGGTCTGCTGGTGCCGTCGCAGGGTACGGTCAAATTTGACGGTGTGGATGTGACGCATGCTTCGCCGCAGCAGCGCAATATCGCACAGGTGTTTCAGTTCCCGGTGATCTACGACACCATGACGGTGGCGGAGAACCTGGCCTTTCCGCTGCGCAATCGCAAGGTGCCGGAAGACCAGATCAAAAAACGCGTCGGTGAAATCGCCGAGATGCTGGACATGAGTGGCCAGTTGAATCACCGTGCGGCCGGGCTGGCGGCGGACGCCAAGCAGAAAATCTCGCTCGGCCGCGGTTTGGTACGGCCTGATGTATCTGCCGTGCTGTTTGACGAGCCGCTCACGGTGATTGACCCGCATCTCAAATGGCAGCTGCGGCGCAAGCTCAAGCAGATTCACCATGAACTGAAGCTGACCCTGATTTACGTCACGCACGACCAGGTGGAGGCATTGACCTTTGCCGAGGAGGTGGTGGTCATGACCCGCGGCCGTGCGGTGCAAACCGGCTCTGCCGACGCGCTGTTCGAACGGCCTCGCCACACGTTTGTGGGGCACTTTATTGGCTCGCCGGGTATGAATTTCTTGCCGGCCACGGTTACCGATGGTGCACTGCGTGTCGCGGGCCGGCCCCTGGCCTTGCCGCAAGAGCGTGCCATGCCAGACGGCGAACTCAAGCTGGGCGTGCGTCCTGAATACGTGGTGAACACGGCGGCAGGCGATCCGGCGGCGTTGCCTTTTACTGTCACGCTGGTGCAGGACATCGGCACACATCTGATGCTGACGGCGCGGATTGGCGAGCACACGCTCAAGGCGCGTTTGAATCCGGCCTCCCGCGCGCCACAGGTGGGGGAAGAGGTTTGGCTGCAGGTCATGGGGCCGCATACCTGCCTGTATCTCAACGACGAATTGGTGGATGTATGAGCGCAGCGCAGAACCGCTTCAAGCAAGCTCCGGCCCCCTCGGGGGGCAGCGCAGTACACGCAGTGACAAGCGTGGGGGTAAATCCATGAGCACAACGACTAAACCGGTGAACCAGAAGGCCTGGCTGCTGGTGTTGCCAGTCATCATTTGCGTGGCGTTTTCTGCCATTCTGCCGCTCATGACGGTGGTTAACTATTCGGTGCAGGACATCATTTCGCCGGAGCGACGTGTGTTTGTCGGTACGGAATGGTTTGCATCGGTGATGCGCGACGAAGAACTTCATGCGGCGTTATGGCGGCAACTCACCTTCTCGCTGGCGGTGCTGGCCGTTGAAATTCCACTGGGCATCGCGCTGGCGCTGTCTATGCCCGCCCAAGGCTGGAAAGCCTCGCTGGTATTGGTGCTGGTGGCGCTCTCGCTGTTGATCCCGTGGAATGTGGTGGGCACGATCTGGCAGATCTATGGCCGGGCCGACATCGGGCTCCTGGGTGCCATGCTGCAAAAAGTGGGGTTTGACTACAGCTATACCGGCAACGCGGTGCATGCCTGGGTGACGGTGCTGTTGATGGATGTGTGGCATTGGACGCCGTTGGTGGCGCTGCTGGGTTACGCCGGCCTGCGCTCCATCCCGGACGCTTACTATCAGGCCGCGCGCATTGACGGGGCCAGTAAATTCGCGGTGTTCCGCTACATCCAACTGCCAAAAATGCGCGGCGTTCTGATGATTGCCGTGCTGCTGCGTTTCATGGACAGCTTCATGATTTACACCGAGCCTTTTGTGCTCACGGGCGGCGGGCCGGGAAATGCGACCACCTTCCTTTCGCAATACCTCACGCAAAAAGCCGTCGGTCAGTTCGACCTGGGACCGGCGGCGGCTTTCTCGTTGATTTACTTTTTGATCATCCTGTTGCTGTGCTTCATTCTCTACAACTGGATGCAGCGCGTGGGCACGCAGGAAAAGGAGGGTGGCAATGAATAAGCCCAAATTCCAGGCGCGCACGCTGTTCCTGGTTGCCTACATCGTTTTCGCGCTGTTGCCCATCTACTGGATGGTCAACATGAGCTTCAAGACAAACGCTGAAATTCTGTCGAGTTTCTCATTCTTCCCCCAGCACTTCACCTGGAACAACTACAAGACGATCTTCACCGACCCGTCCTGGTATTCGGGCTACATCAACAGCCTGATCTATGTGGCCATCAACACGGTGATTTCGGTGACGGTGGCGCTGCCGGCAGCCTACGCGTTTTCGCGTTACAGCTTCCTGGGCGACAAACACGTATTTTTCTGGTTGCTGACCAACCGCATGACGCCGCCGGCGGTGTTTTTGCTGCCGTTTTTCCAGCTTTACACCACAGTGGGGCTGATGGACACGCACATCGCCGTGGCGTTGGCGCATCTGCTGTTCAACGTGCCGCTGGCGGTGTGGATCCTGGAAGGTTTCATGAGCGGCATCCCGCGCGAGATTGATGAGACGGCATATATCGACGGCTATTCCTTTCCACGCTTCTTCGTGCGCATCTTCCTGCCACTCATCAAGGCCGGTGTTGGCGTGGCGGCCTTCTTCTGCTTCATGTTCAGCTGGGTGGAGCTGTTGCTGGCACGTACGCTGACCAGCGTCAACGCCAAACCCATCGTCGCGACCATGACACGCACGGTGTCGGCATCCGGCATGGATTGGGCCACGCTCGCCGCGGCGGGGGTATTGACCATCGTGCCGGGCGCCATCGTGATCTGGTTTGTGCGCAACTACATCGCCAAAGGCTTCGCAATGGGCAGGGTATGACCCCGTGCGAAAGAAAAGGAGAAGACCTTATGACCATCATTGGACCTATCAAGCGGCCGCCGCGGAACTGGCTTTGCCAGGCCGCTAGCGGCGCCCCCTTGAGGGGGAGCGCCGCAGGCGCACGGGGGGGAGCCCATGTTTGAGTGGATGGCCTGGACGACGCCCGTGGCAATTTTCTTTACCTGCATTGTGCTGATGCTGGTGGGCATGACGGTGTGGGAGCTGAAGTCGCCGACGACGATGCGGCGCGGCTTTTTGCCGCTGGAGACTACCCGCGGCGACCGGCTTTTTATCGGTCTGCTCAGTGCTGCGTACCTCAATCTTATCTTTGTGGGCATCAGCGGCAAGCTGGCCGGGTGGCTGGGCCTGGAGGGCGACCCGTCGATCTGGATCAGTTTTTTGCTGTCGATGGCTTTGCTCGCGTTCGTCATGCGCAAGGGATAGAAGTCAGAAAAAGGAACCCGGCTCATATTCCCCGGAGCCGAACAAGCCTTCAACCACGGGGAGTGAACCAATGAGGAGACAAATCATGAAGATGCGTTATACGGCCCTGGCAGTGGCCGCAGTGTGTGCCATGGCCAGCCCCAGCTGGGCCGACGAGGCGGCGGCCAAGAAATGGGTTGACAACGAATTCCAGCCTTCGACGCTGGCCAAGGACAAGCAACTGGCGGAGATGAAATGGTTCATCGATGCCGCCAAGAAGTTGCAGGCCAAGGGCGTGAAGGAAATCTCGGTGGTGTCCGAGACCATCACCACCCATGAGTACGAATCGAAGACGCTGGCCAAGGCCTTCGAGGAAATCACCGGCATCAAGGTCAAGCACGACCTGATCCAGGAGGGCGACGTGGTCGAGAAGCTGCAGACCTCCATGCAGTCCGGCAAGTCGATTTATGACGGCTGGATTTCCGACTCCGACCTGATCGGTACCCATTACCGCTACGGCAAGGTGCTGAACCTGACCGACTACATGGCTGGCAAGGGCAAGGAATACACCAATCCAGGCCTGGATCTCAAGGACTTCATCGGCACGAAGTTCACTACCGCCCCTGACGGCAAGCTCTACCAGCTGCCCGACCAGCAGTTCGCCAATCTGTATTGGTTCCGCGCCGACCTGTTTGCGCGCAAGGACCTGCAGGACAAGTTCAAGGCCAAGTACGGCTATGACCTGGGCGTGCCGCTGAACTGGAGTGCCTACGAGGACATTGCCGAGTTCTTCACCAACGATGTGAAGACCATTGACGGCAAGCCGATCTATGGCCACATGGACTACGGCAAAAAGGATCCCTCGCTGGGCTGGCGTTTCACCGATGCCTGGCTCTCGATGGCCGGCACCGCCGACATCGGTGCGCCCAACGGCCTGCCGATCGACGAATGGGGCATTCGCGTGGGGGCCGACAAGTGCACGCCCGTTGGGGCCTCGGTAGCCCGTGGTGGTGCGACGAACTCGCCAGCCGCCGTCTATGCGCTGACCAAGTATGTGGACTGGATGAAGAAGTACGCGCCCAAGGAAGCCACCGGCATGACTTTCGGTGAAGCCGGCCCGGTGCCTGCCCAGGGGCAGATCGCCCAGCAGATCTTCTGGTACACGGCTTTTACCGCCGACATGACCAAGAAGGGCTTGCCGGTCGTGAATGCTGATGGCACGCCGAAGTGGCGCATGGCGCCCGGCCCGAACGGCCCTTACTGGAAACAGGGCATGCAGAACGGCTACCAGGACGTCGGCAGCTGGACCTTCTTCGCCGCACACGACGAGAACAAAACGGCGGCCGCCTGGTTGTACGCGCAGTTCATCACCGCCAAAACCACGTCGCTGAAGAAGACCATCGTCGGCCTCACGCCGATTCGTGAGTCGGACATCCAGTCCAAGGCGATGACGGACATGGCGCCCAAGCTGGGCGGCCTGGTGGAGTTCTACCGCAGCCCAGCCCGTGTGGCATGGTCGCCGACCGGCACCAACGTTCCCGACTACCCCAAGCTGGCCCAGCTGTGGTGGAAGAACGTGGCGCAGGCCGTGACCGGTGAGAAGACACCGCAGGCCTCCATGGACACACTGGCCAATGAAATGGACGATGTGATGGGCCGACTCGAGCGTGCCGGCATGGCCAAGTGCCCGCCCAAGCTCAACCCCAAGGGCGACCCCGCCAAATGGCTGAGCGACAAGGCGGCGCCTTGGGCCAAACTGGCCAATGAAAAGCCCAAAGGCGAAACCATCAACTACGACAAGTTGCTGCAGGCCTGGAAAGACGGAAAAGTACGCTGATCCCGTGGCCGTGCAGTTCGCAAGTGCTGCACGGCCCTTTTTTTTCGGGATTCAGGTTAATGCAACAAGCGCCGGGGTAAGCTCGGCGCATTTTTATCAATGGGTTTGTATGGAAACGGGAAACAAGGCCCATGACGACTGAATTAGCGCCTGCGCAAACGCGGCGCCAGGATTTGATGGCCCGGCTCGCCGAGCCGCAGCATTACGACATCGCAATCATTGGCGGCGGCGCTACCGGCCTGGGGGTTGCACTGGATGCGGCCGCCCGTGGATTCTCCGTCGTGCTGGTCGAGTCGCACGACTTTGCCAAGGGAACATCATCGCGCGCCACCAAGCTGGTGCATGGCGGGGTGCGTTACCTCGCGCAGGGCAATATTTCCCTGGTGCGCGAAGCTTTGCACGAACGTACGACGCTGCTGGCCAATGCGCCGCACCTGGCGCAGCCATTGCCTTTTGTCATGCCTTCGTACAAATTCTGGGAAGCTCCGTTCTACGGTATCGGGCTCAAGATGTATGACGCGCTGGCCGGCAAGGCGGGCCTGGGTGCCACGGAATTCCTGAACCGCCAGGAAACCCTGGCCTGCCTGCCGACGGTGCAGGCGCACGATCTCAAAGGCGGTGTCAAGTACTGGGATGGCCAGTTTGACGACGCACGGCTGGCTTTGGCGCTGGCCCGCACCGCGGCCCGCCAGGGTGCGTTGCTGGTGAACTACTGTGCGGCCACGGGCCTGATCCATGAGGACGGGAAGCTGGTCGGCCTGCATGCGCGGGACCAGGAAACAGGACAGGCATTTGAGATCAGGGCCCGTTGCGTGGTGAATGCGGCTGGCGTCTGGGTGGACCAGCTGCGGCTGCAGGATGGGCAAGCCATAGGGCGCGATGCCAAGCCTATGGTGGCGCCCAGCCAAGGTGTTCATATTGTGGTGGACCGATCGTTTCTGCCCGGCGACCACGCCCTGCTGGTACCCAAGACGGCGGATGGCCGGGTGCTGTTTGCCGTGCCCTGGCTGGGTAAAACCATCCTCGGAACCACCGACACGCCACGCCACGACCTGGCGCGCGAGCCACTGCCTTTCCGGGAAGAAGTGGACTTCATCCTGCGTGAATCGGCCCGCTACTTGAGCCGTGCGCCCGGCCCGGCTGACATCAAAAGCATCTGGGTGGGGTTACGGCCACTGGTCAAGCCGCCGGACGAGGAGGCAGGAAGTACCCAGGCGCTGTCGCGTGAGCACACTGTGATCGTCAGCAAAAGCGGCCTGGTCACGGTGACGGGAGGGAAATGGACCACTTACCGGGCGATGGCGGAAGACGTACTGGACAAATGTTTTGGTGCGGCCTTGTTGCCGGCGCGGGGGGCCGGTGCTACTACGCATCTAAAGTTAGTTGGCGCTCACAACTCGAGCCGCAAGATCAGTGAGGCGCCGGGAGCTCATCTTTATGGCAGCGAGGCTGCCGCCATGGAATGCCTGCCGGGCGCCAGTCACGAGCTGGGTGGTGGCCTGACAGAAGCCATGGTGCGTTTCGCTGCCCGCTATGAATATGCGCGCACCGTGGAAGATGTGCTGGCACGGCGTTCGCGCCTGTTGTTCCTTGACGCGGCACTGGCCAGAAACCTGGCACCGGAAGTGGCCATCCTGCTGCAGCAGGAAAACGGCGTGGATCCCCAACTGGATAAATTCCTGACGCTGTGTGGTCAATACCTCAGCCTGCCAGCCTGATCTGCTGCGGGTTGCCTCCCTCGGAGGGGTCAGGATTTGATTCTCTGGACAGGATTTGCTATCTATTTGATAGCTATTGGCGCCCAAATATATTGGGCCGCAGCCATATTTAATGCCAAAAATCTGCGCCCTGCGCAAACCCAAGGCGCAGGGCCGCGCCGGCGGTTTTTCGGGCTTTGGATGGCTCGCCGCTTTATTGTGGGGATATTTTCACAACAAGCGGTTGACAGTGGCTTTGCACTCAGTCATAATCGTGGGCTTCGCTCTAAAAAGCGAGGAATTCTGCCTAACGGAAGCATTGCAAGTGGTTTGCGGTGTGGACGACAGGCCCAAGACTGATTGGTCGGTGATCCCAAGGGGTTGCCTTCCGGTGCAAGTTGGGAACACATTTAAATGATTCAAACGCAATCCAAGCTCGATGTTGCTGACAACACGGGTGCCAAGTCCGTGATGTGCATCAAGGTTCTGGGCGGCTCCAAGCGCCGGTATGCCAGCGTTGGTGACGTCATCAAGGTGAGCATCAAAGAAGCCGCTCCGCGTGGCCGCGTCAAAAAAGGCGAGGTTTACAGTGCTGTGGTTGTTCGCACCGCCAAAGGCATCCGCCGCGGTGACGGCTCCCTTGTCAAATTCGACGGCAACGCAGCAGTGTTGCTTAACGCCAAGCTGGAGCCCATCGGCACCCGCATCTTCGGACCAGTGACGCGCGAACTGCGCACTGAAAAGTTCATGAAGATCGTGTCCCTGGCTCCTGAAGTTCTGTAAGGACTCGCCATGAACAAAATCCGTAAAGGCGACGAGATCATCGTGATCGCTGGTCGCGACAAAGGCAAGCGCGGCAAGATTTCGCTGCGCAAAGACGACAGCTATGTGCTGGTGGATGGGATCAACCTGGTGAAAAAACACACCAAGCCCAATCCCCTCAAGGGCACCACCGGCGGCATCGTCGAAAAAAGCATGCCGATTCACCAGTCGAATGTGGCAATCTTCAATGCCGCTACCGGCAAGGCGGATCGTGTTGGCATCAAGCTCCTGGCAGACGGCAAAAAAGTACGCGTCTTCAAGTCCAGCGGCGAAGAAATCAAGGCTGCATAACATGGCAAAGACCACCCCTGTACAAGCCGCTCCGCAGGCCCGCCTGCAAGCCCAGTACCGCGAAAAAATCGCCCCGAGCCTGATTGAAAAATTCGGCTACACCTCGCCCATGCAGGTTCCCCGCATCACCAAGATCACGCTCAATATGGGTGTGAGTGAGGCTGTTGCCGACAAGAAGGTCATGGACAACGCCGTCGGCGACATGACCAAGATTGCCGGCCAGAAGCCTGTCGTGACCAAGGCCAAGAAGGCTATCGCCGGTTTCAAGATCCGCGAAGATTTGCCTATTGGCTGCATGGTGACCCTGCGCGGCGTGAAGATGTATGAATTCCTCGATCGTTTCGTCACCGTGGCTCTGCCGCGCGTGCGTGACTTCCGCGGTATTTCCGGCCGGGCCTTTGATGGCCGCGGAAACTACAACATCGGCGTGAAAGAGCAGATCATTTTCCCTGAGATCGAGTACGACAAGGTTGACGCCTTGCGCGGTCTCAATATCAGCATCACCACCACGGCAAAGACCGATGAAGAGTGCAAGGCGCTCCTCACCGCTTTCCGTTTTCCGTTCAAGAACTGAGGCGGGACATGGCAAAACAAGCTTTACTGCAACGTGAACTGAAGCGCGAGAAACTCGCGGCCAAGTTCGCCAAAAAATACGCTGAACTCAAGGCGACGTCTAACGATGCCAAGCGCTCTGATGAAGAGCGCGCTCTGGCCCGTCTTGAGCTGCAAAAATTGCCCCGTAATGCGAACCCGACCCGCCAGCGCAACCGCTGTGCGATCACGGGCCGCCCACGCGGTACGTTCCGTCAATTCGGTCTGGCTCGCGCCAAGATCCGTGAATTGGCATTTGCTGGTGATATCCCTGGTATCACCAAGGCAAGCTGGTAAGCATAGGAGAACCACAAAATGAGCATGAGTGATCCTATCGCCGACATGTTGACCCGCATCCGCAATGCACAGATGGTTGAAAAAGCCGTCGTGCTGGTGCCGTCGTCAAAAGTCAAAGTTGCCATCGCGCAGGTTCTGAAGGATGAGGGCTACATCGATGGCTTCTCCGTCAAGACCGACGAAGGCAAGTCCCAGCTGGAAATCGCCCTGAAGTATTACGCAGGCAAGCCCGTGATTGAGCGCATTGAGCGCGTCAGCCGCCCCGGCCTTCGTGTTTACAAAGGCCATGGCGCCATCCCCCAGGTTATGAACGGCCTTGGTGTGGCAATTGTCACGACCCCGCAAGGCGTCATGACTGATCGTAAAGCCCGCGCTACCGGTATCGGTGGTGAAGTGCTTTGCTACGTGGCCTAACGGCGGCATTGAGGAGAAACTGAAATGTCTCGTGTAGGAAAAATGCCAGTGACCGTGCCCCAGGGTGTGGACGTGGCCATGAAAGCAGACCAGATCAATGTCAAGGGTGCCCTTGGCACCCTGGCGCTGACGCAGAACGCGCTTGTCACCATCAAGAACGATGCCGGCAAGCTGACCTTTGTGCCAGCCAATGATTCGCGTGAAGCCAATGCCATGAGCGGCACGATGCGGCAGCTCGTGAACAACATGGTGACGGGCGTGACCAAGGGCTTCGAGAAGAAGCTCAGCCTGATCGGCGTGGGTTACAAGGCCCAGGCCCAGGGCGCCAAGCTGAACCTGACCGTCGGCTATTCCCACCCTGTGATCATGGATATGCCTGCTGGCATCACCGTCGCAACTCCGACCCCCACAGAAGTGGTGATCAAGGGTTCTGACCGCCAGCGCGTCGGCCAGATCGCCGCTGAAGTTCGTGCTGTTCGTCCTCCCGAGCCTTACAAGGGCAAGGGCATCCGTTACGCGGATGAGAAGATCACGATCAAAGAAACCAAGAAGAAATAAGGAGCTGCATCATGTTGACCAAAAAAGAGCAGCGCCTTCGTCGTTCACGCCAGACCCGCATCCGCATTGCCACGCAAGGCGTTGCCCGTCTGACCGTCAACCGCACCAATCTGCACATTTACGCCAGCGTTATTTCTGGCGACGGCACCAAGGTGCTGGCTGCCGCTTCCACCGCGGAAGTCGAAATGCGCAAGGAAATCGGCGCCTCGGGTAAGGGCGGAAACGTTGCTGCCGCGCAAGCCATTGGCAAGCGCATTGCCGAAAAGGCAAAAGCGGCAGGTGTAGAAAAAGTGGCGTTTGATCGCGCTGGTTTTGCGTACCACGGCCGCGTCAAAGCGCTGGCTGATGCGGCCCGCGAAGCTGGCTTGCAGTTCTAAGCAGACTGGAATTAAGTATGGCTAAGTTTCAAGCAAAATCGAACAACGACGCTCCAGACGATGGTCTGAAGGAAAAAATGATCGCGGTCAACCGCGTGACCAAAGTCGTGAAGGGCGGCCGTATCCTCGGTTTCGCTGCACTCACGGTCGTTGGTGACGGTGATGGCCGCGTTGGCATGGGCAAGGGCAAGTCGAAAGAAGTGCCAGCTGCCGTGCAAAAGGCGATGGAAGAAGCGCGCCGCAACATGACCAAGGTCTCGTTGAAGAACGGCACCATTCACCACAATGTGTTCGGCCACCACGGTGCGGCCAGCGTCATGATGGCGCCGGCTCCCAAGGGTACCGGCATCATTGCCGGCGGTCCGATGCGCGCTGTTTTCGAGGTGATGGGCATCACGGATATCGTCGCAAAGAGTCACGGCTCCAGCAACCCATACAACATGGTGCGCGCGACGATGGATGCACTGAACAACTCCACGACTGCTTCGGAAATCGCGGCCAAGCGTGGCAAATCCGTCGAAGAAATCTTCGGCTAAGGCGGCACTGAAATGACCAAAGAAACCAAAGTAAAAGTCCAGCTGGTTCGCAGCCCGATTGGCACCAAGGAATCGCATCGCGCCACCGTGCGCGGTCTGGGCCTTCGTGGCGTCAACAGCGTGAGCGAGCTGCAGGATACGCCCGCAGTGCGCGGCATGATCAACAAGATCGCGTACCTGGTCAAGATTGTCTGAGCTCCGGCTCGATAGGAATTCAAAATGGAACTGAACGGAATCAAGCCAGGCCAAGGCGCCAAACATGCCAAGCGCCGTGTTGGCCGCGGCATCGGCTCCGGCCTTGGCAAAACGGCCGGTCGTGGTCACAAGGGCCAGAAATCGCGCTCGGGTGGTTACCACAAGGTGGGCTTCGAGGGTGGTCAAATGCCCATGCAGCGTCGCTTGCCCAAGCGCGGCTTCAAGTCGCACCTGCTCAAGTTCAACGCCGAAGTCACGCTGGCTGCCCTTGAGCAGCTGGGTCTGGCTGAAGTCGACCTGCTGGCACTGAAGACCGCTGGTCTCGTGGGTCAACTCGCCAAGAACGTCAAGATCGTCAAGACCGGTGAACTGACCAAGGCTGTGAAGCTGAATGGGATTGGTGCAACGGCAGGCGCGAAATCGGCTATCGAAGCGGCTGGCGGCTCGATCGCCTAATTACTGAACGTAACTGACAGGATCCATCAGTGGCAACCAGCTCGGCTCAAATTGCAAAAACCGGCAAGTACGGTGACTTGCGCAATCGGCTCGTCTTTTTGTTGCTGGCTCTGGTGGTGTATCGCATCGGCGCACACATCCCGGTGCCGGGCATTGATCCTGGTCAGTTGAAAGAATTGTTCAAGGGTCAGCAAGGTGGCATATTGAACCTGTTCAATATGTTCTCCGGCGGTGCTCTGTCGCGTTTCACGGTGTTTGCCTTGGGCATCATGCCGTACATCTCGGCCTCGATCATCATGCAACTGCTCACGTACGTTGTTCCGACGTTCGAGCAGATGAAAAAAGAGGGTGAAAGCGGTCGTCGCAAGATTACCCAGTACACGCGCTACGGCACACTGGCGCTGGCTTTGTTCCAGTCCATGGGGATTGCGGTGGCGCTGGAAAGCTCACCGGGTTTGGTGTTGATGCCAGGCTTTGGTTTTCGCATGACGGCGGTGTTCAGTCTGACGGCTGGCACGATGTTCCTGATGTGGTTGGGTGAGCAGATTACAGAACGTGGTTTGGGCAACGGTATCTCGATCCTGATTTTTGCAGGTATCGCGGCCGGTTTGCCGAGTGCGATGGGTGGTTTGCTCGAGCTGGTGCGTACAGGCGCCATGAGCATTTTGATCGCCATTGTGATCGTTGCCGTCGTGGTGCTGGTGACCTATTTCGTGGTGTTTGTGGAGCGTGGGCAACGCAAGATTCTTGTGAATTATGCGCGGCGTCAGGTGGGTAATAAGGTCTACGGTGGCCAATCATCGCACTTGCCGCTGAAGCTAAACATGGCAGGTGTGATTCCTCCCATCTTTGCTTCGTCGATCATTCTGTTGCCTGCGACCGTGGTGGGGTGGTTTAGCTCGGGTGAAAGCATGCGCTGGCTGAAGGATATCGCCAGCACGCTGACACCGGGCCAGCCCATCTATGTGATGCTGTACGCCAGTGCGATTGTGTTCTTCTGCTTTTTCTATACGGCGCTGGTGTTCAACAGCCGTGAAACGGCGGACAACCTGAAAAAGAGTGGTGCGTTCATTCCTGGTATTCGTCCGGGCGACCAGACGGCTCGCTACATTGACAAAATCCTGGTGCGTTTGACATTAGCAGGTGCGGTTTACATCACATTTGTATGTTTGCTGCCGGAGTTTTTGATTTTGAAATACAACGTGCCTTTTTACTTTGGCGGCACGTCGTTAATGATTATTGTCGTGGTGACCATGGATTTCATGGCCCAAGTTCAGAACTACATGATGTCGCAACAGTATGAGTCGTTGCTTAAAAAGGCGAACTTTAAAACGTCACTGGGCGGTTAACTGAGTATTTGATGGGATATGTCTAAAGACGATGTGATCCAGATGCAAGGTGAGGTTGTAGAAAACCTCCCCAATGCGACTTTCAGGGTGAAGCTGGAAAACGGACATGTTGTACTGGGACATATCTCGGGGAAAATGCGTATGCACTACATCCGCATCCTTCCCGGTGACAAGGTAACGGTTGAATTGACGCCTTACGATTTATCGCGCGCACGTATTGTTTTCCGTGCCAAGTAAGCACAGAGTGAAAGTTTAGGAGAATAGAAATGAGAGTTTCAGCTTCGGTCAAGAAGATTTGCCGTAACTGCAAAGTTATCCGTCGCAAGGGCGTTGTCCGTGTGATTTGCACGGATCCGCGTCACAAACAGCGTCAAGGCTGATTTCAAGAGTTTTAGAGGACGAACATGGCTCGTATCGCTGGTATCAATATCCCGCCGCAGCAGCACGCCGAAATCGGTTTGACTGCTATCTTTGGCATCGGTCGCACGCGCGCTCGCAAAATTTGCGAGGCATGCGACATCGCCTACGCCAAGAAGGTCAAAGACCTGACCGACGGCGATCTGGAAAAAATCCGTGAGCAGATCGCCCTGTTCACCATCGAAGGTGACTTGCGTCGTGAAACCACGATGAACATCAAGCGCCTGATGGACATCGGCTGCTACCGCGGCTTCCGCCACCGTCGCGGTCTGCCTATGCGCGGCCAGCGCACTCGGACCAATGCCCGCACCCGCAAGGGTCCGCGCAAGGCCGCTGCAGCTTTGAAGAAATAATTGAGAGGTCGTCATGGCAAAATCACCAAGCAATAACGCCGCACAGCGCGTTCGCAAGAAAGTTCGCAAGAACGTGGCCGATGGCATCGCCCACGTCCACGCTTCTTTCAACAACACGATCATCACCATCACGGACCGCCAGGGCAATGCCTTGTCCTGGGCTTCCTCCGGTGGTCAGGGTTTCAAGGGCTCGCGCAAATCCACGCCTTTCGCAGCGCAGGTCGCTTCTGAAGTGGCAGGGCGTGCCGCCATTGAGCAGGGCATCAAGAACCTTGACGTTGAAATCAAGGGCCCTGGTCCTGGTCGTGAATCGTCTGTCCGCGCCTTGGGCGCACTCGGCATCCGGATCAATTCGATTGCCGACGTGACCCCGGTTCCGCACAACGGCTGCCGCCCGCAAAAGCGCCGCCGCATCTAATTCTCCGAGCCTGGCTATCCGGTGGACTTCAATCCCTCGGTTACCAGGCATTTTTACCAAGCCCACCGCCGGCAGGTCACGACCTCCGGCTCCTGCATGTAAATGCAGCAGATGACAAAAGGACACTCAAGTGGCACGTTATCTAGGCCCCAAGGCCAAACTATCCCGCCGTGAAGGCACTGACCTGTTCCTGAAGAGCGCACGCCGCGCCATCAGCGACAAGGCCAAATTCGACTCCAAGCCGGGTCAGCACGGTCGTACCTCCGGTACCCGCACTTCCGACTTCGGCCTGCAGCTGCGCGAGAAGCAAAAAGTCAAGCGCATGTACGGCGTGCTCGAGAAGCAGTTCCGCCGCTACTTCGAAGAAGCCGACCGCCGCAAGGGCAATACCGGCGCCAACCTGTTGTTCATCCTGGAATGCCGCCTGGACAACGTGGTTTACCGCATGGGCTTCGGCTCAACCCGTGCTGAAGCACGCCAGCTGGTGTCGCATAAGGCCATCACCGTCAATGGTGGTTCGGTCAACATTCCTTCGTATATGGTCAAGGCCGGCGATATCATCGCCGTGCGCGACAAGTCGAAGAAGCAGACCCGCATTACCGAAGCCCTCGAGCTCGCAAAACAGGTCGGCCTGCCCGCCTGGGTCGATGTGAACGCCGACAAGGGCGAAGGTACCTTCAAGAAGGTTCCTGACCGCGACGAGTTTGCCGCCGACGTCAACGAATCGTTGATCGTCGAGTTGTACTCACGCTAATTTTTCGTTCCTGCGATACGGGGCACCGTATCGCCAGGGTGTGCTTCGCCGGCCTTATCGGTGTAACGAACCGAGGGTATTGAGAGGAAGACTGCATGCAGACCAATTTGTTGAAACCAAAAACCATTAATGTTGAGCAGCTTGGCGCTAACCGCGCCAAGGTGACTCTGGAGCCGTTCGAGCGTGGCTACGGCCATACGCTGGGCAACGCGCTGCGCCGCGTACTGTTGTCTTCCATGGTCGGCCACGCCGCCACCGAAGTCACCATCGCGGGTGTCCTGCACGAGTACTCGTCCATCGACGGTGTGCAGGAAGACGTCGTCAACATCCTGTTGAACCTCAAGGGAGTGGTGTTCAAGCTCCACAACCGTGACGAAGTCACGCTGAGCCTGCGCAAGGACGGCGAAGGCCCCGTCACCGCCGCCGACATCCAGACCCCGCACGACGTGGAAATCATCAACCCTGAACACGTGATCGTGAACCTGTCGCACGGCGGCAAGATCGACATGCAGATCAAGGTGGAAAACGGCCGCGGCTATGTGCCAGGCAATCAGCGCCGCTATGGTGATGAATCGCCAAAATCGATCGGCCGTATCGTGCTGGACGCGTCGTTCTCGCCCGTCAAGCGCGTGAGCTACACCGTGGAAAGCGCTCGCGTCGAGCAGCGTACCGACCTCGACAAGCTCGTGCTGGAAATCGAAACCAACGGCGCTGTGACGGCTGAAGATGCTGTTCGTGCTTCGGCCAAGATCCTGGTTGAGCAGCTGGCTGTGTTCGCGCAGCTCGAAGGCAACGAACTGGCCGCGTTTGACGCACCCGTTCAGCGCAGCTCACAGCAGTTTGACCCGATCCTGCTGCGCCCCGTCGATGAGCTCGAACTTACCGTGCGCTCGGCAAATTGCCTCAAGGCTGAAAACATTTACTACATTGGCGACCTGATCCAGCGCACTGAAAACGAGCTGCTGAAGACGCCTAATCTGGGCCGTAAATCGCTCAACGAAATCAAGGAAGTGCTTGCATCGCGCGGCCTGACCCTTGGTATGCGCCTTGAGAGCTGGCCACCCGCCGGCCTCGACAAGCGTTAATTTGAACCACAAGATCCCGCCTCAACGGGGATCTCGCACGGGCAGTACCTGATACGGCTGCCTGGATTTTAAAAAAGGAAACACCATGCGCCACGGACACGGACTACGTAAACTCAACCGCACCAGCGAGCACCGCCTCGCCATGCTGCGCAACATGATGAATTCGCTGCTGCAGCACGAAGTCATCAAGACCACCCTGCCAAAGGCCAAGGAATTGCGCCGCGTGGTGGAACCCATGATCACCTTGGGCAAAGAACCCACGCTGGCCAACAAGCGCCTGGCATTCGACCGCCTGCGCGACCGCGACATGGTCGTCAAGCTGTTTGCTGAAATCGGCCCGCGCTATAAAGCTCGTCCCGGCGGCTACACGCGCATCCTGAAGATGGGTTTCCGCGTTGGTGACAATGCACCCATGGCTCTGGTCGAACTGGTGGACCGCCCTGATGTGTCGGAAGACACTACCGCTGACGCGGCCAAGGCAGAATAAGCTACAATATAGATATACCGCGCGGTGGAGCAGCCTGGTAGCTCGTTGGGCTCATAACCCAAAGGTCGTAAGTTCAAATCTTGCCCGCGCAACCAACACGTGAGTCTCCGGACTCACAGCAAAACGCCTGCATCAGCAGGCGTTTTGCTTTCCGGCTCGCATTCTTCCGTGCGCCATGATTGAGCCCCTCAGCGGCGATGCATGCATCGCCACCCGATGGGCCCGGACACTCAGTCCGGCACCACCGCCGTTACTTCAATCTCCACCCGCGCGCGGTCTTCAACCAGGCCCGACACCTCAACGCAGGTCATGGCCGGGAAGTTCTTGCCCATGACCTCGCGGTAGGCGCTGCCCAGCTCTTTGAGTCTGGCTACATACTCCACGCGGTCCACCACGTACCAGGTCATGCGCACCATGTGTTCGGGCCCGGCACCGCCGGCCTGCAGAACCGCCAGGATGTTCTGCAACGCCTGCTTCGTTTGCGCAATGAAGTCGTCACTCTCGAACTCCTGCTTCGCATTCCAGCCGATCTGGCCGCCCACGAACAGCAGCGCGCCGCGCGCGAGCATGCCGTTGGCGTAGCCCTTGGGTTCGGCCCAGCCGGGGGGGTGTAGTTTCTTGATCATGTGTCTCCAGGGGATGTTTGCAGATAGGGTAGCAACGCGCTGCGCAGCGCTTGGGGAATGCGCACAGGCTTGCCGTGGGGGACTTCGGAATAGACGACCACGCCGTGCGCTCGTAACTTGATGGCTCCGGCCTCACCAGGCGCGGCCGGCGCGCCATGGATCTCATACAGCATGCCCATGCTCGAGTTGCCGATGCGGGTGAGCTCCAGCGTGATCGTGAGCGCATCGCCGTTGCGGCACATGCCGAGGAATTCGGTCTTCAGGTCGACGATGGGCACACCGATGCCGCCGTCGATCAGCTTGTGCTCCGGAAAACCGATGTGAGCCAGGAAGTCTTCCTGCACCTCATGTAGCAGGTAAAAAAACTGCGGGTAAAAAACAATGCCGGCCGGGTCGCAGTGGTGGAAGCGCACGCGTTTGGGAACGGTGAACTTCATGGCTGGCGCAGCTTGAAGCGTTGCAGCTTGCCGGTCTCGGTGCGCGGCAGCTTGTCCACGAACTCGACCTGGCGGGGGTACTTGAACGGCGCCAGTGTGGCCTTGACGTGGTCTTGCAGGGCCTTGGCCAGCGTGTCGCCGGCGGCCTCGCCGGGCTTGAGCACGATGAAGGCCTTCACCACCATGCCGCGGTCCTCGTCGGCCAGGCCGACCACACCGCACTCGGCCACGGCAGGGTGCTTGAGCAGTGCGTCTTCCACCTCCGGGCCGGCCACGTTGTAGCCCGCCGTGATGATCATGTCGTCGGCGCGGGCCTGGTAGAAGAAGTAACCATCGGCGTCCTGCATGAACGCATCGCCGGGGTAGTTCCAGCCGTCCTTCACATAGTTGCCCTGGCGAGCGTCCTCAAGGTAGCGGCAACCGGTCGGCCCCACCACCGCCAGCTTGCCGACGGTGCCACGCGGCACCTCCGTGCCCGTGTCGTCTACCACTTTGGCGGTATAGCCGGGCACCACCTTGCCGATGGCGCCGCGGCGCACGTCGGCCCCGGCCGCAGAGATGAAGATGTGGAACATCTCGGTCGCGCCTATGCCGTCGATCAGCTCGATGCCGGTGGCATCCTTCCACAGTTGACGCGTGGCGTCCGGCAGGCTTTCGCCGGCGCTCACGCACAGCCGCAGGCCGGGCACGCCATGCTGCCTGGCAAAGGGAGCCATCTGCCGGTAAAACGTGGGCGCGGTGTAGCAAATCGTCGCGCCGACCTGTTGGATGAGCTTGACCATCGCTTCTGGCGTGTAGCCGATGGAGGGGTAATACACCGATGCGCCGGCCCACATCGGGAAAATCAGCATGCCGCCCAGGCCGAAGGTAAAGGCCAGTGGCGGCGAACCAACCACGATGTCGTCCGGTTTCGCCTTGAGCACATGGCGCGGCCAGGCCTCGCAAGCGGCCAGCACATCGCGGTGCGTGTGTACAGCGGCCTTGGGCTTGCCGGTGGTGCCAGAGGTAAACGCCATCAAGGCGATGTCATCGGCAGACGTTGGACAGGGCGTGAACTTGCCGTCCTTCTGCGCCGACAGCACGGCCAGCGATCCCGGCGCGTCCATCACATTGAAGGGCACGATGGCGGGCAGCGTATCGCTTCGCGCCTGCGCCGCCCGCAATTCGTCCAGCAGGCCGGCATCGCACAAGGCCAGCGCGGGCCGCGCTTTTCCGATGATCTCGCCGAGCTCCTTGGCGCGCAGCAGCGGCATGGTGGCCACCGCCACCAGCCCGGCCTGCACCACACCCAGCCAGGCCAGCGCCATGCCTATCGAATTGCCACCGCGCAGCAGCACGCGGTTGCCCGGTTTGAGGCCGAAGTCTTCGGTCAGCACCTGCGCGATGCGGTTCACGCGCTCCAGCGTGTCGGCGTAGGTTAGCGTAATCTTGTCCGAACGCAGTAGCGGCTTGCCCGCACGCCCCTCACGAAAGGCCTTCTCGAACAGGTTCTGCACGAGGTTGGCCCGCTCCGGGATGCGCAGTTCGGGCAGCGAATACACCATGCGCGGCAGCTGTTCGGGCGGCGGCAGGCGCTCATGCACAAACCGGTCCACCTGCGCTGAGGGTGCCGCGGGAGCCGTTTCGGTAGAAGGAAGCTCGGGGTCGGAAACTGAGGTGCTCATGATTGCAATACCGCCTTTCCAATGATGAGTTGTTGCACTTCGGTCGCGCCTTCATAAATGCGCAGCGAGCGTATGTCGCGGTACAGGCTTTCCACCTTGGTACCCACCTTCACGCCCAGGCCGCCGTGCATCTGCAGAGCCATGTCGATGACTTTCTGCGCGTTCTCCGTCGCCGTCATCTTGGCCATGGCGGCCTCGGCTGTGATGCGTGCGCCGCTGCCCAGGCGTTCGCTTTCGTCGCGCATCCAGGCCGCGCGGTAGGTCAGCAGCGCGGCCGCGTCGACCAGCGCCGCCATCTCGCCGAGCTTGGCCTGCGTGAGCTGGAAGTCGGCCAGGGTCTGGCCGAACATCTTGCGCTCTTTCGAGAAGTGCACCGCCTCGGCCAGCGCGCGGCGCGCCATGCCCAGCGCGGCAGCAGCGACGGAGGCGCGGAAGATGTCCAGTGTCTGCATGGCCAGCTTGAAGCCGCCGTGCAGCGCACCCAGCTGCGCGTTCCGCGGCAGCTTGCAGTGCGCGAACTTCAGCGTGGCCAGCGGGTGTGGCGCCATCACGGCGATATGCTCGCTGCTGTCCAGGCCAGCGCTGTCGGCATCAACGATGAAGGCCGTGATGCCGCGCGTGCCGGCCTGCAGGTCGGTCTTGGCGAAGGTCACATAAAAATCCGCGATCCCGCCATTGCTGATCCAGGTCTTGCTGCCGTTCAGGGTCCAGCCTTCGCCGGTGTCCGTGGCCGCGGTCGCCATGGCACCGGCATCCGAGCCCGCGTCCGGCTCGCTCAAGGCGAAGGCCGCGATCTTTTGGCCGCTCGCTACCAGCGGTAAATACGCCGCCTGCTGTGCCGGCGTGCCCGCCAGTGTGATGGCGCCGCTGCCCAGGCCCTGCATCGCAAAGGCGAAGTCGGCCAGGGGCGAATGAAAGGCCAGCGTCTCACGCAGGATCACCAGCGCGCGTGAATCGAGTTTTTCCAGCGCGCCGCCCAGCGCGCCGTCCTTGCCGGCAGGCACGCAATAGCGCAGCCAGCCCTCAGCGCCCAGCAGGCTCACCCACTCCTTGCAGGCCTTGCGGTCGTCGCTCTCGTCGATGTGCTGCCGGGGCATCCACCCGGCCAGGCGTGAGCCCAGCTCACGGTGAACTTCGTCAAAAAAAGGCAATGCAAGGTGGGCAGTCGTCGAGTTCATCTTCAATCACCCTGGAACACGGGTTTCTGTTTGGCCGAAAACGCCTGGTAGGCGCGCGTGAAGTCCTGCGTCTGCATGCAGATGGCCTGCGCCTGCGCCTCGGCTTCAATGGCTTGATCGAGCGTCATGGCCCATTCCTGGTGCAACATGGTCTTGGTCATGCCATGCGCAAAGGTCGGTCCGTCGGCCAGCTCCTGCGCGAGCTTCTGCGCCTGCGCAAGCACCTCCTGCGGTTCATGCAGCGCATTGAAGAAGCCCCATTGCAGGCCTTCCTGCGCGCTCATGGCCCGGCCAGTGAACAGCAGCTCCGAGGCGCGACCCTGGCCGATCAGGCGCGGCAGCAGCGCGCAGGCGCCCATATCGGCGCCGGCCAGACCCACGCGAGTGAAAAGGAAAGCCGTCTTGGCTTGCGCTGTTCCGAGCCGCATGTCGGCGGCCAGCGCCATCATGGCCCCGGCCCCGGCACAAATGCCGTCTATGGCCGCAATGATGGGCTGCGGGCACAGGCGCATGGCCTTGATCAGGTCGCCCGTCATCCGGGTGAACTCCAACAACTCGGGCATGGTCATTTTGGTGAGGGGGCCAATGATCTCGTGTACGTCCCCACCCGAGCAGAAGTTGCCGCCGGCGCCGGTGATCACCACGGCCTTTACGTCAGTGGCACTGTTCAACGTGCGAAACAGGTCCCGCAGCTCCGCATAAGAGTCGAACGTCAACGGGTTCTTGCGCTCCGGGCGATTGAGTGTCAACGTCGCCACCCCCGCGTCGAACGAATACGCAAAGTGTTCCGCCTGGTGATGGGCCAGCGCATCAAACTGCGCGTGCATGGGATTTCCGAGCTTGATGTAGTGCTTCATATCGTTTCCAGTTTGGCGTCGAGTTGGGCATTGTGGTGGTGCTTGACCTTGCCCAGCAGTTTGTGCAGGGATTCGACTTCGCGCGGCGACAGGGCCTCGAAGGCCGCCACGATCCAGGCCTCATGTTCCTTCGCCATTTCGTCAAACAGCTTGCGGCCGCGTGCCGTCAGGCGTACGCGGTAGGCGCGGCGGTCGCCTTCCACGTCCACGCGTTCCACCAGACCTTCAGCCACCAGCTGGTCGGTGATGCCGGTGATGTTGCCGCCGGTCACCATCATGCGGCGCGACAGCTCGTTCATTTTCAGTCCTTCCGGGTTGCGCTCCAGTTGCGCCATCAGGTCAAAGCGTGGCAGGGTGGTGTCAAACTGTTCACGCAGCTGGGCGCGCACCTGCTTTTCCACCAGCTGCGTACAAGTCAGCATGCGCAGCCAGAGCCGCAAAGCCTCGGGGTGTTCACTGTGGCCTCTTGCTTCCATGTCCATGACTTGTCTCCTTGGTGTGTTGGTTGCGTGCTATTTATTTGATAGCTATCTGCGCCTGATTTGCTTGGGCTGCAAGGTCTTTTTGCTTTGAAATTTCACGATAGAGCTGGTCCCGGCCGCTCAGGTAGGGCTGCGGCCAGCTCACATGCCGGCTTTGCAGTTTGGCGGCCTCGTGCAGCGTCCAGGCGGGGTCGGCCAAGTGCGGGCGGGCAATGGCACACAGGTCGGCGCGCCCCGCCGCGATGATGCTGTTGACATGGTCCACCTCCGAGATCGCGCCCACGGCGATGGTCTGTATGCCCACCTCGTTGCGGATGCGGTCGGCAAACGGTGTCTGGTACATGCGGCCATAGACCGGCTTGGCCGCGCGGGTGGTCTGGCCGGACGACACGTCGATGAAATCGCAGCCGGCAGCCTTGAACATCCGCGCAATGGCCACCGCGTCGTCCGCCGTGTTGCCGCCCGGCGCCCAGTCGTGCGCGGAGATCCGCACACTCATCGGCAGATGTTTCGGCCAGACTTCGCGCATGGCGGCAAACACCTCGAGCGGAAAGCGGCAGCGGTTTTCCAGGCTGCCGCCGTACTCGTCGGTGCGCTGGTTGGTCAGCGGTGTGATGAAGCTCGACAGCAGATAGCCGTGCGCGCAGTGCAGCTCCAGCCAGTCAAAACCGGCTTCAGCTGCGTAGCGGGTGGACTGGACGAACTCCGCCTTGACGCGGTCCATGTCTGCGCGCGCCATCGCTTTCGGTACCTGGTTGGTTGGGCCGTAGGCGACAGCGCTAGCCGCCAGTAGCGGCCAATTGCCGGCGACGAGTGGTTCATCGGGCTGCTCCCAGCCGACTTGCGTCGAGCCCTTGGGTCCGCTGTGGCCGAGCTGCATGCCGATCTTCGCGCCAGCGCCTGATGCGTGCACAAAATCCACAATGCGCTTGAAGGCCTTGGCCTGTGTTTCATTCCAGAGGCCCGGGCAGCCAGGGGTGATACGGCCTTCTGCGCACGGTGCGGTCATTTCGACAAACACCAGCGCAGCGCCGCCCAATGCGCGCGCGCCAAGGTGAACCAGGTGGAAGTCTTGCGGCACGCCGTCAATCGCGCTGTAGGTGGCCATGGGCGAGACCACGATGCGGTTCTTCAGTGAAAGCTCGCGAACCTTGAGTGGCAACAGCATCGGCGGAGGCGCCGGCTTGCTATCCGCCTGACGGGCCAGCCACTGCTCATAGCCCTGCAACCACGCAGCATCACGCACACGCAGATTTTCATGGCTGATGCGCTGCGAGCGTGTCAGCAGCGAGTAAAAGAACTGCTCAGCCTCCATGCCGCTGTAGCGGTCAACGTTCTCGAACCATTCGGTCGAGTTGCGTGCCGCGTTCTGGATCTTCAGCACTTCGACCGATCGCAAGGCTTCATACGCCTGCAGCGCCGAAGCCGCATCGGCATGCTGTGCGAAACAGTTGGCCAGCTCGATCGCATCTTCCAGCGCCAGCTTGGTGCCGCTGCCGATCGAAAAATGCGCCGTGTGCGCCGCATCGCCCATGAGCACGATGGGCACCTGTTTGCCGTTGATGGAAGCCTCATGCACCCAGCGCTCACACACCACGCGCGGAAAGCGGATCCAGATCGCCGAGCCGCGCACATGCGTAGCGTTGTTCATCAGCGCATTGCCGTCCAGGTACTTGGCGAATAGGCGCTCGCAGAAGGCGATGCCGTCTTCCTGGCTCATCTGGTCGAGGCCGTGGGCCTTCCATACTGCCTCGGGCGTCTCGACGATAAAGGTCGAGGTGTTTTCGTCGAACTTGTAGGCGTGCGCGGCGAACCAGCCATGCTCGGTCTGCTCAAACGCGAAGGTGAAGGCGTCGAAGGTCTTGCGCGTGCCCAGCCAGACAAAACGGCAGGCGCGCAGCTCCACGTCGGGCTTGAAGGTTTCCGCATAACGGTTGCGGATGCGGCTGTTCAGGCCGTCGCTTGCGATCACTACATCGGCGCCATAGTGCGCGGCAATGGCCTGATCGTTCTGTACGTCGGTTTCGAACACCAGGTCCACGCCCAGCGCCATGCAGCGCTCCTGCAAGATGTTGAGCAGGCGTTTGCGCCCAATGCCGCAAAAACCATGGCCGCCCGAGCGTACCGAGCGCCCCTTGAAGAAGACCTCGACGTCGTCCCAGTGGTTGAAGGCATCGCCGATCAGCTGCGCGCTGACCGGGTCGGCCGAGCGCAGGTTGCCCAGCGTCTGGTCGGACAGCACCACACCCCAGCCAAAAGTGTCAAAGGGCCGGTTGCGCTCGACCACGGTCACCTGGTGTGCCGGGTTTTGCAGCTTCATCAACAGGGCGAAATACAAACCTGCGGGACCGCCGCCCAGGCAAAGAATGTGCATGAATGCGACTCTCTAGATTAATTTAACCTTAATTGTTTAGGTTTAAACTAAATCCGTCAAGCGGGTTTTCCGGCATCTTTCGCAACACTGGAAAACGGGTGTTACCGCGGCGGCGGTGGGGCGCCGGGTATTCCCGTGGCCGGGCACCGGCTGCGTATCAGGGAGCTTGGAAACCGGCTGCCCGGTAAGTGAGCACCAGCGTGTCCCTGAAGCCGCTGCCGGCCCGATCGTCGGCAGGGAGGATGGGCGTGGTCTCATGAATTACCCGGGCGTCGTCCAGCAGCAGGGCTGTCAGAGGCTCCTGCATGACAAAGCGCACACCGTGCGGACCGTTCGCATCAAACACCCGGGTTTCTCCGCCTTTGACACCGTGCCGCGCGACCATCATCACCACCACGAAGTCCACGCCATCGCGGTGTGCGCCCTCTGGCGTGGGTCGGCCTACGCCGCCTTCGGTATCAATCCGGAACTGGTGCGCCTCGATGTGCCAGCGCCCGACAGGCTGTACCTGTGCAAACAGCCTGCCCAGGCCTGCGAGCAGATCCGTCCATGCCGAGGCTGTGGCCACAGCGGGCTCCACCGGGTCGAACCAGCGCTCAAAGCCGCCGTGCAGCGCGTTGTAATCCGTGGGCTGCCAATGCGCGCGGTGGGGCGTCTGCGTCAGAGTGCCCGCTGCGAGTTCCTGGACAAAGCAGGAATGGCGGCGCTTGCGGTAATGCCCGCCGTCTTTGAGATGCGCGTCCGGAGGCAGACGATCCCAGGAGCCTGTGAGCGCATGCCAGCCTGGTGCCCAGGTGGCGTTGTCGAGTTCCAGTGTAGCGGTCAGCTCTGCGGGTTTGAGCAGGCTCAGGCCGTCCTGGCTGAGCGCCTGGCGGGCCGACTTGGGAACAGTGGCGATATTGAACATAGGCCGCTATTTTGCTTGAGCCGCGCGGCCGGGCCGCTGCCCGTGCCCGTAAACCCCCGCTGCCCCTGGAAGTGGAACCTGCCTACATACACAAGCTTCAAAACTTTCCATAATGGGGCTGTCCAACTTGAGGAGCCATCCATGCTTTACAAATTCAAATCAAAAGACGCCGGCGACGTGATCATGCTGGAAGCCAATGGCCGCAAGGTTCTCGAAATCATCGGCAAGGATGCCGGCCCCAAAGGCATCATCCTGCCCGAGCAAATGCCGGCGGCCATCGCCGCGTTGCAGGCCGCGATTGCCCACGAAGAGTCGCAGGACCCCGACGAAGGGGCGGTGCCGGGGGACGGATTGGGCTTGCGCCAGCGTGCCATGCCCTTTATCGACATGCTCCAACGGAACCACAAAGGCGGCCACGAAGTGGTCTGGGGTGTCTAGGCGCGGCCAGCCCCAGCCCCCGGAAAGCAAAAAAGCCCTGGTGACAGGGCTTTTTGCTTTCCGGGGGCGTGCGCGGTGGCGGTCAGTCGACCTTGGCGCCTGACGCCTTGACAACCTGCGCCCACTTCTTGTGCTCGGCATTAATGAAGGCGGTGAACTGCTGGGGCGTGTTACCGCTGGGAATCGCTCCCTGCGCCAGCAATTTTTCCTTGATGGCCGGCGTGTTGAGCGCCTTGGAAGTTTCCTGCTGGATACGGTTGATGATGTCGGGTGGCGTACCCGCAGGGGCCAGCAAGCCAAACCACGAGCTGGCATCAAAACCCTTGAGGGTCGGGCCGCCGGCCTGCTCCACGGTAGGAACATCCGGCACCGCGGCCGACCGCTCCGAACTGGTCACGGCCAGCGCCTTGAGTTTGCCGGACTTGATCAGCTGCATCGATGACGGCAGATTGTCGAACATGACATCCATGTCGCCACCCACCATCGCCAGCAGTGCCGGACCGGAGCCGCTGTACGGGAAGTGCGTCATATAGGTGCCACTCATGGTTTTAAACAGCTCGCCGGCCAGATGGATGGAAGTGCCGTTGCCGCTGGAAGCCATGTTGAACTTGCCAGGGCTGGCTTTGGCTACGCGGATGAAATCAGCCACATTGTTGATACCAGCCGCCTTGGCTTTCTCGGTGTTCACCACCATCACGTTTGGTACACCCGCTACCAACGTGATGGGCGCAAAGTCTTTTTGCGGATCGTAGGTCATCTTGCTGTAAAGCGACTTGTTGATACCGTGGGTGCCGACGGTTCCCATCAGCAGCGTGTAGCCGTCGGGCGCGGACTTGGCGACCACGTCGGCACCTATGTTGCCGCCGGCGCCGGCGCGGTTCTCAACCACAAAAGGCTGGCCGAAGGCTTTCGACAGCTCAGGTGCCATGGCGCGGGCCAGGATGTCGGTGGTGCCGCCGGGTGCGAAGGGCACAACGATCTTGACGGGCTTTGCCGGCCAGCTGGCGCTCTGCGCCCAGGCAGAAGGCGTTGCCATAAAGGTCGCGACGGCGGTCAGCGCAGTGGCCAGGAAGGCGCCGTACCGATGGGAAAGAAGGGGTTTGCTGTTCAAAAGTGTCTCCGGGGAATGGCCGGCACACGGCCGGGGGTCATACGAACATAGCGTGCGTACGCGGGCGCTTCAAGAGGGTTTAAACCCAGCCACTATAAAAAAAGCCGCCCGGCATTAACCGGGCGGCTTGCAAACTCAGCTTGAAACCAGTCAATCAGTCGGCAAATTTGCCGGCGGCTTCGACCACGGGCTTGATCTTGCTGATCTCGGAAGAAACAAAGGCTTTGTGGGCCGCAGGGTCCACGCGCTTGTCGTTCACCACGACGGCGCCCAGGCCTTCCTGCTTCTTGATGAACTCGGGGTCCTTGAGGGCGACCTTCAGCGCGTTGTTGATCTGGGTGATGACGGCCGCAGGGGTGCCCTTGGGCGCGTACATGCCGTGCCAGATCGTCAGGTCAAAGCCCTTGAGTCCCATTTCCTGCAGCGTCGGATAGTCTTTCAGCAGCTTGTTCTTCGACAGCGGTTTGGCGGTCGTTACGGCAAAGGCCTTGACGCGGCCGGCCTCGATCTGCCCGGTGGTGTTGGTTGTCTGGTCGCACATCATGTCAACCTGCCCGCCCACCAGTGCATTCATTGCCGGCGCGGTGCCGCCAAAGGGAATGGTGGTCATTGCGTCTTTGGCGTTGATTGCCGCTTGCCACATCAAGCCACACAGGTGCGATGCGGAGCCCAGCCCGGCATGGGCGATGTTGAGTTTGCCGGCATTGGCGCGAATGTAGTTTTCGAAGTCCCGGTAGTTGTTGGCTGGTAACTGTGGTTTGCCGATGATGGTCATGGGCACTTCGTTGATCATGCCCAGGAACTCGAAGTCTTCCAGCACCTTGTAGGGAAGTTTGCGATACAGGGCTGGAGCGGCCGCCATGCCGATGTGATGCACCAGCAGCGTATGGCCGTCCGGCGCTGCGCGGGCTACCTTGGCCGCACCGATGGTGCCGCCGGCGCCGTTGACGTTTTCGACGACGAAGTTGGCGCTGCCGCCCATGGCTTTGCGCATGGCTTCGGCCAGGTCGCGCGCGACGCGGTCGGTCGGGCCGCCGGCCGCGAAGGGCACCACCAGGGTGACAGGCTTGGAGCCGGGGAATGCGGGTGCTTGCGCGTGGGCAACAAAGGCTGTCGCGGCGGCAGCGAGGATTAACAGGCGTTTCATGAGCGTCTCCTTTAAATGAACGCGCCCAGTTTACGTTTCCATTATCGGCAGAACATCGCGGGAACTACGTAAGGGCAAGCCCCCGGGTCCCTCAACGGGTAGCGCGCAACTCCTGGGAGTTCAAACCAGCAGGGGCCGCGGGACTGGCTTCGCCAGACCGCAGGCGCAACGCCCCCTCGGGGGCAGCGCATTACGCGCAGCGAAAAGCGTGGGGGCCTACTTGTAACTCCGTGCATCTTCAATAACCTTGCCGTCGTTGGGGAGACTGCCGGGCGGCAGAAGTTGCACCGTTCCGCGCAGCTTGGTGACGTCGCGGACCGCTTCGCCGATACGTTGGTCCAAGCCCTCCGGAGTGGCTGTGGTTTCAACCTGGAAGTGCATGCTGTCGTTGGCCATCTCACCGCTCACCACCAGCCTGGCCTTGAGCACTTCCGGAAAGCGCCGGGCGATGTCGGCGACCTGGCCCGGGTGCACAAACATCCCGCGCACCTTGACGGTCTGGTCGGCCCGGCCCATCCAGCCCTTGATGCGCGTGTTGGTACGGCCGGTGGGGCAGCTGCCCGGCAGTACGGCCGAGAGGTCACCGGTGCCGAAACGGATCAGCGGGTAGTCGGGGTTCAGCGTGGTAACCACCAGCTCGCCGACCTCGCCCTCGGCGACCGGGTCGCCGGTGCCGGGACGCACGATTTCCACGATCACGCCTTCGTCGAGTACCAGGCCTTCGCGGGCCTCGGTTTCGTAGGCAATCAGCCCCAGGTCGGCCGAGGCGTAGCACTGGTAGGCGGCGATGCCGCGCTCGGCCAGCCAGTCGCGCAGGCTGGGCGGGCAAGCTTCGCCCGAGACCATCGCGCGCGCCACGCTGGGCAGCGCCACCTTCATCTCGGCGGCCTTGTCGACAATGATCTTGAGGAAGCTCGGCGTGCCCACATAACCGGCGGGCTTGAGCTCGGCCATAGCTTGCACCTGCTGCTCGGTCTGCCCGGTACCGCCCGGAAACACCGTGCAGCCCAGCGCATGGGCGCCGCTTTCCATCATGGTGCCGGCCGGCACGAAGTGGTAGCTGAAGCAGTTGTGCACCAGTTGCCCCGGCCGGAAGCCGGCGGCGTGCAGCGCGCGGGCCATGCGCCAGTAGTCCTTGCGCGTGCTGTCGGGTTCGTAAATCGTGCCGGGGCTGGCGAACACGCGCGGCATCGCGGCGCCGTAGTGCAGCGCACTGAAGCCGCCGAAAGGATCACCGCCCGCCTGGCGCGTGGCCTGCTGTCGCTCCAGCAGCTCATATTTGCGCGTTACGGGCAGGCGCGCCAGCGCGGCGCGGGAGCTGACGGTTGCGCCATTCACGCCCTTGAGGATGGCGGCAAAAGCTGGCGCATGCGACTGCGCATGCGCGATCTGCTGCGGCAGCGCGGCCAGCTGAGCGGCCTCGCGGCTGGCATGCGGCCGGTGTTCCAGGGTGTCGTAATGTGTTGTCATTCGATATCGTCCAAATCCTGTCAATACCTCAGCGCGAAATCCGAAACCAGCAGGGGCCGCGGAACCGGCTTCGCCGGGCCGCAGGCGCAGCGCCCCCTCGGGGGCAGCGACCCCCGCAGCGACGGAGCGTGGGGGCTCTATGCAAGCCAGCGTTTGCGGCGCTTGTAGCTTTTGACATCTTTAAAACTCTTGCGCTCACCACCACCTACGCCCAGGTAAAACTCTTTGACGTCCTCGTTGTTGGCGAGGTCGGCGGCCGCGCCGTCCATCACCACGCGGCCGCTTTCCATGATGTAGCCGTAGTCGGCGTACTTGAGCGCCATGTTGGTGTTCTGCTCGGCCAGCAGGAAGGTGACCTGCTCCTTCTGGTTCAGGTCTTTCACGATGTTGAACACTTCCTCGACGATCTGCGGTGCCAGGCCCATGGAAGGTTCGTCCAGCAGCACCATCGAAGGGTTCGCCATGAGCGCGCGGCCGATGGCGCACATCTGCTGCTCGCCACCGGAGGTATACGCGGCCTGAGAGGTGCGCCGGGTCTTGAGGCGCGGGAAGTAGTTGTAGACCTTCTCCAGATTGGCGGCCACTTCGGCCTTGCTACTTCGCGTGTAGGCGCCGGTCAACAGGTTCTCCTCGATGGTCAGGTGGGCAAAGCAGTGCCGCCCTTCCATGACCTGCACTACGCCGCGCTGTACCAGATCGGCCGGCGAAAGGTTTTCAATACGCTCGCCGCGAAGCTCGATGGAGCCCTTGGTGACCTCGCCGCGCTCGCCTCTAAGCAGGTTGGAGATGGCGCGCAACGTGGTGGTCTTGCCCGCGCCGTTGCCGCCCAGGATGGCCACGATGCGGCCCTGCGGGACCTGCAGCGAGACGCCCTTGAGCACCAGGATCACGTGGTTGTAGATAACCTCGATGCCGTTGACGTTGAGAACGATGTTAGGTGTGTCCATAATTTTTCCTGACCAATCTTGAGGGCTGCCGGTAAGGCAATCAGCCCTCAAGGCTGGCGGCTCGCGAGAGCCGCGCCCCTCCCGCTTGGCGGGGGAGGTTAGGGTGGGTGCCGTCAGTACCTGGCAAAGCCAGCTGAGCGGCTACGCCGCTCAAGACTGGCAGTCGGCCGGCGTGCGCGCCGTCAGCTTTTTCTCGGCGGCGTATTTGGCGGCAGTGGTCTTGACCAGGGGCTTGATCACCTGCTCATCGGCCTGCAGCCAGTCGGAGGTGAACTTCCATTCCTTGCCGTCCCAGGTGTGGATGCGGGCCCATGCCGAACCCATGTGGTCGGTGCAGGAGGTGCTGATAGGCCGCATCACCCCGGCAAAGCCCAGCGCATCCAGTTTGGCCTGCGTCAGGTTCAGGTTTTCCAGGCCCCAGCGCACTTGTTCGCCGGTCATGATCTTTCCCTTGCCGAAACGGTCTTGTGCCGCGCGCAAACCTTCCACGCCCAGCATGGCGCTCATGGCGCCGCGCATGTAGAGCACCTGGCCGACTTCTTCTTTCGGGCCCGTGCCTTGGCCTTTGCCGTGCACCAAAGCCATGACGTCCTTGACCAGCTTGGAGTTCGGCTCTGCGCCGTGCTGCATGGTCACCGCGTTGTAGCCCTTCGCGCCATCGGCCACGTCTTTCACATCAGGCTCGGCGCCGGCCCACCACACGCCGTACATCTTCTCGCGCGGGTAACCGGTGGCTTGCGCTTCCTTGATGGCTGTGGTGTTCATGATGCCCCAGCCCCATAGCGCCACATAGTCAGGGCGCGACTGGCGAACCTGCAACCAGGTGGCTTTCTGCTCGACGCCGGGCGCGGTGACGGGCAGCAGTTGCAGGGTAAAACCGTGCATGGCGGCACGCTCCTGCATCAGGGGAATAGGTTCCTTGCCGAAGGGCGAATCGTGATAGACCAGCGCAACGCGCTTGCCCTTGAGCTTGTCGAAGCCGCCTTCCTTCTTGGCGATGGCCTGCAGGATGGCGTCAGCGGCGACCCAGTAGGTGCCGGCGATCGGGAAATTCCACTTGAAGATGGAGCCGTCAGCACTCTCGCTGCGTCCGTAGCCGACGGTCACCACGGGAATCTTGTCGACAGGGGCTTTTTCGGTGATGGCAAATGTGGCGCCGGTTGACAGCGGTTGTACCAGCGTGGCGCCGCCGTTCTTGCCTTTGAGGCGCTCATAGCATTCCACGCTGCGCGCGGTGTCGTAACCGGTTTCGCACTCTTCAAACGAGATCTTCACACCGTTGATGCCGCCGCGCGCGTTGACCAGCTTGAGATAGTCCACATAGCCGTTAGCCCAGGGCACGCCGTTGGGCGCGTAGGGTCCGGTGCGGTAAGACAGCACCGGAAAGAATTGCTCCTTCGCCTGGGCGAATGCGCTGGTCGCCGTCAAGGACGAGGCGCCGGTGGCGAGGATGGCCACCGCCAACATCAATTTACGAATCTTCATTGTTGTCTCCTGGAAAAATTTATAAACACCCTGAAAAACTGACACCTCAGTAAACGACCTAAGCCTCTGCAACGCATCGGTGATTTCGAGTAGTCCTTAACCCTATAAGCGGTAGCGCGGAAAGGTTCAGTGCGGAAAGGGCCATAGCCTGAGTTTTTGTTTACCCACTGCCCACAGCTTGGCCAACCCATGCGGCTCGACAATCAGGAACCACACGATCAGCCCGCCGAAAATCATCAGCTCCGCGTGCGAGATGCCCGCCGTGGAGATCGAGAGGCCCAGCCAGCCCGCCAGCACCGGCAGCAGCTGGCTCAGCACAATCGGCAGTACCACGATGAAGGCCGCGCCGAAGAAGCTGCCCATGATCGCGCCCATGCCGCCGATGATCACCATGAACAGCAGGCGGAAGGAATAGTCCACCGAGAAGGCGGCAGGCTCCCAAGCGCCAAGGTAAATAAAGGCCCACAGGCCACCGGCGATGCCGATGATGAAAGAGCTGACCGCAAAAGCGCTGAGCTTGGCGTACATCGGGCGTATGCCGATCACCGCGGCGGCCACGTCCATGTCGCGAATCGCCATCCACTCGCGGCCGATGGCGCTGCGCACCAGGTTTTTGGCCAGCAGGGTGATCACCACCACGATGGCCAGGCAAAAGAGGTACTTGCTCAGCGCGCTTTCAATCGGCAGGCCGAACACCTGCAGGTTGGACACGGACACCGAGCCCGAAGGCGTGTCCATGGTGAACCACTTGATCCGCAGGAACATCCAGTCGCTGAAGAACTGCGCGGCCAGCGTCGTCACTGCGAGATACAAGCCCTTCACGCGCAGGCTGGGCAGCCCGAACAGGATGCCGAACAGCATGGAGCACAAACCGCCCAGGATCAGCGCCGGAATCAGCGGCATACCGGGAATGCGCACAAAGAAGTTGTAGGCCCCGTAGGCTCCGACAGCCATGAAGGCGCCCGAGCCCAGCGAGATCTGCCCGCAGTAACCGACCAGGATGTTCACCCCGACAGCAGCCAGCGAAAAGATCAGGAAGGGAATCAGGATGGCGCGGAACAGGTAGTCGCTGGCTAGCAGCGGGACGGCAATGAAGGCAAAGGCCAGCAGCAGGGCTATGGCGATGCGGTCTTGCAGGATCGGGAAGATTTGCTGGTCCGCCCGATAGCTGGTTTTGAACTGGCCGTTTTCTCTGTAGAACATAAAGGTGAGCCGCCGTTAGATCGCAATAAAAGAAGTTGTGCGCTGGGCTTTACCGCAGCCAGCAGGGGCCGCGGAACCGGCTTTGCCGGGCCGCAGGCGCAGCGGCCCCCTCGGGGGGAAGCGCAGTACACGGAGTGACAAGCGTGGAGGCTTCATGTTTAAACACGGTCAATAATTTTCTCGCCGAACAGACCCTGGGGCCGCACCAGCAGGACACACAAGGCGAGGACATAAGCAAACCAGATCTCGATACCGCCCCCCACGTAGGGCCCGAGAAAAACCTCGGCGAGTTTTTCGCCAACGCCAAGAATCAACCCGCCGACAATCGCGCCCGGAACCGACGTCAGGCCGCCCAGAATGACAAGCGGCAGCGCCTTCAACGCCAGCACCGACAGCGAAAACTGCACGCCCAGCTTGCTGCCCCAGATCACGCCGGAGACCAGCGCGACGAAGCCCGCCACACTCCAGACAATCACCCAGATGCGGTTCAGCGGAATGCCGATGGATTGCGCGGCCTGGTGGTCGTCTGCCACCGCGCGCAGGGCCCGGCCTGTGCTGGTGTACTGGAAGAAGGCGGCCAGTGCCGCCACCAGGGCGGTGGCGATCAGCGCGGCGACCAGGTCTTCCTGGTTCACCAGCAGGCCGCCCTGGAACACGCCTTCCAGCAGGAACATCGGGTCCTTGGGCATGCCCACGTCGATCTTGTAGATGCTGGAGCCGAAGATGGTCTGGCCAAAGCCGTCCAGGAAATACGAGATACCCAGCGTCGCCATCAGCAGCGCGACACCTTCCTGGTTCACGAGTTTGCTGAGCACCAGTTTTTCGATCAGCCAGGCAATCACCACCATGATGGCGAGGGCGGCCGCGAAGGCCAGCGCGTTGTTGATGAACTTGCTGTCCAGGCCTGTCCACTGCGGGATCCATTCCGAAAACCGCGCCATGGCCAGTGCCGCGAACAGCACCATCGCACCCTGCGCGAAGTTGAAGACACCCGAGGCTTTGTAGATCAGCACAAAGCCCAGTGCGACCAGCGAATACAGCATGCCCGACATCAGGCCGCCAATAATGGTTTCAAGAACTGAACCTAGCATTCTGGGCTCCCCCCTGTTGCGGACTCACTTCGTGTAGCCGCCTCTCCCCCTCCGGGGGACGCCGCTTGTGGCCCGGCAAAGCCGGTTCCACTGCGGCCACTGGCACGAACGGGTACCGTCCGTTGGTAAGCGTTGAACACCGGCGTCTTGTCGTGGTTCATATTCATATCAGTGGCTGGTTCCGAGGTAGGCCCGGATCACGTCTTCGTTGTTGCGTACTTCGTCGGGGGTGCCGTCGCCGATTTTTTTGCCGTAGTCGAGCACCACCACGCGGTCGGAAATGTCCATCACCACGCCCATGTCGTGCTCGATCAGCACGACGGTGGTGCCGAACTCGTCATTGACATCGAGTACGAAGCGGCACATGTCCTGTTTTTCTTCCACGTTCATGCCGGCCATGGGCTCGTCGAGCAGCAGCACTTGCGGTTCCATCGCCAGCGCACGTCCCAGGTCCACGCGCTTTTGCAGGCCATAGGGCAGCTGGCCCACCGGTGTTTTGCGGTAAGCCTGGATTTCCAGGAAGTCGATGATTTTTTCGACTGCCTCGCGGTGCATGATTTCTTCTTTTTCGGCGGGGCCTATACGCAGCGCCTGCAGCAGCAGGTTGCTTTTGATTTTGAGATTTCGGCCCGACATGATGTTGTCGAGCACGCTCATGCCTTTGAAGAGCGCCAGGTTCTGGAAGGTGCGGGCCACGCCCATCACCGCCACCTGGTGGCTGTTCATGTGCTTGAAGGTTTGGCCGCGAAAGGTGATGGAGCCCTGCTGCGGCGCATAGACGCCGTTGATGCAGTTCAGCATGGAGCTTTTGCCCGCGCCGTTGGGGCCGATGATGGCGCGGATCTCGTGCTCTTTCACATTGAAGGAAATGTCGGACAGCGCTTTCACGCCGCCGAAGCTGAGGGAGATGTTGTTGACGTCAAGAATGACGTCGCCTATTTTTTTTGTCATCAAGCGGCCGCCTTCACGGGTGCAAACTTTGCCCCCACGCTTTTCACTTCGTGTAATGCGCGAGGCCTTGCAGGCCGCGGCTCGCGAGACGCTTCGCCTCTGTCGCCCGTCCAACCCTGCTCAAGCAGGCTTGGAGCCGCGGGCTCCAGCCCCTCTGGGGCCGCCCGCCTGTGGCCCGGCAAAGCCGGTTCCACGGCTTGAACTTGGATGGAGCCCGATAGCTGCCGGTTGTTCATGCTGCTGCCTTCACGGGGGAAAATGTTTTGGTGTCATCGATCTTCAGCGTCGCACTGACACTGCCTGACCGGCCGTCCTCAAACTTCACGACGGTTTCAATGAACTGCTCGGTCTTGTCGCCATAGAGCGCATCGATCAGCGGCTGGTATTTCTCGGCAATGAAACCGCGCCGCACCTTGTTCGTCCGTGTGAGTTCGCCGTCGTCCGCGTCCAGCTCCTTGTGCAACACCAGGAAGCGGCTGACCTGTGATCCGGCCAATAAGGCGTCCACGCTCAGGTCGGCGTTGACCTTCTCGACGCACTCCTTGATGAGCTGGTAGACCTCGGGCTTTTGCGCCAGGTCGGTGTAGCCGGCATAGGGCAGGTTGCGGCGTTCGGCCCAGTTGCCCACGGCGTCGAAGTCGATGTTGATCATCACGCAGACTTTTTCGCGGCCGTCGCCGTAAGCCACGACTTCCTTGATGTGCGGGAAGAACTTGAGTTTGTTCTCCACATACTTGGGCGCGAACATGGCGCCATCGTTGGCGCCGCCCTTGATGCGGCCCACGTCTTTTACGCGGTCGATGATCTTGAGGTGGCCGCTGGCGTCAATAAAGCCCGCGTCGCTGGTGTGGTACCAGCCGTCGGCGCTCAGCACCTCGGCCGTCGCCGTGGGGTTTTTGTAGTATTCCTTGAGCAGGCCGGCGGACTTCACCAGGATTTCCCCGTTGTCGGCCACCTTGATCTGCACGCCGCTGATCGGAACCCCGACCGTGTCGGCGCGTGCCTCGTTGTCCGGCTGCAGGCATACGAACACAGCGGTCTCGGTCGAGCCATACAGCTGCTTGAGGTTGATGCCGATGGAGCGGTAAAAGGTGAAAAGGTCGGGGCCGATGGCCTCGCCGGCGGTGTAAGCCACCCGCACACGCGAAAACCCCAGCGTGTTGCGCAGCGGGCCATAAACCAACACGCTGCCCAGCGCATACAGCAACCTGTCCATGGCGGCTACGGGCTTGCCGTCCATCAGGGCCGGGCCGGCGCGTTTGGCCACGCCCATGAAATAGTGGAACATGCCGCGCTTGATGCGGCCCGCGTCTTCCATGCGGATCATCACGGTGGTGAGCAGGCTTTCGAAAATCCGCGGTGGCGCAAAGTAATAGGTCGGGCCGACTTCCTTCAGGTCGATCGTCACGGTGCTTGCGCTCTCGGGGCAATTCACCACATAGCCGCAGGCCAGCCACTGCGCGTAACTGAAGATGTTCTGGCCGACCCAGGCGGGTGGCAGGTAAGCCAGCACTTCCTCGCCGGAGGTGAGTTTGTCGAAGTCGGCGCCGGCCTTGGCGCGGTCCAACAGGGTGTTGTGGGTATGGACCACGCCCTTGGGGTTGCCTGTGGTGCCCGAGGTGAAAAACATCGCGGCCACGTCGTCCGGCTGGGCCTTGTCGACTTCAGCCTTGAAGAAGCCGGGCTGCCCCGCGGCAAAGGCCTCACCCTTTTCCAGCAAGGCGTCCAGCGACTGCAGGCCGTCTTCCGCATAGTTGCGCAGGCCGCGCGGATCGTCATAAACGATCTGCGCCAGCTGCGGGCACTGGCCGCGGATCTCCAGCAGCTTGTCGACCTGCTCCTGGTCTTCCACCAGCGCAAAGCGCACGTCGGCGTTGTTAATGGGATAGATGCACTCGGCGCCCACCGCGTCCTGGTACAGCGGAATCGGCACGGCGCCCAGAGCCTGCGCGGCCAGCATGGTGGCATAGAGACGCGGCCGGTTGGCGCCGATGATCACCATGTGTTCGCCGCGCTGCAAGCCCAGCTGGTGCAGACCGCAGGCGATGTGCTCGACCAGTAGCGCCATATTGGCCCAGCTGTGCGCCTGCCAGATGCCGTACTCTTTTTCGCGCATGGCCGGGGCGCCTGGGCGCTCGGCCGCATGTTTGAGCAACAGTCTGGGAAAAGTGGTCTGCATGGTCCTTGTCTCGCGGTCGTTATGCCTTCGGGCCCGGCTGCTTGTTTGCCCGATAGCCCGAAAGTCGTCTTGTGAAGTGCATGGTAGGCATGCATTTGACGTTAAGTTGTCGTTCGGACGACAATTCAAGGGTGATTACTCCCCCGGACTTTCCCTTAGCCTCACCCTTGGCCTCAATCTTTTTCAAGGTGCGCACATGGTGACGATGACGGGCCAGTCGATGCAGATCCGCGCCCGCATGCCCGACGCGCAGGAGCTTGCCGGCATCCATTGGCTGAACGAGCTGCGGCCGGCCGAGCGCGAGCGCGCCGTGGCGAGCGTGCGCGTGGGTGACGCCAACGTCGGTGACTACGTCTGCCGTGTCGGCAAGCCGGTGACCTACTGGTTCGGCGTCGTCGAAGGGCTGCTCAAGATGAGCACCGACAGCGAACAGGGCGCCACCATGACCTTCACCGGCCTGCCGCCGGGCGCCTGGTTCGGCGAGGGTACGGTGCTCAAGCGCGAGCCGTACCGCTACAACATCCAGGCACTGCGCAAGACGGTGGTGGCGGGGCTGCCGGTCGACGATTTCCACTGGCTGCTGGACCACTCCATCGGCTTTAACCGCTTTGTGATGAACCAGCTCAACGAACGCCTTGGGCAGTTCATTGTCGCGCGCGAGATCGACCGCATGAACAATCCCGACATTCGCGTGGCGCGCAGCCTGGCCACGCTGTTTAACCCGGTGCTATACCCGGGTGTAGGGGAAATCCTGCGCATCACGCAGCAGGAAATGGCTTATCTGGTGGGCCTGTCGCGCCAGCGCGTGAATAAGGCGCTGAGCACGCTGCAGGCCCGGGGGTTTATCCGCATCGAGTACGGTGGCCTGCGCGTACTGGACCTTGGGGCCCTGCGGTCCAGTGTTTTCTCAAGCAAATAGTCGCTGCAGGCCCATTCGGGCGGGCGTAAGCTGCTATTGAATAAATAGCATGGCTTGAGCGTTCAAACTGTCCCGGAAACCCTTTCGGGCCGTTGGGCGCGCATTGATGTTTTATGTCAAAAGCGCCTGTAGTCCCAATCAAATTGAGCTCTAAACGCTATGAAATCAGTAGCAATCGGGCGTGACGGGAGACCTCGCCCTCAGGAAAGAAACGAAATCAAAACAGATATTGTGGCAACCGCCCAATTGGCCCGGTTTGCGGCTTGAGCGTGCTCCTTGAGGATCGGCGAAAGCGTTTCGCGCTGCCAGGCCCACACGTTGTAGGCCGCCGCCAGAAGGTAACCTGACAGCCCCGCCAGCCATGAGTTGGTTAAAAAGCCGACAAAGATGGCCACCATCATGAGGATGGATGTCAGGACAAATGTGCCGCCGGCGGCGCTGCTCAGAACATGCGAGAGACCTCCGCACAAGGTGCAGGTGGCGGGGTTGCCACGGCTGGAGAAACGCTTTTCCCAGGATTTGATTCCGGCCTGGCGGCAATGGGGGCAGGTGTTCATTGCGTGAGAGGGCTGGTTGCTGAAGCCGCGGCGGCAATCGCTTTGCACAGGTTCTCGCGTGCACGCGCCTCCAGCGTCTCGCGAAAGTACGCAGTGCTGTAGATCACGGGCCGGTCCAGAAAACCCTGCAGGATTTCGCTCCGCTTTTGCCTGAACAGGGCCGCGGGCACAAAGGCATACTCGTCCCGGATCTGCCGCTCGTATTCCGCAAACCTGTCCGGACCGGCGCCCAGGATGGAGAGGTCGATGTCAACCAGCAGCTGTTCGTCGGCAGAGACCGGTAGCGCGGTATGGCGGGTGGCCATGACCAGGTCGTGAACGCGCTGGGCAGTGGCCGCAGAGGCGCCGTGCGCCAGCAGCGCGTCCCGTGCCCAGCCGGCGCTTTTTTCCTCGTTATCGTGGCGCTGTGTGTCGTAAATCGCATCGTGGAACCACAGCGCCATCTCGATGTCGTCGGGCTGTTCAGCCAGATGGCGAGCGGCCTCGAAGTGCATGAGGCATTCGCACAGATGCTGCGCGGTATGGTATTTGCGGTGGGGCTCCGAATACCGCGCCAGCAGTTCGCCAAACATCCTGCTTTCAATGGTGTGGGGCACAAGCGCATGGGTGCAGCGTTGCCACGAGCGGGCCAGCAGGCCCATGGTTTCAGGGACGTCGCCTGACATCAGTACAGCGTGGACTTCTGCCGCGCGGGCAATTCACGGTCGTATTGTTCGCCGTCGATGGCCGCCGCCGTCAACGCCTGCAGCATGGCGCCCGGCGTGGGCACATCCGGACGGCTTTGCGATGCGGCCTGCCAGAGCTTTGAGCGCTGGATGGCCCGCGCGCACTGGAAAAATACCGACTCGACATCGATCACCATGACGCAATGGGGCAGCTTTCCTTCCATGGCAAAACGCTGCAGCATGTCGGGTGCGGTGGTGATACGGGCCCGGCCGTTCACGCGCAGTGTCTCGCCAGCGCCGGGAATCAGGAAAAGCAGCGCCACACGCGGGTCGGCCAGCAGGTTGCGCAGGCTGTCGATGCGGTTGTTGCCGCGGCGCTCCGGCAGCAGCAGGGTTTTGTCGTCCTGGATCACCACAAAACCCGGCGGATCGCCGCGCGGCGATGCGTCCAACCCGCCGGGCCCTGCCGTGGCCAGCACCGCGAAAGGCGAGGCCTGTATCAGCGCCTGGTAGGCCGGATGCAGGAAGTCCACTTCTTTCTTGAGCGACGCTTCGCCTATGTTGCCGAACAGCGCCTCCAGCTGCGGCAGGCTGGTGACGGCGTGCGGGTCGGCTTGCGGGTCAGCGTGTGGTTTGATGGTTTGCATGGGCATGACTTTATCGCCTGGCTGATCGGCTTGCGCGTTGAGGGCCCGGCGCCGAGGCCGGCGCGCACAGAGCCTCCACCAGCCGGATCGCCGGCAGCGACAGCTGGTCAAAGCGGCGCGCGCAAATCAGCAGCTGCCGGTCGGCCCAGGCGTCGGTCAGCGTGAGGACACGCAAGCGGCTCGCGCCTGCATGACGCTGGGCCGCGACGGCCGGCACTACGGCCACCCCGACGCCGGCCTCCACCATGCGGCAGACTGCATCAAAACTGCGAAGCCGGATGCGGGTGCGCATGCGTTGCCCCAGGCGTTCGGCCTGCAGCGCCAGGTGCTGCTGCAGGGCGCTGTCTTCCCCGAGGCCGACGAAGTCGTAGGTCAGGGCTTGCTCGAACGCGACTTGCCGTTGCCGGCCGAATCCGCTGCCGGCGGGCACCACCAGCACCAACTGGTCGCGCCGGAAGGGTTTTGATTCGAGGCTGGCGATGCCGGCGGAGTCGGCCACGATGCCGAGGTCGGCGGCCTGGGCCAGCAGCTGCGAAACGATCAAATGGCTGGGGCGCTCTTCCAGTTCCACGTCGATGGCCGGATGGGTGTTGAGGAAATACGCCAGCGCCTGCGGCAGGTAGTCGGTGATGGCGGCTGTGTTGGACAGCAAGCGCACCTTGCCCGCCAGGCCGCCCGCATAGTCGTCGATTTCGCCGTGCATGCGCTCGATTTGTTGCAGCACCAGCCGCGCGTGGTGGGCCACGGACACCCCAGCCTTGGTCGGCTTGATGCCGGAGCGCAGGCGCTCGAGCAGCGGCACATCCAATGCGTCTTCCATGCCGCGGATGCGTGCGCTGGCCGAGGCGAGCGCCAGATGCGAGAGCTTCGCGCCCGCGGTGATGCTGCCGGTGTCCGTGACATGCAAAAACAGGCGGAGGTCAATAAGGTCAAAGCGGATGTTGGCAACCACAGGCTTCTCCTGGCCTTCGAAAATGACGAAGGCTGGCAGCAGATATTACAGCTTGAACCCGCGGATGCACTTGCCCAAAATGAAAGCCATGACCACCGCCAACATTGATCAAAATGGTGCCGCCGCCATCGTAGGTTCGGGGCAGGAAGCCTTCATCCTCGGCGTAGTCGTGGCGGTATTCCTGCTGGCCGGCCTGGTCAAAGGCGTGGTCGGGTTGGGGCTACCGACGCTTTCCATGGGGCTGCTGGCCAGTGTCATGTCGCCCGCCCATGCCGCCGTGATTCTGATCCTGCCTTCGTTTTTGACGAATGCCTGGCAGATGTGGGACGGCGCTGCGCTGGGCCAGCTGGTGAGGCGGCTCTGGCCTTTGCAGCTGGGCGTGATCGCCGCAACGCTGTGGGCGCCGGTCAGCCTTGTCACTCTCGATGCCAATGTGGCCTCGGCGGGATTGGGCGCCGCGTTGATGGTGTACGCCGTGCTGGGGCTCGCCGCTGTGCCGCTGTCAGCGCCCCGACGCGGCGAGCGGCTTTTATCCGGCGCCACCGGTTTGGTCACCGGTGCCATCACAGCGGCCACGGGTGTTTTTGTCTTTCCAGCGGTGCCTTATCTGCAGGCCTTGTCGCTGACGAAAGATGAGCTGGTGCAGGCACTGGGACTGTCGTTCACCGTTTCCACCCTTGCGCTTTTCGCTCGCCTGGTGCTCGAAGGATCATTCACGGCAGGCGCGATGCCCGGCGGTTGGGGCTGGCTGGCGGCTTTGCCTGCGGCCTTGCTGGGGATGGCGGCGGGCCAAATGCTGCGGGGGCGGCTGGACGAGAGAAATTTCAAGCGTCTGTTCTTTGCGGGCTTGCTGGCCATCGGCCTATATATGGTCATCGGCAGCGCCATACGCTGGCTTGCGGGATAAAGGCAAAATCAGGGGGCCGCATCTATGCACATTGCCTCTGGGTGGTCTGAAGGCCGTAGCCGGCGGCATTTAAGTGCCAAATACGCCTGCGACCCAAGAATAACCTGCGCGAGCAGCTATAAAATAGATAGCAAATGACAGAACCCTTGAAACCCGGATCGGGCCCCAAACCCGTCGGCGTCGCCGTACGAATCCAGAAAACCCCGCCAGCAGCGGCTGCGCCGGGCGCGCCAGCTGCCACCGTGCGGCTGAACAAGCGCATGGCCGAACTGGGGCTGTGCTCGCGCCGTGAGGCCGATGACTGGATTGCCCGCGGCTGGGTGCGTGTGAATGGTGCGCCGGCCGTCATGGGACAACCCGTGGCCGTGGATGCCCGCATCGAGATTGACCGCCAGGCCGAGCAGCAGCAGCGCCAGCAGGTCACCATCCTGATCAACAAGCCGGTCGGTTATGTCAGCGGCCAGGCAGAAGACGGACATGAGCCGGCGGTGGTGCTGGTGCAGCCGCAAAACCGCTGGCGCGAATGCAACAGCCGCATGCGCTGGGGCCATGAGCAGTTGCGCGGCCTCGCGCCGGCGGGACGGCTGGACATTGATTCCATCGGGCTGCTGGTGCTGACGCAGGACGGCCGTGTGGCGCGCCAGCTCATCGGCGAAGACTCGGAGATTGAAAAAGAGTATCTGGTGCGGGTCAGCTACGGACCTGAGTCTGTCAACGTACAGGCTTTGTTCCCGCGCGAAAAACTGGCCCTGCTGAATCATGGCTTGAGCCTGGATGGCCAGCCGCTCAAGCCTGCACAGGTGTCCTGGCAAAACCCCGAGCAGCTGCGTTTTGTCCTGAAAGAAGGCAAAAAGCGCCAGATCCGCCGCATGTGCGAGCAGGTGGGCCTGTTTGTTACTGGCCTGAAGCGTGTGCGTATCGGCAATGTCAACCTGGGCCATTTGCCGGTCGGCCAATGGCGTTATCTGGCACCGCACGAGCACTTCTAGCCTACACCGTCCGGGCTTGGCGGGCAGCTCGCTGTGGGGGCCTCTGTCCTACCCGGATGCGCGCCAACGGATGGCAGGCTCCCGTGGGCTGCGGCCTAAAGTGGGCGCATGGCACTAATTACCTACCTGGTTGAGGACAACGAGATCGTTCTTGAGAACCTGATAGAGGCGCTCAAGGAGATTGCCGCAGTCCAGGTGACAGGCCATGGTGCCACCCAGACCGAGGCCACCCGCTGGCTGAAGCTCCACAACGGCGAGTGGCATCTGGCCATCGTGGATCTTTTCCTGAAAGAGGGCAGTGGTTTGGGCGTGCTCGCGGGTTGCCGCAATCGCGAGCCCTACCAGAAGGTCGTCGTCCTGAGCAACTACGCGACGGATGAAATTCGCAGGCGCGCCGCCGAACTGGGGGCTGACGCCGTCTTCGACAAGTCCAGCGAGCTTGACAGTCTGTTTGACTATTGCCAGGTACAAACGGCCCTGCATTGATCGAGCATGATGGCCCGTGTTTGCAGCTGGCGCGGGTTGAAACCTTTTAGCTATTAAATTGATAGCTATTTGCGCCCGTATTGCTTGGGCAAACGCCGCTTTTTATTCATGAAACTGCTGCCGCGGCTGTACCGGCGTGCTGCCCGCTGGCGCATCGCCGTCTATAGCGCCACAATCGCGCCATGAGCACACCAGACCGGCCCGGCGCCACGGCAGCCACCTCCACGCCCGGGGCTTCCAGGCTGCCGACCTGGTTGCATGTCTCCGACATCCAGGGGTTGGCGCAGCTTGCCACGCAGGCAACCCTGGGCGTCACGGGCCTGGCCGAAACCGTGCAGGGCAATGTGTACAAGGCCGTCGCCGCACCGTTTGGCCTGCTGGGCTCAAGGTTCGTCGACAGCACGCCTGGAAGCAGTGGCGTCAAATCTTCCGGGATTACCGGACTGGTTTACGGCAGCGTCAAGGGCGCGACGCGGCTGGCGGGCGGCGCTGTCAATGCAATGTTGTCGCGTGCCGTTCCCCTGGCCGGTGCGCAGCCCTCTTCGCCTTCGCGCGAGGCCATGCTCTCTGCCCTCAACGGCGTGCTGGGGGACCTTTTGCTCGACACGGCCAATCCGCTTGCCATCCCCATGAGTTTGCGCCATGAAGGCCGGTCGCTGGTGCTGGATCCGCAGGCGCTTGCCGTCAGCTTGCCGCAGGCGACGGGCAAGATTCTGGTGCTGGTCCACGGCCTGTGCATGAATGATTTGCAATGGCGCGGCGACACCGCTGCCGCGTTGGGCCATGGCGGGCACCTGGCGCGCGAATTGGGCTATACCCCGGTGTACCTGCACTACAACACCGGCCTGCACACCTCGGCCAATGGTGAGCAGCTTGCCGGTTTGCTGCAGCAATTGGTCAAGGCCTGGCCGCAGCCCGTGCAAGACTTGACGCTGCTGGTGCACAGCATGGGCGGTCTGGTGGCGCGCAGCGCCTGTCACCATGCAGCGCAGGTTGGCCACAGCTGGCTGCAGCAACTCAAGTCACTGGTATTTTTGGGAACGCCGCATCACGGCGCACCGCTGGAGCGGCTGGGCAGCTGGGTGGATGGCGTGCTGGGCAGCAACCTGATCACGCGGCCCTTCGCGAGAGTCGGCCAGTTGCGCAGCGCCGGTATCACGGACTTGCGCCATGGCAACGTGCTGGAACCCGACTGGAAGCAGACCGGACGCTTTGAACGCGGCCCAGACACCCGGACGCCTGTCCCGCTGCCTGCGTGCGTGGATTGTTATGCGGTAGCCGCGACCACGCTGTCAGCTGGGCGCGGCCCGCTGATGCCGGCCAGGGATGCACTGGCGCGCAAGGTCGTCGGTGATGGACTGGTGTCGCTGGAAAGCGCCTTGGGGTTGCATGAAGAGCTGGATCGCACGCTGGCGTTTGCGCCGGAGAACCAGTGGATTGCGCAAGGCATGAATCACATGGAATTGCTGAGCCGTCCTGAAGTCACGCGCCAGCTGGTCCAGTGGCTGCGCAGCGCAGCGGGCCGTCGTGGTTTCAGGGGGTCGCCAGGCTCACACTGACGGGCCAGTTGAGACTGGAGGCCTGGGTGGCTGTGCCTGGATGGCGGTCCTTCAAACTGAAAGCGTGTTGCAGCGCCAGTTCAAAGCGGCCGGGACGCGTTGCACAGACCCGGTAGCCGCCTTCGGCTGCCTCGACCCGTGTGCCGGCGCTCCCGCTGACGTTCAGCTGCCAGCCTGCAACCTGTTGCTGATTGAGCTGCAAATCCATGCAAAAGCCCTTGCCCAGGGTCGATACAAGCACCATGCGCTGTGTGGCCGAAATGAGGGATCCCGCCGTGTCGGCAGAGAGCAGGGCTGCCGGATGGCTGTTTTCCAGGATCCGGAGCACGGCCGGAATGACGATGGCGAAATCCAGCTTGGCGCTGGCTTGGGGTTTGTCAACACTCAGCATTTCGCCGGCGCGTGAATTCAAAGATGTGCAAAGCAGGCCCACCACCAGCGTTGCCAGCGCCATGAAGCGGCTGAGAAGCGTTGGGTAGGTAGTGCAGGAGGACACGGAGCGAAGCCTGTGAATTGATTAAGTACGCCTCAATAGTAACTAAATTGATAAAAGTGATGCAAGTCATTAATGACTGTAAGTTTGTGACATATTTCCGTGTTTTTGGCTTTTATTGTCAAATTTTGCGTGGATTTTGGAGATTTCATCAGATTCTGGCCGTGCTTTGGACCGGAATTTATCAATTTCGCCTCTGCCAGAGCTATGCGCAGTGTTAGCGCATAGGGGAGAAACGAGATATCGCACCCAGGAGCCAGCAGCCTGAGCCTCAAGCGAGACCGGCACTTTTAGGGGCTTTTTTTCAGCGTTCGCGTTGTACGGCGAAGTCGAGCGAGTGGGTTTGCCGTACGAATACCACGGTCTTCGCGGGGTCGCGAAGCGCGGGACTCCAGGGCAGGGGGACGTTGTCCGGAGAGACTTCGATCAGGTGCTCCCCGGCTGCCACAAACGGAAATTCGTAGCGCCCCTGGCCGTCCGTTCGTGTCACGTAGCGCCTGTCAAGAATGACCGTCACGCCGGGCACACCAGCTTCAGACGCCTCCCTGCGGCCATTGCCGTCGGCGTCATAAAACACGGCGCCTGTCAGCCCGCCGGAGCCGGTTCCGGGCAAGCCGCCGAGCGGAGCCGTTGCGGTGCCTGCCCGGTCTTCATAGCGCAGCAGCAGCTGGATGCTGCGATTGGTTTGGGTGGTGGGAATCGTCTGCAGTGTTGCCGCCGTGAGGGCGGATACGACCAGCGCCGGCAGCGGCTCCTGCCCGCGTGACTCGGTATACCGCAGGGAAAGTGACCAGCCGCCGTAAGGCTGCCAGCTCACCCCGATATTGGCGTTCACCGATTCGCCGCCGTCGCTGCGCTGCGCGCCGCGCACCGCGCCGTCGATAGACCATTGCGACCAAGGCGACAGGGTGCCCAGAATGCCCCATATCAGGCCTGTGGTCGGACTGATATTGCCACTCATGCGCTCCCAAGCCAGGGAGGTGCCGAAGGTGGCCGGCACTGCGACCGGCCAGCTCTGGTCCACCCCGAAACGGGTCGTTCGGATGCCGGATGCGTTGGCCAGATCGGCGCGCCATTGTGTCTGGCCCCAATCGCTGGTGCGGTTCCACGACAACTGTGCAGACTGCCCGGGGCTGGTGATGGTTCGAAAGCTCAGGGCTGCGCCGACTGAATTGCGCGAATCGAGCAGGTAGCGGCCATTGAGGTTTAGAAAAGCACTGCGTCCTGAAGCGCTTCCGGTCGATCCTCCGCGGCTGACGCTGTCGCTCAGCTCGACGGCAAAACCGGCTTGCCACTGCCGCGTGGAGGTGTCTGCCTGCCAGTAGAGGCCTTGCAGGTCGCTGGCAAGAACGGTGGTGCCCCAGCGGAGATTGGGTTCAAAGCGGAAAACGCCCGCAGCATTGCGCCAGCGCTCGGTTCGCCATGCGGCGTCCATCCAGAGGCCGGTGGCGCCGCCTTCCCGCGAGCCCTCACTCTGCACTACATTGGCTTGCATACGCAGCCCGCCAACGCGTTCGCTGGCTGAACCATAGCCGGCAGGCAGGCCGGATCCCCACGGCGCTGCGCCTTCCCAAGAGGCCGCAGCAAAATAGGCGCGGGTATTCAGGACGCTGCCGGATCCGCCGTCTGAAATATTTTTGCCGTCAATCAGCTGCAATGCGGCGTCGCTGCGGCCCCCCACACCAAGCGCTTCGCCCAGCGGCAGGCGAAATTGCGCCCCCACGGATCCGATGCTGCCGCCTGAAGTTTGAAACCCCGCGGCATCCAGTCCGCTGAAGAGCCCGGTGCGGCCCGCAGCTGCGTTCAGGTCGATGGAGTCGTTCAGGTACCACTGCCCGCCGACGCCCCGGATGGGCGTGGCCGGAACGGATACCCGGCCCATGCCGCGCGCCAGCCGCGTACTGACGGTGTTGATGTCGCCGGCGTTGTGGTTGGCAAACCAGCCGCCGTCCAGCGGCAGGGCACGCTGGTCAATGCGCCAGGTGCTACCGCTGTTTTGCGCCTGGTTGCCTGGCGCGCTGGATTGCTGCTGAACCAGGTTGGCATTGATCGAGAGCGCACCGTGGTTGGGTGTATCCACGAATCCGCCGAGGCCCAGCGCGCGGGATGTTGTGTCGCCACCGCCCGTTTGCCGGAACAGTGAATAGTCAACACGCCAGCTTCGCGGCCAGCCTGCTTCGTTGTATTCGCTGGACTTTAGTTGCAGCGCGCTGTCGGGGTCCGGCAGGCCTTCAATGACGCGGTCCACATAGGGCTGGCCGGCATCGGGCGTGGCGGGTGTTGCCTGGGCCAAGGCAGCGGCCGCCGCAAAGCCCCCGCTGAGCCCCAATAGCCCGATGCGCCACCACTTCAGTAGGAAGGAAGAAGGAATGGTCGGCGTGTGTGCCTGTCGCTTCATGGGGCGAAGCGTTGCTCGATACTTTGTGTCTGGCCTTTGCCCCACTCGAGCTTGCCACGCACCGTCACGGGAAAGCGGATTTGTGCCGCGGTGTCCTGGTCTCCGGGACGTGTCGCGCTCAACGGGATGGTTCGCGTTTCACCGGGCAGTATGGGGGTGTTGGCAGGTGAAAATTCCAGGGACGTGTTCGAGGCATCGGTACCGCTCAGGAAGCCGGTGACGCGGCCATGGGCGGTGCCGCTGTTGCGGATCTGCAGGACCGGGGTGGGCTTGCCATTCACGGTCTGGACACCCGCCCCGGCTACGCTCAGCTCCGGTGTGGCGTCGCCGATGGTGACGTAAACCACCACCCCGAGACGCGCGGAAAATGGAATAGGCGGACCCGATTCCATGCGGGTGATCTGTTCCTGCCCTTCCAGCATGATGGCAAAGCGGCATTGCCCTGGCTTGGCATCGGGCGGCACGCTGACTTCATAGCGAAACCGGTACGGACGGCCACCCGCAATGGTAAGTTCCCGACGTTCAATCGCCACCCATGGGCGGCAGCTGCCGGGCTGCACTTCATCAAGAAATGTGACCGAGTTGTCCATGCCCAGCCGCCAGTCCGCGGTTTTGATGCCGAAGGTCGTAGAGGCGGCTGACGCATTGGTTATTTCCATGATCTGGCGGCTTCGCTCACCGGGTTTTAGCTCGAGCTCAAACCGTGGGGGGGAAACTGCCAGTGCGAATTCGCTTGCCGTTGCACAAGGCGCAATCAGGGCACAAGCCAGGCCAAGAAGGCTGGCCGCACACCGCGGGAGTGCGGGGAACCGAAGGCGGATCATGGGGTGTCTACCTCAAAATAGAACTGCAGTGCTTGTGAAGATACCAGCGCGCGGCCGTCGGTCCTGAGCGTCAGCTCGATGGTTTCCTCCAGTGAGGCGGTACTGGCCACACCGTCAAAAATCAGTGTGCGACCGCCAGACCGGACTGCGCCCGGCAACAGGCGGCCCTGGGTGCGCCAGGTGACAAAAATCGGCTCGCCCGCCGCCGGCGCAAGCGCCATGTAGAGCCTGACCGGCTGGTTGAGCCAGCGAGACAGGTTCAGGCGCAGGGCAACCCGCACGCTGGCTTCCACTGAATTGTCGGCCCCGCGGCCGGGGACCAGTTGCCGCCAGCGCATGGGGACAACGCTCTGGGTGACCACGGTACCGGTGTCGTCCACGCGGGTCGTGGCAGCCGCTGCGTAGTGCGGCGTCAGCACGCTGGCAGCAAACAGGCAAGGGGCGAATATAAAAACAAGGCGGCGCGGCAGGCTGATCAGTCGTTTCATCATGGAGCGGTCAGGGTGTAACTGACCCGGCCGGTAAAGGTGCCGGAGCCTACCAATTGCGCGTTGGCGTAATTGAACTGCAGGCAGCTTTCAAACCACGTGTTGCGCGTGACACTGAGCAAAGTCTGTGACGTGCCACCGACAAAAGTACCGCTGGGAATGGTGGCTGTTGGATCCGATGCACCGCCTGAAACCCAGGAGATGGTGTTGAACGGGATGGTGTTTCCGCTGGCGTTGACCAGCGAAGCCGGTGCCGTGGCACTGAGGGTGGCGTTGGCGGCCGCGCCCGGTGTGCGGTAAAAACCACCCACGTAAACCTGCGCGGGTACCGTGCAAAAAGCAAAACCGTCGTAAGGGCTCGCCGTGACGGTGCTGTCGGTCGTCATGGCACTGGTGCCAGCTCCGAGGTTGGCAGCTGGAATCGTGACCGAGACGCGATTGATGGTGGAGTTGTTGCCCGGCGTGCCTCCGGAGTTGAAGGTGCCGCCGGTCATGGCTCCTGCGCCCACCTGCAAAAACAGGGAGCGGGTACCTGCGGCAATGTTCACAACAAAGGCCTGGGCACCCGCGCAGGCCAGTGCGCCACTCGTCAACAGGATGATACGCAGCAGGGGCAACATACCGCCGCCGGGAGACAGGAAGAGGTCGGGTTGGGCGCGCATGAGTATTACTTTACGCTAACTGGCAAGTATCAACAAAAATAAAAATGGCCCCGCCAGGCGGAGCCATTTGTAATAGGCCGCTAGTTCAGACTTGCGTGGCGGTATAAGTTACGCGGCCTTTATTGGCCACTGTGCCGCCGTAGGTGCCTGCTGCGGGCAAGGTGGTATTGAGGTAGGTATAGGTCCAGCGGCCCTCAACACGGACCAGCTTGTTAGTCGCTGTCAAGGTAGTGGCCGTTCCCGCTCCGCCAGCGCCGCCAAGATTAAATGCAGGGTGGGCAATGGCTGCGTTGGTAAAACCAGGGGTTGTTGCACCAAGCGCAGCGCCTGCCACACTGATCTGGCTCCACGGAATCGTTTCGCCGGCTACACCCGTTGTCAGTGGTCCATCGGTGTTTGAGTTCAGAGTAATGTTGCCGCCGTTGCCGTAAACGCGCACTGTTACAGCGCCTGCAGTCAAGTCGCCGTTCACACCTGCGATCACGCTGCTGTCACCGACATTGGCGCCCGGAACCGTGAAGATAATGTTGTCAACCGTGCCGGTAGTCGATGTGTTGCTGGCGCTGGTGCCAACACGCAGAAACAGAACCTGCGGGATGGTGATAGTCATGTCGACGCGTGCAGTGGCAGTGGAACCAGACACTGCAGCTGCGTTGAATGTGGACTCGGCGTGGGCGGTTGCGCTCAAAAGGCCGGCAAAGCCCATGGTGCTGACAAGAAGGATTTTTTTCATGATGTATTTCCTGAGTTTTTGGGGTTAAGTTGACGGGTTAAACTTGTGCGGCGGTATAGGTCACGCGGCCTTTATTGGCGACGGTGCCGCCGTAGGTGCCGGCTGCGGGCAGGGTGGTATTAAGGTAGGTGTAGGTCCACCGGCCTTCAACACGCACCAGTTTGTTGGTGGCAGTCAAAGTGGTTGCCGTGCCTGCCCCGCCGGTCGCACCGAGGTTGAATGCGGGGTGGGTGATGGCGGCATTGGTGAAGCCCGCGGTGGTGGCCCCGAGCGCAGCGCCTGCCACACTGATTTGGCTCCAGGGAATCGTTTCGCCAGCGACGCCTGTTGTCAGTGGTCCATCGGTGTTTGAATTCAGTGTGATGTTGCCGCCGTTGCCGTAAACGCGCACCGTCACAGCCCCTGCAGTCAAGTCGCCGCCCGTACCTGCGATCGGGGTGCTGTTGCCAAGGCTGGCAGCAGGAACGGCGAACGTGAGCATGTCGATCGTGCCGGTGGTCGATGTATTGCTGGCGCTGGTGCCAACACGCAAAAACAGCACTTGTGGGATCACGATCGTAAAGTCCAGACGTGCGGTGGCAGTGGAGCCAGATACTGCAGCCGCATTGAATGTGGATTCTGCGTGAGCGGGTGCGGCCAGCAGACCTGCCAGGCTCAAGGCGCTTGCAAAAACAATCTTTTTCATCAATGTTCTCCAGATCGTGGACGGGTGAATCGGGTTCGGGTTTCCGGTTTTTCTGAACGTGAATGGACTGTAACCAAGCGTTTCGAAAAAAGGTGGCTTTACATTCGTAACACGAGCCTCAATTGGTAAATCCGTCACGGTTAAGTCGTTGAAAACAATGAGTTTCTACGAAATAGCGACGAAGGTGACGGTTTCAGAAGTGGTTGTAACGACTGTCGCTGTTCGCGATCTGTGAGATATTTCCCAAAACTCTGTAACTATCGGGAAACAATTTCGATGACGTGCCAAGCGGTGCACTTTTCCCCTTGCCAGCGGACCAAGAAGGAAATTAAGCCGGTCAGATGCTTCTCGTAGAGGGTGTCAATAAAGGTCGCGTAGCGCCCTCATTCAGTCAAGGCGGGCGTGAAGCGGTCACTCGGCGACAGAGGTGGAGATGGATGGCCAAGGGCCACGTGCCTCTAGCCGTAGGTGGCAAGCGTGCCTGTGACATAGATGGAGATAGCGCGCTCTCTTGTGATCGCGCGGGGTTGTGTCATGCGCGCAGCGCAGGCAACCGGATCAATGGCGTGTTGGTGGGCGTCTTGCGACGGCTTCCGCCAGAACCATCAGCCAGCGTGCTGAGTCGCTGTCACGCTAGCGGATTGATCGAGGTGTTGTGAACACGGTCCGCTGGCGCCCGGTAACTCGCGCCTTGTTTGTCGACGTGGATCGCGATGTTGCCGCTTGCCAGGCAAGGCTTGATGTCCTGTATGGGCGGTGCCGGCGTACGGGATGACGAACTTGGGTGCCGCGTCAAGCGGCGTGTTGGCCGCTGCTTACCAGGAAATGGTCAATTCAACCGGATCCCGTGAGTTCATGGGCTTGCCTGCCACCACGGCAAGGCGGCTGCCTGCATCGGAATCGGTCATGGCGTTCATGCGCTGTGTCTGGCCTGTTCTGCTGGTCGATGCGGCGGCAATGGCCTGAATGTCCACAGTGGCCGGGCAACTGATACGCAAGGTAGCTTGGCTGCCGTCTGGCTGGCCGCGATGGGTGCAGCGATGGTCTGCCGTGACGGCTTCACTGAAGCTGCGCAACATGATGGTGACACCAAAGGAGCCGGACGTTTGCGCTTGAGCGGCGCCGTGAATCCCGAGCAGGGACTGGGCGACCAGGGCGGCAGCAAAAACAAATTTGATGGTTTTCATGGTGCAACTCCTTAAATTTCTCAGTTGTTGCAGTCATGCTATCGAATTTGACAATTTGAATCAATTGGTAAAAGTGGCCACAAAACTGTTAATTAGTGACATTTCACACAAATTGAATTTTAAATTTGATTTTTCCTTGAGTTAATGGTTTGTTGGTATTTTTATCACTTTAATGGGGTGCTGCCATCAATTGAGCGGGATGGCGCTGTGGAATGGTGCCTCCTTAGGTCTAAAACGCCAGAGTATTGGTTTACCCGGGCACAGGCGGGCTGCGCTGGCGTTATGTCGAGGGCGGACTAGCTTGGCTAGTAGGTGACAGTGACCGTGACCCCGGGCTGGGTGGCGGTGCAGGTGGCTGTGGAGCAGGTGCCTGCCTGATTTGCTGGAATGGTGCCTGTGACCGTGTAGGGCTGGGCGAAGCCCGTACCCGTTGCCCCTGCGCCGCTTAGCGCAAGGGTGTAGTTAAGGCCCAGCAAGGTGCCTGCTGTCGGCGAGAGTGCGAGGGTGTAGGTTGTGTTTCGGGTGCAGTCCACTGTGAAATTCATGGTGGCCGTTTGAGGCGCCAGTGCAAAAGAGGTGTAGTTCAGCGTGAGGGTTGACGGCGAAATAGCCCCTGGGGCGGTATTGCCGGAGGCAACCTGGCCGACGAAGCACGCAGCAACGATACTCACGGTGGGCGTGAACGCCGTAGTCGCGACGACTGGCCCATTCGTGGTGAGTTGCAGGTTAGTGACAAAGATGTCATCGTAAATGCCAAAGGAGTTGCCGTTCTGACCGGATGTAACCCGAAAGTTATAGGTTAACACCACGCTTGCGTTCAGGGCGGCGCCAAAATTCAGCGTTCCGTTGACGCGTCCGCCCCCGGTATTGGTCCAGTTGGTTGCAGTGCCGTTTTTGAAGATGCTGACGTTGAGGCGGTCTGCGTCAGCGGTGCCTCCTCCGTGGCGGAAGATACGGCGGGGAATACCCGCTTGGGTTCCAAAACCGATACTGACCCAATAGTTCTGGGTGTTTAAGTCGCTTGCCAAGCGTGTGCAGTTCAGCGTGATGTTGCCGCTGGCATTTGCGTTGGTGCCCTGGTTGTTGACGTAGTTAAGGCTGACCGAAGTGGCCGTCAATGTGCAGGTTACGGCTGCTTTGGCGTGCAGCGCGCAAGTGCACAGCAGGGTTGCCAGAGCAATGCGCAATGCGTAAGAAACACTCATCAATGGACTCCGTTAGTCGTCCGGCCTTTTCTGTCGGGACGGCTCTTGACTGCTGATGGTAACGTTTTGTAGCAGTACTGTGCATGGTGCCGTTATTGCGCCGTTCCGGGGATATAGGCGGCACAAATTTGTGACAAAAATCACGCCGGCGGACAACAAAGGTGGTATCAATAGGTGATGGTCAGGGTCCGCGTCTGCGTGCTGGTACACATGCCCGTGGCGCAGGTGCCAGATTGGCCACCCGGGATGGTTCCGTTGATCGTGAAATTCTGCGGGAAGCCGGTACCGGTCTGACCTGTGGGATTGCTCAAAGCCAGGTTGTAATTGAGCGCGAGCAGGTTTCCTGCCGTCGCGTCCAGCGCCATGGTGTAGGTTTCGCCGATGGTACAGCGCACCGCATATGCTGTGCTGGCTGTGGCCGCGGCGAGCTGAAAGGATGCGTAGGTGAACTGGATATTGCCCGGCGGCGTGCTGAGCAGGCAGACGGACTGGTTGTTAATGCTCACGGGGAATGTGGGGAAGGCATCCACATTGCCTGGGCCATTGTCATAGCGCAGGCGCATGGTCACGGTGTCGCTAAAGAGCTTGGCGCTCTTGTTGAGCCCGGCCGCAATGCGGCTGTAGAAGACATGGGTGGCACTGGCGGTCAGGGCGCCACCGAAGTTGATCGTTCCGGCGAAGTCCGTGGCCGCGGTTCCACCCCATGCGCCGTTGCCCGGGGCCGTCCTGTAAAGCTCGTAAGCGATCCGGTTGGTCTGGCCGTTACCGTTGACCGCCTGGTTGGTGTTGCCGATGGGGTTGAAGCCGTTATCGGCCTGCAAGGTGTAGTCTGTGCTGGCTGGATCTGTGGGGCCGCGTGTGCAGCTGATCGTCACGGTCCACGCGTCGTCTGTGGGATTCGGGTCGTTCTCAAAGTACACCGTCTGTACGGGCGTCGCTGCGGCATTGCAGACCAAGGCGGCCGAAGCCGGCGCCGCGGCCAGAAGGGGCAGACATAGTGCGGTGGCAATGCGCCAGGGGTTGGTGTAAATCATCGTTTGACTCCACTGCAGCGTACCGGCCCCACCCGGGCGATGTCTTCCAGGTTGCCGGGCGGCAATTCCACCGCAAATGTGCAGGTAGCTCCGTTCCACTTCAGGCGCAAGCGGTTCTGGGCCTGCAGGCCAGTCACAAAAGCCTCGCCGCGGCGAGCGGTGAAAAACTCTTTCTTGTCGCCTATCAGTTCGACTTCAGCGCCGGAAGGCGCCGGCTCGCCATCGTCGAACTCAATGCGAATCAGGGCGCCTCGCCCTGAGCGGACGGGAAACGCGATCTTGACCGCGCCGCGAAGGGCCGGAACGGCTTCGAGTTCGATAGAGTCGAGTTCGGCGCTGATTGGCAATTCGCTCGGATCCAGCCGTACGCTGTTGCGCTGGAAGGGCAGCAAGCGCGGTAGCAGCGCGACGCCGTCCGCATTGGTGCGGGTCAGGGTGCTGCCCTGGAAGCCGACTCCTACATTGGCGTAACCCGGCACCTCCACAATGGCAAAACTTTCCTGCACGCGGCGGGTGGCGAAGACTTGCCCCTCGGCCGCCACCATGCCCCCGATCAGGCCCAGGCGCATGTTTTGCTGACTTTCGCCGCTGCTGACGTCGGCCGAAAACAGGCCTTTGGTGCCCTGGTAGTAGGCGCCGCCTTCCACGTAGCGACCGTCCACACGAGAGCCCAGCGCCGTGCGCCAGCCCCAGCCGGTTTCGGCACTCAATGCGCGGCTGGCGTTTACATAGCCTTCAGTGGTACCGCTGCGGGTGGTGACGCCTGCGGCGATGGTGATGCGATTTTCAAGCGGCACGATCAGGGTGGCGCCTACCGAATTACCCGAGCTGATGCCGCTGAGGCGGGTCGCGCTCAGGGTCAGGGCTGCGCGCTGGCCGAGGCGCACGGTGTAATTCAAGCTGACAGTCCTGAGCCTTCCGAGGTCGTAGTTGTCAAAGCCGGCGTAACTCACGTTGAACGCGCCGAAGTTGTCAGTGCTGTAGCTGTAACTGGCGGTCGTTTGCAGGCGGGGTGACAGCGTGTCGATGCCGATTTGCCGGTAGCTGCGCGATGCCCCCTCCGCGCTGAGCGACACACCGTGCCGCAGTCCGCTGCGCTCGATCCCCACCATCCAGTTGGCACCCTGGCCCGCCGCGTCGCTGCGGCTGACCGAAAATGCTGTCTGCCCCAGCATCTGGAAGGGCAGCTCATAGCTGGCGCCGGCACCGGCGCGCATCAGGGACTTCGACCATTCGCCGTTGGCCTCGACCGTGAGGCTTTTACTCAAGCCCTGGCGCCAGAGGCCTGAAAAAAAACGATCTCCGTAATCGGCGTTCTCGAGCCCGAGGTCACGGCGTACGGCGCCCAGCTCAAAGCTCCAGTCACTGAGATTTTCTTCCAGCAGGTTGGCATTACTGAAGAATGATTGGGTGATGACGGTTTCCCGGCCCAGGATGTCGCGCACCACCACACGGGCTTCCCCGGCGCCGGTGAGCGCGGGAAAGTTGTCGATGCTGAAGGGGCCGGACGGCACTTTCGAGGTTTGCCGCAACGCGTCGTTCACATAGAGCTCAACGGTGCTGGGCGCGGCCGACAGACCGGTAACCGTGGGAATGGGCTGGGTGACGAAGCCCGGCTGGAGTGAGAAGTTCTTGCTGAACTGTATCCCGCCGAAATACACCTGACGCCCCGAAATGCCGGTGCGCGTGCTGCTGTCGCCCAGGCGCAGGGAGCTGTTGCTGTCCAGGAAATTTCGGGTGTAAGTGGTTTCAAGCCGGCGCCATGAAGGCCTGAGCGTCGGGTCCTGGCTGACGAGGTTGCGTCCCACATAGCTGCTGGTCAACAGTCCCAGCTCTCCCGACATGCCAAACTCTGTGAGGGCGCCGAGGTCCTTCGAATCCGTGGTGTTGCCGGCAATGCGGTTGCGCGTGGTGATGTAGTTCAGGTCGTAGTTGGCAAATGCGGCGGGGATCGAGGGTGACAGCGGGGGACGCATGGCCGACTCCTGCGTCAGGCGCACGGCGTTGAAGGCTGCAGGCGAAAACACCAGATCCACGGACTGGTCGGCGAAATTAAGCCGCGCTTCGAATCCCGGAATAGCCGAAAGCGGGAACCACTTTTGACCCTGAAAATCAACATCCTGTGCACTGGGCCGGTGATTCAGCCGCCATTCTTCAAAGGCATCCTGGGGTGCGTACAGGATGCCGTTGCGCTCCAGCAGGGTCCAGACGCCTCCCTTGGTGCTGTTGATGAAAACTTCTAGCGGAAGGAGACGGTCATTGACTGACCGGGCCGCAGGCGGGGCATTGGAAGAGGGCGGTATCTGGGCATGGGCCATCAAGCCGTAACAAAGGCCTGCAATGCCTAGAGCTACGGGATGCTTTTGTAAAGTCCACCAGCGCCTCATTGAAATCGGGTGCCATCAAGGCAGCGTGATGCTGGTCGTCAGGCTTTGTCCGTCATCAAAGGTCACCACCAGTTGGGCGTCCCCTTTTGTAAGGGCCTGCTCTGCCTTAAGCCCGACCGTTTTACGGGCACCGGGCAGGATGTAACTGCCGCCCTCAAACCGGGCCAGGACTTGCGTGCTGCGCGTGACAGTCGCTTCCCGTATCTGGGCGTAAGCCGTGCCGGTATTGCTGCATTGCAGGTTGAGGGTTTTGGCGTCCGCAACCTGGTTGGTGCAATTGACCTGGCGTTTGGCCGCCGGCGGAGTAACGAACACCGGCATGCTCAGGGCCAGCGCGATCGGAACCTGGATGCCTGTTGCAGGCACGGCCTCGGGAACTTCGCGAATGATCATGCGGTAGGTCAGCTGCCGGCTTGCATCTGCAGGTTTGAGCATGGCCAGGCGCACTACCTGCCGGGCTTTTGGAGCCAGCTTGATGATGGGAGGCGCCAGGATCAGGTCTTCTGTCAGCACGAGTTCGTCAGTGCCGTCCGCTTTCTGGCTCCAGGTATTGATATCGGCCTGCAGCACGACTTCGGTGTCGGCTTCGTTGGACAGTGTGACTGCAATCGCGCGATCGCGCGGCGTCATGTAAAGACGCACCGGTGTGACGGAAAAAACGCCTGCTGTGGCAGCCGCCCAAGGTCCTAACAGGCTTATCAGGACGGCGTAGGTAACAAGCTTGCTTCGGCGCTGTAGGACGTTCATCCTCAGAAGGATACCAGCATCTCTACCGATCCAGCATGGTTGCCGGCGTGGGCGAGGTGCAGTGCGGTCACAGTGCCACGGTCATCCTGAAGCCGCAAACGCGCCTGTTTTTCAGTTGCCGCGGCTTCTGTATCCAGCGCATAACGCCGGCTTTCGATTTCCCAGCCATCATCAGACTCTTCTCCGGCCGTCGCGACCTGGCGCTGGTCCTGAAGCCGGCAGGTATAGCGGGCTCCTGGGTCATTGCGGGACAACTCATTGCGGCAATAGTCAGGCAGCAAGGAATCCCGCGTGGGCCGGTAACCGGGCATGAATCGGGCGTTTCCCAGCCGGACCTGCGCGATATTGACAAAGACATTCGAGTTGCAGGTCACCTGTACCGAGGCACCGCTGCCGCCAGAGCCGGTGGCGCTGGTACAGGCGTTGCCATTGCCGGTGGTGTTTCCCGGGACGTTCAGCGTGATCCGGACCGACAACTGCCCCGCCGCCGCGCCCGCGAAGCAGGCAGCAGCGGCCAGCATCAGGAGAACACCGAAGGCGGCCTTGCGGATCATGGCGGTCTACGTGGCTGGCATCAGGCCCGGGGTGATCAGTAGGTGATCGTCAGGGTCTTGACTTTGTTGGTCGCGGCCGTGTTGGTGCAAGTCGCTGCGGCGCAGGTGCCGGCTTGGCCAGCGGCCATGGTACCGGTGACCGTGAAGGCCTGGTCGGTGCCGTTGCCGGTGCCGGATGCGGCGCTCAGTGCCAGGGTATAAGCCAGGTTGACGGCATCATCGGTCACACCGGAGTTGCTCAGTGCCAGGGTGTAAGGCAGGGAGTTGGTGCAACGAACGTTGAAGCCGCCGCCGGTGGAGGTAGCCGCCGTGGTTTGGAACGAGGTGTAGTTGAACACCACGTCGTTGATGACCGCGCCGGTGGCAGCGTTGGTGGAGTTGATCTCGCACTTCGAGGTCAGGTTGATCACGACATTGAAGGTGCCGGCTGCTGTTGCAGCGTAGACGGGCAGGGTGGCAATAGCGGCAAGGCCGAGGGCGATTACTAAAATGAGCTTTTTCATGACTGTTCTCCAGTTAAAAAACGAATAACAAACAAGGGAAATGTGAAGGTGAATGGACTGTAACCAGATATTTCTTAAATCGGTTGATTTGTATCTGTAACAGCGCATCTAATGGGGAATTTGTCACGTCAAACCGTTGAAATTATTGAGTTTATTCGTAAATTAGATCAAAAGAACTACAGGTAACAAGCGTAAATACTGACATTTGAACCGGCCTTTCTCTCCAATCTTTCGGTGAATTAGTAACAAACCTGAAACAACTATGCCTCAGACCATGCAGAAACAAACCCTGTCTTTTCAAGCCGAAGTAGCCCAGCTGCTCAAGCTGGTCACGCACTCCCTGTACTCGAATCCGGACATCTTTTTGCGCGAGCTGGTTTCCAATGCATCGGACGCCTGCGACAAGCTGCGCTTCGAAGCGCTGAACGATGCGTCCCTGTATGAAAGCGACCCCGACCTCAAGGTGAAAGTGAGCTTTGACAAGGCGGCCGGGACGCTGACCATTGCCGATAACGGCATCGGCCTGTCGCAGCAGGAGGCCATCGACAACCTCGGCACGATTGCCAAGAGCGGCACGCGCGACTTCATGGCCAAACTCTCGGGCGACCAGAAGAACGACGCGCAGCTGATCGGCCAGTTCGGCGTGGGGTTTTATTCGGGCTTTATCGTGGCGGACAAGATCACGGTGGAAAGCCGCCGTGCAGGCCTTCCGGCCAACCAGGGCGTGCGCTGGAGCAGCGACGGCACCGGCGAGTTTGAAGTCAGCGAGATCGAACGCGCCGAGCGCGGAAGCAGCATCATCCTGCACCTGAAGGAAGAGTCGCTCGACTACCTGAACGCCTGGAAGCTCAAGGGCATCATCAACAAATACTCCGACCACATCTCGCTGCCCATCCTGATGCAGAAGGAAGAGTGGAAAGAAGGCGAAAACGACCAGCCCGGCGAGATGGTCGTGACCGGTGAATGGGAAACCGTCAACCAGGCGGCCGCGCTTTGGACCCGCGCCAAGAAGGACATCACGCAAGACCAGTACGACGAGTTCTACAAGCAGATCAGCTACGACAGCGAAGCGCCGCTGGCCACCACGCACAACCGGGTGGAAGGCGCCACCGAATACACGCAGCTGCTGTTCATCCCGGCCAAGGCGCCCATGGACATGTTCAACCGCGACAAGGCCGCGGGCGTCAAGCTTTACGTCAAGCGCGTTTTCATCATGGATGACGCCCAGGCGTTGATGCCGACCTACCTGCGCTTCGTCAAGGGCGTGGTGGACTCGTCCGACCTGCCGCTCAATGTCTCCCGCGAACTGCTGCAGGAAAGCCGCGCCGTCAAGGCGATCCGCGAAGGCTGCACCAAGCGCGTGCTGTCGATGATTGAAGACCTGGCTGCCAACGACGCCGACAAGTTCAAGGCTTTTTATGGCGAGTTCGGCGCCGTGCTCAAGGAAGGCCTGGGCGAAGACTTTGCCAACCGCGAGCGCCTGGCCAAGCTGCTGCGGTTTGCTTCATCGACGACCGACACCGTCAGCGTGGGTTTTGCCGACTACAAGGCCCGCATGAAGGAAGGCCAGGACGCGATTTACTACATCACTGCCGACACGTTAGCTGCCGCGAAGAACAGCCCCCAGCTCGAAATCTTCCGCAAGAAGGGGATCGAAGTGCTGCTGATGGCCGACCGTGTGGACGAGTGGGCGCTCAATTACCTGCACGACTTTGACGGCACGCCACTGCAGTCGGTGGCCAAGGGCGCGGTTGACCTGGGCAAGCTGCAGGACGAGGACGAGAAGAAGGCTGCTGAAGAAGCGCAGACCCAGTTCAAGCCCATCCTCGACAAGCTGAAGAAAGCGCTGAAAGACAAAGCCAAGGATGTGCGCGCCACCTCGCGCCTCGTGGATTCACCCGCCTGCCTCGTCGTGCAGGACGGCGACATGTCGACCCAGCTGGCCCGCATGCTCAAGCAGGCCGGCCAGGCCGTGCCAGAGTCCAAGCCCATCCTGGAAGTCAACGCCCAGCACCCGCTGGTCAAAAAACTCGAGGCCGGTGTGGACGGCGCGCATTTTGACGACCTGGCGCACATCCTGTTTGACCAGGCCTTGCTGGCTGAAGGCGGCATGCCGGAAGACCCGGCGGCGTACGTGCGGCGGGTGAACGCGTTGCTGGTGTAAGCAACACCTGCTGATTCAGCGGCACAGCCAGCGGCAATGCAAAAAGAGGCGATATCGCCTCCTTTTGCATTAAATCGGCCTGTAACCCTTTAGGGTCGTGCGCGAGCAGCTATCAAATAAATAGCAGTGTTGGGCGCGCGCGCTGCGCATCCAGCGCCTCAGCACACCAGCGGCGGATCCTGCATCGCCTCGGTCTGCTCTTCCAGCATGTCGACCTGGCCCTTCCAGTAATCACTGGAGCCAAACCATGGGAAGTTGATCGGGAAGATCGGGTCATGCCAGCGCTGCGCGAGCCAGGCGCTGTAGTGCACCAGGCGCAGCGTGCGCAGCGGCTCGATCAGCGCGAGTTCGCGTCGGTCGAATTCGCGGAACTCCTCGTAGCCGTCTACCAGCGCACCCAGCTGGCGGGTGCACTGCGCGCGGTCGCCCGACACCAGCATCCACAAATCCTGCACTGCCGGCCCGGTGCGCGCATCGTCCAGGTCGACAAAATGCGGACCGGCCAGCGGCAGGCCCTCGGGCGTCCACAAAATGTTGCCGGGGTGGCAGTCGCCATGCAGGCGCAGGTTCTTCACGTCGCCCACGCTTTCAAACACGGTTTGCGCCACCAGCATGGCTTCTTCAAAGGCCTTGCGCCAGCGTGACTCCATGTCGAGCGGGATGTATCCGTGTGTCCCGGAGCTCCCGCCCAGCAGGATGTCGCGCGGAGCAAGGCCAAAGGTCTGCAAGTTCAGGGCCGGACGATGGACAAACGGTTTGGCGCTGCCGACGGTGTGGATGCGAGCCAGGAAGCGGCCTATCCATTCCAGCACCTCCAGGTTGTCCAGCTCGGGCCTGCGCCCGCCGCGGCTGGGCGACACGCTGAAGCTGAAGCCCTTGAAGTGATGCACCGTGCGGCCTTCCAGCACAAGCGCGCCCACCACCGGGATCTCTGCGGCCATCAGCTCGGCGGCAAAGGCGTGCTCTTCGGCGATCTGTTCGTCGGTCCAGCGGTCCGGCCGGTAAAACTTGGCCACCACCACGTCGCCCGCCAGGTCGGCGTCTCCCACCGGGCTTTCCAGGTGGACTTGGTAGACCCGGTTCTCGTAGCTTGAAAGCGCCATCAGCCGACCATCGCCCAGCAAACCGACGCTGGCCAGCGCATCGAGCACCACATCGGGTGTCAATGTCTCGTACGCGTGCACCTCGGCCTTGTGTTTTTCTGTCATGCCTGATTGTCGGCGCAGATGACGGTGCGCTGCCAGCAGGGGCTTGTAAACGCCTGTTTCTCAAGCGAAAAATGCCTGCAAGCCAATAAAGACGGGCGCAAGCAGCTATAAAAACCGTAGCGCCTTTCCATTGAAGGCGGAAAAAATCAGGGCTGCAGGATGTGGCCGGTGCGCGGATCTCCCTTGCCGGCCAGCACCGCCTGGTAGGCCGCTGCACCGCAAGACCTACTGTTTGCCAGCCACTCTATTGAGCGCTATCGCCTCACCGAATTGCACCGCATGCCAAGCACCTGGGTAAGCGGAAACCGGAGCTATAGCCTGGAGGGGTGATGGTTGCGGACACTACCAACCAGATAGACCGCCTTGTGGCTTCGCATTGAGCAATTATGTTTTTGAGGCCAGCAAATTGATATTCTGGCGAGGACATGCTTTTCGGCGGTACGGGTACAGGAGTCGGGGGGGAGAGGTGAGGGGCACCATCAAATACTCTGAACGGGCAGTTAGCTCAGCGCGTACTAAGAGAATTCATAAACCGAAGAAAAATTCACGTTGCTCTAGACGTTCAGCTTTAACGGGAAGCAAATATGGCCTACGTAGTTGAAAAAGTTACAGCTGCAGATCAAGAATCCTGATGGAGCTTGAGTCTGAGCAGCAAAAAATAAACCTAGTAGAAAGTCCAAGAAAAACTCTCTCTAGGGAAAAATCATGTTGGCGCGCTCACATGGTGCGACCATCACCAACACAACAGTCATAAGGGAAAAAGAATGCGTGATTACTGGTTAACGAAAGACCTGCTGCAAGCCGCAGGCATCGGTTTTTTACTGCTGGCCTTGATTGGAACTGGACTGGCGTTGTGGTTGCCCAAGAAATGGTGGGGAAAGCTGCTGGCAGTCTTGGCGGTGGGATTCGTGATTGCCATACCGATTTACAAGGCCATTCAGGATAACCATCAGCAGCAGGTGGCGGTGGATGACTACAAAGAGCGGCTTGCCAAGGCAGAAGCGCTGTTCGAGAAGCGATGCAAAACGGCGGGGGAGAAGATTTACAAGGCTGTTGATAACGTGGAGGGCGTGTTTTTGATGAAAGTTAGACCCGATGGGATCAATTTCTCAAACCAATATGCAATGGACGACCCGTATGGTCGTGATGTTGGCGGGAAGGGCTATATCGGCTCGTTCGTACGCTCCACTGCTGGCGACTCCTTAAACCCACGGGTGGCTGAAGGGCGTCGGGCTGGGTTTTCATTTGTAGAGGTAAAAGATACCGCCGACAACAGGCTTTACAGCTATAGAGGTGTGATCAAAGCCGTTGACGGACGTGATCCAAATTTTGAGCTTGAGGTTAGCGAAGTGAGTAACGCAAAAGCCCGCTACGGAGTTACTTATGAAGACATTTCGACTCGCGAAGATCGAGAGAGTTGGATTGCTGGCGGCATACTCAAGGTGGTCGATATGAAGACGGATGAAGTCATCGGTCAGCGAATTGGATACATATTTGACCCGGCTCTCGGCGATATCACTGGAGGACGTGGTCCTTGGGAGGCTGCAATTGCATGCAAGGGTGCTGAACGCAAGTATGGGCACAACGCTCAATTTGTATTGAAGACTCTAGCGCCGTCCACGGCGAAATGATCATGGCAAACGAAATCTCGACCTATCTCAAGTTTTCTAGTGTGCAGATGGCTGCGGAAGCGGACTATAAGGACGTTACAGACTTTAGTGACCAAGCCTCTATTAAAGTGGCATTAACTCGCGGTAACAATGGGCTGTTTTAAGGGCTGTACGACCGCTTGACAGCTTTTTGGTGAAAGACCTTTTATCGCCCCACCTTTAGAACCGTCGATTTCAATGCCGTGGCCCTGGACTAATACAGATGCGCAAGCTGCTATAGATTTAGATAGCTGTTCCCGCACGTGGATATTGGCCAGAGGGCTAATTTGAATGTTAAAGAGGACTGCTGGAGACGCTTTGCCCCGCTGGCGCCGAACTGCTACTTCCATACCGAAAAAAATAGCCAGTTTTCAGCATAAAAATTGGCTGTAACCCATTAAAGACGCGCGCAAGCAGCTATAAAAATCATAGTGGGTGCTGGTCGGGAAGGATGATCAGGGCTGCAGGATGTGGCCGGTGCGCGGATCTCCCTTGCCAGCCAGCACTTCCTGGTAAGCGGCTTGCACTGCAGCCTGCCCGGCATGCTGCTGGGCGATGAGCCAGGGCGTTTTGGCGCCCGTCACCTGCCGCGTGAAATCTCGCCAGGCGCGTACCAGCTGCTTTCCAAAGCCTTCTTCACCCCAGTCGGTGATGCGTTTTTTCACCTGTGAGGGCGCAAAGAACAACGTAGCCCGCGGGCCGGGCAAGTCTTTCGCGCTGCCTTTGGCGGCCAAGTCGTCCACATGCGTGCCGCCTATCGAGCAGTTGTAGCGAAGCTGGTCAAAGCGGCTGTGAATGCGCTGGCGCAAGCTGGCGCTGCCCGCGAAGTCGACGTAAGCGCAAGCCGTGTCGGCGGCAATCGCATCGAGCTGGTCATAGGTCAGCACCCGGCTGTAGCACCCCAGGCTTTCGCAAAAAGCGACATTGCCTGGCGACGTGAGGGCGATCACCTCGATCCCCGGCCGCTTGGCCAATTGAAAGGCGGTGCCATACGCCGTTTTGCTGGAGGCGCTGGACAGCAGCATGGCATTGGCGCCGAAGAAACCGTTGTCCGCCAGGAAGTCATCAATCAGGAAGGAGGTGATGAACAGTGGACGTAGCAGCGACTGCACATCCTCGGTGGCCGCGTCGTAAAAGGGGTCCGCGCTGCAGCGCATGTACTGGTTGTAGGCCACGGGCAAGGCCCTCCGGTGCGCGGCTCCGTCAAAGAACCCGGCGGGTGTCACCCGCGCCGGCTGCAGCACCAGCTCACTGGCCATGGGGTAGTAGCCGTAGAACTTTTCCCCGACGGCCACGCCTTCACATTGCGATTCCGCCACCGTGGCAAACCCCCAAACGGGGATGCAGCCCCAGCCCTCTTCACCGGTCGGGAAAAACTGCCAGTAGCTCATTGCGTCACCGAAGGCAGCGTACGTGATGTTGTTGGAGGTCAGCGCAAATGATTTGATGCCAAGCCGCACCTGGCCGGGCGTGAGCGGCAAATGGGGATCGGCGTGCCAGCGGGTGTCGGAAAGCACGTCCTTGCGGACCTGGAAGGTGGTGGGGGCTGCGGTGCTCATGCGCACACCGTAAATGAAACGGCCCGCCGGTTCAACACCGGCGGGCCGCGTAGGTGACAACCACCCCCGTCCAGGCTCACTGCGTGTAGCCTGTTCCCCCTCAAGGGGGCGGCGCCTGCGGTCTGGCAAAGCCAGTCCCGCGGCCCCTGCTGGCTTTATTTCAGGGTAATGGTCACGTCAATATTGCCGCGGGTGGCGTTCGAGTAAGGGCAAACCTGGTGTGCAGCGTCAATCAGGTCTTGCGCGGCGGCGCGGTCCATGCCGGGCAGGGTGATGTCCAGACGCACGGCGATGCCGTAGGCGTTCGGGATCTTGCCCAGGTCAACGCTGGAGTCGATGGACACGTCGTCAGGGACAGCGATCTTCTTCATGCCGCCGACAGCCTTCATCGCACCGATGAAGCAGGCTGCGTAGCCGGCTGCGAACAGCTGCTCTGGGTTGGTGCCGGTGCCGGCGGTGCCGGGCGAGCTCAGCGTGACGTCCAGGCGGCCGTCGTCGGTTTTGGACTTGCCGTCACGGCCGCCGGTGGTATGTGCGTGGGCGGTGTAGAGAACTTTTTCGAGCTTGGTCATGGTGGTTTCCTTTGGAGAATGCCCCGGATCGGGACGGGTTTAAAAAACAGAAAGGTGAATATGTCAGGCCGTGAGGCGCTGGCGAAATGACTGGACTTGCTGCGTCAGCGACACCAGCTCAGGGACAGAGCATTGGGTGGCGCTCATGATGCAGCCGGGAATCTTGGCGGCCCTGGCCTTGAGCTTGCGGCCCGCGGCCGTCAGCGTGATGTGCACACGGCGCTCGTCTTCGACGGCACGGATGCGTGAGACGAGCCCGGCCGATTCCATGCGCTTGAGCAGCGGCGTCAGCGTGCCTGAGTCCAGGTACAGCCGTTCGCCGAGTTCCGAGACCGTGAGGCCGTCCTGCTCCCACAGCACCAGCATCGCCAAGTATTGCGGGTAGGTCAGGCCCATCTCTTCGAGCATGGGCTTGTACAGCTTGGTCATGGCCAGGGAGGTGGAATACAGCGCAAAACACAGCTGGTTGTCCAGCTGCAGCATGGCGTCAGCGGCATTCGCGGTGTCGGTTTTGTTCGGCATGTCTGAATTATGGCGAACAATTGAATTGTGTGCAAGTTAATTGCTTCGGAATGTTCCAGCCTGCTTTCCAGGGGCTTTTAACCGGCTCAGCCTGTACCGGGTACACGCCACTAAACTTGAGGCATGCAAACACCCAGCTCCGCGCGCGCGGCAAAGCCTATGAAGGGGGCCGCAAAGCCCGCACCCGCAGCACAAGCTATTGAAGAACTCCGCCCAGGCCAGTCGATCGAGCTGCTCAAGGAACTGCACATCCTCACGCGTGAGGGAAAACTAAACCAGGACACGCGGCGCAAGCTCAAGCAGGTCTACCACCTGTACCAGTTCATCGAGCCACTGCTCAATGAGGTGGCGGCGGAGAAGGCGGATTTCACACTGGCCGACCACGGGGCCGGCAAGTCTTATCTGGGCTTCATCCTGTACGACCTGTTTTTTAATGTCGCGCACCGCGGCGAAAAAATCGACGGCCATGTCTACGGCATTGAAACGCGCGCCGAGCTGGTCGACAAGTCACGCGTGCTGGCCCAGCGGTTGGGCTTTGGGCGCATGTCGTTCCTGAATCTGTCCGTGCAGGAGGCCACCACCTCGGCCGAACTCCCGCCTACTGTGGACATCGTCACCGCCCTGCACGCCTGCGACACCGCCACCGATGACGCCATTGCGTTCGGCCTGGCCAAAAACGCCCGCCACATGGTGCTGGTGCCGTGCTGCCAGGCCGAAGTGGCCGGTGTGCTGAAGAAAAGCCGTGCATTGTCACTGTCTCGCACGCCCCTGGCCGAGCTTTGGCGGCACCCGCTGCATACGCGCGAATTCGGCAGCCAGATCACCAATGTGCTGCGCTGCCTGCAGCTCGAAGCCCATGGCTATCAGGTCACCGTGACCGAGCTGGTGGGCTGGGAGCATTCGATGAAGAACGAACTCATTCTGGCCAGCCGGCCCGCGCAGCCGCAGCTCGGCAAAACACGCGCAGCCCAGACGCGCTTGCGCGAGGTGCTGGAGGAACTGGGCCTGGGTGAGCTGACTGCCCGCTTTGCGGCGTAAACCGCGCCGGCCTGAAAACTAGGGAAAGGCCGATGCCTCGTTGCGGCGTTCCGCGGCCAGCACGCGTATGGTGGCGATCAGCTGATGCTGTGCTTCGGTAGGCGCCATGTCGGCGCGCAACGTCAGCCCCACCAGTTCTTCGGTGCCGGCCATGCTGACGGGCAGGCGCGCCAGCGTTCCCTTGTCCAGGTCCGGCCGGACAGCCCCTAGCGGCGCCAGCCACACAGCATCGCTTTGCAGCGTGTAGCCGCGTGCGATGGACACCGACAGCGTTTCGACCAAGCGCACAGGCGGCGGCAAGCCGCGTGTGAGGAAAAAGCCGTCGGCGGTATGGCGTATGGCCGTGCCCTGCGTGGGTAGGATGGTCGTGAAGCCTTGCAAGCCGGCCAGCGCATCGGCCTTGTACCCGGCCTGCGCCAGCAACGGGTGGCCGGGGCGCACCGCCAGCACCAGCGGGTCTGCATACAGGTGCTCAAACGTCAGGCCCAGCATATGGGCGGGTTCTGCGAAACGCCCGATCACCAAGTCCAGTTCGCGCTGGCGCAGGCTGGCCAGCAGTTCGGGGTTCGAACCAGTCTGGATGCGAAGGCTGGTTTGCGCCTCTGGCCCGGCCTGGGCCTCTTGCCGCACCAGCAGCAAGGGCATCAGCCACGGCGCCACGGTGGGAAGCACGCCGATGGCAATCACCGCGCTGCCCTGCCGCCGTGTCTGCGCGACGCTGGCGACCGCTTCGCGCAGCGCACTCACGCTGGCGCCGGCATGCCGCATAAAAGCTTCGCCTTCGCGTGTAGGCACGGCGCCCTTGCGTCCGCGCTCAAACAGCCGCACGGTGAGGAGGTCCTCAAGTTCTTTCAGCGTTTTGGACACTGCGGGCTGTGTGATGGCCAGCACGTCGGCGGCCTTTTGCAGGCTGCCGTGCTGCGCCACCGCCAGGAAACACTGCAGGTGCCGGTATTTGATGCGTTCATCGACCATGCTCCAATTGGAACATTTGGTTATGGATAAGTCGAGAAAATGTCAATATACATAACCATTAAGGCCGATTACAGTCACGGCAGCGTAGAAAAGCGTGCCCGCTACAAGGGCGCCAGCGCATGCAACCCAATGGAGACACCATGAAACCCGACCTGAACAACAGCTTTCTGGCCCCACGCGACTGGACCAGCCATTCGCCCCATATTTATCCCGGCTACAAATCCACGCTGCTGCGCGGCCCCAAGCAGCCGCTGGTGCCCATCAAACAGGCGCTCGCACAGCTCGATGCGCCGGTTTACGGCGCCGAACAGCTGGGTTCGCTCGACAACGACCTCACCAAAAACGCCGTGAAGAATGGTGACCCGCTGGGTGAACGCATCATCGTCACCGGCCGCGTGCTGGACGAGGACGGCCGGCCGGTGCGCAACACGCTGGTGGAAGTCTGGCAGGCCAATGCCGCCGGCCGCTACGTGCACAAGGTCGACCAGCACGACGCGCCGCTGGACCCGAACTTCCTGGGTGCCGGCCGCTGCATGACCGACAACGAAGGCCGCTACAGCTTCAAGACCATCAAGCCCGGCGCCTATCCCTGGGGCAACCATCCCAACGCGTGGCGGCCGCAGCATATTCACTTCTCGCTGTTCGGTGATTACTTTGCCAGCCGCCTGGTCACGCAAATGTATTTCCCGGGTGATCCGCTGCTGGGCTACGACCCCATGTACATGGGCGCGCCCGAAAGCGTGCGCGAGCTGATGGTCTCGAAATTCAGCCTCGACGTGACCCAGGCCGATTACGCGCTCGGCTATGTGTTCGACATCGTGCTGCGCGGCCCCAAAGCCACGCGTTTTGAATAAGGACGGGACAACAACATGAGCCAGCTCAAACAAACCCCTTCCCAGACCGTCGGCCCTTTCTTTGCCTACGGCCTCACACCCACGCAATATGGCTACGACCTCAAAAGCCTGTTCACGCCCGTGCTGGCCCAGCCCACTGCGAAAGGCGAACACATCCGCATCACCGGCCAGGTGTTTGACGGCGCCGGCAATGCCGTGATGGACGCCATGGTCGAGATCGCCCAGCCCGACGGCAGCGGCCAGTCCATCGCTTCAGTCGCCGATGCCGAAGCACGGGGCTTTACAGGGTTTGGCCGCTGCGGCACCGGCACCTTGCCGCAAAGCCATTACGAGTTTTTCACCGTCAAGCCCGGTGCTGTGGCGGGGCAAGCGCCCTTCATCAACGTCTGCGTCACCATGCGCGGCCTGCTGGTGCATACCTTCACGCGTATCTACTTTGATGATGAGGTGGATGCGAACGCCAAAGACGCCGTGCTGGCCAGCGTACCGGTCGAACGGCGGGGCACACTGGTTGCCCAGCGCAGCATGACGGGCGCCGGGCCGGTTTACCGCTTCGATATCCGCATGCAGGACAGCGCGGCCGGCAAGGAAACGGTGTTCTTTGATCTGTGAGCGCGCACCCTGAGAGATTGTTCTGCTATCAATTAAATAGCTGATTGCGCCGCAATTATTGGGCTGCGGTTGTTTTTTTGCGAAAATTTTCGGGTTCCAACTGCCCTTCAGCGCGGTTGGCTGCAGGTGCAGCGTATAGCCGCCATAGCGGCAATACCGCAAGGAAGGTTGTACGCGCGCCGCTGTGCAGGCGCGGCGCGACCGGGCTATAAAACAGGCCATCACCCTAAGGAGCTTGCCATGACCATTCACCTTGACCACTTCATCGTATCGGCACGCGACAAGGTGGCCTCTGCCAGACTTCTGGCAGAGCTGCTGGGCGTACCCTGGGCTGAAACCACGATAGGACCCTTCTCAGCCGTCTACATCAACGACGGCCTGACGCTGGACTTCATCGACACCGACGAAGACTTTCCCGTCGAGCATTTCTGCTTTCGCGTGAGCGATCAGAAGTTCGATGCGATCCTGGGACGCATCCAGGCCGCCGGCATTAAATACCGCAGCTCGGTGCGCGGCCCCATGGACATGCAGGTCAGCACATATCTTGGCGGCAAAGGCATTTACTGGAATGAGCCCGAGGGGCACCAGTGGGAGATGTTGACTGTGAGCTATGCGAGGCAGGCTGGGTGAGGCTTTAACGAATGCCTTCGCAGTCAAAGGATGCCTCCTTTGAGAAAAGGCTGATATAACTCGGACGATTGCATCAAAAGCACCACTCATGCAGCGAGGCGCTGGCGTGGCTACTGATCTCGAACGCTAGGTCTACGTATATGCGCCAAGTCACCGATTTTTTTGCGACGTCCGCCGATAAGTCTCTATTTCACTATACGGGGGTTGGTTCCCTCCTCGGAATTGCAAAGTCAGGCAAGGTCTGGGCAAGCCATATCTATTACCTCAACGATTCAAAAGAAATAGTACATGCATGTGATTTACTTCGGGACGCGCTTGAGCCGCGCTTGATGTTCGATCAACTATTAACTGCAGAGGATCGTGCTTTTGGGGAGCAATTCCAATCATGGGCCAAGAGTTTTTACAACACCCATTACTGCCTATTCGTCTTCTCCCTCTCCGAAAAAGAATCTCTGCTCAGTCAATGGCGAAGCTATACGCCACATGGCAAAGGGGTCAGCATCGGGTTTAGCCCTGAGCTCCTCAATGAATTGATCCAGACCAACGATCTGAAGATTGCTCGCTGTGTGTATGACCCTGTCGAGCAGAGCACACTCCTCTACAGTCTCTTTGGCAAGCTCCTGACAACATTTCGGCAGGAGCGACCAATATTCGATCCGCATCAGGCGACAGTAGACACGCGATACTTTCCTTTTCTGGAGCGCTTTCGCGGAGAGGTTTTACAGGTCTTAGCAATCATGAAACATAGGGCATTTGAGGAAGAGCAGGAATGGAGGCTCATCACTCCATACTTCCCTAGTTACGCAACTCCCGCTATTCAATTTCGCGAAGGAGCATCCCTTTTAGTGCCATACACCGAACTTTCGCTAAGCGAATCGCGCCCGATTTTTGAAAAGATCATCCTCGGACCTACCGCTCACGAAAATCTATCGATGTCAGCTTTGTCAATGTTCCTGAGTAATCAGGGACTATGCAATCAAGTTGTCAATAGCCACATTCCTTATCGAGAGTGGTGAGACTCAGGTCCACTACCCGCAGGACTTACGAGCTCAATCCTCACCATAGTCATGGTCCGGGTGATTGACGGTGCCCAGCTTCCAGTAGCCGCGACCCACGACGAGGCTGCGCTCTACGCCCAGCTCTTCAATCAATAGTTTCCGGATGCGGCGCATGGCCGCGGCCTCGCAGGCCAGGTAAATGCGGGTGCCGGGTGCGGGCGCGCCGGCTTTGCGCAACGCGGCTTCGAGTGCTTGGCCGGCTTGGGTGTTGTCGCTGCCACGTGCGGTCCAGTGCGCATCCACTTTGGCAGCGCTGTGCAGCGGACGTTCTTCTGCCGCATCCACCACTTCAATCAGCACGCGAGCCTGGGCCGTGGCGGGCAGCGCGGCCAGGATGGTTTCAAACGCGGGCAGGGCGCTGTCGTCGCCGATCAAAAAATGCGCCGGCGCGTCCAGCGCGACTTTGTAGCCCGGGCCTGGGCCCATCAAATACAGTACCTGGCCCGGCTGCGCCTGTGCAGCCCAGGTGGATGCGGGGCCGTCGCCGTGCAGCACAAAGTCAACGTCCACCTCATGCACATCGGCACGCACCGCCAGCGGCGTGTAAGTGCGCATGGATTTCGCACGCGGCCCGTCGGGCAGTGGGCGGTCAGGTTCGGTCTGCCCCGGCTCGGGAAAGATCAGCTTCATGTAGCAAGCCGGGTCTGCCACCTCAAAGCCTTCCAGCTCCGCACCTTGCAGCGTGATGCGGCGCATCAGCGGGCTTAGCGTCTGCACGCGGGTGACCTGTACGCGACGAGGCGGCCGCCGCTTGCGCGGTGCGGCCTCGGGAGAAGGAGATGCGGCCGTGGGCGCTGGAGTGGCGGCCGGGTTGGTTGTGGACATGGGTGTCTTTCAGGGCGGCGCATCGCGCTGCAAAGGTTAAAGAGGGTTAAAGATGGTAAAGCTCTAATTGAGAATAATTATCATCTGAATGCAATGGACTGGTAGTGCGCAGGGGAAAGACTGGCACGTGTCCTACTTGGAGCGTGGCTCCGCTGCAGTAGAGTAAATGAGAACGAGCAAGGTAAAAAGCCAGCACGCGCTGTTCCCCGGGTCCAGGGCCACCGGCCCCCCGGCGTTTTCCTGTTCTTCCGCTCTCCTTCTTGCGTTCCTTCTTCCGTTTTCCGTTGCCACTTCATCTCCAGCGTATGACCACCATTGGAATCCCCGCTTCCCCCATGCCAGCCGAGCCATGCTGCACGGCTGCGGCGAGCCGGCCAGGGAACTCCCTGAAACACGCCTGGGCCTGCAATGAACCTCGCTGAACTCCTCTCCTGGGCGGACGACTCTTCCCTGCACGTGCTGCTGGCAGCGGGCGTCAGCGTGGCACTGGCCCTGGTGGTGCACTCCATAGGCGCTGTTATTGTCCTGCGCCTGACGCGCTCCATGCCGGTGATGGCCAAGGTCGTCGAACAATGCCGCTCCCCCGTGCAGGTGCTGCTGCCGCTGATTGCCCTGCAGGCCGTATGGCACGGTGCGCCGGATACCTTTCCGCTGATCAGCGGCGTGCGCCACGCCAATGGCCTGCTGCTGCTGGCCGCACTGACCTGGGCGGGCATGCGCGCGGCGCGCGGGGCTGCGCTGGGCGTGGTCGGCCTGCACCCGGTCGATGTGGAAGACAACCTCAATGCCCGCCGCATCCACACGCAGACCCGCATGCTGGCGCGCACCGCCATGTTCATCGTGCTGCTGACCGGGCTGGCACTGATGCTGATGACCTTTCCCGGCGCCCGCCAGTTCGGGGCCAGCCTGCTGGCTTCTGCGGGTGTGGCGGGGCTGGTGATCGGTATCGCGGCCCGGCCTGTGTTCAGCAACCTGATTGCCGGGCTGCAACTGGCGCTGGCACAGCCCATCCGCCTGGACGACGTGCTGATCGTGCAGGGCGAATGGGGCCGTGTGGAGGAGATCACCGGTACCTACGTGGTGCTGAAGATCTGGGACGAGCGGCGCCTGATCGTCCCGCTGCAATGGTTCATTGAAAACCCCTTCCAGAACTGGACACGTACGGGCGCGCAGATCATCGGCACCGTGTTCCTGTGGGTGGACTACCGCATGCCGATCGAGCCCCTGCGTGATGCTGCCCGCCGCGCCTGCGAGGAAGCGCCCGAGTGGGACAAGCGCCTGTGCCTGCTGCAGGTGGTTGAATCAGGCGAGCGCAGCATGCAGCTCCGGGTACTGGTGACCTCCGCCAACTCCAGCCTGAACTGGGACCTGCGCTGCAAGGTGCGCGAGGCGCTGGTGGACTTCATGCAGCGTGAATACCCGCAGCATTTGCCGCTGGTGCGCACCGAATCGGCCGAACCGCGGCCTCCTGCCGAGCCGCCCGCGGACGGCTCGGCCGGTGAGCTCAGGCGGCCTTGAGGCGGGCGGGCTGCTGGCCCTTGCTCACGCAGTGCATGAAGGCGTGGCTGTCGATCAGCGGAAAGCTTTTGGCGTCCGGCAGCTGGTAATGCCACCACTCGTTGGGGTGATGCACAAAACCCGCTTCCAGCATGATGGTCAGCAGCCTCATGCGGTTGAGCTGGACGGCCACGGAATGCGCCGCATGAAAATGGTGTGACGCTGTGCTCATGGTGTCGACGGGTGTGCCCATGTCCAGTTCCTGCCCGTCCGGGGACAACAGCGTGACGTCAAGCGCTACGCCCCGTGTGTGGTTGGAGCCCTTGGCCGGGTCTGCAATGTAGGCGGGGTTGGGGGCCACAGCCCAAAGTGCCTCCTGGGCTTCCTGCGGCCTGAAAGCATCAAAGATCTTGAACTGAAAGCCCATGCCTTTCGCGGCGGCTATGGCCTTGCGCAGGCCGGCGTCGGCTTGTGGATGCAAAAAGCACAGCGCGCTGTCATAAATCACCTGGCCGGTGAAGTTGTTTGTGCCTGCGTAGATCAGGTCGATTACCACGCCATGGCTTGCTTCTGTGACGGGAACGAGCGGTAAAAGGGAGTCCATGGAGTGGTTCTATGTATGAAATTGGCCTGTAGCCCAATGATATTGGGCGCAATGAGCTATCAAAAAGATAGCAATTAGTGATTCTACTGGAACGCGACTTCCGAAAAACTGCGCAGTTTGCGGCTGTGCAACTGGGTGATGCCTTCGGCGCGCAGCAGTTCGATGGCACGTATGCCGATGCGCAGGTGCTGGTCGACGCGTTCGCGGTAGAAGTGGTTGGCCATGCCGGGCAGCTTGATCTCGCCGTGCAGCGGCTTGTCGCTCACGCACAGCAGGGTGCCATAGGGCACGCGAAAGCGAAAACCGTTAGCGGCAATCGTGGCGCTTTCCATGTCCAGCGCCACGGCGCGGCTCTGGCTGAAGCGGCGCTGCGGCTGGTTGCCCGGCAGCAGTTCCCAGTTGCGGTTGTCGGTGGAAGCCACCGTGCCGGTGCGCATGATGCGTTTGAGGTCAGGGCCTTCCGCATGCGTCACGTCAGCCACGGCTTTTTCCAGTGCCACCTGGATTTCGGCCAGCGCCGGGATCGGCACCCACAGCGGCAGTTCCTCGTCCAGTACATGGTCTTCGCGGACATAGCCGTGGGCCAGCACATAGTCGCCCAGCTGCTGGCTGTTGCGCAGGCCGGCGCAGTGGCCCAGCATGATCCAGGCGTGCGGTCGCAGCACGGCGATGTGGTCGGTGATGTTCTTGGCATTGGCCGGGCCCACGCCGATGTTGACCATCGTGATGCCGGTGCGGTCGGCGCGCAGCAGGTGGTAACCCGGCATCTGCGGCAGGCGGGGCGGCTGCACGCCAAGCTCGTCGCCGGGCTCGGCGGGCAGGCCGGTGCGCCGGGTCACCACATTGCCGGGCTCGATGAAAGCGGTGTACTCGCTGTTGGGGTCGGCCATGGCTTCGTGACCCAGGCGCACGAACTCGTCGATGTAGAACTGGTAGTTGGTGAACAGCACGAAGTTCTGGAACCAGTGCGGCGAAGTGCCCGTGTAATGGCGCAGGCGCTGCAGCGAATAGTCCACGCGTGCCGCTGTGAACAGCGACAGCGGCTGCGGCTCGCCCGGCAGGGGTTCATACGTTCCGTTGGCGATGCCGTCGTCCATGGCGGCCAGGTCGGGCAGGTCGAACACGTCGCGCATCAGCATGCGACGCGCGGCATCCATGCTGCCCTCGATATGGTCGTTCTCCGCAAACGAGAAGTGAATCGGGATGGGCTGCGTGCTCGTGCCTATTTCCAGTTCCACATCGTGGTTCTGCATCAGCAGGCGGAACTGCTCGAGGTAGTAGTTGCCATAAAGGTCTGGGCGGGTCAGCGTGGTCTCAAAACGGCCGGGCCCCGCCACAAAGCCGAAACTCAGCTGCGAGATGTCCGGCGTCTCCAGGATGGCCCTGGCCACCGTGTCGGTGTGGATACGCACGAAGGGATAGCAGGCGCGCACATGGCCGGGCAGGGTTTCGCCGGCCACGTAACGCTGCATGGCGTCGCGCAGGTGGGAAATCTGCTGGTCATAGATGGCACGCACTTGCGCCAGTGCGGCGGCTGGGTCCCGATAGCGGGTGGGGGCAATGAAGGGCGGCAGGTAGGGCATCAAAAAGCCTTGTTGTTATGAGGCAGGGAGGGCGGGTACAACGGATGAATATCGGCAAGCGTAGCACCGCGGGACATGCGCATCATTGTGCGGCAAGTGCCACGGCACACCCTAGAATGCCCTGATGAAACACCACAATCCCCCGGGGCACCTGCGCGCGGCGGCAGCAGCCTTGCTGTGTGCCCTGTGCATGCATCTTGCCCAGGCGCAGGCTCCCGTACCGGGCCGCGCCCCGCAGGCACCGGCGGCCGCACCTGCCCAGATTTCCCGCGACGCCCAGCGCGCTTATGAAACCACGCGCGACAAGCTGGTGCAGATCCGCACGTTGCTGCGCAACTCCAACACGCAAGCCAGCGTGGGATCAGGCTTTTTTGTGTCCGCGAACGGGCTGATCATCACCAACTTCCATGTGGCCAGCCAGCTTGCGCTGGAGCCTGAGCGTTACCGCGGCGTTTACGTGCCGGTGGACGGCAAGGAAGCCGAAGTCGAACTGCTCGCCTTCGATGTGCGCAACGACCTGGCCCTGCTGCGCGTGAAGACACCGGCCACGCAAATGCCGCAGCTGGCTTTTCGCGGCGCCGACAGGCCTCTGGCACGCGGCGAGCGGATTTATTCGCTCGGCAATCCGCTTGATATCGGCTTTGCCGTCACGGAAGGCACTTACAACGGCCTGGTGCAGCGCAGCTTTTACCCGCGCATCTTTTTTGGTGGCGCGCTGAACCCCGGCATGAGCGGCGGCCCGGCACTGGACGATGCCGGCCAGGTGGTCGGTGTGAACGTGTCCAAGCGCCTGGATGGCGATTTGCTGAGCTTTCTGATCCCCGCCGAATTCGCCCAGGCCCTGCTGGCGAAGGCCGCGTCAGCCAAACCCATCACCAAACCCGCACATGCCGAAGTGGCGCGCCAGCTCGGTGAACACCAGGCGCTGCTGACGCAAAAATTCACGGCGGCTCCCCTGACGGGGCAAAAGCACGGCGGCTACAGCGTGCCTGTACCCGATGACGCGCTGGCCCGCTGCTGGGGCCGCGGGCGCGAGCCTGACTTCAAGGCCTTCGACCTGGAGCGCACCGACTGCCAGATCGACAGCCATGTGTTTGCGGGCGACTTCAACACGGGGTATATCCGCCTGCGCTATGAGGCCTATGACGCGCCGAGACTAGGTCCTCTGCGTTTTGCCGCCATGTATTCGCAAAGTTTTGGCAATGAATATTTCTCCACACGGGGTTCCCGCAAAGCCACGCCGGCCGAATGCTCGGAACGTTTTATCGAGACCGGTGGCATGCCGATGCGCGCCGTGGTGTGCATGAGCGCTTACCGCAAGCTGCCCGGCCTGTACGACGTTTCAGTGCTCACCATGTCGGTCAACCAGTCCACGCGCGGCGTGCAGGGCCGCATGGATGCGCAGGGCGTGAGTTTTGACAACGGCCTCAAGTTGGTCGCGCACTACCTCGGCGGCTTCAAGTGGGAGGCCGCACCATGAGCGCCGGCAACCTGGGCCTGCTGCAGGCCACCGACCGTAACGGCGCGCTGGTGGGCTGGCATGACATCAGGCACTGGCCCGTGACTGTGGGCCGCTCCCTGCAGGCCGACATGGTGCTTGATGACAGCCACGTCGCCGCCGAGCACCTTCGCATAGACCGTTCGCCTGAAGGCGAGGTGCTGGTGCAGGTGCTGGACACCGTCAATGGTGTGGCGCTGAACCGTGCGCAACATGGCCGCGATACGCAGTTCACCTGGCCGCCTGGTGAGACCTTAACGCTTGGGCGCCTGAAGCTCGGCCTGCGGCTGGCGGAAGAGCCGGTCGTTGCCGAAGAGCCTTTGCCGCACTTTCCCTGGCGCACGGTCGGCTGGACGGCGCTGGCGGTGGCGGGCATGCTGGCCCTGGTGGTGGGCCAGTCGTGGTTAACGTTGACGGAGCCGTCGCAGCTGGCGCGTCAGCTGCCCGGCCTGGTGGCCGTGGTGGTGATGGCGGTGGCCGTCTGGGCGGGGCTATGGGCGCTGGCGACCAAGCTTTTCACCCATCGCCTGCAGTTCTGGCGCCATGTGCGCATCGCCTGCACCAGTTCGTTGGCCATACAGTTTGTTTCCACACTGGCCGGCATGCTGGCCTTCATGTTTTCGCTGGAAAGCCTGGCGCGATTTGAGTTACCGCTGGTGCTGCTCGGCACTGCAGCGGCGATCTACGTACACCTGACGGTCATCGTTCCGCAACGCCGCCGTGGCCTGGCGGGACTGGTGGCCGGCGTGGCCGTGCTGGGCATTGTGGCGATGCTGGGGACCAACTGGCTGCAGAACAAGCGCCTGTCCAACAAACTCTACATGTCCACCCTCTATCCGCCATCCCTGCGCATGGCGCCTGCGGTGCCGGTCACGCAGTTTCTGGATGAAGCCGGCGCCATTCGCCAGCGGCTGGATGAACGCCTGAAGGACCGCGAACCGGATTCCGATACCCCGGAAGATCCGGACGTGGACTGAACCAGGCCTGGGCGTGCGGCTTACGTCCGTCCCTGGCTGGCCAATGCCTGCTTGATCTTCTGGTCCGTCTTGTACTGGCTGAGCGCATAAACCGCCCAGATTGTGGCCGGCAGCCATCCGATCAGGGTGATCTGCAGCAGCAGGCAGAAGATGCCTGCAAACGGTCGCCCGATGGTGAAGAAGGTCAGCCACGGAAGAATCAGCGCAATCAGCAATCTCATTTTTCTTTCTCCTCAGTCGTTAAAAAAATGCTGGCCCCTCCACGGGTCATTGGCACTAGGAATGGCACCGGCGGATCGTGAAGTCAGCCTTTGACCGGTTCGCGCATGGTGACAAACTCTTCCGCCACGGTGGGATGGATGCCGATGGTGCTGTCAAAAATCGCCTTGGTCGCGCCGGCCTTCATGGCCACCGCAAATCCCTGCACGATCTCGCCGGCATCCGGCCCGACCATGTGCAGGCCCACCACGCGGTCGGTGGCGTCCTCGACCAGCAGCTTCATCAGCGTGCGTTCGGTACTGCCGCTCAGCGTGTGCTTGAGGGCCTTGAAGTCGGCCCGGAACACCGTGACCTTGCCGAATCTCGCGCGCGCATCGGCTTCTGAATACCCGACCGTGCCGATATTGGGATGGGTGAAAACCGCCGTCGGGATGAACTCGTAGCTCATGCTGCGCGGCTTTTTGCCTGCGGCGGGGCCGAAGAGCTGATCCACCACCACCATGGCTTCGCCTGTTGCCACCGGGGTGAGCTGTATGCGCGCCGTCACGTCGCCCAATGCATAGATGGACGGCACCGAGCTCTGGTAGTGCTCGTTGACCTGTATCGCACCGGCTGCGTTCACCGCCACACCCACCGTTTCCAGCCCGATGCCGCTGGCGTTGGGCACACGGCCCGTGGCGTAAAGCACCGCGTCCACTTCGAGGCCGGCGGCGCCGCCCTTGAAAGCGATTCGCAAGCCGGTGTCCGTTTTGGTGATGGAGTCCACTTCGGTGCCCAGCTGCAGCTTGACGCCGGTCTTGCTCATTTCGGCAGCGATGAAGCGGCGCACGTCGTCGTCAAAACCTGTGAGCAGCATGTCGCGGCGATGCACCTGCGTGACCTCGGCCCCCAGGCCGTTGAAGATGGAGGCGAACTCGCAGGCGATGTAGCCGCCGCCCACCACCATCAGGCGCTTGGGAAAGGGATCGAGGTCGAACATGTGGTCGGAGGTCAGCACATGCTCACGGCCCGGCAGTGCGGGCACGGTGGCGGTGCCGCCCGTGGATACCAGGATGTGTTTCGCGGTGAATTTTTTATCGTCGACCTCGACGGTGTGCTCGTCGAGCAGCCGGGCCCAGCCCTTGACGATTTTCACGCCGGCGTTTTCGAGCAGCTGCACGTAAATGCCGTTGAGCCGTGCGATCTCGCGCGCGCGGTTGGCCTTCAGGACGTTCCAGTCGAAGACCGGTGCCTCGCCGCTCCAGCCGAAGCCGCGGGACTCTTCAAAGCTGTCGCCGTAATGGGCGGCGTAGCTGTAGAGCTTTTTCGGAATGCAGCCGACGTTGACGCAGGTGCCGCCCATGGCCGCGAACTCGGCCAGGCCCACGCGCGCACCGCGCTGCGCCGACATGCGCGCGGCGCGAACGCCGCCGCTGCCGCCGCCGATCACAAAAAGGTCAAAGTCAAAAGTCTGCATGCGCTGTGTTCCTTGTTCTGCTGTCTGCTGGTCGTGGTTTTTTCGGATGCCTGGATGGCGGCCCTCAGGGCTGGAATTCCCGGAGTTCCTGTTTCATCCACTCAATGAACACCCGCGTGCGCATGGGCAGCAGCCGGGCGTGCGGGTAAACGATGTTGATGGGCCGGGGCGGTGGCTCGTACTCCTCCAGCACGGTGCGCAATTGTTTGGCCTTCAAAAATGGCGCCACCTGGTAGGACAAAAACGACCCGAATCCCGTCCCGGCCGCGCAGGCCGCCACGGCCGGTGCGATCTGGTTGAACTCCAGATTACCACTGACCGCCAGCCGAAGCGGCCGGCCCCTGTCATTGAACGGGCCCCATGTGGGGGAATGGTCGGTGATGCGCACGCAGTTGGCCTTGAGCAGGTCTTTGGGGTGCTTTGGCACGCCGTGGCGGCGAATCCAGGCCGGGCTGGCCACCACGAGGCGCCGGATGGTACCCACCTTCTGCGCCACCAGGCTGGAATCTTCGGGCTCGCCTATGCGTATGCCTACGTCGATGCCTTCCTCCAGCAGGTTGACCACGCGGTCCAGCAGCACCATGGAGCAGCGCATCTTCTCGTGCTGCTGCACAAAGCGCGTGACAGCCGGCGCCACATGCATTTGCCCGAACAGCATGGGCGCGGTGATGGTCAGGTGGCCCGCCGGCTCGGCCGCGTCGGCCGAGAGTGCTGCCTCGGCATCGGCGAGTGCTGCCAGCAGCTGACGGCAGCTCTCCAGGTGGCGCCGGCCTTCCTCGGTCAGCGAGATGCGGCGCGTCGTGCGGTTGAAGAGGCGCACGCCTAGCTGCGCCTCAAAACCGGCCAGTGTGCGCACCATGGCCGGCAAGGATGACTCCATGACCTGGGCCGCGGCCGTGAGGCTGCCTTGTTCGGCAATGTGAATAAAGGCCTGCATGGCTCTGAGTTTGTCCATGGGCGCCATGCTACGCCTGTTCAGGTGATTCATCCAGTTAATGGATTAGTCAAATACATCTTCAGACATTTATTCAGGATAACGGTTCAAACAGAATCCATTCCCGAGAGCCTCTCTTTCACTTCAACCTTTTTCGACCCACAGAAAGTCCGCCATGAGCACTCCCGCAGCCAAAGCCCAGCCCGCCCAGCCCATACGCCTGTACCGTGTCGCCGTCTCCGGCCATTCGCACCGGGTGGAACTGTTTCTTTCGCTGCTGGGCCTGCCCTTCGAGCGCATCGAGATCGACCTGGCCACCAAGGGGCACAAGACGCCGGCCTTCCTGGCCATGAACGCCTTCGGCCAGGTGCCGGTGATCCAGGACGGCGAGGTCACGCTGGCCGACTCCAATGCCATCCTGGTCTACCTCAACGCGCGCTACGCACCGGATGCCGAGCAGTGGCTGCCGCGCGACCCGTTGGCCGCTGCGGCTGTGCAGCGCTGGTTGTCGGTTGCGGCCGGGCAGCTCGCCTACGGCCCGGCGGCCGCGCGAGTCATCCAGCTGTTCAAGCGACCGGAAAGCCCGGAAGCCATTGAGCGCGCGCACGCCCTGTTCGCGGTAATGGAGCAGCAACTCGGCCAGTCGGCCTTTCTTGCGGGCAGCACACCCACGCTGGCCGACATTGCCAACTACAGCTATTCGGCCCATGCACCCGAGGGCAAGGTTTCGCTGGAAGCCTACCCGCGCATACGCGATTGGTTGGCCCGCATCGAGGCCTTGCCGCGTTTTGTGCCTATGGTCAGGACACCGATAGGGCTGGCTGCATGAGCACCGCCACTTTCCATGAAGGCGAGCGCGCCGCGCAGGCGCGCGTGGGGGCTGCCGTGCGCGCACGCATGGCGGAAATCGGTCCACGCGTGATCCGCGACTTCATGCCCGACCAGCACCGCGAGTTTTTTGAGCAGCTGCCTTTTGTGGTCGCCGGCACGGTGGATGCCGCCGGCCAGCCCTGGGCTTCGGTGCTGGCCCAGCCGCCGGGGTTTATCCAGTCGCCCGATGCGCGTCATTTGACTTTGCGTGCCCAACCGCTGTCGGGCGACCCCCTGCAAGGCACGTTGATGGATGGCGCCGCGATAGGTTTGCTGGGCATAGAGCCGCATACGCGCCGGCGCAACCGCATGAACGGCATCGTGCGCGGCGTCAATGCTTCGGGCTTCGCGGTGGAACTGAGCCAGAGTTTTGGCAACTGTCCCAAATACATCCAGGCGCGCGAGCCCGTCTATGTGGACCGTCCTTCGCCCGCGAATGGGCCGGTCGTCCACGAGTCGGCGCAGCTGAGCGATGCGGCGCGCCGCATGATTGAGCAGGCCGACACGCTGTTCATCGCCACCGCCTATGCGGGCAACGGAAGGGCCAATAGCGAACAAGCCGGCCGCGCCGGCGGCGCCGATGTTTCGCACCGCGGCGGCAAGCCCGGCTTTGTGCGCGTGGAGGCCGACAGCACGCTGACCGTGCCGGACTTCGTCGGCAACTACTTTTTCAACACGCTGGGCAACCTGGTGGTCAACCCGCGCGCCGGCCTGCTGTTCATTGACTTCGACACCGGCGACCTGCTGTACCTGGCCGTCACGGCCGACATCATCTGGGAGGGCCCCGAGGTTGATTCCTTCGCCGGGGCGCAGCGCCTGATGCGTTTCAAGGTGCAATCCATGCGCCTGGTGGAATCTTCCTTGCCGCTGCGCTGGGGCGAGGCGGAACTGTCGCCGATGCTGGAGGCCACAGGAACCTGGAATTGAATTTCAGGCTTGAGTTCTAGACAAGGCGAGGGCGAGGTTCAGCTGATTTTTTTGGAATGCATCATCCTGTGTTGAACCAACCCCAGAGGCCGGTTTAAGGATTTGAGGGCCAAAGCCGATAATGGGGGATGAGTTCCTCTTCTGCATCTTCTTCCGCCTCTTCTCCCAGCAACACCGACTTCGCCAGCCTGCCGCTGAACGCCGCCGTGCTGGCCAATCTGCAGCAGCTCGGCTACCTCAGCATGACACCTATCCAGGCTGCCAGCCTGCCGGTGGCGCTGCTGGGCAAGGACCTGATTGCCCAGGCCAAAACCGGCAGCGGCAAGACCGCTGCCTTTGCGATCCCGTTGCTGGCCAACCTGAACGCCAGGCGCTTCGCGGTGCAAGCCATGGTGCTGTGCCCCACGCGTGAGCTGGCCGACCAGGTGGCGACTGAAATCCGCCGCCTGGCGCGCGCCGAAGAAAACACCAAGGTCGTGGTGTTGTGCGGCGGTGTGCCGCTGCGCAACCAGACCGCCAGCCTGGAAAACGGCGCGCACATCGTGGTGGGCACGCCCGGCCGCATCATGGACCATCTGGCGCGCGGCAACCTTACGCTGGAGGCACTCAACACCCTGGTGCTCGATGAAGCCGACCGCATGCTGGATATGGGATTTTTCGAAGACATCGTTACCGTCGCCAAGCAGTGCCCGAAAGAGCGGCAGACCCTGTTGTTCTCGGCGACCTACCCCGAAGGCATCGCCAAACTGAGTCAGCAGTTCATGAAGACGCCGCAAACCATTAGGGTAGAGGCCCAGCATGAGAAAACCAAGATCCAGCAGCGCTGGTACCAGGTACCCGACAGCGACCACGACGAAGCCCGGCTGGGCGCCGTCGCGCAGGTGCTGCGGCACTTCCGCCCGGCCAGCACGCTGGCTTTTTGCAACACCAAGTCGCAGTGCCGCGCACTGGTGGCCTATTTAAAAGAGCAGGGCTTCAGCGCACTGGCCCTGTTTGGTGAGCTCGAGCAGCGCGAGCGCGACCAGGTGCTCGTGCAGTTTGCCAACCGCAGCTGTTCGGTGCTGGTCGCCACCGATGTGGCTGCACGCGGCCTGGACATCGCGCAACTCGCGATGGTCATCAACGTCGACGTCACGCCCGACGCCGAGGTACACATCCACCGCATAGGCCGCACCGGCCGCGCCGACGAAGAGGGTTGGGCCATCAGCCTGGCCAGCATGGATGAGATGGGTTACGTCGGAAAAATCGAGGTGCTACAGAAGGCCGAGTCCGAGTGGCACAAATTGTCCGAACTGACGCCTGCCAGCAATGAGCCACTGCTGCCACCCATGGTGACCCTGCAAATCGTCGGCGGCCGCAAGGAAAAAATTCGCGCCGGCGACGTGCTGGGCGCGCTGACCGGCGAGGCAGGCTTCACACGTGAGCAAGTCGGCAAGATCAACGTCAACGAGTTTTCCACCTATGTGGCGGTGGACCGCGCGATTGCCGCTGAAGCTCTGCACAAGCTGTCCACCGGCCGCGTCAAGGGCAAGAGCGTGAAGGTGCGGTTGCTGGATGACGAGCGTGAAGGCCGCTGATCCGGATTTGAGAGCCAAATTGGCCTCTGGCCCAGGAATTCAAGCAGTCTATTGCTATTAAATTAATAGCAAATTGTGGACTGGGTGGCGGGGATGCGTGCTTGATGTAGGCGTCCGCGCTACCGGCAAGCCGGACACCACATCCAGATGCTGGGCGCCAAAACCGCAAACTGCTGATCCGCTACCTGGGGAGGTCCACAATGACCGCTACACCAGGTCAGCGCCATTTGTGACATGGGCTGCGCCGCAAGAGGGACCGATTGCGCTGGTGAAATGCTCCCCCTTTTCATTGATTGAAGGCTGCGCGGCGCACGGCCCATTCGGGCTTTGCTTCTGTAATGTCGGCAAAGAAAGAACGCCATGGTCAGGCTCCAGTTCTCTGTTGAACTCAACTACGAGGTCGCGCCTCCCGGCGGCGACTTCATCTTTAATGTGCATGCTGCGCACACGCAGCAGCAGGTCGTGCTGAGCGAGAACCTTCTGCTGAGCCAGCAAGTGCCCTACACCATAGACACCGATCCGGCGAGCCGGAACCGCTACCTGCGCTTGCAGGCCCAGCCGGGCCCGCTGCAGGTGCGCTATGAGGCCGCAGTTGATATTTATCACCACACGGCGTCACCGGCTGAGCTGGGCGAAGTGCCGGTCTGCCAGCTCCCCGGCGCCGTGCTGCCCTACATCTACCCGAGCCGCTACTGCCAGTCAGACCGGCTGCAGAAGCTGGCTTCCAATGAGTTCGGCCATTTGCAGCAGGGTTACAGCCGGGCGGAAGCCATTTGCCAATGGGTGCAGCAGCGCGTGAGTTTCGAGTCCAACAGCTCGCACGGCAGCACCTCGGCGATCGACACGGTGGTTGAACGCGTCGGCGTGTGCCGCGATTTTGCGCACCTGATGATCGCGCTGTGCCGGGCTCTCAACCTGCCGGCGCGTTTTGCCACCGGCATTGATTACGGCGCCGATCCGGCCCTGGGTCCCCCCGACTTCCATGCCTATGTCGAGGTCTACCTGGGTCATCGCTGGTACCTGTTCGACCCGTCGGGCACCGCCATTCCCATGGGGTTTGTGCGTTTTGCCACCGGCCGTGACGCCGCCGATGCGGCTTTTGCGATGCTGTTCGGCAGCGTCACTTCCAGCGCGCCCACCATCCACATCCGGGCCGTGCCCGATGGCTACGGGCAGCTGGTGGTGCCCCAGCATGTGAGCCAAGCGCTGTCGACCGACGGCCTTTGAGCGCGGAGCGGCTCGTGACATGCCCCGGTGCTTAACGTGCTGCCAATGCCGCGTGGTTGGATGCGAGCACGTTGTTCTTCTCCAGCCGGCCGCCAGCCTGGATTGCAGCGATCCATGCATCGGTGGAGCCCGTGGCGGCAAAACGCGAGTGAAACACCACGCTGAACACGCGGTGGATTTCTTCGGCGCTGGCCCGGCCGGCTTCATTGGCATAAGGCAGCGCACCACTGGCGTCTTGTAAAAACTCCACATGCAGCCCTTGGTGCGTGGCCTCAAAAATCGTGGAGGCATCGCAGTTATGCGTCATGTAGCCGACGACTGTGAGGGTGTCGATGCGGTTTTTCCCCAGCCACGCGGCGAAGTCCGTCCCGGTGTAAACGCTGGGCCAGGACTTTTCGATGTAATGGTCGCGCGGGCGGCTGGCCACAGTCTCATGCAGTTCCCACGTGGCTGAGCCTTTGGCGAACACCGGCGCTGCAGCCGACTCGCTGTGTTGCACCACGATGACCGGAATGCCCGCTGCGCGTGCAGCATCCATGGCGCGGCCGATGTTGGGCAGTGTCTTTTCTACCGGCGGGTATTCGATCAGCAGGCCGCCGCCGCTGAAATATTCCTTTTGCACGTCGATGACGACAAGGGCGCGGCGAGGTGACGGGGTGTTGGGTGTTGTAGCTGGCATGGAGGTTCCTGGTTGATGAATGAAAGTGCATGAATGAAAGTCGATGGGTTGATTGTTGAGCTGCGAAGGTGTTTTCAAAAGTGGCCCAATTGACAATATTCGATAGAATCGGGCCATGTCGCGCATGCCTACGCCCAAAGCACCCCGTTCAACCACCACTGCAAAGACCGCACCGCGTGGCCGGGCGCGTGCTGCCGTCAGCACCGTCGCCGTCATCGCCTTCGATGGCATCAGTCCGTTCCACCTCTCCGTGCCGTGCATGGTGTTCGGCAATGATTTTTCGGGGCCAGACCTGCCGCGCTTCAGGCTGCAGGTATGCGCCGAAACGCCGGGTAACCTGCGCACGACTGCCGGCTTCACCATCGCGGTGGAACACAGCCTGAGCGCGCTGGCCAAAGCACAAACCGTGGTCGTGCCGTCGTGGCGGGATCCGATGGAGCGGCCTTCCGAAGCCTTGCTGAAAGCGCTGCGGGCGGCGCATAAGCGCGGCGCGCGCATCGTCGGCCTGTGTCTTGGCGCTTTTGTGCTGGCAGAGGCCGGCCTGCTGGATGGCCGCCCCGCCGCCACACATTGGGCGCTGGCGCCGGCCTTTGCCGCGCGCTACCCGCAGGTCAGCCTGCGGCCCGATGTGCTGTATGTGGACGACGGCGATGTGCTCACCTCGGCGGGCACGGCCGCCGGCATTGACTGCTGCCTGCATTTGCTGCGCCGGGACTTTGGCGCCGAGGTGGCTAACCGCGTGGCACGCCGCATGGTGGTGGCGCCGCAGCGGCAGGGCGGGCAGGCGCAGTATGTGGAGCAACCCTTGCCCGCCACCGGCTCTGACCACAGGCTGTCGGCCATTCTGGCGTGGGTACAGGAAAACCTGCGGCAGCCCCACAGCCTGGATACGCTGGCCGCGCGGGCCCTGATGAGCCGGCGTACCTTCACCCGGCACTTTCGGCAGATCACCGGCACCACCGTGGGCCAATGGCTGGCCAGCCAGCGCCTGGCGCTGGCGCAGCGGCAACTCGAATCCACCAGCCGCTCGATGGAGCAAATCGCGCAGGATGCGGGATTTGGCTCGGCCGTGTCCCTGCGGCAGCACTTTGCGGCGACCTTGGGTACATCACCGTCCATGTACCGGCGCGAGTTCCATCGAACTGATTTCTAAGAAAAGAGAAGCTGTAGCCCAATACTTTCGGGCACAAATGCTATTAAAACAATAGCACGGCGACGCGCTTGAAAGACATTTGGCGGACTTGCGCTACACCGGCTATTGCTCGCGGTTGCGGCCGGGCCCACCATCTCCGCGCGGGCCGCGCGGGTTGGCGGCGTCCGCCTGGCGGGTGATCGGCCGGTTCTGGGCCGCTTCCCTGCTGCGCTGCGCGGCTTCGCGCTGCGCCTGCTGCTGTTGATGCAGTTGCTGTTGCTGTTGTTGTTGCCTTTGCAGTTGCTCCTGGACTTGCGCCTGCGCCTGTCGTTGTTGCTGCAGTTGCTGCTGTTGTTGCAAATGCTGTTGCCGTTGAGCGGCCTGCTGCTGGCGCACATTCTCTTGCTCGCGTTGCGCCTGTTCGCGCAGGGCGCGCTGGCCTATCGGTTCTTCGCCCAGGCGGCGTTGTTGTTCCAGTTGCGGTGCCTGCAGCAGTTCCCGCTGTGCCCTCTGCTGGCGTTGCTGCTCGCGCTGGGCTTGTTGCTGGCTACGCTGCATCTGTTCGGCTGCGCGGGCTTCGGCATGGGCTGCCTGGGCGCGCTCCTGGGCTTCGCTGCGGGCCCGCGCATCCCGCTGGGCCTGCTCGCGCAGCGCGCGCTGTCCTATGGGTTCTTCACCGAGGCGGCGTTGTTGTTCCAGCTGGGGCGCTTGCAGGTGCTCTTGCCGCTCTCTTTGCTGGCGCTGCTGTTCGCGCTGCGCGCGGGGGCTGATTTCGAGAGCGCTGCGCTCCGGTCCGGACCGCACGGTGGGGGGTTGTGCATCGCGATCCCTGTTGTCATCACGCCGGCTGTCGCGGCGGTCATCACGTCGGTCATCACGCCGGTCGTCACGGCTGCTGACGACGGGGCGAGCCACGACGGCCGGTGGCGGCAAGGCGGCCGCGGCGACAGGCCGCTGTTGCTCACGCAGCCCGGACTGGGCGGGACGCTGCGGCAGGGCGGCGCGGTCCGCCACGAGCTGTGCGCGGCTCAGGTCTGCGCTGCTGAGCCGATGCTGCTGCCTGTGCACCGGCCGGCCACGCATGAAGTCGTCGCGGCTGACAGCCGTCACGGCCGCGGGCTGGCGCTGGTAGCGGTAAACGTTCGTGATGTTGACGGTGTTGTTGACCACGATGTTGTGGTTCACACGGTTGATGTAGCGAGGGCTCACCCGGTAAGCCGGGCGGAAAGCCTCGCCGGGGGCCAGCGGGAACCAGCCCACGCCAGGCCGCGGCGCGCCACCGATGGAAATGTTCCAGTTCACACCGCCGCTGCTGCCGCCCACAAAGGCGACGAGGGCGGGCGCATAGGCAGGGCGTGGTGGCAGCCGGCCGGGCACCCAGGCCCAGCGGGGCCCTATTTGAGCCCACCGTCCATAGTGAAACGGTGCAAACCCCCAGGGCGCGTCATCCACCCAGGTCCATCCCCAAGGCGAAACCCAGGCCCAATGGCCGACGCGGTAAGGCGCCCAGTTGGCGGGCACGGCGCGAGGCATCCAGACGGCGCCATAAGCCGGGTCCTGGCTCCAGGTGCCGTAGGTGTCGAGCTGCTGGTAGCCGACGGTTTCGCGCGGAACGTAACGCGCCGACACCGACTGGTCTTCAAGCCGGTCGCGGTCGGCGGCCCATAAATCAAAACTGTCCTGCTGTGCGGCGCCTGGTGCGGCCGGGGTGAGTTGTGTGCCGCTGAAGTTGGCTTGCTGCCGGCTTTCCAGCGTGACGGGGGCGACGCCATCGCCGTAGATGACGCCACTACCCGACTGGGCCACCACGCGCGTGGTGTTGCCGGCAGGGTCTACATCCAGGCGGTAGTCACCGGGTTGGGACACCACAAACGCCAGGTTGGGTGTGTCCACCTCCAGGCGCTGGCCTTCATACAGTGCCCGTACACGCAGCTTGAGCGTACCCTGGGCCAGCCGCAGCTGGGTGGTGTTGTCGTCCAGCGCCTGGAAATCCAGGCTGGTCTGGCTGTTCATGCGCAGCGCGGTGGAGCCCACGTACAGCTCCGCCCGCGCTCCTGAGCCTGTCCACAACCTGTCGCCTGCTGTCAGTGGCCGGTTGAGCACGGCAGGCGTCCACGCGGAAGATCCTGCCGGGTTGCCGCTGTCGCCCGGCGCGAAACTCACAGCGCCCTCGACCAGGTTCAGCCGGGCTACCTGGCCGGGTGGATCCAGCGGGGTGGGCTCTTGCGCCCAGGCAACAGGCTGCAGCAGGGCCAGCAGGAATGTGAGGACCAGCAGCATGATGTACCAGCAAAGGTGCGCGGGCCGGAATGCTGAAAGGGTGGGGCGGGAAAAAGTTGTGCCGGTGTCGGATGCTGTCATGTTGAACGCTCTCTTCCTGTCTTGCGGGAGATGGATGGACTGGATGCTGGGTGATCCGTGTGGGTGATCCGTGACCATCGTTGATCGTCCCGATAAGGGGACCTTACCCAGTACAACGTGCATCAAGATGGATTGAGTGCTAACAGGCGGTAAAGATTGCGAGATGGAAGCTGGGAATGAAACGGGATGTAATGCCCACAGCGGGCGATATGTCTGCCGGGTTCATTTCTATAAATAAAAAATGCCCCCAGCCCAATAAGAACGGGTGCGAGCAGCTATTAAAAGAGGAGCGTCCGGCACGCGCTGGAAAAGTGCCGTGTGCAATATGAGACGATTGCACCATGCAAGATTTCTGGCCCTCCAGCGGCTTTTCACACCTCCAGCGCAACCCACGCGGCTGGCTCCTGCCCTCTGACGACTACCTGCGGCTTTTTCTTGCGCGGCCGGAGCTCGCTCTGGTGGAGGAGTCCTGCGGCGCCGAGCGTGCCCTGCATGCCGCGCTGGTGGCCGCGCCGTCCCGGCCGGTAGCGCCCGCTGAGCTCGCTGCCCTCCAGGATGCGGATGCGCGTGACAACTACGCGCTGTTCTTGCGTTTTCGCGATGGCCTGCTTTCCGCCGGCACGCTGGAGGCGTACTACCTCGGCCTGTTTCCGCGGGACGGAACCGGCCGCATCGACATTCCGCCTTTGTTCATCGACCTGATTGCCCAGGCCATCGTCCACAGCCTGCTGGAAGCCTCTACCGATGCATATGAAGTGCGCGCCGCCGAAATGCTGTTTCGTCCGCAGCGCATCAGCACACAGGACGGCCAGGTGCTCAGCGGCGACCGCGAGGTCATCGACATGTTCAACGAAACCGGCGGGGTGGGCGACTTCGGCCGCTTCCTGGCGGAGGCCAAGGCGCCCATGCCTGTGGTTGAGCTGCAGGTGCTCAACGACGGCAACGCCTTCGCCTACTGGCAGCAGGCGGGCCGTCACCGCTTTTTACTGGACCTGACGCATGAGGTCAGCAATGACCTGAGCCACGGCCTGGTCTTGACCATGGTGCGCGCCCGCTCCGGCCTCAAGGCACTGGCTGGCGTGCTGCAGAAGTGGATAAGGCATTTCCTGGGCATTGAAGTCACCATCCGGCCCGTGCAAAAAGTGGACGACGAAGCCTGGCGCTGGCATGTGGGGCTGGATACGGACGCCACGGCGCTGCTCAATGACCTGTACGAGGAAAGGGACGTTGCGCCGGACCGCCTGCAGCGCCTGGTCAGCCTGTTCCGGCTGGAGTTTGCCGACCCACGGGAAATGCGTGCCGATGTGGCCGGCAAGCCGGTGTACCTGGGGCTGATGATGAACGCGGAAGGCGTTGTCAGGTTGAAGCCGCAAAACCTGCTGGTGAACTTGCCGTTGTCAGCCATGGTTGCCTGAAGCACGGCGGATTCAGTGGCGCCTCTGCGCCGGGGTTTATTCGCTGCCTTCCACCTCTACTACCAATATGCGGGCCGGGCCCTGCGGCGCTGCAACATGCTCGGTGCCGACGCTGGCGAAAAAGATGTCGCCGGTTTCCAGCATCACCGAGCATTGCCCGCAGTTGTCGCGGTAGCGCATTTCCACGCGGCCATCGAGCACCGCAAACACTTCTTCTCCCTCATTGATATGCCACTTGTAGGGTTTGTCGGTCCAGTGCAGCCGGGTGGTGATGCCGTTCATGTTGGCCACTGTCAGGGCGCCCCAGGCGCGGTCTGCTGTGAAGTCCTTGCTGCGAATGATCTTCATGTCTGTCTTTCATTGTGAGGATGCGGCTCATGAAAAGGCCCCCACAAATGCTACGCCGCAGCGCCGGTTGAACCATGATTTCTTCGGCCGGAATTGATTCCCTTTGCGCATCATTGACGTATTCGCAGGCCTCGGGCGTGCCGCGCCGGTAGTCGCATCGGGCCATCCCCTGGCATCTGGTGCGGCGCTAAGATGGCTTGATGAAAAACGTATTGATGCCTTGCGGCGAAGCCGTACCGGCCCTGGGCATGGGAACCTGGAACATGGGCGATGCCCCGGCGCGGCGCGCCGACGAACTGGCAACCTTGCGGTCAGGCCTGGACCTGGGTTGCACACTGGTCGATACGGCGGAAATGTACGGCGAAGGCCTCTCGGAAGAACTCGTCGGTGAGGCTTTGCAAGGGCGGCGCGATGAAGCCTTCATCGTCACCAAGGTGTATCCGCACAATGCCTCAAAGGCCGGAACGGTGGCGGCGTGCGAACGCAGCCTGCGGCGGCTGCGCACTGATCGCATCGACCTTTATCTGCTGCATTGGCGGGGCTCGATTCCCCTGGCTGAAACCATGCAGGCCCTGGTGACGCTGCAGAGGGCTGGCAAGATCCGGCATTACGGTGTGAGCAACCTTGACCTCGCCGACATGCAGGAGCTGTGGCAAGTGCCCGGTGGGCAGGGTGTACAAACCAACCAGCTGCTGTACAACCTCACACGCCGCGGCATCGAGTGGAACCTGCTGCCCTGGCTGCGCGAGCGCAACGTACCGGTGATGGCCTATTCGCCGATCGAGCAGGCGCGGCTGCTGCGTCACGCAGGCCTGACCCGTTTCGCCGCGCGCCACGGCATGCAACCCGCTCAGGCGGCACTGGCCTGGGTGCTGGCACAGGAGGGCGTCATCGCGATCCCCAAAACCAGCCATCCGGACCGGCTAAGGGAAAACGTCGCGGCCGCGCAGATCGAGCTCAGCCGCGAGCAGCTGGCCGAACTGGATGCGCTGTTCAAGCCGCCGTCCCGCGCTACTCCTCTGGAGATGATCTAGGGGGCGATGGGTCAGCGCGTCAGCCACATCCCCACTGCCAGCAAGGCCGCCTGGGCGGCCATGGCGATGTAGAGCGGCTTGTTGGACGGCGTCGCGGCGTTCTGCAGCATTTCCCCAATGCGCTGCGTGAGCAGGGCACGCAACACGGGATCAGGCGCGCCGGGCGCAGGGGCCGCCTCTGCGGCGCGGCTCTGCTGCCATTGCACCATCAGGTCACTCAGCGGCAGACGATCCAACACGAAATTGATCACGCCGCGCACGGCACGGCCCTGGCCCAGCACGGGCGCCAATTGCTGGCCAATGGCATCGGGTGACAGCACGTCCGACACCCGCTCCAGCGCGCCCTTGGTTCGGGGCATGGCCTCGATGCGTCCGGCAATCACGTCCGTCACGCGCTGCGACATGGCTTCTCCATGACCCATCACGAATTGCTGTATGGCACGGCTGCGGCCACGCGCCACGCCCAGCATCAGGTAAATCGGTACAAAGGCCAGCAGCAGCATGCTGACGAGCAATGGCGGCGAAAACAGCAAGGCAGGCATGCCCGGGCCGGACAGCCGGCTCAGGTAGAAGAAGAACACCCCGCCACCCAGCAGCAAAGCCAGCAAACCGCCGATTGCGACGGAGCTGGCAAAGGCCGCACCGGCTTTGGCACCCGTGCGCACCATGGATGGCGCGGCGGAAGAATTTGATGACATGTTCGGCCTCCCTTATTTTGAAGGCCTGATCATATTGGGGCGCTTGCGGCGCTTGCGGCGGCGGCGAAGGGCTCGCATGGCCGCATGCTGCCACGTCCGGCCATCGCCGATAGAGACGCCCGTCCCCGCGGATCACGGTCCGGACATGTGGCACCGCCATGTTGTATAGACAGGCCGGCGAATAAAATCGAACACCAAACCGGCTGCATGCGAGAGCGTTTTTTTTATTCGCTCTATGCTTGGCAGCCCCATAAGGAGACCTTCCCCATGCTTCGCAAGTTTCTGTCTTTCATTGCCCTCGCGCTCATGCTCTGTGCCGCGCAGGCCCAGACCTACCCGGCCAAACCGATTCGCCTGATTGTTCCCTTCCCGCCCGGCGGCGGCACCGACATCCTGTCGCGCCTGGTCGCCAGCAAGCTGACCGAGGTGAGCAAATGGAACGTGGTTCCCGACAACCGCGGCGGCGCCGGCGGCACCATCGGCATTGCCGAGGCCGTGCGTGCAGCGCCCACGGGCTATGACATGGTCATGGGCCAGAAGGACAACCTGGTGGTCGCGCCGTGGCTCTATAAAAACCTCAGCTACGACCCAACCAAGGACCTGGTGGCCGTGGCCCATGTTGCGTACACCCCGGTCGTGATCGTCACGGGTGTGCAGTCGCGCTTCAAGACGCTGGCCGACGTGGTGGCTGCGGCCAAAGCTGCACCAGACTCCGTCACGTACGGCTCACCCGGCAATGGCACAACCATTCACCTTGCAGGCGAGATTTTTAACGGTGCGGCCCATATCAAGCTGCGCCATGTGCCGTACAAAGGCTCCAACCCGGCCATGATGGACGTACTGGCGGGCAACGTGGACCTGATGGTCTCGTCGCTGCCTTCGGCCATCGCCCAGATCAAGGCAGGCAAGCTGCGCCCGCTGGCCGTCACCTCGGCACGCCGCAGCACCTCCATGCCCGACATTCCTACTGTGGCCGAACTGGGATACAAGGACTTTGATGTGAGCACCTGGTATGGCCTGTTCATGCCGGCTGCAACGCCCAAGGACATCGTGGCCACGGTCAATGCCGAGGTCAACAAGCTGCTAGCCACACCCGAGATGAAGGCCGCCATTCACGCCCAGGGCGCTGAGCTGCAGAGCATGACACCCGAGCAGTTTTCCACGCTGCTGAAAACCGACTACCAAAAGTGGAAGGGCATTGTGCAGGCTTCCGGCGCGACCATCGAGTAAGGGTCAGGGCCCCCCGCTTTTCACCGAAAAGGCGACGCCCGGTCGGGTGCCGCCTTTTTTCTGGCCGGACGCTGCTTTTTGTGCGCTGCCCGCCGTCCGGACGGGGCTCGGAACCCCCGCGCACGGCCCCTGCCCGGAGTGGCTTAAAATCACGGGCTACGCCATTTTTAACCCGGAGTCTTCCATGCCCAAGAAAATCAGAGTCGAAGCCGACATCTGCGCCCCCAAGCCAGTCCCTCCCAAGGGCTACACCATCACGACCGGCCGCGGCCAGAAGATCAGCCTGGAGCGCGGTTCGCACACCCGCAGCAAAAAGAACCCAGGCAAGCGCCCGCACCAGGGTTGAACCGGTTTGCCGATGCGGCCGCCAGGTCGCATCCATGAAAAAAGCGCCTTTTCAGGCGCTTTTTTCATGGTCAAAACAGCTGGCGTTCGGTGAATTGGGTTCGACGCGCATCCAATCCAGATTAAAAACCCCTCTTGATGAAAGACGGCCATGATGTTTAATCCATGGATAACGTCAACGGGGGAGTACTGAAAGATGTTGTCCAGAATTGCAGTTTTCCTGGCATTGATACTGGGACTTGGATGTTTTTCCATTTCAAGCAGCCAGCCCGTCGCAAAACCCGTCGTAACAATAGATCCAAGCGTGCCGCATGCATTTCCCGTGGCGATCTACCGCAATATCAGGGCGGATCATTTGAATCAAATGCTGGTTGATTCATTTTCGGAGTTCAATTTTTCCCTGTTTGCCAAAAGAAGAGATTCGGATGACAGCACGATCTTCCAGTTTTCCTATCCTATTGATAAGAACGGAAAATCCGGAACTGTGATCTTCGAATTCAAGGTCGACGGCACCGTTGTCAAGAACAAGTGCATGAATTGCTTTTTGCGACGGGGACGAATACTGAACGGGGGTGACGTCGGAAAACTGCCATGGATGGCGCAGTACGATTTGAGCAGCCGGCTCTACCCGGACATCGATCAAGCGTATGCGTCAATTAAAAGCAAGTCCCAGAACTACCTGGATCCGCAGCACGGGTTTGATTACAAAAACATGTGGATGGGGGAGCGTAATCGCCCAGGTTACGACAACTCGTACGCCAAGATCAAATTGCCGGATCTGAAGCGGGAGGTGGCCCGCGCCTTTACGGATTCCGGATTCATCCTGCTGCGCGACAGCAATCCTGCCGCCGATGCTACCGATTCTGTTCTGGCATTTTCATTTCCGGTTGACGGTGATAAACCTGCCGGAGTGGCCTATTCGATTCAATTCGCGAGTCAGTTTGACATCGATGGCTTTTGCTACCCTTGCGAAACAGCGCGGCTGTATAACCCCTATCAAACACTGCAGCCCGCAGGAGTGTCCGCCATGTCCAGCAGACTGACACTGGCTTCGCGGTTTGAGTCCAGCCTCAGCAGCGCAAACGAGAAAACCAGGGCGTCAACGGAGCGGTATCTTCGGCCGGGAACGCAGTACATTCAACCGCCAAAATCTGCTTCGCTGGGCTCTGCACGGCCACCACCCCCTCCTCCGACATGAGTCCGCACTGGCCGGTCGGTACTGTCAATCACGGTCCGCTTCTCTTCGGACCGTGGTTTGACAGGCTGTTCATCTTTGGCACAGCCGGCATTGCGCTGGTGCTGGGTGCCTTGGCGACGATCTCGCCCGCGATATTTTTGGTGGTGGTACTGGTCGATATCTGGTTGTTTGCCAGCCCACACGTCATTGCGACCTATACCCGGATCGGCTTTGACAAAGACCATGTCAAAAAGCACTGGTTCCTGATTTTTGGTTTGCCGCCCATCGTGCTTGTCGGGGTCACGATGGTCGCGCTGGCTTATGAGCTGGGCGGCCTGTTTACCTTGTATTTCATGGCTCAAACCTACCATGTCACCCGGCAGTCGTTCGGTATTGCAAGGGCGTACAGAAGGGCTGATCCGCAAGCAGCGGGCCCGGATCGTTTGTCGGAAAGCCTGATCTACCTCTTTCCGCTTTGGGGCTTGATGCACCGGTGTACAACGTCCCCTGAATTCTTTTATGGCTATCCCATTTACCTTCCGCCTGTGGACGCCGCGCTGACCGGTGCAACAGGCATCGGCGCCGTCTTTGTGTGCGCATGGTGGGGGTACCGGCAGGTGCGCCTTGCGCTGGCCGGGCGACTCAACGTGGGGCATTGCGTGTTTGTGGCATCGCACCTGCTTGTCGTTGCGGTCGCTTACCTCTGGGTCACGGACATCACTTCGGGGTGGCTGATAGTCAATATCTGGCACAACCTGCAATACCTGCAGTTTGTATGGCTACAGAACGTTCGCCGTGACGCGCAGTTGCCGGGCGCGGACGGCCAACGATCCCCCGGGAGCCCGGACATTCAGCGCCTGGTCAAGCCATTCAAAAATGCGGCCAAATACCTCGCCGTATGCCTGGTGCTGGGCGCGGTGATGTACGAAGCGCTTTCGGTAGTCGGGCAGCAACTGATCTGGCTAGGTCTGCCAACTGTGTTCATTTTGCATTTCACCGTCAATTTCCACCACTATTTGGTGGACGGCGTGATCTGGAAAAGGCGCAAATCCGCTGCTTGATCTGTTTGCGCAAGCCGCGTCTGCCTGGGAACAGGTGGTGCCGCAGGGTGCTGCCACCTTGCCAAACTCGGTTTACCGACCTCAGAAGTCCCCGAGCCTGCAAGTTGGGTTGAAAACTGCTTATTTTGAGTCGAATTGGCATCCAGCCCAATAAAAATGGGCGCAAGCAGCTATAAAAAACATAGCAAGCTGATTGCGATGGACGCTTGCCTTGTCCTGGTCGCGAGCCGGATACCCGTTCCGGTACTGGTATTGAGGCCAACTCACTGCCGGGCCGCATATTCAGCCGGTTTCTGCAACAGTCGTGTGCAGGCGTCAACATGGAAAATTCATCCCGCAGGCATGGGCGGACATGGCCCGCCGCCGGTTGGACAGTGGTGGCGTACATCGGCCATAATGAGAATAATTCCCATCTACGACGCGCGCATCAGGTCAGCCGCCGCCACATCTCGACGTCAGCTGTTGAGGGAATCCTCCACTCCATGGCATTGACCGACCTGTGCTTGAGCGCTACTACCAAGAACTGCTGAATTTCTGTTTCCGGACGATGCGAAACCGCGATGCCGCGGCCGATGTCGTGCAGGAAAGCTACGCGCGCGTCCTGGCGTTGCAGCATTCGGGCCAGCCGGTGGCTGAGCCGCGTGCGCTGCTTTACCGGACGGCCCGCAATCTGCAGATTGATCAATACCGCCGCAGCGAAGTACGTGGCGAAGCGCTGCAGCCAGATGCTGAGGCATACGCCGCCGAACTCGACAACCTGACCGCACCCGAGGCCTGTGAACCCGATGCGGCCGCCGAATCCGCGCAAGGGGTGAACGCCCTCCTGGGCGCGATTGATGCGCTGCCGCTGCGCTGCCGTGAAGCCTTCATCCTGCACAAGTTCGACGGCTTGCCACATGCGGAAGTGGCTGAGCGGATGAATATATCGCGCAAGATGGTCGAGCAGCACATCAAGCTCGCCATGGAGGCCTGCCGGCGTTGCAAGGACCTGCTGGACGCCGTGCCGGCCACGGCTGAAACTCCGGTACTGCGGCGAAGAAAATCTGCTCGCCAATGAGTTTTTATGGGCAGTTTCCCTCCCTGGCATGGGGTTTTGGGCTGCTCGTGCGTCTACATCCAAGAATCGCCAAGAATTTAACAAACAAGACATGACTACCCAGCCGCCAGCCAACCCGCCAGCCGCACCTTCCATAGATCCCGATGAAGCAGCGCTGGACTGGTTCGTGCGCCGCAGCGGAGGCGGGCTTGATGCCACTGAAGAGGCCGCGTTCGAGGGCTGGCTCGCTGCGGATCACGCCAATCGCGCGGCCTTCAAGCGCCGGCAGAGCGACTGGGACACGCTCAACAGGTTGCCGGCCGGCGGCCTGCGTACGCTGAGGGAGAACCTGGCTGACGACAAGGCCGCTGCACGCCCGCAACCGCTGCGGAGTGCCTGGTGGCGGGCGTTAACGGACTGGGCGCCGCATGGAGCGGTGGCCGCCACGGTTGTCATGGCCATGGGCGGGGGTTACCTGGCGTGGGGTTATTGGCAACAGCAGCCAGTCTTTGCGCAGGGATTTTCCACCACGCGCGGCCAGCAGCGGGATGTGACATTGCCGGACGGCAGCCGCTTGCGTCTGGACACCATCACCCGCGCCGATGTGGCGCTTTATCGCCAGCGCCGCGAGGTTCGTCTGCCCGAGGGGCAGGCGATGTTTCAGATCAGGGGCGACGCCGGCCGGCCTTTCGATGTGCTGGCCGGGCCATTGCGTATCACGGTCGTCGGTACGCGCTTTTCGGTGCGCTACACGCCCGGTGTACCGGGCAACGAGGGCGTACACATTGCAGTGGAAGAGGGCCGGGTACGCGTGGCGCGCGCCGAAAGCCCGGCAAACGGCGCCCCGCAACAGGCGAGCGAGGCCGTTGTCGAGCTTGGTGCCGGCCAGCAGATTGCCAGTGACATGGCGGGCATGCTCGGGGCGGTGTCTGCTGTGCCCGTGACGGGCATTGCCCCCTGGCGCGAAAGCCGGATCAGTTTCGACAATACGCCGCTGGACCAGGCCCTGACGGAATTCGGGCGCTACGGCCCGGTGCACCTGAGGGTGCGGGACCCTGCGGTGGCCGCACTGCGCGTGACCGGTACCTTTGATCCACGCCGGCTTGACAACTTCTCGCGCCTGTTGCCGCAGGTGCTGCCGGTGCGCTTGCGCGAACTTGGCGGCGAAGCTGAAATAGTTTCCAGTCGTTAGCGATTGTGTGTTTGATTGATCGTTTATGGGTCGTTGGTTGTCAGTTCTAGTGGCTCTTCTACTGTCTCTATAAGTTAGTAACCATTGGGCGAGGCTGCGTGCCCCCTGCGTGGTCTTGCCGTTTCGCGGCGTCCAAAAAACTTTGCGGCCGACCTAGGGTTTCCCCAAGCCCGTGCGTCTACATGAGAAGGATTCTTATTTAACCCCTTCTCGGAGATTGCACGCATGCCCCGTCCCCGCTTCCGCTTACCCCCGTTGGCCCTGGCTTTGGCCCTCGGAAGTACAGCGGCTTATTCCCAAACCACCGGCAGCGCACGTGTCTCCACACCGGTGCAGATCAGCATTGCGGTGCAGCCCTTGGCTCAGGCGCTCAACGACCTGGCGCAGCAGGCCCGGCTGGAGTTGATGGTTGAGCCGGCCCTGGTGGCGGGCAAGACGGCGCCAGCCGTGTCCGGCCAGTTGACGCCGCAGCAAGCGCTGGACCGGCTGCTGGCCGGCAGCGGCCTGGCGGCGGCCATTGACGGCAATGTGTTTGTCGTGAAGGCGGCTTCTGCCGCGCCGGGCACGCGGACCCTGCCGGTGGTGACCGTGACGGCCGACGCGGAGACCGCCACCAGCGGCGGCAATGGCTACGTCGCTAAACGCAGCGCTTCAGGTTCCAAGACCGATACACCCATCATAGAAACGCCCCAGTCCATTTCGGTGGTAACCAAGCAGCAACTGGAGGACCAGAAGCCGCGCAGCGTTCCCGAGGCGCTGAACTACGCGCCCGGCGTCTTCACCGGGCTGGTGGGTTCCTCCAACCGTTACGACTACGTGGCCCTGCGTGGTTTCAAGGACAGCAGCGTCGACAGCACCCTGCTGGACGGACTGCGCATGTTGAGCGACCAGGGCAGCTACACGTCGATGCAGGTGGACCCGTATTTCCTGGAGCGCATTGACGTGGTGCGGGGCCCGGCTTCCGTGCTGTATGGCCGCGCATCACCGGGCGGCCTGGTGGCGCTGACCAGCATGACCCCCCACTTCCAGCCTTACCGGGAAGTGCAGGTCACCACCGGCAACCGCAACCGGCGCGAAGCGGCAATCGATCTTTCGGGGCCTATCGACAAAGATGGTGTGGCGGCCTTCCGCCTGACGGCGCTGACACGCGCGCTCGATTCACAATTCAGTACGGTCAAGGAAGAGCGCCAGGCGATTGCCTCATCCCTGGCGATCCATCCGTCCAAAGACACGCGCCTGCTGTTGCAGGCTTATCTCCAGGACGACCCGGAAGGCAGTTATCACAGCGGGGTTCCAGCAGACGCCAGCCTTAACGCGAACCACAACGGCCGCCTGATTTCACGCTACTTCTTTGATGGAGATTCCAGTGTCGAGAAATACAAGCGCAAGCAGCGATTTTTCGGCTACCAGCTGGAGCATGCCTTCAACGATGCCTGGAAGTTCCGCCAGAACTTCCGCCACGTGACGGCGGACACCACGCTGCGCCAGATCTACGGCTTCGGATGGGCCAGCGCCAACGAGCTGACGCGTTTTTATTCCGGCGCTACGGAGTCAACACGCGGCAACACAGTCGATAACCAGCTCGAAGGCCACTTCCAGACGGGCGCATTCAAGCACACCCTGTTGACCGGGCTGGATTTCCAGAAGCGCCGCGTCAACGGAAGCTGGGAGTCGGGCAGCGCATTGCCCATCAACGTATTCAATCCGAGCTATGGCGCACCAGGCCTCACGGGTGTGACCCGCGACCCTATTGACCGCCATCTTGAGCAAACCGGCCTCTACCTGCAAAACCAGACGGAGCTGGACCGCTGGCGCTTCACGTTGGGTGGCCGCATGGACTGGGCCAAGGCTTCCAACCAGTATGGTGCGGGCAATCCGGCGCAGTGGAGCGGCTCAAAGTTCACGAAGCGTGCCGGTGTTGTCTACCTGTTTGACAACGGCGTCGCGCCCTATGTGGGCTACTCGGATGGCTTTAACCCCAGCCTGCGCAATGACCAGCGGGGCAACAACCTGCCACCGGCCGAAACCAGCCAGGTGGAAGTCGGCATCCGTTACCAGCCCAAGGGCTCGAACACTCTGCTGTCGGCGGCGGTGTACGACCTGTCGCAGAAGAATGTCGCCACCCGTCCGGTGGGTGCCACCTACTTTGAGCCAACCGGCAAGGTGCGCTCGCGGGGCCTGGAGCTGGAGGCGCGCTCGCAGTTGACGAGCAAGGTGTCGGTGCTGGCGAGCTACACCTATACCGACATGAAGTTCACCGAATCGTCGGACGGTTTCACCGGAAAAACACCCTACCAGGCGCCGCGTCACATGGCCTCGATCTGGGGCGACTGGAACTTCGCACAGGGCTACACCATGGGTGCGGGCGTGCGCCACGTGGGCTCCAGCTGGGTTGACAACGCCAACAGCATGAAGGTGCCGCCCTACACGCTGGTGGACCTGATGCTGCGCATAGACCTGGCCCAGCTGAACCCGTCGCTCAAAGGCGCCAACCTTCGCTTGAGCGTCAACAACCTCCTCGACAAAACCTATGTGGCGTCGTGCCTGAGCCAGCAGTATTGCTACTGGGGCGACGCCCGCAGCGTGAACGCGACCCTGACGTATCAGTGGTAGGGCGCGGCCCGGTGCCGTATCCGGCCCGGGCATTCTTTTGATCACCATGCGCCGGATGGCGTGCCAGAAATCAGGGAGTTCAGTGCAATGAGAAATGATGTCTATGACTTTATTGCCATCGGGCTTGGCCCTTTCAATTTGAGCCTGGCCTGTCTGGCGGAGCCGATCGCCGAGGTGAACGCAGTCTTTCTGGAACGCAATGCGGAATTCAATTGGCATCCCGGGATGCTGATCGACAACACTACGCTGCAAAACCCTTTCCTGGCCGACCTGGTGAGCCTGGCGGACCCCAAGAGCTGCTTCAGCTTCCTGAACTACTGCAAGGAAGAAGGGAAAATTTACTCGTACTACTTCCGTGAAAGCTTCTACCTGACACGGGCGGAGTACAACGCCTACTGCCGCTGGGCGGCGGCGCGGCTGTCCAAAGCCCGCTTCGAGTACGACGTGCAGGAGATCGTCCACGACATCGAGAACGGCTGCTATGTCGTGACCGGTGTACAGGGCCCGCAGCGCGAGCCCTTCATCATGCGCTGCCGGAAACTGGTTCTGGGCGTCGGCTCGAAGCCCCGTTTCCCCCAATGCTGCACACCGGACGGGCACCGCTACCTGCACACCGCCGACTACATCACACGCAAGGCCGAGCTGCAGAGAAAGCGCTCCATCACCGTCGTCGGCAGCGGACAGAGCGCGGCCGAGGTCTACCATGACCTGCTCAAGGAGGCCGGGGACCATGACTACAGCCTGACCTGGATCACCCGCTCCTCGCGCTTCTTCCAGATGGAGACCACCAAACTCACGCTGGAAATGTTCTCCCCGGACTACATCGACTACTTCTACAACCTCGACGACGGGAAAAAGGAGCGCATTGTTCGCGCGCAGGACAGCCTCTACAAGGGCGTGAACGCCAGCCTGATCAACCAGATCTACGACCTGCTCGACGACAGGCGAAAGCAGGGGCCGCTACGCACGCACCTCATCACCAATTGCGAGCTGCAGGGCTGCCGCTACGACGCGGAAAAGGGTTGTTACGACATCGAATTTCGCCAGCTTGACTGCGATGCGCGTTATGCGCACCGTAGCGAGGGGCTGGTGTTTGCCACCGGCTACCGCGAGAACATCCCGCCTTTCGTCGACGGCATTCGTCACCGCCTGCGCTGGGACGAACACGGGCGCTACCGGCTGGCGCGCAACTATGCCGCCGACTTCAACGGCAATGAGATCTTCGTGCAGAACGCCGGCCAGCACACCCACGGCATGACCAACCAGGACCTGGGCATGAGCTGCTACCGCAACTCCTACATCCTGCGCGAACTCACGGGTGTCGAGCACTACAAGATAGAGCGTCGCGTCGCGATCCAGGATTTCACCATTCCGTCCACCGCGGACTTCGTCCTGCTTTGAGGCTTGAGACGCACCCCATGAACCTCAGATTCCACATCATCACCATGACGGTGCTCGCCGTCATCAGTGACGCCATCCTGATCCCTTTCTACCCGCAGTTCTTCAGTGCGCGTTACGGGATCGACAGCCCCGTGCACGTGGGCGCCTACGTAGCGGCGATTTCCATCGCCGTGATGTGCACGCTGCCTTTCTGGGCGCGCGTGGCGCGCCGCGTCGAGCCACTGCACCTGCTGGTCTACACGCAGTTTGCGGCCGGCACTTTCAGCCTGCTGAGCGACTGGGCGCCCACCGTGGAAATCTACTGGGTGCTGTCGATGCTGATGTTCATGTGCAAGAGCAGCTACCTGCTGATGTACCCCTACATGATGCGCCTGACCCCCAAGGACCAGCATGCGGCAACCATTGGCATCCTGTCAGTGGTGGTTCACTTTGGCGCCATCTTCGGAGCGGTGGTGGGCGGCTTTGTGCTGCAGACCTGGGGGCCGCGCGCCAGTATTTTTGCCATGGCCGCCGGAGACTATTTCCAGATGGCAGTTTGCTTCTATCTAATCCGCAGCGGGAAAATCATCCGTGTCAACACCGGCGAGCAGGCGCTGGCGGAAGCGACCGAAGCGAAGCGCGTCGGCCTGCTGGCACGCCTGCCGGTACTGCGGCTCGCGCTGGTCATGCTGATGTTCGACTTCAGCGCCTACCTGATCCGCCCTTTCTTCGCGCTGTACTGGCAGAAGATCACCAGCAACGACAGTGAACTGCTGTCGGGCATGGCCTTCGCCATCCCGGGCGTGGTGGCCATCGTTGCATTGCGCCTGCATGCCTGGATACGGGCGCGCGGCGGTGAGCTGCCCGACCACACGGTGGGCAACCTGCTGCTGGGCGCGGCCGGCTTGCTGCTGCATGCAGCACCTGATCCTTTTCTGGTTGTGCTGGGGCGTGTGCTTTACGGCTGGGCCTTCTTCCAGATCATCGTCAAGCTCGAAGTCAACCTGTTCCGCCTCTCCACCCCCCAGCGCTATGCGCAGGACTACAGCATCACCAACTTCTTCCAGAACATGGGCGTGCTGCTGTCCTCGTTTGCGGCCGGCGCCATCGTCAACCAGTACGGGCTGCACGTGCCTTTCCTGCTGGCCGCCGGCGGTTTTGTGCTCACCGCGCTGCTGGACCGCCTGATCCTCAAGGTGCCCAGTGCAGGACACATGGATGAAGCCAGCAACGCCGCAAATTCCTCGCCATTGAAGGAGCCCGCCCATGCCAACTGATACGCTGCACCGCCGCGCCGACGCCGTGCAAAAGCCGTACCGCGACGAGGCCGGTTTTGTGTTCCTCCCGCTGCGGATACCGGACGACATCCCGACGCTGCACCGCTGGTTCACCCAGGAGCGCGCCGCCTTCTGGCTGATGCAGGAAAAAACAGAAGCAGAAGTGCGCGAGGCCTACCAACGCATGATGGATTCGGGCACTGCCACGCCCTACATCGGCTGGCACGAAGGCCGCCCGGCCTTTCTGGCCGAATGCTACGACCCCGCACAGGACCGCATCAAGGCCTTCTACGCAGTGCGGCCCGGCGACCTGGGCATGCACATCTTTATTGGGCCGCCCGAGCGGCGCATCGCCGGTTATTCGCGCACCGTGTTCCATGCGCTGATGCGCTTCATGTTCGAACACCTGGGCGCGCAGCGCATCGTCGTCGAGCCCGACGCCAGCAATCACAAGGTCCATGCCTTGAACCGGTCGGCAGGCTTCGCTTACGACCGTGATGTGGTCTTCCCCGAGAAGATCGCCAGCCTCGCCTTTTGCACACGGCGGGATTTTGAACAGGCTACGGCCGCCACCCTAGAGGAAGTCCATTCATGAACGTCACCATTGCCAACCAGATCGCGCACGAACCGGCGCAGTTCGCCGCCCACCTGACGCCTGAGGCCTGGGCCCAGGCCAACCGGCTGTTGCTGCGCAAGGCCATCGCCGAATACGCCCACGAACTCATCGTCGAGCCCGAACAGCTGCGCCCGCGCGAAGGCGGCTTTGCGCTGTACCAGCTGTTCTCGGATGACGGCACCGCCTGCTACCAGTTCGAGGCGCGTCGCCTGGCGCTGCGCCACTGGTTCATCAAGCCTGAATCCATCCACAAGTACCTGAAGGGCGCTGAGCAGCCGCTGGATGCGCTGCAGTTCATCATCGAGTGCCGACAGCGACTGGGCATACGCGAGGAGCTGCTGCCCATCTACCTCGACGAGATCAGCAGCACGCTTTTCGGCAGCGCCTACAAGCGCATGAAGGCCGACGCGCCCAGCAGCGCCCAGCTGGCGGACGCCACCGACTTCCAGGCCATCGAGGTCGCCATGACCGAAGGCCATCCAGGCTTTGTCGCCAACAACGGACGACTGGGATTTACGGCAGCTGATTACCAGGCCTATGCGCCGGAAGCGGGCTCTGAGATCCGCGTGATCTGGCTGGCCGTGCACAAGGACCATGCGGCTTTCTCCAGCATCTCCACACTCAGCTACGAACAGCTGCTGCTGGAAGAACTCGGCCAGGAGACGGTGGATGGCTTTACCCGCGAGGTCGCCGCGCTGGGCGTGAATCCTGCCGACTACAACTTCATGCCGGCGCACCCCTGGCAGTGGTTCAACAAGCTGTCGATTGCCTTCGCTGGTTATGTCGCCCAACGCAAGATCATCTGCCTGGCCTATGGCCGCGACAACTACATCGCCCAGCAGTCGATACGCACCTTTTTCAACACCAGCGACCGCAGCAAGCGTTACGTCAAGACCTCGCTGTCCATCCTGAACATGGGCTTCATGCGCGGTTTGTCACCGTATTACATGTCGGGCACGCCGGCCATCAACGAGTTCATCAAGGGCCTGGTGTCCGGCGATGCCTTCCTGCGCGCCAACGGTTTCACCATCCTGCAGGAGGTTGCCTCCATAGGCTTTCGTAACCACTACTACGAAGCCGCGATACCGGTTGATACGCCTTACAAAAAGATGTTCTCGGCGCTATGGCGCGAAAGCCCGCTGCCGCTGCTGAAGCCGGGCGAGCGCCTGATGACCATGGCCGCGCTGCTGCATGTCGACAAGGACGGCCATGCCCTGTTGCCGGAACTCATCCGCCGTTCGGGTCTGAGTACAAAGGCCTGGATGAAAAGCTATCTGCAGGCTTACCTGACGCCGCTGCTGCATTGCTTCTACAAGCACGACCTGACCTTCATGCCGCACGGCGAGAACCTGATCCTGGTGCTCGACAGGCATGTGCCGGTGCGCGCCATCATGAAAGACATCGCCGAAGAATGCGCCATCCTCAACATTGAAGCCAAGGCAACGCTGCCGGAGCGCGTCAATCGGCTGGCGGTCGATGTGCCCGACCACTTCAAGCTGCTGGGTATCTTCATCGACGTGTTCGACGGCGTGTTGCGCCACATCAACCAGGTACTGGTCGAAAACGCCTGCTGCAGCGAGGACGACTTCTGGAAATCGGTGGCTGATTGCGTGTCCGACTATGAAGACGGCCATCCCGAAATGGCCGCGAAGTTCGCGCACTACGACATGTTTGTGCCCGAGTTCCTGCATTCCTGCCTGAACCGGCTGCAGCTCGGCAACAACGTGCAGATGGTCAACCTGGCCGACCCCGCTTCCAGCCTGAAGATGGCCGGCAACCTCGTGAATCCGATTGCCGGATTGCGCCGCCGTGCCGCTTCCCGCGCCCAGGCGGAAACGGCCCTGGAAAGCGTTGCATGAGCCTGGACATGCGGGCAGAAGCATCGGCGCACGACAGCGCATCGATGCAGGCGTGGGCCTACGAGCCCGACGCTGACCTCGCCCGCGTGTTGAAACTGGCCGCACGCCTTGCACCCGCGCTGCGCGGCGAGCAGGGCGATGCGCCGCTCCCCGGCGCGCTGCGCCACGGCGATGGGGCGGTGTGCGGAACGAGCGCATTGCAGGCGTTGTGCCGTCATTGGGCGGACGCTTATCCGGAAGCCGGCGCTCACTATGTAGCGCTGCGTTGCTGGGGGCTGGCGATCTGGCAGCCTATCTATCTCTGTGTGATCGCCGCGCATCTTGATACAAACGTGCCTCGGCTTGCCGGCCTGGCGCAGCCCGTGGTGGACGGGTTTCCCAGCGGCTTTCAATTGCCGATGCATACCCCGTTGAAGGCCGCGGCGCTGCCTTCGCGCATTCGCCTCGCTGCGGATGAGTTACGCATTTTGTGTGACTCCACGCGCCGTGCGCTCATGCCCATGGTGGCGCTGCACGCTCGCGCCGCGGACCGGCTGCAAGCAGAGTGCGTGTTGGGTGCCTTGCTGTTGGTCCATCGCAGCATGCCCGGTCTGGGTGATGCCGAGGTCAGGGCGATCGGAGAGGACTGGCTGCTGCAGTTGGGCATTGCCGGAGGCTGCGGATTCTTTGCCTACCGTGCGCGTGACGGGACGCCTGCGCTCGCCCTCGACCGCAAGGTGTGCTGCCACTACTTTCGCCGCCATGACGGCGAGAAGTGCAGCACCTGTCCCAAGCTCCCGCTCGACAAGCGCATCGCCCGATTGCAGGCCGATCCTTCGTAGTCCGGGCCTTTGATTTCGCGATGAGGCCGTGCCGTTCAGGCCGGTGTGCTTCGCCACGCCCTGGAGAATTCCATGAACGATATCGCGCGCCTGGTGCATGTTCTGCCGGAAACCCCGCAATTGCCCGTCAGCGCCTATTTTGATGAGAGCCTGTTTGCGCGTGAGCAGGCATTGATTTTCGACAGGTCCGCCCGCTACCTCGGCCATGAAAAAGCCGTGCCGCAGGCTGGTGACTGGCGCCGGCTCGCGCAGGAAGGGGGAGGACGCGTGCTGGTGCGCAACCCCCAGGGCGTGGAGCTGCTGTCCAATGTCTGCCGTCACCGGCAGGCCCTGATCCTGGGCGGTGAAACCGGTGATGTGAGTGGGCCGGCCAATCCCAAAGGCAACCTGGCTGCGGCGGGCGGGAACATTGTCTGTCCCCTGCACCGCTGGACTTACAACAGCAATGGCGAGTTGCTGGGCGCGCCGCAGTTCGAGCAAAAGCCCTGCAAGAACCTGCAGCGCTTTCCCCTGCGCAACTGCCATGGCCTGCTGTTCGAAGGCGCACGCGATCCGGCAGAGGACATGGCGCCGCTGTTCAAACGGCCGGAGTTCGATTTCTCGGACTACGTGCTCGACCATGTGGAAGTGCACCAGTGCAATTACAACTGGAAGACCTTCATCGAGGTCTACCTCGAGGACTATCACGTTGCGCCGTTTCATCCCGGTCTGGGCAGCTTCGTCAGCTGCGATGACCTGACCTGGGATTTTGCCGACTGGTACAGCATGCAGCGTGTGGGCGTGCACGAGGCGCTGGACGCGCCGGGCTCGGACATCTACAGCGCCTGGCACGACCGCCTTCTGAACTACCGTACCGGGACGCCACCTGATTTCGGCGCGGTGTGGGTGACGTATTTCCCCACCCACATGATCGAGCTGTATCCGCACGTGCTGGTCCTGTCTACGCTTTACCCCAAGGGTCCGCAGGACACAGTCAATGTCGTGGAGTTCTACTATCCTGAGGAGATCGTGGCCTTCGAGCCCGAGTTCATCGAAGCGCACCGCGCGGCTTATATGGAAACCGCCAGGGAAGATGACGAGATCGGCGAGCGTATGGATGCGGGTCGCGGCGCCTTGCTCGCGCGAGGCGTTTCGGATGTGGGGCCCTACCAGTCACCGCTGGAAGATGGCATGCAACATTTTCACGGGTGGTACCGGCGGATGATGGGCGCGTTATGAAAGCCGGACCGGATTGCGGGATGCCGGCTGGCAGTCTGCATGCTATGAATTTCGTAGCTTTTCGCCCACGAATGTATTGGGCTTGAGCCGCTTTTTATGAAAAATCTCCGGTTCCCCGGTTTTTTGGCTGCGCTCAACTTCCCGCTCGACAAACCTGGCGCTGTCGACAATGTGCTGCGCGGTCGTTTGCCTGATGCGGGTGCCGGCTATGCGTACCGTGGTCGGGCCGGCTGCAGGCTGGTTTGAATGGGATATGGAAAGCAAGCTTTCCCGAAGGCGCGCAGGCCTGGCCGGTTCAGGTCTCGAGCGCAGCCGCCATGCGGTGGGGCATGAGGCGTTCGCGTGGCGCTTCGCCGCCCCACAGGCTCAGCATCAGGTCCACGATAGCCGGTCCGAAATCCTGATGCGGAATTTTGACCGAGGTGAGCCACGGGGCGAGCCAGGCGTTGATCGGGTTGCCGTCGATGCCGACCAGCTCGCAATCGCCGGGCACCCGGATCCCGTTCTCGCGGGCCACGCGGTGCACCCCATAGGCGACCTGGTCGCTGATGCACATCGCGCCACGCGGCCAGGCACTGGGCGCCGCGAACTGGGCCGCGGCGGCGTAGCCGATTTCCAGGTGCGAGATGCCCGGGGCCTCCACCTGACGGATCCGGTCGGCTGACAGGCCTCTGGCGGCGGCCCGCTCGCAGAAGCCCTGCACGCGTTCCCTGGTGGTGGACGATCCGCGCGACGGAAATACCACGGCCGGCGCGTCGATGCCGCGGTCGAGCAGGTAGTCTGCGGCGGCGGCGCCGGCCGCCAGGTTGTCCGGCCCCACGAAGGCGCAGGTGCCGAACGGGCTGCGCCGGCTTACGAAGACCATAGGCGCACCGCGCTCCACGAAGTCACGCAGGCCGGCACTGGGCTGAGCCGCGACCATCACGTAGCCCTGCACGACTTGCGAACGCATGGCGTTGAGATAGTCGTCCTGCAGCTCCGGCCGGTCGTGCGTGTCGCACAGGATCATCGTGTAGCCGGCCTCGCGCAACGCGGCCTCGGTGGAGGCGGCCAGCGTGGCCATCACCGGGTTGTCGAGGTTGGCGGCCAGCATTGCGACCAGGCGGCTCTCGCGGCTGCGTAGCGCGCGCCCCAGCTGGTTCGGGTGGTAGCCCACTGTCCTGATCGCCTCGCGTACGCGCGCCAGCGTTTCCGGCGAAGCCCGCCGGGTCTCGCCGTTCACGATGCGCGAGACGGTGGAGATGGAGACGCCGGCCTGCACGGCGACTTCGCTCAGCGAAACCGGGCCGACGCCCTTGCGCCTGCGCGGGGTGTCGTCGCTCATCGGTGTGGGCGGCAGGCCTGCCGGGTCTGGACGCCGCAGCGAATATCGGGTTGGCGCGAAGGCCGGTCATGCGGATGGCGGGGGGTGAGTCCGGCGAGTGGAAAGCGAAGCATCAATGGGTCGTATTTTGGAAAACAAGGGGCGGCGGCGGGCGGCCGGCCAACGGCGCGATCTGTGTGTGCCAAGACAACATATAACCGAGAAAACCGCGACTGACAAGTATGGCAAACGATTGCCAAGCTTTGGCAAACGTTTGCCATAATAGTCCAAAAGTGAGCAACGATCTCAAAAGAACGACACAAAACGACATGGTTTTCACCTCCAGCAGCACGCACAGCGACGGTAAGCCCCTGCCGATGCTCATGCTCGATCCGTATCTGCGGACCGAGGAAATGCTGACCCGAGGTGGAACGGATGCCGCGCTGGGTTCCGTCGCGCACCTTGAATCCCATTTCGGCTCCGTTGCACCTGCGGCCGACGCGCATTCCTGAAGCCGGCGACCGATCGGCCCCCACCCTTCCTTTTTTCCAGAAAGAGACAACCATGAACTTCCAGTTTCGTTCCTTCGCCAGGCACGCCACTCGCGCCGGCCTCCTGGGCGCCGCCGTCGCCACGTTCGCTACCAGCGCCTTCGCCGACATCCGGGTCATGTGTTACCAGGACGGCAATGAATGCGATGTCACGGCCGACCTCATCAAGCGCTACGAGGCCCAGAACGCCGGCGCCAAGGTCATCCTCGACATCGTGCCCTACAAGACGGTGGTCGAGCAGCTGCCCGTGCAGCTCGCGGCCGGGCAGGGACCCGACATCGCGCGTGTCGCCGAGATCGGCGGCCTGTCGAAAAACTACATCGATATCAGCGCCCATGTGAAGGACCGCAAGTACTGGGAAGACAACTTCGGCAGCACCTTGCCCTGGATGCGCAACAAGGCGGGCGACAAGGGCATCTACGGTTTCCTGTCGCAGATGACCATGACTGGCCCCTTCGTCAACAAGACCCTGTTTGAGCAGGCCAAGGTGCCGATGCCCGGCCCCAAGGCCACCTGGGAAGAGTGGGCCGATGCGGCACGCAAGGTGGCCAAGGCCACGCAGACCCCGGCCGCCATGGCCTGGGACCGCTCGGGTCACCGCTTCGCGGGCCCTGCAGTCAGCTACGGTGCGAAGATTTTCGACGCCAAGGGAAACCTCACGGTGGATGCGGGCTACAAGAACGCTGTGGGCAAGTTCGTTGCCTGGCACAAGGACGGCACCATGCTGAAGGATGTCTGGGGCGGCTCGGGCGGCTCCAGCTATGCCGATGCGGTGGGCGAGTTCAAGAACGGCCGCGTGGTGATGATTTTGTCGGGCTCATGGCAGATCAACCGCATGCAAAAGGAAATCGGCAACGCCTTTGACTGGGTCGCCGTGCCCAACCCTTGCGGTCCTGCCGCCTGCTCGGGCATGCCCGGTGGCGCGGCCTGGGTGGCGCTGAAAACCACCAAATCGCCGAAGGAGGTGGGCCACTTCCTGGACTTCATGGCGCAGGAAGCCAACGTCGCTGAATTCGCTTCCCGCACCAACAACATCCCGGCCCATGCCGGCGTAGCAAAAAAAGGCGTGAGCTATCCGAGTGCCGGCCCCGCGGCGCGGGCGGCGCTGGAGACGTTCACCAGCGGCACCTCCACCATCGCGCAGCCGGCCTATGCACTGCAAGGCTACAAGTACAACCGTGCCCTGATGCTGCCGACCGTGACCCGCGTCACCCAGGCCATCGTGGGGGAAATCAGCGTCGACGAGGCCGTGACCAAGATCGGCACCGACATGGCCGAAGCGGTCAAGCAAGCCGAGAAATAGGCGCACCCCCGTGGCGCGCACTGCGTGCGCGCCTCCCCCTTGCAGGGGGCGACACCTGCGGCCTGGCGGAGCCAGTTCCGCGCTGTCACTGGCATAAGGCAATGCGCTAGCGGCGTCATAGGTACAGATCGGAGTCGGTATGTCGGTTTTTTCCGCCTTCCTGGGCTTTTTGTTCAACCTGTTCGAGCCGGTCTTCCGGCTGGGCCAGAAATGGCTGGGTGCTTCGCGCATCGGCTGGTTGTTCGTCGGACCCAACCTGGTGGTGATCAGCATCTTCACCTTTTTGCCCATCGTGGTGAACCTGGTGTATGCAGTGACGGGCGGGGTGAATTTGCTGCCCACGCAGCGGCCGTTCACGGGGCTGGAGAACTTCGCCATCCTGCTTGAATGCCGTGACTACACCGACCTGCAGACCTGCCGCACCGACATCTTCTGGCGCTCCATCGCCAACACGGTGAAATTCAGCCTGATCCAGGTGGCCTTGATGGTGTTCTTCTCGCTGGTCACGGCCCTGGTGCTGAACCGCAAGATCGTCGGCCGCGGTTTCTGGCGCGGCGTGTTCTTCTACCCCGTGCTGCTGTCGCCGGTGGTGGTGGCGCTGATCTGGAAATGGCTGCTGCAAAGCCAGGGCGTGTTCAATGCCGGGCTGGTGGCCATGGGTGCCTCGCCCATGGACTGGTTGCTGGACCGGCACTGGGCTTTTTTCTGGGTCGTGGTGGTGTCGATCTGGGCCCACATGGGGTTCTACACGCTGATCCTGCTGGCCGGCCTGCAGGCCATCCCGAAGGATGTGTATGAAGCCGCCGAGATGGATGCCGCGCCGCCATTCCGCGTGCTGCGGCGCATCACGTTGCCGTTGCTCATGCCCAACCTGATCGTGGTGCTGGTGCTCGTGATGATCCGCGCGGTACAGAGCTTTGACGAAGTGTTTGTGCTCACAGGCGGCGGACCGGGCTCAGCCACCACCTTCATCGTGCAGTACATCTACCAGACCGGTTTTGCCGAGCAGATCCACCTCTACGGCCTGGCCGCCGCGGCCTCGCTGATCCTGGCCGCCGGCCTGATGGCCCTGACGCTCGCGCAACTGCGGTTGTCCAAAGCCGGCGAGGCCGGAAAAATCAAGAAGTAAGGAAAAAAAGCGATGGCAAATTTCCTGACTCGCACCAGGGGTCACAAATACGGCGGCACCAGCCTGCATTGGACCGACTGGGTCTCCTACGCCTACCTGCTGGCCGGCCTCCTCGTGATGTTCGGCCCGGTCCTGTGGCTTGTGATGTCGTCCTTCAAGACCGAAAGCGCGCTGAGCCAGTTTCCACCGACCTTTCTGCCTTACAGCCAGAAGGAAGCTGTGGTGGCGGGTTACGACAAGCCTTTGCCGCTGTTCATGGCCAAGGACGAGTCGGGCCGCGTCCGTGAACTGGCGCAGGTGCGCCGCATAGGACTGGTCGCCACTATGGTCGACCCGGCGGCGCCGCAGACCGAACTGCGCGTGAACATCAATGACCGCAAGCCGGTGAATGAGCTCAAGTTCGCCGGCGGCAACTACACCGAGCTGTTCGGCAAGTTCGCCTTCGGTACTTACCTGTGGAACAGCGTGTTCATCACCGTGGTGGCCACCATCCTCACGCTGCTGTTCAACTCAATGGCGGCGTTCGCGCTGTCCAAGTACCAGTTCACCGGGCAAAAGACAGTGTTCGTTCTGATTATCGCCACGCTGATGATCCCGCCCACCATCATTCTGGTGCCCGCCTTCCTGGTGATCTCGGAATTGAACCTGCTGAACAACCTCTGGGGCGTGATCCTGCCCGCGGTGGCCACGCCCACCGGCGTCTTCCTGCTGCGCCAGTACATGCTGACCATTCCCGACGAACTGCTGGAGGCCGCGCGCATGGACAACGCCAGCGAGTGGCGCATCTACTGGAAGATCATCCTGCCGCTGGCCGCGCCGGCCATGGCGGTGCTGGCCATCTTCTCGTTCATGTGGCGCTGGAACGATTTTCTCTGGCCGCTGATCGTGCTGTCCAAGTCGGAGCACTTCACCTTGCAGCTCGCGCTCAACGCCTTCCAGGGTGAACTCAACACGCAGTGGCACTACCTGCTGGCGATGACCGTGATTACCCTGATCCCGATCACCCTGGTCTTCGCCTTCCTGCAGAAATACATCGCCACCGGCATTGCCAGCGCCGGCGTCAAATAACCGAGGACTCTTCCGTGGCCACTCTTGAACTCGCCAGCGTCGTTAAAACCTTCGACAAAATCACCATCATCCACGGCGTGGATCTGACCGTTTCCGACGGTGAATTTGTGGTCTTCGTCGGCCCCTCAGGCTGCGGAAAATCCACCCTGCTGCGCATCATCTCGGGCCTGGAGCCCGCCAGCGCCGGCGACATACGCATCGACGGCCAGCGCGTCAACGAGGTCAGCGCTGCGCACCGCGGCTGCTCCATGGTGTTCCAGTCCTATGCGCTGTACCCGCACATGAGCGTCTACGACAACATGGCCTTTGGCCTGGAAAACCTGGGCGTGGCCAAGGCGGTGATCGAAAGCAAGGTCAACGCCGCCGCCACCATGCTGCAACTTACGCCGCTGCTGCAGCGAAAGCCCACCCAGCTCTCCGGCGGACAGCGCCAGCGCGTGGCCATAGGCCGCTCCATCGTGCGCGAACCCAAGCTGTTTTTGTTCGACGAGCCGCTGTCCAATCTGGACGCCGAACTCCGTGTTTCCATGCGCGCCGAGATCCGCGACCTGCACGCCCGCCTGGGCGCGACCATGATTTACGTCACTCACGACCAGGTCGAGGCCATGACCATGGCCGACAAGATCGTGGTGCTGCGTGCCGGCCGCATCGAGCAGGTCGGCTCGCCGCTGGAGCTGTACAACAAGCCCTGCAACCAGTTCGTGGCCGGCTTCATCGGCAGCCCGCGCATGAACTTCGTGCCGGTGGCGCAGATGCCCGGCGCCAGGCCCGGCACCTCCACCGTGGGCATACGGCCCGAGCACGCACAACTGTCCAACGACGGTCCGCTGCAGATGAAGGTATCGCAGGTCGAGCAACTGGGAAGTACCAGCATCCTGCATGGCAATGTGGTGCCCGATGCGCCTTTCGAAGTCATCCTGGGTGGACAGACCAGCATCCAGCGCGGCGACACCGTCAAGGTGACCGCTCCTTCGGAGCACCTGCATTTCTTTGACCAGAACGGCTTGCGTCTTTGAGCGCCGTACCTTCCCTATCTGACCCGCTGACCATGCGCCTGGACCATCCCCCCGTATTCGCCCTGCAATCCCGCAACGACAACCACCTTGTGCTGGCCAGCGACGACGGCGCCGTGGCCCACATTTGGGTGCTCGAAGAAGACATCGTCCGCGTGCTGGTGCTGCCGCAAGGCAAGCTGCAAATGCCGCGCAGCTGGACGGTGGCGCCCGGCCTGGAAAACCTGCCCGTCGAAGGCCGTGACCGTTTTGACGTGAGCGGCTTTTCCTTGCCCGCGTTCGAGCTCAAGGAAGAGGGCGCGCAATTGCAAATCACCACGCGTGCTGTGCGCCTGACCGTCGCGCTCAAAGGTTTTTTCTGCCGCTGGGAAAGCCTGCACCAGGGCCGTTGGCAAGCTACTGCCGCCGACCGTTCCACGCAAAGCTACAACTTCGGCTGGTGGGATGAAAAGGTCTACCACTACCTGCAGCGTGACCGCGGTGAAGCTTACTTCGGCCTGGGCGAGCGCGCCGGCGACGCCAACCGCGCCGGCCAGCGTTACCGCATGTGCAACCTGGATCCCATGGGCTACAGCGCGCGCAGCACCGACCCGCTGTACAAACACATCCCGTTCTACATCACGCGAAAATCAGGTGATGGTGGCGAGCAGGACGCGGGCCTTTGTTATGGCTTGTTCTACGACACCCTGTCCGACTGCAGCTTCGACATGGGCCGCGAGATGGACAACTACCACGGCCACTACCGCTACTTTGTGGCCGACCATGGCGACCTCGACCTGTATTACATCGCCGGCGACGGCCCGGCGGCCATCACGCGCCGCTACACATGGCTGACCGGCCGGCCCATCTTTCCGCCGCGCTACGCGCTCGGTTACTCGGGCTCGACCATGAGCTACACCGACGCGCCGAACGCGCAGGAGCGCATGGGTGAGTTCCTCGAGCGCTGCGAAGAACACGACATTCCCTGCGACTCCTTCCACCTGTCCTCGGGCTACACCTCGATAGGCGACGGCCGCTATGTCTTCAACTGGAATCGCGAGAAATTTCCTGAACCCGCACGCTTTGTGAAGAGCTACCTGGACCGCGGCGTGCGCCTGGTACCCAACATCAAGCCCGCGCTGCTCGGCAACCACCCGCGTTTCGAAGAGGCCAGGCAGGCCGGCCTGCTGGTGCAGGACCCGGACGGCCAACCCACCGCCATCCAGTTCTGGGACGGCACCGGCGCCTACCTCGACTTCACAAACCCCAAGACCATCGCCTGGTGGAAGCAGCAGGTCACGGAGCAGTTGCTCGAATACGGCATTCCAGCCACCTGGAACGACAACAACGAGTACGAGATCTGGAGCGACAAGGCGCTGGCCCACGGCTTCGGTGCGCCGCGGCCTGCGCGCGAGACGCGCCCGCTGCAGACCCTGCTGATGATGCAGGCCTCGCACGCCGCGCAGACCGAGTTCGCGCCCGAGGAACGGCCCTACCTGGTGTCGCGCTCCGGCGCCGCCGGCATGCAGCGGTATGTGCAGACCTGGTCGGGCGACAACTACACGGCTTGGGAAACGCTGCGCTACAACATCCGCATGGGCCTGGGCCTGGCAATGTCCGGCGTCTCCAACACCGGCCACGACATCGGCGGCTTCTCAGGCCCAGCGCCGGGCCCTGAGTTGTTGGTGCGTTGGGTGCAGCACGGCATCTTTCTGCCGCGCTTCAGCATCCATTCATGGAATGACGACAAAACCGTCAATGAACCCTGGATGTACCCTGAAGCGACGCCCCAGGTACGCGAACTGATTCGCCTGCGCTACCGGCTCATGCCTTACCTGTACGACCTGGTGTGGCGTTACCACAGCGCTTATGAGCCCATCATCCGGCCCACCTACCACGACTTCCCCGAGGATGCGCGCTGCCTGGAAGAAAACGACGACATGCTGCTGGGTGCCAATTTGCTGGCGGCGGCGGTGGTTGAACCCGGCCAGACCGAGCGTCGCGTTTGGTTGCCCGGCACCGGCGGTTGGTACGACGCACACACGGCACGGCATCTGGACGCCGGCCAATGGGTGGCGCTGGAAGCGCCGCTGGATGGTCCACCTCCGCTGCTTGCGCGCGAAGGCTGCGCCATTCCGCTAAACCTCGGTGAGATCCATTTTGCGAAAACCGAAGATGTGCGCGGCTTCCAGGTGTTCCCCTTCAAGGGCCACGGCAGTTTTGAGGCCACGTGTTTTGAAGACGACGGCCACACCCAGGCCTGGCGCAGCGGCGCGTATGGGCAGTGGCGCCTGCGCGTCGAGTCCACCGCACATGGCCTGCGCATCGCGGTTTCCCGCGAGGGCGCGCGGCCGCCTGAGCAAGACAGTCTCATCTTGTTGTTGCCGGCGGCAGAACGGCGTGCGCTGGTTTTTGCCGGCGCAACGCTGCTGCAGGATCAGCCGGAAGGCGCCTGGCGGCGGCTGACATTGAAGCTCTGAGCCGGTACCAGGGTCGGCTGTGGCCCAGATGCCCCGCGACCCGGCATTGCGGACCACCCCGCTTGAGGCAACGCCATGATAGCGAGACTCCAACGTACGGAAGTGTGATGCGGCAGTTGTGGCACGTCCTTTGCATGCTGCCCTGCAGTGACGACATTCACTACGGAAGGCTTCAAATGTTGGACCTGATCTTGCGACCCCTTGCATCTGTCGGCCTGGCGGCTGCTTTCACAACAACCGGCCTACACGCCTCAGACGTCGTCGCAGGCCGCCCAGCCAGTCCAGCCAGCCAAACGCAAGCCCCGCGTGCGCCGGAGGCCAAGGGCAAGCCGGCGAAAACCGGGGCCACGGCAAAACGCACGCTGGGTATAAACCCGGCGATGCCGCTTTGGGAAGGCCCCTGGGGTCCTCACCATTGAGGTGGACTTCGACGGAATTTGTGACTTAGCCCATTGCACTCTCCGGCGTCTCCGGTTTGATTGGCCGAGAGCAGCAACTTTGCGCGTTGATCAGTCTCTGGACCACGCCGCCTCTGCCTCATTCACCTGGCCGCCGCCGGAGCGTCAAGGGGAAGGCGGCGACTGGCTCGTCAACCACTGGCGCAGCGATTGGATTACGGGCGCCTTGGCGCGCTCGTTCGTCGTCACCAGAAAGTAACTGCGCGGCGAAATAAAGGGCTTGTCATTCAGCTTGACCAGGCGCCCGGTCTGCAGTGCCGATGCGCTCACATAGTCCGGCACCAATGCGACACCCAGACCGGCCTCCGCTGCCGTCAATGCAAGCGACAGCAGACCGTAGTGGGCGCCCGGCATCGGGACTTCTACAGATGCGCCCAGCTGCCGCAGGTAGGCCGGCCATGAGTTGGGGACCATGCTCTGGTGCAGCAAGGGCAGCGCTGCCATTTGCGTGCCCGTTAGCGGCGCCGCCAGCCGGCTCAGCGTGGGCGCCGCAAGAGGAAAGGAGTGCAAGGGGTGTAGCAGGTCGGCCACGCAGCCGGGCTCCGGCCCTTCGCAGTAGACGATGGCCGCGTCCAGCCCTGAGTCGCGCATGCTGATGGGCCCGGTATGCGTGGCCACGTCCAGCTGGATTTGCCGGTGCGCGATGGCGAAGGCGCACAGCCGAGGCATGGCCCACAGCCTGCCAAAGGTGGTGGGCACAGACAGCCGCAGTATCTTGCCTGGCATGGAGCCCATGGACGCGGCGATGGTCGCTGACTCCAGCTCGTCCAGCAGGGTTCGCACCCGCCGCAGGTAGCTCGCACCGTCAACCGTCAGCTCCATCCCGCTAGTTGTGCGCCGGCACAGGGCAACGCCGACAAAGCCCTCCAGGTCCGACAGCTGGCGGCTCACCGCGCTTTGCGTGAGGCCCAGTTCATCCGCTGCGGCAGTGATGCTCAGGCGCCGTGCAATCACCTCGAAGGTGTTGAGGTTGACGATGGAGGGCAGGTGGCGCTGCGTCGGATATTTCATGGTGGGTGCGGCCATTATTGGCATGGCATCCGTTCGCCCGCAATGAAAATGACTATGCGGGCATGAAATAAATGCAAGGGGGTATGCGGTTATTCCGTTGGACAGTCCGGCGCTCATGCTTGATATTCAGGGCGCCCTAGTGGGCAGCCCATCAAGAACAGAACGTTGGAGTCACAGATGCTGAAATTTCAAACACGCCTTGCGCTGCTGTTGGCGGCGGCCGCGCTGGCTGGCCCCGTCCTGGCGGCGGACTGGCCGACCGCCCAGCCCGTCAAGCTGATCGTACCCTCGGCCGCCGGCGGCACGCCCGACCAGACCAGTCGCAAGCTGGCCAACTACCTGCAGGACAAACTCAAGCAATCGGTGACCGTCGATAACCGCCCCGGCGCGTTAGGCACCATTGCAATGCTGGCGGTGGCCAAAGCCCAGCCCGATGGCTACACGCTGGGCTTCGGCAACATCGTGACCATGGCGATCAACCGCAGCCTGATTCGCAAGATGCCTTACAACCCCGACAAGGACCTGGTGCCAGTGGCAGTGCTCTCGCAGGTGCCCAATGTGCTGGTGGTCCGCCAGGGTTTTCCTGCGACCTCGGTGCGCGACCTGATCATCGCCGCCAAGAGCAAGCCGGGTCACTTCAACATGGGCTCGGGCGGCAACGGCACGACCAGCCACCTCAGCGGCGAAATCCTCAAGGATAAGGCCGGTATCAGCTTCAACCACATCCCCTACAAAGGTGCCCCGCAGGCGCAGACTGACCTGATCGGCGGGCAGATCGATTTCATGTTCGACAACCTGCCGTCCATGCTGAGCGCCATCCAGGCAGGCAGGGTGCGCCCGCTTGCGGTTACCAGCAAACGGCGCTCGGCGATGCTGCCCAATGTGCCGACCATGGAAGAAGCGGGCATTGCAGGCTTCGAGGTGGTGGCCTGGGGCGGCATTGTGGCACCGGCTGGCACGCCTCGGCCGGTGATCCTGCGCCTGAACCGCGAGATCAACAATTGGCTGCAGGCGCCTGCGACCAAGGCCGAAATGGCGCAAGTGGGGCAGGTCGCGCTGGGGGGAACGCCCGAGTTTTTCAAGACGCATATCGACAGCGAGGTAAAAAAATGGGGTGACGTCATCCGCAACGCCGGAGTGCAGCTTGACTGAGCGTGCCCTGCCTTCTCGTGTAGACCTGCTGCTGCGTGTCTGCCATTCGTTCCACGCCCGGTTGCGCCGATAGGCGCAACTACATACCAAATCACGCCCCAAGTACAAGCATGCTCAGTTCCCATATCCCCGCTACCCAGGTTCTCGCGCACTGGGCTGCCACGGTCCCCCATCGATGGGGTGAATCCACCCTGCGCACGGCAGAGCACTCCCTGGAGGACACCATCGCCGCCATGGTGGCAGGCGCTGGGGACCCGGTTTGCGCCTCAGTACGGGCGGGCTTGCGCGCCACGGGGCCGGTCCCGGTGGTCGGTAGCAGCATTGGGACTTGTGCCGCCTTCAGTGCGCTGGCCAACGGCACGGCCGCCCATGCGCGGGAGCTGGATGAGATGTTTTTCGTCGCCGGGGGGCATTTTGGCTGCGCCGTGATCCCAGCCATCCTGGCGCAAGCCCACGAGATGGATGCCACACTGGACGCCGTGCTGGACGCGCTGATCGTCGGAAGCGAGGTGATGGCCCGCGTCGGGATGGCGATGGACCGGTCCCATGCCGAAAAAGGCTGGCACGGCACTCAAACCATTGGTGTAATTGCTGCCGCAGTAGCTTGCGGCAGACTGCTTGGGCTGGACGCGGCCAGGATGACACATGCCCTGAGTCTGGCCGTTTCCATGGCAGCTGGACCCAAGGTCCAGTTCGGCACCGACACGAAACCCGTACATGCTGGACTGGCGGCTCAAGGCGGTGTGCTGGCCGCATCGCTTGCAGCGTCGGGCGTCACGGGCAGCGATAAAGCCCTGGAAGGCCCGCATGGGTTTGGCGCACTGTATGCTGGCGACTCGGCTGCCAACTGGCAGTCCGTGGCGGCGGTCAACGACGGCCCGCTGGCGATCGACAGCCACGGCCTGGGATTCAAGCTGTATCCCAACTGTGCGTCCACACACCGCTGCCTGGACGCGTTGCAAGCCCTGGCCACCGAATACCGATTCGGCATGGAGGACGTTGAGCGTGTCGAAACACTGGTTGGGCGCGTCAACCTGGTGAACCTCAAATACCCGGAGCCCCGGGATCCCCGTGAGGCCATGTTCTCCATGCCTTATGCGGTGGCAACGATGCTGCGTTACGGCACGGTCACGTTGGCCGACTTCACGCCGCAAGCGGTGCAGGACGATGTGACCCGGCGCCTCATGCCACGCGTCGCAATGCACCTGGACTCGACACGCGTAGAAACCGCAACGCAGCTGCTTCCCCACACCACAGTCGTAACCTTGAAGGACGGACGGCACCTGGAGCGCGTAGTTCACCACGCCAAGGGGTCGTTCCTGAATCCGTTTTCTGCGCTGGAGCGGCAAATCAAATTCGAACAATGCACGTCGGGCATCCTTCCGGAAGAGCGCTTGGCACCGCTTCGCGACAACCTGGCTCGACCGCAAGGCGTCAAGGTTCGCCAACTGCTGGCACTGTTGCAGTTCGAAGCCCGGGTCGATGACGGCACGCGTTTCGGCCGTCCACGAGGAGGCGGGCCGGGCCCCCTTCCTTGATCCATGGAATCCAGCCCCTGCTCAGGCGGGCCCGAACCCGACGGTTTCCCCGCCGGGATCACAGTCGAAACGGCGCTGGCAACGGGGAGTCCGCGTTTGGAAATGACCGAGTTTGCAGCAGGTTGACCACTGATCGATACCCAAGCGCGTCAGATTCGCAGCACAAAAGGAAACTCTTATCATGCGCAACCGTTGTTTATCGTCGGCCTTCGCCAAGGCCCTGATGGCACTGGCCGTGGGTGCCCTTGTGACGGGAACTGGTCCGTTACTCGCCGCAGAGATCATCGTGGGCCAGGTCGGCCCCATGTCAGGGCCGGAGGCCGGTCAAGGCCGCGCTTACGCCGCCGGCATGCAATTGCATTTCAACGCCATGAACAAGGCCGGCGGCATCCACGGTCATAAGCTCACACTCTTGCGCAAGGATGATGGCGGGAGGCCCGACGACACGGTCGCTTTGACCAAGCAGATGATTGCCGAAGATAAGCCGCTGGTCCTGGCCGGCTACTTTGGCGGCAAGAATGTTGCAGACTTGGTGTCTGCGGGGATTTTGGCAAAAGAAAAGATCGCTCTGGTGGGCTACCGTACTTCAGAGATCCAGCCGGACGCTCCGTATCTATATGGAGTTCGGGCGGGCCTGCGCGACGAGATTTCCAAACTCATTGAGCATTTGGCCACCATTGGGATTAAGCGCCTGGGGCTTTTTCATGAGGCTGGGCCGGGCTCGACTGCGGCAATCGCCGCGGCCGAGGACGCGACTAGGAAAGTCAGGGCAACGATCGAAGGACGCGCCTCCTACGCCGCTAACACGGTCAACGTCACTGATGCAGTGGACACCTTCATAAACATGCAGCCGCAAGCGATCATCATGATCTCCAGTGGGTCTGCTGCGGCCGGATTTATTGAGAAGTACCGTATCGCTGGTGGCGCGGCTCAACTGCTTGCACATTCGGGTGCCGACATCGAGCAGCTTTCGAAGCGGTTGTCTCCGGAGCAGATGCAAGGTGTGGCTATCGCTCAGGTGACGCCAAGTCCGTATAAGGTCTCCAACCAGCTCGTCAAGGAATTTACTGACACTGCAGCCAAGATACATAACCTGGAAGTGCCTGTGAGCTACGCCATGATGGAGGGCTATATCGCCGCCCGCGTCATTTCTGAAGCGATACGCCGCCAAGGCAGCAGGCCCAGCCGCGAAGGGACCGTTCTAGCCTTGGACAGCATGAGTAATTTTGATCTTGGCGGTTACTTGATCAGCTTCAAGCCTGGACAGCACACTGGTTCTGGCTTTGTCGAATTGTCCATCGTCACCAGTGCCGGCAAGATCCGTCAATAGCCGAAATAACTTGCGCGCACCGCCTCCACCAACACCTCGAACACATTGAGGTTTTCGATCACGGCCTGCTCCAGGCGCTTGAGCGTCGAATCCACCGCGCAAGGCCTGAACATCGCGGTGCTCCGTGATGGCGCACGGCCGCCCGTGCAAGACAACCTGGTCTTGCTGTTGCCGGTGACAGAGCAACGCCCGCTTGGCTTTGATGGCGGGGCGGTGGGGCAGGACCAGCTCGAAGGCGCCTGGAGACGATTGACCTTGAAGCTCTAGCGGGCATCCACGAGGTCCTGGCCCGCATGGCTCTGGATCTTGTAGAGCAGCCACGAAACTGACTTCTGCTTGCGCAGGTAGAAGCGGACCGAGCAATTGAAAAAATTAAGCTGACCTCCGCCGGGTCAGGGTCCTGGTTGCCGGCCAGGCGGCGAAGCCAGTTGCCGTTGGTCTGGAAGGGCGTGACCGAGGTCGGGTTGGCGCAGCTGCGCAGCCGGGCTTTCCAGCCAAGGCCGGTTTCCACGCCTTTGATGTAGGCATGGGTTGCGGCAATGGCTTCCACCGGCATGTGTTCGAGCTTGACCCGGAAAGCCAGCAAGGCCGCGGCGAGGGTGGACACCAGGACTTTGCGCACCAGGCTTTGCCCGCTCGCGGGTCTCCCTCAACCCTTGCCCAGCGGAGGTCTTCCAAACAAGGTCGACGCGTTGCTGATAGGCCCCAGCTCCGCACTTGCCGCCTGGAGCACCGGCGCCAGCTCATGCACGCGCTCGCTGCTCAGGCGCGTACGCGGCCCTGCGATGCTGATGACGCCGATGGCCGCCTTGCGGTGGATCACCGGCACGGCCATGGCCGACATGCCCGGCGCAAACACCTCGTCGATCATCGCGTAGCCGCGCACACGCGCGTCGTGCAGGAAACCGAGCAGCGCCTTGAGCGTGGTGGGCGCCTTCGGCCCGTATTGCGCCGGTGTGCCGAAGCCCTGCTTGCTGACGAGTTCCAACGCCCGTTCGTCGCTCAGCGTCATCAGCCACGCGTGCCCGGATGAGGTGCACGACAGGCGCACATCCATGCCCATGTCCGGGTCGTAGCGCAGGCCCGACTGCCGCTGGCCCTGCGCCTTGGCTACAAAGGTGAGGCGATGCTCGTCGACGATGGACAGGCGCACCAGCTCACCTGATGTTTGTGCCAGCCGCTCCAGCAGCGGTTCGGCGATGTTGACGATGCCGGCGCTGCTGAGGAATCCCAGACCCAGCGACACGACTTTGGTGGTGAGCACGTAATCGCCCTGTTTGCGGGCCTGGCGCACATAGCCCAGGCGCTGCAGGTCCGCCAGCACGCGGTGGCAGGCGCTCAGCGGTATGTCCAGTTCCGTCGCGATCAGCGACAGCGGCGAGCCCTGCGGGAAGTGCGCCAGGTGCTCCAGCACGGCGAAGCCGCGGTCCAAGGCATTGCTCATGTCGTCATATGGAAAGGGTTTCCAGTCTGGAAAGATTGTGGCACAGCGGGGCAAGAATCGGATCGCGCACGTGATGAACCCTGTGAGAAAAGCAATGCAAGCGAAGACGATCTACGTCCTGAACGGTCCCAACCTCAACCTGCTCGGTGTGAGGGAGCCGCATCTCTATGGCAGCACCACGCTGGCTCAAGTGGAAAAGCTGTGCCGCCGCGTTACGGACGAGCTGGGCTATGCCTGTGAGTTTCACCAGACCAATCACGAGGGCGTGATGGTGGACTGGGTGCAGGAGGCGCGCGAGCGCGCCGCGGCCGTCGTCATCAATCCCGCCGGCCTCTCCTTCCGATCCATCCCCTTGCTGGACGCGCTCAAGACGCTGGACGTGCCGATTGCCGAAGTGCACGTCACCAATATCCATCGGCGCGATGTGCTGTACCAGAACTCGCTGGTGTCCCTGGCGGCCACGGGCGTCATCTGCGGCTTCGGCCCCTTCGGTTACGAGCTGGCGCTGCGGGCACTCGCGCAGCGCCTAGCCTCTTAGGGATCGATTGCCTCGGCTGCAAATTTCGCAGATTTCATTTCCCTCGTTTCATTCACCCAATACATCAAAGGAGACAAACATGAGCCATCCTGTCCAAAATCCTATCGCCCGGCGCGCGCTGCTCGGCGTGGGCGCCGCGCTGGCCGCCGGCGGCGCCCTGCCGGTCTGGGCCCAAGCCCCCGCCACCATACGCTTCGCCGCCGTGTTCTCCGACAAGGACATTCGCGCCGAGATGATGAACCAGTTTGCCAGGGACGTCGCCGCCGACTTCAAGGTCGAGATGCACCTGAACTCCACGCTGTTCCGCCAGGGGACCGAGCTGGTCGCGCTGCAGCGCGACAACCTGGAGATGGGCAATATCGCGCCGCAGGACATCTCCAAGCAGGTGCCGGCCTGGTCTATCCTGACTTCGGCCTACCTGTTTCGCGATGCCAACCACCTCAACACCTTCTTCGCCAGCGAGCAGGGCGCGCAAATGAAGAAGATGGTGGAAGACCAGCTGAAGGTGAAGATCCTCGGCCCGACGTTCTTTGGCACGCGCCATGTCGGCCTGAAGGGCAAGAAGAAGATCAACACACCCGCAGACCTGGCCGGTGTGAAGCTGCGCATGCCCCCTGGCGACGCCTGGCAGCTGCTGGGCCGCTCACTCGGCGCCAACCCCACACCCATGGCCTACGCGGAGACCTACACCGGCTTGCAGACCGGCGCCATCGACGGCCAGGACAATCCCTTGCCCAATGTGCAGAACATGAAGTTCAACGAGGTGATGGGCCAGCTGGTGCTGACCTCGCACCTGGTGGGCTTCGACTTGCTTACCGTCAACATGAAGACCTGGAACAGCATGCCCCCCGCGAAGCAGCGCACCTTCCAGGCTGCGGCAGACAAGGCCATCGCCTGGAGCACGGCGGAGCACCAGAAGCGCGAAGCCGAGCTGGCCGAGAGCTTCCGTAAGGGAGGGCTCGATGTCTACGTGCCCAACATCGCCGCCTTTCGCGAGCATGCGCAGAAGGTCTACCTGGCGTCGGACGAAGCCAAGGCCTGGCCTGCCGGCCTGCTGGCGCAAATCAATGCCATGAAGTGACGCGCGGTCCATGCTGACCCGAGTGCTGAAAGCGCTGCACCGCTTCGCCGAAGCGGTGGCGGCCGGCCTGCTGGCCGTGATCTTCATCGCCTTTCTGGTGCAGATCGTCATGCGTTACGCGTTCAATGCGCCGGTGGGCTGGACCCCCGAGCTGTCGCTGGTGTGCTGGCTCTGGCTGGTGCTGTGGGGCGCGGCCTTTGTGCTGAAGGACGATGAGGAGATCCGCATCGACATGATCAGTTCGCGCGGCAGCTACCGCACGCGACGGGTGGTCGGTGGCGCCGTGGCAATCGCCATCATCGTGCTGTTCGGCATGTCCTTGCCCGGCGCTTGGAGTTACGTCACCTTCATGAAGGTCGAAAAGAGTTCCTACCTCGGTGTCCGCATGGACATCACCTATTCAATCTACATTGTCTTCGTCGTGGCGGTCATCCTCCGCGCGGTGCGTCAGCTGACACGCGGGCCTGGCAAGGCCATCCGCGACATGCCGTCCTCAGCGTCCGCCCTATGAATTTCACAAGTCCCTTTTCGCTGGCGATCGTCGCCATCGTCGCTTTGAGCCTGCTCGGCGCACCCATCGGCCTGGCCATGATCGCCGGCTCGGTGCTGTACCTGTACATGAAAGGCATGGACGTCGGCGCCGCGGCCGAGCAGCTGCTCAATGGCACCTATTCCAGCTTCCTGCTGCTGGCCATTCCGCTGTTCATCCTGGCGGCAACTTTCATGAGCACAGGCAGCGTCATGGACCGGCTGCTGCGCTTTTGCAATGCTATTGTCGGCCGCTTCCCGGGCGGGCTGGCACAGGTCAATGTGCTGCAAAGCGTGGTCTTCGCCAGCATGTCGGGTTCGGCCCTGGCGGACGCCGCGGGCTCGGGCAAAGTCATGCAGGTGATGATGACCCGCGAGGGAAAGTACACGCCGGCCTTCGCTGCGGCCCTGAGCGCTGTGTCGTCGGTCATAGGGCCGATACTGCCGCCGTCCATCCCCATGGTGCTCTATGCGCTGGTGTCCGGAACGTCCATCGGCTACCTCTTCATCGGTGGTGTGCTGCCCGGCCTGTTGCTGGGCGCGGTGCAGATGGTGTTGATCTGGTTGCAGGCCAAACGGCGCGGTTTCCCTGTGGAAGAGCGGGTGCCCTTGTCCGAGATGCCGCGCATCACAAAAGAGGCCTTTCCCGCGCTCATGCTGCCAGTGATTTTGTTGGGCTGCTTATACAGCGGCATCACCACGCCGACCGAGGCGGCGGGTGTCGCCGCCGCCTATGCCCTGCTGATCTCCGCCGGCCTGTACCGCAGCATGCGATGGACCGACATTTACGATTCGCTGCTGTCCAGTGCGAAGATGAGTATCTCCATCGGCATGCTGATTGCCGGGGCGTTGGTGTTCAATTACGTCATCACCTCAGAGAACATTCCCACCCACCTGAGCGGCGTGCTCAAGGGCATGGAGATGACGCCCCTCGCCTTCCTGCTGCTGGTCAACCTCATCCTGCTGTTGCTAGGCGCCTTTCTTGAAGGCTCGACCATCATCCTGATCATCCTGCCGGTGCTGCTGCCCACCGCGGTGGCGCTGGGCATTGATCCGGTGCACTTCGGCGTGATGGCTGTGCTCAACATCATGATCGGGCTGGTGACGCCGCCGTATGGCTTGTTGCTCTTCATGATGATGAAGATCGCCGATGTCTCGTTTTCCGAGCTGATGGCCGAGGTTTGGCCTTATCTTCTCGTCATGCTCGGCGCGCTGGCCCTTGTGACCTTCTGGCCGGGCATGGTGCTGTGGCTGCCGCGCATGGCCGGGTACACCGGGTGACTACATATTCCGCCGGTACTGCCCACCCACCTCAAACAGTGCATTGGTAATTTGCCCCAGCGAGCAAATCTGCACGGCCTCCATCAGCACTTCGAACACGTTGAGGTTTTCAATCACAGCCTGTTGCAGGCGCTTGAGCATGGCCGGTGATTCGGCCGCATGGCGGCGGTGGAAATCGTCCAGGCGCTTGAGCTGGTTTTGTTTTTCTTCTTCGGTGGAGCGGGCCAGTTCGAGCTTGTCCTGCACCGCGTCGCCGTGCGGGTTGCGGAAGGTGTTGACGCCGATGATGGGCAGCTCGCCGGTGTGCTTGAGCATCTCATAGTGCATGGACTCGTCCTGGATGCGGCCGCGCTGGTAGCCGGTCTCCATGGCGCCCAGCACGCCGCCGCGCTCGGCGATGCGCTCGAACTCCTGCAGCACGGCTTCTTCGAGCAGCTCGGTGAGTTCTTCGATGATGAAAGCGCCTTGTGACGGATTCTCGTTCTTGGCCAAACCCCACTCGCGGTTGATGATGAGCTGGATGGCCATGGCACGGCGCACCGATTCTTCGGTGGGCGTGGTGATGGCTTCGTCAAACGCGTTGGTGTGCAGCGAGTTGCAGTTGTCGTAAATCGCGATCAGCGCCTGCAGCGTGGTGCGTATGTCGTTGAACTGGATCTCTTGCGCGTGCAGGCTGCGGCCCGAGGTCTGGATGTGGTATTTGAGCTTCTGGCTGCGCTCGTTGGCGCCGTACTTTTCTTTCATGGCCACGGCCCAGATGCGGCGCGCGACGCGGCCCATCACGGTGTATTCCGGGTCCATGCCGTTGCTGAAGAAGAAGCTCAGGTTGGGCGCGAAGTCGTCGATGTGCATGCCGCGCGCCAAATATGCTTCGACAAAGGTGAAACCGTTGGACAGCGTAAAGGCCAGCTGGCTGATGGGGTTGGCACCGGCTTCGGCGATGTGGTAACCGCTGATGGAAACACTGTAGAAGTTACGCACCCGGTTGTGCACAAAGTACTGGGCGATGTCGCCCATGACCTTGAGGCTGAATTCGGTCGAGAAGATGCAGGTGTTCTGGCCCTGGTCTTCTTTGAGGATATCGGCCTGCACCGTGCCGCGCACGTTCTCCTGCACCCACCCGCGTATCTTGGCAGCCTCTGTCGCCGTGGGGTCGCGGCCGTTGTCTTTCCTGAACTTGTCGAGGTTCTGATCAATCGCCGTGTTCATGAACATCGCGAGGATGGTCGGTGCCGGGCCGTTGATGGTCATGGAGACCGAGGTCGACGGGTTGCACAAATCGAAGCCGTCGTACAGCACCTTCATGTCGTCCAGCGTGGCGATGGAAACGCCCGAGTTGCCGACCTTGCCGTAGATGTCGGGCCGCAGGGCCGGGTCGTTGCCGTAGAGCGTGACGGAGTCAAACGCGGTGGATAGGCGCTTGGCGGCCATGCCTTCGCTGAGCAGCTTGAAGCGGGTGTTGGTGCGAAAGGGGTCGCCTTCGCCGGCGAACATGCGGGTCGGGTCTTCACCTTCGCGCTTGAAGGCGAAAGTGCCGGCGGTGTAGGGGTAGCTGCCGGGCACGTTGTCCAGCATCAGCCACTTGAGGATTTCACCGTGATCTTCATACTGCGGCAAGGCCACCTTGCGAATGGTGGTGCCAGAGAGAGATTTGGTCGTCAGCGCGGTGCGGATTTCCTTGTCGCGGATTTTCACCACGTATTCGTCACCGGCATAGGCGGCCTGCATGTCGGGCCATTGGGCGAGCAGGGCGCGGGCGTCGGCGTCCATGCGGGCCTTGCGATGGCCGGCCAGGTCCAGCGCGGCTTCTGCGGCGGGTGCGCGGTCGGGCTTGTCGATCTTGAGCATGGCGGCTGCCGCCTTGAGTTGCTGCACTTCGCGCGCCAGCTGGGCCTGCGCCCGGGCGCGCTTTTTGTAGCCGCGCACGGTGTCGCTGATCTCGGCCAGGTAGCGCGTGCGCGCAGCAGGCACCACAGGTGTCTGGTTGGTGCTGTGGCGCACGTCGGTTGCGGGCAATGCCCCGCTCTCAAGCGCCAGGCCCAGCGCGGCAAGGCGGGGCTTGAGTGCCTGGTAGAGCGCAGTCACGCCGTCGTCGTTGAAGCGTGCGGCCATGGTGCCGAAGACCGGCATCTTTTCAGCCGGCGTGCCCCAGGCTTCCTTGTTGCGCTGCACTTGTTTGGAGACATCGCGCAAGGCATCGAGAGAGCCCTTGCGGTCGAACTTGTTGATGGCGATGAATTCGGCGAAGTCCAGCATGTCGATTTTTTCGAGCTGGCTGGCCGCGCCGAACTCCGGCGTCATCACATACATGGGCACATCCACGTGCGGCACGATGGCGGCGTCGCCCTGGCCTATGCCCGAGGTCTCGACCACGATCAGGTCAAAACCCGCACATTTGCAGGCGGCGATCACGTCGGGCAGGGCCTGGCTGATTTCGGAGCCGAAGTCGCGTGTGGCCAAAGAACGCATGAAGACGCGTTGCCCGCTGTCGGCGTTCTTCTGCCCGGCCAGCGGCACCGTCCAGGGGTTGATGGCGTTCATGCGGATACGGTCGCCGAGCAGGGCGCCGCCGCTCTTGCGGCGTGACGGATCAATGCTGATGACGGCCACGCGCAGTTTGTCGTTCTGGTCCAAGCGCAGACGGCGGATGAGCTCGTCGGTCAGTGAGGATTTGCCAGCGCCACCGGTGCCGGTGATGCCGAGCACGGGGATCTTGCGGGTGGTGGCTTGCGTGCGCACCTTTTCAACCAGCGCGGCATCGGCTTTTCCGTTCTCCAGCGCAGTGATCAGCTGGGCAAGAGCCCGCCAGTTCATCTCGCCGTGGCCTGCTATGGCCTTGACGGTTTTGGGTGCGAAGCCGGTCAGGTCCTTGTCGCAGCGCATGACCATTTCACCGATCATGCCGGCCAGGCCCATCTTCTGGCCGTCTTCGGGGCTGTAGATGCGGGTGACGCCGTAGGCATGCAGTTCGCGGATTTCGGGCGGCACGATGACACCGCCGCCGCCGCCGAACACCTGGATGTGCTCGCCGCCGCGGCTTTTGAGCAGGTCGACCATGTACTTGAAGTATTCGACGTGCCCGCCCTGGTAGGAGCTGATGGCGATCCCCTGCGCGTCTTCCTGCAGGGCGGCCGTTACGACCTCGTCGACGCTGCGGTTGTGGCCCAGGTGGATGACCTCCGCGCCCATGCTTTGCAGGATGCGCCGCATGATGTTGATGGCCGCGTCATGACCATCGAACAGGCTGGCTGCCGTGATGAAACGCACCTTGTGGGTGGGGCGATAGCTGGCGAGCGCTTTGTATTCAGCGGACATGTCGGTCATGCGTGTCTCCGGGAGGGCGGGGGTGCCGCCGGCCTGTGGCCTGTAAATTGACGTTTACGTAAACGTCAATCTTACTGCGTTCCCCGAAAAATACAAAGGGGCGCCCGCAGCGCCCCTTTCCTTGTGTTTCGGTCGTCCGCGAGGTCAGCGGCTGTATAGCAGTTGCGGTAGCCACATGCCAATGCCGGGAAACATGTACAGCAGGACGATGGCCACGAGCTGGATACCCATGAAGGGCAGCATCCCCATGAATATCTGGTTCAGGGTGACGTGCGGCGGACTCACGCCCTTCAGGTAGAACGCGGCCATGGCCACCGGCGGGCTGAGGAACGCTGTTTGCAGGTTCAGCGCCACCAGCAATCCGAAAAACAGCGGGTCGACCCCGAAATTGTCCAGTAGCGGGATGAAGATCGGCATGAAGATCACGATGATTTCCGTCCATTCCAGCGGCCAGCCCAGCACGAAGATGATGACCTGCGAGAGGATCAGGAACTGGGTCTTGGACAGGTTCATCGACAGCACCCAGCGCTCGACCAGTTCCTGCCCGCCCAGCAGCGCAAAGGCCGCCGAGAAAATGGCTGAGCCCACGAACAGCCAGCACACCATGGCGGACGTCTTGGCGGTCAGGAATACGCTTTCCTTGACGACTGAAAGAGTAAGCTGCCGGTAGGCCACGGCCAGCAGGAAGCCGCCCAGCGCACCCACGGCGGCCGCTTCGGTCGGCGTGGCCAGTCCCATCACGATGGATCCCAGCACGGCCAGGATGAGAATCAGCAGCGGAAAGAAGCTGGTCAGCAGCATCTTGAAGACTTCCAGCCGCGTGAAACTCAGCAGGCCATAGAACAGCACCAGGGCCGCGGCGCCGGCGGCCACGCCGATCCAGTAGCCTTTGGGTGCCGGCACATCCCGGGCCGGCTGGGCCGCGCCGGCGGCCGCCGGCGCCGCGCCGGGCGGCTCCTGGACGCTGCCGCTCGCCGGCGGTTCCGCGACACTTCCGCTTCCCGGCGGCTCCTTGAGCGCTTCGGTTCCGGGCGGTTCCTGCAGGCCGCCTGAGGGTGGTGGTTCCTTGAGGGCATCGTCAGACGGCGGCTCGGCCAGGCCGCCTTCCTGGGGCTTGGCGGTGGCGGCCTCGGTATCGCCGATCCGCGTCATGGTGGAGACTTCTTCGACCGCCACGGTGGTGACGCTGCGATAGCTCCACAAGGCCACAAACACAAACAGCAGCAGGGGCAGCAGAACGATCAGGAGCTGCCGCAGGATGTAGCCCGTGGGTACGCCCTGGTTGCGGCTGCCCTTGAGGGCTTTCAGCAGGCCCGGCAGGGCGCGTGTGCCGTGCGAGGGCGCGATTTTTTCCGTCAGGGGCGGTAGCGGCACATAACGGTCCGCCATCGACAGCGGCGGTGCCATCGACGGCCTGAGTTTGGCCACGATGATCACGTAGAGGATGTACAGGCCCGCCAGCATCAACCCCGGAAAGAAAGCACCGGCGTACAGCTGCACCACCGACACCCCGGCCGTCGCGCCGTACACGATCAGGAGCACGGAGGGCGGGATCAGGATGCCCAGGCAACCCCCGGCGGTGATGGCGCCGGCCGACAGCTGCACGCTGTAACCCGCGCGCAGCATGGCCGGCAGGGCCAGCAGGCCCATCAGCGTCACGACCGCGCCGACAATCCCGGTGGCGGTGGCAAACACCGCGCAGGTCACCAGCGTGGCCACCGCCAGCGCGCCCGGCAGGCGAACCATGGCCAGGTGCAGGCTGCGGAAGAGCTTTTCGATCAGGTTGGCGCGCTCCACGAGGTAGCCCATGAAAACGAAGAGCGGAATGGAGATGAGCACGTCGTTGCCCATGACCTTGAAGGCCGACTGCACCATCAGGTCCAGGGTCTTGGTGGTGTCGCGGTCGTAGGCCAGCCAGGTGAAGATCATGCCCATGCCCATCAGCGTGAACGCGGTGGGAAATCCCAGCATGATGGCGACCACCACCAGCGACAGCATGAGCAGGCCGACGTGGCCGCTTTCGATCCTGGGCACGCTGACCAGCATGTACAGCGCGGCCAGCACGATCAGCCCCATGAGGATGAAGCCGAACCAGAGTTCCTTGCGGATTTTCATCGCGCGGCTCCTTCGCGGGCCACGAACTTGTCGAGCGCCTGGATGTCCTCGTCCTTGACGTTGACCATGGCCTTGAGCTTGTCCACGTCAACTTCCTCCACGTCCTCGCCCCGGGAGGGCCATGCCCCCTCGCGGATGCAGATGATGCAGCGCGCGATCTCCACCAGTCCCTGCAGCAGCAAAATGGCGCCGGCGAAGGGAATGAAAAACTTGAAGGGGTAGACCGGGATGGGATCGGCATTGAAGGTCTGCTCGCGGATCGCTACCGATTCGGTGAAGAAGTTCCAGCCGGCCCAGGTCATGGCCACCACACCGGGCAGGAAAAACAGGAAGTAAAGGATCAGGTCCAGCGTGGCCTGAGTGCGCGGCCTGAAGAATCCGTACAGCACGTCTCCGCGCACATGGCCGTTCTTGGACAAGGTATAGGCGCCCGCCATCATGAACAGCACGCCGTACAGCATGATCTGCACGTCCAGCATCCATGCGTGCGGTGTGCCGAGCACGTAGCGCGAGAACACTTCCCATGAAATCGAAAGAGTCAGCAGCACGATCGCCCATGCGAAGAACTGGCCCAGCCATGTGGATAACTTGTCAACGCCCAGCAGTAGTTTTTGCATTTTGTTGTGTCTCCAGCCATAAAAAAGGGCGGCCGCTGCGCAGCCGCCCTCCATCAAGCGAACCGCCGGCTCAGGCCTTCTTGCCCTTGCTGAAATAACGGTTGTAGGCCATCTTGAAATCGACCATGTAATCGTTCTGCCACTGGCCGGCACGCTCCGCGAAGGCCTTCTGCGAATCCAGCACCTTCTTGAACAGCGCGTTTTCGCCCGCCTTCTTGGCGATGACCTTGTCCCAGGCGTCCAGCTGGGCTTTCAGGATGGAGTCGGGCGTTTTATAAAAGCTGATCTTGTCCTTGGTCTTGAGTTCGATGTAGTCCTTGGAGTTGCGGTCGATGGCTTTCCAGCTCATGTCGGCCGACGAGGCCTGCACGCCGTAGTCAATGATGGCCTTGAGCTCGGCCGGCAAGGCGTTGTATTTGCCTTTGTTGAACAGTATTTCAAACTGCTCGCCGCTTTGGTGGAAGCTCTGCAGCATGCAGTTCTTGGCCACGTCCGGAAAGCCGAGCACGCGGTCGGACGATGCATTGTTGAACTCGGCCGCGTCGATCAGGCCGCGGTCCAGCGCCGGGACGATTTCGCCGCCGGGCAGCGGGTTGACCGCCGCGCCGAGCTCGGTGAACACATCCACGGCCAGCCCGACGGTGCGGAACTTCAGGCCCTTCATCTGCGACACGTTGGACACCGGTTTCTTGAACCAGCCCAGCGGCTGCGTGGGCATGGGGCCGTACAGGTAGGACACCACGTCCATGTTGATGGATTTGTAGATTTCTTCCAGCAGCGCCTTGCCGCCGCCGTAGTTGTGCCAGGCCAGGACCATGTTGGGATCCATGCCGTACGCGGGGCCGGAACCCCACAAGGCCAGTGCCGACTGCTTGCCGTAGTGGTAGGCCACCACGCCGTGGCCGCCATCCAGCGTGCCCTTGTTCACCGCGTCCAGCAGCTGGAAGGCGGGAACCACTGCGCCGGCGGGCAGCACTTCAATCTTCAGGCGGCCGCCGGCCATGTCATTGACCTTCTTCGCAAAATCGTTGGCGTACTCATGGAAGATGTCCTTGGCCGGCCAGGTGCTCTGGAAGCGCAAAGAGGTTGTCTGCGCCATGGCGACCATGGGGGCTGACATGGCGCCGGCGGCAATCGCGGCGCCTTTCAGAAGGCCGCGCCTGCGGGGGCTCTTGCTCTCAGTCATGACTTGTCTCCTGTTGTTTGGGAAATGGTAAGAGCACTCATCATTCCGCCTGGTCCCTGGCTTACAAAGAGGGTTTCCACCAACGCTAAAGGTTCGTTACCCTTTACCAGTTGAAACTGTTTATGACAACACAGGTGAATTTGCCCGCACCTTCAGATGCCCTTCAGAGGACCTTCAGATCACCTTCAGTCCTTTGAGTGCGGGATCGCCCGGCGGGAACCGCAGTTTCAACGCCTGCAGCCTGGCTCGAACCACCGTGGCGATCATCAGATTACGGTGCGTCTTGGAGTCGGATGGCACCACTGTCCAGGGCGCCCAGGATGTGCTGGTGGCCTGAAGCAGCGCTCCATAGGCCCTTTGGTATTGCTTCCACTGTTTGCGGACCTCCAGATCACCGTGGCTGAATTTCCAGTGCTTGGCGGGGTCATCGAGCCGCTCCTGCAGCCGTTTCCGCTGTTCGTCCGCACTGATGTGCAGCATGAACTTGAGTATCACGGTGCCGGTTTCGGTAAGCATGCGCTCAAAGTCGTTGATATGCCGAAACCGCTGCAATGTTTGCGCCGGTGTGATCCATCTGTTGACGGGCGGCACCAACACATCCTCGTAGTGACTGCGGTTGAAAATCGTGATTTCGCCGGACCCTGGCAACTGCTGGTGGATTCGCCAAAGATAGTCATGCGCGCGCTCATCTTCGGTTGGCGCTTTCCAGCTCACCGTCTGCACGCCCAGCGGGCTGATGCGCCCAAATACACCGCGTAGCGTCCCATCCTTGCCCGAGGTATCGGTGCCTTGCAGGATCACCAGAAGCTTGTAGCGTTTGTCCGCATAAAACAGGTTTTGCAACTCGTCAATTTCCACAGACAGCGCATCGACGGCTGCTTTGTCAACCAGCTTGTCACCCATTGAAAACGGCTTGGCGGCCGGATCAAGGCGGGCAAGAGAAAATCCTTTGGGCGCCGAAGGGGCCGGCTGCCACAAGGCCAGGGTTTTGGCCAGCGCTTTGGCGCTGGCCTTGCCAGGCAGTACCTCTTTGGAAGAGGCCGTGTCAGTGTTGTTGTGGGGCATCCGGGTCTCCTGCGGTACATCAGTATCGCGATTGTGCATCTCCGGTGATCGGCAGGAAGAGCACGCGACCCGCCTGCCTATTCCCTCACCGCCTGATGGGTGGTTTCAGCGCGATAAACTGGATCGACCAGTTTCCAGGCCGTGGCCACGCGATGCGTGGACGGCGGACCGACATGTCCCATCAACATCCATTGAGAGGCTCCTCCGTGAAAAAAACAACTGCTGAAAATGCATCCAGTCCGGCTGGCATCCAGCCTGCTTCCGGTTATGCCGGTGATATTCCTGCGCAACTTGCCTTTGAATGGATGCAGTCAGGCGAAGCCGTGCTGGTGGACGTACGCACCGATGCCGAGCGCGAGTGGGTGGGCTATGTGCCCGGCGCCGTGCCTTTGGCATGGAAACAGTGGCCCGGCATGGCGATGAACGCCGGTTTCGATGAAGGACTGAAAGCCGCCGTGCCCGCTGGAAAAAAAACTGTGCTGCTGTGTCGCAGCGGCGTGCGCTCGGTTGCTGCGGCGAAACGCGCGACGGAACTGGGCATGGAGGCATACAACATCCTCGAAGGCTTTGAGGGCGATGCCGATGAGCAAGGACAGCGCGGCCGAAAGGGCGGCTGGCGTTTTCGGGGCTTGCCGTGGAAACAGGGTTGAGGTAACTGCAGCCTTCGGTGGTCGGCGTATCTACTTTTTGTAACCTGAAGATGTAAGCAAATAGCGATTGGACTTCCTCGAAATGAGGTGAATAGTTCACACCACGGTGCCGCAAATTTGGTGTATTGATGTACCCCCTGTTAATTCTGACAGGGGGTAAGACGTATCAATTTGTTTGAGCGCTTTCAATGGGGTTCCCCTTTTTAACGGAGCTCCTCATGCAAGTACTCGAACGTAAACTTTCCCCTGACGTCACCCCTTTCCCCAACCCCACTCTGGGGGCCCAGCTGTGCCGGCGCATCTCGCGTGATTTCACGCCGCGCTGGAACCAGCAGTGGGGCGGAAAGTTCATGCTTCATGGCAGAACACCGGATTCCAATGCCATCCGCCTGGACGGCAATGACTATCTCAGTGTGACAGGCCATCCGCACATCGTCCACGCCCAGGTAGAGGCCTTGCGCAAAGAGCAGGAGTTCGTCGTGCAGTCTGGGGTGTTTCACCTGAACCAGCACCCCACGCACACGCTGGAGATGGCGCTGGCCGGCTGGGTAGGCAAGGACGACGGCTTTATCTGCCAATCGGGCTACGCCGCCAACGTCGGCCTGCTGCAGGCGATTGCCGACGCGCAAACACCGGTCTACCTGGACACCCTGGCCCATGCCTCACTGTGGGAGGGTGCCCACGCGGCGCGTGCCCCGGCTTTTTCCTTCCGCCATAACGACCCCGTTCATCTCGCCCGGGTGATCGCCAAAAATGGGCCAGGCATTGTGGTGGTGGATTCTGTTTACAGCACCACGGGCGCCATTTGCCCCCTGACGGAAATTGTCGAGGTGGCCGAGCAGAATGGTTGCATGATCTTGGTTGACGAGTCGCATTCGCTGGGCACCCATGGCCCGAAAGGTGCAGGGCTATGTGCCGAACTGGGACTCACCGGACGCGTGCATTTCATCACCGCCAGCCTGGCCAAGGCCTTTGCAGGCCGCGCCGGCTTCTTTACTGCGCCGGCGCACATGCGCTATTACATCCTTTGCTCGAGCTTCCCCAATATCTTCAGCTCCAGCCTGCTTCCGCACGAAATTGCGGGTCTTGCTGCCACGCTGGAGGTGATCCGCAACAGCGACGACGCGCGAGCGCGGCTTCACGCCCACACCCGCCGGTTGCGGTCTACCCTGAGCGAGCTGGGTTACCCCATCCACCAGGGCAGCCAGCAGATCATTGCACTGGAAGTCGGCCTGGAGTGCGACACCATGGTGCTGCGGGACCGGCTCGAGGAGCGCAATGTGTTTTCATCCATGTTCTGTGCTCCGGCCACCAGCAGCAAACGCGCCATGATGCGTTTGACTCTGAACGCCGGCCTGATGGATTCCGAGCTGGACCATGTGGAGGCGGTCGCACGCGAGATCGCGCCGATCGTGAAACCATGGGACTGGCCTATTGCGCGGCGCGCACGGGCCGGCCAGGAAGCATGACGTCGGCGTCAGTCCAGCAGGTGCCTTTCGCCCGCGGTCGCAATAAACCGTTCATGGCTGCTCATGAAGCCGGGGGTGAAGGGCTCGCCGATGCTGAAGAGGGCGGCGTGGAGGACGGCCGAGCCGGACGCGATGGCGAAAGCCTGCCGCGGCTGGGGCTTGTGGCCGGCCCCCAGCGCGAGTTGCAGTTCCAGGTCGATGAGCTTCCGGCCCGCCGCCACGTCCTGCACGGTCGCGGCGTCCCAGCCTTGCGAAGCGGCCATTTCGGCCAGCTCGGGCAGGTTTTCGGCGGGCTCCAGTTGCAGCCAGCTGACGCCGCCCTTGCGGTCAAGCGCCAGCACGCCGAAGGGTGCTCCTATGACCACGTGCTCGATCCAGCCCTGCCGCAGCGCCAGGTTTTCCAGCTCCTGCGCGATGGATGTCTCACACAGCAGCGCGTGCTGCTTGCGGGAAAGGGTGGCCCGCCAGGTTTGCTGGTGCCGTGCGTCAGGCTGGCGCAGCAGCGCTTGTATTGCATCCGTCAGGCGCAGCCGGATTTCCGGAGACTGTTTGGGAATGAATTGCTCGATCAGCCCGCGGTTGAAGGCCGATACGGCAAGCTGCTCGTCGGCGCGGCCGGTCAGCAGCACGCGGGAGCCCGACCAGCCGTTCAGCTCGCTCAGCACCCGCAATCCGCTCATGGCCGGCATGGAATAGTCCACCACGCAGACCTGGGTGAGCGAAAAACGGGTCGCGCCGTCTTCGCGCCAGTACTGCAGCACCTGCGGTATCAGGGCCGTTCCTTCGCGCCAGCGGTTGATGATCTCCTGCTGGCGCCAGGCGTCGGCCTCCCAGCGCGCCGGCTCCTGCAGCAGGAGGTCGATACAGGCCACGGGGCGCAGGAACAGGCGTACATACCAGTCCAGCGGCATGACTTCGGCCAGCATTTCAAGGTAATCGGGGTCGTCATCCAGAAAGACCACGCCTCCGGGACGGCGATAGAGTGCAAAGGACATGTTTGTCAGTCTAGCTTGTCAAAAGCAGTCATGTGCTATCAGGTTGCAATAGGCAGCTCAATGGTAAAGGCTGCTCCCACCGCAAACTCCGATTTCACATGGATGGTGCCACCCGCACTTTGTACCACTTGCTGGCAAAAGGCCAGGCCCAGGCCGTGTCCCGTGCCGCGGTTGCTTGAGAAGAACGGTTTAAAAATCTGCGGCAGCAAGGCAGCGTCGATTCCCATGCCTTCGTCAGCCACCATGATCCGGCCGCGGGTTCCCCCCCGTCCGACCTCAATGCGCAGCGCACCGGGCGGGTATTTCGAGTCAGCTGCCATCAGGGAGTGCAGCGCGTTCTTGATGAGATTGTCCAGCACCTGGGAAAACTGCGTGGCGGACGAACGGAAAGTGAAATCATCGTGAACAATCACCCGCACGCACTCCTTCTGGCGGCTGGACTGGTAGGGATACGCTGCCACGACGTCCTGCGCCAGCTTTCCCGCCGCCACCAGTTCGATGTGCCGCGGCAGCTGCAGCAGCTTGGCGTTCGCGATCTGGGTATCGATCTGGTGGTTCATGTTTCGGACAAGCGCATGAAGGCGCAGTGCCAGCTTGTCGAGCTGCAGCGCGCGCGGGTTGTCGGGCTGGCGCTGCACTTCCAGCTGGATTGCGTCGCCCAGCAGCGCGGCCGTCGACAGCGGCGTGCGCAGCTCATGCGCCATGATCCCTATGGTGGTCAGCGTACTGGAGAGCTGCTCCCGCCGCAAGTTGGCAGAAGAAAGGTTGAGCACCAGCGCGATCGACCAGGCAAACGCAAATACCACAGCATGTACGGTGCGTTGGCCTTCCGGCAGTGCGGGCACGGCAGGCCCTGCGTACTGGAACATGACCAGGGCCAGCAGGCCGCCCGTGATGGTCCCCAAGGTGGCCAGGCGCCAGTCGGTAACGTGGTAATAGATCAGCACCATGGCTGCCAGCGTGGCCAGCCACACGGTATTGCCGCTGTTGCACAGGTACATCCAGCTGAAGAGGACCGGCAGCTCCAGCCAGAACACCACGCCAAACACGCGTTGCGCCAGACGGCTGCGCGGGTCGTGGTTGACGCGCTTGGTCATCAGGCTGTAGCCCAGGACGCTGGCCACCACGCGCAGCGGCAGATTCTCATAGGGCTGCGGCAGCCAGACCGACCAGATCCAGGCAAACAGCGCATTGCCCGAGAAAAAAGAAAGACCCAGCCACCACAGGCGCCGCGGCGATGGATGCAAAATGGGTTCCAGGGGCGCAAGGACCAGTTCCTCGCGCAGCCACTGAAGCAAAGGGCGCTGCGCAAGCCACGCATGGAAGCGGGCGCTCCTCACGTTAAAAACTTCTCCAGCACAACCGGGAAACTGACTGATGATGCATTTGACATGTGACTGTATTGTCCCGGTTCTTTTTCCGTCAAGCTAATGCTGTTACCTGCCAACTTTGACAGCGTCAGCCTGGACGGCGTCATCAGCGACTGGCTGTGCGCCCTGCGCGAGTTCTCGGTCGAGGCCCTCATGGTGCTGGGCCCCGACCCGTTTGGGGGCCAGGAAGACCGGCTCGTGCTGGCCATCCACCCCCCACGCCTGCTGGATGCCGCCGAGGCCCTGGCAGAGAGCCGGGACTTCGGCGCCCCGTGGCGCGACTCCGATGCGCCCCTGGTGGCCTGGCAGGACATCTCAAAATCCGCGTTCGAAAACCTGGGGCGCTGGCGCCGGCTCTGGCTGGCCCATGGCTACCAGAGCGTGGTCCGCATCGCTTTTCCGCTCACGGTGGGGCGCGCCTTCGAATGCTACCTCTTCAGCCCGCGCCAGTGGCATGACCGCAGTGAGGCGGCGCTGCTGGCCTGGTCGGCCCTCAACATCTGGCCTCTCCTGAAGCGCGCACTGGCCGAAGCGCGCAGCCCGCTGAGCCCGCGCGAACTCGAATGCCTGAGCCTGGCTTTCCAGGGAATGACGGCACGCGAGACCGGCGAATTGCTGGCCTGCAGCGAACGTACGGTGAACTTCCACCTTTCCAATGCCATGACCAAACTCAAGGTCGACAACAAGCTCGCTGCCATTCAGCGCGCCTGCTGGTTTGGCTTGATCTGAACACGGGCCGCCGGGGCAGGCCCTACTGGAAAACGTGTAGGCCTCAGTCCAGAGGTTGGCTGCAAACCTGTTCATAATCCGCCAAATGACTTTTCTAGCGCTTGACGTGGGTAATACCCGGCTGAAATGGGCCCAGTACGAAGCCCCCGCACGCGGGGCAAAGCTGCTGGCGCATGGCGCAGTGTTCCTCGAAAACATCGACAAGCTCGCGGAAGAGGAATGGGGTGCCATGCCAGCGCCGTCGCGCATCCTGGGTTGCATCGTTGCCGGTGACGCCATCAAGCGGCGTGTGGCCGAGCAGATGGAACTCTGGGAGGTGGCGCCGCGCTGGGTCGTTTCCAGCCCCCAGGAGGCGGGCCTTACCAATGGGTATGACCATCCGGCCAGGTTGGGCGCCGACCGCTGGGTGGCCATGATCGGTGCGCGCCACCGTCTGCTGGCCCGCGGCCTTGACAAACCCTGCGTGGTGGTCATGGTGGGCACTGCCGTGACAGTCGAGGCGATCGATGCCAGTGGAAAATTTCTCGGCGGTTTCATCCTTCCGGGCCACGGCATCATGCTGCGCGCGCTGGAGTCCGGCACTGCCGGCCTGCATGTGCCGACCGGCGAAGTGCGCGATTTCCCCACCAACACCAGCGACGCACTGACCAGCGGCGGTACCTTCGCCATTGCCGGCGCAATACATCGCATGGTGGAAAACGTCGCCCGCCACTGTGGTGAAGCGCCCGAATGCATCATGACCGGCGGTGCCGGCTGGAAGATGGCGCCCAGCATGTCGGTGAAGTTCGAACTGGTGGACAGCCTGATTTTTGATGGACTGCTGGAGATCGCCTCGCGGCGCTTCGCCGGTTGATTGGTACACCCCTGTTGAGGCTCACTTCGTGTAGCCTCCTCTCCCCTTGCAGGGGACAGGCGCCTTGCGGCCGGCGAAGCCGGACCGCGGCCCCCGCTTGAAGAGGCCACGCGCCCATCTCTAATTGCTATTAAATTAATAGCTATTAGTCAAGACTTTACCTGGGCTAGAGGTCTAAAACGCTTAAAGGTCTTGGGTCGCCCACTCATTCACCCCAAGGCAGCATCAGAGTGACGATCGAGAGTTTGGCGAATTCGGGCACAAACTCGTCGATGATGCGCTGCGGCTCGGGGCACAGGGTGCTGTCGGTGATCACGCCGAACTGCACGCCGCCGCCATAGCTCAGGATGGACACCCCCAGGCCTACATCGCCCGACTGCGGCACCCAGAACATGCTTTGCTCCAGCGTGGACCCGCAAAACTTGAGTTTCTCGCGCGGACCCGGCACGTTGGTCATCACCGCCGTGGTCTTCTTGGCGAAGAGATTGAGCATCACGTCCTGCGCGGGCTTGATCAACAGGCCCGCCACCGCCAGCAGGCTGAAGGCCAGCAGCGGCTGGTAGCTGCCCTTGAGCGCGGCCATGCGCCGGCGCACCTCGTACACGCGCTCAATCGGGTTCTCGACGCCAATGGGCAGCACCAGCGGAACCAGGCCGAAGCGGTTGCCCAGCTTGTGCGCCTGGTCCATGGGGCGCAGGTTCACTGGCACCATGGCGCGGATTTCCTGGCCCGCCACATCGTCGCCGAAGGTTTTTAAATATTCGCCGAGAGCCCCGGCCACGCAGCTGAGCAGCACGTCGTTGATCGAGCAGTTCAGCGCCTTGCCCACCGCCTTGACCTCGTCCAGCGGAATCGGCTGGCACCAGGCCACCTTCTTGGCGCCGCCGGGCTTGCCCTTGAGCCGGGTCTTGGAGTCGTCGGGCATCAGCGCCAGCGCCGCCGAGTCCGACAGCAGCTGGAACAGCACCTTGGCCATGTCAAAAGAGCCGCTCACCCCTTGCTCCATGCCCTTCTTCGGGTCGCCCAGCATGCCCAGCGATCGCGCCGCACCTTCACCCACCGCGCCCAGCGCTTTGACAGTAATGTCGGTGAAAGGCTTAAGCAGCGTGTCGGCAATCCAGTCCTCCGCGCCTGCCGCGGGCTCCTTTTTACGCCGCTCGGGCGGAGGCGCACCGCCGTCAACCAGCGACATGGTCACCGAGATCAGCGCGATACCGTCGGCAATGCAGTGGTGGATGCGCACGATCATGGCGCTGCCCTTGACGCCGTCGGGCCCGGTGTAGTCCTCGATCAGGTGGATTTGCCACAAGGGGCGTTTCGGGTCCAGGGGCAGGGTCGCCAGCTCGGCCACGCGATCCTGCAGGGCCTGCTCCTGGTTGGCCGACTTCGGCAGCTTCTCGGGCACCACATGGTTGGCCAGGTCGAAGTTGCGGTCCATCACCCAGGTTGCGCCGGCGGCGTCTTCCATCACGCGCTGCTTGAAGCGGTCGTACTTGAGCAGGCTGTTCTCAATGCGTTCGCAGACGGCGGCATGCTTGACACCTGGCGCCAGTTGCCACACACCGACGATCATCATGAGGTTGGCGTCGCTGTCCATGCGCAGCCAGGCCGTATCGACCTTGCTCATGCGCTCCCCCGAAATGCCCAAGGTTCCCGAGACGGCCCGCTTGACGTTCTTCTGGACGTTTTTTGCCACTTTGCGGCCAGCGGCCTGGGCGGTAACGCGTGTAACCATGAGCACTCCCGATGCGAAACTGATGCGAACTCACCCCGGATGGGGTAACTTCCCTATTTTGCAAGCAACGGCCTCGCTAAGATACCGGGCAGTTACCCCAAGCACCTTCATTGGTGACCCACTTCTAAAAACGGAGATCCCTCATGTCAGACCTGAAAGCCGCCTTCGACAAAGCCATGGCCGATTCGAAAAACCTCAGCGAGCGCCCTGACAACGCGACGCTGCTGAAGATTTACGCGCTCTACAAGCAGGGCAGCATCGGCGACAACACTGAAAAGAAGCCCGGCTTCGGCGACATGGTGGCCCGTGCCAAATGGGACGCGTGGAACAACCTCAAGGGCACGTCGCAGGACGATGCGATGCAGCAGTATGTGGATTTGATTGAGTCTTTGAGCTGATGGACCAATCAGTGTCCGGCTGGTTTTTGGTCGGCGCTGATGTGTCTTCGGTACCGTTTGAGGCGAGGTGCATGAGCCACCTTGCCGACACATGCCCTTTCGATTGAAGGGCTGGTCATCTTCTGCGTTGGCTCACAGTCGCTATTGCTTGGCTTGACGACAAACAGTCCTGGCCTACGCGCCTGGAAAGAACACCCGCCACAGGATAAAGAGAATGCTGCCTAAGACGAGGCCGCCTGCAACTATGGCTACAAGCGCCCCCTTGCGGAATTTCGTCGATGACTCTCCAAGCAGATGTTCGTCCGGATCCCCCAGAGTCATGGCGAAAAGAAGAAATGGAGCAACCGCAATCGCCACGAGCCATTTCGGAGCATCAAATTCCGCGGCCGCCCAAGGCGGAATTGCGAGCACCAACAACCAAACGTACTTGAGCATATTTTCCTTTGCAGGGTATCAATAGCGTAGCAACTGGTCTCTCACCCCACAATCCCACGCTCCCTCAACACACCGATCTGCGTCTCCGTCAACCCAATCTCACGCAATACCGCATCGGTGTCCTGGCCCAACGCGGGCGCATTGCGATGCTGGCTGCCGGGTGTGGCTGACAACTTGGGTACAAAGCCGGGCACGGCGATTTCCGAGCCGTCGTCCATGCGCACTTTTTGCAGCATGCCGCGCGCGGCGTAATGCGGGTCGGCGGCGATGTCGGCCACGGTGTAGATTTTTCCTGCGGGTACTTCGGCGGCTTCCAGCGCTTCTAGCACTTCCTCTACCGTCAGTCCCGCCGTCCATTGCCCAATCGCGGCGTCAATTTCCTGCACGCGCGCCACGCGGCCGGCGTTGTCTGCCAGGGCCGGATCGGTGGCGAGGTCCTGGCGATTCATCACCGTCATCAGGCGCTTGAAAATACTGTCGCCATTGCCTGCGATCAACGCGTATCCATCATCCTTGCAGCGGTAGGCGTTGCTGGGTGCAATGCCGGGCAGTGCGCTGCCGGCCGGGCCGCGCACTGCGCCGAAAGCGCTGTATTCGGGCAGCAGGCTTTCCATGCAGTTGAAAACAGCTTCGTACAGCGCCACGTCAACGACCTGACCTTTGCCCGAGGCATGGCGGTGCTGCAGCGCCAGCAGGATGCCGATCACGCCGTGCAGCGCGGCCAGCGTATCGCCTATGCTGACGCCGACGCGCACCGGCACGCGGCCGGGCTCGCCGGTCAGGTGACGCAGGCCGCTCATGGCTTCGGCCACCACGCCAAAACCCGGGCGGTCGCGGTAGGGCCCGGTCTGGCCGTAACCGCTGATGCGCAGCATGATGAGCCGGGGATTGAGGGCCAGCAACTCATCAGGCCCCAGGCCCCAGCCCTCCATCGCGCCGGGGCGGAAGTTTTCAATCAGCACGTCGGCGTCTAGAGCGAGCTTGCGCACGATGTCCTGCGCTTCAACCTGTCGCAAATCAAGCGCCACCGAGCGCTTGTTGCGCGACTGGACTTGCCACCACACCGAGGTGCCGTCTTTCAGCAGCCGCCATTTGCGCAGCGGGTCACCACTACGGGGCGCTTCGATCTTGATGACGTCGGCGCCAAAGTCGGCGAGTGTCTTGGCGGCAAATGGCCCGGCGATGAGCTGGCCCAGCTCCACCACTTTCAGGCCAGTCAAGGGACCCGAAGAGGCAGTCATTTCGTCGCGGGCTTCTTTTTTGCGTCGGCTTTCTTCGGCGCGGGCTTCTTTGCGATCAGGGTGTCCAGGTTTTTCACGATTTCCTCCTCGATCCTGTCCTTGAACGCACCGAGCAGGAAACCCAGCCTGGCCTCAAGTTCGAAGCGGTCTTTGGTGACGGTCAGGGTGCCGCTGACGCCCGAGCGGGTGAAGCTGACCAGGTCTTCGGTTTTACCCTCTTCATAGGTGCACTCCATGTCGAACTTTTCTTCGGCCTGCTCGGCCCATTTGAAGGCGATCTTGCGCGCCTCCGCAAGGCCAAGGGTGTGTTCGCGCTGGATCTGGATGTCAGCCATTCGGGGTCTCCGTGTTGTTGTCGGTGTTGTTCGTTTGAAGTGCCTTGTGCCGCTCATCCTTGGGAAGGCGGGCCAGCTTTTTCACTGCATCATAAAACCGTTGCCAGTCACGGCCCTCACGTTCGAACAGCGCTTCAAAGCCAGGCACCAGGTCGTCGTACGCGGCTTGTGCGCCAAATGAGGCGTTGTTGGCATTCGCCACCCACCGGTCATAGCCGGCGAAGCCGCCCCATGACGCCTTGAGTTCAGCGTAGGCGTCACGAAAACGCTGGTACGCTATCATTTTGGTAGCTGCTTGCGCAGATTTTGATTGGGCTGCGGCATCTTTTTGTTCATAAACGGCGGCCAATTCGCGGCGTGTGGCCAGCGCCAGCGCCCGGAACTGCCGGCGCCGCCCGTCAAACACGGCGTAAGCCTTGCGCGCATCGTCACCAGCCTGTGTGGCCAGCCAGCGCTCGCTGCCCAGGCGCTCGACAGCGGTGGCAAACGATTCATTGAACATCGTGTCACCCGCTGCAAACACCACCTGGTGCGACAGTTCATGGAAGATCAAGCGCGCCAGTTCGCCCTCCGGGTAGCCGATGAAGGTGTTCAGCAAAGGGTCGCCGCCGGCCCAGTTCATCCAGCCCAGGGTGGAGTAGGCGGGCACGCCATAGACGCTGGCCTCCAGGCCCTCGGCCTTGAGCCGCTCCGCTTCGGCGCGGGCGTCGGCCTCGTTGAAGTAACCGCGGTAGCCGACGCAGCCCGTCACCGGGAAGCACCATGTTTTGAGCGTGAGCGAAAACTCCGGCGCCGCCACCACGTTCCACACCACAGCGCTGCGGCGCAGGTCGGCATACCGGCGGTAACTGGGGTTGTCGGGCAGGTTGAGTTCGGTCACGGCAAAACTGCGGATCCGCTGTGCCAGCGCCAGCCGGGTCTTGAGTTGCCCGGAGGCTTCGGCATCGCCCAGCCATTCATCCACAGGTCGGGCCGCGTTAAGCATCTGCAAATGGCCGCTGACGGACTGCCAGTAGTAGCCCAGGTCGGCGCAGCCCGCAAGACCGAGCAAGGCCAATGCAACAGCCAGCGCCGCGGCGCGGTTTCTTTTGACCGTGATGGGCTTCACGTGAATCTCAGGCAGCCTCAGCTTCGCGCTGCACCTCGACCAGGCAGTCATAGAACACCGGCCCGCGGCCCATGTCGGTCAGGTGTTGGCTGGTGAGCTGGTTGACGTTGGTGCCGTCCAGGCCCAGCTTGCGCCACCAGATGCCCAGGCCATTGACCACGCCTGGGCGCGCCCGTGTGGAGACCTCGGCTTTCACGCGGTATTCGCCGCGCTGGTTGAAGACTTTGACGATGGCGCCGCTGGTAATGCCGCGCAGCGCGGCGTCATCGGCGTGCATTTCCAGCACGGGCTCGGTCTCGATGTCGCGCAGGCTTTTGACGTTGACGAAGCTGGAGTTGAGGAAGTTGCGCGCCGGCGGCGAGATCATGGCCAGCGGGAACTGCGTGGACGAGCCCACGGGCTCATGGTTGGGCACGTGGTCGGGCAAGCCGTCCGCGCCGTCCGCCGCCAGGCGCGCGCTGAAGAATTCGCAGCGGCCCGAAGCCGTGGGGAAGTTGCCTTCGGCAAACGGCGCATCAGGCAGCTTCAAGGTGGCAAAACCCTTGTCCAGCAGCTGCTGGAAGTCCACCTTGTCACCATAGGCCGCACGGCAGAGCAATTCATCGCTCTCGGCAAAGCACGGGTCGGTATAGCCCATGTGAGCGGCGAGTTCGCGAAAGATCTGCGTGTTGGGCTTGGCTTGGCCCATCGGCACGATAGCCGGGCGATTCAGCAACGCGTCGGTGTGGCCGTAGGAAGCATGCACATCCCAGTGCTCCAGCTGTGTGGTGGCCGGCAGGATGTAGTCGGCGTAGTCGGCGGTGTCGGTCTGGAAGTGCTCCAGCACCACGGTGAAGAGGTCTTCGCGCGCGAAACCCTGCACCACCTTGCCGGATTCGGGGGCCACTGCCACGGGGTTGCTGTTGTAGACGATCAACGCCTCGATCTTCGGGCCGAACTGCGTTGATGCGGGCTCAAGCAGCGCGTTGCCAATCGTGCTCATGTTGATGGTGCGCGGCTGGCGGCCCTTGAGCAGGTCGGGCCGCTGCAGTGCGGCTTTGTCGATCGGGAACAGGCCCGAGCTGCTCAGCAGCACGCCGCCGGCACGGTGCCGCCACGCGCCCGTCAGCGCGGGCAGGCATGCCACTGCGCGTGCCGCGTTGCCGCCGCCGCGCACGCGCTGCATGCCGTAGTTCAGGCGGATCGCTGCGGGTTGCCGCTTCAGCATGCATTCGCCATAGTCGCGGGCCAGCGAGCGGATCTGTTCCACAGGAACGCCGCAGACCTGGGCCGCGCGCTCAGGCGGCCACTGCAGCGCACGTTCGCGCAACCCGCCTTCCGGGCCCTGCCAGCCCAGGGTGTGTTGCGCGATGTAGTCGTGGTCGAGCCAATCGTGGGTGATCAGTTCGTGCATTAAGGCGAGTGCCAGCGCCGCGTCGGTGCCGGGCAGCAGGGCGATGTGTTCGTGGCATTTTTCGGCGGTTTCGCTTTTGCGCGGATCAATGCAGACGAGCCTGGCACCGTCTCGTTTGGCCTGCTGTGCGTAGCGCCAGAAATGCAGGTTGCTGCCGATGGAGTTGCTGCCCCAGATGATGATGAGTTTGGATTCGGCGAAAAACTCCACCCGCATGCCGACTTTGCCACCCAGTGTTTGCGTCAGGCCCTCGCTGCCCGCCGACGCGCAGATGGTGCGATCCAGCAACGAGGCACCCAGCTGGTTGAAAAAGCGCCCGGCCATGCTCTCACCCTGTACCTGGCCCATGGTGCCGGCATAACTGTAGGGCACGATGCTTTCGGGATTGCGCGCAGCGATGGGTTTCAGGCGTGCCGCGATGCCGGCCAGTGCGGCCTCCCAGCTCACGGGCTCGAAGCGGCCGCTGCCCTTGGGCCCGCTGCGCTTGAGCGGATGCAGCAGGCGCTCGGGGTGGTAGGTGCGTTCCGTGTAGCGAGAGACCTTGTTGCACAACACGCCGCCGGTATGGGGATGGCCAGGGTTGCCCTGTACACGGGTGGCGACACCGCCTTCCACCGTCGTCAGCAGCGAGCAGGTATCGGGGCAGTCGTGCGGGCACGCACCCAGCACCTGCACCGCGGCGGGCTTCAGCCCGCTGTCAGGTTCGGCCGTCGTGCTAGGGGAGATGCTGATGGTATTGCTCATGGTTCAACTTTATATTGGTCCTCATCGCTGGATCACGGGGAGACACATCATGACAACAACAATGAACGGAATGCGGCCATTCCGCGCCGCCGCCAGAATCACCATGGTAGCGGCACTCGCCGCCCTGATGGCGGCAGGGGCCATGGCCCAGGACGGCGTCAGCAAGACGGCCGTCACGCTGGGGCAGTCTCTGGCCATGACGGGCCCTGGTGCGACGCTGGCCATGCCGTTTGCGCAAGGCGCGCGCCTTTATTTTGACCGCGTCAATGCGGGCGGCGGCGTCAACGGCCGCAAGATCGAATTGACCACGCTCGACGATGCGGGCAACCCTGAGACCGCTGCGGCCAATACCCGCAAGCTCCTGGACCAGAAGGTGTTTTCGCTGTTCGGCTACTACGGCTCACCGCAGGTCACGGCGGTCAACCCGCTGCTCAAGGACACCGACATCCTGCTGTTTGCTCCCATGGCCGGCGCCGACGAGTTGCGCGGCTCGCTCTACCCCAATGTGTATTCGGTGCGGCCCGGGTATTCGGAAGAAGCCGCCGTGATCACAAAGCATGCCGAAACCCTGGGCATGCGCAAGCTGGCCATCCTGCACGGCAAGGATGCCGAATCGCTGGCGGCGCTGGACTCCGCCGAACGCACGATGGGCGGCCTGGGCGCCAACCTGGTGGCGAAGGCGGCCTTGTCGGGCGGCAGCGTTGACCAGGTGCTCGCCAAAAAGCCGGAATCGGTGCTCGTCATCAGCGACGCACCCGGTGCTGCCGGCGTGATACGGGATTTGCGGGCCAAGGGCTTTCGCGGGCCGATTTACGGCTTTTCCAGCACAGGCGAAAGCCTGCTGGCCGAGCAGCTTGGCGCGGCTGGCGCGGGGGTGGTGGTGGTGCGTGTCACACCCAAATCAGACAACGCCAAGAGCATCCTGGTGCGTGAATTACAGGCCGATGCCGTAAACGCCAAGCTGGGCAAGTCCAATGTTTACATGCTTGAAGGCTATATCGCTGCCTGGGCCTACACCGAGGCCCTGCGCAAGGCCGGAAAGGACCCGACGCGCGCCAAACTGCGCAAGGCGCTGGACACCATGCAGGAGCTGAACCTGGGCGGATTTCGCGTTCACTTTGATGGGGACCGCGTGGGTTCCAAGCTGGTGGAGCTGAGCCTCATCGATGCTACAGGCCGTGTGCGGGAGTAGGCCTGAAAGGCGGGGGCTGCAGCCTTAAAGCTGGCAGTTTCCTGAATTTAGGGCCTAAAACAACGCCGGGAGGGGCTCATAGCGCTCTGAAACAGTGATTGATGTCACGAGGTTGCCTTCTGTTACGAAGCCGGTAACCAACTTGTAAGGTGTGTTGCGAGAATGAAGCAATGACCTCTATAACCACATCTATCCCCACACTCACGCGCAGAAAATTTTCCGTCGTTGCCGGCGCGTCGATGCTCGCCGGCTTCAACCTGGCCCGCGCGCAGAGCGACAAAATCATCCTCGGCCAATCAGCCCCCTTCACGGGCCCGGCCGCGCAGCTGGGTATCCAGTTCTACCAGGGTGCGAAGGTGTACTTCGACCAGGTCAACGAACAGGGTGGCGTCAACAAGCGGCTGATTGAAATCCGCAACCTGGACGACGGCTACGAGCCCGCCCGCTGCGCCGAAAATACCCGCAAGTTGATTGACGGCGATGTGTTTGCGCTGTTTGGCTATATCGGCACACCCACCAGCGTTGTTGCCCTGCCGATGGCCATCAAGGAGAAAGTCCCGTTCATTGCGCCGTTCACCGGTGCCATGGCCCTGCGTGAACCCTTCAACAGGTATGCCTTCCATGTGCGCGCTTCCTACAACGACGAAACCGGCCTCATCGTCAAACAGCTGACCGCCCTGGGACTGAAAAAAATCGCCGTGTTCTACCAGAACGACGCCTACGGCAAGGCCGGGCTGGACGGTGTCACGCTGGCCCTGGGTGCGCAAAACCTCAAGCCCGTGGCTTTGGCGACAGTCGAGCGCAATACGGTGGACGTGGCCAAGGCCGTCGCCACGCTGGTGGCCGCAGGTCCCGATGCGGTGGTGCAGATCGGCGCTTACAAGGCTTGCGCCGCGTTCATCCGTGAAGCCCGCAAGGCCGGCTACGGCGGGACGTTCTACAACGTATCGTTTGTCGGTACGCAGGCGCTCGCCGATGAGCTGGGCAAGGATGGCGCCGGTGTGGTGGTGTCGCAGGTCATGCCTTCGCCCTACAACGGAGCGCGGCCGATCGTGCGCGAGTTTACCGATGCGGTGAAGGCCGCTGGCAAGGACGCGCAGGTCAATTTCTCCAGCATGGAAGGCTATGTGGCCGCCAAGGTGCTGGTGGACGGCCTCAAGCGCGGCGGCGCCAAGATGAGCCGCGAATCGCTGATTGCGGGCCTGGAGGGAATGGGCAACCAGTCGCTGGGCGGCTTTTCCGTGACGTTCTCCCCGACCGACCATGTGGCGTCCCACTTCGTGGAGCTGTCCATGCTGACCGGTGACGGCCGGATACGGACGTAACCCCCCGAAGCGGCCTGCGGCCGCCTCCCTCTAAGGGGGCGCCACCTGCGGCCCGGCAAAGCCGGTTCCGCGATGGCCTGCGCGAAAGCCAGCCTCTAGCGAAGCTCGCTGGTGTTCGCCAAGCCTTGCATGAAGTCCTCGCAGCGCGAGAGCTGTTCCAGGCTCACGAATTCATCGGGCTGGTGCGCCTGGTTGATGCTGCCGGGCCCGCAGACCACGGTGGGAATACCGGCGTTCTTGAAAAGGCCTGCTTCGGTGCCAAAAGCGACCAGCGTGGTTTCTTTCGTGCCGGCCAGGCGCTGGGCCAGTTGGGTCACCGCGTCACTGGCGGAGCCGAGGAAGGCCGGCACTTCACAAATCGTCTCAAAACTGAAGCCGGCGTCTGGCGCTATCTTTTTCATAGCTGGTTGTGCCCGTTCCGTATAGGCGACAAGCTCTCTTTGCATAAGAATTGCGTCCGCAGTGGGCAGGTTGCGGAATTCATAGCGGAACTCCGCGTCGCGCGGCACCACGTTGTCGGCAATGCCGCCATGGAACTGCCCGACGCTGGCGGTGCTGAAGGGTACGTCGAAACCTTCATAGCGCGGCTCGTTCGCTTCGAAACCGTCGGCCATGTCACGCAGCTTGCCGACGACACGCGCCGCCATCTCGATGGCGTTGACGGATTGCGGTGTGAGCGAAGAGTGCGCTTCCTTGCCGCGCACACAGCATTTGTAGCGGTACACGCCCTTGTGCGCGGTAGCCGGCACCATGCTCGTTGGCTCACCGATGATGCAGGCGAGCGGCGCGATGCCCGCGTCTTTCATGTCGGCGATCAGCTCCCGCACGCCCAGGCAGCCGACTTCCTCGTCGTAGCTGAGTGCCAGGTGCACCGCAAAAGGCGCCGGGCTGTTCAGAAAGCCCTCGGCGTGGGCCAGTGCCAGGCCAATAAAACCCTTCATGTCACAACTGCCGCGGCCATAGAGCCGGCCGTCACTGACCGTGGCTGACAACGGGTCCAGGGTCCAGTCCTGGCCGTCCCAGGGCACCGTGTCGGTATGGCCCGAAAGGATGATGCCGGCCGGCTTGCCTTCACCCAGCGTGGCGAACAGGTTGGCCTTGGTCTTGTCGGTATTGGTGGTGATGCGGCTGGTCACGCCGAGCTTTTGCAGCTCATCGCGCACGAAATGAATCAGCGCCAGGTTGGAGTTGTGGCTGACCGTGTTCATGCGGACCAGCGTCTGGACCAGCTGCAGGGCGCGGGGGGAGACAGAAGAAGGTGAAGAAGGAGACGAAGAAGGATGTGAGGTCAAGGTAGGGGCCGGGAGTGTGGAAGGAAAGGCACGGAAAAAGACAAGGAAGCGATGGCCTATTTTGGCCGGATTCCCGGATATCTGGCGCCGTCCCGTCAGGTATGCTTCAACGTCGCTTTCCTACGGGGCGTTTTTGCCCATCCTGATGTCTTCCCTGTCCCCTTCCTTGTTCTCTTCCCTGCTTGCATTGGTGCGGCTCATGCGGCCGCACCAATGGGTCAAAAACGTCTTTGTGTTCGCCGGCCTGGTATTCAGCCAGAGCTGGCAGGACACCGCGCTGGACCTGCGCGTGTTTTACGCCTTTGCCGCGTTCTGCTGCCTCTCAAGCATGGTCTACATCATCAACGACTGGCATGACCGCGCGAGCGACGCCCTGCACCCCACCAAGCGCCACCGGCCGCTGGCCAGCGGTGCGGTCGCCGCCCCGGTGGCGCTGGTGCTGGCGGGCCTGTTGCTGGTGGCCGGCCTGCTGCTGGCCGCGGGCAACCGCACGCTGCTGGTGCTGCTGGCCCTCTACGCGGCGCTCAACCTGGCGTATTCATGGCGGCTCAAGCAGGTGCCGGTGGTCGATGTGTCCATCATTGCGTCGGGCTTCATGCTGCGCCTGCTGGCCGGCACCGTGGCGGTGGGGATTCCGCCTTCGCGCTGGCTGCTGCTCACCGGCATTTTTGTGGCCCTGTTCCTCGGTTTTTCCAAACGCAAGGCCGAAAGCTTTCATGAAGAAGCCAGCCAGCGCGCCGTGCTGGCGCACTACCCGGCGGCCTTGCTCGACACCTTCATGGCTGTGACCATGACGGCCACGCTGACCACCTACAGCCTGTTTGCCACCAGCCCCGAAGCGCAGCTGCAACACGGCGAACGCCTGCTCTACACCGTGCCGGTGGTGATCTTCGGCATGCTGCGCTACACCTACCAGGTGCACCGCGGCCATGGCGAAGACGTGGCGCGCGACATGCTGCGGGATCCGTGGATCCTGGCCGCCGGCGTGCTCTGGCTGGCTATCTTCCTGAGCCGCTGGTTGTGATCCCCGAGGGCGATTCGCCGCCAGCGCAGGGCGTCTTGCCGTTCAAGCGGCTTTTGCTGGTACTCGGCGTGGTAGCCACCGCTTATGCGGTCGTGCTACTGCTCTGGGGCGACAGCCCCCGCACGTCGCTCGCGCTGCTGTGGTCCTGGACGGGCGCACAGGCCGCAGGCCTGTGCCTGCTCAATTACCTGCTGCGCGGCCTGCGCTGGCGTCTCTGGATGGCTCATTTTGGGCGCCACTTCGGCTGGCTGCAGGGATTGCGGCTGTACTTGGCCGGTTATGCCTTCACCCCCACGCCGGGCAATGTGGGTGAAGCGGTGCGCGGCCTGATGCTGGCGCAGCAACCGCTGGGCACCGCGCAAAGCCTGGCGATCTTCGGCGCCGAGCGGCTGGCCGATTTGCTGTGCCTGTTGCTGCTGAGCCTGCCGGCCCTGGGTTGGGTCTTGGGGCACGGCGCGCTACAGGCTGTGTCCACGCTGATAAGCGCTTTGCTAGCGGTCGCTGTGGTGTTGCTGCTGGCGGTTGCGGGCCTGCTCTTCAAACACCGGGACCGGGTCTTCGCGAGCCTGCCCTGGCTGCAAGAGGCCTGGTATTGCCTGTCGGTTCGGCCCTGGCTGTGGTTTGGCCTCACGCTGGCGGCCTGGGCCGCGCAGGGCCTGGCGGTCTGGCTGATTTGCCGTGCGATGAATGTCCATCTTGAGCTGTTGACGGCCACTGGCTTTTACGCGGTGGCCATGGTGGCCGGCGCCTTGTCGGCCCTGCCGGCCGGCCTGGGCGGCACCGAAGCCGTGCTGACCGGCCTCCTGGTGGTGCAAAGCGCTACGCCGGCTGCGGCCTTGTCCATCACGGTGATGGTGCGGCTGCTCACGCTGTGGCTGGCCGTCGCCATTGGCGTGGTGGCCTTGCTTTATAGTGCGGCCATCCGCAAGGAAATCAGTTTTCGCTAGCCCCTGCGGGCCTTCTTTCCTGGCCTTCCCCGGCGACGTGCCGAGCCGCCCGACCTACCCGTTCTTTCCCCCAGTTCTCCCAGTTCTCCCCAGTTTCATGCCCCAGAACCAAGACACCGCCGCCTTCCCCGTCACGCTGAGCCGCTGGCTGCTGGCCGCCGGCCTGCTCTCGCTTCTGTTGCGCCTGTGGATTTCCGTCACCTTCCCCGTCACCGGCGACGAGGCCTTTTTTTACTGGTGGGGGGTGTACCCCGCCTGGGGGTATTCCGACCATCCGCCCATGGTTGGCTGGCTGATCGCGCTGATGCGTTCCACGCTGGGCGACACCCTCTGGTCGATACGCCTGCCCATCGTGCTGCTGCCGCTGGCGCTGGGCGGAGCGCTGTGGTGGGCGCTCAAAGGTGTTGACCGCGTGCGTGCGGCCTGGGCTGTGCTGTTTTTCTGGCTCGCGCCGCTGAACTGGCTCAACGTCCTGATCACCACCGACACGCCGCTGATTTTCTGGTCGGTGCTCTCGGTGGCCGCGCTGATGCGCGCCGAACGCCGGCCGCAGCTGGACCGCGCCGCCTGCGGGCTCTACGCCCTGTCGGGCCTCTTTCTGGGCTGTGCCTTTCTTTCGAAGTACTTCTCGGTGGTGCTCGGCTTCAGTTATCTCGTCTACTTTGTGTTGTACCGGCGTGAACGGTTCGCGGGTTTTGCGCTGCTGGTGCTGTGCGCCTTGCCCGGCCCGGCCATCAACATCGCCTACAACATGTCGCACGGCTGGTCGAACATCATGTTCAACGTCTACAACCGCAATGAAGGCGCGGTGTTTGAATGGCGCAAGCCGTTGACCTACATCGGCATGATGGCCTACCTGATCACGCCTGCCGCGCTCTGGATGGCGGTGCGCTACCGCCATGCATTGCTGGCTGCCGCGCGAGGCCAGCGCCTGCTGGCTTGCCTGGTGGTGGTGCCGCTGGTGTTTTTTGCATTGCTGTCGACCAGGAAAATCATTGGCCTGCATTGGGTGCTGTCGTTTTACCCTTTTGGTTTTGCCTTCCTGGCGTTTGCCTTGCCGGCTGACAGGCTCAAGGCGTGCGCCCAGGGGCTGGCCGTGTTTGCCGGCCTGCACGTACTGGTGGTGGCGGGGCTCTACATGACCTCGCTCGACAACTGGAAGGACACCCGGCTTTATCCCCAAATCATCCGCAGCTACAAGACCGCCGAGATGCTGAAGCAAGTCAGCGCGCCCGGTGTGGTGCTGATGGGCGAGGCCTACACGCCCGCATCAATTTTCGGTTTCGAACGCCGCGAGTACATGCCGGTGTTCGGCGTCGGCAAGTTCCATGCGCGCCAGGACGACATGCTGGTTGATTTTTCGCTTTACCAGGGCAAGACGGTGCGTGTCATCGTCACCGGCAAACCGAGGCTGGAGGAGTTTGCACCTTACTTCGAGTCGGTGCGTGTGCTCAGCTTCGAGCAGGACGGCGTTCCCTTTTACGCGGTCGAAGGCACGGGCTTTAATTACCAGGCTTACCGCGAAGGCGTGCTGGGCACGATTTTCAAGCGCTACTTCAACATCCCTTCGTGGCTGCCCATGACGGGCTGCCCGTTCTGCGTGCGCTACTGCGGGCAGGTGCGATGCCCGAGGTGAATGCTGAAGGGGCCGTGCCCGTTGTCGCCGCCTTTGACTTCGACGGCACGCTGACCCGCGGCGACACCCTCACGGTCTTCCTGGCTCGCGGCCTGGGCTGGCCGCGGTTCCTATGGGCCCTGGTGCGCTGCTTTCCCTGGCTGGCCGGCTATGCATTGCGCCTGGTGCCCAACCATGTCGCCAAGGGCAGGCTGATGCAGGCCACGCTGGCCGGCCGCAGCCTGGCCGAGATGCAGGACTGGACAGCCCGTTGGCTCGCCCACGATTTCCCGGGCCAGTTGCGCGAAGACGCCATGACGCGTCTGGCCTGGCACCGCGAAGCCGGGCATTGCTGCGTGATGGTGAGCGCGTCGCCCGACATCTACCTGCAGGTGGTCGCACTGCAGCTGGGGTTTGACGCGCTGCTCTGCACCGAAATGGAAGTGGTGGGTGAGGGCGAGAGCGAACGCCTCACCGGCCGCATGCGCACACCCAACTGTCACGGCGAGCAAAAGGTGCTGCGCCTCCAGGCCTGGGCGCTGGCGCGCTTTGGAGCAACGGCGCTGGGCGGCGTCACCCTGTATGCCTATGGTGATACCTCCGGCGACAAGCCCATGCTGCGGCTGGCCCGGCATGCGTGGTACCGGGGCAAGCCGTGGGGGGATGCGGCACGGCGGGTGTGAAGGGCTGAGCCGCTGGCCTTGTACATGCCGCCGGGCAGGCGTGTGACGCGATGTGACGGTGTGAGGCGAGGACCGGTCGGCACTGTTGTTGCTATGCTTTTAATAGCTGCTCGCGCAGATTCCTCATGGGCTGCAGGCATTTTTAATGCCCAAAAACACCTCAAAACGGCCTGCCAGGCCAGAAAATCGCCAAAACGCCATCTACAACACTGCCAGAAAGCTCCCTGCAGGCCTTTTGGCTCGTTTTTGAGCATCAATTTGGCCGCTAGCCCAATGGTTATGTGTGCGAGGAGCTATCAAAATAATAGCAAAGCAGGCCGGGCCCGCACGCCTTGCGACGCGGGGCCCTGCCGGGCGTGCTTGCGATGAGGCGGCGGTGCCGGCTCAGTCCTCGAGCTCGGCCTTGGCCATCTCCACGTCCAGCCGTTCGGTGGCGTCCAGCGGTTTGCTGGCTGCGGCCTGCTCGTACAGCTTGGTCGCTTCCTTCATTCTCTTGTCGCCTTCCAGCATGACCAGGCCATTGGCGTATTCGATCATGCCGATGGCCGAGCCCGGGTTCAGCTTGAGCGCGTCCTTGTAGAGCGCCAGGCCGATGTCTTTTTTGGCGCCGTAGGTCATGCCGCCGATCAGTGAACCCACCTTGTCGATCACTTCGGCATGAAAGGCCGCCAGCGCAATGTGCGCGTCCGCGTGTTTGGGGGAGAGCTTGATGGCCTGCTCCAGCGAGTTCTTCACCTTGGTTCCCAGGCCCTGGGCCAGCGCCTTGGCCACGCTGATGCCCTGGCTGTAGCGGCCCAGTGCGTAGGCCTGCCAGTACCAGGCGTTGGCGTTCTTCGGGTCGTTCTTTTGCTGGGCTTCGGCGCGCGCGGCGACTTCCATGAACATGTCCAGCTTGGCTTTTTCCTTGGTTTCCAGGTAGGTGGCGTACATGCTGGTGGCCTTATTGGCCACCGTGATGCCGTCCCCGCCGGCCTTGGTGCCAGCCTCTGCGGCCTTCTGGAAATCACCGTTATGAAACAGCACCCAGGCCTGCAATACATCGGCATCCTTGGGCAGCGGTTCGCAGTCGCCCTGGTGCAGCCGGGTCCAGCTCTTTTTCAGGCTGGCGGCATCAAATGTGTAGTCGCCGGCGTGGGGAAAGGCAGTCCATTTGGCCATTTTTGTTGTCTCCTTGGTAAAAATTGTTGGTGTTATGTATTCGGCATTTTGAGGGAACTCAAGCCGGGTTGCTGTAGGCGCCCACCAGCGCCTGCAAATGCGCGCGCTGGCTTTGCTCGAGGTAGGGAATCAGCAGGTTGAGCACGTGGTGCGCGCCGCGCAGCAGTGCGGCCTGCGCGTTGGCCGGCTCCAGCGCGTTGCGCGGGTCGCGCACGTACTCAAAACTCAGCCAGTACGTCAGCACCACCACCATGCTGGTGGCCGTGGCTTCGACCTCGCGCGAATCGATCGCCACGGCGCCGGTACGGCTCATGCCGTCCAGCAGGGCTTTCACGGCGCGGGTCTTGTTTTTGAGGACCCACTGGAAGTGCGTTTCGAGCCGGCGATTTTTGCTCAGCAGGTCGTTGAGGTCGCGGTACAGGAAGCGGTATTGCCAGATCAGCTCGAACAGCGTGTGCATGAAAAACCAGGCGTCTTCCACATCGCGCACGCCGTCGCTGGCGTTGAGCAGTTCGCTCAGGGACTTCTCATAGCGGTCAAACAGCGAGTTGATGAGCTCGTCTTTGGCGGGGTAGTGGTAGTACAGGTTGCCTGGGCTGATGTTGAGCTCGGCGGAGATCAGGGTGGTCGACACATTGGGCTCGCCAAAGCGGTTGAACAGGTCCAGGGTGACCTCCAGGATCCGCTCTGCTGTACGGCGCGGCGCTTTTTTCGCCATAAGTTGTCTACCTTGTGTTGTTCTTTACTCTAACCCAGCGTTTCCCTGCGCGGCACTAGGGAAGTCCATCAATCCGCAGGCGCTTCGCGGCGGTGTGAGCGGCTGGTGCGCTTTCCCCAAATCTTTGGCAAACCTTTGGGTTACGCTGCGGCAGAAGCCGAAGCGGGCCGCAGCGCGTGGCTCAGGTCTTCCATCACATCTTCCAGTGTGGCAATGGCGCGTCCCACCCGTGTGGCAGCAGGCCTTTCCGTCACCAGGTGGCGCCTGGGGTCTTCCAGCACGTCCAGGTTCAACGATACGCCGTGCCGCGCCAGTGTGGCCGACAGCGTGGTCTTGCGGGAGCGCAGCATCTCCCGGGTCTTCTGGTAGGCGTGTTCGGCCAGCTCGCGGCGCTGCCGGTAACTGAACGTATTGGCCAGGAACATCTCGGCGTCACGGGCGTCGGGCTCCAGCAACACGATGTCGGTGCCGGGGTAGGCGTGCGCGTAATGCTTCATGCCAAGCTCCAGCCGCGAATGGATCATCGAGCGGAAGGTCTGGCTCATCACGGCCGTCAGGCCGCCGTTGACGATGCGTGGAATGGCCTGTTTTTCGGCCGGCAGGCCGCGGCGCATGACGCGCTGGTTCATGGCCAGCGCGGGCGCGCGGGTGGCGTTAAAGGGCACCAGCGGGTTCAGGCAGAACATCAGGTCAACGCCATCGTCCAGGGCCACGCCGGCATGCATGGTTTTTTTCAGTGCGCCGTCCACGTAGTAGTGGCGGTCGATCTCCACCGGCGGAAACAGGCCCGGTAGCGCCGAGCTGGCCTGCACGGCTTTGGAGATCGGCACGTGGTCCCAGCCGGGGCGGCCAAAGGGCGCGGCATCGCCGCTGTCCAGGTTCGTGGCCACCAGTGTCAGGCGCGTGCGGAGCTGGCGAAAGTCATTGGTGCGGCCGGGCTTTGAAAACAGCGCGGCCAGGCGTGTGTCGATTTCATCGTTGGAGAAAACGCCTGTCGGCAAGGCTGGGCCCAGCGCCTCCAGCGCATTGACCAGCGACTTGCGCCCGAAGGTGGCGCGCCAGGCAGCCGACGCCAGCAAGCCGGGCAGCATGACGCCGCGCCGCAAAAATTCACCATACGCCGGCACCATCAGCCACGCCGGGTCAAACACCTCCGACGCCTGGTCGCCGTTTTCAATGAAGGCGGCGCAGAGCTCGCGCGGTGTCATGCCGTTGGCCAGGCCTGCGGCAATAAAGCCGCCGGCGGAAACACCGACATAGTGGTCCAGTTCGGTGAATGACAACCCCTGCAGCGATTCGTCGAGTGCGCACAGCGCGCCGATTTCGTAGATGGCGCCCAACGGGCCGCCGCCAGAGAGTGCCAAAGCAATGCGCGGCTTGGCGGCGGCCCGTTTCGTCATTTTTGCCGGATCGGCTGGCTGCGCAGCAGCTAGATGACCGCCGCCAGAGAGAGCCAAAGCAATGCGCGGCTTATCGGATGAGGGTTTGCTTTTAGAACGCTTGGCTGAAGTCATGAAAAGAAAGTGTAGACGGCGGCTGAAGAAATATTTGCTGCTTTGCAGCAAAACGCCGCAGGTGGGCAGGTATGCACGGGCGTAAAAAAAGGGACGACATGTCCCTTTCTTGTGAGGTCGCCGTGCTTAAGCCGATTTGCGTGCAGCAGGGCGTTTTGCCGCGGGGCGGGCCGCCTTTTTTGCGGCGGGTTTTGCCGCTGCGGTTTTGGCTGCTGGCTTACCGCCCATTTTTTGCACATTGCGGTTGAGCTCGTCAATGCGTGCGATCAGGGCGTCCACGTCTTTGGCCGAAGGCACGCCGAGTTTGTTCAGGGCCTTGGCCACACGGTCTTCGAAAATGTTTTCCAGCTTGTCCCACTGGTGGCCGGCTTTGGACTGGATGTCGGTGGCCATGCTGGCCATCTTGTTGGTGGCTTCAGAGATTTTCCCTTCGGCCACTGCCTGGGTCTTGCGCTGGATGGACAGGCCTTCCTTGACCAGGGTCTCAAACACTTTGCCGCCTTCTTCCTGTGCCTTGGAGAAGGCGCCCAGGCCGGCGAGCCAGATTTGCTGGGCAGACTCCTTGACGGCACCGGACAGCTGGGGACCGGATTTTTTGTCGGCGCTCATTTTTTGCAGTTTCTTGACCATGGTGTACTCCAGACAGTTTGGTTATGGAACGTCGCGGGGCAGTATGCCGCACGCATCCGGAAAATATAAGCCCTCCCCATGGCAGCGTTTAGGTGCTACGTTCTAGAACGTTAGGGATACAGCTCTATGGAAAAGCAGGCGCAGCTGGGCTGAGCGCGGGTTTCTGCTGAATAGAGACCTATGCGCTTTAAGCAAGAATCGCTTTTTGACTTGGTCGTTCAGCGGAGGAAACACAAATGCATTATTTCGTTACAGGGGCCACAGGCTTCATTGGCAAGCGCCTGGTTAAAAAACTTCTGGAACGAAAAGGAACGACCGTTCATTTCCTGATCCGCAAGGAAAGCGCCGGCAAAGTGGCGGCGCTAAGGGAATTCTGGGGCGTGCCAGCAGCCCGCGCCGTTGCTGTGCACGGCGACCTCACCAGCAAAAAACTCGGTGTCAGCAGTGAAGACATCAAGCAACTCAAGGGCCAGGTCGACCATTTTTATCACCTTGCCGCGGTTTATGACCTGGGCGCCGATGAGGAAAGCCAGGTCGCCGTGAATATTGACGGGACCCGCAACACCGTGGAATTTGCCAAGGCCATCGACGCCGGCCATTTTCACCACGTGAGCTCCATCGCCGCGGCGGGCCTGTATGAGGGCGTGTTCCGGGAAGACATGTTCGAGGAGGCCGAAAACTACGAGCATCCTTACTTCATGACCAAGCACGAGAGCGAAAAAATCGTGCGCAAGGAATGCAAGGTCCCCTGGACGGTGTTTCGGCCGGCTATGGTGGTCGGCGACAGTACCACCGGCGAAATGGACAAGATCGACGGGCCGTATTACTTCTTCAAGCTGATCCAGCGCATGCGGCAGCTGCTGCCGCCCTGGATGCCGGCAGTGGGGCTTGAAGGCGGGCGGGTCAATATCGTTCCGGTCGACTTTGTCGTCGATGCGCTGGACCACCTCAGCCACAAAACCGGCATCGCCAAAAAATGCTTCCACCTGGTGGACCCTGTGGGTTACCGGGTTGGCGACGTGCTGGACATCTTCAGCCGTGCGGCGCATGCGCCCAAGATGAACCTGTTCGTGAATGCCGCCCTGCTGGGCTTTATTCCGCGCGGCGTCAAAAAGAGCCTGATGGCGTTGGCGCCGGTGCGCCGTGTGCGCAACGCGGTGCTGGCCGACCTGGGCCTGCCCGAAGACATGCTGACGTTTGTCAACTACCCGACCCGCTTTGACTGCCGCGATACCATGGCCGCGCTCAAGGGCTCGGGCATTGAGTGCCCGAACCTCAAGGACTATGCCTGGCGGCTCTGGGATTACTGGGAGCGCCACCTGGACCCGGACCTGCACATCGACCGCTCGCTGCGGGGCACGGTCAACGGCAAGGTGGTACTGGTCACCGGGGGGTCATCGGGCATCGGCCTGGCGGCGGCGCACAAGTTTGCCGACGCCGGCGCCATCACCATCATCTGCGGGCGTGACCAGGACAAGCTCGACGAAGCCTGCAAGGAAGCCAAGGCCAAGGGTTATAACTTCGTGGCTTACCAGGCCGACATCGCTGACATGGCGGACTGCGACCGCTTCATTCAGGAGCTGATCGCCAACCACGGCGGCGTGGATTTCCTGATCAACAACGCGGGCCGGTCCATCCGCCGCGCCATTGAGGCCAGCTACGACCGTTTTCACGATTACGAACGCACCATGCAGCTCAACTACTTTGGCTGCCTGCGCGTGACCATGGGCCTGCTGCCAGGCATGGCGGCCAAGCGCAAGGGACATGTTGTCAACATCAGCTCCATCGGCGTGCTGACCAATGCGCCGCGCTTCTCGGCGTACGTCGCCTCCAAGGCCGCGCTGGACGCGTGGACGCGCTGCGCCTCGAGTGAGTTCGCGGATGTGGGCATCAGCTTCACGACCATCAACATGCCGCTGGTGCGCACGCCCATGATCGCGCCGACCAACCTGTACAACAACGTGCCCACGCTGTCGCCTGAGGAAGCCGCCGACATGATTGCGCAGGCCTGCATCTTCAAGCCGGTTCGTGTGGCCACCCGTCTGGGCATCACCGGCCAGCTCCTGCACGCGCTGGTGCCGCGCATCGCCCAGATCGCCATGAACACCAGCTTTCGCATGTTCCCCGACTCATCGGCCGCCAAGGGCGAGAAGGCTGCAAAACCGACGCTTTCGGCCGAAGCGGTGGCGATGCAGCAGATGATGCGCGGAATTCATTTCTGATCGCCGATTCGCGGCGGTGATTCTAGGCGGGCCTGTTTTTCAGGCCGGTTTTTCGTGAGGCTCGGCCGGCGACTGAGGGATAATCCCGGTCCCAGGCGCCGTCACCGCACGCGCCTCTATCAAAGGCTATCCATGATTCTGGTCACCGGTGGCGCCGGATTTATTGGCGCCAATTTCATTCTGGACTGGCTGTCGTTGCACGATGAGCCGGTCTTGAATCTCGACAAGCTGACCTATGCCGGCAACCTGGACAATCTGCGTGTGCTCGATGGCGATCCCCGTCACGTGTTTGCGCAAGGTGATATCGCCGATGCGGTACGGGTGGCGGGTTTATTGACCCGGTACAGGCCGCGTGCCATCATCAATTTTGCGGCGGAATCGCACGTGGACCGCTCGATTGCCGGCGGCGAAGAGTTCATCCAGACCAATATTGTCGGCGTTTTCAGACTGCTGGAGACCGCTCGCGCCTACTGGAGTAACTTGCCGCCAGAGGAGCGCGATGGCTTCCGCTTCCTGCAGGTCTCGACAGATGAGGTCTATGGCTCGCTTTCTCCTTCAGCTGCAGCCTTTCAGGAGTCAGACCGTTACGAACCCAACAGTCCGTATTCGGCCAGCAAGGCCGCCGCGGACCACTTGGTCCGTGCCAGCTACCGCACGTACGGCCTGCCCGTGTTGACCACGAACTGCGCTAACAATTATGGTCCGTGCCAGTTTCCTGAGAAACTGATTCCGCACATGATCGTTGCTGCGTTGAATGGGCAAACCTTGCCGGTCTACGGTGATGGCATGCAGGTGCGCGACTGGCTCTATGTGAAGGACCATTGCAAGGCAGTCCGCCGGGTACTGGAGGCGGGCCGGCCCGGCGAGACCTACAACATCGGATCGCGGGACGAGAAAACCAATATCGAGGTGGTGCGCTCGATCTGCAGGCTACTCGACGAGCTGCGGCCGGTTGATGGCGGCTACGAAAAGCTGATCAAGCATGTCGCGGACCGGCCTGGTCACGACGTTCGGTATGCGATCGATGCAAGCAAGATCAGCGACGAACTGGGCTGGAAGGCCGATCAGAGTTTCGAGGCGGGTCTCCGCGAAACCGTGAACTGGTATCTGGCCTATCCCGCGTGGGTGGAGCGGGTGCGTTCGCACGCGCAGGCGGTGTGACCGCATGCCCGGCATTTTGCTGTTTGGACAGGGCGGGCAGCTTGGCGCAGAGCTGTCGCGCAGCCTCAGCGCAATCGGCGATGTGCTGGCGCCTGCGCGCGCCAGCGACGCGCCGGCAGGCGATTTGAGCGATCCTGCCGGGGTGGCGGCGACGGTACGCGCGCTGAGGCCCGACATCGTAATCAACGCGGCGGCGTGGACCGACGTCGATGCTGCCGAACGGCATCCCTCGGCCGTCTACCGTGTCAACGCCGAGGCCCCCGCCGCGCTGGCCGAAGCCGCGCACGATGTCGGTGCCTGGTTGGTGCATTATTCGAGTGATTATGTTTTCGACGGAAGTGGCGACCGGCCGTGGACCGAAGGTGATACCCCGCGGCCGCTTAATGTCTATGGCCAAAGCAAGCTGCTCGGCGACCTCGCGGTGTCGCGGAATTGCCCGCGCCATCTGATCTTTCGTTCGAGCTGGCTTTACGGTGCTAATGGCGAGAACTTTGTGACGAGGATCCTGCGCAACTTTCGCGACAGTGGCACGCTCACGGTGGTGGACGATCAGATCGGCGCACCGACGGCAACGCGCTGGCTGGCCGATCTGACGGCCAACGCGCTCTGCAAGGCACAACGCGATGCCGGTGTGGCAGGGCTCTATCACGCTGTAGCCAGTGGTGCGACTTCGCGGTATGACTACGCCCGGTTTATCGTTGCCGAAGCGGTCCGCCTGGGCCTGCTTCCGGAGACCTCGGCGCAGCGTGTCGTCGCCGCCGCGTCGGTGGCGCGGGCCGGCCTAGCTCTGCGGCCACTCAATTCGCGCCTCGATACGACCCGGCTGCTACAGGTTTTTGGGCATCCTCAGCCGCCTTGGCAGGAGGGGATCACCGATATGCTGGAACACCTGTCATGAATGTCACGCCGACCACGATACCCGAGGTGCTGCTGATCGAGCCGCGGGTGCACGAGGACGATCGGGGCCTCTTCTTCGAGAGTTTCAACCAACGCGACTTCGCTCGCGAGACTGGCGTCGATGCGCATTTCGTGCAGGATAACCATTCGCGCTCCGCGCGCCATGTACTTCGCGGTATGCATTATCAGGTGGTACAGCCGCAGGGCAAGCTGGTGCGGGTCGCCTACGGCGCGGTGTTTGACGTAGCCCTCGACCTGCGCCCACGGTCCCCGACCTTCCTGCGGTCGGTTGGGTTGGAGTTGACTGCACTGAACCGTCGTCAACTCTGGATTCCGCCGGGATTTGCCCACGGATACCTGGTCTTAAGTGAATTTGCCGACTTTTTGTATAAAACAACAAAGTATTACAGCCCTGCGCATGAGCGCTGTGTACGCTGGGACGACCCGGCATTCAGCATTGCCTGGCCACTGAGTGCTTCTGTACGCCTGTCGACACGCGATGCTAATGCAGCACCTGTGATCTTTCCAGGTTTTTCGGGAGCCGACGAAGTCTCTTAGTCACCTGGAGGACTCTCCCGGCCGGACAGGTCTTCGCCGTACAATATCGAGGCACCAAATAGCAGCGGTAAACGCTGCGTAAACGGTATCGTCAGCGGACGAGACCAGAAACTACCGGTCGACAACGACCAAACCCGCAAACAGCATGAATAGAAAAATAGCAATGGTTGGGCTGGGCTACGTGGGCCTGCCCGTCGCAGTGGCATTCGGAAAAACCCATCCAGTTATTGGATTCGACATCAAGGCCGCCCGCATCGCAGAGCTTCAGGCCGGCAAGGACAGCACCGGGGAGGTCGCGCCAGCCGATCTGGCTCAGGCGAATATCCGCTACACCGATCGCATCGAGGACCTCAAGTCCTGCGACTTCTTCATCATCGCCGTCCCTACGCCTGTTGACACCGGTAACAAGCCCGATCTGTCGCCGCTGGTTGGTGCTTCAACCTCGGTTGGCAAAGCGCTCAAGAAGGGCGATATCGTGGTCTACGAGTCGACTGTCTACCCGGGCGCCACCGAAGAAGAATGCATCCCGGTGCTGGAAAAGCATTCCGGCCTCAAATTCGGTGTTGACTTTACGGTCGGCTACAGCCCCGAGCGTATCAACCCGGGCGACAAGGAGCATACGTTCACGAAGATCAAAAAAATCGTCTCAGGCTCCGACGCCGCGACGCTTGAGATCGTCGCTGACGTTTATGGCTCAGTCGTGACGGCAGGTGTGCATCGCGCCAGCAGCATCAAGGTGGCAGAGGCTGCCAAGGTCATTGAAAACACCCAGCGTGACCTGAACATCGCACTTATGAACGAACTGTCGGTGGTATTCAAGCGCATGAATATCGACACCCAGGAGGTGCTTGAGGCCGCCGGCAGCAAATGGAATTTCCTGCCGTTTCGGCCGGGGCTGGTTGGCGGTCACTGTATCGGTGTCGATCCGTATTACCTCACGCACCAGGCTGAAAAGCTCGGCTATATACCGCAGGTTATCCTGGCCGGCCGCCGCATCAACGACAACATGGGGCGCTTTGTCGCACGCAACACCATCAAGCAAATGATCGCGCAGGGCATCGATGTCGCGCGTTCGCGTATCGGCGTCCTCGGCATTACCTTTAAGGAAAATTGCCCCGACACCCGAAATTCCAAAGTGGTCGACATCATTCGGGAACTGCAGGATTACGGCGTGGAAGTCGTGGTTTGCGACCCCCAGGCCGACGCCGCCGAAGTTCACGAAGAATACGGCCTCAAGCTCGGCACGGTCGACGCCAGCCAGCCGGTCGATGCGCTTGTTATCGCGGTTGCCCACAGTGAGTACAAAGCCCTTTCGCCGGCCGAATTGCGGGCCATGGCGCGCGGCGACAAGCCGGTGCTGATCGACGTCAAATGCATCCAGCCGCGTCAGGCCCTCGAAGCCGTCGGCTTCACCGTTTGGCGCTTGTAACAGGAACATCTCATGAAAAGCACCGTCAGCGGCCGCAAGATCCGCTTTGCCCTCGTCGGCTGTGGCCGCATCTCGAAAAATCACTTCGATTCGATTACCCAGCATGGCGACCGCGCTGAACTGGTTGATGTTTGCGACATTAACGCCGCGGCGCTTGAGAGCGCCGTCAAGGCGACCGGCGCGAAGGGTCATGCCAGCCTGACCGCAATGCTCGAAGCTACCACGGCCGATTGCATCGTCGTCACCACGCCGAGCGGCCTGCATCCGCAGCAGACGGTCGAGATCGCGCGCAGCGGCCGCCATGTGCTGACCGAAAAGCCGATGGCCACGAAATGGGAGCATGGCGTGCGCATGGTGCGCGCTTGTGAAGAGGCTGGCGTGCACTTGTTTGTGGTCAAGCAGAACCGCCGCAACGCCACCTTGCAGTTGCTCAAACAGGCCGTCGACAAAAAACGTTTCGGCCAAATATATATGGTCACGCTGAACGTCTTCTGGCAGCGTCCGCAGGTTGGTTATTACGACCAGGCCAAGTGGCGCGGCACCTGGGAGATGGATGGCGGCGCCTTCATGAACCAGGCTAGTCATTACGTCGACCTGCTTGAGTGGATCGTTGGCCCCATCGAGTCGCTGCATGCTTATACCGCGACCTTGGCGCGCGATATCGAAGCCGAAGACACCGGCGTGCTCAGCGTCAAGTGGCGCAACGGTGCGCTCGGCTCACTCAATTGCACGATGCTGACCTATCCCAAGAACCTCGAGGGATCGATCACGATCCTTGGTGAAAAGGGCACAGTCCGGGTCGGTGGTGTCGCCGTCAACGAAATCAAGGAATGGCAGTTCGCCGACGTCGATGCTGACGACGAGAAGATTAAGGAAGCCAGCTACGCCACGACTTCGGTCTACGGCTTCGGTCACCCGCTCTATTACGACAACGTGATCAAGGTGCTTCGCGGCGAGGCTCAACCTGACGTCGATGGGTGGGAAGGACTCAAGTCGCTTGAGGTGCTGATCGCTACCTATCGATCGGCGCGGGACGGCGTGCGCGTCGGACTGCCGCTCGAACTCTGAACCGTTCTGCATCACAAGCCTAAACTTCATGAGCTACACCGCCCATCCCAGCGCAATCGTCGACGTAGGCGCGCAAATCGGCGCTGGAACCCGAATCTGGCATTGGGTGCACGTCAGCGGGGGCGCGCGTATCGGCGAGCGCTGCTCGTTCGGTCAGGGTGTCTATGTTGGTAACGAGGTGACCGTCGGTGACAATGTCAAGGTCCAGAACAATGTTTCGGTCTACGACGCGGTGACGCTAGAGGACGACGTCTTCTGCGGCCCGAGCATGGTTTTCACCAATGTCTACAATCCGCGTTCGGCCGTTGCCCGCAAGGACGAATATCGGCGAACGCTGGTGCGGCGTGGCGCAACGCTCGGCGCCAACTGCACGGTAGTTTGCGGAACGACGATAGGCCGCTATGCCTTCGTCGGCGCTGGCGCGGTGATCAACAAGGATGTGCCGGATTTCGCGCTGATGGTTGGCGTGCCGGCACGCCAGATCGGCTGGATGAGCCGCTTTGGCGAGCGCCTGGCGCTGCCGCTGCAAGGCGACGGCAGCGCCACCTGCGAACACACCGGCGAACGCTACCAGCTCAGTGACGGCGTCTGTACGCTGATCGAATGAACCCATTGCACTCTCGAGGAAACCCATGAATGCCGTGTTGAAAGAAACCCCTGTCCAGCCAAAGATCGAATTCATCGACCTCAAGGCCCAGTACCGGGCGCTGCAGCCGAGCATCGATGCGCGCATTAAGAAGGTCCTCGACCACGGCCAATACATCATGGGCCCCGAGGTCGCCGAACTCGAGCAGCAACTCGCCGCCTACACCGGCAGCAAGCACTGCATCACCTGTTCGTCCGGCACCGAAGCCCTGCTGATGTCAATGATGGCGCTGGGCATCGGCCAGGGCGACGAGGTCATTACCACTCCCTTTACCTTTGCCGCGACGGCCGAGATGATAGTGCTGGCCGGCGCCACCCCGGTGTTTGTGGACATCGAGCGCGATACCTGCCTGATCGACGTTTCCAAAATCGAAGCCAAGATCACGCCGCGTACCAAGGCCATCATGCCGGTCTCGCTGTATGGCCAGGTGTGTGACATGGACGCCATCAACGCACTGGCCACGCGCCACGGAAATATTCCCGTGATTGAGGACGCGGCGCAGAGCTTCGGTGCGAGCTACAGCGGCGATACCGGCGTCAAAAGGAAAAGCTGCAACCTGTCGACGATCGGTTGCACCAGCTTCTTTCCGAGCAAGCCACTCGGCTGCTACGGCGACGGCGGCGCCATTTTCACCAACGATGACGCACTGGCCAAGGCAATGCGCGAAATCCGTGTGCATGGGCAAGAGCGTCGTTATTACCATACGCGCGTTGGCGTTGGCGGCCGCATGGACACCATTCAATGTGCAATTGTGCTCGGCAAGCTCGAGCGTTTTGACTGGGAAATCGAGCGCCGGCTGGCGCTCGGTGACTCCTACCGCAAGCTGATCACCGAAGCGGGTGTGCCGGTCAAGTTGATTACGGTACGTCCAGACCGCGACTGCGTCTGGGCTCAGTTCACCGTCATCGTCGAGAACCGCGCCGAGCTGCAAAAGCACCTTCAGGAACAGGGTGTTCCAACCGCAGTGCATTACCCGTTGTCGCTGAACCGCCAGCCTGCCTATCGCAATGATGCATCGGCCGCGGAGACCGTCAACAGCCACTGGGCCGGCGAACGTGTGATGAGTTTGCCGCTGAGTCCTGATCTAGACTCCGCGACGCAACAGCGCGTTGTTTCCGCAATTATTGAGATGGCAAACAGATGAAAATTCAAGGTTCGAAAATCCTCGTTATCGGCGGTGCTGGCTTCATCGGCAGTCACGTCGTGGCGGAGCTTCTTAAGACCGACGTGGCTGAAGTCGTCATTTATGACAACTTCGCGCGCGGCAAGCGTTCGCACATCACCCCCTACCTCAAGGACCCGCGCTGCCGGCTTTACGCCAATGGTGGCGACGTGCGCGAGACCGACCTGCTTGACGATGCGATGCGCGGCATGGATGGCGTGATCCACCTGGCGGCCATGTGGCTTCTGCATTGCAAGGATTTTCCGCGCACTGCGTTTCACGTGAACATCGAAGGCACCTTCAATGTCCTCGAGGCTTGTGTGAAAAACAATATCAAGCGCCTGGTGTATTCGTCGTCTGCGTCTGTTTACGGCGACGCGGTCGAAGTGCCAATGACCGAAGCTCATCCGTTCAAGAACCGCAATTTCTACGGCGCTACCAAGATCGCCGGCGAAGCCATGTGCCGTGCTTATGGCGACCGTTACGGTCTGTCGTATGTCGGTCTGCGCTACATGAATGTCTATGGCCCCCACCAGGACCAGACGGCAGCCTATACCGGCGTGATTCCGATCATGCTCAACAAGATTGACGTCAACGAGTCTCCAGTCATCAATGGCGACGGATCGCAGGCTTACGACTTCATCACGGTCGAGGATGTTGCGCGCAGCAACGTGCTGGCATTGCAGTCCGATGTTACCGACGAGTTTTATAACGTGGGTTCCGGCGTGCAGACCAGCATCAAGCAGCTCTGCGACCTGATTCTCGAATTGAAAAAATCCGACCTCAAGGTGACGTACAAGCCCTACAGCGCTGATGACGCGCGTCGCATGGTGCAGAACCGTATCGGCTGCCCCAAGAAGGCCGAGGCCGACCTCGGTTTTGTCTATAAGGAAAGCCTTCGCGAAGGGCTTCTGAAGTTGATCGCGTGGCGCGAGAGCAATATGGCGGAGCCGAGTAAGCCATGAAGCGTTCCATCCAGATTTCGCTGCCCAGTACCGGGGAAGACGAATGGCAAGCCACACGCGAACCATTAATGAGTGGCTGGCTTACGCAGGGGCCCAAGGTGGCGGCTTTCGAAAAAGCATTTGCGGCGCGGCACCAGGTCGCGCACGCACTGGCCACAACCAGTTGCACCACCGGTCTGCATCTGATCCTTGCCGGCATGGACATCGGTCCCGGGGATGAGGTAGTCGTCCCGGCCTTTACCTGGGTGGCTACTGCTAACGTCATCGTGTATTGCGGCGCCACTCCGGTTTTTGTCGACGTTGATCGTTCCACCAACAACCTCGATCTCGAAGATCTGGTGCGCAAAATCACCCCGAAAACCAAGGCCGTGATCGCAGTGCATCTTTTTGGTTTGTGCGCAGACATCGATGCGATCCGTAAGGCTGTTCCAGCCCAGGTGAAGATCATCGAGGATGCTGCTTGCGCCGCTGGCGCAAGCCTGGACGGGCGACCTGCCGGCGGACTCGGCGATGCCGCAGCTTTTTCGTTTCACCCGAGAAAGTCGATCACCACGGGTGAAGGAGGCATGGTCACGACGCAGGATCCGGCGCTGGCTGACCGCATGAACATGCTGCGCAACCACGGCGCTTCGATTTCCGAAGAGCAGCGGCATAACGGCGCGCGGCCCTATTTGCTGCCCGACTTCAATCTGCTGGGTTTCAACTACCGGATGACGGATCTCCAGGGTGCAGTTGGTTTGGTGCAACTTGAAAAGCTGGACCGCTTCATCGCCGAACGCCAGCGCTGGGCTGAGTTCTATATTGCGCAATTGGCGGACCTGCCTTGGCTTGGCATGCCGAAAATGCCACAAAATGGCTCACACGCATGGCAGGCGTTCGTCACCTATGTGGATCCGGACCGCGCGCCGATGCCGCGCAACGACATCATGGCCCGTTTGCAAGAGCAAGGTATCGCGACCCGTCCAGGCACCCACGCTTGCCACATGCTGGGCTACTACCGTGACCGCTTCCATACCAAAGCGGATGATTGCCCAGGTGCACGAGATTGCGACGCCTACACCATGGCCATTCCGCTGCACAATCGCATGAGCGCCGATGATTACAAATATGTCGTCGACGCCCTGCATTCGCTGAATTGATATGTGTGGCATTGCCGGCTTGATCCATCTGCGGGGTGAGCCGGTCTCTCCTGTCGTGCTCAAAAAAATGACGGATGCCATTGCGCACCGCGGGCCGGATGGCGAAGGGCAGTGGATAGAAAACAATGTCGGCATGGGTCATCGACGGCTTGCGATCATCGACTTAACATCGGGCGGCCATCAGCCCATGGTGTCGGTCGATCAACGCTACGTATTGAGTTACAACGGCGAGGTCTACAACTATCGCGAGGTCCGCGCCGAGCTGGAGGCTCTGGGGCGTCGCTTCCATTCCGCGTCGGATACGGAGGTGGTGCTTGGCGCTCTGGCCGAATGGGGTCCCAGGGCCGTCGAACGATTCAACGGCATGTTCGCAATCGCACTGTGGGATCGCGTCGCCCAAGAGCTTTTTCTGGCGCGCGATCGCTATGGCATCAAGCCGCTTTACTACAGCGAGCAGGGACACGATTTCGTATTCGGATCCGAGCAGAAAGCTTTGCTGGCCCGGCCAGAATTCGAGCGCAAGGTCGACAAGGCGGCGTTGCTGGAGTATTTCACTTTCCAGAACATATTCACCGACCGGACTTTGCTCGAGGATGTCAGGCTGCTTCCGGCCGGGCACTACGGCATCATCAAGCTTCGGGACAGCCACCCGAAACTGAAGCTCACGCAGTATTGGGATTTTGATTTTCGCGAACCCGAATTGGCGGCAAGCGACGACGAATACCGCGAGGAGCTTGACCGACTTTTTCGGCAAGCCGTCAATCGACAACTCGTGACAGATGTGGAGCTAGGTAGCTATCTCAGCGGAGGCATGGACTCCGGGTCCATCACCGCGGTCGCCGCCCGGTCTTATCCGTATATGAAGACGTTCACTTGCGGTTTCGATCTCAATTCGGCGTCGGGCATAGAGCTGGGTTTCGATGAGCGGTCCAAAGCCGAATACATGTCTTACCATTTCAAGACCGAGCACTATGAGATGGTGTTGAAGGCCGGTGACATGGAGCGCGTACTCCCCAAGCTGGCATGGCACCTCGAAGAGCCGAGGGTCGGCCAGAGCTACCCCAACTATTACGCCGCGAAATTGGCGTCCAAATTCGTCAAGGTGGTGTTGAGCGGCGCTGGCGGTGACGAGCTTTTCGGCGGCTATCCGTGGCGCTACTACCGCGCCGTCGTGAACGACGATTTCGAGCATTACATCGATAAGTACTACGCGTTCTGGCAAAGGCTCATACCCAACACACAGATCAAGCAGGTTTTCTCGCCGATATGGGGCGATGTCGACAAGGTGTGGACGCGTGATATTTTCCGCGACGTATTCAAACACCATGCGGAAAAATTCACCAGTCCTGAGGACTACATCAACCATTCGTTGTACTTCGAGGCCAAGACCTTCCTGCACGGGCTGCTTGTCGTCGAGGACAAGCTCAGCATGGCGCACGGCCTGGAGAGCAGGGTGCCGTTCCTGGATAACGATCTGGTGGATTTTTCAATGCGCTGCCCGGTCCGGCTCAAGTTGAACAACCTTTCCCAAGTCTTGCGCATCAACGAAAACGAAATGGGCGGCAAGGCCAACCAGTACTTCCAGAAAACCCGCGACGGCAAGCAGATTCTGCGCGATGTCATGCAGCGGCATCTGCCTGGCGATATTGCAAAGGCAGAGAAGCAGGGGTTTTCTGCGCCCGATGCTAGCTGGTTCAAAGGCGAAAGTATCGACTTTGTGCGGCGCAAACTGACGGCTGGCCAGCCTCTTTTGTACGCGTATCTTGATCGCGATGCCGTTACCAAACTTCTTCAAGAACATCTTTCGGGTGAGCAAAACAGACGACTATTGATATGGTCATTGCTTAGCATCGAACAGTGGTTGCAGTGCCACTTGGGGGGGCGGAGGGTAGGATGAATATTCCACATTCAGCTCCTTGGATTTCTGCTGACGACATTTCTAGTGTTTCCGCAGTGCTCGCCCGCGGAATGCTTGCCAATGGAGTTTTGGTTCAAGAGTTCGAAGCGGAGTGCCAACGGTATTTGCAGCTCGATAGGGCGTGGGCGACAACAAGCGGACAAGCAGCATTGGTTCGTGCGTTACTTGCTCTGGGCGTGGGCTCAGAGGGAGAGGTTGTGATGCCAACTTACGTGTGTCAGTCGGTCGCTGATGCGGTGCGCGCTATAGGTGCGAGACCTGTTTACTGTGACGTCGGTGAAGACTGGTGCATTAATGCAGCTAGCGTTTCTTCTGTTCTTTCGTCAAAAACAGTGGCCATTGTTGCTGTTCACGCTTTTGGAGTCTTTGCGGATGTCCAGGCACTACTGCAATTTGGAGTTCCAGTTATTGAGGATTGTTGCCAATGTTTTTCTCCACAAGTTGGAGCGATCGGGGCTGTTGCAATTTATTCGCTTCATGCCACAAAGTGTTTGACTGGCGCCGAGGGTGGGCTAATTGCCACGGCTCACCCCGAAATCGCAAAAGCCATCACAAACAGCTACGAGCGTACACCGGAGAGCGGGAGATTTTCCGATTTGCAGGCAGCACTTGCACTAAGTCAATTGCGACGTTATCCGGAAATGCTTCATAGGCGAGCGTTGCTGGCTAATACCTATTTTGAGAGCCTGCCTCCCGAAGCGACCAAGCGCTTGTCCAGGGTTAAGAATCGATGCATGTTCTTTCGATTTCCATTGTCTTTGGCTTCTGGATTCGACGCATTTTCTGAGAATTTTCAGATATATGGCGTGACGACGCGCAGGGGTGTTGACCAACTTCTTCATCGGCAGCAGACGACTGATGACAGGAACTTTCCTGTTGCTGCCGAACTGTATAGAACTACATTGTCCTTGCCGTTATATCCATCGCTGCAGCAGACGGACTTAAATCATATTCTTGAGGTCGCGACAAAGGTTCTGGCATGAATTTCACTGTCGAACTTCTCACCGAAGATACGGAACCTGAGTACGAAGCTTTCATTGCCTCGATTCCGACAGCGCTGATATATGCGTCTTTACGATACCGAAACCTTTTAAGGGACTTTTTGGGGGGGGCTGATGATCGTTATCTCATTGCTAGAAATAGCGCAGCCCAGATAGTCGGCGTACTTCCAGCATTTGTGAAAAGCATTCCTGGAAAAGTGGGCGTTGCCAATTCAATGCCGTTTTACGGTAGTCATGGCGGCCCAATTATTCGTGAAGGAAATGCCCAAGTTGGGCAACTTCTATTGAAGTACTTTAACGACCTCGCTGTGCAAATGGGCTGCGGTAGCAGTACGATTATTTTCTCCCCTTTGACGGCTAAGCATGACGTAAAAGAATGGGGCGCGAATGTAAAGGTTACGGACTCAAGAATTGGTCAAATGACGCGATTGCCTGAAAATAGTGATGAGCCACGATCTGCCGTAATGACATTCTTGCAACCCAAAACGCGAAATATGGTGCGGAAGGCAGAAAAATTAGGTGTTACTGTGGCTCACTCCGAAACGGTGGCCGCGATGCAGTTTTTATCTGATACCCATGCATCAAATATGTTGGAACTCGGTGGACTGGCAAAACCCAAACTTTTTTTTGAACTCTTAACGAAGCACTTCCGATATGGATCTGACTACCGAATTTATACAGCGACGATTGAAGGGGCCCCGATTGCCGGCCTCCTTTTGTTTTACTTTAATAGAACAGTCGACTACTTTACGCCTGTAATTGTCAAGGAGCATCGCTCGACTCAGGCGCTAAGCATGCTGATATCTCACGCAATGGCCGACGCCGTTGCCGAGGGAATGACGTGGTGGAATTGGGGCGGTACGTGGCATAGTCAATCCGGGGTATATAAATTCAAGCAAAGTTGGGGTGCAATTGATATGCCTTATCACTATTCGACGACCATTATGGACAAGAGTTTGCTTGAGCAATCGAAGGAGGATCTAATTCGAGATTATCCCTACTTCTATGTGGCTCCATTTGCCTGGCTCAAGGCATGAGAATTGCCTTTCTAAGCGGTGGCGCACGCGAACATGCGCTTAGATTTCTGTTAGAAAAAGGCGAGAATGTGTGCGGTGTAATCACACCCGCGCTCACGCCTCAGAATCGTCGATTCGAACGTGTGGTTACTACCGCTATCGAGTTCTTCGTGCCAGTTATTCCGACAAAACGTAACGGACTCGGTGCCATCTTGGATCAGCTCAAGCCAGATGTTATTGTGTCTTGCGGCTATCCCTACGTGATTGACCGTCGCCATATAGCGTCTGTTCGCCATGCAATCAATGTGCATCCAACGCTCTTGCCGAAATACAGAGGATATCGGAGTGGGCCCTTTGTGCTGATCAATGGGGAAAAAAGAACCGGCGTCACTGTCCACTTCTTGACTAACGAACTGGATCGCGGAAATATCATCATTCAGAGAGAAGTAGAGCTCAGCAGTTTTGATACTCCTAAAAGCATGTATCGCAAGTGTCAGGAAATAGAGCCTCAGGCTTTATATGACGCAATTCAATTATTAAAAACCGGAAACGTTGTCGGGCATCCTCAGGATGAAATGTTGGCCTCGGAGTACTTGAAGCTGCGGACTCCTGAGGACTCCGAGATTGACGCGACAAAATCCTTACTTTCGCTTTTCAACTCGATCCGTGCCTGCGACCCCGTTAGTTATCCCGCATTCTTTTTTGTAGAGGGGCAGAAGGTCTGCATCACACTATGGCGCCCTGAGCGACCAGATGGAGATGGCGATGACACGTTATAACCGCAACCGATCTTTCAGAACTCGTATTGAAAGTACAGATGAATTCGTCCGAAATCTGTCTTTAGTGAGTTTAGTAATGACCCGCACTTTTGGGGCGAAGCTTTTCTATGGGACGCATCCCTCGCTGCGAAACACTTGCATTCTCCAAATCAATGAGTTGCTCAATGCATAGTAGGCGAGAACGCGATCACGCCGGGACTGCTTCGTACAGGCCGGTGTCCTTTGCGAAAATATCAGAGTGTGTGATTACGCCCACCGTCGAGCTGAAGTCAGAGATTCATTTAACGTTCGATATTGATTGGGCGCATGACGAAGTGCTCGCAGACACCATTGAGTTGGTCGAGGCAGCTGGCGTCGCGGCAACTTGGTTCGTAACTCATGACACTCCCTTGCTGAGTCGACTACGGGGTAACCGCAGGTTTGAACTCGGTATTCACCCGAACTTTAATTTTCTCCTTCAGGGTGACGACAGAAATGGACGAACAGCTGCGGAAGTTATTGATCGCCTGCTTCAATTCGTGCCCGAGGCTAAATCAGTGCGAAGTCATTCGATTACACAAAACACAGGGGTGCTCGACCTTTTTAGGTCTCGCAAGTTAACCCACGATTGCAATCACTTTATTCCGGAGCAGACTCAAATCGAACTTAAGCCGTGGATTCACTGGAACGGTTTAATCCGGGTCCCCTATTTTTGGGAGGATGATGTTTGGTGCCTGAGCGACGAAAACACTGCACTTGAAGCGCTGATTCAACGAGCTGGCTTGAAGGTATTCAACTTCCATCCCATCCATATTTTTCTAAATACCGAGCGTCTAGATCGCTATGAACGCACTCGCTCTTTGCATCAAAGACCGGATGAGCTAGAGAAACATCGTTACGATGGAATCGGTACACGTACCCGTATGCTGGACCTCTTGGCAATGACGAGTGCGGTACAAGAGCGGAAAGCAGGCGGGCTGTGAGAGTCAGTATTATTGGCCGGACAGAAATCTTGTTCGAAACCGCCAAATTTCTTAGGAAAAATGGACATGAAATTGTTCATATCATTACCGCCAAAGAAGCTCCGGAATACACCAAGACCGCAGAGGATTTTCGCATTCTGGCCGCGCAGTGGGATGTGCCATTTATCCAATCCGGACGCATCGAAGGGCAGGAGGCCTTTATCCGGCGTGACTTTCCAGATATCTGTGTCAGCGTTAATTACAGTAGCGTCATACCAAATTCCGTGATCGAACTCTTCCCACTTGGTATTTTGAACGCGCATGGCGGGGACCTGCCTCGTTATCGCGGGAATGCTTGTCAGGCTTGGGCGATCATCAATGGCGAAGATAAGGTTGGGTTGTGCATCCATCGCATGATCGGTGGTGAACTGGACAGTGGTGATATCGTTGCGCGTGACTATTTTCCGTTGTGCCTTGATACCAAGGTGACCGCCGTCTATCAATGGATGAATGAGCGGATTCCAGATTTGTTTTTGGATGCGCTGAATCACCTTGGGGCGGACCCTAATTTTGTACTCGAAACTCAGTCAAAAGACCCAGGGAGAGCTCTTCGTTGCTATCCTCGAAAACCGGAAGATGGGCGAATCGACTGGGGTAAAAGCGCTGTCGAAATTCTTCGCTTGATTAACGCCTGCAACAAGCCATACGCAGGAGCATTTTGCAACTTCGAAACGCAAAAAATCATTGTCTGGGATGCCGAGCTTGCGCCGGCAGAAAATTTTCTCGCAATTCCTGGGCAGGTGACGCTGATCGGCGAAGGCTTTGTTGAGGTGGCTACGGGAGTGGGGAAATTGAGACTGAAAGAAATTGAGTCGCCGAACGGGGAAAAGATGCCTAATCAGCTCGTTCGATCTATAAGGCAGAGATTCGCCTGATGAAGATTTAAGATTTGCAGAATGAGTGCGTTCAAATTAAACCAAATAGAAGACTTCACTACTGCGCAATATGTGGAATTGTTGCGGCTCGCCAAACTAAATTACAAATTTATCGATTATCGCGAGCTTGCTTTTGAGGAGCGAGGGGTGCTTTGGCGGCACGACTGTGACTATTCTCTTAATCGTTCTTTGCGATTGGCACAACTCGAGTCCCAAGAGTCGGTGAACTCAACTTATTTTTTAAATCCACACTGCGAATTTTATAATCTGCTTGAGAAAAGGCAAACCGAAATCGTCGAGAAAATTCTTCTTCTCGGGCACGATATCGGGTTGCACTTTGATGCTGCGTACTACGACATTGAATCCGAAGATCAATTAGACGCGCTCGTTAAGCGCGAAGCAGGTTGGTTGAAGAATTGGTTTGATGTTGAACCTGTCGCTTTCAGCTTTCACAATCCCACTCAATTTTTGCTGTCGTGCGAACGCGCCACCTACGGTGGGCTGATTAATTGCTACTCTCGAACACTCAAGACGGCCATTCCTTATTGTTCAGATTCCAACGGATATTGGCGTTTCAGACGTTTGCGAGAGGTTCTAGAAAGCGCACAAGACCCCTGTCTGCAGGTTCTGACGCATCCGGGTTGGTGGCAGGAAACGCCTTTGCATCCTCGTGAGCGAATATTCCGAAGTGTTTACGGTCGAGCTCATTCTGTGATGAATCATTATGATCATGGCCTTCAAACGCATGAGCGGAAAAATCTAGCTGGACCCGCTGGGAGTCTTCAATTCCTTAAAAAAATTAGTATCGTTCAGTATCAACTTTGCGACTTCCTTTGGAACAGCGGGCATCTGAATGAATTGCTCCTGGAGTTGTACCGCTTGCACATTCGGCAGCTTAAAAGCTTCTTCCGAGCAGCTGCAGTCAACTACTGGCATGTTCGGCCGTCTGATGTTGATGAGTTTTTGCAGCAAATTGAGCTGGAGAGGTGCATAAGCCAGCTGACTCCCGCAGTCTGTGATGTGGCGTGGGACGTCATAACCAGTACTTCGGATATTGAGTATCAGCGCTGGTCCCAGATTTGCAGAACGCTTTTTAGGCAGGGGCACGACGTTTCGTCCGATATCGCCGAAGAGGGGTGCTTATATTTTTGCAAAATACTTGCGAGCGCTGCGGTATGGGGAGGGGCAGAAGACGCGATTTTTAACGAGGGAATCTCAGTTATTGAATCCGTTGAGATGCCACTCAATACTAAGACTCGGAGGCAAACATCTCCGTTGTTGGGTTCGCAAAAATGGAGGGCTCTCAAGCAGAAGTTTGCAACCGATCCATAACAGTAGGCTTATAGCCGTAATATGAAGAAAATAGTATTGGTAGGTGACCTCCACGGCATCCCGGAGTTACTAGAAAGAATTCCGCGTTCCCGCATCGCCGCGGTGGTTGTCGCCGGTATACGCGGTCACGAGCACGAACAGCTTCTGAAGCTGGCAGACCTGTCTGGGTTGCCTCTGATCGTCCAGCCGCGTAAAACATCGGCAGAGTACGCCAATTTCCAATCGAGTATCTCGCGGCTTCGACCAGATGGGTTGATATGCCATTCCTACTCGATGCTCATTCAAAAAGAGATTCTTGATCTTGTTGAGGGGCGGGCATTCAATGTCCACATGGCTTTATTGCCCCGCAACCGCGGTCCCAACCCTGTTCAGTGGGCACTGATACATGGGGAGAGTCAAACCGGCGTGACGCTGCACTTGATGGACGAGACCTTCGACGCTGGACCGCTCATTGCGCAAGAATCCACGGAAATCGGCATCACAGACACCTGGGTCACGCTCAGCCTTAAGTTAAAGGCGTTGACAAAGCAGCTGCTGGATAGGGCGCTACCAGATATTTTGAGTGGCAACTGGACCGCGGTCCGTCAAAACGAGGCCGAGGCAACCAGCAATTCCCGAATTTCCAAGGACAGCTTCGCGATTGATTTCGCTGTAATGGATGATCTCCAGATTTACAACCTCATCAGGGCTCAAGTTGCGCCACTCGCCGGTGCTTATCTGCAAACGGCGGCAGGCCGCCAGCATTTCTCGGAACTGATTTCAATCGAGCAAATCGCTCAAATGCGGTGCCGTGATGAATAGCCATTCCGTTGTAGAACCTGCACCTGTAGTTGTTGCCATTCACCAGCCCAACTTCTTTCCGTGGCTAGGCTACTTCGACAAAATTCGTAGAAGTGATGTATTTGTCTTTCTCGACCACGTTCAGTTGCCCAAGACCGGCGGCACCTGGTCTAACCGCGTCAAATTGCTCGTTTCGGGTGAGGCAAAGTGGGCGACGGTGCCGATAGACCGATCATTTCATGGCGTTCGTGCGATCAATGAAATGTATTTCCAGTCCAGCGTCTCGTGGCGAGGAGACTTTCTGGGCTTGCTCGAAAGAAGTTATCGCAACGCACCCTGCTACGGTGAAGTGATGCCTATCTTGATACCTCTTGTATCTAATCCGGAGAACAATATGGCTCGATACAACGCCAACGCGGTGATGGAGCTAGCTAAGACGCTTGGCGTGTCCCGGGAGAAATTTCGTTTATCGTCGGAGATGGGTTCGGTGGGGCAGTCCAACCGTATGTTGATATCGCTTGTACGCGCCGCGAAGGGGGATGTTTATATGTATGGAGGCGGGGCGGATGGTTATCAAGATGAGTCCTTGTTTGCCGCCGCTCAAATCCGCTTGGCGAGCCAGGGTTTTATTAGTCCCGTATATCCCCAGTTCGGCGTCGATAGCACGGTACACGGTTTGTCAATAATTGATGCCTTAATGCAACTCGGTTTTGAGGGGGTCACGCGACTGATCGGCGGGAATCGCGATTCGGGGAGCATGGTATGAGCGGAAAGTTTATTCGCTGGATATGGCGGCGTAGCGGATTTCGTCGGCTGATGCAACTTTTGAATGCGTCGCTGAAGGCTGAATTGAGGGCCGAGTTGAAGGTCGAGCTAAAAGCTGAATTGAAGGCGGAACTGCGAGAGGAGGTCATCGATGATCTTCACCGTCATTTCGAGCTGCCTGCCATCGTCGGTACTTTTATCAATCGTATTTCTGCAGAACTGGCTTTGGCCTCGGGGCCCGAGCAGGTCGCCAAATCGCTAGACAGTCTGAGCGACGAGTGGAGAATGACGGTACGTGAACTAGTGGGACTTAGGTCGGAGTGGAGCGAGGAGGGCGGGCAGCAGGATTTACTGGCGGAAATGGCGTTCCTTCGCAAAAACCAGAGATTATTGGCGCCGGTTTTTCAGGCGCTCTCCGGAAAAAGAGTTCTTTATGCCGGTCAGGCTTATTACAACGCCTGGTATCTCTCACGCATGCTCAGGCAGTTTGGTTGGAAGGCAGATCTCCTTAACTGGGATGTCAATCCGGACGCGCAAATTTATTACCACGGGGAGGATTTTCGGTTTGGGGCTGCCGGCCTGTCCTCTTTCGACACAAGGTTGGAGTTTTACCTTTCTTCTTTATATCGCTATGACGTGTTTCATTTCAGCAATGCGCATGGCATAAGTTTTGGCGGAGAGCTTCAGGAATTTATGCGGCAAAAATTCGGAATGCACAGCGAGATTCAACTTCTGAAGGCTTTGGGGAAGAAGATCGTGTACAGCAACAATGGCTGTCAGGACGGTGTCTCGCAAACCGCATTTTCCAGATGGAGCCCCGAATCGGTATGCGCGATTTGCATCTGGAAAGATCGGCCACTTGTGTGTAGCGATGAGAAAAATTTGTCTTGGGGGAAATTCAGAAATTCTGTCGCAGACTTTCAATGCTTGCTGGGAGGCAACAGGGTCGACTACAACGACGACGCGAGAGTTCATGAGGTACCTGAATTTTATTGTTTGGATTCGGAAGTCTGGCACCCTGACATCGAAATACCCGCCGCCTATCGCATCAGTCGTGTTGCGTCTGATGCCCTGGTGCTTTATCACGCGGTCGGGAATAAAATGGATCGAACCAGCAAGGCCGGCGTGAATATCAAGTCGTCGCATATCTACATGCCCTTGATAGAGAAACTTAAATCCGAAGGAATGCCGCTCCAAATGATCGAGCCGCTCGGCATCCCGAATAAGGACGTGCGGTTCCTGCAGGCGCAGGCTGATATTTTTCTCGAGATGCTGACTTTCGGCTGGTTTGGCGCCAATGCGCGTGAAGCCATGATGCTCGGCAAGCCCGTAGTCTGCTACATCCGGCCGGCCTGGCTCGACAGCGTGCGCGAAGAAATTCCCGAGTATGCTGACGAGCTTCCGGTGGTCAGTGCAACACCCGCCACCGTGGAGGCCGTGCTTCGTGGCCTGATTGCAGACCCGGAGCGGCGGCGCGTAATCGGCGAGCGCTCGAGAGCCTTTGCCGTCAAATGGCATTCCGCAGAGGCTGCCGGGCGCCGCTTCGACACCATTTATTCGAAACTGCTGGCGGGTGACGCCTTGCTGCGAGAACCATTGCCAGGAGTCACTCCATGAGTCTTCCGTCGGTGCTGGCGCTCAAATGCGTCGATGTCAGCAAAAGCTATCCGGTCCAAAAAGACCTGAAGGCCTGGCGTGTGTTGCTGGGCGCGCCTGTGCGGGGGGAAAGCATTCGTGCGCTGGACGGTATTTCGATGGAAGTTCCGCGCGGGAAGATTCTGGGCGTACTTGGTAAAAACGGTGCCGGAAAAAGCACCTTGTTGCGCGTGCTGGGTGGTGTTTACGAGCCGACCTCCGGATATGTGGAAAGCTATGGCCAGGTTGCCGGGCTGTTCGAGCTCGGTGGCATGGGAAACCCGAATCTGACGGGGCTGGAATATGCGACGCGATATCTCCGACTGACGGGGGCAGAGACGCATGAGCTAGGAAGGTTGCTGGAAGATATTCTGGAGTTCTCGGAGCTGGGGGACGCTTTCGGTCAGCGTATCCGGACCTATTCCTCAGGCATGCGTGCGCGTCTTTATTTCGCGACCGCCACGGTGCTTCAACATGAGATATATCTGATCGACGAGTTGCTTTCCGTCGGGGACGAACATTTCCAGGCTAAGTGCTGGCGTCGCATGCGGCAACGCTTGTTGAGCGGCGCGTCCGGCGTTTTGGTGACCCATGACTGGGCGGCGATTCTGCGGCTTTGCGAACAGACCAGCCTCATCGATCGCGGACGTTTCGTTTTTTCGGGTGCCAGCGACAGGGCAGTTGTCCGCTATCTCGATCTCAAGCCGATTGACCTCAGCGTCGCAGAGTTCTCGCCCGAAAATACGGGGCGCTATGTTGCGCGGGCGGGGCAAGACACCGAGTTCGTTTTCCAGGTCAATCTACTGGAGGATGCGCCGGTCGATTTTTCGATATCGATCGAAGTCCTGCGGGTCGGCATTGGCTGGGAGATCGTATTGCTGTCGGATGCGCGAGCAGTCGGCGACGTCGCCGGTAAGTACGCCGTTCGCGTGAACGTGCCCCAACTGCCGCTGGTGGCCGGCTCCTATTCCGTCAACGTATTTCTGAGCAGCAGAAAAGCCACACCGCTCGAGCCATCCGTTGCCTACGACGCGCGAACATGGACAGCCGGCAACGGGTATTCGCTGGTCGTCGAAGGTTCCGGGTCCACGGCTGCAGTGCGGCTGCCTTTTTCGGTGGGTGACACCCGGAGGGGCAGTTAAATGGTTCCAAATATCGACATCGACGGACTGACCAAGGTTTTCTCAAAAGGCAATTCGCTGGGTAGCGACCTGACCGCGATGTTTCGCGCCTTGTTGCCCGGGGAAGGAAAGGTCGCGGTCGACAACCTTTCCCTGACCATCCGCCAAGGGGAGCGACTTGGAATTGTGGGGCGCAACGGTGCCGGCAAGTCTACTTTGCTGCATCTTGTAGCTGGATTGTCTACGCCCAGTTCCGGTCGCATCACCAGTACCGGCAAGATCACCTCCATCCTTACTTTGGGCGTCGGTTTGCGTGAAGACCTTACCGGACGCGAAAACATCTATATCGACGCGGAGATACAGGGCAAAGCGAAAAGTGCGGTAGATCTTGCAATCAACGAGATCATCGAATTCGCCGATCTCGGCGAGTTCATCGATTACCCCATTCGTACCTATTCCACCGGGATGAAAGCCCGGTTGGCATTCTCTATGATCGCTCACGTCGATCCTGAAATACTGATCATCGACGAGGCCCTCTCGGTCGGTGACGCCGCGTTCTCCGTCAAAGCGACGCAACGCATACGGGATATTTGCGCACGTGGAAAAATCGTCATCATCGTTTCCCATTCGATGCAGGCGATTGAGAGTATCTGCAATCGCTGCATCTGGATGGATGCGGGTCGGGTAGTGATGGATGGACATCCGGGGGACGTGACCAGGGCCTATATCGACGCGGTCAAGGCCGAGGATGAGGCACAACTCGTCGCGAAGTTCAGGTCATTGATCGGAACGCGATCGCACCGTGACGGCTGGCTGATACGAAGCGTGACCTGCCATGTGGGTGACGAGGTATCCGCGAGAAGCCTTCTCGAGGTCGGTTCGCCCGCCCGCTTCGCTGTGAGCGGCGGGGTTCCTGTGGATGTCGTTAACGCCACCATACAAATCCGGATGGTCAGACTCGACGGCGTGGTGGTTTTCGACGAGGCATTCGAGCTGCGGGATCACCTGCAGCTGGACGGGGTGTTACGGCTGGAAATCGGGATGACACCGCTAGTTCTTGGGATCGGAATCTATCGGTTGGATGTCGTTCTGACAGATGGAGGTGCCACCAGGGCGGAAAGCACTAGCATTTTCGAAGTACGCTCTGAGAGGGTGCCCGCCGGCGGCAAGCCCATGTTGCTTTATCCCATCGCCGTTAACTGCGAAAACTCTTAAAGAAAAATGTATATGTTCGGGTTCGTTAAACAGGATTTACGACTTGCGTTCAATCTGCTGAAGATGAACATGCGTGATCGTTATCTAGGGTCCTCGCTTGGCAGTTTCTGGGCCATTGCGAATCCACTCTTCATGTTAGGGCTTTACACCTTTGTTTTTGGCTTTGTTTTCAAGGTTCGTTTACCGGGCGCCGACACAACGCTCGCGTATGTCGTCTGGCTGATCAGCGGCTACGGTCCCTGGTTGGCGACGGTGGAAGCTCTGTCTGCTGCTACCGCCTCCGTAGTCGGTGCGGCGGGGATGGTGAAAAATATGGCGTTCAAGACGGAACTTGTTCCGATTGCCGCGGCACTGGTCGGCATGGTTTCCCTGGTGGTCAGCATCGTCTTTCTGTTCGTGCTTCTTTTCGCCGCCGGAAACCTGCCGAGTTGGCACGTGATCTGGCTGCTCTTGATCGTCGTGCTTCAGTTTTTTCTGATCGTTGCCATCGGTCTGTGGCTCTCCGCGTTGAATGTTTTTTTTCGCGACTTGAGCGTCGTCCTGCCTAATCTCCTGACGATCATGATGTTTGCTACGCCTATTTTTTATCCTCTTGATGCCATGCCGGTAGTGGTTCAGAAGCTCAGTCTCGCCAATCCGTTTTATCTGATTTCGACGGCATATCGCGACGTCATGTTGCAGCACCAATCACCTAGCACGTGGGGTATTTTGTATGTCTTTCTGCTGGCTTTGGTACTGTTCTGGGGTGGTCTCAAAGCATTCAGACGGGCCAAAGGTTACTTCGACGCTGCGCTTTGAACGGGCGCGCCAGAAAACCTCCGATAATCATGAAAAACTCTTAACCGCTTACGGATACTCATGGCTACCCAAGAAGACATCAACACCCAGAACTCCGAATTCTGGAACACGCTATGCGGCACAAGTCTCGCACAGGGTATCGGCATCAAGGACGGCAGTCGCGAGTCTCTCGAGATTTTCGACAAGTGGTACATGGATTTATACCCATATCTCCTCGATCGGGTCCCTGTGAATACGATGAAGGACAAAGCGGTACTTGAGATCGGTCTTGGATACGGCACTTTGTCGCAGAAAATTGCCGAGGCGGGGGCCAGGTACCATGGCCTGGATATCGCCAGCGGGCCGGTTGCCATGGTTAATTCGCGCATGGGAATGCTTGGTGTCGATGGGCTTGCGCAGCAGGGAAACATGCTCGAATGTCCGTTTGAGGACGGGACTTTCGATGCGGTGGTGTCGATTGGCTGCTTTCACCACACTGGAGATACACAGCGTTGCCTCGACGAAACCTTCCGGGTTCTCAAGCCGGGTGGGCATGCGTATCTGATGGTCTACAACCAGTTCTCTTTTCGGCAGTGGGTCAGATTTCCAAAGGAAACTTGGGAAAAGTTGCGGCGCGAGCGTGCGGGCTACGCTGGTTATGTGCGCGTCGAAGGAACAGAAGCGCAGCGCAAGGCATATGACGCTGATATGAGTGGCAAGGCTGCACCTGAGACCGATTTCTTCTCCATCAAGCAACTGCAGCACATGATGCGCAGGTATAAGTCGGTGCACTGCCGCAAGGAGAACTTTGATCCCCTGTGGCGCATTCCACGCAAGAATCTGCTCGGAAATTTTGGGCGTATCGCTGGCCTCGATATATATATCCATGCGGAAAAATGAAAGTACTCGTTTTTTTTGAGACTCGGCAGACTTTTACAAACACCGTTCTCGAGCACGTCAGCAGTTTCGCGAAACATTCGGAAAACGACTATTTTTTCTGCGACAGCGGGCAGACGATCACCGTCGACCTCGACAGTTTCGATGCAGTGATACTGCATTACACGCTGCGCCTTCCATTTGACCTCGTCAACGACAGCTTGGCCGCCAAGCTAGAGGCCTATCGTGGGCTGAAGGCTTTGTTTATTCAGGATGAGTATGACCATACCTATCGCGCCTGGTACTGGATCAAGCGGCTTGGCATCGCGCTGGTATTCACGGTGGTCCCCAAAGACGGAATAGCGCGTGTTTATCCTCCTGAGGAGTTTCCGGATACACGCTTTGTCAATAACCTGACAGGTTATGTGCCGGAGAAGCTGCCCGTCGCTTCCGGCGTGCTGACCTCCGCGCGGCCCTTGACAATCGCTTACCGTGGTCGCTCGCTGCCAGTCCAATACGGCCAACTCGGCTTCGAAAAAATCGAAGTCGGCCAGATGGTCAAGGCCTACTGCGTTGAGAAAAACATCGCTCACGATATTGCCTGGGACGAAAAGTCGCGCATCTACGGAGCCGACTGGTACAGGTTCATGGCGTCCTGCCGCAGCATGCTGGGCTCTGAAAGCGGATCGAACGTGTTCGACTGGGACGGAACTTTGGCAAGAGATGTGGCCGCCTATCAGGAGAAAAACCCGAGGGCTGGTTTGTTGCAGGTCTACCGCGACGTGGTCAGCGCTCGGGAGATCCCCGGTCTCATGAATCAGGTGTCGCCGCGGGTCTTTGAGGCGATCGCACTGCGTACGGCACTTGTCATGTTTCGGGGGAACTACTCCGGTGTGGTGGTCGCTGACGAGCACTACATCCCGCTTGACAAGGATGGCGGAAATCTACCGGAGGTGTTTGAAAAACTTGCCGATAGCGCGTATGTCGATGCGATGGTTGATCGGGCTTATCGTGATGTTATTGCATCCGGGAAATACACCTATGCGGCTTTTGTCAGGATGGTCGACGCAGAACTCGGGGTGAACCGGGTACCCGGCGTACCTGCGGTACGCGACGTGCTGCGCGATGCCGAAGATCTCATCAACCCACCTGCCCCGCTTTTGCGAGCTCCTGGCCCCTATGTTCCGCCCAAGCCCAGCCGTTCGCCAGTAGATTTCGTGTGGAGAAACCTGCCGGAAGAGCTGAGGGTAATCCTGCGGCCGTTGGTGCCGTCGTTTCTGCGAAGAAAGAAGAAGTGACGATTTATGTGTGGAATATTCGGTTTCCTGAGTAATACCCCCCAGTCCCGGGATACGGCCGCGGCCGAGATCTCAAGCGGTCTCGACATCATCCGCCATCGCGGTCCCGACGGCCGAAGCCAGTGGGTTTCCCCCGACGGGCAGGTCGGTCTGGGACACGTGCGGCTGAGCATCATCGACATCGAAACCGGCGCTCAGCCGATGCACAGCGAAAGTGGTCGTTACACGATCATTTTCAACGGCGAAATCTACAACTACATCGAGTTGCGCGAAGAGCTCGGCGGTCGCGCGAGCTTCCGCACGGCGTCAGACACCGAGGTGATCATCCGGGCTTTCGAGCGCTGGGGCATCGATTGTGTGACCCGCCTGCGCGGCATGTTCGCGTTCGCCATCTGGGACGCACAGGACAAGAAGCTGTTTCTGGCGCGCGATCGATTTGGCATCAAACCACTGTATTGGGCGAAGACTCGCAAAGGGCTGTATTTCGCTTCGGAAATGAAAGCCCTGAAACCCTTTCTCGACGGCGCTCGAGTCAGCAAGGCTGCGCTCTCGGACTACTTCACCTTCCAGTTCTGCCTCGGCGAAAAGACCTTGCTGGATGGCGTTTTTCAGATGCCCGCGGCGCACCATGCCGTGCTGGCGCCTGGTCAGGGGCTTCAACCCCAGCGCTACTGGGAGGTGCACTACGACATAGATTATCAGCACGATGAAAAATGGTTCACTGAGCGCTTACGCGAACTCATGGCCGATTCCGTCAATGTACACATGCGGGCCGATGTCGAAGTTGGCAGTTATGTCAGCGGCGGCGTCGATTCGAGCTTGATCGCAGCCATGGCGCGTGAGGTTCGGCCCGAAGGTCGGTTCCAGGCGTTCAACGGGCGGTTCACCGATAGCGCGGATTTCGACGAATCGCACTATGCACGCGCGTTAACCGACGCCCAGGGCATGCAACTGCATGTCGCCGATATCACCGAGCGTGACTTCGTGGACAACATCTCTAAGGTCATCTGGCACCTCGACCAGCCGGTGGCGGGCCCAGGTTCCTTTCCGCAGTACATGGTGTCCAAACTCGTCAAAAGCCATGTCAAAGTCGTATTGGGTGGCCAGGGTGGCGACGAAATATTCGGTGGCTATGCGCGCTATCTGGTGGCCTATTTCGAGCAGTGCATCAAGGGAGCCATCGAAGGCACGCTTCACAATGGCAACTACGTGGTTACCTACGAATCGATCATCCCCAACCTTGAAACGCTGCGGCAATACAAGCCGATGATCAAGGAGTTCTGGGCATCGGGCGTGTTCGAGGAGCGCGACCGACGTTACTGGCGCCTAGTTAACCGAGCCAACACTTTCGCCGGCGCATTGTCGGCCGATGTGATCGACGGCGAAAGCACTTTCCGTGAGTTCGGCCAGATCTTCTGGGGCAGCAACGTGGGCAAAGAGTCGTATTTCGACTCGATGACGCATTTCGATTTCAAGACCCTGTTACCCGCCTTGCTGCAGGTCGAAGACCGCATGAGCATGGCGCACGGCGTCGAGTCCCGCGTTCCTTTCCTGGATCATCCGCTGATCGAATTTGCCGCAACCGTGCCAGCAGACGTCAAATTCCGCAACGGTGAACTTAAGCGCCTGCTCAAGACCGTATTCAGCGACAAGCTGCCACCGGCGATCCGCGATCGTAAGGACAAGATGGGTTTTCCGGTGCCGTTGACGCTCTGGCTGCGCCAAGGTGGGGCAGCCGCGGAATTCGTCAAGGACACCTTCAGCAGCAGGGCGGCACGCGAACGCTCGTATCTGGCCGGTCCGGTGGATATGGACCAGGTCCTCAGCGGGCAAAGCGTCTATAGCCGCAACCTCTGGGCGCTGCTGTCGCTGGAGCTTTGGCACCAGCAGTTTATCGACTGACGACTCCAGTAAAATGGCGGATCGCCGCGAAAAGCGGCATTTCGGGTTCCGGCAGGGGCCTTCGACAACTATTATTAGGAAAACATCATGAAGGTACTTGTTACTGGCGGTTTGGGCCAGATTGGCTCGCATGTGTGCGAAATGCTGCTGGCGCGCGGCGATGACGTCGTGGTCATCGACAATCTCGCGACCGGTCAGCGCCATCACCTGGCCGAACACCCCAAATTGACGATCGTGATCGAGACCATCGCCAACCGCGAAGCGGTATATGCGCTGGCAAAAGAGCACAACTTCGGCGCCATCGTGCACACCGCAGCTTCCTACAAGGAGCCCAACGACTGGTACAACGATACCCTGACCAACTGCGTAGGCGGTACCAACTTGATACAGGCCGCGCAGGAGTTCAAGATTGGCCGATTCATTTATTTCCAGACCGCGCTGTGCTACGGTACCAAGCCGCTACAGCAGCCGATCCGTCTGGACCACCCCAAGTTCCCGGCCAACAGCAGCTATGCAATCTCCAAGACCGTTACGGAAGACTACCTTGAGATCTCAGGCGTTGACTATGTCTCGTTCCGCTTGGCCAATGTGATCGGCCCGCGTAATGTCAGCGGTCCGCTGCCGATCTTTTTTCAGCGCCTCAGCGAGGGCAAAAAGTGCTTTGTGACCAAGGCGCGTCGTGACTTCTGTTTCAACCAGGATCTGGCGCGCGCGGTTATCAAGGCTGTCGATGGCACCGGCACCGGCGCCTACCATTTCTCGTCGGGCAAAGACGTGGCGATCAAGGAGCTCTACGATGCGGTTGTGAAAGCCATGGAACTGCCGACCTACCCTGAGGCTGAAGTGCGCGAACTCGGCCCCGATGATGCGGCCAGCATCCTGCTCGATCCATCGCGCACGATGGAAGATTTCGGCCCGATCGAATTCACACCGCTTGACGAGATCGCGCGCCAGGCCGTGGCGTACTTCCGTAAACACGGCGCCAGCGGCGGCTACACCCACCTCAAGCACGAGGAAAAGAAATAATGCGCATCCTGATCACAGGCGGGGCCGGCTGCCTGGGCTCCAACCTGATCGAGCATTGGCTGCCGCAGGGGCATGAGTTCATGGTGCTCGACAACTTCGCAACCGGCAAGCGCGAGGTGGTTCCGGAGGTCGCGGGCCTCGAGGTCCGCGAAGGTCACATCGCCTCGGCAGATTTTGTGGGCAAGGCATTTGCAGACTTCCGGCCTGAGGTCGTGATCCATTCCGCCGCTTCCTACAAAGACCCGGAGAACTGGCAGGAGGACGCGCTGACCAACGTGCAGGGCACGATCGAGGTCGTGCGGGCCAGTGAGAAGGCTGAAGTTGCGCGCCTGATCAACTTCCAGACCGTGCTGTGCTACGGCAAGTCGGGTGTCTCGCCAATCCCTGTTGACCACCCGGTCGCACCGTTCACCAGCTACGGGATCTCCAAAACCGCTGGCGAGCAGTACCTGCTGCAGGCCAGGGTGCCGGCGGTGTCGCTGCGGCTTGCCAACGTGACTGGTCCCCGTCTGGCGATCGGCCCGATCCCAACCTTTTACAAGCGGCTCAAGGCCGGTCAGAAGTGTTTCTGTTCGGATACCGCGCGCGATTTTCTCGACATGTCGGACTTCCTCTCGATGATGGATCTGGCCGTCAAGCCGGGTGCCGCGTCAGGCGTTTTCAACGTCGCGTCGGGTGAGGCCCACTACATCAAGGAAATCTTCGAGCTGGTGGCGAAGCACCTGAAGCTCGAACCCGGCGATGTGCCGGTGACGCCACCGGCTGCAGACGACGTGCCTGTGGTGGCGCTTGACTCGAGCAAAACCACGCAAGCCTTCGGCTGGAAGCCTCTGTTGGGATTCGAAGAGACGATCCAGCGCCAGCTGGCCTGGTACGACAAATACGGCGTCACCGACGTCTTCAGCCACCTCAAAGCGGCCAGCTAAATACGGACGACGGACAAATGACTCAGGAAACAGGATTCAAAAATGCGCGCATTCTGGTAGCCGGTGGCGCCGGCTTCGTCGGCAGCAACCTGGTGCACATGCTTCTGGCCGAAGACCCGAAGCAAATCATCGTGGTCGACAACTTGCTGTCGTCGGATGAGGTCAATGTGCCATCAGACAAGCGAGTCAAGTTCGTGGTTGGCTCGGTGACCGATACGCAGGTTCTGGCTAACCTGCCGGACGATCTCGACTACGCTTTCAACTTGGTCTGCTATCACGGCAACCAGTCGTCGATCGCCAACCCGATGGCCGACCATGACAACAACCTGTTGCCTGCGCTGACCTTGTTCGACCGCCTCAAGGACATCAAGACATTGCGTCGTGTCGTTTATGCCGCCGCTGCTTGTGCGGTCGCCGAAAAAACCTATGACGATCCAAGTCCGACGACGGAAGAGCAGCCGGTGTCGCTGGTGCATGACAGCCCGTATTCGATTTCCAAGCTCGTCGGCGAGCTCTACGGCAATTACTTCCATATCCGTCATGGCCTGCCCATAGTGAAGGCGCGTTTCAGCAACGTTTACGGCCCGCGGGAAATTTTGGGTGCCGGCCGCTGGCGCGGCACCGCACACACGGTATGGCGTAACGTCACGCCGACGTTTGTCTGGAAGTCGCTCAATGGGGAGTCGTTGCCGCTGGATAATGGCGGCAATACCAGCCGCGACTTCATCTTCGTAGAAGACATGGCGCGAGGCCTCATGGCTTGTGCGCTGCGCGGCGAAGCCGGCGGCGTGTACAACCTGGCGACCGGGCGCGAGACCACGATTCTCGAGCTGGCCAATGCGATCAATGCGGCGACCGGCAACAAGTCACCGCTCGACCTGAAACCTGCGCGCGACTGGGACCGCTCGGGCAAACGTTTTGCCTCTACCGAAAAGGCGCGCACGCAGCTCGGTTTCGAGGCCAAAGTGTCGATTCAGGAAGGCATCAACCGCACGGTCGAATGGACCCGGCAAAACACCGCTGTGATCCAGACCTGCATGGACCAGCACCGCAAGCAGTTGTCGCAGCTCGGTTGACCATGAAGATATTTACCGTCGTGGGCGCGCGACCGCAGTTTGTCAAGGCGGCAGTCGTTTCCCGCGAAATCAACCGCCTCGCCGGCACCGGACTCGCGATCTCGGAATGTCTGGTCCATACGGGCCAGCACTACGACGAAAAAATGTCGGACATTTTTTTCGACGAGATGCATATTCCCAAGCCAGTTCATCGCCTGCAGATTGGGGGCATGTCGCATGGCAGCATGACCGGTCGCATGCTCGAACAGCTGGAGCCGCTAATGCAGGCCGAAGCACCCGATTGGGTTTTGGTCTATGGGGACACCAACTCGACGCTCGCCGGAGCATTGGCGGCCGCGAAGTTGCACATTCCCGTGGCGCATGTCGAAGCCGGCCTGCGCTCGTTCAACCGGGCCATGCCCGAGGAAATCAACCGCGTGATGGCCGACCATCTGGCCAGCCTGTTGCTGGCTCCGACCGACCAGGCGATTCGCAACCTGGCCGCGGAAGGTCTGACCGGCGGTAAGGTGGTTCCCAGCGGCGACGTGATGTACGACGCTTCGCTTTATTACAGCAAGTTGGTCGGGCAGACCGATCTTTTGCAGCGGCTCGGCGTCACTGCGGGAAACTATTTCCTCGCGACGATCCATCGCGCCGAAAATGTCGACGACGCTGCCAGGCTGGGCGTGATCGTCGAGGCGCTGGCGCAATCCTCGAAGCGCCAGCCCGTGGTCTGGCCGATACATCCGCGTACCCACAAGGCCTTGCGTGAACTGAAGTTGCTCGAAGGCGACCGCCTCGCGAATGTCCGCCTGATAGATCCAGTCGGTTACCTCGAGATGGTGCAACTCGAGCAGCACGCCAGTGTGATCCTGACCGATTCCGGGGGCGTGCAGAAGGAAGCCTATTTCTTCGAGGTGCCCTGCGTCACGATCCGGCACGAGACCGAGTGGGTGGAGCTGGTCGAGTGCGGCGCCAATCGCCTCGCACCACCAGACAGTGCCGAATCGATTGTTGCTGCAGTTGACGCTGCCTTGCAGACGGGCGTATTTCCGGCCGGCGGGCTTTATGGTGACGGCAACTGTGCCCAGGCTATCGTCGCCGCATTGCTGGCCGCGCCGGCGAGCAGGGTGCGCCGGGGGTGAACGCAAAACTCAACGTCCTGCTACTGTGTAATCGGCCGGTGGGTAACGCGGACGCCTCGACCATTACCGACCACCTGGATGCGATCAAGGGCTGCGGCCACAACGTCCTCGAGCTGTCTTTCCTGCGCAATCTGCCAGTACGTCTCGACCTCGATCGTTTCGACGTGATCGTCGTCCATTATTCAATCGCGCTCGGCTATCTCAGTGACCACTACATCAGCCCCGAATCTCGCCGCCAGGTAGCGGCCGCAAAAGGCCTCAAGGTAGTCTTCATCCAGGATGAATACCGCAGCATCAACAGCGTGCTGAAGATACTCGCCGAACTTGATGTCGGGCTGTTGTTCACCTGCATACCGACGCCCGAGATTGAAAAGGTCTACCCGGCGGCGCAGCTTCCGAATACCGTGCGCCTGAACACTCTGACCGGCTATGTACCCAGCGCGCTGCTCGGCTATCCCAAGCTGCCTGTGGCGCAGCGGCCCATCGATGTCGGTTACCGCACCCGCAAACCGCCGTTCTGGCTCGGTGAGCTGGGCTACGAAAAATGGACGATCGCCGATCGATTCCGCGAAGCCGCAGAAGGCACCGGGCTGGCGCTTGACCTGTCCTACGACGAGTCCGCGCGCATCTACGGTCCGAAGTGGACTGAATTTGTCGTCGGCTGCAAAGCCATGCTCGGCGTCGAAAGCGGTGCCAGCGTTTTTGATTTCGAGGGCGATCTTCAGTCGCGCGTCGATAGCTACGTGTCCGGGCATCCGGAGACGACGTTCAGGGAGGTGCACGACAAGTTCCTGACACCGTATGAGGGGCTGATCCGGCACAACCAGATTTCGCCGCGCTGCTTCGAAGCGGCCGCTCTGAAGACCGTGCTGGTGCTCTACGAGGGTGAGTACTCGGGCATCCTGAAACCCGGGCGGCATTTCGTTCCGCTCAAGAAGGACTTCAGCAATTTTGCAGAGGTGCTGGCGGTTCTCCGCGATGTGGCCCGCATGCAGCAGATCGCCGACGATACGTTCAACGAGGTCGCGATGAATCCGCTGTATAGCTACGAGCAATTCGGCAAGACTTTCGCCGCAGAGGTGGCCGGGCGGTTTGCCACCGCGGCCATCACGCCAACCTCTAGGCCCTATTCGCCGGCCGAATTTCGCTTTGCCGTGGTGACCAGTGTCCGGTTCATCGTGCATCGTGTGTCGGCACAAGGGCTGCAGAAAATCCTGCTCGGCACCGCTTTGCGAAAAATCATTTTCAGGCTGTGGGGCATGACGCCATTTGCGCTGCGCAACGCCCTCAGGCCGTTGCTGCGCGTGATAGGGCGCTGATCGCCTGGTCGCCATGGTCTGCTGCACGAGACCCGCCAACGGCACTGCTAACAGGGAAACAACATGTGTGGTTTAGTCACGGTCATCGGCCCGGCGCCATCCCTGTCGGATGCGATGATCGGCGCGATGCGCGATCGTCTTGCGCACCGCGGTCCGGATGGCGCGGGCCTGGTCGTCAAGCATCTTGGCGCCATGAGTATCGCCATGGCGCATCGCCGGCTGTCCATCATCGACTTGACCGAAGCGGCCAGCCAGCCGATGACGAGTGACGATGGCCGGCTCACCATCGTGTTCAACGGCGAGATTTACAACTACATCGAATTGCGCGCGCAACTGCAGGCCGAGGGCGTGAGCTTTCGCACCTCGAGCGACACCGAAGTGCTGCTGGCCTGCTATCGGCACTGGGGTGCGGAGTGTCTTTCTCGCCTTAATGGAATGTTCGCGTTCGTGATTCTCGACGAAGGCAAAGGCCAGGTCATTGTGGCGCGCGACCGCTTCGGCGAAAAGCCGCTGTTTTTCTCGCGAGTCGACGAGGGCGGCGTCGCATTTGCTTCGGAGATCAAGGCGCTGTTCGCCCATCCGCGTATCGCTGCACGGGTCAACCCCAAAGTGGTTGAGAAGTATACGGCGGGGACTTACCACGAGGACTCCGCGGAGACGATGTTCCTCGACGTCTATCGCGTCCTGCCGGCTACCGCGATGATCCTCGACAGCACGGGCCAGGTGCTGCGCTCATGGCGTTACTGGATACCAGACTACGGGCAAGTTGCGGATCCGGCACCCATTGAACAAAAGATCGAGGAGTTCTCGGCTCTGTTCGAGCGCAGTCTCAGGCTGCGCCTGCGCGCCGACGTCCCGGTAGGCACCAGTTTGTCGGGAGGGCTCGACTCTTCGATGATCGCCGGTTCGCTTTCGCGCATGAGGCTCCAGGGTACGGCACTGACGCAAAATTCTTTCTCTGCCCGCTTCGATGCAGATCCCAGCTTATCGGAGGGCGAATTCATCGACCTGGTGGTCGATCACACGGGGGTCAACTCGCATTCGGTTTCACCGACCCCGACCGGACTGATGAGCGAGTCGCGCGCGTTGCACTGGCATCAGGAGGAGCCCTTCCTGTCGGCGTCGATCTACCTGCAATGGTGTGTTGCCCGCTGCGCGCGAGCCAACGCCACGACGGTGCTGCTCGACGGCCAGGGCGCTGACGAAATCCTGGCCGGCTACCAGTACTACTTCAGAAGCCACCAGCTTGACCTCGCCGAAAAATTTCGGTGGAGAGATCTTTTCAATGAAACCCGGTTGTTCGACGCTCGCTTGCGTTCGGCTAGTGAAAAATACCCCGATAGCGCCAGGCGCTTCAACCATCAGGTGTCGTTGTCGGCAATACGGTTGGTGCACGCTCTGGCGTTCCGTGCTCCCCGGGCACATGCCGGCCACTACGAGATCGGTGTGCCGTTGCCGCAGCGTGGCATGCGTCTCAAACGCCAACTAGCCGAGGCCGTGCAATACAACTCACTGCCCGCGCTGCTGCGTTATGCGGACCGCAATTCAATGGCGTTCGGCTTGGAATCTCGTCTGCCTTTCCTCGACTACGAACTGGTGGACTGGTGTATCCGGCAACCCGAAGATGTGCTGATTCGTGACGGCTGGCAAAAGTATGTGATGCGGCGCGCTGGCGAGGGCCTATTGCCTTCGCAGGTGCAGTGGCGTGCCGACAAGGTTGGCTACGCCGCGCCGCTGGATATCTGGCTGCGCGGTGAAATCAAGGACTGGGCCCACAGCATGTTGTTTTCGGGTTCGTTGCACGAGTTAGCGGGATTTGATGCTGCTGAGGTGAGTCGGATGTGGGATATGCACCAGTCCGGTCGGGCTAACCTGTCCTGGGCCCTGTGGCGATGGATCAGCCTTGGAGAATGGCTGTCCATGCACGATGAAGGCGTTTGGTCGTCGGGACTTTGAGCGGCGCTCAACTGCCCAGATCGGTCGGATTGAAGGTTTTTCCGGCACCCATGCGCACCCTGCTGCGTAGGTCTCGCAGCGCTCGGTAGGCTGAGATCATCAGCGAGTAGGGCTCAAAAAACCAGTGCCAGCGCTGGCTTTTACGACCGAGCAAGGTGGCAATGTGTTGGCGCCAAGCGTCATCGGGCGCTGGTGTCAAGCCACGGTCAGCAAGCTGCGCGAGGTCCTCAGCAATGGTCGCGCGGATGCGCGCGAACTTGTTGTCATAGCCCTCGCGCTGTGCCACACCAATCAGTTCCTGTACTTGCCGTGGGTTCATCGACGCGCGGTCCAGATGCCGAACGGCGTCGATAAACTGTTCCGCCGTCGATGTGACCACAATTGCATCGGCAAGTCCCTGCAGCGGCTTCATGAGAGTCGATACGACGGGCAGTCCGCTTGCACCCATTTCGAGCGCTTTCAGCGGGAAGCCGCTTTCTTTAATCATTGGTGTGGCGAGATAAGGAATGATTCCTAGATCCGCCCCGGCGTAAAGATTACGCAACTGCTCTGGTGTAGCGGCGCCGAGGTAACGGAAGTTAGGGGTCGCTAGCAACTGTTTCCACGACTTCAGATCATGCCCGGACAGGTCGGCTAAGGGACCAAAAAGCACGAAATGTGTCTCGGGCAGGCTGACGCAGGCGCGCAAAATCAGCGCGAAGTCGAGTCGTGCGTTGACGTTGCCTGCATAGATTGCCACGCGCCGGTCCAATTGGGCCAATTTGATGGGATGTTGCCGCACTTTGGGATCGGCGTAAAAATCAAAATCGCAGCCGTTGGTTTCGATAGTGACTCGTCGCGCCGCCGCGTGGGTCGCAATCGAACTTGCTACGCCGCTGGACACCGCCACTACAAGATCGCTCAGGTCGATAGAGAAAATCAACTGTGGAATCAGCCCTCGTTCAGGACCACTGAAGCGAAAGTAGTCCTCGGTTGCATGAAAAACTCGATAGGCTGCGGGTAGCCGCGCATAGAGGTCGCTAAGCCCGGGGTTGTAGGCCCATAACAGGGGGCGCCGGACTTGGTGTTGCTCCATGTCTCGCTCCACCTGTGCCAGCTGAATATCGAGCTGCGTCGACGCGTCGAAAAATGGCGAAGCACGGAGCGACTGAATCTTCAGCACGCGTGCGCCGGGAATCCGCCGCTCGGGCGTCGAATCCGGCCTAGGAGAGGGGAAATTCTGGGTCGGCTGAATTAAGACAACCGGAGCATGACGCGCCCAGCGAGAGATAAAGTGCCAACGATTTGAGCGCATCTCGTTCTCCCAACCGGGAAACATCAGAAAATAGACTGCGTCGAAAGAATCGTTATTCATAGGGAAAATGCGGCCAAACTAGAAGCTTAAATCAAGCTAGGCGTGACAAAGCTCGTTCTTCAGGCAGCATAAGGCTAAACTTGTTTCGAAATCCTCTCTCCTTTCCTATGCACGTCTGTTTCGTCCTTACAACCCCGTTTGCCCTCAATGCGTTTGTTGCGCCGGCGATCCGCGCCCTGCTGGCGCGCGGCGACCGCGTAACAGTCGTCGTCAACGCCGACTCGGGGCCGATCGCCAAGGACATCTATGGCCGCATCGAGATCGTCAACCTTGAGATCGCCCGCGCGATTGCGCTGTTGCACGACCTGGCGGCGTTGCACACGCTGTTCGACCTGTTTCGCGCACGCCGCTTCGATGTCGTCCACAGCGTAACGCCGAAAGCCGGCTTGTTAGCGATGATGGCGGCGCGACTGGCCGGGATATCAGTACGCATCCACACCTTCACAGGCCAGGTATGGGCCACGCGCAGCGGCACGATGCGCTGGTTGCTGCGCTCGATTGATCGGTTGCTGGCGGCGTGCGCTAGCTCTTTGTTGGTCGACAGCGCTTCGCAGCGCGATTTTCTCGTTGCCGAAAACATCGTGGCACCGGGCCGCCTGCATGTGCTCGGTGAGGGCTCGATCGCTGGGGTCGACACCGTGCGCTTCGCACCGCAGCCGCAATGGCGTGCCGAGGTGCGTAGCCAACTGGGCGTGCCGGAGCAAGCCTCGCTGCTGCTTTACATTGGCCGTATGCATGTCGAGAAGGGCTTGCTGGAACTGGCTCAGGCGTTTGCGGAACTGGCTCTGCGCGATCCGGCCGTGCATCTGTTGCTGGTCGGGCCCGACGAAGGTGCGTTACAGCCGGCGCTGACTTTTGCCGGCGCGGCGCGCGAGCGCGTACATGTAGTAGGTCTCACCTCGGAACCGCAAAAATACATGGCGGCCGCCGACATCTTTTGCCTTGCAAGCTATCGAGAGGGTTTTGGGCTATCGCTGATCGAAGCTGCCGCCGCCGGTTTGCCGTGCGTGGCCTCGCGCATCTACGGCATCACCGATGCAGTGGTGGAGGGCGAAACTGGGTTGCTGGTGCCGGCGCGCGATGTGCCAGCCCTGACCGGCGCCCTCGAGCAATTGCTGGGTGATCCGGTGCGCCGCGCCGAACTCGGCGCTGCGGCCCGGCTGCGCGCCCAGCGGCAGTTCTCGCAGCCGGTGGTCGTGGCGGCTTGGCTGGAATTTTACGATCATCAGCTGCGTCGATAATCGCACCAAAGAGTTTGGGAGCGCCATGGTTTTCCTGTTGTGTCTGAGTTTCGCGGTGTCATTGGTTTCGGCCGTGCTGGTCATCCGCATGGCGCATGACCACGCCGCGGCATATGACACCGCGAAGCCGCAGCGTTTTCACGCCGGGCATGTGCCGCGCCTCGGGGGCGTCGGCATACTGGCAGGGCTGTTGATTGGTTGGACTGCGGCCGTGCTGACGGTTGGCCGCTTCCAAGTACCGGTTACTTGGCAGATGGCGCTGGCGCTGGCCGCGATGCTTCTGCCTGCTGTGGTAGGCGGCATCTATGAGGACATGACACAGCGACTGGCGGTGCGCTATCGGTTGTTACTTACCGCACTGTCGGCCGCTCTGGCCTGCACCTTGCTTGGGTTGTCGGTGCCGAGGCTCGGCATACCGGGCGTCGACAGCCTGCTGGCAGTTGTGCCAGGGCTCGGCATCGCCTTGGCTTTTCTTGCGATCTGCGGACTGCCGCACGCGTTTAACATCATCGACGGGTACAACGGTCTGGCGGGCACTGTCACGATCTTGATCAGCCTGTCTATTGTCTATGTCGCACTCCAGCTCGGGGACCGACAACTTGCGGGCATCGTGCTTTGCTTAGCCGCCGCGACCGCAGGGTTCTTGTATTGGAATTACCCGCGAGGTTTGATTTTCGCGGGTGACGGCGGAGCCTATCTCTGGGGCGTTGTGATTGCCGCGACGTCTATCTTGCTAGTGCAGCGTCACGAATCGGTATCGCCGTGGTTTCCTATGCTGCTGTTGATCTACCCGGTATGGGAAACGGTGTTTTCGATCTATCGCAAGCTTGCACGTGGTGGGTCGCCCGGTGTTGCCGACGCGCTGCATTTCCACCAACTGATATTCCGTCGAATCGTACGTGGCGTGTTCCACGACGATGCTTCGCGTCGTATGCTGATCCGCAACAACCGCACTTCGCCGTATCTCTGGAGCTTCACGCTGATGACAGTAGTGCCGGCGGTGCTGTTCTGGCGTGACACTTCGATACTGATGCTTTTCTGCGCGCTATTCGTCGTCTCTTACGTTAGCTTTTACGTGGCCATCGTGCGCTTCAAGGTACCGAAGTGGCTTCGCCGCTGAGGTGCATAAGGCATCGCTTGATGCGGCACAATTCGGATATCTATCCTTTCAACCATCAAGGCCAACCCGAATGACCGCCTCTACCGACCCAGACCTCTCCCATGTAGGCCCGCGCGACAAGGCCGAAATCCTTGCCCAGGCGCTGCCTTACATCCGCAAGTTCCATGGCAAGACCATGGTCATCAAATACGGCGGAAATGCCATGACGGACCCGGCCCTGCAGGCGGATTTTGCGGAAGATGTGGTGCTGCTCAAGCTGGTGGGTATGAACCCGGTGGTGGTGCACGGCGGCGGCCCGCAAATCGAGACCGCGCTGAACCGCCTGGGCAAGAAGGGCCACTTCATCCAGGGCATGCGCGTCACCGATGAGGAAACCATGGAAGTGGTGGAATGGGTTCTGGCAGGCCAGGTGCAGCAAGACATTGTCGGGTTGATTAATCAGGCCGGCGGCAAGGCAGTGGGCCTGACGGGCCGCGATGGCGGATTGATCCGCGCGCAAAAACTCAAAATGGTCGATAAGGACGACGCCACGAAGGAGCATGACATCGGTTTTGTCGGCGACATCGTCAGCATTGATCCCAGCGTGGTCAAGGCGCTGCAGGATGATGCCTTCATCCCGGTGATCAGCCCCATAGGTTTCGGCGAGGAAAACGAGAGCTATAACATTAACGCCGACGTGGTGGCCGGCAAGCTGGCCACTGTGCTGAAAGCCGAAAAGCTGGTGCTGCTGACAAACACGCCCGGCGTACTCAACAAGGCCGGCGAGCTGCTCACCGACCTGAGCGCCCGCGAGATCGACGAACTATTCGCCGACGGCACGATTTCAGGCGGCATGCTGCCCAAAATCGAAGGTGCGCTGGATGCCGCCAAAAGCGGCGTGAATTCGGTCCACATCATCGACGGCCGGGTGCCGCATGCCATGCTGCTGGAAATTCTGACCGATCAAGCATACGGCACGATGATTCGTTCGCACTGAGCAAGTATTGCTATCGAGGCGGGAAAAAAGAACCGCGATTGCGGCACTTTTTATTGCTGCAGTCCGGATGGACCACCGGTCCTCGACACCTCGAAATTAATGTGCTTATGCTCGACTGCAAGCAGACGTTTCATGATGTTCGACGACCGTATTGGAGTGCCAACCAGAACAAAGCACAAACGAATCGAGGACTGGTGACGGCACAGTCAGCGGAGGCACTTTTCGCGGGAAGTCAGGCCGATGGGCTGTGTGGCACCGCTGCAAGGGCGAGCATTGCCCGGGCTTCATGTAAGACGCCATCAATGGAAGTGAAGTAGGGTTTGTAGCCGAAATCTGCGGCACGACGGTTGAGTGAGTAGTAGTACGGCTTGCTGCCTGTGGCGTTCACCGTCGAGCCGTTGTCAGTCACCTCATAACGCAAACCCAGAGCGGTGTGCATGGCTTGGAGCAATGCGGGCTTGTCTACTGGTGCGGCGCTGTAGCAATCGATGGCTGTATTGGCTGGAGGTGCCTGCAACAGCGCTTCGATTAACTGATAGAAGTCGGACGGGTGAATGTAGTCGCGAACCATGTAATCGCCTGAGGTCTTGAGTATCGCGCCGTCGCGCGCCGCTCTCAAAAGATCGGTAATGAAAAATCTGGCTGAAATATCCTGGGTACGACTGAAGTAGTTGAAGACCCGGACATCCGTAATGGGCAGGGCGGGTAGCGCTCTGTGGCGGCACTCTGCATACAGCTTGGCCACTGCATACCAGTCCTGCGGCTTGAGTCCGTTGATTGCGACGTTCGCTACCGTGTCGGCATCCACCGGTTCCTCGAATGTGGAGCCATATGCTGCGCCGCTGCTGAGGAAGATATAGCGACAGGCTTGATGAGTCTGGATATAGTCCAGGGCCATCATGTCGTGGATCAGTGTGACGTCGAAGATTGCAGCACCCATGGCCTCGGTTTTTGCAGGGTTACCAACGCCAACAAAGTTGATGATTGCGTCATAGTTGTGGTCCGACCCGAAGGCCTCAAAACTGGCGACCGGAAACATCCGTGGCAACCGGGCGCGCTGTTGCCACTCCTGTACCGCCGTAGGCCTACGTGCAAAGAGTCCCAGCGCATGTTCGCTGTCAGTTGAAAAAGCCTGAATCAAGTCAGATGCGATCTGACTGGACGCGCCGAGAATGGCTATCCGCATAACATCGCAGCGGTCAGGCCGCCCTCCGCATTTAGCGTAGCCTGCTTTCCGACCATGCCACAGACTCTGGCGTCGAGCGCCTTGATACGCAGGCGTGCGAGAAGAGCCGGTTCTGCGCAAGCGGCTTCAAGCAGCCAACTACCGAAGCCGCCATCCATCAAGTGGTCTTCTACTGTGACTGTTGTTTCGAAGGCGGCGATCTGACGGGCCTGGGCGGGTTTGGTTTTCATGCTCCACAACGGCATGGAGAAAAGCGTGCAATCCCGCATGTCGGACTGGTCGACCAGCATGCGGTGCACAGCTTCCAGTGCCGCGCCGGTTGTGAGATAGGCTTGCCCTCCAGATCTGCCGTGGCGAACAGCAACCCATTGGCCGGGTTGAACGACCGGAATATCTCCATGGATGCGAGGTTCACCGGATTTCCCCAAGCGAAGGTAGCTGGGCTGAGGGTTGTCGACTAGATAACGCATACAGGCTTGTACCTCCAGAGGATCCCCGGGAGCAGCGATCAACATGTGCGGTAGCACGCGCATCAGGGCGTAATCTTGAACGGCATGATGCGAATAACCCAGATTGCCGTACGCCAGCCCACCGCCAACTGCGACAACGGTCACTGATAGTTGGTGGTAGTCCACATCGTTGCGGATCTGCTCCGCGCAGCGAAAGGTCGGGAAATTGGCAATGGAATAGACGAAGACATGAAACCCTTCGGATGCAAGGCCAGCTGCCAGTCCCATCATATTTTGTTCGGCCACTCCAGCATTGAAGAAGCGCTCGGGAAAGCGAGTGGCAAAGGGTTCGACCACTCCGTAGCCCAAATCACCGACGACGAGAGCAATTTTTTTATTGTGTTCTGCCGCTGCGATGAGTTCGCTGATGAAGGCGTTACGCATGAGCTCGCTCCAGTTCAGCAAGTGCCTCGGCTAGTTGAACTTCACTCGGGTTCTTGTAGTGCCACTCTACACGGTTCTCCATGAAGCTGACACCTTTCCCCTTGATGGTATGCGCGACCACGACGGTCGGTGTATAGGGGGTGATTTTCTGCAGCGCTGTGAGAAGCTGCGAGTGGTCGTGCCCGTCCACTTCATGAACTGTGCACCCGAATGCGTGCAGTTTGTCGACGAGAGGCTCCAGGCCCAGTGTTCTTGCAACGGTATCCAGACTCTGGAGTTTGTTGTAATCGATAACGGCGGTCAGTCGGTCGAGCTTGTGGTGGGCGGCGAACATCAGAGCTTCCCAATTCGCGCCCTCGTCCATTTCACCATCGCTCAGTAGCACGAAGGTGCGCCACGATTCGCTTCGACTTTGCGCTGCTAACGCCTTGCCCACGCCGAATGGCAGGCCGTGCCCCAACGCTCCGGTTGAGAACTCCACTCCGGCCACCTTGTGGCTAATGTGGTTCATCAACCAGGAGAAGTCTTCGCCGTAAGTCAGTAGTTGCTCACGGGCAATGATTCCCACTTCAGCGAGCGCCGCGTACACCGCGACGCATGCATGACCCTTACTCAGGATAAAGCGGTCCCGTGAGGGCTCGGCTGGGTTTGATGGTGCGTATTGCATCACTTCGCCATACAGCACGGCCAGGATGTCGACGATCGACAGCGCGCTTCCGATGTGAGATGCCTTGGCCTTGCAGGCCATCGACAATGCGTTTTTCCGGATGTCTCTGGCAAGCGTCAACGTGGTTGTCATCAGAAGTTTACGCCCAAGTAGGTTTCTATCTTGCTGCACGAATACTCCATCATGCTTTCTGTAAGCGACGGCTGCACGCCAATCCAGAATGTGTTATTCATGACGTTGTCTGTGTTGGTCAGCTCGCCGCTGATGCGATATTGTTGTTCCTTCATATAAGGCTGGCGAACCAGGTTGCCGGCGAACAGCAGCCGAGTGCCGACCTTGTTCTGGTCCAGATAGGTTAGCAGGTCCAGCCGCGTTACCGGGGAGTTCTCCTTGAGGGTAATGGGAAAGCCGAACCACGACGGGTCGGAATGCTCGGTGGCTTGCGGCAGGTATACGAATTCCTCGCAAGCCGCCAGACGTTTCTTGAGGAATTTAAAGTTGTCCTTGCGCGCCTGGATGAATGCTGGTGCCTTGTCGAGTTGCGCCAGTCCGCAGGCGGCTTGCATGTCCGTGATTTTTAAGTTGTAGCCGAGATGACTGTAGGTGTATTTGTGGTCGTAGCCCTCGGGCAGGTTACCCAGCTTCCAGCAAAAGCGTTTGCCGCAGGTGTTGTCCTTGCCGGGGGGGCAGTAGCAGTCGCGACCCCAGTCCCGAAAACTCTCGGCGATGACCTTGAGCTCGTCATTGTTAGTGAACACCGCGCCGCCTTCACCCATAGTGATGTGGTGCGCGGGGTAGAAGCTCAATGTAGCGATGTCGCCGAAGGTGCCGACCATCTGACCGCGGTAAGTGGTGCCCAGCGCGTCGCAGCAGTCTTCGACCAGCCACAAATGGTGTTTCTTGCAGATCGCGGTGACCACGTCTAGGTTGAATGGGTTGCCTAGCGAATGAGCCAGCATGATGGCCTTGGTTTTCGGCGAGATCGCCGCTTCGATCTTGGCAGCGTCGATGTTGTGCGTGAGGCGGTCGACGTCCACGAAGACCGGCACGGCGCCGAACTGCAGGATGGGGTTGACGGTAGTCGGGAAGCCGGCGGCCACACCAATCACTTCATCACCGCGCTGAATCGCTCGTTCGCCCAGCCTTGGCGAAGTTAAGGCGCTGAAGGCCACGAGATTGGCAGATGAGCCCGAATTTACCGTGATCAAGTGTTTGATGCCAATGAATGCTGCCAGCCTTTTCTCGAACTCCACATTGAACCGGCCGGTCGTTAGCCAGCCATCCAAGCTGGCTTCCACCATGTTTTTGAGCTCTGCTGAATCTAGGACCTTGCCTGAGGGAGGAATCGCCGACATGCCCGGCATGAAGGGATTAGGGGTCAATGCAATGGCTGCATATTCCTCAACCAGCAGTGCTATCTGTTGCCTGAGGGCGTGCGTTTTGTCATTCTGCATTTTTAATTGAGAGTAATGGTCTGGCAGGTTTGGCAATAGGCCTGTATTTGGGCCAGGCAGAGCTTGCGCAAGCTGGCACCCGCCTGCTTTTGCTGTGTCCAGTCCACGATCATGCTAAGTGCGTCGTTCAGTCGTAAGATCGGTTGCCAGCCGAACCGGCTACGCACTTTGGAAATGTCGAGTTTCAGGTAGGTAGCTTCATGGGGGTGTATCGACTCGTCGGTTTGCCAGCTCGCGCCTACACCCCACCGGATGGCAAGTTGTTCTGCGATCCAGCCGACGTTCCGCGCATCTTCATCATGGGGGCCGAAATTCCAGGCTTCAGCGAAGGTTGTGCCTTGCTGGTAAAGATGTTCTGCCAAGGTCAGATAGCCGCGAAGTGGTTCCAGCACATGTTGCCACGGCCTGACAGCATGCGGATTGCGGATAACCGCTGGCCGGCCTGATTCGAAGGCAGTCAGGATGTCAGGTACCAATCTGTCACTAGCCCAGTCGCCGCCGCCAATGACGTTGCCAGCACGTGCGGTTGCAATCGCTACACCGTGTTGGTTATATTGAAGAGGATTAAAGAATGACGATCTATAGGCCGCGCTTACCAGTTCGGCGCAGCCCTTGCTGCTACTGTAGGGGTCGTAACCGCCCATGGGTTCATTTTCTCGGTAGGCCCAAACCCATTCCCGGTTTTCATAGCATTTATCAGTTGTTACATTGACCACGGCCTTGACGCCGGGAGTGCAGCGTACTGCTTCGAGCAGGTGAACCGTCCCCATGATGTTAGTTGCGTAGGTTTCAACGGGACTGATGTATGACCGGCGGACCAGTGATTGGGCAGCCATGTGGATAACTATTTCAGGCTGGGCCTCTCGCAGCGTCGCACCGAGCTTGGACAGATCGCGGATATCGCCGATGACCGACTTCATGCCCGATTCAACATGGGCTTCGCTATAGAGATTGGGTATCGTCGACGGTGCAAGCGCGTAACCCGTGACCTCGGCGCCCAGATCCTGAAGCCATAGGGACAACCAACTGCCTTTAAACCCAGTATGTCCAGTCAGGAAAACACGCTTGCCCTGCCAGAAACCGGGGGTCATTTCCAGGCTTTCCAAGGCGCCTGCCCGGCGGCCCAGAGAGCTTCCAGGTAGGTCTTGTCACGTAGAGTGTCCATGGGTTGCCAGAACCCAGTGTGCTGATATGCAGCAAGCTGACCCTCTTGCGCTAGCCTTTCCAGCGGCTCACTCTCCCAGGCGGTGTTGTCGTCCTGGATGTAGTCAATGACCTCAGGAGAGAGGACAAAAAAGCCACCGTTGATCATGCCGCCGTCGCCTTTGGGTTTTTCACGAAAGCTGCGCACCCTGGAACCTTCGAGGTCCAGTGCGCCAAAGCGTCCCGGCGGAAAAGTTGCCGTCATGGTGGCCTTTGTGTTCCCGGATTTATGATATGCGATTAGATCCGTGATGTTGACGTCGCTCACGCCGTCCCCATACGTAAAACAAAATGCGTCCTCGCCCTCAAGGTAGGTTGAGACACGTTTCAGGCGCCCCCCAGTCATGGTTTCCTCGCCGGTGTCGATCAACGTTACACGCCAAGGTTCGGCGCTACGCTGGTGAACTTCCATGCTGTTTTTGCTCATATCAAAAGTAACATCGGACATATGAAGGAAATAGTTGGCGAAGTATTCCTTGATGACATAGCCCTTGTATCCGCAACAGATTATGAAATCGTTGACGCCATGCGAAGAATAAATTTTCAGGATGTGCCAGAGTATGGGCATCCCACCGATTTCTATCATGGGCTTGGGTCTGGTGTGCGTTTCTTCTGAAATGCGTGTTCCCAGGCCACCGGCGAGTATGACTGCTTTCATTGTTTACAGACCTCGGTAAGTTATCACTGATTTTAGGTGGAAGCGGTTGCGAATCCATGGGCCGTCGGGGTCTGGCTTCTGGCCCGCCCAAACCCTTTCGAGGGGGCGTTCCAGCTGTTGCTGCAAGGGCTTCTTGACAAAAGGCTGTCTGGCGGTGCGCTGCTGGTGTATTCCCGATGAGTTCCCTTATCTGCAGCCCCTATGCTTAGAGTATGAGACTCCTATTGGTAGAAGACGACGTGATGGTAGCCAGCGGCATCAAGCTGGGGCTCAGCGACGCCGGTTATGCGGTCGACTGGGTCGGCAGCGCCGAACGCGCCGAGGAGGTGCTGCAGGGCGAGTCGTTCGATGCCGCGATCATCGACATCGGGCTGCCGCGTATTGATGGGCTGGAACTGACCCGGCGCCTGCGCCGCGGCGGGATGTCCATGCCGGTACTCATCCTGACGGCGCGCGATGCCTTGCAGGACCGTGTCCAGGGGCTGGATCTGGGGGCGGATGACTATATGGTCAAACCATTCGAACTACCCGAACTGCTGGCGCGCCTGCGCGCGCTGCTGCGACGTTCGCAGGCTGCCACCAGCGCCACCTTGAGTTTTGGAGCGCTGGAGCTGGATACTGCCAACCGCGAGGCTCGCGCCAATGGCCAGCTGATGGAGCTCGGACCTCGCGAATGGACGGTGATGGAATATTTACTGATCCACGCTCCCAAGCCCGCCAGCAAGGACAAGCTCCTGCAGGCCATGACCGGCTGGGACAAGGAAATCACGCCCAACGCCATCGAGGTCTACATCTCACGCCTGCGCGGCAAGCTCGAGCCGCACGGCATCGCCGTGCGCTCGATTCGCGGTTTTGGCTACCGCCTGGAACTGACGGAAGCCGTGTCCGGCACGCCCGGCGCGGGCGCCGAGTAAGCATCGCGCATGGACGACGCCCCTGGCCATCCCTGGGCCGTCCGCCTGAAGGCCCGCCTGGCCGGCCTGGCCGTACGAACCGGCAACAGCCGCCTGGTGCCGCCGGCCATGAAGTCCGGCCTGCAGCGCCGCCTGCTCCTGCTCCTGCTGGTGCCGCTGGGGATTTTTGCGCTGATCAGCGTTTACTTCGATTACCAGACCGCCGGCAGCGTCGCGCTTCAGAAAGACCAGCAACTTGCGCGGCTGATTCCCTTGTTGGCGGACTCTGTGGTGGGACCCGGCATCACGCCCGGGGGGCGCGAACCCTTGCTGTTGCTGGCACCTGCGGTGGACGACTTCCTCAAGGGCCGTGTCGGCTCCGCCGGGTTCCGGATTTCCGATGCCCAGGGCGAATTCATGGCGGGAGAGGACTGGATCCCCGACCTGCTGCCTGCCACGCATGAAACCGAGTTCCACAGCATCGAACACAAGGGCGTGACCTACCGCATCGCGGCCCAGCGCGCCAACACAGCCGCGGGCGGGCTGATCGTGCAGCTGGCAGACGGCTCCGACCCGCGCCAGCAATGGGTGCGCTCCGTGCTGATAAAGGTGCTGCTGCCCAACCTCATCCTGGTGCTGGCTGCGGGCTTCGCACTCAACTGGGCCGTGACGCGGGCACTCAAACCATTGATTGAACTCAAGGACGCTGTGGAGCGCCGCAACCCGCGTGACCTGAGCGCCATCGACCCACTGGCCACACCGGCCGAAGTTCAGCCGCTGGTCAGTGCCTTGAATCGCCTTTTTGGCCTGGTGAACGACCAGGCGGAAGGGCAGCGCCGGTTTGTGGCCGATGCCGCGCACCAGCTTCGCACGCCTTTGGCGGGGCTTCAGGCGCAGGTCGAAGCCTGGGCACAAGCCGCCAAAGTGGCTCAGGCTGCAGGCTCGGATGGTGCTGTTACGTTATCCGCCGAAAAAATCATCAAGCTGCGCAATGCCACGCGACGGACGTCGCAGCTGGCCAACCAGTTGCTGGCGCTTTCACGTGCCGACGCGTCGGCCGCCGGCGCCCAGCCCATGCAGCGGGTGGACCTGAAGGAACTCTGCGAATCTATCTTGCCGCTGCACCTGGATGCCGCCATGCGCAAAGGCATCGACCTGGGGCTGGAAACGCAGCCTGCGCAGGTCAGCGGGCATGAGTGGCTGCTGCGCGAGCTGCTGGGTAATCTGGTGGACAACGCCGTCAAATACACACCACCGGGCGGCACAGTCACCATCCGTTGCGGCCGGGTGTCGGGGTTGATCGCGTCAGATGCGCCCACACCGCCGGTTCCTGGCAGCAGTGGCGCCGGGCAGCCGCGCTGGGGCTTCTTTCTGGAGGTAGAAGACGACGGCCCTGGTATTGCCCCCAACGAGCGCGGGATGGCGCTGCAGCGCTTTTACCGTGTGCAAGGCACTGCCGGCGAGGGCAATGGCCTTGGATTGGCCATTGCCGATGAAATCGCCCGGGTCCATCATTCGCAGCTGGAGCTGGACTACGCTGGCACTGGCCCTGCCGGACCGTATGGATTGCGGGTTCGATTGAGTTTGTAGCTCGTCCACCACAGTAAGCGCTTGCTGTTACGAAACAGAACGTTGCGCCTTTGCCTCACCCATTAAAACCCGGGCATGGTGAGAGGCGAACTGTCACTTGGCTGTGCGAGAATCAATTGCAACGATTCCCGGTTTTTTGAAACATTCTTCATTTCCTTCCATCGCCTATGTCCGACTTAGCGTCTGAATCCGAAGTGAGCCCGCAGGCCACGCCAGCTTCTGCCGAGCCTGCGGCGCGCAAGCGCCCCAAACCGGGGGAGCGCCGGGTTCAGATTCTGCAGGCGCTGGCGACCATGCTGGAGCAGCCGGGTGCTGAGCGCATCACGACGTCGGCACTGGCGGCCAAGCTGGATGTGAGTGAGGCCGCACTTTATCGTCATTTCGCCAGCAAGGCGCAAATGTTCGAAGGCCTGATCGAATTCATCGAGCAAAGCGTCTTCACGCTGATCAACCAGATTGGTGAACGCGAACCCGACCATTCTGCCCGCACCCGCAAGCTCGTCATCATGATTTTGCAGTTCGCTGAAAAGAACCCCGGCATGACGCGCGTGATGGTGGGCGATGCGCTGGTGTTTGAAAACGACCGCTTGCAAGAGCGCATGAACCAGTTCTTCGACAAGCTCGAATCCAGCCTCAAGCAGAGTCTGCGCGACGCCGCTACCGCCGGCGGTGCGGCAACCCCCACCGTTGATGCCCAGGTGCGCGCCTCCGTTATCGTCGCTTTTATGGTCGGCCGCCTGCAGCGCTTCGCCCGCTCAGGCTTCAAGCGCCTGCCATCTGAGCATCTGGAAGCCAGCCTGGCTAACCTGCTGGGCTGACCCTATCGGACGCGCACGGCGTGTCGTGCCTTTTCTTCCTTCCAGGGGGTGGCGCCTGCGGCCGGGTAAAACCCGTTTCGCGCCCCCAACTGGCAAATCCCGCAGGAACCAGCAAATGGTGATTCTTTTTCAGCCGGGCGCCGGCTCGCCGGTGATGAAGCCGCCCATCGGGTGCGCCAGAAAAAGCATGCCGTGGGTGAACGGCACGTTCGCAGGAACGGCTCACCGGTATCTTCTGGCGCTGCAACCTGCCGCTACAGGACGTGTCGTGACCTTGTCTTGAATCGGCGGGAGGATGGTTTCCCGGGAGATTGAGAGTCGTTTCAGCCAATGGCCCTGATGCCACGAGCGCAAGCAGCTACTGATTTAATAGCGCTCGGTGCCTAGTCCTGCATATCTACGCCGACCTTTTGGCCGGCTGCGACAATTTCGCGCCAGGTTTCACCGTCTATTTCAATGCCGTCCTGTTCGCGCGCCAGGCGCGCGCGGCGTTCGGGTTCACCGGCAATCTGCACGGCATCCACGCCGTCGGCCGGCGGGCTTTTGCGCAGCCATTCGACGAAAGCCAGGGCTTCGGTCTCCATGGCTGACTGGGTGCCCAGCTTGCCGGGGTCGATCAGGATGGTGAGCATGCTGTTGTAGACCGCCCGGCCGCTCACCGTGGGGTGGTGCCAGGTGCCGCCACCGGTGAGCGCGCCGCCCAGCAGCTCGCAGGCCACCGCCAGGCCGTAGCCCTTGTGTTCACCGAAAGGCATGAGTGCGCCAAAGAGCCCGTTGGCCTGCGGCACGACTACAACGCCGGGGGTAGTGGTCGGTTGGCCGTGTTCGTCGATCAACAGGCCCGGCTGGACGGATTTCCCCTGGTTGTGCGCCACACGCATTTTTCCCTGGGCCACGCGGCTTGTTGCGAAGTCGAGAATGAAAGGCGGCTGGTCTTTCAGCGGTATGCCGATGCAGCAGGGGTTGGTGCCGTAGCGCCCGTCCGCGCCGCCCCACGCGGCCACGACCGGCCGCGTCATCACGTTCACAAAGTGCAGTGACACCAGCCCCTGGGCAACGGCCATCTCGGCGAAATGGCCTATGCGGCCCAGGTGATGGGATTCCGCCAGCGCGATGATGCAGCTTCCGTGGGTTTTGGCGCGCGCCATGCCGAGCGTCATCGCCTGCTCGCCGATCGACTGGCCGTAACCGCGCTGGCCGTTCAGGCTGAGCAGCGAGCCGGTGTCGAGCAGGGTTTTGACCTGCGCGTTCGGCGTTAGTCCACCTTCGAGCACGGCGTCGACATAGCGCGGCAGCATGCCGATGCCGTGCGAGTCGTGGCCGCTCAGGTTGGCCATGACCAGGTTGGCGGCGACCTTTTCCGCTTCAGCCGCCGTACTGCCGGCTGCTATCAAAATAGTAGCTGTTTGTGCCCGAAGATATTGGGCTTGAAGCACTTTTTGCATGTAAAAGCCCTCTTACATCACCGCGCCGACTTGCCACGGCACAAATTCGTTCTGGCCGTAGCCATGTTTTTCGCTCTTGCTGGGCTCGCCCGAGGCGGTGGCCAGAACCATCTCGAAAATGCGCTGTCCCATTTCCTGCACCGACACGCCGCTGTCGATGATCTCGCCGCAATTGATGTCCATGTCTTCCTCCTGCCGCTGCCACAAGGCCGAGTTGGTAGCGAGCTTGAGCGAAGGCGAAGGCGCGCAGCCATAGGCCGAGCCGCGGCCGGTGGTAAAGCAGATGATGTTGGCGCCGCCTGCCACCTGGCCCGTGGCGCTGACCGGGTCGTAGCCCGGTGTGTCCATGTAGACGAAGCCGTGGTCCTTCACGGGCTCGGCGTATTCATACACCGCCTCCAGGTTGGAGGTGCCGCCCTTGGCCACTGCGCCCAGCGACTTCTCAAGAATCGTGGTCAGCCCGCCGGCCTTGTTGCCTGGCGAGGGGTTGTTGTTCATCTCACCCTCGTTGATCTGGGTGTAGTGCTCCCACCACTTGATGCGCGAGATCAGTTTCTCGGCGATGTCGGGGCGCACGGCGCGCCGCGTCAGCAAATGCTCGGCACCGTAAATCTCGGGCGTTTCGCTGAGGATGGCGGTGCCGCCGTGGGCGACCAGCAGGTCCACCGCCGCGCCCAGTGCGGGGTTGGCGCTGATGCCCGAATAGCCGTCGGAGCCACCGCACTGCAGGCCGATGGTGATGTGCGCGGCGCTACAGGGCTCGCGCTTGACCTTGTTGGCCTCGGGCAGCATCTCCTTGATCATCGCGATGCCCTTGGCCACCGTCTTGGCGGTGCCGCCCGTGTCCTGGATGCTGAAGACGCGCAGGGTTTCGCCTTCCCGCAGGCTGCCATGGGCCAGCCAGGCATTGATCTGGTTGGACTCGCAGCCCAGGCCCACCACCAGCACGCCGGCAAAGTTCGGGTGCGTGGCATAACCCGTCAGTGTGCGCTGCAGGATCTGCAGGCCCAGGCCGTCCGAGTCCATGCCGCAGCCCGTACCGTGCGTGAGCGCCACCACGCCGTCGACGTTGGGGAAGTCTTGCAGTGCCGACGGATTGTTCTGCCGCGAAAAATGGTCGGCGATCGCGCGTGCCGCCGTGGCCGAGCAGTTCACGCTGGAAAGGATGCCGATGTAGTTGCGCGTGGCGACACGGCCATCGGGCCGCTTGATACCCATGAAGGTGGCTTCCCGCTTTGCGGGCGCGGGCTTCACGTCGGCGCCAAACGCGTAATCCCGCGTGAAGTCGCCCTTGTCGGGGCCCATGTCGAGGTTGTGCGTATGCACATGCTCGCCGGGCGCGATGGGCTTGCTGGCAAAACCGATGATCTGGTTGTAGCGCCGCACGGGCTCGCCCGCAGCCAGCGCGCGGGTGGCAATTTTGTGGCCGGCAGGGATCAAGCCGCGCACGGCGATGTTTTCGACCTGGGTGCCGCCCACCAGCTGCGCGCGGGCAATCAGGACGTCATCGGCAGGGTGGAGGCGGATAAAGGGGGTCATGGCTCGGCTCTGTGTGATTTCCACCTGCGGCCACCGCGGAACCGGCTTCGCCGGGCCGCAAGTGGCGCCCCCTTGAGGGGGAAGCGCCGAAGGCGCTTCGGGGGTGGTTGGTTTATTTGCGCTTCTGGGGTGATTGTTTCATCTTCAGTAAAACATCTTCGGCAACCAGAGTACCAATTTGGGGAAGTACGTGATGACCACCAGGCTGCCCAGCAGCGGAAACAGCCACGGAAGGATCGCGATGGTCGTGCGTTCCACCGACAGTTTGGCCACCCGGGCCAGCACAAACAGCACCATGCCCATGGGCGGATGCAGCAGGCCGATCATCAGGTTGAGCACCATCACCAGTCCGAAATGGACGGGGTCGATGCCCAGTTGGTGGACGATGGGCATCAGGATAGGCACCAGGATGGTGATGGCGGCGGTGGGCTCCAGGAAACAGCCGACGAACAGCATCAGCAGGTTGGCCAGCAGCAGGAAGACCCAGGCTTCCTTGGTGAAGCCCAGCACCCACTGCGAGATCGCGGCCGTGACGCCGGTGGCCGTGAGCATCCAGCCGAAGATGCTGGCCGCCGCCACGATGAACATCACCGTGGCCGTGGTCTCCACCGTATCCAGGCAGACCTTGACAAACATCTTCCAGTTGAGGGTGCGGTACCAGGCCAGGCCCAGCACCATGGCCCAGATGCACGCGGCGATCGCGCCCTCGGTGGGCGTGAAGATGCCGGTGGTCATGCCGCCGATGAGCAGCACCGGCGTCATGATGGGCAGCACCGCCTGGAAGTTGAAGAACTTGTCTGCGGCGAACAGCGCCAGCAGGCCGGCAAATACTGTGACCTGCGGCGGGAAGCCGAGTTTGACGATCAGCACCCACAGCACCAGCGGCCAACCGACAACCACCAGTGTCTCGGCCAGCGCCTTGATGACGCGGGGCCACTCGAACTTGATATCTGCCCCCCAACCGTTCTTGTGGGCGAAGTAAGCCACCGTGAGCATCATCAAGCCGCCCATCAGCACACCCGGCAGTATGCCGGCGAGGAACAGGGCGCCGACGCTGACATTGGCCATCATCCCGTAGATCACGAAAGGCAGCGAAGGCGGAATGATGGGCCCCAGCGTGGCCGAAGCGGCGGTCACGCCGACGGCAAATTCCTTGCTGTACCCGTGATCGGTCATGGCCTTGATTTCGATCGTGCCCAGGCCCGCCGCATCGGCAATCGCCGTGCCGCTCATGCCGGCAAAGACCACCGAACCGACCACGTTCACATGGCCCAGGCCGCCCTTGAGCCAGCCCACCAGGGCCAGCGCGTAGTTGTAGATGCGGTTGGTGATGCCGGCGTTGTTCATCAGGTTGCCGGCGAGGATAAAGAAAGGCACGGCCAGCAGCGGGAAACTGTCGATCCCGCTGACCATGCGGTGGATCACCACAAAGGATGGCAGGTTGCCAGTCCACCAGATGTAGATCAGGGACGAGCCGGCCATGGCGATCGCCACCGGAATACCGCCGCTCATGAGAAGAAGAAAAATGATTTTGAGCATGGGTCTTGTTTATTTGTCGTCCATGGAGGATTCGGGACGCTCCAACACCGTGTAGCCGCGCTTGCGGTGGAACAGCGCGACCTGCACCGAACGGAAGGCCATGGCGGCGAAACCCAGCATGCAGATGCCGTATACCCAATTCATCGGCAGGTCGACCATGGTCATGCGCGAATTGCTGCCCAGCTTGACCATCATCATTACCGTGAGGATGGCGGCCGTGGCAAAGAAGCCGATGCGCAACACATCGACGGCCATGGCCATGGCGCGTGCCACCGGCCTGGGCATGAACTTGTAGAAGAAATCGACCTGGATGTGGTTGTTCTTGACCACGCCGATGGTGGCGCCGGTGAACACCACCGCGATCAGCAGGTAGCGGGCGATCTCCTCGGTCCAGGCGGCCGAATCGTTCAGCACATAGCGGGTGAAGAACTGGTAGAAGACCGTCAGGCCCAGGATCCAGAAAAAGCCCAGGGCGACCCAGGCTTCGGCGTTGGTGCCGGAGAAATCCACCGCTTCATCCTGCGCGTGGAATTCTCCGTCCGCCCCCATCACGGGGGCCATGTCGTCGATGGTTTCGATCGTCATGCGGCGGGCTTATTTGATGCCGACCACGCGGTCCCAATCCTTCTTGTCCAGTTTCATGGATTCGAAGGTGATGGCCTTGAGGACACGCTGCTGGAAGTCGTTGCGGTCCACGCTGACCACGTTGATGCCTTTTTTCTTGAACTCCTCGACCAGCTCGCCTTCGCGCTTGCGAATGTCGTTGGTCGCGTTCACGGCGGCTTCCTGCGTCACGTCCGCGAGCATCTTCTGCTCGGCCGGCGTCATTTTGCCCAGGGTGCTGGGAGAGACCACGGTGAGTAACGCGTCGGCGATGTGGCCGGTCAGGATGATGTTCTTCTGCACTTCGAAGAATTTCTTGGCTTCGATGGTCGGCAACGGGTTCTCCTGCGCGTCCACGGTGCCGTTTTGCAGCGCCAGGTAGACCTCGGCGAAGGCGATCGGTGTCGGGTTGGCACCGCAGGCGCGCGGCAGCGCGGTGTAGGCGGGCGCGTCCGGTACGCGGATCTTCAGGCCCTTCATCTCGTCGCAGTTCTTGAACAGCTTGTTGCTGGTGGCGTGGCGCGCGCCGTAGTAGGTCAGGGCCGTCACGGTGTTGCCGGTGGCTTTTTTGTAGCCCTCAGTCAGCTCCTTGAAGATGTCGCTCTTGCCGTAGGCGATCACGTGGTCGGCGTCACGGAAAGTGAACGGGTAGTAGCTGACTGCCAGCCGCGGATAGGAATTGGCTGCGAATGAGGCGCCAGTGAGGATGATGTCCACCGTGCCCAGCTGCAGGCCCTGGTTGATCTCGCTTTCCTTACCCAGGCTGGAAGCCGGGAAGACCTGGATCTCATACTTGCCGTTGGTGCGTTTCTTGAACTCGTCAGCTGCCCAGACCGACCACTTGTGATACGGCTCCGACGTTTCATACACGTGCGCCCATTTCAGTTTGGTCTGTGCCGACGCGATACCGGAAAGGCCCATGGCGCCTATAAACAGGACGCAAGTGGCTATCGTTTTGATAGCATTTCGTTTTTTCTTCAATGCACTCATGATGTCTCCTCTAGGGGGTGGTGGCTGGCTTTGGAAATCCCCGCATGCGCGCCAGTCGCATACGGTCTGCTTTCATCCCGGTGCAGTGGTCTGCTCGCCGGGTTCCTTCAACTCCTGCGCCTCTGTCCAGCTCACGCTGAAACGGGTGTGCGAGTTGTCCATGTGCTGGTGCATCGCCAGGCGGGCACCTGCTGTGTCTTGGTTGCGGATGGCCGCCAGGATCGCCTCATGCTCGACGATGGCCGCGCGCCAGGAATGAACGGTTTCGAAATAGCCGCCCAGCCGTTCGAAAAGCGGCCCGCGGCGTGAATCCCAGAAGTTCTGGACGGTTTCGATCAGCACCACGTTGTCACAGGCTTCCACGATGGCAGTGTGAAAGGCGCGGTCGCCGTCCAGTGGCATGACGCCGCGGTTGGCGTCGTGTTTCATGGACTCCAGCGCCTCTGCCATGGCTGCGATGTCGCGGCTCCTGGACTGGGCCGCCGCCATGGCGGCGGTTTCGCCTTCCACCACGCGACGCGCGCGTATCAGTTCCAGCGGGCCCCATTCATCAGCCGCGATTTGCGTGCGCACATGGTTGTCCGGGCCGGCCGGCATATTCCTGTCCAGCACATAAATGCCGGAGCCTGTGCGCACCTCTACCCAACCCTCAACCTCCATGGCAATCAACGCTTCCCGCACAGAGGGACGGCTCACGCCCAGCTGTTTGGCCAGGTCCCGTTCGGCTGGTAACCGTGTGCCCACGGCAAACTCTCCCGCGGTGATCAACGAGCGCAACTGCTCGGCGATCTGGCGGTAAAGGCGCTTAGGCTCAACGGTGTGCAGTGGCATGCGATGGCGCGGTCAAAAAAAGCTGAAAACGGACCCAATTAAGGGTTAGCCAGAATTGGACAAGTGGTAAGGCCAATTAATAATCCCATGAAACCGCAGCAGAAACATCCGGCAAAACCCTGTAAAGCCTGATGGTTCGCTTTTTTGCGGCCGGCTGTGGCCTCGGCGATGCGCGGCCGCCAACCATTTACCGGCAGCTCAGCGCCCGTTTATCAAGGAGAACACATTGAGATTAAAAGGAAAAAAGGCACTGGTCACCGCAGCCGGACAGGGTATTGGCCATGCAACGGCGCTGGCACTGGCGGCTGAAGGCGCAGAAGTGTGGGCCACCGACCTGAAGCCCGAGCTGCTGGCAAGTTACAAGGGCGTCGCCAATATCACCGCTTTGCCGCTGGATGTATTGGACAAGGCGGCGATCCAGAAACTGGTGGGTGGCTTGCCGCCCATGGACATTCTTTTTAACTGCGCCGGGTTTGTGCATGGCGGTACGGCTTTGCAGGCCACCGATGCAGACCTTGAGTTCGCTTTCAACCTGAATGTGCGGGCCCAGTTCTGGATGATCCAGGCGGTGTTGCCGGGCATGCAGGCTAAAAAAGGTGGAAGCATCGTCAATATGGCCAGCGTCTGCAGCAGCATCAAGGGCCTGCCCAACCGGTTTGTCTATGGCACCACCAAGGCGGCCGTGATTGGGCTGACCAAAAGTGTCGCGGCTGATTTCGTGAGCGACGGCGTGCGCTGCAATGCGATCTGTCCCGGCACCGTGGACACCCCTTCGCTGCAGGACCGTATCAATGCCAACGAGGACCCGGTTGCGGCGCGCAAGGCTTTTATCGCCCGCCAGCCGTTGGGCCGTCTTGCGCAGGCGCATGAAATTGCCCCGCTGGTGGTGTTCCTGGCCAGCGATGAAGCCGCATTCGTCACCGGCCAGGCCTACAACGTGGACGGCGGCATCACCATATGAACCAGCTCGACCTCCGGGGTCGCCATGCGGTTATTACCGGCGGCGCTGTGGGGCTGGGTTACGCGGTTGCTGAACGCATGCTGGCTTCGGGCGCCACAGTCACCCTGTGGGACATCAATCCCGAGTCGCTGGCTGCGGCCAAGGGTGCGCTGGGCGCGGGTGTGCAGGCCGTGGTCGTCGATGTCGCCAGCCATGCGAGCGTGGTGGAGGCGGTCGAACAAACCGTGGCACATAACCCGGCCATTGATGCGCTTGTCAACTCGGCCGGCATCACCGGCCCCAACGTGAAGTTGTGGGACTACCCGCCCGAGCAGTGGATGCAGGTGCAACAGGTCAATCTCAATGGCCTGTTCTTCTGTTGCCGTGAAGTCGTGCCGCACATGCGTTCTCGCAACTATGGCCGCATCGTCAACATCGCTTCGGTGGCCGGCAAGGAAGGCAACCCGAATGCCAGCGCCTACAGCGCGAGCAAGGCAGCGGTGATCGCGCTGACCAAATCGCTGGGCAAGGAGCTGGCCGACAGCGGTGTGCGCGTGAACTGCGTGACGCCGGCCGCGGTGAAAACGCCAATTTTTGCGCAGATGACGCCCGAGTTCATCCAGTTCATGCTCTCGAAAATCCCCATGGGCCGCTTCGGCACGCCCGATGAGGTGGCCGCGATGGTCAGCTGGCTGTGCACCGAAGATTGTTCTTTCTCCACCGGCGCCGTTTTCGATCTCTCCGGCGGCCGCTCAACTTACTGATTACCAACCACAAGGAAAACCATGAAACTCGTTCGTTATGGCAACCCCGGCAAAGAAAAGCCGGGCCTCATCGACGCCAACGGCAAGCTGCGCGACCTGAGCGCTGTTGTCAAAGACATCGGTCCGGATCAGCTTGGCGATGCTGCGCTTGCCAAACTGCGCAAGCTCAAAACCGACAAGCTGCCGCTGGTCAAAGGCTCGCCGCGTTATGGCAGCCCGGTCAAGGGCGTGCCCAAGTTCATCGCCATCGGTCTGAACTATGCCGACCATGCCGCTGAATCCGGCTTGCCGATTCCCGCCGAGCCGGTAGTCTTCATGAAGGCCACCAGCTGCATCCAGGGCCCGAACGATCCCATCATGTTGCCCAAGGGCTCCGTCAAGACCGACTGGGAAGTTGAGCTCGGTGTGGTGATCGGCAAAACGGCGCGTTATGTGTCGCAAAAAGAAGCGCTGGACTACGTGGCCGGCTACTGCACCATCAATGATGTGAGCGAGCGCGAGTTCCAGATCGAACGCGGAGGCACCTGGGACAAGGGCAAAGGCTGCGACACCTTCGGCCCGCTCGGCCCCTGGCTGGTCACGCGCGACGAAGTGCCCAACCCGCAAAAGCTGGGTTTGTGGCTCGAGGTGAACGGCAAGCGCGTGCAGAACGGCAACACCAAAACCATGATCTTCAGCGTCGCCAAGATCGTCAGCTACGTAAGCCAGTTCATGACGCTTGAGCCCGGCGACGTCATCACTACCGGCACTCCGCCCGGCGTGGGCCTGGGCATGAAGCCGCCTGTGTACCTGAAGAAGGGCGACAAAATCTCCCTGGGCATCGAAGGCTTGGGCGAGCAGCACCAGACGGTGGTGGCGTTCAAGAGTAGCCCAAAAAATGTAGCCCCCACGGTCGTTCACTGCGTGTAACTCCCTGCCCCCCGAGGGGGCCGCCCGCCTGTGGCCCGGCAAAGCCGGTTCCACGGCTCATGCTGAGCTAAAGAGTTCTTTGGACACCACCAGTGGGGCCGCGGGTCCGGCTTCGCCGGCCCCAGGCGCCGTCCCCTCGAGGGGGGAACAGGCTACACGCAGTGAGCCTGGACGGGGGTGGACTCATATTGTGGGGTTTACCCTTGTTTTGGTTAGAACTGGGTCCCTATAAGCAGGGGCCTGACAACCCCTGCTTGCAGATGGTCATCAAAGTGTTGCAAAATAGAACGACCGTTCGTTTTATTTTGTAGGCACTCATGTCCGTCACAGAACTTCCCGCTAAAGCCTCCCGCGCCCCGGCAACGGGCGGCGCTGTGGCGAAAAGCCAGCAAAAAGGCCAGCAGACCAAGGCAGCCATTGTGGACGCCGCTCTGGGCCTGGCCACACAAATCGGGCTTGAGGGCCTGAGCATAGGCGCGCTGGCCGAGGTCATGCGCATGAGCAAGTCCGGCGTATTTGCCCATTTCGGCTCGCGCGAAGAGTTGCAGATTTCCGTCATTCGTGAGTACCACGTGCGTTTCGAGGAAGAGGTTTTCTTCCCTGCGCTGCAGCAGCCGCGCGGTTTGCCGCGCCTGGCGGCGCTGTTCCATAACTGGATGAACCGCACCTCCATCGAAATCGACTCGGGCTGCCTCTATATCAGCGGGGCGGTCGAGTTTGACGACCGGCCAGGTCCGGTGCGCGATGCCCTGGCCGGTTCGGTCCGCACCTGGCTTGCCGCCATGTATCGCTCCGTCGTGCAGGCCAAGGAAGCCGGGCATCTGCATCCCGACGCTGACGAGCACCAGATGGCTTTTGAGATACACGGCCTCATTCTCGCCCTGCACTACGAAGCCCGGTTCCTGAAAACACCGGGCTCCATTGACCGCGCCAATACCGGCTTTTCCAACATCCTGGCGCGCTACGGAAGCGCTACTCCTCTATCCACTTTGCCGAAGAAAGCTTCCGGCAAGGCATCTCCTTCCAAACCAGTTTAAGCAAAAGGAATCACCATGCCCCAGTACAACCCACCCCTGCGCGACATGCAATTCGTCATGCACGAAGTGCTCAAGGTCACCGATGAATTCAAGGCCATCCCCAAGCACGCAGATGTCGATCTCGACACCATCAACGCGGTGCTCGAAGAGGCCGGCAAGTTCGCAGCCGAGGTGACTTTTCCGCTGAACATCAGCGGCGACGAAGAGGGCTGCAAGCTCGACAAGACCACACACGAAGTCACGCCGCCCAAGGGCTTCAAGGAAGCCTACGCACAATACGTCGAAGGCGGCTGGGCCGCGCTGAGCTGCGACCCTGAATACGGCGGCCAGGGCCTGCCGTTTGTGCTGAACCAGTGCCTCTACGAAATGCTCAACTCGGCCAACCAGGCATGGACCATGTACCCCGGTCTGTCGCATGGCGCGTACGAGGCCCTGCACGCCCACGGCACGGACGAACAGAAAAAGCTCTACCTTCCCAAGCTCACCAGCGGCGAATGGACCGGCACCATGTGCCTGACCGAACCGCACTGCGGCACCGACCTGGGCCTTTTGCGCACCAAGGCCGAGCCGCAACCCGACGGCACCTACCGCCTGACTGGCAACAAAATCTTCATCAGCGCGGGTGAACACGATATGGCCGCCAACATCGTGCACCTGGTGCTGGCCCGCCTGCCGGATGCGCCCCAGGGCAGCAAAGGCATCAGTCTCTTCGCCGTGCCCAAATTCAACATCGGCAAGGACGGCTCCCTCGGTTCGCGCAACGGCATCTACTGTGGCGGCCTGGAGCACAAGATGGGCATCCACGGCAATGCCACCGCACAGATGGTGCTCGAAGACGCCGTCGGCACCATGGTGGGCGCGCCCAACAAGGGCCTGGCCGCGATGTTCGTCATGATGAATGCCGCCCGCCTGGGCGTGGGCAACCAGTCGCTGGGCCTGACCGAAGTGGCCTTCCAGAATGCGCTGGCCTACGCCAAAGACCGCATCCAGATGCGCTCGCTGTCCGGCGTCAAGGCCAAAGACAAACCGGCCGATCCGATCATCGTGCACCCCGACGTGCGCAAGATGCTGCTGACGGCCAAGGCCTATGCCGAAGGCGGCCGCGCGCTGGCCATCTACTGCACGCTGCTGCTCGACAAGGAACTGCACCACCCCGACGAAAAAGTGCGCAAGGACTCCGGCGAAATCGTCGCCTTGCTCACGCCCATCGTCAAAGCCTTCCTGACCGACAACGGCCACATCTCCACCAATGCCTGCATGCAGGTGTTCGGCGGCCACGGCTTCATTAAAGAGTGGGGCATGGAGCAGTTTGTGCGCGACAACCGCATCAACATGATTTACGAAGGCACCAACACCGTCCAGTCGCTGGACTTGCTGGGCCGCAAGGTGCTGGGCAACAACGGCGCGACGCTGAAGAAATTCGGCAAGGTGATTGGTGCGCTCATCGCCGAAGAAGGCGTCAACGAGAAGATGGCCGAGTTCATCAACCCGCTGGCATATCTTGCCGACCAGATGACCAAGTTCACGACCGAACTGGGCTTCAAGGGGTTCCAGAATCCCGACGAAGTGGGCGCCGCCGCGGTCGACTACCTGCGCGTGGCCGGCCACCTGGTGTTCGGCTATTTCTGGGCGCTGATGGCGCAAACCGCACTGCGCGAAATCGCAGCCGGCAACACCGACAAGTTCTATGTCGCCAAGCTGCAGACCGCACGTTTTTACTTCGCCAAGCTCTTCCCCGAAACAGCGACGCTGATGCGCACGGCACGCTCGGGCAGCAAGGCGCTGATGGAAACCGACGAAGCACTGGCTTGAACCTTTGTACAGATCAACGGGAGACACCATGAAACGCAAATTGCTGGTCCTGGCCTTGAGTCTGGTTGCTATCCCCGCCCTTGCCCAGAACACGCCAGTCGGCTTGTGGCGCGGCTTTGACGAAAAGACCGGCGAGCCCAAAGTCGAGGTTCGCATCGCTGAAGCCGGCGGCGTGTTGAATGGCAAAGTCGAAAAACGCCTGTCCGCAGGTGTCAAGCCTGACGACGTCTGCACCGAATGCACGGACGACCGCAAGGATAAGCCGCGGCTGGGCCTGGAGATCATTCGTGGTGCCAAAAAATCGCCCGATGGTGATGTTTGGGAAGGCGGCAAGATTCTCGACCCCGAGAACGGAAAAAGCTACTCACTCAGGATGACACCTGTTGAGGGTGGCAAGAAGATGGAGGTACGCGGCTCCATCGGACCGTTCGGCCGCACCCAAACCTGGGTGCGCGTGCAATGAGCCTGCTGAAAGTGAGGACTCGCCATGGGTGAAGCAATTTCCCGTTTGCGGTCACTGCCTTTTGGTGGCGGTGGCAGCACTGCGCCGGCCGCGCGCCGCTGGTATGGCCACCACCTGCTCAAGAAACCGTTTTTCGGCCGCTTCATGAAACCCTGGCGCTGGCCGGCAGACGTGCCGCAAGATGGCTGGGACCGGGTGCAGATAGCCAGCCGCAGCAGCAGCCTGCTTGAAGCCATCGTGGCGCGCACGCCGCTGGCCCCGCTCGGTGTGGTGGTGTGCGCCCACCCAATGGGCTTTGCCTGCAAAGGTTTCTGGTTGCGCCACGGCCACGCCCAGGCGCTGCTCGATGCGGGCTTTCATGTGGTGGCTTTTGATTTCAACGGCTTCGGTGAAAGCCCGTCGACCAACTTCGATTACCCGGGTGACGTGATATCGGTAGGCTACTGGGCGCGTAGCGCTTTTGCCGGGCTGCCGGTGCATGCGCTCACGGCGTCTTTCGGCGCGATCAATACGCTGAGCGCCATTGATGAAGCGGATTTTCCTTATGACAAGGTGGTGGCCGAGGCTTGCTCGCCCACCTTGCCCGATTTCTGGAAAGCCTACCCTGTTGCCCATGCGGTGCTCAACATCAGCCGGCGCATCAATCCGCAAGGTGAGCTGCGCCTTCGGCCCACCCATCACCTCGCCCGTATGCGCGACGTGGACGTGCTTCTGATCCACAGCCGGGGCGACCGCTGGACGCCGGTGCATTTCGGCGATGCGCTGCAGCAGGCCGCCTCGAGGCCCGAGCGCATCCAGCGTGTGATCCTCGACAAGGCCGACCATACCCACGGCATGCGCGACGAGCCGCAGCGCTACTGGAACGCGGTGCTCGAATTTTTCAACCAGTCATCTCCCACAAGGTTTTAACCATGTCACCCACGTCACGATTCCAAGTCAAAAAAGTCGCCGTCCTCGGCGCCGGCGTCATGGGCGCTCAGATCGCCGCCCACCTGGTCAACGTCAAGGTGCCCGTGATCCTGTTCGACCTGCCCGCCAAGGAAGGCCCGAAGAACGGCATCGTCATCAAGGCGGTCGAGGGCCTGAAAAAGCTCAAGCCCGCGCCGCTAGGTGTGCCCGAAGACGCGGCGTTGATCCAGCAGGCCAACTACGAAGAGAACATGGAGCTGCTCAAGGAATGCGACCTCATCATCGAGGCGATTGCCGAGCGTATGGACTGGAAGACCGACCTGTACCACAAGATCGCGCCTTTCATTGCCGAAGGCGCCATCGTGGCCAGCAATACTTCGGGCCTGTCTATCACCAAGCTCAGCGAAGCGTTGCCCGAATCTATCAAACCGCGTTTTTGCGGCATCCACTTCTTCAACCCCCCGCGCTACATGACGCTGGTGGAGCTGATCAACACGCCGACCACCGAACCCAAGGTGTTGGATGACCTGGAAGCGTTTGTGACCAGCGCGCTGGGCAAGGGCGTGATCCGTGCGCACGACACGCCTAACTTTATCGCCAACCGCGTGGGTATCGCCAGCATGCTGGCCACCATCAAGGAAGCCGGCACCTTCAACCTGAGCTACGACGTGGTGGACGACCTGACCGGAAAGAAGCTGGGCCGCGCAAGCTCGGGCACCTTCCGCACCGCCGACGTGGTGGGCCTGGACACCATGGCACACGTCATCAAGACGCTGCAAGACAACCTGGGCCCCGGCAAGGTCGAAGATCCGTTCTCCGATGTATACGGCACGCCACCTGTGCTCGCCAAGCTGCTTGAGTCAAAAAGCCTGGGCCAGAAGACCGGCGCCGGCTTCTACAAAAAGCAGGGCCGCGACATCCTGCGCCTGGACCCCGAGAGCATGGAATACGTGCCTGCCGGCGCCAAGGCCAATGAAGTCGTCGGTCGCATGCTGAAAAAACCTGCGGGTGAGCGCCTGAAACTCTTGCGCGAAGCCGAAGGCGCCGAAGCGCGTTTCCTCTGGGCGATCCTGCGCGACCAGTTCCATTACGCCGCTGTGCATCTGGAAACCATTGCCGAAACCGCACGCGACATCGACTTCGCCATGCGCTGGGGTTTTGGTTCCAAGCAGGGTCCCTTCGAGCTGTGGCAGCAGGCCGGCTGGAAGCAGGTCGCCACCTGGATCCAGGAAGACATTGACGCGGGCAAGGCGTTGTCCAAAGCGCCGCTGCCTGACTGGGTGTTCAAAGGCCCGGTGGCCGACGCCGGTGGCGTGCACACGGCAGAAGGCTCGTGGAGCGCCTCGGCCAAAAAATTCATTCCGCGCCGCAAGCTACCGGTGTACGAGCGCCAGTTCTTCCCCGAGGACGTGCTGGGCTCGAAAGCGCCGGCCTTTGAAACAGCGGGTACCACCTTGCATGAAGACGACGCGATCCGCCTCTGGACGCTGGGCGGCGCGAACGACGACGTGCTGATCGCCAGCATCAAGACCAAGATGCACGCCATCAGCCCCGACGTGGCCGAAGGCCTGGCCATGGGTGTGGAACTGGCCGAGAAAAGCTACAAGGGCATGGTCATCTGGTCCAACGACGAGATGTTCTCGGCCGGCGCCGACCTGCAGGCCATGCTGCCCGCCTTCATGATGGGCGGCGCCAAGGCGATCGAGGGAGCCGAGGCTGAACTGCAGAACGTGATGCTCAAACTGCGTTACGCGGCCGTACCCGTGGTGTCGGCGATTCGCGGCATCGCACTGGGCGGCGGCTGCGAAATGGCGGTCTACTCGGCCAGGCGTGTGGCCGCGATGGAAAGCTACATTGGTCTGGTCGAGGTCGGCGTGGGCCTGGTACCCGGCGCCGGCGGCCTGACCTACATCGCGCGCCGCGCTGCAGAAAATGCCGGCACCTCGACCAACAAGGACATCCTGCCCTTCCTGACCGAAGGCTTCACGGCCGCGGCCATGGCCAAGGTCGGCACCAGCGCGATCGAAAGCCGCAAGATCGGCTATTTGCTCGACAGCGACGTGATCGTGCCGAACAAGGACGAGCTGCTCTTCGTCGCGCTCAACGAGGCGCGCGCGCTGTTCAACTCGGGCTACCGCGCGCCGCACAAGCGCCAGTTCCCGGTGGTGGGCCGCAACGGCTGGGCCACCATCAAGGGCCAGTTGGTCAACATGCGCGACGGCGGCTTCATCAGTGCCCACGACTTCCACATCGCCGGCCTGATCGCGGGTGTGGTCTGCGGCGGCGACGTGGACGCCGGCACGCTGGTGACGGAAGAGTATTTGATGACGCTGGAGCGCAAGGCCTTCTGTTCCTTGCTCGAACACCCGAAAACGCAAGAGCGGATCATGGGAATGATGAGCACCGGAAAACCGGTCCGTAACTGATGACCGACCAACAGCCCAACCGCCTGGCGCGGCAACTGCAGCGGCTCGATGACGTGCCGGCCTTTGCGCGCTCCTGGTTCCGTAGCGTGGTGTTGCGCCGCGCCGTGCCTTTCACCGGCACCGCCGGCCTGGACTTCCTTGAGATGGGCACGGGCCGCGTCGAGATCGGCATCAGGAACGAGAAGAAGGTGCAGAACCACATAGGCGGCGTGCACGCCTCGGCCATGAACCTGCTGGCGGAAACCGCCACCGGCATGGTGGTCGGCATGAACGTGCGCGACGACTGCATCCCGCTGGCCAAGGAACTGAAGATGGCGTTCAAGAAGCGCGCCACAGGGGCCCTGCGCGCCGTGGCCACGCTGAGCGATGAGCAGCGCGCGGCCATGCAGGCCAGCGACAAGGGTGAAGTCACCGTGCCGGTCATCGTGACCGATGAAGCCGGCGTGAACCCGGTGGAATGCGAATTTGTCTGGGCCTGGATTCCCTCCGGCCCACGGAAAAGTTAACTGAGAAATTGAAGGAAACCATCATGGCCAAACAAGTCCAGGAAGCCTATATCGTCGCCGCCACCCGCACGCCTATCGGACGCTCGGGCCGCGGCTATTTCCGCAACATGCGACCCGACGACCTGCTGGTCAAGGCGCTGCAGGCGGCGCTGGCGCAAGTGCCTTCGCTCGACCCCAAGGCGATTGAAGACATCATCTGCGGCTGCGCAATCCCCGAAGGCCCGCAAGGCCTGAACGTGGCGCGCATCGGCGCGGTGCTGGCGGGGCTGCCCACCAGCGTGGGCGGTATCACTGTCAACCGCTTCTGCGCATCCGGCCTTTCGGCGATCCAGATGGCGGCGGACCGCATCCGTGTGGGCGAAGCCGATGTGATGATCGCTGCCGGCACCGAAAGCATGAGCATGGTGCCCATGTCGGGCAACTCGCCGTCGCTTTCGCCCAATATGTTCATGGACGACGAAAACGTCGGCATTGCCTACGGCATGGGCCTGACAGCCGAGAAGGTCGCGCAGCAGTGGAAGGTCTCGCGTGAAGCGCAGGACCAGTTCGCGCTCGAGTCGCACCTCAAGGCCATCAAGGCGCAACAGGCCGGTGAGTTCGCCAATGAGATCACGCCGGTCGAAGTGACCGACCGCAGCGCCAATCTGGAAACCGGCGAAGTCATCAGCAAGACGCGTACTGTGAGCCTGGATGAAGGTCCGCGGCCCGATACCTCGCTGGAAGGCCTCGCCAAACTCAAGACGGTGTTTGCCGCGCGCGGCTCTGTCACGGCCGGCAACAGCTCGCAGACGTCAGACGGCGCGGGCGCTCTGGTGCTGGCCAGCGAAAAGGCCGTCAAGGATTTCGGCCTGAAGCCACTGGCCCGTTTTGTCAGCTATGCCGCCAAGGGCGTGCCGCCCGAGATCATGGGCATCGGCCCGATCGAAGCCATTCCCGCCGCCTTGCGTTACGCCGGCCTCAAGCAGGAAGACATCGACTGGTTTGAATTGAACGAAGCATTTGCCGCGCAGTCGCTGGCCGTCATCAACACGCTCAAGCTGGATGCGTCCAAGGTCAATCGCATGGGCGGCGCGATTGCGCTGGGCCATCCGCTGGGCGCGACCGGTGCGATCCGCGCCGCGACCGTGATCCACGCATTGCACCGCCACCAGCTCAAGTACGGCATGGTGACCATGTGTGTGGGGATGGGACAGGGCGCAGCCGGTATTTTTGAACGCGTGTAAAGTCGGCGGCCGCGACGGGTGTCGCGCTTGCGGCAGCGTACTTCGCCGCTGCGGAGCAGACTGGGATTTCCTGACTGGAGGCAGAAGATGGAGCGAACCACGGTTCTGACCCAGGACTCCTGGGCGCTGGCCGCGACGGTATTTACAGCGGCTTCCACAGAGGGCTCGGTGCGCGGCGGCGTCTTGCTGGCCGGTGCCATGGCCACGCCGCAGCAGCATTACGAACCCTTCGCCCGCTGGCTTGCCGCCCAGGGGTTCACCGTAGTGACGCTTGATTACCGCGGAACGTTTGCCTCGGGCGGTGAGCGCGTGGCGTCTACCGACGCGACATTTGATACCTGGGGCCAGCAGGACGTGAGTGCGGCCGCACGCTTCTTGCAGCAACGCGTGCCAGGCCTGCCGCTTTATTACCTGGGCCACAGCCTGGGCGGGCAATTGTTCGCCAGTTCGGAAACCACACACCTCTTTCAGCGTGCCGTTCTGGTTGCCAGCGGCAGTGGTTACTGGCCCCGTCTGCGCAAGGCCGTGCCACGCTGGGGCCTCTTTGCCGCCACGCAGATCTGGGCGCCGCTGCTGGTGCCATTGTTCGGCTATTTCCCGGGCCAAAGACTGCGCAAGGTGGGCAACATTCCCGCAGGGGTGATGCGGCAATGGACGCGCTGGTGTCGGCATCCCGACTACCTCGCGCGTGATGCCCATCAGCGTGAACGTTTTGAACGCGTAGAGACGCCGATCACTTACTTCAACTCCAGCGACGACGAGGTTTTTTCACAGTGGTCCGCGGACCGGTTTGTGGCCTTGTTCGGTGCGCGGCGTGAACCGGTGCAATGCCTCACCCTGGAGCCGAAACACCTGGGCGTCAGGCGTATCGGCCACTTCGGGTACTTCCGTGACAAGCTGCGCGCCAGCTTCTGGCCGCAGCTGGTGCAACACCTGCACGCATGACGCGTGCACCTCTTTTCAGTCCAGACATTTCAAGGAGCATGTGATGCAGATGCAAACCCTCAGTTCAGGGACGGCGCAACTGGCCACCCGTGTATATGCGCCTTCCATACCTGCACGCGCCAGCGTGGTCATTGGCGGCGCCATGGGTGTGCGGCAAGACTATTACGCGCCGTTTGCCCAATGGCTTTCCGTCCAGGGCTTTCGCGTCACCACATTCGACTACCGCGGCTCGGGAGAGTCCCTGCCCGACACCGCCAGCGGCAGTCTGCGCGGTTTCAAGGCCGACCTGCTCGACTGGGCTGCCGACTATGAAGCGGTGGTGGATGCCGCCAAGGCGGCCTTGCCCGATGCACCGCTTTACCTGCTGGGCCACAGCCTCGGTGCACAGCTGCCAGGTTTTCTGAACAACCAGGACAAGGTAGCCGGCCTGGTCAGCATCGCGGCGGGAAGCGGTTACTGGCGCGACAACACGCCCCAGCTCAGGCGCATGATTTTGTATTTCTGGTATGTGCTGGTGCCTCTGGCTACGCGCCTTTGCGGTTATTTTCCCGGGCGCAGGCTGAGAAAGGTTGGTGATCTGCCAGCGGGGGTGATGCTGCAGTGGCGCAAATGGTGCCTGGATCCGCATTACAGCGTTGGGGCGGAGGGGGAAAGCGCGCGGCTCAGTTATGGGCGCGTCAGTTTTCCGGTGACCGCGCTGTCCATGACAGACGACGAGCTGATGACCTGGCGCGGCACGCAAAACCTGATCAACCTGTATGCCAACGCGCCGCGCACTTTTGAGCGCATCGCGCCGGCTGACCTGAAGGTCAGGCGCATCGGGCACTTTGGTTTCTTCCGCGAGCAGTTCAACCAGTCCCTGTGGCCGCGCGCGCAGCAGATCATCGAAGGCATGACGGGTGTCGCCAAAAGGGCGGCGTAAAGCGCCGGGCATCCGCATACTGCTGGCATGACGACATCACCCCATTCCTTTGACCAGGCGCTGCGGCTCGAAGCCGCCGGCAGCGATCGCCCGGACACATGGCTGGGCCACACCAGCCCTGACTACTGGAACATGGTGGGGCCGTTTGGCGGCACCACCGCCGCCACGGCCCTGCGCGCCATCCTCTTGCATCCGGCCTTGCTGGGTGAGCCGGTTGCACTCACCGTCAACTACGCTGCCGCGCTGGCCGAAGGGCCGTTCGCGGTCACTGCCAGGGCGGTGAGAACCAACCGCTCCACCCAACACTGGACGGTGGAGCTTTCACAGACCGATGCGAACGGTGGTGCAGGTGTGGTGATGACCGCCACCGCCGTGACAGCTGCGCGTCGCGAGACCTGGAGCCAGAACGACACGCCCATGCCGGCGGTCACGCTGGCTGACGCGTCCGGCCGGCTGAAATTTTCAACTTCCGCATGGACCCACCGCTACGACATGCGGCCGGTGCGCGGCACCATGCCGCAGGTCTGGGACGGCAGCGGCACAGGGAGCCTCACCCAGCTGTGGGTGCGCGACGACCCGCCGCGGCCCCTCGATTTTCCGGCGCTGGCCGCCATGTCGGATGTGTTCTACCCGCGCGCCTGGCTGCGCCGTGCTACGCGCGTGCCGGCCGGCACGGTTTCGATCACGACCTACTTCCATGCGGACAGCAGGCAGCTCGCGGAATGCGGCGAGGGTTTTTTGCTGGGGCAGGCAAAGGCGCAGGCTTTTCGCAACGGCTTTTTCGACCAGACTGCGCAACTGTGGAGCGAAGCCGGCGTGCTGCTGGCCACGAGCACGCAGATCGTCTATTACAAAGAATGAGAACGGCTTCCAAGGCCCCTACACTTGGCGTCTCAACGGAAAACACCATGAACACTCCAGCCCCTATTCCCGAAGTCCTGAGCCACATCGACGCGGGTGTGATGACCATCACGCTGAACCGCCTGGACAAGAAAAATTCCATCACTTCTGCGATGTATGGCGCGATGGCCGATGCGCTGGAGTCGGCCCACCACGACGGGGCTGTGCGTGTGGTGGTGATCCAGGGACATGAAACCATTTTTTCCGCCGGCAACGATATCGGCGATTTCCTGAACAAGCCGCCTTCAACGCCCGACTCGCCGGTCTTCCGTTTCCTGCGTGGCATCAGCAGCTTTCCCAAGCCGCTGGTTGCCGCCGTGTGCGGCCCCGCGGTGGGCATAGGCACTACGCTGCTGCTGCATTGCGACCTGGTCTATGCTGGGGACAACGCTGCGTTTTCCATGCCTTTTGTCAACCTGGGCCTGTGCCCTGAAGCGGCTTCCAGCTTCCTGGTGCCACAGCTTATGGGTTACCCGCGCGCCGCGGAGGCACTGCTGTTGGGTGAGCCCTTCACGGCCGAGACCGCGCTGGAGATGGGCCTGATCAACCGCATCGTTCCACCCGCCGAAGCCAACGCGCTGGCCCAGCGGCAGGCGCAAAAACTGGTCGCCAAGCCGCTCAGCGCGTTGATGGAAACCAAGCGCCTCATGAAAAAAGGCAACGCTACCCTTGTAGCCGAGCGCATGGCCGAAGAGGGTGCCAGCTTTGGTCGCATGCTGGGTGAGCCCGCTGCGCGTGAAGCGTTCTCGGCTTTCATGGAAAAGCGCCGGCCAGACTTCAGCGCAGTCTGAAGTCTGCGCCCGAAGGGCGACTGCGAAGCAGGCCGGCGGTTTCGCTAAAAGCGCAAGCCGGATTTCAGCGCAGTCTGAGTTTCCCGCTCCTTTCCCCGAGGGGAAGGAGTCCAGTCTCGCAGCAAAGCGACCGGTTTAAATCTCGAAACGTATGCCCTGGGCCAGCGGCAGGCTGGATCCGTAATTGACGGTATTGGTTGCCCGGCGCATGTAAGCCTTCCAAGCGTCCGAGCCAGATTCGCGTCCGCCACCGGTTTCCTTCTCGCCACCAAAGGCCCCCCCTATCTCCGCGCCGCTGGTGCCGATGTTGACGTTGGCGATGCCGCAGTCGGAGCCCCGCGCCGAGGTGAAAATCTCGGCCTCGTGCAGGTCCTGCGTGAAAACGGCTGACGACAGGCCGTGCACCACGGCGTTGTTCATCGCGATGGCCTCCTCAAAATTGTCATAGGGCACGACGTAGAGGATGGGCGCGAAGGTCTCGTGCAGCATGGGGCCGGTTTGTGCCTTGAGCTCGACGATGGCGGGGCGCACATAGTGGGCCGAGCCTTCGCCGGCTTGTTTGTCGCCGAAGTGAACCGTGGCGCCCAGCTTCTTCGCATCGGCCAGCGCCGCCTGCATGGCCTCAAACGCGCGGCCGTCGATCAGTGGGCCGACCAGCGTGCCGTCTTTCAGTGGGTTGCCGACGGGCAGGCGTTCAAAGACCGCGACCATGCGTTTGACCAGTTCAGGATAGATGGACCGGTGCACGATCAGGCGGCGCAGGCTGGTGCAACGCTGGCCGGCGGTGCCTGCCGCCGCGAAGGCCGCGCCGCGCACCACGAGTTCCAGGTTCGCTGACGGGCAAACGATGGCGGCGTTGTTGCCGCCGAGTTCGAGCAGTGAGCGCTTGAACAGGCCGGCGCAAGCCATCGCCACGTTCTTGCCCATGGCGGTGGAGCCGGTCGCGCTGACCAGTTTCACATGGGGGTGATTGACCAGCGCCTCACCGGTGGCACGCTCACCGATCAGCAATTCGCTCAGGCCTTCCGTCCCCAGGCCCAGGTCTTTCGCCGTTTGCAGCAGCAGTCCGTTCAGCGCGATGGCCGACAGCGGTGTTTTTTCCGACGGCTTCCAGGCCAGGGTGTTGCCGCAGACCAGCGCCAGCGCGGCGTTCCAGGCGAACACCGCCATCGGGAAGTTGAAGGCCGAGATGATGCCGACCACGCCCACGGGGTGCCAGGTTTCCAGCAACTTGTGGTCGGGGCGCTCGCTGGCGATCGTCAGGCCGTAGAGCTGGCGCGACAGGCCGACCGCGAACTCGCAGATGTCGATGACTTCCTGCACTTCGCCCAGGCCCTCCTGCAAAATCTTGCCGGTCTCCAGCGAGATCAACTGGCCTAGCCCGGCCTTGTGTCGGCGCACGGTTTCGCCGAAGGCGCGCACCAGTTCGCCGCGCTTGGGCGCTGGCACGTTGCGCCACTCAAGAAAACGCTGGTGCGCGGCGTTGAGCGCGCTGTCCACTTCGGCCGCGCTGTGCACCGCCACACGGGCCAGCGGGCTGCCGTCGATAGGTGTGGCCACCGTGAGGGCCGCAGGTGCTTTGCTGGCCAGCTCGGCGTTGAGGCCCAGGGCCTTGAAGAGGGATGAAACGTCGTTGGCGTGACTCATGATGAAGTCCTTTCGTGGGTGTCTTGAAATCAGGTGTTGGTGACGAGCTCGCGGAGGCCACCGCCCAGTCGTTCGGCGCCTTGCCGAAGTGTGATCGGCGTGGGGTTGGCAAAACTCAGGCGCAGCCAGGGCTGTGGGTTGTTGCTGACGCTGAAGGCGGCGCCCGGCACCACCAGCACCTGGTGTTGAAGGCCGAAGTCCACCCAGGCTTGTGTGGGCAGCAGGGGCAGGGCAGCGCTGAGCTTTGCCCATATGAACATGCCGCCCCGCGGCGCGTCAAATTCAAGCATGCCGCCGCAGTGAGCGCGCAAAGCCTGGTCCAGCGTTGCGCCCTTGGCGGCGTAGGCCGGGCGCAGATCTGCCAGGTGAGGCAGCAGGCGCCCGGAGGCCAGCATGGCAGCCATCGTCAGCTGCTCCAGCGAACCGCTGTGCACGTCGGCCGCCTGCTTGGCCAGCACCACGCCGCGTGTGATCTCGGCCGGGGCGAGTAGCACGCCCAGGCGCAAGGCCGGCGCAACCACCTTGGAGTAGCTGGTCATATAAGCGATCTGCGCGGGTGAACCTGCCTGCTGGTTAAGCTGCGCGAGCGAAGGCGGCGGCGCTTCATCAAACCAGAGTTCGCCATAAGGATCGTCTTCGATCAGCGTGACGCCGTACCGCGCGGCCAGTTCCAGCAGGCGCAGACGGCGCGACAGCGGCATCACGGCGCCGGTCGGGTTCGCGAAATTGGGTACGACGTAAAGCACACGCGGGCGGTCGGCCTGAAGGATGGGTTCGAGCTGGTCGACGTCCATGCCTTGCGCGTCAGTCGGCACCTCAACCAGCCGCGCGCCCGCGAAACGGAAGGCCTGCAGCGCGGCCGGGTAGTTGAAGGATTCCAGCGCCACGCCCTCGCCGGGCTCAACCAGCACCCGCGCGAGCAGGTCTATGGCCTGCTGCGAGCCGGTGGTGATCAGCACGTCGCCGGCCTGTGCCGCGAGGCCGCGTTGCTGCAGCAAGGCCGCGCTGGCCTCGCGCAATGCGGTCAGGCCTTCGGTGGCGCCGTATTGCAGGCTGCGGCCCTGCAGCTGGCCGGCCACTTCCAGCAGCGACTCGCGCAGCCAGTCGGCGGGCAGCAGCGCCGGGTCGGGATGGCCGCCGGCCAGTGAAATCATGCCGTCGCGGCCGGCGAGCGCCAGCATGGCGCGTATCGGCGAGCCGCTGGCCTGCGCATACAGCGGGCGCAATGCCCCGCGCGCGTCTGTCATGAGCGGGCGGCCGTCATGCCGAAGATGCCAGTGGCATTGCCGGCGTCAAAGGCCAGATCCAGCCGCGGCTGCACCGGGTCGTTGGCCGCGCCGGCTGTTTGCAATTCGTCGCGCGTGATGAACTCGTAGAACGAGCCGGGCACCTCGCGCGAGACGCGGCCTTCGGCGGTGATGAAGTCGCGCCGCACACTGGCGGCGCGAAAGGCGGTTTGCCGCACGCGGCCGCTGGCCGAGACCTCGACCTTGTCCTTGATGGGCCGGCCCAGCGCGCGCTGGCGTTCGGCCACCGCATCGACGTCGTCCACGCGATCGGTCGCATGGTTGAAGGCATTGCCTTCGGTGGAAATCCAGGCCATCTCGGCGGATTCGGCCAGCAACAATTCATAGTCACCCATGTCAAAGACGCCGTGCTGCCGGTCAAAGCACTGCAGCAGTTGCGGCAACAGGCGCAGCGCTTGCGCCAGCGGCAAAACACCATCGCGCGTGAGCTGCTCCAGGTCGGTGACGTCCTGTGGCCCCAGCGGGTCGCGCGAGCTGGCCAGCACGCGTGTGACGGCGGACTGGAAGGGTGCGGAGAACTGCTCGGGGTGCAACTCGGAAACGAAGAACTGCGCGATGTCTTCGGGGAAATCACAGTGGCTGTAGGCACGTCCGGTCATCTTGAGGCGCGGCAGCGGGTAAGTGCCCTGCAATTCAAAGCCCAGCGGGCGGAGTACACGCGTAAAGGCCGCTTCGCCGGCCGGCAATGCTCCGCTGGGCCAGCGCACCGTGCGCAGCGCGCCGTGGTCGAACACCACCTTGCGCTGCTGCCCCATGACGTCGCTCGCGATGTAGTCCTGCCCGGCCGGCACGCGTTGCACCAAGCCGTGGAACAAGGCCATATTGAGCGCCTGGGCCAGTTCCGCGCGTGTCACCGTGCCGGAAGCGGCTTGCTGCAGTCCGGAATGGACGTACATCTGCTCATGGATTGTTTTGACGGCTTCGGGCGGCAGTACAGCGGCGAGCAGCTTGTGGAGATGAGTCATTTCAGGTGTATTTTGTGCAGTTGAAGGCCGGATTTTCGGCAATTATGGTATCCGGGGCAAAGGATGAATTTCAATGCATGCATGAGATATATTCATGTGATGCGCCGGAAAATCCCCTCTACCCAGGCCCTGCTGGCTTTTGAAGCCGCCGCCCACCGCGCCAGCTTCACCTTGGCGGCGCAAGACCTGTCGGTGAGCCAGAGCGCCGTCAGCCACCAGATCCTGGGGCTGGAGCAGGAGCTGGACGTGAGCCTGTTTCGCCGCCTGCCGCGCCAGTTGGAACTCACCGACGCCGGCCGTTCGCTGCTGGCGCGCGTCAGCCCGGCGCTGGATTCGCTGGAGGCCGCGATGCTGGATCTGGTCTCGTCCAAAGGCGAGGGCGGCACGCTGGAGCTGGGCGTGGTGCCCACTTTTGCCACGAAGTGGCTGATCCCGCGCATGCCGTCTTTCCTGAAGGCGCACCCGCATGTGACCTTGAACCTGGCGACGCGCCTGCAGCCTTTCGATTTCTCGCTGACGGGGCTGGATGCCGCCATCCACTATGGCCGGCCCGACTGGCCGGGCACGGAGTCTGAATACCTGATGGGCGAAGAAAGCGTGGTGGTGTGCAGCCCGGCGCTCATCAAGAAACGCCAACTCCGCAAGCCGGCTGACGTGCTGAAGTTCACCTTGATCCACCAGAGCACGCGCCCGAACGCTTGGCGCGACTGGTTCCAGTTGGCCGGTATCGCCGACACCCAAAGTGCAGCCACAGGCCCCAAGTACGAGCTGTTTTCCATGATCGCCCAGGCTGTCAAGGCTGGCCTGGGCCTGGCCGTGCTGCCGCGCTTCCTGGTGGCCGACGATATCGCCGACGGCACGCTGGCCGTGCCGTTTGATCTTTCGCTCAGTTCGGACTTCGCCTATTACCTGGTCTGGCCTTCGCAGAAAACCAGCTGGCGGCCGTTGGTGCAGCTACGCGGCTGGTTGCGCGAAGAGGCGACAGCGCGTTAGGGCGTCACACGCTGTCAGCAGGCGCCAGGCTTTGCGCCGGCCTTCGCAGCGTGCTGTCAAATGGATTGATCTGCGCGCTGATGGCCGCGGCTTCGCGCTTGAGCAGTTCCACCACCGTGGGCAGGCGGTCCGGGCTCAGGCGTGAAGAGATTGTGCCCACGCTGAGCGCGGCGACGGCGCGGCCTTCGCGGTCCAGCACGGGCACACCGACACCGGCCATGCCATCCAGCAGACCGGTGTTGCGCCCGGCGTAGCCGAGCTGGCGCACGCGTTCGATCTCGGTGCGCAGGTAGACCTCGTCATACACGCCGAATTCGCGCACGCGCGGCAGGTTGTAGCGGATCACTTCTTCGCGCTCTGTCTCCGGCAGAAAGGCCAGGATGGCCAGGCCGCCTTGGCCCATGCCCAGCGCTACACGCCCGCCGATGTCTCCGGTGAAAGAACGGATGGGGAACGGGCCTTCGCTGCGGTCCAGGCAGACCGCGTCAAAGCCGCTGCGCACCAGCAAAAAGATGGTGTCGCCCAAACTGGCGCACAGGCGAAGCATGGACGGCCGGCACAGGCCGCGCAGATCCATGGAATTGCCGGCCTGGGCGGCGAGCGCGAAAAATTCGATGCTCAACCGGTAGAGCTTGGAGCTCGCCTCCTGCTCCACCACGCGCTCGGCCACCAGGCTTTGCAAGATACGGTGGGTGGTCGCCTGGGTCAGGCCAGTGGCCTTGGCGATATGCGTGATGCGCCCGCCCTTGGCTTGCGTGGCGGCCAGCGCACGGATGATGGAAAAGGCGCGCTGCACGCTGCTGGAGCTATTGTCTTCGTCTTTCAAGGCATCTCCTTTGGCGGAATCAGTGTTGGGTTAAGTTTATATAAATTCCGTTAAATGGAATAAGTTAAATAAAAATATCTCTATACGGAATAACCTATTGACGATTTTTTGGTGGATGCCCTAGCATGAAGTCATCAAGGTGTCATCGTTTTGCACATCGTTTGTACGTGCGGCGGTGGCCACCCCTTGTTGCAGAGGTGCTCCCCATGTCTTTTCTGACCCTGGCGAACGTGAACAAGTCCTATGGCGCGACGCGCGCCGTAGCCGACATGAACCTGTCGGTGGACAAAGGCGAATTCGTCTCGCTGCTGGGCCCCTCGGGCTGCGGCAAGACCACCACCCTGCAGATGATCGCGGGCTTTTGCGAAGTGACCTCGGGGCAGGTCACGCTGGACGGCCGCGACATCACTCACGCCAAACCCAATTCGCGCGGCCTGGGCATCGTGTTCCAGAGTTATGCGCTGTTCCCGCACATGAGTGTTTATGACAACGTGAGCTTCGGCCTGGAAATGCGGCGTGTCGACAGGCGGGAGCGCGCCGAGCGCGTGAAGGCCTCGCTCGCGCTGGTGCACCTGGAGGCGCACGCCGGTCGTTACCCACGCGAGCTTTCGGGCGGGCAGCGGCAGCGCGTGGCCCTGGCTCGTGCCCTCGTTATAGAGCCGCCCGTGTTACTGCTCGACGAGCCGTTGTCCAACCTGGACGCCAAGTTGCGCGAGGAGATGCAGTTCGAGCTGCGGCAGATCCAGCGCAAGGTCGGCACCACCACGGTGATGGTCACGCATGACCAGACCGAGGCCATGTCCATCAGCGACCGCGTGGTCGTGATGGAAGCCGGCCGCGTCACGCAGATCGACCAGCCGCACCGTCTCTATGAACACCCGCAGACCCGCTTCATCTCGAGTTTTGTCGGCAAGGCCAATTTGCTGGAAGGCCGTGTGACGGCCGTCGGCCCCTGGGCCACGGTGAACGTGGGCGGCAATGTGCCGCTGGAGGTCGAGGCGCCCGGCGTGTCCGAAGGCGAGGCCGTGGTGCTGAGCCTGCGCCCCGAAAAAATCCGGCTGGTGCCCGAGTCCCACGGTCGGTTAGGCGGCACGGTCAACGAGCGCTTTTTCCTGGGCAGTCAGTGGCTTTACCAGGTGTCCACCGCCGCCGGCGAACTCGCGGTGGTGTGTCCCAATGACGGCACGGCACCGGCGGAAGAAGGCGCCAACGTGGGCCTGGACTGGACCGCGCAGCAGGTGCGCCTGCTGCCCGGCGCCTTAGGGGTGCCGGCATGAGCAGCGCCGCTGTGGCCATAGCCGCGCCGTCGGCATCGCCGCAAGGACCCAGCGCATCGCGTGCGCCCTGGCTGCTGTCGGCGCCGGCCTTCACGCTCTTCGCATGCCTGTTGCTGGTGCCGCTGGCGCTGACCGCCGTGCTGTCTTTCCAGGTTTTCGACCATGCGACCGGCGTCAAGAACAGCTTCACGCTTGCGCACTACGCCGCCGTGCTGACGGACGACTATTACCACGGCATCTTCTGGCGCACGTTGTGGATTTCGGCGCTGACCACGCTGATCTGCGTACTCGTGGGCGCGCCGGAAGCCTATGTGCTGAGCCGCATGCGTAGCCCCTGGCGTTCGATTTTGCTGCTGGTGGTGCTGGCGCCGCTGCTGGTCTCGGTGGTGGTGCGCGCTTTCGGCTGGAGCATGCTGCTGGGCCCTGAGGGCGTGGTCAACCAGGCCATGCGCGCCGTGGGCCTGCCCTCCATGCGCATCCTCTATACCGAGGCGGCCGTGGTCATTGCGCTGGTACACGTGATGCTTCCATTCATGGTGATCCCGGTGTGGACCTCGCTGCAAAAACTCGACCCAGGCGTGGAAGACGCGGCGCTGTCGCTGCAGGCCTCCCACTTCACCACCTTGCGCCGCATCATTTTTCCGCAGGTCTTGCCGGGCATCCTCTCGGGCAGCCTGATCGTCTTCGGCCTCTCCGCCAGCGCCTTCGCGATCCCGGGCCTGCTGGGTGGACGCCGCCTGAAGATGGTGGCCACCGTGGTCTATGACGAATACCTGCACGAACTCAACTGGCCGCTGGGCGCGGCCATCGCGCTGACCTTGCTGCTGGCCAACCTGGCCATCATGCTGAGCTACAACCGCGTGCTGGAGCGCTCCTACAAAAAATCACTCGGGTAATTCCATGCCTACTTCAGTCCGATACGTCGTTGCCCCGCCTTGCCGTGCTGTAGCACTGTCTGCGGCAGTGCGCCTGGTCTCGAACTGAATTAGACATGGAATAGAAAGTCAAACATGTCCAAAAACGGCCCCCTCGCGCTGCTCTTCAACGCGCTGGTCATCACCTTCATGCTGGCGCCGCTGGTCATCGTCTGTGTGGTGGCCTTCACGCCCGGCAACACACTGGCCATCCCGACCACGGAATTTTCGCTGCGCTGGTTCCGCGCGGTGTTCGCGCATTCGGATTTTGTGCAGTCCTTCAAAAACAGCCTCTGGCTGGCCGCGATTTCGGCCACGCTGGCGACGGTGCTGGCCGTCCCGGCCGGGCTGGCCATCGCGCGCCATACCTTTCCCGGCCGTGATTTTCTCAACGGCCTGTTCCTGTCGCCGCTGATCATTCCGCACCTGGTGCTGGGCGTTGCGCTGCTGCGCACCTTCTCCCTGATAGGCGCCACCGGCAGCTTCTTCTGGCTGGCGCTGGCGCACGTGGTGATCGTCACGCCCTATGTGCTGCGCCTGGTGCTGGCCTCGGTGGCGGGCAGCGACCGCAGCGCCGAGCAAGCGGCCCTGTCGCTGGGCGCTAGTCAGGCGACAGTGTTCACCCGCGTCACGCTGCCCATGATTTTGCCCGGCGTCACGGGCGGCTGGTTGCTGGCCTTCATCAACAGTTTTGACGAAGTCACCATGTCCATTTTCGTCACCGCGCCTTCGACCGTGACCCTGCCGGTGCGCATGTATATGTATGCGACCGAGTCCATAGACCCGCTGATGGCGGCGGTATCGGCGCTCATGGTGGCGCTGACGGCGGTGGCCATGCTGGTGCTGGACCGCATCTACGGCCTTGACAAGATTCTTGTGGGACACAAATGACGCTTCCCGTTGAAACCCCCGTTAAAAGCCCCGCGCTGCTCCAGCGCCTGGCCGAAGCCGACCGCAAGCCTGTCGGCTTTGTGCTCAACGGGCAGCCGCTGACGGCGCTGGCCGGTGACACCGTGCTGACGGCGGTGCTCACGCACAGCGCACGCCTGCGCTTCAGCGAATTCAGCGGCGAGCCGCGCGCCGGCTTTTGCCTGATGGGCGCCTGCCAGGACTGCTGGGTCGCCACCGAATCGGGCAAGCGTCTGCGCGCCTGCGGCACCTTCATTGAAGAAGGCATGCGGCTGGTGACCGGCGCGGAGGGGCTGGCATGAGCGTGCAGCCCGTGATTGTGGGCGCCGGCCCGGCCGGCGTGCGCGCGGCCCAGGCCCTGGTGGCGCACGGCTTGCGGCCGGTGGTGGTGGACGAAGCGCCGCGCTGGGGCGGGCAGATCTACCGCCAGCCGCCCGCGGGTTTCACGCGGCCCAAAGAAGCGCTTTATGGTTTTGAAGCCGGGCGCGCCGATGCATTGCACAGCGCCATGGCCGGCATCCTGGACAAGGTCGATTACAGGCCCGACACCCTGGTCTGGAGCGCCGAGGGCGGAAAGCTGGACTTGCTCCATCACGGCGCCATGAGCACCTTGCCCTACAGCCATTTGATCGTTGCCACCGGCGCGACCGACCGAGTCCTGCCTTTCCCAGGCTGGACCCTGCCCGGCGTCTACACCTTGGGCGCCGCGCAAGTGGCGCTCAAGTTCCAGGGCTGCTCTATCGGTTCGCGTGTGGTGTTTGCCGGCACCGGGCCGCTGCTGTATTTGATCGCCTACCAATACGCGAAGGCCGGCGCCACGGTGGCCGCGGTGCTGGACACTGCAGGCTTCGCGGGAAAGCTCGCCGCCGTGCCGGCCATGCTGCGCCAGCCGGCGCTGCTGGCCAAAGGCCTGTATTACCTGGGCTGGTTGCGCGCTCACGGCATTGTCGTGCACCAGGGCGTGGAGCTGGTCCGCGCTGAAGGCGGCGATCGTGTGCAGGCCATGCACTGGCGCAAGGCCGGCCGCGAACACCAAATCGCTTGCGACGGCGTGGGCTTTGGCTACGCGCTGCGTTCCGAGACACAACTGGCCGACCTGCTGGGCTGCCGCTTTTCTTATGACGGCCTGCAGCGCGGCGCACTGCCCGAACGCGACGCCGTGGGGCGTTCCAGCGTGGCCGGTGTCTACCTGGCCGGCGATGGTGCCGGCATCATGGGCGCGGACGCCGCCGAGTGGGCCGGTGAACGCACCGCGCTGGCGCTGCTTGCGGACACCGGGCATCGCATTGACCTCTTACGCGCAGCCTGGCTGGAGCGGCAGCTGGCGCGCACCGCGGCCTTTCGCCAAGGGCTGGAGCGCGCCTTCCCGTTTCCGGTGCAGTGGGCCGCCAACGCACCCGACGAGCTCGTGGTCTGCCGCTGCGAGGAAATCACGGCGGGTGAATTGCGCCGCTGCGTGGCCGACACCGGCGCGCGCGAAATGAACCGCCTCAAGGCGCTGACGCGGGTCGGCATGGGCCGCTGCCAGGGCCGCACCTGCGGCGTGGCGGCGGCCGAGATCCTTGCGCACGCCTGCAGCATGCAACCCGATGCCGTGGGCCGGCTGCGCGGGCAGTCGCCCATCAAGCCGCTGCCGTTTTCGGCCACGGCTGCACCTGCGCTCCTGCAGGAGGCCGCATGATGGAGCGCATCACGGCCGATGTGGCGATTGTGGGCGGCGGCATCATGGGTGCGTCGGCCGCGCTGTTTTTGCGCCGCATGGGTTTTTCAGTTGTGCTGCTCGAGCGCGACCTTTGCGGCTCCCGCTCCAGCGGCGTGAACTACGGCGGCGTGCGGCGGCAGGGCCGGCCGCTGAGCCAGCTGCCGCTGTCACAGCGCGCGCAGGACCTGTGGGCACGCCTGCCCGAACTCATCGGCATAGACGGCGAATACCTCCAGTCAGGCCACCTCAAGATCGCGCGCAGCGAGGCCGACATGGCTTCGCTTGAAAGCTACCGCGAGCGTACGCTGGGCTTCGGCATGGACTTGCAAATGCTGTCCACGCGCGCCCTGCGCGAGCGCTGCCCCTGGCTGGGTCGGGCCGCCGTCGGCGCCTCGCTGTGCCCCGGCGACGGCCAGGCCAACCCGCGCCTGGTGTCGCCGGCCTTCGCGCTGGCTGCGCGCAACCTGGGCGCCCACATCCGCGAGCAGACCCGCGTGGACGAGGTCGCGCATGACGGCGAGCTGTTTGTGCTGCGGTCGGGCGGGGCGCTGGAAGTGCGCGCCAAACATTTGCTCAACTGTGCCGGCGCCTGGGCCGACCGCATCGCCGCGCAGTTCGGCGAGACCGTGCCCATGGAAGCCGGCCACCCCGAGATGGCGGTGACCGAGCCGCTTCCTGTGTTCATGAACCTGAGCCTGGGCGTAGAGGGCGGCGGCGTTTACGCCCGCCAGGTTGCGCGCGGCAACTGCGTCATAGGCGGCGGCCGGGGTTATGCGCTCGACGACCAGCGCGCCCGCGTGCAGCGCAGCGGCCTGTCCGGCCTGATGCAGCAGACCGTGGAGCTGCTGCCGGCGCTGAAAAACGCCCACATCATCCGTACCTGGAGCGGCACCGAAGGTTACCTGCCGGACCGCCTGCCGGTCATAGGCCCCAGTGCCACCACACCGGGCCTGATTCATGCATTCGGCTTTGCCGGCGGCGGCTTCCAGCTGGGGCCGGGCGTGGGCGCGGTGCTGGCCGACCTGGTCTGCGAAGGCCGCAGTGCTACACCGATTGATGCCTTTTCGATTGAACGTTTTTCTTCAAGCCCGCGTGCGGCAACCACCGGGCTTGCCTCTTCCGCCGTTGCCTAGCCATCTTCCTTTCACTGCCATTTCTTCACTGTCATTTCTTTTCACCCACGCCACAGGAGCTTTCCATGCACACCTCCCCACGATTCCCGACCGCCCGCGCCACCGCGGTATCGCTTGCCGTTCTCGCGGCGAGTTTTACCGGGCTGACTAGCAGTAGCGCCATGGCCCAGACCAAGACGCTGTACATCGGCATGAACGGCGGCACCATGGAAAAGACCTACACCGAACACGTCTTCGGCGCATTTGAGAAAGCCAACAACGTCAAGGTCGTGGTCGTGCCCGGAACTTCCTCGGACATCCTGGCCAAAGCCCAGGCCAACAAGGACAACCCGCAGATGCACGTGATGTTCCTGGACGACGGCATCATGTACCGCGCCATCGGCATGGGCCTGTGCGAAAAAATGCAGGCCACCCCCGCGCTGAACGACCTGTTCCCGACCGCGCGCTTCAAGGGCGACATGGCCGCCGGCGTCAACGTCGGCATGACCGGCATCGCCTACAACAAGAAGATGTTCACCGAAAAGGGCTGGACGCCGCCCACCTCGTGGATGGACATGGCCAATCCCAAGTACAAGGGCAAGGTGGTGTTCCAGTCGCTGTCATCGTCGACCTTCGGCCTGCACGGCTTCCTGCTGTTCAACCGGATCCAGGGCGGCAACGACAAGAACGTGGAGCCCGGCTTCAAGGCCTGGCCCACCACCATAGGCCCCAACGTGCTCGAGTACATCCCGAGCTCGGCCAAGCTCGCCGAAATGGTGCAGACCGGCGAGGCCGCGATGTTCCCGCTCACGCCTACCGCCGTCGGCGTGCTGAAAGACAAGGGCCTGCCGGTGGAATACGTGCAGCCCAAGGAAGGCTCGGCCGTGCTGACTGTCGGCGAATGTGTGATCGCCAAAAACAGCGAACCCGCGCTGGCCCACAAGCTGGCGCAGTATCTGCTGTCGCCCGAAGCCCAGGCCGCGGCGCTGGAACACGGCGACCAGATCCCGTCCAACCCCAAGACCAAGGCCAGCGGCAAGGCCGCAGCGCTGGTGACCCAGATGAACACTTACATGAAGACGGCGACCACGGTGGACTGGGACGCGATCAACGAAAACCGCCCGGCCTGGAACGCGCGCTGGAACAAGACCGTCGAGCGCTGAGCGCTGCTCCGGCCGGATGACGCCGCCTCACTCGCGGGAGGTGGTTGGTCAGCCCGTTTTTTGACGAGCCTGCGAAATCAGCTCCCGAAGCGAGGGATCGACCTGCATGGTCATGAATGCGCTTACCGTCGCGCGCCCGCTGTTCCCGGCGGGAAGCCGGCCTGCCAGATGCCCGAAGGGCACCAGGCTCAGGCGCATCAGCTGGCCTCTTGCTTCGCGGTAGTCCCGCGTTTGTAGCGCAAACCGCAGCATGGCGATGTGACTGCGCCAATGCAAACCGAAATCCTGCTGGCCCACAATGTGCGCGGCCATCAGCCATGTCCAACGTGCTTCAAGGTCCTGGCCGGTGTCTTCCTGAAAACCGAGCATCAATTGCCGGTAGGTGCGGCGGCTGTGTTCCTGCGCCATTGCCTGTGTTGATGTGGCGCCCATCATGGGTTCTGCTTGCGCAGCAGACGCAGGCCATTGCCCACCACCAGCAAGCTGGCGCCCATATCGGCAAACACCGCCATCCACATCGTGGCGGTGCCGAAGACGGCCATCACCAGGAAGATGCCCTTGATGCCAAGCGCCAGGCTGATGTTTTGCCACAGGATGGTGTGCGTGCGTTTCGACAGGCGCACGGTTTCGGCCACACGCTCCAGGTTGTCGTTCATGATCACGACGTCTGCCGCTTCCATGGCCGTGTCGGCGCCGGCCCCGCCCATGGCAAAACCAATGTCGGCCTGCGCCAGCGCCGGCGCATCGTTGATGCCGTCGCCTGTCATGCCGGTGATGCCGTAGCGCTGCTGCATCTGCTGGATGGCGGTGAGTTTGGCCTCGGGCAGCAAGTCTCCGCGTGCGTCGTCAATGCCGGCCTGCGCGGCGATGGCTTGTGCGGTGGCGGCGTTGTCGCCGGTCAGCATCACGGGGGTGACGCCCAGAGCTTTGAGGTCAGCAATCGCTTGCCGGGAGCTTTGTTTGATGGTGTCGGCGACGGCGAAGAGGGCCAGCACGCGCACGTCGTCAGCCAGCAAGGTCACAGTGCGGCCTTGTTGTTCATGCAGCGCGAGTTCGGACTCCAGTGCCACCTCGCACAAGCCCCGTTCATGTATCAACCGGTGATTACCCAGCACGAGGCGTTTGCCCCCGATGACGCCCTCAACACCCCGGCCTGGAAAAGCCCTGAAGGCTTGCACGTCGGCGGCTTCAACACTCAAGCCCGCCGCAATCGCTTTGGACACCGGATGATCGGAGCGTGATGCCATATCGGCGGCCAGCTGTGCGGCCATCGATGCGTCTGCGTTTCCCCAGGCGCGCCAATCCACGAGTCGGGGCTTGCCCTCCGTGAGGGTGCCGGTCTTGTCGAGCGCGACGGCTTTGAGCAGGCGCGCTTGTTCAAGGTAGGTGCCGCCCTTGATCAGGATGCCCCGGCGCGCAGCGGCTGACAGGCCGCTCACGACAGTGACCGGTGTGGAAATCACCAGCGCGCAGGGGCAGGCAATCACCAGCAGCACCAGCGCTTTGTACAGCGACTCTTGCCAGGTAAGGCCTCCCAGCAGCGGCATCAGCACCGCCACCGCGACGGCGATGGCAAAAACCGCCGGCGTGTAGACGGCGGCAAAGCGGTCGACAAAGCGCTGTGTCGGTGCGCGGCTGCCTTGTGCCTGCTCGACGGCATAGATGATGCGCGCCAGCGTCGTGTTGCCGGCCGTGGCCGTGACGCGGACCTCGATCTCGCTGGTTTCATTGATGGTGCCGGCAAAAACGCTATCACCGGGTTCCTTGTCGGCCGGAATGCTCTCGCCCGTGATGGGCGCCTGGTTGACCGCGCTGCTGCCAGCGGTGACCACGCCGTCCAGTGGCAGCCGCTCACCCGGCTTGATGCGCACCACAGCCTCCAGCGGTACAGCGGCCACAGGTGTTGCCAACCAGGTGCCGTTTGCGCCCCGCATCAGCGCTTCCTCAGGCGCCATGTCCAGCAGGCCCTTGATCGCATTGCGGGCGCGGTCCACCGCGCGGGCTTCGATCAGCTCGGCAATCGCGTAGAGCGCCATCACCATGGCGGCTTCCGGCCATTGGCCAATCAGGAAGGCGCCGGTGACGGCCACCGACATCAGGGCATTGATGTTGAGCTTGCCGCGTAGCAGCGCAGCCAAGCCTTTTTTGTAGGTGTCCAGGCCGGCCAGGGCAATGGCCAAAGCAGCCACCGCCATGCCGGTGATCTTCCAGGCCAGCAGCTCGGGTGCAAAAAAAGACACCAGCTCGGCCCCCGCAGCCAGCGCCAGTGCCGCGGCCAGGCGGATACCGCCACCGGAATCGAAACCACCTTCATGGCTGTGGCCGTGCTCATGTTCATGCACTTCATGGACACGGGCGCCGTCTTGCGCGGCAGGACCCGCCAGGACCGGGTGGGGATCAAACCCGGCCTTGCGGATTGCCTCCAGGGCTGGCGTGTAAGCCTCTTCGCTGGCGACTATTCTGAGAGTGCGCGCGCCCAGCTGAAAGCCAAGCGAACGGATGCCGGTGACCGGCTCCAGCGCCCGCCGTATATCCGATTCCTCGGCGCTGCAGTCCATGCTGGCGATGCGAAATAACCGGCCCGCGGTTCCCGCCGCGGCGGGAACGGGCGCGTGTGCTGCATGGGCTCTGCCGCAACAGTCGCCGGTAGGGGTTTGCGGGCCGGAAACAAGGTGTTTTTCAGATTTCATGGCTTAATTGGAAACCCTGTAGCGGCCTTAGAGTCAAGCTTGCTGAGTACCCCTACAGCGCTGTTGGGACGATGTTCAAGGAGTCGCCATGAAAATCGGAGAACTGGCAAAAACTGCGCATACCCAGACGGAAACCATTCGTTACTACGAACGCGAGGGCCTCCTGCCCGAAGCGGCGCGCACCGAGGCCAATTACCGCATCTACGATGAAAGCCATGTGCAGCGGCTCGCCTTTATCCGCCACTGCCGGTCGCTGGACATGACGCTGGCCGAAATCCGCACCCTGCTGAGCTTCAAGGACACCCCGGATGACAGCTGCGCCGATGTCAATGCGCTGCTGGATGAGCACATCGGCCATGTCGCGAGCCGCATCCGTGAACTCAAGGCGCTTGAAAAGGACCTCAAGCTGCTGCGCGAGCAATGTGCCAGCGGCCAGGCCAGCGCCTCATGCGGCATCTTGAGCGAGTTGGAAAAGGCCGCGCTCCAGCACAGCCGCCTCCCTGCGGACAAAGGCCACGCCGCACATATCCACGGGGCGCATCCCCAGGTCAGGGTGACGGACAAGGATGGCCCGGTAGAAACGGCAACCGGGAAGAAAACCTCCACGCGCTGACAGGGTGCTATCGCCCAGATATTTTTACAAAGCACGTGCTTGCTAAAAATATCGGGTTTTGATAAGGTCTGCCCTCATGGACAAACCCGCTGCGCGATCGCGCCTCCACGCACGTGCCACACGCGCCCTTGCGCCGGCCAGAACCCAACCCCAGTCCGAATCCGGCGCCACCGAAAAACGCCCGCGCGGCCGCCCACGCAAGACGCTGGACGAGCGCGACGACGGCAACCGCCGTGTTGAACTTGTCAACACCGCCGCCCGGCTGTTTCGCAAAAAAGGCTTTGACGCCACCAGCACGCGCGACATCGCGGCCGCGGTCGGCATGCACAGCGGCTCACCCTTCTACCACTTCAAAAGCAAGGGTGCGCTGCTCAATGCCGTGATGGAGGAAGGCATGCGCTCAGCCCTGCAGCGCCAGGCGGCGGCCCTGCAAGCGGCGGCGGCGGGGCTTTCCACCGCGGAGGCGCCGGCGCTGTTTCGCGTGCTGATTCGCAACCACTTCGATGTGTTGCTGGGCCCCGGCAGTGACTTCATTCCCGTGATGCTGTACGAGTCGCGCTCCATCACAGCCCGGCAGCGCGGCCTGCTGGCCAAGTTGCAAAGCGACTATGAAGCGGTGTGGGAGCCTGTGCTGGCCGCACTGGCCAAAGCGGGGCAAATCAAGGGGCCGGTGAAGCTCGCGCGCCTGCTGATCTTTGGCGCGCTCAACTGGTCGGTGCAGTGGTTTGATGTCAACAAAAATGCCTCACTCGACGACCTGACGGACGCTGCCATGGCGTTGTTCATTGGGGAAAAACCTTCCAAAACACCGGCAAGAAAGATCCGCACATGACTTACCAATCCGTCTTCCAGCCGGGCCTCTTTGCCGGCCAGGTCATCGTGGTCACCGGCGGCGGCTCCGGCATTGGCCGCTGCATCGCGCATGAGCTGGCCGCGCTGGGCGCGCATGTGGTGCTGATAGGCCGCAACACCGAAAAGCTGCACAGCGTGGCCGGTGAAATCGTAGCCCAGGGCGGGCGCGTGAGTTTTCATCCCTGCGACATCCGCCAGGAAGAGGCCGTCAAAACCACCATCACCGCCATCGCGGTGGCGCAGGGCCGCATCGACGGACTGGTCAACAACGCGGGTGGCCAGTACATCACACCGCTGGAGTCCATCAGCGCCAAGGGCTGGGAAGCCGTGATAAACACCAACCTGACCGGCGGTTTTTTAATGGCGCGCGAATGCTACCTGCAGGCCATGCGGGAAAAAGGCGGCAGCATCGTCAACATCGTGGCCGACATGTGGGGCTCCATGCCCAGCATGGGCCACAGCGGCGCGGCGCGTGCCGGCATGGTGAGCTTTACCGAAACCGCGGCCGCCGAATGGGCCCACAGCGGCGTGCGCGTCAATGCGGTCGCGCCCGGGTACATCGCCTCCAGCGGCATGGACCACTATCCGCCAGAGGCTGGTCCCATGCTGCGCGAGATGCGCAACACCGTGCCGCTGGGCCGCTTCGGCACCGAGAGTGAAACCTCGGCCGCCGTCGTCTTCCTGCTCAGCAAGGCCGCCAACTTCATCAGCGGCAGCACCTTGCGTATTGATGGCGCCCGGCCCCAGGTGCGCATGGGCTGGCCCATGAAGCGGCCTGATGCAGAGGCTTTGCAGCGCAATGCCATCAAGCCGTTTGAAGGTTTTCACCTGGCCGAAACACCCAAGGTCTTCCAGTCATGACGGTGTTCCAGTCGGCATGGAACGCGGACGGGGCTGTGGCCCTGCAGCGGCGAGAAGCGATGCTCGCGCGCATCGCTGCGCTGCGCGCGCTGGAAGAGCGCAGCGCCGAAACGTCAGCCAAATCCCGGCCTGCGTTTGACAAGCGCGGACAGCTTCTGCCGCGTGAGCGTGTGGCGCTGTTGCTGGATGCAGGCGCGCCCTGGCTGGGCCTGTGTTCCCTTGCAGGCTATTTGCAAGACAGCAAGGACGCCGCGCAGTCGGTGCCCGGCGGCGGCGTGGTCGCCGGCATCGGCTTTGTGAGCGGTGTGCGCTGCATGGTGGTGGCCAGCGACTCGGGCATAGAGGCCGGTGCCGTCCAAGCCATGGGGCTGGAAAAGATTCTGCGCGTGCAGGAGATCGCGCTGCAAAACAAGCTGCCCTTCATCCATCTGGTGGAAAGCGCGGGCGCCAACCTCATGCGCTACCGGGTCGAAGGTTTTGTGCACGGAGGCAGCCTGTTTCGCAACCTCGCGCGGCTGTCGGCGGCGGGAATTCCCGTCATCACCGTGCAGCACGGCTCGGGCACGGCGGGCGGCGCCTATATGCCGGGCTTGAGCGACGTCGTCATCATGGTGCGCAAGCGGTCGCGCGCCTTTCTCGCGGGCCCGCCGCTCTTGATGGCGGCCACCGGCGAGGTGGCCACGGAAGAAGAACTGGGTGGCGCTGAAATGCACACCGGCGTGTCGGGCCTGGGGGAGCAACTGGCCGAGGACGACCGCCACGCGTTGGGACTGGCGCGCGAGGTGGTTGCACGGACTTCATGGTCAAATCGGCCTTTTGCCCAGGAAAGTTTTGGGCAAGCAGCTATTAATTTGATAGCGAAAGAGGCAAAACCTCTCGAACCGCTGTACCCGGCCGATGAACTCCTGGGCCTGGTCCCCAGCGACCTGCGCCAGCCCCTGGACATGCACGAGGTGATTGCGCGGCTGGTAGACGGCTCGGACTTTCTACCCTTCAAGGCGCTCTATGGCGCCGCCACCGTGTGCGTGCAGGCGTCGATAAACGGCCATGCCGTCGGCATCATCAGCAACAACGGCCCCATCGACGTGGCGGGCGCCAACAAGGCCACGCACTTCATCCAGCTGATGTGCCAGCTGGGCCACCCCATCATCTATTTGCAAAACACCACCGGCTACATGGTGGGCAAAGAAAGCGAGCAGGCCGGCATGATCAAGCACGGCTCCAAGATGATCCAGGCGGTGACCAATGCCACCGTGCCGCAAATCACCATCCAGTGCGGCGCATCGTTCGGCGCGGGCAATTACGGCATGTGCGGCCGCGGTTATGCACCACGCTTTCTCTTCAGCTGGCCCAGCGCCAAGACGGCGGTCATGGGCGGCGAGCAGGCCGCGCGCACCATGCAGATCGTCGGCGAAGCGGCGCTGGCGCGCAGGGGCGTTGCGCCAGACCCGGCCCAGTCGCAAGCCCAGTACAACAAGATCGTCGCGATGTTTGAGGCCCAGGCCGATGTGTTCTACACCTCCGGCCTGGTGCTGGATGACGGCGTGATCGACCCGCGCGATACGCGTGCCGTACTGGCGCAATGCCTGGCGATGTGTGTCGAGGCTGAAGCGCGGCAACTGCGACCCATGCAATTTGGCGTGGCGCGTATGTAGGCCAGTCGCGAACGGAAAGAACCGGAGACAAAATGCAGTACACCCACGAACATCTGGAAATCCAGAAAACCCTCAAGCGCTTTATAGACGCCGAGATCAACCCGCATGTCGACGAATGGGAAGCCGCCGAGATATTTCCGGCGCATGAAGTCTTCAAGAAGCTGGGCAATCTCGGCCTGCTGGGCCTGACCAAACCCGAAACGTACGGTGGCGCCGGGCTGGACTACTCCTACGCCATGGCCATGGCCGAAGCGCTGGGCCACATTGATTGCGGTGGCGTACCCATGGCCATCGGCGTGCAGACCGACATGTGCACCCCGGCATTGGCGCGCTTTGGCAGCGACGAACTCAAGCATGAATTCCTGGCGCCTGCGATTTCTGGCGACGCTGTCGGTTGCGTCGGCGTCAGCGAGCCGGGAGCCGGAAGCGACGTCGCCTCCATCAAAAGCCACGCCCGCAAGGATGGCGGCGACTACCTCATCAGCGGCCAGAAGATGTGGATCACCAACAGCCTGCAGGCTGACTGGATGTGCATGCTGGTTAACACCGGCGAAGGCCCGGCGCACAAAAACAAAAGCCTGGTCATGGTGCCCATGCGCGAAGGCGGCAAGCTGCGCAAAGGCATCGAGGCGGCGAAGAAGATCAGGAAGATCGGCATGCATTCGTCCGACACCGGCTTGATTTACTTTGACGAAGTGCGTGTGCCGCAGCGGTACCTCATCGGCACCGAAGGCTCGGGTTTTGTCTACCAAATGATGCAGTTCCAGGAAGAGCGCCTGTGGTGCGCGGCCAGCTGCATCCAGTCGCTTACCAACTGCATTGAATGGACGGTCGAGTGGGCCCATGAACGCAAGCTCTTCGGCGCGGCCCTGGCCGACCAGCAATGGGTGCAGTTCAAGCTGGCCGAGATGAAGACCGAAGTCGAAAGCCTGCGGGCCATGACTTACCGCGCTTGCGAACTCTATGTACAGGGCCAGGACGTGACCGAACTCGCTTCCATGGCCAAGCTCAAGGCCGGGCGGCTGAACCGCCTGGTGCCCGACACCTGCCTCCAGTTCTGGGGCGGCATGGGCTACACCTGGGAGAACAAGGTCTCGCGCATGTTTCGCGACGGCCGGCTCGGCTCCATAGGCGGCGGCGCCGACGAAGTGATGATGGGCATCATCGCCAGGATCATGGGTGTTGCCAAATCCGGCAAGAAGCCTGCTGCATGACCAACATAAAAACCCTGCTGGTCGCCAACCGCGGCGAAATTGCGCGCCGCATCATGCGCACCGCGCAGGCCATGGGTATGCAGACGGTGGCGGTGTACTCAGACGCCGACGCCGGTGCGCTGCATGTGCGTGAGGCGGGAAGCGCGTTTGCGCTGGACGGTGTCAGCTCGGCCGACTCGTATTTGCGCATCGACAAGCTGATTGCCGCGGCCAGGGACAGCGGCGCCGATGCGGTGCATCCCGGCTACGGTTTCCTCAGTGAGAACGCCGCGTTCGCCGACGCGGTGCTTGCAGCGGGCCTCACGTGGGTAGGGCCGCCGCCAGCCGCCATACGGCAGCTCGGCAGCAAGTCGGCCGCCAAGCAGCTTGCGGCTTCGCAGGGTGTACCTTGCTTGCCCGGCTACCAGGGCGATGACCAGTCTGTTGGCCGGTTTGCGTCCGAAGCCGAACGCATCGGCTATCCGCTGATGGTCAAAGCCGTCGCCGGCGGCGGCGGACGCGGCATGCGGCTGGTGCATGAGGCTGCGCAGTTGCTGGCGGCTCTGCAGAGCGCGCGTTCGGAAGCGCTTGCGGCTTTTGGCAGCGCGGAGCTGCTGATCGAACGGGCTCTGCTGAACCCGCGCCACGTGGAGGTCCAGGTGTTTGCCGATGCGCACGGCAATTGCATTCACCTGGGTGAGCGCGACTGCTCGGTGCAGCGCCGCCACCAGAAGATCATTGAAGAGACGCCCAGCCCGGCGGTGGATGCGGCGCTGCGCGCGCGCATGTGTGGCGCGGCCGTGTCGCTGGCGCAGGCCGCGGGCTACGTTGGGGCGGGGACGGTGGAGTTTCTTGTCGAGGGGCCGGAGTTGAGCGCCGCCGGGCCGCCCCAAGGCGCGAAGGCCCCCTTGGGGGGCAGCGCACACGAAGTGGCAAGCGTGGGGGCCAATTTCTTCCTGATGGAAATGAATACCCGTTTGCAGGTGGAACATCCGGTGACGGAAGCGGTGACCGGGCTTGACCTCGTTGATTGGCAGTTGCGCGTGGCGCGAGGAGAGACGCTGCCTCTCACGCAAGAGCAGGTGGTATTCACCGGCCATGCGATTGAAGTGCGCCTGTGCGCCGAAGACGAAAACTTCACGCCGCACACGGGCACGGTGCAGCGCTTTCGGGAACCCGGTGGCGTCCGCTTTGACCACGCGCTGTTTGAAGGGCAGGTGGTTTCGCCGCATTACGACTCGATGCTAGGTAAGCTGATTGCACATGCCTCGACGCGCGGCCAAGCCATTGACCAGTTGACGGCGGCGCTGGGCCGCACCGAGGTGCTGGGGTTGCCGACCAATCGGCGCTCTCTGGCGGCTTGCCTTGGGCACCCGGTGTTCCGCTGCGGCCAGGCGCTAGTTCCTTTTTTGACTGAGCAGGGCGGGGTAATCAGGGGGTTGCTACAAAAGGAGGAGCTGAATGCGCAGGTGATTGCTGGGCTATCCGCCATTTTTACTAAAAACTCTGATCTGCCATGTCCTTTTCCCAAACCGGTCAGGCTGCGACACCGTGCGAAGTTGTTGGACTTGCGCGTCCGCGAACTCGGCCGGGGAGAACTGGAAGTTGAAGTGGGAGGCGAAGTACTGCGCGCCGCAATCACGCCGCAAGCCGATGGGACTGTGGCGGTAAGCATGGGCCAGATGCTGCAGCACGTATCTGTTGTGCGCCTGAAAGAAGCTGCGGGTCAATCGGCTGTGCGTTGGCATGTTCAGATGGGCGCCGTTGACCTGTTTCTGGAAGATGCCACGTTTGAACCCGCAACATCTGGCGGTACGGTCGCCGCGCAGGAGTTGCGCGCACCGTTCAACGGCAAGATCATCGCGGTCCACGCCGGGCCCGGCCAGGCCGTGAAGCGCGGCGAGACGCTGCTGGTGATTGAATCCATGAAACTGGAGCATGCGATCGACGCCCCGCATGATGCCGTGCTGGCTGCCGTGATGGCAGAGGTGGGCCGGCAAACCAGCCCTGGCCAGGTGCTGCTGAGGTTTGAAGCATGAGCGCACCGCTTCAACCAACGCATCACGAAGATGCTGAGGCCGTTGCGGCCATGGTAGATACCGTACGCCGTTTCGCCGAACGCGAGATTGCGCCGCATGTCACGCGGTGGGACGAAGCCGGCGGGTTTCCGCGCCAGCTTTATTCACAGGCCGCGGCATTGGGCTTGCTGGGGCTGGGCTACCCTGAATCACTGGGTGGCACGCCTGCCTCTTGGCGGCTGCGCAATGCGGTCACCCTGGCGCTGTGTCGTTATGGCGGCAGCGGCGGCGTCATGGCCAGCCTCTTCTCCCACAACATCGCGCTGCCGCCGGTGCTGCGTCACGGCAGCCCGGCCTTGCAGCAAGAGGTCGTCGCGCCCGTGCTGCGCGGTGAAAAAATCGCAGCGCTGGCCGTCACCGAGCCGGGGGGTGGCTCCGACGTGGCCTCTATGCGAACGACAGCGCGGCGGGACGGCGCTGACTATGTGGTCAATGGCGAGAAGGTCTTTATTACTTCGGGCATGCGGGCCGACTTTCTGACGGTGGCGGTACGCACGGGCGAGGCCAAAGGCCCGAGCGGCATTTCCATGCTGGTGGTGCCGGGCGATGCGGTGGGCCTCTCGCGCAGCCCTTTGCAGAAGATGGGCTGGTGGTGCTCGGACACGGCGCATTTGCGCTTTGACCATGTGCGCGTGCCGGCCCGCTATTTGATCGGCGAAGAAGGTACCGGCTTTCGCATGGTCATGGGCAACTTCAATGGCGAGCGCATGGCCTTGTCGGTGGCTGCATTGGGTTTTGCCCAGGCCTGCCATGACGAAGCGCTGGACTGGGCGCGCCAGCGCCAGACCTTTGGCGCGGCGCTGGTCGAGCGCCAGGTGATACGCCACAAACTGATGGACATGCAGATGCGCATCGCATCGACCCACGCCTGGGCCGATGCGCTGGCCGCGCGTGCCGATGCGGGTGAGGAAGCCGCGGTCAACGCGGAATGGGTCGCGCAGGTGTGTCTGCTGAAGAACCACGCCACGCAAACCATGCAGTTCTGTGCCGACCAGGCGGTGCAGATTCTGGGCGGCATGGGCTATATGCGCGGCACAAAAAGCGAGCGTATCTACCGCGAGGTCAAGGTCATGATGATTGGCGGCGGTGCTGAAGAAATCATGAAAGACCTCGCTGCACGACAATTGGGCCTATGACCAAAGCTTCCATCACCCCCGCCGACACGATTGAGTTCGAGCCCGAATTCGTTGCCAGCCTCAAAGAGCTGTTTGAAGAAAAAATCGTTTTCAACAAGCTGTTGGGGCTGAAGATCACCTCGGTGACGGCTGAACAGGTCACCGCACGCATCGACATGCGCAACGAGCTGATAGGCCACTATGCGCACAACCGCATTCACGGCGGCGTGATCAGCGCGGGGCTTGATGCGATGGGCGGGCTGGCGGTGATGGCGGCCATAGGTGCACGCCACATGGACGAATCGCCGACGCAGCGGCTGCACCGATTTTCCAAGCTGGGCACCATCGATCTGCGGGTGGATTATTTGCGGCCCGGTATCAGTGAGTTTTTTGAGTTGCGGGCTGAGGTGATGCGGCTTGGGTCGAGGGTGGCGAGTACGAGGATGGAGTTTTTGGGTGCCGACGGGAAGCTGTTTTCTACCGGGGCTGGGGCTTATATCGTTTCTTAGTGTTTTGCTTTTTGCTGAGAGTGGCTGGCCGGGGTTGCCCGGCTGCAAGTAACTTTTCTTTGCTTCGCCAAAGAAAAGTCACCAAAAGAAAGGCGACCCGCAGTCTGGGTCCCTACGCTTCGCTTCGGGCAACCTGCGCTGCTCGACTCCGGCGGCGTTCCGCAGAACTCGCTACGTTGCACTTCGCTCAAACAACTGCGGCCCGACCTTCCGCCTCCGTCTGCGCTGCTCGGCCCAGCCAGAACGGGGAAGTCCGAATTCGAATACAAAGACGAATACCAACAAGGACACGCCATGGCGTGTCCTTGTTTCTCCAGGTATCGGGTTCTTGTCTTGGGCTGTGGGCTGTTTGGTATTCCTTCCCCACCCCCTTCTGTATGCGCCGAGGAGCGCAGGGCCAGACGGATCAGGGCAAAAACTTGTTTGAGCGAAGCGAGTTGTTTTTGACCCCGGCTGGACCGAGCACCGCAGGTTGCCCCGTAGCGCAGCGCAGGGGTCGCAGACAGCAGGGTCGCCTTTTCTTTTGCTTACTTTTCTTTTGGCGAAGCAAAAGAAAAGTGAGTAGCTGCCGGGCTACCCCCGGCCAGCAGACCTCAGAAGTACACGCTAAAGCCGGAGCAAGACCGACTCAACTAAGCTGGCCCCTCATACCCAAGCGCATTCAAAAACTCCTTCCGCCACCAGTGCACATCGTATTCGCGGATTTTCTTGAGCAGCTTCTGGTGCCTGGCCTGGCGCTCTTCCAGGGGCATCTGCAACGCGCGCTGTACGGTGTCAGCCGTGCCGTCGGTATCGTAAGGATTGACGAGCAGCGCGTCCTCAAGCTGCTCGGCCGCACCTGCAAAGCGCGACAACACCAGCACCCCCGGATCGGCCGGATCCTGCGCGGCGATGAATTCCTTGGCCACCAGGTTCATGCCGTCGCGCAGTGGCGTGACCAGCGCCACTCGGGCTACGCGGTACAGGCCCGGCAGGCGCTTGCGCGCCACGTTGCGGTGAATATAGCGAACGGGCATCCAGTCAAGCTCGCCGAAATTGCCGTTGATGGCGCCGCACAGGCTTTCAAGTTCCTGCAACAGATCGGTGTAGGTGCCCATGTCTTCGCGGCTCGGTGATGCGATCTGGATCAGCGTGGCACTGCGGATGTTTTCCGGATATTTTGTCAGCAGGGTTTCAAACGTCCGAAGCCGCTGCGGCAGGCCTTTGGAATAGTCGAGCCGCTCCACGCCCAGCAGCAGCTTGCGGCGTGAATATTCTTCCTTCATGCGTTCGTACATATCGCGCGCATCCTGTGCATGCGTGAGCGCCGCGAACTCGTCCACATCGAGGCCGATCGGGAAGGCGCCTGCGCGCACCGTGCGGTGAAAAGCCCTGAAACGGTGGTCGCCCAACGCTACGGCGCCGGCTTCTGCCTGGACGTAACGCGAGAAGTGCAGCAAGTCGTTTTCGCTCTGGAAGCCGACCAGGTCATAAGCGAACAAGGCGCGCATCAGCCACTCATGCTGGGGAATGGCGGCAAGCACCTGCTGCGGTGGCAGCGGAATGTGCAGGAAAAAACCGATGCGGTTGTTGCATCCCATGGCACGCAGTTCCGCGGCCATGGGGATCAGGTGGTAGTCGTGGATCCAGATGATGTCGTCAGGCCGCAGCAGGCTCATGAGCTTGTGGGCAAACAGCCGGTTGACGCGGCGGTAGGCCTCGATGAAGGCCGCATCGAAGCGCGCCAGGTCCAGCCGGTAGTGAAACACCGGCCAGAGCACACCATTGCTGTAGCCCAGGTAATAGCCTGCGTGATCTTCAGTCGACAAATCCACCGTGGCCAGCTTGACGTTGCCCGCCTGCTGCACATGCAGCTCGCCTTCGCCCGGCGCGCCACCCTCAACGACCGTGCCGCTCCAGCCAAACCACAGACCGCCCGTGGCGTTCAGTGCATCGCCCAGTGCGACTGCCAGGCCACCGGCTGCGGCTTTGCGCGGATCAGCCACGCGATTCGAGACAACCACCAGGCGACTCACGACATGCCCCCCACGCTTGTCACTTCGTGTACTGCGCGAGGCCTTGCAGGCCGCGGCTCGCGAGACGCTTCGCCTCTGTCGCCTGTCCAAACCTGCGCAGGCAGGCTTGGAGCCGCAGGCTCCAGCCCCTCGGGGGCCGTTTTTTCCTTGGGGTGGCCCGGCGGAAAAATGGCGCTCATACCTGTGACTCCCAAGGCATTGAAAGGCGCACGGCCGCATTGATGATGCCTACCATCGAATACGTCTGCGGAAAATTTCCCCACATCTCGCCGGTCACGGGATGTGTGTCTTCCGACAGCAGGCCGACGTGATTGCGGGCTGCCAGCATGGTCTTGAAAATCTCGCGCGCCTGCTCCTTGCGGCCTATGCGTGCCAGCGCGTCGATGCGCCAGAAAGTGCAGATGTTGAAGGCGGTTTCGGGTTTGCCAAAGTCGTCGGGCGCCTCATAGCGGCGCATGTAGGGGCCGTCGCACAAATGGGTTTCCAGTGCATCCACCGTGGCGATGAAGCGCGGATCTTTCGGGTCGATGAAACCCACCTCAATCATCAGCAGGACGCTGGCGTCCAGGTCGCGCCCGCCAAAGCTTTCGGCAAAGGCCTGCCGCTCTTCGCTCCAGGACTCGCGCAGGATGCGTTCCTGCATCACGGCAGCGTGGCTGCGCCAGTAATCGGCCCTGTCGGGCAGCGCCAGCACCAGTGCGATCTTGGCCAGCCGGTCGGCGGCCGCCCAGCACATCAGGGCCGAAGAGGTATGGATGCGTGCGCGTGTGCGCAGTTCCCACATGCCGGCGTCGGGCTGGTCGTAGTTGCGCACGGCCTGTTCGCCGACGTCCTCCAGCCGCTTGAACTCGGCAATGCCCGCGCGGTGGAGCAGGCGGTGGTCGTGGAAGGACTGGGCCGCGCCCAGCAGCACATTGCCGTAAACGTCGTGCTGGAAGTGCTCTTGTGCCTGGTTGCCTACGCGTACGGGGCCCATGCCGCGGTAGCCGCCCAGGTGCACCATGATGGATTCGGGCAGCTCGCGCTCCAGGCCTATGCCGTAGAGCGGCTGGATATGCCCGCCATTGGATTGCACCACCACATTGCTGAGCCAGCGCAGGTAGTCTTCCATGGTGCCGACTTCCGACAAGCTGTTGAGCGCGCGCACCACGAAGAATGCGTCGCGCAGCCAGCAAAAGCGGTAGTCCCAGTTGCGCTGGCTGCCGGGTGCCTCGGGAATGCTGGTGGTCATGGCCGCGACGATGGCGCCGGTGTCCTCGAACAGCGAAAGCTTGAGTGTGATGGCCGCGCGTATCACGGCCTCCTGCCACTCCAGCGGAATGTGCAGGCGCTGGCTCCATTTTTTCCAGTAGGAGATGGTTTCCTGCTCAAACAGGCGCGCCGTGTCGGCGATGCCGTCGGCAAGCGACTCGTCGGCGCCCAGCAAAAAATTGTGCTCACGCGTCAGCACAAACGGCTGTTTTGACAGCAGGTGGGAAATCGACACGTCGGTGTTCAGGCGCAGCGTGAATTCGTCGCCCACATAGCGCAGGTGATTGCTCCCCTGTGTGATGAGCGGCTTGCGCCGGCCCCAGTCGAAGCGCACGTCAAGCGACACGCGGATGCGCGGCGCGCCATGGATGGGTTTGACGCGGCGCACGATCGTCATCGGCCTGAAGAAGCGCGAGCGGCTGAAAAAGCGAGGCGCGAAGTCGGTGATCTCTATACCCTGTCCGCGTTTGTCGAACAGCTGGGTGCGCAGCACGGCGGTATTGGGCTCATACCACTGCCTGGCCTCGGCGAAGTCTTCGATTTCGATGGCGAAGGCGCTGGCCTGCGAGTCCCCCGAACCAGGGGTTGTCGCATCGGCTTGCCCAGGCTGCGGCTCCAGCAGCGCATTGAACACGGGGGCGCTGTCAAACCGCGGCAGGCAGCACCAGACGATGCGGCCGCGCACGTCAATCAGTGCGCTGAACGCGCAGTTGCCGATGACACCCATCGCCAGGGACGGCTCGGCCGGCGGTGCAAAGCGAATGGAGTCGTCCGTGACGCTCATGGGCGGCTTTCCTGGATGGCTGCCTGCCGCTGCGGGCCCCTTGCGCCAGCCGTGTCTTCCGCGGGGCCGCCCAGGGCGGCGTGCAACCACTGCCGCAGGTGGGCCGGCGATGCGCAGCGGTGCTGCGCAAGCGTCGCGCCTTCGCCGACCTTGATGCCTTTTCCGCCCAACAGTTGAACTGCGGAGAACCCGTCTTCATCGGTAGTGTCATCCCCCGCGAAGATGGGTTGGCGTCCGGCAAAGGGTGGCTCGGTCATGAAGGCCCTGATGGCAATACCCTTGCTGACGTTGGCCGGTTTGACTTCAAATACAAACTTGCCGCTCAGCAGTTCTACCCCCGGCGTGCTGTCCGCGGCTTGTTGCATGACCTCCAGGCACAGCGCCTCGAGCGTTGGCGCATGGCGGTAGTGCAGGGCGACCGCTGCTGATTTGATTTCCACACGAAGGCCGTCGTGGTGTGCCGCCAGTTCCGCGGCGCGGCGCGCCACTTCCTGCACATCGGGGGCTGCCAGGCTGACGACGCGGCCATCGGCCTGGCGGCGCAGGGCGCCGTGTTCGGCTGCCGCGGGCAGCCGCAGCGGCGCCAGGAAGCTGTCCAGGTCGGCCAGCCTGCGTCCCGACACGATAGCCAGTGCACCCCCCAGCTGTTCTGAAAGCCGGACCAGGGCCGGAATCACGCCTGATGCCAATTCAACGCCCTCAGGCTCGGACGCGAGGTCGGCGAGCGTGCCGTCAAAATCCAGGAAGAGGGCCGTCTGCAGACCTATGGTCGGTAATGCCGCCGAAAGCGGTGTAAGCGCCGGTGATGGGGACAGTGGGGATGAGGAGGAGGGAGGGAGATGCATCGCCCTCCACCTTAGCAGCGCCTTTTTCCCGCAGCTGTAGGTCAGTTTCGCTTTTTCACGTTCAGCCGGGCGCTACGACGCCCCGGCCACCCCGGGGCGTGCATCCTGTACGGCCTTGACCCGTGCCTGGTGAATGACTTCGCCGATTTTCCGGCCATCCTGCCCTGCAGCTTGCGCATTCAGCGCCAGCGGCTGCGTTTGCACAGCCTGCGCAGCGGCCAGAGCCTCCAGCAGCCGTGTGCGCTGGGGATAGGGAGAGTCCTCCAGGCCCAGGCGGCCGCGGGCGTCGCACTCACAGGCCAGCAGCACATCGGCAAAGCGCTGTGGCTTGCGAAAGGCGTCGCAGCGCTCCAGCAGGCGCACCACTGCGGCCGCGCTGAAGTCCTCGCTGCGGTGGATGTTGCCGTGTTCGCGTGCCACCACGTCGGCCATTTCCCGGCACTCCACGGGTACGCGCAGGCGTTCGCAAACATCCTTGAGCAGGAAGGCGCTGCGCTCCTCGTGGTTGATGTGCCGCGGCAGGATATCCGCGGGTGTGGTTCCTTTGCCCAAATCGTGGCACAGGCAGGAAAAACGCACCGCCAGGCCGGCTTGCAGCCGCGCCGACATGTCCATCACCATCGTCAGGTGGACACCGGTGTCGACTTCGGGGTGGTAGTCGGCCCGCTGGGGAACGCCCCAGAGGCGCGCCACCTCGGGCAGCAGTTTTTGCAACGCACCGCTTTCGCGCAGCACTTCGAGCATGCGCGATGGTTTTGTTTCCATCAGGCCGCGCGCCAGCTCCTGCCATACGCGCTCGGGCACCAGGGCATCGACCTCGCCGCCCTCCACCATGTCCTGCATCAAGGCCATGGTTTCAGGTGCCACCGAAAAGTCCGGAAAGCGCGCCGCAAACCGGGCCAGCCGCAGGATGCGGACGGGGTCTTCACGGAAGGCGTCTGTTACGTGGCGCAACACTTTGTCCCGGATGTCCTGCTGCCCGCCGAACGGATCGATCAATGCCGAAAAATCAGGATCAAAAACGGCTGAAGCCGTTTCTGAACGGGCGGGAGCAGCTATCGAATTGATAGTAAGGTCGCGCCGCGCCAAATCCTGTTCCAGCGTGACGTCGGGCTCGGCATGCACCACAAAGCCACGGTAGCCGCGCGCCGTCTTGCGCTCGGTGCGGGCCAGCGCGTACTCTTCGCGGGTGTCGGGGTGCAGGAACACCGGAAAGTCTTTGCCGACCGGCAGGTAACCCTGCGCCACCAGCGTTTCAGGGGTGGCGCCTACGACGACCCAATCGTGGTCCTGCACAGGCAGGCCCAGCAAGGCATCTCGCACCGCGCCACCAACCATGTAAATTTCCATGAAGCCAGTTTAGCGGCTTGGGCTTTGGCTGGGGCATCCGCCCTCTGCCGAGGGCCAGGAGCTCAGGAGAAAACCGGCCGGAAGAAACTGCGTTCGTAGCTGATGATGCAGCCCGTGGTTTCGGCGTACTTGAAGGCCGCCAGGCAGTCCTGGTCGGCAAAGGAGTCCTTGCGGTAGATCTCATAGGCTGCCAGGCTCTCAAAGGTGAACAGGGCTAGCGCAATGTTGTTGGCACCTTCGCTGGGCATGAAGTAGCCGTGGTGTGTACCGCCGAATTTTTCGACCAGCGGAATCCACAGCTTCGCGTAGTGCTCGAACTCCTTGAGCCTGGCGGTGTTGAGCACGTAGCGCAAATAGATGGTGACCATGAGCGGATCCTGATTACCGCTTGATGCGGTAAGGTTCTTCGAACTCGCGAAAGTCGTTTTCCGCCAGTGCGTCGTCGATCCAGGCCTTGACACCGGGCAGGGCGCTGACGCGCTGGATGTAAGCGCTGATCTGTGCAGGCACCGGCAGGCCGTAGCGGCTCAGGCGCATGCAAACCGGCGCAAAGAACGCGTCGGCAATGCTGAATTCACCAAATAAAAAATTGGCCCCCACGGTCGACTCCGTCTCCCTGCCCCCCGAGGGGGCGCTCGCACCTTGGGGCGGCCCGGCGGTGCGATGGCCCTTGTATTGCGCGAGCAACTCGGTCCACATGTCCACCAGCCGCTGCACGTCCGCCCGCACGGCCGGTTTGTCACGCCAGATCAGCTGGCCCACCTCCGAAAGGTCCGCCTCGATGTTCATCGGGCAGGCCGAGCGCAATGCGCCAAAGCCGCTGTGCATCTCGGCGCACACGCTGCGCGCCCGGGCACGCGCTTTCACGTCCTGCGGCCAGAGTTTTTTGTCGGGAAAGCGTTCGGCGGCGTATTCGGCAATCGCCAGCGTGTCCCACACCACAAAACCGTCGTCATCCAGCGCCGGCACCCGGCCGGTCGGGTTCACGCCGCCGATTTTTTCCTTGAAAGTCGAATTTGCGTCGAACGAATCAAAACGCAGCTTGATCTCTTCAAAAGGAATGCCCACCTGCTTGAGCAGCACCCAGGGGCGCATCGACCAGGAAGAGTAATTTTTATTGCCGATATAGAGCTTGAGCATGATGTGCCTGTTCTGCTGACGATGAAGGAAAGAAGTCAAATTGAAACGACTTTCGATGCTACCGCCGTGCGAAATCCGGATTGATGCAAAAAATCCTCGAAATTAATGCGACACCCATGCCGAATAAGAAGGGCGGTTTCCCTCTTCAGGCCAGCCGGGGCCGCGGAACCGGCTTTGCCGGGCCGCAGGCGCAGCGCCCCCTCGGGGGGCAGGGAGCTACACGAAGTGAGCGACCGTGGGGGCTCTATTCCACCGTGGGGGCTCAGAACCTGCCGGCCGTCTTGCGTTTGGCCGTCAGTCCGCTGCGCAAACCCTGCGCACCCAGATAGGAAGGGCCGATGGCATCCAGCGCAGCAGGGTGGATGCCCAGCGCCTGCAGGCCGGGCAGCTTGCCGGTGGCCACGTTGTCCGTGGCCATGGCGTCCAGGTTGTCGCGGCTCAGCAAGGGGTCACCGGGAGCAAGTTCCATGAGGCGCGCCTGCAGGCGCGCCAGCACCGCCGGCAGCGCGATCACGGGCCGTCCCTTGCCACCGTTGATGCCGGCATAGCGGCCTGCCAGTTTTACCAGCTGCTGCAGCGTGAACACCTCAGGCCCGCAGATTTCATAGATCTGGCCGGCGGTATCGGGGTTCTGCAGGCACCGCACGATGGCACTGGCCACATCTTCCACCCACACGGGCTGAAAGCGCGCGTTGGCGGCGGCCAGTGGAACGACCGGGAACATTTGCTGCAGCTGCGCGAAGGTGTTGAGGAACCTGTCTTCGGCGCCAAAGATCACGCTGGGCCGCAGCACGGTCACGTCCAGCCCGGTGCTGAGCAGCACGGCTTCGCCGCGCGCCTTGGTGCGCTGATACATCGATGCCGAGCCGGGTGACGCGCCCAGTGCGCTGATGTGAATGATGCGCCTGAGGCCGCTGGCCTCGCAAGCGCGGGCGAGTTCCAGCGGCAGTTGCACATGCGCTTTGTTGAACGCAGCCTCGGTGCCGTGCAGGATGGCGATCAGGTTGACCACGGCGTCGTGGCCGGCCAGCAGCGGCGCCAGTGAGAGCGCGTCATGGGCATTAGCCTCTATCACGTCGACCAGCGGCAGCATCTGCAGGTGCCGGGCATTGACGCTGCGGCGTGTGACGACGGTGACGCGGCATTGCAACTGGGCGAGTTTTTCGCAGACGTGCTGGCCGACAAAGCCAGTGCCGCCAAGGAGGAGAATTTTGTTCATAGACCGCTAATTTAGCGCGCTTCGGCTGCCTTTGCCGGTTTTAGCGCTGGCGGCACATGCCGCAGCATCATTTTGGGCATTCACCCAGGTGGAATGGGTGAAGGTAGCTATCAATTTGATAGTGAATGGGCAGACTCCATCTCCTCAGATTTCGTCTTTGGACTACACGGCCGTGCCAGGCCGGCTCGCACAATGGCCTGATGAACATCTTTGAAGCACTGCGAACAAGCCACGAGAACCAGCGCACCCTGGCCGATCACCTGATCAGGACGCAGGGTGACAGCAAGGAAAGGGACTCACTGTTCAAGGAGCTCAAGCGAGAGCTGGCAGCGCATGCTGCCGCCGAAGAACGGTTTTTTTATGTGCCGCTGATCGCGCATGACATGACGCAGGAACCCTCGCGGCATGGCATTGCGGAACACCACCAGATGGACAAGCTGGTCGAAACACTGGAGGAGACAGACTTCAGCTCACCGGCCTGGCTGGCCACGGCCAAAGAGTTGCACCACAAGATCTACCATCACCTCGAAGACGAGGAACAAGGCGTGTTTCAACTGGCGGGCAAGGTATTGTCCGACGTGGAGAAGTTGTCCCTGGCCAAGGGTTACGAAGGCGAATTTGTCTCGCAGCGCATGAAGGACTGAACCGGCTACTTAAGCTGCTCACCGAACTTGAGCAGGTTGCCGCGCGGGTCGATGACACGATGACAGGCGGCGTCGTGTGGATGCGGGCTGGTTCATGGTTTACCTTCGGGCTTGTTGCCATCGGTCAGCAGCGGCTCGGGCTTCTCAAAAATGCGCACGAGGCGGGGCACTAGCGCCAGGATGCCGAGCGCCAGCAGGGCGCTGAGCACAGCCGTGGCCTCGCGCCCCATGCCTGCTGCCATGCCGATGGCCGCAGTCAGCCAGATGCCGGCCGCAGTGGTCAGGCCCTTGACCTGCTCCTCGTCGCTGAGGCCTTTGAAGTGGCCCTTGATGATGGTCCCCGCGCCGAGGAAGCCAATGCCGGCGGTGACCCCCTGGATCACCCGGCTCAAGTCGGCTGTGATCATGCCGGCCTGCTGGGACACCAGCACGAACATGGCAGAACCCATGGCCACCAGCATGTGCGTGCGCACACCGGCCGCTTTGCCTTTTTGCTCGCGCTCTATGCCCAGCAGGCCGCCCAGCAAGGCTGCGAGCGTGAGGCGAATCATCACGCGGGTCGCCTGCTCGGCATCCGGCAAATCCGAAAACTCCGAGATGATGGTTTCACCGACTTGTTGCCACCAGGTGGACGCCATGCGGACTCCTTTGGATCGTAAACAGGTTCTTACGTGTTCGGTTGATGGGAGGGGTTCGATCAATTGAATGTACCGTGTATGCCCAGCCGCGTCACCGCAAAGCCCCGTCTGCTTTCAGGGGTGGATTTTTTCGCCGCGCTTGAGCATGTCCGCAAACTTCACCAGCCGGCGCTCGCGTGTCTCGCTCTTTTTGGCGGCCTGCAGCCTGAACAGAATCGCGAAACGGTTGCGTGAGTCCAGTGATTCGAAGAAGGCTTTGGCCTTGATGCTTTTTGCAAGCAGCGCCGCCAGGTCTTCGGGTACCGTCATCTTGCTCTGCGCGTCGTAGGCGGCATCCCAGCGGCCATCGGCCCTGGCGCGTTCGACTTCGGCCAGGCCCGCCGGCTGCATGGCGCCGGATTCAATCAGCGCCAGGGCCTTGGCGCAGTTCACCTTGGACCAGGTGCTGCGTGCGCGGCGCGGGGTGAACTTCTGCAAAAAGTACTGCGCGTCCATGGCGTTGCGCTGGCCATCTATCCAGCCCTGGCACAGGGCTGCTTCCAGCGCTTCTGCGTGGGTGATGGAGGCTATGCCCGAATCCTTTTTCGCGATCTGCAGCCGCACGCCTGCGCTGCTCCCATGGTGTTTGGCCAGCCACTGGGTGAAGGCCTGGGTGTCTTTGCAGCGTATGGTGGAGAGCGCCGGCGCAGGGCTTTTGGCGGGAGTTTTCGCGGAGGCCTTCGAGGCAGCTTTGGAGGCGGGTTTGGCGGAGGTGGGCATGCCGCATTTTGCGTGACACAAAGGGCTTCCGGCAAGGCACGACCGGCAGGAGCCCGGCGCGATCTGCTACAAATTCAGGAGCTACCTGTGCGTATGAATAAAGGGGCGCATTGTGTTTTGGCATAAAAAAACCACCCGAAGGTGGTTTGGGAAAGCGTCTGACAACTTCACTGCGTGATGTAGTCAGACACCACTTTCCAGCGCGCGTCCTGCAAGACCGACAGGCGCGACTGGTTGTTGCCCAGGCGCTTTTGCGGGCCGAACTTGCCTTCGGCGCTGCCAAAGATGTCGGGTGGGTAGACCATGGTGTCCATGGCCTTGATGAAGCTGTCGGTCGAAAGGTTGGCGCCGGCTTTCTGCGATGCGCGCAGGAAGCTGTCGATCACCGTATAGCCGTAGACCGAGAACACCGTCGGGTCTTCATTGAAGGCGGTCTTGTACTTGTTGGCCCAGAAGCGGATGGGCTGCGAAGCCTCGTCCAGGTAGGGGTTCTGCACGGTCATGGTGGCGTAGAGGCCGTCCATGGCCTTGCCGCCCAGCTTGTGGATCAGGTCGGTGTAGGCGGCGCTGGAGCCCAGGAAGACCGGGTTGTAGCCAAGCTTGCGCGCGGTGCCGATGCCGCCAATGGTTTCGCGGATGATGGTGCCCAGCACCACCAGGTCGCACTCGGATGCCTTGAGCTTGGCGATCTGCGATGAGAAGTCGGTGGCGCCGCGCTTGAAGGAGGTTTTCTCGACCATGGTCATGCCGATGGTCTTGAGGCCGTCATCGGCGCCGCGCTGCACCTCCAGGCCGAACTCGTCGTCCTGGTACATCGAGCAGACCTTTTTGGCGTTCTTTTCCTTCACCAGCTTGGGTACTGCCGATTTCATCTGGTCGTAGTAGGTGGCGGCGAAGGAGTACTTGAGCTTGTGAAAGGGCTCATACATTTCACGCGCAGCCGTCACCGGGAAGAAGTTGATGACGTTTTTCTCGAACTGCACCGGCATGGCGGCCAGGTTTTGCGCGGTGCCCAGGTGGCCCACCATTGCGAAGATCTTGTCCTGGTTCACCAGCTTCTGCGCAGCCAGCACCGCCTTTTTGGGGTCATAGCCCGAATCCTCGACGATCAGCTTGACCTTGCGGCCGTTGATGCCGCCTTGTTCATTGAGCTCGTTGACGCGCAGCATCATGCCGTTGCGGATCTGCTTGCCGAAGCCCGCGAGCGGGCCCGACAGATCCTGGATGGAGCCGAGCGTGATCTCGGTTTTGCTGACGCCCTGGCTTTGCGCCTGCGCTGTAGCAGCCGTGAGGGCTGCCGCACAGGCCAGTACGCAAAGTGCGGCGGTTGATTTCAGTTTCATGATGTTGTCTCCTGTAAAGGTTCTTGCTCTTGTTGACTTGATGCACTGTGCTTGGTACTCAATACATGGCCTCAATCTGCGGCGCGTATTTTTTCTCCACGAGCTTGCGCTTGAGCTTCATGGTCGGGGTCAGTTCTTCGTCCTCGGCGGTGAGCTGTGTGTCGAGCAGGAAGAATTTCTTGATCTGCTCGACCCGCGCAAACTTCTTGTTGACCCGGTCGATCTCTGCCTGAATCAATTCTTGCACTTCGGTTGCGCGCGTCAAGCTGGCGTAATTACTGAAGGGTATGTCCGCATCCTGGGCGAATTTCTCGACGTTTTCCTGGTCGATCATGATGATGACGGTGAGGTAGGCTCGCTTGTCGCCGATGACCACCGCGTCGGTGATGTAGGGCGAGACCTTGAGTTCGTTCTCCAGCTCGCTGGGGGTCACGTTCTTGCCGCCGGCGGTGATGATGATGTCCTTCATCCGGTCGGTGATGCGGAAAAACCCTTCCTCGTCCACGACGCCCACATCGCCGGTGTGCAGCCAGCCTTCGGCATCCAGCGTTTCGGCGGTTTTTTCGGGCTGGTTGAGGTAGCCCATGAAAACATTGGTGCCGCGCACCAGGATTTCGCCGGTGGCCGGGTCCAGCCGCATTTCGTTGTAGCCGGCGGCCGGGCCTATGGAGCCGGGTTTCATGCGGCTGGCCGGCACGCCGCTGGCGGCGCCGCAGGTCTCCGTCATGCCCCAGACCTCCAGCATGGGCACGCCCAGCGCCATGTACCACTTCACCAGGTCGGGCGAAATGGGCGCCGCGCCGGTGACGCAAAAACGCGCCTTGTGAATGCCGATGAGCTTGCGCGTGTTGTTCAGTGCCAGCCAGCGCGCTAGCATGAACCGGGCCTTGAGCGATGCGCTGACCGGCTGGCCGGCCAGCACGGTGTCGGCAATGCGCATGCCCACGCCAATGCTCCAGGCGTACGTCGCTTGTTGAAGCCAGCTGGCTTCCTTCAGCGCGATCATCACGCCGGAATAAAACTTTTCCCACACACGCGGCACGGCGGTGAATACCGTGGGGGCGATCTCGCGTACGTTCTCGGGAATGGTTTCGGGGTTTTCGACAAAGTTGAGCTTGGCCCCCGCGTACATCGAGAAGTATTCACCGCCCATGCGTTCGGCGATGTGGCACAGCGGCAAGAAGCACATGCGCTCGTCGTTCTCGTCCTGCGCCACCAGCGTGTTGTAGCCGCGCGCGGTAAACACCAGGCCGCGCTGGCGGTGCATCGCGCCCTTGGGCTTGCCGGTGGTGCCTGAGGTGTAAACCAGGATGGCCAGGTCTTCAGGTTTGCAGGCGTCGGCGCTGTCTTTCACGGCATCGGGGTGGTCGGCCAGGTAGCTGCGGCCCAGCGCGCGCAGTTCGTCCAGACCCATCACGCCTGGGTCGTTCAGGTCGCGCAGGCCTTCGGTGTCAAACACGATGACCTTGCGCAGCAGCGGCAACTGCGGCCGCACTTCCAGAGCCTTGTCGAGCTGCTCGTCGTCTTCGACAAAGAGCACGGTGGTGCGCGAGTCTTCGCAGAGGTAGTGCACCTGCGATGCGGCGTCGGTGGGGTAAATGCCGCTGCAAACGCCGCCGCAGCTCAGCACCGCCAGGTCGGACAGTACCCATTCGATAACGGTGTTGGAAAGAATGGATGCGCATTCACCGCGTGCAAAGCCCAGGCTCATCAGGCCGGCAGTGATCTCGCGCACCGCATCGCCGGTTTGAGCCCATGTCCAGCTGCGCCAGATGCCGAGCTTTTTCTGCCGCATCCATGTTTTATGGCTGCGCTGCTCCACCGCGTTCCAGAACACGGCGGGAATGGTTTCGCCCGGCATGACGATGGCATGCTCGGGTTGAATGTGGCTCAGATCCCAAAGATTGCTCATTCGAAACTCCAATGCCGAAACACAGCAGGCTCAGTGCAAGGATGCCGCGGAACCGGCTTTGCCGGGCCGCCAGCATCGCCCCCCAGTGGGGGGAGGAGGCCGAAGGCCGATTCAGGGGGCGCCTTTCTCATCTCCAGGTCTTTTTTTTCTTCCAGCGCCGCTCGCCACGCACGCCGTCCTCTTTCATCCCGAGGTAGAACTCCTTGATGTCCTCCTTCTCGCGCAGGCGGGCGCAGGTATCTTCCATCACGATGCGTCCGTTTTCCAGCACATAGCCGTAATCGGATGCGTTGAGCGCCATGTTGGCGTTCTGCTCGACCAGCAGGATGGTGGTGCCGCGCTCGCGGTTGATGCGCACCACGATCTCGAAAATCTCCTTGGTCAGCTTGGGTGACAGGCCCAGGCTGGGCTCGTCCAGCAGGATGAGGTCGGGCGAGGCCATGAGTGCGCGCGAGATCGCCAGCATCTGCTGCTGCCCTCCTGAGAGCAGCCCGGCATCTTGCAGGGCGCGCTCTTTCAGAATGGGGAAGTAGCTGTACACCGACTCCATGTCGAGTGCCACGCCGTCGCGGTCTTTGCGGGTGTAGGCGCCCATCAGCAGGTTGTCGCGCACGCTGAGCAGCGGAAACACTTCACGGCCTTCAGGCACATGGCTCAGGCCTTGCTGCACGATCAGCGCCGGGTCTTGCGCGGTGATGTCCTGGCCCTTGAACTCGATGGAGCCCTTGCGCGGGTCGAGGATGCCGGAGATGGTTTTCAGGATGGTGGACTTGCCCGCGCCGTTGGAGCCCAGCACGGTGGCGATCTCGCTGCGCCGCACCTGCAGGCTCACGCCGCGTATGGCTTTGATCGGGCCGTAGGAGCTCTCGACGTTGAGGAGCTTCAACACCGGCTGGTCGCTGACGGGGGGCGGCACTGCGCTCATGACGTCCTCCGCAAGGAGGTAACTTCGTCAACGGAACCCAGGTAGGCCTCAATGACGCCAGGATCGTTTTGCACCTCACGCGGCGTGCCCACAGCCAGCACCTCACCCTGGTTCATGGCCAGGACGCGGTCAGACACGCGGGAGACCAGTGACATGTCGTGCTCGACCATCAGCACCGTGATGCCCAGCTCGTGCTGGATGTCCTGGATCCAGAAAGCCATGTCACCGGTTTCTTCCACATTGAGGCCGGAGGAGGGCTCGTCGAGCAGCAGCAGTTGCGGCTCGGTGCACAGGGCGCGCGCCAGTTCGACCACCTTGCGCACGCCGTAAGGCAGGCCTGCCACCATCGAATCGCGGTGGTGCTGCAGGTCGAGGAAATCAATCACCTGTTCGGCTTTTTCGCGTGCCAGCAATTCAGCCTCGCGCGCCTTGGCGGTAAAGAAAAGATCGTGCAGCAAGCCGGTTTGCCGGTGTGTATGCCGGCCGATCAGCAGGTTGTGCAGCACGGTGGCGTGTTCAAACAGCTCGATGTTCTGGAAGGTGCGCGCAATGCCCAGGGAGGCGATCTTGTGCGGCGGCTGGTGGGTGAGCTTTTCACCGCGGTATTCGATCTCGCCGGCGGTGGGCGTGTAGATGCGGCTGATCAGGTTGAACACCGTGGTCTTGCCTGCGCCGTTGGGGCCTATCAGCGTGAAGACTTCACCCTGCTTGACGTCAAAGCTCACGTTGTTGACGGCCAGTACACCGCCGAAGCGCACACTCAGATTTTTGGCTGAAAGAAGTGTCATGTTCATTTCAGGCGATCTGACTTCTGGAAAGATTTCTGCCGCTTGAACAGGCCTTTGCGATAGAAGGGAAAGAGCTGCAGGTAGGTCCGAATCTTGAGCCAGCGGCCATACAGGCCCATCGGCTCAAACAGCACAAAGGCAATCAGCACAATGCCGTAGACGGCCGCCTGCAGGCCGGGCGCCTGGCCTATGGTGGTGGGCAGGTAATCTTTGGTGAGGCCAATCACCTGCGGCATGGAGATCAAAAAAATGGCACCCAGAAAAGCGCCGTGCACTGAGCCTACGCCCCCGATCACGATCATCAGCAACAGGTCGATGGATTGCAAAATGTTGAACTGGTCAGGCGAGATGAACTGCAGCTTGTGCGCATAGAGCGCGCCGGCCACGCCAGCCAGCGCGGCGGACAAGGCGAATGACAGCGTCTTGTAGCGCGCCAGGTGAATGCCCATGCTTTGCGCGGAAATTTCGGAATCACGAATCGCCACAAAAGCCCGGCCTGTGGGCGAGCGCAGCAGGTTGAGAATGCCCAGCGTGGCGGCCACGGTGATGATGAGGCAGAGGAAATAAAACGACTCGCCGCTGGCCAGCTTCCAGCCGAACATGTCGGGCACCTTGATGTGGATGCCTGCATTGCCGCCGGTGACGCTTTCCCAGCGCGCAAACACTTCTTCAACAATAAAGCCGAAAGACAGCGTGGCCATGCCGAGGTAAATACCTTTCACCCGCAGTGCGGGCAGGCCTACGACCAGGCCGACCGCAGCCGACAGGCCGGCGGCGCACAACAAGGCAATGGGAAAGGGCAGGCCGGCATTGGTCATCACTGCCTGCGTGTAGGCGCCCACGCCCAGGAAGGCCGCATGTCCCAAGGAGAAGAGGCCGGTAAAGCCCGCGAGCAACATCAGGCCCAGGCCGGCAATCGCATAGATCATCACGAAGGTGAGTTGGGCGAGCCAGTATTCGGGGAACAGCCAGGGCGCGGCCAGTAGCAACAGCATTAACGCGCCGTACCAGAACACATGGCCGGCGTGCTTGGCCAGCTTGATGTCTTGCCCGTAATCAGTTTTGAAAATAAAGCGCATGGGTGATCAAACTTTCTTGCGCAATTTTTCGCCGAACAGGCCGCTGGGCTTGACCATCAGCATGATGAGCACCACCACATAAGCAGCGATGTCCTTGAAGCCGTCGGGCAAATAAAAGCCCGAGAACGATTCGACCAGGCCAATGACAAGGCCGCCCACAATGGCGCCGGGCAAGCTGCCGAAACCGCCCACCACCGCAGCCGGGAAGGCCTTGAGCCCGATGAAGCCCATGTTGGCGTGCACAAAGGTGATGGGCGCGAGCAAGAGGCCTGCGATGGCGGCGACGGCCGAGGCCAGCGCCCACACCAGGCCGTTCAGCCGCTTGACGGGAATGCCCATGTAATACGCGGCCAGCTGGTTTTGTGACGAGGCCTGCATCGCGATGCCCAGCTTGCTGTACTTGAACATCGCAAACAGGATGAGGCACAGCACCGCGGTGGTGACGATGATGGCGACCTGCTCGACGTTGATGACCAGCGTGCCCAGGTTCCAGATCTGGTCTTTGTAGGGCACGGGCAGCACATAGGTTTCAGTGCCGATGCCGGGGATCATGGTGATGAGGCCACGCGCCGTGTAGCCCACGCCGATGGTCAGCATGACGATGGAAAACGCGGGCTGGCCGAGGATGGGACGTATGACGAGGCGCTCAAGCACCATGCCGAAGAGCGCCATGCCCGCGATCGCGCTGATCACCGAGAGCCAGAAGGGAAAGCCCAGCAAGGTCATGCAGGCCAGGCCACCGAATGCGCCCAGCATCATCAGCTCGCCCTGCGCGAAGCTGACCGTTTCGGTGGCTTTGTAGATGAGTACAAAGCCCAGCGCGATCAGCCCATAGATACAGCCTTGGGCAATGCCGCTGATGAGCAGCTGCAGAAATTGCAATCGCGTCTCCTTAGTGAGACTTGGTTATAGCTGTCACCTATTGGTCTGTCGCTAGGGGTTGTTCCGAATACGTGTCACCTTGGTGATCAAGCGTAATCCCTTAGCATGGGTTCATGCGGGTGCTGGGCCACCAACTCATCCCGATTGCCCCCGGCCTGATCCCCCACAAAATCGTAAGCAGGTTCTATATGCAAGGAAATATTCGAATCGGCGCCGGCTTGGGTTTCTATGGCGACGCATGGGAGCCCGTGGCCGCGAGCATTGAGCGTGGTGGTGTGCACTACATCGCGAGCGACCATCTCGCCGAGTTGACGCTGGCCATCCTGCAGAAAGACCGGCAGCGTGATCCCTCGCTCGGTTACGCGCGCGACGTGGTGCCCATGCTGATGAAGCTGTGGCCATTGATGCAGGCGCGGGGCGTGAAGTTCATCTGCAATGCGGGCGGGCTCAATCCTGCGGGGGCAGGTGCCGCATTACGTGCGGCGTTTGCGATCAAGGGATGGCAAGCGCGCATCGCGGTGGTTACCGGCGATGAGGTGCTGCCACAGCTGGCAGCGCTCGCGCCGCCGCATATGTTCAATGGCCAGGCTTTTGAATCCGTGCGCGAGCGCATGGTGTTTGCCAATGCCTATGTCGGTGCGCGGCCCATTGTTTCGGCGTTGCAGCAGGGTGCCGACATTGTGGTGACGGGGCGCGTGGCCGATGCGGCGCTGTTTCTGGCGCCGCTGGTGCATGAGTTCAACTGGAAGCTGGAGGACGCAGAGACGCAAGCCGATCTCGACCGGCTGGCGCAAGGCCTCGCGGTGGGGCACTTGCTGGAATGCTCGGGCCAGGGCAGCGGCGGCAACTTTGGCAGCCAGGAGGCTTGGAAGGCCATTCCCGATCTGGCGCATATCGGCTACCCGATTGCAGAAGTGAGTGAAGACGGCAGCGCGCTGATCACCAAGGCGCCCGGCACCGGCGGGCGCATCAACTTTGACACCGTGCGCCAGCAACTTTTGTATGAAGTGCACGACCCGGGGCACTACGCCTCGCCCGACGTGGTGATGGATTTGTCGGCCGTGCGGCTGGAGGACCTGGGCAACGATGCCGTGCGCATGACCGGCGTTCGCGGCCATGCGCGGCCCGCGCAGCTCAAGGTAGTGGGTGGGTTTCGTGACGGCTACAAGGCCGAAGTCACCTGGGGTTTTAGCTGGCCCGATGCGTATGACAAGGCGCTGGCGGCGGTGGAGATGGTGAAGGCGCAACTGGCTGACAAGCGCATGGCGCATGACGAGTTGTTTGTCGAATTTCCGGGGCTTAACTCGGCGCACGGCCCGCTGGCGCCGCTGCCGGCGCCGGAGGTGCTGGCTGAACTCAATGAAGTCTGGATGCGCGTGGTCATCAGAACGCAGGACAAGGCGGTGGCCGACGGCTTCGGCCGGCTGTTTCCATGGATGGCCTTGAGCGGGCCGGCCTACACCTGCGGCTTTCACGGCCTGAACAATGCCAGTGAGCTCCTGGGCATCTGGCCTGCGCTGATAGACCGGCAGGCGGTTGAGGCGGCGGTGCGCATGGAGGTGCTGCCATCATGAAAGTGCCACTGGTGAAACTGGCCCACGCGCGCAGCGGCGACAAGGCCGACTGGGTGGACTTCGGCCTTTTTGCGTGGAATGAAGCCGGCTACCGGCTGATGGAGCGCGAGGTGACGGCGGAGCGCGTGCAGGCGCACTTTGCGCCCTGGTTGCCGGGCGATGTGACGTGCTGGCGCTTGCCAAATATCCTGGCGCTCAAGCTGGTGCTGAAGGGCGCACTGCAAGGCGGCGGGGCGCGCAACCTGCGCATGGACAACCTGGGCAAGTCCATGGCGGCGGCCTTGCTGCGCATGGAAATCGAAGTGAGCGCGGAGGAGCTCGCCGGAGCCGGCGCCGCGCCGCGTGTGGGGTGGTGGCCGGATCGACGCGGGTAGGGTGAGATTAAGAATGAAAAAGCCCTGTAGCCCAGGAATTTGCTGGGTTAGTAGCTATCAAAATAATAGCAACCGCAACGTGCTCAGTTCCTGGCAATCTTGCGCGGCTTGCCGAAATCATCGATGGCTACATAAGTCAGGCTCGCTTCGGTGACCTTGATGTAGCGGCCCTGCGCGCGAAAGCGCTCGGCATAGACCTCGACCTGCACGGTGATGGAGGTGGTGCCAATCCGGGTGACGCCGGCAAAAAACGAGAGGATGTCGCCGACGCGCACCGGCTGCTTGAAGATGAACTGATTGACCGCTACGGTGGCCAGGCGGCCGTCGACATGGCGGGCCGGTACGACGGATCCGGCCAGGTCGACCTGCGCCATGACCCAGCCGCCGAAGATGTCGCCGTTTGCGTTGCAGTCGGCCGGCATGGGAATGACCTTGAGCACCAGCTCCTTGTCGGTGGGCAGCTGGACGTTGAGGGCATCCTCGGCGTGAATGTCCGTAGGGGTGCTTGATTCGGTAGACATAGGCACAATCTGAAAAGTCAAAAGTTATTACAACAACCCCCACGATTGTCCCTCATGCGCTCCCGAGCTTCCGCTGCTGATTCTTCCCTTGCCGTGCCGGCAGTTGCGACCGCTGTGAGTACCGGCAAAACGCCAGCGCCCCAGCGCTCCGACCTGGACACCCTGAAACGGCTCTTCCCTTATTTGTGGGATTACAAGTGGCGCGTGCTGGCGGCCCTGAGCTTCATGGTGGGCGCCAAGATGGCCAACGTCGGTGTGCCGGTCTTGCTGAAGAACCTGGTTGATACCATGAACTTCAAGCCCGGCGACGCGCAAGCGGTGCTGGTGGTTCCGGTGGCACTATTGATTGCCTATGGCCTGCTGCGCCTGTCGACCACGCTTTTTACCGAACTGCGTGAACTGGTGTTCGCCAAGGCCACCGAAGGCGCAGCGCGGCGGATTTCGCTGGAGGTGTTCAGGCACCTGCATGCGCTCAGCCTGCGTTTTCACCTGGAGCGGCAAACCGGCGGCATGACGCGCGACATCGAGCGCGGCACGCGCGGCGTGCATTCGCTGATCTCCTATTCGCTTTACAGCATCATCCCCACGCTGATCGAAGTGACCCTGGTGCTTACGCTGCTGGCGGTGAAGTTCGACGCCTGGTTCGCCGGCATCACCGGTATCGCGCTGGTGTTCTATATCTTCTTCACGGTCACCGTGACCGAATGGCGCACGCAGTTCCGCAAGACCATGAATGAGCTGGATTCGTCGGCCCACAGCCGCGCCATCGACTCGCTGCTGAACTACGAGACGGTCAAGTATTTCAACAATGAGGAGTTCGAGGCCGCCCGCTACGACGAGAACCTTCAGCGCTACCGGCGCGCCGCCATCAAGAGCCAGAACACGCTGAGCCTGCTTAACACCGGCCAGCAGCTCATCATCGCCATCGGGTTGGTGGCGATGCTGTGGCGCGCGACGCAGGGCGTGGTCGATGGCCGCATGACGCTGGGCGACCTGGTCATGGTCAACGCTTTCATGATCCAGCTTTACATCCCGCTGGGATTTCTGGGGGTGATTTACCGCGAGATCAAGCAAAGCCTGACCGACCTTGACAAGATGTTTGTGCTGATGGAGCGTGAACGCGAAATTGCCGACCAGCCGGGTGCCCAGCCGCTTCATATTGAGGGCATGCCGGCGGTGCGCTTCGAGAACGTTAATTTTGCGTACGACCCGGCGCGGCCAATTCTGCACAACGTGAGCTTTGAGATCCCGCCGGGGAAAACGGTGGCGGTTGTGGGTTCGTCCGGCGCTGGCAAATCCACGCTGGCGCGACTGCTTTACCGGTTTTACGATGTCCAGCAGGGCCGCATCACCATCGCCGGCCAGGACATCAAGCAGGTTACCCAGTCCAGCGTGCGCCAGTCCATTGGCATCGTGCCGCAGGACACCGTACTTTTCAATGACACGGTGGAATACAACATCGCGTACGGCAAGCCGGGCGCCACCCATGCCGAGGTGGAAGAAGCCGCACGCGCGGCGCGCATCCACAGTTTCATCGCCTCGACGCCGCTGGGCTACCAGACCATGGTGGGCGAGCGCGGCCTGAAACTGTCGGGTGGCGAAAAGCAGCGTGTGGCCATCGCCCGCACCTTGCTCAAGAACCCGCCGGTCGTGATTTTTGACGAGGCGACCTCGGCGCTGGATTCGGCCAACGAGCGTGCCATCCAGGCCGAGCTGCGCACCGCCGCGCAGAACAAAACCACGCTGGTGATTGCGCACCGCCTCTCCACCGTGGTGGATGCGCACGAAATCCTCGTGATGGATGCCGGGCGCATCGTGGAGCGCGGAACGCATGCGCAGTTGCTGGCGTTGGAGGGCGCTTATGCCCGCATGTGGGCGTTGCAGCAGAGTTCGGCTGAGGCTTGAGATTTAGGTGAAATCCCGGCTTTTCCCATAACTGACGGGACGAACAGCTATTAAATTTATAACGGTCTGGCGCCTGGCCATGTGGCCAGGAATTTCCGGTTTCTCTGCAGCCATGGGATTCCCCGTAGGTCGAAATGCTTCAGGCCTCGCATAATTGCTTCATGGAAACCAAATGGCTGGAAGATTTCGTGAGCCTGGCTGAAACCCGCAGTTTCAGCCGCTCCGCCCAATTGCGTCACGTCACCCAGCCTGCGTTTTCACGGCGCATCCAGGCGCTGGAAGCCTGGGCCGGCACCGACCTGGTAGACCGCAGTTCCTATCCCACGCGGCTGACGCCGGCGGGCGAAACCCTGTACAGCCAGTCGCTGGAAATGCTGCAGGGCCTGCAGTCCACCCGTGCCATGCTGCGCGGCCATACCTCCGCTGGGCAGGACGTCATTGAGTTCGCGGTGCCGCATACGCTCGCTTTCACTTTCTTTCCCGCCTGGGTCAGCAGCCTGCGCGAGAAGTTCGGCCCCATCAAAAGCCGGCTGATTGCCCTGAATGTCCATGATGCCGTGTTGCGGCTGGTTGAGGGCAGCTGCGACCTGCTGATTGCCTACCACCACGACTCCCAGCCTTTTCAGCTCGATCCGGACCGCTATGAGATGGTGTCGCTGGGCCAGGAAGTGCTGGCGCCTTTTGTGCGGGCCAATCCGGCGGGTCAACCCGAGTTCAGCCTGCCGGGGCGCGCCGGCCAGCCCCTGCCATACTTGGGGTATGCGCCGGGCGCCTACCTGGGCCGCATGGTCGACATGATCCTCAAACAATCCAGTACGGCCATTCATCTGGACCGGGTTTACGAAACCGATATGGCCGAGGGCCTGAAGGCGATGGCCCTGGAAGGCCACGGCATCGCGTTTTTGCCACTCAGCGCAGTCAAAAAGGAATTGCGCGCCAAAAAGCTGGTCAGCGCCGGTGGTAACCTGGAAATGACCATGGACGTGCGTGTGTACCGTGAGCGGCCCACGTCCAAGGAGTCCGCCAAAAGCCACGCGCAGGCCCTGTGGACCTACCTGCAGGCGCAACCTGGCGGCAAGGACAAGGCTGGCAGCCGCGTTAGCAGCAGCCCGGCCTTACGCTGACGGGTTGGCAGGCACCCGCGGGGCGGCAGGCCCATTGACGGATGCTGGTTCTCAGCCGACGACTAGTAGTAACCCTAAGTGGTTATAAGAAAAACGCATAGAAGATCGTCGAAACAGCATTGGTCTTTTCAAACCTGCAAACTTACAGTTCGTGACGTTCAAATTTTGATGGTGGCCCGTGCTTCTTGATTCATCTACTGCTTCCGTAACCAGCCCTGTTGCCGTGCCCGGCGCGGCGACACGCACCGAGCACGATTTCCTCGGCGAAAAGCAGATCCCCGTGACGGCCTATTGGGGCGTCCATACCGCGCGTGCGGTAGAAAATTTCCCCATCTCCGGCACCCGCATTTCAGCGATGCCCGACCTGATCCGCGCGCTTGGTTTTGTCAAAAAAGCCGCCGCACGCACCAACCAGCAGCTAGGCGCGCTGGACGCCAAACGCGCCGCCGTCATCATGGCTGCCTGTGACGACCTGATCGCAGGAAGGCACCATGCCGAATTCGTGGTTGACGTGATCCAGGGCGGCGCGGGTACCTCCACCAACATGAATGCCAACGAGGTGATCGCCAACCTCGCGCTGGAAAAAATGGGCGTGGAAAAGGGCCGCTACGACGCGCTGCACCCGAACGACCATGTCAACGCCTCGCAAAGCACCAACGACGTTTATCCCACGGCCGTGCGTATCGCCCTGTGGTTTGCCATTGAACGCCTGCTGGCCTCGATGGCCATCCTGCGCGCCGGCTTTGAAGCCAAGGCGCACGAGTTCAGGGACATCCTGAAAATCGGCCGTACCCAGCTGCAGGACGCCGTGCCTATGACGCTGGGCCAGGAGTTCCTCACCTACGCCGTCATGATCGGCGAGGACGAAGCGCGTTTGCGCGAAGCCCGCGTGCTGATCCAGGAAATCAACCTGGGCGCCACGGCCATCGGCACCGGCATCAATGCACCCGCTGATTACGCCGAGCTGGCCTGCCGCTACCTGGCTGAGGAAAGCGGGATCCCCGTCGAAAAAGCCGCGAACCTGATCGAGGCTACACAAGATACAGGTGCATTTGTGCAGCTCTCCGGCGTGCTCAAGCGCGTGGCGACCAAGCTCAGCAAAATCTGCAACGACCTGCGCCTGCTCTCAAGCGGTCCGCAGGCCGGCTTTGGCGACATCCGGCTGCCGCCGCGCCAGGCTGGTTCGTCCATCATGCCCGGCAAGGTCAACCCGGTGATTCCAGAGGTCATGAACCAGGTTGCCTTTGAAGTGATCGGCAACGATATGACCGTGACCATGGCTTCCGAAGCCGGGCAGCTGCAGCTCAATGCCTTTGAGCCCATCATGGGGTGGAGCCTCTTCAAGAGCATTGAGCATTTGAGCCAGGCGTGCCTCACATTGCAAGCAAACTGTGTGGCAGGCATCGAGGCCAACCGCGAACTTCTGGCCAGGCGGGTGCGTGAATCTGTCACGCTGGTCACCGCGCTTAACCCCATCATCGGCTATGAAAAAGCGGCGCTGATTGCCAAGACAGCCATTGCCACCGGTGCGCCAATTGCCGAGATCGCGGAGTCGTTGGGCATCATGACGCAAGCCGAAGTTGAAGCCTTGCTGGTGCCTGACAAGTTGACGCAACCGATGCGTCTGGTGGTTTGAGCCTCACTGGCACAAAGACTGCTTACATCTACCGTATAGTTCCGGACTTCTTTTATGCGTGCACCACTTTGGAAAACTCCGGCAACGGCTATTGATGCCGCAGGGCCACAAAGTCCATCCACGCGATCCGTTCCCCATTTTTAGAGGCCGGGTAAACCTAGGTTTGTCCCCGGGTACCATCTCTCTAGAATAGTTTGCTAACCGTTTCATTCATTACAGGAGATTCCATGAAACTCAAGCTCGTTGCTCTGTCTGTCGCCCTGCTCGCCACCGGCGGTGCATTTGCCGACACCCTCTCCAAAGTCAAGGCTTCCGGCGTTGTCACCATGGGCGTTCGCGACTCCTCCGGCGCGCTGTCTTATACTTTGGGCGACGGTAAATACACCGGCTACCACGTTGAAATCTGCCAGCGTATCCTGGCCGGCCTCGAAAAAGCCGCCGAACGCAAGCTGGAAGTCAAGTACCAGCCCGTGACCTCACAAAACCGCATTCCCCTCGTGCAAAACGGCACGGTCGACATCGAGTGCGGCTCCACCACCAACAACGCGACCCGCCAGAAAGACGTGGCCTTCGTCGTCACCACCTTCGTGGAAGAAGTCCGCATTGCCGTGAAGGCCGACTCCGGCATCACGTCCGTGGCCCAGCTGAAAGGCAAGACCGTGGCGACCACTACCGGTACCACGTCCGTGCAGACGCTGCGCAAGAACAAACGCGCCACCGGCGTCGAGTTCAAGGAAATCTTCGGCAAGGACCACTCCGACAGCTTCCTGCTGCTCGAGTCCGGCCGCGCTGATGCGTTCGTCATGGACGGCTCCATCCTGGCCGGCAACATCGCCACCGCCAAGAAGCCTTCGGACTTCAAGATCGTCGGTGAAGTGCTCAACGTGGAGCCCATCGCCATCATGATCCGCAAGGACGACCCCCTGCTCAAGCGCCTGGCCGATGACACCGTGAAGGGCATGATCAAGTCCGGCGAAATGAACAAGCTCTGGACCAAGTGGTTCCTGTCGCCGATCCCACCGAAGAACACCAAGGTTGGCCTGGCACTGAGCGCCAGCACCAAGGCTGCCTGGGCCAACCCGAACGACAAGCCGATGGAAGAGTACGCCCAGAAGTAATTCTGGTCAGGTAAATTGACAAACCCCGCCGGTCGCCTTGCTCTGGCGGGGTTTCTCGTTTACCGTGGCATGGGACAACAACACAACAACCATTTGCTGGAGCCGCGATGACTTGGGATTGGCAGGTATTTTTAAATGATGACGGTAGTGGTCGAACCTACCTGCAGTGGATGTTTGACGCCTGGGGTTGGACACTGTCCGTTGCCGGTGCATCCTGGGTGATTGCCATGCTGTGCGGTGCGTTGATCGGCACGCTGCGCACCTTGCCCAACAGCCCGTGGCTGGTGCGTTTTGCCAATGCCTGGGTCGAGCTGTTCCGCAACGTTCCCCTGCTGGTCCAGATTTTCATCTGGTACTTCGTGGTCCCCAAGATTTTCCCAGTGATGAAAGACCTGCCCAGCTTTGTCCTGGTCGTGTTTGCGCTCGGTTTTTTCACCTCGGCGCGTATTGCCGAGCAGGTGAGGGCGGGCGTTCAGGCGCTGCCCCGCGGTCAACGCTATGCCGGCATGGCCATGGGCTTTACCACCCTGCAGACCTATCGCTATGTCATCTTGCCGATGGCCTTTCGCATCATCATTCCGCCGCTCACCAGCGAGTCGATGAATCTCCTGAAGAATTCCTCCGTGGCTTTTGCAGTGTCGATCGCCGAGCTCACCATGTTCGCGATGCAGGCGCAGGAAGAAACCTCGCGCGGTATTGAAATTTACCTAGCAGTGACGGCTCTTTATGCAGTTTCCGCCTTCGCGGTCAACCGGGTCATGGCCTTTGTTGAAAAGAAAGTCCAGATCCCCGGCTTCGTTGTAGCCGGCTCAACAGGCGGAGGGCACTGACATGCTTGGACTCGACATGAGCTTCCTGAACTGGGAGATGATTTCCCAGTTCGTGATCAAAGGCTTTATCTTCAGCATCCAGCTGACCATCATTGCCACCATTGGCGGCATCATCTTCGGCACCGTGCTGGCTCTGATGCGGCTGTCGGGAAAAGCCTTTCTCACCATTCCCGCGACGTTTTATGTCAACGGCATGCGCTCCATTCCGCTGGTCATGGTGATCCTGTGGTTCTTCCTGCTGGTGCCAGCGTCGTTTTACGGCCTGATTCCCGGCGGCAGCAACTACCGCGCAGAGATCTCCGCCATCATCACCTTCGTGGCTTTTGAAGCGGCTTATTTCAGCGAAATCATGCGCGCGGGCATCCAGTCCATCTCGCGCGGCCAGGTCAATGCCGGGCGCGCCCTGGGCATGAGCTACGCGCAGAACATGAAGCTGATCATCCTGCCGCAGGCTTTCCGCAACATGGTGCCCATCCTGCTGACGCAAACCATCATCCTGTTCCAGGATACGTCGCTCGTCTACGCCATCGGCGCTTATGACCTGCTCAAGGGTTTCAGCACCGCCGGAAAGATTTATGGCCGCCCTGAAGAGGCTTACCTGCTGGCCGCCGTAGTTTATTTCGTGATCTGCTTCGGGCTGTCCTATATGGTCAAGCGCCTGAACAGCAGAATCGCCATCATTCGCTGAGGCGCTGTTCGCCGAAACACGCAACCTCAAAGAGAACACTGGAGAAGAAGATGATTGAGCTGAAAGAAGTTTCCAAATGGTACGGTGACGTGCAGGTTCTCAACAACTGCACCACCAGCATCAAGAAGGGTGAAGTTGTTGTGGTCTGCGGCCCTTCGGGCTCGGGCAAGTCAACGCTCATCAAGACCATCAACGCGCTGGAGCCTTTCCAGAAGGGCCAGATTTTTGTCGACGGCAAGGCTGTGCACGACCCCAAGACCGACCTGCCCAAGCTGCGCAGCCGCGTCGGCATGGTGTTCCAGAATTTTGAGCTGTTCCCGCATTTGAGCGTGACGGAGAACCTGACGCTGGCGCAGGTCAAGGTGCTGGGCCGCAAGCCTGATGAAGCCAAAAAACACGGCCTCAAGTACCTGGACCGCGTGGGCCTGATGGCGCACAAGGACAAGTTCCCCGGCCAGCTCTCTGGCGGCCAGCAGCAGCGTGTGGCGATTGCCCGTGCTCTCAGCATGGACCCCATTGCCATGCTGTTTGACGAACCCACTTCCGCGCTCGATCCCGAAATGGTGGGCGAAGTGCTTGATTGCATGATGGGCTTGGCCGTCGAGGGCATGACCATGATGGTGGTGACCCACGAAATGGGCTTTGCCCGCAAGGTCGGCAGCCGCGTGATTTTTATGGACGTCGGCGGCAAGATCCTGGAAGACTGCTCGAAAGACGAGTTCTTCAACCATCCCGAGAACCGCCAGGCGCGGACCAAGGACTTTCTCAACAAGATCCTGTCTCACTGAAGCACTGAAAAATCATCGCAACTGCAAAAAGAAGAAGAAACAAGAAAGCCCCGCATTGCGGGGCTTTTTTCATGGCGCTGCCTGGCGCCTGCTGCCGTGCCTGCTGCCGTGCCTGCCGTACCGTATCCTGATTTTCAATCAAGGATGGATACGCACTCCCCACGCCCCGGCCAGATGGCGTAAAGCGGCTTTGCCGGCCCCGCGGTGCGACAATTCAGCCCATGACTTCAGCCACCAGCACCCCCGCTTCGACCCGGACCTCCGCCCTGACGATTACGCGCCCCGATGACTGGCACCTGCACGTGCGTGACGGCGAGGCCCTGCACACCGTGGTGCCGCATACGGCGGCGCAATTCGGCCGGGCCATCATCATGCCCAATCTGCGCCCGCCCGTGACTACGGCCGCGCAGGCCGTGGCCTACCGCGAGCGCATCCAGGCCGCGGTGCCCGCCGGCGTGAAATTCGAGCCGCTGATGACGCTCTACCTCACAGACAACCTGCCACCCGACGAAATTGCCCGCGCCAAAGACGCTGGTGTGGTCGCAGCCAAGCTCTACCCGGCCGGTGCCACCACCAACAGTGACGCCGGTGTGACTGATCTGCGCAAGACCTACAAGACGCTGGAAGCCATGCAGAAAGCCGGCCTGTTGCTGCTGGTGCACGGCGAGGTAACTTCCTCCGACATCGACCTGTTCGACCGTGAAGCCGTGTTCATCGATACGCAGCTCATTCCACTGCGCCGTGATTTTCCCGAGCTCAAGATCGTTTTTGAGCACATCACCACCCGCGAAGCCGCCCACTACGTGCGAGATGCCGGCAAGTTCACGGGCGCGACTGTCACCGCGCATCACCTGCTCTACAACCGCAATGCGATCTTCACCGGCGGCATTCGCCCACATTACTACTGCCTGCCGGTGCTCAAGCGCGAGACCCACCGCCTGGCGCTGGTCGAGGCCGCCACCAGCGGCAATAACCGCTTCTTCCTCGGCACCGACAGCGCGCCGCATCCCGCGCACCTCAAGGAACACGCAACGGGCTGCGCAGGGTGCTACACCGCCCACGCTGCCATGGAGCTTTACGCCGAAGCGTTTGATGACGCCGGCGCGCTGGACAAGCTTGAGGCCTTTGCCAGCTTCAATGGTGCCGACTTTTACGGCTTGCCGCGCAACACCGGCAGCATCACGCTGAAGAAGGAGAGCTGGCATCCGCCCGAAAGTTATGCCTTCGGCGAAGCTGAACTCAAACCGTTGCGCTCGGGTGAGAACCTGCCTTGGAAACTGCATGCTTCCGAAAGCCCCTGATGGAACATAAGCCGCGCGTTGCCTTGCTCATAGACGCCGACAACTCGCCGGCGTCCAAAATCGACCTCATCCTCAACGAGTTGTCGACCTTCGGCGAGACCAGCATCCGGCGCGCTTACGGCAACTGGAAAAAGAACGAACTCAAGGGCTGGGAAGAGGTGCTGCATGAGCATGCCATCCGCCCCATGCAGCAGTTTGATTACACCAAGGGCAAGAACGCCAGCGACATGGCCATGGTGATCGATGCGCTGGAGTTGCTCTACACCGACCGGTCCGACGCGTTCGGCATCGTTTCATCGGATGCCGACTTCACGCCGCTGGTGATGCATCTGCGTGCCAAGGGCGCGGCGGTTTACGGCTTTGGCGCGCAGAAGACACCGGAGCCTTTCGTCAATGCGTGCTCGAGATTCCTGTTCCTCGACAAGCTGCGTCCCATCGCCGTCAATGATGCGGTGGGCAGTACCCAGGCGGACAGTCGTGACGACGGCGAGGCGGTTTCCGCCGCGCCCCTTCGGGCCACACCGGCCCAGCTCAAGCAGGACGCCAAGCTGGTCATGCTGCTGCGCAACGCTGTCCAGGCCGCTGCCGACGATGAAGGCTGGGCACGCGTGGGCGCTGTAGGTACCCAGATTGCCAACCAGGCTTCGTTTGACCATCGCAACTATGGCTACGCCACATTGACCAAGCTTCTGGTGGCCACCCAGCTCTTCGATATCGCGGACGAAGGAAAGTCCACCGTCGCAGTGCGCGACAAGCGCCTGAACAAGGCGTCGCGTACCTAGGAGTTGCCGGTGCGAGCTTCCGTAGCTTTACCACCAGCGACGGCGATGCCGCTTCCGGCATGGCACCAGCCCTGGCTGCGGTCCTGGCAGGAATCTGGCGAGCGTGTGGCCCAGGCGGTAGCAGAGGGCGCTGCGTTGCACCAGGCCCTCAATGCCGGGCCGCGCGCCCCGGTGCGCTTTGTCCCCCAAAGTGCATTGCCCGCCGGTGAAGCCTACGAGAGCTTTATTTTCAGGACGGGCGAATGCCCCACCCGCGAAGGCCTGCATGATTTTTTTAACGGCCTGTGCTGGATGTGTTTCCCTGAAACCAAAAAGAAGCTCAACCAGCTGCAGGCTGCAGAAATCGCGCGGGCCGGTGTTCAGCAGGTGCGCGGCCCGGTCCGTGACGCGCTCACGCTCTTTGATGAAAACGCCGCTTTCCTGCTGGCGCCCCAGCCCTTGTGGAATGCCTTGGTGGTCCAGGATTGGCAGCAGCTCTTTGTAGGTTTGCGCCCACTCTGGCAACAGGCCCGGCTGGTGCTGTTTGGCCACGCTTTGCTTGAAAAACTGGTTGATCCACGAAAAGCGATTACAGCCCATGTATATCGGGCGCAACCAGCTATCAAATCAATAGCGGATCTGGACCGGTGGATTGCCGGCGACCTGCGTACGGAGAAACTAGCTGGCAAGCCTTTTGCACCCTTGCCGGTGCTGGGCGTGCCCGGATGGTGGGCCGGGAACGAGAACTTTTCCTTTTATGATGACTCCCTTGTGTTCCGACCACCACGGCTGCCAAACAACAGATAGAAATCGGCCACCGGCTTGCGGCGCAGCTTGAACTGGGCTGGCAAGCCCTCATATCCTGCGCAAGGCGGGCTTTTTTACCGACCCCACGGAGAACCCATGAAACGTATTTTCCTGTTTGTCCTGACCAACATTGCCGTCGTGGCGGTGCTGGGCATCGTCGCCAGCCTGCTGGGCGTCAACCGCTACCTCACGGCCAACGGCCTGAACCTGACGGCGCTCCTCGGCTTTGCGCTGATCATGGGCTTTGGCGGCGCCATCATCTCGCTGTTGATCAGCAAGCCGGTCGCCAAATGGAGCGCCGGCGTGCGCGTCATCAACGAAGCGCAGAACGCTGACGAGGCCTGGATCGTCGAGACCGTGCGCAAGCTGGCCGACAAGGCCCAGATCGGCATGCCTGAAGTCGGCATCTTTGAGGGCGCGCCCAACGCCTTCGCCACGGGCGCATTCAAGAACTCTTCGCTCGTGGCCGTGTCCACCGGTTTGCTGCAAGGCATGACCAAGGAAGAAATTGAGGCCGTGCTGGGCCATGAGATCGCCCACATCGCCAACGGCGACATGGTCACCATGACCCTGATCCAGGGCGTGATGAACACCTTTGTGGTCTTCCTCTCGCGCGTGATCGGCTACGCCGTCGACAGCTTCCTGCGCCGCGGCAGCGACAACAACTCCGGCCCCGGCATCGGTTATTACGTCAGCACCATCGTGCTGGACATCGTGCTCGGTTTCGCCGCCGCCATCGTCGTGGCCTGGTTCTCGCGCCAGCGCGAATTCCGCGCCGACGCCGGTGCCGCGCAGCTGATGGGCCGGCGGCAGCCCATGATGAACGCCCTGGCCCGCCTGGGCGGCATGCAACCGGGCGAGCTGCCCAAGGCCGTGGAAGCCATGGGCATCACCGGCAGCATCGGCAAGCTGTTTGCCACGCACCCGCCGATTGAAGAGCGTATCGCGGCGCTGCAAAACAGCCAGGCTTGAATATCCAAGGCGCCCCGCAAGGGGCGCTTTTTTTTGCACGGAATTCACGGGAGCACGAGTATGAAAAGCTGGATGAAACAGAATCGTGGTTTTCTGGTATTTCTGCTGTTGTTCGGGCTGTTCCGCACCGCCATCGCGGACTGGAACCCGATTCCCTCGGGTTCCATGCGGCCCAACCTGCTCGAAGGCGACGTGGTTTTTGTCAACCGGCTGGCCTATAACGTCAAGGTCCCGCTGACCGACACGGTGCTGGCGCGCACGGCCGACCCTCAGCGCGGCGACGTGGTCACGTTTTCCTCACCGGTGGACGGCGTGCGCCTGATCAAGCGGTTGGTGGCACTGCCGGGTGATGTCGTGGAAATGCGCGCGAAGGTGCTCGTCATCAACGGGCATGCGGCGCGCTATGAAGCGCTGGATACGGCGCTGGAGCCGGCGGGCCCCGTGGGCGTGCTGGTGGCCACCCATGTAAAAGAGAGCACGGCCCAGGGCCAGCATGAAATCCAGTGGCTGACCGGCGTGGCAGCCAAGGACACCTGGGGCCCGATCACGATTCCGCCCGATCACTTCATGATGCTGGGCGACAACCGTGACAACAGCGCCGATTCGCGCTACATCGGCCTGGTGCCGCGCCAGCTGCTGATAGGCCGGGCCGAACGCATCCTGGTGTCGGCCGACATCCTCGAGAAGTGGCAGCCCCGCTTCGAGCGCTTCGGCCGCTCGCTCTACTGACGCTGCCTTATTGAGGCTGGGCCGCGCCGGCCTGCCGCGTGCGTTCCACCGCCTGGGCGACGTCCGCCGGTGCCATGCCGTACATCTCGGCAAACTGCTCCACCGTCTTGCCGCTGGCCTCAAAAGCCCGCATCAGGGCCTCGCGTTTCGCGGTCTGCACCGCGATTTCGGCAAAAGCCTCTTCGAGCAGCGCGTTGGCGGCCTCATCCTGCGTGCGGGTGCGCTCGGCGTATTCGTCGCGGCTCAGGCCCGAGGCTTCGATGGCCGCGACCAGGCGGGCAACCACCTTGGGACGCAAATCCTCCTTGGATCGCGCCTGGCGGCGCCGGAAGACTTCCATGATGGCGTGGTGCACGTGCTCGGGCGCCACGGGCTCCACCGCCTCGCCCTGCAGGTTGTGGCGCGGATGGCCGGCTGCCACGCATTCGAGGTAGCGGGTGGAACGCGCGTGCAGGCCCAGTGCCACCTTGAGTTCGTCGCGTTTGAAAACGTCGGGGTTCTCGGCCAGCAGGTCCTGGAAGGCACCCAGCTTGAGTGGCAGGAACTGCGCGCCGAACATCTTGGGATAGAGCTCGAACAGCTTTTCCAGCACCGGGTGGACTTCGCGCGTGCGCTGCTGTTGCTGCGGCGGGCCGGCGGGCCGGGTGCGCTGTGCCGGGCGGGGGCGCTTGGCGCGCGGAGTGGGGGTGGTGGTGTCGGTCATGTGATGGGGTGAAAAAGTGGAGTGCCGGGGTGCCTTGGCCGCCTAACGTGGCCTGAACATGCGAAAGAGGTTGTCGGGGGTGACGGCGAAATAGTCGGCCGGCCCGCCGCCGCGAAGAATCGGTTCGGCGGCCGCCGTGTCGTAAATGCCGTCCTTGAGCAGATGCCTTGCAATGTACACGCCGACCACCTCGCCCAGGACCAGCCAGGTGGGCACCGGCACGCCGTCCGCGCCCTGCAGCTGCAGGATTTGCGTCAGCCGGCACTCGAAGGACACCGGGCTTTCCAGCACGCGCGGCGCGGCGATGCGCTGCGAGGCTACCGGCGTGAGGCCGGCCAGCTCGAATTCATTGACCTCGGGCGCCACCATCGCACAGGAGCGGTTCATGGCCTCGGCCAGCGGGCGGGTCGCCAGGTTCCAGCCGAACTCACCGGTTTCGCGGATGTTGCGCAGGCTGTCCTTGGCGCCAATGCTGGCAAAACCGATGATTGGAGGCGTGTAGTTGAAGGCGTTGAAAAAACTGTAGGGCGCCAGGTTCAGCTGTCCTTTCGCGTCCTGCGAAGAAATCCAGCCTATGGGCCGCGGCCCCACCATGGCGTTGAAGGGATCGTGCGGCAGGCCGTGGCCGTTGACCGGCTCATAAAAGTGAAAATCGTCGTGAGCCATCATGCTGCCACTCGCTGCCGTTCAGCATCCTGCAGCACGCTACGCGCCAGCGCCTCGGCGACCTTGATGCCGTCCACCCCGGCCGACAGGATGCCGCCCGCGTAGCTGGCGCCTTCGCCGGCCGGGTAGAGGCCGCGTACATTGACGCTTTGCAGGTCTTCGCCGCGGCTGATGCGGATGGGCGAGGAGGTGCGTGTTTCCACGCCGGTCAGTACCGCGTCGTGGGTGTCGAAGCCCTTGATCTTCTTGCCGAACACGGGAAAAGCCTCGCGCATGGCGGCGATGGCGTACGCGGGCAGGGCCGACGACAGGTCACCCAGGGTCACGCCCGGTTTGTAGGACGGGGTGATGCTGCCCAGCGCGGTTGAAGGGCGGCTGGCCAGGAAATCACCGACCAGTTGCCCCGGGGCGTTGTAATTGCCGCCGCCCAGCACAAAGGCGTGCGATTCGAGCTGGCGCTGCAGCGCGATGCCGGCCAGCGCGTCGCCGGCTTCAAAGCCGGGGTAGTCGCGCGGGTCTATGCCCACCACGATGCCGGCGTTGGCATTGCGCTCGTTGCGCGAGTACTGGCTCATGCCGTTGGTCACCACGCGTCCAGGCTCCGACGTGGCGGCCACCACCGTGCCGCCCGGGCACATGCAAAAACTGTAGACCGAGCGGCCATTGCTCGCGTGGTGCACCAGCTTGTATTCGGCCGCGCCCAGCGAAGGGTGGCCGGCATGGCGGCCCCAGCGCGCGCGGTCGATGATGCCCTGCGGGTGCTCGACCCGAAAGCCGATCGAAAAAGATTTGGCCTCGATGTACACGCCGCGCGCGTACAGCATGGCGAAGGTGTCGCGTGAGCTGTGGCCCAGCGCCATCACCACCTGGTCGGCGCGCATCTCGTGGCTCTGGCCCGTGGCCTGGTCCAGTACCGTGAGGCCGCGCAGTTGCTTGCCCTCGCGGCCGTCCTCGATCAGCACGTCAGTTACGCGCTGCTCGAAACGGATTTCGCCGCCCAGTGCGACGATCTGCGCACGCATGTTCTCGACCACCTTCACCAGTTTGAAGGTGCCTATGTGCGGATGCGCCTCGAACAGGATGTCGGCGGGCGCGCCGGCTTTCACGAATTCATTCATCACCTTGCGGCCCAGGTGGCGCGGGTCCTTGATCTGGCTATAGAGCTTGCCGTCGGAAAAGGTGCCGGCGCCGCCTTCGCCGAACTGCACGTTGGACTCGGGGTTCAGCACGTTCTTGCGCCACAGGCCCCAGGTGTCGCGGGTGCGCTGGCGCACTGTCTTGCCGCGCTCCAGCACGATGGGCTTGAAACCCATTTGCGCCAGCAGCAGCGCGGCGAACATGCCGCAAGGCCCGAAGCCGACGACGACAGGGCGCAGAGGCAGGCCGACAGGCGCCTGGCCGACGCTGCGGTAAGCCATGTCGGGCGTGGGCAGGATGTGCGGGTTGCCGGAAAATTTCGCGAGCAGCGCGCTTTCCAGGGAAGCATCGGCCAGCGTGACGTCGACGATGTAGACCTTGAGCAGGTCGGCCTTGCGCGCGTCAAAGCTGCGTTTGTGGATGTGGACGTTTTGCAGCTCGGCCGCGGCGATGCCCAGGGTTTGGGCCGCCAGGGCGGGCAGGGCGTCTTCCGCGTGGTCCAGCGGAAGTTTGAGTTCGGTCAGGCGAATCATGGAAAGGGGCTCGTGTTGATCAAGCAACCCGCATTTTAAAGGCTTGGCGGATAATAGACCCCGTGAAGCCTGCCAGACCGCCGCTGGTGCAATCTGGGAAACCAGGCACTGGAGGAACGTCCGGACTGCACAGGACAGCGTAGGAGGTAACACCTCTCCACCGTGAGGTGAGGATCAGAGCAACAGAGACGAGTCGGCCTTGGGGCAACCCCGGGCCGGGTGAAACGGGCAATCTCTACGCGCAGCAATACCAAGTAGGCCAGCGTTGATGTGGTTCCGCAGAGTTGGCGGGTAGGTAGCATTGAGCCGCGGGGGCGACCCCCGGCCCAGATTAATGGCGGTCACGCCGGGCCTTCTCCAAGGGGGCCCGGTGCACAGAATCCGGCTTATCGGCGGGCTTCACACTAATAAAAAAAGCCCCGTTCAGCGGTGAACGGGGCTTTGTCTTTCAGGGCGTTGCCAGCCCTGCCTGTGCCTTATTTGGCGGGAGAGGCGGCGGCAGCTGGTGCCGATGCTGTGCCAGCGGTTGCGGCTGCAGCGGGGGCCTTGCCGAAGTACTGGGCGTAAATCTTGTCGTACGTGCCATCGGCCTTGATGTCCGCCAGGCCCTTGTTGAGTTTTTCCAGCAGCTCGGTGTTGCCCTTCTTCACGGCCAGACCGTATTGCTCAGGCGCAAAGCTGGCGTCGGCGATGGTCTTGAACTGGGTGCCGCTGTTGTTGTTGACGTAGTGCTCCACCACGCCGTTGTCGGCCACCACGGCATCCACGCCGCCGGCTTCCAGTTCTTTCAGCGCCAGGGGCGTTGCTTCAAAGCGCTTGATGTTGGGGCTGTCCTTGCCCTGCAGCTTGGTGATGACTTCATCGCCCGTGGTGCCGTTCTGCACGCCGACCTTGAGTTTTTTCAGGTCGTTGAACTTGGCGATCTTCGAGTCCTTCTTCACGGCGATCAGCTGCTGCGCGTCGAAGTAGGGCGTCGAAAAATCCATGGTCTGCTTGCGCTCGGCCGTGATGGTGATGGCGGATACCAGCAGGTCGCGGTCGCCCTGGTTGAGCGAGTTGAAGATGCCTTCCCACGGCGTGTTCAGGAATTTGACCTCAATGCCGGCTTTCTGTGCCACGGCCTTGACGATCTCAATGTCAAAGCCGACGATCTCGCCCTTGTCGTTCTGCGACTCAAAAGGTACGTACGCGGCGTCCGTGCCGACGACATACACCTTGGCAGGGGCGGGTGCTGCTGCTGCGGGTGCGGAGGCGCCAGCGGCCGGTGCGGGAGGCTCCTGCTTCCCGCAGGCTGCCAAAAGCAGGCCAGCCAGCAGCATGCCGGCGCCTTGAAGGAAATGTCGGGTCGTGATGGAAGACATGAAAAAAACCTCGCTGAATGTTGAATGCGTGAGTTCAGAATCCCGCGGAAAAGGCGGGCTGGTGGCCCGGATTCCCGGCAGGTATGAGAAAAAAAGTATAAACCGTGGCCGCCAAAAACCTAGCAATTGGTGTGCCCGAAGTGACGGAGTTTCAAAATAGCCCACCGCTGACTGGCCGCCGCCTGCGTATTCCGTTGTGGCGGACGGACATGGCGGGCAGGGTTGCAGACGCGACGCGCAGCGCTACAGGTTGGCAAATCCCTGTGACTCAATGCGCTCTACATGCGCGAGCAGTGAACGTTTGGCCACCGGCCAGATACGCGGATCCACGTCGTCGTATGCGGCCGCAACCCAGTCGTCTGTCGTGCCCTCCGGCCGGCTCTGCATCACGCCGATGATCTTGGCCTCGCGCTTGAGGCGGTGCGCCTTGAGCTGGGCAATCGTGCTTTTGGCCCCGCCGATCACATAGCCGTGCGCGGGGGCGATGAATTCGACCTGATGCGCATCGCATGCTGCACTGAGTGCGTCCAGCGAATCCAGGTAGGCATTCATGTTGCCGTCCGGCGGATCTATCACCGTGGTGCTGCCGTTGAGGATGTGGTCACCGCTGAACAGCAGGCCGTCCTCCAGCAGCACCAGGCATACATGGTTGGCGGCATGGCCGGGCGTATGCAGTACCTTCAGGGTATGGGTGATTTCCCCATCCAGCCCTTTTCTGACAAGCGTCAGATGCTCCTGATTTAATAGCGCACGATCTGGCGTGAAGGTGCTGGCGGCGCGCGCCGTGGGTGCCGAAGGCAGGCCCAGGATGGGCGGCGCAACGCGGCACATGGCCTGTAGCGGCCTCGCGCCGGGCGAATGGTCCGGGTGGGAATGGGTGCACACAATCATGCGGATGTCACCGCCTGCCGCGCGCCACAGCCGCTGCAGATGCTCGTGATCGGCCGGGCCGGGGTCGATGGCGATGTAGCCGCTGCCCGGCTCACCGACAAGGTAGCTGTTGGTGCCTGGCCCGGTCATCACGCCCGGGTTGGGAGCCGTCAGGCGCATGACGTTTTTGAGCAGAGCCACGGGCTGTGATGTCTGCCAGTCAAGCGGGTGCACGATCTGCCCGTCCGGGCAGGTCAGCGCCAGCTCGCCGTAAGGCGCTTCATGCTCCATGTAGCGTGCCTCCTTGCCGGCCAGCATCCCGGCGCGCGGGCAGGAGGTCCAGAGCGGAACTTCAGACGCGCAGGCCGCCAGCACCGAACCGACATCACGGTAGTGCTGCAACTTCTCCAGCGTGCGTATGGTCGGAAAGATGATGAAGAAGCCTCCCGCCAGGTGCCGCGCCAGTGCGTCGGCCGGCCGGACCCAGACGGGCTCGAACTGTTCGGCCTCGTCGGCCACCGGGTTCTGGCCTTCTGGCATGCGGGCAACGAGAAAAGGCACGTCAAAGCGGCGCGGCAGGTCGCGGTCCGTGATCCAGTGCGCCAGAACAAACACCTCGTCGCCCGCCAGCGTCAGGCCGCGCTCCTTGCACTGCGCGGCAAACGGTGCCTTGCGGTCCAGTGCTGCGATATCTGCCGTGGTGGCATGGCTGCCGTCGGCATGGCGCGCCAGCAATACACCGAGTTCTTCAAAGCTCTCCCGGATGGCGGCGATGGCCTGCGTCAGGTGCAGGTCGCTTTGCGTGGCCCGCCGTGTGGATTGCGCATGCGCCTGCGCATCGGCCGGGTCGATGCCGCCGCCGGGGAAAACGTACGCCCCCGGGGCAAAACTGGCGGTCATGGAGCGCCGCGTCATCAGGACTTCAATACCTTGCGGGGTGTCGCGCAGCAGCAGGACTGTGGCTGCGGGCCGAAGGGGCGCGGGGTCGCGCGGGGGGTGGAGCAGTTGGGAAAGGCGCGGCATCCACAAATTATGGCGTCAGAGTTGTGCGGGCGCTGAACGCTGGTCCTGAACGGTTTTCGCCAGCGAACCGGAACAAATCGTGCGTACTGCGCGGAATTCCTTTAAAACAACGGTGGGCAGGCGAGAAATGACCCATTCACCTCTTCAAGCGCTGTCTTCGCAGCACCGATAATTCCTTCCATGCGAATCCGATTCACCAAAATGCAAGGCGCGGGCAACGACTTCGTCATGCTCGACGAAACCCAGAAGCCGCTGGGCTTGACCACCGCGCAATACCGCTTCCTCGCCGACCGTCACTTCGGCGTCGGCGCCGACCAGATCCTCACCGTACGGCCGCCGCCCAAGGATGCCGGCGAAGGCATCGACTTTGAATACGTGATCCACAACGCCGACGGCGGCGAGGTTGAGCAGTGCGGCAACGGCGCGCGCTGCTTTGTGCGCTTTGTGCGGGAGCAGGGCCTGACAACCAAAGACGTCGTAAGGGTCAAAACGCTGAGCGGCGTCATCGAGCCGCGCATGCAGGCCGACGGGCGCGTGACAGTGGACATGGGTGCGCCGGTGTTTGAGCTCACGCGCGTTCCCTTTGACGCGTCCGGGCTACGCTCCCAGGTTCAGGGTTCGTGGGAAAAATGGCCGTTAGCCCTTGAGAAATCAGCGCAGGCAGCTACTATTTTGATAGCAGCTTTGTCGATGGGGAACCCACACGCGGTGCAGCTGGTGGATGACGTGGACACTGCGCCGGTGCTGCAGAACGGCCCGCTGATTGAAAACCATGCGCGCTTTCCACGCCGCGTGAACGCCGGTTTCATGCAGGTGGTTTCGCGCGGGCAGATCCGCCTTCGGGTGTTTGAACGCGGCGTGGGTGAAACCCTGGCCTGCGGCACGGGTGCCTGCGCGGCGGTGGTGGCCGGCATACGCTGGGGCTTGCTGGATACTCGGGTAGAGGTGATGACACGGGGCGGCCAGCTCACCATTGAATGGCCGGGGCAGCTTGATGCACCCGTCATGATGACCGGGCCGGCGACCACGGTGTTCGAGTCCGAAATCGAGATTCCCGACGGGATCTAAGTCCACCCCCGTCCAGGCTCACTTCGTGTAGCCCGTTCCCCCCTTCCAGGGGGCGGCGCCTGGGGCCGGCAAAGCCGGACCCTCGGCCCCCGCTGGTGGAATGCCTCGTTAGTTACGCCCATCGGCCTCTTCAAGCCAGGGTGCCGTGGAACCGGCTTTGCCGGGCCGCAGGCACCGTCCCCTGCAAGGGGAAAAGGGCTACACGCAGTGAGCCCGATAGGGGTGTGCCAATTTTTCGGCTTTGCCGGGCCGCAGGCGGGCGGCCCCCTCGGGGGGCAAGGAGTTACACGAAGTGAACGACTGTGGGAGCCCATTTACGGCCCATTTCCCTACAATGCCCGACATGAACCCTACCGAACACCCCATCACCGAAGACGACATCGCCAATTTCCTGGCCAACACGCCCGATTTCTTCGAGCGTCACGCCGAGTTGCTGGCTTCGGTGCAGCTGTCCAGCGGCCACGGCAACCGCGCCGTCAGCCTCCAGGAGCGCCAGGCACTCATGCTGCGTGAAAAAATCAAGGGGCTGGAGACGCGGATGGTCGACATGATCCGCCACGGCCAGGAAAACGTGGCCATTGCCGACAAGATGCAGCGCTGGACGCGCAAGCTCCTGCAGGCGACGCAGGCGCGCGACCTGCCCGGCGCCATCGTCGAAGGCATCACCACCGAATTCCTGATTCCCCAGGCCGCCATCAAGGTCTGGGACGTTAACGGAATCTTTTCCGATGAGAGTTTCGCCACCGATGTGAGTGAAGACGCCAAAACCTTTGCGTCTTCATTGAGTGCGCCGTACTGCGGCGTCAATTCGGGTTTCGAGGCGGTCAACTGGCTGCCCGAACCTGCCGTGGCGCTGTCGATGGCCCTGATACCGCTGCGTGCGGCAACGGGCGCGGAGGTCTCGGGCCTGCTGGTACTGGCTTCACCCGACCCGGAACGCTTCCACAGCGGCATGGGTACTGACTTCCTGGAGCGGCTCGGCGAGCTGGCGGGTGCGGCGCTGACACGCCTGCGGCCCCAGCAGGTTGCCGCCCTCTAAATACCCCGGCCATGACGCAAATATCGCCTCTTGCGTCTGGACCCGGCGGCGCGCAAACGGAAGCGGCGCCTGCGTTGCCGCCTCCCAATCCACTGGTGGAGCGTTATCTCGAGCATGTGCGCGTTGAAAAACGCCTGGCCCAGCGCACGGTGGAGCTCTACGCCCTCGACCTGCAAAAACTTGAGGCCAATGCGCACCAGGCCAACGTGGCGCTGACAGCGGTGCAAAACATGCACATGCGGCGCTGGGTGGCGCAGATGCATGGCGCTGGGCGCAGCGGCCGGGGCATTGCGCTGATCCTCTCGGGCTGGCGCGGTTTTTACACCTGGCTGGGCCGGGAAGGGCTGGTCAACGGCAATCCCGTGCAGGACGTGCGTGCCCCCAAGGCCGCCAAACCCCTGCCCAAAGCGCTGAGTGTGGACGAAGCCGTGCAGCTGGCCGCCTACCAGGCTGACGTTTCTGATGGAGACCCCCTGCTGGAGTCGCGCGATGAATGCATTACCGAGCTGCTTTACGGCTGCGGGCTGCGCATTGGCGAGCTGGTGGGGCTGGACGTGCAGGCCAGCGCAGGGGCGCGGGGCTGGATCGACAGGGACGCGGCAGAAGCCCATGTGCTGGGCAAAGGCGCCAAGCGGCGTAGCGTGCCGGTCGGCCAGGCAGCGCTGCGGTCGTTGCAGCGTTGGCTGGCCGCGCGCGCCGGCTGGGCAGGGGAAGACCCTGCCCTCTTTATCAGCCAGCGCGGCACCCGCTTGACGCCGCAGCATATTCGCGTACGGCTGAAGCGGCGCTCCCTCAACGCCGGGCTGGCCACGCCGGTGCATCCGCACATGCTGCGCCATTCCTTTGCCAGCCATGTGCTGCAGTCCAGTGGCGACCTGCGCGCGGTGCAGGAATTGCTGGGCCACGCCAACATCACGACCACGCAGGTCTACACCCGGCTGGATTTCCAGCACCTGGCCAAGGTGTATGACGCGGCCCATCCGCGGGCATTGTCGAAAACGCCAGCGCGCCCCGTCGTTGCGTCCGCACTGGCGCCGGAGCAAGCCGCTGCCGAATTTTCGGGCGAAAGCAAGAAAAAAAGCTGAATCAGGTGCGAGTCCTCCATCGGCTTGCGGAGCTGTGAGCGGCTTACAGGAAACCCCGCGGCCGCAACCGTGAGCGCGGTGGCGGCCTGGCCGGCGGTGCTTCACCCAGCATGAATACCGCGCGCTTGCCGTCAGTGGGCGCAGCGGCCAGACGCTCCTCAAGCTGCGTCAGCAGGCCCTGCGCGTTGGAGCCCTGGTGGGGGACCAGCGCATAAGCCACATGCACCTGTGCCACACAATCCACATGCAGGCCTTTGTAGGGCATGAGGCAGCGCGCCACGATGCGCGGCCCGAGCGTGGCGGCATCTTCGGCGCTGAAGGGCCCTTCCACCAACATGCCGAAACGCCGCTCCGACAGCCGTGCGGCGCTGTCGATTTCCCGTGCCGTGGACAACAGCCGCTCGGCCACGCGCAGCGGCAACTCGTCGGCCGCCTTGCGCCCGAAGTCCCGCTGTACCTGCTCGGAGTTGACCAGGTCGATGATCATCACCGCGCTTTGGTGGCGCAGCCGCTCGGAGCGCGCAATCATGCGGATCAGCCGCTCGGCGAATACGTGCCCGTTGATGAGGCCGGTCGCCGGGTCCACCCGGTCCAGGCCCTGGATGCGGCGGATGTTTTCGCGCCGGTGCTGGCTGCGCAGCATCAGCACCAGCATCACGATGGGCAGATGCAGCGCCACGCCGAGCTGCATGCCGTGTTGGGTGAAGAAGTCAATGGGTACCAGCTCGGCGTTTCGGGCCATGGTCCAGCCGGCGGCAGCCAGCACCGGTACATAGGCCAGCATCAGCCAGGGCGCGAAACGGTCCCCACGTCGCCAGGCCCATGCCAGGACCAACAGGCTGCTGAACGCCAGCAGCAGCACGATGGGAATGAACACGTCCATGCGTGTGGCTGCGGGAACAAGCGCCAGCACCACGGCGGCCAGGACGCCCAGCACGGTCTGGCCGACCATCAGCCGATGCAGCCGCAATGCACGCTGGGGAAGGGATATCGCCGCCGAGATGAACAGCAAGGTAGCCGAGACCGTCAGCATGGGCAGCACCGACGTCGCAATGTCGCTCCATGCCGGCCATGAGGGCCACAGGTGCAGCCCCGCGATGCCGGTGACCGTGGCTTGGGTCAAGCCCATCAGGGTCACGCAGAGTGCGTAGTAGCCGTAGGCGGCGTCGCGCAGCGAAACCGCGCCCAGCGCCGAAATCAGGGCGGCCAGCCCGGTCAATCCAAAAAAAATGCCCAGGATCAGCGAAATACGCTGCTCGGAATAGCTCAGGCGGCCCTCGCTGATGAATTGCAGCGGAGCGCTGAAGGCGTGGCCATTTTCCAGGCGTAGCAGGTAATTGGTGGGTACCTCGGCCGACAGCGCGATAGGCAGCAGGGGGTGGCGGTGCGGTACCGGCCATTGGTCCACCGCTACCAGATCGCCTGCGTGTTGTTCATTCCATTGGCCGGCGCTGTCCAGTGTGTACAGCGAAGCCCGGTTGACGGACGGGTAGGGCACTTCAAGGTACCAGCGTTCCGCGTCGGGCGCCGGCGGCACGTTAAAGCGCACCCACATGGCCTGCCCGCTGGTGACCGGGTAGATGGCATCACCCCGTGTCGGTTTCCAGGGAATGCCGGGTGTGGCAGCGACCTGTCCGGGCGTGAACCGGCCGGTCGTGTCTATCCAGTAATCTCCCCAGTCCTGCAGTGCCACGGGTTCCGAGCGCGTGTCCAGGTCCAGTACCGTGCGCGACTGCGCCTCCACGCTGGTCAGCGCCAGCAGTGCGCCCATGAAAAAACTGATAACCAGGCCCAGCAACACGGTGCGGACGGTTTCGGGCGTGCGGAAGCCCGGGCTTGCCAGCGGCCCGTATTTTTTCCATCGCCGCGAAAAGAAGGTTAAAAACATCAACCCGGGATTGTCGCAAAAACTTTCACGAAAATTACACAGAGCTGTCAAACCGCTGTCGACCCGTCCGTTGACCTGCTCGAGGTCCAGGGCCCTGGAGGCGGCCGCCACCAGCCGCGACAATAGCGTCATGAAAATTATTCGATTGCGGGACGGCAAGGAGCGCTCATTGCTGCGGCGCCACCCCTGGATTTTTGACGGCGCCATCGCCAAAGGCGGAGGCGACGCGGGCGAGACGGTGCGGGTGGAGAGTCATGCGGGCCAGTTTCTGGGCTGGGCGGCTTTTAGTCCGGCTTCCAAGATCAGGGCAAGAGTCTGGAGCTTTGACGAGGCCCAGCGCATTGATGCGGCTTTCTTTACTGGGCGCATCGCCCAGGCGCTCAAAGCCCGGGAGCTGTTCGACATCCAGAGCGACGGCCGGCGGTTGATCCACGGCGAATCTGACGGCCTCCCGGGTTTGGTCGTAGACCGTTACGCCGATACGCTGGTGGCGCAGTTTTCCAGCTGCGGCGCAGAAAAGTGGAAAAGCGTGATTGTCGACGCCTTGCTCGCGCAGACCGGTCTCTCGCGCCTGTACGAACGCTCCGACGCCAGTTCACGCGTCCTGGAAGGTCTGCCTGAAGTCACCGGCTGGCTGGCCAGCTCGGGTAAGACGGGCATCACCATTACCGAACACGACTGGAAACTCAGCCTGGACATCGCTGAAGGTCATAAAACCGGTTTTTACCTGGACCAGCGCGACAGCCGGCACAAGTTTGCCGCCTATACGCGGCGCCTCGGGTTCCAGAATGTGCTCAACTGCTACAGCTACACCGGTGGTTTCACCGTGGCTGGGCTGGCCGGGGGGGCGGGCCATGTCACCTCGATTGATTCATCCGGGCCGGCCATTGAACGCGCCAGGGCCAACGTGGCGCTGAATGGCTTTGACGCAGGACGTACCACCATGCTGGATGCCGACGTGAACGCTTCGCTGCGCCAGTACCAGAAGGAGGGACGGATGTTTGACGCCATCGTGCTGGATCCGCCCAAATTCGCGCCCACGGTGACACATGCAGAGCGGGCGGCCCGTGCCTACAAGGACATCAACCGCCTGGCACTGTCGATCCTGGCGCCCGGCGGCGTGCTGTTTACCTATTCCTGCTCGGGCGGCATCAGCGCCGACCTGTTCCACAAGATCGTGGCCTCGGCCGGCATCGATGCCGGGGTGGATGCTTTCATCTCCGAGCGCATGGGCGGCGCGCCCGACCACCCCATGACGGTAGCCTTCCCGGAAGGTGAATACCTGAAGGGCTTGGTGCTGGTGAAGCGCGTGGGCGGCTGATTTTTGCATAAATAATGGCCTCGGCCCAAGAGAAACGGGCGCCGTATGCTATTAAAATGATAGCAAAATACGAGGACGCAAGTGGCCGGCCGGAGCTGCTGCCGGGAGCCGTGCACTTGACACAACCTGTAAAGTAACTGGTGGGCAAGGTGGTATTCACCGGGGCTGCGCGACGGGCTTGAACCCGCCGCTAAACTCCCCCACCTGTGTGCTGCGACCTGACCCGTTTCCCCATGTGCCGCCACTCCTGCAATCTTCCTGTTTTTAGGTAACACCATGAGCTTGATCCCCGTCACCATCCTCACCGGCTTCCTGGGCTCCGGCAAAACCACGTTGCTCAAGCGTGTCCTGACCGAAGCGCACGGCCAGAAGATCGCCGTTATCGAAAACGAATTTGGCGAGGAAAACATCGACAACGAAATCCTGGTCAATGACACCGAGGAAAACATCATCCAGATGAACAATGGCTGCATTTGCTGCTCGATCCGCGAGGATTTGCGCGAAACGCTGCAGTTGCTGGCGGCCAAAAAACGCAAGGGCCTGCTGGATTTTGAACGTGTGGTGATCGAAACCACCGGGCTGGCCGACCCGGGCCCGGTGGCGCAAACGTTTTTCATGGACGAGGAAATTGCCGAGCAGTACCTGCTGGACTCGATCCTGACCCTGGTCGACGCCAAGCATGCCGCTACCCAGCTGAACGACCGCCAGGAAGCGCGCCGCCAGGTCGGGTTTGCCGACCAGATATTCATCAGCAAGACAGATCTGGTGGCCAAGGACGAAGTGGACGCGCTCATGCACCGCCTCAAGCACATGAACCCCCGCGCGCCCCAGAAGGCCGTGCACTTCGGGGAAGTTGCCATCAAGGATGTGTTCGACCTGCGCGGTTTCAACCTCAATGCCAAGCTGGACATCGACCCTGATTTTCTCAAGGAAGACGGCCACGCCGGGCATGACCATGAACACGACCATGTGCACGGCGAACATTGCGACCATCCTTCCCATGCCCACGACGGCAAGGATGGCCATGAAGGCCACGGCCATCACCACCACCATGACGACGACGTCAAGAGCTTTGTCTTCAGGTCCGACAAGGCCTTCAGCCCCGCCAAGCTGGAGGATTTCCTGGGTGCGGTCGTCAATATTTACGGCCCGCGCATGCTGCGCTACAAGGGTGTATTGAACATGGAAGGCACGGACCGCAAGGTGATTTTCCAGGGCGTGCACCAGCTCATGGGCAGCGACCTTGGCCCCGCCTGGGCCGAGGGCGAGAAGAAAAACAGCAAGATGGTCTTCATCGGCATCGATTTGCCCAAAGATATTTTCGTGCAGGGCCTGGAGCAGTGCCTGGTTTGAGGTAGGCTGTCCGCCTGTGGCCTGTAATAGGCGGAGGGCTCCATGTTTGTGTCGATTCTCCAACGATTTGTTTTAAGGGCGGTACGGCTGGCTGGCCAGCCGCTACAATCGCGCGCCGACCAAAATACCCGAAAAGTGAAATCGGGAGGCCAGTCAGGCACAAAACCAGCTACAAAGCAGGTTGAGAGCCGCCTTGGTGCGGTTTTCGCGACTGGCAGGCGGCAGACAAACCAGGAAATCTGGCAACAGGTAGGGTTGAACTGCGCTGCAGTAGTTTGGCCAGAAAGCCGCCGCGAAAGCCCAAGGGCCATTTCGGGGTTGCTTTCCAGAGGAGACACATTGTGAAAGCCCAAGCAAAGAAGACCAAGACGCCTGCAAAACCGGCCCCCAAAGCCAAGCCGGCGCAAAAGGCTGCTGCCAAAACCGTGAAAAAGGCTGTCAAGCCTGTCACCAAAGCCAAACCGGCGCCTAAACCCGTCGCCAAAAAAGCCGCCAAACCGGCTGTCAAGGCGGCCGCCCCGAAAAAACCTGCTCCCGCAGCTGTCAAGAAAACCGCTGCCAAGCCTTTGCCTAAAGCCAAGGCCGTTGCCAAACCCGCCAAGCCTGTGCTCAAAACATCTCCCAAACCTGCAGCGAAGCCCGTCGCAAAATCAGCCGCGAAACCGGTTGCCAAGCCGGCGACGCCTGTTGCTGTCGCCGTTGCGCCTGCGCCGGCTCCCGTGAGAGCTGGGCTTGTGGCTCCGCCGCCCCTCAAACCCGGCCGGCGCAGTTCGGCCCGGGTCGCCACCCAATCACCCCCTCCCGCACCGATGGTGCCAACCCATGCGCCCGACGCAGCCAAAGCCAGTTACTCCACAATGACCGAACGCGTGATTGCGCCGCCACCCCAGGCGGCGGCCAAAAAAGATCCCAAGCTTGCCAACAACTGGAAAACCAAATCCGCTGAGCAGCTGACAGACGACGAAGTCAAGGCGATGCCTGACTCCGAGTACATGAACGAAAAGCAGCTGGCGTTCTTTCGCCACAAGCTGTCGGTCCTCAAGCAGGACATTCATAACAGTGCCGGTGAAACCACTGAACACCTGCGTGAAGATACGGTCGTGGTGCCCGATCCTGCAGACCGCGCTACCATTGAAGAAGAGCATGCACTGGAATTGCGTACCCGTGATCGCGAGCGCAAACTGCTCAAGAAGATCGAGCAATCCATCGCCCGCATCGACTCCGGTGATTACGGTTACTGCGACGAAACCGGCGAACCTATTGGGGTGGGCCGGCTGATCGCCCGCCCGACGGCCAATTTGTCGCTGGAAGCGCAGCAACGCCGGGAGCTCAAACAGAAGATGTTTGGCGATTGACGCCAGACTGTCGGTTGATGTTTTTTTAATCGTCCTGCCATGTCCAAAGAAGATACCGCTTCAGGCTTGTTGTCCAAGATGGTGAAGTTCGTCCGGAATCCGGCCACGAACTGGTCGGATCTGGACGCCGCGCAAACGGACCGTGACGAAGCCATGAGCAAGCAGTTGCTCAAGGAAATGATTGAGCGCAAGCGGCAGAACGACTTTGTGCGCAAGCGTGAATTTGACATGCTGCGCAAGATGCGCAAGCGTGAGGCAATGGTGGGCATCGGCCAGGACCCGGGCGGGAGACCGTCGTTCTTTCAGAGCAGCATGCCTTCAAAGCCCGATGACCGGGCCTCTACGCTCAAGAAAATCGACGAGATCGAAGCGCAGATGTCCATGCAGTGGTGGAAGACCAAGAATGGCGGCATGCCGGACAATTCGGTGCATGCGCCTTTGTCGCATGGTGCCGCGACGCAGCCACCCATGCTGGACAATGCGTTGCCCACCGCATACCGGGCTACCGCGCCGGCAGGTTTGCAGCACATGAATGCCGCCAAAATGGCTGAGCTGCAGGCTGCGCGGGAGGCTGCTGCCCAGGAGGCCTCCCAGACTGAGCCCGATTCCCTGTCAGTTGCGCTGGCTGCAGCCCGGTCTGCTCCCCAGCCGCTGCCCAAGCCCCCTCCTGCGATGGGGGCGCCGACCGGGGTCGGTGGTGGCTATGACACCACAGGTGCATCCGGCTTTTCCCCTTCCAAGATCACTGCGGTGGATGTGGAGGAGGTGGTTGCCCATGACGCCGAACTGGAGGAAGCCGCTATCCGATTCGCCAATGGCGACGATGCCGGCGCCGAAGCCGGCTTGCTGGAAATTCTCGCCCCCGGCGCGGTTCGCGCAGGCCATCCCGATACCTGGCTAACCCTGTTTGACCTGTACCGCGCCACGGCCCAGCAGGATAAATTTGAAACGGCCGCCATCCAGTTTGTGGAACGGTTTGACCGGTCAGCACCGCAGTGGTTTTCCATGCCTGACATGGTGAAAATGCTCAGCGCGCCAGCAGCGGGCAAAGCCGCTACAAACGGCCCTGCGGTCGATTGGGTATGTCCGTCTGTGCTGGGCATACAAACCGTGGCAGCCCTCAAGGCGGCTATGGCCAAGGCACCCATGCCGTGGCGCCTAGACTGGAACAATCTTAAAAGCATCGAACCCGCTGCCCTTGAGCCTTTGTACAAGGTCTTTAGCGGCTGGGCCGCACAACCCGTTCAGCTGCGCTTCATGGGTGATGCTCAGCTGCAGAAGGTGCTTCAAAACGCCACGCCTTCAGGAAGCCGCGACACTGAACAGAACTGGTGGCTCTTGCGCATGGAGGCGCTGCGCGTGACGCACCGCCCCGACGATTTTGAACTGGCTGCGCTCGACTTTTGCGTCACCTATGAGGTTTCCCCGCCCGCATGGGATAGTGCACGCTGTGAGTACAAGCCGCTCGATGCACAGGGAGGCGTCATGAGCGGACGGGCGATCATCGGCGATGTGTACCGTGATTCCGTGTCTTCCAGCCTCAGCGCCATTGATGGGGATACCCAGATCGATGCGCCGAGTTCCCAGATGAGCAACGTGCTGTCGGTTGAGCTTTCAGGCCAGATCCAGGGCGATGCGATAGCGGTGCTGGACAAACTGGAAGTCAAGTTGATGGGTGCAGACATGATGATGATCTCCTGCGCCAAGCTTATTCGCGTGGATTTTTCTGCTGCCGGAACACTGCTGAACTGGGTATCGGCCCGCGAAGACGAAAATCGGTCCGTGCAATTTACAGAGGTCAACCGCCTCGTCGCAGCCTTCTTCAACGTGATCGGGATCACCGAGCACGCAAGGGTGACGGTTCGCATCGACTGAGGTTTGCAATGAATCTCTGAGGTGTTTTGCAACCAGCGTGCCTGGCTGCATTTCAGCTCAACTTTCGCCATGTCGCTCGACTGGCTTGAACTTTATCCATACAGCGAAGCGAGCAGCAAGGCAGCCGGCGGATGCCTTGTGTACTGTCATTACTTCGCTATATCTTTTATAGCGAAGCCGGGTTGCGTGCCGTGAAAACATGTTGCCCAACCTCGATGGATGATGGAAATAGTCACCTACTTTTCGTGGGTTGCCGGCATTCAAACTCTATTGGCTTAAAGCAATACTTTCAGTGCATCTTCTAAGTGCTTAATTTAGAACGACTTTTAATTTCCGCCTTTCATTCGGAGGCGCTCCTAAGTCCTTGATTTCATTGAAAAAATTTGTTTCAAATCCCTTGCTTGCAAATGGTTTCCTGCTAAAGTGGGGAAAAGTGCAATTTAGTGGTGAAAAGTGCTTTTCAAGGGTTTGTAGCAGTGTTTCAAGGTGCCTCATCGTTAGTTCTCGATACCAAAGGTCGGCTCTCAGTGCCGACCCGGCATCGTGACGTGCTGAGTGCCACTGCTTCCAGTCAACTCACCATCACCAAGCACCCACACGGTTGCCTCATGATCTTCCCCCGCAGTGAGTGGGAAAAATTCCGCGACCGGATAGCTTCGCTGCCGATGCAGGCGCAATGGTGGAAACGCATCTTCCTTGGCAATGCGATGGACGTGGATATGGATGCTACCGGCCGTGTGCTGGTGTCTCCCGAGCTGCGCGCGGCCGCTGGCATCAGCAAAGATACCGTTTTACTGGGCATGGGCGGTTACTTCGAACTCTGGGATGCCGCAACCTACGCGGCCCAGGAGGCGGAGCAAATGAAGGGCGAGATGCCCGATGTCTTCAGAGACTTTTCGTTCTGAAAGAAGACGGTGAACGGCACATGGATACACCGCACCGTCCTGTTGAACGAAGCCATAGAGGCGCTTCTTGTCAACCCGGACGGCCACTACGTCGACGCGACCTTCGGACGCGGCGGGCACTCGCGGTTGTTGCTGTCGCGGCTGTCGCCCCAAGGGCGGCTCACCGCCTTCGACAAGGACCTCGACGCCATCGCCGAGGCACAGACCATTACCGACCCGCGCTTTTCCATCCGCCACGAGGGCTTTATGCATTTGGGCCAGTTGCCGGCCGCCAGTGCGGCTGGCGTGCTGATGGACCTGGGCGTGAGCTCGCCGCAGATCGACAATCCGGTGCGCGGTTTTTCCTTTCGGCAAGAGGGACCTTTGGACATGCGGATGGACACCACACGTGGCCAGAGCGTGGCCGAGTGGTTGGTGGATGCATCCATAGAAACCATGGCGGAGGTGATTCGTGAATATGGCGAAGAACGGTTTGCTCAACAGATTGCAAAGGCGATTGATCGTCGCCGACAGGAACGGGGCCCTCTTCGAACCACCGCTGAGCTGGCCGAAGTCGTGGCTGGCGCGGTCAAAACCCGCGAGCCGGGCAAGGACCCTGCAACGCGCACATTTCAGGCTCTTCGGATTTTCATCAACGCCGAGCTTGAAGAGCTGCAACAGGCGCTAGCTGCGTCACTGAAAGTTCTCCAACCGGGAGGCCGTCTGGTGGTGATCAGTTTTCATTCGCTCGAAGACCGGATCGTCAAGCAATTTATCGCCACACACTCGCGCGAGGTGTACGACCGCCGCGCGCCTTTTGCCGAACCCAAGGCGATGCAACTCAAGGCGCTCGGCCGCATCAAGCCCAGTGAGGAAGAGGTGGATGGCAATCCGCGCTCGCGTAGCGCCGTGATGCGCGTCGCCGAACGCACCGGGGTGGCCGCATGAACGGCACGGCACTTCGGGCGGCAAGCGTGGGGGCCGGGTTTTTCCGCCGGGCCGCCCCAAGGAAAAATGCAGCCCCCTCGGGGGGGAGCGCAGCACGCGAAGCGACAAGCGTGGGGGCCATATCATGGCCAGGCTAAACCTCGTACTGCTTCTCGCAGTACTGGCCAGTGCGCTGTATCTGGTGCGCACCCAGTATGAGTCGCGTCGCCTGTACGTCGAACTGGAGAAGGCGACTGCAGAGAGCCGGAAACTCGAAACTGAGAACGAGCGGTTGCAGGTGGAAAAACGCGCCCAGGCTACGCCCTTGAAAGTTGAAAAGCTTGCGAAAGACCGCTTGCAGATGCGCACGGTCACGCCGGCCATTACGCAATACGTGACATACACGGATGCCGCGACGACGCCAGAGCCTTCGCAGGAAGGCCTGAGGCCATGAGCCGTAGCGTCCTGTACTCCTCCAGTCCTCTCCTGGCCAGCAAAACGCCGGTGTGGCGCAGCAAATTTATTGTGGCTGGCATTGCCCTGGCCTTTGTCGGGTTGGCGGGCCGGGCGGCATATATCCAGATATTTGGCAATGAGTTCTTCCAGCGCCAGGGTGAGGTGCGCTTTGCGCGCACGCTGGAGCTGCCCGCCAACCGCGGCCGTATTCTGGATCGCAATGGCCTGATTCTCGCGTCCAGCGTGCCTGCACCCAGCATCTGGGCGATTCCGGAAGATGTCGAAGCGAGCAAGGCCCAGCTTGCGGAGCTTGCCAGGCTGCTTGAAATGCCTCTTCCCGATCTGAAGAAAAAGCTGGGTAACGAGGATAAAACTTTTGTCTGGCTGAAGCGCCAGGTCGATGAGCCTGTGGCGCAGAAGATCCACGCCATCGGGATCAAAGGCATTTACCAGCGCAAGGAATACAAACGCCAGTACCCGGAAGGTGAGACAACGGCCCACATTGTCGGTTTTACCAATGTGGAAGACCGCGGGCAGGAGGGCATGGAATTGGCCTTCAACAAGGACCTGGCGGGACGCGCAGGCTCGCGCCGGGTGATCAAGGACCGCCTGGGCCGCGTGGTGGAAGATGTGGGAGAGCAGGTGCCGCCCGTTGACGGCAAAGACTTGCAGCTGTCCATTGACAGCAAGATGCAGTTCGTCGCTTATCAAAAGCTGCGCGATGCGGTGATTGCCAACAAGGCGCATGCCGGCAGCGTGGTAATGCTCGATGCCGTCACGGGCGAAGTGCTTGCCATGGCCAACTACCCCAGTTATGTGCCGGACAAGCGGCAGAACATGACGGGAGCACAGTTGCGCAACCGCGCTTTGACTGACACCTTTGAGCCAGGCTCGGTCATGAAGGCGTTCACCGTCGGGTTGGCGCTTGAGTCCGGCCGGGTCAAGCCCGAAACCCAGATACAGACCGCGCCCGGCCGTATCCAGATCACCGGCTCCACCATCAGTGATTCGCACGCGAACGGCATGCTGACGGTGCAGCAGGTGATCCAGAAATCGAGCAATGTCGGTACGGTCAAGATGGCTATGCAAATGCAGCCGCGCGAAATGTGGGAGACTTTTTCCCAGGCCGGTTTCGGACAAAAACCGCAGCTCGCCTTCCCGGGCGTGGTATCCGGGCGCCTTCGTCCCTACAAGACCTGGCGGCCCATTGAGCAAGCCACGATGTCTTATGGCTATGGCCTTTCGGCGTCATTGTTTCAAATGGCGCGGGCGTACACCGTGTTCGGCCACGATGGGCAGATTATTTCCGCCACCATGCTAAAGAGCGAAGAGCCCGCAGTGGGCGTGCAGGTGTTTTCTCCCAAAACGGCGTTTGAGATACGCAAGATGCTGCAGATGGCCGCCGGGCCTGGCGGCACCGGCCAGAAAGCGCAAACCCTCGGCTACTCGGTCGGCGGGAAATCCGGTACAGCGTACAAGCAGGTTGGCAAGGGCTACGGCACTGATAAGGACCGCAAATACCGAGGCTGGTTTGTTGGCATGGCACCCATCGACAAGCCTCGCGTGATCATCGGCGTGATGATTGACGAGCCAAGTGCGGGCAAGTACTTCGGCGGCGACGTGGCCGCCCCCGTGTTCAGCGAAGTGGTGCAGCAGACGTTGCGCATGATGGGCGTGCAGCCTGACATGAGCGTCAAGCCGCAAATCACCACCCAGGCCGTTGAGGAATCGTTTTGAGCACGCAGCTCCACACCCCTGAACAGGCCGCGGGCTGGTTGCGCGAACGCGTGACCGGCAGCCTGCGTACGGACAGCCGCAAGCTGGCCCCGGGTGACGGTTTTATCGCCTGGCCTGGCGCCGCGACCGACGGTCGCAAATTTGTCGGCAGTGCGTTGGATGCGGGCGCCAATGCATGCCTGGTTGAGCAGGAAGGCGCAGCTGCCTACGCTTTTGAGGATGGCAAAGTCGCGGAATATGCCGACCTCAAGGCCGCGACTGGTCCCATCGCTGCCGTCTATTTCAAGGAGCCGAGCCGGCAGTTGCGGATTTCCGCCGTCACCGGCACCAACGGCAAGACTTCGACCGCCTGGTGGCTGGCCCAGGCCCTGGACCGGCTGGGACACAAATGCGGCCTCATCGGCACGCTGGGCATAGGCGAGCCGGGTGCCATGGTTTCCAACGGCCTGACTACGCCTGACCCTGTGCTGTTGCAACAGGAACTGCGGCGCTTCGCCGATGAGGGTTTTGCCGCCTGCGCGCTGGAGGCCTCCTCCATCGGCCTGGTCGAGCACCGCCTGGACGCGACCGCCATCGAGGTTGCCATCTTCACCAATTTCACGCAGGACCACCTCGACTACCACGGCTCCATGCAGACCTACTGGGAGGCCAAGGCCGCGCTGTTCGGCTGGCCGGGGCTGAAGGCAGCGGTCATCAACATCGACGATGCCAAGGGCGCCGAGCTCAAGGACTCCCTTGCCGGCAGCGGCCTGGATCTCTGGGCTGTCTCCTGCGTGGAGCCGGCCCGCCTGCAGGCGCGCAATATCGAGCATGGCACCGATGCCCTGAGCTTTGAAGTGGCCGAGGGTGTCGAAAGCCATACGCTGGCGACCCGGCTGGTGGGCCAGTACAACGTGTCCAACCTGCTCGGCGTGCTGGGGGCCCTGCGCGCCATGGGTGTGCCGCTGGCTGATGCGGTGAAGGCCTGCACCGGCCTGTTGCCCGTGCCCGGTCGCGCCGAGACCCTGGCCGTGCCGGGCCGGCCGCTGGTGGTCATCGATTACGCGCATACACCCGACGCCCTCGAGAAAGTGCTGCTCGCGTTGCGGCCGGCGGCGGCGCACCGCGGCGGCCGGCTGTGGTGCGTGTTCGGCTGCGGTGGCGACCGCGACGCAACCAAGCGTCCGCTGATGGCGGCCGTGGCTGAAAAGAACGCCGACCAGGTGGTGGTCACCAGCGACAATCCGCGCAGTGAGAACCCGCTGGCCATCATCTGCCAGGTGTTGCTGGGTCTGAGTCACCGTGACGCCGTGCATGTGCAGGCAGACCGGGCCGCCGCCATCGCTTACACCCTGGGCCTGGCCCGCCCCGAAGACGTGGTGCTGTTGGCCGGCAAAGGCCACGAGAGTTTCCAGGAAGTGGGCAGCGTCAAGCTTCCTTTCTCCGACCGCGAGCATGCGCAGGCGGCGCTCGATGCTTTGAACACACATCCGCGAGGTGCGCAATCATGATGCGCCTCCAACAAGCCCTCGATTGGCTGCCCGGTGCCCGCCTCGTGGGTGACGGCGGCGTGCAGGCTTTGCGCGTCAACACCGATACGCGCAGCCTGCAGGCCGGTGACCTGTTCGTGGCGCTCAAGGGTGAGCGCTTCGACGCCCACGACTTCCTCGCGCAAGCCCGGGCGCAGGGCGCCGTCGCGGCGATTGCCCACCACGGGCTGGCGCAAGCCGGTATGCCGGGACTGGAAGTGGCTGACACGCGCCTGGCGCTGGGGCGGCTGGCGGTGGGTTGGCGTTCGCAGTTTCGGCTTCCGTTGGTGGCGGTCACGGGCAGCAACGGCAAAACCACAGTCACGCAGATGATCGCCTCGATACTGCGTGCCTGGAAAGCCGACAAGGCGTTCGCCACCGAAGGCAACCTCAACAACGACATCGGCGTGCCGCTTACGCTGCTGCGGCTGTCGGCCGCGCATGAAGTGGGCGTAGTCGAACTCGGCATGAACCACCCCGGCGAGATCGCCTACCTGGCCGAACTCACAATGCCCACCGTCGCGCTGGTCAACAACGCGCAGCGTGAGCACCTCGAATTCATGGCCACGGTGGAAGCGGTGGCGCGCGAAAACGGCTCGGTGTTCGCGTCGCTGGATGCGGGCGGCACGGCGGTCTTTCCTGCTGACGACGACTACACCCCGCTGTGGCGTGAGCTGGTCGGCAAGCGCAAGGTCCTGACCTTCGCGCTCTCGGGCGCCGCCGATGTCACAGGCACCGCGCAATGGGAGGGCGGCTGCTGGAAGGTGGCCGCATCCACCCCGGCGGGCAACACCGATTTCTCGTTGCACATCGCGGGCCGGCACAACGTCAAAAACGCACTGGCCGCCGCGGCCTGCGCGCTGGCGGCGGGTGCGCCCCTTGCCGCTATCTCCGCGGGTCTGTCGGCTTTTGTGCCGGTCAAGGGCCGTTCCCGCGCCATCGCCGTGGCCTTGCCGGGCCGGGTGCTGACGCTGGTCGACGACAGTTACAACGCCAATCCCGACTCGATGCGCGCCGCGCTGGAGGTGCTCGCCGAACTGCCCGGTCCGCGCCTGATGGTGATGGGCGACATGGGCGAGGTCGGCGACCAGGGGCCACAGTTCCACGATGAAGCCGGGCGCTATGCGCGCACGCTGGGCATTGAAAAATTATTCACTTTGGGTGAGCAATCAAAACAAGCCGCGGCCAGTTTCGTTGGGGCGCAAGTTTTCGAAGGCATGGATGAACTCGCTGCCGCCGTGCTGGCTGAGCTTCCGAACACCGGTAGCGTGCTGGTCAAAGGTTCGCGTTTCATGAAGATGGAACGGGTGGCCCAGGCCATCACGAATCATGCGCTCGATCAAGCTCAACATCAACAAAACCATAAGGGAGGGCCCCATGCTGCTTAGTCTGGCCCAGTGGCTTCAGTCGATTTCCCCGGAATTCGGGTTCTTCAGGGTATTTCAGTACCTGACTTTTCGCGCCGTCATGGCCGCGCTCACCGCGCTGCTCATCGGCCTGCTGGCGGGCCCCTTCGTGATTCGCCGGCTCATCTCGCTCAAGATCGGCCAGCCCATCCGCCAATACGCGATGCAGACGCATTTGAGCAAGAGCGGCACGCCCACCATGGGCGGTGTGCTCATCCTGCTGGCCATCGGCATCTCCACGCTGCTGTGGTTCGACCTCTCCAACCGTTTTGTCTGGATTGTCCTCATCGTCACGCTGGGCTTCGGCGCCGTCGGCTGGGCCGACGATTGGCGCAAAGTGGTGCTCAAGGATCCGGAAGGCATGCGCTCGCGTGAGAAATATCTGTGGCAGTCGATCATCGGCCTGATCGCGGCGCTGTACCTGGTGTTCAGCATTTCCGAGAGCTCCAACATGCGCGTGCTGGAGCTGTTTTTCAGCTGGGTGCAGTCCGGCTTTGACGTGGATCTTCCGCCCAAGGCGGGCCTTCTGGTGCCTTTCGTCAAGGAAATCAGCTACCCGTTGGGGGTATTCGGCTTCGTGATCCTGACCTATCTTGTGATCGTTGGCTCCAGCAATGCCGTCAACCTGACGGATGGGCTGGATGGCCTGGCCATCATGCCGGTGGTCATGGTCGGTTCCGCACTCGGCGTGTTCGCCTACGTCACTGGCAGCTCGGTTTACTCCAAATACCTGTTCTTCCCGCACATTCCAGGCTCTGGCGAGTTGCTGATTTTTTGCTCAGCTATGGCTGGCGCCGGTTTGGCCTTTCTGTGGTTCAACACACACCCGGCCCAGGTTTTCATGGGAGATGTGGGTGCGCTGGCTTTGGGCGCCGCGCTTGGCACCATCGCGGTCATTGTGCGGCAGGAAATCGTGCTGGCCATCATGGGCGGTATCTTCGTTGTTGAGGCCTTGTCCGTGATGATGCAGGTGACCTGGTTCAAGTACACCAAGAAACGCTACGGCGAAGGCCGTCGCCTTCTCAAGATGGCACCGCTGCACCATCATTTCGAAAAAAGCGGCTGGAAAGAAACGCAGGTGGTCGTCCGGTTCTGGATCATCACCATGCTGCTGTGCCTTATCGGCCTCTCCACCTTGAAGCTCAGGTAAACAGGCATGCGGCATCTACAAGACCAAACCGTGTTGATCCTGGGCCTGGGTGCGTCCGGCCTGGCCATGGTGCGCTGGTGCGCGCGCCACGGGGCGCATGTGATGGTCGCCGATACGCGCGAGGCGCCGCCCCTGCTTGCCACGCTGCGCGAGGAGCTGCCGGGCGTCGTTTTTGTCGGCGGCGCTTTCACGCCAGAACTGGTGCAGGGCACGGCAGTGCGCGCCGTCTACCGCTCGCCCGGTCTGGCGCCGGCGACTATTGCCCCTGTGGCTGATGCCGCACGCGCGATGGGCCTGCCTGTGGGCGGTGAATTGGACCTGTTTGCACGCGCTTTGGCAGATTTGCGCGAGCCGCCGGTCGCCGAAGCGGCTGAGGCATCCGGCGAAGAGCTTGCATCTCCCGAGACATTGAGCGAGTCGCCTTCGCCCCATGCACTTGATGCGTCCGATACGTCGGATGCACCGAGCGAAAGCGATACGATTGATGAAGGCGCTGCGGCCCTTGATGAGCCTCATGCACCTGATGCATCTGACGGTGAGGCAGCGCTGGCGGCCGATGCCGTCAGAGACGTTCACGAGGCAAGTGCAGCGATCGTCCCGGACGCCGCGCCTGCCCCTGACGAGGCCGGCGAAGAATCGGCGCTGCCCGCCTTGCTGGCACTCGCTCAAGCCGAACCGGAGCCTGGCTACCGTCCCGCGGTGCTGGCCATCACAGGCACCAATGGCAAGACCACGGTGACTTCGCTGCTGGGCCAGTTGGTGCAGCGCGCCGGCAAAACCGTGGCTGTGGCCGGCAACATAGGCCCGACGCTGCTGGATACCTTGTCGGCCCATATGGACGCGCAAACCCTGCCGCAAGTCTGGGTGCTGGAACTGTCCAGTTTCCAGTTGGCCGACGTGCAGGGCTTTGAACCAACGGCCGCCGTGGTGCTCAACATCACGCAGGATCATCTCGATTGGCACGGCGACATGGACGCCTATGTCGCGGCGAAAGCCAAGATCTTCGGCAGCACAACCTTCATGCTGCTCAACCGCGACGACGACCGCGTGATGGCCATGCTGCCGCCTCCCGTCAAGGTGCGCCTGAAACCGCCGCAATTGCGACCGCATGCCACCTTTGGTGTGGGTGAGCCGCAGCGGCCCGGCGACTACGGCATAGAAACCGTCAATGGCATGACCTGGCTGGTGCGCGCCGCCGAGGCCGATGAGACCATCAAACGCCGCAAGGACGAAGAGGTGGAGCTTCACGTGCAGAAGCTGATGCCGATTGAAGCCCTGCGCATACGCGGACGCCACAACGCCACCAATGCCCTGGCGGCGCTGGGCCTGGCCGTGGCCGCGGGCTGCACTCTGGCGCCCATGCTGCACGGCTTGCGCGAATATCGTGGCGAGCCGCATCGCGTGGAGTCGGTGGCGGTTGTCAATGATGTCGAATACTTCGACGACAGCAAGGGCACCAACGTGGGCGCCACCGTAGCGGCTCTGACAGGGCTGGGCCTGGAGCGCAAGCTGGTGGTGATCCTGGGCGGCGAAGGCAAGGGGCAGGACTTTTCGCCGCTGGCCGACCCGGTGCAGCGCCATGTGCGGGCTGTGGTGCTGATAGGGCGCGATGCACCTCTCATCAAGGAAGCCTTGCCGCGAAATATTCCTATGTTTGACGCCGCCTCGATGGAAGAAGCCGTCACCCTGGCGGCGCAGCACGCGCAGACCGGGGACGCCGTGCTGATGTCTCCGGCTTGCGCCAGCTTCGACATGTTCGACAACTACGAGCATCGTGCCAAGGTATTTTGCGAAGCCGTCCGGACCTTGGCGCAAGAACAGGGGCAGGTATTGTGACGGCCGCTGCGCGCTTTTTCGGCTGGTTCTCCGGTGTCGGTAAGGCTGCGTCGGACGTTCTTCCTGTACGGCTTGGCGGACACAGCCGGCCGCAGACGCTGGCCACGCCTCCCGTGCGCATGGCGGGGTTTGACCAGGCACTGCTCTGGGTTACCGTAGCCTTGCTGATGTGGGGCCTGGTGATGGTGTACTCCGCCTCCGTCGCCATGCCCGACAACCCCAAGTTCGCGCGCTATGCGCACACCCATTTCCTGGTGCGCCATGTGTTGTCGCTGGCGGTCGCCTTCACTGTCGCTGTTCTGGCCTTCCAGGTGCCGCTGGCGACGTGGGAGAAACTGGCGCCCTGGCTGTTTGTGGTGTCCCTGTTGCTCTTGATTCTGGTGCTGGTTCCGTTCATCGGCAAGGGCGTGAACGGCGCCCGCCGCTGGATATCTCTCGGGGTCATGAACTTTCAGCCCTCGGAGCTTGCGAAGTTTGCGGTGCTTCTTTACGCGGCGGATTACATGGTGCGCAAGATGGAAGTGAAAGAACGCTTCTTTCGTGCCGTCATGCCTATGGCTGTCGCCATAGCGATTGTCGGGCTGTTGTTACTTGCGGAACCCGATATGGGCGCCTTTATGGTGATCTCGGTCATCGCCATGGGCATTCTCTTTCTCGGTGGTGTCAATGCCCGCATGTTCTTTGTCATCGCCGCAGTCGTGGTGGTCGCTTTCAGCCTGATGGTGATGCTTAGCGAGTGGCGGCGCGAGCGGATTTTTGCCTATCTGGATCCGTGGAGCGACAAATATTCCATGGGCAAGGGCTACCAGCTTTCGCACTCGCTGATCGCCTTCGGCCGCGGCGAAATCTTCGGCGTCGGCCTGGGCGGCAGCATCGAAAAACTGCATTGGCTCCCTGAAGCCCATACCGATTTCCTCATGGCCGTGATCGGTGAGGAATTCGGCTTGTTGGGTGTACTGGCCGTCATAGGAATGTTCATGTGGATGACCCGGCGCATCATGCACATCGGCCGGCAGTCGATTGCACTCGACCGCTTGTTTGCCGGACTGGTGGCGCAGGGCGTAGGCATCTGGATAGGCTTTCAGACTTTCATCAACATAGGTGTGAACCTGGGTGCATTGCCAACCAAAGGCCTGACCTTGCCGCTCATGAGTTACGGGGGTTCCGCCATTTTGATGAACCTCATTTCCCTGGCCGTCGTGCTGAGGATTGATTATGAAAACAGGCTATTGATGCGCGGAGGCCGCGCATGAGTAGTCAACGCTGCGCCCTTGTTATGGCAGGTGGGACCGGCGGGCATATCTTCCCGGGCCTGGCTGTGGCGGAAGCTCTGCGCGATCGCGGCTGGCGTGTGCATTGGCTGGGCGGGCGCGGCAGTGCGGGACGCCCCAGCATGGAAAGCCAGCTGGTGCCGCCACGTGGCTTCCCTTTTGAATCCATTGATTTTTCCGGCGTGCGGGGCAAAGGCCCGGCTACGCTGGTGTTTCTGCCGCTGCGCCTGCTTAAGGCCTTTTGGCAAAGCATCCAGGTGGTGCGCCGCGTCAAACCCGATGTGGTGGTGGGGCTGGGTGGTTACATCACCTTTCCGGCCGGGATGATGAGCGTGCTGCTGGGCAAGCCGCTGGTGTTGCATGAGCAGAATTCCGTGGCCGGCATGGTCAACAAGGTGCTGGCGGGTGTGGCCGACCGCGTCTTCACGGCATTTCCAGGCGTGCTGCCCAAAGCCGAATGGATAGGCAACCCCTTGCGGCCAGCGTTCACCCGGCAGCCGGGTCCTGAAGAGCGTTTTGCCGGCCGCAGCAGCGCTCTGAAACTGCTGGTGATCGGCGGTAGCTTGGGTGCACGTGGGTTGAACGAACTGGTGCCCAAGGCCCTTGCGATGATTCCTGAAGCAGAGCGGCCGCAAGCCATTCACCAAAGCGGAGCGCTGCAGATCGAGGAGTTGCGTGCCAACTATGCAGCAGCGGGCGTGCAGGCTGAACTCACCCCCTTCATTGAAGACACCGCACAAGCCTTTGCCGACGCCGACATGATCATTTGCCGCGCGGGTGCCAGCACGGTGACTGAGATCGCAGCGGTCGGCGCTGCGGCGCTGTTTGTGCCTTTCCCTGCTGCGGTGGATGACCATCAGACTGCCAACGCGAAGTTCCTCGTGGACCAGGGCGGCGGCTGGTTGATCCAGCAGCGGGACCTGACGCCCGGAAAGCTCTCGGAAATGCTACAAAAAACAGAGCGCCTTGAGCTTATCCAACGGGCGCTACAGGCCAAAAAAATGCAGAAAACTGATGCCACGGCACGCGTAGTGGCCGCTTGTGAGGAACTGGCGACATGAAACACGCGATCAAGAACATTCACTTCATCGGCCTGGGTGGTTCCGGCATGTCCGGCATCGCCGAGGTGCTGCACAACCTGGGCTATGCCATTTCAGGGTCTGATCTTTCGGACAGCCCGACGCTGCGGCGCCTGGCCAAGCTCGGCATCAAGACCTTTGTCGGCCATGCCGCCAGTAACCTGGCCGCCGTTGATGCGGTGGTGACTTCCACGGCCGTGCAGGCCGACAACCCTGAGGTACTGGCGGCGCGCGAAAAACGCATTCCCGTGGTACCGCGCGCTTTGATGCTTGCCGAGTTGATGCGCCTGAAGCAGGGCATCGCGATTGCGGGGACGCACGGCAAGACCACTACCACCAGCCTGGTTGCCAGCGTGCTGGCCGAAGCCGGCCTGGATCCAACCTTTGTCATCGGCGGGCGGCTCAATAGCGCCGGCGCCAACGCCAAACTCGGCTCGGGCGACTACATCGTGGTGGAGGCCGACGAGTCGGATGCTTCATTCCTGAACCTCCTGCCTGTGATGGCGGTCGTCACCAATATCGACGCCGACCACATGGAGACCTATGGCCACGACTTCGGCAACCTCAAGAAGGCCTTTGTCGACTTCCTGCACCGCATGCCCTTTTACGGAACAGCGATCCTGTGTACCGACGATCCAGCCGTGCGCGAGATCGTGCCACAGGTCTCCTGTCCCATCACCAGCTACGGTTTTGGCGAAGACGCGCAGGTGCGCGCCGTCAATGTGCGGCCGGTGGGGGCCCAAATGCATTTCACCGCGCAGCGGCGCAACGGTGTCACGCTGCCCGACCTGGAGGTAGTGCTCAACCTCGCCGGCGAGCACAACGTACTCAATGCGCTCTCTGCCATTGCGATCGCGGTCGAACTCAATGTTCCGGACGCGTCGGTGCAGAAAGCGCTGGCTGAATTCCGGGGTGTGGGGCGGCGTTTCCAGAGCTACGGCGACCTGCCGGCCAGAGGTGGCGGTCGCTTCACTGTGATCGAAGACTACGGTCACCATCCCGTCGAGGTGGCCGCTACGCTGGCCGCCGCGCGCGGCGCCTTCCCCGGCCGCCGCCTGGTACTGGCCTTTCAGCCACACCGCTATACCCGCACGCGCGACTGCTTCGAAGACTTCGTCAAGGTGATCGGCAATGCCGATGCCGTGCTGTTGTCGGAGGTGTATGCCGCCGGCGAAGCACCTATTGTGGCCGCCGACGGCCGTTCCCTGGCGCGTGCACTGCGCGTCACCGGCAAGGTGGAACCCGTCTTCGTGGACGAGATCGAAGCCATGCCGCAAGCCATCCTGGAGAACGCGTTGGATGGCGATGTGGTGATGTGCATGGGCGCAGGATCGATCGGTCAGGTGCCGGGCAAAGTCGTTGAAATGCTGGAGCCGGCAGGAGCCAGAACATGAAAGAGAACACCGTGAACTTTGGGAAAGTCGCCGTTCTGATGGGCGGCATGTCGGCAGAGCGTGAGGTTTCGCTGATGTCGGGCAATGGCGTGCTGAAGGCGCTTCGTTCGCGCGGTGTGGACGCCCACGGTTTTGACCCGGCAGAGCGCGACCTGAGTGAGCTCAGGAAGGACGGGTTCGACCGCTGCTTCATTGCACTGCATGGACGTTTTGGGGAAGACGGCACAGTGCAGGGCGCGCTTGAGCTGCTGGGCATTCCCTACACCGGCTCGGGTGTCATGGCCTCCAGCATGGCCATCGACAAGGTCATGACCAAACGCGTGATGATTTCCGAGGGTTTGCCGACGCCACAATATCGCCTGCTGCGGCGCGGCACCTACAACGCAGCCGACATTGCAGCCTTGCCGGATGCGCTTGGGCTGCCGCTGATCGTCAAACCTGCGCGTGAAGGTTCATCGATCGGGTTGACCAAGGTGACGGAGCGTTCCGGTATGGCGGAGGCTGTGGTACAGGCCGAAAAACTCGATGCCGATGTGCTGTGTGAACAGTTCATCAGCGGTGATGAAGTGACGTGCCCGGTTCTGGGAACCGGTGCCAAGGCGCGCGCGCTGCCCGTCATCCGCATCGTGGCGCCGGACGGCAACTACGACTACCAGAACAAGTATTTCACGGACACCACGCAGTACCTGGTGCCCTGCGGGCTTCCAGAAGGCGAAGAGACAGCCATCCAGCAACTGGTGCTGGATACCTTCCGGATCCTCAACTGCCGCGGCTGGGCGCGCGCCGACGTGATGATCGACAAGGCGACACGCAAGCCCTACTTGCTGGAAATCAACACGTCGCCGGGCATGACCAGCCATTCGCTGGTGCCCATGTCCGCGCGCGCGGCCGGGATCTCGTACGAAGACCTGTGCGTCGAAGTGCTCAAGACTGCCACCCTGGACCACCAGAAACAGGGGGAGGCCTGATTTGAACCGCCGAACGCCCATGCCCACCGCCATGCCACTGGACGTCAAGCTCATGAACACCTTTTCGGTGGTCCTGGGCCTGGCGTTTGCCGCCATGGTCGTGGCGCTGGGCGTAGCCTGGGTTTTGCGTCAGTCGCTGTTCAGCCTGAGCGCCATCCGCGTGCAGGGGGACCTTGCGCACAACAACGCCGTGACGCTGCGTGCCAATGTGGCGCCCCGGTTGTCCGGCAATTTTTTCACGGTGGACCTGGGCGCCACGCGCGCGGTGTTCGAGTCGGTTCCCTGGGTGCGCAGGGCGCTGGTGCAGCGGGAGTTTCCTAATCGCCTGAAGGTCGTGCTGCAAGAACACAAACCGGTTGCCTTTTGGGGCACTGAAGGGGATGCCCGGCTGGTCAACAGCTTCGGTGAAGTGTTTGAGGCCAACCAGGGCGACGTCGAGGCGGAAGACCTGCCGGTGCTCAATGGGCCGCCGGGTCAGGCGGCGCAGGTGCTGCAGGCCTACCAGATGCTGGCGCCGATGTTCGATGAAACAGACGCCACACTGGAGCAGTTGCAGATGACCGGCCAGGGTGGCTGGCGCGCCCAGCTGGACAGTGGCGCCGTGATTGAGCTCGGGCACGGCTCGCTGGATGAAATACAGGCGCGTACCCGCCGCTTTATTGCCACGGTGACGCAGGTGTCATCCAGGTATGGGCGGGACCTGGAGTCCGCCGATCTGCGTTATGGCAACGGTTATGCGATCAGGCTCAGGGGCGTCACCACGGGAAGCCCCGCTGACAAAGACGACGGAAAGAAAAAAAGGTAAACATATGGCCAAGGAATACAAAGATCTGGTGGTCGGGCTGGACATCGGAACCAGCAAGGTCATGGCGGTGGTCGCCGAGGTCATGCCGGGCGGGGAGCTCAAGCTCGCCGGCCTGGGCATCGCGGCGAGCAACGGGCTCAAGCGCGGCGTGGTTGTCAATATCGACGCCACCGTGCAAAGCATCCAGCAGGCCCTGAAAGAGGCCGAACTGATGGCTGATTGCAAGATCGCCCGTGTCTATACCGGCATTACCGGCAGCCATATCCGCGGCATCAACTCCAGCGGGATGGTGGCGGTCAAGGACAAAGAAGTCACGCAGGCCGATGTAGCGCGCGTGATCGAGACGGCCAAGGCCATCAACATCTCGACCGACCAGCGCCTGTTACTGGTGGAGCCGCAGGAGTTCGTCATTGACGGCCAGGATGTGCGCGAGCCCATCGGCATGAGCGGCATACGCCTGGAAGCCAAGGTGCACATCGTGACAGGGGCCCAGAGTGCCGCTGAAAACATCATCAAGTGCGTGCGGCGCTGCGGGCTCGAAGTGGACCAGCTGATGCTCAACCCCCTGGCCTCCAGCCTGGCGGTGCTCACGCAGGACGAGCAGGAGCTCGGTGTGGCAATGGTCGACATCGGCGCGGGAACCACCGATGTGGCCATCTTTACCGGCGGCGCCATCCGGCATACCGCGGTGATTCCAATTGCCGGCGACCTGATCACCAGCGACATCGCGATGGCACTGCGCACGCCCACCAAGGACGCCGAAGACATCAAGGTCGAAAGCGGTTATGCCAAGCAGTTGCTGGCGGACCCGGATACCCAGGTAGAAGTGCCGGGCCTGGGTGACCGTGGGCCTCGCATGCTCAGCAAGCAGGCACTGGCGGGCGTCATCGAGCCGCGCATCGAGGAAATTTTCTCTCTGGTCCAGCAGGTGATCCGGGAGTCGGGCTACGAAGAGGTGCTGTCTTCCGGCATCGTCATCACCGGCGGCAGCGCCGTCATGCCGGGCATGGTGGAGTTGGGCGAGGACATTTTCCTCAAGCCAGTGCGCCGCGGCATCCCGCGCTACAACAGTGCGCTGTCAGACATGGTGGCCCAGGCCCGGGCGGCCACGGTCATGGGTTTGCTGGAAGAAGCCCGGTTGGCACGCATGCGTGGCTACAAGGTGTCCCAAAAGGCGGGCAGCGTACACAACGCATTTGGCCGGGTCAAAGACTGGTTTGTGGGGAATTTCTGATCATGAATACCTATTCCACTTTCATTGGCCGGCCATCGCGTTGCATGCATTCAGGCGGGGCGGATCCCCCTGCGTGAGAAAGCCATGTCAACCATAAATACAAATTTCCAACTATTGGCAACTGCAGTTTATTGAATTAGGAGGCTCCCAATGAGCATCGAAATGATTGAAATCGAAGAATTCAACCAGGGCACACAGATCAAAGTGATCGGTGTGGGCGGCGGCGGCGGTAACGCTGTCGGGCACATGATCGAATGCGGCGTGCAAGGCGTCGAATTCATCTGCGCCAATACCGACGCGCAGGCGCTCAGCCGCGGCAGCGCGCACAAGACCATCCAGCTGGGCGCCAGCGGTTTGGGCGCGGGCAGCAAGCCCGACAAGGGGCGCGACGCCGCTGAACTGGCGGTGGACGACATCCGCAGCGCCATTGCTGGTGCTCACATGCTGTTCATTACCGCAGGCATGGGCGGCGGCACGGGTACCGGCGCGGCACCTGTGATCGCACGTGTGGCCAAAGAAATGGGCATCCTGACCGTTGGCGTGGTGACCAAGCCGTTTGACTTTGAGGGCGGCCGCCGCATGACCAATGCCGACCTCGGCCTGGCGGAGCTCGAAGCCAACGTTGACTCGCTGATCGTGGTGCTCAATGAAAAGCTGCTTGAAGTGCTGGGTGACGACGTGACGCAGGACGAGGCTTTCGCGCATGCCAATGACGTGCTGAAAAACGCTGTGGGCGGCATTGCCGAAATCATCAACGTTCCCGGCCACGTGAACGTCGACTTCGAGGACGTGCGAACCGTGATGGGTGAGCCCGGCAAGGCCATGATGGGCACCGCCAAAGCCAACGGACCGGATCGCGCGCGCATTGCTGCCGAGCAGGCCGTGGCCTGCCCGCTGCTCGAAGGCATCGACCTGTCGGGTGCAAAGGGCGTGCTGGTGCTGATTACCGCGGCCAAGGGCTCGCTCAAGCTGAGTGAATCCAAGCTCGCGATGAACACCATCCGTGCCTACGCATCACCCGATGCGCATGTGATCTACGGTACGGCTTATGACGACGAGCTGGGCGACGACATCCGTGTGACGGTGGTCGCTACGGGTCTCTCTCGCCAGGGTGTGCGCCGCCATGCGCCGCCGCTGCAGGTGCTGCGTACGGGTACCGACAATGTGCCGTTCAACGTTCCCACACTGAGCACAACGGCCAATGGCGCCGGCACGGCGCAGACGGCCATGGGATCGGTTCAGCCCGACTACGGCAATATGTCGGTGCCCAGCGTGTGGCGTACCAACCGGACGCAGGCGGCTGCAAAGGTGGATGCATTGGCTTCTGGCGGGATGGACGATTTCGAGATCCCGGCCTTCCTCCGCAAACAAGCCGACTAATCGATTAATGGGTGTAAAGCTACTGCGCAACCCGATCTTGAGGCTGTGGTGCTCACCGTACCTGAGTACGGTTCCGCGCCTCGCCTCAACCTCGGGCTGCTCGCTACGCTTTCCATCCCATTAATCGCCGTTGGGCAGTGGGCCGGGCGCTCGTCGCTAGCGCCCAATGCACTCTGCCTATGCCCGGCATTGTTATCCCCTACCCTTGAAATGGCCTTGCGCCACCTAAAATAGAGACCATGCTTGCCCAAAGAACCCTTAAATCACTGACCAAAGCCGTAGGTGTGGGCCTGCACAGCGGGCAGCGGGTAGAGCTGACTCTGCGGCCTGCGGCGCCCGACACGGGCATTGTGTTTCGTCGGGTGGATTTGCCGCAGCCGGTGGATATTGTGGTTTCAGCGCAGGCTGTTACCGACACGCGGCTGGCCTCTACGATTTCCAGCGGCGCGGCCAAGGTGCATACGGTAGAGCATCTGATGTCGGCCTGTGCGGGCCTGGGCATCGACAACCTGTATGTCGACATTACGGCTGAGGAGGTTCCCATTCTTGACGGCTCGGCCTCTTCATTTGTGTTCTTGCTGCAATCGGCTGGCATTGCGCTGCAGGCGGCGCCCAAGCGCTTTATCCGTGTGATCAAGCCTGTGGAGGTGCGTGATGGCGGGGGCGCCAATACCAAATGGGCGCGCCTGTCCCCCTATGAAGGCTACAAGCTCAGTTTTGAAATTGACTTCGACCACCCTGCGGTGGACTCCACCGGCCAGCGCGTGGAATTCGACATGGGCTCGGGTGCCTACACGCGCGACATTGCGCGAGCCCGTACCTTCGGTTTCACCAAGGACGTCGAAATGATGCGCGCCAACGGCCTGGCGCTGGGCGGCGGGCTGGACAACGCCATCGTCATGGATGACTACAAGGTGCTCAATAGCGACGGGCTGCGCTACAACGACGAGTTTGTGAAGCACAAAATCCTCGACGCCATGGGCGACCTGTATGTGCTGGGCAAGCCGTTGCTGGCGGCCTACAGCGCGTTCCGCTCCGGCCATGCGATGAACAACAAGCTGCTGCGCGAGCTGCTGGCGCACCAGGATGCCTACGAAGTCGTCACCTTCGAAGACGAGAAAAAAGCACCACAGGGTTTCGCCAAGCTGGCGCGGGCCTGGTAGAACCGGACAAGATTTGCCATGCTGCTGTTTCGCTGGCTCATCCTGCTCTTTTTGTTGGCTGCGGTGGTGTCGTTCATGCTGTACGCAGGCACCGGGCAACCGCGGTTCAAGCGGTTCGGGCTCACGATTCTCAAGTGGACGCTGATCGCCGCATTTGGCTTTTTTGCGGTGCTGATCCTCGAACGCGTCGCTTGAGGCCACGGCCTCCCCCTACATTTCCGCTGCAACAACAGCTCCATTCAACGGCTGCGTCCACCCCGGTAATTTCCTGTCATCTGTGAAGCGGTGCCGCCGGCCTGCGCCAGCCGTGCCATGGCGGTGCCTACATGAGCGTGGGTAATCGCCAGTCCCAATGCATCGGCTGCGTCCTTGCCGGGCAGGGAGGGCAGCTTCAGCAGGCGCATCACCATCTCCTGCATCTCAGCCTTGCCTGCTTTGCCGTAACCTGCAACCGCCTTTTTGAGTTGAAGTGCGGTGTATTCGGCCACCGACAGCTGGCTGGAGACCAGCGCTGTGATGCAGGCCCCGCGTGCCTGCCCCAGCAGCAGCGTTGCTTGTGGATTGACGTTGACAAAGACGATTTCGACGGAGGCCGCATCGGGCTGGTAGCGCTCCACCACTTCGCACACGCCTTCAAACAACACCTTCAGCCGGCCCGGCAGGTCGCTGCGTTCCATGTGCGTGGTCTTGATGGTGCCGCTGGCCACATAGTGCAGGTGCTGGCCGTCCATGTCGATCACACCAAATCCTGCAACCTGCAGGCCGGGGTCGATTCCAAGGATTCTCATTTGCTATACATTTGGTAGCAGCTTGCGCCGGTATTTATTGGCCTAGAGGCCAAAATACCATCTAACCGAATGAAAGAAGACGGGTGCGCCAAAACACAGCGCATCCACCCGGTCCAGCAGGCCGCTGGCGCCGGTGACGCCCACGCCGCGGTTGCCCCAGTTGGGAATGCCGCGGTCACGCTTGAGGGCTTTCATCACCAGGTGCCCGAGCGAGCCCGACACGCAGGCGATGAAAGCCATGGCCACCGCCTGCGCCGGTTTGAAGGGCGTGAGGCCCGCCAGCAGGCCGCCCAGGAAGCTGGCCACAACGACGGCGATCAACCAGCTGGTCCAGTTAAAGCTCTTGCTGACATTGGGCGCATTGGCCGGCCGCTTCAGCTTGCGGCCCACCAGGTGCTGGACGATCATGCAGCTTTGCACCACAAACACCAGGAAGAACACCAGAAAGGCGTTTTTGCCCTGGTAATTGGGAAATTTCAGCAGCAGCAGGGCCGGTACATGGCTGATGCCGTAGATGCAGACCATGATGCCCCATTGCAGCTTGGCGTTGCGCTCCAGGAAGCGGTGCGGGTCGTCGGCCAGCGCGCTCACCACCGGAATGGCCAGGAATACATACACCGGTATGAACACGGTCACCAGGTCAAAGTGCCGCGTGATCACCAAGGCAAACTGCACCGGCAGCACGACAAAAAACGCCAGCACCAGGCTGCGGTGGTCGCCCTGCCGGGTGGGGGAGAGCGTGATGAACTCGCGCAGTGCAAAAAAGGCCACCATGCCGAACAGTACGGTCGCCACGGTTTCTCCCAGCGTCCAGCCGATCCAGAACACTGCGGACATGAACCACGAGGTGCGTAGCAGGCCGTTGAACTCCTTCAGTTTCTGGGTGTGCAGGTCGTCCCCATGGGTGTCCTTGAGAGACATCACGAACGCGGCCACACTGATGAGTGCCAGGATGCCGAACACCAGCACGAACAGCAGGCCGACCTGGTGCGAAGGCGAAAGATTGCGCAAAAAGGTGTTCATCAGGATTCCAGGCCTTGTGTCAGGTTTCCCTCAGCGCCATGACGGCCTGACGGGCGCGCGCCAGGAATTCGCCGCGGTCTTCACCCGCGCTGAGCGCAATCGGCGCGCCAAAGGTGACCGAACAGAGAATGGGTACGGGCACGACTTCACCTTTGGGCATGACGCGCTGCACATTGTTGATCCAGGCCGGCACAAGCACCACCTGCGGGAACTTCAGCGCCAGGTTGTAAAGGCCGGCCTTGAATTTTTGCGGCTCTTCCTGGTTGCCACGTGTGCCTTCCGGAAACAGGATGATCGAGTCGCCGCTGTTCAGGGCATCGATCAGCGGTTCCAGCGGGTCCTGGTCGCCGGTCTTGGCGCGGTCCACGTAAATCGCGTTGAAGACCGCTGTCGTGATCCATTTCTTGAACGGCGTTTTGGTCCAGTAGTCCTTCGCGGCAATCGGCCGTGTGATGCTGCGAAGCTCCTGCGGCAGCGCTGCCCACATCAATACCAGGTCGGCGTGACTCTGGTGGTTGGCAAAATAAATGCGCTGCTCCGCTTTGGGCGGGCAGCCTTGCCAGCGGGCCTGCGCACCGGTCAGTGTGCGGATCAGTCCCAACAGGAAAAGTCCCATCAGCTTGGCCAGGATCGGAGAAAACTTGTCATTCATGGGACGGGGCCTTTTTGCCTTTCAGCATTCAGGGTAGTTCCACGCCGCCCATGCGGGCCGTGATGGTGCTGGCGCGCGAAGCCAGGTAGCCGGAGCCGGGCCGTGTTTCAAAATACTTCGGCCGCGGCAGCATCACGGCCAGCCGTGCGGATTCGTATGCGCTCAGTTTTGACGCGGGCTTGCGGTAGTAGTGTTGCGCAGCCGCTTCAGCGCCAAAAATGCCTTCGCCCCATTCCACGCTGTTGAGGTAAATCTCCAGGATGCGCTCCTTGCTGAGCAAGGCTTCGAGCAGCAGTGTCAGCAACAGCTCCTGGCCCTTGCGCAGCAGTGTGCGCTCACCCGACAGGAAAAGATTTTTAGCCAGTTGCTGCGTGATGGTGGAGCCACCCACAATCTTGGGGGGCTTGGCCGGTGCTGCCGCCGCTTTGGACGGGGCCAGCCGGCTGGCTGACTGCGCGGCACGCAGCTGGGCCTTGGCATTTTTGTCCCAGGCTTTTTCCAGCGCTTCCATGTCCACGCCATCGTGCTCGGCAAAGCTGGCATCTTCGGATGCGATGACCGCGCGTTTGAGGCTGTCCGGCAGGTCGGCATAAGGCACCCACTGCTGCCGCCATTTCAGCGAACCGGTGTTGCGCACCACCAGGTAAGCCTCCGAGCGCTGGAAAGCCGTGGACTCCGGGTTCACCACGGCCATCATGGCGATGCGCGCCACAAAAAAAATCTGCAGCGCCAGACCCGCCAGCAGCCCGAGGCCGATGAGCCTGAAGATGGCTTTCATGGCGTATACACCTTCATGCCAGCTGCGCCCGCATTTCCTGCAATACCTGGCCGGACGGCGGACGAACCCCGCGCCATAGTGCAAAGGCCTCGGCGGCCTGCTCTACCAGCATGCCGAGTCCGTCGCGCGGCGTGGCACCATTGTCCCGGGCCCAGGCCATAAAGCCCGCCGCTGCGGGACCGTACATCATGTCGCAGGCGAGGGCACCGGGTTTGAGCACGCTCGCCGGGACTGGCACGTCCGCGCCTGCAAGGCTGCTTGCGCTGGCGTTGATAACCACATCAAAATTACCCGTGAGCCCTTGAAGATCCTGCGCGAGCAGCTCCGTTTTTTGTAGCAAACCCTGCATGGAAGTGTGCGCCAGGTGACGTGCCACCAGCGCGTCGGCTTTTGCCCGCGTGCGGTTGACCAGCACCAGGCGGCGCGGCCCGGCCGCCATCAGGGAGGCCAGCGCACCTGCGCCTGCGCCGCCCGCCCCAATCAGCAACACATCACGCCCGTCCAGTGAAACACCGGCGTTGTTCTGGATGTCGCTGACCAGGCCCACGCCGTCGGTGTTGTCGGCATGGATGGCACCGCCTTGCAGCACCAGGGTGTTCGCCGCCTGGGCCAGCTGCGCCCGGTCGGTCCGCGTGGCAGCGGCGTCAAAGGCTTGCAGCTTGAAAGGCACCGTGACATTGCAGCCCTTGATGCCATCCTGGACCAGTTCGGCCAACGTGGCGGTGAAGCTCTCCAGCGGTACCAGCAGACGTTCGTACTGCAGCGACTGGCCGGTGAGCTCGGCAAAACGCGCATGGATCAGCGGGGATTTGCTGTGCGCGATCGGGTTGCCGAGGACGTAGTATTTATCCATGGCGGGGCCGGGTGTTCATGGGTGGCAGTCGGGAGGCGGCGGTCGGCTTAGCGGCTGGTGAGTTTGGTCTCAAGCGTGTCGTCGCGTGTGAACTTGAAGCGGGATACCACCACGATCTGGTCCGCTTTGCGGCGCATCGCATCGTTGAACTTGCCGAAAGGCCCGGTGCCGCGCACGATGCTTTGCGCGCGCCGGTCCAGGGTCAGGTTGCCAGAGGTCTGCACGACTTCCGTGTCGAGGATGCTGCCGTCGAAATTGACGGTGACGACCATGGTGAGCTCGCCATACAGTTTTTTGCCGGCCTGCTCGGGGAAGTTGACGGTACCCTTGTCTTCAATCTTCCGGCGCAGCTCGTCGTAATACACCGCGTAGACTTCTTCGCGCGTGGCCGGGCTGATGTAGCGTTTCTTGGGCCGCGCATTTTCTTCATTGATGCGCCGTTCGATTTCCGCCAGGATCTTGATCAGTTGCTTGCGTTTTTCCTCGCGCTCGGCCTGGGCCGGGCTGTTGGCGGGCTGGGTCAGGTCGGGCGGTGGCATGGAAGCCAGCTGTTTCTTGATCTGCGCCAGCAGCTGGGTCTGCTGCTCTTGCAGCGATTCGACCTTGCGCTGTGCATCTTCGGTGGCGTCGCCCAACTCCATCAGGGCCGAAGGCGGCAGGGGAGAGGTGGCTCGGCCTTTTTCAGCCTCGCCACCGCCGGCCAGTGAGGCCTGGGCGATGGCCTTGGCAAAGTCGGGTTTCTCGTTGGACTTTGCGTTGACCAGGATGACCTCGAGCGGGGTGTCCTGGAACACGCGGTTGAAGCGCTCGGGGTCGACAAAACGCACCGTCAGCAACACCACATGAAAGGCGATGGATGCGCCGAGGGCAATTTGTAGTGTGCTGGGTGACTTCACAGAAAGAGATTATCCGGGTTTATGCGCGTATTTCGGTGTTAACCAGCCACCGGAGCGGCAGCAGCGGCGTCGGTTTGTGGTTCATTGACATCGACTGCAATCGAGATCGGGCCGGCGGCCATCTCGGACTCGCCATCGTCTTCGCCCAGCGGGTCGGGCGACTCATCAATTTCAACATCCAGCCGCTCGACCACTGTGCCCGAAATATCCAGCGTGATCTCGTCAATCTCGCCCAGCTTGACACGCACCTTCGCACCGCGCGGCAGGCCTTGCGCGCCTACGGCGGGCAGTACCAGCGGCAACTCGTCGGCACGCACCAGGTTGTCCTTGAAGGCGGTGGCCGTCAGTTCGGTGATGCTGTTTTGCTGCAGGTATTTGAGTGTCCAGTAACGCTCGATGCCGGCCTGAAAGCCGTTGTAGGCACTGTAGGCTGCATCAAAGCCCGAGATGATGGAAAACAGCTCGGCGTCTTTGGGTTTGAAGGGCGCAGCCAGCGCGGCTGTGCGGCCATGGCGCGCACAGGCAATGATTTGCCACTGGTTGACCAGGTCGGTGTAGCGGCGCAGCGGCGAGGTGCTCCATGCATAACTTTTGACGCCAATGCCTGCGTGCGGCAAGGCCTTGGTGCCCATGCGCACTTTCACGCCTGGCGCGAGGCTTGCCTGGCTGCGGTAAATGCCGGGCACGCCGTGCTCGGCCAGCCATTGGCCCCAGGTGCTGTTGGCCAGGATCATCGCTTCGGCCACAATCAAATCCAGTGGCGCGCCGCGCTGGCGTGTGCTGATGCTGACCGTCTCGTTGCCCTGTGGTTCGCCGCCTGTGGGGTTGTCCAGGCGGAAGTTGTAATCAGGCCGGTTGAAGTTTTCCGGCTTGCCGCGCACGACTTCGCGCTGCGCCTTGAGGTGTTTGGCGAGGCGGTGCAAAAAGGTCAGCTCCACACCCCATTGCACGCCGGTGGGCGGGCTGGTTTGCGCGGCTTCAAAAAAGGCCTCGGTAAAGGTGCTGTCCAGCATGTCGTGGCGCAGGTTGCTCACGATGGGCACCTGCTCCAGCCGGGTTGCGCTGTCCTTGATCTCCAGCGTGGCTTCGTCCAGCGTGAGGTAGAGCGACAGGGCCGGGCAGTTGCGGCCTTCCTGCAAGGTGTAGCTTTTGACGATCTCGTCGGGCAGCATGGTTAGCTTGTAGCCCGGCATGTAAACGGTGGAAAGCCGCGCGCGGCCCACGGTGTCGATCGGGCTGCCGGGCAGCACCGCCAGGCCCGGCGCGGCGATGTGGATGCCCAACGTGACAGTGCCGGTGCCCAAACCTTGCACCGAGAGCGCATCGTCGATTTCGGTCGTGGCCGAGTCATCGATGGAAAACGCCTTCACGTCAGCCAGCGGCAACTCGTCTTTGACTTCAGGCGCCTGCAAAGCCGGAAAGCCGGTTCCCTTGGGGAAGTTTTCGAACAGGAAGCGCTTCCAGTGGAACTGGTAGGGCGAAGCGATGGCGCCGGCCTTTTGCAGCAGATCAAGCGGCGCAGTGTGCGTGGCACGCGAGGCCTCAACCACGGCCTTGTATTCTGGGCTGTTCTTGTCGGGTTTGAAGAGGATTTTGTACAGCTGCTCACGCACGGGTGCCGGGCATTCGCCTCGGCCCAGCTCCTCGGCCCAGGCGGTGATCTGCGCCGCCACCTGTTTTTTCTTCTCGATCGCAGCCAGCGCCTGCTGCAGGATTTCTGCGGGCGCTTTTTTAAACCGGCCTTTGCCGGCGCGGCGGAAGTAGTGCGGCGCGTCGTAGAGGCGGAACAGCGCGGCGGCCTGCTGCTCCAGCGTGGCGGGTTTGCCGTCAGCACTGAAATAGTCGCGGGCAAGGTCGGCAAAGCCGAATTCCTCTTCGCTGGCAAATTCCCAGGCCAGGTCCAGTTCGATGTCCTGGCTCAGTTTCTGGCCCGCGGCCACCATCTCGGCGGGCGAGGGTTTTTCAAATCTCAGCAAGGCGTTGACGCCCTTGACTTTCACGCGCTTGCCCGAGTCGAGCTCGACCTGCAGCGAAGCGTCGCTCTCGGACAAAATGCGGCCGGCCAGGAACTTGCCGGCTTCTTCAAACAATACAAACAAAACGGGATCCCTTTGGTGTCTTTGATGACTTGGGACTAGTGTAATCAGGCCGATTTCCGGAAACCGGATCAGGCTGCTTCAGGCTAAAACCAGAAAGTCCAGAATGGCCGGCAGATGCTGGTCAAAGTCGCTCAGGGCGTGGTCCCCGCCTTCGAGAAGCCGGATGTGAGCGCCCGCATAACGGGCAGTCATTTCACGCCAGTCCAATACTTCATCCCCCTTGGCAATGATGGGAAGGTAATTTTGCGGTGCTTTCAGCGGCCCGGCATGCAGTTCTTTCAGCTCATCCACAAAGCGGGGCTCGAAGAAGAAGTGCTCGTCCGGGTTGTGCCAGGCCGTTTGCGCACCAATATAGCGGGCCAGGTCGCGCGCGGGCTCAACAGCGGGATTGAGCAGCACGGCTTTGCAACCGGTCTGTTCGGCCACCGCAGTGGCGTAGAAGCCGCCTAGCGAAGAACCCATCACCGCCATGCTTTCGTATCCGGCCTTGCTCGGCCAGCCGGCAATTTCGTTCTTCACCATGTCAAGCGCGGCGTGCGGGGATGGCGGCAGTTGCGGGCACCACCAGTGCACCGCGGGGTGGCGCTGCTGTACCGCAGCTGCCATTTTCTGTGCCTTCACGGACTGCGGGGAAGAGCGGAATCCGTGGAGATAAAGCAGGTGGGTGGTACGCATGCCGCATGTTAGACGGCAGGCCACCTGGATGTTTGGTATGGGCTGATTTTTGCGGTTTCGCAGTGTTTCACGCAATTTTCAAATCAAACAGGGCTGTAGCCCAATCAGAACGGGCGCAGACAGCTATCTAATTGATAGCGATATACGCTCCCGCGGGATAGACTCAGCCCGTTTGTGGCTGCAAGCCTGACGGATAATCCGGGCATGGCTGCCGTTTTCGACAAACCCTCCCTTTATCAGCGAACCCTGCCCCTGCTCCAGGGTTTTGACGGCTTGCTGGCGTTTGCCGTGTTTTTGCTGGCCTGCGCCGGGCTGCTCATCATGTATTCGTCGGGGTATGACCACGGCACCCGCTTTATCGACCACGGCCGCAACATGCTGATTGCCGGCGCCATCATGTTTGTGGTGGCCCAAGTCCCGCCGCAGCGCCTGATGGCATTTGCCGTGCCGCTGTACATCGCCGGGGTGGCGCTACTGGTGGCGGTGGCCGTCTTCGGCATCACCAAAAAGGGCGCGCGGCGCTGGCTCAACGTGGGCGTGGTGATCCAGCCCAGTGAAATCATGAAAATCGCCATGCCCCTGATGCTGGCCTGGTGGTTCCAGAAGCGCGAAGGGCAGTTGCGTCCGCTGGACTTCTTCGCCGCGCTGCTGTTGCTGGCCGTGCCCGTCGGGTTGATCATGAAGCAGCCCGACCTGGGGACCTCGTTGCTGGTCATGGCGGCAGGCCTGGCCGTGATTTTTTTTGCCGGGCTGAGCTGGAAGGTGATAGTTCCACCCGTACTGTTGGGCCTGGTCGGCATTTTTCTCCTGGTGTGGTTCGAGCCGCAGATCTGCGCCGACGGTGTGCGCTGGCCCATCCTGCACGACTACCAGCAGCAACGCATCTGCACCCTGCTGGACCCATCGCGTGATCCGCTGGGCAAAGGATTCCACATCATCCAGGGCATGATTGCCATTGGTTCCGGGGGTATCACCGGCAAGGGGTTTATGGCCGGTACCCAGACGCACCTGGAGTTCATCCCCGAGCGCACCACCGACTTCATCTTCGCGGCGTACTCCGAAGAGTTCGGCCTCCTGGGAAACCTGCTGCTGATCGCTGCTTTCATCTTCCTGATCCTGCGCGGGCTGGCCATTGCGCTGGAGGCGTCCACCCTGTTTTCACGCCTGTTGGCCGGCGCGCTGACGATGATTTTTTTCACCTATGCTTTTGTCAACATGGGTATGGTCAGCGGAATCCTTCCCGTCGTGGGTGTGCCCCTGCCTTTTATCAGCTACGGCGGCACGGCCATGGTGACACTGGGCCTTGCCGTCGGTATGCTGATGTCGGTTGCCAAGGCCAAGCGGCTGGTGCAATCCTGAACAGCGCAAACGCGCCGGAGGATAGCTGGCACCGGGATCGCCGAGTCAGTTGGCAAAGCCCTTGGGCTGTGTCTGGAGGCGCGGCCGGGCTTGGACACTTGAGGGGCAGACTGCCTACAATGACCGCATGACCTCACTCCGCTCCACACCCGCCTCCGCCTCTAACAAGTCCACGGCTTCATCGACGACCAAGCCGACGGCGGCGTCCACCTCGGGGCGGCTGGAGATCGCAGAAAAGCTGTTGCTGGCGCCGTTCGGCCTCACGCACGCGCATTTGGGCCGTGCGCTGGGCGAAATCACCTCCCACGGCGCCGACGACGCCGACCTGTATTTCCAGTACACCCGCAGCGAAGGCTGGAGCCTGGAAGAGGGCATTGTGAAGACAGGCTCGTTCAGCATTGACCAGGGCGTCGGCGTACGGGCCGTGAGCGGTGAGAAAACCGCCTTTGCCTATTCGGACGACATTTCAGAAGCCTCGCTGCTCGACGCGGCGCGCACCGTGCGCAGCATTTCGGCGGGAGGAAAATCGGCCCGCGTGAAAACTCCGTCCGCAAGAATTGCCGGCAGCCGCTCGCTCTATCAGGGGCTGGACCCGATCGCCACGCTGGACAGCACCGCCAAGGTCAAGCTGCTGGAAAAGGTCGAAAAGCTCGCCAAAGCCAAAGATCCGCGCATCGTGCAAGTGATGGCGGGCCTGGCCAGCGAATACGACGTGGTGATGGTCGCGCGCGCAGACGGCACGCTGGCCGCGGATGTGCGCCCCTTGGTGCGGCTGAGCGTGACAGTGATTGCCGAGCAAAAAGGCCGGCGCGAAGTCGGCTCCGGCGGCGGTGGCGGCCGTTTTGGCCTGGCCTATTTTGACGACGCCCAGATCGCCGAATATGTGAACGACGCGGTCAAGGCCGCGCTGACCAACCTGGATGCGCGCCCGGCACCGGCCGGTGAAATGACCGTGGTGCTGGGTTCCGGCTGGCCCGGCATCTTGCTGCACGAAGCCATCGGCCACGGCCTGGAGGGCGACTTCAACCGCAAGGGCTCCAGCGCATTCTCCGGCAAAATCGGCCAGCGCGTGGCGGCCAAAGGCGTCACGGTGCTGGATGACGGCACGATTGCCGACCGCCGCGGCTCGCTCAATGTGGACGACGAAGGCAACGCCAGCCAGCGCAATGTGCTGATCGAAGACGGCATTTTGAAGGGCTACATCCAGGACTCGCTCAATGCGCGCCTGATGAAGGTCAAGCCCACGGGCAACGGCCGCCGCGAAAGCTACGCCCACGTGCCCATGCCGCGCATGACCAACACCTACATGCTGGGGGGCGACAAGCAGCCCGAAGAAATCGTGGCCAGCATCAAGAAGGGGCTCTACGCCACCAACTTCGGCGGTGGCCAGGTCGACATCACTTCGGGCAAGTTCGTGTTTTCGGCCAGCGAAGCTTTCTGGGTTGAAAACGGCAAGATTCTGTATCCGGTGAAGGGCGCGACGATTGTTGGCAATGGCCCTGACGCGCTGACCCGCGTCACCATGATGGGCAACGACATGGCGCTGGACAGCGGCGTGGGCACCTGCGGCAAGGAAGGCCAGAGCGTACCGGTGGGCGTCGGCCAGCCGACGCTGCGCATCGACGGCCTTACGGTGGGCGGAACGGCCTGATCCGGGCCTGAAAAAGGCCCCCACGCTCCCCACTTTGTGTGGTCGCTGCCCCCCGAGGGGGCGCTTTTCATCTTGGGGCGGCCCGGCGATGAAAAAACCTGTTTTTGACCTGTGCTACATTTCAGTTTATGAATTCGGCCAAGTTTTACTTCGGTTACTTTTGGTTCTCAAGCGCTTCCGGCGGTAGAGAGATCAAGGCGTGACCCGATAAAACGCACCGATTCTCCAAAAACCGCCGGACCCCGGCGGTTTTTTTTTTGCCCGTTCAATTTTTCAAATGACCTGACTTGTGACGACCTGATTGATATCCCGAAAGAAAAGGAAAACAGCGATGAATGCCAAGCCAACCTCCGCCAGCGACAACTGGTATGCGACCGTCGAAAAGACCAGCCAGACCGACGACGAACGCATCAAGGACATCACCGTGTTACCCCCTCCCGAGCATCTCATCCGCTTTTTCCCGATCCGCGGCACCGCCGTCGAGACGCTGATCAGCAAGACCCGCAAAAGCATCCACAACATCATCCAGGGCAAGGATGACCGCCTGCTCGTCGTCGTCGGGCCTTGCTCCATCCACGACCCGATGGCGGCGCTGGATTACGCCCGCAAGCTGGTCGAGCAGCGCAAGAAGTACGAAGGCACGCTGGAAATCGTCATGCGCGTCTACTTCGAAAAGCCGCGCACCACCGTCGGCTGGAAGGGTCTGATCAATGATCCGTACCTCGATGAAACCTACCGCATTGATGAAGGCCTGCGCATCGCGCGCCAATTGCTGATCGACATCAACCGCATCGGCTTGCCTGCGGGCAGCGAGTTCCTCGACGTGATTTCCCCGCAGTACATCGGCGACCTGATTTCCTGGGGCGCCATCGGCGCACGCACGACAGAAAGCCAGGTGCATCGCGAACTGGCTTCGGGCCTGTCGGCGCCTATCGGCTTCAAAAACGGCACTGACGGCAACATCCGCATCGCGACGGACGCCATCCAGGCGGCGGCGCGCGGCCACCACTTTTTGTCGGTGCACAAAAACGGCCAGGTCGCCATCGTGCAGACCAACGGCAACAAGGACTGCCACGTCATTTTGCGCGGCGGGAAGGCACCCAACTACGACGCGGCCAGCGTCGCCGCCGCCTGCAAGGAACTCGAAGCGTCCAAGCTACCGGCCACGCTGATGGTCGACTGCAGCCATGCCAACAGCTCCAAGCAGCATGAAAAGCAGGTCGAAGTTGCGCGCGACATCGCCGGACAGGTCGCTGGCGGTTCGCGCCACGTGTTCGGCCTGATGGTGGAAAGCCACCTCAACCCCGGCGCGCAGAAATTCACGCCCGGCAAGGACGACTCCAAAGCGCTGGAATACGGCAAGAGCATCACCGACGCCTGCCTTGGCTGGAACGACTCGCTGGACGTGCTGGAAATCCTGTCAAACGCGGTGCAGACACGCCGGGCCAAAAAATAAGGCTACCGACGCGCGGGTTTGTGCGAATAGCCGCCGGGCCCGCAAGTCGCCGACCATGAATCCTTGATCAGGAGCCCATCATGCGCAGCGAAGTCAGTGTGACCTTCAAGGGCCATCCGCCCATACGCCTGGATCTCAATGAAGTGCAGCCCATGCCGCACGATGCAGCAAGGGCGTGGCTGGACGGTGAGTTCACCCGGATGGAATGCGAGCCGCTGCGGCCGACCGGCAAACTGCTGACTGCCGACAAGGTAGTTGTCATTGCCCAAGCCGCCGGGCCGGGGAAATTTGCCGATGCCGACTGGGCGCAGGCGTTTGCCCGCGCAGCCAGCGCGGCTCTGGCCAAACCTGTCGTGCATGTAGATGTAGATGTACTAAGCATCAGCTATTAGTGTGGACCAGGCGAGCCGGCAATGGCACCTGCCCGGTACCCGCAGATAGCATCGCTTTATCCCCAAATTTCAAGCAAAAAAGGCCTTCAGGCCAATAAAAACCCGCGCAAGCAGCTATTAAATTGATAGCGTCATTCGCGACGGATCAGCCTTTCAGCGCCTCCAGCAGCTTGGCGTGGATGCCGCCAAACCCCCCGTTGCTCATGCACAGCAAATGGTCGCCAGGCCGTGTCGCGGCTTTGACCTGACTGAGGAGTTGGTCAATGGTGCCGGCGACCTGGGCGCGTTCACCCATGGGCGCCAGCGCGGCGCGCGCGTCCCAGTCCAGCCCACCGGCGTGGCAGAACGCGAGATCGGCCTGCTCCAGGCTCCAGGGCAGCTGGGCCGTCATGGCGCCGAGTTTCATGGTGTTGCTGCGCGGCTCGAAGATGGCCAGGATGCGTTCGCTGCCACGGCCAGCGCTTTGCAGCTGGCGACGCAGGCCGTCCACTGTGGTGTGGATGGCTGTCGGGTGATGGGCGAAGTCGTCATACACCGTGATGTCGCCATCTTTGCGCGAAATCACGCCGCGCACTTCCATGCGGCGCTTGACGTTCTGGAACTCCGCCAGCGCCCGGGCCGCAGCCTCGGGTGCCACGCCCACATGTTCCGCAGCCGCGATGGCGGCCAGCGCGTTGAGCTGGTTGTGCACACCGCTGATGCCCCACTGCACGTGGGCAACGGCCTCGCCGGCCTTGAGTACGTGGAAGTCATGCGGTTCGCCGTGGGCCATGAAGCCACTCTTGTTCAGCAGTCCGCTGCCAAAGAGCAACTGCTCACTCCAGCAGCCCTGGGCCAGCACGCGCTGCAGGCTGGCTTCGGCCGCATTAACAACTACGCGGCCTTGCGACGGCACGGTGCGCACCAAGTGGTGGAACTGCCGCTCGATTGCGGCCAGGTCGTCAAAAATATCGGCATGGTCGAATTCGAGGTTGTTCAAAATGGCAGTGCGAGGGCGGTAGTGCACAAACTTGCTGCGCTTGTCGAAAAAGGCCGTGTCGTATTCGTCGGCTTCAATGACAAAGGTGTTGCCTTCGCCCAGCCGGGCCGACACGCCGAAGTTCAGCGGCACGCCTCCGACCAGAAAACCCGGTTTGAGACCCGCGTGCTCCAGGATCCAGGCCAGCATCGCTGTGGTGGTGGTCTTGCCATGCGTTCCGGCCACGGCCAGTACATGGCGCGGGCCGGTGGCGTGGTGCGTGGGATGGTGCAGTACGTGGCCCGAGAGCCATTGCGGACCGCTGGTGTAAGGCTTGCCGCTGTTGAGGATGGCTTCCATGAGCGGGTATTTGGCGCTGCCGTCGGGCTGCCGGGCCCGCGACACTACGTTGCCGACCACAAACACATCCGGCTCAAAGGCCATCTGGTCGACGCCGTAACCTTCGATCAATTCAATTCCCAAACTGCGTAGCTGGTCGCTCATGGGCGGGTAGACGCCGGTGTCGCAGCCAGTCACTTTGTGCCCCGCCTCCCGCGCCAGGGCGGCCAGGCCGCCCATAAAGGTGCCGCAGATTCCCAGAATATGTATGTGCATGGCCTGTATTCTAGGCAGGGCTTCCCGGGGGATCGCGGGACCCGCGCCGGGTGGGAACGTCAAAATTTGTAGAAAAAGTGCCTGCCGGGCAGTGTGCACCGGCGCAACAGCTATGGGTTTTATAGCGGCGCGATGTGCGGGGAGCGGGTGAACTTTCGCCTCATGTGGGGACCTAACTCAAGGCACAATCGCTTCGCCTCCCCATCTGGCAATTCGCCACCCCATCTCCAGATTACCCGCCTCCCCACCAACCCATTGACCCCGATTCGGCCTTTTTGGCCGAGGCCAGCCGATCTTGACACCTCAAACCCTCAAATCCGAAATCGCCGCCACGGCCGCCGCGCTGGTAGTCGAAGAAGGGCTGGAATATGGTCCGGCCAAGCGCCGCGCCGTCAAACAGATGGCGCTGCCTGCCCGCACCGAGCTGCCGGGCAATGAGGAGCTGGAAGACGCCGTTCGCGAATACATTGCGCTTTTCTGTGCTGACACCCAGCCCGCCGAGCTGGCGGCGCTGCGGGAACTGGCGCTGGTCTGGATGGAGCGGCTGGTGCAGTTCCGGCCGCACCTGGGGGGGGCAGTCTGGCACGGAACGGCCACACGGCTGTCTGATATCTACATCCAGCTGTTTTGCGATGACCCCAAATCAGCCGAGATTGCGCTGATTGAGCACAATGTCGACTATGAGCCGCGCACCGTGACCGGTTTTACCGGCGACAGCGTGGAAGCGCTCAGCCTGCGAAGTGTGTGCAAACCTTTGAACGAAACAGTGGGTGTGCACTTGATGGTTTATGACCACGACGACCTGCGCGGTGCCCTGCGGCCCGACGCCAAGGGCCGGACGCCGCGGGGCGACCTTGCCGCCGTGAAAAAATTACTGAATCCCCAACCCGGAGCATCAGACACGTGAATCGCAGAAACATGCTTTATGGCGCCGCCGCAGCCATAGCCGGTGTGGCGGGTGCCTCGGTTGCCTGGTGGAAATTCCAGCCGCACAGCGTTGAAGCCGCCGCGCCTGCCGAAGCGGGCCTCGTGGGCTCGGCAGGCAATGCGTCGGATTCGTTCTGGAGCCTGAGCTTTGATACGCCGGATGGCAAAAACCTGTCGATGAGCAGCTTTCGCGGCAAAGTCCTGCTGGTGAATTTCTGGGCGACCTGGTGCCCTCCCTGCGTCGAGGAGCTTCCGCTGCTGGACTACTTCTTCCAGGAAAACAAGGAAAAGAACCTGCAAGTGCTGGGATTGGCTGTTGATCAGCCCAGCGCGGTACGAACCTGGTTGCAGGCCAGGCCACTGCATTTTCCTGTCGGCATGGCTGGATTGGGTGGGACGGAACTCAGCAAGTCACTGGGTAATATCGCAGGGGGCTTGCCATTTTCGGTGGTGTTCAGTGCGACTGGAGAACTGCTGCATCGCAAGATTGGTAAAGTCCTGCCGGAAGACCTTGCACAGTGGGCCCGGTTGCAATAGTTCGCGGCCTTATTCAGCCCCGTGTGCTCCAACTTCTGCGAAAGTGCGCCTAATTGTGCGTTTCTGATGCGTAATTTGATTTCCATCAAATAATTTTTCAGGCGAAAACAATGCTTTGCTTGATGTACACTCTGCGCTTTCACAGGCTGGCCGGTGCGGCAGGGTCCTGGAGTAATTAACTGATAAGCGCTTTAAAGCGTAAAAGCAGAAAGTAAGTGAAAAAAGAAAGAAGATCCGGCATTGTCTGCCGGGACTTCCATTTTCAGACTTCCTTTTCAAAAAGCTGCGTGCTGATCTTTGCCGCCCAGCATCTACCGTCGTTGGAGAACCCATGGATCTAAGAAAACTCAAGACCCTGATTGACCTTGTCTCAGAGTCCAATGTGTCCGAACTCGAAATCACCGAAGCCGAAGGCAAGGTACGCATCGTCAAATCCAGCGGTGCCCCGCTCGTGATGCAGCAGCCGGTTGCCATGGTAGCAGCTCCCGCAGCGGCCCCCGTAGCCGGCGCGCCTGCCGCACCGGTGGCCGAAGCCGCGCCCGCAGCGCCTGCCGGGCATGCCGTCAAGTCGCCTATGGTGGGCACCTTCTACCGCTCTGCCAGCCCCGGCGCCAAGCCTTTTGTCGAGCTGGGCAGCGTCATCAAGGAAGGCGAGACCATCTGCATCATTGAGGCCATGAAGATCCTCAACGAGATCGAAGCCGACAAGTCGGGCACGGTCACCAAGATACTTTCGGAAAACGGCCAGGCTGTCGAATACGGCCAACCCCTCTTCATCATTGAGTAAGCGGGCCCCCTGCCTCCTTTCCAAACCGGGCTTACCGACGCATGTTCAAGAAAATACTGATCGCCAACAGGGGTGAGATTGCCCTGCGCATCCAGCGCGCCTGCCGTGAACTCGGCGTGAAGGCCGTGATGGTCTACTCCGAAGCCGACCGCGAGGCCAAGTACATCAAGCTGGCCGACGAGTCGGTCTGTATCGGCCCCGCCCCGTCAGCCCAGAGTTACCTCAACATGCCGGCCATCATCTCGGCAGCAGAGGTGACGGACGCGGAAGCCATACACCCCGGATACGGCTTCCTGAGCGAAAACGCTGACTTCGCCGAACGGGTGGAAAAAAGCGGCTTCAAGTTCATCGGCCCCACGCCCGAGTCGATCCGCATCATGGGCGACAAGGTTTCCGCCAAGCAGACCATGATCAAGGCGGGCGTGCCCTGCGTTCCCGGCTCCGAGGGCGCTCTGCCCGATGACCCGGTTGTCATCAAGCGCACGGCCAAACAGGTGGGCTATCCAGTCATCATCAAGGCGGCAGGCGGCGGCGGCGGTCGCGGCATGCGTGTGGTGCATACCGAGGCGGCGTTGCTGCACGCGGTGCAGACCACCAAGGCCGAGGCCGGTGCGGCCTTCGGCAACCCCGAGGTCTACATGGAGAAATTCCTGCAGAACCCGCGGCACATTGAAATCCAGATCCTGGCCGACCAGCATAAAAATGCGGTCTGGCTGGGCGAGCGCGACTGCTCCATGCAGCGGCGCCACCAGAAAGTCATTGAAGAAGCGCCGGCGCCCGGCATTCCGCGCAAGCTGATCGAGCGCATTGGCGAGCGTTGTGTCGCGGCCGTCAAGAAGATCGGCTACCGCGGCGCTGGCACCTTTGAGTTCCTCTACGAAAACGGTGAGTTCTACTTCATCGAGATGAACACCCGCGTGCAGGTGGAGCACCCTGTCACCGAGTGGATCACCGGCGTGGACATCGTGCGCACCCAGATCATGGTGGCGGCCGGCGAGAAGCTGCCTTTCGCCCAGCGCGACATCGAACTCAAGGGCCATTCCATCGAATGCCGCATCAATGCGGAAGATCCCTACAAGTTCATCCCCTCGCCGGGCCGCATCACGACCTGGCACACGCCCGGCGGGCCGGGCGTGCGCGTGGATTCTCACATTTACGCCAACTATTTCGTGCCCCCCAACTACGACTCCATGATCGGCAAGATCATCGTGCACGGCGACACGCGCGAGCAGGCCCTGGCCCGCATGAGCACGGCGCTGGCCGAAACCGTGGTCGAAGGCATCAACACCAATATCCCGCTGCACCGCGAACTGATGGTGGACGCCAAGTTCATGGATGGCGGCACCAACATCCATTACCTCGAAGAGTGGTTGTCCAAACGAGAGCGTTAGCCCCCACGCTCCCCCACTGCGTGTGGGTCGCTGCCCCCTGAGGGCCGCCCGCCTGCGGTCTGGCAAAGCCAGTCCCGCGGCTCATGCTTGCTGGGGATTGCCAGTTGACTCCAACCTCCAATGCGTTAAATCATGTTTGAACTGATCCTGCTGGCTCCCGTCGATGAGGTGGAAACACTCAGCGAGGCGCTGGACGCGCTCGATGCGCTTAGTGTGTCGGTGGAAGACGCTGACGCCCAGACACCCGCCGAGCAGGCGCTGTTCGGCGAACCCGACATGCCGCCGCCCAAGGCGGGCTGGGAGCGCTCCCGCATCGTCTCGTTGTTTGCCACAGAAGCCCTGGCGCGTGACGCGGCCGGTGTGCTGGCGGCGCAGGATTTTTTCGCGGGCTGCCGTGTGGTCGCCATCCAGCCCGTGCCCGAACAGGATTGGGTTCGCCTGACGCAGTCGCAATTCGAGCCGGTGGACATCACGCCTGAATTCTGGATCGTACCGACCTGGCACGAGCCGCCTGCCGGGGCCAAACAGGTGATTCGCCTGGATCCGGGCCTGGCATTTGGTACCGGAACCCATCCCACCACACGCATGTGTCTGCGATGGATAGCAAGCCAGGGTTCCGCCGGTAAGGATTTGGGCCGTGTCCTGGACTACGGCTGCGGTTCCGGCATCCTGGCCATCGGCGCGGCGAAGTTCGGCGCGCTGGACATTGATGCCGTCGATATCGACCCGGCCGCCGTGGAATCGACACGCGCCAATGCTGAGGCCAACCACGTGGCGCTCAACGCCGGATTGCCCGACAAGGCCTCCGGCCAGTACCAGACCGTGCTGGCCAATATTCTCGCCACGCCACTCAAAGTGCTGGCGCCGCTGCTGTGCGCACATGTCAGGAAGGGCGGCCACCTCGTGCTGGCCGGCATCCTGGAGCGACAGGCTGAGGAGTTGAAAGAGGCCTATGCGCCGTATTGCCGGCTCACGGTACATGATGCGCAAGAAGGCTGGATACTGATGACCGCTGGCTTCTAAGTCGGCCCGGTTCGGGTGCATGATGGTTTCCGCGTTTTAGCGGTGGCGCGACCCCTACAATACAGCGCTACATGAGCCTGATTACGCGCTGCCCCGCATGCGGCACGATGTTCAAAGTCGTGACCGACCAACTCAAAGTCTCGCAAGGCTGGGTGCGATGCGGGCACTGCACTGAAGTTTTTGACGCATCAGCGCACTTGCTGCCACGCGACATGGCGTCGCTTGCCTCCTCTGCTTCGTTTCAGGCCGCTGATACGGAACCCATGCCCTTGCCTGAGGTTGCAGCATCTGCGCCTCCGCCCCCTCCATCTCCACCGCAAGTTGTGTCTGCAGCGGACCCGCAAGAGTGGGCACCGGCCAGGACATTTGCCGACCGGGTCCCCTTGAGGCCTTCCGGTGCGGGTTTTCTGGAGGCGCAGGATAGCGCCGCTGATTTTGACCCTGTGCGCTGGAAACGCGCACAACAGGAGCGTCAGCTGGATCCTCTGGAGTTGCCTGGCAGCCCGGCTGCCGCCGGGCTACCTCCCCGACCAGCCATGATGCGCGAAGCCATCGAAGATGATTCCAGTTTCGCCTATTCGGATGTGGATTCGGGCATGCCGGATTCGCGGGTGGAACACGACGTCTCTTTTGTGCGGGAAGCCAGGCGCAAGGCCTTCTGGAAAAGGCCGCTGACCCGCTGGATCATGTCCTTGCTGTCCCTGGTGCTGCTGGCTATGCTGGTGTTGCAGTGGAGTATCCAGCAAAGAGATACGCTTGCCGCGCTGGAGCCACGGCTCTTACCGCTGCTGCAGGCTATTTGTGGCCCGCTTCACTGTGAGATCCGCGCACCCCGGCACATTGAGGCACTGGTAATCGACAGTTCCACCTTCAACCGCATCGGGCCTGATGCGTACCGCCTCAGCTTCATGCTCAAGAACACGGGCGTGACGCCTCTTGAAATGCCGTCCCTGGAAGTGACCTTGACCGACACCCAGGACCAGGCTGTTGTGCGCCGCATCCTGGCGCCGGCGCAGTTTGGCGCAAAATCGCCAACCTTGGCAGCCGGCTCCGAGGTGCCAGGTCTTGTCATCATGAAAATATCCGGCGACGCGGGCGTTTCTGCGCCCTTGTCCTCACCTTCCGCGCCAGCCGCCCCCCTTCGGGTAGCCGGCTACCGTGTCCTGGTTTTTTATCCCTGACTGAAACGAGAGAACTGAATGTCTGCTGTTATCTGTGGTTCCCTGGCGTTTGACACCATCATGACTTTTGAGGGGCGCTTTTCCGAGCAGATACTGCCCGATCAGTTGCATATCCTCAATGTGTCTTTTCTTGTGCCGGCCCTGCGCCGTGAATTCGGCGGCTGCGCCGGCAACATTGCCTATAGCCTGCAGCAGCTTGGCGGTAAGCCGCTGCCCATGGCCACAGTCGGCACCGATGGTGCGGAGTACGTGGAACGCATGAAGGCCCTGGGCGTCAGCACGGAGTTTGTCCGCCAGGTCAGCGATACCTACACCGCGCAGGCCATGATCATGACCGACCGCGATAACAATCAGATCACTGCTTTTCACCCCGGTGCGATGATGCAGGCTCACGTAACCCGCATTCAGGCGCGCAGCGACATCAAGCTGGGCATCATTGCCCCGGACGGGCGCGATGCCATGCTGCAGCACGCCGAACAGTTCAAGGCGGCGGGCATTCCGTTTGTGTTTGATCCGGGCCAGGGCCTGCCGATGTTTGACGGCAAGGAGCTGGCGCATTTTGTCGAGCTCGCAAGCTGGGTCACGGTTAACGACTACGAAGCCAAGATGCTGTGCGACCGCACGGGCCTGTCTTGTGCCGAGCTGTCGCGCAAGGTCGAAGGTTTGGTGGTGACGCTAGGCGCCGAGGGCTGCGAAGTCTGGGTGGGCGGTGAAAAAACGCTGGTGCCGCCCGTCAAGGCTGACGTGGTGGTGGACCCGACCGGCTGTGGCGATGCCTTCCGCGGCGCTTTGCTGTATGGCCTGGAGCAGGGCTGGTCACTAGCGCGTTGCGCCGCACTGGGCAACCGGGTTGGCGCGCTCAAGATCGCCACGCGTGGCGGCCAGAATTACACCCTGACTTCGGATCAAATCGCTGCCTAGCCCAATAATTACTTGGGTATTTAGCTGCTAAATTGATAGCATTTGTTGCTGGTCCCGAGTTCGCCCTTACGGCGCGGGCCCACCCGTCACCTCCAGCAACTCATCCCAGGTGGCCTGACTTGCCGCCGAGGCTTGCACGCGCAACTGCTTGCGTCTGGAGGTTTCCCCCCGCGCCAGCGTGACGGCTTGTTGGGGGATGCCCAGGCAGACTGCCAGCCATTTCATCAGCGCCTGGTTGGCCTTGCCGTCCACCGGGGGCGCCTGCAGCCGCAGGCGCAGCGCCATCTGGCCAGCCTCGCCGTACAGACCCACTGCCTGGGTTTTGGCGGCATTCGGCACCACGTGCACGTCCAGCAGCACATCACCGTTTTTTTCCACCCGGATGAAGGGCAGGTCAGGCAACGTGGCGGATGTATTCATGGCGGCAAAAGGTGTGAAGGGGGCAGGTGAACTGTAAAAACGGGACAGGCATGAAAAAAGCCCGACACCTTTCGATATCGGGCTCCAAGCAGAAATACCTTACTGCTTACGGCTTGCTGGCTGTTGGAAACGGCCAGGCAGCTTGCGGGTTCAGAGTAGTCTGAGCCGCAGGGGCAGCCGCTGCAGCAGGCGCTTTCGCAGCTTTGGCAGCAGGTTTTTTCGCGGCTTTCTTCGCAGCGGGCTTTTTCGCTGCTTTCTTGGCGGCAGGCTTTTTCGCAGCGGCTTTCTTGGCCGCTGGTTTCTTCGCTACCTTTTTCGCGGCCTTCTTGGCTGCTGGCTTTTTCGCTGCAGCTTTTTTCGCTGCTGGCTTCTTGGCCGCTACCTTCTTGGCTGCTGGCTTTTTCGCAGGCGATTTTTTCGCAGCTGGCTTCTTGGCCGCTACTTTTTTCGCTGGCGCTTTTTTAGCCGGAGCTTTTTTCGCTGCTGCTTTTTTCGCAGGAGCCTTCTTAGCCGCTACTTTTTTCGCAGGGGCTTTCTTTGGAGCAGCTTTTTTAGCCGCAGTTTTTTTCGCAGTTGCCATAGTTTTCTCCTTGATCACGTTGCAAAGAGCACTTCACGGTTGGAGTACGTAAAGCGATTCACGGCGTTGGGCAGCGGATAAACCGGGCCCAGCGCCGCGAACACAGGAGCAATGCTCAATGCGCACTCTTCGGTGCTGTCATTGATCATTGCAATTCTTGAAATCATTGGTCGCTTGTCTCGCGTATTTTTTCTTGTCAATCAATCCCAGGAAAGGGCACCACCGGATTGGTACTCGATCACACGGGTTTCAAAAAAGTTACGCTCTTTTTTCAGATCGATCATTTCGCTCATCCATGGGAACGGATTCTCCTCGTTAGGGAAGAGAGTTTCAAGTCCGATCTGCGTGGCGCGGCGATTGGCAATGTAGCGGAGGTAGCCTTTGAACATGGAGGCGTTGAGGCCGAGCACGCCGCGGGGCATGGTGTCTTCGGCGTAGCGGTATTCCAGTTCGACGGCTTTCATGAACAAGGCCTTGATCTCGGCCTTGAACTCTGCGGTCCAGAGATGGGGGTTTTCCAGCTTCAGCTGGTTGATCAAGTCAATGCCGAAGTTGCAGTGCATCGACTCGTCGCGCAGGATGTACTGGTACTGCTCGGCAGCGCCGGTCATCTTGTTCTGGCGGCCCAGGGCAAGAATTTGCGTGAAGCCGACGTAGAAGAACAGGCCTTCCATCAGGCAGGCAAACACGATCAGCGACTTGAGCAGGGTCTGGTCAGCTTCGGGCGTACCGGTCTTGAAGTGCGGGTTGGAGATGACTTCAATGAAAGGGATCAGGAACTGGTCCTTGTCCTTGATGGACTGGACTTCGTTGTAGGCATTGAAGATCTCGGCTTCGTCCAGGCCCAGCGACTCGGTGATGTACTGATAGGCATGGGTGTGGATGGCTTCTTCGAAAGCCTGGCGCAGCAGGAACTGGCGGCACTCGGGCGCCGTGATGTGGCGGTAAGTACCCAGCACGATGTTGTTGGCTGCCAGCGAGTCGGCCGTCACAAAGAAGCCCAGGTTGCGCTTGACCAGGCGGCGCTCGTCTTCGGTCAGGCCGTTCGGGTCTTTCCAAAGCGCGATGTCGCGCGTCATGTTCACTTCCTGCGGCATCCAGTGGTTGGCGCAGGTGGCGAGGTATTTTTCCCAGGCCCATTTGTATTTGAACGGCACCAGCTGGTTGACGTCGGTCTGGCCGTTAATGATGCGCTTGTCGGAGGCCTTGACGCGTTGCGCCTTGGCAGGTTCGGCAGAGACAGGAGCCGAGGGAGTTGCGGCTGGCGCAGGTGTGAATGCGCCGTCGTTGAGCATGCGCACTTGCGCTTGGGGTTGCTCGGCGGTATTCAAAGAAAGAGGCGGAAGTTCCATCGAGCGGCCTTCGGGCGTGCCGCTGTTATGAGATGTTTGCAACGATGGTTTGACTTCTTCGTCCCAGGTCAACATAGAGGTTTCCAATACTTTGGGATTATGAAAGCAGCGATACAAAATGAAAAGTGTTCATTCACATCGCTACAAAATTGTGTTGCTCAATTACATCGAATCGTGCAGTGAAGCTCAGCGCACGGTTCGATTTTTTATTGGCAGGCCTCGCAACCCGGATCATCGATCGCACAGAACTTGATGTCAGTCGCAGGCGTTGCATTCATCTGCGCTTGCGCCGCGGCAGCTGCCGCTTCAAGCGCGCTCATGCTGCTGCTCGCAGTCGCGGTGCCGGAGGAAACCGAGTTCATCTTGCCTGCCGTCACGGTTGACTTCTCGGCGTGCGTAGCGCTCTGGGTGCGCAGGTAGTAAGTGGTTTTGAGACCGCGCAGCCAGGCCAGCTTGTAGGTGTCGTCGAGCTTCTTGCCCGAAGCGCCCGCCATATAGATATTGAGCGACTGGGCCTGGTCGATCCATTTCTGGCGGCGCGCCGCCGCTTCGACGATCCAGGAGGTCTCGATTTCAAACGCCGTGGCGTAGAGCGCCTTGACGTCCTGCGGCACACGGTCGATCGGGCGCAGCGAGCCATCAAAGTGCTTCAGGTCCACCACCATCACGTCGTCCCACAGGTTCAGGCGCTTGAGATCGCGCACCAGGTAGTGGTTGATGACGGTGAATTCGCCGGACAGGTTGGACTTGACCGAGAGGTTGCCGAAGCAGGGCTCGATGCAGGCGTCCACGCCAATGATGTTGGAGATGGTGGCTGTCGGGGCAATGGCGACGCAATTGGAATTGCGCATGCCGTCCTTGGCGATCTTCTTGCGCAGCGCTTCCCAGTCCAGTGTGGCGGAACGGTCGACTTCCACATAGCCGCCGCGTTGCTCGGCCAGCATGTCCAGTGTGTCCAGCGGCAGGATGCCCTTGTCCCAGAGCGAACCTTTGTACGTGGCATATTTTCCGCGTTCCTTGGCGAGCTCGGTCGATGCCCAGTAAGCGTGATAGCAGACGGCCTCCATGGACTTGTCGGCAAACTCGACGGCTTCCTGTGATGCATATGGCACGCGCAGCTCATACAGGCAGTCCTGGAAACCCATGATGCCCAGGCCCACGGGGCGGTGGCGCATGTTGGAGTCGCGGGCCTTCTTGACGGCGTAGTAATTGATGTCGATCACGTTGTCCAGCATGCGCATGGCCGTGGTGATGGTTTTCTTGAGCTTCTCGTGGTCGACCGCGCCGTCTTTCAGGTGCTGGACGAGGTTGACCGAACCCAGGTTGCAGACAGCGGTTTCGGTGTCGCTGGTGTTGAGCGTGATCTCGGTGCACAGATTGGACGAGTGCACGACGCCGGTGTGCTGCTGCGGCGAGCGCACATTGCAGGCGTCCTTGAAGGTGATCCAGGGATGGCCGGTCTCAAACAGCATCGACAGCATCTTGCGCCACATGTCGGTGGCCTGCAGCTTGCGGGACGGCTTGATCTCGCCGCGTTCGGCCTTGGCTTCGTAGGCGGTGTAGATTTTCTCGAAGTCCTTGCCGAACTTGTCGTGCAGGTCGGGCGTGTCGGACGGTGAGAACAGCGTCCAGGTGCCCTTTTCCATCACGCGGCGCATGAAGAGGTCGGGAATCCAGTTGGCGGTATTCATGTCGTGCGTGCGGCGGCGGTCGTCGCCGGTGTTCTTGCGCAGTTCCAGGAACTCTTCAATATCCAGGTGCCAGGTTTCCAGGTAGGCGCAGACAGCGCCCTTGCGCTTGCCGCCCTGGTTTACCGCCACGGCGGTGTCATTGACGACCTTCAGGAAAGGCACAACCCCTTGCGATTCGCCGTTGGTGCCCTTGATGTGGGCGCCCAGGGCGCGCACTGGCGTCCAGTCATTGCCCAGGCCGCCTGCAAATTTGGACAGCAGGGCGTTTTCCTTGATGGCGTCGTAGATGCCGCCCAGGTCGTCGGCCACCGTGGTCAGGTAGCAGGACGACAGCTGTGAGCGCAGGGTGCCGGCATTGAACAGGGTGGGCGTGCTCGACATGAAGTCAAAGGACGACAGGATCTCGTAGAACTCGATGGCGCGTTCTTCGCGGTTGATCTCGTTGAGCGACAGGCCCATGGCCACGCGCATGAAGAACGCCTGTGGCAGCTCGATGCGCTGCTTGCGCACGTGCAGGAAATAGCGGTCAAACAGGGTCTGCAGGCCGAGGTAGTCGAACTTCAGGTCGCGCTCGGGCTTGAGCGCGGCGCCCAGGCGGGCCAGGTCGAACTGCTGCAGCTTTTCGTCGAGCAGCTCGTTCTGCACGCCCTTGGCGATGAATTGTGGGAAGTATTCGGCATAGCGGACGGCCATGTCTTCCTGGTTGACTTCCTCGCCCAGCACTTCCCGACGGATGGTGTGCATCAGCAGGCGCGCGGTGGCATAGGTGTAGTCGGGGTCTTTTTCAATCAGGGTGCGCGCCGCCAGGATGGACGCCTTGTAGACCTCGTCGATGGGCACGCCGTCGTAGAGGTTGCGCATGGTTTCCGCGACGATGGGATCGGGCTTGATGTCGGCGCCCAGGTTGGCACAAGACGCTTCAATCAGCGCCTGCAGGTTGCGCACGTCGAGGGCCACGCGGTTGCCGCGGTCGGTCACGTGGATCAGCGGCGCTGCGGGCGTCTGGGTTTGCGGCTGGCGTGCGCGCTCTTGCGTGCGCTTTTCGCGGTACAGCACGTAGGCGCGGGCAATCTCGTGGTGGCCGCCGCGCATCAGGCCGAGCTCGACCTGATCCTGCACGTCTTCTATATGAAAGGTGCCACCGCCTGGGCGCGAGCGCATCAGGGCGCGAATGACCGCCTGGGTCAGGCCGTCGACCGTTTCGCGCACGCTGGCCGAGGCAGCGCCCTGCGTGCCGTGAACGGCCAGGAAGGCCTTCATCATGGCCACGGCAATCTTGTTGGGCTCGAACGGCACGACACCGCCGTTGCGGCGGATGATCTGGTAATGGGCGAGCGGGTTGCTTTGCGCGCTGGTATCGGCGGGGGCTGGATTATTTGCCAGAGCGCTCGACGTGACTGGCACCGCGTGTTGTGCTGTTTGCATGACTTCCTCTTTGCTTTGTTTTTGGGTGGTTTGATGTGCTGTTCGTGGTCTCTGGATATCTTGAGGTGTTGCACAGGCCAATCAACCTGTCCCTTCATTTCCTGACCCGAATTACATCAAACTGAATTAGGGCTTAGACACTATACCTAGGGTGTAGGGGGAATACAAGCCACTACAGGTAGTGTATCGCTGTCTTGATTGACCGTTACGTTTTGTGGCTTTTTTGTCCGGTTTCCAGGCATCCTGATTGGGCTTGCGGAGCGGCCCTCAATCTCTGCGTGAAGCCTGATGGCATCAGGCTTGGGAAGCCAAAGGAGATGGCCGGCATACCTTCGCAAGACTCTGGCCTGGCGGCGCTGGTCATTGCCGGCACGGTAAAAATTACCCGAAGGTTTTCCTAAAAAGACGCACTGCATTGGTGGCCTCGCGAGACCGGGCCGTCACATGATGTCGGGAAAATACCTAGCCGGCGACGACAGTGAGTTCTGCAGCAAGGGCCAGTCGAAGCCAGCGCCTGGATCCTGCTTGCGGCCAGGCGCAATGTGCTCATGCCCGGCGATGTGCTCTATGGGGTAGGCCTGAAGGAGTGAGGCGCATAGCCCCGTCAGCGTTTCATACTGGGATGCTTCGAAGGTACCTCCTTCAAGGCCTTCCAGTTCGATGCCAATGGAGTCGTCGTTGCAATTGGAGCGCCCGCGGTAGTGGGACTCTCCGGCGTGCCAGGCACGGTCCGTACAGCTCACGAATTGCCACAGCGCGCCGGTGCGGGCGATGAAAAAATGGGATGAAACCTGCAGGCCGCGAATGTCCTGGAAATAAGGGTGTGCTTCCCAGTCAAGCTGGTTGGTAAAAAGGCGCTGGATGTTGCCATTGCCGAACTCACCAGGCGGCAGGCTAATGGAGTGAATGACGATCAGGTCGATGCGCGCATCGGACGGGCGTGGCCCAAAGTTGGGCGAAGGCTGTGCACGCGCATACCGGTACCAGCCGTCTTGCCACAAGGGCCGGGAAGGAGCGTCCTGGCTTTCAGGTGGGGTCATCGGCAGGGTCAAGTCCATCGGCAAGGTCGTCGTTGCCCGGGGTGGCGATATTCAGGCGGGCAATGCGGTAGCGGATCTGCCGCAGGCTCAGGCCCAGCTTGGCGGCGGCTGCGGTGCGGTTGAAGCCCGTTTCCAGCAATACCTTGGTCAGAATATTCCGTTCCTGCCCATCGAGATAGTCCTGCAGATTTTCCGGGATGACGACATGTTCTTCAACCGGTGCATCAAAATGCAGCGCGTTTCCTTCCCCCAGCGCCACGGCGCGGTGCAGGATGTTTTCCAGCTCCCTGACGTTGCCGTTGAAAGGCCGGGACTGCAACTGCTCCATCACGGAATCCGTCAGCTCGGGCATCCTGAACCCGGACTCGTGGCAAATTCGGGTAAGCAGGGCGTTGCAAAGGGCTGGCAGGTCTTCCCTGCGTTCGCGTAATGCAGGTACGGCAATTTCAATCACATTGAGCCGGTAATAAAGGTCTTGGCGAAAGGTCCCCTCCTGGGCTTCCGTAGCCAGATTTTTGTGTGTTGCGCTGACAATGCGCACGTCCACGGTATCTTCCTGCGGCGAGCCCAGCGGCCTGACGGTGCGCTCCTGAATGGCGCGCAGAAGTTTGGATTGCATGGCCAGCGGCAGGTCGCCGATTTCATCGAGGAACAAGGTTCCGCCCTTGGCTGCCTGGAAGTAGCCTTGCCGATCCTGCGCCGATCCGGTGTATGCGCCCTTGCGAGCCCCGAAAAATTCCGCTTCGAGAAGGTTCTCGGGTATGGCACTGCAATTGACGGCCACAAAAGGCCCTGCGGCGCGGTGGCTGCAACCGTGCACGGCGCGTGCCACCAGTTCTTTGCCGGTCCCGGATTCCCCCTGGATGAGAACGGGCGCCATGCTGCCCGCCACCTTGACGATGCGCGACTTGACGGCGCGCATGACCGCCGACTCACCAACCAGTTTATGCAGAATCGCTGCGCCTTCAGTGCTTTTTTTCTGGCCTGGAACTGATGGCGAAGTGCCGGGTTCCGGCATATTTCGATCACCTTTGGCCATTGCTGCCGGATGTTTGGCTCCCTGTACTGCAGATGCCACCACGCTGCGGAACTGTTTGAGGTCGACTGGTTTTGTGAGGTAGTCAAACGCGCCGGCCTTGAGCGCTTCCACCGCATTTTCAGCCGAGCCGTGCGCTGTAATCACCACGCATCGCTCGGCTCTTTGCTGGTCCACCATATCCCGCAGCAATTCGAGGCCCAGGCCGTCGGGCAAGCGCATGTCGGTGATCACCGCATCGAAATGGTGTGCTTTGAGCTGTTCGCGGGCCTGCAGCAGGTCGCCAGCCGCCTCTACCCTGTATCCCTCCCTGAGCAGTGTCAGCTCATACAGTGTTCGCAGGTCCGGCTCATCATCAATGACGAGAATACGGGCCTGCTGGGGGATGTGGGCTGGCGTGCTCATGTTTCAAGTAGGCATTGTGGCAAAAGATGCAGTGGGTAAAGCCAGCGTTGAACCGGAAGGGCTGAACATGACGAAAAACTCGTTTCCCTCAATGCCGGCGCGCTGCACGCGCTGGTAGCCAATCAGGGCGCCATAGCGCTCGCATAATTCGCGGCAAATATACAGGCCCAACCCGCTGGAGCGGCTTTCAGAAGAGAAAAATGGCTCGAACAGGTGTGTCTGCACAGTTTGCTCCATGGGCTGCCCATCGCTCCATACCGACAGGCGTGCCTGCCCCGGCGTGACGAGTTGAGTCGAGACTTCAATAGCCCGCTCAGACGTGCTGGCATAGCGCAAGGCGTTGTCCAGCAGATTGATCATCAGACGTCGCAGGTGTTCCGGTTCAAAACGTACAACGGCATTGTTTGAGTCCGCAGTAATTCGCATGCGTTGAGAGGCTGCGGTTTGTCCTGCCCAGTCCGACGCGATTTTCTGGACAGTTTCATCAAGCGCCAGAGTGGTCGCTTGCGGCGAAGGCAGTTGGGTCTGGGCACGTGAGATATTCAGCACCTCGTCGACGATTCTGGCCAGGCGCTGTGCGTTCTGCCGGATCATGCCGGTGAGTTGGCGGTGTGGCTCGTCCTGCAGGTCTTCTTCCAGCAAGGCATTGGCTTGGGAAATGGCCGCTAGCGGATTTCTGATTTCGTGCGCCACCGCGGCCGACATGCGCCCCATGGCCGCCATTTTCTCGGTCCTCACGCGCGCTTCCATTTCCCGGAGATCTTCCAGGAACATGACACAAAGGCTTTCGTGGGTGCCGTTTTTTGAGGAAGCAAGGCGGGTGCGCACGTGAAGCCGCCGGGTATTGCTGCCCGGATATTCAAGGCCGATGTCCGCTTCCTGGGGGACCTGCGTGCTGAATGTGCTGTGCATCAATTCTGCCAGCGGCAGCCAGGCTGCTTCCATGACAAGGATGAACGGTCCGCTCCGAACCGTATCCCGAACCCCCAGCAGGCGCCTGGACGCCGGATTGGCCGACCGGACGATGCCATTGATATCGACCACCAGCACCCCATCGGCCAACGTTTCGATGACCAGTTCGTTCACCTGCGTCTGCATGCGGGCAGCGGACTGGCTGCGCTTTGCCAGTTGTTCTTCACGTGCCAGGCGCAACGCCAGATGGTTGGCGAGCAGCGCAACCAGGAAAAAACCGGAGCCACTCAGACCCGACTGCAGGAATCGTGCGTTGAAATCGCCGAACGCCTGGAGTGAGCTCCACCAGGCATCGGCCAGCAGCAGCAACGTCACGCTGGCGGCGGTTCCGAAGGCAAGCAAAATCGGCCCGAGGATGGAGGCCAGGAGCACCGGCAAGGCAAACAGCGGCGTGTAATTGATGCCACTTGACTGCAGGGCATTGAGTGCAGAGAACGTGATGACGTCCACGCCGATGGTCAATACCCACTGCGCGTCAAAAGTGCTTCCCGGTGGCCGCGGCTTGGCCCAAACGCGCACGGCCAGTGTGGCGCACAGATAGGCTATGCAAACCGCAATCGACCAGCGATTGGTGATGCTGCCCAGAGCATAGATAACCGCCTGCAAAATGACGAGCACCGTGGCGATGGCAACGCGCGCCGTCATGAAAACGCGCCACAGGCGGCCGAAGGATCCCAGTTCAGGGACCGCCTCCCACGCACCTGATGCCCTGCCTCCGGTCTCAAACCAGTGGGATGGCGTGCTCATCTAGTCTCCTGCCTGCCGGCGGTGTGCGTCACTGCAATAGATGCCTTTGCCGCCTGTCAGGGCGTCAGACTTCGGAAGATGCACGTGGCAGACATCGCATGCAACCATCTCTGCAACGGCGGCCTCGCGGTTAGGTGCCTGACGCGGGCGGGTGGCTGCAGCGTCTTTTCTTTCCGCATCGCGGTTATGGCGCCAGAGCCAGAAAACCACCAGCACGAATCCCATGACCAACAGGTATTTCATGCCCGCCTCAAGATGACTTCAAGCACGAAACGCGAACCCGCATAGCCCAGCAGCAGCAGCCCGGAGCCCAGGTACAACACATGCACCGCCTTGCGGCCACGCCAGCCCAGGCGGGCCCGACCTATCAGCAGCCCGGCGAATGTCAGCCAGGCCAGAACGGAAAACACGGTTTTATGATTCCACTTCCAGGCCAGGCCAGGTCCGTAAAGTGTTTCGGCGAACAGCCAGCCCACAAACAGCGTGGCTGACAGCAGTACAAAGCCGGCCTCCACAAAGCGGAAGGTGAGGCGCTCCAACGTCAGCAGTGGTACGCCCTCATCGGTTTGTGCGGCCAGCCGGATGGAACGCTCAACACGCGTCATCAGCCAGCCATGCACCACGGCGGCGGCAAACAGCCCGTAGGACGCAATTCCCAGCGCCCAGTGCAGCGGCAGCCAGGGTGATGCGATGGCGTGATAAGTAGTGCCGGGAAACATGACCGTCAAGATGACTGCTGCGCTTCCCAGTCCCGCCAGCGCCCAGTGGGCCTGAAGTTGCGGAAACAGGCGGCTTTCGATGGCGTAAACGGTCAGCACCAGCCAGACTGTCATGGACAGCGCCGGTGCAAAACCAAACCGGGGGGGCTCGCCCAGCAAGCCATCGGCCAACGCCAGTGCGTGCAGCAGCCAAGCTGCAACCAGCATCCTCCGGGTGGCTGAGGGGCCGAGGCGCGGCGAGGCCAGCGCCAATGCCGCGTAGGCGATAGCAGCGCCGGCCGCCGCCGCAAGACCCCACCAGTCGCTCAAAGCTAAAATCATGGCTAGAGTTTAGCCTTTACTGCCTTGCGGCTGCCTCCCCGCTGCCCTTCTATTCCACCTAACTGCTCCACGTTCGTGGCGCCCTCTCATGGCTTCAGCCCTTACCGACAAGTTATCCCGCCTCGTCAAGGAAATGCGAGGCCAGGCCCGCATCACCGAATCCAATGTGCAGGACATGCTGCGCGAGGTGCGAATGGCGCTGCTGGAGGCCGACGTGGCCCTGCCGGTGGTGCGCGACTTCATCGCCCGGGTCAAAGACAAGGCGCTCGGCCAGGAGGTGATGGGATCGCTGTCACCGGGCCAGGCGCTGGTTGGCATCGTCAACCGCGAGCTGGCCGCCACCATGGGCGAAGGCGTGAGCGACATCAACCTGGCGGCCCAGCCGCCGGCTGTGATCCTGATGGCAGGCCTGCAGGGCGCGGGTAAAACCACCACCACGGCCAAGCTGGCCAAGCACCTGATCGAAAAGCGCAAGAAGAAGGTGCTGACGGTGTCGGGCGACGTCTACCGCCCTGCCGCCATTGAGCAGCTCAAGACAGTGACCAAACAGGCCGGCGCCGAGTGGTTTCCCAGCACGCCTGATCAGAAGCCCGCCGACATCGCCCGCGCCGCGATTGACTACGCCCGCAAGCATTTCTTTGATGTGCTGCTGGTCGACACGGCTGGCCGGCTGGCGATTGACGAAGCCCTGATGGCCGAAATCAAGGAGCTGCATTCAATCCTGAACCCGGTCGAAACTTTGTTCGTGGTCGATGCGATGCAGGGCCAGGACGCGGTCAACACCGCCAAGGCCTTCAAGGAAGCGCTCCCGCTCACCGGCATCATCCTGACCAAGACTGACGGCGATTCACGTGGTGGCGCGGCGCTGAGCGTGCGGCAGGTCACCGGCGCACCCATCAAGTTCTCAGGCACCAGCGAGAAGATCGACGGCCTCGAAGTGTTCGACGCCGAGCGCCACGCCGGCCGCATTCTGGGCATGGGCGACATCGTGGCGCTGGTCGAGCAGGTGGCAGCCGGGGTGGACATGGCTTCGGCGCAGAAGCTCGCGGCCAAGATCAAGTCCGGCGACAGTTTTGACCTCAATGACTTCCTGAGCCAGCTGCAGCAGATGAAAAACATGGGCGGGCTGTCCAGCCTGCTCGACAAGCTGCCCGCGCAGATGGCCGCCAAGGCTGGCCAGGTCGACATGGACAAGGCCGAAAAAGACATCAAGCGCAAGGAAGGCATCATCCAGAGCATGACGCCACTGGAGCGCCGCAAGCCCGAGCTCATCAAGGCCACACGCAAGCGCCGTATCGCCGCCGGCTCCGGCGTGCACGTTCAGGAAGTCAACCGCCTGCTCAATGAGTTCGAGCAGATGCAGGGCATGATGAAGAAGATGAAGGGCAGCGGCATGATGAAGATGATGAAACGCATGGGTGGCATGAAGGGCATGCCCAAGTTCTGATATGCCAGTTGTTGATAAAAGAAACCCTTAGCCCAATAAATACGGGCGGCAGAAGCTATTAAATCTATAGCAAACACTGACGGGGCAACATGAAAAAAGCCGCTTCAAGCGGCTTTTTTCATGTTCGGCGTATCCCAGGGCTCAAGCGGCCACATTCAGCCGCGGCTTGGCCAGCCGGCTTGCATGCAGCCAGGCGCGGCGCAGCACCGCCGGCGAACGGGTTTCTTCGGGAATCAGCAGGTAGTTCTGCGCGCGCAGGGCCGTGCCCACGCCGACCTTGCTGGTGAGCACCGTCATCGGAATCGCCAGCAGCAGCGGCAGGCCCACCGGGATCAGCCAGATCAGCGCGCGCGCATCGATCACGGCAATGCCGACGGCCAGCAGCGCGATGATTCCCGACATGGGCGCCAGTTGCGCCAGCGCATGGCGCCAGGGTACGGCGGCCGCTTCGCGCGGAGGCGACTTCCATTCCAGTTTGAGGCCGGTCAGGGCCACCACCACAAACAGCGAATGCGCCAGCATGCGGATGGGCGCCTGCAGGAGCGCAATCAGCGTTTCAAGCAAAGCACTGCGCAGCAGGGCGACGGTGCCGCCGTAGGATTGCTGCTGGCGGTTGACCAGCACGGCCACGATGCCCAGAACGCGCGGCAAAAACAGCATGCACAGCGTCCAGCCCCAGAGCGCCATCAGCTCGCCGGGCAGCAGCGTCCAGTCGGCGATCATGGGCGAGCCCGACAGCCACAGCGCCGTGCCCAGCGTGAGGAAACACAGCCACAGTGGCGCCGAAAGATAGGCCATCGCGCCGGTTCCGAACATCGAGCGGTGCACGGGGTGGATGCCCGGTTCGGCGATCAGGCGGGAGTTTTGCAGGTTGCCCTGGCACCAGCGGCGGTCGCGTTGCAGCTCGGCCAGCAAATCGGGCGGCTGCTGCTCGTAGCTGCCTACCAGGTCGCCCACCAGCCACACGTGGTAGCCGGCGCGGCGCATCAGCGCGGCCTCAACAAAATCATGCGACATGATGCTGCCGGCCATGCCGCCAGTGCCCTTGATGTGTGCCAGCGCGCAATGCTTCATGAAGGGCTCAATCCGGATGATGGCGTTGTGGCCCCAGTAGTGCGACTCGCCCATCTGCCAGTACTGCATGCCCAGCGTGAAGAGACGTCCCGTCACGCGTGAGGCAAATTGCTGCGCGCGTGCGTGCAGCGTCACATGGCCAATGGCCTGCGTGGCGGTTTGAATAATGCCGGCCTTGGGGTTGGCTTCCATGAGCTTGACCATGGAGACCAGGCAATCACCGCTCATCACGCTGTCGGCATCCAGCACCACCATGTAGCGGTAATCCTTGCCCCAGCGGCGGCAGAAGTCGGCCACGTTACCGGCCTTGCGGTCGGTGCGGCGTTTGCGCAGGCGGTAGTACACCTCGATCTGCGGCTGGTCCGGATGGCCGGCCAGTTGGGTGCGCAGGTCTTCCCATGCGGCGCGCTCGGCCTGGATGATGGCCGGATTGTTGCTGTCAGACAGCACGAACACGTCAAAGCTTTGCACATGGCCGGTCATCGCGACGGACTCGCAGGTGGCGCGCAGGCCGGCGAACACGGTGCGCACGTCCTCGTTGCAGATCGGCATGATGATCGCCGTGCGTGTGGAGGCATCCAGCGGCACATGCTGCACTTTTTTGGCGGACAGCGCGTGCTTGTCACCGCGGATTGTCACGTAAAAACCCATCATCGCGGTCATAAAACCAGTCACCACCCAGGCCGAGAGCAGCGCAAACAGGCTGATCTGGCCGTATTGCAGCCAGGCGCTGTCGTAGTCGGGCTGCATGTCTGCAAAGATGCTGGTGGCCAGCACGGTGCTGACGAGCGTCAGCAACAGGAACACCGTGCGGCGGCGTTTTGCCGCTCGCTGCCAGGGCTCCGGGCGCGCGGCGGGCAGGGGCCGAAGCGCCGCAGGGTCAGCCGCCCTGAAGAGCGCCAGCACGGGCAGCAGCGCGGCTGTGGCCATGCTGTTCCAGAAGCCGCGCCAGGGGCGCGGCACCATCGAACCACGGTTCAGCGGCGGCGCCGTGACCGAATTCGGATGACGTTCCTCGCGCAGGGGGCTGCGTGCGGCAGCGACGGTCAGAGTGTGATCAGGTTGGTCCATGTTTCGCTTACGGTATGGTTGTCGTGTTGAAGGAGGTGGGCGAATTGAGATGGCTGAAAAAGCGCGCGCTGCCCTGGCCCAGGTTGTCCCGCGTCTCAGGTGACAACCTGTTTTTTCCGAAATTGAAAGTTGCGGGATCGCAGGGCAGGTGCTTCACGCCAGCTGTCGTGATTTCCTGAGTGCACACCGAATCACCGCGCCGGCCGACGTGGAAAAAACTCGCTTCAGTGGGCGTTTTTTCCAGGCCGGAGAAGTGCGCCTCGCTCGCAGCAGGCGTCAGCGCCACGAGGCTTGCGCAGGCTGCGATGCGGTCTCGCAGGCGCGAATCGGGCCGGTCGGTGGAGGCACCGGCGTCGATAAAAAAAGGCAGGGGAAAGGCTGGCATGCCATGACTAGGGCAAACCCTGTGCCAGCTTGAAAAAACTGTTTTAAATCAATGAGTTAAACGTGATACTTGATTTAACCAAATGTAATCCAGCTAAAAAGTACCCAGAATCGCCGTTTTTGTCGCCAACGAGCGACAGCCATACATGGGGAGCGGATTTTATCGTTATAAATCAACAGTTTAAGGCTGTCGCCAGCCAGCGACGCCGCGCTGTGGCGCAGCGACAGACTCAGGAGGAGCCAGAGCTCTCAGCTTTGAAATGTCCTGGCGTCAGCCCGTGCTTTTGCATGAGGCGGTAAAACTCGGTCCGGTTGCGGTCGGCCAGCCGGGCCGCGTCGGCCACGTTGCCGTCGGTCAATTTGAGCAACCCGACCAGGTAGTCGCGCTCAAAGTGCTGCTTGGCCTCGGCAAAAGTGAGCACCTGCACGCTCGGTGAGCGCAGGGCCCGCTGCACCAGTGCCAGCGGCACCAGCGGTGTGGTCGACAGCGCACAGACCTGTTCCACCACGTTGTAGAGCTGGCGGACGTTGCCCGGCCACGCTGCGGTGGTCAGGGCCTTTAGGGCTTCGGGCGCGAAGCCGCTCAGGCGTTTGTTGTATTTGGTGGCGAGCTTCAGCAGGAAATGGTTGGCCAGCAGAGGGATGTCCTCGCGGCGTTCAGACAGCGGGGGCAGGGTCAGCGTGACCACGTTGAGCCGGTAATACAGATCGGCGCGGAATTGGCCCTCCGCCATGGCGGCGTCCAGGTCGCGGTGTGTGGCCGAGATGATGCGCACGTCCACCGGGATAGACTGGCTGGAGCCCAGCGGCCGGACCACGCGCTCCTGCAGCACGCGCAGCAGCTTGACCTGCAGCGCAGGCGGCATGTCACCGATTTCATCGAGCAGCAGGGTGCCGCCGTCCGCCGCCTGGAAGAGGCCCTTGTGATTGGCTACTGCGTCGGTGAAGGCGCCCTTGACGTGGCCGAACAGCTCGGATTCCAGCAGGGCTTCCGGGATTGCGCCGCAATTGACCGCAATGAAAGGCTTGCTGGCCCGTGCGCCTGCCTGATGGATGGCCTGGGCCAGCAGCTCTTTGCCGGTGCCGCTTTCACCGCGTAGCAGCACACTGGCGTCCGACTGCGCCACCATGCGTGCTTCAGCCAGGGCTTCCGCCATGCGGCTGGAGCGGCTGATGATCTGGTTCTGCCAGGCATCGGGGCTGCCCCGTTTGGCTGGGTTGGTAGGTGCACTGAGCGCCAGGGCCTGGGCGATCTTGTCGAGCAAACCCTTGCCGTCAAAGGGCTTGGTGAGGTAGGTGAACACACCGCGCTCCGTAGCCTCCACGGCGTCGGGAATGGTGCCATGCGCGGTCAGCAGAATTACCGGCAGCGAGGGGTGTTGCTGGCGGATGTCATCAAACAGCGCCAGGCCGTCCCGGCCGGGCAGGCGCACGTCGCTGAGCACCAGCTGCGGCCGCTCGATATGCAGCTGGGTTAGTGCCGCCTCGGCCGAGGTGACTGCGGTGACGCGATAACCCGCCGCGGTGAGCCGCATGGTGAGCAGGCGCAGCATGTCGGCGTCATCATCCACGACAAGCAGGTGGGGCGCGGTCAGGGCTGGGTCGCTCATGGCGCAGTGGGGCGGGCCCGGCTGGCGGGGGGTATGGGGGCTGAGGCCGTTGCCGCCGGCTGCCGGCTGGTCAGGCTGCGTTCAATGGCCTTGAGCGCTTCGAGGCGCTCGTTGGTCTGGTCCAGCTTGCGCTGCGCGTCGCGCAGTTGCTGGCCCTGTTTGTCAAGCTGCTCTTCAAGGCGGCGCTGCTCGGCATAACGTGACGCCAGCAGGCGGGCCAGGGGGTGCAGGGGCTGGGCATCGGCATTGCCCAGCACACGGGCGAGCAGCTCCTGGGCGCGTATCAGGTCGGGCAGCTGCCGCAACTGCGCGAGCACCAGGGAGAGCTGCAGCTGGGTTTCGGGGCTGGCTGCGTCGCCGAGCCGGCCGGCCTCCTGGGTAAGTTCGGTCGGCGGCATGACGCGCACACGTTCGGCGTAAGCCAGCATGCGCAAAGTCATGCCGCTGGCGAAAACAACCGCCTCCGGTAGTGGCGGGGGCTGGCTGGCACTGGCCCGTGCGGCTTCGGCGGCGGAGGCTGCGGCTCGGGCGGCAAGGACCGCGGCTGTGTCGGCGTCGGCCCGCTCGTTGGCGGGACCATCGCTGCTGCAGGCTGCCAGCGCGAGCGCCGCCATCAAGGCCAAAGCCGGTCGCAAGCCGCGCCCAGCCGGGCGGGCCGCAAGTGAATGGTGGGAAATGTCAGTGCTTGGAAGCATGGGGAAGCTCTATTCTGAAGTGTGCACCAGGTTGATCCGGCATCAAGGCAATACTTCCGCCGTGCGCAGCAATGTACTCGTGCACGATGGAAAGGCCAATTCCGCTGCCACGGACCACGTCGTTCGGCTGGCGCTCGCCGCGGTAAAAAGGCTCGAACACGCGGTCGCGATCGGCCTCTGCCACGCCCACGCCCTGGTCATGGATATCGATACGGGCAAACCCCTTGAGCTGGCTGAGCTCCAGCCGGATCATGCCTTTGTGCGGGGAATAGCGAATGGCGTTGGAAAGAAGGTTGGCCACCGCAGTGCCGATTTTTTCGGGGTCAATTTCCATCACCAGCGGTTCGCCAACGACAGTGACCGTCAGTTCCCGCGCGCGCCACTGCAGGCGCTGGGCATACACCTGCTCTTCCAGGAGTTGCAGCAGGTCGATACTTTGGCGGTTCAGGTGACGCGCCTCGAACGCGGCGGTATTAAAGCGCAGCAGGTCCTCGATCTGGCTTTGCAGTACGCCGGTGTTGTGCCTGAGGATTTGCGCTATTTCGCGTTGGTCATTGCTCAGCGTGCCGGCCACGCCGTCTTCCAGCAGCGACACCCCTTCGCGCAGCGACGCCAGCGGTGTTTTGAGTTCGTGCGAAATATGGCGAAGGAAGCGCGATTTGTCGGCATCCAGCTCGACCAGCCGCAGGCGCAACCAGTTCAAACGCTGTCCCACCAGGGCGAGGTCGGCAGGCCCCTGGATGGTGATCACCTGGTCGAGGCGGTTCTCGCCCAGGCCCACGATGGCGCTTTCCAGGCGCCTGAGCGGCAGCGTAAACCACACCCCGAATGCCAGCGCCATGGCGATGGCCAGCACGATGGCCCAGGTCACCTGCTGGGTCAGCCGCTGGCGGCTGGCCTCCAGCTTGCCTTCGAGCAACCTGTTGCGCTGCTGGATTGCCTGTTGCACTTGCACCGCAATGGCGGCGTTGACACTTTCCAGTTCGCGGAATTCCAGTGCCAGCTGGCGTTCGCGGTCCAGCGCCGTGCCCGCCGGCCCGGTCAGCAAATCCTGGATGTTTTGCATGTGCGTGCGCCATTGCCGGGCCTGGGCGACTGGTATGTCTTCGCGCGCCAGACTGGTCAGGATGTCCGCGGCTTCACGGGCTTCATCACCGAAGCGCTCACGCAGTACCCGGTCGTCGAGGACGACCGATTGGCGGGATGTGCGTTCCATCGATACGCTGCGCTCGGCCAGGGACTGCGCGGCGCTGCTGAGCTCGAGCGCGCGGGCAGCGTTGCTCCGGCTTTGCAGCGAAAGGTCTTCCAGGGTAAACAGCGCCCGCAGTGAAGCGGCGCCCAGCAGGGCGGCAATCAACAGGAACGCGATGACCAGGAGTTGCCGGAACGAAAACCGTTGCAGCATGTGCGTGGGGCGTGTCAGCAGTGGTTTCAGGCCGCCAGCGCGACGTCCTGTATGAGGACTTCACCGCGCAGCGAGCGCTGCGTGGCCTGGGTGATGGTGATGTCCAGCATCTGGCCGATGAGGCGCGGCTGGCCCTTGAAGTTGACCACGCGGTTGCATTCCGTGCGGCCCATGAGCTCGGTTGGGTCCTTGCGCGAGGTGCCCTCGACCAGGATGCGCTGCACCGTGCCTTGGCGGCTGGCGCTGATGGCGCGCACGCTGTCGTCGATGGTGGCCTGCAGGTGCTGCAGCCGCCGCAGCTTGACCTCGTGCGGCGTGTCGTCGTGCAGCGCGGCGGCCGGCGTGCCGGGACGCGGGCTGTAGATAAAACTGAACGAGGTGTCGTAGCCGATCTCGTCGATCAGCTTCATCATCTTGCCGAAGTCGTCTTCGGTCTCACCGGGAAAACCGACGATGAAATCGCTGCTCATCGCAAGATCCGGGCGAATGGCGCGCAGCTTGCGGATGGTGCTCTTGTATTCCATGGCGGTATAGCCGCGTTTCATGGCCATCAGGATGCGGTCGGAGCCGTGTTGCACCGGCAGGTGCAGGTGGTTTACCAGCTTGGGCAGTTTGGCATAGGCATCGATCAGGCGCTGCGTGAACTCATTGGGGTGGCTGGTCACATAGCGGATGCGTTCAATGCCGGGGATGTCGGAGACGTATTCGAGCAGCGTCGCGAAGTCGGCGATCTCGGCGGTGCCGCCCATGGGGCCGCGGTAGGCGTTGACGTTTTGCCCAAGCAGTGTGACTTCCTTGACGCCCTGGTCGGCCAGTCCGGCGACTTCGACCAGCACGTCCTCAAAGGGCCGCGAGACTTCTTCGCCGCGGGTGTAGGGCACGACGCAGTAGCTGCAGTATTTGGAGCAGCCTTCCATGATGCTCACGAACGCACTCGCGCCCTCCACCCGCGCCGGCGGCAAGTGATCGAATTTTTCGATTTCCGGGAAGCTGATGTCGACCTGCGGCTTGCCCAGGCGCGCCCGGCTGGCCAGCATCTGCGGCAGGCGGTGCAGGGTCTGCGGGCCGAAAACGACGTCGACATACGGCGCGCGCTGGATGATGGCCGCGCCTTCCTGGCTGGCCACGCAGCCGCCTACACCGATCAGTACGCCTTTTTCCTTGAGGTGCTTGACACGGCCCAGGTCGCTGAAGACTTTTTCCTGCGCCTTTTCGCGCACCGAGCAGGTGTTGAAAAGGATCAGGTCGGCCTGTTCCATGTCCTGCGTCGGCTCGTAGCCCTCGGCGGCATGGAGCACGTCGGACATCTTGTCCGAGTCGTACTCGTTCATCTGGCAACCGAAGGTTTTGATGAAGACTTTTTTGCTCATGATGCTGACCCTGACCGATTGGCGTTTTCCGTTGGCCTGCCGCGATTGCTATTAAATTAATAGCTGCTTGCGCCCTTATTTAAGGGGCATGAGGCCAATTTGATGCTTGAAGAAGTGGACGTTACTGCTTGTAGGCAGGTAACTGGTCGTACGGTGTCTTGCCGTTGTCCACTGCCTTGGCTGGGGCACCGCTGCCGAAGTTGAAAATCGTGCCAGTATTGCCGCCGGGCCGCTTTTCCCTGGCCTCTTCTGCGTTGAGGATCCAGACCTCATGCACCTCGCCGGTGTTGCTGCGCACATAGTTCACCACCAGCTTTTGGTTCAGGAATGGGCCGGACAACACAAAATTGTTGTTGATGTCACGTATGCGTGCACCCACTGACAGTTTGTCCTGCCTGCCATCCATGGTGATGACCGGCGGTGCCACCACTACCATTTCGCCGCGGACGGCTTTTGGCGGGAATTGCCGGACGTTGGGTTTGACAGGCTCGGCCGGGTCGGTCTGCGCCAGCGCAGGCAGGCCTATCAGGCCGGCAGAGGCGCTCAGGGCCGCGAGGAGGGGAATTAAACGGGAGCAGCGGTTCATGGTATGTGTCCAGAGGCTGTTGTGAATATGAAAAGGATAGCAAAGAATGGCCAAAACGCGCCACGAAATGCCATAAAGGGCCAGGAAGACCCAAAACACAATGAACAAAGCCCCAGGGGAGGGGACCCTCTGGGGCTTCGAAAGCATTCTTGGTGGTCGTAGGTGGACTTGAACCACCGACATCAGCATTATGAATGCTGCGCTCTAACCAACTGAGCTATACGACCGACAGCCGATGATTATAGCCAAAACTTGAGCCATCCCGCAACGCCGGGCACCCAAAACTAGCCAGTCCAGCACCACTGGTAGTGCCCAAAGAATTCTTCAAGCCATGCGCCCCGGCACCGGCTTTGCCGGGCCGGAGGGCGGGCAGCCCCTCGAGGGGCAGGAAACTACACGAAGTAAGCGGCCGTGGGGGCTCTTTTTCTATCGGTGTTTGAAGACGGGTTTGCGCTTGTTGACGAAGGCGTCCATGCCTTCTTTCTGGTCTTCGGTGGAAAACAACGAATGAAAGAGGCGGCGCTCGAACATCACGCCGTCGCTCAGGCCGCTTTCAAACGCGCGGTTGACGGCTTCCTTGGCGGCCATGACGCTGGGCTGGCCAAAGGTACAGATCATCAGCGCAGCGCCCAGCGCCTCGTCCATGAGTTTTTCCAGCGGCACCACGCGGCTCACCAGGCCTGAGCGTTCGGCCTCCTGGGCATCCATCATGCGGCCGGTCAAGGCCATATCCATGGCTTTCGCCTTGCCTACGGCACGAGGCAGGCGCTGCGTGCCGCCGGCGCCGGGGATGATGCCCAGCTTGATTTCGGGCTGGCCAAATTTGGCATTATCAGCGGCGATGATGAAGTCGCACATCATGGCGAGTTCGCAGCCGCCGCCCAGTGCGAAACCGCTGACAGCGGCAATCACCGGCTTGCGGATGCTGCGGATCTGCTCCCAGTTGCGGGTGATGTAATCGTTGTTGTACACATCGGCAAAGCTGTACGTGGCCATGGCGCCAATGTCGGCGCCGGCGGCAAAGGCTTTTTCACTACCGGTCAGGATGATGCAGCCTATGGTTTCATCGGAATCAAACGCTTTGAGCGCCCGGCCCAGTTCATCCATGAGCAAGTCGTTCAGGGCGTTAAGTTGTTTGGGCCGGTTGAGCGTAACGATGCCAACCTTGCGGCCATCCGGGCCTTCGCTGCGTGTTTCAATGGTTTCGTAGGGTGCGGCAGGCATGAAATAAGTCCTTTTGGCTGAGAATGCGTCCGCAATGATGCCACGGGGTCTTCCCGTTCCGGTCAGTCGCTGATTCCCCGAGTTCGGGGGACTGAGCCAGTCAGGCCTTGGGCCCCAGCCACTGGTCCATCAGCGCAGCATCCTGCACCGCCAGGCGCCAGGTCGTGAGTGCGGGTGGCATGGCCAGCACCAGCCGCATCAGGCGCTTGTCGCGGGAGACCAGGGCGATGACCTTTTTTGCGCTGCCGGCGTAGTGCGTCACGTCGTCGAGCCGGCTCATGCGCCAGCCGCTGTCGGCTGGCCGGCCGGCCGATTTGCCCACTGATTCCACGCCTAGCCATTCGTCACCCGCAGCAAAGCCAGCGCGCTCGGCGGTGCCGCCGCGCAGCACAGCCTTGATCTGCACCACGCCCTGGGCTTCACTGACGCGCAGACCCAGCCGATGGGCAAGTTGCGCCGGCTCTTCCGTGACTGCCACACCATGTTGCTGCAGCAGGGTTTTGAGCGGGAGCTCCTCCCGCCCATGGACCCAGCGGGCCAGCTCGGCGGCAAACGAGCGATGGCCCGCCGCTGCAAGTTCCTCCGCAAAATCCGCCTCGCGCATGGGCCCGGCCTTGCAACGCTGCCATAGCGCCCGCATCACATTGTCCAGCGTCGCGCCTCTTGTAGCCCCGCCTTCTGTCCGAAGCGTCAGGTCAAAACACAGCGCCACCAGCGCCCCCTTGGTGTAGTAGCTCACGGTGGCGTTCGGGGTATTTTCATCCTGGCGGTAGTACTTCACCCAGGCGTCGAAACTGGCCTGGGCCACCGACTGCACCAGCCGTCCCGGCGTCTGCATCACCTGGTTAATGGTTTTGTTGAGGACCTTCAAATAACCCGCGTTGTCCAGCAGGCCTGCGCGGCGCAGGAACAGATCGTCGTAGTAGCTGGTAAAGCCTTCGAAAAACCACAGCAGGCTGGTGTAGTTCTCGCTGCTGTAGTCGTAGCTTTCAAATTCTGCGGGACGCAGCTGTTTGACGTTCCAGGTGTGGAAGTATTCATGGCTGATGAGGCCGCGCAGCGTGGTGTAGCCCTCAGCGGTGCGGGATTCACCCACGCGCGGCAAGTCCTTGCGGTTGCAGATTAGCGCGGTCGAGTTGCGATGCTCCAGCCCGCCATAACCGTCGTCCACCGCATTGAGCATGAAGAGGTAGTTCCGGAAGGGCGGTTTTTTGGTGCCGTGCCAGAAGCGGATTTCCGTTTCGCAGATCTTCTGGGTGTCCGTCAGTAGCCTGTCGCCATCAAAGCTGGCGGCGGCTCCCGCCACCACCAGCCGGTGCGGCACACCGCGGGCCATGAAAGTGCCACTCCAGAATGTGCCCATCTCCACGGGGCAGTCCACCAGCTCATCGTAGTTGGCTGCCTCATAGGTACCGAAGCCCTGTTTGCTGGTGTGGCGCGGCGTCAGGCCGGTGGCCAGCGACCAGCCCTTGGGGGATTGGGGCGCCGGGACTTCCAGCGCATGCACTGCGTTTTCGCGGCCATGCACCTTCAGGCACAGGCTGGTTCCGTTGAAAAAGCCGCGATGGGCATCCAGCCAGGCGCTGCGTACGGAGTTGTCGTTGGCATACACCTCATAACGCAGCACCAGCGGCCGGACTGGCGAACACTGCACTTGCCAGGTGCATTTGTCGAGTTGCTCGACATGAAGCGGCGTGCGGCCCGTCTGGCGCGCATCCAGGTGCTGCAGGTTTTTGGCGAACTCCCGCACCAGATAGCTGCCGGGGATCCATACGGGCAACGAGACCCGCTGCAAGGCTTCGGGTTGCGCAATCGTGAGGGTTACGCGAAAGAGATGGGCGTGCAGGTCGCCTATTTCGACGCGGTAATGAAGGGGGAAGGGAGAGGTTTTTGGGGTGCCTGGCATCTTGTGGACAGAATACCCCAGGTCTGCCGCAAGCTGCCTGAGCGCTCCTGTAGATCGAATCACTCAGCTGAAGTGTGCTATCAAAAAAGGAGCTGATCGCGCTGGTTGTATATGGGCTGGCGGCTTGCTTTTATGAAATTAGGCTGTTTGGCCTCACTCTCAGGGGGTTTTGGCACTGAGCAACATTTTTTCGACCTCTTGGGCGCTGACTGCACCTGGCGCGCGGGACCCATCGGCAAAAATCAGGGTAGGCGTGCCGGTGATATTGTATTTCTGGCCAAACTCGCGGTTTCGCTTGATGGCCGAAATGTCGCATTCGGCAGCCGCAGGCGCGGTGTTGCGAAGCATCCAGTCGTTCCAGGCCTTTGGTTTGTCTTTGGCGCACCAGATGTTGCGTGACTTGGCTAGGGAGTCCGGCCCAAGTACCGGGAACAGAAAGAGATAAACGGTGACATTGTCGATGTTGGTCAGCTCCCGTTCGAACTGTTTGCAATAACCGCAATTCGGATCCTCGAACACCGCCAGCTTGCGTTTGCCATCACCACGGACAATCTTGAAAGCGTCCTTCAAAGGAAGTTTGTCGAAGTCGACCGCGCTGAGTTTCCCGATGCGTTCTTCGGTCAGATTCTTACGGGCTCTTACATCCATAAGCTGGCCCTCCAGCAGGTAATTGCCCTGCTCATCGGTATAGAAAATGTTAAACCCGACACGCACTTCATAAAGGCCATTGATCGGTGTCTTGCTGACTTCATCGATCTTGGCAAAAGCGGGGAATTTTTCGGAGAGGTTTTTGCGTATGACGGCTTCCTGCGCAAATGCAGGGACAAGGCTGAATGCCAGCAGGCCGAGCGCGGTGATCAATTTCACGATTTTCATTTCAGTTCCAGTGTGTTTCGCTCTCGCTACAAACCTGCGGCCTGCCGCGCCAGCCAGCCCTTGAGCAAACCGCTGCGTTCAAACCCTTTCATGCCCCAGTTGCGCAAAGCCTGCCAGCGTTCGTCGGTTTGCGCAAAAATCCCGTGCAGGCCGTCAGTCACCGCGCCCATTGCCGCTACATCGGCCTTGCGGGCTCTTTCGTAGCGCCGCAGCAGCTTTTCGTCGCCCAGTCCGCGCCAGTATTCCCGTTTGGAAACCACCTCGGCCAGGCACACCGCATCGGCCAGCCCCAGGTTCAAACCCTGGCCGGCCAGCGGATGCACCGTGTGCGCTGCATCTCCCGCCAAAGCCCAGCCTGGACCCACCCAATGCCCGGCGCTTGACAGGGAGAGCTGCCAGCTGGCCCGCTCGCTTGTCAGCTCCAACCGGCCGGTTTCCAGGCCGCAGACGGCTTCAAGGGCGCTGCAAAATTCCTCCGGCGGCAATTTCTCCAGCATGCCGGCGCGCTGTACCGGGACAGACCACACCAGCGCCGCCAAGTTCCCGTTCGCACCGGATAAAGGCAAAAGCGCGAGTATGTCGCTGCCAGTAAACCATTGGCGGGCGATTCCCCCATGGGGTTTATCCATTTCAAGCCTGGCTGCGATGGCCTTTTGCGGATAGGGTTTGACGGTCCAGTTGACCGGCCGGGTCTGTGCGAATTCGTCGCGGCTCGCGCTTTTTTGCCCTTCGCAGATGACGGTGAGTGCAGCTTTGGCGGGAGCCTCCACCGTTTCGATCTGCGGCTGGTAGCGCACTGCCTGGATCAGTTGCTGCTCCAGTGCGGGAACATCCACGATCCAGGCCAGCGCTTCCTGACCGGCACTGCGTGCCGTGAAATCCACCTTGCCGCCACCGTCCCCCCAAACCTGCATCTCAACCACCGGTGTGGCAAACGCCGCATCAGGCCAGGCGCGCAGGGTTTCCAGCACCTTGCGTGAGGCGTTGTTAAGGGCGTATGCACGCACATCTGCGACCGGATTCGACCCCGCGGGCTTTTCCGGCCGGACAACCAGGGCTACACGCAGGCGCTCGCGCGCCAGCAGCAGGGCCAGCGTGCGGCCCACCACGCCGTCGCCGCGAATACAGACATCAAAGGTCTTGGACATGCCCCATTTTAGGAGGCAGGGCAAAATTGAGGCTGGGGCCAACAATCATTCCGCACTTTTGCCCCGGCACCCGTGAACATAAAGGCTGAAAAAGTGAGCGATCCGTTAAACCACACATTGCCGGCTGATGCGCCGTCCGACCTCAGCGCCGTGATTTCACGTCTCTACGTATATCCGGTGAAATCCTGCGCCGGCGTGCAGGTGCAGGATGCCCTCCTGACCGAAACCGGGCTGGAATTTGACCGTGCCTGGATGGTGGTGGACGACAAGGGGCATTTCCTTACGCAGCGCGAATTGCCGCGCATGGCGCTCATCAAGCCCCAGTTGAGGCATCACGACATGGTGCTTCGCGCACCCGGCATGCTGGCGCTGCATATCGCACTGGACCAGGTGGAAGAGCCGGTGCGCGTGCAGGTCTGGAAGGATGAGGTTCACGCTTACGACATGGGCCCGATCGCGGCGCAGTGGTTCACTGATTTTCTCGGGCAGACGGCGCGCCTGGTGCGGTTTGATCCGGAGCACAAGCGGGTGAGCAGTCCGCAGTGGACGGGCGATGTGGAAGCTCTCAACCAGTTCAGCGACGGCTACCCGCTGCTCATGCTCAGCGAGGCTTCATTGGCGCAATTCAACGAAAAGCTGGCGGCTGCAGGCGCGCCCGCTGTGGGTATGGAGCGCTTTCGGCCCAACATTGTGTTGGGCGACGCAACCGGCGCTGATGGCCTGGCGCCGCATGACGAGGACCGCATTGAGATATTGCACATCGCAACGGAGCAGGGCGTAGTCCAGCTCAAACCGGTCAAACCCTGCCCGCGCTGCCCGATTCCCAATATCGACCCCGCCACGGCCGTCAGCAGCCCGGAGGTGGGCGACATGCTGCAAACCTATCGCCAGGACGCCCGGGTGAACGGCGCGTTGACGTTCGGCATGAATGTCATCGTGCTGGCGGGTGTTGATCATCAACTCAAGGTGGGTCAGCAGGTGGGGGCGAACTATCTGTTTGAATGACTTTTGACAGCGCGCAGGTGTGGCGGCGCGTGGGCTGCTGCGGGAGGGGGAAGCACCTGCGGCGCCTGCGGGCCGCTTGAAAGGCTGTCGAGGGCTGATTCGGTGTCCAGAGGCATTGGATGTGTGGACTCCGGCTCGAGGAAGCGGATGGGCCTGCGCGTGCGGGATGCCATGCTGTGCAGCAGGTCGCCCAGGGCCGTGGATATCTGCTCATGGCTGCCAAGACGTTCGCTGAGGAGTACGCCCGCGACATGAAACTGCAGCACTACTTCCGGCTTGAGGCCTTTGAGCGGCATGAGGCCTGCCGCGATCAGGCGCGCCGCCAGCTCGGTGACCGGCGAGCGTGAGGCAACGCCTTCGAGGATCAGGCCGAAGCGCGCCTCGTCAATACGACCCACCGTGTTGACATCACGCAGGATGCGGCGCAACTTGATGACACTGCGCAGCAGGCTTTGCTCGGCTACGGCCGTGCCCCAGGTTTTCTTGATGTACCGGTAGTTGACCAGTTCGATGTACACCACGGCGGCAGGCTCCTGATGGCGTTGGGCCCGGCCCACCACCTGCTTGAAACGGTCATGGAAAAGATGGGCGGCGAGGAGGCCGGTCAGGGCGTCCTGGCTGGACATGGCCTGCTCGCGCGCTTCCACCGCGTGGCGTTCGTGCGAGCGTGTGTTCAGCGCTATCAACAGCAGGGGCACCTCTAGGGTCAGTGCCACCATCAGGCCGTACTGCGACAGCCATGAAACAGAATACAGGCCGAAGATGCTGGTGACAGTAAAGAGTGTCACCAGCCCCAGCGGAGTGAAGGCCGCCATTACCCAGAAGCCCACGATGTCCTGGCGGCGCCAGGTCATGTAGGCCCGGCTTATCCCGAGCAGGACCACAGCAATCAGGTAAACACCAATAAGACGAACGCCCGATCCACGTTCCAGAAAAAGATATACCAGTGCAAGCGGCACGCCGGCCACACCGGTCCGGTAAGCAAACCGTTCAAACCACTTGTAGCGCGGGCCCGGACCGCACAGGTGATGCACCACCAGCAGCGCCGAGCCACCGCCCAGAATGGCCAGGCAACCCTGCGCCATGTTGTTCCAGGTGCTGAAATTGCCCCACAGGATATGACCGGCCAAGCCCGTCCAGGCGGCCACCACCAGCGCCATGATGGTTGCATACACGGCATACCAGCCATAAGCCCGGTCGCGGTAAATCCAGCTCTGCACCGCGCAGGCAATGATCAGCAGCACCAGTGCGCCGAATACCGCGCCGATGGCAAGGTATTCCAGCTGAAGCCGCTGCGCCAGGCTGCTTTGGGTGCTGACGCGAACAGGAATGCTGATTTCCGTCTGGTGCTGTATGCGCACATAAACGTCGTGCACGCCGCTGTCAGGCAAATTCAGGCGAAAACGCCCGTAACGGCCCGGTTCGGGCCAGGTGGAAACGGCCACGGTGTCCCCGGCAGTTTTTGAGGTCCACCCGCCTGATGGGGTGCGCTGGTAAACCGTCACCAAATCCAGCAGAGGTATTGGGAACTCCAGCAACCAGTCCTGGCGCGAGTCGGACGCCTTGCTAAGCCGGTAATGCAGCCACAGCGCTGCGTTGGGCCCGAGCGAATAAACCGCGCGATCCCCGGCCGGCACAAAAGCGGCGCCCGGCCGGCCCCCCGCCAGCTGGTCGATGCCGGCCTGGCCGTCGGGGTCAACCCAGGCGGAGCTTGCTGTGCTGACGTCCAGCGTCGGGCTGGTGTCGTTCAATGACACGACGGGCTGGGCACGCACTGAACCGGCAAGCATCCCCAAAGACCCGGCCAGTAAAAAGGTGGCGAACGCCTGCCACAAAGCGCTCCATCCCCGGCCGCCCGCGCATCGAATACACTTCTCAGCCTGTTTTTGAAGGTTTGTCATGAGTTTGAAGTGCGGCATTGTAGGCTTGCCTAACGTCGGTAAATCCACCCTTTTCAATGCGTTGACCAAGGCGGGGATCGCGGCTGAAAACTACCCCTTTTGCACCATTGAGCCCAATGTTGGCATCGTGGAAGTACCCGACCCTAGGTTGGCGCAATTGGCAGAAATCGTCAAGCCCGAGCGCATTGTTCCGGCGATCGTCGAATTTGTGGACATTGCCGGCCTGGTGGCAGGCGCCAGCACGGGGGAGGGCCTGGGCAACAAGTTCCTGGCTCACATCCGCGAAACCGACGCCACGGTCAATGTGGTGCGTTGCTTTGAAGACGACAACGTGATCCACGTCGCCGGCAAGGTGGACCCGATTTCCGACATCGAAGTCATCCAGACCGAACTCTGCCTTGCGGACCTGGCTGCGGTTGAGAAAGCCCTGCACCGTGTGACTAAAACCGCTCGCTCTGGCGACAAGGAGTCCATCAAGCTGGTGGCCATCCTGGAGAAATGCCAGGCCGCGCTCAATGAAGGCAAGCCGGTACGTACCGTGGATTTCAGCAAGGAAGAAGCACCGCTGCTCAGCCAGTTTTTCCTGATCACCGCCAAGCCAGCCATGTTTGTGGCCAACGTGGCCGAAGACGGCTTCGAGAACAACACTTTCCTCGACCGCCTCAAGGCTTATGCGGCAGAGCAAAAGGCACCGGTCGTGGCGATCTGCGCCAAGATGGAGGCCGAAATGGCCGACATGGAAGAAGAAGACAAAAAAATGTTTCTCGCGGAGATCGGCCAGGACGAGCCGGGGCTCAACCGCCTCATCCTGGCGGCGTACAAATTGCTGGGTTTGCAGACCTACTTCACCGCAGGCGTGAAGGAAGTGCGTGCCTGGACCATCCACGTAGGTGACACCGGACCGCAGGCCGCGGGCGTGATTCACACGGACTTCGAGAAGGGCTATATCCGCGCCCAGACCATTGCGTTTGCCGACTTCATCACCTACAAAGGTGAGCAGGGCGCCAAGGATGCGGGCAAGATGCGCAGCGAAGGAAAGGAATACGTCGTCAAGGATGGCGATGTGATGAACTTCCTGTTCAGCAGCTGAGCTGCAGTGTCTGGCGCCTGAAGGGCCGGGCATCAGGGCCCCGGCCGCGCCACAATACGACACAACAGCCCGCATAGCGGGAAATGCTGGGCTGCTTGAACTTCGCACGTGATGTCCCCTTCACCGGCCCGCAGGCAGATATTCCCCGTTAACACATCCCTTCGAAAGAAAACACATGTCCATCCAGCGCATTGAAACCGGCCCACGCATGTCCCAGGCTGTCATCCACAACCAAACCGTTTATCTCGCAGGCCAGGTGGCTGGCGACGACGCCGGCCCCGGTGTGTACGAACAGACCCGCAGCATCCTGGCCAATATCGACCGCCTGCTGGCCGCCTCCGGCAGCGACAAGTCGCGCCTCCTGAGCGCCACCATCTGGCTGACTGACATGGACAGCTTTGGCGAAATGAACCGCGCCTGGGAAGCCTGGGTCGTGCCGGGTGCCACGCCGGCGCGCGCCACGGTCATGAGCCCGCGCCTGGCTGCAGCCAAATACCATGTTGAAATCGGCGTGGTGGCGGCGCAAGGCTGACATCTGTTTGACGCCTGTGCCGTCATAAGGCCTGCCGCGATGACAGAACCCGTTCGCCTTGCCAAGCGTCTGGCTGAAATGCTGTCCTGCTCTCGCCGTGAGGCCGAACAGTACATCGAAGGCGGCTGGGTCACTGTTGACGGCGTGACCATCGAAGAACCCCAGTTCCGGGTATCGGGCCAGGCTGTCGTGCTGGACAGGGATGCCAGCCTGCTGGCGATGACCCCGGTGACCATGCTGCTGCACAAGCCGGCCGGCCAGGAAGCGCAACCCGAGGGCGGTGCGGCACAGGCGGCCCAGTTGTTGTCGGCCGCCACGCAATCGCCCGATGACCGCTCCGGTATCCGGCCGCTCAGGAAGCATTTCTCCACAGCGGAACTGGTGACGCCGCTGGCAACGCCTGCCAGTGGGTTGGTCGTACTGACGCAGGACTGGCGCGTCGTGCGCAAGTTGCGCGAAGACGCGCGTGTGATGGAACATGAGGTGATCGTCGATGTCAGCGGCAACATCAAGCCTGGCGGGCTGGACCGGTTGAACCGTGTGGACCACGGGTTTACTTTCAGGGGCGTTCTGTTGCCCCCGGCCAAGGTGAGCTGGCAAAGTGAAACCCGGTTGCGCTTTGCCCTCAAGGGAGAAATGCCGGGGCAGATTGCCTATATGTGCGAAAGCGTGGGGCTGGTGGTGGAAGCCATGAAGCGGCTGCGCATAGGCCGTGTATCGATGAGCCAGCTGCAGCCCGGGCAGTGGCGTTACCTGTTGCCGCACGAACGCTTCTGATCCCTGCGGCGGCTAGCCGGTGACGACGCCGGGAAACGCCCAGATCAGGCTGCCCGTCATCATGAAGTAGCGCAAAAACTTGCCGATTGCCATATAGGCCAGGCAAGGCCAGAACGGAAACTTGAGCCACCCCGCCACTGCGCAGAGCGGGTCTCCGACCACTGGCAACCATGCCAGCAGGCAGGCTTTGGGGCCGAGTTTTTCCAGCCACCGGACGGCTCGGCCGTGGTGTGACGAATGCTGATATTTGTCTACCACCTTGTGGGCGCCGTAGCCTATCCACCAGTCCAGCGCGCCGCCTAGAGTGTTGCCCGCAGTGGCGACCAGCACCGCTGGCCAGAACATGGCGGGGTTCAGTTTGACCAGGCCAAAGACCACTGGCTCCGAGCCCAGCGGCAGCAGCGTGGCCGAGATGAAGGAAACCACAAACACCGTGCTCAGACCGTATTCGGGCAGGGCCAAAAGTTCTATCAGGCGTTGAATCCAGGCTTCCATATATCTATTTGAGTATAGGCAAGGTGAGCTTGCCGCCGCGTCAGGAAGACACTTACAACTCCGTTTCCAAATTTCAATTGCTGAAATTTTGGGCAGGTACAATCGTGCCTCCTTTTTCAGCAACTCGCAGCGCTCACCCTCCATGAACATCGGCCCCTACGCTTTGGCAAACAACCTGTTTGTCGCGCCCATGGCGGGTGTCACAGACAGGCCGTTTCGCCAGTTGAGCAAGAAGCTGGGTGCGGGTTATGCCGTCAGCGAAATGGTGACGTCGCGCCGCGACCTGTGGGACACGCTGAAGACCTCGCGCCGTGCCAACCACGAAGGTGAGGCCGCACCCATTGCCGTGCAGATTGCCGGTACCGATGCGCAGATGATGGCTGAAGCAGCCATGTATAACATCGACCGCGGCGCACAGATCATCGACATCAATATGGGTTGCCCGGCCAAAAAGGTGTGCAATAAATGGGCGGGCTCGGCGCTGATGCAGGACGAACCCCTAGCCCTGCAGATTGTGGATGCCGTGGTGGCCGCCTGTGCGCCGCGCAATGTGCCTGTGACGCTCAAAATGCGCACCGGCTGGTGTCAGGCTGAAAAAAACGCCTTGGCCATTGCGCGTGCGGCCGAGAGCTCCGGCGTGCAGATGGTCACAGTGCATGGCCGCACGCGCGAGCAAGGCTACAAGGGCCACGCCGAATACGACACGATTGCCGCCGTGAAAGCTGCGCTGCGCATTCCGGTGGTCGCCAACGGCGACATCACCAGCCCCGAAAAAGCGCGTGATGTGCTGGCTTACACCGGCGCAGATGCCGTGATGATCGGCCGTGCGGCGCAGGGGCGGCCCTGGATTTTCCGCGAGATTTCGCATTTCCTTTCAAGCGGCACGCATCTTGCGCCGCCGCTGGTGGCAGAGGTCGAACGCCTGCTGCTGGACCATCTGCGCGACCATTACGATTTGTATGGCGAATACACCGGCGTGCGTACAGCGCGCAAGCATATCGGCTGGTATGTGAAGACCTTGCCGGGCGGTGAAGCATTTCGCGCACGAATGAATTTGCTGGAAGACTGTGAAGCGCAACTGAAGGCGGTGGGAGATTTTTTTGAGGAACTGGGCACGCAGATGGACCGGATTCCGGTGACTGCCGCCGAGGTGTATGACGAGGGCGTGCCTGCGCAGGCACGGGTGGACAAAGATAAAAACCAGGAAAATCAGGAAGAAGCAGCTGCATGAGCAAAAAACACATCGAAGAGTGCATACGCACCAGCCTGGAAGGTTATTTCAAGGACTTGCGCGGCACCGAGCCCGACGGCATGTACGAAATGATGGTCAAGGTGGTGGAAAAACCGCTGCTGGAAGTGGTCATGCAACATGCCGAACAAAACCAGTCGCGCGCTGCCGAATGGCTGGGCCTGAACCGCAACACCCTGCGCAAGAAGCTGGTTGAGCACAAGCTCATCAAATAAAAATACGCTCCCCGTTGCCCGGACCTCTTGCCGGTCATCCTCCTTTTGAGAAGACAAAAATGAACGCACTGATTTCCGTATCGGACAAAACCGGCATCCTCGAATTTGCACAGGCGCTGCATGCCCTGGGCATCACGCTGCTGTCTACAGGCGGCACGGCCAAGCTGCTGGCGGATGCCGGCCTGCCGGTCACCGAAGTCGCCGACCACACCGGCTTTCCTGAAATGCTCGACGGCCGGGTCAAGACATTACATCCAAAGATCCACGGCGGCCTGCTGGCGCGGCGCGATGTGCCCGAACACGTGGCCGCATTGAAAACCCACGGCATCGACACCATCGACTTGTTGGTGGTCAATCTCTACCCGTTCGAGTCGACCGTCGCCAAGCCAGGCTGCACGCTGGAAGACGCGATTGAGAATATCGACATTGGCGGCCCGGCCATGGTGCGGTCGGCGGCGAAGAACTGGAAAGACGTCGGTGTGCTGACCGATGCGTCGCAGTACGCGGGCGTGCTGGATGAGCTGAAATCCGGTGGCAAGCTCAGCGACAAGACCAAATTCGCCCTGTCGGTGGCCGCGTTCAACCGCATCAGCCAGTACGACGGCGCGATCAGTGACTATCTCTCCGGCATCCAGGCCGACGGCAGCCACGGCATGTTCCCCGGCCAGGCTAACGGACGCTTCGTGAAAGTGCAGGACCTGCGTTACGGCGAAAATTCGCACCAGCAAGCCGCGCTGTACCGCGACCTTTATCCCGCGCCTGGTTCGCTGGTGACGGCCAAACAATTGCAGGGCAAAGAGCTCTCGTACAACAACATCGCCGACGCCGACGCTGCCTGGGAGTGCGTCAAGAGTTTTGACTTGCTGAAAGACGGCGCCGCCTGTGTGATCGTCAAGCATGCCAACCCTTGCGGCGTGGCGGTGGGCAAGGACGGCCTTGAAGCCTACGGCAAGGCCTTCAAGACGGATCCGACTTCGGCTTTCGGCGGCATCATTGCCCTCAATTGCCCACTGGACGAACGCGCCGCGCAACAGATCTCGAAGCAGTTTGTTGAGGTGCTGATGGCACCTGCTTTCACGCCTGAAGCGCTGGAAGTCTTCAAGACCAAGGTCAACGTACGGATTTTGCAGATCGACTTGCCCCCCGGCGGTGACACAGCCTGGAAACAGGGCCGCAACCTGATGGACGTCAAGCGCGTGGGTTCAGGCCTGCTGATGCAGACAGCCGACAACCACGAGCTGGCCATTGGCGACCTGAAAGTCGTCAGCAAGCTGCAACCCACGCAGGAACAGCTGCACGACTTGCTGTTTGCCTGGAAGGTCGCCAAGTACGTCAAATCCAACGCCATCGTCTTTTGCAAGGACGGCATGACATTGGGCGTCGGTGCCGGCCAGATGAGCCGAATTGACTCGGCGCGCATCGCCTCCATCAAGGCCGCCAACGGCGGGCTGACGCTGCAGGGCTCGGCGGTGGCGAGTGATGCCTTCTTCCCGTTCCGTGACGGCCTCGATGTGGTGGTGGATGCCGGCGCGACCTGCGTGATCCAGCCCGGCGGCAGCATGCGGGATGACGAGGTTATCGCGGCAGCCGACGAGCGCGAAGTGGTGATGGTGCTGACCGGGGTCCGGCATTTCCGGCATTAAGTCACGGTTTAAGCATTTTTGATCGGTATGCCAATAGAGATGGGCGCTAGAAGCTATCAAATTTATAGCGCAGCGCGTCTCTTTTCCGTTTCGGGTGACAGGTCAGGAGGAGCGGAGCAAGAACACTTCCGCACCTTGATCCCCGGATCACTGTGCGATTGCTATTGATTTAATAGCTACTGACGCCCGCCATGATTGGGCTGCAGCCAAAACACTGCAACATATGGTGAGGACTCTGCTTCAGGCAGCGGCGAAGAACCTGGCCGCTGCCGCAACCGTCGCCTCGATGTCCGCGTCCGTATGCGCTGAACTCACGAAGCCCGCTTCATACAGCGCTGGCGCGTAGTACACGCCACTGTCCAGCATGGCGTGAAAGAAGCGGTTGAAGGCCGGGCTGTCGGTCGTCATCACGGTCGCGTAGTTCTGTGGCAACTGGTTGAGCAGGAAAAAGCCGAACATGCCGCCTTCGCTGTCACCGCAAAACGGTACGCCGGCTTTGCTGGCCGCCTGCGTCAGGCCTGTGACCAGGCTGCGGGTTCGCGTGCCGAGGGCCTCGTAAAACCCGGGTTTGGCGATCTCACGCAAGGTTGCCAGGCCGCAGGCTGTGGCTACGGGGTTGCCTGAGAGCGTGCCCGCCTGGTAAACCGGGCCCAGTGGCGCCAGCTGTTCCATCACGGCACGGGTGCCACCAAAAGCTGCCAGCGGCATGCCGCCACCTATCACCTTGCCCATGACGGTCATGTCGGGCTTGAAGCCGGGAATGCTGCGGGCATAGACGCTTTGGGCGCCGCCCAGCGCCACGCGAAAGCCGGTCATGACCTCGTCGAACACCAGCAGCGCGCCATGCTGCGTGCACAGTTCGCGGCAGCGCTTCATGAAGGGTACGCTGGCGCGCACAAAATTCATGTTGCCGGCGATCGGTTCGATCATCAGGCAAGCGATGTCCTTGCCGTGCAGCGCGAAGGCTTCCTCGAGCTGGGCGAGGTGGTTGTATTCGAGCACCAGGGTGTGTTGCACCACTTCGGGCGGCACGCCGGCGCTCGTCGGGTTGCCGAAAGTGGCCAGACCTGAACCTGCCTTGACCAGCAACGCATCGGCATGGCCGTGGTAGCAACCTTCGAACTTGATGATCTTGCTGCGGCCGGTGGCACCGCGTGCCAGGCGGATGGCGCTCATGGCGGCTTCGGTGCCGGAACTCACCAGTCGAACCATCTCGAGCGAAGGCACCAGCCGCACAATTTCTTCGGCGAGCTCCACTTCGCGTTCGGTCGGTGCGCCGTAGGAAAAACCTTCCAGCACGGCTTGTTGCACGGCTTCGACTACCGCCGGATGGCCATGGCCCAGGATCATGGGGCCCCAGGAGCCGATGTAGTCGATGTAACGCTGACCATCCGCATCCCAGAAGTAGGCGCCTTGGGCACGCTGGATAAAACGGGGTGTGCCGCCCACTGCCTTGAAGGCGCGGACGGGGGAGTTGACGCCGCCAGGAATCAGTTTTTTGGCACGCTGAAACAGCGCATCGTTACGGGAAAGCTCAGCGGGAAGAGGCTTGGCGGGGGGCTTAGTGTTTGGTTGTTCCATTGGGGGGCAGGTCAATTTCAGTCTTCAAAACCAGGGCGGCGTCATCGCCTGACTCGGCATCGGCCGCTTCGTCTTCGGATTCATCGACATCCGCCTGCGCCCAGAACAGGCGGTCCGGCACGATATTCCCCATGCCGGGGTGAAAGCCGGCGTCCAGGCTGTGGTCCAGGTAAGTCAGTGCCTCGGAGGTGGCCGCCTGCAGGTCGTGGCCATTGGCCAGCAACGCACAAAGGGCTGCGGAAAGCGTATCTCCCGCACCGGCGAAGACCGCCTCGAAGCGTTCGAATTTTTCACTGTAGAGCACGGCTTGCGGCGTGGCCAGTACGTTGTCGATGAATTGGTCGGGCAGGGGGATTCCGGTGACCAATGTGTAGGGAACACCGAGATCGGCGGCGGCCTTGGCAATGTCCCGGGCAGAGGGATTGCGCTCTCCTGACCAGTCCGGCAGGAGCCAGCGCCACAGGCTGCTGTGGTTGCCGACCAACACTGTGGTCTGCGGCAGCATCAACTCGCGAAAGGCGTCCAGGTAGCTGTCAATTTCACTTTCTTCCCACCACGACAGGTTGGGCATATAGGCAATCAGCGGCACGTCGGCGTAATCCGTGGCGATCTCGGCAATGGTGCTGATGTTCTCGGGGCTTCCGACAAATCCGACCTTGATGGCGGATACCGCCATGTCTTCCAGCGCTGAACGGGCCTGGTCGGTCACGGCCTCCTCGTCGAAGGGAAAGTGGTCAAAAATTTCAGCCGTATCTCGCACATAAGCGCCAGTTACAACTGCCAGCGCATGGGCTCCGGCCGAAGTGATCGAGGCAATGTCCGCTGTCAGCCCGCCGGCCCCGCTGGGGTCGTTGGCGTTGAATGTCATGACGCAGGCCGGAGATGCGTCGGTGTCCTCGATTTGGAGTTGTCGGCTGTCCAGGGGAGGATTTTGGGGGTTTGCCATAGGCTACGATTTTGCCTTGTACGCGAATAAGCAACGCCGCCTCGATACAATTGTTGCATTCTATTCGAAGGCAACTTAAGCTGTGACTCAAACAATGACCTGGATGTGTTTAATTTGTGGGTGGATTTACGACGAAGCTGCCGGTGCACCCGAGCATGGGATTGCCGCCGGAACGCCTTGGGTGCAAGTGCCCATGAACTGGACCTGTCCCGAATGCGGAGCCCGCAAGGAAGACTTTGAAATGGTTCAGATTTAAGCGTCTTAGGTACTTGCCTGGACAATCGCGGGCCGGCATTTGCCGGTGCCCGCAACATGAGGAGCATAGGCAGTGAGTATTCCCAGTTCCGGACTGAAGGTTTTGGTCATCGATGACAGCAATACCATCCGGCGTAGCGCCGAGATATTCCTGAAGCAGGGAGGGCATGAAGTATTGCTGGCCGAAGACGGGTTTGATGCCCTGTCCAAAGTTAACGACTACGAACCCAACCTGATCTTCTGCGACATTTTGATGCCTCGCCTGGACGGCTATCAAACCTGCGCGATCATCAAGCGCAATGCGAAGTTTGCGGGTGTTCCAATTGTGATGCTGTCTTCGAAGGACGGTGTTTTCGACAAGGCGCGGGGACGCATGGTGGGGTCTCAAGACTACCTGACCAAGCCTTTTACAAAAGATCAGCTGCTGCAGACCGTGCAGGATCTCGGCAGCGCTAAACAAGGAGCAGTGTGATGGCAATCAAGAAAATACTGGTAGTGGACGACTCCAAGACCGAATTGATGTTTCTGACCGATTTGCTGGTCAAAAATGGGTTCACGGTCAAAACCGCTGAAAATGCGGAAGATGCATTCCGCCGTCTGGCGGAAGACAAGCCTGAGCTGATCCTGATGGATGTGGTGATGCCCGGGCAGAACGGATTCCAGCTGACGCGTGCCATCACGCGCGACCCGCTGTACTCTGATATCCCCATCATGATGTGCACCAGCAAGAACCAGGAAACTGACCGCGTCTGGGGTATGCGGCAGGGCGCTCGTGATTACATCACCAAGCCTGTGGATGCTGATGAGCTGATGGCCAAAATCAAGGCCCTTGGCTGATTTACGGCGTAAAACCAAAGCATGGCGAATAGACAAGCGCTTAGAGAGCTACAAACCCGGCTGGCCGACAGGCTCCAGATTGCGCGGACGCAAGGTGTCGCTGCTTCGTGGCTGGCCGTAGAGGCGGGCGGAAAAAAGTACCTGTTTCCCCTGAGTCAATCCGGGGAGATTTTCCCTTGGGTCAATACGCAACCTGTGCCGTATACGCAAGCCTGGTTTGCCGGCGTTGCCAATTTGCGGGGCGGCCTGTTTGGCGTCGTGGATCTGGCGAGTTATGTCAGCGGCCAGGCTCCCCCTCCCAAAAACGAGCTTGCACGCACTGACTCCAGGCTTGTTGCACTCAATAGCGCGCTTGAAGTTAACTGTGCCCTGCTGATTGACAAGCTATCCGGATTACGCAATCAGGAGGCGTTCAGCGACTTCTCTGAAAAAGCGCCCGATGCGCCCGATTTCTTTGGCAACCAGTATGTTGACCTCAATGGTGCAACCTGGCAGGAAATCAACCTTCAGTTGCTTGCTCAGCAAGCGCATTTTTTGACGATAGGCGCATAGCGCACACTGTTTCTCTCCCGGAAGGCTCACCATGTCTGTAATTGAAAATATCCAGAAGCTATTTAAAACCAAGCCCGACCAGCCAGAGGACAGCATGGACATGGCCTCCGTTGGTACGCCTGATCCTCTTGCGACGGGTGCCATGGATGAAGCTTCGCTCCAGACCGCAGCAGTTCGGCAGCCGGGTGGTAATGATGGTGCTTTTGCAGCCAGCCGCATGGCAACGGCCGAGGATGGCGCGCCAGCGGTAAATCAGGAGCTGCTGCGTCTGCCTCTGTTGGGCCGCAGGACCATCAGTCAGCATCAGCGAATTCTGGTGCTCCTCCTGGCATTGGCTGTCGCGGCTCTCGGCACGGTGACGTTCCTGGCGCTGAACCAGGCGGACAAAGTGGCTCAGCAGGTGGCTGCAACCGGCCAATCACTGATGCAGTCCCAGCGCCTGGCGAAATCGGTGTCTCAGGCGCTGGTGGGCAGTGCCCAGGCCTTCCCTGACGTGCGCGAGAGTTCCGATGTCCTGGCTAAAACCGTACGCGGCTTGAAGGATGGCGAAGAGAGCCTGCGTTTGGCACCGGTCAGCGAAGACTTGCAACCTGACGTGGAAAAGGTTACCCCTTTCATGGAGCGCGCCGAAAAGAACGCGAAAACCGTGATGGGTCAGCAAAATATTCTGACGCAAGTGGGCAACGCTCTGCGCACCATTAATCGCCAGTCTTCGGACTTGCTGGAAATCGCGGAAACCGTGTCATCGCTCAAACTTCAGCAAAATGCGGCCCCCGCGGAAATCTCAGCTTCCGGCCAGCTGGTGATGTTGACCCAGCGGATTGGTAAATCGGCCAATGAGTTCTTGACGATGGAGGGTGTGAGCCCTGAAGCCGTGTTCTTGTTGGGTAAAGACTTGAATTCGTTCAAGGAAATTGCGCAGGGTCTGCAGGAGGGCAGCCCCGAGTTGCGTTTGGCAGGATCCAAAGATCCGCAAACACGCGAGCGGCTGGAAGCTCTGATGGCGCTCTATGAGCAAACGCGCGTGCAGGCTGGTGCCATTCTGGGTAACTTGCAGGGTCTGGTGTCCGCCCGTGAAGCGCAATCTTCGATCATCGCAGACAGCGAACCCCTTCGCCGCGGCCTTGAGGATTTGCAGGGCAAGCTGTCGCTCCAAACCGGCCTGAGCGCTTTATCGCTGGCCATCCTCGCGGGTGCCGCTACCTTCGCGCTGTTGTGTGCCGCGGGCCTGGCCAAACTGCAGGTGGAGGATAGCAAGCAGCGTCAGGCTGTCGCCGAAACGCAGCGTCAGGAAGCGAAGGGCCAAGAGCAGGACGCCAAACGCGTCAACGACGCTAACCAGGCCGCCATTTTGCGTTTGATGAATGAGTTGCAGACAGTGGCTGAAGGCGATTTGACTCAGGAAGCAACTGTGACTGAGGACATCACCGGCGCTATCGCTGACTCGGTGAACTACACGGTGGAAGAGTTGCGCCAACTGGTAGGTAACGTGCAAAACACGGCTACACGGGTTGCACAGACGACGGCGCAGGTGGAAAGTACGTCTACCGAACTGCTGGCGGCGTCCACGGAGCAGCTGCGCGAGATTCGCGAAACCGGCCAGTCCGTGCTTGACATGGCATCGCGAATCAATGAGGTGTCTACGCAGGCACAGGAATCTTCCCAGGTGGCGCGTCAATCGCTGACTGCCGCAGAATCCGGCCTTCAGGCTGTGCAAAACGCCATCGGCGGTATGAACTCCATCCGTGACCAGATCCAGGAAACCTCCAAACGGATCAAACGGCTGGGCGAATCGTCCCAGGAGATTGGTGAAATTACCGAGCTGATCTCGGACATTACCGAGCAGACCAACGTGCTGGCGCTGAACGCAGCTATTCAGGCGGCGTCTGCTGGTGAAGCCGGGCGAGGCTTCTCAGTGGTTGCGGAAGAGGTGCAGCGACTGGCTGAACGTTCTGCAGATGCTACACGTCAGATTTCGGCACTGGTGAAAGCCATTCAGACTGATACGCAGGATGCCGTGGCTGCTATGGAACGATCCACGCAGGGTGTGGTTGAAGGGGCAAAACTGTCCGATAACGCAGGTACCGCGCTGACCGAGATTGACCAGGTGTCACGCCGTCTTGCTGACCTGATTGAGCAGATTTCCAATTCCGCCTCCCGCGAAGCCGCATCGGCCAACGTGGTGGCAGGCAACATCCAGCATATTTTTGCGGTGACGGAACAGACCGGAGAGGGTACCCGCTCCACGGCGCAACAGGTGCGTGATCTTTCCCGCATGGCTGAAGAGCTGCGCCAATCGGTGTCCCGATTCAAGATTGCCTGATGCCAGTTTGTTGTGTTTTCTGCAGCTTTCGCCCCTTGACCGATTTCTGAACCGGCCCGTTATTTATGCAATCCAACGTCCCGAATTCAACAGCTGCTGAGCTCGACCTCGCTGTCAATGACTTAGGCCCACTGGCTTGGGTGCTTGACGAACTCCGCAAGTCGCTGGATGGTGCAGCCAAGGCTCTCAAGCGTTTTGTCCGGGATGCAGAAGCTGCTCGCGGATCTGATCTTGCGGCGCTTGATGCCAGCCAGTTGCGAATAGCTCGGCAGCAATTGCACCAGGCGGTCGGTGCGCTCGAGATGGTGGGTCTCGCCGGGCCGGCGCTGGTGCTGCGGGCAATGGAGGCGGCGGTGCAAAAATTTGTGCAGCAACCTGAACAATGCAACCAGGATGCCGCCGGAAAAATCGAACGCGCCAGCTTTGCCCTGACGGAATACCTCGAAGGAGTGCTGGCTGATAAGCCTGTCTCTGCGGTCTCGCTGTTTCCTCAGTACCGGGACGTGCAGGAGTTGGTGCGAGCTGACCGTATCCATCCTGCCGATTTGTGGCCATTCGAATGGCGCTGGCTGGAGCCAGAGCTGACGGCAACAGCTGAGCCCCGTAACTACGATGACGGTGCGCGCGCCGTCATGGACCAATCGGTGCTTCAGATCATGAAGGGTAAAGCGCCGCAGGCTGCCAAAACCCTCAAGGAGCTCAGCCTTGGATTTTCGGCCAGGCAGGCAGATCGTCAACCTCGCATATTCTGGAAGATCGCGGCAGCCTATTTTGAAGCGGTTGCGAATCAGCTGCTCGGTTCAGATATTTATGTAAAACGTGCCGCCTCCCGGATACTGATGCAATATGCCTCTCTGGCCAAGGGCGATACGGGGGTGTCTGACCGGTTGGCGCAGGATCTGCTGTTTTTCTGCTCGCAAGCTGTTTCTCCACGTGCCAGCGACACGCCTGCACTTTCGGCAATACGTTCAGCATTTGGCCTCAATCGGTTCAAGCCGGTGGACTATGAACTCGTCCAGTTCGGGCGCTTTGATCCGGCTCTGCTTGCCCAAGCCCGCAAGCGCATCACCTCGGCGAAAGAAACCTGGTCGTCGCTTTCCGCTGGAGATGCCAACAAGTTCAAGTCCGTGGCCGATCAGTTCAGCCTTGTCACGGACTCTCTGCTCAAGCTTCACCCACCCAGCGAACCGCTTGCACAGGCATTGACTCGCGCTGTAGATACGACGGTTCGGTCTGGCCAGGCTCCCGGGATAGAACTGGCCATGGAAGTGGCTACCTCGGTGCTGTACCTCGAAGCTGCTTTTGATGACCTGGATCCGAACGATCCACAGCTGGCTGTCAGGACCGCCAATCTTGCGGAACGTCTGGAAGGCGTCCGGGCAGGCGGGGAGCCACAGCCGCTGGAAGGCTGGATGGAGGAGTTGTATCGCAGGGTCAGCGATAAGCAGACCATGGGTAGCGTAGTCGGTGAGTTACGCGTGTCATTGGGTGAGCTTGAAAAGTCGCTCGATGTATTTTTCCGGAATCCACAAGACAAGGTCGCGCTGCAATCCGTCCCTGGGCAGCTTTCACAGATGCGTGGTGTGCTGTCCGTCCTGGGACTTGACCAGGCTTCGCACGCAGTTCTGCGTATGCGTGACAGCGTCGAACAGATGCTGGTCACTGAAATTGATGAACAGCGCGCGCGCAGCGCTGGAACATTCGAGCACCTCGGGAACAACCTCGGCGCCCTGAGCTTCCTCATCGACATGTTGAACTACCAGCCTGCGCTGGCGAAAAAACTGTTCGTTTATGACGAGGAGAAAGGCGAGCTCAAGCCTTTGATGGGCCGCGCCCAGAATGCGGCCAGTGCTGCGACCTCTGTCACAGTCAACAATGATTTTCTGTCACAGGAAGTGATTTCTGTGGTGCAGGACGCGGGTCTCGGCGCGACTGACCAAAACTTGACGCTCAAACTCGACACCCTGGCAACGCATGCCGCGCTTGCTGAGCAGCCTGCGCTCGCGCAAAGTGCGCGTGAGGCTGCGGTCGCTGTTTCCGGAAGTGATGCGATCGCGACGGCGGACGCGCTGACGACGCTGTCATTTGCCGTCACGCCAGCGCAGGCGGTACCTGAGAGTCCCGCTGTTTCGGATGATTTTGAAGAGGATGACCTCCGCGATATTTTCCTTGAAGAGGCTCGTGAGGTCATCGGCAACGGCCAGGAAGCATTGGCTGCGCTTGTCAGCGATCCAGGCGACGTGTCGCAACTCACGGTGCTGCGGCGCGCCTTTCATACGCTCAAGGGCAGCTCACGCATGGTGGGCCTCAATGAATTCGGCGAGGCGGCTTGGTCGCTTGAGCAGATGCTCAATAGCTGGCTGGCCGACCAGAAGGTAGCAACCGACGAATTCAGGGCATTGTCCACCGAGGCCATGGGCGGTTTTGCCGACTGGATTGCCGACATCGCCGCCAACAAGGATGGTGGCTGGTCGGCATCGATCTTTCGCGCCAGCGCCGATGCGATGCGCACCGAAGGTCGCTACAGCCCGTTGGTCTTTGGCGCCAGCTCGGCTGTGCCGGCCGCGCCTGTTGCTACCGCCGTCGATGCGGTACCCGCCGCAGAGCCAGTTGCCGTCGAGGCAGTTTCTGTGCCTGAATTCGAACTGGACGCCGGTGTGCCCGACGCCGCGAGTGCGATGCCTGCCGATGCGCCGGCCGTCGCTAGCGACCTGGACTTTGATCTGGTGTTTGAAGGGGTAGATCTTGCGGCGCCAGCCGGACCCACTGAGCCAATGAATGTGCCTGCGGCCGAGATTGCAGGCATCGATTTCGACAGCCTGTCGGCGATTTCCACGGATGCTGGAGTCCCCGCTCCCGCTGCAATGGCCGACGCCGGATCGGCGATAGAGCTGGAGCTGGATGGGACGGAAGCCATTGAGTTGTCCGACGCGGACTTTGACAAGCACTTTCATGCCGAATCGGCCGCGCCTGCTATGGCCGACGTGCCAGCCGATCTGAACTTCGATTTCTCAACATCCGCGCAGTCGGTTGTGGCGCCGTCTCAGGCCCCTGTCTTGAGCGTGTCCGTTTCCAGCGAGCCGCCCGTTGGGGAGCTGGATGCCCTGGACAGCATTGAGGCCACCGACAGCACGTTGTCGGCGGAGGGCAATGGCGACGAACAGGTCAAGGTTATCGGCACCTTGCGCATCGGAATTCCGCTCTATAACGTCTACCTGAATGAAGCTGATGAATGGTCACGCAGGCTCGTGACAGAAGTCACCGAATGGTCACTTGAGCTGAACCAGCCTGTCAGTGATTCCACCGTCGCTCTGGCGCATTCCCTTGCCGGCAGTTCCGCGACAGTCGGGTTCGATGCCCTGTCCGGGATGGCTCGGGCGCTTGAGCAGGCATTGCAGCAATCAAGAGCGCACCATAACAATGGCGCGGGCAGGTATGGGCAGGTGTTTGTTGATGCAGCGGAAGACATCCGCAGGCTCCTGCACCAGTTTGCCGCCGGGTTTCTCAAGGAGGCAGATGCAACCGTTCTGGACCGGTTGAAGCAGCTCGACTTTACGGATTCGGTTTTACCCCCAGGCAACGATTTTTCTGACTACGACTTCTCCGCTGAACCGGTTCAAGTGGAAACCGTATCTATAGAAGCTGTGCAATCATCAGTGCCGGAAGTGGTTCAGGCCCCGATCATTGAAACGCCTGCTCCTGTGCAGGTCACGCCTGTGCCCCCACCTGTTGCTGTGGTCGCACCGCCTGTCCGGTTGGTACCTGCCGCTGCTGCGCCGGTGACAGCGAGCTTCAAGGAAGACGAGGACGATGAAATCGACGCGGTCGATGCAATCGACCCCGACCTGTTCCCGATTTTCGAAGAAGAAGCCGCGGAACTCATGCCTCAACTGGGGGGAGCGCTGCGGCAGTGGTCTTCACGCCCTGATAACCAGGGCGCGCGTATGGAAGTCCTGCGGGCTCTCCACACGCTCAAGGGCAGTGCCCGGCTGGCAGGAGCCCTGCGGCTTGGTGAAATGGCTCACCGTATTGAATCGGAGATTGAGCATCTTGGTTCCGATGCAGCGGCAACTCAGGAATTCGACCCGCTGATAAACCGTTTTGACGCCATGGAGGCCACATTTGAGGCCTTGCGCCGTGCCGATGCGGCCGCTGCGGCTGCCCCGGTTCAGCTTGCGCCTATTTTGGCGGCTGCGCCCGAACTGAAGCCGAGTGTGCAGGACAAGCCAGCCCCAGCTGCGGATGTGCCCGAAATTCCTGCTGAGAACACCGCTGCAGCTGCCACCGGTGCAGGCCGCAAGCTCACGGTGCCCGCACCGCAGGCCATGGCCATGCAGCCATTGCGGCAGGCGGCTTCCGCTTCAATTCGTGTGCGCTCTCAACTGCTTGACCGCATGGTCAACCAGGCCGGTGAGGTCATGATTACGCGCTCGCGACTGGAAGCCGAGCTCAGCCAGCTGCGTGGTTCCCTGAACGACATGAGCGGTAACTTGAACCGCTTGCGCCAACAGCTGAGGGACATTGAACTTCAGGCTGAAACCCAGATGCAATCACGTCTGGCCCAAGCCAAGGAAGCTCAGGCCGGGTTCGATCCGCTTGAATTTGACCGCTTTACACGCGTGCAGGAGCTGACGCGAATGATGGCCGAGTCGGTCAATGACGTGGCGACCGTGCAGCGCACCTTGCAACGGACGGTCGAAGCGACCGAGGACGACTTGATCGCCCAGGCCCGTCAGACCCGTGAACTGCAGCGCGATCTGCTGCGCACCCGCATGGTGGAGTTTGAAGGCATTTCCGAACGCTTGTACCGCGTGGTGCGCCAGGCTTCCAAGGAAACCGGTAAGCAGGTCCGGCTGGATTTGCTGGGCGGCACCATGGAAATGGACCGCGGCATGCTGGACCGGATGACCCCTGCTTTTGAGCATTTGCTGCGTAACTGTGTGGCTCATGGCATTGAAAGCACCCAGGTTCGCACTGATGCAGGCAAGGACCCTGTCGGCCTCATCACCGTCCACCTCAAGCAGGAAGGCAACGATATTTCTGTCGATTTCAGCGATGACGGCGCCGGTCTGGATCTGCGCCGCATTCGCGAAAAAGCCATCAGCCTCGGAATGATCACGGCGGACCAGCCCCTGCAAGATAGCGACGCCGCCAATCTGATTTTTATGCCGGGATTCTCCACCGCCGCGCAGGTGACCGAACTGGCAGGACGTGGCATCGGCATGGACGTGGTCCGCTCCGAAGTCAACGCGCTGGGTGGCCGCATCGAAACTTCCACGGTCGCGGGCAAGGGAACGCATTTCAAGCTGGTGCTTCCACTGACCACTGCTGTGACGCAGGTGGTGATGATCCGGTCAGGTAACCTCTCCGTTGGCGTGCCCGCCAATGTGGTGGAAACCGTCAGGCGCGCTTCCGCCAAAGAGCTGCAGCAGGCCTACAACACCGGCACGCTGGAGATTGCCGGGGAATCCATGCCCTTCTTCTGGTCCGGCGCCTTGCTGCAGGCCTCGCATCACAGCGCCGAGGTCCAAGGCAAAACTACGCCTGTCGTGATCTTCCGAAGTGCCGCGCAGCGCATTGCCCTGCACGTCGATGAAGTGTTGGGTAACCAGGAAGTTGTGGTCAAGAACCTGGGCCCCCAGTTGTCCCGCTTGCCCGGCCTTGCGGGCATGTCTGTGTTGGCTTCCGGTGCCGTGGTGCTGATCTACAACCCGGTGGCTCTGGCTTCTGTTTATGGCCAGCAGGCGCGCGCCTGGAGTTCAGACCGGGCTGAGCCTCATATGCTGGAAGGATCTGGCGCAACGGCGGCAGTCACGGGTACAAGCAGCATTGCGAAAGCGCCTGCAATAGCGGCTGCGCCTCAGATTCCGCTGATTCTCGTGGTGGACGATTCCATCACCGTTCGCCGTGTCACGCAGCGTCTGCTTCAGCGTGAAGGCTACCGTGTCTCCATGGCGGCCGACGGCCTGCAGGCGCTCGAACGCCTCCAGGAAGAACGGCCGGCCGTGGTGTTGTCGGACATCGAAATGCCGCGCATGGACGGCTTCGATCTGGCGCGCAACATCCGGGCTGACGTGCGTCTCAACAACCTGCCCATCATCATGATCACGTCCCGCATCGCCGAGAAGCACCGTGAGCATGCGAAGGAGCTTGGCGTTGACCACTACCTGGGCAAGCCGTTCTCTGAAGAAGAGTTGATGAGCCTGGTGCGGCACTACTGCGCTGCTGAGGCCGCCGTATCCGCTTGAGGCAAAAAATCAGCAAAATCAGGCTGTAGCCCAAGCATAATGTGCGAATGCTGCTCCTGAAATCATAGCAAGGCCTGAGATAACCCTCAGGCCTTTTTTACGACCGCATAGCGCTGCAGCGTCAGCGCTCGTGCTTCATCGTGCTTTACGATGGGCAGCGGATAGTTTTTACCCAGCACTACACCTGCAGTGGCCAGCTCCAGTGGTTTTGCCCGCCAGGGACTGTGCAGCGCCTTGTCAGACAGCTGTGCCAATGCTGGGACATATTTGCGGATGAATTTCCCTTCAGCGTCAAACTTCTCGCTCTGGCTGACTGGGTTGAAGATGCGGAAATAAGGCTGCGCATCACAACCGGTGCTGGCCGCCCATTGCCAGCCACCGTTGTTGGCCGACAGGTCAAAGTCATTGAGCTTTTCGGCAAAGTAACGCTCACCCCAGCGCCAGTCGATGCCAAGGTCTTTCACCAGGAAGCTGGCGGTCACCATGCGCAGGCGGTTGTGCATGTAACCTGTCTGGTTGATCTGGGCCATTGCCGCATCCACCAGCGGGTACCCCGTGCGGCCCTCGCACCAAGCCTGAAAAAGCACCCGGGCTTTGTCCCCGCTCTCCCACTGGATCGCGTCATAGTCCGGTTTGAATGCACCGCCGACGGCATGCGGGAAATTGGCCAGAACCTGCGCATAAAAATCGCGCCAGATCAGTTCGCTGAGCCAGGTGGCGGCGCCTTCATTCCCCTGGCTCCCGCTGTTTTCCGGATTCATGGCGCGCAAGGCGACCGAAGTCGCCTGGCGTATCGACACCGTACCGAACCGAAGATGCACGCCCAGATAGCTTGGCCCCTTGATGGCCGGGAAGTCACGCGTCGCCTGGTATTGCGACATACGGCCAACGAAATCTTCAAAAAGCTGAGCGCCGCCTTCGCTACCGGTGGGAATCTTCAGCGCTGACAGGTTGCTGGGCCCAAACCCCAGATCGTCCAGTGACGGGACAGGGCGCCTGCCTGTCGAAACGGGCGCCAGGGCCGCGCCATATTTTTCGACAGGGTAAGGCTTGAGGTAAAAGTCATCCACCTTCTTCAGCCAGGCATTTTTGTAGGGTGTGAAAACGGTGTAAGGCTTGCCGGCCAGAGTCAGCACCTCCTGCCGTTCAAAAATGACGTGATCCTTGAAGCTGTGGAAGGCCTTGCCTGCAGCGTCGAGCGCGGTCTGCACTGCGGCGTCGCGCGCCAGCGACCGGGGCTCATCATCGTGGTTAGTAAAAACGGCATTGGCGCCCAGCTCTGCCGCCAGCCGCACGACTGCATCTACCGCCCCGTCATGGGCTGTCAGCAGGCCGGCGTCGGGGTTACCGGCCGCGGCACCCAGGTTCCGCAGCTGGCCATTCAGGCTCAGCACCGATTCCCTTATGAATTCCACGCGGCGGTCGATGCGCGGCAGGCCGTCCAGAATGTCCCGGTCAAAAACAAATGCGCAATACACCTGTTTACAGGACTTCAGCGCGTAGTACAGCGCCGCGTTGTCATGGACGCGCAGGTCGCGCCTGAACCACATCAGCCCTGTCTCATACTTTTGCATCGGTCGATGGTAGCGAAAGCTGCCGCCTGCTGCCTGATTCCGGGCGGATCGGCAGGGCAGTCTCCCCGAGCCGTCCCCGTCCGGCGTAAAATCCCTTTATGGCCACGGATTCCGCATCGATCAATCTCACGCATCACTTTCTCATTGCCATGCCGGGAATGGATGACGAGGCTTTTGCCAAAAGTGTGGTGTACATGTGCGAACACAGCGACCGGGGTGCGCTGGGACTGGTCATCAACAAGCCCAGCGACATCAACCTCAAGAATCTGTTCGACAAGGTCGAGTTGCCTTTGCGGCGCGACGACCTCACCCAGGCCCCGGTATTCCAGGGCGGCCCGGTCCAAACCGAGCGGGGCTTTGTCCTCCATGAATCCATGATGCCCGGCAATGAGTCGGTCTATGCCTCGACGATGACGATTCCCGGCGGCCTTGAAATGACTACCTCCAAGGATGTATTGGAAGCGCTTTCTACCGGCGCGGGTCCGCGCAGGGTGTTTGTCTCCCTCGGTTACTCCGCCTGGGGCGAGGGCCAGCTGGAATCGGAGATATCGGACAACAGCTGGCTTACCGTGGCCGCTGACGTCGGCGTGATTTTTGACACACCCGTCGAGCAGCGCTACGACAAGGCGCTGATGCTGCTGGGTCTCCAGAGCTGGATGCTCTCTCCCGAGGCCGGCCACGCATGAGCCTCGCGGCCATGCCTTCCCGGGCCCCAAAGGCCTCCCAAAACCTTCATACCTTTCTGGCTTTCGACTTCGGTCTCAAGCGCACCGGTGTTGCCACCGGCAACGTGCTGACCCGCACCGCCACACCCCAGCCCACCATAACCGCCGAAGGCAGCGATGCCCGGCTGAAGGCCGTCGAGGTGCGCATCAGGGATTGGCAGCCTGATGCCCTCGTGGTCGGTGTTCCCTTTCACCCTGACGGCGCCAGCCACGACAATACCGTGCGGGCGCAGAAGTTCGCCCGCCAGCTTCGTGGGCGCTTTGGCCTTCAGGTCTTTGAAGTGGATGAACGTTATAGCACCACCGAGGCGCTGGCCGGCGGCGCAGCCGATGCGGATGCCGCCTCGGCCTGCATCATCCTTGAGCAGTTTTTAAGGAGTTTTCCATGAGCAGTCTGACCCTGGACGCCGAGGCGCTGTACAGCGACCTGTTGCGCGGGATGCGCCAGCAACTGGTGTCTCATCCCCACCCATCCAAGCTGGTCGGTGTAGCTTCGGGTGGCGCCTGGCTGGCGCAGCGTCTGCAGAAAGACCTGGGCCTGGAGGGCGAGGCCGGTGTGCTGTCTTCCTCCATGCACCGCGATGACTTTTCGCAGCGGGGCCTCGCTTCCAGCGGCCAGACCCTGCTGCCCTTTGACGTGAACGGCGCGCACCTCATCGTGGTCGACGATGTGCTCTACACCGGGCGCACCATCCGCGCAGTGCTCAATGAGCTGTTTGATTATGGCCGGCCCGCCAGCGTCAAACTGGTCGTATTGGTCGACCGCGGCGGCCGCGAGCTGCCTGTTCAACCCGACCTGGCCGTGGCGCGCGTGACCTTGCCCGCTTCGCAGTCGCTTGAGCTGGCCCGTACGGAAGACGGCAAGTTCAGCTTCCAGGTTCAGGGTTGACTCACCACACTGTCAGTCCACGCCCAAAAATCGATAAAAATCAAGAGACCCCAAGGAGTCCGCCACATGCTGTACCGACGAAATCCGCAACTCAACAAGAACGGCGAGCTCATTCACCTGCTGTCGATTGAAGGCCTGCCCAAAGCCACGCTGACGCAGATCCTCGACACCGCCGCCAACTTCGTCAGCGTCAACAACCGCGAAGTCAAAAAAGTCCCGCTGCTGCGCGGCAAGAGCGTCTTCAACCTCTTCTTTGAAAACTCTACCCGCACCCGCACCACTTTCGAGATCGCTGCTACCCGACTGTCGGCCGACGTGATCAACCTGGACATCGCACGCTCCTCGGCCTCCAAGGGCGAGTCGCTGCTCGACACCATTGCCAACCTGAGCGCCATGGCGGCGGACCTCTTTGTTGTGCGCCACAGCGAATCGGGCGCGCCCTACCTGATTGCCCAGCACGTCGTGCCGCACGTGCACGTGATCAACGCTGGCGACGGCCGCCACGCGCATCCCACGCAGGGCCTGCTGGACATGTACACCATACGGCACTACAAAAAGGACTTCAGCAAGCTCACTGTCGCCATCGTCGGCGACGTGCTGCACTCGCGTGTGGCGCGGTCCGACATCCATGCGCTCACCACGCTGGGCTGCCCCGAAGTGCGCGTGGTCGGGCCCAAAACGCTGGTGCCCGCCGACATGGCGCAGATGGGCGTGCGCGTCTGCAACACGCTGGAAGAAGGCATCAAGGGCGCCGACGTGATCATCATGCTCAGGCTGCAGAACGAACGCATGTCGGGCGCATTGCTGCCCAGTAGCCAGGAGTTCTTCAAGAGTTTTGGCCTCACCACTGAAAAACTGCAACTCGCCAAACCGGACGCCATCGTGATGCACCCCGGGCCTATCAACCGCGGAGTTGAAATTGACTCTGCCGTTGTGGATGGCACGCAGAGCGTGATCCTGCCGCAAGTCACTTTCGGTATAGCCGTCCGCATGGCGGTGATGAGCATAGTCGCTGGGAATGAAGCCTGATCGCGGAGAAAAAGAATGAAGATACTGATAAAAAACGGCCGCGTCATGGACCCCGGCTCCCGCTTTGACGAAGTTTGCGACGTGGCAATTGCTGCGGGCCGCATTGTTTCGCTCAAAAGCACGCCAGCAGATTTCGCCCCCAACAAGACGATTGATGCGACCGGCTGCATCGTTGCGCCTGGCTTGATCGATCTATCCGCCCGGCTGCGTGAACCCGGGCACGAGCATGAAGGCATGCTCGAAAGCGAACTCGCTGCAGCAGTGGCCGGTGGCGTCACCAGCCTGGTCTGCCCGCCCGATACCGACCCGGTGCTCGACGAGCCTGGCTTGGTGGAGATGCTCAAGTTTCGCGCAGAAAAACTGCACCAGTCGCGCGTGTTCCCGTTGGGTGCGTTGACCCGCGCGCTCAAGGGCGAGACGCTGACCGAGATGGTCGAGCTGACGGAATCCGGCTGCGTAGGCTTCAGCCAGGCCGAGGCACCGCTGGCCAATACCCAGGTCATGATGCGCGCCCTGCAATACGCCTCTACCTTCGGCTACACCGTCTGGTTGCGCCCGCAAGAGATGTACCTTGGCACCGGCGTCGCAGCGAGCGGCGCACTCGCCACGCGCCTGGGGCTGAGTGGCGTCTCCGTCGCCGCCGAAACCATCGCGCTACACACCATCTTCGAACTAGTGCGCGCCACTGGGGCGCGCGTCCACCTCTGCCGCATCAGCAGCGCTGCAGGGGTGGCGCTGGTCGCCAAGGCCAAGGCCGAGGGCCTGGCCGTGACCTGTGACGTCAGCATCAACAGCCTGCACCTCACCGACGTAGACATCGGCTACTTCGACAGCCGCATGCGGCTGGACCCGCCGCTTCGCCAACAGCGTGACCGTGATGCCATTCGCCAGGGCCTGGCCGACGGCACCATTGACGCGCTGGTGTCGGACCACACGCCGGTCGACGAAGACGCCAAAACCTTGCCCTTTGCCGAAGCCGAACCGGGTGCCACCGGGCTCGAATTGCTGCTGGGCCTGGCCTGCAAATGGGGCAGTGATAGCGAAGCCGGGTTGCAGCGCGCGCTGGCTGTGCTCACGAGTGAGCCCGCACGGGTTCTGGGTAATGCGCTGGGTACCTTGCAGGCCAGCGCCGGGCGCTTGGTCAAGGGCGGTGTGGCGGATGTCTGCGTGTTCGACCCGGCCGGCGAATGGACGGTGGAATCTGCCGTCCTGCGCAGCCAGGGCAAGCACACACCGTTCTCCGGCCACCAGATGCCTGCGCGCGTGCGCTGGACCATTGTGGGCGGGCAACTCGCCTATGAAGCTCCTGAAGCCTCGCACTGAACGGGCCCGTTTGCGTATGAGGTGTGTATGAAGTGGCTTCGCTTTGTCTGGACTTTGCTGCGTGCTGTCGTGCATGCGGTGAAGGGCTTCTGGACGATCAAGACTGTTTTCCCCAGGCTGCCCCAGGTTGAGCAAGAGGCCCGCGTGCAAGCCTGGGCTGGGGCGATGCTGCGCATCGTGGGTATTGAGCTGATGGTCAAGGGCACGCCGCCGGCTACTGGCCCGGTGTTGCTGGTGGCCAACCATATTTCATGGCTCGACATCCTGGTTATGCATGCCTCGCGGCACTGCCGCTTTGTCTCCAAGGCGGATGTGCGCGAATGGCCCTTTGTGCGCACGCTGTCCGACGGTGCTGGCTCCTTGTATATCGAGCGCGAATCGCGGCGCGACGCCCACCGCGTCGTTACGCAAATGGCAGACCGCCTTCGTGCGGGTGATATCCTGGCCGTGTTCCCGGAAGGCACCACCGGCGACGGCATCACCCTCAAACACTTTCACGCCAACCTTATCCAGGCGGCCATCGAGGCGTCGGTGCCGGTGCAGCCGGTGGCGCTGAAGTTCGTCGATGCGGCAAGCGGCGCGACCAGCTTTGCGCCCAGCTACGTGGATGACGAAACCCTGGTCGGCTCGATCTGGCGCACCCTGACCGCGCCGCCGCTCAAGGCGGTTGTCACGTTTGGTCAGGCGCAGGCGCCGCAAGGGCAGACACGGCGGGCGTGGGCAGAGACGCTGCGCGAAGATATCGAACGCCTGAGGCAGACGCAGGTTTAAGACGTATCAAATGGGCGTTGTGGCCGGCGCCGCGCCGGTCTCGCGCGGAAAGGTCACCACGTGGTCGACTTCGGCGCGAATCCCTATCCACTCGCCCAGCGCGTGGTTGTGGTGTGAAGGCACATGCGCCATCACCGTCTCACCCGTGTGCAGCTTGAGGGTGTACAAAAACTCCGAGCCTCGAAACGCCTTGCGCACGATTTGCGCTTTCACCGGCGCACTGTCGTCATGCACGATGTCGTCGGCCCGCAGCAGCACATCGCACAAGCCGCCGGCATAGGCACCGGGCAAGGGGCATTCGAGCATGTCTGTGAGGTCGCCCAGTGCAGTGTGAACCACTACGTCGTCGCCGCGCTGCTCGATGTGCGCTGGCGTAAACACACCGTGGCCGATGAAGTCGGCCACAAAGCGCGTGGCAGGGCGGTGATACAGCGCATAGGCCTCATCCCACTGATGCAGCTGCCCCTGGTGCATCACACCGATACGGTCGCCAATGGCAAAGGCTTCCAGCTGGTCGTGCGTGACAAACAACGCTGTTGCGCCGGCCGCCTTCAGGATGCCGCGCACCTCATGCGCCAGGCGCTCTCGCAGGTCAACGTCCAGATTTGAAAAGGGCTCATCCAGCAGCAGCAGGCGCGGCTGGGGCGCCAGTGCGCGTGCCAGCGCCACACGTTGTTGCTGCCCGCCCGAAAGCTCATGCGGAAAGCGCTTGTGCACATTGCCCAGGCCGACAAGTTCGAGCACTTCGCTGACGCGCTGATCGCGCTGGGCTGGTGGCAAATGCGTCAGGCCGAAGGCGACGTTGTGCGCCGCATCAAGATGTGGAAAGAGCGCGTAATCCTGAAACACCATCCCGATGCGGCGCGATTCGGCCGGCACATGCTGGGCGGCGCTGCTCACAACATCCTGCGCTAGTGTGATGCTGCCGGCATTGGCCCGTTCGAGGCCTGCCACTGCGCGCAACAGGGTGGTTTTGCCGCAGCCCGAAGGCCCGATAAGCACCCCGATCTCCCCCGCCTGGAGGCTAAAAGATACGCGGTCTACGGCGGGTTTTGAGCGGCCGGTGTAGTGCACGCCCAGCTGGGAGATATCCAAAAACATGCAAATGATTGTAGATGCTTACAATTCTCATTTGCAGTGACTGCTGCAAGACCATGGCGAACGCAGGCGGGGGCAGGGCCCCTTCCCGCGAGAGGCCTTTTTGTTAAGAACCTGCTCAATGTCTTTTTGGAGTCGCACAAGTACCTTTTCGGGATGGGATGCAAGGCGCGGTGTGCGGCCCATAGCCCGGCTATGGGCAAGCGCCGCAACGCCGCAGACCGCCCGAAAAGGCACTTGCCCGAAGGGTTGGCGTGAAATCGGGCGATTGAACGCTCCGGCTGCTTGCATGGGCATCAGCCCATGCGGCGTATCCGAAGCATCCACTCATCCCGATTGCACGCCAATGCGATCTCCAAAAAGACATTGAACAGGTTCTCAGGCTTTCCGGGGCTCCATGTTTCGCCGATATTTCCCTCCTGTTGTGCTCTTTGTACTGGTCGGGCTGCTGACGCTGCCGGTGCTGGCCGTGGCTTTGTCATGGCTGCAATTCAACAGTGAAGCGCAATCCATCCTGCTGCAGATGCTGCAGACCGTGTTGCCCGACTACACCTGGACCTCATTGCTGCTGTGCTTGTGCGTGGCCATGGGTGTGGCAGTGGTCGGCATGACCACCGCCAGCATGGTCACGCTGTTCGACTTTCCGGGGCGCCGGGTATTTGAGTGGGCTCTGCTGCTGCCGCTGGCCATGCCGGCTTATGTATTGGCTTATGCCTACACCGATTTCCTGCAGTACGCCGGCCCGCTGCAAACCTGGCTGCGTGCAACCTTCGGCCTTCAGGGCAGGCTGCTGCCAGAAGTTCGCAGCCTCGGCGGCGCCGTGCTGGTTTTTACCGTGGCGCTCTACCCGTATGTGTATTTGCTGGCGCGCACGGCCCTGTCCGAGCGCGCCGTGCACCTGATGGAAGCCGCACGCCTGCTGGGTGCTCCGCTGTCGCGCCGCATCCGCGGTGTGGCGCTGCCGCTGGCAAGGCCCGCCGTGGCGGCCGGTGTGGCGCTGGCCTTGATGGAAACACTGGCCGATTTCGGTGTTTCCAGTTATTTCGGTATCCAGACTTTCACCGCTGGCATCTACAAGGCATGGCTGTCGATGGACAATCGCACCGCCGCCGCGCAGCTGGCCACCGTGCTTTTGTTTTTTGTGGCGGTGCTGCTATGGATAGAACATAGCGCGCAAAAACGCATGCGCTTTGCCACCGGACGCGGCGCGCGCGCCGGCGCGCAAGACGCCGCCCCTGTGCAACTGCTCGGTCTGCGCGCCGTGTCGGCCTGGCTGGTGTGCGCCGTACCCATCACGCTGGGCTTTGCGCTGCCGGTGCTCTTCATGCTGCGCCCGCTGGTGCTGGGCTGGGACAACCTGCTCTGGGACAAATTCATCGGCTGGACGCTCAGCAGCATCGGCCTTGCGGGCCTGAGCGCCTTGCTGGCCACCGCGCTGGCCGTGGGCCTGGCCTTTGCGGTGCGTAGACAACCGGGCCTGCTCACCCGCGCGGCCATACAACTGGCGGGCCTGGGGTATGCCGTGCCCGGCGCGGTGATTGTGGTCGGACTCTTGCTACCCGTGGGCTGGCTGCAAGCTGCCGCGCCGCAGACCAGTGCAGGCTACTGGGTCACCGCCACCGTCCTCGGCGTGGTTTGGGCCTACCTGGTGCGTTTCAGCGCCGTGGCGCTGCAGAGCCTGCAAAGCGGCTACTCGCGCGTCCCGGCCAGCTTTGACGACAGCGCACGCATGCTCGGCACCACCGGGCTGGGCATCCTCAGCCGCGTGCATTGGCCGCTGCTCAAGCGCTCCGTCGCGGCGGCCGGTCTTCTGGTGTTTGTCGATGTAATGAAAGAGCTACCCGCCACGCTGGTGCTGCGGCCTTTTAACAGCGACACCCTGGCCGTGATCACCTACCAGCTCGCACGCGACGAGCGCCTGGGCGAAGCCGCCTTGCCCGCGCTGGCGCTGGTGCTGGTGGGCCTGCTGCCCGTTGCGCTGCTCAGCCGCACGCTGCGGTCGAAGTAAGCGCAACAAGTCGATTCACCACGCCGCTCTCAGGCCTTGGCCTTGATGTAGCGGTATTCCTGCGTCAGGCCGCCAAAACCGTAGGCCTCGGCGCGCACATCGTGCACATAGATATAGCTTTCTTCGTGCATATTGCCCAGCAGCTTGCTGAAGGCGGCGAAGGCTTCAGCGACGTACTGCGCCTTTTCGTCTTTGGTGTTGGTGCCGTCCACGACCTTGATGTCGAAATAAAAACTGTTCTTGCCCTGGCTGGCCAGTGTGCTGCCGCCCACGATCCAGTGCTCGGGCGGCACGAAATCAATCGCAATCGCGGTAAGTTCGCGCTTCTTGCGCAGAATGCGCGTCGTCAGCTCCAGCAAGGTCTCGGCGATGTTGTGGGTCAGCTCGGCGCTGGCGGGCTGGCTGACTTTGACGTTGAGGATAGGCATGAAGTTTCTCCAGTGATTTAAGTGATACTGCTTATATAGTTAGCTATGCAACTATATGATTAAAAAAAAGGGAAAATAAGGGGATGATTTATTTCAGGGCGGAAGACACGCTCCTGACGCGGGCTACGGTTTCATCGAAGTTCTCCTTTCCAATTCTTTGCTGAATGCGGCGGGTGACCTCGCCGCTGGCTTTGTTGATCCCCGCCTGCATGGCTTCAGCCTCTGCGGTCGGGAAGACGGCCCAATGCCGGCCGTCGAATTCAAGACTGCGGCGCTCGACCAAACCCAGCGCCTGCAGGCCGTCCAGCAGGCGCGTGGCGGTGGGCCGCGAGATCGTCAGCTCGTCGGCGATTTCGTGCTGCGGCATGCCCGGCTGCTTGAGCACCAGGCGCAGCATGAAGCCCTGGGGCGGCGTGACACCAAACGGCTTGAAGGCCTGCGTCCACTCTTTGTCGACCAGACGGGCCAGCGCGGTGGTATTGAAATAGAGACAGTGATCAAACATGAAATGAAGCTTAGCAGGAATTGGTTAGCTATGCAACTATATGGCCGAATTCAAAAAAATCGTTACATATTTTTCTGAAGTTTCTTTGCGCACTGGCGCGCATCCCCAATGCCGCACTGATGTAAGCATGAGCCTACGCCTATCAAATACAGGAGCCTACGGTGCATACGCGGGAAGGAACGTAAGGTTTGTCCATGCCGCCCCGGTGCTGACACGCACATGCTGCGGGGCGGTTCACCAACTTGACATCTAGGAGGACACCATGAACAAAGACCGCGTGGAAGGCAATTGGCTTCAGCTCAAAGGCAAGGTCAAAGAACAGTGGGGCAAGCTTACCGACGACGACCTCGACGTGATCGCCGGAAAGCGCGACCAGTTGCTGGGCCGCATTCAGGAGCGCCACGGGCTCAGCAAGGAAGAGGCGGAAAAGCAGGTTGATGCCTGGAAAGACCGCAACCCGACCGACTTTTTTGAGCGCTATTGAACTGCGCGCCCATTTATCACTTCAACTCATCGAAAGGAAAACCATGAAAACCAAACTCCTGATGCTCACCGCCGTAATGTCTTGCGCCTTTGCCGGCCAGACCCTGGCGCTGACCAAAGAAGAATACAAAGCCCAAGGTGATCGCATCGCGGCCGACTATAAAGCCGGTCGGGATAAATGCGGCGCGCTCAAAGACAATGCCAAGGACATCTGCATGGCTGAAGCCAAGGGTGCTGAAAAAGTCGCCAAGGCCGAGCTGGAAGCCCAGTACAAGCCCAGCCCTCGCAATGATGAGAAATTGGCTGTGGCCAAGGCTGACGCCGCCTATGACGTGGCCAAGGAAAAATGTGACGACCAGTCCGGCAACGGCAAAGACGTCTGCATCAAGGACGCCAAAGCTGCACAGGTAAAAGCCAAGGAAAGCGCCAAGGTCGCCAGGGCCAGCACCGACACCAACAGCTCCAACAAGGCAGCGAATGTCTCCGAGACGAAAAAGGACGCCACCGCCGAAAAGCGCGAAGCGGACTATAAAGTTGCCAAAGAGCGTTGCGATGCTCTTTCCGGCAACGCCAAAGACAGCTGCCAGAGCGACGCCAAGGCGAAGTTCGGCATGAAATAGATAAAGACAAACGGCGGCGAGGAAGCTGCGGCCCTCTGCGGCGCCCACATGACTATGAGTGTGGGCGCCGCAGTCACGTCAGCGCTACGCTGTCTATCGCGGAGTCCGGCCGCCGTCTAAATACCATGCTCAGAAAATGACCTGTCCGGCCTGTTGCGTGCTCACTTGATGCTATCAAATAGATAGCAAATATCGCGGATAACTATTGGGCTGGCAGCCTGTTTTACCAACAAACTGCTCCGCAGGCCGCACGGGAGCTGATGCCGGGCCGGTCCGGCGCACCCCTTTACCCAAGTATCGCTGATCAGCTGCCGACGCAATACTGCGATCCATGGGTGTGCCGGCGTAAAGTGATGGCTCCCATCCGTCCCGGTGGTGCTCTTAAAATAAGCGCCTCGCGGCGTCGATTTGACTCGACCTCTCCTGTTTGCCGCCCGCCCCAAACAAAGGTCTCAATCTCAATGCTTGTTCAGGATGGTTTGCCCACACGCGAGCGTTTTCGGGCGCTGCTGGTCATCATCCTCGGCATCGTCATGGCGGTGCTGGACGGCACCATCATCAACCTCGCGCTGCCCGACATCACGCGTGAGCTCAACGCCACCGCCGCGCAGTCCATCTGGGTCATCAATGCCTACCAGGTCGCCACACTCGCGCTCTTGCTGCCCCTGGCCGCGCTGGGCGACATCGCCGGCTATCGCCGCGTCTACCTGGCCGGCATGGCGGTATTCACCCTGGCCTCGCTGCTCTGCGCACTCGCCGATTCGTTGACAACGCTGGCGCTGGCTCGTGTACTGCAAGGCCTGGGTGCTGCGGGCCTTATGAGCGTCAACACGGCACTGGTGCGCCTCATCTACCCCAAACACCTGCTGGGCCGCGGCATCGCCATCAGCTCGCTGGTCGTGGCCACCGCCTCTGTGGCCGGGCCCTCGATCGCTGCGGCCATCCTCTCCGTGGCCTCCTGGCCCTGGTTGTTCGCGCTCAACGTGCCTTTCGGATTGCTGTCGCTATGGCTGGGCCGCAAGGCCCTGCCCGACAACCTGTCCAGGTCCGAGGGCCGGCTGTCTCCCCTCGACGTGGCACTCAATGCATTGATGTTCGGCCTGGTCTTCCTGGGCGTCGATGGCCTCAGTGTCCGTATCGAAGCGGTGCCCGGCGGCGAACCTGCCGGCGCGTTGTGGCTGCCGCTGGCCGAGCTCGCGGCGGGCATCGTCATCGGCGTGGTGTATGTGCGGCGCCAGCTGGCCCAGCCGCTGCCGCTGTTTCCGCTGGACTTGCTGCGCATCCCGGTGTTTGCGCTGTCCATGGGCACGTCCATAGGCGCTTTCTGCGCGCAGACCCTGGCTTATGTCAGCCTGCCTTTCCTGCTGCTGGGAAACTACGGCTTCAGCCACCTGCAGGCCGGTCTGTTGCTGACGGCCTGGCCGCTTGCCATTGTGGTGACTTCACCCGTGGTCGGGCGCCTGATAGGACGTTATTCAGGCGGCCTGCTGGGCGGCACCGGCATGGCGCTGCTGTCGCTGGGCTTGGTCCTGCTGGCCGTGCTGCCGCCCCATCCGTCGCAGCTCGACATCGTGTGGCGCATGGTGCTGTGCGGCGTGGGCTATGGCCTCTTCCAGTCCCCCAACAACCACACCATCATCACCTCGGCGCCACCGCACCGCAGCGGCGGCGCCAGCGGCATGCTGGGAACGGCGCGGCTGACCGGCCAGACCTTGGGCGCGGTGTTACTCGCGATGATTTTTGCGATGTTCGACCCCCAAGGCGGACACGGCTCTTTTGTGGCCTTGTGGCTGGCGGCCGGCTTCGCGGCGGTCGCTGGGATCTGCAGCGCGCTGCGGATGCGCCAGGCTTGAAGGAGCCACTCACAAAGCCCGGCGAAGCGGTCCTGGCTAGGCGGTGCAACAACGCCAAGAGGCTTTTTGAGTGGCTCTATATGCGGGCGACCGCAGCGGCTTGCTGAATGCTCCGCAGCGTGATACGGCCCAGCGGCTTGCCCTCCGCATCCACAATGCCGGCCTCATTCGCGCCTGCGTCCAGCATCGCCGACAAGGCATCGCGCAGCGGCGTCGTGGCCGGCAGGCGCGGTGCGCCGGCGGCGGGGATTCCGCTCTCCACATAGGGCCCGGCCGTCAGTAGAGCCAGCCGTTTGAGCGAGCGGTCGCCACCCACAAAGGATTCAACGAAGGAATCGGCCGGGTGCGCGAGGATGCGTTCCGGTGTGTCGTACTGCACCACCTTGCCGCTGCGCAGAATAGCGATGCGCGTGCCCATGCGGATGGCTTCGTCGATGTCGTGCGTGACAAACACAATCGTTTTTCCCAGCTCGCGCAGGATGCGCAGGAATTCGTCCTGCAGGCGCGCGCGTGTGATGGGGTCTATGGCACCGAAGGGCTCGTCCATCAGCATCACGGGCGGGTCGGCCGCCAGCGCGCGGGCAACACCAATGCGCTGCTTCTGCCCGCCTGAGAGTTCGCGCGGGAACCGGCCGCGGTAGATCGATGGGTCCATGTGCACCATGTCCAGCAATTCATCCACGCGTTTGGCAATGCGGGCCGAGTCCCAGCCCAGCATTTTCGGCACGGTGGCCACGTTCTCGGCCAGCGTCATGTGCGGGAAGAGGCCCACCTGCTGGATCACATAGCCGATGGACCGGCGCAGCTCCACCGGGTCCATTTTTGTGACGTCGCGCCCGCCGACCTCGATGCGGCCTGAATCGGGCTCGACCATGCGGTTGATCATGCGCATGGTGGTGGTCTTGCCACAACCTGAGGGGCCGATCAACACGCAAATCTCGCCTGTATTGATCGTCAGCGACAGGCCGTCGACGGCAGACTGTGTGCTGCCGCCAAAGGACTTGGTAAGGCTGTCGAGTGTGATCATGCGCGAAGCCCTTGGGGAGTCATGCGGCGCTGCAGCGCGCCAAAAAGAAAATCAGTGCCCAGCGCCAGCAGCGCGACCGGGATGGCGCCCACCAGCAGCTGGGGCACGGCCATCATGGCGATGCCGGCTGTGATGAAGTCCCCCAGCCCGCCGCCGCCGATAAAAGCAGCCAGCACCGCGCCGGAAATGATCTGTACCGCCGCCGTGCGCAGGCCGGCAAAGATGACAGGCATCGCCATGGGCAGCTCAACCTGCCACAGCAGGGCGGTGCGTGTCATGCCCATGCCAATGGCGGCATCCACCGCGTCGGCATCCACCCCGCGCATGCCGACGATGGTGTGCGTGACGATGGGCGGCAATGCGATCAGCGTCAGGGCAAACAGCGCGGGCGCAAAGCCGGTGCCGAGTATCGGCATCACCAGCGCCAGCACGGCCAGCGAGGGCAGGGTGCGCCCTACGTTGGCGACATTCACCACGGCGAGCGAGAGCCCGTTCTTTCGTGCGACGGCAATGCCCGCCGGAATGCAGATCAGCGCGGCGATGAACAGCGCCGAGGCCGACAGCGCCACATGCACGCCCAGCGCGCGGTAAAACTGCGCGGGGTGCGACAGAACATAGTTCCAGGCATCGGCAAGCATCATGGCCTCTTGGGGGTTCAGGCTGCGCGCCGGTTTTTCAACCGCCGCTCAAGCAGGGCCAAGCCCATATCGACAACGACGGAGAGCAGGCAGACGGTGAGCGCGCCGGTCCAAATCTTGGCCGGATGGTCGCTGGCAATGCCATTGAAGATCAGCGTGCCCAACCCGCCCGCGTTCACGTAGGCGGCCACCACCGTCACGCTGATCACGGTAACGGCCGAGACACGCAGGCCCGCCACGATCAGCGGCAGGGCCAGCGGCAGCTCGATGCGGCGCATGATCTGCGCTTTGTTCATGCCCATGCCGCGCGCCGCGTCGATGATGTCGGCCGGCACCTCGCGGATGCCGGTGGCCACGCTGCGGATCAAAATCATCAGCGAAAACGCCACCATGGTGATGATGGCGTTGGTGCGGCCCAGGCCGACCACAGGGATCAGGAAGGCCAGAAAGGCCAGTGTCGGGACGGTGTACAAAAGACCTGAAACCGTCATGACCACGCCGTAAAGCCTTTCACGCCGCGCAGCCACGATGCCGATCACCAGCGAGAGCGCAAAAGCGATGACGAGTGCCGTCAGCGAGATGGCAATATGCTCCCACAGCGAATGGAGCACGTCGGGCCAATTGCGTAAAAACCAGTTCATGCGGCACCTCCGCCATCAAGGCTGAAGACGCCTGCGGCGATGGCGCTGTGGATGCGGTCGATGTCAGGGCCCAGCGGGCGGTCTTCGTCCAGCATGGGCACCAGCTTGCGCACCTGCGCGAAGGTGCGCCGGGTGCCTTCACCCATCTGGGCGATGTCCAGTTCGCGCAGATCCACTGCCTGCGCGGATATCAGCAACTCGATGGCAATCAGGTAGCGCACCCGCTCTACGAGTTCGCCGAGTTTTTCAGCCACGCCCAGCGCCATGCAGGCGTGGTCTTCCAGCGCTTCAGACACCGGCATGTAATCAAGCGAGCCCGGGTTGGCGCGCAAGCGCACCTCGGCCCAGAGTGCGGTCAGGGTTTTTTGCACCGTGGCAAAACCCGAATGGGCCGGGCCGTGGCGTGTGAGCTGCAGCGGCAGGCCCGTGAGTGCGGGGGACATAAAGCGCTGGCTGCGGGCCACCGACATGCTGGCTGCCTGCGCCAGCGCAATGGCAGAGGCGTCCAACGCCAATGCGAGCGCCGGCACATGGAAGTTGCCGTTGGAAAGCATCAGCCCCTCTTCGGGCAGCACCAGCGGGCTGTCAGCCGCGCTGTTGAGTTCGATCTCGACCTGCGCACAGGCGGCGTCCACCATGTCGCGCGCGGCGCCATGCACCTGGGGCACCACGCGTGTGGATACCGGGTCTTGCACGCGGCGAGCCGCACCGGGCGCGAGCAGGGCGCTGCCCTTGAGCAGTTCGCGCAGCTGGCGCGCCACCTCAACCTGGCCGGCGGCAGGCCGGGCCGCAACGGCGCCGGGATGCAGCGGCGACAGGTTGGCTCTGAAGCCTTCATAGCCAAGCGCCACAGCGGCCAGCCAGGCATCCAGCGCTACATTGGCTTCGTGCAGCACCAACGCGGCACGCGCGGTGGTGGCAGCGTTCGAGCTGATCAATGCCAGGCCGTCTTTGGCGCCGAGGGCCACGGGCTCAAGGCCCGCGCGTTCAAGCGCGGCGGAGCCGCTCAAAACTTCTCCGCGCACCTCGGCCTCGCCTTCACCAAACAGCGGCAGGGCCAGGTGCGAGAGTTGAGGCAAATCGGCCACGCCGATGGAGCCAAAGCGCGGCACCACCGGGTGCACCTGGAAGTTCAGCAAGTTGATGCAGGCGTCGAGCACGGCGGGCGAGACACCCGAACCGCCGCGCGACATGCCGGCAATGCGTGCGAACTGCATCGCACGCACGGAGGTTTTGTCATAGGCCGGCCCAACCGCTACGGCCCGGGCGCGCACGGCGCGGCGCTGGTAGTCCTCCAGGTCGCCTTCGGCCAGCACCGCGCCGGTGTTGGCGCCCAAGGCTGAGTTGAGTCCATAGACAGGCTGGCCCGAGGTGGCCAGTTGCATCACCAGCGCACGCGCGGCGGCCACGCGCTCACGCGCGGCGGGCGCCAGTGCCACGGGCTCGCCGGCGCGAGCCACGCGCACCAGGTCTGCGATGCCCAGCCATTGTTCCCCGACCTCAAGCGTCATGGCGTACCCGCTCTCACGGTGATGCGTTGAAAAAAGAGGCTTACTTGACCAGGCCCTTGGCCTTGAGGAAGTCGCGCGCCACCTCTTTGGGCTCCAGCTTGTCGCCATCGACCTGGTAGTTCATCTGGGCCATGGTGGTTTCGTCGAGCAGGGCGCTGACGCGATTCAGCACTTCACCGATCTTGGGGTTGGCGTCGAGTGCTTCCTTGCGGATTACCGGCACCACGAAGTACGGCGGCCACAGGCTCTTGTCGTCGCGCAGGCGCTTGAGTTTCATGGCGCTGATCATGCCGTCGGTGGAATAGCCGTTGACGACCTGAATCTGGTCGTTGCGCAGCGCCTGGTAGCGCAGGCCGATGGCCATCTGCAGGTCTTCACCGAAGACCATGTCGTATTTGGCCTTCAGGCCCGGCAAGCCGTCCTTGCGGTCGCGGAATTCGGGGCCGGCGCCGACCTTCAGGTCTTTGGCGACTTTGGCCAGGTCAGACAGGGTTTCGAGCTTGAGCTTTTGCGCCGTTTCGGCGCGCACCACCATCACATAGCCGTTGTTCAGGTTGGACTGGTTGAGCAGTACAAAGCCCATCTTGGCATAGGCTTCCTTGACCTTGTCATAGACGGCCTTGGGGTCGGTCATGGGCTCCTGCTTGAGCACGGCCAGCAGCATGGTGCCGGTGTACTCGGGGTAGAAGTCGATCTGCTTTTCTTCCATCGCCTTCTGGGCGATCAGCGTGCCGCCCAGATTGAGCTTTTTCTCTGTCTTGATGCCTGCGGCTTCGAGGGCCTGCGCATAGATTTCGGCCAGCACGAACTGCTCGGTGAAATTTTTGGAACCGACGCGTACCGCCTGCTGGGCTTGAGAGGCGAGCGGCGCGAAGGCCGCCAGCGCGAAAGCGGACAGGGCCAAAAGTTTGCTGATCTTCATAGTGATCTCCGTATAGGTTGCGGCGAAACTGAAAAAGGAATCTTCTGGCCCGTTGCATGCACATCCCGTGCCTGGAAACCACGCCATCTTGGTGCTTCCAGTGCCTCAACTTGTATATACAACCTAATAATAGTAGCATATGAAAATAGCGTGTGCAAGACGGAAATTCACCGGATGATCCCTGTTTTCCGCATGAACCAGACAACAGCCGGAAGCCTTGCCGCCGGTGCCTTTTCGCCTTATTCCGGTTTCATCACCGGTTCCATCTCCCGTGTCCTTTCTTCCTTCCGTCTCCCTTCTGAAAGCCAGCGTGCCCGGCGCCATGGTGTGTGTGGTCATCGCGCTGGCGGCGACCTTTCTGTCAGAGCATTACGGTGGGCCGCAGCTGCTCTATGCCTTGCTGATCGGCCTGGCCTTTCACTTCCTGAACAGCAACCCCACAGTCAAGACCGGGGTTGATTTCTGCGGCCGTGTTTTGCTGCGTGTCGGCGTGGCCTTGCTGGGCGCACGCATCACGCTGACCCAAGTCGCCAAGCTCGGCATCGAGACGGCGCTGGTCATCGTGGCGGCGGTGGCACTCACCATCGCCTTCGGCCTGCTGCTGGCGAAGTGGCTTAAGCGCCCACGTGAAGAGGGTGTGTTGTCGGGCGGGGCTGTGGCCATTTGCGGTGCGTCAGCCGCCCTGGCGATTTCGTCGGTATTGCCACACACCAAAGAGAACGAGCGCTTCACCTTGCTGGCAGTCGTTGGCGTCACGGTGCTTTCCACACTCAGCATGATTCTTTACCCGTTTGCCCTCAAACTGATCGGCCTGGAGCCGGCGCAGGGTGGCATCTTTCTGGGCGGCACGATTCATGACGTGGCGCAGGTGGTGGCGGCCGGCATGATGCTGGGCCCCGAGGTCGGCGATACGGCCACCGTGGTCAAGCTCTTTCGCGTGATGTTGCTCATGCCCATCGTGCTGTTGATCGCTGTCAGCTACCGCAACCACCCCGACACCCAGGCGGTGGATGAAGAAGTGCCGCTGGTGCCCGGCTTCCTGCTGGCCTTTATCGTGCTGGTGCTGCTGGCAACCATCGGCGCCTTCACCCCAGCGATGACGCAGGCGGCCAGCGACACCTCGCGTTGGTTGCTGGTCACGGCCATTGCGGCCGCCGGTATCAAGACCAGCTTTGAAGACCTGATGAAGCTGGGCTGGCAGCCTGTGGCCATGCTAGTGGGCGAGACGGTTTTTATTGCCGCCCTGGTGCTCGGTGCGGTGATGGTGTTGCGGCTCGGCCTTTAGCCTTTAAGCAGCCGGGGCTTGCAGGCCCGCAGCCTTGTGCACCTCAATGCGAATCTCTTCGGTCAGCCGTGCCTTCAGTTCGGTAAACACCGGCGCCGTCTTGACCGAGTAATGGCGTGGATGTGCCAGCGGTACAGGGATGTCGCACTTGATTCGCCCCGGCCGCGCACTCATCACCACCACGCGGCTACCCATAAAAATGGCCTCGTCGATATCGTGCGTCACAAACAGCACGGTTTTCTGTTCGGCTTCCCAGATGCCTTGCAGCAACTCCTGCATCAGTTCGCGTGTCTGATGGTCCAGTGCACCGAAGGGCTCGTCCATCAGCAGGATGCGCGGGTCATTGGCCAGCGCCCGCGCCAGCGCGGTGCGCTGCTGCATGCCGCCCGAGAGCTGTTTGGGAAAGTGATTCTCAAAACCCTGCAGCCCCACCTTCTTGATGAACGGGTGCGCGATGTCTTTCTGGGCGTCCAGCGCCATGCCCTTTTCACGCAGGCCAAAGCAGACGTTCTGCAAGATGGTGAGCCAGGGAAAGAGGGTATAGCTCTGGAACACCATGCCGCGGTCGGCGCCCGGGCCGGTGATGGGTTTGCCGTCCAGCACGATGGTGCCGCTGGTGGGTGTGTCCAGGCCGGCCACCATGCGGAGCAGCGTGGACTTGCCGCAGCCTGAGGGACCCAGGATGGTGATGAAGTCGTTCTCGGCAACGCTCAGGTCGGTGGCTTGCAGCGCAACTGTGCCTGGGCCTTTGGTAGCCGCGAAGGTTTTCGACAGTTGGGTGACGGTCAGGATCGGTGCTGGAGAAGAAGTCATCGGCCTAACTGAGCCCAGGGAAAGAGTTTGCGGTTGAGCGCCTTGAAAGCTAAATCGGTCACGAGGCCAAAAACACCAATCACGATGATGCCGAAGATGATCTGGTCCGTCGCCAGCAATGCCTGGCTGTCGGTGATCATGTGGCCAATACCGCTCGATGCGCCAATCAGCTCGGCGACGATCACATAGGTCCAGGCCCAGCCCAGCACCATGCGCAGGGTTTCGGCAATCTCGGGTGCGGCGCTGGGCATTAACACACGCACCACAATGCCGCGATCGGCCGCACCCAGTGTGTAAGCCGCCTCCACCAGGTCGCGTCGCGTATTGCCAACGCTCACGGCAATCATCAGTACGAGCTGAAAGAACGAACCGATAAAAATCACAGCGAGCTTCTGTGCTTCGCCAATGCCCGCCCAAAGAATCAGCAAGGGAATAAAAGCCGAGGCAGGCAGGTAGCGCGCAAAGCTCACAAAGGGCTCAAAGAACGCCTCGACCGGTTTGTAGGCACCCATCATCACGCCCAGCGGCACCGCCAGCAAGGCGGCAATCGCAAAACCGCCCAGCACCCGCCAGACCGTCATGCCGATGTCCTTGATAAAGCCCTGGTTGGCCAGCAGGTCGTAGCCCGACTTCACCATGGTGATCGGGTCGGCCAGGAATGTCTTGGAGACGTACCCGCCCAACGTGAAGATGGCCCACATCACGAAGAAGAGGATAAAGAAGCTCACACCCAGCGCGATGCGCGCGCCGGGGGAAACGGGCTGTAGTGGCCGCATGCGTTCGCTGGCTTACTTGAGAAAACGCGTGTCGGCGAGCTTGCTCATGTCCGGTAGCGACTTGATGATGCCGGCTTCCAGCAGCAGGTCAGCCGCTTCCTTGCTGAAGGCTGCGTGTTCGCCGGCAAAGAATTTCTGGTTGGCCGCACGGTCTTGCCAGCGCAGGTATTTGGAGGAGGCTTCAAAGGCTTCACCAGTCTGCTTCACGTCGGCACCCATGATCTCGAAGCTTTTCTTCGGTTCTTTCTGGATCATCTCGACCGCCTCAAAGTAGCTGTCGGCCAGGGCCTTGGCTGCCTTTGGGTTCTCGGTCAGGAACTTGGGCGTGCAGCCGAAGGTGTCCATCACCATGGGGTAGTCCAGCGTGGTGGCAAGAATCTTGCCGGCCTCCGGCTTCGCACGCACCGCGCCCAGGTAAGGTTCGTAGGTCATCGCGGCATCTACACCGGCGGTGCCGGCAATCATGGCGTTGGCCGCGGCCTGCGGTTCCAGGTTGACGACCTTCACGTCCTTGGTGCTCATGCCGTTTTTCTTCAGCATCCAGGCCAGGGCAAAGTAAGGCGAGGTGCCGGGCGCGCTGGCAGCCACGGTCTTGCCTTTGAGGTCAGTGATTTTGGTGATGTCGGACTTGACCACCATGCCATCGGCGCCATAGCTTTTGTCGAGCTGGAAGATTTGCGTAGTGGCCACACCGTTGGCGTTCCACACCACCCAGGTCTCTACCGTGGTGGCGGCGCACTGTACATCGCCCGAGGCAATCGCCAGGTGGCGGTCTTTCTGCGGAATCTTCTTGATGGAGACATCGAGCCCATTTTTCTTGAAGATGCCGGCTTCCTTGGCCAGGGTCAGCGGGGCAAAACCCGTCCAGCCCGAAATGCCGACGGCGACCTTGGTCTCCTGTGCGTGGGCGCTGCCGATCGCCAGGGCGCCTGCGAAGGCCAGCAGGGAGTGGGCAAGTTGTTGCTTCATGAAGAGGCTCCTGTGTGGTTAGAGATAGCGCTGAAGGTATGGCTAATGTATGCAGGCTTCATGCCAGCCGCAAGTCGGTTAACTCGGTGATTTGGGCCTCTCCGGCCAGGCCAATGCGCCCGCCCGCCACCAATTGGTGCACCTTCTCCATGTCGGGCGCCAGGCTGCGGTCATGCATCATGGCCGGCGAGGCCTGGCGCACCAGTTGCAGGACGCCTTCGAGCACCGCGGAGCTTTTGAGGGGACGCAAAAACTCAATGCCTTGCGCGGCCGCCAGCAGTTCGATGGCAACGATGTATTCGGTGTTGCGCAGCATGGGCTGCAGCCGGCGTGCCGCGAAGGTGGCCATGCTCACGTGGTCCTCCTGGTTGGCAGAGGTGGGCAGGCTGTCGACGCTGGCGGGATGGGCCAGCGATTTGTTTTCAGAAGCCAGTGCGGCGGCGGTCACGTGCACGATCATGAAGCCGGAGTTCAGACCTGGCTCAGGTGTGAGGAAGGCTGGCAGGCGAGAGGCCACGGTGTCGACCAGCATGGCAATGCGGCGCTCGGTGATGGCGCCAATCTCGGCAATCGCCACGGCTAACGCATCGCAAGCCAGCGCAACCGGTTCCGCATGGAAATTGCCACCGGAAAGCAGCGTCTCATCATCGGCAAACACCAGCGGGTTGTCGGTGACAGCATTCGCTTCGCGCATCAGCACTTGCGTGGCGTAGCGCATCTGGTCCAGGCAAGCACCCATCACTTGCGGCTGGCAGCGCAGGCAGTACGGGTCTTGCACACGGTCGTCGCCCTCAAGGTGCGAGCGGCGGATTTCGCTGCCGGCCATGATGGCGCGGTAGGCAGCGGCGCAATCGATCTGTCCCGGCTGGCCGCGCACCGCGTGGATGCGCGGGTCAAACGGACCGTCGCTGCCGCGCGCAGCGTCCAGCGTGACGGCGCCCGAGATCACGGCGGCTTCAAACAGGCGGTCGGTAGCGAGCAGCGCATCCAGCGCCAGCGCGGTCGAGACCTGCGTGCCATTGATCAGCGCCAGGCCTTCCTTGGCGGACAGCTTCACCGGCGTGATGGCGGCCTGCTTGAGCGCATCGGCAGCGGCCATGCGTTTGCCCTCGTAGAAGACCTCGCCTTCGCCAATCAACGGCAGGCACAGGTGAGCCAGCGGTGCGAGATCGCCCGAGGCGCCGACGGAGCCCTGGCAGGGAATCACCGGCGTCAGGCCTTTGTTGTAGAGCGCCATCAGCGTGTCGATGACCATTTCACGCACGCCCGAAAAACCGCGCGCCAGGCTAGCGGCCTTGAGCAGCAGCACCAGGCGCACCACGCGCTCGGGCATGGGCTCGCCCACGCCCACGGCATGCGAGCGCAGCAGGTTGAGCTGCAGTGTCTCCAGGTCGGCCTGCGCGATACGCTGGTTGGCCAGCTTGCCGAAGCCGGTGTTGACGCCGTAGACGGCGTCCCCGCCGTGCGCGGCCTTCTGCACCAGCGCGGCGCTGGTGCGAATGCCGGCTGTGGCCGAAGGGTCGATGGCGAGCGTTTGCCGGCTGGTGTGGATGTCGCGCAGCTGCGCCAGCGTGAGCAGGCCGGGTTGGATGGTGAGGGTCATGGTGGTGTTATTCGGGTTTGATGTTTTTTTGGCGGATCACGTCGGTCCAGCGCAGGGTGTCGGCCTGGATGGTGGCTGCGAGGTCTGAAGGCTTTCCGGTTGCGGCATCCATACCCAGTGCGGCCAGTTTTTCCTTGAGCGCGGGCGTGGCGAAAAGCTTGCCGGTTTCCGCGTTGAGCCTGTCAATGACTGCGCGCGGCGTGCCGGCCGGCACCATCAGCGCATACCAGGACACGGCCTCGAAGCGCGGCAGGCCTTGCTCGGCAATGGTGGGCGTGTCAGGCATCACAGGTGAACGCTTGAGGCTGGCCACACCCAGCGCACGCAGCTTGCCGCTCTTGATGTGCGGCAACACCGAAGACATCTGCGCAAACATCATGCTGACCTGGCCGCCCAGCAAATCGTTGATGGCCGGGCCTATGCCTTTGTAGGGCACATGCAGCAATTGCACGCCGCCGTTGAGTGCCATCAACTCGCCCGCTAAATGCGCCTGGCTCCCGGCGCCTGGTGAGGCAAAGCTGATGCTGCCGGGTTTCTGCGCGGCCAGCGCCAGCAGTTCCTTGACGGAACGCGCCGGCACAGCGGCATTGACCACCAGCACGTTCTCCACTGTGGCCAGCATGGTGACGGGTGCCAGGTCCGAAGCCTTGTAGGGCAGGCTGGGGTAGAGCGCCGGGTTGACGGCGATATTGCCCAGCGGCACGATGGCCATCGTGTAGCCATCGGGTGCTGCCTTGGCGGCCTGGTCGATGCCGATATTGCCTGCGGCACCCACCTTGTTTTCAACCGTAGCGGGCTGGCCCATAGCGTCCGAAAGGCCTTGCGCCAGTAGGCGGCCCAGCACATCGACAGGCCCGCCAGGCGGGAAGGGTGCGATGACGTGCAGCGGTTTTGAGGGGTAAGTCTGGGCTGTTGCTCCCAACGAGGCAAGGGCGAGCAACAGGGCAAGAAATGCAGATCGTGTTGGCAGCAGCTTCATCAGATGTCATCCAGTGCGGGTGCAGGCCCGCCGTCCATGGCTGCCAGCGGCAGGTAGGTGGCGGGGTCGGGGAAAGCAAAACCCGCCAGCAGCAGGCGCTGCATGAGCGGTGCCAGTTCGGGTGCGGTGGCCGTCGCCAGCAGTGCTGCACGCACGCGTGCCAACACTTCCACGGGTAGATCGGCAGTGGCCACCAGCGGCGGAATCGGCAACGTCGCGGTGCTGGCGATTGTGCGCACCCGCGCTGCAAAAGCGGGGTCATGCGCTTTGAGCAAGTCGTGGTAGTAGCTGTCCAGCGGACCGGCGTCGATACGGCCGTCAGCCAGTGCGGTTATCACGCCGCGCGCATTGATGAGCTCGCCCACGGCTTTACGGTAAAGACGTGAATCCTGCGCCCTGCGATAGGGCGCCAGGTGATGGCGCAGCGCCACGCCGCCCGACATGGAATCAGCCAGCGTGTAGCCGATCACGCCGCCAAAGGTGTCTTCCAGCGTGCGGTAGGGTGCATCGGTACGCACCACGATGTCGGTGAAGTACACCGGTTTGCCGCCATAGCGTGCCGGCGAAGGAATGGGCGCCGCAACCAGCATGGGCAGCTCGCCGCGCCTCGCAAACGGCAGCCCGCACATCATCGCCAGGCCCAGATCATTTCGCGCCCACAGCACCGACAGCGGCGCGGGTGCGTCGTAGTCGATCAGGTCCCAGGGTAATTCGGCGCGCGCCAGCACCCAGGCCAGCAAGGCCTTCCAGTCGGCCTTGACTGAGGGCGTGGCCGAATACATGCGGGCATTGGCGATCAGTGCCTGCACGTCTGGCCCAGCCTGTGGTGTGTTCACGGCGTTCACCCTATGTGATTTTGCTCAGCGGAACCGCAGCTTTTGCCCCAGGCCCATGCGCTTGGCTTTCTCCAGCATGAAGGCGCCCAATGCAATGTCTGACAGCGAGAGGCCGCGGTGCCAGAACAGATTGGTTTCGTCATCGCTCTCGCGCCCGGGTTTGAGGCCCGCGACGATCTGGCCGAGTTCGGCATGCAGCGTGGCCTCCGAGAGCTTGCCGACATCCACGTGGGCACGCAGCGCGCCCAGCGGGCCGGCCTTGGCCTGGCCCCAGTCGTCCATCACCATCTTGTCCATGATGTCGGTGAGCGAGAGCTCGACCGCGCTCATGGTGCCGTAGGGAATCACGCACGCGCCTTTTTTGATCCACTCGGTCTTCAGCATGGGCGTGGGTTTTTCCAGGCGCGAGGCCTCGACCACGATGTCGGCGCCGCGCACGCAGGACTCCCAGTCCTCGGTCACGGTGATCTTTTTGCCCAGGTCCTTCTCGAGCTTTGCGGCGAAGGCGTTGCGGCTTTCGGGCCGGCGCGAGTGCACGCGGATCTCGTCGAAGTTGTAGATCGAATCGAGCAGGCGCACATTCCAGTAGGAGGTGCCGCGCGCGCCTATGTGGCCCAGGATTTTCGAGTTCTTGCGCGCCAGGTGCGTGGCGCCCAGCGCGGTGATGGCGCCGGTGCGCATGTCGGTGATGTCCGAGGCGTCGATGATGGCGATCGGCGAGCCGTTCTTTGGGTCAAACAGGTTGAGCACTGCCAGCTCCGAAGGCAAACCCTGCTCGTAGTTCTTGTAAAAATCGCCCACCACCTTCACGCCGGCCAGGCCCAGAGGGCGGATGTAGCCGCGCAACACATTGAAGTGGCCGGGGTAGTCTTTTTCCGGCACCAGGTGCATGCGCGGCTCGATGGTGGTCTGCTTGTTGCCTTGTGCATGCAAGGCTTGCTCGACGGCGGCAATGATCTCGGCGTCGGTCAGCGCCAGGGCCTGGACGTCGGGATGGTTCAGGTAGGTGAGATGGATCTCGGCGGTGCTGTCGGACATCGGTTTCAGCTTCCTATCATGGGCAGGTTCAGCCCGTTGTCTTTGGCGCTTTGTTTCGCGATGTCATAGCCCGCGTCGGCATGGCGCATCACGCCGGTGGCCGGGTCGTTGAAGAGCACGCGCGCGAGTTTTTCCGACGCGTCGGCTGTACCGTCACAGACGATGACCACGCCCGAATGCTGCGAGTAACCCATGCCCACGCCGCCGCCATGATGCAGGCTGACCCAGGTTGCGCCGCTGGCGGTGTTGAGCAGGGCATTCAGCAGCGGCCAGTCGCTCACGGCATCGCTGCCGTCTTTCATGGCTTCGGTTTCGCGGTTCGGAGAGGCGACGGAGCCGCTGTCCAGGTGGTCGCGGCCAATCACGATGGGGCCTTTGAGTTCGCCGTTCTTGACCATCTCGTTAAAAGCCAGGCCTGCCAGGTGGCGCTCGCCCAGGCCTATCCAGCAGATGCGCGCCGGCAGGCCCTGGAAGGCGATGCGCTCTTCGGCCATGTCCAGCCAGCGGTGCAGGTGTTTGTTGTCGGGGAAGAGTTCTTTCATCTTCGTGTCGGTCTTCCGGATGTCTTCCGGGTCGCCCGAAAGCGCTACCCATCGGAAGGGGCCGACACCGCGGCAGAAAAGCGGGCGGATGTAGGCCGGCACGAAACCGGGGTAGTCAAAGGCGTTGTCCAGGCCGAAGTCCTTGGCGACCTGGCGCAGGTTATTGCCGTAGTCCACCGTGGGGATGCCCATTTCATGGAAGGCCAGCATGGCCTTGACGTGGACCACGCAGGATTCGCCTGCGGCTTTTGTCAGCGCGGCGTGCTGCCCAGGGTCTTTTTGCGCGGCGCGCCATTGCGCGACCGTCCAGCCCGCCGGAAGGTAGCCGTTGATGATGTCGTGGGCCGAGGTCTGGTCAGTCACGATGTCGGGGCGTATGCCGCCGGCTTTGGCGCGTTTGACCAGCTCGGGAACGATCTCTGCCGCATTGCCGCACAAGGCGATAGAGACAGCCTCCTTGCGCGAGGTGTGGTGTTTGATCATTTTCAGCGCTTCGTCAAGATCTTTGGCTTGCTTGTCGACGTAACGCGTGCGCAACCGGAAGTCGATGCTGGACTGCTGGCATTCGATGTTGAGCGAGCAGGCGCCGGCAAACGTGGCGGCCAGCGGCTGCGCGCCGCCCATACCGCCCAGGCCGGCGGTTAGCACCCAGCGGCCTGACAGGTCGCCGTTGTAATGCTGGCGGCCCGCTTCAACAAACGTCTCATACGTGCCCTGCACGATGCCCTGTGTGCCGATGTAGATCCAGCTGCCGGCCGTCATCTGGCCGTACATCATCAGGCCCGCGCGGTCCAGTTCGTTGAAGTGTTCCCAGGTCGCCCACTTGGGCACCAGGTTGGAGTTGGCAATGAGCACGCGCGGCGCGCCCGTGTGGGTGCGGAACACGCCCACCGGCTTGCCCGACTGCACCAGCAGGGTTTCGTCGGCCTTGAGTTTTCGCAGGGAGTCGAGGATGGCGTCAAAAGCCGGCCAGTTGCGGGCAGCCTTGCCGATGCCGCCGTACACCACCAGCTCGTCCGGGTTTTCGGCGACTTCCGGGTCCAGGTTGTTCTGGATCATGCGGTAGGCAGCTTCGATCTGCCAGTTGGCGCAGCTCAGCGTGCTGCCGCGGGGCGCCCGCACCGGTCGGGCTTTGCTGTCGAGGAAAGGGGTTTGGGAAGGGTCGGACATGGGCTGCTCCGGAAATAAAAACAAAAAAATTTTCGGGCGTTTTCAAAAAAGAAATGTGCGGCGACTGGTATAAATCGTAGTTGTCTATACAACTTGTGTCAACTGGAGTAATCTACGGTTTGTGCACGCAAGGGCTGCGGAGGATCGCCCGTAGCCTTTTGCGGTGACAATGATTTTTTCTTACACACCCGCTGAAACATGGTCACCACACCACTGCCTGCCTATGGCCAAGTCAAGGCATTCATCAAGAAGCGCATCAGCGCCGGTACCTGGAAACCGGGCGACCCGGTGCCCAGCGAAGCCGTGCTGATGGAACAGTTCGGCGTGAGCCGCATGACGGTGAACCGCGCGCTGCGCGAGCTGATGGGCGAGGGCCTGGTCACCCGCATCCAGGGCTCCGGCACCTTTGTGGCGGAGCTGCACCGCATTTCGTCCACGCTTACCATCCGTGACATTCACGAGGAAGTCATAGAGCGTGGCCATGTGCACACTTCGCGCGTGCTGCTGGCCGAATCCGAAAAAGCCAGCGCCAACCTGGCACGCACCCTGGGCCTGCGGTCGGGTGGCCGGGTGTTCCATACCGTCTTGATCCATCTGGAGAACGGCGTGCCCATCCAGTATGAAGACCGCTACGTCAACCCGGCGGCGGCGCCACGTTACCTGGAAACCGATTTCAGCGAAACCACCCCCACGCACCACCTGCTGGCTGAAGCACCCTTGACCGAGGCCAGCTATTCAATTGAAGCCTGCCTGCCGTCGGCGCTCGAGGCCAGGCACCTGGAGATCAGGCTGGGCGAGCCCTGCCTGGCCATGATGCGGCGCACCGTAAGCGGTAGCAACATCGCCAGCGTGGCGCGCCTGGTGTACCCGGGCTCACGCTACAGCTTTGCAGGGAAGTTCCAGGCATGAGGCCGCTGGGTCGCCCCAAGGGTTCATACCGCAGCGCGGCAGCCCGGAGGTTTTTTGCATGAACTCTGGCAACAGCTCCGGTTGGAACATCGTGCGGCTGGACGACATCCCTGCGACGCCCTGGCGCAATGGCGGCGGCGTCACGCGCGAATTGGCCATGTGGCCCGATGCGGGTGACTGGGCCTGGCGCATGTCGGTGGCTGACGTCGACAAGAGTGGGCCCTTTTCGAAGTTTGAAGGCATTGATCGCTGGTTCGCGGTGCTGGAAGGCGCGGGCGTGCAACTGGATGTGGCGGGTGTACCGCACCGCGTCACTTCAGCTGAGGCACCGCTCTTTTTTGATGGCGCCGCTGAAACCGGCTGCGAGCTGGTCGACGGCAAGACGCGCGATTTCAACCTGATGGTTAGGCGCGGGAGCGGGGCCTCGCGCATGGTTCGTGTGGAAGGGCGTTTTTCAGAAACTCTGGATGCTATGAAAACAATAGCAATATATGCCTATAAATCAAGGGCTACAGTGCTATTTGATGAAGAAGTTTTGCGGTTGGAGCCAGCCACGCTGGCCTGGCGCACGGTAACGGGCAGTGCCGCGGTGCGTGTCGCCGCGCAGGGCGCCCTCTGGATGGAGATTTCCGCATGAGCCTGCAACAATGGACAAACTGCCGGGCCGCCACCCTGCAAGCCAGCGCTGCGCAGCCTTATGGATTGATTGAAGACGCCGCGCTGGTGGTGGAGGGTGAATCCATTGCCTGGGTCGGCAAGCGTGCCGACATGCCTGCGGACCTTATCGCCCGCTGCACAACGCAACACGACGCCGGCGGTGCATTGATCACCCCTGGGTTGATTGATTGCCACACACACCTTGTTTACGGCGGTGACCGTGCCCACGAATTCGAGTTGCGCTTGAACGGCGCAACCTATGAAGAGATTGCCCGTGCCGGCGGCGGTATCGCCTCTACCGTCAAGGCCACCCGCTCTGCCAGCGCTCAGCAACTGCAAGAGGACGGTGCAATGAGGTTGAAGCACCTGGTCGCGGAAGGCGTGACCACGCTCGAGATCAAGTCTGGCTACGGCCTGGCGCTGGAGCATGAACGCAAGACGCTGTCGGTCGCGCGGGCGCTGGGGCGGGTCCATCCCGTGGACATACGCACCACCTTCTTGGGCGCGCACGCTGTGCCGTCCGAGTTCGCGGGCCGCACGGATGCCTACGTCGACGCCGTTCTGGAAATGCTGCCGCTGCTGCATGCCGAGGGCCTGGTCGATGCGGTCGATGCTTTTTGCGAACGCATCGCCTTCAGCACCGCGCAGACCGAACGCGTCTTTGCCGCAGCCAAATCGCTGGGAATTCCGGTCAAGCTGCATGCAGAGCAACTCAGCGACAGCGGCGGCGCCCAGCTCGCGGCGCGTTATGGCGCGCTCAGCTGCGACCATCTTGAATGGTTGTCAGCCGACGGTGCGCAAGCCATGGCGGCGGCCAGCACCGTGGCGGTGCTGCTGCCAGGTGCGTTTTATTTTCTGCGCGAAACCAGATTGCCGCCCGTGGCCTTGCTCCGCGAGCACGGCGTGCCAATGGCAGTTTCTACCGACTGCAATCCAGGCAGTTCCCCTTGCACCTCCTTGCTGCTGATGCTCAACATGGCGTGCACGCTATTCCGCCTGACACCTGAAGAAGCACTGGCCGGTGTCACGCGTCACGCGGCCGTGGCTCTGGGACTTCGTGATCGAGGTGTGCTGGCCGCCGGCATGCGGGCGGATTTTGTGCTGTGGGATGTCGAGCGGCCGGCGGAGTTGAGCTACGCCATCGGCGCGAACCCACGCCTGCAAACTGTTTTCAAGGGGCACCCCCAATGAGCAAATCCATGAGCGACGTTTTTACATTGCACGAAGGTACGGCTCCTCTGCTGGTCAGCATGCCGCATATCGGCACCGAGATCCCGTCTGAGCTGAAGGGCGGCTACATGGCCGAAGCGCTCAAGGTCGAAGACACTGACTGGCACTTGCACCAGCTCTACAACTTTCTGCCCCTGCTGGGCGCCAGCGTGCTGCGGCCGCGCTACTCGCGCTATGTGATAGACCTGAACCGCCCGCCCGACGATGCGCCCATGTACCCGGGCGCGTCCAACACCGAGCTGTGCCCCACGCGTTTTTTCAGCGGAGAACCGCTGTACCAGGCCGGACGTGAGCCCGCTGCCGATGAGCGCGCGCGGCGGCGCGAAGCCTACTGGCAGCCCTACCATTCGGCCTTGTTTGCCGAACTGGCGCGGCTGAAAGCGCAGCACGGCTTTGTCCTGCTGTGGGACGCGCACAGCATACGTTCGCAAATCCCCTGGCTGTTCGAGGGCAAGCTGCCCGACCTCAACATCGGCACGGCCAGTGGCGCCAGCGCGCATGCTTCCATCACCGCCGCGGTGGCGCAGGCCTGCGATAGCGCGCCCCACATCAGCACAGCCATCAACGGCCGCTTCAAGGGCGGCTACATCACACGCTGCTACGGCCAGCCCGCTCAGGACGTGCATGCCGTGCAGCTGGAGATGTGCCAGAGCCTTTACATGCAGGAAGTGCCGCCTTACGCCTATGACGAGACGCTGGCCTCGCAGGTGCAGCCCCTGCTGAGAAATATGGTGGCCGGCGCGCTGCATGCTGCCAACCATCTGTACGCCTGAGGCACCATGATGAGCAGCGGCATCAAGACATTTTTCGCACCCGAGGCCTGGGTGCAGGGCGCATGGGCCAAAGACGTCCTGCTGACGGTGGCAGCCAACGGTAGCTGGCACAGCGTGTTGCCTGGCGCCACGGCGCAGCAACAGCAAGGCGCAACACGTTTGCCCGGCCCGGTGCTGCCCGGCCTGGTCAACGCGCACAGCCATGCCTTCCAGCGTGCCATGGCCGGCCTGACCGAACGCCGCAGCGCCGGCGCCCATGCCTCGGACGATTTCTGGAGCTGGCGCGACCGCATGTACAGCGCGGCCAACCGCATCACCCCGGAGCAGCTCGAGGCCATTGCGACCCAGCTCTATGCCGAACTGCTGGCGGGGGGATACACCCAGGTCTGCGATTTCCATTACCTGCACAACGATGTGAGCGGCGCCGCCTATGCCGATCCGGCCGAGATGTCGCTGGCCCTGGTGCGCGCGGCGCGGCGAACCGGCATAGGCCTCACGCTGCTGCCCACGCTCTATATGCGCTCTGGCTTCAAGGCCGCGGGCCTGCGCGAGGACCAGCGCCGCTTTTCCTCGACGCCCGAGCATGTGATGCGTGTGGCCGAGCAGATCCAGCGCGAGGCCAAAGGCGATGCGCGCGTCAACGTCGGCGTGGCCGTGCACTCGCTGCGCGCCGCCGGGCCGGCAGCCCTGCACGAACTCAGCACCGCCGCCAAAGAGGCCGGCCTGCCGGTGCACATCCACATCGCCGAACAGATGCAGGAGGTCGAGGACTGCCTGGAACACACCGGCCAGCGCCCCATCGAATGGCTGCTGAACAATGCCGGCATCGACGCCCGCTGGAATCTGGTGCATGCCACCCATGCCACGCCGGCCGAGTTGCTGGGCGTGCAGGGCACGGGCGCGGCCATTGTGATCTGCCCCGCGACCGAGGCCAACCTCGGCGACGGCGTGTTCGACCTGCCGGCCTACGCCGCCGCGGGCGGCCGCTGGTCGATCGGTTCTGACAGCCACGTCACCCGCAGCTGGCCCGAAGAGCTGCGCCTGCTCGAATATTCACAGCGACTCGCGCTGCGCCAGCGCAACATCGCCGCGCGCGTCCTCGGGAATGAGAGCAGCGCGGCCGGTCTGTTCGAGGCCGCGCTGGCCGGCGGATTCCCCGCGACGGGCCGCATGCAAGCCGGCCTGGCGCCCGGCCACCGCGCCGATTTTGTGACGCTGGACCTGGAATCCCCCGCGTTGCTGGGCGTGCCGGCCGGCCATCTGCTGGATGCGCTGGTGTTTTCCAGCCCGGGGGCGGCGTTTGGCGAAGTGTTTGTGGCGGGCGAGCGCGTCGCCGCGCCTTCGCCGGAGCGCGCACAGGTTTTTGCCCGTGCCATGCACGAACTGTGGGACGGAGTGCGCTAGCGGGCAGCGCAGCGATCCAGGAGGCGTATCCCAGTTCCTTTCCCATCTTTTTTCTGGGGCACGGTATTTTTGGGGGCCGACAGCGCCTCGAGCCCGTCCGGATAGGCCTGCATGCCCGACAATCAGGGCTTCGCGCGGCACTGCGATGCAGGCGCCAGGCCCGGGCCTGACCCATAGACTATGCCTGCCAGGCAGCCTGCTGACCTGGCCCGAAAAGAGAATCGATACAAGGGGGAGTTGAATGACCATGAACGCCACGTCGGCCGTCGACGCATTTGTTGAGGAGACCGGCTTCGGCAACTGGTTCCTGCGCACCATGACCTGGAAGGTCCATGTGCTGAATCGAGCCCTGAACGACCTGCAGACGCTGCTGCCGCCCGGCGCGCGCTATGACCGGGTGCTCGACGTCGGCTGCGGTTTCGGCCATTCCTTCGCCGAGCTGTCAAAGCGTTTCTCCCCGCAGCTGATCGTCGGCATGGACATGGACCCGGACCTGCAGCGGCGCGCGGGCGCCGAGGCCCGGGCCTGCGCCAGCCCGGTGGAACTGCATGCCGGCAATGCTTCGCGCATGCCGTGGCCAGACAACCATTTCGACATGGTCTTTTGCCACCAGACCTTCCACCACATCGTGGCCCAGGAAGAGGCCATGGCCGAGTTCTTCAGGGTGCTCAAGCCTGGGGGCGTGCTGCTATTCGCCGAGTCGACACGCAAGTACATCCATTCGCTGCCCATACGCGTGCTGTTCCGCCACCCCATGGACGTGCAGCGCACCGCGCCCGAGTACATCGCCATGGTCAGGCGCGCCGGCTTTGAGCTGCCGGACGCCCGCGTCTCGCTGCCTTACCTGTGGTGGAGCCGGCCCGACCTGGGCTTTCTGGAATGGATAGGCAGGCCGCTGCCGGCCGATCGCGAGGAAACCCTGGTCAATGCCGTGGCGGTGAAACCTTGAGCGGCGCTGTCGCCGCGCCCGCCGCCCGTGCCGCCCGCGGGGGTGTGCCTGCCGTAGTGAACGGCTTTATCTTGGGCCATATCCGCACCATCGAAATGATCGGCGTGCTGATGCGCATCTTCAGCTTCGGCCTGGTCAGCTGGATGGGACCCGCCAGTCCCTTTCTGTTTGTCTGGGCCTTCAACACCGTTGACGCAGTGATGTTGTCATGGTGTTCACTGCTCAAGCGTGATGCGGCTTATTCGTTGCTGAACCTGTTCTGGATTCTGGTGGGTGTTGTCGGGATGCTCAGGGCTGGCGGGTTGATAGGGAGCTAAACAAATAGTGGCAGGGATAGAAGTGAATTTCAACCGGCAAATTTCCAGTTGGTCCACTGCACTTGCCCCAAGGCGCCACCCGCCGATTGCAACATGCCAGGCGTGGCAGGGTAAACCGCCACGGTGAAGGCCGCGCCTTGTCCCACCATGGCCGTGCCGCCATCAGCCTCGCAAGGCGTGAACCGGGCCGTCCGCATGGAAGGCCGTGGCACCGGCGCGGGATTCGCTGAGGTCACCTGCTTGAACCAAGCCTCCTTGAGCGTCCACTGCGCATAAAACCAGGCTTGCTGTTCCCCCGGATCGGCGGGCATGTCCTGCAAGACCTGGGGTTCATGCATCCATTCATTCAGCGCCGGGAAATCGCGCGTGCGGTCACTGCATTCCACATCGACGCCGACGGGCTGCTGCGAGACGGCGCAGGCCAGCCAGTCCCCGCTGTGGCTTAGCGAGAAATACCAGGAGCCGGACACCGGCGCGGCCAGCAGCTGCGGCGCGCCATAATCGGGTGCCGAGAGGGCATAGTCCTGCCAGCGGCCGCCGGCCCGGACAGCCAGGCATTGACGGGCCAGCCAGCGCCCCGCGATGAACTGGGCACGGCGGCGCGCGGCGGTCATGGCGGACAGGCTGGCCTGCTCAGCCTGGCTCAACCAGTCAAAGCTTACGCCGGACAGGCCTGAATAGACGGCTTCAACGCTTTCGAGCGTGAGGCGGGTAAGGGGACCGGGCATGTTGGCGCTCATCGCTTGCCCGGTGGCCGCTCAGATCTTGACCAGCTCGCCGCGGATAGATTCCTTAAGGTCCGCCACCCACTTGTTGTAGAACGGGTGGATGACGGGCTCGCCGTTACGCTGGCCGTAATCCATATCGATACTGTCTTGATAGATCAGGGAATATTTCTCGGGCGTGTAGGCAATCTGCACAATGACGGTATGCTTGCCGCGCACCTTCAGCGTTGCCTGGAGCTTGCCGTCAGCTTGCTGAGCGACCGTCCAGTTCTTGGCGGTGGCGCCGGCCTGAATGGCTTGCTTGACGCGCGCCGCGCTGGGTACGGCGCCGCTGCTAGTAACGACGGGGATGTCGGGATAGTTGACGATGGGCATGGGCCAGCGCGCGCTGGCGGGGCCGGCGACAAAAGCCATGGCAAGAATCAGGCCGGCAAAAAATTTTGATTTCATGGTGTGTTCCCTCTCTCTTTGGTTGACGACTATGCTGGCTTATCCGGCCGGCTGCTTTCATTCAGGCGCGAGGACGCTCCTCCGGACCTTCGTGATGGCGGATGGCCGGGCCCAATGGCAGGTCCGACCGGTGAAATCTCGGTGCGCATTCAATCGGGCCAGCGCCGAAGGATCAGCGAGGTGTTGATCCCGCCGAAGGCGAAGTTGTTGCTCATGACGATGTCGGTCTGCAGGCTGCGCCCGCCTTCGCGCACATAGTCGAGCTCGCCGCAGCGCGGATCCACATTGCGCAGGTTGATGGTGGGCGCGAACCAGCCGTCGCGCATCATCTCCACGCTCATCCAGGCTTCCAGCGCGCCGCAGGCGCCCAAGGTGTGCCCCATATAACTTTTAAGCGTGCTGATGGGGGTGCGGCCGCCGAAAACCTCGTGCGTGCCCTGGCTTTCGGCGACATCGCCGTGCTCGGTGGCAGTGCCGTGGGCATTGATGTAGCCGATGGCCTCGGGCGGCAAACCGGCGCAAGCCAGTGCCAGGCGCATGGCTTGCGCCATGGTGCGCGGATTCGGCTGGGTCACGTGCGTGCCGTCGCTGTTGGTGCCGAAGCCGATGATCTCGGCCAGGATTTTTGCGCCGCGTGCCTGCGCATGTTCCAGTTCTTCGAGCACCAGGGTACAGGCACCTTCGCCCAGCACCAGGCCGTCGCGCTCGGCGTCGAAGGGGCGCGGGCTCAAGTGCGGCGTGTCGTTGCTGGTGCTGGTGGCGAACAGGGTGTCGAACACGGCGGCGTCGGTGGCGTCGAGCTCTTCGGCGCCGCCGGCCAGCATGGCGACCTGCCGGCCGCTCTGGATGGCCTCAAAGCCGTAACCCAGGCCCTGGCTGCCGGCCGTGCAGGCGCTGGATGTGGGGATAATGCGCCCGGTGACACCCAGGAACACGCCCATGTTGACCGCGGCCGAGTGCGACATCATGCGGATGTAGGTGTTGGCGTTGATCCCTTCGGTGGTCTTGCGCGAAATCATGTTGCCGAAGTCACCCATGGCGGCGGGCGAGCCTATGGAGGAGCCGTAGGAGATGCCCATCTTGCCGCTGGTGACCAGCGGGTCGCCGGCCAGGCCCGCGTCGGCCAAGGCTGTTTCGGCGGACAGGGTGGCCATGATGGCGACGCGGCCCATGCTGCGCGTGACCTTGCGGTTGTAGCGTGCGGGCAACTCGAAGGGTGCGGCGCGGGTACCCAGCCGCGTGTTCAGGCCTTCGTACTCGTCCCATTCGTGGATGTACTGGACCACGTTGCGCTCTTCGCGCAGGCGGGCGCGCACGGTGGGCCAGTCGTGGCCCAGTGGGCTGATGGCGCCCACGCCGGTGATGACGACGCGCTTCATCCGATCATCCCTCCGTTGACGGAAATCACCTGGCGTGTGATGTAGGCGGCGTCCGCCGAAAGCAGGAAGGACACGGCGGCCGCCACTTCTTCGGGGCGGCCCATGCGGCGGGCGGGAATCATGTGGAGGGCTTCCTCAAGCACGTGGGGTTCAATCATGTCGGTATCTATCAGGCCGGGGGCCACGCAGTTCACGGTAATTTCGCGCTTGGCCAGTTCCACCGCCAGCGCCTTGGTGGCGCCTATGATGCCGGCCTTGGCTGCACTGTAGTTGGTTTGGCCGCGGTTGCCCATCAGGCCGGACACCGAGGACAGCGTCACGATGCGCCCGGCCGCGCGCCTGCGCACCATGGGCATGACGACGGGGTTGAGCACGTTGTAGAAAGCGTCGAGGTTGGTGTGGATGACGGCGTCCCAGTCCTCGCCGCTCATGGCGGGAAAGGCGTTGTCGCGCGCGATGCCGGCGTTGCAGACCACACCGTAGTAGGCGCCGTTGGCCTCAACGTCGGCCAGCAGCATGTTGCTGGCCTGGGCGCGGTCCGTCACGTCAAAGCACAGCACGCGCGCTTCGCGGCCCATTTCCAGGATGGCGTTGGCTACCTCTTCGGCCTGCTCGCGTTGCTGGCGGCAATGCACGGCTACGTCATAGCCGTCCTTGGCCAGGCGCAGCGCCACGGCCCGCCCTATGCCCCTGCTTGATCCCGTGACCAGTACGCAGCGGTTCATGATGTTTCTCCCTTTTTGCTATCCATAAACGCCCCGCCTTCGGGGGGCTCAAACACCGACAGGTTGGCCGAAGCCGCGAGCTCGCCGCCCACCAGTATCCGGCAGGCGAACATGCCCAGGCCGTTATCGGCCATCAGTTCGCAATTGGCCTCGATGCGCAGGCATTCGCCCGCCTTGAAGGACTGGCGATGCACATCATAGCGACGGGTTCCCACCAGGAAGCCCAGCGCGACGGCGCGGCCCTCGCGGCGCGCCCGCTGCCCCGCCCAGGCCGCGATGGTCTGGGCCATGTATTCGATGCCTATCCAGGCGGCCAGTCGCCCGTCGCGCAGGAACAGGCTGTCCTCGGTGATATCGGCCTCGGCCACCACGCGCTCGGTGTCAACGCTGAGGATGCGATCCAGCCAGCTCATGGTGCCTCGGTGCGGAACCAGGTCCGCCACCACAAGGGATGTGTCTATCGCGCTCATTCAGTTACTCCCCAGAAGGACGCTGGCATTGCTCCCGCCGAAAGCGAAGGAGTTGCTCAGAACGTGGCGCGGTGCGCGGCCCAGGCTTTCGCCGGGCGCCACCAGGCGCAGCGGCGCCAGCGCGGGGTCGGTCTCGCCGTCCCACCAGTGCGGCGGCAGCCGGCCTTGCGGGTTGTCGACCAGCGTCAGCCAACTGAAGGCTGCTTCGACGGCCCCGGCGGCGGCCAGGGTATGGCCGGTCAGTGGTTTGGTGGAGCTGACCGGTACGCCGGTGCCCAGCACCTCGGCCACGGCGAGGCTTTCCATGATGTCGTTGTGCGGTGTTGCGGTGCCGTGAAGGTTGAGGTAGTCCACCGCACCGGGCGCCACGCCGGCGCGCTGCAAGGCTGCCTGCATGGCGCGCATTGCGCCGCGGCCGGTCGGGTCGGGCGCCGACATGTGGTGGGCGTCCGAGCTTTCGCCCCAGCCCGCCAGGCGCACCGGCGCTTCCTCGCGCGTCATCAGGAACAGTGCCGCGCCTTCGCCCAGGTTGATGCCGCGCCGGTTCAGCGACATCGGGTTGCAGCGCGTGGCCGACACTGATTCCAGCGCCGAAAAGCCGGCCACCGTGAAAGCGCCCAGCGCGTCGCAGCCGCCGGCCACCACGGCGTCGGCCATGCCGGCGTTGAGCAGCCGCGCGCCGCTGGCCAGCGCCTTGGCACCCGAAGAGCAGGCGGTCGAGATGACGTGCGCGATGCCGGTGAGGCCCAGTTCGGCGGCCAGGAAGTCGGCGAGGTTGCCGAGTTCCTGCTGGGCGTAGCTGAATCCCGCAGGCCAGCTGCCGCTGCGCTCGTGCAGCGCGCGCGCGGCCTCACCCTCGGCCAGGCCCGAGGTGCTGGTGCCGACCACGACGGCGACACGCGAGGGGCCGACGCGGTTGATGGCGGCCTCTACGGCCGGGCGAATTCCCTCAAGGGCCAGCAAGGCGATGGCATTGTTGCGCACGCGGAATTGCGGCGCGGCATGGTCCAGGCTGGGCAGGGCCGACGGGACTTCGCCCAGCGGCAGGCTGCGCCCCGGCGAATAACGCTCGGTCTGCACCAGCCCGCCGGGTCCGGCCGCATTCCACAGCGCTTCGCGCACCTGGGGCAGGCCGTTGCCCAGTGCGCAGATCAGGCCGGGTGGGTGGAGGTAAATGGTGCTCATGGCGATGAAAAGGCGGGCGATGCGCCGCGGGTATGAATCTGCACGGTATAACCTTCGGCGTGCTGGACCAGCTCGACGTGTTCGGCCGCCAGTTTGCGCACCGACACGCGCACACGGCCATCATGGCTCAACTCGCGCGTTTGCGCCGATTCGGCCAGTTGCCAGCCCGGCGCCAGGCCCGCGCGCACGGCCGCGGCCGGCCACCAGACCAGTTGCAGGTCGCTCAGCACGCGCTCGGCGCTGACCACCTTGGGCCAGCCCGGCGCCAGGCTTTGCTCCAGCTGCCGTCCGTCCCATTCAAGGCGCGCCACGGTCTGGCCCAATTGCAGGAAAGCCATGCGCACCGACAGGGCGTCGACTTCGAGTGCCACGTCGAGCGAACGAACTTGGCCCGCGGCCTGGATGTCGAGCTGCTGTACCACCGCGAGTTCGCGGCCCAGCGATGCCGGGGCCAGGCGCAGCAGCGGCGTGGTGACCGGTGGCTGCGTTGCACAGCCCGCCAGCACCAGCACGCCGGTGAGCACGGCGGCAAGGTACTTCAGGCCGAACACAATTCCTCCAGCACGGCGAGCCGCCGTTTGGACTCGGCGACGTAAGGGTTGCCGGTGTCCCAGGCATAACCGGCCAGGATGGACGAGATCATGCGGCGTATCTCGGGGCTGGCGTTTTCGTGAAAGATGACTTTCTGGAAGCCGCCGGCATACCAGGATTCGACGAACACCCGGAAGGTATCGACACCGGCCTTGAGGGGGCGCGCATAGTCGCTTTCCCAATCGATGCTTTCGCCCGCCGCCTGGCGCTTCAGGCAGGCGGCCGCGAGGCTAGCGGACTTGAAGGCGATGGTCACGCCGCTGGAAAACACCGGGTCCAGGAATTCACCGGCGTTGCCGAGCAGGGCGTAGTTCTTGCCCCACAGCGACTTGACGTTGGCCGAGTAGCCCGTGATGCTGCGCGCCGGGGTGTCCCACACCGCATTCGCATACAGGGCGCGCAGGCCGGGCGCTTCGCTCACCAGCGCTTGCAGGCGCTCGGTGTCGCTGCCTGTGTACTGCGCGAGGAACTCGGTGCGCGCGACCACGCCCTGCGAGCAGCGGCCGTCGGAAAACGGGATGGTCCAGTACCAGACGTCGCAATGTTCGGGGTGCACGGTGACCAGGATTTTTTGCCGGTCAAAACCCGCACCGGCCGGAACGTTGTCCTGCACGTGCGTGAAGATGGCGCCGCGCGTGGGAAAGCCCGAGGGGTATTCCAGGCCCAGCAGCCGCGGCAGCACGCGGCCGAAGCCGCTGGCGTCCAGCAGGAAGTTGGCGGTCACGCCGTAGCTGCGGCCGTCGGCGCCCCTCACCTGCACGCTGGGCCGCTCGCCGGCCACGTCCACCGCCAGCACCTCGTGGCGGTAGCGGACTTCGGCACCCATGCGGGCCGCCTCGTTGGCCAGCACCTCGTCGAAGCGGGCGCGCTGCACCTGGTAGGTGGTGCCCCAGCCTTGCGAAAATTTATCGCGGAAGTCGAATTCGGTATGCTGCTCGCCGCGGGCAAAAGCCGCGCCGTTCTTGTACTGGAAGCCGGCCTCGACGACGGCCCGCAGCATGCCGGCGGCCTCGATGTATTCCATGCTTTGCGGCAGCAGGCTCTCGCCGATCGAAAAGCGCGGGAACTGCTCGCGCTCAAGGATCAATACCTGGCGCCCCTGCTGGCGCAGCAAGCCCGCGGCCACGGCGCCCGCCGGGCCGGCCCCGATGATCAGGATGTCCGTGTGTTCTTGTTGTTCTTGTGTCATGCCTGCCTTGGGTGGGGTTGATGTAAACGAAAGAGGGGCGCGAGCAGGCACACCAGTGCCAGCCCTGTCAGCAGCGTCAGCCCGAAAGCATGCAGGGCCGGTGTCGCGGACAGGGCCAGCAGGCCGAAGGACAGGCCGGTGCTGAGCGCACCCAGCAGCACGGCCAGCCAGGCGTGGCCCTGGTCCTCGCCCTGGTGCTCGAGCAGGAAAATCCCGTAGTCGACGCCCATGCCCAGCAAGAGCATCAGCGCCAGCAAATTGAAGAGCTGGAAAGGTTCGCCCAGCCAGCCCAGCGCGGCCAGGCAACCCAGCGACGCCAGCGCGGTCGGCAGCCAGGCGCGCCAGGCCGATCGCCCGTAGCGCAGGGCCATGGCCGACCATACCACCACATGCCCTACCAGCAACAGCCAGCCCATGGTGACGCGAAAGCGCCCTAGCAATCCCGACATGTCGCCGGCGCGGTCTACCCAGTGCACGCCTTCGATTTGTTCGCCGAGCGCGTGCAGCGCCTCGGCCTGGGCCCGGTTGGCCAGGCCGCGTATCAGCACGGCACTGGCATAGCCGCCATCGATGGGCCCCAGCCATTGGGCCCGCGTCGCAGCCGAGGCGGGGCTGGCCAGCCAGGCTTGCAGTTCCAGCGGCGCCGGGTTGAAGGCCGGACGTTGCAGGTCTTCGCCCAGCGCCTGGCTGACTTTGCCGAGCACCGCCTGTTCGGTTTGTGACGTCAGCCGGCGGTTGTCCGCCTGCCGCGCGGTGGACGGCACCCAGTCGGAGACGGCGCTCAGCGCGGGCGTGTCGGCCTTGGCCGAATCGCTTTGCAGTTTGTCCTTGAGCGCTTCTTCGCGCTGCAGCACGGCCTCGGGCGTGGCGCCGCGCACCACGAAAAACTGCGCCGGGCTTGGTATCTGCAGCAGGCGGCTGACTTCTACCTGGTCCTTGACCAGCTCCGGCGGCGAGGACTGCAGCTGGCGCAGGTCATCGTTGGCCTGCAGGCGCGAAACGCCCCAGGCGCACAGCATGGTGAAGATCACCAGCAAGACCCACAGCCGGCGTCCCTTGAGCGCGGGCCAGCGCGCGAGGTTGGCGGCCACTGTGCCGGCCATGCGGCTGCCGCGCAGCGTGCCGGGATCCAGCGCGGGAAACCAGCAGACGGCGGTCAGGAAGGCAGCGACCAGTCCCACGGACGAGAACACCGCCATCTGCCGCAGGCCGGGGAAAGGCACGACGGCCAGCATCAGGTAGCCGAGGACGCTGGTCAGCAGCGCCAACGCCAGCCCGGGCAGCAGGTGTTTCATCAGCGGCCAGCGCTCGGTTTTGGGTGAAGCCAGCCGCGAGGTGAAGTAGTGAATGCCGAAGTCCTCGGCCACGCCGACAAGACTGGCGCCGAACACCAGCGTCAGCAAATGCACCTGGCCGAACACCCACACCGTGACCGACAGGGCCGCAGCGCAGCCCACCAGCAGCGATACCGCGATCAGCGCCACCGGCCGAAGCGCGCGGAAGGCCCACCACACGAGTGCGATGACGGCGGCCAGCGAACCCCAGCCTATGGTGTTCATCTCACGGCTGCCCTGGGCCGCACCGGCTTCGGCATGCAGGGGCACGCCGGCGCGCAGCAGCGTCACCGGCCCGGCTTCGGCCGCGGCCCGGCCGGCCGCATCCAGCGCATCGCCCCAGCGGCGCTCGCCGTCGAGGCGAAAGGCCGAGCCCTCGGTTTCATACAGCAGCACCGCCCAGTCGCGCCGGCCGTCCGGGTCGGCCACCCACAGCAGGCCGTCGCGCGGCCGGGCCGCCGTCAGGCCCGCGCGCTGCGACCACCAGGCGGTCCACAGGCCCAGCGGGTCGGCCAGCCAGGCCGTGGGCTGGCCGGTGTTCAGGCTGTGCAGCCGCTCCAGCGCCTGTGCGGCCAGGGTTGAGGTGTCCGCGCTCCGCAGCTCCGCGCGTTGGCCGTCGGTGAGCAGCGCATCGCGCCAGGGCCGGTAAAAATCCAGCGACTGCGCGGCCACGCCGCCATCGCCCGCGCGGCGCAGGCCCGCCTGCGCGGCTGCCAGGGACGCATCAAAGCGCGCGGCCGCATCCTGGGCGCCGCGCCAGTCGGGCGCGCCCAGCATGACCACCACACGGCGCTCGCCTTGTTCCCCAAGCTGGCGCATGGCGCGCTGCGCGACCGGGGCTTTTTCGTCCTGAGGTAACAGCGCGAAAACGTCGGTGTCCAGCAGAGGCGCCTGCCAGAACTGCCACTGGTGCCAGCCTATGGCCGCCACCACCAGCAGCCAGGCGAGGGCCAGCCACTGCGGTGTGCCCAGGCGGGCCGATAGCTTCATGGGCCGAAACGCCCGGCTTCGGCCGGGCTCAGGCTGGACGCTGCGTGGTTAAAAAAGCGGATACGGCTGGCGTCGCCCGAAGCCTCGTGCAGGTTCACGCTGTCGACGTGGCGGCTGCCTTCAAGTTCTATGCGCATGATGAAGCCGGCCAGGCCGGCGTCGCGCGGCTTGAGCGCCAGGCGCCAATCCTGCGCGCCCTGCAGCGCACCTTCGGCCTGGAAGCGTTCGGCCAGGGCCTTGACATCGCCGGCCAGCAGCGCCATCAGCATTTCATTGACGGCCTTGAGGCCCGGCTCCTGGCGCGTGTCGATCTGGCGGCTCGCGCCGCTTTCGCCCAGCGTCAGCAGGCGTTCACGCGTGACGACCACGGTGGACGCGAAAGGCTGGGCCGTGACCCACTGCACGCCCTTGCCTGCCGCCATCACAAAGCTGCCCTTTGACACCAACGGGCGCTTGAAGCCTTTGATGGTCTTGGTCTGCTCGAATTCGCCGCGCAGCACGGCGGGGCTTTCCAGGCGCCGGCCGATCTCGGCCAACAGCTCGGGCGCGGTTTGCGCGTACGCGGTGCCGTCAACGGCCGCCAGGCCGGCCGGCAGCAGCGTGAGGAAAGCGCGGCGCCGCATCATGCGCCCGGTCCCTTCACGCCCAGGCGTTCCCATAACACCGGCGGGCAGACCCAGCACATTTCACCGGTGCGGATGTCGAGCGCGACCTGGATGGTGCTGGCCTTGTTGAGCCGCGCATTGGTTTCGGCGCACAGGATCAGGTATTCGATCTTGAGCCGGTTTTCCCATTCGACGATGCGCGTGCGTATGCGTATGCGCTGGCCGTAGCGCACCGAACCGACGTATTTGACGCGCAGGTCGACGATGGGCCAGGCGTAGCCGGACTCGTGCATCTGCGGGTAGTCGTAATTGAACCTGGCCATGAGCGCATTGCGTGCCAGCTCCAGGTACTTGACGTAGTTGCCGTGCCAGACGATGTTCATCGGGTCCAGGTCATGGAAGGCCGGGCTCAGTTCGATTTCGTGGCTGAGGTCGGGAGCGCTTGAGATGGGTGTGGATGGTTCAGCCATGGTAGGGGCTCCATTGCCCCGCGCGCATGCCGGCGAGCAGGCGCTGCAGGTCGGCGTCCAGCGCGCGGTCTTCCTGCACCAGCGCGATCTCATTCGACAACCGTTCGAGGAAGCCGGCCAGCGGGGCGGGCAGCGGCAGCTTGCTCAAAGGCAGGCGCAGCGCCAGAGCTTGCCGTGCGGCGATCAGCATTGCGGCGACCACCTGCTCGGTCAACTCCAGCACGCGCAGCGCGTCGCGCGCGGCGATGGTGCCCATGCTGACCTTGTCCTGGTTGTGGCACTCGGTCGAGCGCGAGAACACCGAGGCCGGCATCGTCTGCTTGAGCGCCTCGGCGGTCCAGGCCGAGACGCTGATCTGCAGCGCCTTCAGGCCGTGGTTGATGGCTGCGCGCGGTCCGGTGGCCGCCGACAGGTTGGCCGGCAGGCCATGATTGAAACGCGTGTCCACCAGTTGCGCGAGCTGGCGGTCCAGCAGGTCGGCGACGTTGGCGACCACGTTCTTGAGCGTATCCATGGCGAGCGCGATATGGCCGCCGTAGAAGTGCCCGCCGTGCAGCACGCGCTCCTCGTCGGGCTCTATGAGCGGGTTGTCGTTGGCGCTGTTGAGCTCGTTTTCGATCAGCTGGCGCAGCCACGGCATCGCGTCTTCGAGCACGCCGATGACGTGCGGCGCGCAGCGCAGCGAATAGCGGTCCTGCAGCCGGCTCTCGTTGCGGGCCGGCCGGTCGGATAGCAAATCCTCGCGCAAGCGGCGCGCGACCAATTGCGGTCCCGCATGCGGCTTCAGTGAAAAAAGCGTTTCATCGAAGTGGTGGGCGTTGCCGTCGCTGGCCCAGACGTTGCAGGCGGTCAGCCGGGTCGCCAGGCGCGCCACCCCGTCGGCGCGTTCCCAGGCCAGACAGGCCAGGCCGGTCATGACCGAAGTGCCGTTCATCAGCGCCAGTGCCTCTTTAGGCCGCAGGCGCAGGGGCTGCCGGCCGATGCGGGCAAGCGCTTCGGCGGCAGGCTGGCGCCGGCCTTCAAACAGCACCTCGCGCTCGCCGCACAGCACCGCAGCCACATAGGAAAGCGGCGTCAGGTCGCCGCTGGCGCCCACTGAGCCCTCGGCCGGTATCAGCGGCAGCAGGTCGTGCACCAGCAACTGCTCGAGCTGCACCAGCAGTTCCCAGCTCACGCCCGACACGCCTTGGCACAGCGAGGCCAGGCGCGCGGCCAGCACGGCGCGGGTTTCTTCGGGCGTCAGCCAGCGGCCTGCGCCTATGCCGTGGAAGGTGTAGAGGTGATGTGGCAGTTCGGCGACCAGCTCGGGCGGGATGCTGACGGTGCAGGAATCGCCGTAGCCAGTGGTCACGCCGTAGACCACGCCGTCCTCGCGCAGCAGCCGGTCCAGGAAAGCCGCGCCGCGCACGATGCGCTCGCGAAAGGCCGGCGCCTGGCCCAGCGCCGCGGGACGGGCACGCGTCGACAGCGCGACGACCTCGTCCACGCCCAAGCGGCGGCCATCAAAAATCACGGGGTCCAGATGTTCAGCGGTCAGGGTCATGGTCGTTGTCGTGTTTAGCGTGTGCGGTGCGCGAGGGTTCAAGCCCCTGCGCCCAGAAAGGAAAAAAATTGAACCAGGCCAGCGGCGCGCGCGCCAGCAGCGTTTCGAGCCAGCCGGAAAATTGCTGCGCATGGGCGGCCAGCGCCTCGCGCCGGGCGTTGCGGGGCAGTGCTACCTGTTCGGCCAGGCAATGCACACGCAGCACGTAGCCGCTGCCTTGCACGCCGCTTTCGCGCACGCAGGCCATGGCATACAGCGGGCACTTGAGCAGGGCGGCCAGCACATAAGGGCCCACCGGCCATTGCGCCTCGTGGCCCATGAAGCGGGCCGGCACAGACATGCTCTGGCGCACTGGCACGCGGTCGCCGGCGATGGCGACGAACTCGCCCTGCGCCACCTTGTCGGCCAGCAGCATGGCGGTAGCCGGGTTGACCTCGGTGACCTGGATGAAACGCACTTCGCTATCCGGGTGCAGTTGCTGCAGGATCCGGTTGAAGCGTTCCGCGTGCCGCGTGTGAACCAGCACGTTGAGCCGCACGCCGCGGTGCCGTTCGGCGCTGATGCGGCACAGCTCCATGCAGCCGATGTGGCCGGTGACGATCACCGCGCCCCTGCCTTGGCTGGTCAGGACCAGCAGGCCCTGCTCGCCTTCCGTGCGAAGGTTGGTTTGTCCGATGCTGCCGCTCACGGCCAATAGCTTGTCGAGGATGGCGTCGGCAAAGGCCAGGAAATGCCGCAGGGTGTCGCGCCACGCAGGCGCATGGCCCAGGCTGCCGGTGGCTGCCTCGAGTTTTTGCAGGTAGTCCAGCGAAGCGCGCCGCGCATTGCCGCGCGTCGCCCAGTAATACACCACCACCGGATACAGGCAAACGCGAAAAGGCAGGCGCCCCAGCACGCGGTAGACCCAGAACAGCAAGCGTACGCCGGCGACAAAGGTATGTTCGCCCAGGCTGGCCCAGTGCGGCGCGGCGGTCGGCGCGACGAAGGGTTGCATCACGATGTGACCTTGCGCCACAGCAGCAGCGGCAGGCGCAACAGCATGCCGGCCAGCATGCGCGCGTGCATGCCGGAGATCAGCACGTTGTCCCGTACCAGCTGGAAGTGCGATACGCCGTCGGCCGGGTAGCGCACCCGCGTCGGCAGGTTGACGATGCGCACGCCGCGCCAGTGCAGGCGCACCAGCAGCTCGGAATCGAAGTCCATGCGCCGGCCCAGGCGGGCCTGGTCGAACAGCTTCACGACGGGTTCCAGCGGATAGACGCGAAAGCCGCACATCGAATCGGCGATGTCCAGCGACAGAGTGTTGATCCAGACCCAGACGTGGGTCGCGTAACGACCATAAAGCCTGGCCTTGGGAACGGACTCGTCATAAATGGGGACGCCGCAGACCACGGCATCGGGGTGGCTTGCCGAGGCTGCGAGGAAGTGGGGAATGTCGGCCGCTTCATGCTGGCCGTCGGCATCGATCTGCAGCGCATGGGTATAGCCCAGCGACAAAGCATGCCGCAAACCGGCCATCATCGCGCCCCCCTTGCCCTGGTTGTGGTCCAGCCTCAGCAGTACCATGCCGGCGCCATGCAGCGCGGCGAGTTCGTCCAGCACGTTGGCGCAGGCCGCGTCGCTGCCGTCGTCGACCACCACCACTTCAAGGCCATGGGTGCGCACCGCGGCCACCATGGTCCCTATCGTCTGCGGATGGTTGTAGCAGGGAATTACGGCCACTGCCTTATGCATCGACGGCTCCCGGCTCATAGGACCAGACCGCGCGGCCGCTGGCGTGCTCGTTCGGGGCGGCGCCGGCGGCGTCCGCGCCCTCAAACGAATACAGGCGAAAGCCCAGGCTGCACAGGCTCGCGTCGGCCAGCCGTGGCTTGAACTGCAGGGCCATGTACAGGGCCGTGCCGGGCTGCACTGGGCGCACGAATTTGAGGGCCTCCAGGCGCACGAAGTGTTGCGGAAGGGAAAAACATTCGCGCCCCAGCGACAGGGCCCAGTCCAGTTGTGCGACGCCCGGCAGAATCGGCGACACCTCGAAATGGCCGTCGAACACCGTGAGGCCCGCATGAATGTCCAGCGTGACCAACGCATCGGTGTCGCCGCGCTCCAGCCATTGCACGGCCGGCATTTCAGGGCGCGCCGCGGGTGCCTGGGCTGCGAAGAGCGCCGCCAGCAAAGCTTCCGTCGACTTGCCCTGGGCATTGACCGGCAGGGCTTCCACAAAACGCCAGCGCTTCGGGATGGCCAGGGCCTCCACGCCGCTGGACAAAGCTTCGCGCAGCGATTCGAGCAGGCCGCGCCGTCCCTGGCTATCCAGATCGCGACCCGCCGGCGTAAGCACTGCCACCACGCCCACGCGGGCGCCCACGGCGGTGTCGACCACCAGGGCTTTGGCCTCTTGCACCCAGGGTGTCTTCAGCAGCAGTTGCTCGACCGCGCTGAGCGAGACGCGTTTTTCCTCGATCTTGGCAATGCGGTCAACGCGGCCCAGCAGGCGGAAGCTGCCGGCCCCGGCCGGTGCGGCGCGGTCGCTGGTGGTCCACCATGCGGTGTCGGGCAGGCGTGGCGACTGCACGGCCAGGCAATCGCCGTCCAGGCGCCATTGCACGTCGGCAAAGGGCTGCCAGGGCTGGTCCGCGGCGGTGCTCTGGCGCCAGGCGATGCCGCCGGTTTCCGAGCTGCCGAAGACCTCGATGGGCGCGCGGCCAAGGATCACGGCCGCGGACTGGGAGACCTCAAAGGGCAGGGGCCCGCCCGAAGAAAAGACGGCGCGCAGCTGTTGCCGGGCCTGCTGCCAATCCGGCGGCTCGGCCAGGCGTTTGAGGTGGGCCGGGGTGGACACCAGGATGGATGCCTGGGCGCCCAGGCAGGCGGCCAGGTCTTCGGGATAGAGCAGCCGGCGCAGGCCGAAGGGCCGGCCGGCCGCCAGTGGCCACAGCACCAGGAACAGCAGGCCATAGATGTGCTGGTGCGACACCGTCGCCCACACCGTGGGTGCGCCATCGTCCAGCCACTGACCGAAAGCCTCTTCCAGCGCGCCCACTTCGGACGCGAGCTGGTCCAGGCGTTTGTCAATCGCCTCGGGACGGCCTTGCGATCCGGAGGTGTAGAGCCGTAGCCGCGTCTGTGCCGGATCCAGCGGCTGACGTTGTGTTGTTTGGGCGCCGGCGCCGGGTTGCAACGCATCGGGCAGGTCGCCGGCCAGCAGATAGCCGGCTTCCACCATGGCAAGCAGGGTGTCGGGCCGGTCATCGCCGGGCAGCACCGCAGTTTTGCCTGCGTGCCAGACGGCCAGTAAAGCCGCCGCGAACTCAAAGGGGTCGTTGAAATATATGGCGCAGTGGGACTCCGGCCTCGCGGAGAAGACGCTTTGCCAGGCGTCTGTCCGTTGCAGCAGGTCGGCATGGGAGAGATGCCCACCGTCGGTGCGCAGTGCCACCCGGCGGCCCGTCTCAGGCGAGCGGCAGGCGAGATCGTTCAGTGACCACCAGTCGGCCATCGCTTAGCTCCGCACAGTATTTGCCAGGGCGATGCGGGCCCGCACACGGCGGCGAACCAACCACTCTGCGGCCATCAGCACGCCGATGAGACAGTAGGAAAGCAGGCCGTTGTACAGCGTCCAGACCGCGTCGCTGGCCCAGAGCGCCGTGGCAAAGGCTGCGGCGCCGTTGAAGATGAAAAACAGGCACCACACCTGGGTCACGCGGCGGGTGTAAGCCACGGCTTCAGGCGGTAGATCGGGTTCGCGCAAACGCGCGAAACGCTCTATGGCGCTGGGCGGATAGGCCAGGCTGGCAGCAAACAGCGCGAGCAGCACGGCGCTGACGACCACCGGGTAGAGCTTGAGCGGCATCCATGCATTGCCGGCCCAGCTGAAGACGGCCAACAGCAGGGCGCCGGCGGCAAAGCCCCAGGTGACGGCCGTGCGATTCACCGCCACGCGCATTAGCGCCAGGCCCAGCAACAGCAGGGCCAGCCAGCGCGGCTCGAGCCGGCCCAGGCTGAGGTAGACGATCAGTGGGTAGGCTAGCGTGACAAGCGTCAGCAGCACGCCGACGACCGGCCACTTCCATTTAGGCATCGGCCGCCTCGTGCCCCGACGTCAGCCGGTGCAGGGCGTCGACGACGTCGCTCACAGTGCGCACCATCTTGAAGGCTTCGGGCTGCAGTTTTTGTCCCACCAGCGGCTTGAGCTGCACCATGAGGTCGACCGCGTCAATGCTGTCGATGTCCAGGTCGTCGCGCAGCCGCGCTTCAGGCACGATGCGCTCGGCTTCGATGCCGAAGGTCTCCACAAGAATGGTCACGATGCGCTGGAATATTTCGTTTTTGGTCATGATGGCGTCCTTGCAAATGAATTCAACGCGTGCGCTGCGAGCCGACGAAGGCCGCCAGCGCCTGCACGCTGGAAAAGTAGTTACGCGTCTCTTCGGAATCGGCCGAGACGCTGACGCCGTAGCGCCGCTGCAGGGCCAGCCCCAGTTCAAGGGCGTCGATGGAGTCCAGCCCCAGGCCCTTGACGAACAGCGGCTCGGCGGCATTGATGTCATCGGGCGTCAGGTCCTCCAGGGCCAGGGCGCTGATGATCAGCTCCTTGATCTCGCCCTCAAGCGTTTGCGTGTCGTGGGTCACTGCGTGTCTCCGTGGTGAAATAGTCGGCCAGGTGTTCGGTCAGGCGGCGCGCGGCCAAGGCTTCGTTGCCGCAGCTATCCACGAGGGAAGCGATGGGCACGTCGTCGCGCACCTCGATGCGGAAGTGCGGGCGGCGCGCCGGGATCCGCCACCACGGTACGCCCTTGGCGAGCATGGAGGGGCTGCACTGGATCAGCACCGGCGTCACGTCCACTTTTCCCCGCACTGCCACGTTGGAGGCGCCGCGCTGGAGTTTGCCGGGCGCGCCGTTGATTGGCGTGCGCGTGCCTTCGGGAAAGATGATCAGGTTATTGCCCGCCCGCAGCGAGGCCACGCTGTCTTCAACCATCGCCGGGCCGCCGTTGTTGCAGATAAAGCCCGCGGCCAGCACCGGTCCGCGCGTGAAGGGATTGGCCGCCAGTGCAGCCTTGACCACGCAGTCGGCCCGGGCGGTGAACGAGATCAGGAAGACCACGTCGATCAGCGACGGGTGGTTGGCCAGAACCAGCAGGCCCTGGCGATCGAGTTTTTCGAGGCCGTGCGTCTCATAGCTGAAGATACCCAGACCGTGCATCAGGCCCACGAAGGCGCGAAAGGACTGGTGGATGACCCAGCGCGCCGAAACCGACAGGCGCCGAGGGTCGCGGATGAACAGCGACAGCGCCGGAAACACCACGATCCACAGCAGCAGGCCGCCCAGCCCGAAGCAGGTAAAACTCAGCGCGGTCGCGAAAAGACGCCAGGCGTAGTTCAGGCGCCTAAGCATGCGCGCTCCAGGTCCAGCGCGCGCCGGTCCTGTCATGGCGCACCAGCGCCTGGGGTGCTGCGGTTTCCTGGGGGGCGATGGCCTGGAGCACCTGGCGCAGCACGGCCAGGCCGGCGGGCCAGGTTGCAGAGTCGGGATTCGTGATGCTGCCGGGTTCGCCCGCGGAGAGTTCCAGGCTCAGCACCGGTGAATCACCACGGTCTGCATGTCCTGGGTGCGCCACGCGCCAGGCCCAGGCGTACTCGCAGGCGGCCTCGTCTTCAAATCCAGCGTAGCTGGCGGGTAAGGGGGCTTCGTAGTACACCACCAGCACCTCGGGTGCGCCGTCGGCCAGCAATGCCGCCGCTTCAGCCAGTGCTGCTGCGACGGTGGCGCGACCTGCGGCAACGACCACAGTGTTGCCAGTGTGACCCTGCGCAATGGAATACAGGGCCGAGACGGCGTTATGTACGGAAAGGCCAAACCCTGCGGGCGACAGCGGTTCGTTTCGGACCAGGTCACCCAAAAGAGACAGGGAGCGGGCGGCATCGCCATACCGCGAGGCAAACACCATCGGTGTAGCGTCAGCAGGATGGCACCAATACGCTACCTGACAGGCCAGGCGGCCCAGGCGATCCACGCGGCGGCGCATCATGGCGGGCATTTCGGCCAGCGCAGGCACGGTTTCTACGGTTGGGCCCGGGAGTTGTGGGAAACCATCCGCCCACTTCAGCCAGTCATCGCGGTGGATGAGGCCGTCGGCATAGGCTGACCACTCAAGAATGATGAATTCGAACTGCAAAACTGACTCGTTGGTTGATGACCTCAATAACCTGATCGGGCCGATCACAAACCATTTCACCGTGCAGCGGGCCCCCCTTTGGCCCTGGGGAAGCAGGGCCATCTTGTTTTCTGGTTGATTTTACATGTGGTTCGAGACGAAACCGTGGTTTACAGCCCCTGCAAACCCTCACGGGGATAAAAGCGGGTTAAGGTGTATCTCCCACTCCACAAAATGGCGATTTCACGGGTTGCGTGCCGGGGGCTCCGGACCCTCTGCGTTGTTACAGGGGACATCAGGTCTGGCAGCCGCGCGAGCCTCTGGACGGGCGGGCTGGCAGGTGGAATCGGCGCACCGCGGGTGGTGCATCTTCAAGCCGTAATCATGAAGATTTCGGCCTGTAGCCCTTGTCTGTACGGCGCGAGAAGCTATAAAAATAATAGCAATTGGTACCACCAACAGGAATCGAACCTGTATCTAGCGCTTAGGAGGCACTCGTTCTATCCATTGAACTATGGCGGCGTTTTCCGGTGGAAAGCCCCGGATTGTATTCGGTGGCGGTGGCAGGTGTTTCAGTCATAGGGCACCGTGAAGATCAAATCAACCGCACTTTGTTGCCCGGCTTGGGCGCGCACCGTGAAGCGTTGCGACAGGTCGTAAAACACATAAAGCGTGCCCAGGGCGCCTGAGATCGTGCGTTCGTAGGCGGCGTAAAAATTACGTGAAAACCGCTTGCCCAAGGTGAGGGCGCTTTCGGTTGTGCTCCCGTCGGTGTTGCTGGAGGCACCGCGGTAGGACAGCTCGTCCAGTCCCAGCGAGGCGGCCAGGCCGCCCGACATGCCGCCCCCCTTGCTGCCCAACAGCGCCAGGGCTGCTTGCTGCAGCAACGCGGCTTCGGCGCCACCCGAGGCCGAGGACCTCCCCACCACCAGCCAGGAGAGTTTTTCGGCGTCAGGCAGTTCGGGCTGGGCGTAGAGGCGCACGCGGGGCAGCAGGGCGGTGCCGGTGATCTGCACGCCGACGCGCTGGGTGAGGTTGGGGCGTATCGCCAGGATGTCCAGCGTGGGGTTGTCGAGGGCGCCGGTGAAACGCAGCATGCCTTGTTCCACATCCAGGCGCTGGCCGTAGGCGCGGTACTGGCCGCCTGCCGTGTTGATGGTGCCGTTGAGCTTTGGGTCGCGCAGGGTGTCGCCGCTCAGGGCCAGCGTGCCGCGCACGCGGGTGTCGATTCCCTTGCCCTGGATACGGAAGTCGCGGCCCAAGTCCAGCTCCACGGCCAGTTTGACGGGGCGGGCGTCGCGGTCAGCGGTTTCGCTGCTGGTTTGCGCCGGCGCTTTCTGGCCGGCTGCCGCGCCGCGCGTGCTGCGCACTACTACGTCGTCGCCGAGCTGCGGTGTGCCCTCATCGGGCAGGATGATGCGGGCCTGGTCGACCACCAGCTTGCCGGTGAGTTCGCTCTGCTGGCCCTTGAGGCCGGCCTGCACCTCACCGGAGACCGTGAGCTGGCGGTCGGTGCGTATGCTGGCGCGCAGACGTTCGAGTCTGGCGTTGAGCTGCACCTGGGGTTTGCCTTCGACCCAGCCGGCCTCGCCTTGGGCCGTGAGGAGGCCGCCCGTGCCTTTGTCGCCGGCGCCCTGCAGCGTGAACTCGTTGATGCGCATGCGGGTGCCGTCGAGTTTGGCACGCAGCCGGCCGTTGCCGAACTCAATACCGTCGACTACCGAGCGCAGGGCCAGGTCGTCGGCCTGCAGGTCGCCGGCCAGTTGCGGCGCGGCGCGTGTGCCGCTGATGGCGACGTCGGCGCCCAGCGAGCCGCGCAGCCGCCAGCCCGGCGGCGCGAGCACCGACCACACGCCTATGCGCGGCAGCTGCGCGCGCAGCTGGCCGGCCAGGGGCGCGTCGGCGGGCCAGAGCCAGCCGCCACCGGCTGTGGCGGGCGCGCGCGCCAGGCGTGTGCGCAACTGGCCGTCGGCGGTGCCCGCGCGTTCGCTGTCCCAGCGCAGCATCAGCGTGACGGCCTCGCCTTCGCTTAACAGCGAGAGCCGCGCTTCCTTGACGCCGGCCGCCACACGCGCCGAGCTGCCTTGCGCGGTTTCGGCCTGCACGGTGATGTCGCCGCTGCTGCGTGCCAGGCTGGCCTTGAGGCGCAGGGTGTCGCCCAGCGTGGCGTCCCACTCGCCGTCCAGCAGCAGGGTACCGCCCAGGCCTGCGCCGGCCATTTGCGGGCCGGCGAAGAGTTCTATCCAGGCCAGGGGCAGGCCGCTGAGCTTGCCGGCGGTGACGAGCTCGCGGCCCGGCCGCCAGCGCACGGGCTGCCATGCCAGTGTGGCTTGTGAGGGTGTGGCTGTGCCTGAAGCGCCTGAAGCAGGCGCGGCCAGCAGCGCTTCACCGGCGCCGCTTTCAAACATGCCGCCGTTGCGTGAGGGCGTCCATTTGAGCGGCACGGCATTGCGGGTTTTGAGCTGCCAGGCGCCTGTGCCGAGTGCGGGGTCTTGCACGCTGAGGCTGAGCTGCTGGAGCAAGCCTTGCCAGGGCGATTCGGCCAGCGGCGTGTGGCGCGCCGCGGCGCCGCGCCCGCCTTGGGCCGCGAGTTGCAGTGTGTAGCGACGCGCGCCGGCCTCGACGCGGCCCTGGGTGTTGAGCTGGGCCTGGCTCAGGCGGCCCGAGAGTGTGGCTTGGAAGGCGCGGACCTTGACCAGCCCGGCATCTGGCGTGGCGCTTGTCGTTGTGGTGGTTGTTGTGGTGGTGGTTGTTGTTGTTGTTGTTGTTGTTGTTGCGGCGGTGGGCGCTGGCGCCGCCATACGCCAGTCCAGCGAGGGCAGGTCCAGCCGCGCCTGCAGGGCTGGGTCCTGCCAGCCGCCTTGCCAGTTGGCCTGCAGCTCGGTGCTGCCGGCAGCCGATGCGGACTTGAGCGCATTGGGCATGCCGGGCAGCTTCTGCAGCCAGCGCAGGGCTTGGGCCATGTCGCGGCCGCGCAGGCTGATGTCGCCCTTGCCGCTGCTGGGGCGCAACTCGCCCTGCACTTGTGCATCGAGTCCGGGCGCGGTGAGCACCAGCTTGCCTTTGCCGCCTTGCGCAGCGGGCTGGGCTTCGAGCTGGCCGCTCAGTTCGGCATCGTCGCTGCGCACGCGCAGGGCCGAGAGTTGCAGGGTGCCGCCTGCCTGTTCGGCGTTCCAGCTGCCGGTGGCGCTGGCGTCGCGCAGGCGCAGCGCGCCCAGGGGGTTGTTCCTGGCGTTGGCCACGTCGTTGCGCGCGGCCTGCAGGTTCGCGTCAAACGCAATCGCCGCGCCCTGGCTGTGGGCCTGGGCCTTGCCGTCCAGCGGCAGCGGCGCGAGCTGGCTGTGCAGCAGGGCGGGGTTGACGTGTTGCAGGCTGGCTTGCAGTTTCCAGGCCGGTGTACTGGACGCGGTGGCACCGGCGGGCGCATCGGCCCATCCGCCGCTGGCCAGCAGCTCGCCGCCGCCCAGCCTGGCCTTGAGCGTGCGCACCAGGGCTGCGCCGCCGCGCCATTCGCCCTGCCCCTCGAGCCGCTCCAGCGGGAGTTTGCGCTGGTCCCAGGGGCCGGGCTGGGCATTGGCGAGCTGCAACTGCAGCAGCCATGCGGAAGTGGAGGACGCGGGGGTGCTGTCGGCCGGCCGCACGCCGGCGCTGCCGGTCAGCTGGGTGAAGGGGCCTTCGGGCCAGAAGGCGGCGACATCGAGGTCACGGAAGCTGGCATCGGCTTGCGGCAGCGGCTGTGGGGCCCAAGGCATGACGCGGGCTGTGGCGCTGGCTTGCGGTTGCGGCTGGCCTTTGCGTGCCGGCGTTTGCATCTGCAAATCAGCCTTGACGAGCAGCTCGGCCAGCGGGCCTTTGGCCGTGGCTTTGAAGGCTAGCGGCACGGGGGCCTTGCCGCCTGGAAGGGGCGCATCGAGCGCGCCGTTGAGGCTGGCATCGAGTTGCAGTGCACCGCTTGAAGACAGTGATGCCTTGCCGCTGTAGCGGCCTTGCGCGAATTGTGCGCTGAGCAATTCAAGCTGGTGCGACAGGCCGTTGAAGGCGTAGTGGCCTGTGATGCCCGAGGCGGAAAATGCCGCGCCGCCGGTCCACTGCAGCCGGCCCACGGAAAAACCTTCGAGCAGCACCGGCAGCGGCAGGCCCAGCGCCGAGGGCGGCACGGAGGGCGTGGTGGAAGGCGGGCGCTGGTCGTCGACCTGCACGCCGGCGGCGGCCAGGCGGTTCACCTTGAGCGTGCCGTGCAGCAGCGACCACGGCTGCCAGGCCAGGGTGAGGTCACGCACGTCCACACGCAGGCCGTCCTGCTGCCAGACCAGTTGCTCAACACGCCCGCCTTCGCGCAAGGAGCCCGTGACACGTTCGGCACTCAAGGGCTGCGAGCGGGCGATCCAGGCGAGTGCGGTGGCCAGCGAGCCGTCGGTGCCGGCCCACCACCAGGCGCCGCCTGTGGCGGTGACGGCGAGCGCGGCGACAGCGGCCGCGGCCCAGGCAGTGGCGCGCAGCCAGCGGCGCGGTGGGCGGGGCGGTGCGGCTGCTGGTGTGGAATTGCTGGGTTGGGCGGGCGTGTCCATCAGAAAACAAATCCCACGCTGACGTGCAGGCGGAACTGCTTGGGCTTGACGCCGTAGGCCAGGTCGATCTGCAGCGGGCCTATGGGGCTTCGCCAACGCACACCGGTGCCCAGGCCGACGGAGGGTTTCATGTCCTTGGGGTTGTCGGCCACAGCGCCGGCGTCGATGAAGAAGGTGTTCTCCCACTCGCTGGGCCGACCGTCTTTCATCATGGGGCGCTGGTATTCGACGCTGCCGACGGCCACGTAGCGGCCGGGGCCGATGACGCCATTGCCGAGCTGGATGCCGATATCGCGATAGCCGTAGCCGCGCACCGTGGTATCGCCGCCGGTGCGAAACAGCTGTGTGCTTGGAATGCGGGCCGAATCCCTGGCCAGCACGGCGCCGCCTTCGGCGCGCATGGCGATGCGGCCTCGCTCCAGCGGCAGGATACCCAGCCAGCGCCCCACGGTGCGGGCAAAGGGTTGGCGGTCCTGGCCCAGCGTGCTGCCGCCGCCCAGCTCAAAGCCCAGGCCGTAGCCTTTGCCGGGAAACGGCAGGCTGTCGAAATAGCGTCCCGTCCAGACATAGTTGGCCGTGAGTGCAGAGCCGTCACCGGTGTCAGCGGCGGAGTTGCCGAGCAGGCCGGCGCCGCTTACCCGCGCCCGGTCGTATTGCAGGTAGATGTTGCGGTCTATCTTCTCGCCGGCCTGTGTGCGGCCAACGCGCAGGCGTTCGCCGCGTGTGATGAGTTCATCGTCGTCAACGCGTTCGGTGCGTGCCAAGGCCACCCAGCGCCAGCTGGCTTCGTCGGGAATGGAAGTCCATTCGGTCTGCGCGAACGGAGATTTCTTTTCGAGCTGCAGCTTGGTGACGGCGCGCCAGTTGGTGCCCGGCACGCGCTGATGCGTGTGTTCCACCGATGCTCGCGGTCCGCTGTCAGTGGTCACGCCCACGCCCAGGATGACCTTTTGCAGTTTGGCCTCGCGCACTTGTACCTGTACTGGCGCTGCTTGCGGATCACTTTCGGGGTCGACAAAGATATAGGCCGAATCGAAATAACCGCTGGATGCCAGCCTCTGTTGCGCTTCGGTCAGCTGTTTCTGGTCGTACACGGCGCCGGCATTCAGGCGTGCCAGGCGCGGCACCAATACGGGGTCGTAGCGCTCGACTCCTGTAACTTGCATGGGACCCAGGCGATAGAGTGGGCCTGAGTCGAGCTTGAGGCTGAGGGCTGCGCTGTGTTCAGGTGCATCCACATCGGCCAGGCTGCCAGCCAGTCTGCCGGCCGGGTAGCGTCGGGCTACCAGGTCGCGCAAGGCCTGGGTTTTGGCGCCATCCCAGGCGTCCTGTGTGAAGCGCTGGCCTATGGGCAAACGCCAGTCACGCTGGATTTCCGAGCGTTGGGACTGGGCATCCCGGTCCGGCGATTCGGCGATATCGCCTGCAAAGTCGATGGTGACTGCGCCGATCCTTGTAACCTGGCCCGGCTCCACCGCCACCACAATGGTCGGCCGCTGGCCCGATCCCACGGTGGAGTCGCCTTCTCGTGTGATGGCGATGGTCGGGCTGAAGTAGCCCAGTGTGCCGACCAGGTTGCGCACGTTGCGCTCAGCCAGGACGATCAGGCGGGCCAGCTCGGCCTCGTCCAGGTCGGTCACGGCGCGGTAGCGCTGTAATTCGATGTGTTTCTCCAGCAGCTCCTGGACGTCTTTCGGTGCGCGCACCGCGATGTCAAAAGCCGAGGCTTCAGGCTGGGCACTGGTGGGGCCGGTAGCGCCCCGCGGTGTGGGCTCAGGCGTGACTTTCTGCGGCGGCGGAGGCGGGGCAGGCGCGGTTTGTGTGACGCCGGACGGTGGTGTCGCCATGCCGCGCCCCGTGCTGGGGGCAGGCTGTGCAGGCGCAGGCGTTTGCGCGGCGGCCAGGGACGCCAGAAAAATCGCAAGGAAGGCAAAAGCAGGGATGAAGCCGGCGCTGGTCGCCAGTCCTGTCGGGGTGGCCGTCCGTGCGCAGCAGGTACTGTGGGTGCTGGGATGGGTCACGGGGGCAGTTTACTTGAGCGTCCCAGTGCCCTCATGTAGGAGACGAGCGCTTGGAGCGCTCTTATTTGGACAGCATTCGCATGGCCTCTTCAAGACCTTTGATGGTCAGGGGGTACATACGCTGGTTCACCAGCTGCTGGATCACACTGATGCTCTGGCGGTATTGCCAGACACCTTGCGGCTCGGGGTTGATCCAGGCGAACTTGGGAAAGGCGTTGGTCAGGCGCTGCATCCATTCGGCGCCGGCTTCTTCGTTGTTGTATTCCACGCTGCCGCCGGGCTGCAGAATTTCGTAGGGGCTCATGGTCGCGTCGCCGACGAAGATGAGTTTGTAGTCCTTGTTGTACTTGCGGATGATGTCCCAGGTCGGGAACTTCTCGCTGAAGCGGCGGCGGTTGTTCTTCCACATGAAGTCGTAGACGCAGTTGTGGAAGTAGTAAAACTCCAGGTGCTTGAACTCGGCCTTCACGGCTGAGAACATTTCCTCGACACGGTGGATGTGCTCGTCCATGGTGCCTCCCACGTCCATCAGCAGCAGCACCTTCACGTTGTTATGGCGCTCGGGCACCATCTTGATGTCCAGCCAGCCGGCGTTGGCCGCGGTGGAGCGTATGGTGTCGTCGAGATCCAGTTCCTCGACATTGCCCTGGCGCGCGAACTTGCGCAGGCGGCGCAGTGCGACCTTGATGTTGCGCGTGCCGAGTTCCTGGGTGTCGTCGTAATCCTTGTAGGCGCGCTGGTCCCAGACCTTCACGGCGCTCTTGTTGCGGCTTTTTTCCTGGCCTATGCGTATGCCCTGGGGATTGAAGCCGTTGGCGCCGAAGGGCGAGGTGCCGCCCGTTCCTATCCATTTGCTGCCGCCTTCGTGGCGTTCCTTCTGTTCCTCAAAACGCTTCTTGAGCGTTTCCATGAGCTCGTCCCAGCCCATTTTTTCGATTTTGGCTTTTTCTTCGGGGCTGAGTTCAAGCTCCAGGTTTTTGCGCAGCCATTCGAGCGGGATGTCTTTCGTGAAGTCGGCCAGCATCTCCACACCCTTGAAGTAGGCGGCAAAGGCGCGGTCGAACTTGTCGTAGTTCTTTTCGTCTTTCACCAGCACCGTGCGGCTGAGGTAATAGAAGTCGTCGATCTTCCATGCGCCTTCGCCTTCCTGGGCGTCCGGCTTGTCGCTGTTGGGGCCGACGACGCCTGCCTGCAGTGCCTCAAGCAGCATCAGGTATTCCTTGACGGAAACCGGCAGCTTGGCCGAGCGCAGGGTGTAGAAAAAATCGATCAGCATGGAGTACTCCTCGGCGCGGGACGCTTCAGGCTCGGGGTTTGTCCAGTAAGTACAGCAGCTGAGCCTTGACTTCGGGCCATTCGCCGTCAGCCAGGCTGTACATCACCGTGTCGCGTATCGTGCCGTCCCGGCGCAGCGCATGACCGCGCAGCACACCGTCCTTGCGGGCGCCCAGGCGTTCGATGGCGCGCTGCGAGGCGTGGTTGAAGTTGTCGGTGCGCCAGCCCACGATGTTGCAGCCCAGCGTGTCGAAAGCATGCGTAAGCATCAGCAGCTTGCAGGTGGTATTGACATGGGTGCGCTGGCAGCGCGCGGCGTACCAGGTGTAGCCGATCTCGACGCGCTTGAGGTTGGGCACGATATCGTGATAACTCGTAGAGCCCAGCACTTCGCCGGTAGCGGCGTCGGTGACCGCAAAAGCCAGGCGGTTGGCAGTGGCCAGCGCGGTCTCGATGTAGCTGCGGGTTTCATGGGGCTCGGGCACGGAGGTGACGCGCAGTTTCCAGAGCTCACCGTCGGCGGCTGCGGCCTTCAGTCCTGCTTCGTGCGCCAGCGCCAGCGGGACGAGGCGCACGCCTCGCGCTTCCAGTGTCACGGGGTCGACAAACGCCATGCTCAGTTTCCCCCTCCGGTCTTTTGCCGGTTCCTCCAGCGTCTGGCCAGTTGCAAGCCCAAGCCGCCGCCCAGGCCCACCAGCACGATGCCGGCAATGGCGCCGTTGCCATAGCCGGCTTCAAAAATATCGAAACCGAGCAGGTGACCAGCCCAAAAGCCGAGCAGCGCGCCGCCCATAAAACCGATTGCGTCGGACAGGCCTTCGACCAGCATGGATTTTTGACTCATATTTTTGTCTCGTGTTCAGCGATTGTTGCGCTGCATGAAAACCAGCTTTTCGAACAGGGTCACGTCCTGCTCGTTCTTGAGCAGTGCACCTACCAGCGGCGGCACGGCGACCTTGTCGTCCTTGCTTTGCAGTGCGTCAAGCGGAATGTCTTCAGCGACCAGCAGCTTGAGCCAGTCCAGCAGCTCGCTGGTCGAGGGCTTTTTCTTGAGGCCGGGCAGGTTGCGCACGTCGTAGAAAGTTTTCATGGCCGCGGTCAGCAGCTCTTTCTTGAGGCCTGGGAAGTGGACGTCGACGATCTGCTTCATGGTGTCGGCGTCGGGGAACTTGATGTAGTGGAAAAAGCAGCGACGCAGAAACGCGTCGGGCAACTCTTTTTCATTGTTGGACGTGATGAACACCAGCGGTCTGTGCTTGGCTTTGATGAGTTCGCGTGTTTCGTACACATAGAACTCCATCCGGTCGATTTCGCGCAGCAGGTCGTTCGGGAATTCGATGTCGGCCTTGTCGATCTCGTCGATCAACAGCGCCACCGGCTGGTCGGCAGTGAAGGCCTGCCAGAGGACGCCCTTGACGATGTAGTTATGGATGTCCTTGACCTTCTCGTCCCCGAGTTGCGAGTCACGCAGGCGGGAAACTGCATCATATTCATACAGGCCCTGCTGGGCCTTGGTGGTCGATTTGATGTGCCATTGCAACAGTGGCAGGTTCAGCGCCTGAGCCACTTCCTCAGCCAGCATGGTCTTGCCGGTACCCGGCTCGCCCTTGACCAGCAGTGGCTTTTTCAGTGCGGCCGAGGCGTTCACGGCGAGCATCAGGTCCTGCGTGGCGACGTAGTTCTTGGATCCTTGAAATTTCATGGTCTGGCGTTAAGGTAAGCGGGTTTGAGGGCGACTGCCCTTGTTTGAAAGCAGCCGGTGCCTTGGGGCAACAGGCCCAGATATAATCCGGGGTTGTTTATAAGATGATTCCCACCTGATTGTGCGCGCAAAATGAATAAGCTGTTCACCACGATATTCGCCGTAACTGTCTCTTGCGTGACGGTTGCAAGCCTTGCCCAGGAGATCAAGGGCGATGCCAAAGCAGGCGAAACCAAGAATGCCATGTGCATTGGTTGCCACGGTATCAAGGGTTACCAGGCATCCTTCCCGGAGGTCTACAAGGTCCCGATGATCTCAGGCCAAAGCGCCAAATACATCGTCGCCGCTCTCAATGAATACAAAAAAGGCGAACGCAAGCATCCCACCATGCGCGCTATTGCCGATTCGTTGACGGATCAGGACATGGCTGACCTGGCCGCGCATTACAGTGCTGATGGCACGGTAGCTGCGGCCCAGCCGGTCAAGGCCGTCAAGGAGCCGAGTGCCGAAGTCAAGGCCCTTCTCAACAAGGCCAATTGCGCGTCTTGCCACGGTGCTACGTTCAGCAACCCGATTGACCCCAGCTATCCCAAGCTGGGCGGCCAACATGCCGACTACCTTTTTGTGGCGCTCAAAGCCTACAAGGTCGACAACAACCCCAAGGTCGGCCGCAGCAACGCCATCATGTCCGGCATGGCCAAGCAGTACACCAATCCCGAGCTGAAGTTGCTGGCTAATTACCTGGCGTCAGTAGACGGCGACCTGAAGACCATCCCGCAAAAGAAATTCCGCTGATCCGGAATTTCCCGCACACAAAAAAGCCGCTGTTCCAGCGGCTTTTTTTATGGCCCGGTTTTCCCGCGCTCACCTGCAGGCAGGCGGTTTCTTGGGGGCTTAATCTTTTGTTGCCCTGCGCTGTACGCAATCTATATAGGCGGCCCCGTCGGGCGGGCGCCCGGCCCGTTGGCTTTCCCACACCATCTGCCCCAGGCAGTCCATGGTTTCGTGGTGTGCGTCGTGCAGGGAATCCCGCCTGGCTGTCAGCAGTTCCACGGCCTGACGGATGCCGCGTGGCTGGTCGATGGAACACTGCTCGCTGATCGACAGGTGCATGGACAGGTGCAAGAACGGATTGGTCTTGCCGGCTTCCACGTCGTACATTTTTTCCAGCGCACCGTCCGCGTCGGCAAAGTCCGCGTGGTATTCGGGATGCTCTTCGATCCACTGGCTTGCTATTGTTTCGATAGCTTCCATCGGTTGACCGCTGCGGGCCTTGGCATATACAGAGCAGAAAAACCGACGTACGTCGGCTTGCGAGGGCGTGAACATGGGCAAAGGTTATCACGCATGCCTTTTCCGCCTTCGGCGTGGTGATTTGCCTTTCAGCCCTTGAGCCACGGGGCTCACCGGTGCCGTCCTACAGACAGCTTTTACCGCGCTGCCTACATTACGAGGCACGGTGGCGCAGTTCCGGGGCCGTCCACTTCACAACGATTCACAAGCCCGGCGAGGAGATTTTTCACATGAACGCAGCACGCATTACAGGCATTGTCCTGATCGTTTTGGGCCTGGCCGGTTTTTTCACTGGCGGCTTCAGCTTCACCAAGGACACGACGGCAGCCAAGCTGGGCCCGATCCAGCTGACGGTAAAAGAAAAAGAATCGGTCAACATTCCGCAGTGGCTGAGCCTGGGCGCTGTCGTTTTGGGTGCCGTCGTCCTCGTCGTCGGCTTCAAGAAGTCATAACCCCAGGCTCCGCCCCAAACCAGCAGGGGCCGCGGGACTGGCTTTGCCAGACCGCAGGCGCCGTCCCCTTGAGGGGAGAACAAGCTACACGAAGTGAGCTTGGACAGGGGCGGTCCTATTTCACCGCGGGACTGGCTTCGCCAGACCTCAGGCGCCGTCCCCTTGAGGGGAGGACAGGCTACACGCAGTGAGCCTGGACAGGGGTGTAGCTAGACCAACATGCGGGAGATCGCATGCGCCGCCTCCAGCAGCTGCGGCAGCATGGTTTCCTGCATCGCCTTGGCGCTGGTGCGGTTGGCCTGGCCGCTGATGTTGAGGGCTGCCACCGTCTGTCCGGCCCGGTTGGTGATGGGCGCCGCCATCGACACCAGCCCTTCTTCCAGCTCCTGATTGACCAGCGACCAGCCCTGCTTGCGCGCCTGCGCGATCCTGGCCATCAGCTCTTTCACGTCAGTCACGGTGTACTTGGTGCGGGCTGTGAGTTCGGAGGCATGCAGGCATTTCATGGCCTCTGCCTCGGGCAGGGCCGACAACAGCATGCGTCCCATCGATGTGCAATAGGCCGGCAGGCGCGAGCCCACCCCCAGGCTGATGCTCATGATTTTGTGTGTGGGCACGCGCAGCACATAGACGATGTCTGTGCCATCCAGCACCGCGGCCGAGCATGACTCTTTGACCTCGCCAACCAGTGCTTCCATCACCGGCTCGGCCAGGTTCCAGATCGGCATGGAGGAGAGGTAGGCAAAGCCCAGGTCCAGGATCCGCGGCGTCAGGTTGAATAGTCTGCCGTCGCTGTGGACATAGCCCAGCGTTTCCAGTGTGAGCAAAATGCGGCGCGCACCTGCACGCGTTAGGCCGCTGCGTGCAGCGACCTCCGTGAGGGTCTGGCGCGGCGCCTCTGCGCTGAAGCAGCGGATGACCTCCAGCCCGCGCGCGAACGACTGTACATAACCGTCGCCCGGTTTGGGACTCGATGCGGGGGTGGCTGCGGTGTTTGCCATGGAACGCAAAATCTCCTAAAATTCATTATACGAACTATTGTTCTTATATCGAACAAATTTTCACGACACATTGCTGTGATGCAGCGGGCCAGTCAGGCCTGCCACCAAGGCCGTCGTGCAGGAGACTATTGGATGATCAACAAGATTGCCGCTTCGGTGGCGGAAGCGCTTGCCGGCATAAAGGACGGCTCCACCGTGCTGATCGGCGGCTTCGGCACGGCCGGGATTCCCAATGAGCTGATTGACGGCCTGATCGAACAGGGCGCCAAGGACCTGACCGTCGTCAATAACAACGCAGGCAACGGTGAGACGGGCCTTGCTGCGCTGCTCAAGACAGGCCGGGTGCGCAAGATCGTGTGCAGCTTTCCGCGCCAGGCTGATAGCCAGATTTTTGATGGCCTGTACCGCAGCGGCAAGCTGGAGCTGGAACTGGTGCCCCAAGGTAACCTGGCCGAACGTATCCGTGCGGCGGGCGCCGGTATAGGCGCATTCTTTTGCCCGACCGGCTTCGGGACCGAGCTCGCGGGCAAGCGCGAGACGCGGGAAATCAACGGGAAGCAATACGTGCTGGAGTACCCGATCCACGGTGACGTGGCTTTTGTGAAAGCCGAGCGTGGCGACCGCTGGGGCAACCTGACCTACCGTATGGCCGCGCGCAATTTCGGCCCGGTCATGGCAACAGCCGCGAAAAAAACCATTGCCACAGTGCACGAGATCGCCGAGCTCGGCACGCTGGATCCCGAAACCATCGTCACGCCGGGTATCTTTGTGCAGCATGTGGTGAAGATTGACCGGGTCGCCACGCAAGCCGGCGGCTTCAAAAAAACAGGAGTTACGGCATGACTTACCAACGCCGCACCAAGGACCAACTCGCCGCCCGTGTCGCGCAGGATATTTTTGACGGCGCGGTTGTCAATCTCGGCATCGGCCAGCCCACGCTGGTGGCCAACCACTTGCCGGCCGGCCGCGAAGTCATCCTGCAAAGCGAAAACGGCATCCTCGGCATGGGCCCCGCGCCAGCGGCAGGCGCCGAAGACTATGACCTGATCAATGCCGGCAAACAGCCGGTGACCTTACTGGCAGGCGGCTCCTTCTTCCACCACGCCGACAGCTTTGCGATGATGCGCGGCGGCCATCTGGACATCTGCGTGCTGGGCGCCTTCCAGGTTTCAGCCACCGGAGACCTGGCCAACTGGAGCACCGGCGAAGGGGGCGCCATACCGGCCGTAGGCGGAGCCATGGACCTCGCCATCGGCGCCAAGCAAACCTGGGTCATGATGGATCTGCTGACCAAGCAGGGCACAAGCAAGCTGGTCGGCAAATGCACGTACCCGCTCACTGGTATTGGCTGCGTCAAACGGGTGTATTCCGACATCGCCACGCTGGAATGCACGCCCGGCGGGCTCAAGCTGGTCGACACGGTCGAAGGCCTCAGCCACGCCGAGCTTGAAAAACTGGTCGGCCTGCCGATCGCCGCCTGACAACTTTTTTGGAAAAAGACACACGACATGACTGACGCTTTCATTTGCGATGCCATCCGTACTCCGTTCGGCCGTTACGGCGGTGCCCTGAGCAGCGTGCGCGCTGACGACCTTGGCGCGATTCCGCTCAAAGCGCTGATGGCACGCAATCCCAAGGTTGACTGGCAGGCGGTGACCGACGTCATCTACGGCTGTGCCAATCAGGCCGGTGAGGACAACCGCAACGTCGCGCGCATGGCTGCTTTGCTGGCCGGCCTGCCAATGGATGTGCCGGGCGCCACCATCAATCGCCTGTGCGGTTCGGGCCTGGACGCACTCGGCACTGCCGCGCGCGCCATCAAGTCGGGCGAAGCCACCTTGATGATTGCCGGCGGCGTCGAAAGCATGAGCCGCGCACCCTTCGTGATGCCCAAAGCCGAGAGCGCCTTCAGCCGCGCCAATGCGGTTTACGACACGACCATCGGCTGGCGCTTCATCAACAAGCTGATGAAGGAAAAATACGGCGTGGACGCCATGCCCGAGACCGCCGAGAACGTCGCCACTGACTACAAGATCAGCCGTGAAGACCAGGACAAGATGGCGCTGGCCAGCCAGCTCAAGGCCGTGGCTGCGCAAAAAACCGGTTACTTTGACGCTGAAATCACGCCCGTGACGATTGCCCAGAAAAAGGGCGACCCTATTGTGGTGAGCAAGGACGAGCATCCACGCGAAACCTCGCTTGAGGCACTGGGCAAGCTCAAAGGCGTGGTGCGTCCCGACGGCACGGTGACCGCCGGCAACGCCAGCGGCGTGAACGACGGCGCCTGCGCGCTGCTGTTGGCCGATGCGGCCACCGCCGCAAAGAATGGCCTCACGCCGAAAGCGCGAGTGGTTGGCATGGCAACCGCCGGCGTCGCGCCGCGCATCATGGGCATCGGCCCCGCGCCTGCCACGCAAAAAGTACTGGCGCTCACCGGCCTGACCATCGAACAGATGGACGTGATCGAGCTCAACGAAGCTTTTGCCGCACAAGGCCTGGCTGTGTTGCGCCTGCTTGGCGTGCAGGACGACGACCCACGCGTCAACCCCAATGGTGGAGCGATTGCCCTCGGCCACCCGCTCGGCGCCTCAGGTGCACGCCTGGCCACCACGGCGGTCAACCAGTTGCACAAGAGCGGGGGCCGCTATGCACTGGCCACCATGTGCATCGGCGTGGGCCAGGGCATCGCGGTGATTCTGGAACGCGTCTAGGCGGGTCGATGGCCAACGCTCTTTGCGTGCTGTATGCCCGCAAAGACACAGATGTACAGAAATAGCCATTCCAGGAATGGCCTGTGGTGAAATACATGCCGGCAGCCAGACTGCTATTGTTTTTATAGCTGCTTGCGCAGACTCTGCTTGGGCAGAAGGCACTTTCGCTCTAAATTCATGAATTTCCCACTGATCACCGATCCCTTCTTCTATGCCGTGGCGATTCCTGCCGTGCTGATGCTGGGCATCAGCAAAAGCGGATTTGGTGCGGGTTTCGGCTCACTGGCAGTGCCGGTGATGGCATTGGCCGTCACGGTGCCACAGGCGGCTGCCATCCTGATGCCCGTGCTTCTGCTGATGGACCTGCTCGGATTGGCGGCTTTTCGCAGGGATTTCGACATCAGGTTCCTGAAATTCCTGATCCCTTTTGGCCTGGCCGGCACTCTGGTGGGTGCGCTGCTGTTCAAGGTTCTGGACGCCAGGATGGTGGCGGGCATCGTGGGAATATTCACGCTGTTGTTTTTGGCGCAGCGCCTCCTCTTTCCGCCCAAGCCCGACAGCCCGCCGCCGCCCAGGTGGCTTGGCGCCATCCTGACGGTGACTTCGGGTTTCACCAGCTTTGTCTCCCACGCGGGGGGACCGCCGCTGAGTGCTTACGTGATCCCCATGCGCTTGAGCCCGGTCAAGTTCACCGCCACCATGGCGGCTTTCTTTTTTGTCATCAACCTCTCCAAGTGGGTCCCCTATGCCTGGCTGGGGCTGCTGGATCTGCGCAACATGGCGACGTCGCTGGCTCTGTTGCCGCTGGCGCCGCTGGGGGTATGGATAGGCGTTCGTATGGCGCGCAGCATCAGTCCCGTGCTGTTCTACCGGCTGCTGTACGCCGGCATGCTGCTGACAGGCTGCAAGTTGATCTGGGATGGTTTCCACTGAAATCCGGGGTCGGCCACGGCGGGCCTTCTTTCTTTTCACGCGGCGCCTTACTGGTATTTTCCTGCCTCGTCTACTGCCGCCGGGTGAAGCCGCGTGTTTCGGTAGGGCTCTTGCCGGGACCCGGGACTTTTACCGTCCTCCGCGCTGCGAATTTCTGTAAGAATCTCCTGCATGACCATCAGAAGCACGCGCTGCGGCTAACGCCCCTCCATGACCACAGTCGTGTTTGCTGATCTTGTGGGCAGCACCAGCATGTTTGAACGGCTGGGCGATGAAACGGCATCACACTTTGTGACCCAGCTCATCGGCGTCCTGAGCCAGGTTTTCCAGCAGCACCAGGGCCGGGTGGTGAAGTTGCTGGGTGACGGCCTCTTCGTGGTGTTCCCCCACGAGGGGGACGCGCTGTCGGCCTGCATCAGCATCCAGAAACGCCTCCAGGAAAAACCGATCAGACCGGGCGGCAGCGGCGCCCCTGTACAAATGCAGATGGGTATCGAGTCGGGTGAAGTGGTTGAAATCGACGGCGACTGTTTCGGTGATACGGTCAATTCCGCTGCCCGGCTTGCAGACCTTGCGGGTGCCGCCCAGATCCTCACGACTGAAAATGTCTGGGCCGCGCTGCTGCCGGTCCAGAAGGCATCCCTGCGCAGCATGGGCCCCATGTACCTGCGGGGCAGGGCCGAAGCCAGCCATGTGTACCGGGTGGAATGGCAGGCCGGCCGTGACGAGGACGCCACGATGGCCGGGCGCTCGATGTTTTCCTCGCCCAGCCAGGCGTTTCTGGAACTCACATTTGCGGAGCAGACGGTCCGGCTGGATGCCAAGAGCAGCAAGCTGGCATTGGGCCGGGCGGCCGACGCGGCACTGACGCTCAATGACCCCCGTGTCTCGCGCACGCACGCCACGCTGGAATGGCGCGGCGGGCATTTTGTATTGACCGACGCCTCCAGCTACGGCACCTGGGTGTACCTGGGCAACCAGAGCGAAGCTGTGGTGCTCCGCCGCACCGAGTGCTACCTGGTCGGTAGCGGGCAGATTGTGCCGGGTTGTGACCGGACTGATGAAAACGCCCCGCTGGTCTCGTTTTCGATCAGGACTTGAGCCGCAAGGGCCAAGGCCAGAGCCCGGACTTTCAAGGCTTTCTGTCTCTGCATGATGCAAGCTAGAATCGATTTTTGTTTCAAGACGTAGCCGGATTTCAGGGCCGCATCAGGGCTCCCGCCGGTTTCGCCCATTTTCATTCCTTCATGAGTCTCAAGAAGCTTGGCCGTTACGATCTCATCCGCGTCCTCGGCAAGGGGGCGATGGGGCTGGTGTATGAAGGGCGCGACCCCAATCTGGACCGCCGCGTGGCGATCAAGACCATCAAGGTCGAGAACCTCTCGGAAGAGGCGGCTGCGGAATACGAAGTGCGCTTCCGTACGGAGGCCCGGTCTGCAGCACGCCTGCAGCATCCCCATATCGTCAGCGTCTATGACTCCGACCGCGACGGCGACATCGCCTTCCTGGTCATGGAATTCATCGCTGGCGACGACCTCAAACACCACCTGGACAAGGGCGACCTCTATACCCTGGAGCAGACGCTGGGCATCATGGGCGACCTGCTGTCGGCGCTCGAGTACGCCCACAGGCAAAGCATCGTCCACCGCGACATTAAACCGGCCAACCTGCTGATTGAGACCAGCGGGCGCGTCAAGCTCACCGATTTCGGCGTCGCGCGCATCCAGGATTCCGGCGAAGCTACCCGTACGCAGGGTTCCATGGTGGGCACGCTCAAGTACATGTCGCCCGAGCAGGTGCAGGGCCGCCCGATTGATGCCCGGGCCGACCTGTTTGCGGCCGGCATTGTGCTGTACCAGCTGCTCACCGGTAAACGGCCGTTTGACGGCGACACGGACTTCGCCACCATCCAGCAGATTGTGGGTCATACGCCCGTCATGCCCAGTGCATTCAATGCCCAGTTGCCTGCCGCGCTGGATGCGGTGGTGGCCAAAGCCCTTGCCAAATCACGCGAGCAGCGTTATGCCAGCGCGCAGGAATTCCTTGCCGCATTGCAGCTCGCAGCACGCGAAGCTCCCGATACCTCGGTGGTGCCGCCGGCTGTGGCACCCGGGCCCGGCAGCAATTCAACCTGGACATCCACCATGCTGTCTGGCGAAGCGTTGGTAGACCAGCCCTCGGGCACCAGCGCCAATATCTCGGTAGTAACGCAAGAGCTTGAACTGGTTTATTGGAAAGACATCAAGGAGTCGATGGATGTCGAGGACATCCAGGGCTTCCTGGCGAAGTTTCCGTCTGGCATATACGCCGACCTGGCGCGCCGCCGCCTCAAAAAGCTCGGTATGCCTGGCGGCGAGGACTCGGACATCGGCCGGCGTCTGGGCACTGGCACGCTGGTTGTCCCGCGTCCCGGCACGCAGCCGGGCCAGCCGGCCCCCGCGGCAAATGCGCCGACCCCGGGGACAGGTACCAATGCCGAGATGGCCTGGAAATCTCTGGAAGAGGCTGCTGCCAATACCCCTGTGCCGCCTTATGTGCCGGCGAAGCCCGCTGCTGACGACCCGGATGCCACGCGCCTGGGCGCGCCGGTGATGGCGGTAGCGGTGGAGGCCGGCCAGGACGATCATGAGTCATCTACCGACTGGCCGGAAACCGTGTTCAGCGATTCGCCCTTGACCCCGGCCCCATCCAGACCAGCCAGCATGCAGTCCGAAAAGGCCGCGGTAGCTGCGGCAACCGCCACAGCAGTCGTGGCCGCAAACGCAAAAACAAAAGAGCCGAAAGAGTCAAAAGAGTCGAAAGAGTCGAAAGAAGCCGTGCCGCCACAGGTGAAGCCGGCACGAAGGCGCAGCCCCCTGGCCTCGCCCGTTCCGGCAAAGGATTCCGCCCCCGCTCCTCGTTATCTGGTGTGGGGCGTGGCGGGCCTGGTGGCGTTGGCCGCAATTGGCTTCGGATGGAAATCCCTGTCGAGCCGAAGTGCCCCTCCTGCGGCCCCGTCTGCCATGCCGGCTGACGCAGCGGCTGGCACGACAGCAGAGGCGGTACCGGCATCTTTCCCTGCATCTGCCTCTGCGGGCGCTTTGCCGGCCACGGCGGCCACAGCCCCCGCAGCGCAAGCTGCACAGGCGCAGCCTGCAGCCCCGGCTGCTTCGTCGGTGGCAAGGGCCCCCACGCCTGCTGCATCCAGGGCAGCGCTTGCAGCATCGGCCGTTGCCAGGAGGGCCGCGCTGGAAAAAGAACGGCAGGAACGGCAGGCCGCCAAACAGGGCCCGCTCAAACCCGGGGCGGTGGCTTCACCTGCGGCAACCGAGCACCCCGCGACTCCGGCGGCGGTGGCTCCGGCCGGCAATCCGCGTCAAGCCTGCGAAGGCCGCATCCTTCTCGGTTTCCAGACATGCATGTCGGAGCAATGCGCCAAGCCAGCTTTCACCCATCATCCTGTTTGCGTGGAGCGGCGTGCCATGGAGCAACGGCGCCGCGACGAGCTGTCGAACCGGTAATCGCAGCCGGCAGCCGTGCATACGCTATAAAAAGAATAGCAACTCCCGCCCGTTATCAAGGAGTTGGAGTCAGTTTTCTTACTGAAAATCCTGGTTGTGCCATGCTGCAGGCCGGCGCAGCGCCTGTTGCTGCCGTTCCTGGGCGAGTTGTTCTTCAAGCTGCAGGCGCCCCTGCGTCGCCACGGCGATGACCTTGGTGCGGTCTTTGCGGTGCGGATACATGCGTTCGAACAGCTCCAGGTTGTGCTGGCGAAACCGCATGGCGGCCTGGCGCGCCTCATGGGGCGGTTGGCCCAGCAGCTCCAGCACGGTGCGCGCGCTGCGCAGGCTGGACTCGAACACCTCGCGTTCCACTTGCATGACGCCCCGGTCACGCAGTGCGTTCCAGTGCGTCACGTCGCGGGCGCGGGCAACGATCTGCATCTGCGGAAAATGCTCACGCGCCAGGTCGACGATCCTGAGCGACTGCTCCATGTCGTCGACTGAAAGCACCAGGATTTTGGCGGTAGCGGCGCCGGCAGTGCGCAGCAAGTCCAGCCGTGTCGCATCGCCGTAGAACACCCGGTAGCCGAAGGCGCGCACGGTTTCCACCATTTCGGCGTCGTGGTCCAGCACCGTGGCCGGGATGCCCTGGGCCAGCAGCATGCGGCCGACGATCTGGCCGTAGCGGCCGAAGCCGGCGATGATGATGGGCGCAGCCTGTTGTTCGGAGATTTCCTCCAGCTGCGGCGTGTCGCAGCCGGCCCAACGCGGCAGCAGGATTTTGTCGACGGCCACCAGCAGCAGCGGGCTGAGCAGCATGGACAGCGCCACTGCCCCTATCAGCAGTGAAGCGGTTTCGGCGGAAAACACCTTCGCCCCAGCAGCCGCCTGGAACACCACGAAGGCGAATTCGCCGCCCTGCGCCAGCAGCACCGCAAATACCGGGCGCTCCTGAAAAGGCAGCTTCATGAGGCGCGCCAGGCCATAAATCACCACCAGCTTCACTCCCAGAAAGCCGAACAGGATGGCAGCCATGAGGCCGGGCGACTTCCATAGCACGCCGAAATCGATGCTCATGCCCACGGCAATAAAAAAGAGCCCCAGCAGCAGGCCCTTGAAGGGCTCGATGTCGGTTTCGAGTTCGCGCCGGTATTCGCTTTCGGCCAGCAGCACGCCGGCCAGAAAGGCGCCCAGTGCCATCGACAGGCCCACGAATTGCATCAGCGCTGCGATGCTCACCACTAACAGCAAAGAGGCCGCCGTGAAGATCTCCGGCGTGCCGCTGTTGGCGATCCAGCGCAGCAGCGGACGCAGCAAAAGGCGCCCACCCAGGATGATGGCAGCGATGGCTGCTACGATTTTGAGAGCTTCAAGCCAAGTGTTGGCTTGGGCTGCAGCCTCATTTCCTGCAGATACCGCGCCCAGCAAAGGAAGCAGGGCCAGAATCGGAATGGCCGCCACGTCCTGAAACAGCAAAATGGAAAATCCGGCCTGCCCGCTGGAGGTCGGCATCATGTGGCGCTCGCCGATGGCCTGCAGGGCAATCGCGGTGGACGACAGTGCGAGGCCCAAACCGGCTACCAGCGCGATTTGCCAACTGACGCCAAAAGCCATGGCCACACCGGTCAGCAGCACGGCGCAGCCCAGCACCTGTGCGCTGCCCCAGCCGAAGATGGGACGCCGCAAGTTCCACAGGCGCTTGGGTTCGAGTTCGAGGCCGACAAGAAAAAGCATCAGCACCACGCCGAATTCGGCAAAGTGAAGGATGTCTTGCACGTTGGTGACCAGGCCCAGGCCCCAGGGGCCGATGGCGATGCCTGCGGCGAGGTAGCCGATGATGGAGCCGAGGCCGAGTTTTTTGGCCAGGGGTACTGCGATGACCGCAGCGGCTAGATAGATAAGGCTGTTAGTCAGCCAGGCGGGTGCATGCTCCATGGTTATAGGGCCCCCACGCTGTTCACTTCGTGTAAGGCGCTGCCCCCCGAGGGGGTTAATTTTCCTTGGGGCGGCCCGGCGGAAAATTCGCTCCCATCGTCGTTTGCCACAGACCGGTCTCGCATCGGCACCACACACGCGGCGCATTGTTCCAGGTCTTCCAGCTCAGGCCAGTCGGGATAGCTTTGCAAGCGCTGGCTGAAGGTTTCGACATGGCTGACCACGGTTTGCCTGTCGACGGTGTGGGCACCGTGCAGCATCAGCGGTGGCAGGAACCGCATGCCACACAGGGCCGCCGTCTGTTCGTAAGGAGGAAGGAAGGCATCAAAGAAATAGCGGTTGTAGCCTTGCGGGTGGTAGGACTCCTCGGGACCACCGGTAGTGGCTACCAGCCAGAGATCTTTGCCCTCCAGCGCCCGGCCCCGGGCTTCTTCACCTCCGCCGTAGGCCCAGCCGTAGGTGAGCACATCATCGAGCCAGAGTTTTTGCAGCGGCGGCATCGAATACCACTGGATGGGGTGCACCAGGACTACCAGCCGGGCGCGTTCAAGGGCGGCCTGTTCCCGCTGAACGTCGATGGCATAGTCGGGATAGCTGGAGTAGAGATCTTGCACCTGCACGCGCGGCAGGGCCTTGGCGGCCTCCATCAGCGGGCGGTTGACCCGGGATTCACGCCACGCTGGGTGGGCAGCAATGACATAAATGTCAGGGTTTGCCACATCGTCTGTGGTCTTATGAGTGGTTGTGAGAACTGTGTCCATGCCGTTACCATAGCGGAAAAGCAAGAGCAAGATCAGGGCTCTTCCCTGAACACCGAGGAGATTCGCATGCCCGTGGTTGTGATCGCCAATCCGAAGGGGGGCGTCGGCAAGACGACGCTGGCCACCAATGTTGCCGGCTACTACGCCAGCAAAGGCCATTCGGTCATGCTGGGAGACGCCGACCGGCAACAGTCTTCACGGCTGTGGCTGGGTCTGCGTCCGCCGGCCGCCCGCCCGATCGCCACCTGGGATGTGAACGCCGACCTGATCGTCAGACCCCCCAAGGGCACGACGCATGTGGTGCTCGACACGCCGGGCGGGCTGCACGGCTGGCGCTTCAACGATGTTTTAAAGCTCGCCGACAAAGTCATCGTGCCGCTGCAACCCAGCGTCTTCGACATCTTTGCCACCCGCACTTTTCTGGACCAACTGGCCGAGCACAAGCATGCCGGCAAGATGCAGGTCGGCATTGTCGGCATGCGCGTGGATTCGCGCACGATTGCCGCCGACAAGCTGCGCGGGTTCGTCGAAGGCCTGGGCCTGCCGGTGCTGGGCTACCTGCGCGACACGCAAAACTACATCCATCTGGCGGCCCGCGGCCTGACCGTGTTTGACGTGGCTCCGAGCCGGGTTGAAAAAGACATGGAACAGTGGCAAGGCATTTGCCAGTGGCTGGACCGCTGAACTTTTGAGCGCCGCGCCGGTTTGTCGCTGAGCCGACATGCCCTGCTCATCCGTGCCGCTACAGTGGCGGAATGAAAACTTTTGAAACCCTGGCTGACGTGGCAGCCTGCATCGGCCAGGAAGTCGCCGTGAGCGACTGGATCACCATCACGCAGCAGCAGGTCAATCTGTTTGCCGAGGCCACGGGTGATCATCAGTGGATTCATGTCGACGTCGAAAAAGCGGCGGCCGGCCCGTTTGGCGGGCCCATTGCCCACGGCTTCCTGACGCTGTCGCTGCTTCCGCGTTTTTTTGAGTCGTCGTTTGAGATCACCGGCTCGCGCATGGGCGTGAACTATGGCCTCAATAAAGTGCGCTTCACCTCGCCTGTGCCGGTGGGCAGCCGCCTGCGCGCGCGCATGAAGCTGCTGGCCGCCGAAGCGATTGCCAATGACGGGATGCAAATGACTTGGGAAGTGACGGTAGAACGTGAGGGGTCAGCCAAGCCGGTATGCGTCGCCGAGTCACTGGTACGGCGCTACCCCTGAACGCTTTGATGGCCGCTGGATCTAGATGCGCGTCAGCTGGCTGGCCGGCAGCCAGCCTTCAAAAACCCCGATCAGGCCGTTGATGCGTTCAGCCGCTTCGGTCTGGGTATGCGCATGCGCGATGCATTGGTGCAGGTCGCTGCGCAGCAACCACAGGTCGGAAGGGGTTTTGGCGAGGTTGATCTTGTAGATCACCCGCGGGGTGCGTGGATCTTCGCAATCATGCAGGAGGCTGCGCAGACTTTCCTGAATCTGCTCGATGGAAAGCCGGTTGACGGTTCTGGCGGGGCTGGACGCACGGGACGTGCTGCTGCCGAAAATACGCTGGATGACCATATTCACTGTGTTTTCCTTCCAGTCTTGTGGACTGGGCGGTGGGGAAGGGATAACGCAGGGAAAGGCCGGGTATGGCAATCCGCACGTTCGGGGCCTGCAACAAGAACTTTAGGCTTGAAGCATTAAAGTATAGGGTTTTCACCTAGGCATTGACAAGCCGGGGCGTGCCGAAAGGCGGCAAAAGCGGACTTATGTCTCACCCGGGCGATCCTGCAAACCCGTTTTGCCGCCAGGCCTCAAACACGGTAACGGCCACGGTATTGGAGAGGTTCAGGCTACGCTGGCCCGCCAGCATGGGAACCTTGAGGCGCTGCTGTGGCGCAAAGGATTCACGTAACTCTGGCGCCAGGCCGCGGGTTTCGGCGCCGAAAACCAGCCAGTCGCCCGGCAGGAAGCGCGCGTCGTAGACACTGCCGGATCCGTGCGTGGTCATGGCAAAGAGCCTGTCAGAGGGCGGTTGCTCACTTTCAAGGAAGGCTTGCCAGCTGACATGCCGCAGCACCTGGGCGTACTCGTGGTAATCGAGCCCCGCCCGGCGCATGTGTTTGTCGTCCATCGAAAACCCCAGCGGTTCTACCAGGTGAAGCCGGCAGCCGGTATTGGCCGCCAGCCGGATGACGTTACCGGTGTTGGGAGGGATTTCGGGTTCGACCAGAACAATATTGAACATGACTGGATTGTCGTGCGGCCCGCCGTCATCCAGCGATAAAAAAGCCAGCCGGGGGCTATTGCTGCGTTCGGGCGAGGACGAGGGCCGTAATATGCGCAGCACCCGCATCCCGCAAAACCTGCGCGGCGGTGTGAAGCGAAGCGCCGCTCGTCATCACGTCGTCCACCAGCACCACACGCCGGCCTTGCAATTGAGCTGCGCGCAGCGGGTCGACCTGAAAGGCACCTTTGACATTGGCCAGCCGGTCTTTGCGTTTGAGCTGGCTTTGCGGGCGTGTGTGTTTTACCCGCAAGAGCAGTTGGGCATCGACATGCGCTTGTGTTTTTGCCTGTCGGGCCAGCGCAATGCACAGTGCCCATGCCTGGTTGAACCCCCGAGCCTGCAGGCGCTGTGTTGACAGCGGCATCGGAGCGATCCAGTCACAAGAATCCAGCCCGCCCAAGAGCTCGGTCACACCGGGCGGCTGGAGCATCAGGCCGGCAAAAAAAGCGGCCCAGCCGTGTTGTTCACCGAATTTATAACCCGCAATCAGGGTGGACCAGGGGTAGGCATAGTGCACAGCGGCAAAGGCGCCGTCCAGCGGCGGTGGACGGCTGACACAGGCGCCGCACAGCTGTGGACCGGTCCGCAGACCCATGGACAGATCGCCAGGCAGGGAGAGCGCGCAACGACTGCAACGGGGCAGGGTAGCGGCGAAACGGGTTACACATGCCTCGCATACCTGGCGCGCCGGCCAGCTTCGGCATACAGCGCACTGGCTGGCAACGCTATGGAAAAGGCTGAGGCCGGGCAGGCGAGGCAGCCCGGCGGCAGAAACAAGCAGGCGATTGAACACCGTGTCAATATACTCGCGTACTTTCCCCGCCCACTTTCAGCGAGCCCGTCGCGCCCTTCATGCCCTCCACACAGCGCCCACCTACGCTCGATCCGATTGCCGTCGGCCGTTGGAATCGCACCGCGCCCCTGGCATCACCATGGCTTCATGAAGAGGTGGCAGGGCGCATGATGGACCGGTTGCAGTGGATCAAGCTGCAGCCGCGCACCTGGGTGCATTGGGGAGCGCTGCGCGGGGGGGTGAAGGCGCACGCGGAACTGACCAAAATCTACCAAAACGCCAAGTGTTTTGTGCATGAGGCCGGCGCTGAACGTGCGCAAGAAGCTATTAAAAAGATAGCAAATTCCTGGTGGAGTCCCCGGCGATGGACTGCAGCCCCGGTGCGCTTTGAGGCGCCGCCGCCAGGAAGTGCCGACATGCTGTGGGCCAACATGGCGCTGCATGAGTCTGCTGATCCGCAAGCCCTGCTTGCGCAATGGCACCAGACGCTGAAGGTGGGTGGCTTCCTGATGTTTTCATGCCTCGGCCCGGACACCGCGAAAGAACTGCGCGATGTGTACAGACAGCTGGGATGGCCCCCCGCTGGGCATGAATTGACCGATATGCACGACTGGGGCGATATGCTCGTGCAGGCGGGATTTGCCGAGCCCGTGATGGACATGGAGCGCATCACGTTGACCTACGTGACAGCGGCACGGCTGCTGGAGGATCTCCGGGAGCTGGGGCGCAATTTCCATCCCGCAAGGTTTCCGGCCCTGCGGGGGCGGGCCTGGAAGGCGCGGCTTGAAAGTGCGATGTCCCGCCACCTGATAAAAGGCGAAGACGGGCGGCTGTCCCTCACCTTTGAAGTCATCTACGGCCATGCACTGAAAGCAGCGCCCAGGATCAAAGTCAGCACGCTGAGTGCTGTGTCCGTGGCCGACATGCGCAGCATGCTGCAGGGCGAGCGATCCGGCACCTGAGGCGCCGGGTGTTGCGCTGGCGCCAGCCGACGCGCGCAATTGCCGGGACAAGGGGTGTTTTCAGGGGGGCGGCAGGCCAAACCCGGCTACAATTCAAAGCTGAATTTTTGGGTATGTTCCCAAGCCTCATGCGGCCAATGCCTGGCATTGACCGCAGTTTTTTGAGGGTTGCCACATGCTGCAGCCAACACCAGCGTTTCGTTTTGCCACCTTGCCCGCGCAGGGCGCCCACAGCCACGATGCTGTGTTGTGGCTTCTCAAGCGTCACTGCTCACTCACACCGGCACAGCTGGGGTGGCTGTATGTGTCGTTATGCGGCGTGTCATTGGGAATTGCCGCATTTTTCTGGCTGCAGGGAGCCACCATGGTGATGCCTTTTGCATGGATCGAGCTGGTGGCGGTGGGAGCCGCATTTGTGGCATATGCCCGGCATGCGGGGGATGGCGAAAAAATTGTCCTTCAGGGTGGGCAACTCGTGGTGGAGCTGGAAACAGCAGGGCGCACCGAGCGGGCTGAATTCAACCGCGAATGGGTCCGAATCGAGCCCAAGGGTGGGGATGGGTCGCTGATTGAGGTGTTCGGGCAGGGCCGTTCCGTTCAGGTCGGGCGGCATGTGCGGCCGGAGCTGCGCCCCGCACTCGCACGTGAGATCCGTATGGCGTTGCGGGCAACTGACAACGCCTGAAAGACTTGTGTCAGTTCGGGTGCGGCGGGAAGACTTGCCGCTAACTTTATAATCAGCAGGTTAATTTGGTCGGTAACGTCGGTAATTGAAGCAGAAAAAGTGATCACGATGAACGTAAGCAACACCATGAGCAAAATGACACGGCTTGGCATGCAGCATGCGGGCGCAACTCTGGCATCTGCGGCAGCCTGGGTCAGCACCGCTGCTTACGCTGTCAACGACCTGCCGGGCGGCCCGGCCGTCAATCAGCTGAACCTGCATCCGGCAGCCACCAAGATCGCCGCCGAGCAGCAGTGGCTGCATTGGTTCATGATGGCCATCTGCCTTGTGATCTTCGTGGCGGTGTTCGGTGTGATGTTTTACTCCATCGTGAAACACCGCAAATCGGTAGGCCACAAGTCGGCCAATTTTCACGAGTCCACCGCGGTGGAAATCGCCTGGACCGTCGTGCCTTTCCTCATCGTGATTGCCATGGCACTGCCGGCCACCAAAGTGCTGGTCGCCCAGAAAGACACCACCAGCGCCGACCTCACCATCAAGGCCACCGGTATCCAGTGGAAATGGGGCTACGACTACATCAAAGGCGAAGGCGAGGGCATTGGCTTCGTCTCAACGCTCGACAATACGCACCGTGAAATGTCTGACAACGGCGGGCCTAAAGCCGGCGAAGCTCCCGACAACTACCTGCTCAAGGTCGACAATCCGCTGGTTGTTCCGGTCAACAAAAAAATCCGCATCATCACCACCGCTAACGACGTGATCCATGCTTTCGCGGTGCCGGCCTTCGGTATCAAGCAGGATGCGATTCCCGGTTTCGTGCGCGACACCTGGTTTCGTGCGGAAAAAGAAGGCGACTACTACGGCCAGTGCCAGGAACTTTGTGGCAAGGAGCATGCCTACATGCCTATCCATGTGAAGGTCGTTTCCGCAGCAGACTACAGCGCATGGGTAGCTGTCAAGGCCAAAGAAGCCGCTGCCAAGGCGGATGATCCGTCCAAAGTCTGGACGTTGGTGGACCTGAAGGCCCGGGGCGAAAAAGTGTACGCCGCCAACTGTGCCGCCTGCCACCAGGCCAATGGCAAAGGCGCCGGCCCGATCAAGGCTCTGGACGGTTCGCCAGTTGTTCTGGATGCGGACCACAAAAAGCAGATCGCGATTTTGCTGAACGGCGCCGCTGGTGGTGCCATGCCGTCGTGGAAAGCGCTGAGCGATACCGATCTTGCGGCCGTTGCCAGCTACACCAAGAACAACTGGTCCAACCAAACCGGCCAGATTGTCCAGCCTGCTGAAGTGCAGGCTGCCCGCAAATAAGCCAGATACGTCCCCACGACCAGAATCCGCCGGCGCGACCCGTGCCGGCCGCCAAGATAAAGCTACAGGCCAAAGCCACCAAAGGAAGCCAAGATGAGTGCAGTTCTAGACCATCACGATCACGCACATGATGACCACGATCACCATGCCCCCACGGGCTGGCGTCGTTGGGTGTTTGCGACTAATCACAAAGACATTGGCACGCTGTACCTGTTGTTCAGTTTCTTCATGTTGATGTTCGGCGGCTTGCTGGCGTTGATGATTCGTGCTGAGCTCTTCCAGCCCGGGCTGCAACTGGTCAATCCCGAGCTGTTCAACCAGCTCACCACCATGCACGGCCTGATCATGGTGTTCGGCGCCATCATGCCGGCCTTTGTTGGTTTTGCGAACTGGATGATCCCGCTGCAGATCGGCGCGGCTGACATGGCTTTTGCCCGCATGAACAACTTCAGCTTCTGGCTGATGATTCCTGCCGGCATCATGCTGGCCGGCTCATTCTTCATGCCAGGCGGCGCGCCCGCCGCGGGCTGGACGCTCTATGCACCGCTCACGCTGCAGATGGGTCCGTCCATGGACGCCGGTATTTTTGCGATGCATATCCTGGGCGCTTCGTCCATCATGGGCTCGATCAACATCATCGTGACCATCCTGAACATGCGCGCTCCCGGCATGACGCTGATGAAGATGCCGATGTTCTGCTGGACCTGGCTGATCACTGCTTACCTGTTGATCGCCGTGATGCCCGTGCTCGCGGGCGCCATCACCATGACGTTGACTGACCGCCACTTCGGCACCAGCTTCTTTAACCCCGCCGGCGGCGGCGACCCGGTGATGTACCAGCACATCTTCTGGTTCTTCGGCCACCCCGAGGTCTACATCATGATCTTGCCGGCCTTCGGCATCATCAGCCAGATCATTCCCGCCTTCTCGCGCAAGCGCCTGTTCGGCTACGCCTCCATGGTGTACGCCACCGGCTCCATCGCCATCCTGAGTTTCGTCGTGTGGGCGCACCACATGTTCACCACCGGCATGCCTGTCACGGGCCAGCTGTTTTTCATGTACTCCACCATGTTGATCGCCGTGCCCACGGGCGTGAAGGTGTTCAACTGGATCGCCACGATGTGGCGCGGTTCCATGACCTTTGAAACCCCCATGCTGTTTGCGGTGGGCTTCATCTTCGTGTTCACGATCGGCGGCCTGACCGGCGTGATCCTCTCGGTCGCACCCATCGACACACAACTGCAGGACACGTATTACGTCGTGGCCCACTTCCACTACGTGCTGGTGGCCGGATCTCTCTACGCCTTGTTTGCCGGCTACTACTACTGGTCGCCCAAATGGACGGGCGTGATGTACAACGAAACCCGCGGCAAGATCCATTTCTGGTGGTCGCTGATTTCCTTCAACGTGACCTTCTTCCCGATGCACTTCCTGGGCCTGGCCGGCATGCCGCGCCGTTATGCCGATTACCCGATGCAATTCGCGGACTTCAACGCCGTGGCCAGCGTGGGCGCCTTCTTCTTCGGTTTCGCCCAACTGTATTTCTTCCTGTTCATTGTGGTTCCCACGATGCGCGGCAAAGGTGTGCCCGCCAAGCAAAACCCCTGGGTGGATGAAGGTGGCAAGGGCGCCGAAGGTCTCGAATGGGAAGTTCCATCCCCTGCGCCTTTCCACACCTATGAAACGCCACCCAAGCTGGATGCCACGGCAACCCGCGTGATTGGCTGATTGACCTGAACCGGTAACAACGCATGACACCCGAGCAAAAGAAAAGCAACCTGAAGCTGGCGCTGATACTCGCTTCGGTGGCGGTCGTCTTTTTTGCTGGCTTCATGGCCAAAATGATTTTTCTGGCCCGCTGAGCCAGCCTGATTGACTGCAGGCTCAAACCGATACCCCCTGTGATGCGGCTCAAGCGCGAAAACTTCAACATGATGGGCAAGCTGGCCGTGATCGTGCTCGGCATGTTTGCCTTCGGTTATGCACTCGTGCCCATCTACAAGGCGATTTGCGAGATGACCGGCATCAACGTGCTGGCGCTTGGTGACCAGCGTATTCCAGGTGCCACGGCGACCATTCCTGCCAACACGCAAGTGGACCGCACACGAACCATCACGGTTGAGTTTGATGCGAATTCACGTGGCCCCTGGCATTTCAAGCCTGCCCAGAACTCAGTGCAGGTGCATCCCGGCGAGTTGACCACGGTGATGTACGAATTCCAGAATGTGCAGGACCGGACCATGTCTGCGCAAGCGATCCCCAGCTATGCGCCAGCACAAGCGGGTGCTCATTTCAACAAACTCGAATGTTTTTGCTTCAGCCAGTACACCTTGGCGCCCGGCGAGAAAAAACAGTGGCCGGTGGCATTTGTGATCGACCCGAAACTGTCCAAAGACGTTGGCACGATCACCTTGTCGTATACCTTTTTTGAAGTGGGCGGCAAGACGCCGGCCGCGCCGGCAACGACCAAGGCGACGACAGCTGCCACCGTATTTGTGAACCAGGCAGGCGCATGAGCATGGCCACGGCACCCGTCAAACCCTCTTTCTGGCGTACGGTCAAGGCGGTGGCCTGGTCGTTCGTAGGCCTGCGTGCGCGCGGTGATTACGAAGAAGACGTGAAGAACTTGAATCCTCTTTACATCATCGGGGTTGGGTTGATTGCCGTGTTTGTGTTTGTCGCAGCCCTGGTGCTGCTGGTGAACTGGATGGTGGCGCGCTAAACGGTGCGTCGATCCAGCAACCGCGGTTTGAACTAAAGATTATTTGGAAATTCGAGAGAAAAACAGGAGTCGAGCGATGTCATCAGCAACCCACGGGTCAACCCCCCATTACTTTGTTCCCAGCCCGTCCAGCCATCCGGTCATGGCGGCTATCGGCCTGTTTTTTGTCATCCTCGGTGCCGGCCAATGGATTAACGGCGCCTCGTGGGGCGCCTGGTCGCTGGCTTTCGGCATGGTCTGGTGGCTGGTGACGCTGTTCCGCTGGTTCAGCGAGTCCATCGCTGAAAGCGAAGGCGGTATGTACGGCCGCAAGATTGATTTGTCTTTCCGCTGGAGCATGAGCTGGTTTATTTTTTCCGAAGTGATGTTTTTCGGCGCCTTTTTTACCGCGCTGTGGTGGGCTCGCTCACACTCCTTGCCCGCGCTGGGCAGCCTGGAAAACGCACTGCTCTGGCCTGACTTCAAGGCGGCCTGGCCTTCGATCGTGGCCGGTGCCACGACCTCGCCGGCAGACATCATCGAGCCGTTCACGGCCATGAAGCCGCTTGTGATAGGCGGCGGCCTCTGGGCCAGCATCATGGGTTCTTTGCCTACCGTCAACACGGCCCTGTTGCTCAGCTCCGGTGTCACCATCACCATCGCCCACCATGCCTTGATCGAAGGCAAACGCGCACGGACCATTGCCTTTATGTGGGCGACCGTCGCACTCGGCGTGGTCTTCCTGTTCGTGCAAGGTTATGAATACTTCCATGCCTACACCGAGATGAATCTGAAGCTTTCGTCCGGTGTGTACGGTTCGACCTTCTTCCTGCTCACGGGTTTCCACGGCTTCCACGTGTTTGTCGGCATGCTGATGCTGCTGTTCATTACCCTGCGCCTGCAAAAAGGTCACTTCACGCCAGAGAAACACTTCGGTTTTGAAGGCGCCGCCTGGTACTGGCACTTTGTGGATGTGGTGTGGCTGGGCCTCTACATCCTGGTGTACTGGTTGTAAGGGACCAACTGCGGCCAAGGCCGCTCAACCAAAGGCCGCTTGATGCGGCCTTTGTTATTTTTTCGTCACGGGAGTGGCGCTTATTTACCGGCCGGGATGCCGGTGGGCTGGATATAACCGAGCTTCCACGCAATCAGAATGCAGACAAACAGCAAGACTGAAAACCCGATACGGAACGCCAATGCGCGCGCCATATTGCTGGTTTTGCGTTTGCTCCCTTCTTCGTTGTTCTGGCCGCCTTTAAGCATGAAGAAAAGCGCTGAAGCCAGGCTGGCGAAGATGGCGATAAATGCCAGTGCAATGAGGTAAGTCATGAACAGGATTATCGGCTCATGACACATGCTTTGCACTCCCGGCGCTTCTGGCTTCTCACCGTGGCCGCATTGGTGGTTGCCGGCACGACCTTTTCGCTGGGGCAATGGCAGTTGCGCCGCGCCGCGCAAAAAGAAGGGCTCCAGGCCGCCATCGACTCAAAAGGCAGGCTTCCCGTGCTGGATGCGCGCTCGCTAGTGGCGGCTCCAAACGTCACCGACGAGGTCCATCGGCCTGCCGCGCTCAAGGGAACATGGTTGACGGAACACACGGTTTACCTCGACAACCGCCCCATGAGCGGCAAGACGGGCTTTTTGGTGGTGACGCCCTTGGCGCTCGAAGGCACGTCGCAGGCCATCCTGGTGCAGCGCGGCTGGGTGCCGCGTAACTTTGCCGACCGCACACGCCTGCCGGATGTTTCAACGCCTCCGGGCGGCGTGACGGTCGAGGGGCGCATTGCCCCGCCGCCTTCAAGGCTCTATGAATTCACCGGGGTTGAGCGCGGCCGGATACGGCAAAATCTGGACTTGTCCGCTTTCCGCAAGGAAACCGGTTTGCCCCTGCTGGAAGTCTCGCTGCTTCAGACCGGCGCTGCCAGCCAGGGCCTGCTTCGTGAATGGGCCGCACCCAATGTGGGCGTGGACAAACATTACGGATATGCCTTCCAGTGGTTCGGGCTTTGTGGCCTGGTGATCATCCTGTATGGCTGGTTTCAACTGCTTCTTCCTCTTCGTGCCCATATGCGCAATCAATCACACGGCCAGCCAACGCCGTGACAACTCCCGTGACAAACGATACGCCTGACACTTCTTCAACCCGCGCGGCATCCGCCGTGCAAGACCAACCCCTGGGCCTGACGGTGCATGCAATGCCCGTACTCGACCAGACCAGTACGCGCGCGCCCAGCACCATCGCCGGCCGCTGGAAAATGCTGGCCGTGCTGCTGGTATGCGCATCGCCGGTGATCGCGTCCTATTTCACCTACTACGTGATCCGGCCTGAAGGCCGCCGCAATTTCGGCGAATTGATCGATCCGCAGCGGCCGTTGCCGCCGCTGGTGACGCGCGCACTGGATGGCCGGGCCGGAACCTTGACTGCGCTCAAAGACCAATGGTTGCTGGTCAGCGTGTCCGGTGGTGCCTGTGATGCGAGGTGTGAGCAGAACCTGTATTTCCAGCGCCAGCTCCGTGAGTCGCTGGGCAAGGAAAAAGAGCGCCTGGATCGTGTCTGGCTGGTGATGGATGAAGCACCTGTGCGCGATGCATTGCTCCCGGCTTTGGCGTCATCGTCGGTGTTGCGTGTCGCGCCTGCCGACCTGACGCAGTGGCTGCAGCCGGAGGCGGGCAAGCGCCTCGAAGACCACCTTTACCTCGTTGACCCTATTGGCAACTGGATGATGCGTTTCCCGGCCGACATGGACGCAGCCGCTGCCGCCAAGGCCAAGCGTGACCTGGATCGCCTGCTCCGTGCGTCCAACAGCTGGGACAAGGAAGGCCGGTAGATGACGCCCCCACGGTCGCTCACTGCGTGTAGCTCCCTGCCCCCCGAGGGGGCCGCTGCGCCTGCGGTCTGGCAAAGCCAGTCCCGCGGCCCCGGCTTGCCTGAATACCTTCAGGACGTTGCGGGTTACCGTTACTTTTGATCATGACCGCGCAAAACCTTTACGACCTGAGCCCCGCCCTGCGCCTGATGATCATGGGCCTGGTGGTTGCGCTCGGGCCGTTAGCCTGGGTGTGGATGCACAACAAAAATGCGTCGGTGACGCAGCGCTTGCGTGTGTTAACGCTGGTCACACTGTTCCTGACGTTTGACCTGGTGATCTTCGGCGCCTTCACCCGGCTCACCGATTCTGGCCTGGGTTGCCCTGACTGGCCCGGTTGTTATGGCAGCGCCAGCCCGGTGGGCGCACAAATCCACATCGAAGCTGCGCAGACGGCGATGCCGACCGGCCCGGTCACGCACTCCAAGGCGTGGATTGAGATGATCCACCGCTATCTGGCCACCGGTGTCGGCGTATTGATCCTTACGCTCACGGTCACCAGTTGGCTGGAGCGCAAGCGGATATCGTCCGACCGACGGGCAGCCCTTAGGTCGGACAGCCCCCTTGGGGGGCAGCGCATTACACAAAGTGAAAAGCGTGGGGGCTCAGTTTCCCCTTGGTGGCCCACTGTGACTTTGATCTGGGTGTGCCTGCAGGGCGCATTCGGCGCGCTTACTGTCACGATGAAACTCTTTCCCGCCATCGTCACGATGCACCTGCTGGGCGGTCTGGGTTTGCTGGCCCTGTTGCGCGCGCAGGCGGTGCGGTATGCGCAGGCGTACGGCGACAACGTCATCATTCTTTCCGGCGGCCTGCGCCTGGCAGTACTCGCGGCCTTTGCATTGCTCTGGGTGCAGATCGCCCTGGGCGGCTGGGTCAGCACCAACTATGCCGTGTTGGCCTGCACCGACTTTCCGGCTTGTCAAAACTCGCTCTGGCCGCCCATGGACTTCAACCAGGGCTTCACGCTGTGGCGCGGGTTGGGGGCAGGCCATGGCGGTGCCAATATCAGCTTTGAAGCGCTCACGGCCATTCACTACGTTCATCGCCTGATGGCTTACTTTGTGTTTGCGGTGTTTCTGGCGCTGGCCTTTTACCTGCACCGCGTTTCCGCTTTTCGCACCTCCGCGCGCTGGCTGGCGGGGCTCGTCCTGTTGCAGGCTGTCACAGGCGTCAGCAACGTCGTGCTGGGCTGGCCCCTGCTTGCCGCGGTGATGCATACCGGCGGCGCGGCGGCGCTTGTCATTGTGCTCAGTGGCGTGGTTTTTTCGAGCCGAAGCGAGCCCTTTGCAGCACATGCGTCAAAATTGACTACCCCTTCCCCATGAATCCCAGCACCCCGTCAGCCGCTCCGGCTTCCGCCGCGCCCCACGTTCCGTCGAAGTTCGCGCAGTTTTATGCGCTGACCAAGCCGCGCGTGGTGCAACTCATCGTGTTTTGCGCCCTGATCGGCATGGTGCTGGCCGTTCCCGGCGTGCCCGCCTGGCCTGAGGTGAAGCTCGCGCTGATTGCTTGTGCCGGCATCTGGCTGGTGGCCGGCGCCGCTGCCGCCTTCAACTGCCTGGTCGAGCAGCAGATCGACGCCCGCATGCGCCGCACGGCATGGCGCCCCACGGCCAAGGGCGAACTCAGCAATCCGCTGACGCTCTCTTTTTCGGCCGCACTGTGCGCGCTCGGTTCGTGGATTCTGTATGTATGGGTCAATCCGCTCACCATGTGGCTCACCTTTGCCACTTTTATTGGCTATGCAGTGGTCTACACCGTGATCCTGAAGCCGATGACGCCGCAGAACATCGTGATCGGCGGTGCCTCGGGCGCCATGCCGCCGGTGCTGGGCTGGGCCGCCATGACCGGCTCGGTCGGGCCAGAGGCATTGATCCTTTTCCTGATCATTTTTCTCTGGACGCCGCCGCACTTCTGGGCGCTGGCACTCTACCGCGTCGAGGACTACCGCAAGTCCGGCCTGCCCATGCTGCCCGTCACCCACGGCAACGAGTTCACGCGCCTGCAGGTGTTCTTGTACACGCTGGTACTTTTCCCTGCCTGCCTCATGCCCTTCATCTTCAAGATGAGCGGCTGGCTCTACCTGGTGGTTGCCGTGGTGCTCAGCATCGGCTTCAGCTGGTATGGCTTTCGCCTGTGGCGCAATTATTCCGACGTGCTGGCACGCAAGACCTTCCGCTTTTCGCTGATACATCTTTCGGTGCTGTTCGCAGCGCTGCTGATTGACCATTACCTCGTCTAGGCCTGCCTCATGAAACTTCACGTTACGCGCCCCTCTGATTTCTCCGGCCGGCGATCGGCTATCAAAAATATAGCAAGTAATGTGGCATTGGTGCTGGCTGCGGGCGCTTTTGGCTTGTTGGCTGGCTGCGCACCTGACAAGCCGCAGTTCAAAAGCATTGACCTCACCGGTGCCGACTACGCGCAGGGTTTCACGCTTGCCGACCACAATGGACAGGTGCGCACGCTCAAGGACTTTGCCGGCAAAGTGGTTGTGGTGTTCTTCGGTTTCACGCAGTGCCCCGACGTGTGCCCGACCTCTATGGCCGAGCTGGCCGAGGTCAAGAAGCTGCTGGGCGCCGACGGTAGCAAGCTGCAGGCGATCTTCATCACCGTCGACCCGGAACGCGATACGCCCGAACTGCTAAAGGCCTATATGGGTAATTTTGACCCGACCTTTGTGGCGCTGCGGCCCACGATGGATCAGTTGCCTCAGGTCGCCAAGGACTTCAAGGTGTATTACAAAAAGGTCGACGGCAAGACACCTGGCAGCTACACCATGGACCATTCCGCGGGCAGCTACATTTTCGACGGCCAAGGGCGCGTTCGCCTGTACAACCGTTACGGCAGCGGCGCTGAAGGCCTGGCATCGGACATCCGCCTGCTGCTGAAAAACACCTGAGTGGTTGGTCCCGCCTTGCATCTGCGGCTTGATTCATAGTCGACGCCGCATCAGCAGGGGGCACGAGTAGGGAACAACCCGCTGCGGAAAAGAAAAAGCCCGCACGTTGCTGTGCGGGCTGTCTTTAGAAGGTGAAGAACTGCTAGCTGCAGTTTTTATGCGTAAGCCGCCAGCACCTTCTTCATTTTCTTCATGGCCGCTACTTCAATCTGGCGAATGCGTTCTGCACTGACCTTGTACTCGTCGGCCAGGTCGTGCAGCGTCATGCCGCCTGAACCGTCGTCGTTTACCTTGAGCCAGCGCTCTTCCACGATGCGCCGCGAACGCGGGTCGAGATCTTCCAGCGCTGCGGTGATGCCATTCGATGCCAGATTGTCGCGCTGGCGCGACTCCATCAGCGCCGTCGGCTCCTGCGTGGCGTCGGCCAGGTAGGCAATCGGGCCAAAGGCGTCTTCGCCGTCATCGCTCGGGCTCGGGTCCAGCAGCACGTCACCGCCCGACATGCGCTGCTCCATCTCCATGACTTCCTCGCGCTTGACGTTCAACGTCTTGGCCATCGAGTCGATCTGGCCTTCCGTCAGGGTGTCGCGGTGCGTCGCCACATCGGCGTCGTCCTTGTAGCCCTGCTTCATTGAGCGCAGGTTGAAAAACAGCTTGCGCTGGGCCTTGGTCGTGGCGACCTTGACCATGCGCCAGTTTTTCAGGATGTACTCGTGGATCTCGGCCTTGATCCAGTGCATGGCATAGCTCACCAGGCGCACGTTCTGGTCCGGGTCGAAGCGCTTGACGGCCTTCATCAGGCCGATATTGCCTTCCTGAATCAGGTCGCCATGCGGCAGGCCATAGCCCAGGTATTTTCGCGAAATCGACACCACCAAACGCAAGTGAGAGAGCACTAACTTACCGGCAGCATCAAGATCATTGTTTTCCTTGAGTTTTTTGGCAAATTCCTGCTCCTGCTCCAGAGTGAGCATGGGAAGACGGTTTACGGCGGAAATATAAGCGTCCAGGTTGCCCAGCGGGGGCACCAGCGACCAAGGGTTGACGGCTGTGGACGGGCCGGATTTCGGCGCGACAGCGGTCAAAGAAGCGGGGGAAAGAGCATAAGACACAGCAAGACTCCTTTCGTCTGGTGCTAAATATTAGCACTCTGTTTGAGAGAGTGCTAAGCAATAGGTTCAATGACTCGGATAGCGCAAGGCTAATAAGTGGAAACCCTTGGTATGAGCAGAATTGTGAGTCATTGGTTCAGGGGGATTGGTTTCTGTCTTGTAAATGCGCGGTATCGGTTTGTACCGTTGCCAAACCGCTTCCAGATCCCCGAGTGCTATCGATTCAGTAGCGGCTGGCGCCCATCCTTATTGGGCTGGTGAGCGATTTGATGTGGATGCTAGCTTCCCGGGGGGGGGGGGGGTTACCAATCTTGGGTGGCAAAAAAGCCTCTGGCCAAGGCGGAATCTGCGGGGGGTGCTATAAATTTAATAGCAATGGGCGGTTTCAGCCCAGCCGGGATCTGGCGTCGCGCATAAGGAGATGCTGTGCCTTGAATCAGTGAAAAATTTGGCATTTTTGGCAGCGTTGCCGACTGTTACCGGGCGTCTCCACGGCAACAAAGCAACAAGCCGTATTCTCCCGGGAGTTTTAACTGGAGGGAGAAGGGTGCAATGTTGATTCGAAGCCTGTTTATGGGAGCCTTGGTGCTGGTTTTTGTCGCTGGCGCGGGAGCGCAGGATGTGAAGGGCGGCAAAGACCATCCGCTGATATCCCGCTATCAGGGATCGCGGCTGGTGGCCTGGCGTGCTGCGCCATTTGCCGAAGTCAAACCCCTGAAGCTGCTGACGGAAGCTGTCGCGAAAGAGAAAAAGCTGGATGCCGGGCTGGCCGTGGAAGGTGAGGTGCAGGAGCTTTTTTATGTCTCACCCAAGGGCCGCAATGCGCTGGAAGTCCAGCGCAACTACGAAACAGCCCTGCAGCAGGCCGGCGCCACGCTGATCTACACCTGTGTGGACGGCACCTATGGTTGCCACAGCCGCGGCGGCCCGGCTGGAGACATCCTGCTGAACGGCCCCATCCCGGATTCGCAACGCATCAATAGCGGCGTTTATGTGGTCTTTGGCGCCCTGGCGACCAACTTGCGGTTTTCCCTTTTCAAACTGAACCGTGGCGGCGTCGACAGCTACATCACCGTCTATTCAGTCGATGCACCCGCTGACGCCAAAGACTACGCGGGCTCAGCCGCGACTTACCTGCAAATAGTACAACCCAAGACCGTGGAAACCGGCAAGGTGAGTGTTCTCAATGCCAAACAGATCAGCATGGGCCTCAGCACCGACGGCAAGATTTCGCTCTACGGCATTTCCTTCGACACCGGCAAGGCTGACATCAAAACTGAATCCAGACCGCAGCTGGCCGAGATGGCCAAATTGTTAAAGGACAACAGTGCCTTGAAAGTTTTCATCGTCGGCCACACGGACAACCAGGGGTTGTTTGACGCCAACCAGACGCTGTCCCAGCGCCGGGCCGAGGCCATCGTTGCCGCGCTGGTCAAGGACTACAAGCTCGATGCCAGGCGGCTGTCAGCACGCGGTGTTGCCAACATCGCACCGGTGGCCAGCAACACCAGCGAGGCCGGCCGGGCGAAAAACCGCCGTGTGGAGCTGGTGGAGCAGTAAGTAAAGATAAAGAAGAAGCAGTGGAGCGTCTGCTGCTTTTACGGCAGGCGCTTGTCGTCGCGCACTTCGCGTACTTCGACGTCCACCACATCACCCGGGCGAGAACTGGCCGGGTCGCCTTGGGCAGGTCCGCCTGGCCACATGCCCTGGGGTGAATAGCGCTGAAAACGGCCAAACACCATCGCCGGCGCCGGCTTGCGGCCGGTGACCAGCGACTTCAGGAGACTTAGCGCCACGACAATCAGCGCTGCGACCAGCAGGCTGACGGCAAACACCGCCGCGAAGATGCCAAAGAGCAGTCTGAAGAAAAAACGCAGAATTTTGCTGATCAAGCGAGATGTCCGTGAGAGGTTTAAACCTTTTAACTGGAGGTTGGCAGCTTGTTTTCAAGCTGGATGGATCACCAGCGTATACCTAGACGCGTAAACAATTTGCTCAGCACAAACAACGGCCCGACCCAGAGGTACTGGATATCTTCAAAAAACGAGGGTTTCTTGCCTTCGATCTTGTGGCCGATGAACTGCAGGATCCAGGCCCCCACAAAGATGCCAGCGCAGATCGGCAGTACCAGTGACCCCATCGCCAGCAACACGCCCAGGAATACGGCCGACCACAGCGCCATACTGACAAAGAATACCGCTGACAGACGTGCGTAATAAACCATGCTGGCTGCGACAAACGCGTACGCGACGTAGGGATGGAGGGCGAACAGCATGCCGACCAGGCTCAACATGATGAGCGGAATGGCAATGAAGTGGATCAGTTCGTTGCGCGGGTTTTGGTGGCTTTCGCCGTAATGCGCCAGCAACTGGTCAACCTTGCGTGATCCGGCAAGGGCAGGGGAGGTGTCCGCGATGTCGTTCATTGATATGTCTCCAGTGGGAATGCTTTTCTGCCTTTTCCCACCGGACTTTAATCCACAGGCGATGTTTTACAAAGCCCATGTGCGACACGCGTGCCCCCCGCGGGATTTTCGGGGCTTCAGGTGGGCGTAATCTTCGCGGTCTTGATGATGCGGTTCCAACGATCGATTTCGCTCTTCAGGAAGCGGCCGAATTCGTCAGAACCTTTTTGTGTAACACGAAAGCCCTGCTGTTTGGCGCGTTCTTCCACTTCGGCGCTGTACATGATCTTGATCATCTCGCGCGAATACTTGTCTACGATCGCATCGGGTGTTTTGGCGGGAAGCATGGCTGCCGTCCAGTTCTCGACAAAGAGGCCAGGCATGCCAGCTTCCAGGGCTGTCGGTACGTCGGGCACTGCCGGATGCCGGCCCAGGCTGCAGATCGCGATCGCACGCAGCTTTCCACCTTTGACGTGGGCGATGGATTCCGGGAAGTTGGAGAAAATCACGTCCAGCTGGCCGCCGATCAGATCGGTCATCGAGGGAGCGCCGCCACGGTAGGGGACGTGGATCATTTTTGTTTTGTTCAATTCGTTGAACAAGGCCATGGTCAGGTGCGGCGGTGTGCCATTGCCGCTGGAGCCGGCGCTCAGCTGTTTGGTCTTGGACACCGCAATCAGGTCCTTGAAGTCCTTGATGGGACTGGCTGCGGGAACGACAATGAGCATCGGCGAGCCGGCCAGCAGGGCAACCGGACGCAGATCTTTGGTAAAGCTGTAGGGGGCATTGGGATACAGGGACACGTTCGCAGCATGCGTCAACGTGATGGCCAGCAGGGTATTGCCGTCGGGCGCTGATTTGGCGACCTGTTCGGCGCCGATCTGCGCGTTTCCGCCGGCTTTGTTTTCCACCACCACGGGAACCTTCCACGCCTCGGTCAGCTTCTGGGCAACCGTGCGGGCCATGATGTCGGTCAGACCGCCAGGCGGGAACGGAACCACATACTTGATGGTGCTGCCCGGCTTGGGAAAAGCCTGCTGGGCCAGCCCCAGGCCTGGAACACCCGCCAAGGCTGCACCTGCTGATGCCAATACGATGTCACGACGTTTCATGGTTACTCCTCTTGATTGAATAATTGTTAACTCACTAACTGATCCAACTGCGATTTGAGTCCGTCGGGAATGCTGACTCCCGTTTGTAGTGCTTTCGTTTCGAGTGCAATCCGCCGTGCACCTGCCAGGCGCACGCCATCATCCAGCAACATCTCGGCGATCAAGGTCTCCATGCGTTCGAAGTAGCTGTCTGTGCCCGCAAGCGCACCTGGGTCGATCAGGATGAAGGCCTGACCGATACGTGGCTGATTGCCTTCATCGACAAAAAATGATGATGCCTCAAAAGCAAATTGCGCGCCGATCACGGCAGTGACCAGCAACTCGACCATCAGCGCGAGCATCGAGCCCTTGGGGCTGCTCACGGCACCCAGCGGTAGCATGGAACCTTCCAGCGCCGCCTGTGCATCGGTGGTAGGCCGGCCTTCTGTGTCCAGTGCCCAGCCCAGTGGAATGGCCTTGCCTTCCTTGGCGGCGACCATCACCTTGCCGCGCGCTACTTCGCTCAGTGACAGGTCAATCAGCAATGGATCGGCATGTCTGCGGGGAAATGCCGCCGCGATCGGATTGGTTCCAAAGACCGGATGTTTGCCCCCCGCCGCCGGCATGGCCGCAGGTGCGTTGGCAAAGCCCAGGCCGACCAGCCCCGCGCCAGCGGCGGCGCGCAGATGGTCAACGAGCACACCGCAATGGTGGCTGTTGGTCACACCTGCAAAACACACGCCCAATTCGCGGGTGGTTGTTATGGCGGTAGAGATCGCCAGGTCGCAAGCGGGGAAGGCCAGGCCTTGCTTTGCGTCCACCAGCACGGCGGCCCCTTTTTTGTGCGCCACGGCAGCGACAGCGTTGCCGTTTGCCCGGCCATTGCGAAGATGGGTGACGTATTGCGGCACGCGGCTCAAACCATGGGAGGCGAGCCCTTGTGCTTCGGCGCGAACCAGCGCTCTTGCGGTGGCGGCTGCCATGGCCTCTGCCGCGCCCGCCTTGCGCAGTGCAATTGTGGCAAGGCGGGTTGCTTCTTCAATAGACAGTTGGACCATTACTTCAGGCTCTCCAGCACTCTCTCCGCGATCATGAACGATACGCGTTCATTTGACTGCATGCTGAGACCCGAAATGTGTGGTGTAAGCAACAGGTTGGGACATCCTTGCAACACTGCGCTCGCGGGCAGGGGTTCGGCATCAAAAACATCGATGGCCGCACCACCCAGGTGCCCGGACCGCAGGGCAGCGCTGAGCGCCGAGATGTCCACGATGTGACCGCGCGAGGTATTAATTAGTACTGCGCCTTTCTTCATCTGGCCAATCCGCGCCGCACTGAAAAGCCCGCGTGTCGCATCGACCAGGGGCACGTGCAATGTGACGGCGTCCGACGCGCTGATGAGGTCGTCAAGGTGGCCGTACTGCACCCCCGTTTGCGCGAAAACCGGGGCATCGGGCATTAGCGCGGGGTCATAGGCGATCACGCGCATGCCCAGGCCCAGCGCCAGGCGCGCGGTAGTCTGGCCGATAGAGCCGAACCCGATGATGCCCAGCGTCTGTCCGGCCGCTTCACGGCCGTTGCTCAATGCAGCGCGCGGCCACTGGCCGGCTGCCACGGCCTCGGTGGAAGCAAACGCACCGCGCAGCAGCATCATGGTGCTGGCAACAACGTATTCGGCGACGCTGAGCGCATTGGCGCCCGAAGCCGGTATGACCTTGATGCCGCGTGCTTCGCAGGCCGCCAGATCAATGTTGTCCAGTCCCACCCCCAGCCGGCCCACCACCTTGCAGCGGGCCATCGCAGCAAGCAGCTCGCCGCGCACCTGCGTGAGGTTGCGCACGATCAACACATCCGCCTGGCCCGCCTCCGCCCGCAGGCGGGCAGCGTCGCCGACCAGCTGCGGGTCATAGAGCACGTCGTGTGCCGCTCCAAGCTGCGCCACCGCGCGCTCGTCCATGAACTCACAGATGACAATGCGAGCGCGCGTCATGAACGAACCGCCTCCACGAAAGTGAAAAGCGTGGGGGCCACGTTTCCCGTCGGGCCACCCCAAGGAAAATGCGCCCCCTCGGGGGGCAGCGCATTACACGAAGTGAAAAGCGTGGGGGTCATATGTTCAAGCGGACTCAAACAGGCGCGTCAGTACGAACTCGCGGTGGCCGAGCGCTTCTGCTGCGGTCAGGCGGCCGTTGGCGGTGCGCAGCATGTTCTCCAGCAGCTTGTCGCCGGCTTGGTCGAGCGTGATCTCGCGCTGCAGCAGCCCGGAGGTGTCCACGTCGATGTGTTCGCTCATCAGGCGCACGGTGCGGGGGTTCGAGCAGATCTTGATCACGGGAACAATCGCATTGCCGATGACATTGCCCTGGCCGGTGGGAAAGAAATGCACCGCGTAACCTGAAGCTGCGCACAAGGTCACCATCTCGGCGGCGGCGCTGGACGAGTCCATGAACCACAAGCCCGGGTGCGTGGGCATCTCGGCCTTGTCGATGACGCCGTCGACCGTGCAGACCTTGCCGATCTTCTGGATGTTGCCCAGTGCTTTTTCCTCGATGGTTGTAAGGCCGCCGGCAATGTTGCCCTTGGTCGGCTGCGAATCCGACAGGTCACTGGTCTTGTGGCGGTTGATCATGTCCTGGTAGCGGTTGAACATGAACATGAACTGGTCGCGCACCGCGTCGTTGGCGCAGCGGTCAGCCACAATCTTTTCTCCGCCGGTGATCTCGGAGGTTTCACCGAAGCACAGGTAGTTGCCGAGCGGGTGCAATTTGTCGAAGGCGTTGCCTACCGTGGGATTGGCGCCGCATCCTGAGGTGGTGTCGGACTCGCCGCATTTGGTGGACACCCAGAGTTCGGAGATAGCGCAGACTTCACGCTGCTTCTCGCTGGCCCATTGCACGTATTCACGCGCCGCCTTGGACGCCTTCATGATGGTCTCGTGGTCGCCATGGCCTTCGATGCCGAAGCCCACCACCGGTTTGCCGGTCCGGGCGATGCCGTCGACCACTTTTTTGGTCCAGCTGTCTTCAATGCCGATCACCACCACGGCGGCGACATTGGGGTTGCAGCCGGCGCCGATCAGGGTGCGAAAGTGCAGTTCCAGGTCGGCGCCAAACTGCAGCCGGCCGTAGGGATGCGGAATCGCCATGCAGCCCTTGATGTTGTGCGCCACGGCTTCGGCGGCTGCATTGGAGAGGTCATCCAGCGGCAGGATGATGACGTGGTTACGCACGCCGACGCGGCCGTTCTCCCGGCGGTAGCCCAAAAACGTGGTGTCTTTATCGATGACTGACATGGGGGATCCTTTTAAAGTTTTTTAAGTGGATGGTCTGGATGGCGTAGCGAACGGACGGCAGGCAAGCCGCAAACCGCGGACGGGTTTTCGCCCGGCGAGGGTTTGCAACGCGGCATCCCGCCTGCGCAGTAGCCAGGCAAGCCATCAACTACCAGCGTTTGGTTTTGATGTTGTGCACATGGGCGTGCTGGCCGGCCTTGATGTTGGCAACGACCTTGCCCATGTCAATGCCGTACTTGAGCACGGTGTCGCCGACAGCCATGTCCTTGAGGGCCACCTTGTGCCCAATGGGAATGTCCTGCTGGGCCTGCACATTGATCATGCGGTCCTCGTCCATGATCCAGCCGGTCATGGCGGTTCCCGCCTTCACACCTTCCACCACCACGACAGCCACGGTGTCCTTGGCGTCATGTAATACGAAATGAATCATGGGGTCTCCGAATGGCCTGGGTTAAATCGAGTTGCCAGTTTTAGGGGCGGGCCGCGCCTTGTCAAATTACTCATATATATGACTTGTACGACCGGTTCATCGGTGTTTCAATGGCGGCCGTGAATGTCAAAAACAGACCGGCTCCGTTGCGGCCACTGATGAGTGAAGAGGCCATGCCGCTTTATCGCCAGGTCAAGCGCGAGCTGCAAAAACTCATTGAAACCGGGCATTACGGTCCTGATAAGCCCCTGCCCAGCGAGGCGGATATTTCCGCAGGCCTGCGGGTCAGCATAGGCACCTTGCGCCACGCCGTGGACGAGCTGGTTCACGAGCATGTGCTGGTGCGGCGCCAGGGCAAGGGAACCTTTGTGGCGCCGCATAACAATGCCCGGTTCATGTTCCAGTTTTTTCACGTGGAGCCGCGCTGGAATTTTGGTGACGATGATGCGGCGCGGGACCGTGACTACCCGGAAATAGACTGCATCGCATTTGGGCGGGAGCGGGCCACAGAGCAGGAGGCAGCTGCGTTGCGCATCAAGGTGGGTGAGCCCGTGTTCAGGGCAGAGAACCGGCTCGCCCTGCAGGGGCGGGTGGTCATGCATGACCACTTGTCCGTTCCTGCGGCGCTGTTCCGCAACCTCACCGAAAAGCGTTTTGTGGAAAGACCCAGCACGATCTACGCGCTCTACCAAACGGAGTTTGGCATCACCGTGCTGCGGGCCCAGGAACGCGCGCGCGCCACGGCGGCCGACCGTACCCATGCCCGCCTGCTGGGGCTTGCGGCAGGCGCGCCGGTGATGGAGGTGCACCGGCTGGCACTGACGTTTGGAGACAAGCCTGTGGAGTATCGGATATCCACCATCAACACTCAGGCGCATGACTATGTCAGTGTGCTGTCCAAAAGGGCATGAACATGGACCTTGCTGTCGTACTGGACAAAGCCCGGCTCGCAGGCCTGGAGGCAGCCACCCGCATCCGTCAAGTGCAGGGGGAATTGCTGCCTGTGGATGTCCGCCAAAAATCCCCGGGCGACTGGGTCACGCGATTTGATCGCGAGGTGGAAGACGGTTTGAAGGTCGCCTTGCAGCAATCCTTGCCGCACAGTGGTTTTGTCGGAGAGGAAAGCGGCGGCGAATTAACGGAGCAACCCACCTGGCTGGTCGACCCGATTGACGGCACCGCGAACTTTGCCCGCGGCTACCCCCAGTACGCAGTATCGATTGCCCTGTGTGTGGACCGGCAATCCGTGCTGGGCGTGATCGTGGATCCTTCCCGCCACGAAGTTTTTACCGCGGCAACGGGCCTGGGCGCACACCTGAACGGGCAGCGCCTGGTATGCGCTGCTGCGCGTAGCGCGAGGGAGTGCATGATTTCGACGGTGTTTCCGAAGCCGGATGCACCCTTCATGGCCGATTACCTGCGTGAATTTGGCAATGTACTAACAACGTTCGGCCAGGTCCGCAGAAGCGGCTCCATGGCACTGGAGCTGGCCTATGTAGCGGCAGGCAGGGCTGATGCCTTCTGGGAGCGCGGCATGGGTGCGTGGGACGCTGCGGCCGGACTGGTACTGCTGCGCGAGGCCGGTGCCGCGATGCTGCCGCTGGACGGTTTGCCCCTGCTGCAAAGCCAGATGCTGGTGGCGGGAAGCCCCGCCGGTGCGGTGTTGCTGGAAAACGTCCTCCAGCGCCATCACGGCGGTCAAGATCGCTCGCCTCGTTCTCCAGTTACTTCTATTTAATACCCCCAATGATTCTTCAATGGCGCCTGGCGCTGGTTTCCCATTTTCCCGGCGTACTGGTCTGCCTGGTGATCGCACTGGCAGCGACTTTTATTTCCGAGCACCATGGAGGCCCCCAGTTGCTCTATGCCTTGCTGATCGGCCTGGCATTTCATTTTCTCAACAGCCACCCCCAAGCGGCCAAGGGCATCGGCTTTTGCGGCCGCGTGGTGCTGCGTGTTGGTGTGGCACTGCTGGGCGCCCGCATCACGTTTGCACAAGTGGCCCAGCTGGGCGCTGGAACTGCGGTGGTCGTCGTGCTGGCGGTTGTGCTGACGATTTTGCTGGGCGTACTGCTGGCGCGCTGGCTGAAATGTTCGCGCGATGAAGGGCTGCTGTCGGGCAGCGCCGTGGCCATTTGCGGCGCTTCGGCGGCGCTGGCCGTGTCTTCAGTGCTGCCCCAGACGAAGGAGAACGAACGCTTCACGCTGCTGGCGGTGGTGGGCGTCACGGTACTGTCCACGCTGGCAATGGTGGTCTACCCCTTCAGCCTGCAATTGATCGGGCTCCTGCCAAGCCAGGCGGGCATCGTCCTCGGAGGCTCGATCCATGATGTTGCGCAGGTGGTGGCCGCCGGCATGATGCTGGGGCCGCAGGCGGGCGACACGGCCACCGTCGTCAAGCTGTTTCGCGTCATGATGTTGATGCCCATCGTGCTGTTGATCGCCGTGCTGTACCGCAACCATCCGGCCGTCAAGGTGCCGGAAACAGAGGTGCCGCTGGTGCCGGGCTTCCTGATCGCTTTTGTCGTGCTGGTCATGCTGGCCAGTGCCGGCCTGATCGCGGCGCCGGTGGTTCAACTGGCCAGTGATGCGTCGCGCTGGATGCTGGTGACGGCCATAGCCGCGGCAGGCGTGAAGACCAGCTTTGAGGACCTGCTCAAGCTGGGCTGGAAACCTGTGGCACTGCTCCTGGTGGAGACGATCTTTATCGTGGCCTTTATGGTGCTCTCGGTGCTGTTGCTGAAGCTCGGCATGCCCTGAGCGCTGGCCGCGCCATCCGGCTCAGCCCAGCAAGGCCTGTGCGAACTCGCGTGCGTTGAAGGTTTCCAGGTCTTCCAGCTGCTCGCCCACCCCGATGAAATAAACCGATACCGGGCGCAGCGTGGGTGAGGCAATGGCGCGCTCACGGGCCCACAGTGCAATGGCCGCCAGCACGCCGCCCTTGGCCGTGCCGTCCAGCTTGGTCACGATGAGGCCGGTCAGTTGCAGTGTGTCGTCAAAGGCCTTGACCTGGGCCAGTGCGTTTTGCCCGGTGTTGCCGTCAATGACCAACAGCACCTCGTGGGGTGCGGTGGCATCCGCTTTCTGCACCACGCGCTTGATCTTGCGCAGCTCTTCCATCAAATGCAGCTGCGTTGGCAGGCGGCCGGCGGTGTCCACCAGCACCACGTCCTTGCCGCGCGCCTTGCCTGCGCTCACGGCATCAAAACTCACGGCCGCCGGGTCACCGCCTTCCTGGCTCACGATTTCGACTGTATTGCGGTCGGCCCAGACGCTGAGTTGCTCACGCGCGGCTGCACGGAATGTGTCAGCGGCCGCCAGCAGCACCGAGGCGCCTTCATGGGCCAGGTGCCGCGTGAGTTTGCCGATGGACGTGGTCTTGCCGGCGCCGTTGACGCCGGTCACCATGATCACGGTAGGTTGGTACTGGCCGATCACGAGGGGCTGCTCCAGCGGTTTGAGCAGTTGTGCGATGGAGTCCACCAAGGCGTTCTTGACAGCCACCGGATGTGTCATGCCACCTTCCTTGACCCGGCGCCTGACATCGGCCAGCAGGTGTTCGGTGGCCTTGCTGCCGGCGTCGGCCATCAGCAGCGCGGTTTCCAGGTCTTCGTAAAGCGCATCGTCAATGCGGCTGCCGGTGAACACGGTCGAGATGCTGGAGCCGGTCTTGCGCAAACCCGCCTGAAGCTTGCCGAGCCAGCGTTTCCGTTCCGGCGCCACGGCACCGGGAACCGGGATGTTGATCGGGGTCACCAGCGTACTGCCGATCAATCCTCCGCCCGCGGGGGCAGGCGCCGGCGCGGGTATGGGGTCCGGGGTGGATCCGCCGGCCGGGGAGGGCGCATCGGGCGCAGGATGCACCGATGGGGCAGGAGGGGGGGATTTTTTCTTGAAAAAACTGAACATTGGGTATGCTTTGGAGTCTAGGGGTCTGTGAATACTATTTTTGCAAATGCGAATGGAGTGAGAAAGCCGCCAATCAAGGCGCGTGACGACGCCCAGACTTTCGTCTGGGCTAGGAGCGCAACGCCGAGTGGCGGTTTTCTCACTCCATTCCCTCCGGGTTGCGATCAAAAAGGCCCTGCGCGGCGTTGCAAAGCCTTGACGGGGTTTACCCCGCCTGCGTTTTGCGCCTTGCTCAAGGCCTTTTTGACTCACAACGCATCTGCAAAAATAGTATTCACAGACCCCAAGGCTGTTGCACCATCGCGGGGCAACGTACAGCGCCACCCAGCTATTCTATGAAACACCCTAGGCAATCCCCTTTGACCTGTCCAGTATCCCTTTCCCGCCCCGTTTTTCGTTTTTTCCGTGTCCCGGCCGGCTTGCTTGCGCTGTGCCTGGCTGGCGCCGCCCTTGCGCAGGCGCCCGCCCGTCCGCCGGTCGAGCAGTTCACGCTGGCCAATGGCCTCACAGTCATCGTCAAGCCGGACCACCGCGCCCCCACCGTGGCACACATGCTGTGGGTGCGCGCAGGTTCCATGGACGAGGTCGACGGCACCTCGGGCGTGGCCCATGTGCTGGAACACATGATGTTCAAGGGAACTGCGAAGGTCAAACCGGGTGAGTTTTCAAAACGCGTGGCCGCCCTGGGTGGACGCGACAACGCCTTCACCAGCCGCGACACCACGGCCTACCACCAGCAGATTCCGGCCAGCAAGCTGGAGGACGTCATGCGCCTGGAGGCTGACCGCTTCACGAATAACCAGTGGGCCGACGACGAATTCAAGCGTGAGATCGAGGTCGTCAAGGAAGAACGGCGCCTGCGAACCGAAGATTCACCGCGCGCGCTGCTGTACGAGCAGATGACGGCCATGACCTTCACCGCCTCACCCTACCGGCGCCCCGTGGTCGGCTGGATGAGCGACATCGAGGCCATGACGCCTGCCGATGCGCGCGAGTTTTACCGCCGCTGGTATGTGCCCGCCAATACCGCGGTGGTGATCGCCGGTGATGTGGATCTTGCGCAGGTTAAAAGGCTCGCAGAAAAATACTACGGCGGCATCCCGTCGCGTGCCGTCCCGGTGCGCAAGCCGCGCACTGAGCCCGTGCAGGCCGGTGTGCGCCGCATGGACTTCAAGGCGCCGGCCAGCCAGGCCTATGTCAGCATGGCCTTCAAGGTGCCCAAACTGGAACCGGCGGACCTGGCTGCACCGGGGGCCGGCGCCAGCCGTGACGCGCTGGCCCTGACGGTGCTGGCCGCCGTGCTGGACGGCTACACCGGCGCCCGGCTTGACCGCGCGCTGGTGCAGCAATCCCGGGTGGCCGACAGCGCCGGTGCGTCGAATGGCCTCATGGGACGCGGACCGCAGGTTTTCTCGCTGGACGGTGTGCCTGCTGCCGGTAAAACCACCCAGCAGGTGGCCGACGCGCTGCGGGAGCAGGTGGCCAAGGTGGCACGTGAAGGCGTGAGCGATGCCGAACTCAACCGCGTCAAGACGCAGTGGGTGGCCAGCGAGACCTACAAGCTCGATTCCGTCTTCAACCAGGCGCGTGAGCTGGGCTCCTACTGGGTGCAGGGCCTGCCGCTGGATGCCAGCGAGCGGATCATTGCCGCCTTGCGCAGCATCACGGGCGCCGAGGTGCAGGCTGTGGCCGCGAAATATTTTGGCGACGACCAGATGACCATGGCGACGCTGTTGCCGCAGCCGCTGGATCCGAACCGCAAGCCGCGCTTGGGCAACGCGCCCGCCGGTGACCTGCAGCGTTGAGCTGCACCACGCATCGAAAATGGTTGTTCACATGATTGCTATTAAAACCATAGCTGTTTGCGCCCGTCGGATTGGGGCTGCAGGCATTTTTTGCTTATTTTCCCACTCGCTTGCGCTGGCCGCACTGCCCATCCAGCATTGGACTCAGCCCAACGGCGCAAAGGTGTACTTCGTCGAAAGCCCGGCGATCGCGATGCTCGATGTGCAGATCGACCTGGACGCGGGCAACCGCCGCGACCCCGCTGACAAAGCAGGTCTGGCCAGCATGATGGCTGGCCTGCTGGAGAAAGGCATCGCTGCCAGAAACGGCGACCAGGCTCTTGACGAAAACGCCCTCAGCGAAGCCTGGGCGGATCTGGGGGCGCAGTTCGGCGCAGGTACCACTTCCGACCGCCTGAGCTTTTCGCTGCGCACGTTGACGGATCCGGTGCTGCTGGACAAGGCCGCGGCGCTGGCCGCGCGCGAGATCGCCGAGCCGGCGTTTCCCGATGCCGTGTGGCAACGCGAACGCGCGCGCCTGCAGGCTTCGATCCGCGAGTCCTACACCCGCCCAGCCAGCGTCGCCAGCCGCGCCTACACGCCGGCGGTGTACGGCACGCATCCCTATGGCTATGAAGTCACGGAAGAGAGCCTGGGGCGCATCAGTGTGGATGACATGCGCGCTGCGCACGCCACTGGCGTGACCGCTTGCCGTGCGCGCATCAGCATGGTGGGCGCGGTGACGCGTGCGCAGGCGGATGCCATCGCCGCGAAATTGCTCTCGCGCGTGCCGCAAACGGCGTGCGCCAGCCTGCCGCCGCTTCCGGCCGTGGCGGAGGTCGGGCCGCTGGCCGCTGCGGTCGAAAAACGTATCCCCTTTGCCTCGGCGCAGGCGCAGGTGCTGATCGGCCAGCCCGGCTACAAACGCTCGGACCCGGACTACTTTGCCCTAACGGTGGGCAACTACATCCTGGGCGGTGGCGGTTTTGTCTCGCGCTTGGCCAACGAGGTGCGCGAAAAGCGCGGCTTGACGTACGGCGTGTCGAGTTATTTTTCCCCCGCCCTGCACGCCGGCGCCTTCACCATCAGCATGCAGACCCGGCCTGACCAGGCCGCGCAGGCGGTGGACCTGGTCCGCAAGGTGGTGGCTGACTTTGTCGCCAACGGCCCACTGGAGGCCGAGCTCAAGGCGGCGAAGGACAACCTCGTCGGCGGCTTTGCCTTGCGCATTGACAGCAACCGCAAGCTCCTGGACAACGTGTCGAGCATCGCCTGGAATGACCTGCCGCTGAACTATCTGGATACGTGGACGCAGCAGGTCGACAAGGTCACCGTGGCCGACGTCAAGGCGGCTTTTGCACGCAAGCTCCAGCCGGAAAAAATGGTCACTGTTATTCTTGGTGCCGCACCATGAAGTACACGCCCGCTCCCACCCCAGCTCCCGCCCACCCCAAAAGCCCACGCGCCAAAAGCGGCAAGGTGGTGGCCCGGAAAACTGTGCCTCCGGGCGAGATCCGCATCATCGGCGGCTTGTACAAGCGCACCAAATTGCCGGTGCCCAGCAAGCCCGGCCTGCGCCCCACGCCCGACCGCGTGCGCGAAACCCTTTTCAACTGGCTGGGCCAGGACCTGACGGGCTGGCGCTGTATCGACGTGTTTGCCGGTACCGGCGCGCTGGGCTTCGAGGCCGCGTCGCGCGGCGCTGCCGACGTGCTGCTGTGCGAGCAGGATCCAGCGCTGGCGCAGCAGCTCAAAACGGTCCAGGCCAAACTCAAGGCTGACATGTGCCGAATCGAGCGGGGCGATGGGTTGAGCACCCTGAAGCGCGTTGCGCCTGGCAGCCTGCAGCTGGTGCTGCTCGACCCGCCTTTCGAGTCCACGCTGTACGAATCCACGCTCAAAGCCGCTGCGCAGGCCATCGGCCCCACCGGCGTGGTCTATCTGGAGGCGCCCAAACCCTGGACAGATGAAGAATTGGCGCCGCTGGGCCTTCAGGTGCACCGCAGCGGCAAGGCCGGCGCCGTGCATTTCCATTTGCTGGCCGCCCTGGGCACATCGGCAGCCTGAATCGCCGGCAGGCCTTGCCTGTCTCGTGGTTACGGGCCGGAAATTGGCAGTAAAAAGGGCGGGGCGGGCATAATTCTCCTATGGCCACCTCCCGCACCGCTGTTTATTCCGGCACGTTTGACCCGTTCACGCTGGGCCATGAGGACGTCGTGCGGCGCGCTGCCGGGTTATTTGACCGGCTTGTCATTGCCGTGGCCGCCGCCCATCACAAAAAGACCCTGTTTTCGCTGGAAACCCGTGTGGCGCAGGTGCAGGCGGCAACCCAGGGAATCACCGGTGTCGCCGTGCTGCCGTTTGACGGCCTGATCATGGATTTTTGTGCTGCGCAGAAAGCCTCAGCCGTGGTGCGCGGCATCCGCAACATCACCGACTTCGACTATGAAGCGCAAATGGCGGCCATGAACCGCAAGCTCCGTCCGGAAGTCGAGACTGTGTTCCTGCTGCCCGACGCGCCGCTGCAATGCATCAGCAGCACGCTGGTACGCGAGATCAGCAAGCTGGGCGGGGACGTCGGCCAGATGGTCAGTCCCGCCGTGGCGGCTGCCCTGGCGGCGGCACACCAGGCCCATAAAGCCAGCAAAGGGAACTGACATGGCCTTGATGATCACCGACGAGTGCATCAACTGCGACGTCTGCGAACCCGAGTGCCCCAACCAGGCGATCTACCTGGGCAAGGAGATCTACGAGATCGATCCGCACAAATGCACCGAATGCGTGGGCCATTTCGATGAGCCCCAATGCGTGCAGGTTTGCCCTGTGGCCTGCATCCCTCTGAACCCGCAGCACATTGAAACGCGGGAGACCCTGTGGGAAAAGTACCAGCGGCTGCAGACCATCATTCCGGTTGTGACGGCCCGGTAATTTATAGCGAAATCAGTGCCTTTCCCAGGCGATACCTTGGCTTGTAGCTATTACAAAGATAGCGTCAAGCGAATCCGGATTCAGTCTTCCGTATCGATCTTGCGCGGTGGCTTGGGCCGCGGCGGCGTGCTGGTGTGAATCATCATCGTGGCTTTTTCCATCTCACCCTTGAGGAGCTCCGGCACGGCCTTGATGCAGCGCGCGATGCATTCTTCAATCGCCACACGGTGTTCTTGTGAAGGTTTCTTCAGCACCCAGTTGACCACCTCGGCCTTCACGCCCGGGTGACCCACGCCGATGCGCAGGCGCCAGTAATCGGCTGTGCCCAGTTGCGCATGGATGTCGCGCAGACCGTTGTGGCCGGCGTGGCTGCCGCTGAACTTGAGCTTGACTTGCCCAGGCACGATGTCCATTTCGTCGTGCGCCACCAGCACCTCTTCAGGCGCGACCTTGAAGAAACGCGCGAGGGCCGCCACCGATTTTCCAGACACATTCATGAAGGTCAGCGGCTTGAGCAGCCAGACGTTCTGGCCATTCACCGTGATGCGCGCTACCTGGCCGTGGTAACTCTTGTCCAGGCTCAACGGGGCCTTGAGCTCCTGCGAGAGGGCGTCGATGAACCAGAAACCGGCGTTGTGGCGGGTGGCTTCGTATTCAGGACCCGGATTTCCCAGACCGACAAAAAGTTTAATCATTTGGATGTTTCCATAAATCCAATTCTAGGGGCGCGTGGTCTTGTGTCTTACAGGCTCGCTGCAGGGTTCCAGACGGGCGCACCAAGAAAAACGGCCCTTGTCCTGCAAGAGGACAAGGGCCGTGAGCCTTTTCAGGCCTGTAGCGGGAAGTGGATTACTTCTTGGCGGCAGGCTTGGCTGCGTCGGCCTTGGCGCCGGCTTTGGCTTCCTTGGCGGCAGCGGCTTTAGCGGCTTTCGGGTCCACCGGTGCGGCAGCGGCAGCGGCTGCTGCGGCATCGGCTTCGGCTTCTTCGGAAACGGCAGACACCGACACCAGCACCGGGTTGTCCTGGCCCTTGGCCACGAACTTCACGCCCTTTGGCAGGGTGATGTCCTTGATGTGCAGCGGCGAACCCTTCTTCAGGCCCTTCAGGTCGACGGCGATGAACTCTGGGATGTCAGCCGGGAAGCAGGACACGGTCAGCTCGGTGATCACGTGGTTGACCAGGCAGTTCTCGGTCTTGACGGCCGGAGACTCTTCTTCACCGCTGTAGTGCACGGGCACTTTCACAGTCATCTTGGTCTTGGCTTCCACGCGCTGGAAGTCGATGTGCAGAATCTGCTGCTTGTACGGGTGCATTTGCAGGTCACGCAGCAGAACTTTGTGTTCTTTGCCTGCCAGTTCCATCTGGAGGATGGAAGCATGGAACGCTTCTTTCTTGATGGCGTGGAACAACGCGTTGTGATCGATTTCGATCAGCGTGGGTTCACCGGTGCCACCGTAAACAATACCGGGCGTACGGCCGGTGATGCGGAGACGGCGGCTCGCACCCGTGCCCTGCTTTGCGCGCTCAAAAGCGACGAATTTCATAATTGACTCCAATAAAGAACGGACCGCGACCAGTCTCGTCCTGCTTTAAAAAGCTGCCTCAATCCAACAAACCGGTGAAGTACCTGGACTTCGGGTTCGCGGGTAAGGCAGCCGCTTTTTGTTTCAGATCAGAACAGGTTGTCCTGGTCCGAAAACAAACTCATGACCGACTCTCCCTTGGCGATGCGCTGAATCGTTTCAGCGATCAGCGGCGCCACGGAGAGCTGGCGAATCTTTGTGCAACCCACGGCATGGGGGCTCAACGGGATGGTGTTGGTGATCACCACCTCATCGAGCGCGTCGCCCTTGGCGATGCGGTCAATGGCCGGTCCCGAAAAAATCGGGTGCGTGCAGTAGGCGTAAACCTTCTTGGCGCCGCGTTCTTTCAGCACTTCGGCTGCCTTGACCAGCGTGCCGGCCGTGTCGATCATGTCGTCCATGATCACGCAGTTGCGGCCTTCGATGTCGCCGATCACGTGCATCACTTCCGACACGTTCGCCTTGGGGCGGCGCTTGTCGATGATGGCCATGTCGCAGCCCAGTTGCTTGGCCAGCGCCCGGGCGCGCACCACGCCGCCCACATCGGGCGACACGACCATCAGGTCGGCGTAATTCTTCTGCCGCAAGTCGCCCAGCAGCACCGGCGACGCATAAATGTTGTCGACGGGAATATCAAAAAAACCCTGGATCTGGTCAGCATGCAGATCCATCGTCAGGACACGCGACACGCCCACGGCCTGCAGCATGTTGGCCACCACTTTGGCCGTGATCGGAACGCGTGCCGAGCGCGGACGGCGGTCCTGCCGGGCATAGCCAAAATACGGGATCACCGCGGCGATGCGCTCGGCCGAAGCGCGTTTCAGCGCGTCGACCATGATGAGCAGTTCCATCAGGTTGTCATTGGTCGGTGCGCAGGTTGACTGCACCACAAACACGTCACGGGCCCGCACGTTCTGCTGGATCTCGACAGTGACCTCACCATCCGAAAAACGTCCAACATGGGCTGCGCCCAGTGAAATGCCCAGGTGCTGGGCGATGTCGGAGGCCATGCTCGGATTGGCATTGCCGGTAAAAACCATGAAATCGGGGTGGTGCGTTTGCATGTGGGGCCCAGCTGCTACAAGGACTTGAACGTGGCTGAAATTTTTATCGAAGCAAAATACGCACGAGGACAACACGCTGCAACGGGGCTTGGCAGTGAGCGCCGCTTGCCTGTTTCCAAAAACACACAGACCCGCTGATACACATCACGCGGGTCTGTCAGGAGTCATGCGGCCCGCTCCGGGCGGGACCGCAACACTGAAGGCTGTAGCCCTCAGTCTTAAATTTGGCAGGGGTGGAAGGATTCGAACCTGCGAATGCCGGAATCAAAATCCGGTGCCTTAACCAGCTTGGCGACACCCCTACACAGGACAGTTGTTGTTGCCAACAACAGACCTATAAACTTTTCATTTAGGTCGCTTGGACACGCATTTTCAAGAGCGGCTATTTTACCAACCGGCCAGAGGATGCGCCTCCAAATTGCTGCATGTCCGGACTTTCCAGCCATCGGGCAAACCCGAAAGATCCGTCAAATCCGTGCCACGCGGCAGTTGCGCAAATACAGCACTTCCGGAGCCGGTCATGCGCCCTTGAAGGTGTTTCGTTTTCAGCCAGTCGAGCGACTGGCCAATTTGCGGACACATCTCCTGCGCTACCGGCTGCAAGTCGTTGCGGCCAAATCCGAAATCAACTGATTTCTTCCGGCCTTCAGCATTTGCAGCAAAGCCTTGGATTGTAGCAGTTTCTGTGTCCCGTTTGAGCGCCGGGGCGCTGAAAATTCCTGGTGTGGAGACTCCGGCTGGGGGTTTGACCACCACAAAGCGGGCCGATGGCAAGGCCAGTGGCGTGATTTTCTCGCCGATGCCTTCCACCCGCGCGTGGCTGCCCGACAGAAAAAAGGGCACGTCGGCACCCAGTGACAGGGCGATGGCCTGCAATTGCGGCGGTGGCAAGCGCACGCCCCACAGCCGCTGCAGCGCCAGCAGGCAACTGGCGGCGTCGGATGAGCCCCCTCCCATGCCGGCTTGCGAAGGGATGTTTTTTTGCAGGCCGATGTGGACGCCTAAAGGCGTGCCGCAAGCCGCCTGCAGTGCCCTGGCTGCCCGCACGCACAAATCCTCGGGGGGTAATGTTTCGGGCTGGTCGCTACCGTTCCTGTCCTTGTGGTCCAGGTCTTCCCGGGTGATCTGTCCATCGGGGCGCAGCTCAAAGTTCAGGGTGTCGCACCAGTCGATCAGCATGAACGCGGATTGAAGCAAGTGGTAGCCATCGGACCTGCGCCCGGTGATGTGCAGGAAAAGGTTCAGTTTGGCAGGCGCCGGCACGTCGTACAGCGCCGTGAGTGGCGGTGCGGTGGAGGCAGAAGCAGGGTGCGTCGTCATGAGCTGGAGGCGCCGGAGCAGGGAAAGGAAAGGGGAAAGGGAAAAAGAAGGAATTAAAGGGAGGGCGACGGCACGATGGCGAGGGTCAAGCGCGCAGGGCCTTACTGGTCCAAAACAACACGCAGGTCGACCTGCGGGGCAGGCTGCGCTCTTTTGGCCGAGATGCGGCCTTCCGGATAACGGGACAGATCCGCGGACCAGCCGCTGGCGCTGGCATTGTCGCCCTGCAACCAGGCAAATAAGGCCCTCAGCGGGACGGCTGCGCCGGTGGCCTGGGCCATCAGCTCCTCTACCGAGGAAAACCGCTGGACCTTGCCGTTGCCTGAGTCCAGCACGGCTTCGTCCGGCGACCAGCGAAGCACGCCCAGCAAGCTGCCCAGCGGGCTGATCAGTGAGAGTTCACCGCGTTCCGGCTGGCCCTTGAGCTCGAAGCTGGCCGAAAAGAACTGAACGGGCTCGCTTTGCACCTGCAGGCTGATACGGCCCGTCCAGAACTCATTTTTTAAGCCATTTATGCCTGGAGCCCTTGATGGTTGGGCGCAACCAGCTATCAAAAAAGGAGCGAAAAAGAATGCGCACAGGAACCCCAGGCGAGCCAGGCGCGTGCGTAAGACAAGCGGCACAGTGAGCATTCCGGGTTACAGCTTCACGCGCAGGCGTTTGAGTGTCTCGAGCAATGTTTCGTTCTCGGGGTTGATCATCCGGCCTTCCTTCCAGATAGCCACGGCGCGATCCCGCTGGCCCAAGGCCCACAGCACCTCGCCGAAGTGCGCCGCGATTTCCGCATCGGGCTTGGCCTTGTAGGCTGCTTCAAAGATCCTGGCGGCTTCCGCTGTGTTGCCCATGCGGAACTCGACCCAGCCCAGGCTATCCCTGATAAAGGGATCGGAAGGGGCAAATTCAAGTGCCTTGCGAATCAGCTCGCGCGCTTCCGGCAGGCGCACGCTGCGATCAGCCAGCGAATAGCCCAGGGCGTTGTAGGCATGGTGGTAGTCGGGCTTGAGCTGGATGACACGCCGCAACAGCCGCTCCATTTCACCTAATGCGCCCAGCTTTTCGGCCATCATGGCCTGGTCATACAGCAGTTCGGTTTCGTCGGGATTCCTGGCCAGTGCCTGCGCTAGCACGTCGTGGGCGAGCTGGTATTGCTTGAACTCACGAAGCAGGCCGACCTCCGCGTTGAGCTTCAGCCGCGCGTCGGCGGCGTTGCGTTCGGGGAGTTTGCGGATCAGCTGCCGGCCTTCCTCCAGCTTGCCCTGGCTGGCGAGGATGGAGGCGCGCCGGGTTTGGGCCTGGGTCAGGTCGGCGGAATTGTCTATTTTGGCCAGCCAGCCTTCCGCCGCTGCATAGTCCTTGCGTTTTTCGGCCAGCTGCGACAGCGAGAGATAGGCTTGGGCGAGGCCGCGGTTGCGTTCGCCTTCGGCCGTCTGCTGTTGCGCCAGGGTGACGTAGCGTTCCAATGAGGTTTGCGCCTGCGCGAGCTGGTTGTCCTGCAGCTGAAGGGACCCCAGTACCAGCCAGCCTTCGGGAAGTTCAGGTTTTTCGCGCGTCACCACCTGCAGCTGGGCGGCGGCTTCGGCGTAGCGCTGGGCATCGAGCAGCGCGCGCGCATAAGCCATTCTGATTTCAGGCAGGGCCCCCGTGTTGCCTTCAAAGTATTTACGGACGAGGCCTTCTGCTTCGGGTTGTTTGGGGTCCATCAATTCCAGCGCGACCAGCGCAGGGCCTTCGGCGAGCCGGTTGGCCGCTTGTGCGCGTTTGGCGGCTCCGAGCGCGCCATTGCTGTCGCCTGCCGCCAGTCGCATGCGTCCTACCGTGGTCCAGGCGGCACTGGCGGTAGCAGGGCTGTTGAGGTAGGCGGCCAGCGCTCCTTCGACCACCATGGCGGCCAGTTTTTTGTCCGCCATACGGGCGTAGATCCGGGGTACTGCAGTGAGGGCCGCAGACCGCTCCCCCTCCGGGGCGAGCCGGATTTCAGTTTGCAGGGGCTCGGTCGTGTCGACAATCCGGTTAAGTGCCACCAGGATCTGCAGCACATAACGGTTCGCCTCACGCGAGGTGGGTTGGTGGGCTTTCCAGGCTTGTGCAGCTTGCAGCGCCGCGTCGCCTGATCTGGATTGCAGTGCGATATCCGTGGCGCGCTGATAGAGCTGTACGTCGCCGGTTTTCCTCGCGGCGTCCAGCATGAGGGCGAAGCCAGCAGCGGGCTCACCCTCCTGCAGCGTCATTTCACCCACCAGCAGCTGGTAAAAAAGGGCGCTGTCCAGGGACGAAGTCGGTGTTGCTTCCTGCGCGGCTTTCGCCTCGCCAAGCGTCGAAGGTGCGGCCGAAAGCGGTTCGGCCGTCTGTGCCAGGACCAGGGGGGCAGCCATCAACAGGCCGCTGAGGGCAAGGCCAAGTTTTTTCTTCATCGAACCATGATAATTGAAGCCTACGGGCAGCGCAGCCGCTTTACGCCGTGGCCCTGATGCCGGCCTGACGCGGGCAATGCCCGGTGCTGCCTTCTTGCGCCGTGCCATAGCGCCCTTATTTGCACACCTATGCCTGAACTGCCAGAAGTTGAAGTCACCCGGCTGAGCTTTGCGGACCGTATCGCCGGTGCCGTGATTGATCGCGTTCAGATGGGTAAACCCCTGCGCTGGCCGCTGGGCTGCGCGCCGAAGGCGCTTGTCGGCCAGCAGGTGCTGGCGGTTCGCCGCCGCGGCAAATACCTTTTGGTGGACCTGAGCGACGGGCTCTTGCTGGTGCACCTCGGAATGTCCGGCAGTGTGGCTTTCGGAGACGGTCTGCCTGCCCTGGGCAAGCACGACCACTTTGAAATGGCCACCAGCCAGGGCACTTTACGGTTGAACGACCCGCGCCGTTTCGGGGCTGTGGTGTATGCAAGCCATGAAGGTGCGCCAGCCGCCCAAAAGCTGCTTGGCCGGCTTGGCGTTGAACCGCTGACAGACGCATTTAATGCCGCAAGCTTTCACCAGGCGCTGAAATTGCGCCAAACGGCGATCAAGCAGGTGTTGCTGGGTGGAGAAGCTGTGGTCGGCGTGGGCAATATTTATGCTTCGGAAGCTCTGTTCCTGGCGGGAATCCGGCCGACTACCCGGGCAAACCGGATCAGCCGGCCCCGTGCAGCCTTGCTTCATGGGGCGATCCGCCAGGTACTGGCGCAGGCTGTTACAAAGGGGGGCAGCACTTTGAGGGACTTTTCGAATGCACAGGGTGAATCGGGATATTTCCAGCTGGAAGCCATGGTGTATGACCGCGCCGGTTTGCCGTGCCGGGTGTGCGCGGCACCCGTGAAGACCCTGAAGCAGGGCCAGCGCTCCACTTTTTACTGTGCGAATTGCCAGAAACCTTGAGTCCGTAGACGCGCCAATGGTTCTTTCGGGTTGGCGATGCTATATTGACCGACCACACTTTACGGTAGAGCGATGTCTTTTAACGAACAATTTGACCAGCACGGCACGTGGAGGCGCGAATTTGCCTTACGCCTGAAACTGCTTGCAGAGTGGATGAAGGACCATGACCTGCTGGATGCGGCGGTTGAGGAGCGCCTGCAGCGGCTCGAATCACAGGTACGTTCTGACAAGGTCATGGTGGCCTTTGTGGCCGAATTTTCGCGCGGCAAGTCCGAGTTGATCAATGCGATCTTTTTTGCCGGTTATGGACGCCGCATCATGCCGGCGAGTGCAGGCCGCACTACCATGTGTCCCACCGAGCTGGGCTATGACGCGGATGTGCCGCCTTGCCTGCGCCTGCTGCCCATCGAGACACGCCTGCAGAAACAAGCCCTCATGGAGTGGCGCGCGGTACCTGAAAAATGGACGCGGATCGACCTGGACGTGAACGACCCGGCGCAGCTGGCACAGGCGCTCGAGAAAGTAGCCGAAGTTCGTCATGTCACTCAGGACGAGGCGCGCTCCCTGGGTTTTTGGCATGACAGCAGCCCGGAAGACAACCCACGCGTCGGGGCCGATGGTTTGATCGAGGTGCCCAAGTGGCGCCATGCGCTGATCAACATCGCGCACCCGCTTCTCAAACAAGGCTTGGTCATCCTGGATACGCCGGGCCTCAATGCCATTGGTGCAGAGCCCGAGTTGACCGTGAGCCTGATTCCCCAGGCCCATGCCGTGGTGTTCATCCTGGCGGCGGATACCGGTGTCACCAAGTCCGACCTGGCCATCTGGCGCGAGCATTTGATCACCGAGGGCGACGGCACCGATGCGCGCCTGGTGGTGCTCAACAAGATCGACACCCTCTGGGATGCCTTAAGCACCCCTGAACAGATACAGGCACAGATCGACAAGCAGCGCGCGACGTCTGCTGAAATCCTGGGTCTGCCTGAATCCCAGGTGATTCCCGTGTCGGCTCAAAAGGGTTTGGTGGCCAAGGTCACGCGCGACAAGGCCTTGCTGGAGTCCAGCCATCTGCCAACCCTTGAGCTGGCATTGGGCCAGGGCGTGATGGGGCAGCGCCAGAAAATCCTGCGCACGGCAGTGTCGGGCGGTATAGGCGAGCTGAGAACCGAGGCCGGGCGGGCCATGCACATCCGTCGGCGTGACCTGGCCGAACAGATGATCGAGCTGCGCGGCCTCAGAGGCAAGAATGTCTCGGTGATCAAACACATGCGCAGCCGCATCGAACAGGAGCAGGCTGAGTTCGATACCAGCGGCTCGAAGATTCACGCGGTACGTTCAGTCCACCTGAAATTGCTTCGCGATGTATTCACTTTGCTCAGTACCCCAACCCTCAAGGCCGAGCTGGCGGAGCTGACACATGCGTTGAAGCAGCCAGGCATCAAACTGGGCGTCAAAAAGGCGTATGGGCAGACTTTTTCCCGTCTTCGCGAAGGACTGCAGAAGTCGCAGATCATGAGCAGTGAAATCCAGTCCATGCTGACTGCATCCTTTCGTCAGCTCAACGCCGAATTCAGTTTTTCGCTGCAGGCGCCAAAAGAGCCCGAACTGATCCGTTATGAGCAGGACCTGGAGCAAATAGAGCGTAGCCACTTGCAATATCTCGGTGTAGGCAATGTGTTGAGGCTTTCCCAGCCGGAGTTTTCCGAGCGGTTGGTCCGTGCCTTGGCTACACGTCTGCGAGTGGTGTATGAATCCGCGCTGGGCGAAGTGGAACTCTGGAACAAGTCGGCCGCATCGCAGCTGGATGCGCAACTGCGTGAACGGCGTCGCAATTTCGGCCGCCGGCTTGAGGCTATCGAGCGCATCCAGCAAGCCGCTTCAGGCCTGGATGAACGGATCGCCGAAATCGATATCCAGGAGCGCGTGCTCGATGAGCTGGACAATAAGCTGACGGAGTTAACTTCCCACCTGATGGGTTCTCCTGCGCAGTCCGGCGGCCAGGATGAGGCTGCCAACGCGAAAAATCCCGCCGTACCTGAGGCTGCCTGAGCGTTGGCGCGGGCTGAGACCACCCTTGGGGCCTCACCAGGCAAAAAACCGGCTTTGAAGCGAACGGCCTCCAGCATGCTGCCCGGATTTTCCTGGGAAATTGTGCGCTGGCAGGAGGCGCACGGGCGAAACAGCCTTCCGTGGCAAAACACACGTGATCCCTACCGCGTTTGGCTGTCTGAAATCATGCTTCAGCAGACCCAGGTGGCAACAGTCCTTGACTATTACGCACGGTTCCTTTTGCGCTTCCCGACGGTCAAGGAACTGGCTGCGGCTGGTGAAGATGAAGTGCTCGGCCTATGGAGTGGGCTGGGTTATTACAGCCGTGCGCGCAATCTGCATCGCTGCGCTCAGGATGTCATGGCATTGCATGGCGGGCAATTCCCGGAGACGGCAGAAACGCTTCAAACTCTGCCGGGCATAGGCCGTTCAACTGCCGCGGCAATCGCCTCGTTTTGTTTTGGCGAACGTGTTGCCATCCTGGATGGCAACGTCAAACGGGTGCTCACGCGAGTGCTGGGTTTTTCCGCCGACCTGGCCCAAAGCGCCAATGAGCGCGCGCTGTGGGACAACGCCGCAGAGCTGCTGCCCGAGCAGGATCTTGCTGAAACCATGCCGCGCTACACCCAGGGTTTGATGGACCTGGGGGCCACAATTTGCGTGGGCCGCCAGCCTCAATGTCTGCTTTGTCCGGTACAAAACCTGTGCCAGGGTTTTGCGGCTGGGGATCCCGGCAAGTATCCCGTCAAGACACGCAAACTCAAGCGCAGTGCGCAGGCGTTGAGTTTGCTGTGGGCGAAGAAGCCGGATGGTTCAGTCTGGCTGGAGAAGCGCCCGGCCAGGGGCGTTTGGGGTGGACTTTATTGTCTGCCGGTTTTTGAAAGTGACGACGCGCTGGCAGCGGATTTGCCCTCCTCCTTGCGGGAGCGGCTCGATCCCTTGCCGGGTTTCGTTCACGTGTTGACACACAAGGACTTGCACCTGTCGCCGTGGATCGCAAGCTTCCGGACCGGGCAAGCCATGCCTAAATCCCTGGTCTCGGATGAACGGCCCGGTGCATGGTTCAGCCCCGCTGAATGGCCTGCATTGGGGCTGCCTGCACCCATACGCAAATTACTGGAGCGGGACGCTTAAGAGCCCGATGTATGTGCTGCGGACGCAGCTCGTGGCGGCTTATGTGGATTCAAACGGCATCGAGCTCGCGATGCCGCTGCAACGTTCGCCACTGTTGGCCGAAAGCTGCTGCCAGCTCTTCGACCAGGTAAACCGAACGGTGTTGGCCGCCGGTACAACCGATGGCTACTGTCACGTAACTCCGATGGTCACGTACCAGCGCGTGCAACCAATAATTGAGAAACTGCTCGATTTGGCGGAACATCTCGCTTACTTCTTCGTGAGCTTTGAGGTAGCTTGCAACGGCTTCATCGCGCCCCGTGAGATGGCGCAGGCCCGATTCATAGTGCGGGTTAGGCAGCATGCGAACGTCAAACACGTAGTCGGCGTCAAGCGGTACGCCACGCTTGAAGGCAAAGGATTCGAACACCAGCGTGAGCTGCGTGCTGGGAGCCGAGATCAGGGACTTCACATAGCCCTGTAGCTGCGATGAGCGGATCATGCTGGTGTCCAGCACATGCGCCTGCTCACGCATGTCACCCAACAACTCGCGCTCCAGCTCTATGGCGTCTACCAATGCCCGGTGCTGGTCGGAGGCGTCGATGCGCGACAGGGGATGAAGCCGGCGTGTTTCGGAAAAGCGGCGTACCAGGGTTTCGGTGTTGGCATCCAGAAAAAGGGATTGCACCGCCACGCCGGAAGTGCGCAGTTGCCGCAGCTGCTGGGGGACAAGTGGGAGCGAGACGGCGCTTCGCACGTCCATGGCAATGGCAACTTTTTGCGCGCCGTGCTGTTGCTCCAGCGCGACGAAGGGCGTCAGCAATTCCGGGGGAAGGTTGTCTACGCAGTAATAGCCGGCATCTTCCAGCGCATGCAGGGCCACCGATTTGCCGGAACCTGACATCCCGGTGATAAGAACCATTTCCAGCGCGGCCATCACTGCCCCAACATTTCCTTGGCGTGGGCCAGCGTGGTGCCGGAGAGCCGCTCACCGCCCAGCATGCGGGCAATTTCAGCTACGCGCTGCTCTCCGTTGACATGGTCTACGGTGCTGATGGTGGTGCCGTTTTCGGCGCGCTTGGCAACAACAAGATGCTGGTCGGCGCAGGCCGCTACCTGGGGCAGATGCGTGACGGCCATGACTTGCCGGTCTTTGCCCAGCTGTTTCATCAGCCGTCCGACGGTTTCAGCCACGGCACCTCCTACCCCTGAATCCACTTCATCAAATATGAGAGTTTGTGCTTGACCCAGCTGGCTGGTGGTGACCGCAATGGCCAGCGCGATGCGCGACAACTCGCCGCCGGAAGCCACTTTGCCGACGGGGCGTGGTGTGCTGCCGCTATGGCCCGCGACCAGAAATTCGGCTTGCTCCAGTCCGTGCTGGGCCGGCTGGTCCAGCTTGCTGAGTGCCACGTCGAATTTGCCGCCCTGCATGCCCAGTCCCTGCATGGCCTGGGTAATGGCCTTGGCGAGTTTGGGCGCCGCCTTGCCGCGTGCCTTCGACACCTGGCTAGCCTCGTCCAGGTAGGCTGACTTTGCCAGGCTCTCGAGTTTTTCAAGTTGAACCAGATCGGCGGCTTCATCGAGTTTGTGCAGCTCGGCTCGCCACGAAGCCAGCAATTCAGGTAGCTCCGCGGGAGTGCGTTTGTAGCGCCGCGCCAGGCTGACCCATAGCGACAGGCGTTCGTCGAGTGCAGCCAGCCGCTGTGGTTCCAGCTCAGCGTGCCGTGCGTAGCCGTTGAGCGAATGCACTGCGTCTTCCATCTGGGCCAGAGCGCCATTTAACACCTCGAGGATGTCTTTGAACTCGGGTTCGATGTGCTCCTGGCTTTGCAGCGATGTAATGGCCCGTCCAAGCAATGCTGTGGCGTTCTCGTCAGACTCCTGCAGTGCGTCGACGGCCGCCTGCACGGCATCGCGCAGAGCTTGCGCGTTGGACAGCCGCCCGTGTTGGGAATTCAATTCGTCCCACTCGGCGGCTCCGGGCGCCAGCTTGTCGAGCTCGCTGATTTGCCAAGCGAGTCGCTCACGTTCACGCTGCAGACTGTCTTGAGCTTCGCGCGCGTCGTTCAATGTTTTCTGGGCCAATCGCCATTGTTGCCACCGGCGTGACAATTCGGCGGTAGACACTTCCGCATAGGAGTCGAGCAAGCCGCGAACCGCATCGGGACGGGTCAGGCTTTGCCATGCGTGCTGACCGTGGATGTCCACCAGCTGGTCGGCGATGTCCTTGAGCTGGGTGGCTGTTGCTGCGCTGCCGTTGATCCACGCCCGGCTCTTGCCCTGTGCATCCACCGTACGCCTGAGTAGCAGGGTTTCGCTGGAGTCAAACCCGGCCTGTTCCAGCCAGGACGCCAAGCCGGCGGGGCTGTCAAACTCGACGCTGATTTCGCAGCGTGCGGCGCCTTCGCGGACCACGCCGGCATCGGCCCTGGCGCCAAGCGCGAGTTGCAACGCGTCTATCAGGATGGATTTTCCCGCACCGGTTTCACCGGTGAGTACCGAGAAACCGCCGGACAAATCCAGCTCAAGCTTGTGGACGATGACAAAGTCGCGAAGCGATATGGTTTTAAGGCTCATAACTTGAATTTCGGCCGCTCAGGCCACGCCTTCGTTCCAGTGCAGTTTTTTCCGGAGCGTGTCGAAATAGCTCCAGCCTTTGGGATGCAGGAACCGCATTTGATGCTCGGAACGCCGGACGGTGATGCGGTCACCGTGCAGCAAGCTGGCCAGCGACTGCATGTCGAAGTTGGCGCTGGCGTCGCGACCGGCGACTATTTCGATGGTGATTTCGCCCGAGTCCGACAGCACAATGGGCCTGTTGGACAAGGTATGCGGTGCGATGGGTGCCAATACCCAGCCGGCAATCGAGGGGTGTAGCAAAGGACCGCCCGCTGAAAGGGCATAGGCCGTGGAGCCGGTTGGCGAGGCAATGATCAGGCCGTCCGCACGCTGGTTTGCTACAAAGCGGCCATCCACTTCTACGCGGAGCTCCACCATGCCGGCGGTTGCTCCGCGGTTTACGACGACATCGTTCATGGCGGTGGCACTGAAGACGCAGCGCCCGTCACGCACGACCTTGGCCTGCATCATCCAGCGGCAGTCTTCTTCATATTCACCGCGAAGCATGGGAATCAAAGTGTTCTGGTAATCCTCAAAAGCGATGTCGGTGATGAATCCGAGCCTGCCTTGGTTGATCCCCACCAGGGGAATGCCGAACTGGGCCAGTAGCCGGCCTATGCCCAGCATGGTGCCGTCCCCGCCAACCACAAGGGCCAGGTCGCACTGGGCACCTATGCCGGCCGCATCCAGCGTCGGGAATTGCGTGAGACCGGTGTTGCTGGCGGTGTCCTGCTCGATCGCCACCTCGCAGCCCTGGGTGCCCAGGAAATGCGCGATCTCCTCCAGCGCCGACCTGGAACCTTGTGCGTGGTACTTGCCGATCAGGGCGACATGGCGGAATTGCGACTTCATCGGCAAATTACATCACAACATGCGGTTCAGGCTTCGTAGAATATCGGCATGCTTGATGATCGTGCGCGGTTGCTTCTCAAGGCGCTGGTGGAGCGCTACATTGCCGACGGACAGCCGGTGGGGTCGCGCACGCTGTCGAAGGCTTCGGGCCTGGAGCTGTCCCCCGCCACCATACGCAATGTGATGAGCGACCTTGAGGAGCTCGGCCTGATCGTCAGCCCGCATACCTCGGCCGGCCGCATTCCCACGGCCCGCGGCTACCGCCTCTTCGTTGACACCATGCTGACCGCGCAGCGCGATCCGTTCCCCACCGCCGGCCAGATAGGCGCACCCCGGCTGGCGCCCGACCAGCCGCAAAAAGTGATCAGCAACGCGGCGCACATGCTGTCCAGCCTCTCGCAGTTCGTTGGTGTAGTCATGGCGCCGCGCCGTACGTCGGTGTTTCGACATATCGAGTTCCTGCGCCTGTCCGAAAAACGTTTTCTGGTCATCATCGTTTCACCTGACGGTGACGTGCAAAACCGGGTCATCTTCACCGAGGCGGATTACACACAGTCCCAGTTGGTCGAGGCCGCCAACTTCCTCAACTCACACTACGCCGGCATGGCGATTGAAGAGGTCCGGGAACGCCTGAAGAATGAGGTGGAAGCCCTTCGGGGCGAAATCGCCACATTGATGCAAGCGGCAGTCAAGGTCAGCTCGGAGGCCATCGAATCGCGCGACGAGGTGGTTATTTCCGGCGAGCGCAATCTGCTCGCCGTCAGTGACTTTTCGGGTGACATGGGTAACCTGCGCAAGCTCTTTGACCTCTTTGAGCAAAAGGCGCAGCTGATGAGACTCCTCGATGTATCGAGCCGTGCCGAAGGCGTCCGGATTTACATAGGCGGCGAAAGCCAGGTCATTCCCTACCAGGAACTGTCCGTGGTAACGGCGCCTTATGAGGTCGACGGACAGGTCGTGGGGACCCTTGGGGTAATAGGACCCATGCGCATGCCTTACGAAAAAATGATCCAGATTGTCGATATCACCTCCAAGCTGGTCAGCACCGCGCTGAGCCATAGCAAGTAGGCCCTTACAATCAACCTCTTGAGTGGGGCGTTAGCTCAGTTGGTTAGAGCAGAGGACTCATAATCCTTTGGTCGTTGGTTCAAGTCCAACACGCCCTACCAGAATTTGAGAGGGACTGGCTGTCATGGTCAGTTCCTCTTTCCTTCTGGTGTAGCCAAAGCGTAGCTCTGAAACAGATTATCCAGCCTGTCGGCCGCGACTTGCAAGCCTTCCGGGGCAACATGCGCATACCGCTCGACCATCGCCAAGGTCTTCCACCCCCCTAAATGTCGTAATTCATGCGTTGGCGTGCCCGCCTGGCGGTGCCATGTGGCAAAGGTATGACGCAGGTCATGCCACCTGAAATCCTTGATTCCGGCGCGTTCCAAGGCCAACCACCATGCCTTTGTAGACACGTTGGCAATCGGTTTACCGGCATAAACGAACACATTTTTCTCATGCTGGCCCAGCTGCTGCATCAAAACCCCCATGGCCGTGGCATTCAGTGGTACGGCGTGAGGTTTTCCGTTTTTATGCTGGGCAGCCTCAATCCATGCGTGCCGGCGTTCTAGGTCGACTTGCGCCCATTGCAAATCCCTCACATTTGCCTGTCGTAGTCCCGTTGCAACGGAAAACAGCGCCATGGCGGCCAGATGCGAAGGCAGCTCGGCATAAAGGCGATCAAATTCTGTCCGGGTGAGCGAGCGAATACGGCCTGTATTCTCGCGATACAAAGTGACTTTTGGTGCGCGATCCAACCACTCCCACTCGTGCCACGCTTTACGCAAGATTGAGCGGATAAGGGCGAGATAACGATTGGCCGTGCTTTCACTGCCAACCTTGAGCCGTGCCGCTTTGATCTCGTCAATCAAGGCGCGGTCCACCTCATCGAGGTATTTCCCCCCCGTCCAAGGGTCTAGCCATCGAAGAATGGCGATATCCTTGGACTGGCTACGCTTGTGCGCAGTCTCCTCGATGAATTTCACAGTGGCCTCGTGCCAAGTTCGCCGCGGCTTGGCACCGAGCTTGTCTTGCTCCCACCGCTGGGCTTTGAGCTGGTCGTGAACCTGCTGGGCTTTGCGCTTGTTGGCAGTCCCAGAACTTGCCTGTAGCGGGCCTCGTTCACCCCGGATGGCCGGTAATTTGATCCACCAGTAAGGCGAATCCTTCCTTCTGTAGAGCGACATTCGGATTTCTCCTGAGTATCGGCCACAGACACACGCGAGAGTGATTGTGCCACCAGATACTGAGTCAATAGGTGTTCGACAAAGACCCACTTTTTCCCGACCTTGCAGCCGGGTATGACGCCTGTTCTAGCTCGCGTCTTGAGGGTTTGTGGATGGATATGCAGCAATAGGGCTGCTTGAGCTGCGGTAAGGGTGCGAAGGGCACTTGATGCGCCATCGTAGACATGGGGTTGCACCCCATGCCCCTTGTCGCCAGTGAAGGAGGTCACCCGACCGCCGCAAGCGTTAAACAGCGATCAAAGGGCTTTAAGCGGCCCGGAACGCCTTCCCGCTGGAGAGTCTTCAAAATATCCTCTGAAGACCATTTAAGCTCGTTGTAGAGCACGTTCAGCAGCTTGCCGACTGCTTGTTTAGCATTGCTGACCGCCTGCAGGATCGTGACCTCCACCGCCGTCTTCATCGTTTTGATTCGGTCTTGAATAGCCGATATGAAGGCAAGGGCAGGGTAGCTACCTGCGAGATATACGCCTGGGCTTGTGAGGACGTCATAGGGGATCACTCGATCCTTAGCCCGCCATTCAACTTCCGCACGAAACCAGTTGCTTGATTTGTCTCCGAGCTGCTTACCCTTTTGATAGCCACGGAACATCTTTCCGTTTTTTCTGCCACCGACATAAAGCGTGCAGCCTTTACCTGTGCCGAGGTCATCAATCAGCCTGCGATCTGGTTCCCGTTTTCCCAATGAGAAAAGGCCATCTTCAAGCCATTGCTTGCAAAGTTCTAGATTGATTGTTTTACCCTCGTGGTCATCATGCGCAATATCCACACGAGTGATTTTTGCCTCCATGAGTTCCAGCCATTCACGGAGCTTCGGCCAGTCTGTTATCGCGGCGCAACCTTTGGCCGTGAGTTCGCAGTGAAGGGTGTTTTTTTGATGTTCACCACCCCAAGCGAGCTTGCCACAGCCGTACTCAATATCGCGTGAGTACTTGTAGCCCATCCAACCTTTGCGGTTGTCGTCATAGGTGAAAAATCCGCTGAGCGAATGGAATTCCAGAAGGAACCACATCAACGGATCACTGTCGCCGAGGTCGGCGATATTGATGGTAAATCCGAGCCAATCGACGTGCGCCAATTGCTGCGTAGAGCAAGGCGATATCGTTGGGATCGATATTTGATTTTGTGTGTCGTTGGAGGGAAAGAAATTTCCCCCCGTAGTTACTACATGGGGGGAACTTGCGTCATCTGACGCAAGACAATTGGCTGACGCGAGCATAGGCACTCCAAGGATTAGCGTCCTCCGGGTGCCTCCGGCGGTCTGATTGAAGACTGGATTTAAACGTAGCCGCTAAGACTTGTCAAGCTACGTAGCAGGCTGCACCCCGGAGGGGCACTGGTCGGCGCTGCGCGCTCGCCCATGCCCCTTCCGGTGTGCCTCTAGCTATCGCTTAACGGGAACAAACGTGTTCCACACGCCCTTAGGCATCTTGCGATCATCTATGGATTCATCTTCAAAGCCGAGATCTTCCAACTTATCGGAGAGATACATTTCCTGCGCCATCCCGGTGATGGTGCCATAGCGATAAATAACTCCATCTTCATTCTTGAACCCGATGATCGAAGGCCCACTCCCACCAAGTTTGCGGTTTGCCGCTGCCAGGGCTTTGACTACGGCAGCATCTTTTGGGTGTGGCGCAACACCCTCGACCAAACCAACATCAATTTTTTTGGGCAAAACTTTCATTGCAGCTCCCTATAAACGTTTTGATTTGAAAACGCGCTCATTGAACATCGTCCAATGCAGCACAGGCCAACGCACTTACGCCCATCATTGTGGTCAACCAACGCTCCACCACACGCGCATCCGGCTCAGGACTTGCCTTAGCGACACGCAGGAGTAGGGCAGCACCGCGCCCCATCTGTCCAAGCAATTCAGCATTGAGGCGAGCTCCATCGGAAACCGCCATAAAGGCCTGCCAATGGGCATCGACACTTCCCGTAACCCCTTCAATAGCCATTTTTGAACTTTTAATAGTTCGATCATGATTAATCATACGTAGCTCCTTCGTAGCGTCAGACAGCGAGGTAGAGCTACGCTTGGCACCCGGTTAAGACGTGCGTGTGTCTGTAGACCGTGGGTCAGGGCGGTTTGACAATTATGGGTTCGCACTCATAATCCTTTGGTCGAGTGTTCAAGTCACTCACGCCCTACCATTTAAATAAGCTATAATTTGAGGCTTAGCGGCTGTAGCTCAGTTGGATAGAGTACTTGGCTACGAACCAAGGGGTCGTGGGTTCAATTCCTGCCAGCCGCACCACTTTTCAAGTGATTTCAATAGCCTAGAGGCTCACCCCTCTAGGCTATTTTCTTTTGCGCGGGGCATTTGTAGGCCGTTTTTATGCCACTTCGCTGAGCGATAGTGGTTTTCCTAGGGTGGGGCGGCACCGGACGGGCTGTACGTCCAGCAAGAGCTCCGCTATTCTGGAAGCCTAATTCCGGAGGAAAACATGGGATCACAGAATGTCGAGGACCACGGCGAGTGGCTCAGTTTTGGCTTGTCGTATGCGGGCGGCACCATTCCCGTCAGGATTTCCCGCGAGGCGATGGAGGAATTCTTCGGCGCCGTACCAGGGCCGGATTCCCTGAAAAAAGCCTATGAACAGGATGCAGAGATGATTCATGCCCGGGCTGCCGACATGGTTGTGGCCGGTGTGAGTTACACCCCCGACAATCCCCTTGTGCTGAAAATGGAAGATTTTTAGGCGCATTCGCGGCTGGCCGTCGTGGATGCTATGGTGGCCGGAACATGAATAAAGCCTTCACCAAAGAAACCGAACCGGAAGAGGACGAGCCAGCGCTCGCGCCCCTGCCCGCAGGCGGCAAGAACTACATCACCCCGCAGGGCTATGAACACCTGCGTAGTGAACTCCTGGATCTGATCGACAATGAGCGTCCCAAAATGGTGGAAATCGTCCATTGGGCCGCAAGCAATGGAGACCGCTCTGAAAACGGTGACTACCATTACGGCAAAAAACGGTTGCGGGAAATTGATCGGCGAATCCGGTTTTTGACGCAAAGACTGGAAATTGCCGAAGTCAGCAATCCGTCAGTGCATCACGGCCACGACCAGGTGTTCTTTGGCGCGACGGTGATTTACGCCGATGGCGAAGGAGCCGAGCGGGTCGTGACCATTCTTGGCATTGATGAAGCCAACAGTGCCCTCGGGCAGATCAGCTGGATATCGCCCGTCGCCAGAGCGCTACTTAAGTCGCGTGTTGGCGATGAGGTGAGTCTCGCGACCCCGCAAGGCGTACAAACGCTTGAGGTGCTCAAAGTGGACTACCCGGCGCCGGATAAATCGGCAGCGGATTAACCGGACGATTTTGCGCGTTGCACCCGCAGTACGGAGGGCGTGCGCTTCACGCTGCGCAAGGCTGAAGCCAGATGGATGCGGTCGCGCACGGCCACGCCAAAGCGAAGGTCCGTGGCGTCATGCGACGGCTCTTGCCCCATGTCTACATGGGTAATATCCGCTTCGGCGCTGGCCAATGCAGCGGCGACGCGCGCCAGGACCCCCTTGCCGTTGGAGACGGTGACCAGGAGGTTTGTTTCAAAGGTGCGCACTGGCTCGTCTGACCAGTCCACGGCGATAAAACGTTCGCTATCCCGGTGTTGCAGACGCTTGGCGACCGCGCAGTCGTCGGTATGGATCACCAAGCCCTCTCCGCGCCCCAGGTAGCCGACGATGCCGTCGCCCGGGATGGGCCGACAGCAGGGTCCGAACTGCACTGAAGCGCCTTCGCTGCCGTCGATCACCAGAGCACCTTGCGACACTGACTCATGGGCTGTGTAACGCTCACGACTCATGAGCAGCGCGTTCGGTTTTTCTCCGGTTTCAGCGAGTAGGGCCACGATGCGTTTTGCCACCATGCTGGCGATGCGCTTGCCTAACCCGATGTCGGTCAGCAAATCTGCTCGCGAACGGTTGCCGGTAAAGCGCAGAATTTTTTCCCATGTAACCCGGTGTGCCTCGTCATCTTCGGGCAATCGCTCGCGTTCTATGCCTTCAGCCCGCAGCGCCTGGGCGAGCATTTTTTCACCCAGATCCTGCGATTCCGAAAGCGCCATGGTTTTCAGGTGATGGCGAATTTTGGACCGGGCCTTGCCTGTGCGTACAAATCCCAGCCATCCAGGATTGGGGCTGGAGACTGATGCTGTAACAATTTCAATCACATCACCGTTGTGCAGTTCGGATCGTAGTGGGACCTGTTCGCCATTGACCTTGGCGGCTACGGCGCGGTGCCCCACGTCGCTGTGGATCGCATAGGCAAAGTCCACGATGGTTGCTCCGCGTGGCATGGCCATGATCTGGCTTTTTGGCGTGAACACATAAACTGCCTCTGGGAACAAGTCGATCTTGACGTGGTCCCAGAACTCGGCCGCGTCACGCGTTTCGTGCTGGATATCGAGTAGCGACTGCAACCATTGGGTTCCCAGTCGCTGTGAAGCGTCACCGTCCGGGTCGGTGGCCTTGTAAAGCCAGTGAGCAGCAACTCCGGATTCCGCCACGACATGCATGGCCTCGGTGCGCATCTGAAATTCTATGTTGGTGCCGAAAGGGCCGACCAGGGTGGTATGCAGCGATTGGTAGCCGTTGATCTTCGGGATTGCAATGTAGTCTTTGAATTTTCCGGGCAGGGGTTTGTAGAGCTGGTGCAGAACACCCATAGCCGTGTAGCAGGCTGTCAGGTCTTTCACTATCACCCGAAAACCGTACAGATCAGTCACTTGGGCAAACGAAAGGTGTTTTTCGTCCATCTTGCGGTAGATGGAATAAAGCGTCTTTTCACGCCCCGAGATCGTCACCGGCACCTGGGCCCCGGAAAAGGCTGACTCGACCTCTCCCTGCACCCGCTTGATCACGTCGCGCCGGCGGCCGCGGGCTCTCTGTAGCGCCTTGGTCAGGGTGGCATAGCGCCAGGGGTGCAAGTGCTGGAAAGAAAGGTCCTGCAACTCCCTATAGGTGGTGTTGAGGCCCAGGCGATGCGCAATGGGTGCGTAAATGTCCAGGGTTTCGCGCGAGATCCGGGTCCACTTGGCGCGCGGGACGTCCCCTAGCGTGCGCATGTTGTGCGTTCGGTCGGCCAGCTTGATCAGGATGACCCGCACGTCGCGCGCCATGGCCAGCAACATTTTGCGGAAGGATTCGGCCTGGTTTTCCTCGCGGGTATTGAATTCCAGTTTTTCGAGCTTGGTCAGCCCATCCACCAGTTCGGCCACCGGCGCACCAAAACGTTCGATCAGCTCAGGCTTGGTGACGCCACAGTCTTCAATGGCATCATGGAGCAGGGCTGCCATGAGCGCTTGGGCGTCCAACTTCCATTCCGCGCACTGTTGTGCCACGGCGATAGGGTGGGTGATATAGGGCTCACCACTGTTACGCAGCTGGCCCAGATGGGCTTCATCGGCAAAGCGGTAGGCGCGGCGGACGCTGTCAACGTCAGCAGCGCTCATGTAGTCCAGCTTCGCCGTGAGCGCAGCAAAGCTCGCAGCCGCTGCGTTAGCTGCGGCTGGGGTCGACTTGCTGGAAACGACGGGCGAAAGCATGGCGCTCATGCCTCAAATGTATCGCGGCATGAATAAATCATGAAAAAAATGGACTTTATGCGGCCATAAATGCAAAAAGCACCGCATTGCGGTGCTTTTTTGCACATGCGCCTGACTTCAGGAAGGCACTTTTTTCAGCATTTCGAGGCCGATCTTGCCTTCGGCGATTTCACGCAGGGCAGTGACGCCAGGCTTGTTTTTGCTTTCAATCTTGGCGGCGTGCCCCTGGCTGAGCATTCGTGCGCGGTACGTGGCGGCCAGGACCAGCTGGAAGCGGTTCGGGATTTTTTCGAGGCAGTCTTCAACGGTAATGCGGGCCATGGTGATCTCCGGTGTGATCGATAACGGATAAAAGCGGTGAAATCAGGGAATTTGAAGGGCCTGGAAGGTTTCGGCGCGGGCTCGCCGCTGGGCCGAAAACTTGAGCCGCTGGGCATGCACAATGGTTTTCAGGTCGAAAACTGCCCGCTCAAATAACTCGTTAATTATAACGAAGTCGAATTCCCGGGCCTGAGCCATCTCAGTGGCCGCGTTTTTAAGCCTTAGTTCGATGACTTCAGCGCTGTCCTCTCCCCGCCGCTGCAGGCGCGAACGCAACTCTTCCCAGCTTGGCGGGAGTATAAAAATCAGCACCGCATTGGCAAAAATCCGCTTGATATTGATTGCGCCCTGGAAGTCGATTTCCAGGATCACGTCTGCGCCGGTGGCGACTCTTTCCTCGATGGTCTGGCGCGAGGTGCCATAGCGGTGGCCGTGCACATGTGCCCATTCCAGAAAGGAGTCGCGCAGCACCATGCCGTCAAAGTCCTCGGGCGAGAGAAAAAAGTACTCCCTGCCGTGCTTTTCCTGGCCGCGCGGGGGGCGTGTGGTGTGCGACACCGCAGGCTGGATACGTGAATCCAGCTCCAGAAGGGCTTTGACCAAGCTGGATTTGCCGGCCCCGCTGGGGGCGGCTACAACAAAGAGGTTTCCGGGGTAGTCCATGCGTCCTGGGCTTTGATTTTCAGTATTTTGAGGTTGGCCGGCGGGGCTATTCGATGTTCTGCACTTGCTCGCGGATCTGCTCTATCAGCACTTTCATATCGACAGAAATGCGTGTTAGTTCAAGGGACGCCGATTTGGAGCCCAGTGTATTGGCTTCGCGGTGCAGCTCCTGGATCAGGAAGTCGAGGCGTTTGCCCAGTTCACCGCCGTTCGCCAGAAGCCGGTCAATCTCATCCAGATGCGAGGAGAGGCGGGTGATTTCTTCCGCGACGTCAATGCGGATGGCAAAGGCTGTGGCCTCGGCCAGCGCCCGGTCCTGTGCAATTTCCGGCAGCGTGGCGCCGTCCGACAGCGCCATGGCTTCTTTCCAGCGCTCCAGAAAGCGAGCTTTTTGTTGTTCCACCAGTTTGGGCACCATGGGCACCGCCAGCGCCGCCAGTGCACGCAGCTGTGCTGTGCGGTCAAGCAGCATCTCGGCCAGCCGCGCTCCTTCGCGTTCACGGGCTGCCATTAGCTCTTTCAGGGCTTTTTTGGCCAGTTTGAGCAGCTCATCGCTGTAGTCGTGTGGCTTTTTGTCCTCATTTGTGGCGATCCGCAGAATATCTGCCACGCTGAGCGCGGGTGCCTGCGGTAGCCAGGATTTGATGCTGTCCTCCAGCGATCCAAGCCGTTGCAGCGTGGCTGAAGACGGCGCACGCAAGGTGCTGGTGGACGTACTTTCCAGCGAAACCCGCACTTCCACCTTGCCGCGCTTGAGTTTGCCGGTGAGCAGCTCGCGCAGTGCGGGCTCAGCCTGCCTTAATTCGTCGGGCAGGCGAAACGCCAGATCAAGGAAGCGACTGTTGACCGAGCGTATTTCTACGCCCAGACGGGAGCTGGCATCCCCGCCCGACTCAGTTTCCGGGGCGGATTGCGCCATGCTCGATTGCACGGCTGCATAACCCGTCATGCTGTAAACTGACATTTAAAAATACGCTTTACTAGAGAGAGAACAAGACCCAGACTGACCAAGTCATCTGGCTCATCCCAAATTATGTCAAAGGTCAAGCCCGCACCATTGCCGCCCGACACCGTGATTGGTGGCTATCGTGTTGTGCGAAAGCTTTCAGCCGGTGGCTTTGGCGTAGTTTACTTGGCCGTTGACAACGAGGGCCAGCAGGTCGCCATCAAGGAATACCTGCCATCGTCCCTGGCTGGCCGGGCCCCGGGGGAGTTGCTCCCGCAGGTTCAACCCGAAAAACTCTCGCTGTACCGCCTGGGGCTTAAAAGTTTCTTTGAAGAAGGCCGCTCACTGGCCCAGATTTCACACGGCTCCGTCGTCAGCGTGCTGAATTTCTTCCGCGAAAACGAGACCGTTTATATGGTCATGAACTACCTCGAGGGCGGGACCCTCCAGGATTTCATCATCACGGCCCGTGAGCTGAAAAAGCAGAAGGTGTTCCGCGAGTCAACCATCCGTTCGCTCTTTGATGAAATCCTTCGCGGGCTGCGCATCGTGCACCAGCACAAGATGCTTCACCTGGACATCAAGCCTGCCAACATCTTCATTACCGACGACAACCGCGCCGTCATGATCGATTTCGGCGCCGCCCGCGAGGTGCTGAGCAAGGAAGGCAACTTCATCCGCCCTATGTACACCCCGGGCTTTGCTGCGCCAGAGATGTACCGCAGGGACTCTTCCATGGGCCCCTGGACCGACATTTACGCTATCGGCGCCTGCATTTATGCCACCATGCAGGGTTATCCGCCCAATGATGCGCCGCAGCGCCTCGAAAAAGACCGTTTGTCGCTGGCCCTGTCTCGCCTGCGTGGCGTGTATTCCGACAACCTGATTGAGGTTGTAGAGTGGTGCATGTCCCTTGACCCCTTGTCGCGGCCGCAGTCGGTATTTGCATTACAAAAAGAATTGAGCAGGGAAGGTGAGCGTCGTTACACCAAACTCACCGTCAGCGAAAAGGTTCGCCTTCAGTTTGACAACATGGTGTCTGACACGAAAAAAACAGCGCGCAAGGCCACTGGCTATGCGACGAAATTCAAATGAAATTCTCAGTCTTTCAGGTAAGCCGAAAAGGCGGGCGTGAGAAAAACGAAGACCGCATGGGCTATTGCTACACGCGCGAATCGGGCCTGTTTGTGCTGGCCGACGGCATGGGTGGCCATCCTGAAGGTGAAGTGGCGGCGCAGCTCGCGCTACAGACGATTTCTGCGCTGTACCAAAAAGAAGCGCGTCCCGTCATAGAGGACACCACCGAGTTTCTTTCCACCGCATTGATGGCGGCGCACCATCAGATCATTCGGTATGCCAGCGAAAAAGGGATGCTCGACACGCCGCGCACTACGCTGGTGGCGGCGATTTTGCAGGGCACCGGCGCTACATGGGTTCACTGCGGCGATTCGCGCCTGTATGTGGTGCGGGACGGAGAATTGCTGACGCGCACCCGTGATCATTCCTACCTTGAACAACAGAGCGCTGGCGTCATCAAGCTCGAGCGCATCAACCGCAACATCCTCTTTACCTGCCTGGGTTCGCCCACCAAGCCCGTCTTCGACGTCGCCGGCCCCGTCACCCTGCAGCAAGGCGACAAGCTGCTGCTGTGCTCCGACGGCCTGTGGGGCAGCCTGAGCGACGAGGAAATTGTCCGCCAGTTAGCCAGCAAGGGTGTTTCGGATGCCGTCCCCGATCTGGTCGAAAATGCCCTGCGCACAGGAGGTGAACACAGCGACAACGTCACCGTGCTGGCCATGGAGTGGGAAACCCCTGACGCCTTCGAATCCACCCGTGGGGTGTCTACCGACAGCATCATGGACGGCGTCTTCGCTTCTACCATCCAGGCTGGCGTGCTGGATACGGTGGTTGATGACCTTGACGAAGCGACCATTGAGCGCTCCATCGCCGAGATCAACGAAGCCATTCGCCGCTCGGCCGCAAGAAAAGCCTGACACTCAGGTTCGTTGTTTCGGTGGCTGCGCCCAGGCGCGGCTTGCCTTTTCTATTCCTGTTTCCACTTTTCAACTCCGCTATTCAGTCCGGCGACTTGCCAGAAAGCTATCCATCATGAGTCAGTTTGAACGAAGCGGCGCCCGTGCGGTCGACGCCCTGCGGCCCGTGCGCATTACCCGCCACTACACCGCCTACGCCGAAGGCTCGGTGCTCATCGAGTTCGGCGGCACAAAGGTACTTTGCACTGCTTCAGTTGAAGAAAAAGTACCTGGCCATAAAAAAGGCAGCGGCGAAGGCTGGGTGACGGCTGAATACGGCATGCTGCCCCGAGCCACGCACACCCGCGGAGACCGCGAAGCCGCCCGCGGCAAGCAAAGCGGCCGCACGCAGGAGATCCAGCGCCTCATCGGCCGCTCGATGCGGTCGGTGTTTGACCTGAAGAAACTCGGCGAACGCACCATCCATCTCGATTGCGACGTGATCCAGGCCGACGGCGGCACCCGCACAGCCAGCATCACCGGCGCTTTTGTGGCTGCTCAGGACGCCGTCAATACCTTGCTCGCCAGTGGCAAACTCCAGCAAACACCCATCATCGACCACGTGGCCGCAATCTCGGTTGGCATCGTGCAGGGTACGCCCCTGCTGGACCTGGAGTACACCGAAGACTTCGCCTGCGACACCGACATGAACGTTGTCATGACCGGCGCCGGCAATTACGTGGAAGTGCAGGGCACCGCCGAAGGCGCCGCGTTTTCGCGCAAGGAAATGGACGCGCTGCTGGTGCTGGCCGAAAAAGGCATCGGTGAGCTGGTCGGCATGCAAAAACAGTCGCTATCAAATTAATAGCTGCTCGCGCATGTTTCTCTTGGGCTAGAGGCATATTTTGCTTAAGAAAATCGTACTTGCGTCCAACAACAAGGGCAAACTCGCCGAGCTCAAAGCCATGCTCAACCCCTTGGGGTTGACATTGGTCAGCCAAGCCGAGCTAGATCTGCCGGAGGCCGACGAACCCTTTCGCACCTTTGTGGAGAACGCTCTCGCCAAGGCCCGCCAGGCTTCCCGCCTTAGCGGTTTGCCCGCACTGGCCGACGATGCAGGCTTGTGCGTGGACGCTTTTGGCGGATTGCCCGGCGTCGACACCGCGTTTTACGCCACGCAGTTCGGCTACGCCAGGGGCGATGACAACAACGTCAAGGCCTTGCTGGAGCAGATGGCTGGGCTGGCGGAGCCCGCCCAGCGCCGTGCGGCGCTGGTCAGCACGCTGGTGGCAGTAAGGTCGGCTGAAGATCCGGAACCATTGATTGCCTCCGGCCGCGTCGCCGGAGAAATTGCGCCTGCACCTGTCGGTAGCAACGGCTTCGGTTTTGACCCGGTGATGTACATCCCCGAGTTCGGGAAAACCTTCGCGCAGCTGCCCGTTGAAGTCAAGAACGCTAACAGCCATCGTGGTAAAGCCGCACGCCAGATGATCGAGCTCATGCGCGAGCGCTGGCTGTAACCATTCCCCATTCCATGGCCCAGCAAGATATTCAGCACTATATGCGCAGCGGCACGCTGCAGCTGGCCGCATTGCCGCCGCTGTCACTGTATGTGCATTTGCCCTGGTGCCTCAAGAAATGCCCTTACTGCGACTTCAACTCGCACGAGGTTGCCGGTGAGATGCCCGAGCAGCGCTACATCGATGCCGTGATAGCCGATCTCGAGGCAGCGCTTCCCCTTATCTGGGGACGCATGGTGCACAGCATCTTCATCGGCGGCGGCACGCCCAGCCTGTTTTCACCGCAGGCCATAGACCGTCTGCTCGCCGATATCCGCGCACGCATTCGGCTGGAGGCTGATTGTGAAATCACGCTCGAAGCCAACCCCGGCACCTTTGAGAAAGATCGCTTCAAGGCCTTTCGCAGTGCCGGTGTCACGCGCCTGTCCGTTGGCGTGCAGAGTTTCGACGACAGGCAGCTCAAAGCCCTGGGCCGCGTGCACGACCGGGCCCAGGCCGTCGCCGCGGTAGAAGAAGCCGCACAAGCCTTCGATACCTTCAACCTCGACATCATGTACGCGCTGCCGGGCCAGACCATGGAAAGCCTGGAGCGGGACATGCGGCAGGCGCTGGCGCTGCAGCCACCCCATATCTCGATTTACCACCTGACCATCGAGCCCAACACCTATTTCGCCAAGTTCCCGCCCGTAGTCCCCGAAGAAGACACCGCCTACGCCATGCTCGACAAGATCACCGAGATCACGCAGGCCGCCGGGCTGCAGCGCTATGAGGTGTCGGCCTACGCCAAGCCCGGCCATCGTTGCTTTCACAACCTCAACTACTGGCAGTTTGGCGACTACCTCGGCATAGGCGCCGGCGCCCACAGCAAGCTCAGCTTTGCGCACCGCGTGATCCGGCAGGTGCGTTACCGGGAGCCCAAGCTTTATATGGAGAAGGCCCTGGCCGGCGAAGCCATTACGCAAGAAACCGAAGTCAGCCGCGCCGACTTGCCTTTCGAGTTCATGCTCAACGCCTTGCGCTTGCGCGACGGTTTCAAGTTGCAGGACTTCACCGAAAAGACGGGATTGCCCGTCACCGCCATCCAGCGCGGCCTTGAAGAAGCCGAGCACAAGGGCCTGATCGAACGCGACTTCGTACGCGTCAAACCCACCGAGCGCGGCTTTGACTTTCTAAACGACCTGCAGTCATTGTTTTTGGCCGATTAGCGCCCACGCCACGGAACACCCCATCTAAAGACCCATGGAAACACCAGCCATCATTTTTCTGGTTATCAGCTGCGCCGTCAGTTTCGCGCTGGGCCGGCTGTTTGTGCACTTTCGTGACAAGAAGCGCAAAGAAAAATTGCAGGCCCGGGAAGCCGAAGCATTGCGCAACCGCCCCCCAGAGCCCGAGTCCCTCAACAAGGCCAAGCGCAAGCGGCAGCTTCAGCAGCTCGAAAAAGAAGGCAAGGGTCGCAAGCACTGAGCGCTGCGAAAACGGTAGCGTTATCCGCAGTTGACGCGCGTGACGCGGCCAGCGTCATCCACAGACAGGCTCAGTCGCTCCGCGTTGAACTCCATCGTCACCACCTGTCCAGGCTTGAGCACCCGGACCGTTCTGGCGCCAGCCCGTACGCGGGCATCGTTCACAAGCGGCGCATCTGCCTGACGCCCCACAATGAATTGGGCTGGGGCCGCATTGCAAGGGGTGGCGGAGGGAGGTGGCATCTGCTCGGCAGGGTTCGGGGTATTGCTGCAGGCCGATACCAACAGAAGCGTCGTGCCGAAAACAGTGGCTGATCTCAAATTCATGATGATCCCTATTCAAAATTTAACGAATCAATGTCACACAAACTCAAGAGAAGTAGGCGTGGAGATATGGTGGATCCTAACAATCCCTCACAGTGGATAGCTAAGCCGTTAGGCCCGAATGGCCATTCGATGTTCCCCAAAAACTGGACTGTGGATAGGATCAAGGTTGAAATAGATGGTGCTTGGAACGATCCTGGGAAAACGGTGATAGGTAATAAGTGGGTTGGCAAAACACCTTCAGGCGTTAAGGTTGAAGGTTATCTTTCTCCAAACACTACGGTATTCCCGGTCTATCAAAGTGCCCATAAATGAAACTGATCTTTACCTATAAAAATGTTAGAGCTCACGTCAACGAAATTGACTTGAGGTGTTTTGCTTCAATCGAAGGCTGCGAATCTAATTGGCAACTTCCGTATAACAAATATCTCTGTAGCTGGTTGAGTTGTGATGTGGACACCACTCAAAGTTGCACTAGCATACTTGCCCAAATCGAGCAGCTGGAACGTGGTGAGAAGGAGCTGGCTTATGGTGGTGGAAATGCGTGGTTCGTCACTATCTATCGAGATCATGTGGACTTTGAACTCCAATCCGAGAACGAGCATCCAGACTGGCCAATTTGGAAATGCAGCCTTGCGGAAGTCAAGACCGCCTTGATCGGTTGGAGGAAATTTCTGAAAATGCCAAAGCGACTTGACAGCGCGATGGAGATTGAGCTGTCACCTTCGCCAGCTTGAGCTGGCAAGTACTGAATATGCCGAAATACTCTTGCCATTGCGGCCATGTGATGAACTTGTCAACGGGATGGTCTGACTTCGAGTTACAGCTCATCTCTCAACAGAACATTGGAAACATCGAGGATGCACTGGCTACGCCGGACAAGCCGACGTCAGAAAAATTTTATGAAATGGTAGATGCCGGCAGCATCAATGTGCTGCGATGCACGCAATGTGACAGGTTGCATTTAAAGAGTGAGTCTGGCTATACAACTTACGTACATCAGGAATGATGCTGAGACGCCGTCAATTTAACGATAGACGGACCAGAATGAAAAGCAAATCATCACGTTGCCTCGCAAGCCGTGGTGCCGACGGCCGGTGAGAAATACCTCGTGAAGTTGCTTGCCGATGGTCCGAAGTCTTGCAAGATCATCATTACATTCAGGGACGGACGGCCTGCGCTCGATTCAGCGTCGGGGCTGGAGACGATTGACTTGATCTCGACGTGGTCGATCCGTCTGCAAAGAGGCTAGGCGAGTCAATTGGGATGGATAGCGTGAACCAATATGATGACCGCGCCCAAGGCGTGCGGCGATCCAGTCTCAGGCATCACAACTCTTGTTCGAAATTTGCAGCAGCTGTTCGCTCAAAGGATCCGGTTAAACCAAAGCAGCGACAATCCCGCCGACATCAGCGCCAGCGCAGCCGCCACCAGCGCCAGCAGCCCGGAAACTTCGGTTTCCTTTTTCTCGATTGCCAGACGTGAGCTGAGAGTTTCATACACCTTCTTCAGGTCAGCTGCCGTCCCTGCGTAGAAGTACTCGGCCTGTGTCGCCCGAGCAATGCCCTTAAGGGTTTCCTCGTCGAGTTTGACGCGCATGGACCAGCCTTCAAAGCCGATCGTTTCGCCATCCACTGTGCCCACGCCGACGGTATAGATGCGTACACCACGGTCTGCTGCCAGCTTGGCCGCATCCAGGGAATCCACGCCGGTGGTGCGCTGGCCATCGGTCAGCAAAATGATGGCAGCCGAGGTGTAGGAGCCGGGTGCGACCGGGGTGAATTCCTTCTTCGCATTCTTGTCGGGGTTCAGAGCCTGGTCGAGTGACGTTCCGCGGGGTTTTTCCCGTCCGTACTGCATGGACGCGATGTCGATGCCTGCATCGGGAAATAATTCGGCCAGTGACACGACGATGCCGTTGCCGATAGCGGTGCCGCGCTGCAGCTGGAATTTGTCAATCGCTGCCGTCAGATCTTCGCGGCTGAGAGTGGGCTGCTGTACGACGGCGGCGGTACCCGCAAAGGCGACGATGCCGACGCGTACGTTGCGCGGCAAGTCGGCCAGGAAGGCTTTAGCGGCGTTCTGCGCTGCGACGAGGCGGTTGGGCTGGACGTCTGTAGCGCGCATGCTGCCCGAGACGTCCATGGCGAGAATGATGGTCTCGCGTTGCGAAGGCAGGCTGATCACGGCGAAGGGACGTGAAGCCGCCACCAGCATGGCGGCGATGGACAGCAAGAACAGCAGGGGCGGAATGTGCCGGCGAAAGCTTTGGCCCCGGCCCATGGCCTCGCGCACGATGGAGAGGCTGGCATAGCGCAGCGCCATTTTTTTCTTGCGGCGCAGCAGCCATACATAGACGGCCACCAGCAGCGGAATGGCCAGCAGCAGCCATAAAAACTCCGGCCAGAGGAAAGTCGGCAAGGGAAGCTTTGGGGTGAATGAAGTCAACCAGCTGAAGTTCATGGGGGTTCCTTGGCGGCTTCAGGCTGCATGTTTCAGGTGGGCCGGCAGCTTGCCGCCTGCTGCATTGGCGCCTGATGTCCGGCTGCGCCGTTTGCGGAGTTCGGTAAACCGCATGATGGCGTCAACCAGGTTGTCGTCGGTGGAGAGTTCGAGCGCGTCCACGCCGGCGCGCGCCAGTGACTGGCGCAACTCGGCTTCGCGCTGGGCTGCGATGCGTGCAAAGCGTTTGCGAAAACCCGCATCGTGCGTGTCGACCAACAGCTGCTCGCCAGTCTCCACATCACGGATGGGGATCAGCCCCAGATCGGGTAGGTCCAGTTCCAGCGGATCAAGCAGGCGCACGGCCACCACCTCATGGTGGCGGGCGAGCTGGCCAAGGGGTTTTTCCCAGCCGGGTTCGCTGATGAAGTCTGAAACCACAAACACGGTGGAGCGCCTGCGCACCAGGTTGGCGGCGGACTCGAGCAATTCATGCAGACGGGTGGGGCCGAGGTGTATGGCTTCCGGCCGGTCCTGCAATGTGTGCAGCAGATGCAGCACGTGGTGACGGCCGCCACGCGCGGGAATCACGGCGTCAACACCGGAGCCATAAAGCATGGCGCCTACGCGGTTGCCGTGGCGCGTCAGCATGCGGGCCAGTACGGCGACGAATTCGGCGGACACGTTCCGCTTGCGCTGCTCGCTGGAACCAAAGTCCATCGAAGGGCTCAGGTCCAGCAAGAACCAGGCACTCATTTCACGGTCTTCGGTAAAGACGCGTACGTGGGGTTGTTCGAGCCGAGCGGTGACGTTCCAGTCGATATGCCGCACGTCGTCGTGGTGCTGGTATTCACGCAGGTCAGCCAGGTCCATGCCGGTGCCGCGCAGCAGGGTACGGTAGTCGCCCTGCAGCAGGCCGTCGAGCCGGCGCAGCACCGTCCACTCCAGCCGGCGCAGCAGTTGTTCGGCGCTTGCGACGGGAGTGGGGGCTGGACTACGCTGCGAGTTTTTCATGCTCTAAGGGTTTGGCGGGCGGGGGAATCTTGGCCATGATTTTGGCAACCAACCCATCGGCCGATAGCCCTTCGGACAGCGCTTCATACGACAACACCAGTCTGTGGCGCAGCACGTCGGGTACGAGGTCGGTCATGTCTTCGGGCAGGGCGTAGCTGCGTCCGCGCAGCATGGCCAGCGCGCGAGCACCTTCGGTCAGATTGATGGTGGCGCGCGGACTTGCGCCGAAGGTGATGAAACGCTGCAAGTCTTTCAGGCCATGTCTGGTCGGATTGCGGGTGGCGGATACCAGACGCACGGCATATTGCACAAGGGATGGGTCAACATAAATACGGCGGCACTCGCGCTGCAGCGCTGCCAGCTGTTCGGTGGTGGCCACGGCGCCGACGGCCACGGCCGGACCGGTGACGCGCTGGACGATCACGAATTCCTCTTCGTCGGTGGGGTAGTCCACCAATACCTTCATCATGAAACGGTCGACCTGCGCTTCCGGCAGCGGGTAGGTGCCTTCGGTTTCAATCGGATTTTGTGTGGCCATCACCAGAAAGGGCTCGGGCACCTTATGGGTAGCGCCGGCAATCGTGACCTGGCGCTCCTGCATCACCTCCAGCAGTGCGCTTTGTACTTTGGCGGGTGCGCGGTTGATTTCATCGGCCAGCAGCAGGTTGGTAAACACCGGCCCGAGCGAGGTGGTGAATTCACCGGTCTTCTGGTTGTAGATGCGTGTTCCCACCAGATCGGCCGGCACGAGGTCGGGTGTGAACTGGATGCGCTTGAAATTGCCTTGCACGGTGTTGGCCAGCGTCTTGATGGTGAGCGTCTTGGCCAGGCCCGGAACACCTTCGACCAGCAGGTGGCCCTGTGCCAGGATGGCGACCATGACGCGTTCGAGAAAGCGGTCTTGCCCCACCACTACACGTTTGACTTCGTACAGGATTTGCTCCATCAGCTGCGCAGTGTCGTGGTTGGCAGCGGAGTGTTCGGGCGTGTGCTGTTCCATGCGTCGATGTCCTTAAAGTCTTTAGAAGGGGGGCATGCCTGCGGCGGAGGCCGCATTTTCAATCGGCACCGCGAAACCGATGCCGACAAACGTGCGCTGCTGGTTAGGGTTGAAGATGGCGGTCACGATGCCAATCACTTCGCCGTCCATGGTGACCAGCGGGCCGCCCGAATTGCCGGGGTTGGCGGCGGCATCGAACTGGATCAGGTTGCTCATCATCTGTTTGCCTTCGGGCGAACGGAAGTTGCGTTTGAGCCCGGAAATGACGCCGGCCGATGCCGAAGGCCCTATACCAAAGGGATAGCCCACGGCCATGACCTGGTCGCCCGGCGCCAGCTCGGCAGTGGAGCGCATGGTGGCCGCGATCAGGTCGTCAGGGATCTTGTGGGCCTGCAGTACGGCCAGATCGTTTTCGGGTTGCACGCCAGTGATGCTGGCGGTGGACTCCAGGCCATCCGCAAAGGTGACCTTGATGGTCTGGGCGCCCTGCACCACATGCAGGTTGGTCAGAATGATTCCTTTGTCGACGATGACGACGCCGGTGCCCACGCTGCGCTCGCCCTCTTCCTTGCCGTCCTTGTCTTTGCCCAGGCCCACGATGCGCACGACTGAGGGAATGATGGTGTCGTAGGCGTGGGTTCCGGGGGACGGCAGGATGGTGGTTTCCAGCGTCTTCAGGACGGCCGCGTTGATGTGTTCCTGTGTCAGTTTGCGAACGGGGTTGCGCAGTGGCGAAGCAAAACTGATGGCCAGCAGCAGGGCCAGCAGGCCAACGACCGACCACAGCAGGTAAAGCTGGTGGCGTGCCAGGCGTTTGGCGAGGCGGGAAAAACGGGAGGGTGGAATGGGGAGGGATTCGGTAGTAGGTTGCCCAGTCGCCTGTGCGCCGGCATCACCCGCGCCTTGCGCCGGACGGTTTGAACTGCTGTAAAGGGCTGGCCTGCGCATCCGTTCACCTGTGAGGTCAAAAATGTCAAAACCGGGCTGATACCACCGGGCGTGAAAATCTGCTTCAGGCCCTGTATTTACAGTTGCACCGTATCACGATTTGTGCATCCGTGCACGTGATTTGGGTATAGGCGTGGGAAGCTTTGTAAAGCGCCTGTTACTGCGCAGTTTGGGGCTTGTTTCAGGCCTGGTTTTGCCGTTGCGGCCTGGAGTGTTTCTGGCGCTTCAGGTGCCTGGGCCGCCGACGGGCTTGCGCAGCAGGGTCAACGCCAGGGCGGCAGAGGCCACCATCAGGAACAGGCTGACGGCATTGAGCACCGGCGTGGCCCCTTCGCGCATGCGGCCGTACATCATGACGGTCAACGGTGCGTCCGAGCCGACCAACATCAAGGTGGTGTTGAAGTTCTCAAAGGACATCAAAAACGAGATCGCGGCGGCGCCGATCAGCGCGGGCTTCAGGTAAGGCAGGGTGATGGTGGTGAAGACGGCAACGCGGGAAGCGCCCAGGTTGTACGCCGCCTCTTCCAGGGTGATGTCAAAACGCTTCAGGCGGGCGGAAATGATGAGTGTGGCAATCGACACAATGTAGGAAAACTGGCCCAGTACCACCAACGGGAGCCCCGGCCGCAGGAAATCCAGCTCCAGCCCCCACCAGTCGTCTGCAACCTGGGCCAGGCGGCTGGCAAAAGCCAGGATGGAAATACCCAGGATGACGCCGGGGATCACCAGTGGCGCCAGCATCAGCATGGACAGCATCTGCTTGCCCGGAAAGCGGCTGCGCTCAATCAAAAACGCGTTGGTCGTGCCGACCAGCACCGCCAGTAGCGTGACCCAGCTGGCCACCACGACGCTGGTCCAGAGACTGGCGAGCATGGGGCGATCGGCAAAAAGCCCGGTACGCCCCGCCTTGCTGCCAAAAAACCAGTCGAGCGTGAAACCGCGCCAAGGTGGAGCCGGATAGGGTGCGTCGTTGAAGGCAAATACCGCGACCACCATCAGCGGCAGGAACAAAAATGCAAAGAAGGCCAGCGCGTACACGACCGTGCCTGTGCGAAGCCAGGCAGGGCGGGGCAGGGAGGCGATCATCTAAAACCCTCCCACAAATCTTCGCCAGAGACTGCGCGGAACCGGCTTTGCCGGGCCGCAGCTGTTGCGCCCTGCAAGGGGAATGGAGGCTACACGAAGTGAGCAAGCGAGGGGGTGTGTCATGTTTTGCGCATCACTTCGCCAAACTTCTGACCCGTTAATTTAAGGCCAATCCAGACGATCGCTGTTGATAAACCCAGCAACAAAAAACCAAAAGCCGCGCCTTGCTCCCAGTTAAAGCGTGTGATGAACTGCGTATAAATCTGCTCGGTAAACCATAGCGAGTTTTTGCCACCCAGCAGTGTGGGCGTGAGGTAGTTGCCCAAGGTCAGCATAAAGACCACGATGCAACCGGCCAGAATGCCGGGGGCGGCATGCGGAATGACAATTTGCCGCAGGATGGACGGGCCGTTTCCGCCCAGGTCATAGGCCGCTTCAATCAGTGTGTCGTCCAGGCTTTCAAGTGCGCTGATCAACGGCACCACCATGAAGAGCATGGAGGTATAGACGAGGCCGACCAGGATGGTCGCGTCGCGGTAGAGCAACTCGACGGGCGCTGCGGTGAGGCCCAGTTGCACCAGCACTGCGGGCAGCACGCCGGATTCGCGCAGCAGGATCATCCAGCCCAGGGTGCGCACGGTTTCGCTGACCCAGAAAGGGATCAGGCACATCACCAGCAGCAGCGACTTGGCGCGGCCGCGCACCAGTTTGGCAATGGTCCAGGCGATGGGGAAGGCCAGCAGCAGAGTGATCAGCGTCGCCAGGATGGACATGACGGCCGTACGCACAAACGTATGCCAATACAGTGGTTCGTCGATGAAGGTGCGGTACTGCGCAATGCTGGGCGCATATTGCCGGGGTGCGACGCGCTCGCGCAGCGACAGGATGGCCAGGTCGATGTGCGGCAGTACGATCAGGCCGACCAGCCAGATCAGTGCCGGCGCCAGTAACAGCACCAAGATGAGTTTGGCCTGCGCCGATGCCGCTCCAGAATTCGTTGTGGGCATGATGGCTGCGGCTCGCATGATCTGCAGGCGCTAGGCGCCGGCAGTCCCAAAACAGGTGGCTTGGACGGGATCGAAGCTGAAGGCCACCGTTTCACCGACGCGCAAATCGGCAAAGCGGCCCGTCTGCGGCAGCGCGATGCGAAATTCCGTGCGGCTGGTGGTTTCGCGCAGCAACACGGCTGAGTTGGCGCCGTCAAACAGGAGGCTTTCGACCTGGCCGGCATAGGCCGTATGGGCGGAGGGCAGTTCTGCGGCGTCACGGGCCAGGGTGACCGCTTCGGGCCGCACGAACGCCTCTAAGGCCTGGCCAGGCAGGATTTTCCCGGCAGCGCGGGCGTGCAGAGCAAAGCCCTGGCTGGTTGCCAGCGCCACCACGTTGCCGGCTTCTGCGCCTGCGGTCGCACTGCCGTGCAGCTTGTTGTTGGCGCCCACAAAACCCGCCACAAAAGGTGTCTGCGGCTGGTAGTACAACGCCTGTGGGGTACCCACCTGCTCAAAGCTTCCGGCATTCATGACCGCCACATGGTCAGACAACACCAATGCCTCGGACTGGTCGTGCGTGATGTAAACAAAAGTGGTGCCGAATGCCGCCTGCAGCTGCTTGAGTTCGACTTTCATGTGCTCGCGCAGTTTCAAATCGAGCGCACCCAGCGGTTCGTCGAGCAGCAGCAGCGTGGGCTCCAGCACCAGGCTGCGCGCAATGGCCACGCGCTGGCGCTGCCCGCCCGAGAGCTGATCGACGCGCTTGTCCTGCATACCGGGCAGGCTCACGCGTTCGAGCATGGCACCCACCTTGCCGTTGATGTCGGCGCGCGAGAGTCCGCGCCGCGCCAGGCCGTAGCCCACGTTTTCGCCGACCGACATCATGGGAAATAGCGCCAGATGCTGGAACACCATGTTGACGGGCCGCTGGTTGGGCGGCACGCCATTCATGGGTTTGCCGCCGATGTGGATCTGGCCCGCATCGGGCGACAGAAAGCCGGCGATCATGCGCAGCAGCGTGGTCTTGCCGCAGCCCGAGGGGCCGAGGATGGAGAAAAAGCTGCCGCGCTCCACCGTGAAGGACAGGTCCTTCACGGCGGGCTGGCCGGCGTAGGTTTTACCGACGTGCTCGGCTTGCAAATCCGCGTGCATGGGTGACGCGCCTGCTTTAGTCATCCACCGCGGTTGCCAGCGGCCGGATGCTTGCCACACAACGAGCGAAAGGCCAGCGAAAGCGCGGAACCGGCTTTGCCGGGCCGCAGATTTCGTCCCCCTGGGGGGAAGGCGCGAAGCGACTCAGGGGGGTACTCAATTGGCTGCTTTGACGCGGTCCAGGACGCGGCCTTCGATGTCTTCAATGCCGGCGGGCACTGCGGGGTACCACTTCACATTCTTCAATGCGGCCTCAGGGAAGCTGGCGGCGAACTGGGCCTTGAGCTTGGGGTCGGCCAACTGGTCAGCGCCCTTGGACGCGGTGAAGTTGCCCGCGGAACCTGCAACCTTGGCGGCAATTTCGGGGCGCATGTTGAAGTTGATCCAGGCGTAGGCGGCAGCGTCGTTGCGCCCCTTGGCGGGGATGGCGAAGGTGTCAATCCAGCCGAGCGCGCCTGACTTCGGTGCGATGAACTGGATTTCGGGCTTTTCGGCGTTGAGCTTCCAGCCGCCGGTGTCCCACATCATCGCGCCCACCACTTCACCGGCGCGCATGCCGTTGAGCAGCTGGTCCTTGTTGTCCCAGTAGAACTTGATGTTGCTCTTGCAGGCGATCATGGTCTTGCCGACTTCGTCCATCAAGGCGCCATAGGCTTTGGGGTCCTTGTAGAGTGCGAACGGATCTTTTCCCGAGGCGAAGGCGAAGGCCAGCAGGGTGGGGCGCTTCAGGCGCACGGCGGTCTTGCCCTTGACGTCGGCCTTGCAGAGGTCTGGGTAGTCGGCCATTTTGGTCAGCTTGGTGTTCACGACCAGACCGTCGGTGCCCCAGATGTGCGGCAGGCCGTATACCTTGCCGTCCAGTGTGGTGTTTTTCTTGGTGGCTTCCAGCATGGACGGGATGAACAGATCGGACTTGATCTTGCTGAGGTCCATGGGCTTGTAGATGCCAAACTCCTGCTGCGGGCCGGTGATGCGGTCCTGCGAGGGCTGGGCCAGGTCAAACCCAGCGCCGCCGGTGGCACGCAGCTTGGAGATCATCTCTTCGTTGTTCGAAAGGGTCAGCTCAACGTCGATCCCGGTTTCTTTCTTGAACTGCGCCAGGACATCGGCGGGTACATAGTCGGCCCAGGTAATCAGCCGCAACTTCTGGTCTTGTGCCCAGGCGGGGCTGGCCATGCTTGAAACAATGAGGCCGGCTCCGAGAATGTGGCTCATCAGACGGGATAATTTCATGTTGGCTTTTCCTTAGGGTTATCAGTCGACGGTGGTTGACAGAGATTGACGAAAAGAGATCGGGTGCAAAAAACGTTCACGAATTGCGTGTGCATTTCCTCAAAAAAAGCATAGCGTGTCCCGATTTCATTTCTGTGTCAACATCTTCTGCAAGCAAGGCCCGCGCCAGGTTCTTCCCTTTTCGCCTATCTTTTCTTTTCGCACCACGGGTGCCTTACCGCATTGAGTCAATGACTTTCTGGATAGACACACACTGCCATCTTGACGCCGGTGAACTGTCCGCCGATGTCGCTGAAGTCCGTGCGCGGGCAACCACTGCAGGCGTTGCGCATTGCGTGCTTCCGGCTGTGGGCGTGTTCAATTTCGAGGCGGTCCGTGTGTTGGCGCACCGGTTTTCAGACAGCTACGCCTTGGGTATTCACCCGCTTTACGTGCCGCGCGCGCAAGAGGCCGACCTGCAGGCGCTGGACAGCGAACTCGCGCTGAGACGGTCCGATCCGCGGCTGGTCGCAGTGGGAGAAATCGGCCTGGATTATTTTGTGCCTGCGCTGACGCAAAGCCCGATGCGTGAACGCCAGGAGCACTTTTACCGCGAACAACTCAAACTGGCGCGCAAGCACGGCCTGCCGGTCATCCTGCATGTGCGGCGATCGGCCGACAAGTTGCTCAAGCACCTGCGCGACCTGACGCCGGAGGGCGGCTGGCATGGCATTGGCCATGCGTTCAATGGCAGCGAGCAGCAGGCGGCTGAATTCATCAAACTCGGATTGAAGCTGGGCTTTGGCGGTGCCGTCACGTTTGAGCCGGCCCTGCAACTCAGGCGCCTGGCGGCTGAACTGCCGCTCGAGGCGCTGGTGATGGAAACGGATTCGCCCGACATTCCGCCGCACTGGATTTACAGGACTGCGGCGCAGCGCGAAGCCGGCCAGGCCCAGGGCCGCAACGAACCGGGCGAGCTGCCGCGTATCGCGCAGCAGGTGGCGGACTTGCGGGGAATTTCACTGGCGTCGCTGACGAGCGCGACGACCGCTAACGCACTGCGGGCGTTGCCGAAATTGGGAGCCTTGCTGGCGTGAAGGAGACTCAGGACACTGTTAAACCTCCGCTGGCGGGTCTGGCGCCGCTGGTGTCTCCTGACACCCGCCTGCTGGTACTGGGGAGTTTTCCGGGTGCTGCCTCGCTGGCCGCGCAGCAATACTACGGCCATCCGCAGAACCATTTCTGGAAGATTTTGCAAGCCGTTTGGCCTGATAGCCCAATAAAAACGGGCACAAGCCGCTATCAAATTCGTAGCGAATGGCTCTTGTCCAAAGGCCTGGGCCTGTGGGACGTGTATGCAGCCTGTGAGCGCGAGGGCAGCCTGGACAGCAATATCCGCAATGCGCAGGTCAACGACCTCGCCAGCTTGCGGCGACTGTGCCCGGCGCTGGAGGCGATTGCCCACAACGGCGGTGAAAGCTTCAAGCATTCATTGGTTGTAAAGGCCGCCCTGAGCGCCGCCGGGCCGCCCCAAGGCGCGAGCACCCCCTCAGGGGGCAGCGGGGACACGTCAGTGCCGAGCATGGGGGTCCAGCTCTACAAGCTGCCTTCGACAAGCCCGGCGAACGCCTCCTGGAGTTTTGAGCGCAAACTCGCTGCCTGGCGTGAGGTTTTTGAAAAGCATGGATTGGTTTGATGTCAAAAAAAGAAACAGCAAAAACAGCGGCTGAATTACCCGAAGTCAATTTTTCCGACTACGGCGAGGTGCGGTTTTTGCACCTGGGCACTGAATGGGTGCAAGGTTCCATGCTGCGCGACGCGCCGTATGACATCGAGCTGGAGTATGTTCAGCGCATGATGGCGGGACTGCTGTTCACGGACGTGGCAGCAGTGTCGAAAAAGCACGCGATGCAACTGGGCCTGGGTTCTGCCGCGCTCACCAAGTTTTGTTATAAAAAACTGCGCATGAAGACCACGGCGGTGGAAATCAATCCGCAGGTGATCACGGCCTGCCGGCTCTGGTTCAAGCTGCCTCGGGACGACCTGAGGCTGCATGTCATTGAGGCTGATGCGGCGCAGGAAATCCAAAAACCTTTGCACCAGGGAACGGTGGACCTTCTGCATGTCGACCTGTATGACCATGAAGCAGCGGCGCCAGTACTGGACAGCGCAGATTTTTACGAAGACTGCCGCGGGCTTCTTGCTGAAGACGGGGTGATGACTGTGAATCTTTTCGGTCGTGACTCCAGTTACGTGCAGTCACTGACAAAAATCGCGGAAGCGTTTGGGCCCGAAGCGGTCTGGACATTCCGGCCGACGCGCGAAGGCAACACTGTGGTACTGGCCCAACGCGACCCGACACGCCCCGAACGGGCCGATCTACTGCAGCAAGCAGGGATCATTGAATCGCGCTGGGATCTGCCCGCCAAAAAATGGCTGCGGCTTTTCGTTCCGGCGGCTTAGCGGCGCTATGCTGCGGATGGTAAAGACCGCTGCGGATGGGGTACAGTGCGACCCATGAGCGCCGTGACGCACCCCAAACACTCCAAAGACCCGCACGTTAAAAAGCCCCACGCTGGGCCGCTGGACTGGCGCATGCTGGTTGAATGGCTCAGCGAGGATGGTGTGATCAGTGCCACCGAAGCGCAGCGGACGATTGCGCGTTGCTCGCAGGTGCAGAGTGCACAGCCTCCGCTGACGCGCCTGGCCAGTGTCGGCATGACGCGGCTGGCTGACGGCAAGCCCCTGGACATCGAAACGATTACGCAGTGGCTGGCTGAACGCGCGGGCCTTGCCTATTTGAGGATTGATCCGCTCAAGGTTGATGTGGGCAAGGTGGCGGACACCATGTCCGCCATGTATGCCGAGCGGCACAAGGTACTTCCAGTGCAGGTGACCTCCAGCGAAGTAGTCATTGCCACTTCCGAGCCGTTCATCACCGACTGGGTGCAGGAAGTCGAACGGCAAGCCAAGCGCAGCGTGCGGCTGGTCGTCGCGAGTCCGCTTGAAATCACCAAGTTCACCGCCGAATTTTTTGCACTGGCCAAATCGGTCAAGGCCGCTACCAAGTCGGGTGGCAATTCCGGGTCCGCCAGCTTTGAGCAACTGGTTGAGCTGAACAAAAGCAACAAGCAGCTGGACGCCAACGACCAGGGCGTGGTGCAGGTGGTGGACTGGCTCTGGCAATATGCCTTTGACCAGCGCGCCAGTGACATTCACCTGGAGCCCCGGCGGGAACAGGGCGTGATCCGCTTTCGCATCGATGGCGTGTTGCACCCGGTCTACCAACTCCCCATGGGCGTGCACAACGCCATGACCGCCCGCATCAAGCTGCTGGGCCGCATGGATGTGGTGGAAAAGCGCCGTCCGCAGGACGGCCGGATCAAGACCCGCAACCCGCGCGGCGACGAAATTGAGATGCGGCTGTCGACCCTGCCCACCGCGTTCGGTGAAAAAATGGTGATGCGGATCTTTGACCCGGATACGACGGTCAAGGACCTGAGTGCGCTGGGGTTTTCGCAGCACGATGCCGAACGCTGGGAGCAACTGGTCCAGCGCCCCTATGGCATTGTCCTGGTCACCGGGCCTACCGGGTCCGGCAAGACCACTACGCTGTATTCAACGCTCAAGCGGCTCGCGACTGAAGAGGTCAATGTCAGCACGATTGAAGATCCGATCGAAATGATCGAGGCCTCTTTTAACCAGACGCAGGTGCAGGCGCATCTTGATTTTGATTTCCCCGAGGGGCTGCGCGCATTAATGCGGCAGGATCCGGACATCATCATGGTGGGCGAAATCCGGGACCTGCAGACGGCTGAGATGGCCGTCCAGGCGGCACTGACCGGCCACCTTGTTTTCAGCACGCTGCATACCAATGACGCCCCGTCCGCGGTGTCACGACTGATGGAGCTTGGCGTTCCTTCCTATCTGATCAACGCAACGCTGCTGGGCGTGCTGGCGCAGCGGCTGGTGCGCACCTTCTGCGGCAATTGCCGGGAGCCCGACGAGGCCGCTTCACGCGAAACACTCGCTGAGCTGGTCAAGCCCTGGCAAATTAGCGGCGGCTATCGGCCCTACAAGCCGGTGGGTTGCGTGGATTGCCGGATGACCGGCTTTCGTGGGCGCATGGGTCTCTATGAACTGCTGACGGTCACGGAAGGATTCAAGGAAAGGGTTTCGAAAGAGCCCAACATTGATGCCTTGCGCCGTCAGGCCGTCAGCGAAGGGATGCGTCCCTTGAGATTGGCCGGCGCACTTAAAGTGGCGGAGGGCCTGACCACTATTGAGGAAGTGCTGGCTTCCACCCCACCCCTGTCCTGATGAGCCGGCGTTGGGGTATTTCGCGAGATTTGGCAGAACTTACGCGTTCTTGACGTCACCTGACGCATAGGTGAAAGCCACATGCTGGGTAAGGGTGATTGAATGCACAATCCAGCGATTCCTTTCTTTTATCTGTATTGAGGAGACAGCCGTGAATATCAAGAGTCAGAAAGACTTTTTCTGCGGCCTCATGTTCATGGGCGTCGGTGTGGCGTTCGCATGGGGTGCAACCACCTATAACGTGGGCGAGGGCGCCCGTATGGGCCCAGGCTATTTCCCCCTCATGCTGGGAATACTGCTGGCCGTGATTGGCATGGCAGTCACTTTTACGGCCTTGGTGATTGAAAGCGCGGACGGCGCCAAAATCGGCAAATGGGCCTGGAAACCGCTGTTTTTCATCATTGCGGGTAATGTGACCTTCGGTATTTTGCTGGCAGGCTTGCCTTCCCTCAAAGTGCCGGCCATGGGCCTTATCGTGGCCATCTATGCCTTGACCTTTATCACCAGTATGGCTGAAGCGGGCTGGAAATTCAGGACCACATTTATCCTGGCAACCGTGCTCGCGATCGGCAGTTACCTGGCTTTCGTGATTGCGCTGAAGCTGCAGTTCCCGGTGTGGCCTGCGTTTATCACCGGTTAAGGAAGAAAAAAAATGGATCTCGTATCAAATTTGTCTTTGGGTTTCAGCGTCGCGTTTACGCCGATTAACCTGCTATATGCTTTTATTGGTTGCGTGCTCGGTACGCTGATCGGTGTGTTGCCCGGCATTGGCCCGGTTGCGACCATCGCCATGCTCTTGCCGGCAACCTACGCCCTGCCGCCGGTGTCGGCGCTGATCATGCTGGCGGGTATTTACTATGGCGCGCAATACGGCGGCTCCACTACCGCCATCCTTGTGAACTTGCCGGGAGAGTCCTCATCGGTGGTGACCTGCATTGACGGCTACCAGATGGCGCGAAAAGGGCGAGCGGGGCCGGCGCTGGCTGCAGCGGGTCTGGGGTCATTCTTTGCCGGTTGCGTTGGCACGCTGATCATCGCGGCTTTCGCCCCGCCGCTGACCGAGCTCGCTTTCAAATTCGGCCCCGCCGAGTACTTCGCGCTGATGGTGCTGGGCCTGATTGGCGCTGTCGTGCTTGCCTCGGGTTCGTTGCTCAAAGCCATCGGCATGATCGTGCTGGGCCTGTTGATGGGCCTGGTCGGTACGGACGTGAATTCCGGTGTGGCGCGTTTCAGCTTTGATATTCCTGAACTGACCGACGGCATTGGCTTTACCGTGATTGCCATGGGCGTGTTTGGTTACGGTGAAATCATCAGCAACCTGGCGCAGCCCGAGCATGAGCGCGAGGTGTTTACTGCCAAGGTGACCGGCTTGTTCCCGACCAAGCAGGACTTCAAGGACATGGCGCCGGCTGTACTGCGCGGCACCGCACTGGGTTCCTGCCTGGGCATCTTGCCGGGTGGCGGCGCCTTGCTGTCGGCTTTTGCCGCCTACACCATCGAGAAAAAAATCAAGGGCCGTGCCGGCCAGGTGCCTTTTGGCCAGGGCAACATCCGCGGTGTAGCCGCACCTGAGTCGGCCAACAATGCCGGCTCGCAGACTTCCTTCATTCCCTTGCTGACGCTGGGCATCCCGCCCAACGCCGTGATGGCCTTGATGGTGGGGGCGATGACGATCCATAACATCCAGCCCGGCCCGCAGGTCATGACCAGCAATCCGGAACTGTTCTGGGGCCTGATCGCCTCGATGTGGATCGGCAATGCAATGCTCGTGATCCTGAACCTGCCGCTGATCGGTATCTGGATCAAGCTGCTGACGATTCCCTACCGTCTGCTGTTCCCTGCGATCGTGTTGTTCTGCGCCATCGGGGTGTACTCGACCAACAACAACACCTGGGATATCTGGATGGTCGCGATCTTCGGATGCATCGGTTACCTGTTTATCAAGCTTGGCGCCGAACCCGCCCCGTTGCTTCTGGGCTTCATCCTGGGCCCCATGATGGAAGAAAATCTGCGCCGGGCTTTGCTGTTGTCCCGCGGCGACTGGAGTGTCTTTGTCACACGGCCTCTTTCCGCAGGCCTGCTGGGCGCCGCCCTCCTGTTGCTGGTCATCGTGCTGTTGCCGGCGGTCAAGAACAAACGGGAAGAAGCCTTCGTCGAGGCTGACTGATAACAGAAGACTTCCTGCGGCGTGAAAGCGTCCCGCGAATCAAAGAAAGGCACCTTCGGGTGCCTTTTTGTTTGGCCTCATTGCCCGCTTGCAGCATAGTCGGTGCTCAAAAATCGTTGCACAATGGCCCAATGAAACGTAAACATATGATTTCGCTGGCTGCCGCTTTGCCGATGGTTGTCGCTACGATTTTTGCCGCAACGCTTGCCGGGCCAGCCATGGCCCAGGCCTATCCGTCCAAACCCATCCGCATGATCGTGCCTTTCCCCGCAGGCGGTGCAACCGACATCCTGGCGCGCGCCCTGTCGCAAAAGCTGGGTGAAAAAATCGGCCAGACGGTGGTGGTCGACAACCGTCCGGGCGCCGGCGGCACGATAGGCGCCGACGCGGCTTCCAAGTCACCGGCGGACGGCTACACATTGCTGCTGGCCACCTCGAGCACACACAGCATCGGCCCGGCCATCAACCCGAAAATTCCCTACAACGCCGAAACCGATTTCACGCCCATCGCCTATGTGGCGAGTTCGCCCAATGTCGTGCTGGTGCCCAACTCGTCGCCGTCCAAAACGATGCGGGAGTTTATTGACCATGCACGCAAGAACCCGGGGCGCCTGAACTACGCCTCCAGCGGCAATGGCACCATCGTCCATCTGACGAGCGAATACTTCAAGGCGCAGTCGGGCACCTTCATCCTTCACATCCCCTATCGCGGCACGGCGCTGGCCATGCCGGATTTGATCAGCGGCAAGATCGACGTGCTGTTTGATTCGTTTGTCACCGGCATGCCGCACGTCAAGGACGGCAAGCTGCGGGCGCTTGCGGTCACCACCCTGAAACGCACGGCGCTGGCACCCGATATGCCAACGGTGTCGGAAGTTTTACCCGGCTTCGAGTCGGTCACCTGGTTTGGCGTGTTTGGCCCCAAGGGCATGCCGCCCGAGTTGGTGGGCAAGGTCAACCAGGCAGTGAATGCCGCTTTGGCCGATGCCGACGTGAAGGACCGTTTCGCCCGTTTGGGCGCGGAACCCGCGGGCGGCACGCCGCCGGCGTTTGCGGCGATGGTCAGGGCCGACACCGCCAAGTGGAAAAAAATCATTGCCGAGCGGAAAATCACCACGGATTGATTTGCCGAGTGGCCTTCCGATGGATCTCTCTCCATGCGGCACGCACATGCTGCACTCAGGCGCCGCAGGCAGGTGCGTACGGGGCTTGCTTGCCATTGGCTAACCGTTGGTCTTTAGCCCGGCAGAACTAGTTTTTTTTCTTTTGCCTTGCCTTACCTTCAATAGGTGACTCACTCATGAACTTCAACTACAGCAACCCCTACACCTCCACCCGCCTGCCGCTGTTTGCGCGCAATGTGGTGTCGACCTCGCATCCGCTGGCCGCGCAAGCCGGCCTTCGCATGATGCTCAAGGGCGGCAATGCGGTGGATGCGGCGATTGCCGCCGCGGCCGCGATGACCGTCGTCGAGCCCGTCAGCAACGGGCTGGGCAGCGATGCCTTTTGCATCCTGTGGGATGGCAAGGAGTTACACGGGCTCAACGCCTCCGGCCGCGCGCCGCAAAGCTGGACGCCCGAATACTTCAGCCGCAAATATGGCGCTGGCGCACAGACGCCACCCAAGCGCGGGATGGATTCCGTTACCGTGCCAGGCGCGATCGCCAGCTGGGTGGCGCTGAGCAAACGCTTTGGCAAGTTGCCGTTTGCCGACCTGATGGAGCCGGCCATCGAAATCGCCGAACGCGGCTACCTGCTGCCGCCCGTGGTGCAACAGAAATGGGCGGCCGCTACGGCAGAGCTGCAATCACTGCCGGGCTTTGCGCAGTCTTTCCTGCCCTGGGGCCGTGCGCCCAATGTCGGCGAGCTGTTTCAGTTCAAGGCCGCGGCAAAAGCTTTGCGCGCCATTGCCGAAACGAAGGGCGACGCCTATTACGGCGGCGCGATTGCCCAGGCCATCGAAAAGTTTTCTGCGCAAAACGGCGGCAGCATCACCGCCAAAGACTTCGCCAGCTATCAGCCCGAATGGGTCAAGCCCATCGGCAAGGACTATCGCGGCTACACGCTGCATGAGATCCCGCCCAACGGGCAGGGCATTGCCGCGCTGATTGCGCTGGGCATCCTCGATAAATTCGATGTCGCCGGCCTGCCTGTCGATGGTGTGGATTCGCAGCATTTGCAGATCGAAGCCATGAAGCTGGCGTTTGCCGACATTTACAAATACGTAGCCGAGCCTTCGTCGATGGAGGTGACGGCCGAGCAAATGCTCGATGACGCCTACCTCACATCCCGTGCCAAACTTATCGATATGAAAAAGGCACAGGACTTTGGCGCGGGCAACCCCGTTAAGGGCGGCACGATCTATCTCACGGCGGCCGACGAAGACGGCATGATGGTGAGCTTCATCCAGAGCAACTACATGGGCTTCGGCTCGGGCTGCGTCGAGCCCGAATTCGGCATCAGCCTGCAAAACCGCGGACACGGATTCAGCCTGCAGCCGGGCGCCAACCAGGTTGCGCCAGGCAAGCGGCCTTTCCACACCATTATTCCGGCCTTCCTCAGCAAGGATGGCAAACCCGTGATGAGCTATGGCGTGATGGGCGCCAATATGCAGCCGCAAGGCCATATGCAGACGCTGGTGCGCATGCTGGACTACGGCCAGAGCCCGCAGGTTGCTTGCGACGCACCGCGCTGGCGCTACAACGCCGGCCTCGAGATCAACGTTGAAGCGGCGATGGACCAACGCACCGTGCAGGGCCTTGCCGACCGAGGCCATCGCACGGAGGTCATCAACGACTCTTACCAGGACTTTGGCGCCGGCCAATTTATCTGGCGCGCCGGAAATCCCAAAGTCGAGGGTTATGTGGCAGCCAGTGATCCGCGGCGCGATGGCCAGGCCGTGGGTTTTTAACAAAAATAACCTTGACCGATAAATTTGATGAAAATCGGCCTGCAACCCAGGCATTACCAGCGCAAGCAGCTACAAAAAGCATAGCGGCCGGGCTGCTGCTGGCCACTTTCGGCGCTATCGCTTTCAGCGGCAAGGCAATCATCGTCAAGCTGGCCTATCGCTACGGCGTCGATGCCGTCACGCTGATCATGTACCGCATGCTGTTCGCGCTGCCGATCTTCGCCGCCATGGCCTGGTGGGCCAGCCGGGGCAAGGCGCCGCTCACGCGCAAGGACTGGCTGGGTGTGCTGTGGCTGGGCTTCACCGGTTACTACCTCGCGAGCTTCCTGGATTTCGCCGGCCTGGCTTACATCAGCGCCTCGCTGGAGCGGCTGATCCTTTATCTCAATCCGACGCTGGTGCTGCTGCTGGGTCTCGTGATGTACAAGCGCCGTGTCAGCGCTGCGCAAATCATCGGCATGGCCATCAGCTACTGCGGCGTGGTGCTGGTGTTCGGGCACGAGATTACGTTTCAGGGTGCGGACGCAGCATGGGGTGCGCTGCTGGTGTTCCTGAGCGCGGTGAGCTATGCGCTTTATCTGGTTTACAGCGGTGAAATGGTCACGCGGCTGGGCTCCCTGCGCCTGGTGGGTCTGGCCACCACCGTGGCGTGTCTGCTATGCCTGTTGCAGTTCGTGTTGCTCCGGCCCATAAGTGCTGCGGCCGTGGCGCCTGAGGTGATCTGGCTGTCGCTGCTCAATGCCACGCTGTGCACCGCCGTGCCGGTACTGATGGTGATGATGGCCATCGAACGCATCGGCGCCGGCATGGCCGCGCAAACCGGCATGGTGGGCCCGATGTCCACCATCCTGATGGGCGTGCTGATCCTGGGTGAGCCGTTCACGGCGTGGGTGGCGGCCGGGACGGTGCTGGTGATTGCCGGCATTTTCGTCTTTACCAAAGGCAGATAAGAGCCCCCACGCTCCCCCACTGCGTGTGGGTCGCTGCCCCCCGAGGGGGCCGCCCGCCTGCGGTCTGGCAAAGCCAGTCCCGCGGCTCATGCTGGGTTAAGGATTCCCGTGCGCACCGAAGCTGCTTAGGTATCAAATCGGCCTCTAACCCAGTTACTACGTGTGCAATCAGCTACTAATTTGATAGCGCGTGGTGTCAGAGGCGCTGCTACTTCTTTGCGGGTGTACGCATCGACGCAGGCGCTTGCGCCGTAGGCCGGCGGTTCGCACCGCTCATGCGCTGCGCCACCGTCACAGAAGGCTGGCCCGCATAAGCATCAAGGCGATTACCCATGGCCTGCTCGAGCTGGTTCAGGCGCGTCTGTGCCGGTGGATGCGTGCTGAGCGAGAGGGCAAACAGCGCGTCATCGGGCGCTGCGGTGCGCAGTTGCTGCAACACCGCGACAAGGCCATAGGGGTCAAAGCCCGCGCGCGCGGCCAGGGCCACACCGGTGCGGTCAGCATCAAATTCATCTTGCTGGTCCAGTCCCTTGGTGTACATGTTGCGGCCCAGCGCCAGCAGTTGCGACGACACCAGACCACCCAAGTCGTTTTTCAGCTGCGAGCTGATCACCTGCGTGAGCAGGCCGGCGCGCGCCGCCTTGTTCATGGCGATCAGATGGTGTTTGGCGGTGACATGGGTGATTTCATGGGCCAGGATGCCCGCCAGTTCGCCTTCGTCCGCGACGCGGTCCATCAGGCCCTTGGTGACAAATACATAGCCCCCCGGCGTGGCAAATGCATTGAAACCAGGGTCATCCAGGACAGCGAAGGTCCAGGGCAGGTCCGGGCGGGAGGATTGCAGGCTGATCCAGCGGCCCAGCTGGTTGAGGTAACGCTGCATGGCCACGTCAGGGTAGAGCGGTTTGCTGCCCAGCAGCACGGCTGCCAGCTGCTGGCCAATCTGGATTTCGCGCGGCTCGTCGATCTGGTCCAGCGACTGCGAAAGCAACTGAAACAAGTCGCCACCCTGTGCCGCCTGTTGCCCGCCCGGCGTGAGGCTAGCGCCCAGTAGCGCGCCGGCCAGGCCGGCCGCGGAGTTGGGTTGCGCGGGCGCCGGCTGCGCGGGCTGGTTGGGGCGTATCAGCGACTGGAACAGGCCGCCCAGCGCCTTGGCCGGATCCTGGGCCTGGACGGTGAAAGGGCTGAGACTGACCAGCAGGACGAAGGCCCAGGCCGAATGGCGCACAAGCTGTGCGGGCGTCAGGGTGTTTTGCAGGTTCATGGCATCCCTCTTGTTATGCTTTTTATGGTTCTTACCGGTCGCTGCCAGTCGAGCTCTGTACGGCTGCCGGCGGTGACGGCGTGGGCAGGGGGTCGACCTGCCGGCTGTTCAGTGATGCACCGCCCGCAAACTGCCGGGCCTGGGCTGCGTTCGCGCGGTTAGCGTCGGCCTGCGCCACGGCCGCCAGGTTGGGCACCGCATTGGCCAGGTCCTCCGCGCCCAGGCCGCGGATGCCGACCGTGGACGTGGCCACCGAGCCACCGGGAGCTTGCGCGCTGCCTTTGTTGAAAAAGCTCGACAAGCTGCGTAGGGCGCTGGTGCCTGCGCCGGCTTGTGAGTTGGCGGCGGTGATGTCAAACATGTGCACCCAGCCACTGGCCCCGTCGGCCATGCGGACCTTGATCCATGCACCCTGGCGCTCGCCAAGCCGCGTCACGGGTGTCTGGACCGGAAGCGGTGCGAGACTGCGAGCCGAATCACCCGGCGCTTCGCGCAGTTGGGAGTCGCGTTTGATCAATGCGGCTTCGCCTTGAGGCTGGGCCTCTGCCACGGCGCTGAACAGCAGCACGGCAGAGATAACCATCCCCGCCTGCATTTTGAATTTACTCAGTATCATGAGCCGCTCTCCCCCGTGGTTGTAATGAGGAATTATTATGGATTTGGGTATTGCAGGCAAATGGGCGCTGGTGTGCGGCGCCAGCAAAGGTTTGGGCCTGGGTTGCGCCGAGGCGCTGGTGCGCGAAGGCGTGCATGTGCTGATCGTCGCGCGCGGCGAGGAAACGCTGAAGGCCGCGGCTGAAAAGCTGAAGGCGGACAAGGGCAAACCCGCGGGCGCCAGCGTCCAGTACGTCGCAGCCGACATCACCACACCCGAAGGCCGCGCCGCGGTGTTCGCGCTGCGCAAGGATTTCGACATCGTGGTGACCAACGCCGGCGGCCCGCCGCCCGGCGACTTCCGCGACTGGGACCGCGACGCCTGGCTCAAGGCGGTGGACGCCAACATGCTGACCCCGATCGAGCTCATCAAGGCCACGGTCGACGGCATGGCGGCGCGCGGCTTCGGGCGCATCGTCAATATCACCTCCAGTTCGGTCAAGTCGCCGATCGACATCCTGGGCCTGTCCAACGGCGCGCGCAGCGGGCTGACCGGTTTTGTCGCCGGCGTGGCGCGCACCAAGCTCGCGGCGCAAGGTGTGACCATCAACAACCTGTTGCCGGGCGCTTTCGACACCGACCGCCTGCGCGGCACCATGAGCGGCGCGGCGCAGAAGAGCGGCCAGCCGCTGGAAGCCATCATGGACGCGCGCCGCAAGAACATCCCAGCCCAGCGCTTCGGCACGCCCGAAGAGTTCGGCGCCATCTGTGCCTTCCTGTGCAGCACGCACGCTGCCTACATGACGGGGCAGAATGTGCTGGCCGACGGCGGGGCTTATCCGGGCACTTACTGAACCCACTGGGTATCTTTTCTTGAGCCTGGACTACCTCCACTTCGACTACGCGGAAGGCAGCGATGGCACGGGGACGCTGGAAGCCGTTGCGTCAACCTGGCCCGATCAGGTGCCGGCCGTCCATACGGAAGTGATCCAGGTGCTGGACTGGGCCCACGCGGAATTCCCCGGGCGGCGCGGCCCGCTTGAGGACGGCTTGGACTGGGACTACGACCTGCACGGCATGCAGGAGCTGACGGCGCCTGAGGCTTTGCTTTATGACGAGGCGGCGCACCGGCTGTCTGTCGAGGCCGGCCCACCCGGCAAGCTGCGGCATACGCTGACCTTGTCCCTCAGCGGGACCGCGGAGTTTTGCGATGCCTTCAGACGGCGCTTCGGCCTGGATCCGGATTGAGCGCCTCGCATTCAAGTTAGCGTTAACATTCGGGCATGAAGTCACCCACAGAGACGCTGCGAAAAGCAAAGCGCGCCCCGCGACCCGGTACCGGCGGCATCACCCTCAGTGACGTGGCCAGCCTGGCCGGCGTGTCGGCCATTACGGTGTCGCGCGCGCTCAACACGCCGGCCGCCGTGTCGCCTGAAACGCTGGAGCGTGTGCGCAGCGCGATTTCGCGTAGCGGCTATGTACCCAACTTGCTGGCCGGCAGCCTGGCTTCCAACCGCAGCCGGCTGGTGGCGGCGCTGGTGCCCACCATCGCCGGGCCGGTTTTCCTGGAAACCATTCAGGCGCTGACTGACGCGCTGGCTGAGGCCGGCTGCCAGCTGATTTTGGGCCAGAGCGGCTACAGCGGCGCACGTGAGGACGCGCTGATAGACACCATCGTGGGCCGCCGGCCCGACGGCATCGTGCTGACCGGCATCATGCATTCGCCGGAAGGGCGCAGGCGCCTGCTGGCCTCGGGCATCCCCATCGTCGAGACCTGGGACATCACACCCACGCCCATCGACATGATCGTCGGTTTTTCACAGGAGAAAGCCGGCGCCGAAGTGGCAGATTACCTTTACCGCAAAGGCTATCGCAGACCTGCCCTGATCACTGCGGACGACCAGCGCGCCATGCTGCGGCGGTCTGGCTTCGAGCAGCGCTTTGCGGCGCTGGGCGTGCCTTCCATTCCAGTCTGCACGGTGCCGGCGCCTTCGTCGTTGGCCAACGGGCGCTCGGGCTTTGCGCAGTTGTGGGCGGAACATCCTGAAACCGATGTGGTGTTCTGCGGCTCGGACGTGATAGCGCAGGGCGTGATCACCGAAATGCAGGCGATGGGCATGAATGTTCCCGGCGACATGGCGGTCATGGGTTTTGGCGACATGCCCTTTGCCGCGCATATCCATCCCGCGCTGAGCACTGTGCGGATTGACGGCACTTCCATTGGCCGCCAGGCGGCGCGGTTTATCCTGGACCGCGTCGAGGGCCTGGATCCGGGCCCCAAGGTCCGCGACCTCGGGTTTTCCATTGTCGAAAGAGTCAGCGCCTGACTTGACGGCATTTGTTTTGCTCATTATCATCCAATTGTTAGCGCTAACATATATGCCAAACTAAAAATACATCAGTTACGGGCTGCCGGCCAAGCGAACGGGCGGGGCCGAAATACATCAGGAGACATTAATGAGCACTCATTTCACGCGCCGCAAGGCGCTGGGCAGCTTGGGCGGACTAAGCCTGGCGGCAACTTCCGCCACCTGGCCTCTGCGCGCGCTGGCCGCCGACGTCGCCACGCCGGGCTGGCCGGCCAAACCCATTGCCTACATCGTTCCCTTCACGCCCGGGGGTTCCACCGACGTTATAGGCCGGACGCTGTCGCAAAAGCTCTCGGACATCCTGGGCCAGCCGGTGGTGGTCGACAACAAGCCAGGCGCGGCTGGCGCCGTGGGCGCGAGTTATGTGGCCAAAGCGAAGGCCGACGGCTACACGCTGTTCGGCGGCACGATCAGCACGCACGCCATCAATGCCAGCCTCTATAAAAACCTGCCCTATGACCCGATAAAGGATTTCGAGCCGATCTCGCTGGTGGCCATGCTGCCCAACGTGCTGATCGTCAACCCGGCGCTGGGCGTGAACTCGGTGGCCGACCTGGTGGCGCTGCTCAAGCGCGACCCTTCCAAGCGCTACTTCGCCTCCTCGGGCGCGGGTACCTCGACACATCTGGCGGGCGAAATGTTCGCCGAACTGATCGGTGTGCCGCTCACGCATGTGGCCTACAAAGGCACACCGCCCGCGATGATGGACGTGGTGGCCGGCCAGGTGCCTTTCATGTTCGACCAGATGACAGCCGCCGTCTCGCTGGTACAAGCCGGCAAGCTCAAATTGCTGGCCGTCACCACCGGCAAGCGCATCGCGCTGGCGCCCGCGTTGCCCACCATGATGGAGTCGGGTATCGCAAAGTTCGAGATGTCCTCCTGGCAGGCGGTGTATGCGCCCAAAGGCACGCCGCAGCCCATCGTGCAGCGCCTCAACGCCGAGATCACCAAAATTTTGAAGATGCCCGACGTGGTCGCCAAGCTGCACGACCAGCTGGGCATGGAAATCATCGCGAGCTCGCCTGACGAACTCGCCGCCCACATGAAAAGCGAAATCACGCGCTGGGCCGAACTGGTCAAAAAATCCGGAGCCACTGCAAGCTGACATATGAGAAACAAAGACATCCGCATCACCCACGCCCGCGTCACGCCCATCGCGTTCCGCGACGGCCCGCTGCTCAACGCCAGTGGCATCCACGAGCCCTGGGCCCTGCGCAGCATCATCGAACTCGAGACCTCGGATGGCCGGCTGGGCATTGCCGAAACTTACGGCGATGCGCCCATGCTGGCCGTGCTGGAGCAGGCGCGTGTGCTGGTTGTAGGCCTCTCGCCCTTTGACCTCAATGTGATGGAGCAGCGCGTGCGCGCCAGCATCAAGCCGGGGCAGGGCGGCGGCGTGCAGTTTGAATTGGCGCCCGGTTCCCACACCGCCAAGAACGCTGAGAAGGTCATCAGCGCGCTCGAAGTCGCGATGCTCGATTTGCAGGGTCAGCTGCTGAACCTGCCCATTTGCGACCTGTTGGGCGGCGCGGTGCGGGATGCCGTGCCCTACAGCGCCTACCTGTTCTACAAGTACGCAGAACATGTGGACAAACCCTATGCGCCCGACGCCTGGGGCGAAGCCGTGACGCCAGCGCAGCTCGTCAAGCAGGCCCAGGCCATGGTGGACCAGTACGGCTTCAAGAGCATCAAGCTCAAGGGCGGCGTGTTTCCGCCCGCCGAAGAGATCGCAGGCATAAAAGCCTTGCGCAAAGCGTTCCCAAAGCATCCGCTGCGGCTGGACCCGAACGCCAACTGGTCGCTGCAGACCAGCATTGATGCCGCGCCCGAGCTCGACGAACTGCTGGAGTATTACGAAGACCCGACACCGGGCCTGGAAGGCATGGCCCAGCTCGCCGGCCACTGCCGCAGCCCGCTGGCCACCAATATGGTGGTCACGACCATGGACGAGTTCCGGCGCAACGCATCGCTCAATGCGGTGAAGATCCTGCTGTCCGACCACCACTACTGGGGTGGCCTGCGCGCCACGGCATCGCTGGCGCGCATGTGCGAGGTCTTCGGCATGGGCATGTCGATGCATTCGAACTCGCACCTGGGCATCAGCCTCATGGCGATGACGCACGCGGCCGCCGCGATTCCCAACCTGACCTACGCCTGCGACACACATTACCCGTGGCAGGAAGAAGAGGTCATCAAGGGCGGCCGGATCAAATTCGACCAGGGTGCCGTGAAGGTGCCGACGGCACCCGGCCTGGGCGTGGAGCTCGACCCGGCGCGGCTGGCCGAGCTGCACCAGCAATACCTGGACTGCGGCATTCGCAACCGCAACGACCTCGCGCAGATGCGCAGGTATCAGCCGGAATTTTCGGGTATCAGTCCACGGTTCTAGCGCAGGCGGGGCCATTCAAAGTGATTGCCTCACGATAAACCATACAGCCAATCACCTGATTTCCGGCGGGTCTGGTTCATCCGGCTGGACGGCGCGCACTATACAGTCATGCCCAAGGGCGTGACTGCCGCCTCCAAATCCGTCGTGCTGCGGTGGCCGGAAGCCCGCTGCACCAGCGCGTGTTGCAGGCAAAACACCTGAAGCTGCTCCGCATAGGGCTCAAGCATCTCCTCCCCCTTTGCGATGGCCACACCCACGAGGCTGGCCATCTGCTCGCTGGTGACCTGGCCGTGCGCCAGCAACTTGTCCACGATGCGTATCAGCAGAGCTGAATCTGCTTTGAGAATCCCCTGCGCGCGCGCGTACTCCTGCGTCAGCAGGGCCTCAATCCCGGCGTTGGTCGGTTCCACATCCGTGTTGAGGTTTTCCTCGGTGCTGTCGGTCACGTCGGTGCGGCTCAGCCGGTTGCCGAAACCGAAATGGCGCACAAACCGTGCAGCCAGCGCGGTGGCGTTCTTGAAGTCACTTTCGCTGCCGGTAGTGCAGGCGTCATCGCCGAACACCAAGGCTTCGGCGGCGCGGCCTGCCAGGCCCACGCAGATGCGGTCCAGGCAGCTTTGCCGGGATTCCGCCTTCATGCGCACATAGCTGTTGTAACCGCCCTCGAAAGAGGCCACGTTGATCTTCACCTCCTGGGGCGCGTGGCCAAACAGCCGGGCGTAGGCCAGGCCGTGGCCCGCCTCGTGTACAGCCAGCAGAGCCCGGAAGTCCGGACCGGCGCGCTCCTTGAGCTGGTTGAGTTCCAGAGGCACGAGGTAGGCAACGCTGGGGCCGCCTTCCTTGCCGAGGTTGACACGCAGCGACTGTGCCGTCGCATCGAGCCTGACGTGCAGCGTGCTGTCCGCCGGAACATCTTGCTCAAGGGCCCACAGCACGGCATTGACGAGCGGCGCGCTCAGAATGGCGTGAATGGACGAAAACAATGGGCGTGTGCCCTGGGCCGGGAAGACCGCGTTGGCATAGATGCCCTGGTACACCGATTCATCCAGCTCAAACGACAGCCCCGCGCTTGCCCGCATTTCATCGACATAACGCGCGCAGGTGCCGCGGATCAGCCGCTCATAGGTGGCCTGGCTCAGCGAGGGGTAGATCACATGGTTGTTGCCCAGCCTCGCGATCTGCTCGGGCTTGAAGCGTTCGCCCAGCGCCTTCTTGACATCGATCATCGACAGTTTTTTCGTCATGGTGTGAAAGATGTCGGCGTCGGTGTCGCAGTCTTCCACGCGTTGGGCCATACCTTCGTACATCTCATCGAGGTTGCCCGAGACGATGATGAGCAGGCGGCTGTAATCCGTTTCCCAGGAGTCGCTTGATGACTTGAACACCAGCATCCGCTCCTGCAGTTGTTGAGGCGTCCAGGTCATTACCTCTTGCAGCGGCTCCTTGAGCTTGAGGCTTTGCCGGAACTCCTGAGCCTGGTAGGGTGAGAGAGCGAACTTCAGTTTTTTAGGCGGGGTACCGTCCGCGACGGGCTTCGCTTCAGCCTCACCCTCGCGCTCGTTGTCGTACAGCGAGTAGGCCAGGGACGATTCCAGCTCCTGCAGGAAGGACAGCGAAGGCGGCAGGCGCCCGTCGGATAGCAGCTGCCACACGTCCTGGTAGCGCTTGACGGCAAAGTCTTTTCCTTTTTCATCGACGGTGCGAAAGCGCTGGAACTCGTCCAGGACCAGAATGCCGGGCTCACTCTCGGCGACGCCGGATTCCGCCAGCATCGCGCTGATGGAGTCGGCGCTGCGCCAGCTGCTGCCGTTGCTGAAGCCGTCCATCTGCACTTCGACAAAGCGGTCGTAAAAGCCCAGCTTCCGCGCCAGGCTGCGGGTGAGCTGGGTCTTGCCGGTGCCGGTGAGGCCCCACAGGCACACGATCACCGGGCGGCGAATGATGTGCGGCAGCACGTACCAGGCGCGGATCGACTCGATCACCCGGTCGATGATGTCGTCAATGCCGAACAGTTCGGTCTTCAGCTCGGCAGCGACCAGGCCCAGATGGGCACTGCGTTCACGCATGAGCTCGGGCGGCACGCGGGCTGCGGCTACCGTCTCGGTTGTCATATCGTTCTTCATGTCAATCAGTCAAATTTTTGAGGGCCTTTTGCAAAGCCACGGTTTCAGCCCGGCGATGCGCGCCGGTGCTGCGAATATGTTTGCCCGCACCCGACGTGATGGCACGTTGGACGAGGGAACGCACCACAGGGTTGCGTGGTGTGGGTGACGGCAAGGTCAAAGCCAGCGGCTGCTTCATGCGCCGCAAATGCTTGACCTTGCCGTTGGCAAAGTCACGGGAAAAAGTTTTGGCACTCATGTGCGCACTCCAGAAAGCAAAAAACCCCGGCGAAAAATCAGCCTGGGGTTTGCGGAGCGCGCTTCACACGTGAAGGCACGGCACCGACTGCCCGCAGGGCTGGGTATGGTTGGCACCACATCCAGCCGGGGGCAGTGGAGGGTGCGTCAGGTGTGAGTGAACAAAGTCATGGTGTTTAAGGGCTTCAAGGTGTTTATCGCGCAAGGTTGTTCGTTGCGCGGCGGCTCAAAGCAAGGATCGGATTCTGAAGAGGCTGCGCGGGCTTGGCAAGTTTTATGCGATGGTTTTTCGCGATGTGTTGTGAAAATCAAACCATTGCGGTGACGCTCGCCGTTCAACTCAGCGCCGCGACGACACCACGATGCCGCCCACGATCAGCACAAAGGCCGCTGCGTGATAGAGGTGCGGTAGCTCGCCGAGAAACGCCGCCGACAGCAGCGCGGCGAACAACGGGGTGAGGTTGGAAAAGAAGCCCGCGATCGCCGGCCCGACGCGTTGCACGCCCATGCCCCAGCAGCGGTAAGCAATCACCGCCGGCCCGACAGCCACGTACAGCAGGGCTGCCGCGAGTGGCCAGCCCCAGACGATGTGCGTATCGGTCAGCGCCCACTCACCAGCGGCAAACGCACCCGACCAACCCAGCCCGAAAACGATCTGCGCCATCAGGAAGGCGGCCCAATCGCGGCGGATTTCAGCCGGCTCTTTGGGCTGCGACAGCAGCCAGCTGTAAAACGCCCAGGCCAGCGTGGCCAGCAGCACATAGAGGTCTCCGGGTACCAGTTGTACCTGCATCAAGAGTTCCCACTGGCCGCGCGAGAGCACCACCAGCACGCCGGCAATTGACAGCACGGCGCCGGCGATCTGGCGCTTCGACACGGGCTGGCCAAAAAACAGCGCACCCACGACCAGCATCCAGATCGGCACGCTGGATGCCACCAACGTCACATTGAGGGGTGTGGAGGTTTTGAGCGCCAGGTACTGGAGGGCGTTGTAGCAGCCTACCCCCAGAAGGCCCAGCATGGCAAAGCGCCTCCAGTGTGGCCACAGGTTGCCGTCTGGTTTCAGCACTCGCCACGCCAGCGGCAGAAGAATCACAAACGCCAGCGCCCAGCGCAGGAAATTGAGCGTCATGGGCGGTACCAGGCCGGTGACGAGACGACCGACCACCGCATTGCCGGCCCAGAGCATCGGAGGAATCACCAGCAGCGTGGCGGTGGCAGGCGAGAGGCGTGGGGTCATGGTGCTGACTTTACCAAGCGATGCCGGTTTCCCCGGTCTGGCAAGGCTTCAACTCTCAATGCCGGCAGTCCATTTCGATTCATGGCACCATGGCGGCCGACCTTTTCTTTCCCCACCTGCACCCTAGCAAGGAAAACCCCATGGCCTCCTTTCCCTCCAAAGCCGTACGCATCAACCAGCACGGCGGTCCCGAAGAGCTCACATTGACAGACGTGACAGTGGGTGACCCCGGACCCGGTGAAATACGCATACGCCACAAGGCCATCGGCCTGAACTACATCGATGTGTATCAGCGCAGCGGTGTCTATCCGTTTGCCATGCCGTTGCAACTCGGCATGGAGGCTTCAGGTGTCGTCGAGGCCGTAGGCGAAGGTGTCACTCACCTTAAGGCTGGCGACCGCGCTGCCTATGCCAGCCAACCCCCCGGCAGCTATTGCGAACTGCGCGTGATGCCGGCCAAGTGCGTCTGCAAGCTGCCCGATGCGATCCCGTTTGAAACCGGCGCCGCCATGATGCTCAAGGGCCTCACCACGCAGTACCTGCTGCGCCGCACACAGCCGCAGGGTGGCCTGCAGCCCGGTGACTACGTGCTCTTCCATGCGGCGGCTGGTGGTGTTGGCCTCATTGCCTGCCAGTGGGCCAAAGCCATGGGCCTGCAGCTCATCGGCACAGCCGGCTCTGATGAAAAATGTGCGCTGGCCAAATCACAAGGCGCGGCCTTCGCCATCAATTACGCGAAGGAAGACTTTGTCGCGCGCGTCAAGGAGATCACAGGTGGCAATGGCGTCAAGGTGGTGTATGACTCGGTGGGGCAGGACACCTTCATGAAGTCGCTGGACTGCTTGCGACCGTTTGGCTTGCTTGCCAACTTCGGCAATGCTTCGGGCAAGACTCCCCCGCTGGATATTGGTGTTCTGGCCGCCAAAGGCTCCCTGTACGTTTCCAGGCCAACGCTTTTTACCCACATCTCGACCCGTGAGACCACCCAGGAAATGGCTGATGACCTGTTCGCTATGGTGACTAGCGGCAAAGTCCAGATTCCGATTGACCAGCGCTTTGCCCTGGCCGATGTGGCTGACGCACACCGCGCCCTGGAGGCACGCAAAACCACAGGTTGCACCATCCTCACGTTGTAAGGCCGCCGGGCCGTTCTCCCGCACGCCAGTCCAACGCGCCGGTCTCTTGCCGGTAAACCTGTGTAAAGCCGCAGGCTGCGTTCAACGCAAGGAGGCTCCGATGCGTTAAAAAGGGCCGCAGGAGAACACCATGCCCATAGCGACAGTGATCACCCAGGCCGGCGTGCTGGCAGCTTTGCTGGTTTGCTCAGCCGGTCAAACGGCCTTTGCACAGGGCGATGCTGCACCGTCCCCAGTCAACGCCGCCGCTGTGTGGCGTGCTGCATCCCGCCTGGGTTATGCGCCTACACCGGCTTCCGTGCAGGCTGCAGAAGCGGCGCCGCGCGTCTGGGCGCTGCAGCAGATCGATGCGGCCTACGCGGCAAGCCGCCGCCCGCCTGCCATTCCCGCCGAGCTTGCAGGGATCAATGCGCCACTGGGCGACATCGTCCGTGGCTTTCACGCGGAACGGGAGGCGCGCAAAAACCGGCGTGAGGACGCCGGACCGGATGCCAAGCCCGGCGCCGCTATGCACGACGCCAATGCGGGGCCTGAAAAATTCAGCCGTGAGATGGCGCAAAACGCTGCAGCCTGGCGACTGATGGCCTGCAGCGACCCGACGCTGGAAAACCCCTTGCTGGCCCGCATGACCGAATTCTGGTTCAACCACCTCAACGTGTTTGTCGGCAAAGGCTCCGTGCGCCCCTTCGTCGGCCACTATGGGGCCAATGTGATCCGTGCCAACGCGTTGGGCCGCTTTGAAGACCTGCTGCTGGCCAGCGCCAGGCACCCCGCCATGCTGTTCTACCTGGACCAGGCGCAGAGCAACAATCGCGGCATTAACGAAAACTACGCCCGTGAGTTGATGGAGCTTCACACGATGGGCGTGAACAGCGGCTACACGCAAAAAGACGTGCATGAACTGGCCCGCATCCTGACAGGCTGGACGGTCAACCTCAAGGGCGGAGAAGGTTTCCGGTTTGCCGAGCGCCTTCATGACAGGGAGAGCAAGGTGCTGCTGGGCCGTACCTTTGGTGGTGAAGGCATTGCAGAAGGCGAGGAAGCCATCCGCTATTTGGCCCGCCGGCCCGAGACGGCGCGTCGCGTCTCCACGCGGCTGGCCAGTTTCTTTGTGGCCGACAAGCCGTCGCCTGCATTGGTCGAGCGGCTGGCGACCACCTTCACGGCCACGCAGGGTGATATTCGCTTGGTGATGCGCAAGTTGGTGGAGTCACCAGAGTTCTGGCTTCCCGGTAACCAGCTCTTCAAAACCCCGCTGGACTTTGCCTGCTCGGCGCTCACGGCGGCCGGTGGTGTGAAGGAACGCCGCGACATCGTGCAGACCCTGGGCTTCCTCGCGCAGGCCGGCCAACCCATGCATGGCTGGCAAACGCCCGACGGCTACAAAACCGATGCCGGTACCTGGCTTGCGCCCGAGGCTTTGACGCGCCGTGCTGATTACGCGATGGCATTGGCACAGCGCACGCCCGAGCCGTCTTACCTCGACGCCTTCTTCAGTATTGCCACACGTGAACGCATTGCCCGCGAACCGGTGCAACTGCGCACGGGGCTGAGGCTGGCCAGCCCTGACTTCATGCGCAAATAACCCGTCGTGAGGATCTCCATGAACCGCAACTCTGCTTCATCGTCGAAACCGTTGCAGCGCCGGCAGCTGCTGGGCCTGGGCGCGCTGTCCGCGCTGTCGTGGGGTATGCCGGGCGTGTGGGCGCAGTCCCTGCCGGCAGGCCGGTCAGGCCTGGACGGTGGTCGCCTGATCGTCGTCTTCCTGCGCGGCGCGTATGACGGCCTCTCCGCCTTCGTGCCTTATGCCGACGGTGACTACTACGCCATGCGCCCCAATATCGCCATCGCAGCGCCTGACGGCACGGTGCAAACGGCGATCCGGCTCGACAAGACCTTTGCCTTGCACCCTGCGCTCAGCCCACTGCTGCCGCTGTGGCATCAGGGCGTTCTGGGTTTTGTTCCCGCTGCGGGTTTGCCGGCGCCCAACCGCTCGCACTTTGATGCGCAGTACCAGATGGAGATTGCGCAAAGCGGCAAAACCAGCAGCGCGCCGGGGTGGTTGAACAACGCGGCTTCGCTGGCCAAAGCCCATCCGGACAGTGCCGCCGCACTGGGCGTTGGCGAGGCCAACCCCGCCATCCTGGGCGGACAGGCTGCCGTCAGGTTGATCCCGCGTGGGCAGTCGGCTGAGCGTACCGGGGTGCTGGCCAACGACAAGACCCGCCAGGCCTTGCTCGACCTTTACGCCGGCGACGACAAACTCGGCGAGGCTTTTCGCCAGGGCGCAGGCAGCCGCATGCAGAGCGCGCAGGAACTCACGATGCAAAGAGCCCAAAGAGCGGAAATGGCTGCGGAAAAGACGGTGCAGGACAGCCGGCGCATGGCCGACAAAAGCCTGGACCGCGATGGCACGCCTGCCAGCCCACAGGCCCAGACCGCGCAAATGCTGGCGGCCAGCAACGGTGCCGCCGACCCGGTGGGCCTGCAGCTGGATGCGCAGCACTTGGGTACGCTGATGCGGAACGACCGCCGCTTGCGCATCGGATTCCTGTCAGCGGGCGGCTGGGACACCCATGCCAACCAAGGCGCGGTGAACGGCCAGTTGGCCAACAACTTCGGTAACCTGGCGCGTGGGATTGCGCAACTGCGGCAAGATTTTTCCGAGCCCGGCGACGTGATCGTGGTGATGAGCGAGTTCGGCCGCACCAGCGCCGAGAACGGCACACGCGGCACCGACCACGGCTTTGGCAACGCCATGTGGCTCATCGGCAGCCGTGTGGCCGGTGGGCGCTGGCACGGCCAGTGGACCGGTCTGGCACGGGGAAATCTCAATGAGGGCCGCGACCTTCCGGCTCATCATGACTACCGCGCGGTGCTGGCCCAGGTGATGCGCAGCACCTTCGCCCTCGGCGATGCGCAACTGGCCAGTGTCTTGCCCGGCACCCATTGGGACAAGCGCCTGGACGGTTTGCTTACCAAATCCTAGTTTGTTGGCCCTGGCCGCTGGATCCTAAGGGAATTAGCTGCTTTGCCCAATGAAGATGGGCGCGAGTAGCTATTAAATAAATAGCAAATAAACGCCGAAGTAGATGCGTTTTGTTCTGCCGGCCGGTTTGCAGCGGTGCGTACCGGCGAAGTAAACTGCTCAGCACAATCCCGGAGGGCCCGTCCGCCCGCCTTCCTGCAATCCACGGCCCCAGCCGTGGGCCACCAAGGACGCATGATGATGCCGCCAGCTTTTGATGCCCAATGGTTGCAAGCCCTGCGCGCCGGCGCGGTCCAGCCGCCACTGCGCCCACGCGTGCCGCTGTGGGCCGGCGAGTCGGTAATCGGCTCGGTGGAGCCGGGCTTCTTCCACAAGCTGGCTCTCCATGCCATGACAGACGGTCACCACCCCCTGCTCAAGGAGGAGCACCCTGGCGGGCTGGGCTGGCGCTTGATGGGCGATGTGACGACGAGCCTGAACAAGATTGCGGTGGCGCTGCACGAGGCCCGCCTGGCCGGCGCCTGGCGCAACGAACAGCTCGCGGTGCCCGACCAGTTCGGCCATCGCAAAGGCACGGTGGAGCGTGCGGCCGTGCGGCCCCTGGGCATTACCACGCTGGCGGTACATCTGGTGGGGCAGGCGCCTGACGGACGCTTCTGGGTGCAGCAGCGCGCCTTCAACAAGTCCAATGACCCGGGCCTGTGGGACACGCTCATGGGCGGTATGGTGTCGGCCGCAGATACGGTGGAGACGGCGCTGTCGCGCGAGACCTGGGAAGAAGCCGGCCTGCGCGTAGCCGAGTTGCAGGCCATGCGTTACGGCGGGCGCCTGACGACACGGCGCCCAGCCACTGACGGTAACGGCGCGGGTTATGTGGTGGAAGACATCGACTGGTATGTGTGCACCGTGCCCGAGGGGATGGTGCCTGACAACCAGGATGGTGAAGTGGAGCAGTTTCGCCTGATGGATGCCGCCCAGCTGGTGGAGGGCATGCAACGCGGTGAATTCACAACGGAAGCCGCGTTGATCCTGTCGGACGTTATGGGCTTGCCCTAGGCGCTGTTAGCGGCCTTGCCCGGCTGCTCAGACCTGGTCGGTCAGTGCCGGCTGGCGCAAACGGTTGGGGGCCAGCGCACCTGCCGAGTCAAGGATGGGATAGGCGATCGAGCAGATGTGCGAGTTGATGCGCTTGAGTTCGCTGATCAGGTCAATGTGCAGCGAACTGGTTTCCAGGCTTTGCACCGTGTTGGCCGACAGGCGGCCCAAATGGGTGGTGGCGTAGGCCCGTTCCAGATCGCGAAAGCGGGCTTTTTCCTCGAGCAGTTTTTGCGCATCGCGCACGGTACCGTTCAGGAACACGCTCATGCCCAGGCGCAGGTTGTCGACCAGTCGCTCATGCAGTTCGACGATTTCGGCCATGCCGGCTTCCGAAAAATTGCGGCCCGGCTTGATCTTCTTGTCTTCAATGTCGATCAGCACGCGCTCGATGATGTCGCCGATCTGCTCCATGTTGATGGTGAAGCTGATGATGTCCGTCCAGCGGCGGCTTTCTTCCTCGGCCAGCGCCTCGCGCGAGATTTTGGTCAGGTAGTACTTGATCGACGAATACAGCTCGTCAACGGCATCGTCCATTTTGCGCAGGTCTTCTGCGAGCTTGAGGTCGTTGTTCTTGATGACCTCCAGCACGCCCAGCAGCATGGTTTCGACCACGTCGGCCTGGTGCAACGCTTCACGCGCGGCGCACGAAATGGCTAACGATGGTGTCGCCAGGGCCGAGGGGTCCAGGTGATGAGGGCGGCCACGAGCCTTGTTTTTTTCCGGTTTGGGAAGGAGCCTTTCCACCCAGCGCGCGATCACCTGCGTCCAGCCAATGAAGACGGTGCCCACCAGCAGATTGAAGGTCAGGTGAAACAGCACGACCACGGTGGCCGCCTCGCCCAGGTAGGGCCGCACGTGACGCAGCCACAAGCCGATAAAAGGCGCGGCAATGGCGACTCCCAGCAGCTTGAACACCAGGTTGCCCAGAGGCACCTGCCGCACTTCCACGGTCGAGCGGAGTGTGGTCAATACAGCCAGCAGACCGCTGCCCAGGTTGGCGCCCAGCACCAGGCCCAGCGCCACGTCGATGGGGATGACACCCGAGGCGGCCAGCGTGGCGGTGAGCAGGACGATGGCGAGGCTCGAGTACGACACGACCGCCAGGAACGCCCCGGCGGTGATCTCCAGCAGCAGGTCGCTGCTGAGCGAGGCCAGCAGGGCCTTGACCGCAGGCGCCCGCGTGAGAACTTCGGTCGAGTCCGTGACCAGCCGCAGCGCGAGCAACATCAAACCCAGGCCGATGAGCACGCGGCCAAAACGGCCGACGTTGGTGTCCTGGCGTGAGATGAACAGCACCACGCCCACAAAAATGAAGAGCGGCGAGAGCCAGGAAAGGTCAAAGGAGAACACCACGGCCATCAGGCTGGTGCCGATGTCCGCGCCCAGCATGACGGCCAGTGCCAATGGCAGCGTGACAAGGCCCTGGCCAACGAATGAGGAGACGATGAGGGCGGTGGCCGTGCTGGACTGCACCAAGGCAGTGACGCCGATGCCCGAGACGGCTGCGGCCAGGCGGTTGCTGATGCTGACCGCGAGCACATGGCGCAGATTGGCACCGAACACCCGCAGGATGCCGGTACGAACGAGATGGGTGCCCCATACAAGCAGCGCAATGGCTGCCAAAAGATTCAACAAATGCTTCATAAGGTCAGAGCCACTATACCCTTGAAGCGGGTGGCTGCCGTCAGTCTAGCCACCGTTATCGGGCGCGCCGCACGCGAATCAGTTCGTCCAGGATGAGGCAGACCGCGCCGATGGTGATGGCTGCATCGGCAATGTTGAACGAAGGGAAGTACCAGCCGCGCCAATGGAACTGGAGGAAATCCACGACATAGCCATGCAGTGCGCGGTCAATCACGTTGCCCAGCGCGCCGCCCAGGATGCAGGCCAGGGCGAAGGAAAACAGTTTTTGACCCGCGTGCGAGCGCAGCAGCCACAGGATGAACAGCGCCGCCGCAATGCCGATGGCCGTGAAGAACCAGCGCTGCCAACCCGAGGCCGAGGCCAGGAAGGAAAACGCTGCGCCGGTGTTGTGAACCCGCACGACGTTAAAGAAGCTGGTCACATAGGTGGAGTCGCCCAGGCTGTAGTAACCCAGGATCAGCACCTTGGTGAACTGGTCGGCGATAAGAATAATCAGCGCCAGGCCCAGCCAGGGAAGAACCGAATTGGGGGATTGGGTGAAGGTGGTTTTTGCCATATCAATGCCCGCCCGGCCGCCCGAAGGGCATTGAGCGCCCCCTGGGGGGGCAAGGAACGAAGTGAGTGTGGGGGCTGGTCATTTACGCGAATTTCCGGTCTTCACCCGCGCCGAACAGGTTGCTGGTGCAGCGGCCGCAAATCGTCGGGTGGGCGGGGTCGTGGCCCACGTCGGCGCGGTAGTGCCAGCAGCGCTCGCATTTGGTGTCGGAACTGGCTGTTACCCGCGTATTAACCGACTGAGACGCTACTAAATCGATAGCAGATGTGATGAAGACGAACTTGAGGTCTTCGCCCAGTGAGGCCAGCAGCGCATGGTCTTCGGCGGCCACTTCCAGCGCCACATTGGCCTGCAGCGACGAGCCCACCTTGCCGTCGGCGCGCAGGGCTTCGATGTCCTTGTTCACCGCATCGCGCAGCTCGCGGATACGCGACCATTTGGCCAGCAGCGCCGCGTCGGGCGCGGGGAACTCGGCATAGGTCTCCATAAAGATGGATTCGGACGAGCCGAACACCTTCCAGGCTTCTTCAGCCGTGAAGCTGAGGAATGGCGCCATCCAGCGCAGCATCGCGTGCGTGATCTGCCAGAGCGCGGTCTGCGCGCTGCGGCGGGCCAAGGATTTGGGGCCGGTGGTGTAGAGCCGGTCTTTCAGGATGTCGAGGTAGAAAGAGCCCAGGTCTTCGCTGCAATAGATCTGCAGCTTGGAGACCACCGGGTGGAATTCATACACCTCGTAGTGCGCCAGGATGTCGGCCTGCAGCTGCGATGCACGGCTGAGCGCGTAGCGGTCGATTTCCAGCATCTGCTCAAACGGCACAGCGTCTTTGGCCGGGTCGAAGTCGCTCACGTTGGCCATCAGAAAGCGCAGCGTGTTGCGGATGCGGCGGTAGGCGTCCACCACGCGGGCCAGGATTTTGTCGTCGATGCCCAGGTCGCCCGAATAATCGGTCGAGGCGCACCAGAGACGGATGATCTCTGCGCCCAGCTTGTCGCTGACTTCTTGCGGCACCACGACATTGCCTTCGCTCTTGCTCATCTTGCGGCCCTTGCCGTCGACCGTAAAGCCGTGCGTGAGCAGGCCCTTGTAAGGCGCGTGGTCATACATCGCGCAGGCGGTGAGCAGCGACGAGTGGAACCAGCCGCGGTGCTGGTCGTGGCCTTCCAGGTACAGGTCGGCCGGCCATGCCGATTGCGCGGCGTGGCTGTGGCGGAGCACATGGTCATGCGTGGTGCCCGAGTCAAACCAGACGTCGAGGATGTCGGTGCTCTTGATGTAGTCGGGCGCATCGGCGCCGATGATGGATTCGGCCGTGGCCTTGCTCCAGGCTTCGATGCCGCCGGCTTCGACCATGCTGGCGGCCTGGTCCATGATCTCCATGGTGCGCGGATGCAGCTCGCCGGTGGCGGTGTGGATGAAGAAAGGCAGGGGCACGCCCCAGTTGCGCTGGCGGCTGATACACCAGTCGGGACGGCCGGCGATCATGTCGCGCAGGCGGACTTTTCCGTTTTCCGGGTAGAAGCTGGTTTCTTCAATGGCCGCCAGGGCCAGCTTGCGCAGGGTTTGCGGCGCCTTGTCTTTGGTGAAGACGCCTTCGCCTTCGTCCATGCGCACAAACCACTGGGCCGCCGCGCGGTAGATCACCGGCGTCTTGTGGCGCCAGCAGTGCGGGTAGCTGTGCAGGATGCCTTGCGTGGCAAACAGGCGCCCGTGCTCGCGGAGCTTATCAATGACCAGCGGCGCGGCCTTCCAGATATTGAGGCCACCGAACATCGGCAGCTCATCGACATAGCGGCCGTTGCCTTGCACCGGGTTCAGGATGTCGTCATAGGCAATACCGTTGGCCACGCAGGAGTTGAAATCCTCTACACCGTAAGCGGGCGACGAATGCACGATACCCGTGCCGTCGTCGGCCGTGGCATAGTCGGCCAGGAAGACCGGGCTGAAGCGTTTGTAGCCGGCATCAACATCGTAGAACGGGTGCTCGAAGTTGATCTTCTCGAGGTTTTGCCCCTTGGTGACGGCGATGACGCGGCCCTCCAGCTGAAAGCGCTCCAGGCACTTTTCGACCAGCACCGATGCCAGCACCAGCAGGCCGCGCTCGGTGTCCACCAGCGAGTACTCGAGCTCGGGATTCAGGTTCAGCGCCTGGTTGGCGGGGATGGTCCATGCGGTCGTCGTCCAGATGACGGCAAAGGCATCTTTGCGCAGCGTGGCCTGGCCGAAAGCCAGCGCCAGCTTTTGCGGCTCGGCGCATTTGAAGCCGACGTCCAGCGTCTGCGATTTTTTGTCGGCGTATTCGATCTCAAACTCGGCCAGCGACGAGCCGCAGTCAAAGCACCAGTACACGGGCTTCAGGCCGCGGTAGACAAAGCCGCGTTCCATGATGCGTTTGAGCGCGCGGATTTCATTGGCTTCGTTGGCGAAGTCCATGGTGCGGTAGGGGTTGTCCCATTCGCCGAGCACACCCAGGCGCTTGAAGTCAGCCCGCTGGCCTTCAATCTGCTCGGTCGCGAAGGCGCGGCTTTTGGCCTGCACCTCATCGCGCGGCAGGTTGCGCCCGTGCAGTTTCTCGATCGCGTTTTCGATCGGCAGACCGTGGCAGTCCCAGCCGGGTACGTAGATCGCATCCATGCCCTTGAGCTGGCGCGCCTTGACGATCATGTCTTTGAGGACCTTGTTGACCGCGTGGCCGATGTGGATCTTGCCGTTGGCGTAGGGCGGGCCGTCATGCAGCACGAACTTCGGCTTCCCCGCACGCACGTCGCGCAGCTTTTTGTAGATGCCTTTCTCGTCCCACTCTTTGGCCCAGCCGGCTTCGCGCTTGGGCAGGTCGCCGCGCATAGGGAAGGGCGTGTCGGGCAGGTTCAGGGTGCTGCGGTAATCGGTCTTGGTCTCGGACATGGGGTGCTTTTTTGTTAAGGCGATGGGGTGGCCTGAAAAGGCCGGAGCCGCCGGAAATACGGTGGGGAGGTAAGCCGCTCGCCAGGTGGAAGACAGTCAAGGCGAGGTCAGAGGCGACGAGATCGTCTAAATTCGGTCGCGCGTGGTCTGGCGGCTGGTTTCCGTGTGCATGGCGGCCGAAAACGCCTGCGGCGCCTGGGCAAAAAACGCCCGCGCCTCATCGCAGTCCTTGGCGATGCCCGTTTTCAGGCTGTCCAGGCTGTCGTACTTCAGTTCGTCGTGCAGTTTATGAAGCAGTTCCACGCGGATGATTTTACCGTATGCCCCCTCGGGGCCAAGGCTGGCGGGCCATTCGAGGCAATGCGTCTCCAGCAGCACGCGCCCGCCGTTGACGTCGGCCGGATCCAGCGAGGGCCGTATGCCGAGGTTGGCTACGCCGGGGATAGGCTGGTCGGCCAGGCCATGCACCTGCACCGCAAAAATCCCGCTGGCGGCCGGTTTCCAGTGGGAAAACCGCAGGTTGAGTGTGCGAAACCCCAGGTCGCGCCCCAGTTTTCGGCCATGCACGACGTGGCCAGAGATGCTGTAGGGCCGCCCCAGCAGGGCGGCTACCCTGTCCATCCGGCCTTCGGCCAGCGCCTCGCGCACAGCAGAGCTCGACACCCGGGTGCCGTGCACCTCATAGCTGTTCATGCGCGCCACGTCAAAGCCCAGACGCTCGCCGGCGGCGTCCAGCATGGCGTAGTCGCCCACCCGCTTGGCGCCAAAACGGAAGTCGTCGCCCACCAGCACGTACTGCACGCCCAGTCCTTTGAGCAACACTTCCTCGATAAACATCTCGGCCGGTTGTGAGGCCAGCCGGGCGTTAAAGGGCAGAACCACGCACTGGTCGATGCCGCAGCGGGCCAGCTCGGTGAGCTTGTCGCGCAGCGTGGCGATGCGCGCGGGGGCCAGCTCGGGCTTGCGGGCCGCGCCAGCGAAATAGTCCCGCGGATGGGGCTCGAAGCTCATGACGCAACTAGGCACGCCGCGGTGCTGCGCCTCATTTCTTAGCAGCGCCAGCATGGCCTGGTGGCCGCGGTGCACACCATCAAAGTTGCCGATGGTCAGGGCGCAGTGCGCCGCGAGCTGGGGATGGTGGTAGCCGCGGAAAATTTTCATGGGGCAATTATCGTTTTTATAGCGCTTGAGCCCGGCTCAACGGGGGCTTAACGTGGTTTATGGGGGATTTGAACCTGTTTGCCATGATTTCACTGTATATTGATACACAGTCAGCCCGTTCAGCCAGCCGAGCGCCGCGTTTTTACCCGGTGCCCACCATGATGGAGGTTCGTTTTGAAGGTCTTGAAGCTCTCAGCCCAGGGATTGCCGCAATCCTGGATCAGCCTTGAACAAGCCGTGTTGCATTACGCGGCTGACGAGGTGCGCTGGGAGATGGGCGCGCGGGTTGTCACCTTCCATGGCGGCCACAACGCCATCACGGGCGAACAGTCCATCATCACCGTCAACAGCATCATCGGCACCAAGGGTGTGCCGAACATCAACCCGTTCGACCTGAAACCGGGCCTGACCAATGGCAAGCTGTTTGCCCGCGACCGCAATGTATGCGCTTACTGCGGCGGGCACTTCCACGAAGAAGACCTGACGCGCGAGCACATCATTCCGTTTGCGCAAAAAGGCATAGACACCTGGATGAACGTGGTGACGGCCTGCCGCGCCTGCAACCACCGCAAAAGCAGCCGCACGCCCGAGCAGGCCCACATGCCGCTGCTGTACACGCCCTATGTGCCCAGCCTCTGGGAAGACTTCATCCTGCGCAACCGCCGCATTTTGGCGGACCAGATGGAGTTTTTGATGGCGCATATTCCGAAGACGTCGCGCTTGCATGCCTGAGGGATTCCGAGCGCCTTGAGACGAGACGTGCGCTGGAAAAGGCCCTCACTCCAAGTACCTGTCGGGCCTCCTTCAAATGCCTTCTTTTGAACTAATCGCCAAAGTCGCGGTTTTGATTTTGGTATGGGCGGCACTTTCGTTGCCAGTGTTTGCGGCAGCGTTTCTCACGGGCAGGGGTATGAAGCGTCGGGGCCTTTCGTCGCGGCCCGCCGCAGTTGTATTGGGTTTAGTGGTTGCTGTCCTGCTGGCGCCTGTGCCGACCCCCATCATCACCTTTTTCGCTCCGAACGGCTTCATGCTTTTCAGCCCAGACTACTACGCCCGCGTGTTCGGCGATGATGGGTTGTATAGGCAACTCCGACCGTGGGTGGCGATATCGGTCACGATGACATCGATTGTCAGTGTCGCCGTCACGCTTCGCCTTTTTGCCGAACCCGACGAGCCGGCTTTGCGGCTTCGGCCACCAGGCGCCTGATCCGCCTGATCCTTTTGCGGCTTAGGCAAATACGCCGGCCGTCTCCTGCATCCGGCTCGACACCTCGCCCAGGTGGTGCAGCGTGTCGCCAAAGGTCATTTCCAGCTGCGTCAGCTTCTTGAAGTAGTGGCTCACGATGTACTCGTCGGTCACGCCGATGCCGCCGTGCAGCTGCACCGCCTGCTGGCCCACAAAGCGCATCGACACGCCGAGCTGGTATTTGGCGCGTGCCAGCGCCCGGGCGCGTTCGTCGGCGGGTGCATTGAGCTTGAGCGAGGCGTAATAGCTCATCGAGCGCGCCAACTCCAGCTGCATCTTCATGTCGGCCACGCGGTGGCGCAAGGCCTGGAAGCTGCTGATGGCCACGCCGAACTGCTTGCGGGTGTTCATGTATTCGACGGTGATGGCCAGCGTTTTATCCATTACGCCCACGGCTTCAGCGCAGGTTGCGGCGACGCCGATGTCGACGGCGTGGGCCAAGGCAGTAAGGCCGTCCAGGGTGATCAAAGAGGCGGGAGCATTCTTCAGCGCCACTTCAGCCGCGCGTCCGCCGTCCTGCGTGCCGTAGCCGCGGGTCGTTACACCCGCCGCTGTGCGATCAACGAGGAACAGCGCCAGCTTGCCGTTGGCCATGGCCGGCACGATAAAGGCATCAGCCTGGTCGCCCGCTGGTACTATGCTTTTTGTAGCGGTAAGCGCCCATTTTTCTTGGGCTAGGGCCGCTTTTGCTTCACATTTTTCAAAGTCGTAACGTGCCGCGCGCTCTTGGTAAGCCAGCACCACCAGGGCCTCACCTGAGGCGATTTTCGGCAGCCAGGCGGCTTTGACGGCTTCGGACGCGTAGCCGGAGAGCACTCCGCCCGCAATCAGCGCCTGGGCAAAAGGCTCCAGCACAATGCCACGCCCCAGCTCTTCCATCACCACCATGCCCTCGACGGGGCCCATGCCCAGGCCGCCGTCGGCTTCGGGAATGTAGAGGCCGGTCAGTCCCAGCTCGGCGATCTGGCTATAAGCCTCGCGTGAGAAGCCGCCCGCTTTGGCGATGCCGCGGCGGCGCTCAAAGTCGTAGCCTTTGTCCACCCATTTGCGTACGGCATCGCGCAGCTGTTCCTGGTCATCGGTGAAATCGAAATCCATGATGTTTTCCTTTAAACCGGAATGAACTGATCGGGTTAGCCGAGAACGACTTGCGACACGATATTGCGTTGCACTTCGTTGGAGCCGCCGTAAATCGTGGTCTTGCGCATATTGAAGTAAGTGGACGCCAGCGGCGCATCACCCGGCAGGCCGCCGGGGAAGTCGCCTTGCCAGCCGGCTTCCATGGCTTCTTCGATAAAGGGCAGGCTGAAGGGACCGGCGGCCAGCATCATCAGCTCGCTGTAGCGCTGCTGGATTTCGCTGCCGCGAATCTTGAGCAGGCCCGCGATGTCCAGCGAGTTCTTGCCCGACTTTTCAGCCGACAGCACGCGCAGCACCAGCATTTCCAGCGCCACCACGTCGACTTCCAGCTTGGCGATCTCGTCACGAAAGCGCAGGTCGTCATACACGCCTTCTGCCTTGGCGATGCGCTTCAAGCGCTCAAGCTCGCGCTTGGCGCGGTTCACGTCGGCGATGTTGGTGCGCTCGTGGCTCAGCAGGTGCTTGGCGTAGGTCCATCCCTTGTTTTCTTCGCCAATCAGGTTTTCAGCCGGCACTTCGACGTTGTCGAACCAGACCTCATTGACTTCGGCCTCGCCGTCCAGCAGCACGATGGGTCGCACCGTCACGCCGGGCGACTTCATGTCGATCAGCAGAAACGAAATGCCGGTTTGTGGTTTGCCTTCGGTGCTGGTGCGCACCAGGCAGAAGATCCATTCGCCGTACTGGCCCAGCGTGGTCCAGGTCTTCTGGCCGTTGACGATGTATTTGTCCCCCTGGCGTTCGGCCCGGCATTTGACAGAGGCGAGATCAGAGCCTGAGCCCGGCTCGCTATAGCCCTGGCTCCACCACACTTCGCCGCTGGCGATGCCGGGCAGGAAGCGCTTTTGCTGCTCGGGGCTGCCGAAAGCCATGATCACAGGGGCCACCATCACCGGGCCAAAGGGCACGACGCGCGGCGCGCCGGCCAGCGCGCACTCTTCTTCAAACAAGTGCTTTTGCACGGCGTTCCAGCCGGGGCCGCCGAATTCCTTGGGCCAGCCGTGGCCCAGCCAGCCTTTTTTGCCGAGGATCCTGGCCCAGCGCTGCATATCGTCACGCGACAGGCGCAGGGCGTTGTGCACCTTGTGCGAAATATCTTTGGGCAGGTTGGCATGAACCCAGGCGCGTATTTCTTCGCGGAAAGCCTGTTCTTCAGGCGTAAAAGCTAAATCCATGATGGAGTGTCTCCAGGCCGGTGGGCAAAGGTGTACGGTCGGTTTTCTATTTTTAGCACGGTCGTTCGCAATTTTATGTCTCAGTTGGGACATCGTGTGCCGTTGGGATTGGCGGGTGCGGCAAGACACGCCGGCGCGCCGCGACCCGCCGCGTTCTAAACTAGAGGGCTATGGCAACTGCGCAGAAAAATATCGTCATCCTGATTTCCGGCGGCGGCTCCAACATGGCGGTCATTGCCCGAACCGCTGAAAAAGAGGCGTGGCGCAGCCGGTGGGGTGTGCAGGTGGCCGCCGTCATCAGCAACAAGGCGAGCGCCGGGGGACTGGAATTGGCAAAAGGCATGGGTATTGCCACGGCCGTGGTCCCGCATACCGCGTATGCGTCGCGCGAGGCGTTTGATGCCGAGCTCATGGCGCAAATCGACAGGCATTCGCCTGCGCTCGTCGTGCTGGCCGGTTTCATGCGCATCCTCACCCCGGGGTTTGTTGCGCACTACGCCGGGCGGCTCATCAACATCCATCCTTCGCTGCTGCCGGCCTTCCCCGGTCTCCACACGCACCAGCGCGCCATCGATGCCGGCTGTACGGTGGCGGGCGTCACGGTGCACCAGGTGACGGCTGAACTCGACCATGGCGAGACGCTGGCGCAAGCGGTGGTGCCGGTCTTGCCGGGAGACACGGCCGAGACGCTGGCCGCGCGCGTGCTCACGCAAGAGCACCTGATCTACCCGAAGGCCGTGCGCGCCTTCTTCGAACGCGCCGCTTGACCGGGCGGCGTGCCGCGTGAGCGGATGCTGCCGACTTGCTTACGCTTTGTTGCCATGATGCGCACGCAAAAGTGTTGATGCCTCATTTGTTTTGAATCCAGCGGAGCCTGCCCTCCGTATTCATGACAGCCGCTTGAATCATTCCGATTTCGGCTCACGGTACGACTTTGATCGGCCTTTTGCTTCAACACTTTCAAGGAATTCACATGCAGACAAAACACAAACTCGCGTCCATCGGCGTGGCCATGGCGCTGTCATTCGCGGCGATTCCCTCGTTCGCGCAGGTCATGGTGGGCGGTGCGCCCATGCTTGCCAGCAAGGACATCATCGACAACGCGGTCAACTCCAAAGACCACACCACACTGGTCGCTGCCGTCAAGGCCGCTGGTCTGGTTGAGACGCTCAAGGGCCCGGGCCCGTTCACCGTGTTTGCACCGGTCAACGCGGCCTTCGCCGCACTGCCTGCCGGCACGGTAGACACCCTGCTCAAGCCTGAAAACAAGGGCATGCTGACCGGCATCCTCACGTATCACGTGGTACCCGGCAAGTGGGACGCCGCCGCCATCAGCAAGATGATTGCCGACGGCAAGGGAATGGCTTCCATCAAGACGGTGGCCGGTGGCACGCTGGTAGCCAAGTCCGCCGGCGGCAAGGTCATGGTGACCGATGAAAAGGGTGGCGTGGCGACGGTGACGATTGCCGACGTGTACCAGTCCAACGGCGTGATCCACGTGATCGACAAGGTGCTGTTGCCCAAGTAATCCAACGCGGCCTTGCCGGGGCCCGTGCGCGGTTTGACCGCACACGGGCTTTGGCGTGTTTGTGTAACGGCTTACTTTGGATGGAGCATGTGCAGCGCTGCCTTCACGATGCTTTGTGCATCGACGCTGAAGAATTCGCGAAGCGCGGCGCGTGTGTCACTGCGGCCAAAACCGTCGGTGCCTAGGGTGAGGTAACGCCGGCCTTCTGGCACAAAGGCGCGAATGCTTTCGGGCACGGCGCGCACGTAGTCGGTGGCGGCCACGATGGGGCCAGTGCTGCCCTGCAACTGCTGCGCGATAAAGGGCGTGGTCGCCGTGCCGCCGTTGATGGCCTGCTGCTGGCATGCCGCACCGTCGCGCGCAAGTTCGCTCCAGCTGGTCACGCTGTACACCGTCGCTTCTATTCCCTGCGCGGCCAGCTGCTGCGCCGCCTTGATGACTTCCGTGAGGATGGCCCCTGAGCCCATCAAAGCGACTTTCTTAAGAATTTTAGGACTCTGGTCAGCATTTTGATTAGGCATGTAGCTATTGAATTGATAGCAGCCGCGGATAATGCCGGCCTCAATGCCCGTGCGCAGATCAGGCTGCGCGTAGTTCTCGTTCATCAGCGTGATGTAGTAGAAGACGTCTTTTTGCTCCACCATCATTTCCTGCATGCCGCGGTCCAGGATCACGGAGAGCTCGCCGGCAAAGGCGGGGTCGTAAGCCTTGCAGTTGGGGATGGTCGCGGCGATCAGGTGGCTGGTGCCGTCCTGGTGCTGCAGGCCTTCGCCGCCCAGGGTTGTACGGCCCGAGGTTGCGCCCAGCAGGAAACCGCGGGCGCGCTGGTCGGCGGCGGCCCAGATCTGGTCGCCTACACGCTGGAAGCCGAACATCGAGTAGTAGATGTAGAAGGGCAGCATCGCCAGGCCGTGCACGCTGTAGCTGGTGGCCGCGGCCGTCCAGCTGGCCATGGCGCCGGCTTCGCTGATGCCTTCTTCCAGGATCTGGCCGTCGAGTGCTTCGCGGTAGCTCAGCACCGAGCCGATGTCTTCGGGCGCATAACGCTGGCCCACGCTGGAGTAAATGCCCACCTGCTTGAACAGGTTGGCCATGCCGAAGGTGCGCGCCTCGTCGGCCACGATGGGCACGATTTTCGGGCCCAGCGCCGGGTCTTTGAGCAAGCCGCCCAGCATGCGCACAAAGGCCATGGTGGTGCTCATGTCCTTGCCGTCCGCCGCCAATGCGAACTGTGCGTAGGAGGGCAGGGCCGGAATGTTCACGATGTCGGCAGTCGTCTCACGGCGGGGCAGGTAGCCGCCCAGCGCCGCGCGCCTGGCATGCATGTACTGCATCTCGGCGCTGTCGGCAGCCGGTTTGTAGAAGGCCAGGTTTTTGGCCTGCTCGTCAGACAGCGGCAGGTTGAAGCGGTTGCGGAATTCGATCAGGTCCTCGCCGTCGAATTTTTTCTGCGAATGCGTGGTCATCTTGCCCTGGCCGGCGCTGCCCATGCCATAGCCTTTTTTGGTGTGCGCCAGGATGACCGTGGGCTGGCCCTGATGGTTGGCGGCTGCGGCGTAGGCGGCATGGATCTTCACCAGGTCGTGGCCGCCGCGCTTCAAGCGGTCGATCTGCTCGTCCGTCATGCCCTGGGCCAGGCGTGCGAGTTCTTCGCTCTGGCCGAAGAAGTTGTCGCGGTTGAAACGACCGTCTTTGGCGGCAAAGGTCTGCATCTGGCCGTCGACTGTCTGCGCAAACGTCTGCGCCAGCGCGCCTGTCAGGTCGCGCGCGAAGAGGCCGTCCCAGTCGCTGCCCCAGACCAGCTTGATGACGTTCCAGCCTGCGCCGGCAAACAATTTTTCGAGCTCATCAATGATGCGGCCATTGCCGCGCACCGGGCCATCCAGGCGCTGCAGGTTGCAGTTGACGACCCAGACCATGTTGTCCAGGCCTTCGCGTGCGGCCAGGGTCAAGGCGCTCATCGATTCGGGTTCGTCCATCTCGCCGTCGCCGAACACGCCCCAGACTTTTCGCCCTGTGCAGTCAAGCAAACGCCGGTGCGTGAGGTAGCGCATGAAGCGCGCGTGGTAGATCGAGCTGATCGGGCCTATGCCCATGGAGCCGGTCGGGAACTGCCAGAAGTCCGGCATCAGGTACGGGTGCGGGTAGCTGCACAGGCCTTGCGCGCCCTGGCTGGGCGCGGTCAGCTCCTGGCGGTAAAAGCCCAGGTCTTTTTCGTTCAGGCGGCCTTCAAGGTAGGCGCGCGCATACACGCCCGGCGCGCTGTGCGGCTGAAAGAACACCAGGTCGCCGCGGTGCTGGCCCTCACCAACGCCTTCGCGTGCACGGAAGAAATGGTTAAAGCCGGTTTCAAACAGGTCGGCCGCGCTGGCGTAACTCGCGATGTGGCCGCCGAGCTCCGCTGAACCGCCGGTCTCGGCCTGGTTGGCGCGCACCACCATCGCCAGCGCATTCCAGCGCATCAATGACGCCAGACGCTCTTCCATCGCCAGGTCGCCGGGGAACACGGGCTGCTCGTCAACGCCGATGGTGTTGACATAAGGCGTGGCCAGTTCGGGCTGCCAGCCTATGCGCTGCTTGCGCGCGACGCGGCTCAGCTCATGCAGCATCTCGCGTGCGCGGGCCGGGCCTTGCGTGCGGGCCAGGGCTTCAAACGCCTCGCGCCATTCGGCGGTTTCTTGCGGATCAGGGTCGGCAGAAGAAGCGGTGTCAGAAGCGGCTTGCATCAGTAAATGGTGGGGTGTGGAATCGTTCATGGCATCAGGTCCGCGGAATCATGTTCATGGCCAAACCACTGTACGCAGATTTGCCCGAAAGGTGTAGCTTCAATATCGGGCATAAGCAGTATTTAAAAGCATAAAATGCTGCGAATAGTTACTTTCGAAGATGATGAATCTTGATAACCTCGATTTAAGGATCCTGAACGAGTTGCAGCGCGACGGCTCGCTCTCCAATGTGGAGCTGGCCCGGCGTGTGCACCTGAGCCCGTCGCCATGCCTGGCCCGCGTCAAAGCGCTGGAGGCTGGCGGCGTCATTGACCGCTATGTGGCAATTGCCAATGCGGCGGCGCTGGGTTTGGGCCTGAATGTGTTTATCTCCATCAGCCTGCGCACACAAAGCAAGGCGTCGCTCGCCGACTTCGAGCAGCGCATCGCCGAGCACGACGAGGTGATGGAGTGCTATTTGATGTCGGGCGACAGCGACTATTTGATTCGCGTGGCGGTGGCCGACATTGGCGCGCTGGAAAAATTCATCCTCGAGCAACTGTCGCCGATCTCCGGTATCGAAAAAATCCGCTCAAGCTTTGCGCTCAAGCAGGTCAGGTACAAGACAGCGTTGCCCTTGCCGCTGGCGAAGGTAGCCGACTCCGCCGTGAAGGGCCTAGCTGCCCGGGGCTGAAGCCTGCTCGCTGGCCAGGGCCGGATGCGATATTTCTATCTCATTGATCTTGGCCAGCAAGTCTTCGCGCCGGCTCAGGTCTTCACGTACATCACTCACGGCATCACTGGGTGAATCGACAAACTGCACATAGCGCTTTGTTCCCGAGGCCATCTGGTGCAGGCGGGACTTGAGCCTTTCAACGACTTCCTGTGCGCTTGTCTGGGCGCTGGGCGTGTCATGCCACAGGGCGATGTGCAGCTCAAAGGCATTTGCCTCGCCCAGCTTTTCCGATGCGCGTATGCAGTCGGCCAGGACCTTGGTTGAAACTTCCGAAAGGGTGTTGCGGGTGACGGGGCCTTCGACCAGCATCATGAAGTCGTTTTCGCCATGGCGAACCACCGTGTCCACGTCGCGCGCCGCTCCGCGCAGGATTTCGCCGATTCGGGAAAGCGCCGCGCCACGCTTCTGGTCACCGGCTTCGTCATGGCTGGGGGCCTGGTTGAGCCAGCGCAACATCAACACGCCGAAGGCCGACTTCTGCCGCCGGGCGCGCAGCAGCATGGGCGGCAGCCTGTCGTCGATGATCCGCGGCAGCATCAGCCCGCTGGCCGGGTCGTAAGTCGCCAGTGCGGCGCTGCGGTGATTGGCAAACAGCGCCGCCCGGCTGCGCCACGCCAGCACCAGGAACACCCAGAGCAGGCCCAACATGGCCGACAGCACACCGGCCGCCTGTGCCGCCTCAACATTCCAGACCCAGCCCGCGTTGTAGGCAAGCCGGGCCAGCGCGGCCAGCCCGATGGGTGCTGCACCCAGCAAAATGAGAAGGTTCCAGGTCTGCCCCCGCAAGGACATCCACAGCAGGCTTCCCATGATGGCGAGGGTGGAAAACGCCAGCCACAGGTTGCGAAGCTCACGCGGCACCAGGTTCTGGCTGGATGCCATCAGGCAGGCCATGAACAGGCTCCCTGCAGCCACGGCAAGCAGCAGGCGGTGTATGCGGGGATAGCCGCTCTTGGCATAACTGGCCCGGGTGCAAAACCATGCACCGGCGGCCATGCTCACTGAGGCCGACACCCAACCCATGACCTGATTCAGGTGGGCGCTGTGCGGCCAGATGCGCCAGCCGCCATAGCCGATCAGCACCAGTTGCGTGAACATCAGCGTGACCACGACCGTGCCGAACCACAAAAACACCTTGTTGCGTGCCATGACGAAAGCCGCCAGGCACAGCAAGGCCAGCAGGCTGAACATCCCCCACATCAGGCCGATCACCACGCCAACCCGCGACGCGCCGTCGATGTACTCAATGGGCGAGAGCAGCATGGGCCGCGCCGTGATGGCCCTGCGATGCTCAAAACGCAGGTAGTAGGTCTGCATGGCGCCGCCGCGCGTTTGCAGTTCAAAGCTCGGTACACGGGTGCGCAGGGACCAGGCGGCCGGGGCAATGGCCTCGCCGGCGGACTGGACCTGCCAGCCGCCTTGCGGGTTTCGCGAAAAAAGGCTCGCCCTGAAGATTGCCTGGCCCGGCATGCGGATGTACCAGGTCTGCAGGGCTTCAGTGGCCGGCAATGAAAAAGTGGCCCAGACGTCCTGTGTGTTCGAGGTGGGAAGGATGGCGTCGTCCGTGTAGGGCTGAAAGCTCCATGGCCCGGTTGCGGGAGCGCTGGCCGCCAACGCATCGGGCGACTCGATGGCGCCCTTGGGAACGGCGACCCATTGCAGCGGCTCGGCCAGCGTGATCCTGGGGCTGTCTTCATACAGGCGGTCAAAGACCTGTGCATGGCCCACGCCGGAGAATGAGAATGCGCAGAGCAACATCAGGGAAAAAACTCGCAGGCTTGCCGTTCGATACATCTGCATAGCTTATGGCAAAAGACGGTGACCGCCCGGAAGGTCATACCTGCCGCGCGGCGTCTGCTGTGGACCGCGGCCTCTGTGTGTAATCAGGGCGTCATATGCATTCGCCACGATCCGACTTTCTTCAACAGTGGATCACCCATGCCTTCTTTCCGTTTTGCCGCCAACCTGCGCCCGGCATTCAACCCTCTTTTCAAAGCCATCTTTCCTGCGCTGGCGGCCGTTGCGCTGGTCGCGCCGCTGCAAGCCCAGACCGCGTTTCCGGCCACCCTGGCTGGCCACGTGGTGGTGCCCGCCCAGTCGTTCATTGCCGCGCCCAAAAACGCACCGCGGGACCTGCAGGTCAGCGGCAAGTTCACCACTGGCAAGCGCACCGAAGCGCTGGGCACGATGGAAGGCATGTCTGCCGGCAGGCCTACCGGTGTGAGCGTGCCTTTCAGGGGCCAGCCTTTGCAGGGTCATTCAGGCATCAAGAAAATGCCCGACGGCAGTTTCTGGATCCTGACCGATAACGGCTTTGGCTCCAAAGCCAATTCGCCGGACGCGATGCTGTACCTGAACCGCTACCAGATTGACTTCACGGGCGGCACCATGAAGCGGCTGGAAACCATTTTTCTGCATGATCCCGACAAAAAGGTGCCGTTTCGTATCGTTCATGAAGGCACCAGGCAGCGCTACCTCACGGGAAGCGACTTTGACACCGAAAGCTTCCAGTTCGCCGGTGGTGCCTTGTGGATCGGTGATGAGTTCGGGCCGTTCCTGATCAAGGCCGACATGAAAGGCAAGATTCTCGGTGTGTTTGAAACGCAGGTCGACGGCAAGGGTGTGCGTTCGCCCGACCATCCCGCGGTAACAACACCGGGCGCCCCTGGCGGCGCGGTGGATTTCCAGGTACGCCGGTCCAAGGGGTATGAAGGCATGGCCGTGTCGAAAGATGGCAGCAAGCTGTACGCGCTGCTTGAGGGCGCGCTGTATGACGCCTCCACCAAAGGCAATGAAAACGTGGGCGGCAAGGATTACCTGCGCGTGCTGGAGTTTGACGTGAAGAGCGAATCCTGGACGGGCCGCCACTGGAAATACATGCTGGAAAGCAATAGCCACGCCATCGGCGACTTCAACATGGTTGATGCCAACACGGGCCTCATCATCGAGCGGGACAACGGCGAAGGCACGGCCGGAAAGGCTTGCCCGGAGGGCCAGAAACGCACGGACTGCTTCCACGACGTCGCGAAGTTCAAGCGTGTCTACAAGGTGGAATTGAGCGATGCCAATGCCGGCGGTGCGCTGCGCAAGATCGGCTACATCGACCTGATGGCCATTGCCGACCCGGCGAAGCTGGCGCGCAAGCCCTTGAACAATGGCGTGCTGACCTTCCCGTTCTTCACGATTGAAAACGTGGAGGTGGTGGACGCCACGCATATCGTGGTGGGCAACGATAACAACCTGCCGTTTTCCAGCAGCCGCGAGCCGAACAAGGCGGATGACAACGAGTTGATCCTGCTGGAAGTGGGCGACTTCCTCAAGGCCCAATAAGTCAAGGCCCAAGCCGATGTTTCAGGTGAGGGTGAGGGTGAGGGTTGCTATAAAATTTATAGCTACTTGCGCCCGTTTTCATCGGCCTGCAGGCCAAAAGCGCTTACATTTTTGACTGGAAAACCAGCCCGGCGTGCTCACGCAGCGCATGGAACTTGATCTTGGGCCACTGTTGCTCCACAGCGCGCAGGGTGGCGCTGTGGTCCACCAGCAGAGTGGGCGCATCAACAGCGTCCAGCGCCACGCGGTGGGCGTTGGCATCCATGAATTTTTTCAGCTCGTTGGCGTCGTCGCTGGTGACCCAGCGCGCCAGGTTGAAGTTGCTGCCCATGATGCGTGCCTTGACGCCGTACTCGTGTTCCAGGCGGTGAGCCACCACTTCAAACTGCAGCTGGCCAACGGCGCCCAACAGCAGCAATGAGCCGGCAATCGGGCGGAACACCTGGATCGCGCCTTCTTCACCCAGCTGCGTAAGGCCGGCGCGCAGCTGCTTGCTGCGCAGTGGGTCGGCCACCTCCACCGCACGGAACATTTCAGGCGCGAAGAAGGGCAGGCCGGTGAACTGCAGGGCCTCGCCTTCGGTGAGCGTGTCGCCCAGTTGCAGCACGCCGTGGTTGGGGATGCCGATGATGTCGCCGGCAAAGGCGGTGTCGAGCAGCTCACGGCGCTGGCTCATGAAACTCACCACGGTGTTGGGTCGCAGCTCCTTGCCGCTGCGCACCACCTTCAGGCGCATACCGCGCGTGAATTCGCCGCTGGCCACGCGCAGGAAGGCGATCCGGTCGCGGTGGGCCGGGTCCATGTTGGCCTGGATCTTGAACACCACACCGGAGAATTTTTTCTCTTCGGGGTGCACCACGCGCTGGATGGCCGGGCGTTCAGCGGGCGCCGGCGCCAGGTCGACCAGCGCGTCCAGCACTTCCTGCACGCCGAAGTTGTTGATGGCCGAGCCGAAGAACATCGGCGTCTGCTTGCCGGCGAGGAACTCTTCGCGGTTGAATTCGGGTGTGGCGCCGGCGACCAGTTCGATCTCGCCCTGGGCCTGCGTGTATTCGGCGCCGAAACGTTTGGCGGCTTCTGCATTGTCCAGGCCGGCCAGGATTTCATCGTCACCGCCGGCTTTTTCCTCGCCGGGGCTGAAGACGCGCATGCGGTCTTCGCGCCTGTCATAGACGCCGTGAAAAAGCTTGCCCATGCCGACGGGCCAGGTGAAGGGAATGACCGTCATGCCGAGTTCGCGTTCGATCTCGTCCATCACGCTCATCGGATCCTGCACCTCGCGGTCCATCTTGTTGACGAAAGTCAGGATAGGCGTGTTGCGCGCGCGGCAGACCTGCAGCAGGCGGCGCGTCTGCGGCTCGACGCCGTTGGCCGCGTCGATCACCATCAGCGCCGCGTCCACCGCGGTCAGCACGCGGTAAGTGTCTTCCGAGAAGTCCTGGTGGCCGGGGGTGTCGAGCAGGTTGATGACGCAGTCGCGGTATTCCATCTGCATGACCGAGCTGGCGACCGAGATGCCGCGCTGCTTTTCGATCTCCATCCAGTCGGAAGTGGCGTGGCGCGCGGCCTTGCGGGCCTTGACGCTGCCGGCGATCTGTATCGCACCCGAGAACAAGAGCAGCTTCTCGGTCAGCGTGGTTTTACCCGCGTCGGGGTGGGAAATGATGGCAAACGTGCGGCGGCGCTTGACCTGTTTTTCAATTTCGGTGGAAGCTTGGATTTCGGACATAACCCACGATTATCGGTGACGTGGCCCCTACGCTTGCCGTTACGCGGTAATGCACTGTCCCGAGGGGGCTGACCTTGCATGGGGTGGCCCGGTGCTGGGACGCGGCCTCCGCGCTCCGCCGCTGCGGTCGCTGCTTGCTGTCAGGGCCTGCAGTGCTTAACCAGGTTGCCGGGCGAAACGCGGCTGTCTCACGCCGTTGATCACGATCTCTCCATTGAACATGGACGCGGGCCGCACCCACAGGTCTTTTTCACCGAGCACGCGGTAGAGCGTCATCGGCTCAAGGGTTTCGCTGTGGCGGACGGTCCCGATCACCTCATATAACTTGTCTTTGTAGTGGCGATACAGGCCGGTGGGGGTTTCTATCAAAGGCGGGAGGTCTTGGCTCATGGGTAAGATTGTCGCCAATAAAAAGGAGGAGGGCTGATGGATCGCGCAGAGTTCATTCATTTGGTACGCCTGAGCGAGCACGCCAGCGCCGACGACAGCAAGGCCTACCGCCGCAGCGTGGCGGCCTTCGCCGCGTTGGGCTACGCCTGGGTTGTCGGTTGCCTGCTGCTCTCGGCCGGGCTGCTGATGTGGGTCGCCAACGCCATGCTCCACGGACGCTTCAAGGGTGTCTTCATCGGCCTGATCCTGGCGGCTGGAGGGCTGTTGTGGACCAGCCTGCGGGCGTTGTGGTGCCGCTTCGACGAACCGGAAGGCGTGGTACTTCAGGCGAGCGACGCACCTGCGCTTTTCGAAGCGCTGGAACGCATTCGCAAGAAAATCAAGGGCCCACCCATCCACCGTGTGTTTCTGGACGCTGATTTCAACGCCAGCATCCGCCAGCACCCCCGCTTCGGCCTGTTCGGCGGCGGCGTCAACTACCTCAGCATAGGGCTGCCGCTGCTGATGGCGCTGGACCGTCCACGTTTTCTGGCCGTACTGGCCCATGAGTACGGTCATTTGCGGGGCGACCACGGCCGCTTTGCCGCCTGGATTTACCGCACTCGCCTGAGCTGGGCCATGTTGAACCACGGGCTGCGCGATGATGAAGGGCCGGTAGCCGCGGCCACGCAAGCATTTTTGCGCTGGTACTTTCCGCGCTTTTCGGCCAGGACCTTTGCGCTGGCCCGTCAGGATGAGTACGAAGCGGACCGTATCTCCGGCAAACTTTTGGGCAGGGATATTGCAGCCGCCGCGCTGACCGAGATTGCCGTCAAGGGCGACTGGATAACCCGCGAGTTCTGGTCGGAGCACTGGAGCATTGCCTCCGCTCAGGCCCTGCCGGTGGGACCTTACGCGGCCATGCGCCCCCTGCTTGGCCTGGCGCCGCCGGGGGATTTCGCACGTGAGTCGCTGCGGCAGGCCCTGCGCCGCATCAGCGATGTGGATGACACCCATCCGGGCTTGCGCGACCGGCTTGAGGCGCTTCAAGCCGCCACGAGTTTGCCGGCATGGTCTTCTGCTTCCCGGTCTGCGATGGACCTGCTGGGCGCCGGAGGGGCGAAATGGATCGCACATTTCGACAAACAATGGTGCAGGGACAACGCGAGCGACTGGAAGCAGCACCATGCGTACCTGGGGCGGGTGCGGGCCCGCGCTGCCGAATTGACCGCCGGCGAAAAGCGCAACAACGCCGAAGAGATGGTCGAACTGGGTCATCTGCAGCGGCGGCTGGATGTGCGGGCCGATGTGCGCCGCCATTACGAGCGTGCCCTGCAGCTCACGCCTGGTCATCCCGGCGCCCTGCGCGGGCTGGTGCAGTGCCTGCCGCCAATGGAACGTACGCTGCGCCTGAATTGCCTGGGCCAGCTCTTCGAGGAGAGTGTTGCCAACCGCTGGTGGGCCTGCCGTATGGCGGTGCCTGAAATGGAAAAGCCCGCCGCAGATGGCAGCTTCGATGAAAAATCCCTCGCCCTTTGGCGCGAAAGACTCAAACAGGCCGAAGAAGCCGAAAGGCGCGCCTGGGAGGAGCTGACCGGGACGCCATTCTTCGAAGCAATCGGGCGTCATGACCTCGGCAACTTTGAGATGGGCGAAGTTCAGGCGCAATTGGCGCGTTACAAACCGGTGGCGCGAGCGTGGCTGGTGCGCAAGAACCTGAAGGAATTTGCGCACCGCCGCTGTTACCTGGTTTTTGTCGAACTGCCTGGGCTGGACGACGAGGAACGCTACGTGCTGTGCCGCGAAATGGAGCATTCGCTGGATCTGCCGGGCCAGGCACTGGTCTTGTGGGCCGGCTATTCCCCTACGCTTGCTGAGATCGAGCGCAATGCTTTCGACGCTGTATACGTTCGCACCGTGACCTGAGATGCGCTGGGCTTGGCCTGCAAGGGTGGGACAATGGGGCTATGCATCCTAAAGCCTTACTCGACAGTTGTTCCGAGCTTCTCAAGCAGGTCCTCAAATTTGATCACCCCGCCGACATGGTGGTGTCGCGTTATTTCCGCGACTACCGCCTCGGCCCCCGCGAACGTGCCACTGTGGCGGAAACGATTTACGGTGTTCTGCGCAAGAAAAATCTTTATACCTATCTGGCCCAGCACGGCAGCGGCGCGCCGGAGCGGCGTCTTGCCATCCTCGGTTTTGCGGCGGACCGTGACTTCCTTCTGGGTGCGCTGACCGACCAGGAAAAAGACTGGTTGTCGCGCTGCGACCAGGTCAAGCCGGCTGATTTGATGGAGTTGCATCGCCACAACCTGCCGCAGTGGCTGGTGGAGCCGCTGAAAGAACAGTTGGGTGACGATTTCTGGCCGCTGGTGGAAAGCCTGAACGCGCCGGCCGGGCTCGATCTGCGCGTCAACACGCTCAAGGATAAACGGGCTGAAGTCCAAAAGGAACTTGGGAAGGCAGCTATTAAAACAGTAGCAACGCCGTATTCACCCTGGGGTTTGCGGATCGATGGCAAGCCGCAGCTGGGCAAGCTGGATGCTTTTACGCGCGGCGCCATCGAGGTGCAGGACGAAGGCTCTCAGCTGCTTGCCCTGCTGGTGGATGCCAAACGCGGTGAAATGGTGGTCGATTTTTGCGCCGGCGCGGGTGGCAAAACCCTGGCCTTGGGTGCCTCCATGCGCAACACCGGACGCCTCTACGCCTTTGATACCTCGGGGCACCGGCTGGACGCGCTCAAGCCACGGCTGGCGCGCAGCGGCCTTTCCAATGTACATCCGGTGGCCATTGCCCATGAGCGTGACGACCGCATCAAGCGCCTTGCCGGGAAGATAGACCGGGTCTTGGTTGATGCGCCGTGCTCTGGATTGGGAACCTTGCGGCGCAATCCCGACCTCAAATGGCGGCAGACGCCCAAGGCAATTGAGGAACTCAGGGCCAAGCAAACTGCGATTTTGCAGAGCGCGGCGCGGCTGTTAAAGCCCGGCGGACGCCTGGTTTACGCGACCTGCAGCGTCTTGCGTGAAGAAAACGAAGCCATTGCGGAAGCCTTCAGCGAGGCGAACAAAGAGTTCAACGTCCTTGAAACTGGTCCTTTATTGACCCATCTGGGGGTGGAACATGCAGAAAAACTCTGCCGCGGCCCCTACCTTCGGCTTTGGCCTTACCTGCATCAGACGGACGGGTTTTTCGCTGCAGTATGGCAAAAGTCGTGATATTTTTGGCGACAAAAGACGACACATAGGCTGAAGTTACATATTCATTCGTGATTTTTCGCACTGTTTTGACCTTAGGTCCTGTACTGAAAGTGACTTGGCGTTTGTGGGGTATCACCTTACAATAAGAAGTTATTTTTTGCAGCGCCTGGAGACACATCTGGATGGGCGACTGCTTCAGGTTGTTTAAAGGATTTTTATGATCTTGTTTGATGCGGCCCTCGACTGGCTTGCCAATGGGTTGCTTGCCGCCAGCTGGTGGCAAATCGTGTTGTATACGCTGGTGACCACCCATATCACCATTGCCAGCGTCACCATCTACCTGCACCGCCACCAGGCGCATCGCGCCATGGACCTGCACGCGATTCCGTCGCATTTTTTCCGTCTCTGGCTCTGGCTGGGTACTGGCCAGGTGACCAAGGAGTGGGTCTCCATCCACCGCAAGCACCACGCCAAGTGTGAAACCGCTGAAGATCCACACAGCCCTCAGGCTTACGGCATCAAGAAGGTTTTCTGGGAAGGTGCAGAGCTGTACCGCGCCGAAAGCAAGAACAAGGAAACCATGGCCAAGTTCGGCCACGGCACGCCCAATGACTGGGTTGAGCGCAATGTGTACACCCGCTACAGCTGGCAAGGTGTGGGCCTGATGATGATCATTGACCTGGCGCTCTTCGGTGCAGCAGGCCTGGCTGTCTGGGCTGTGCAAATGGCCTGGATTCCCGTGACGGCAGCCGGCATCATCAATGGTATTGGTCACTACTGGGGTTATCGCAACTTCGAAGCGCCTGATGCCAGCACCAACATTTCGCCCTGGGGCATCATGATTGGCGGCGAAGAGCTGCACAACAATCACCACACCTATCCGACATCGGCCAAGTTCTCGGTGAAGCCCTACGAATTCGACATTGGCTGGGTTTATATCCGTGCCATGGAAAAAGTTGGCCTGGCTTCCGTCAAGAAGGTGCCACCCAAGCTCCAGCTGGGCTCCATCCAGCCCGTGGCTGATGAAAAAACACTGGAAGCCCTGATCGCCCATCGCTATGAAGTGATGGCGGGGTTCGCCCGGGAGCTGCGCCGTGCCAGCAAGGCCGAGCTCGAAGTGCTCAAGGCGAAAAAGGCCGACGTGTCTGTGCTGCGCGCAGCCAATCGCTGGCTGCACCGTGATGACGACAAGGTGCCAGCTGCTGCCAAGCCACAGCTGGCCCAGGCCCGTGCTGAACATCCTGTACTGGACAAGATGGTCACCATGCGCGAAGAACTTCGCCAGATGTGGCTGAGCACTTCTGCATCCCGCGAGCAGCTCGCGTCCGACCTGCAGAATTGGTGCCACCGCGCTGAAGAAAGCGGCATTGCCGCCTTGCGCGAGTTCTCCATGAGGCTGCGGGCAGCCCGCACCTGAACTGAGATAGCCATCATCGCCGGCTTGGGCCGGCGCACTGACTTCTAATAAAACCGCCTCCATGTTGACTCATGGAGGCGGTTTTTTTGGTCATCTCCATGAACTTTGCCCATGGTACCCGCTGAGCGCGTGAGGGCGAATCCTCCGCAAGAAGGAAGGAGGGGCAAGCCAATCCTGGGCCCATAAAAAAACCCGCCGGGATGCGGCGGGCTTTTTTTAAAGGAGAAGCTGAATTACTTCAGCTTGATTTCCTTGTACTCCACGTGCTTGCGTGCCTTGGGATCAAACTTCATGATCAGCATTTTGTCGGGCGTGGTCTTCTTGTTCTTGGTGGTCGTGTAGAAGTGACCGGTGCCGGCAGTCGATTCCAGCTTGATTTTTTCGCGTGCGCCTTTTGCCATGATGGTGCTCCTTAAGCTTGGCCGCGTGCGCGCAGGTCTGCGAGCACGGTATCAATACCCTTCTTGTCGATCAGGCGCAGTGCAGCGCTCGAAACGCGCAGGCGGACCCAGCGGTTTTCGCTCTCGACCCAGAAGCGGCGGTATTGCAGGTTCACGAGGAACCGGCGTTTGGTTTTGTTGTTGGCGTGGGAAACATTGTTTCCGACCATTGGGCCTTTGCCCGTGACTTCACATACGCGTGCCATATGCACTCCAGTATCTATACAGCAGTCATGTCGCAAGGCACTTGCTGCCTGTCGTCATTCCTGCCTCACCTCGCCAGAATAGGGTGGCGGTAACCCAAACTGCCAAACCGGGCCCTTTTGGGGGCGAATTTAGCAAAGCCTTGAATTATAAGGGATTTCTGGCTTACTCTGTCTGTTCCAGGAAACGCTGGGCATCCAGCGCGGCCATACAGCCGGTTCCAGCACTGGTGATAGCCTGGCGGTAGATGTGGTCCTGCACATCACCGGCGGCGAACACACCCGGCACGCTGGTCATGGTGGCAAAGCCCTGCAGTCCGGTTTTGGTGATGATGTAACCGTCCTTCATCTCCAGCTGGCCGGCAAAAATGTCGGTATTGGGCTGGTGGCCAATCGCGATGAAGCAACCTTTGAGGGTGAGGTCCTGCGTGGCGCCGTTCTGGGTGCTTTTGAGCCTTACACCGGTTACGCCGGATGCATCGCCCAGCACCTGGTCCAGGGTGTGGTGCAGTTTGAGTTCGATCTTGCCGGCTGCGACTTTCTCATGCAGCCTGTCGATCAGGATGGCTTCAGCCTTGAATTTGTCGCGGCGATGTACCAGCGTGACCTTGCTGGCAATGTTGGACAGATAAAGAGCTTCCTCGACCGCTGTGTTGCCGCCGCCTACGACGCAGACTTCCTGTCCCCGGTAAAAGAAACCATCGCACGTGGCGCAACCGGAAACACCTCGGCCCATGAAGGCGGATTCTGACTCCAGGCCCAGGTATTTGGCGGAGGCGCCGGTGGCGATGATCAGCGAATCGCAGGTGTAGATCCCGCTGTCGCCCGTCAGGGTAAAGGGGCGCTTGCTGAAATCAACCTTGTTGATGTGATCAAAAATAATTTCGGTTTTGAAGCGTTCGGCGTGCTCCAGAAAACGTTGCATCAGATCGGGCCCCTGCACACCGTGCACATCGGCAGGCCAGTTGTCGACCTCGGTGGTGGTCATGAGTTGGCCGCCCTGCGCAATGCCGGTGATCAGTACGGGGTTGAGATTGGCGCGCGCTGCATAAACAGCTGCGGTGTAACCCGCAGGGCCTGAACCGAGGATGAGAACTCTGGAATGTTTCATGATGAAAAACTGATTGGGAAAGTGTAAGAACTCATGTAGAGTCATGCCGCATAAGTACAGCGTCAAGTAAAAACAGCTGCTAGTACTTTTTCGGCATTTGGTTTTCTTTTTAATTACTTGCCATTGTAAGAACTCACGCGACTAGCCGTCGGATGTGAGGTTGGGAGATATCTGCTATGACAACGATGGTGTCCAACCTGGAATTGATTCGCCGGGTCCCTCTTTTTTCCGTGTTGACTGCCAGCCAGGCTGCATCGGTCGCCGATACCGTGGTCAAGCGCCGCTTCAAGCGCGGTGAGCCTATCGTGGAGCAGGGCAAAAAATCCAATGCCCTTTCCATCATCCTGACAGGCCGTGCACGCGTCATCACCACGGATTCCCGTGGCCGGGAGGTTATTTTGGCCACCATGCACCCCGGCGACTACGTGGGCGAAATGAGCCTGATTGACAACGAACCTCACTCCGCGACGGTGCGCGCCGAGATTCAGACCGATGCCCTGATCCTCGGGCGTCTGGAATTTGCACGCTGCCTACCGGAAAACAGCTCCATGGCGTATGCCGTGCTGAAGGGACTGGTCCAGCGCCTGCGCCATGCGGACCGGCAGATCGAGTCGCTGGCGCTGATGGACGTGTACGGTCGCGTCGCCAGGGCGTTGCTCGAATTTGCCAATGAAGATGGCAGCGGAAACGCCGTCATTCGCGACAAGGTTTCGCGGCAGGATCTGGCCAAAATGGTTGGGGCCTCGCGCGAAATGGTCAGCCGGGTGATGAAGGACCTTGAGGAGCGCGGGTTCATCGAAACCCGGGATGACGGTTCGCTTCTGGTGAAAGAACGCCTTCATACCTTGGGCTAGGACTTTCGCAGTCGTCCGTGACCACGTTTGGTGCCTTGGCGGCCCTCAAAGCCCTTACCCAACTGCGGTAAGCTCCTGGTACTGCAACCCGAAAATATCGAAACATGAAAGCATGTCTTCGCATCCATGGCGGCGTTGCGACCTTGGCGAAGGCATATAGCTCTTGCTGCGGTTCGCGCCCTCCTGTCCTGGGGTGCGCTTCATTCCTTTCATTTTGTCGCGCTATTTCCGGTTTACCGCATTAGCCGGCCATGACTTACTCACTCGATACCCTGAACTCCAGAAACTCCCCTGCAGCGGATGCGCCCAGTGGCATCAAACGCTTTGCCCATGAAGTCAGCCTTATTTTGGGCCTGCTCGGCCTGATTTTCTGGCTGGCAGCACTGCTGAGCTATTCACCCCAGGATGCAGCCTGGTCCACTTCCGGTACCACTGAAGCCGCAGGTATCGCCCAAGCCGTGGCTCACAACTGGGGCGGGCGTGTCGGCGCCTGGCTGGCCGACGCCAGTTATTTCCTGCTCGGGTTCTCTGTTTGGTGGGCGCTCGCGGCGGGTGTCAACGTGTGGTTGTCGTCACTGGCGCGCTGGCTGCGCGGTGATCCGCATGCTACTGACGACGACATCAGGGCATCGGGCCGTATCCGTTTCTGGCTGAGTCTGCTGCTGCTTTTAGCGGCCAGCGCAGCCCTGGAATGGTCGAGGCTTTACCGCTTTGAATTCAGGCTGCCCGGGCATGCTGGTGGTGTGCTTGGTTATCTGGCCGGCTCGCTGGGCGTGAAATGGCTGGGCTTTGCAGGGTCCGGCCTGGTGTTTATTGCGCTGGGTGTGATTGCGGTCTCAGCGGTGTTCGGTTTTTCATGGGCGCATGTGGCTTTGCGCGTGGGCGCATGGATCGACAATCTGATCGATTCCCGCCGCGAAAAACGTGAAATCGCGGAAGACCTTGCCTTCGGCAAGCTAGCTGCTCGGGAGCGTGAAGAAACCCTGATCGACGAGCGTATCGAAATCGAAGAACACCACCCGGTGCCGGTCCTGATCGAACCCACGCTGGTCGACATTCCTAAAAGTGAACGCGTCGCCAAGGAACGGCAAAAACCACTTTTCAGTGAAATGCCCGACTCCAAGCTGCCGCAGGTTGACCTGCTCGACGGCGCGCTGACGCGCCAGGAGACGGTGGCCCCCGAGACGCTTGAGATGACTTCGCGCCTGATTGAGAAAAAACTGAAGGATTTTGGCGTTGAGGTGCGTGTGGTGGCTGCGGCGCCTGGCCCGGTCATCACCCGTTATGAGATTGAGCCGGCCACCGGTGTCAAGGGCTCACAGGTCGTCAATTTGGCCAAGGACCTGGCCCGTGCCCTCAGTCTGGTTTCCATCCGCGTGATTGAAACCATCCCCGGTAAAAACTACATGGCGCTGGAGTTGCCCAATGCCAAGCGCCAGTCCATCAAGCTCAGTGAAATCCTGGGCTCGCAGGTGTACAACGAAGCCAAGTCCATGCTCACTATCGGTCTGGGCAAGGACATCAGCGGCGCTGCGGTTGTAGCCGACCTCGCCAAGATGCCGCACTGCCTGGTGGCTGGCACTACCGGTTCGGGCAAGTCAGTCGGTATCAACGCCATGATTTTGAGCCTGCTTTACAAGGCCGATGCGCGCGACGTACGTTTGCTGCTGATCGACCCCAAGATGCTGGAAATGAGTGTCTATGAAGGCATTCCGCACCTGCTGGCGCCGGTTGTCACCGACATGCGCCAGGCCGCACACGGCCTGAACTGGTGTGTGGCCGAAATGGAAAAGCGTTACAAGCTCATGAGCAAGCTGGGCGTACGCAACCTGGCCGGCTACAACGCCAAGCTCGATGAAGCCAAGGCCAAAGGCGAATTCATCTACAACCCTTTCAGCCTCACACCCGAACAGCCTGAACCGCTGGAGCGCCTGCCTTACATCGTGGTGGTGATTGACGAGCTGGCCGATCTGATGATGGTGGTCGGCAAGAAGATTGAAGAATTGATTGCCCGCCTGGCACAAAAAGCCCGTGCCGCCGGCATCCACCTGGTACTGGCCACCCAGCGCCCCAGCGTGGACGTGATCACCGGCCTCATCAAGGCCAATATCCCCACCCGGCTGTCTTTCCAGGTCAGCAGCAAGATCGACAGCCGCACCATCCTTGACCAGATGGGCGCCGAGGCATTGTTAGGAATGGGTGACATGCTTTACATGCCGAGTGGTACAGGCTTTCCAATTCGGGTGCATGGTGCGTTTGTGAGCGATGACGAAGTGCACCGTGTGGTGGCCTACCTCAAGCAGCAGGGTGAACCCAATTACATCGAAGGCGTGCTGGAAGGCGGCACGGTCGACGGCGAAGACGGCGATCTGCTGGGAGATGGTAGTGGCGGCAACGGCGGCGGCGAAAAAGACCCGATGTACGACCAGGCTGTAGAGGTTGTGCTGAAGAACCGCAAGGCCAGCATTTCACTGGTGCAGCGTCATCTCAAGATCGGCTACAACCGCGCGGCGCGGCTGGTCGAAGACATGGAAAAAGCCGGGCTGGTCAGCGCCATGAGCGGCAGCGGCCAGCGCGAAATCCTGGTGCCCTCACGGGCGGAGTGACGATCATGAAGAAATATTTTGCTACTGTTTTGATAGCTGCCTTCGCATATCCCGCTTGGGCTGGTGGCATGGAAAGTCTTGAATCTTTCGTGAAAACCGTCAGCAGCGGCCGTGCCGAGTTCACGCAAGTTGTCACCGCTCCGGCCAAAGACGGACAGGCTGCGCGCAGCAAGACCTCTACCGGCACTTTCGAATTTTCACGGCCCAACCGTTTTCGCTTTATCTACAAAAAGCCCTTCGAACAAAGCATCGTGGCTGACGGCCAGACACTGTGGCTGCACGACGTTGACCTGAACCAGGTCACCTCACGCAAGCAAGCCAGCGTGCTGAACTCCACGCCCGCAGCCCTGATTGCCGCCGCCCCGGATTTGCGTGCGCTGCAAGCCGATTTCACGCTGGCCGATGCGCCGGATGCCGGCGGCCTGCAATGGGTGGTCGCCACGCCCAAGGGCAAGGATGGTCAACTGCAGTCGGTACGCGTGGGTTTCCGCCCGGGGGAAAAATCCTCAGGCCTGGCCGCGCTTGAAATCGTTGACAGCTTTGGGCAGCGCTCCGTGCTGAACTTCAGCAAAGTCGAGGTCAACCCCAATTTGCCGGCCGATACCTTTCGCTTCGTACCGCCTCCCAAGGCGGATGTGATCAGGCAGTAAAGACAGGCAATACGCCGATAGCCCGTCGGCAAGCCGCTGGTTTCCGCCGGGGCATGGCGCCGGGCGTTCAAGGCGGGACGGCGCAAGGACTTCATGACCAGCTCCAAATCTTCTCATCAACCCTTGGCCGAGCGGCTGCGCCCCAAAAATCTGGGTGAAGTCATTGGCCAGCAGCATTTGCTCGGTGAGGGGATGCCACTGCGCATCGCGTTTGAGTCCGGCCAGCCGCACAGCTGCATTCTTTGGGGCCCGCCCGGTGTTGGCAAGACCACTATCGCACGGCTCATGGCCAGCAGTTTTGACGCGCACTTCATCACTATTTCCGCCGTGCTGGGCGGCGTCAAAGACATCCGGGAGGCGGTTGAACAGGCGTCTATCTGGCAAGGGCAGGGCGGCAAGCGCACGATTGTGTTCGTCGATGAGGTGCACCGCTTCAACAAAAGCCAGCAGGACGCATTTTTGCCGCACGTGGAAAGCGGCCTATTCACCTTCATTGGCGCCACTACTGAAAATCCTTCGTTCGAGGTGAACTCGGCCTTGCTCTCACGCGCGGTGGTGTATGTATTGCAGCCGTTGGATACAACAGATCTCAAGCAAATCGTCGCCAAGGTGCTTGCTGAACGTGCGCTACCAGCTATCGAAACCATAGCGGATGAGGCCGTTGACCGGCTGGTGGCTTACGCCGACGGCGATGCGCGGCGCCTGCTGAATACGCTTGAATCGCTGAGCGTGGCGGCCAAAGCAGAGAAAGTCACCGAAGTCACCGATGCCTGGCTGCTCAAGGTGCTGGGCGAACGCCTGCGCCGCTACGACAAGGGCGGCGAGCAGTTCTACGACACCATTTCGGCCCTGCACAAGTCGGTGCGAGGCTCAGACCCTGACGCGGCGCTCTACTGGTTCATGCGGATGCTCGACGGCGGTGCCGAGCCGCGCTACATGGCGCGCCGGCTGGTCCGCATGGCGAGCGAAGACATCGGCCTGGCCGACCCGCGTGCTTTGCGCATGGCGCTGGATGCTGCCGAGGTCTATGAACGCCTGGGCTCGCCGGAAGGTGAGCTGGCGCTGGCCCAGTGCGTCATCTACCTGGCGGTGGCGCCCAAGTCCAACGCGGTCTACAAGGCCTTCAATGAAGCCAAGGCGTTTATCAGCAAGGACGGCACCCGCCCGGTGCCCCTGCATTTGCGCAATGCACCAACAAAGCTCATGAAGCAGCTCGACTACGGAAAAAACTACCGTTACGCGCACGATGAGGAAGACGGCTTTGCCGCCGGTGAGAATTATTTTCCCGAGGGCATGTCGGCTCCGGAGTTCTACAGGCCTGTCAACAGAGGGCTGGAGATACGCATCGCAGATAAGCTGAACGAGTTGAAAATTAAGAACAATAAGAAAGACTGATAAAAAACAAAAGCCGCTGATAAAGGCGGATTGAACCCCGAAAACCCACCTCCTCAAGGGTAAACCCCGCGAAAACCGCATCGCTGGCTCGATTCTCGCTAGAGACGCTTGGCTACAATTCGCGGATTAGCTCGCCACCTTCACCCAGTCATCTGGCTTTGATCGGCGGGCTTTTTGTTAACTCAAGTCCAGACACCGGCGATCCCGGTGAATGGTGGCCGCCAGGCGGAGTTCGCAATTTCATCAATTGGACGGGAGAGTGAGTTATGGAAGTATTGCTACAGCAGATCATCAATGGTCTGGTCCTGGGCAGCATGTATGCCTTGATCGCCTTGGGCTACACCATGGTGTACGGCATCATCAATCTGATTAACTTCGCACACGGCGAAGTCCTGATGGTCGGGGCGTTAACCAGCTGGACCATCATCGGCCTGATGCAGGATTCGATGCCGGGAACACCGGGCTGGATTATTTTGCTGATATCGCTGCTGATTGCTTTTGTCGTCTGCGGGGCCCTCAATTTTGCGATCGAAAAAATCGCCTACCGGCCTCTGCGAAACTCTCCCAAACTGGCCCCGCTGATCACCGCCATCGGCATGTCGCTGCTGCTGCAGACACTGGCCATGATCATCTGGAAGCCCAACTACAAACCCTATCCCACTCTGCTGCCAAGCGAGCCTTTCCAGGTCGGCGGCGCTGTCATCACCGTGACCCAGCTCTTCATCCTGGGCGCCACCGTTGTCTCCCTTTCCGTGCTGATGTGGCTGGTGCATTACACCAAGCTGGGCCGCGCGATGCGCGCCACCGCTGAAAACCCACGCGTCGCCGCCCTGATGGGTGTGCGCCCCGACACGGTCATCTCGGCCACCTTCATCATCGGCGCCGTCCTGGCGGCGCTGGCCGGCGTTATGTATGCCTCCAACTACGGTACGGTGCAGCACACCATGGGCTTTTTGCCGGGCCTGAAGGCCTTCACGGCGGCCGTGTTCGGTGGCATCGGCAACCTGGGCGGCGCGGTGCTTGGCGGCATTTTGCTGGGCCTGATCGAATCCATCGGCGCCGGCTATATCGGCCCGCTGACGGGCGGCGTGCTGGGCAGCCAGTACTCCGACATCTTTGCCTTTATCGTGCTGATTTTTGTGCTCACGCTGCGCCCCTCGGGCCTGCTGGGTGAGCGTGTAGCGGACCGGGCGTGACGCCGCGTCCATCCGATACGCAAGGAGAACCCTCATGAATTCTGTAAAAACCAAAAAACTGGTCACCTTCCTGATCGTCGCGGCGGCACTGCTGGTGCTGCCTTTGATCCTGCAACAAGGCGGCAACGCCTGGGTGCGCATTCTCGACATGGCACTGCTGTACGTGTTGCTGGCCCTGGGCCTGAACATCGTGGTCGGCTACGCCGGCCTGCTGGACCTGGGCTATGTTGCCTTCTTTGCCGTCGGCGCCTACCTGTTTGCGCTGCTTGGTTCGCCCCATCTGGCCGATGCCTTTCCCTGGATTGCGGCGCAATTCCCCAACGGGCTGCATTTGCCGATCTGGGCCATCATCCCGATGGCTGCGGCGCTGGCGGGCTTCTTCGGCGTCCTCCTCGGCGCACCGACCCTCAAGCTGCGCGGCGACTACCTCGCCATCGTCACCCTGGGCTTTGGTGAAATCATCCGCGTGTTCCTGAACAACCTGGACCGTCCGATCAACCTGACTAACGGGCCCAAGGGCATCAACCAGATCGATTCGATGAAGTTTTTCGGCTTCGACCTGGGCAAGCCGCATGAGTTTTTCGGCTTCGAGGTCAACTCGGTGTCGATGTATTACTACCTCTTCCTGGTGCTGGTGATCGTCTCGGTCGTGGTTTGCCACCGCCTTGAGAACTCCCGTACCGGCCGCGCCTGGATGGCGATCCGCGAAGACGAAATCGCCGCCAAGGCCATGGGCATCAACACCCGCAACCTGAAGCTGCTGGCTTTCGGCATGGGCGCCACCTTTGGCGGTGTGTCAGGGTCAATGTTCGCCGCTTTCCAGGGTTTTGTGTCTCCCGAATCCTTCAGCCTGATGGAGTCGGTCATGATCGTCGCCATGGTGGTGCTGGGCGGTATCGGCCACTTGCCGGGCGTCATTTTGGGCGCCTTGCTGCTGGCCGCGCTGCCTGAAGTGCTGCGCCATGTGGCCGGCCCGCTGCAGGCCATGACCGACGGCCGCCTCGACTCCGCCATCCTGCGTCAATTGCTGATCGCGCTGGCCATGATCATCATCATGCTGATGCGTCCGCGCGGCCTCTGGCCCGCAGCGGAGCACGGCAAGTCGCTGAACAAGCCTGTCGGTCCAGATCCTATTCAGTCAATCAATCCCTAAGGAGAATGGACATGAGTGAAACCATTCTTAAAGTCTCCGGTGTCTCCAAACGCTTCGGCGGTCTGCAGGCCCTGAGCGATGTCGGCATCCACATCGAACGCGGCCAGGTCTACGGCCTGATCGGCCCCAACGGCGCCGGCAAAACCACCTTCTTCAATGTGCTGACAGGCCTGTACACGCCCGACAGCGGCACCTTCGAGCTGGCCGGCAAGGCCTACAAGCCCACAGCCGTGCATGAAGTGGCCAAGGCAGGCATTGCCCGCACCTTTCAGAACATCCGCCTCTTCGCCGACATGACGGCGCTCGAGAATGTGATGGTCGGCCGGCACATCCGCACGCATTCCGGCCTGATCGGCGCGGTATTCCGCACACCGGGCTTCAAACAGGAAGAAGCCGCCATTGCCAAGCGCTCGCAAGAGCTGCTCGACTATGTGGGCATCGGCAAATACGCCGACTTCAAGGCGCGCACGCTGAGCTACGGCGACCAGCGCCGCCTGGAAATCGCCCGGGCCCTGGCCACCGACCCGCAATTGATTGCGCTCGACGAGCCGGCGGCCGGCATGAACGCGACTGAAAAAGTGCAACTGCGCGAGCTGATCGACCGCATCCGCAAGGACAACCGCACCATTTTGCTGATCGAGCATGACGTGAAGCTGGTCATGGGCCTGTGCGACCGCGTGACCGTGCTCGACTACGGCAAGCAGATCGCCGAAGGCGCGCCCGCGGATGTACAAAAAGACGAAAAAGTGATCACGGCCTATCTGGGCACGGGTCATTGAAGGAAAGCAAGAACATGGCAGCAAACACACTCCTGAAGGTGACCGGCCTGAAGGTCGCCTACGGCGGCATCCAGGCGGTCAAGGGCGTTGACTTCGAAGTCAATGACGGCGAACTGGTCACACTCATCGGCTCCAACGGCGCCGGCAAGACCACCACCATGAAAGCCATCACCGGCACCTTGCCGATGCTGGACGGCGACATCGAATACCTCGGCAAGAGCATCAAGGGCCGTGGCGCTTGGGACCTCGTCAAAGAAGGCCTGGCCATGGTGCCGGAAGGCCGCGGCGTTTTCACCCGTATGACGATCACCGAAAACCTCCAGATGGGCGCCTACATTCGCAGCGACAAAGCCGGCGTTGCCGAAGACATCGAAAAGATGTTCGTGCTGTTCCCGCGCCTGCGAGAGCGCAAGGATCAGCTGGCCGGCACCATGTCGGGCGGTGAGCAGCAGATGCTGGCCATGGGCCGCGCGCTCATGAGCCGGCCCAAGGTGCTGCTGCTCGATGAACCGTCCATGGGCCTGTCGCCCATCATGGTCGACAAGATCTTCGAAGTGGTCAAGGACGTTTCAGCCCGCGGCGTGACGGTGCTGCTGGTCGAGCAGAACGCCAGCCGCGCGCTCGGCATTGCCAACCGCGGCTATGTCATGGAGTCGGGCAACGTCACCATGAACGGCGACGCGAAAGAGCTGTTGAATGACCCGCGTGTCAGGGCTGCGTACCTCGGCGAGTGAACGAGTGCCCCCCGCGTGCCAGCTGGCGCAGCGGGGCGCACATTCAAGTCGTAATTCTGGCAAACTGCGCAGGGCATAAATGCCTTGCGGCACTAAATCTTTCCGCATAGAGTTCGAAGGATGCGCACCATGCGCATTCCGACCCGGTCCATTCCGGCTCGGTTTTTTAGGAGTGCAAAAAATGAACCGATATGTTGTTCGCACTGCTGTCGTGGTGTTCGCCTTCCTGGCGTCATCCTTGTTTACGGGGGCTTCTGCCCAATCGCTGCGCTGCAAGGGTGACCTCGCGCAAATAGGCAACTCGAAGGGCACCATCCTGCAAAAGTGCGGTGAACCTGTCATGAAGGACACGTTCTGCAAGCCCACGCAGGACACCGTGTCCAGCTCGACCGTCGTGACGCCGGCCCAGCCGGGTTCTGCCAACAGCACTACCAACATCACCGTCAATACCTGCCAACAGGTGGAAGAATGGACTTACAACCCCGGTTACGGACAGTTCATGACCATGCTGTTATTTGAGGGCGGATCCCTGAAAAGCATTCGCTACGGGGATCGCGTAATGAAATGAGCCCCCATGGTCGCTCACTGCGTGTAGCTTCTTGACCCTCGAGGGGTCGCTGCGCCAGCGGCCCGGCGAAGCCGGTTCCGCAGGCCCTGCTTGAAAAGGCGGGACTTCACGCGTTGAGGAATTGAAAAGGCCGGTTTCCGCAAGGAGCCGGCCTTTTCTTTGGGTGTCAGCAGCGCCGACGGAGGTTATGGCCTGCAAAGGCGCTATAAATTTAATAGCTGCTTGCGCCCGACCTTTAAGGGCTACGGCACTAAAACGCTTAATTTCTACGATCTGGCGAGCCCAGGCGGGCTTGCCTGTCCGGTCAGTCCACCTTGGCGCCTGACGCCTTCACCACTTTTTCATACTTCACCATCTCGCTTTTCATGAAAGCGCCGAACTGTTCGGGCGTGTTGCCCACCGGTTCGGCCATCAGTGTGGCAAAGCGGGTTTTGGCTTCGGGCGTGTTCAGCGCGGCGACAAACGCCTGGTTGAGCTTGGTGACCACGTCTTTTGGTGTGCCCGCAGGCGCCACCAGGCCCCACCAGGTGTCAATCTCAAAACCCTTGAGCGTTTCGGCCACGGCAGGCACATCGGGCAGCATGGCGCTGCGTTTGGCGGTAGTGACCGCCAGTGCCTTGAGTTTGCCGGACTTGATGTTGGCCGATGCCGTGGCCAGGTTGTCGAAGTTGTAGTCCACCTGGCCGCTCAGCAGCGCGAGTTGCGCCGGATTGCCGCCGTTGTAGGGAATGTGCAGCGCAAAGATGCCGGCCTGCGCCTTGAACATTTCGCCAGCCAGGTGGCCCGCGCTGCCATTGCCGCCGCTGGCGTAATTAAGTTTGGCCGGGTTGGCCTTGGCGTACTTGATCAAGTCTCCGAGGGTGTTGATCTTCAGCCGTTGCGCGGCGTCGGCGTTGATCACCAGCACGTTGGGTACGCGCACCAGCTGCGTGATGGGTGCGAAGTCCGTGGCCGCGTTGTACGGCATCTTGCTGTAAAGCCAGGGATTGATAGCGTGGGTTGCGACGGCGGAAATTCCGATGGTCATGCCGTCGGGTTGTGCCTTGGCGACGGCGTCGACGCCAATGTTGCCGCCGCCGCCGGGCTTGTTTTCAATGATGACGGTGCCCAGCGTGTCCTTGACGCGTTCGGCCATCAGTCGGGCCGTCACGTCGATCGGGCCCCCTGGCGCATACGGCACGATGATGCGCATGACTTTGGTCTGGGCGTGGGCCAGGGGGGCGGACAGCGCGATGCCGGTGATGAAAAGTGTGCCCAGGCATTTGCCGAGCAGGGAAACAAGGGGGGAAATGGGTCGAATGTTCATGGTTCTATTGTTGCAAAAAATTGACCGTGATATGGCTATCCGGTGTGGGCCATCCGGTTTTAAGCCATGACAGTCTGCCAAGGAGGTGGGGCTTTGAGCGCCATTTGCCCGCGCATAAAAAAGCCCCGGCTGACGCATCAATCGGGGCGTTTCTTTTTCTTCTTCTTTTATTCTTCTTGTTTGTCGGGGTGTGCCGCCAGGAAATCCTGGAAGCCGTCAAAACGCACTCAGATCTCAGCGGGCACGGTCGCCTGGGCTTTTTCCTTTTCGGTCACAAAAGAGTCGGCGTAAAACTCGTCGTCCGGCAAACCCGCAGCCGTGTAGGCGGCCTGGGCCGAGTCCACGACGATTGGTGCGCCGCAGGCATAAACCTGGTAGCCGGACAGGTCGGAAAAGTCTTCCAGTACAGCCTGGTGGACAAAGCCGGTGCGGCCGGTCCAGTTGTCCTCGGGCAGCGCATTGGAAATCACCGGCACATAACGCAAATTCGGCATTTCGGCTGCCTTGGCCTTGACCCACTCATCCATGTACAAATCGGCCGGCCGGCGTCCGCCCCAGTACAGCACGGCCGGACGCGTGATGCCCTTGAACTGGAGGTGTTCGATCAGTGCCTTGATGGGCGCAAAACCGGTGCCCGAGGCCAGCAGTACCATGGGTTTGTCGCTGTCTTCACGCAGGTAGAAGCTGCCAAAGGGGCCCTCAATGCGCAGGATTTCCTTTTCCTTCATGGGACCGAATACATGCTCAGTGAACTTGCCGCCCGGCATGTGGCGAATATGCAGTTCCACGCCCGGGTTGTCGGCCTGGGTGTGCGGGGCATTGCCCATCGAGTAGGCGCGGCGGTCGCCGTCGCGCAGCAAAAATTCCACATACTGGCCGGCGTGGTACTTGAACACATCACTGGCCGGCAACTGCAGGCGCACCACCATCACGTCGTGCGAGGCCTTGGACAGGCTGTTGACGCGCACCGGCATCTTCTTGATCGGGAAGGCGCTTTCATCGGTGACGTGGCGTGATTCGAGGACAACATCGCTCGTGGCCCTGGCGCTGCAGGTCAGGATGAAGCCGTTCGCCTCTTCCTCGGGTGACAGGGCCTTGACCTGGTGCGCGCCGTGCAGCACGCTGCCCTCCAGCTTTTTGGACTTGCAGGAACCGCAGGCACCGTCCTTGCAGCCGTAGGGCAGGCCGATTCCCTGGCGGATGGCGGCGGCCAGCAGGGGCTCATCCACCTCGGCCACGAATGTCCTGCCACTGGGTTGCACGGTCACGTTAAAGCTCATATTCGGTATCCTTGCGGTATCTGTTCTCGACTCAGCCGGTTTCCCCGGCAACCCCCAATTTTGCCCTCAAACCTGAATCCCTTAGGCGCGCTGCCTTTCCGCTTCCGCCGCGAGCGGGTTTTGATCGTCGGCTGCGGTGATGTAGGGCTGCGCGTGGCCCGGCTGCTGCCGCGCAATGTCCGGCTGTTGGCACTTACCTCGTCGCGGGAGCGGTTGCCCGCCCTGCGCGCACAGCGCATCACGCCGCTGCAGGGCAACCTGGACGATGGCGCTTCCCTGCGGCGCCTGGCGGGGCTGGCTACGCGGGTCGTGCACCTGGCGCCGCCGCCTGGCGACCAGCCCGACTGGCGCACGGATCCGCGCACGCAGGCGCTGCTGCGTGCGCTGCGCCTGCGCAGCCTGCCGCAGTCGCTGGTGTACGGTTCCACCAGTGGGGTGTACGGAGACTGTGGTGGGGAGTGGGTGCGCGAGACGCGGCCCTTGAGCCCCCGCACACCGCGTGCCCAGCGGCGTGTGCATGCCGAAGGGCATCTGCGGCTCTTTGGCCGGGCCACAGGGACGCACGTGCACCTGCTGCGCATCCCCGGCATCTATGCGCCTGACCGCGAAGGCGGCACGCCGCGCGGCCGGCTGCTCAAAGGTACGCCGGTGCTGCGTGCGGAAGACGACGTTTATACCAACCATATTCACGCCGACGACTTGGCACGCGCCTGCCTGGCGGCCTTGTGGCGCGGCAAGCCCCAGCGTGCCAGCAACGCCAATGACGACACGCAGTTGAAGATGGGTGACTATTTCGACCTGGCGGCCGATCTCTACGGCCTGCCACGGCCGCCGCGTCTGGCGCGCGGCACGGCGCATGAAGAGCTTCCGCTGATGCTGTTGAGTTTTATGAGTGAATCACGCCGGCTGGACAACACCCGCCTGAAGCGGGAGTTGCGGCTTCGCCTGCATTACCCGACGGTAGAACAAGGCCTGCGCAATTGTTGAGGTCTGGTGCGCGCGGCGGATTCGAAGGCAAGGCCGCCGGTCTCCTTTAAGCGGGAAATCGCTGCTTGCTACCCGCTTGACTCGTTCTTGCTGTGTTTTTTGCACAACAGTACCTGGGTCAAATGTTACAACCAAAGAAGTAACTATTTGCAACTTTTTGCTACGACCTGGAGCACGTTTCCATTAAGCCCAAAAAGAACTTTTTTTAACCCGATGTGCCGCGATTCCTTTGTGCATACCATCGCCCGAATAACCCCTCTTATCAAGAAACTGATGCAGAGGGACTTGTGGGATGTAAAAAATGCACAAAAAAAGCTCGAAAAATTCGCGTCCGGTAGCGCAAGTTGTAACAAACATCGGCCGGCGCACGCCCGCCACGGCGCCGCCATTTTTTGATGTATTCGGCCGGATGGCCGGTGGCGCTGCGGGCAGATGGACTCTGCGCAAGCCCGTAACGGCGGTTTTGCTGCTGGGAGCGGCAACGGCCCAGGCCGGCCCGGTGGACGGCCAGGTCACCTCGGGCGCAGCCAGCATCTCGCAGAACGGTAACAGCACCACCATCAACCAGTCCAGCCAGAATGCTTCACTGACCTGGAAGAGCTTTAACGTCGGCGCGCAGGAAAGCGTCAATTTTGTCCAGCCCTCGGCCAGCGCCATCGCGGTCAACCGTATCCTGGACACCCACGGCAGCCAGATCCTGGGGCAACTCAATGCCAACGGGCAGGTCTTCCTGATCAACCCCAACGGCATCCTGTTCGGTGCCGGTGCCCAGGTCAATGTGGGCGGCCTCGTAGCATCAACGCTGGATGTCAAGGATGCAGACCTTAACAGCAGCAAGCGCAGTTTCAGCGGCCCAGGTGCAGGCAGCGTGGTCAATCAAGGAAGCATCAATGCCGCCACGGGCGGCTATGTCGCCCTGATCGGCAATACCGTGCGCAACCAGGGCACCATCAGCGCCCCGCAGGGCAGCGTGGCGCTGGCGGCGGGCAGCGCGGCCACCCTGATCTTTCAGGGCAACCAGCTGCTCAAGGTCGAGGTAGACCAGAGCGTTCTCAACAGCCTGGCCGAGAACGGCGGATTGATCCTGGCCGACGGTGGGCAGGCGCTGATGAGCGCCGGTGCGCGGAATTCACTCTTGGCCAGCGCAGTGAACAACACCGGGGTGATCCAGGCACGCACGGTGGAAAACCGCAGCGGCACCATCATCCTGCTGGGCGGCATGGCAGCCGGCACCGCCAACGTTGCGGGCACGCTGGACGCTTCGGCACCCAACGGCGGCAACGGCGGTTTCATCGAGACTTCGGGTGCGCATGTGAAGATCGCCGACAGCGCCCGCATCACCACCGCAGCCCCTGCAGGCCGTAGCGGCACCTGGCTGATTGACCCGGTGGACTTCACCATTGCCGCCGCGGGCGGGGACATCACCGGCGCAGCCCTGAGTGCCAACCTGGGCGGCGGCAATGTCATCATTCAGAGCACCAGCGGTGCCACGGGCACGGCAGGCGATGTCAATGTCAACGACGTAGTGAGCTGGAGCGCCAACCAGCTGACGCTCAATGCGCAGAACAACATCAACATCAACGCCAATCTCAATGCTTCGGGCACGGGCAAGCTGGCGCTGGAATACGGCCAGGGCACCGGGGCCGGCACCGGTAACGGCTACAACTTCAACAACGGCGCGAAGATCACCCTGCCGGCGGGCAACAACTTCAGCACCAAGCAGGGCAGTTCCGGCATCCCCGTCACGTACACCGTCATCACCGACCTTGGTGCCGCAGCCAGCACCACCGGCACCGATTTGCAGGGCATCAGCGGCAATCTCAATGGGCGCTATGTGCTGGGCGCCGACATCGACGCATCGTCGACCAGCACCTGGAACACCGGGAGTGGATTCACGCCCCTGGGCAGCAGCGCGGCGCAGTTCACCGGCACACTGGATGGTTTGGGCCACACCGTCACTGGCCTTACCATCAACCGGCCCACCGCCGAAGAAATCGGCCTGTTCGGCCGCGTGAGCAGCTCAGGCCGCATCAACAATCTGGGCCTTGTCGGCGGCAGCGTCTCGGGCCTCAGCAAGGTGGGTGCGCTGGCCGGATGGCTCGGCGGCAAGATCCACAACAGCTATACCGACAACACGCCTGTGACGGGCAGCAGCACGGTTGGCGGGCTGGTTGGGCTGAGCCAGGGTTCCATCACGAACAGCCACGCCGGTGGTGCGGTGAGCGGCGGGCTCTCCGTGGGAGGACTGGTCGGCTGGAGCCAGGAGGCCATCGTCAACAGCTATGCCACCGGTAACGTCACTGCCTCCAATCAGTGGGCTGGCGGTCTGGTCGGCGACATGCTCAACAGCGCGACCATCAGCGGCAGTTACGCAAGCGGCAACGTCACCAGCACCAGCCAATATGTTGGCGGGCTGGTGGGGCGATGGAACAGCAATAGCAGCCTGGTTGCGGCCATCAGTAACAGCTATGCGACCGGCGCTGTGACCGGTACGAGCCATGTCGGTGGCCTGGTGGGGCATAAGGAAGGTGCCGGAGGCGCGATCGACAACAGCTACGCGGCTGGGGCCGTAAGCGGCACCAGCAATCTGGGTGGCCTGGTCGGCTTGTGGAGTACCGGAACGGCGATCAACAACAGTTTCTGGGACGCCACCACGACCGGGCGTGCCACCAGCTCGGGTGGCGGCACGGCCATGACCACGGCCCAGATGCAACAACAGGCCAACTTCAGCTCGGCCACGGCCGCCAACGGCAACGTCAACCCGAACTGGGATTTCACCAGCGTCTGGCGCCTTTATGAGGGAAATAGCCGTCCCCTGCTCAAGGCACTCATGAAGGCTACTACGGTCACCGTCGCCAATACCAGCAAGACCTACGACAAGCTGTCCTGGAATGGTGGAACCAGCGTCAGTTGCTCCGACGTGGCCTGCGGCAGCCTGTCGGGGAGCATCGGTTTCGGGGGAACCGCCCAGGGCGCGGTCAATGCCGGAAGCTATACCGTGACGGCGTCCGGCCTGTATTCCAACCAGCAAGGCTACGACATCAGTTATGCCAATGGCACGCTGACGGTGAATCCCGCCAGTCTGGCGGTCACAGGCGTGGGCGCGGACAACAAGGTGTATGACGCCGGCCTGGGTACCACCTTGAACGGCACAGCCAGTGTCACGGCGATTGCCGGCGACACGGTGAACGTGGCCGGCACGGGCAGCGGTGCTTTCGCCAACAAGAATGTGGGCAACGGCAAGGCCGTCACGGTCACGGGCTACACCTTGAGCGGCGCCGATGCCGGCAACTATGTCATCGTTCAGCCCACGGGCCTGACCGCGAACATCACGCCGGCCAGCCTTGTCGTTGGCGGCGTGACGATCCAGAACAAAGTGTACAACGCCAACGACGCCGCCACCATCAACGGCACGGCCAGCGTCGCAGCTTTCGCCGGTGATACGGTGAACGTGGCCGGCACGGGCATCGGTCGATTTGCCGACAAGAACGTGGGCAACGGCAAGGTAGTCACCGTGACCGGCTACACACTGGGCGGCGCCGATGCCGGCAACTACACCGTGGTGCAACCCACAGGTTTCACGGCAAACATCACGCCCGCAAGCCTGGCTGTCACAGGTGTGGGAGCCAACAACAAGGTCTACGACACCACGAACACGGCTACGCTCAATGGAACAGCGGCCGTCACCGCTCTCGCCGGAGACGCGGTGAGTGTGAGTGGCGGAAGCGGCACCTTCGCCGACAAGAATGTGGGCAACGGCAAGGTAGTGACCGTGACCGGCTATACGCTGAGTGGTGCCGACGCCGGTAACTACACCGTGGTGCAACCCACCGGTGTCACGGCCAACATCACACCAGCCAGCCTGGCTGTCACGGGTGTGGGAGCCAACAACAAGGTCTACGACACCACGAACACCGCTACGCTCAACGGAACAGCAGCCGTCACGGCGCTCGCCGGCGACACGGTGACCCTGGGCGGAACGGGCAGCGGCACCTTCGCCAACAAGAACGTGGGGAACGGCAAGGCCGTCACGGTCACGGGCTATACATTGAGTGGCGCTGATGCCGGCAACTACACCGTGGTGCAACCCACCGGTGTGACGGCAAACATCACACCAGCCAGCCTGGCTGTCACGGGTGTCGGTGCCAACAACAAGGTCTACGACACCACGAACACCGCTACGCTCAATGGCACAGCCGCTGTGGCCGCATTGGCCGGAGACGCGGTGAGTGTGAGTGGCGGAAGCGGCACCTTCGCCAACAAGAATGTGGGCAACGGCAAGGTCGTGACGGTCACGGCGTATACATTGAGCGGCGCTGACGCCGGCAACTACACCGTGGTGCAACCCACCGGTGTCACGGCCAACATCACACCAGCCAGTCTGGCTGTCACAGGTGTGGGAGCCAACAACAAGATTTATGACACCACGAACACCGCTACGCTCAACGGAACAGCAGCCGTCACGGCGCTCGCCGGCGACACGGTGACCCTGGGCGGCGCAGGCAGCGGCACGTTCGCCAACAAGAACGTGGGCAACGGCAAGGTAGTGACCGTGACTGGTTATACATTGAGCGGAGCCGACGCCGGCAACTACACCGTGGTGCAACCCACTGGCGTCACGGCAAACATCACACCAGCCAGTCTGGCTGTCACAAGTGTGGGAGCCAACAACAAGGTTTATGACACCACCAACACCGCTACGCTCAACGGAACAGCAGCCGTCGCGGCGCTCGCCGGCGACACGGTGACCCTGGGCGGAACGGGCAGCGGTACCTTCGCCAACAAGAACGTGGGCAACGGCAAGGTCGTGACCGTGACCGGCTATACGCTGGGTGGTGCCGACGCGGGCAATTACACCGTGGTGCAACCCACCGGCGTCACGGCAAACATCACGCCGGCCAGCCTGGCTGTCACGGGTGTAGGAGCGAACAACAAAGTGTATGACGCCAGCAATGCTGCCACCCTCAATGGCGCAGCCGCTGTGGCCGCGCTGGCCGGCGACGTAGTGAGTGTGAGCGGTGGTAGCGGCACCTTTGCCGACAAGAATGTGGGCAACGGCAAGGCCGTGACCGTGACCGGCTATACATTGAGCGGTGCCGATGCAGGCAACTACACCGTGGTGCAACCAACGGGGTTGACCGCGAACATCACTCCCGCCAGTCTGGCTGTTACGGGTGTGAATGCCAGCAGCAAGGTGTATGACACGACCACTAACGCCACGCTTGGTGGAACGGCGGCAGTAGCTGCATTGGGCGGCGATGTCGTAACTTTAGGAGGAACGGGCAGCGGCACCTTCGCCAACAAGAATGTAGGCAACGGCAAGGCCGTGACGGTGACCGGCTATACGCTGAGCGGTGCCGACGCCGGTAACTACACCGTGGTGCAGCCCACGGGTTTGACCGCGAACATCACGCCAGCCAGTCTGGCTGTGACCGGTGTAGGGGCAAACAACAAGGTGTATGACGCGAGTACTGCCGCCAGCCTCAATGGCACGGCCGCGGTGACTGCATTGGGCGGCGACGCGGTGACTGTGAGCGGCGGCAGCGGCACCTTCGCCAACAAAAACGTTGGCAATGGCAAAGCCGTGACCGTGACCGGCTACACCTTGAGTGGTGCCGATGCAGGCAACTACACCGTGGTGCAACCAACGGGGCTGACTGCAAACATTACACCGGCAAACCTGACAGTCACGGGTGTGGGAGCGAACAACAAGGTCTACGACACCACGAACACCGCTACGCTCAATGGAACGGCAGCAGTCACGGCGATTGCCGGCGACACGGTGAACGTGGCCGGCACGGGCAGCGGTGCTTTCACCAACAAGAATGTAGGCAACGGCAAGGCCGTGACGGTGACCGGCTATACGCTGAGTGGTGCCGACGCCGGTAACTACACCGTGGTGCAACCCACCGGTGTCACGGCCAACATCACACCAGCCAGCCTGGCTGTCACGGGTGTGGGAGCCAACAACAAGGTCTACGACACCACGAACACCGCTACGCTCAACGGAACAGCAGCCGTCACGGCGCTCGCCGGCGACACGGTGACCCTGGGCGGAACGGGCAGCGGCACCTTCGCCAACAAGAACGTGGGGAACGGCAAGGCCGTCACGGTCACGGGCTATACATTGAGTGGCGCTGATGCCGGCAACTACACCGTGGTGCAACCCACCGGTGTGACGGCAAACATCACACCAGCCAGCCTGGCTGTCACGGGTGTCGGTGCCAACAACAAGGTCTACGACACCACGAACACCGCTACGCTCAATGGCACAGCCGCTGTGGCCGCATTGGCCGGAGACGCGGTGAGTGTGAGTGGCGGAAGCGGCACCTTCGCCAACAAGAATGTGGGCAACGGCAAGGTCGTGACGGTCACGGGCTATACATTGAGCGGCGCTGACGCCGGCAACTACACCGTGGTGCAACCCACCGGTGTCACGGCCAACATCACACCAGCCAGTCTGGCTGTCACAGGTGTGGGAGCCAACAACAAGGTCTACGACACCACGAACACCGCTACGCTCAACGGAACAGCAGCCGTCACGGCGCTCGCCGGCGACACGGTGACCCTGGGTGGCACCGGCAGCGGCACGTTCGCCAACAAGAACGTGGGGAACGGCAAGGCCGTGACCGTGACGGGTTATACATTGAGCGGCGCTGATGCCGGCAACTACACCGTGGTGCAACCCACCGGTGTGACGGCGAACATCACGCCAGCCAGCCTGGCTGTCACGGGTGTCGGTGCCAACAACAAGGTCTACGACACCACGAACACCGCTACGCTCAATGGCACAGCCGCTGTGGCCACATTGGCCGGCGACGCGGTGAGTGTGGGTGGCGGAAGCGGCACGTTTGCCAACAAGAACGTGGGCAATGGCAAAGCCGTGACCGTGACGGGTTATACATTGAGCGGCGCTGATGCCGGCAATTACACCGTGGTGCAACCCACCGCCGTTACGGCAAACATCACACCGGCCAGCCTGGCTGTCACGGGTGTGGGGGCCAACAACAAGGTCTACGACACCACGAACACCGCTACGCTCAACGGAACAGCAGCCGTCACGGCGCTCGCCGGCGATACGGTGACCCTGGGCGGAACGGGCAGCGGTACCTTCGCCAACAAGAACGTGGGCAACGGCAAGGTCGTGACGGTCACGGGCTATACATTGAGCGGCGCTGATGCCGGCAATTACGTCATAGCCCAGCCGGCCGCCGTCACCGCAAACATCACGCCGGCCAGCCTGACCGTCACCGGTGTGAATGCTCAGAACAAAGTCTTTGACGGTACAACCGCGGCCACTTTGGGCGGTACCGCCGCTGTGGCAGCCTTGGGCGGCGATGTGGTCGGCGTCAGTGGCGGCAGCGGTGCTTTTGCCAATGCGAATGTGGGCAACGCAAAGCCCGTGACCGTGACCGGCTATACCCTGACCGGGATCGACGCGGCCAACTACACGGTGGTGCAACCCACCGGGCTGACCGCCTCCATCACCGCACCGCCTGTCGTGCCAGTGTCCGCGCCTTCAGGAACACCTGGGAGGGGATCTGCTGGTGAAGGTGCCGATGCTGCCATGCAGCAGGCTATGGATGGGACACGTTCCAAATCCGGCCTGATCGAGGTATCGCCCATCCTCCGGGTAACTCGCAGCGCAAGCAGTGATGCCTCTGGCGGGGAAGAGCTGGTGGTTTCCAGCGGGGCCGTCGAAGTGCCGAAAGATGTGATTCCCCGCGGAAGAAAAGACCCGCGCCTGCACATCGTTGACGGCGGCGTGCAGCTGCGCAGCAGTGTGTTGGCTGCTCAAAAATAAGTCCGGTGTGCCGCACAGAAGTTTTCTCATGAAATGCAACGTAATTGGCAAACATGCTGTGCTGCTGTTGGCAGCCGCGCCCCTGTTCACGGCCCAGGCGGCAGATCCGCTGCCGGTTGATATCGGCACCATCCTCCATCAGGTTCAACCGTCCCAGCAAACCGTCCCATCGCCCCGCGGGGATAGGCCCCCCCTCAATAATCAGCAGGACACCCCGCCGCCGCCTCAACGACCCGCGGTGGCGGTGGATGTCAAATCGATCAATATCGTCGGCAACACCTTGTTCGAGACAGCCACGCTGCACGCGCTGGTTGCCGATGCCGAAGGGAAAAGCCTGACGCTTGACCAGCTCGACGAAATGGCCTCGCGTATAGGCCAGTATTACCATGGCCGCGGCCAAACCTTTGCGCGGGCCGTGGTGCCCGCGCAGGTGATCCAATCGGGCGTTGTGCGCTTTCTGGTGATCGAGGCGCGCTACGGCAAAGTCGGCATCAACAACCAGACGCGTGTGAATGACCTGCTGCTGCAGGCGACAGTAGCGCCGTTGCAAACCGGCCACCCGGTTGAGCAGGCCTTACTGGACAAGTCCCTGCTGCTGCTGTCGGACATACCGGGCGTGGTGGTGCAGGCGACCTTGCGGCCCGGCGAAGGAATGGGTAACTCCGATCTGACCATTGATGCCACGCCCGGCCAGGCGGTTTCCGGAAGCCTGGTCCTGGACGGTTACGGCAACAAGTACACCGGCAGAGCCCGCCTTGGCGGTACGGTGTACTTCAACAACCCTTTGAAGCAGGGCGATGTTCTCAGCCTGAGCGGGCTGAGCTCCGGGACGGGAGTGAACTATGGGCGGGTGAGCTACGAGTCCCTATTGAACGGCCGCGGCACGCGCGCCGGTGCCGCCTATTCCTCGCTGGACTACAAAATTGGCAAGTTCCTTGAGGTGCTGGGCGCGCATGGCTCCGCCGAAACCGGCAGTCTTTGGGGCAAACATCCGTTGGTGCGAAGCCAGACGGTCAACCTCTACGGACAGATTCAGTACGACACCGTGCAGTTGCGCGAACGCGTCGACCTCGCGGGGATAAAAACAGACCGGCATCTCGATAGCTGGACTTCCAGTCTCACCGGGGACTGGCGGGATACGGTGATGTCCGGTGGCATCAATACCTGGAGCCTGGGATGGACCCGGGGCCGGGTGGTTTTTGATGCTGCCGAGGCCCAGCTGGATGATGCGGCCAGTGCAAAAACACAGGGCGGGTTTTCAAAGACCAATCTGAGTTTCTCCCGTCTTCAGCGCCTGGGGCAGAACGGCACCTTGCATTTTTCATGGGCCGGCCAGTGGGCGAATACCAACCTCGACTCGTCGCAAAAGATGTCCGTGGGAGGACCCCATTCGGTACGTGCCTATGACGTGGGGGCGTTGTCGGGTGATACAGGTTACCGGGGGAGCATTGAGGTGCGCTATGACCTGGGGCAGGCCGGTGGCGGAAGGCTCCAGGCGGTGGCGTTCTGGGATGGTGCCTACCTGAAGATCAACCAGCGCCCCTGGGTGGCAGGTACCAACACCGCCACATTGAGTGGAGCGGGGTTCGGCCTTGACTGGACCGGGTTCAACCAGTGGCGGGCCCGGGCTTATTTCGCTTCGCCCCTCGGGCCGGTCCCCGAGCTGGTCAAGACCACGGATTCTGCGCGCGTGTGGACCGAGGTTGCTTACAGGTTTTGAAGGCTCCGCTGCTTGTGCCCGCTCCCCCGCTCCCGGCCATTGGTGCGAAGGCTGCCAACTTTCGTAGCCAATATTGCTATCAAATTAATAGCTGTTTGCGACGGTTTGTAAGGGATAGCGCCTGTTTTCCTAAAAAAATCAGATGCCGGCGGGTTTTTTGAGCGTCAGCATCCGGTCCTGCGCCTTCAGGACAATGGTCTTGACTTCCGCACCCTGCAGTACCGTTAGTTTGACTTCCGCATCGGGTGCGGCCCGGTCCCACAGCTTTTTATAAAAAGCCTCGAGCGTGGCGACCTTGGCATCGTCCACCGCCAGCACGACGTCGCCTGCCGTCAGCCCGGCCAGGTCCGCAGGGCTTTCTTTGCTTACCCGAAGAATCTGTATGCGCCCGCCCTGGTCGTTGGAAGTGATGCCCAGCCATGGCCTGCGGCTCTTCGTACTCAGGCCCGCACGCTGCAGCTCTGCGAGGATGGGTCGGAGCAAATCCACCGGCACAAACATATTGCCCGGCAAGCGGCGGTTTTCGCCGGTGGCATCAGATACCAGCAAAGAGCCTATGCCCATCAGCTCGCCCTTCTGGTTAAAGAGCGGGGCGCCGCTGTGGTTGCCGCCGCTGGCCATCACCGGCGGGCTGGTGAACAACGCCGATTCGATGTGGTATTCCCAGCTGCCGGAGAATGCGCGCCGGCTGACCAGCCGGGTCATGCTGACGTCGCCGTCGTCATCGGGTTGCGGGCCGGTGACGGCCATCAGCGGTTCACCGGGCTCCAGGTCCTTGCTGCTGCCCAGGGCCGCCACGCCGACACCACGCAGCGGCAGCAGCGGGCGTAGCAGCCCGAAGCCGGTGGCCAGGTCGTAGGCCACGGCGCGCGCCGGCAATGTCCGGTTGTCCTGGGTCACGATCTCGATGTGCTCCGCCTCCAGCATCAGGTAGCCGATGGTCAGGATGAGTCCGTCCTGATTGATCTGCACTCCCGTGCCGGCACGGCGCAAGCCCAGTGTTTCGGCCGAGTGAGCATCTTCCATCGCCGTGGCCTTGATGCCGACCACCGCTGTCGTTGCCCGGGTCAGTGCATCCATCATGGCCTGTGCGGCCGGTGGCTGCAAGGTGGCCGCGTGCGCGGTGGGTAGCCACAGCATGCAGGGCAATAAGGCGCTTGAAAGAAGGATGCAGAGCCACTGACGCAAGGTGCACATGACGGACTCCTGAAGCGGCAGGAAATTTCTGCCCGCAGTTCAAGAATGCACGTTCTTAAAAGGCGTGACAAGCGGCGGGGTTAAAAGATCGCACCGGAAAGGTAACAAGCCGCAGTGTTGAGCCGGCTGGAGGCGGGGATGACCGTTGCTGCGAATACGGCGAGTTCCGTCATCGGGGAATATGCCGGGTAATTTTCCTTGCCGCTCGTCCCCTTCCTTGTATTTCTGTGCAATTTGATAACGGTAATCGGAAAGGCCCTGCAATATTTGGAATGGCTGACTTAAGCGTGGCACAAACTTCAAAAGTTCAAAAGCGACTGCCATTTCGAAACCTGAATGTCCAAGTAATTAGTACCCAATCCAGCAACTCACTTCCTCAAAAAATAAGGTAACTGATCTCGCAGTTTTTGCTTATTGCGATACAGTTTGGAACAAATATGAGGGAGGGCTCCTTATGGAGCGTAGGACATGTCAGTCAGTCCAAACGGCTGGAGAAGACTTGCGCAAAGCATGTGGTCGACAGCATGGGCCCTGCCGCTGCCATTTTTTTTCCGAGACGGCAGTAGCTTTAATTGATGCCTGCGAGCGTAGTGGCCCCAGGATTCCCCGTCAGCAGCGCCGGGGTTCTACCGTCTCATCTATGGGGCTCCCGCTGCTTCTGGGGGTGCGCGTGGCGCCCGGGCCATGGCCGTGATTCGCAATCCTGTACCCGTGTTAGCCACTCATCCTGAATTCATGGTGAAAACATGAAACAACCCCGCTGAAACCGCTTTACGCCGCTCATTTTGCGGTCAAGGAAAAAATGAAACTCCACACAAAACCTGGCATCCTGGTTGGCATTGGGCTTTCCCTCGCTGGATGGCTTTGTTGCACCATGGCATTGGCGCAAGCGCAGGATTGGACGGTACAGACCTTATCTCACCGTACAGCGGCCACCGGAGAGCGGGCTAAGCTTGCCATTGCCATATACAAAGCACCGTCTGGGGCCGACCCAGGCAACGCGCAGCCCGTGCGGCATGTGCTCGTATACCCAAGATCGGCGGGCGACCCCGTGTTCAAGATCGAAGCCGGCGCAACGGCTCTGTCGTTGGGCGGGCCCTGGGTGCGGGGTGTGGCGCAGTTGCAGGCGCAAGGCGTCGCAGTCGTCTATGTGGATACACCCAGTGATGCCGCAGGCCGCGGCATGACGCAACGGCCGCCCCGTGAGTTCAGACAAGACCTGGCCGCTGTCGCCAAGGAGGTGCGACAGCGGTTTCCCGGCGCGCAAATTCACCTGGCCGGCCTCCTCTGGGTGGCTCCGCTGCTGGACATTGCGGGGGATATGGAAGATTTCGGAAAAATCGTGCTGGCCGCCAGCGGGCTGCTCGATAACCGTACCAGCGACTGGAGTAACTTGCGCAAACCCGTGCTGATGTTGCACACGTCCACCGCTCAATGCGACGCCACCCCATTTCTCGAAGCCCAGGCGATTGCCAAGCGCAGCCGTTTTACCTTCGTCCAGGTCGGCTATAGACGGCAGGAGGAAAAAGACGACTGCGGGCGCAACAGCCAGTTTTTGATGGCGGGGCAGGAGGCGCTGGTTGCAAAAGCGGTAGCCGAATGGTTGGATGGAAAAGAGGTGGCGGCCACCATTGGGCAGACCAATCCACTCATTGCCTGGCGCGAAGAAATTGTGAGCTATCAGGCCCCCGGCACCTTTGGCAGCAACCGGCTGGAGGCCACCTTGCTGTTACCCGAAGCCCGTCGCTTCGGTGCCGGTCCTTATCCTGTCATGGTCTGGAACCATGGCGATGTAAGCCTGGATCACCCCGCCGTGCGCTACAAAAGCCGCATCCGCGACTTGGGCCTCGCTCGTGAATTTTTGAACTTGGGCACAGCCGTGCTGATGCCGGCGCGCAAGGGTGTGGGCATGTCAGAGGGGACATATCCCAGAGGATTCAGAGCAGGGGATGCGGATCCCGTCTATCTGGCGCGTGTGCATGCTGAAGACATCGTGCCTGCTCTGGCCTGGCTTAAAACCCGGCCTGAACTTGATGCGAACCGGGTGATATTGGCTGGCCAGTCGGCAGGCGGTTTCACCGCCATGTACCTTGCCAGCCAGAACCTCGGGGGCATGATAGGCGCCATCGATTTTGCCGGCGGGCGGACCAATATGTCGGAAGCGCAGAGCCCCACCTACCTCAACCAGATGATGGTTGATGGTTTTGCGGAACTGGGCAAAACCACCCGCATTCCCACGCTCTGGGTTTTTGCGGAAAACGACAGCCGTTACACCGCCGAGACCATTCGCACTTCCTATGACGCCTTTCAGGCGGCAGGGGGCAAAGGGCGTCTTTTATTGAGCCCGCCACTTGAGGGTGATGGGCACTTTATTTATGCCAAACCCGGGCTTTGGCGTGCGGCGCTCAAAGAGTATTTGAGTGAGATAGGAGTAGTCACTTATGCCAAATAACCCTGCCAAGTAATTGCCAAGTTGTTGGCAAGCCAGGTGCAGAATTTGGTAAGGAGCCATGGGTTTCTCGCCTCCAGTGGCAAGGCAAACCTCCCGGCTTTCCAACTATTCAACTGCACTTGCGCTGGTGACAGCCGCCAACTGGCAATAGCTCCAGAATATCCTGCCTATCAATGTCCTACATTCCCGTCACCTTGAATCATTTTCGGGCCCTAAAGGCCTGGGCCGACAGCTCCAACGCCCAGGTCGACCTGGACATCAGAACTTTTAACCTTGAGGTAAAGCTCCGCAATCGTTACTACACACTCAAACCCAGGTTTTTGCTGAATAAAAACGGGCAAATGGCCTATTCGACCGAGTTGGCGAGAAACGTCACGGGGTTCATCGGCTGGCTGCCCTATGACATCCTGCGCTGGGATATTTCCCAGGACAAGCTGCTGTTCAAGGGGTTTCTGAAAAAAGCCGAACTCGGTTTTCCGGCAACTTGGCCGTCCATCAGCGATGCTGAAGGTGGTTTTCTGGTGAAGCAACCGACGGGATCATTCGGTTACCAGATTTCGGGTCCCTATCGCAACGTTGGCGAAGTGCCAGCTGTAAAAGATGCCGTGTTGGAGAACAAAAGCGTGGGCATTGATTTTGCCGAGCAGTTTATTGTCGGCACCAACCTCAAAGTCTGGTTTTGGGGCGCTACGGCGTTTTATGCGCACGTGCACGCATATCCGACTGTGATGGGCGACGGCGTGTCTACACTGCAGGTCTTGATTGAATCGCGCTTGGCGCAGACGGGAAAAACGCTGGGCGCAGATGAGGGCAGTGCAAACGTGCTCTGCTCGTTGAATTTTCAGCAAGTCAAGCTCGCGGACATCCTGCCCAGGGGGCGCGAAGTGTGGATCGATTTTCGCTACGGGCGCCAGTACGCGTCCACGTCGCCCACTGCGGAGTCGGACAACGATCTGGGCCGGGTCAATGCGCACATCAGGCAGCAGATTGATGCGATGGGCGTAAAGGTCGGGCAGGAATGCCTTCGCCGTTTCAAGGCGCCCGTACTTTATTCGGTTGACGGCGTTACTGATGAAGCCGGCAAGGTCTGGTGGCTTGAAATCAATTCAAACCCCATACTCCCTCCAGACGGGTATCCGCTCGTTTTCTTCTCTCTGTTCGGCGCGGACAAGAAATCCTGATATGACCGTGATGTCCCGCGCATCCCCCTCCCGAAGACCTGCCAACCTGGCGCTCAACATCGTTCTCAATGAGGCAACGCCTGCGGATGTCAGGGGGAGCTTTACGGATCCCGGCCGCCTGTCTCCAATGATGGCCGGGTCTTGCCGGCTTGAGGGCGCCCTGCTTGTTGTTCGCAGTGCCACGCAGGATGTGGAAGTGCGAGCACCAAAGGCCATGCTGGCGCAAGTGTTTAAACTTTGTGACGGTACGCGAACGGTGCGCGAGATATTGCAGTGCTTGCCTGCGAGTTTTAATGCGGAGGAGTTCCAGCAGTTCATCGAATTTCTGCTGGATCAAGACGCCTTGATTGATGCCAACTTGGTCAGCGCCCACGCGGCTCGCTATGCATTTCAGGGCAGCCCTTTTGGCCTGTCGGCGGATGCAGCCACTACGAACCAGATATGCCGGAGATTCCTGTGGAACAAAGAGGGGGCCGCGGGGGAGCTTCCGCCAGGCAGCCGCAGAGTGACGGCGATGCCGCTCCGGGATTTTTTTACTGATCGCGTGTCGACTTATACCTTTGCTGAAAAGGATATTTCGGAACGTGCACTGCTGGGACTGCTGTGGTCGGTGGCCGGTGTAGTGAGCGTCAAACATGAACGGGTCGGTTACGTCACGCCGAAGCGGACCATTGCCTCGGCCGGTGGAATGCAGCTCGTGCAGGTGTTTGTGGCCTTGCAGAAAAAAGTTGGCACATACAAACCAGGGGTCTATCGGGTCAGCTATCCGGATGAGAGAGTGGTTGCCCTGGAACTCCTGGGCGATGGGCAGCGGCTGATGCCAAGGGCATTTTCGAAGCCTTGGGAGTTGACCTACGCCACCGGTGCTGTTTTCCTGGCAGCCGACCCTCGGGTGGCCGCCATGCGGTATCGCAATCGCTCCCTGCAGTACCTTTTTATGGAGGCCGGTGCCGGCCTGCACAACGCCGGCTTGAGTGCTTCGAAGCTGGGCCTCGGCTTCGCGACGATAGGGGGTTATTACGAAAGCGTCGTCAGCAAAATGTGCCGTCTGCAGGCGGGGGTATTGGTGTTGGGTTCGGCGATATTCGGTGCAAAACCCACGGCAGAACAAATCGGCCTGATTGATCGTTCACCCGATCTGGATTTTGCCTGGGTGGATGGTGATTCGGCCCGCTTTGCCATGCCGTTTCACCTGGCCCGTGCCAAAGTGATTACATCGGGCGACGGCAGACCCCACACCTGGGGCAGGGATGCGGACCCCTGGCTTGCCTTTCGCAAGGCCGCCGCAGAAGCCGTTGAGCGCGAAGGGTTTCGGGAACCTCGCCAGCTCACATGGGGGCGTCTGGACACGCTTTCGAACGGGCTTGATCCGACGCAGTTTGTGAAGTATTCCGAAAAGCAATATGCGAGCCCCTCATTTCCCTACGAGCGCTTCGATGCGGAAGTACCTCACCTGTGGACTGCAGGGGTGGATTTAAAGTCCGGAAGCGCAGTGCAGGTGCTTGCAGAGCTGGTGTTCTCACGACAAAGCCTGGCGCCGCATACAAAACTTCAGCGACGGCCTTTTTCGCAGGTCACCTCGTCAGGCTGTGCCGCTGGCACTTCAAGGGATGACGCGGTTTTCAGGGCGCTTCTTGAAGTTGTGGAACGCGATGCCTTCATGAGGCATTGGCTTGCCCAGTCACCTGGCGCTATGGTGAAACACTCCTCTGTGTCATCGACTGTCCACAATCGCATCAGAATCCTTGAACAGGCCGGCTGCAAAGTAGCCGTGCAAAAACTGGACTCCCCATGGGCACATGTGTGCCTCGTTGCGGCCCAGAGCCAGACATATCACTTCACCACCATGGGCACCGCGGCCAATGCGGATTTCAGGAAAGCACTTGAAAGCGCACTCGATGAGACTGAAGCACGAGTCTACGCATGGATTCACGGCCATGAGCCAAAGATATCAATCCCGGCAGATGTCACCACAACAGACCATCACTTTGAGCTGTATGGTTTAAAGCGCTACTTTCGGCGCGCCGATCGCGTTCTTTTCCCCGAAGCTGAAACCGCTGACGCGCGCCTTGCGCCCCTGCAATTCAGGACCCTGTCGCAATTGGTCAACCGGTTTGCGATCCAGGGGTTGAGTCCGGTCATGGTTGACATCACACCCGAGCATTGTTTTGTCGACCAGGGAAGAACGCCGCTTTCAGTGGTAAAAGTACTGGTCCCTGGCTTACTGCCTATTTCGTTTGGGTATCAGCAGGAGCCTTTGGGACTGCTGCCTCACGTCCATCCCGGATCAAAATTTCCGCATCCCTTTCCTTAACTTCAAGAAAGACGGCATGAAAAAACAGCCAACCCCCAAACCCCAAACAGCCAAAGGAATCCCGGAGCGTGAGCAGGAGATCAACCCGGTGGGCAACACCCTGGGTGCCCACAGCAAATGGAGCGCCGTGCAGCGCGTGCGTTTGCCACATAAAGTTGGCCTGCCCCTGGGCTCCGGCGGTGGTGGCGACAGCATTGAGCGCTAATCAAAAAAGGTAATTCCGCTGGAATGAAGCTTCGTTTGTCGCCGCGCCTGGCCGTCTGGGTTTATTCGATTTTCCTTAGGGCCCGTACATGCTTTTAGGATCGAATGTCAAGATCGCTGACGACCTGTTTTCAGTCGAATTCAAAGAGCGTTTGATCGAAACAATGGCATGGGTGCCCATGCATTTTCTGAACCGGTGGGAGCGCTTCAAATCCCATGAACTGGATATGCATTGGTACTACCCCATCGCATTTACCGACAAGCCTTTCACGGAAGACGTAGAGCCGAAATTGCTGGCGCTGGATGACAGCCTTCAGGTGGTCACCGATTGCTGGAACCAGGTCAAGGCCCGGTTAGGGTTTCCCGTGCGCTTGTATGAATGCATGTTGAGCGCCAACACGTTCGGCACAGAGGGCCAGGTGCACCAGGACATTGTGGAAGAGGATCAACGAAGCAGCCATGTGACGGTGCTCGTGTACTGCAGCAAGGAATGGAATATCGCGTGGGCGGGCGAGACACTATTCTTTGATGATCAGGATGAAATTACCGCCGCGGTCATGCCGAAACCTGGCCGCGTGGTGATCGCTGAAGGGGATCCGAAGCATGTTGGGAGGTCGGTATCGCGGATTTGCCCCAACGACAGGCGCGTGCTGGTGTTCAAATTCTGGCGGTTGCCGGCCTGCTCATGACTGAATCCTGCCTGTAGTTTTTCTTTAAAGCCGGCACAACAACCACGTGCGACAAAAAAAAGCCGGATCGGTCTGAAACCGTCCGGCTTTTCGGGATGTGGTGCCCGGGGCCGGAATCGAACCGGCACGCCTTGCGGCGGGGGATTTTGAGTCCCCTGCGTCTACCAATTTCACCACCCGGGCTGCGAGGAGCGAAGCCTCAAATTATGGCACAGTGTGGCCATGAACTATCCAACCATTGAAGACGCGATTGGCAAGACGCCTCTGGTCGCGCTGCAACGCATTTACGCCGCCGAAAACGCCGCGCGCGGCAATGTCATTCTGGGCAAACTCGAAGGCAATAACCCAGCTGGCTCTGTGAAAGACCGTCCGGCGCTCTCGATGATCAAACGCGCGGAAGAGCGCGGCGATATCAAGCCGGGCGACACGCTGATTGAAGCCACTTCGGGCAACACGGGCATCGCGTTGGCCATGGCCGCCGCCATCAAGGGCTACAAGATGGTCCTGATCATGCCGGAGGATCTGAGCATCGAACGCGCCCAGACCATGAAGGCTTTTGGCGCGGAATTGATCCTGACGCCAAAAAGCGCCGGTATCGAATATTCCCGCGACCTGGCCGACCAGATGCAAAAAGAGGGCAAGGGCCGGGTGCTGGACCAGTTTGCCAACCCGGACAATCCACGCATCCATTACGAGACCACCGGGCCCGAAATATGGACAGATACGTCAGGCAAAGTGACACATTTTGTCAGTGCGATGGGTACAACCGGCACGATTACCGGCGTTTCCCGCTATCTGAAAGAGAAAAACCCAGCCATCCAGGTCATCGGCGCCCAGCCCAGCGAGGGCTCGCGCATCCCCGGTATCCGGAAATGGCCGCAAGAGTATTTGCCCAAGATTTACGACGCCAGCCAGGTCGATGAGCTGGTGCTGGTGAGCCAGGCGGACGCTGAAGACATGTGCCGGCGCCTGGCGCGCGAGGAAGGCATTTTTGCCGGCATCTCGGCCGCCGGCGCCTGCTGGGTGGCGCAGGAAATTGCCAAAACCGTGAAAGACGCGGTGATTGTCTTCGTCGTCTGCGACAGAGGTGACCGCTACCTGTCGACCGGGGTATTTCCGGCCTGAGCCATTTTTAAGGCATAAACGGGCTGTAGCCCAAATAAAGCGGGCGCCAGCAGCTATCAAAACAATAGCAAATTGCCATCCCTATTTCCTCTTTCTGCCTTCTTTTCCTCATCTGACCATGACCCACGAATTCAGGTTTTGCCCCAACTGCGCAACCCCGCTGGCCATGGTGTCGCAGATGGAAGACGGCGGCGAGAAGGCGCGCCTGCGCTGCCCAGCCTGCGGCTTCACCCACTGGAACAATCCCACGCCCGTGCTGGCGGCGGTGATTGAATACAACGGCCAGGTGCTGCTGGCGCGCAACGCGGCCTGGCCGGGCAAGATGTATGCGCTGATCACGGGTTTTATGGAGGCGGGCGAGACGCCGCAGGGCGGGATTGAGCGCGAAATCAAGGAAGAAACCAGCCTGGAAACGACTTCGCTGGACCTGATAGGCGTCTACGATTTCCAGCGCATGAACCAGATCATCATCGCCTATCACGCCGTCTGCACGGGAGAGGTCAGCCTCTCGCCCGAACTGGTGGATTACCGGCTTTATGACCTGGACAAGCTCAAATGCTGGCCTGCGGGCACAGGCTACGCGCTGGCCGACTGGCTCCGTACGCGCGGGCATGAACCCGAGTTTGTGGAATGGGCCAAGCGGGTGGAATAAAGCTGGCGATTCTGGGAGGAGTCCCGTGAAGGGGCTTTGCCCATTGCTTAAAATCGCGGCAACCCAAGGATTTTCATGAACATCGACAAAGAACTCGACACCCGCGGCCTGAATTGCCCGCTGCCCATCCTGAAAGCCAAAAAAGCGCTGACCGAAATGCTCAGCGGCCAGCTGCTCCGTGTGGTGTCAACCGACGCTGGCTCTACCCGTGATTTCCAGGCTTTTGCCAAACAAACCGGCAACGAACTGGTCGAGCAGCAGGTCGCCGGCAGTGACTTTATTCACGTTTTAAAGCGCCGTTGATTCTGTAACAGACGGTTATCAGGCCGCCTGTTTCCGGCGTTCCCGTCCTGACCAGCCAATTTGCAGGTTGTCTAGGTAATTCCGGAAATAAACGCCCACTTCAGGGTGCTCCAGCGCCAGCTCTACGGTCGCCTCCAGGAAGCCTTCCTTGCTTCCGCAGTCATAACGTTTGCCCTGGTACTGGAAGGCGTACACGCTCTCATGGCCCAGCAGGCTTGAAATCCCGTCGGTGAGCTGCAGCTCACCGCCCACGCCGGATGTCTGCTTGCGGATGTGCTGAAAGATCGCTGGCGTGAGGATGTAGCGGCCCGCCACACCCATTCGTGAAGGTGCCACCTCCGGCGCCGGTTTTTCAACGATCTTCTTGACTTTCATGAGGCCGGTGCTGGCCCCTTCGGTTGCCACAATGCCGTAGCGTTTGGTCTGGTCCTGTGGCACTTCCTGCACGGCCAGAATGGACTGCTGCAGCGTGGCGAACTGCTCGGCCATCTGCGCCAGCACTGGCTTGCCACCCTTGGGACCGACCATCAGGTCATCGGCCAGCAACACGGCAAAGGCTTCCTGGCCTACCAGGTGCTCGGCACACAGCACGGCGTGCCCTAAACCCAGGGAGCGAGGCTGGCGCACATAGGAAAAATTCATGTCGTCCGGCTGGACTGAGCGCACCAGCGACAGCAAAGCGTGCTTTTGGGCTACTTCAAGCTCATTCTCTAGTTCGTAAGCAGTATCGAAGTGATCCTCTATGGCCCGTTTATTGCGTCCAGTTACAAAAATCATGTGTCGGATGCCGGCCGCATAGGCCTCTTCCACAGCGTATTGGATCAATGGCTTGTCGACCACTGGGAGCATTTCTTTGGGTTGGGCTTTAGTCGCCGGTAGAAAGCGGGTACCAAGGCCGGCAACCGGGAAGACAGCTTTGTTTAATGTAAATTTTTGCATCGACTTTGATCCGGGAAAAGAATAAAGTGTTGCGTTGTTGGTACAGCGCGGGAGTCGGACAATCGCTCGACTTTGCGTGGGCAAGCGACGCGACTGAATGATGGCAGGAAAAGGATTGACTGAGTGGACATCTTACTTCTTGATGCGTTGGTGCCCGAAGCGATGACCTGGCTGGAAACCAGGCATGGGGTGGGGTATCACCCTGAACTCGCGGACGACCTGACTTCCCTGCGCAAGATCGCGTACAAAACCAAAGGCATCGTTTTCCCGCGCCAGACCGTGGTTACGCGCGACTTTCTCGACTTTCTGCCAAAGCTCAAGGCGATCGGGCGCTTGCATGTGGGCACCGACAACACCGACCTGGAGGCCTGCAAGGAGCGCGACATCAAGGTCGTGCATGCCAGCAGCGCCAACGTCCGGTCCAATGCCGAATACCTTTTGAGCAGCCTGCTGCTGCTATACCGCCGCGGCCTTGTGTCGGCCCTGATGGGACGCCGTCACCCCACGACCCAAATGGGGCGCGAGCTTCACGGCAGTACCGTCGGCATTCTGGGTTTGGCTCCGACAGCGCACACGCTGGCCGGCATGTTGAGCGGGCTTGGCGTGCGGCTCATCGGGTATGACCCGGCGGTGCACCACACGGCGCCTATCTGGGAGCGCTTGCGCATACAACCTGTTTCCCTGCCCGAGCTGGTCAGCCAGGCGGACGCCGTGTCCGTGCAAATGCTTTATGCCACCCGGTTCCGCGGCTTCGTGAACGACAAGCTTCTGGCGGGTTGCAAGCGCAGCCAGTTGTGGGTCGGCATCAGCCGCAGTGAATTGTTTGATGAAGGCGCGCTGGCCGCTGCGTTGTGCGACGGCCGCATTGAGGCCTGCATCCTGGATGGCGCCGAAGCGAGTTTCCTCGGTGACACTTCGCCACTCAAAGGGCTGAAGAATCTGTTTGTGACGCCGCGCCTGGGCTCCCACACACGCGAGGCGCGCCTGCGGTCCAGCTGGTATGTCGCGCATCGCATGCATGAAGCCATCAGTGCGCAACACAGCGGGATGGACCAACTGACCAGTGCGCCTATGGATCTGGAGTTGCCTGGTGGTGTTTCGTCTTCACAGTGGTCTGAGCCTGAGGCCATAAGCAGGTAACTGTTGGCCCCCACGTTCGCTCGCTTCGCGTAGCTCTCTGCCCCCGAGGGGGCGCTGCGCCTGCGGTCTGGCAAAGCCAGTCCCGCGGCCCTGCTGGCGAAGAGGACACTTATCTGACCGGGCATGTTGACCTTGTTAGGGCTCGCTTCACATCTCCATCAACAAAAAAAGCCCCGCATTGCGGGGCTTTTTACTGGGTTACCCGTTGACTATTTCAACCGTGCCAGCTGTTCGCGGATCTTGGCCAGGGCTGCCTGGTTATCGGCCAGGCGTTTGCGTTCCTGCTCCAGCACCGCCGGGGGCACCTTGTTGACGAAGGCATCATTGGCGAGCTTGGTTTCGGACTTGATGATCTCTCCTGCCAGCCGAGTTTCTTCCTTTTGCAGGCGAGTCTTTTCCGCTGCCAGATCGACTTCCATGTAAAGGCACAGGCGCGCTTCGCCGACGATGGCCACCGGTGCAGACTGCGCTGCAGCAGCCCAACTAGCCTCTTCGTCGAACACCTTCACTTCGCTCAGTTTGGCAAGTGCCTTGAGCACCGGGGCGACGTCCTGCATGAAGGCCGTGTCGCCCAGCACATAAAGCGGCATGCGCGTGGCAGGAGACACCTTCATCTCGCCGCGCAGGTTACGGCAGGCATCCACCAGCGTCTTCAGCTTGGCCACGTACGCTTCGGCCTTCTCGTCGATCTTTTCAGGCTGGCTTTGCGGATAAGGCGCCACGCCGATGAACTTGCCTGTCTTGCCCGCGATGGGGGCCACGGTTTGCCACAGCTCTTCCGTGATGAACGGAATGACCGGATGCGCCAGGCGCAGGATGGCTTCCAGCGTGCGGATCAGGGTGCGACGCGTGGCGCGCTTTTGCGCATCACTGCCATCCCTGATTTGAACCTTGGCGATTTCCAGGTACCAGTCGCAGAACTCATTCCAGACAAACTGGTAGATGCTGCCGGCGACGCTGTCGAGGCGGTAGTCGGCAAAGCCCTTGGCCACGTCGGCTTCGACGCGCTGCATGGTCGACGAGATCCAGCGGTCGGCCTGAGAAAAACTCAGGTAGTTGTGAAACTCTCCGCCGGGTGCGCATTGTTCCTTGCTGTGTTCTTCAAGCCCGCAATCCTGGCCTTCGCAATTCATCAAAGTGAAGACAGCGGCGTTCCAGAGCTTGTTGCAGAAATTGCGATAGCCCTCGCAGCGCTTGCTGTCGAAGTTGATGCTGCGGCCCAAGCTGGCCAGCGAGGCAAAGGTAAAGCGCAGCGCATCGGCGCCGTAGCCCGGGATACCCGCGGGAAATTCCTTCTCGGTGTTCTTGCGCACCTGGGGCGCAGTCTCGGGCTTGCGCAGGCCTTGCGAGCGCTTTTCCAGCAGGGGCGCGAGTTCGATGCCGTCGATCAGATCGACGGGATCCAGCACATTGCCTTCGGACTTGCTCATCTTCTTGCCCTGCGCGTCCTTCACCAGGCCGTGGATATACACGTGCCTGAAGGGCACCTGGCCGGTGAAATGCGTGGTCATCATGATCATCCGGGCCACCCAGAAGAAGATGATGTCGTAGCCGGTGACGAGCACGCTCGACGGTAAAAAGAGGTCGAGCTCTTTTGTTTTCTCAGGCCAACCCAAAGAGGAGAAGGGCACCAGCGCCGACGAGTACCAGGTGTCCAGCACGTCTTCATCACGCGTGAGTTTTTTACCGGGCGCCTGCTTTTGCGCGTCGGCTTCGCTTTCGGCCACATAGACCTTGCCGTCTTCGTCATACCACGCCGGGATCTGGTGGCCCCACCAGAGCTGGCGCGAGATGCACCAGTCCTGAATGTTGTTCATCCACTGGTTGTAGGTGTTGACCCACTGCTCGGGCACAAACTTGACCTCGCCGCTGGCCACCGCATCGCGGGCCTTTTGCGAAATGGATTTTCCGGTCGGGTCCTGCTCGCTCACTTTGCTGAGCGCTACAAACCACTGGTCGGTCAGCATGGGCTCGACCACCGCGCCGGTGCGCGCACACACCGGCACCATGTTTTTATGCGGCACGGCTTTTTCTAGGAAGCCCTGTTCTTCCAGGTCTTTCAGCACCGCTTTGCGGCAGTCATAACGGTCCAGACCCTGGTATTGCGCTGGGCCGTTTTCGTTGATCTTCGCGTCCAGCGTGAAGATGGTGATCAGCGGCAGGTCATGGCGCAGGGCGACCTGGTAGTCGTTGAAGTCGTGCGCGCCGGTGATCTTTACCACGCCGCTGCCGAATTCCGGGTCGACGTAGCTGTCGGCGATCACCGGAATCTGGCGGTCGCACAGCGGCAGGTCGACCATCTTGCCCAACAGGTGCTTATAGCGCTCGTCGTCGGGGTGCACCGCCAGCGCGCCGTCGGCCAGCATGGTTTCGGGCCGCGTGGTGGCGATGTGCATGCCGCGCAGTGGCGAGCCGTCAGCAGCCTTTTGCGGGCCGTCGCTGAAGGGGTATTCGATGTGCCACATGAAGCTGTCGCGCTCTTCGTTCTCGACTTCCAGGTCGGACACGGCGGACTTCAGGATCGGGTCCCAGTTCACCAGACGCTTGCCGCGGTAGATGAGGCCTTGTTTGTACAACTGCACAAAAGTCGAGGTGACCACCGTCGACATCTTCGGGTCCATGGTGAAGTACTCGTGCTTCCAGGCTACCGAGTCGCCCATGCGGCGCATCTGGCGCGTGATGGTGGTGCCGGATTCTTCCTTCCATTCCCACACTTTGGCGACAAAGTTCTTGCGGCCCAGGTCATGGCGATTTTTGCCTTCGCCCTGCAGCTTGCGCTCCACCACGATCTGCGTGGCGATGCCAGCGTGGTCGGTGCCGGGCACCCACAGCGTGTTGTGGCCGCGCATGCGGTGGTACCGCGTGAGCGAATCCATGATGGTCTGGTTAAAGGCGTGGCCCATGTGCAGCGTACCCGTCACGTTGGGCGGCGGCAGCTGGATGGAGAACGAAGGCCTGGCCGCATCCAGGGTGGGTTCGTACTGGCCGCTTTGCTCCCATTCGGGGCTCCAGCGGCTTTCAATCGCGGCCGGCTCGAAGGATTTGGCCAGGCCGTCCAGCCCCGGTGTGGCGGCTTTCACGGCCCCAGGGGCGGTGTTGGCGGTATCTGCGGGGGTGGCAAGGGTGGGGGCGGCAGCGTTGGTCATGGGGCAATGAAAAACGGCATCGAAGGGATGCCGCCTTGGGTTGGGTGAAACACCCCTGATTTTATTCGACTGGCAGGTTGGCCCCGCCCCGCCGCCGGGGTAGCCCATGCCTGCTCAGGTTTTACGCGCCGCGGTTATGCAGGCCTTCAGCACCACCGTGTCGCCCAGCTGGTTGGCCATCAGCAGAATCAGCCGGGCGTTCAGCAGCTCGGATTCCTCCCGGGAGAGTCCCTGGTGGGCGTCCAGCAGGCATTCATAAAACGCGTCGGCATCCTGAAAATGCAGGCGTGTGGTCAGTGGGGTATCGGGTTTCATACCGTGTCCTTTTCTGTCTGCATGGCTGTGCCCAGTGCGGTGGCTACCGCATGAACCACCGAGGCATCCAGGCTTTCGCCGGTGGCCGCGATATGGCCGTCGGGCCGCAGCAGCGCCCAGGCATGGCCGAAGACATGGCAGGTCGCCTGCAAATGGCCCTCACGGTCGGTCACGTGCTCCACCGCGGTGGCCCGTTCGGCAGGCCCTACTACCTGCACGCAGCGAATGCCAGCTTCTCGGGACAGCGCCGCCAGCCGCGCCAAGCCTGCGGGAGACACATCGCCAAACACCAGCAGCAGCAGGCGCCCTTGGGCCCAGGCCAGCAAGTCCAGCACCTCGCCTGGGCTGCCGTCCGCCCAGGTGAAGCCCACGTTTTGTGTGGGCCGCCCGCCGCCAGCGCCGCAAACGCCGGAGCGCGTGTACTGGTTCGGCGCCGACATGCGCCCGGTGTTGACGAGCTGCCGTGCAAATACGTGCTCGCGCGCCAAGCTAAGCGCTGCCGTGCGAAACAGCCGCTCCGCGCCGTCGGCCGGCCGCAAAAAGCGCGCGGTGCGGTTGGTGACGAGCACGTTGTGCTTCGCCGCCTCATGCCGTTCGTGGTGATAGCTGTCGAGCAGCGCGGGCGCAGCGCGACCCTGCAGCACTGCAGCCAGCTTCCAGGCCAGGTTGTCGGCGTCCTGCACGCCCGAGTTGCCGCCCCGCGCGCCAAAGGGGCTCATCACATGCGCCGCATCGCCGGCAAAAAACACGCGGCCATGGCGAAGACTGTCCAGGCATTCGCTGCGGTAGGCGTAGGGCCCTACCCAAACGATTTCGTAGTCGGCATCGTCCAGCACCTGGCCCGCCTGGCTTTTGAACTGCGCCTTTAGCCGCGCGCGCACCACGTCCTCGCGGCTGACTTCTTCGGGGTTGGCGTGGGGCGGCATCTGGTAGTCGATGCGCCAGACGCCATCGGCCATCAGGTGCTGCCACACGGCACGCCCTTCATTGAACGGCGCTTCTATCCAGGTGTGGCGCTCCACCGGCGGCGGGTTTTTAAAGCGCACGTCGGCAATGCACCAGCGGTCATCGCCTTTTTGCGCGGTGACCGCCGCGCCGCACCAGGCGCGGAACGGGCTGCGCGAGCCGCTGCAGTCGATCACATGGTGGGCTTGCAGAGAGTAGGGGCCGGCTGGCGTTTCAAGCTGCAGCGTGGCAAAGTTGTCGTTCTGCTCAAAAGCAGTGACGCGGTGGCACCAGCGGATGTCGATCAGGCGATTCGCAGGCGCAGGCTGGTAAAGCTGCTCCACCAGAAAGCCCTCGACATAAAACTGCTGGATGTTGATAAAGGGCGGCTGCCGGCTCAGCGAATGCGTCTGCTGCTGGCGCAGGTCAAACGAATACACCTCGTCGGCGCCGGCAAAGGTGCGGCCCACGCTCCACTGCACGCCTTTGGCGGCGATGTGTTCATAAATGCCCAGGCGCTTGAAGATCTCGAGCGTCTTTTGCGCGTAGCAGATGCCGCGCGATGACGCGCCCTTGACGCCCACCGTGTTGTCTTCGTCCAGCAGCAAGGCCTTGACGCCGTACTGCGCCAGCGCGCAGGCCGTCGTCAGGCCCGTGATGCCACCGCCCACAATCACGACGGCGTGGCGTTTGACCTCGCCTGTTTTCAGTTCGGGCGGCTCTACAAAGGGATATTCGGGCAGGACATAGCCTGTTCCCCGGGAAAATTCATAGCAGTTGGTAAACGTGGCCGGCAGTGTGATCGCCGCGGCGCGGCCCTGGCTTGTGTTTGTCTCCGGCATGGACTGCTCCTGCGGTTTTTAAGTGTTTTAGACGCTTCAGCCATACAAATCCGGCGCTAGTAGCTATCAAAAAGATAGCAATCTGGTTTCAATGCCCCGTTGACCTTCTGGCAGGACGGGGCACTGATGGCTTGGGTGTGTATGTTTACCTATCCGTAATCAATTTACCATAACGTAATTGACATTGAAGAAGGCGGAACGCATGGCGCATGCAATCGAAGTCTTGCCCCTGACAGGCACCGGGAGCGACGGGAGTGCCGCCGCGGCGCAGGCGCAAAAACGGCGACGCGCCGGTGAAACGCAAGCTGCCCCCGGCTCACCGACGGCAGACCGTATCGGTTTTCCACTGTGCCGCGCGCCCTGTCGTAAAGTGGGGGTTTCGCCTTATCTCCCGAACCCAAAGCATGCTGTTTCTCATCTCACCGGCCAAATCCCTGGACTACGACACACCGCCACACGTCGCCACCCACACCCAACCGCTTTTTACCCGGCAGTCCGCCCAGTTGATCGACGTGCTCAAAACCCGCACACCGCAGCAGATCAGCACCTTGATGAAGCTTTCCGATGCTTTGGCCGGCCTGAATGTGGCGCGCTACCAGGCCTGGTCGCCCCGGTTCACGGCCAAAAACTCCAAGCAGGCTGCGCTGGCTTTTGATGGCGATGTGTATGGCGGCCTTGATGCCAAAACACTAAGCGCCCAGCAACTCGACTGGGCACAGGACCATGTCTGCATCCTGAGCGGGCTTTACGGTGTGCTGCGGCCGCTCGACCGGATGCAGCCTTACCGGCTCGAAATGGGCACCGCGCTGGCCACGCCGCATGGGAAAAATCTTTATCAATTCTGGGGGACGCAAATTTCCGATTACCTGAACCAGCGCGCGGCGGCGGACATCTCGCCGGTTATCGTCAACCTCGCCAGCGAAGAGTATTTCAAGGCGGTGGACCGCAAGGCGCTCAAGGCGCGTGTGGTGAGCTGCGTGTTTGAAGAGTTCAAGAATGGTAAATACAAAATCATCAGCTTCAACGCCAAGCGTGCGCGGGGGCTGATGGTTCGCTATGCCATCGAGAAGAAGCTGGGCACCGTCAAAAAGCTGGAGGGCTTCGACGCCGAAGGCTGGCGCTTTGATCCCAAGGTGTCCGAACCCGACCGGCTCGTGTTTCGCCGCAAACAGGCGGCCTGAACAGCCTTACGCGCATGAGCTCCCCAGCCCGCACTGACCAGCAGCTCACGCCGGAAGTGCTCGCGTGGATGATGGCGCAGGCAAACCTCGGCCACTCCCGGGAAGAAATTTTCAACGCCATGCTGGCCGCCGGCTGGAACCGCGATGCCGCTACGCGCGCAGTGCAGCTGACGCCAGAAGACCTGGCGGCCGTCGTCGTGCCTGCGCTGGCCCTGCCGATCAGCAACAACATGGTGGATGCCGGCGACAAGTGGGTGGAGATACTTTTTTATGCCCAGCAGCCGAATGTCATCGTGCTGGGGAACCTGTTGGGCCCGAATGAATGCGAGGCGCTGATGGAGGCCGCGCGGCCACGCCTGGCACGGTCGCGGACGGTGGACACCAAGACCGGCGGCGAGGAGCTCAACCCTGACCGCACCAGCGAGGGCATGTTTTTCAGGCGCGCTGAAAACGCCGTGGTGCGCCAGGTGGAGGCGCGCATTGCCAGAATCTTCGGCTGGCCGCAGGAAAACGGTGAAGGACTGCAGGTCCTTCACTACGGCCCCGGCACCGAATACAAACCGCATTACGACTACTTTGACCCAACCGAGCCCGGCACGCCCGCCATCCTGCAGCGTGGCGGCCAGCGCGTGGCAACACTCATCATGTACCTGCACGAGCCCGAGGAGGGTGGCGCCACGGTGTTCCCGGATATTGAAGTCCGGGTGGCACCGCGCCGCGGCAATGCGGTGTTTTTCAGTTACCCGCTGGCACACCCCGCCAGCCGGACTCTGCATGGCGGCGAACCGGTCACCGTCGGCGAGAAATGGATTGCCACAAAGTGGCTTCGGCAGCGGGAGTTCATTTGACACCCCCGTCCAGGCTCACTTCGTGTAGCCCGTTCCCCTCAAGGGGGCGGCGCCTGCGGCCTGGCGAAGCCAGTTCCGCGGCCCCTGCTTGCGGGTGAGCCATGTTGACGCATGGGGGACGCGGCGATTGACGTGACTCGGAGTGTGCGGACCATAATCAGTTATGAAAATACGCACCAACAACATCGATATCGAGATCGAAGACACCCACCCCGGCGACGCTACGGACCGGCCTGTGGTGCTGCTCATCATGGGGCTGGGCATGCAGCTGATTGCCTGGCCGCCGGCCATGGTGCGGGCGATCGCCGACGCGGGCTTTCGGGTGGTGCGCTTTGACAACCGCGACATCGGGCTTTCGCAGCACTTTGACCATCTCGGCTCACCCAGCCTGCTGTGGGAGGGCCTCAAGTTCCGCATGGGCTGGCGCATCCGGCCGCCTTACAGCATCGAAGACATGGCGGCTGACACCATAGGCGTGCTGGATGCGCTGAACATTGGCAAGGCGCATGTGGTGGGGGTGAGCATGGGCGGCATGATCGCGCAGCGCATGGCGGTGCTGGCGCCATCGCGCCTGCTGAGCTTGTCGAGCATCATGAGCTCCAGCGGCGCACGCGGCCTGCCGGAGGCCAGCCCGGCGGTGGCCCGTGTGCTGCTCAGCCGGCCTGCCGGCAGAGGCATGCAAGCCGCCATCGACCACACGGTGAAGCTGCTCAAGGCCATTGGCAGCCCGGGCTTTCCCATGGACGATGCCGAGATTCGCGAAAAGGTCACCGCTGCGGCGCAGCGCAGCTTCCACCCGCAGGGGGTGCTTCGGCAGATGGTGGCCGTTGCCGCCGACAGTGCACGCGCCACGGCGCTGGCCAGGGTGGCGGTGCCGACGCTGGTGCTGCACGGCCAGGCAGACCGGCTGGTACCCATGGCCTGCGGGGAAGACACGGCACGAAGAATTCCCGGTGCGCGTTTCGAAAGCATCGAAGGCATGGGCCACGATTTGCCGCCCGGTGTTGTTGACCGTTTGTTGGCGCTGCTGATTCCGCATTTCAAAGCGGCCAGCTGATATAGCCCCACAGCCCGGGGCTTTGGGCAGGCGGTTCTGGCCTGGAGCCGCTTAGCGGCGAAAATGGGCGCATGAACACCCCTGAACAATCCCAGCTCGGCAAGTCGTCGGCCTATGTCGACCAATACGACGCCTCGCTGCTCTTCCCGATCCCGCGTGAAGGCAAACGTGCCGAGATCGGCATTACCGGCACGCCGCCGTTTTTCGGCGCCGACATGTGGACGGCCTTTGAGCTCAGCTGGCTCAATATGCGCGGCAAGCCGCAGGTGGCGCTGGCGCAGGTCACCGTGCCCTGCGAGTCACCCAACATCGTGGAGAGCAAGTCCTTCAAGCTCTACCTCAACAGCTTCAACAACACCCGCTTTGCCGACGCGCGCGATGTGCGCGAGCGCATACGCGCAGACCTCAATGCCGTCGTCGGTATGGGTGTCGGCATCAAGACGCTGGGCCCCGAGCTGTTTGACCGCGAGCCTGTACATGAGCTTGATGGCCTCAACCTGGACCGCCTGGACGTCGAATGCATCCACTTCACGCCTGCGCCCGAGCTGCTGTTTGCCGAATTCGACGAGCCGCCGGTGGAAGAGACACTGACCAGCAACCTGCTCAAAAGCAACTGCCTGGTGACCGGCCAGCCCGACTGGGGCAGCGTGCAGATCCGTTATGCGGGCTCGCAGATCAACCAGGAAGGCCTGCTGCAATACCTGGTGAGCTTTCGCAACCACAACGAGTTCCATGAGCAGTGCGTCGAGCGCATCTTCATGGACATCTGGACACGCTGCAAACCCATGAAGCTTTCCGTGTATGCGCGCTACACACGGCGAGGCGGGCTGGACATCAACCCGTTCCGCACCAGCCATCCGCAGGCGTTGCCGCCTGCCGTTCGCACCGCCCGCCAATAATTGCTATTAAATCAATAGCTGCTTGCGCCCGTCTTGTATTGGCTAGAGACCGAATTCATTGAAATTCTTGATGGGTGTAAGTGCGGGAAAACCGGCCGCGCGCTTCTCCTTCATGGCCGTTACCGCCTCACGCACATGCGCGTTGCTCCAGATCGCGCCCTGCAGCCAGCCCATCTGCTTGAGCGCGTCATCCACTGAGTGGTCGCGGGTGTAGTGAATCGCCTGCTTGGTGCCCCAGATCGCCACGGGCGGTTTGGCGGCTATTTCCGCGGCGCACTGCATGGCCCCCGCCAGCATGGTTTCGGCTGAATCAAACACTTCATTGACCAGCCCGTAGCCCTGCGCTTTAGCCGCTGGCATCCGCCGCCCCGTGTAGGCCAGTTCCTTGACGACGGCCAGCGGCACCAGCTTGGGCAGGCGCTGCAGCGTACCCACGTCGGCCACCATGCCGATATTGATTTCCTGGATGCAGAAGAATGCGTCGGCGGTGGCGTAGCGCAGGCAGCAGGCTGTCACCATGTCGACCGCGCCGCCGATGCAGCCGCCCTGGATCGCCGCGATCACCGGGATGCGCAGGGTTTCGAGCTTGGTGAAGGTGGACTGCATGTCCCCCAGCATGTCAAAGATGGCGGCGCGGCCTTCGGGACTGGTGTCGTCCAGGGCGATCTCGCTGCCAAAGGTTTCCAGTGCCATGCCGGCGCTGAAATGTTTGCCCGTGCTGGAGATCACCAGCACGCGCGCCTCGCCGGCCTTGTGGAGGTGTGTGAGCACCGCATCCAGCTCGCGCCAGAAGGTGGGGTGCATGGTGTTCATCGCCTCAGGGCGGTTCAGCACCAGGTGGGCGACGTGGCCGGTGGTCGAAAGTTGAAAGCAGGTGAGAGGACTCAGAGGGGTGAGGGTAGTGGCGTTCATGTCGCCACTCTAAGTGAGGCCCACTCAGGTCACAAGGTCCAGCCAGTCACACCTGAGACGCCTCGCCGCATGTGCCCGTGCCCGCGCATACACATAAAGCCGCGGCGCCAGGATGCCCAGCACGCACAGCGGATAAGCCCATACCGCCTCGAAGGCGTAGGCCGGCAGCCAGCCCGTCCAGCCCAGGAGCCAGGCCGTCAGGACCACCTCCCAGAGCTGGCATTCGAGGGGATGCGTTGAGCGCTGCGCCTCGCGCCAGTCCTTGACGCGCTGCAACTGCGCCAGCGTGACGTGATGCCAGTACGGCGGTGGGGCGGACGTGGGCGAGTGGGGACGGTCAGACGGGTCAAACATACAGCAGCCTCCGTGCGGAAGCTTCAATGTAAGTTTCGTGAAAGTTTCTGTCAACGACCCGAAAGGCCTGAAAACCGCAAGAAGCGCGTCGAAAGGTTTCCGGATTGACGGGAGTGCCGTCCGGCTAATCCTAAAACCTAAATCCGGCGGCGGCGCGGCACGACGCTGAGCTGCAGCGTAAGTTTGGCGGGTGAGCCTGTCACGGTGTAGTTCTGGGGCGGGATATCGATCAGCTGGTCGGCATGCCAGACCCTGATCTGTGCGGTGCCTTCAGGCAACTGTTCAATCTGCGCCATGCCGTCGGCGCCCGTCAACGCGGCCCACGGCGATTCGCTCACATACACGTGCCCGCGCATGGAGCCATGGATATGGCAGCCCAGCAGTACCGCGCCGGCCTTGGTGAAGGTTGCGTCTGCGGTTTTGGCCGGTTTGCCTTCAGGTTTGCCGTCGAGCCGAAGTTCGAACCCCTCACCTGCGGTGGCGTTGAACTGCGCGGCACCTGCGGCCGAACCGCGCACATGGTGTTCCCAAGGGTCGTTGTTGACGAACTGGGCTTTGGCGCCCACGGCCACCACGCTCACGGCCGGTACAAAACGCATTTTTTCCTGGGAGATCGTCACCTGGGTAGGCAACGGAGTTTTAGGCGTGCCGGTTTTGCTGGCGGGCATGATCACCACCACTGCGTCGGGCGCCGGTTTGCCTTCCTTGTCGAGCACTTGAATGGAAATGTTTCCGGCTGCAGACCATATGGGTATTGCGCAAGCAGCTATGAAAAACAGAGCGGATGGCAGTATCCGGGAAGCAGGGCGTGTTAGCTTGGGCATGGGATTCTTTCGGCTTAAGCTTCGCGGGGAGTCAGCAATGCCAGCACAGCCGCGACCGCGAACAGCGCCAGGACATCACCCCAGAGATGGCCCATGTTGTGGTGGCCCTGAAACGACTGCACTGCCATCACCCCGCCGTGTGCAATGCTGGACCAGACGGTAAACCAGATGAGGCTGCGGTGCAAGAGAGGGTTACGGGCGGCGAGCATGAGGAAGATCCCCAGCGTTGCATAAAGGGCGAGGATCATCTCCAGGTAGTACGAACGCCCTTCCGCATGCCACGACCAGCCTGAAGGCCAGACGACGGTGAGCGGCCACAGGCCGAAAGTGAACGTCACCCCTATCAGCACCAGGGCAATGCGCAGGTATTTGATGCGATCAGCGTCAGTCATTGTTTTCTTTCGGGTCAACAGAGGCCGCGCATTCAGAGGCTGGCTCTTGTGTGCGCCGGGAGGCGAAAAGCCCTGGGCATCGCCTGGGAGGTGAACGGCAACAGGAAACCATTGCAGCGCATGCCGCGCCGCAATGGTGGCGGTTCAAGGGCGGCTTACTTGGCGGCTGGCTTGTACTCGGCCACGGCCTTGGCCAGGTCACGGGTTTCTTCACAGCTGGCGCAAATCGCCTGCAGCTTGGCCAGCTGCGCGTCGGCCTGGGCTTTCTGGTTGGTCTTCAGGTAGGCAATACCTGAATATTCCAGCGCGCCCTTGTGCTTGGGGTCCAGCGCCAGCGCCTTGCCGTAGGCGGCAAAGGCCTCGTCGTACTTGCCCATCCAGCGGTTGGAGTAACCGAGGTAGTTGTAGGCGTCGGCATTTTTCGGGTCCTTGGCCACCACCTTGTTAAAGCTGCTCACGGCCTCCGACCAGTTCTTGGCGCTGATGGCTTTCTTGCCGGCGGCAAAGTCGTCGACCTGGGCGTTTTTGGCCGGTGTGGTTTCGATGTCGGCCGCCATCGCTGCACCGGCCAGGGCCAGGGCGATCACGGGGAATGCGAAGAAGTTGCGGATGGAAAAAGTGGTCATGTCGGGCTCCTTGAATATCGGTTGATTGAGATGCGCTGCAAATCAGCACCTAAGACAAACGAGGAAAGCTGAAAAACGGATGCAGGTCAAGTTGTAATTTATTTGTAAATCCCCTAAACCAGCTCATGCATGACCCGTGCTGTCCCTGACACCTTGATCGAGGCGCCGGGGCTGGGTGGAATTTCCGCGCGCAGGCAGGAGCGCATGCCCATGTCTTCACCCTGCACGATATCAATCGCGCCGCCGTGCGGCCACTCCAGGTCGCGCAGATAACCTGCAAAAGCGGCTGTTGCCGCGCCTGTGGCCGGGTCTTCGTACACGCCGCCGGAGGCAAAGGGATTGCGGGTGTGAAAAAGCCGGGGTGTTTGCGCATAGGCCAGGAGGATGGTCACCAGTCCCGCCTTGTTCATCAGTTCGCGACCCGTGCCCAGGTCGTATTGCATGGCCGCCAGTTTGTCGCGGCTTTTCAGAGCCAATACCAGGTGGTCTGCGCCGCCATGGGCCAATGCGGGCGGAATACGGGGATCCAGGTCATCCGGCGTGTAGCCGAACAGCGCCAGGGCTGCCAGCACCAGCGGCTGTGGGGCAGCCTGGCTGCGGGTGGGCGGCGATTGCAGCGTTCCGGTGATCGTCTCCCCGTTGCGCCGGCCTTCAACCGTGATGCTGGCCTGGTTCAGGGTCAGCGCAAACACGCCATCGCCGTGCTGAAGGGCCAGGGCTGCGCCCAGGGCTATCGTTGCATGGCCGCAAAACGGCACTTCGGATTCCGGCGAAAAGTAGCGCGCCCGCCAGCCAGCGCCGCTTGCAACGGCAAATACTGTTTCCGAGAAGCCCAGCTCCGCGGCGATCCGCTGCATCTCACGGTCGTCCGGAAATTGGTCGGCGATCATCACGCCAGCGGGGTTGCCGCCGGTGTTTCCGTCAGAAAAGGCTGCAATCTTCAAGACACTCATCGTTTTCCTTGTGAAATGGAACGCGGGCTGCCTGCCCGTGCGGCGCAATTCAAATGGCGCGCTGCCAGCGCAGGCCAAAAGGCAGTACCCGCGGGCCGAACAAAAAATGCAGCACCCTGCGCATGTTGCCGCCGGTGGATCTGGACGAAGCATGCAGCAGCAGCGGGCGCATGGCCATCGCGCTGCCTTGCCCGGCCGTGCAGGTGAACTCGCTTTGGACCTGGCGGGCTGCTGCAGCATCCTTCGCTTGCATGCGGCCGTACAGGTGGGACCCCGGCACCACGCGCAGCGGGCCGTCACTGGCGCCGCAGGCATCGATGTGCAAACGCACCGCCACCAGCTGCTCCAGCAGCTCGGCGGGCGGTCGGACATAAAGCGTGCCTTCTTTCCTGGACCAACCGCTCAGGCTCGCGTGTTCCACATGGTCTGCCACTGGAATGCTCAGGTCCTGGTGCACCGGAACCAGCCAGTTGCGCGACGCCGATTTCTCGAAGTAGGTACATTGCACCGCCGCAAAACCGGCCGGAACCAGGGGGGCCATCGATGCATGCCGGCGCACTCTTGCTGCGAGCGCCTGGCACCAGGCCTCCGACAACAGGCAACGTGTTCCCGCCGAGTTGGTGGACATCCCGGCAAGCCGCGAGGCCGCCGCTTCACACTGGGTGGCAGTCAGCACCTGCGGAACGAGTGCGAAGCCCTGAGTGGTGAATGCGGCGTGGTCCATCACGGCGTGTTTTGCAAAGAGGTGTTGAATGCTCACAGCATCGACTGAAACAGCGAAAGGTACTGGGGATGCTGCGAGACCATGTTGTGGGAGGTTCCGGGCAGCACCTTCAGCACGGCCGTGCTTGCTTGAAGTGCGTGTGCAACTGATCGGTGCCAATCAGGATGATCCGGTCCAAAAGGCCACGAACAAGGTTCAACGGATGCGCCGCATGGAGTGAGTGCCTGAATAACTCAGTTCAGCCGCATGTCTGCACTGAGTTGTTTGACCAGCTCTGCACTCGTTTCCACATACTTCAAAAATGCCACTTCATCCTTGTTGATGGTCTTGCGTGCCATCATGTCGTTCAGGCGCGCGTCCAGGCTTTGCCAGTGAATTTGGCGATTGCCCACCAGATACACCGGAACCCTGGTCAGCTGCCTGCTTTTGATGATCTCGATGATCTGGAACATTTCCCATTCGGTGCCGGTCCCTCCTGGCGCAATCACGATGGCGGCCGAGTGCTTGATCATCGCCAGCTCGCGGATGGAGATGCTGGAAAAAATCAGACCGTTGGTCACATAGGCATTCAAGGCCTGCTTCGGGTCGCCACCATAGGGCTTCAGCGCGTCGCTGGCCGTCGATCGGTCGTAGTAGGTGGTGTACCCGACGCTGGGGCCTCCCGCCTCTTTTGCACCGCGGTTGCCGGCTTCCATCAGGCCCGGGCCCGCGCCCGTCATGATCGGGTACTGCTTGCCATAACGCGTGGTCCATGCGTAAGCAAAATTCCGGATGTCTGCGTAGATGGCATCGTTTGCCGCCCTGATGGTGTCGTTGCAGTTCTCACCGCGCGCGTCGCAGGCGGCATTTTTCTCGCGGATACGGGAGCTGCCATAGATGGAGACAAAGCCCCGCGGGAAATGCATGGCCTTCAGGGCGTCAGAGCAATAGGTGTCCTGAGCCATCAGTTTCACGGGGACGATGTTTTCAACGCCCGCATAGGGACCGACGTAATCGGCGTTCGGGACATCTGCTTTGGCTACCGCGCACTCCAGCCGCAACTCCGTGGGCTTGATCGCAGACGTTGCCGTGGTCGGCGGTGGTGTTGCACACCCGAGGAGGGTAGCGGTGACCACACCGAGGGATAGAAAAAATTTGAGGCTGGCGTTCATGCTGGTTCTCCTTTTTTTACGGTACCTACCTGGATTGGGGCCGTTGCCTCCCGTGCAAAGGGTACCACTGGCGGCAACTCTCCCCGACGGGATGCCGCAAACCCGGCATCCCGCATTTTCCTGCATGCAATAGTCGGGCCGGGGGCGCCAATAGCGCTCATGGCCGGAAAATCACAGCACCGATTGCAGCAAGGGGAGGTAGCGGGGACTGTCCGAGATGGTGTTGTGGGATGTGCCCGGCAACACTTCAAACGTAGCCGTGCCCGGTTTGAAGCGCGCAAACAGCTGCTCTGAACTCTGCTTTGGAATCACCTCATCGTTTTCCGCCGCGATGAGCAAGGAGGGCGCGGTGATCTGGCCTGCGTGCTTCCAGGACTCGAACCTGTCGGTCAACAGCCACTTGACCGGGAACCACGGGAACTGGTTCATGGCGAGCTCTTGCAGGCTGTTGTAAGGGGTGACCAGCACCAGGCGAGAGACCTCCCTTTTGCTGGCGACCTGAATGGCAACGCCCGAGCCCAGGCTGCGGCCCACCACAGCAATGTTGGGGTGCGTCCTGCGCACATGGTCAAACACGGCGAGCGCGTCGCTTTGAATCGCTTTTTCCGTCGGGCTTCCGGTGCTTCCCCCGTAGCCTCTGTAGTGCAGCAGATAGATGGCGTGCGCAGGGAAAGCATCTGAAAAAGACGGCAGGTTGGCCGACACGTCTTCGCCGTTGCCTCCGAAATAAAGAATGGCTTTGGGGCCGGCCGCCGGTCGGGTTGTCAGCACCAGGTCCGCGTCGGGTGTCTGAAGGTGGAGCGTCGTGGCCGGGCCGCCCCATGACTTCGGCTGGGGGAAGTAGATCAGCGAACGTTGAAATGCAAACAAAGCCGCGCAGATGCCCAGATAAGCGAGCACCACGACCACGAGAAAAACAGTCACCGCGCGGCGCACCATAAAAGAAGGAATTGCATGCCGTGAAGCCTGGATGCCGGCCCGCTCACCACAGCTTGGCGCAGTTGCCGCTGAACACCACCGTTGCGCTGGGGGTGGCGGGTGTGGCGCTGGCCTCCAGCGTCACCACCAGCTTGCTGACCTTGGACAGCAGCTTTTCCGATGTGTCGGGCAGCATGGACACCGCCGAGCCGCTGGCCGGCACGGTGCCCAGCGAGAACGCCGGGCCGCTGGCCGGCACCGCCCACAGCACCAGGGTGCCGGTGGCCGGCGGCGTGATCGGGCCTATGACCTTGACCGTCATGGTCTTGCCGTGGCGCAGTGAGCTCACCAGCAGCTTGCCGTTGCCCTGGGCGTCGGTGAGCAGGCCCACATAACTTTGCGGCAGCCTTTCGCCCGAGCGCATCGCGAGCTGGTCGCTGGACATGAACAGTGTCGGCATGGCAAGAAAGAACGCGCTGGCCGCGACCACACCCGCAGCCAGGCCGCCCAAGCCAAAACCTGCCGGCTTGAGCCAGCCCAGCCAGGACGGTTTTGCCTGCAGCGCCCGTTGCGGTGCCGTGGGCTTGGTGCGTGCGGCGATGGCGGCCCATACCTTTGCGGAAGGTTTGTGCGCCGGCACCGATGTGGCTAGCTGACCCAGCCTGGCTTCCCATTGCGTGACCCGTGCGCGTACATCGGCGCGGTCGCGCAACAGGCGCTCAAAGCGCCGGCGCGCGCCACCGTGCAGCGTGCCCAGCACATAAGCCGATGCAAGGTGTTCGAGCAGTTCGGGGCTGGTGTATCTCATGACGCCACCACCCCTTGCGCCGCCAGGCAGCCCTTGAGCTTATCGAGCCCGCGCCGTATCCACGCCTTCACTGAACCCAGCGGCGCGCCCATTTGCGCCGCCACTTCGGTGTGCGACAGGCCCTGGTAATACGCCAGTGCCAGGCTTTGGCGGTAGCTGCCTTCCAGTGCGTTCATGCAGCCATCAATATGCAAGGCTTCAGTGGCTTGCTCCAGCAGCTGCATGGCGCTGGGGCTTGGCGTGGCCGTGGTTTCGGTGTCTTCCTCATCCACATCACCGGATTCGGGCAATTCGCTTTCCTTGCGGCGCGTGCGGGCGCGCAAGGCGTCCAGCGCCTTGTTGCGGACGATGGCGATCAGCCACGTCATCGGTTGAATGGGTTGGCCGTCTACCTCGCTGCGGTAGGCGGCTGCGTTTTTCCAGATGCTCACGTACGCCTCTTGCAGCACATCTTCGGCCGCGTGTCCTTGTCCCAATATACGTACGGCAACGCCAAACAGATGCGTATGGGTGCGTTCATAAACCTGGGCAAAGCAGGCGTGGTCGCCTTGCCCCGCGCTGGCGATCAGCGCCTGCAGGCTGCGGGTGTCCGTGTCGGGGGCCGGCTTCATGCGGCTGAGTATAGGGAGTTCCTGGGGCGTTTCGCCGCTGCCGCAGGCGTGGACGGGGGAAGCGCCTTTTTTTGAAAAACCCTGCATCCGATTGCCGTCGGGCGGCGTTTGTCTCGGGTAGGCCGGACGCCGCGCCGGGCCGCACCCCCTCCGGCCATGGGGTTGTTGGGGCTTTTTTACTGTCTTTTTTACTTTCATTTAACCCGGGGACCTGTCACTATTTGCAGGGCTCCCTCTCAGGAGATCGCCATGACACCGATTGCACCCGCCACCCCACCCCGGTTCCACGCCCGCTTTTCGGCCGCCGCGCTGTTTACCGGACTGCTGCTCAGCGCCTGCGCCGGTGGGCCGGCCGCACCGGTCGATGCCGGCAAGCCGGCTCCCGCTGCGCTCAAGCCGGCCGATGGCGAACGCGTGGCTTTCACCTGGCACGCGGTGGGCTCGCAGATTTACGAATGCCGCGCCAGCGACAAGGGCGGTTGGGCCTGGGTGTTTGTGGCGCCGGAGGCAGACCTCTTCAACCAGAAAGACGAAAAAGTCGGCACCCATGGCGCTGGTCCACACTGGACTGCGCTGGACGGCAGCAAAACCGTGGGCACCGTCAAAGCGCGCGCCGACGGCGAGCGTCCCGCCGACATCCCGCTGCTGCTGTTGACGGCAAAATCCGCCGGCACCCGGGGCAAGATGGCCACCGTCACCAGCGTGCAGCGCCTGAACACCGAGGGCGGCAATGCACCGGCCAAAGGCTGCGCCACGCCGGCCGATGCGGGAAAACGCGTCAAGGAAGGCTATACCGCCGACTACGTGTTTTTCACCGCACCCCACGCCTGACCCACACAGCCTGACCATAAAGCCAGAGGAAGCGAGGCCCCGCAATGTCCGTGCTCAAGAACCTTTTCAGCGCCAGCAAGAGCCCCAAGCCCGAGGTCACGGGGCCGGAAACGGGGCCGGTCAAGATGAACCTCGACGAGCGCATGGAGTTCAGGCGCGAGATGCTGTTTGAGGCCATTCGGGTGACCATGCAAGCCCACGGTATTTTGTCGGCCAGCTACAAATTCCGTGTGGTGCGTAACGACAAGCGAGGCCACCAGTACCTGGTGCTGGTGGACCTTTCCACGGACTTTCTGGATAACCGGGAAGGCGGGCCGGCCCGGCTGGCCGAGGTGGGTGCGGCCATCGTCAAAAATGCCGTTGCGCGTTACAACCTGCTGGTCAGCGGCGTGTACTGGCAGGTCAATGAACAGATCCAGGGCTTCGGGAGCAGCCGGCCCGTCCCCTTGCGCACGGCTCAGGACGCGGCCGGCTCACCGCCACCGGTGCGGCGCCGGGAGCACGCCACGGCGGAAGAGCTCGCGGCCTTTGAAGCTGCCTGGGAGAAGGGCCGGGCGATGCAAATAGGCGACCGTGTGTATTCATCCGACCTGGCACCGCTGGAGCCGCTGGAGCGGGATTCCCAGAAAGACGACAGCCGGCGATGAAAACCCACAGATAAGAACCAAGAACCTACAGGTCCTGATGCGCGCGGCTATGTGCCGAGCTTGCTCAGGACCTGCGCCGCCGCGGCACCACCGTGAGCTGCATGACGTTCTTGGCCAGCACGGCTCCCACGGTGACCTGCTGCGGCGCGATGTCCACCAGCTGGTCGGGGTGCCAGACCTTCAGCTGTGCGGCGCCTTCGGGCAGGTCCTCAAAAGTCGCGATGCCTTCAGAACTGGTTTTGGCCGCCCAGGGAGATTCACTGGCGTAGATATAGCCGCGCATTGAGCCATGGATAAAACACCCCAGCAAAGTGGCCCCGACCACCCCGGCCCTGTCCAGTGTCACTTCGCTCGACTTGCCCGGCTTTCCGTCGGACTTGCCTTCCAGCCGTAGCTCGAAGCCGGCGTTCGTGGTGTTGAATTGGCCCATGCCGGCCGGTGAGCTGCGCACATGGTGATCCCAGGGGTCGTTGTTCATGAAATTCACCTTGGCCCCCACGGCAACCACCGTCACTGCCGGGATGAACTGCATCTTTTCCTGGCTGATTGTGGCCTGCGCCGCCAGAGGCGTTCTGGGCAGCGCGCTTTTGTTGGCCGGGACCACCACAACCACGGCGTCCTGCACCGGTTTACCGTCCTTGTCGAGAACGGACACCACGAGATTGCCCGCCTGCGCTGCCGTACCCATGGCGAGGAGCGTGCCGAGTAACGTGCCGATGGTTGTGAGCCTGATCACCAGGCGCGGGATTGCTTTCCTCATGGCCTGGCCGCCGTTTCTGGGGGCGTGATGATGTCCCGGTTCATGGGCGCCAGCAGCGCCAGCATTTCATTTTGTTTGCGAAAAGGAATGCCCCTGGCGTCCATGCTTTGCTGCAGCACTTCCACAAGGGCGTGGAAGTCCGACTTTTTGATCTCGAGGTTGGCGTGCGCGCTTTTCATGTCTGCGCCCTTGTAGGTGCAGGGGCCGCCGCTCAGGGCGCAGAGCTGGTCCACCAGTTGCTCTTTCACGCGCTGCTGGTTGGACGGCTTGAAGTGCGGGCCGGTGCGCGGGTCGACCAGCAGGCGGACCATGAAGTCGTCCATCAGCGCGACCAGACCGGCCTTTTCGCCGAAGGCCTTGTAGAGCTGGTCGTCTTTGGGTGCCGTCTGGGCAAATGCAGCGCCTGCCACGAGCAGGCCAGCCGCGAGGGTAAGAGAAATAAAAGGGTTTTTCATGGGGCGGTTCCTTGAATGGTCGTGAGGGTTCGTCAGGCTCAGAAAGCGACCTGGGCCGACAGGTAGTACCCGGTCTGTTTTCGGCTGGCCGTGGTGGCCGGCACGATCACGCCCAGGTCGACATAGGCCAGCGTGAGCGAGAGGTTTTTGGTCGGCGCCCAGGCAATGAAGATGTCTTTCCAGTCTCCGGAGCGCAACCCGTTGCCCAGGCCGGCTGCGCGGCCGGCGCCCTCGAGCTTGTTGCGCATGAAGCGGTATTCAGCGCCGATGGCAACGTTTTTGCTGACCAGCCAGGCTACCGAGAATTCCGGCTGCAACGTGTATTTGTCTTCATTGCCGCCCAGCGTGGCGCCGTAGCCCAGCAGGCCGTTCTGGTTGGCCCTGGTGGCGCGCAGCGTGCCGTTGACCAGCACGCTCTGCCCGAGAAAGAGCTTGGTGGCGCTGACATACACATCCACGCCGTGGCGTTTGACGCCCAGTGCAGTGAGTGTGTTGTCCAGCCCGGTGGAGCCCAGCGTCTTGTACTGCACGCCCACTGCCACCTGCGGCATCAGCGTGTCGCTGTCGAGTACGGCGTCTCCCAGCACGCGCACCTTGGCGCCGACGATGGTCTGCTTCAGGTGCAGCCCGGGCAAGCCCAGCGCCACGCCGGTGCCGCGGGTGTTGAAGTCCTGCTGCGCGATCGACAGCTCATAACGGTCGTGGATGCCGACCGCAGCGCCGTACACATTCAGCCCATAGTCGGTGGTGCCGACGTGGGTGATATAGGCGGAGCCGCCGATCTCATCGGCAGTGGCGTTGCTGCCGATGACGGCCCATGGCGTGAGGCCGCCGCCGGCCGCGCCTTCAATCGTGCTGACGCCGCCGGTCAGGAGGAGCTTGCCGGTGTCGGCGTGGGCACCTGCGCTGATCAGCAGGCCTGCTAGCAGGGGGAGTGGGGTGAAGATTTTGCGCATGGTTTTGGGGGTGGTGTCGGCTGGGTGAGACGGTGGGGCAGGGGATTCGAATAAACGTGCTTGTTGGTTGGAATACGGGGGGTGGAGGGGACTGGATTCAACTTTTTTGGGAATTGCCTGATTGGGGGTGTTTGGTTGGTTTGATTGAGTGCTCTTTGCTGAGGGTTGCTGGCCGGGGGTTGCCCGGCATGCAACTCACTTTCTTTTGCTTCGCCAAAAGAAAGTAAGCAAAGAAAAGGCGACCCTGCTGTCTGCGTCCCCTTCGCTGCGCTACGGGGCAACCTGCGGTGCTCGGTCCAGCCGGGGTCAAAAACAACTCGCTTCGCTCAAACAAGTTTTTGCCCTGATCCGTCTGGTCCTGTGCTCCTCGGCGCATACAGAAGGGGGTGAGGAGGGAATACCAAAACCGGAAGAAACAAGGACACGCCGTGGCGTGTCCTTGTTGGTATTGGTGTTCTCTCTTCGGACTTCCCCGTCCTGGCTGGGCCGAGCAGCGCAGACGGAGGCGGAAGGTCGGGCCGCAGTTGTTTGAGCGAAGTGCAACGTAGCGAGTTCTGCGGAACGCCGCCGGAGTCGAGCAGCGCAGGTTGCCTGAAGCGAAGCGTAGGGACCCAGACTGCGGGTCGCCTTTTCTTTGGTGACTTTCTTTTGGCGAAGCAAAAGAAAGTTACTTGCCGCCGGGCAACCCCCGGCCAGCCGCCCTCAGACGAGCGCGCAACGAAAAAATCCTATCTGCCAATAGCACCATGAATCCATGGGTGACGAAGCTGCGTATCCCCACCAGTCGCGTCGCACCCCACCGTGCACCGCTTCCTTAACATTTCAAAAGCGAGATGAATAAATGCCCACTGACTCTTCGCTCGCACCCTTCGGTCTGTTCGTCCAAACGTGCTGCGCGATGTTTCTGCTCGCCGCGGGCATCCTCACTTCGGCGAATGCCCAGCCAGCCCCGCCCCGGGAGTGGACCAGCCCGCCACCGGGCGACATCGCACGCGGCAGGGCGCTGTACCAGGCGCGCTGCACGGCATGCCATGCGGTGGACGGCAACAAAATTGGGCCAGCGCACCGGGGCGTGATGGGCCGCCGCGTGGGCAGCCTGCCGGGTTACCAGTATTCAGAAGAACTGGCGCGGTCGCGGTTGCGCTGGACACCGCAAACGCTCAACGCCTGGCTGGAAGACCCCGAGCAACTGGTGGCCGGCCAGCGCATGGGTTTCCAGGTGGAAAGTGCGGCGGAACGCGCCGACCTGATTGCCTATCTGGCTACATTGAAGTGAGGCACCGTTGAGGTGAGACCCCAGCCATGAGATGAAGTGCCGCGCACGGCGGCGGTGCTGAAGAAGCTCATGCCGCAGTTTTTTTCGTTTTCACCTGCTTTCCGGCCGCTGCGGTTTGCGCTTTCAGCATACGGTGGCGCCGATTCAGAAATGCCAGCAACCGGTGCTCGGCCGCATAGAGACGGCGCAATTTTTTGCCGGATTCCAGTTGGGGCCACAAGGTGCTCATGGCTGCGGCGTCCTGTGCCAGGCTGGTCCCCAGCGCCAGCACGGCCGGATGGATATAGGATTTTTTGCAGACGGCCGGTGTGTTTCCCAGCAGGCGGGCCACCTCCTGCAGGACAGCTTTGGCGCTATAAGCGCTGGCTGCTCCGGCTGCGCCATTACCGTTGCCGCCGCACGCCAGCCGGGTCAACTCGAGTGCCTGCACCGTGCCGTGCCAGGTGCGGAAGTCTTTGGCCGTGAAATGTTGCCCCCACGGTTGTTCACTGCGTGTAGCGTCCTGCCCCCCGAGGGGGCCGCTGCGCCTGCTGCCTGGCAAAGCCAGTTCCGCGGCCCCTGTTTGATGGGGAACTTGTGTCGACGCATGTCTGCTTCTTGTGGATGGAGCCGTTATCTCCGCCAGGTAGTCGTTGACGTCCCCCGAACCCACGGCGCGCAACTCGCCTTTTTCATCTTCATACTGAAACAGCAGTTGTCCCGGCAACTGCTGGCAGCGCCGCACCACGGACGCCACTTTGGGGTCGTCCACCTTGAGCTCCTGCATCACGCCGCTCTTGCCGCGAAAGCGCAGCTGCAGCGTTTTGCCGCGCACGCCGGCATGCGGATTGCGCAGGGTGGTCAGGCCGTAGGAGCCGTTTTCCCGGGCGTACTCGTCGTTGCCGACGCGCACATACGTGGTGTCCAGCAAACGCACCAGTGTTGCCAGCACCAGGCTGCGCGTGACGGGCTGGTTGCGGTGCGGCACCAGATCGCGCGCCACACGCGCACGTATGCGGGGCAGGGCCTCGCCGAAGGCCTGCAGCCTTTCGAATTTGCTGTCGTTGCGCTGGGTCTGCCAGTCAGGGTGGTAGCGGTACTGCTTGCGGCCCCGCGCGTCGTAGCCGGTGGCTTGCAGGTGGCCGTTGGGCTGCGGGCAAATCCAGACCCGGCTGTAGGCCGGCGGAATCGCCAGCTTCTGGATGCGCCGGATTTCCTCCGGGTCCTTGATCCACTGGCCTGCGGCGTTGCGGTAGCGAAAGCCTTTGCCGCTTTTCAGCCGGCTCAGCCCAGGCATGTCGTCGCTCACATACACCAGGCCGGTGCCCCGCAGGCCGGGTTGGGTTTTGGCTGAAGGTGAGGTGGGGCGTACGCCTGGCATTGGAGATGTTTGTGGTGTCTGAAGGATGTTTTACTATGAATTTGATAGCATGTTGCGCCCATTTATAACGGCCTGGAGGCAGTTTTATCAGGGATATGCAGCGGAAGTCCGGTGCCCCGGCGCTGCAAACCAGGAGGACATTCTGGAGACAGCCGCAGCGCCGGGCCTGTAGGACTCAGCCGTTTGATGGACCTGCCGGGTTCTGATCTTCACGGCGCGGCCAGCCGGCGGTGTCGCCATCGTGCCAGGGCGTTTGTTCCGGCGTGACGGCCTGGCTGTACCATCGCAGCCATGAAACGACGCGACTTTCTAGCCACCACCACACTGGCTTTCACCGGAGGATTTGTCATGGCCGATTTGCCCAAAGTTCAGTCGCTGGATGAAGCGCTGCGCTGGCTGGACAAGGTCGACCAGGCCGCCAGCGTCAAAACCACCGGCCCATGGCCCCTGGTGTCGGTGATGGAGCATATGGCGCAAAGCGTGGAAATGAGCCTGGACGGTTTTCCGCAGCCGAAAAGCGCGGCGTTCCAGAACACGGCGGGCGCCGCAGCCTTCGCGTTTTTTAAATGGCGCGGGCAAATGAGCCACAGCCTGAGCGAGCCCATCCCGGGCGCTGCGGCACTTAGCCGTGAAGGCGACTGGCGGCCTGCTTCGGCGCGGCTGCGCGCGGCCATCACCCGCTTTGCCGGGCACCAGGGCGCGCTCAAGCCGCACTTTGCCTACGGCGCGCTCAGCAAGGCTGATTTTTCACTGGCCCACACCTTCCACATCGCCAACCACCAGGATGAGATTGTCCTGGTGGCGCGCTAGCGGAGCCGGTTAAAGCCGGTTAGAAGAGCTGGTCGGTTGCTATCGATTCAGGAGCTGTTTGCGCCCGTCCTGATTGGGGAGTAGGCATTTTTTGTTCATAAATGCCTTCTTCGCCGGGCTTGGCCAGCGTGGACGCGCGAACGCCCAGCAAGCGCAGTTTTTTGTCCAGCGGTACCCGTTTGAGGCACAGCCCCGCCAACTGGCGGATGGTTTTTCCATCCGCGGTGTAAGTGTCTGAAGTCTGGTCGCGTGTCGCGATCTTGAAGTCGTCATAGCGAAGCTTGATGCCAATGGTTTTGGCCACATAACCCTTGCGCTGCAGGTCCTCACCCAGCCGTTCACACAGGTCGGTGAAGATCGCGCCCAGCGTCGCCTTGTCGCGCACCGCATGCAGGTCGCGGTCAAAGGTGGTTTCGCGGCTCATGCTGACCGGCTCGCTCTCGGTAACCACCGGGCGGTCATCCCGGCCCCAGGCAGCCTCGTGCATCCAGGCGCCGGTGGCTTTGCCGAAGTTGTCGATCAGCCATTGCGGGTCTTGCGCGGCCAGCTCGCCGATGGTGTGGATGTGCAGCCTCGCCAGTTTGTCACCAGACTTCGGGCCGATGCCGTTGATCTTGCGCACGTGCAGCGGCCAGATCTTTTCCTGCAGGTCCGCCTCGTAAATGATGGAAATGCCGTTGGGCTTGTTGAGCTCGCTCGCCATCTTGGCCAGCAGCTTGTTGGGCGCCACGCCGACGGAGCAGGTCAGGCCCGTCTTCTCGAAAATCGCTTTCTGGATCAACCGCGCCAGCACGCGCCCGCCTTCGCGCTGGCCGCCCGGCACGTCGGTGAAGTCGATATAGACCTCGTCCACGCCGCGGTCCTGCATGAGCGGCGCGATGTCGGTGATGGTGCTTTTAAAGAGCTGCGAGTATTTGCGGATCTCCGAAAAATCCACCGGCAGCACGATGGCCTGCGGGCACAGCTTGGCAGCCTTCATCATCCCCATGGCCGAGCCCACACCGAACTGCCGCGCCGCATAGGTGGCCGTGGTGATCACGCCGCGACCCACATAGTCCTTGAGTAGCGGAAAGCTTTCCACCGGAATAAAGCGCAGCGCCCGCTCGCCCTGTGCCGCTCGTAGTTCCTCGTCAACCTTGCGCCAGCCGCCGCCTATGACGACGGGCAGGCCCTTGAGCTGCGGGTAGCGCAGCAGCTCGACAGACGCGAAAAAAGCGTCCATGTCGAGGTGGGCAATGCGGCGGATTTTGGCTGGGGTGGAAGGGGACGGGGCACTCACCCGGCAAGCATAGCAATTAGCCTGTATCTTGCGCGTGGGTCCGGCGCTATAGCCCGCATCTGGCATCAGCTGTTATGACAGGATTTGGCCCTATTTGATTTGCTTTGCCCTCCTGGGGGCACCCATGCACAGGCAAATATTTACCCTGTCATTTTCTTGGGAGACTTTCTAAAATCTCGCCTTTGCCCAAAAACAGCACAGGCGTGCGAATGTGGCGCAGCAACACGTCGGGCGAGCCCGCACGCAACGAAGACGGGGCAAGACGCGATGAAGCGATGGATCAAATGGACTGCCGGCCTGGTCGGCGTGGCGGTGGTACTGGTGGCCGGTGTGGCCGTAGTCGGTAGCCAGATGGCCGACAGCAAAAGCCAGCGGCAGATCAAGGTCAGCGTGCAGCCGGTGACCATTCCGGCCACGGCCCAGGCATTGGAACGCGGTGCCTATCTGTACAGCTCACGCGGTTGCGCCGACTGCCACGGCGCTGCCGGCGCCGGCCGCGAATTCATGAATGACGGCAAGATGCGCCTGGCCGGCCCCAACATCACGCCCAGTGAGGGCAATGTGGTGGCGCGCTACAGGACCGAAGACTGGGTGCGCACCGTGCGCCACGGCGTCAAGCCCGACGGCCGTCCCGTGTTCGTCATGCCCAGTGAAGACTACAACAGATTCACCGACGAAGACCTGGGAGCGTTGGTAGCCTATGTGAAAAGCCTGCCACCCACGCCAGGCGGGGCGGCCGTGCTGGATGTGCCGATGCCGGTGCGCATTCTCTATGCTTTTGACCTGATCAAGGACGCCGCACAAAAGATCGACCACGCGCTGCCGCCAGCCAGGCCCATTGCCGAAGGCGTGACGCCGGCTCACGGTGCCTATGTCGCCAATATGTGCATAGGCTGCCACGGCGCGACCCTGGCCGGCGGCAAGATCCCCGGCGGCCCACCCGACTGGGCACCCGCCGCCAACCTGACACCGGGGGAGGGCAGCGCGATGCCGCGCTACAAAAACGCCGACGCCTTTGTCGCCATGCTGCGCAGCGGCAAGCGCCCCGACGGCACGGCGATTGCCGTAATGCCTTTTGAGTCGCTGCGCGCGCTGAATGATGTCGATGCGCAGGCGCTGTATGCGTATTTGAAGACGGTACCGGCCAGGCCGTTTGGGCAGAGGTAGACCAGAGCAACAGCGGCGATACTGATTTCCATGCGAAATTCCGCTGAGTATTTACACTTGAAGCCAGGAAGTCCTTTGCCTCCTGTGACAGTACAACCGCCGTATCGAGCGGTCGTGGTGATTGATGCCGAGGTTTCACGGTTCTGGCAAACCGAATTGAGCAACTGGCTTGTCCGCTCAGGCTGTCTGTACATGATGGCTTGGGGTTCCAGTTGCAGCTCATGGGATGACTCGGTGGACATGGCCAACATAGAGCAGTTCGAGTTCGCAGACATTCCTGAGGACAAGTTCGTGATGACGACCTGGCATGCTGATGAGCCTCTTTCCGAAGCGTTCTGGTTCTCCAAGAACTGCGCAACTCACCCAGTGATTAAGCTGGAGCGAACTGTGGTCATCCACATCGCTGGCGAAGCACTGGAAAAAGAACTCCTGACGGTATATCGCGATGCCTGATGATTTTGCGTACTGGCTGGCAACCTCGGATTGATCGCACCTGCCGGTTCGGGCATCATCAGCGGCTTTGCCCCCTCTCTTGAAAGCCAACGCTATGCCCACTCACGCCACCGGAACCTTTGAAGTCAAACTCCTGCCCCAACCCCTGGCCAATGCGGACGCCGGGCCGCTGATGGGACGCCTCTCCATCAATAAGACCTTCAGCGGTGACCTGCAGGCCACCAGCCAGGGCGAGATGCTGAGCGCCGGGACGGCAGTCAAAGGCTCGGCAGGCTATGTTGCGATGGAGCGCGTGACCGGCATGTTGCACGGCAAAAGCGGTAGCTTTGTGCTCCAGCACAGCGGCACCATGAACCGTGGTGTGCCGCAGCTGAGCGTCAGCGTGGTGCCGGATTCGGGCACCGATGAACTCGCGGGTTTGAGCGGAGCGCTCACCATCCAGATCGCTGACGGGAAGCATTCGTATGTGATGGACTATGAGATATCGTCTCAGGCCTGAGATGGCGAAATAGTCATGCCCCAACTTCACCGGTTCTGGTTTTCTTTCAAAGACCTCCCGCCCTTTTCCATATTGGGCGCTGGTTGTGGCGTAACCGCCTATAGCCATGACGACGCCGTTCAAATACTGAAAGACCGCGTGTTTCAGCAGTCGTTGCCGGCCTGCTCTGTGATTGCAGATGTTGATGTCAACACGCTGGACGAGCACCACGTGCGGCCCAATATAGGCGTGGTGACGCAACGCGGCGTGTGGTTTCCGTTGGGTTATTGACCCGGATTGGTACGCAGCGACTCACCTACGGTTTTCTGGCCCTCACTTCAAGTCATTTGCACTGGCAGCACAGGCCAACTGGTAGCGTCCGGCCAGCGCGCCGGGCAGGGCGCCGTGGCGCTCGATCTCTTCGCCGAGCGTCTCCCGCTGCAGGGCATCCAGCGCCGACGCTTCATAGGCAATGGCGACCACGATCCAATCAGCCGCCTTGTCCTTGCCTCCGCGAATTTGCTGCTCCTTTGTGCTGGCGGCCTGGGGCGTCTCGGTGCGCAGCACATGAAATGCGACGCCGCCGGGCTGGCTGGCGAATGACGCGCCCATCGCAGAGAAATGCTTCAGCAGCTCCGCATCGCGGCCTTCGGCAGGTGACAGCCGCAAGGTCAGTGCATGACCGCCGATACCGCCTCCGCTGCTGTGAAGAAGGCGGCACTGGCTTCGAACCATGTCCTGGTGGTGCGGCATCATCTTGGTGGACCAGGGCGTCGGGTTGTTCAGGCGTTCCCTGTAGCCGGGAGATGTGAGGACTTCATAGTTCTCCAGCTCATACAGGACGAAGAAACCTTCCGCGCTGTCGACGCTGGACCAGCGTGAGCCGCGCAGAAAACCAGGGATGCCCATGCGCTCGGGAAAGTGCTCGTGGGAATGCCAGTGTTCGAACTCTTCCCGATGCTCGGCCGCCATGTTCCACCACATTGCGACGGCAGCTTGTCCCAGGAAGGCCATGGTGTTTACCGCTCAGGCTCAGTAAGTACCCGGCACAAAAATGCTGGTATCCACCGCCTTGATGTCGGTGCGCCCGCAGAAGGCCATGGTCAGGTCCAGCTCCTTGTGGATGATCTGCAGTGCCTTGGTCACGCCTTCTTCACCCATCGCACCGAGGCCATACAGGAAAGCCCGGCCGATGTAAGTGCCCTTGGCGCCCAGGGCAGTGGCTTTGAGCACATCCTGGCCGGAGCGGATGCCGCCGTCCATATGCACCTCGATCTGGTTGCCGACTGCCGCGATGATTTCTGGCAGGCACGAAATGGAAGACATTGCGCCATCCAGCTGGCGGCCGCCATGGTTGGACACCACCAGCGCATCCGCGCCTGAATTGACGGCGAGCTTCGCGTCTTCAACATCCTGGATGCCCTTGAGGATCAGCTTGCCGCCCCAGCGCTTCTTGATCCACTCCACGTCGCCCCAGTTGAGCGCGGGGTCGAACTGTTTGGCTGTCCACTCCGAGAGCGAACCCATGTTTTCGACGCCCTTGACGTGGCCGACGATGTTGCCGAAGCCGCGGCGCGGGGTGCCCAGCATGCCCAGGCCCCAGCGCGGCTTGGTCATCAGGTTGAGGATGGTGGAGAGTGTCGGCTTGGGCGGTGCGCTCAGGCCGTTCTTCAAATCCTTGTGGCGCTGGCCGAGAATCTGCAGGTCCAGCGTCAGCACCAGCGCCGAGCAATTGGCCGCCTTGGCGCGGTCTATCAGGCTTTCAATGAAGGCCCGGTCCTTCATCAGATAAAGCTGGAACCAGAAGGGGTGGCGGTCGGTACCGGCGGCCACGTCTTCGATGGAGCAGATGCTCATCGTGGACAGTGTGAACGGGATACCGAATTTTTTGGCGGCGCGCGCACCGAGAATTTCACCGTCGGCATGTTGCATGCCCGTGAGGCCCGTGGGCGCGATGGCCACCGGCATGGCCACGGGCTGGCCGATCATGGTGGTGGCTGTGCTGCGGTTTTCCATGTTGACGGCTACGCGCTGGCGCAGCTTGATCTTCTGGAAGTCGCTTTCGTTGGCGCGGTAGGTACTTTCCGTCCATGAGCCGGAGTCGGCGTAGTCGTAGAACATGCGGGGCACCCGTTTTTTGGCCAGAACGCGCAGGTCTTCGATGTTGGTGATCACGGGCATGGAGTCTCCAGACGGTATTTTTGGGGAAAGCTGCCGCCATGGTAGCGCTCGTCCTTGCGCTGCTGCGTGAATTCTGGTCCTGCGGCTTTGAAATTATTGATAAGCCGTGTGGCCGGTTGGCTTTGGTCCCATATCCTGTCCCGCATAATCTGGCCCGGTGCGCCGTGGTGGCGCTACCTTAAAAAACGGCGCTCCCCGGCCTGCATGGCCGCCACCAGGAAATGACCATGAAACGCACTATCTTCACGCTGATTCCAGTCCTGACACTCGCACTGCTTGCCGGGTGTACCCGTATTGAAACCGGTGAAGTGGGCCTGCGCATCAATTTTGACAAGACCACGGACCCGACGGAACGCCTTCCGGGTTCCTTTAACCAAACGCTGATCGGGGACATCGTGACGTTCAAGATCCAGGATGTGGCGGTGGCGGTGGACAACATGACGCCCCTGGCGTCCGACAACTCAACCGTCAAGGACTTTGACATGACGGTGGTCTACAACGTCAACCCGACGGCTGTTTCCGAACTGTGGACCACCAAAAACAGGACCTTTCATGGCCTGTCTGAAAAAGGCGGCGACATCCTGCTGATGCAGAACTACGTGGCGATGAGCGCGCGCAACGCGGCCTACAAGGTCGCGCGCGAATATGAATCACTCAAGATGGCCGATAACCGGCCGGCCATTGAGCAGAAAATCCGCGAAAACGTCATCAAAACATTGAGCGAAGAAAAACTGGCGGACAAGATCACGGTGTCCCAGATCCAGGTGCGTGCCATCACACCCGCTGACGTGATCGTCCACAGCGCCAACGAGCTGGTGCGTGCGCAAAACGAGTTGAAGACCAAGGAAGTTGAGGTCCAGACCGCCAAAAAAGAGGCAGAACGCATTGCCGCCCTGAACGCCAACGCGGGGGCGATCGGCTACATGAACGCCATGGCCAACCTCAAGATCGCCGAAGGTGTTGCCGCGGGCAAGGTGCACACGATTGTGGTGCCCTATGACTTCAAAGGCATCGTGAACGCGAAGTGAGCCTGGGCCGGACGCGCATCCGCCGTTGGCAAGGCTGAATTATTTTCATACCCCGCCGCTGCCGGCATCTCCTACCAGCTGCCGGACGACCCACCGCCGCTGCTGGAGCCGCCCGACGAACTCCGGCTGCTGGAGCTGGAGCTTGAACTGCTGCTCGACGAGCTGCTGCCATCCCGGTCATCGCGCCCACTGTTTCTGCCGTTACCACCCGTGAAGAAGCCGAACAGCATCGCCAGCCCGAATGCCATGCCTGTCGGCAGCCAGGATTCCCAGTCAGATAAAAGCAGGTCTGGCGGGTTTTGGAACGCCACATATCCCACAACGCAGGCCACCAGGGCGCTGCGCACGGCAAACTCCACCAGGCTGCGTTTGTAGGCCGCGCGCATACCCATGGCGACCAGGCCGAGCATCAAGCAGCCTATACCGCCCCCCAGGGAATAGAGCAGGCCCAACCCGAAGCGGTTGGCGCCGACCACGAAGGCAATGCCGACCATGGCGCTGATCGCCAGCGCGATACCACCCGTCACCAGGCGCACCGTGCGGGAACGGCCGCAGCCGAACCCCAGCGCAAACGCCAGCGGCACGGGGAAAGAGAGCAGGATGGCTCCGATGGCAACATTCTTCAGCAGGACCGCCGTCACCACCGGTGCCGCGGCGACAACGCCGATCGTCACGGGCCACTTCCAGGTGCGGCGCGCCCGAACCACGCCCACGGCAAAACCCCACAGCAGCGCGGCAAAAAACGCCCAGCCAAAGGGCGTGATGCCACCGGGGCTCGCTTCCGGGGGCTCAATCTCGCCTCGCAACAGCGCGCCGATGTGGCTGACGGCCGCTTCCAGTCCGCCCCCGTAGTCGTTGCGCTTAAAGCGCGGCTTCATGTCCTGGTCAATGATGCGGCCCGCCAGCACGTCGGGCACGGTGCCCTCCAGGCCCTGGCCGACCTCGATGCGCATGTGCCTGTCCTCCAGCGCCACCAGAATCAGGATGCCGTCGTCCCGCTCGGTGTCGCCGAGTTTCCATTTCTCAAACACGCGCGTGGCGTATTCCTCGATGGAGTCTTCGCCCGTGGTCGGCAGCATGTACACGACGACTGCTGCGCGCGTGTCTGCTTCGATTGCCAGGATCTGTTCGTTCAGGGCCGCGACCTGGGCTGTGTTCAGCGTGCCTGTGGTGTCGAGCACGCGCGCGCTGTAAGGCGGAACCTGCACCCGGACGGCATCGGCGGGCGTGGTGATTTGCGCGGTATCAATCGGCGTGGCTTCCTGTGCGGCATCGGATGGCACGGCTATTTGCCTGGCACGCGCTGGCGCTGCCAAGGCATCACCCGCCGCCAGCATGCACAGCGCCATCCACAGGACAACCAGCGTTTTATAAAAAAAGCGCCGGATTCCAGCAGCTGATGAAAATGACGGGGCGTATTGAAGGTGAAGCATGGAAGGTTCGGGGTAAAGCGTGGCCGGTACAGTGTTGTCGAGTGCCGGCACTGGAAGGATCAACGCGCTGCAGCCACGCCACCACGCACGCTGGCTTCGCGCACACCGGCGCCGCGCACCTCGAGCCTGATCTCGTCGGCCACCTTGCCGCCGGCATCGACCAGCTGCACCACATGGCGGCCCGGCCAGGGCATCCACTGTGCCCGAGGGCCGCGCGCAAACTCCTTGCCGTCCATCAGCCAGCGCGTGCCGCGGCCTTCGGCGCTGAAGCTGACGCGCTGGTGTTTGGGCGGGATGTCCGGGTCCAGCGCAATGATGGTGCCCGAAGCGGGTGCAGTGATGCGGGGCGGGGTGTCCGGCTGGGCAGACGGTCTTTTCAAGCCATTTCGGCCTGTAGCCCCTTCCAAACGTGCGGGAGTAGCTCCTGAATTCATAGCAAAAATCGTCTGCTCCGTCCCTTTGAGAAACCATTCGGTACGGGTTGCTTCCAGCGGCGTACCGTCCTGGTTGCCAAACCGGATCTGGCTTTGCACCAGGCCGGCGGGCGGTGTGGGAGCGCGGCTGGCTTCGGTTTTGTGCAGGTAATTCATGACGGCGGCCCAGATGGGCGCGGCGCCTGTGGTGCCGCTGACGTCCCACATGGGCGCACCGCTGGCATTGCCGACCCATACGCCCACGGTGTAGCGCTGTGAAAATCCCATGGCCCAGTTGTCGCGCATGTCCTTGCTGGTGCCGGTTTTCACGGCGCTCCAGAAGCGTGTGGCAAGGATGCTGTCGGTGCCGAAGGTGCGGGCGCGTGCCATCGGGTCGGCCATGATGTCGGTGGCGATGAAGGCCGCGCGCGCGTCCAGCGCGGGCTTGAAGACCGGCTTGGGGTTTTTCACCAGCGAAGGCGCGCTGTAGCGCCCACCATTGGCCAGCGTGCGATAGGCATTGGTGAGGGACAGCAAAGACACCTCGCTGCTGCCCAGCGCCAGGCTGTAGCCGTAGTAGTCGCCGGACTCTTTCAGCGGCAGGCCGACGGCCTTGAGCTGTTTGTGAAAGGCGTCGGGCGACACCATCACCAGCGTGCGCACAGCCGGCACGTTCAGCGACGCACCGAGTGCGGTGCGCGCTGACACCAGACCCTTGAACTGCCGGTCGTAGTTTTGCGGAATGTAGAGGCCGCCGGCGGTCGGAATTTGCGACGAAGAATCTTCGAGCAGCGATGCCGCGGTGATGCGGCGCTCGGCAATGGCCTCTGCATACAAAAACGGCTTGAGCGTGGAGCCCGGCTGGCGCAGCGCCATTACGCCGTCAACCTCGGCCGCGCCGCTCAGTTCGCCCGACGAGCCTACCCACGCCAGCACCTCGCCGGTGGCGTTGTCCAGCACCACAATGGCGCCGTCCTCCACGTGGCGGCCCTGCAATTCACGCAGGTGTTGGGTCAGGGTCTGCACCGCAAAACGCTGTAGCGGCGCGCGTGCGGTAGAGGCCAGTGTGCGGGGTACGCCGCTACGGCCGGGGGTATCTGCCTGGGCGGCGAGCAGCCGGCGCGCCAGGTGCGGCGCCACGCCTTCGCTGGGGTCAAACGCCTTGCGCTGCAAGGCGGCGGTGGCAAACAGGTCCAGGCCTTCGCAGTCGGCTTTGGCCGGTGCCTGCATGGTTTTAAGTACGCCGCAGGCCCGCTGCGACACCTGCGCGGCTTTGGCATTGGGGGCGCGCACCAGCGCAGCGGCAATCGCCGCCTCGCGTTCATCGAGCCCATGCGCGGCCTTGCCAAACAGCGTGCGGCTCAGTGCGTCAATGCCCACCATCTCGCCCCGAAAAGGCACGAGGTTCAGATACGCTTCAAGAATCTGGTCCTTGCGCCAGCGTGCCTCCAGCACCTGAGCCGACACCGTTTGCCCCACCTTCTGCACCATGCTGCGGCCACCCGCGCCGGCACGCCAGTCTTCATCGAGCAGTCCTGCCAGTTGCATGCTGAGGGTCGAGGCGCCGCGGGTTTTGGTGTTCCACAGATTGCCCCAGGCGGCGGCGGATACGGCCCTCCAGTCCACACCGCTGTGTTCGTAAAAGCGTTTGTCTTCACTCAACACCAGCGCCGTACGCAGGGCAGGCGACACATCAGGCAAAGCCACCCACTGGCCACGCCGCACGGCGCTGTCGGTGCGCAGGCGCTGGATGACTTCGCCACTGCGGTCGAGGATCAGGGTGTCGGAAGGGCGGAAGTCGCGTTTGACTTCGTCGAAGGTGGCGACGGCATGTGCAGGCGAGATCGCCCCGCCCGCCAGAGCAAGGGCCAGCGTCAAGCTTGTGAAAATGCGTTTCGGCTCGCGATTCATTTCTTTGTGCAAAGTCTCAGGTTGGTCCGGGTGGCTTGCACCACCGGCAGATAGGCGTCTGAATCGCTAGGAGGGTAGCTCCCCTTGATTTCATCGTCAGACTTTGCGGCGTCAGGCGCGAGGCCTTGTAAAGTCTTGATGCAGGCCGCGCGGTCACCCAGCTTGAATTGTGTGAGGGCAAGGTCGTTCAATACCCAGGCCGATTCAATCCAATGGAGGAATGACTTGCACTGCGTTGCAACAGGCTGGATCACAGCCAAAGCGGCAGCGTAGTCTTTCGCCACATAACTCTTCTTGAAATTCTTCTTCGACTCATTAATGCTCTTGCGCACGCAAAGAGGCTCAGGCTTGCGGTACGTCCCCTCAAACCATGCCCGCATGCCGCAGAAATCGCGGCATGCGTCGGCGCCGTTGGTTGAGACCTTGACATCCTGGCCCTCGGTCTTGAAGCTCACCTGGCATGCGGATTTCCCGATCCTCGACTTGCCATCGACGATCACGCCATCCAGGTCGCATACGTGTGCGTTGGCTCCCTTGGTCTCTATCGCGAACTTTCCGCGCGGCTGAACCCGCAGCGTGCCCGATGCACCGTCACTGATCACGTATTCACCCTCGGCAGGCGTGCTGAACTGTGCAAGGGCCAGGTTGGCGCCCAGGAGCATGAATGCATAAAGGGCAAGTTTCACTTTAAAGCCTCTAGCCTGTTTCATGCCGGCAACCCGACCTTCGTCGCCGCGCCAAACATCTGCAGCAGCTGCGCCTGCCACGGCCCCTCGGCCTCCACGGCGGTCTGCACCAGCACAGTTTGCGTCACCCGGTCTACCAGCACGCGCTGTCCGTGGTGGCCATTCATCATCATCCAGCTGCCGTCGGCCTTGGGATGCCAGAAGAAATTCTTGTAGCCGAAGCCGCGCATGGCCGTGCCGTGCCGGACCTGTGCATCGGCGGCCGACCATGAGGAGCATTCGTCAACCCACTTCTTGCTTACGACCTGGCGGCCTTCCATGATGCCGTCCTGCGCGATCAACTGCGCCAGCCGCGCCCAGTCGCGCAGCCGTGCGCCAAAGCCTATGCAGTTGAACTCCTTGCCTTTGCTGTCGCACAGCCAGCTGGCGCTGCCCTCTGCGCCCAGCGGCTGCCACAGGGCTTCTTCGCAAAAGGCTGCCAGCGGTTTGCCGGTAACCTGGCGGATGACCATGCCGACGGTCAGTGGGCACAGTTCGTTGTAGTTGTAGCGTGTGCCGGGCGGCTCCTGCACGGCGTTCCAGCCGCGCACTACCGTCTCCAGGTCGCTGCCGCTGCCGAGGAAGGCGCGCGGGTAGATGGTGGGATTGTCGCGGTCGTGCAGGACGGCCGCGCCGCTGGACATATTGGCCAGGTGGCGCAGGGCAATACCGCCGTGCAGCGTTCCCTTGAGTTCGTCCACATACATCTGCGGCGTGTCGTCCATGGAACGGACCAGGCCTCGATCCAGGCAGATACCCAGCAGCAATGACGTCACGCTCTTGGCCATGGACCAGCTCGTCATGCGCATGTCGGGTTTGCGGTCGAACTGGTAGGACTCCAGCAGCACCGTACCCTTGCGCGCGATGAGCAGGCCTGTCACGGGCCAGGCCTTGAGGTAGTCCGCCGCCGATTCCGCAATGGGCGCGAATGCCTTGAGGCTTTCGGCCGGTGCCGTCTTCAGGGTGGAAGCCTGCGCCGGTGCGGCGATGGGCCGTGCCCGGAGCATGGTTTCATAGCCGCCGGAATAATTGCCAATGCGGTAGTCCTTGTCGGTCCAGTTGCGGTTGCCGCCCCAGCCCGTCGGGTAAGCGAAGCGTTGCTGCCAGTCGGCGGCGGCCGCCCCGCGCGGCAGGGCAATGCCCGCAGCCAGTGCGACGGCTAGGGAACGCCGCTGGATCATTTTGCGGCTTCCACTTTCACCCGCGCATTCGGGAACTCCCCGAACATTTCCGGCGCATACATGGCCTCGACCCGGCTAGGCGGCAGTGCGAAGTCGCCGACGTTGTTCAGGCGCACGGTGTATTCCATCTTCACCACGCCTTTAGGCAGGTATTCGTAGTAACTGCGGAAGGCTTCGAAGCTGCGTTCTTCAAATGCCGGCCAGCCTGCACCGGTTTTCTTTTCGCCGCTGGTGGCGATTTCGGAGTCACGGCCCAGACTGCCGCCGAGGATCGTCGCGCCGCCCGGCACCGGGTCGCTGATCACGACCCAGGTCATGTCGGCGCTGGCGTTGACTTCCAGCGTGATACGGATCACGTCGCCGCGCGTGTAGATGCCTTTGACGGCCTGCTCCACCGGGGTGATCGTTTTCTTGATCTGATAGCCGGCGTTGAAAGGCGCCTTCAGCTGGATGGCCGCGATGGATTGCAGCGTGAGCCACGGTTTGCCCGCGCCCTGGTGCGTCACGGTCAAGGTGTCCTTCGCTGCGCTGCCCCATGGCAGGAACATGCTGTTGTTGCGCAGGTTGCCGGGGGAAGCCGGCGCGCCGAAGAAGGTGGTCTGGTTGGGGGCTCCGGCCGCGTCAGTTGTCTTGACGCGGTCAACCTTGGCCCAGTCCACGTTCGCCGCACTGGCGGCCGCTGCTGCCAGCGTGGCCTTGGTCACACCCGCTACCGGCGTCGCTTCAAACTTGGCCGAGAACTTGTCCAGCGCCAGGCCGCCCCACAGGTTGGCCGTGGTGGTGTGCCACGCGCCCTTTTGCTGGCGCGCGATAAAGCCGTTGGCCAGGCGCCCCATGTCGTCCTTCCATGTGGGGTCGTCCATCACGGCCAGCATCAGGCGCGCGGTGTTGACGTCGCCGTTGGTCATCAGCCACCACCAGTAGTCGTCCTTCTCGGTGCTGAAGACCAGCTTGGTGCCCTGGAAGGACAGGCGCGAACGCAGTACCTGGTTGGCTTCGGCGATGCGCTGCTCGCGCTGCGGCACATCGGCCACGCGTTTGAGGATGTTGAGCCAGTCAATCACCGCATGCGTAGGCCACTGGTTGGGCGCAATCGTGATGCTGCCCAGCATGCGGCCCTGTGCCTTGCCGTAACGCGAGAGCGCCTCCAGCGCGGCCAGCTTGCGCACGTCCAGGTCCTTGCGCGGGCTCCAGAACTCGCGCTGGATGCGGCCTTCCACAAACGCGATCAGGCCGCGTTCCATCGGGGCACGCGCATCGTCGGGCAGGGCAAACGCCGGGTTGATGCCTGAGGCTTCGTGCGTGGCAGCCAGCAGGTAGGCTGTCAGTGCATCGCTGCCGCGGTTGGCTTCGCCGTCGCGCGGCGGGAAGTAATTGGCCAGGCCATCGCTGTCGAGGTAGCTGGGCAGCTGTGCCAACACCGTTTGCCACAGCTTGCCGTCGCGCAGGCCGACCGACTTGCTGGTTTTTTGCTCCAGGCAGATGAACGGGTACATCGCGAAATAGTCGCGCACACCGTCCATGCCTTCGGCCAGTTTCGGCTGCAGCGACATCTTCAGGCCGCCGCGGCCGGGCAGGGCGTCAGCCGGTGGATTCACGTCCAGCGTGAAATTGCCGTCGACCTGTACCAGCGTGGCTTGCTGCACGGTCAGTGGCACTGCCGGGATGATGCGCTGGCGTGCCTTGAGGCCGTCGCGTGCGCCGGAAATCGTGTCTTTGGCTTCGATCTCCCACAGGATGGCTTCAGCGCGTGTCAGCGCGAGCTGCGCCGGCGCAGTGACCATCCAGGCCACCTCACGCGCTTCGCCCGCGGGGATGTCCACCGTTTGCGGCTTCAAGTCCAGCAGCGTGGCGCGCGGGCTCACTTCGACCTTCATCGCCGCCTTGGTCGTGTTGCGCACCGTGATCTGCGCGCGGAACTGGTCGTCCTCACGCACCAGCGGCGGCAGGCCGCTGATAATCTGCAGGTCCTGTGTCGCGCGGATCGAGGTCTGGCCCGTGCCGAAGAGGCTGGTGCCGCTGTCGGCCACTGCCACGATCTTGAAGGTGGTCAGCGCATCGTTGAGCGGAACGGTCACCACGGCCTGGCCCTTGGCGTCCAGCACGATGTTCGGGTTCCACAACAGCAGGGTGTCCAGCAGTTCGCGCGTGTTGCTGCGCCCGCCGCCGCCGCCGGCCGCCACGGCCTTGCGGCCAAAGTGCCTGCGGCCGATGATTTCCATTTGCGCAGTCGACGTCTCTACGCCCCATGACCGGCGCCTAAGCATGGCGTTCAGCAAATCCCAGCTGTCGTTGGGCATCAGCTCCAGCAGGGCCTGGTCCACTGCGGCCAGTGCCACTTCGGCATTGGCGGCCGGCTGGCCATTGGGCAGTTTTGCGGTGATGGTCACCTTGGCCTGGCCGCGCACGGCGTAGCTTTCCTTATCGGCTTTTACGCTCACGTCCAGCTGGTGCGCCTTGGTGCCTACGCGAATCTCGGCCACGCCCAAGCGGAAGGCGGGCTTGCTCAAGTCCACCAGCGCGGTGGGCGCGACGTATTCACGGCCTTCGTACCAGAAGGAGGTCCACCATTCACGCGGCGCCTTGTAGCCCCAGGTGAAGAAGCTGTACCACGGCACTTCGCGCAGGCGGCCGCGCAGGGCCAGCACGCTCACGTACACATTGGGGCCCCAGCCTTCCTTGATCTGGAGGTTGATGGTCGGGTCTTGCCCGTTGAGCTGCACCACCTGCGTTTCGATGATGCCTTCGCGTTCAATCCCCACCAACGCGGTGGCAAAGCGGAAGGGCATGCGCACCTGGAACTTGGCGGTCTCGCCGGGCTGGTAGCTCTTCTTCTCGGGCAGCACGTCCATGCGGTCATGGTCTTCACCGCCAAACCAGAGCTCGCCCTGGCGCGTGACATACACATTACCGGCGGCCTGGATGGTGTTGCCGTCTTTGTCTTTGGCGGTCACGATCAGTTCGACCTCACCCGGCTCGCCGAGTTTGGTTTCGCACAGCAGCAGGCCGCGCGAATCGCTTTTGCCGCTGCAAACGCTGCCGAGGTTTTTGGTCTCGGTCTTGTTGTCGTAGGTGTAGAAGCCGCCCACCATGCGCTTGCGGCTGGTGGTGGTGATGCGCGCCACGGCATTCACCTCGAGCGACACGCCCGGGGCGATCTTGCCGGCCAGGTCAAGCGCCAGCGCCTGGAACTTGATCTTCTGGCTGCTCGATACCCAGCCTTCGGTCTTGATGCCGGCCACCACGGCGGCCGGCCAGACGGTAGAGACGCTGCGGATGGTCTGCACTTCGCCGTTCGGGTCGGCGTAAGTGGCTTCCATCAGCAACTCCTGCGGTTGCCTGTGCCGGGGGATGTCGTTGATGGTGAGCTTGCCCGCACCGTTGCGGTCCAGTGTGAGTGGCAGCTTGTCGGCGATCACCCGCTGGTCCTGCGAGGAGGTGGCTTCTTCATCGTCCGACCTGGCGGCCTGGTCGCGGTTGATGCGCGGCGGGCTGAAGTTGAATTCTTCGTAGTCGCTGTAGCTCAGGTTTTTGGGGCGCACCAGCGCCGACACGCGTACCGGCAAATTGACGGCGCCGCCCCCCGACACATAGTTGATCTGCACGTCGGTGGGCACCGCCTGCACATTGACCAGTGCTTTTTTCTCGGCAGGGGTTATGCGGCCTTCGAGCACCGGCAGGCGAAACTCTTCGACGCGGAACTGCCCGCTGGTAAAGCTGCGGTTGCGGCTACCCCGGCCCTCATTGCCGCTGTCGCCGCCGCCCTTGAGTTGCACGTCATACACGCCCAGCTTGGCAGCCGGCGGAATGGCGAACGTGTTCTCGGCGCTTTGCCCGCCGGTGGCGGTCTTTCGCCAGACGATGGGCTGGGTGTATTGCTGGCCGCTGCCCACATGCGTGATGACGAGCGTGGCAGGCGCAGTTTCAGGCAGGCCAAAACCTTTGCTGGTTTCGGTGCGCAGCACATGTTTCATCGACACGGTCTCACCGGCGCGGAACAGCGTGCGGTCAAAAATCGTGTGGGCCAATGCGTCGGGCACCGGATCGCGGCTGGTCGGCACGTTAAAACGCCAGGGTTCAATGCCCTTGTGCCAGTCGCTCCAGGTAAACGCCAGATCTTCCACGCCGCCAACCGTGCTGCGTGCGCTGACAAAGTAGGCATTGCGATAGTCTTCGCCCGAGCAGCGTGGCGGTCCGGAAGACAGGCCGTCGAAATTGGCGATGCCCTGTGCGTTGGTGACGGCCTTGGCAATTTCGGCGCCGTTGCAGCCGGAGACGCGCACCGTGGCGCCGGCCACCGGCGTGCCTTTGTCGAGCGTGGTGACCCAGGCCAGCGAGTTCTCCCGGCCCAGCTTGAAGTGCACGCCCAGGTTGGTCACCAGGGCGGAAGTGCGCACATACATGGTCCGGCTGTTGCCATAACGTTCGTCGAGCAGGGAGCCGCCCAGTTTTTGCGAAGCGATTTCGACCACATGGAAGCCGGGCGTCAGCGGGATGCCGACTACTTCGAAAGGACGCGGGTCGGTTCCTGCGGCGGGCTTGGGCAGGTCCAGCGTCTTCACGCCGGTCTGGCCGGCCAGCAGAGACACCATGCGCGTCTGCACGTAGTCCCGATCACGTGCCTCCAGCGATTTGGGAATGGGGCCCTTGATGTCGGCTGCGGCCGTCTTGCGCGAAACCTGGTAGTCGTCATAACGCTGCACCTTGCGGAACCACGCGATGATGTCGGCGTCGGTGCGGGGCTGGAGGTCACTGACTTTTCCGGCGGCACCAGGCGTGAGTCCTTTCAAGGCCAGCAGCGCTTCGACATTGCGCAGCGTGACGGGCAGGAGCGCCGGGTCGCCTGGTTTGGTGTTGGGCTCGGCAAAGCGCTCGACGATGCCGAAAGGAGAGGCGGCGAATTTGGCCAGCGGCGGCATGGAGCCGGTGGCCACCTTGAGCGGGAAGCTGTCGGCATTGCGTAGCGTGCGGCCCGAAGCGTCCTTGAAACCCCTGGGCAGCTCGAGTGTGAACTGCGCCTGTTCGGGGAACAGCGGCTTGAAGCTGATGTTGCTGACCACGCTGTCACCGTCGCTGTTTTCGCTGTCGAACACCGGCTTGTGCGTGTCCTTGTCGCCCTTCAGGCGAATCGCCTCGGCCAGCTTGCGCGGCACGGGGGTGTTGAAGTTCAGGGTCATGGGCCGCATCGGCAGGCAGGCCGACTGGGCGTTTTCCCGTTCGCAGGTAAAGCTTGCCGCAAACGGCTCGCGCACCTGGAAGTTGTAGCGTTTTTCCACCGAGTTGGGGATGCCGCTGGGTGTGCTCACGCCTTTGCCGTACACCAGTTGCACTTTGACGCCCGATGTCAGGCGCCGGTTGCAGGTCAGGGTGGCGTAGCGCAAGGGTTCCTGGGCTGCGGCCTTCTCCAGGCCCAGCGACTTGAGCAGTTCGTTGCGCTCGTTACCGTCGATGAGTTTGACAGGAACACGTTCACCCAGGCCTTCCACGTTGCACCAGACGTTCTCGCGAACGCTGGCCAGTGTGGCGGCACCGTTGAACTGCAGCACGAAGTATTGTTCTTCGTCGATGCGCTCGTAAGTGCCGGGCCGAAGGTTCTGGATGAAGGGGCCGCCGGTGTTGAATTTATAAGAGGTGTTGCCGCCAACGGGCTGGCTTTTGGGCGACTTGAAGGTGCTGACCACCTGCAGCGAACAGCTCACGCCGGGCGGCAGGTCGTTTTCAAATTCGAAAGCCCATTCGCGCTCATTGATCCAGCGGCCGGAGCCCTTCGTGGCCTGCGCATCACTGCAGCTCAGTGACAGCGGGGCTGGCGCCTTGGGGTCGCCGAAGTTGACGGCTCCCTCGTCGAATTTGGCGACGATTTGCCTGACACGCGCGACTTCGCCTTGCGGCGAAAGACTGGTGATTTGCAGGGCATGGGCATGCAGCGAGACAGCCGCGATCAGTGCCAGGGCGGCTTTTTTCATTATTGGGCTCACGTTTTCCTCTCCTTCGGGAGGCCAAGCGTAGCCGATATGGATGTAACAAAATGTCCAACGGCGCAGGAAGAAACGCCCAAAAAAAGCGGGCCTGGGCCCGCTGATGGTGTTTTACCGAGGGGACTTCCTGCAAAGCGGAGATCCCGGGCGTATTGATGTTCAGCCGAAGTTGACTGGCACAAAAATTTTGCTGTCGCCCCGCTGTATCAGAAGCGCCACGGATTTCTCGGCTTTGGCCACGGTGGCACGCACCTGGTCGATGTTTTTCACGGGAATGCCGTTGATGGACAGCAGCACGTCGCCGGGCTGTACACCCGCCATGGCCGCCGGGCCGCTCACCTGTTGGACCACCAGGCCGTTGTCCACGCCGGCTTCCTGTTTTTCTTCGGGTTGCAGCGGGCGCAGGGCCAAGCCCAGCTTGCCCTGGTTGGGAGCGTCTTTTCGGGGTGTGGCCTCGGCTGTTTTATCGTTGGCGCTGGCCAGCCTGGCGGTGATGACCTTGGCGGCGCCCTGCCGCCAGATGTCCAGCCGGACGCTGTCGCCGGGCGTTGCTAGGCCGATCAGCGCGGGCAGGTCACCTGAGGAAACGATGGGCTGGCCGTTCACACCGCGGATCACGTCACCCGGCTGCAGGCCGGCCTTGTCTGCCGGGCCGCCTTTTTCCACGCTGGAGACCAGTGCGCCTTCGGGCTTGTCCAGCTTGAAGGAATCGGCAAAGGACTGGTTGACCTCCTGCACCGCCACGCCCAGGCGCGCGTGCTCGACCTTGCCGGTCGCCACGATCTGGTTCTTGATGCGAATCGCCACGTCCACCGGGATGGCAAAAGACACCCCCTGGTAGCCGCCGCTGCGTGTATAGATCTGCGAGTTGATGCCCACGACCTCACCGCGCGCATTGAACAGCGGGCCGCCCGAATTACCCGGGTTGACGGCTACGTCGGTCTGGATGAAAGGTACTGCGCTGTCGTCGGGCAGTGAGCGGCCCTTGGCACTGACCACACCGGCGGTCACGGTGTTTTCAAAACCAAAGGGTGACCCGATGGCCAGCACCCATTCACCGACCTTGAGTTCGCTGATCTTGCCGAGCGTCACCACGGGCAGGTTTTTGGCGTCGATGCGTAGCACCGCCACGTCGGTCTTGGGGTCGGCACCCAACACCTTGGCGCGGTATTCGCGCCGGTCGGTCAGTTTCACGGTGACTTCTTTGGCGCCGCGCACCACGTGGGCGTTGGTCAGGATGACGCCGTCAGGGCTGACGATAAAACCTGAGCCCTGCCCGCGGGTGGGCATTTCCTGCTGGCCGCCGGGGCCTTGCTGGAAGCGTTTGAAGAACTCGAAGAACGGATCGCCTGGAAGTTCGTCGTCGCCGTCATCTTGTGCCAGCGGGGAGTCGTTTCGCACTTTGGTGGAGCCGGTCACGCTGATGTTGACGACTGCCGGGCCATAGCGTTCCGTGATCTGGGAGAAGTCCGGCAGGGCCAGCGGCGCGGAGCTTGTGCTGCCCGCGACGATGGCTGGCGGAACGGCCGCGGTGGCGACGGGGTGCAGGGCATTAAGCGCGCTGACGCCGGCGCCGCCGATGGCGCCCGCGGCCAGAAGCGCAGCGACCAGCCGGGTATTTTTCAATGCTTCAGATTTCATGGATGGCTTCCTAAGGTTGAGGGCACACACCGGTGCCGATGGGTACAACTATGGGGAGGCAGCCTTAGGAGGAGCTTAAATTTGCGCAGCGGAGGAAGAGCGCTGCATTGCGGCTGGGAATTCTGGCTAAAATAGGCTGTAGCCCAAGTGAAATGGGCGCAGATAGCTATCAAAAAGATAGCAAAATACGGCGGTCAGCCAGTGATTTCGCTCACCAGAAAGCGCACCTCAACCCGCAGCCCCCCCAGTCGCTCCGACGTGCCCAGCTGCAGCGTCGCACCGTGCCGCTCGGCGATCACCTTCACGATGGCCAATCCCAGGCCGCTGCCGGTTTCGGGTGTTAACACGGGATGGGCCGGGTTGGCCGATTCGCCCGCCGCAGCCGTGACGCTGGCGGCGCGGTAGAAGCGGTCAAACACGCGGTGCCGGTCTTCTGCGGCGATGCCCGGTCCGCTGTCTTCCACCAGCAACACCGGCTGCCCATCCTGCAGGCCCAGCGACACATCGACCTGGCCCCCCACCGGCGTGTATTTGACGGCGTTGTCCAGCAGGTTGCGCAGCAGGATGCGCAGGGCCTCGCTATGGCCCTTGACCTGCACGGCCTTCAGCGGCTCGGTGCCCGACAGGCCCAGATCAATTTGCCTGTGGCCGGCATGCGGCAAAACATCGGCAACAGCCAGCTTCACGATGTCCCGGAGGTCCACGAGCGTGGCGGCGACTGAGGCAAGGCCTGGGCTGGCCCCGTCTTCCGTTTGTGCCGTGCCGGCGGCTTCCTCGCGTGCCAGCACCAGAAGCTGCTCGACCAGCCGTATCGCCCGGTCTATCCCCTGGTTCAAGCGGGCAATGGCGGCCTCACGCGCAGCGGGCTCTTCGTCATTGCGGCGCAGGGCTTGCGCCTGCAGCTTGAGCGCCGTCAGCGGCGAGCGCAGCTCGTGCGCCGCATCGGCCACAAAATGCCGCTGCGCCTCGAAAGCGCCGCGCACCCGGCCAAACAGCAGGTTCAGCTCTTCCACCAGCGGCCGCACTTCGTCGGGCAGGCCATCGTTGGCCAGCGGCGACAGATCGTCGGCCAGGCGCCCCGCTACCTGCCGCCGGGCACGCTCGATGGGTGCCAGTGAGCGGCTGATGACCCACCACACGGCCAGCATCAGCAGCGGAGTGAGGTAGGCAAAAGGCAGCACGGCGCGCAAGGCCAGCGTGCGCGCGCGCGCCGACCGCGCATCCAGGTCCTGCGCGATCTGCACGGTTTGCAGCGCGGTCTGCAGGGTGTAAACGCGGTACCGGTTTCCGTGCGCTTCGACATCTGAAAAGCCGAGCACCGCGCGCGGTGGCAGGGCCGAGCGGGTCGAGCGGAAGATCTGCGTGCCATCCTGGCCCCAGATTTGCACATACACCTCGAAGCGGTCGTCCTCGTCGGCTTCTTCCATCGGGACATTGAGTGGAATACCGCTGCGCAGGGAACGCGCCATCTGCTGCAAATGGTCGTCGAACATCGCATCGGCCTGCTGCAAGGCGCCGCGATAAGCCGTGGCCGCCTGCAGCAGGGCGGCGAGGAAGATGGCGGCCAGTACAAACCAGAGCAGCCTTCTCCTCAGGGAGTGACTTGCCGGCTTCTTCATTGTTTGGGCACCAGATAGCCGAGGCCACGCACAGTCTGAATGATGTCGTTGCCCAGTTTTTTTCGCACACCGTGGATATACACCTCGACGGCGTTGCTGCTGATGTCGTCCTTCCAGCTGAAGAGTTTTTCTTCAAGCTGCGCACGCGACAGCACCACACCCGGGCGTACCAGCAGAGGTTCGAGCACGGCCCATTCGCGTGCCGAGAGCGACACCGACTGGCCGTTGAGGCTGGCTTCGCGCGTGGCCGGGTTCAGGCTCACGCCTTTGTGTTCAAACACCGGTTCGGCCCGGCCGGCGCTGCGGCGTATCAACGCACGTATGCGGGCCAGCAGCTCGTCCGTGTCATAAGGTTTGACGACATAGTCATCGGCACCGGCGTCCAGCCCGGCAATGCGGTCACCGACCGCATCGCGCGCCGTGGCCACCAGCACCGGGGTCGTGTTGCGGCGCGCACGCAAGGCGCGCAGCACTTCCAGGCCGTCACGTTTGGGCAGGCCCAGGTCCAGCAGCACCAGGTCGTACTGTTCGCTGTTCAGCGCCTCGTCGGCCATGCGGCCGTCACGCACCCAGTCCACTGCGTAGTGCTCGGCACGCAGCACCTGCAGCACGGTCTCGCCGATCATGGCGTCGTCTTCAACCAGCAATAAGCGCATGTTTCTTTCGTCAAGGGTGAGGCTGCCTGGCTTTTGCAAAGATTATGCGGCGACGGGGCTTAGGCGGACCTTAAACCCGAGGGCAGGCTCTTTTTGTCCCATGCCTTGCCCAGGCGGAGAGCTTGCCGAAAGGCTGCCCCTGTAGCGATTCCGGCGCACTAAAATGGCACCACAACAAGGGGGAGCTGAGATGGGAGAGTTCATGCAGGTGAGGCGGTTCGTCACAACACACGGCGCTCTTTAGACATGGTGGCCCGCAGTTCCGCGGTCAAGCCTTTCTGGCACCGCCTCAACAAATTCTTTGCCTTCCCGTTCCAGGCCACGCCGGTAGCCTATGCGCTTTTCCTGGCGTTCTGCAGCCTTCTGCCGGAGGTGCTTTTTTTCCTTCCGCGGGTATTCATGTGGGTGATTGTCGAGCTCGGTATATTGCTGGCCGCGAGCCAGTACGGCTTCAAGGTCGCCGTGCTTGGCTCGCGCGGCATATCGCGCGCGCGTGATTTTCCGTCGCGGCTTGAGGACGAGTGGAGCAGCCTTCCCTGGAAACTGTTCGGCGTTTTTGTCGTGCAGGCTGTTGTCCTGGGCGTGGTGGCATCGGTCAACAGCAAGCTCGCCACGGCGGCGACTTTCGTGTTTTCATTCCTGCTTCCAGCGACCGTCATTGTCCTGGTGCAGTCGGGCAGCGCGATGCGCTCGCTGAACCCTGCCGCGATCCTGGGTGTCGTGCGTGTGATCGGCGCGCCCTACCTCGCGTTGTGCCTGTTCCTGTTTCTTTTGAGCAGCGGTGCGCAGGTCGCGCTGACGCTGCTGTTGCCCCTGGTCAGCCTCTGGCTACTGGTGCCGTTGTTCAATTTTGCATTCATCTATTTCGGCTGGGTCATGGCCAGCCTGCTCGGCTACGTCATGTACCAACACCATGAGGGGCTCGACATTGACCTGCTGCCCGGTGCGGGCGCGGACGAGGCGCCACCCGAGCGCCGCAGTCCCGAACAGATCGCCCGACAGGAAACAGACGCGTTGGTCGCCGAACTGGTAACTGAAGGGGATATCCCCGCCGCGCTCGATATTGCCTATGAAGACCAGCGTTTGCGGCCCAACGACGTCGCTGCGCTGCGGCGTTATCACCGCGTATTGCTGATGACGGACAAGGTGCCAGCGCTCATTGAGCATGCGAAGCGTTTTATTGCGCTGTTGCTTCAGCAGGAGTCGGGGACGGAGGCGGTCAAGGCCTGGCAGGACTGCCGTACGCGCGAGCCGGCGTTTGTTCTTGAGGATGCGGGCCAGACGTTGGCCCTGGCGCGTGCAGCCTGGCGCACAGGTGACGCACAGGCGGCGCTTGCCATGCTGCGCAGTTTTGACAAGCGGTTTCGCGGGCACGCCGCGATTCCGCAGGCTTACGAACTCATCGCGCGGGTATTGACACAAGGTATGAACCGTGCCGATCTGGCTCGACCGGTGCTGGCCGTACTGGAGGAACGCTACCCCGACAGTGAGCCGACGCGCGAGGTGCGCTGGCTGCTGCGCGATCAACCAGCGGCCTGAAGCCGGGGAGTGGCGGCTCAAGCCTGCGCGAGAGCGCGCGTGGCCATGTCGTTGGGCGCAATCCGTTGCAAATGCGGCAGCCAGTACAGGGCGCGCTCGCGCTGCCCCGCACGCAACCAACCCTGCGCGCATATACCCAGCGTGTCAGCGAGTCCCGAATGCTCAGGGGCGCTCTTGAGTAGTGCGCGGCACAGTTTGTCGGCGTCCTCGAACTGGCGGGCACGCATGAAGCGGCGCGCCAGCCGTGCCATGTCGTCGGGTTTGAGCCGGGCGCCGGGTTTAGCTTGATCCAGGTAGGTTCGATAGCTGGCATGCTGCAGTTCCAGCGTCGAGTCATCGCTGGGCCTGAGGCGGAAGATGCAGTGCGCCGCGCTGTGGAAGTCTTCGCCGGCTGGCTGCAGTCGCGCAGTGTTGAACCAGGCGCGCAGCACCTCGCCGTCGGCGGGCCGCAGTTTCGCTGCGGCGCGCCATTGTGCGCAGGCAGCGTCGAATTTCATCCCGCCCGCGAGCCTTTTCGCCTCGGCAACATGCTGTTCAAAGCCGTCGCCGGCTTGCACGGCAGCCACGGGCGGCGGCGTAAGTTTGCGCCAGCGCATTGCCGCGGCCATCAGCAGCGCGCCGGTGAGTAGCCCACCCAGATGCGCCATATAGGCCACACCCTTGCCGCCGATCATGTGTTGCAGAAGCTCGTTGGCGATCCACGCCGGCAGCAGCAGCAGCGCGGGCGCAGTAACGTAATTGAAATAGAAAAACAGCTGGTAAAAAAAGCGGATGCGGCGCAGGCGATACATCACTGCATACATGCCCATCAAGGCGGAAATCGCGCCTGAAGCGCCCAGGCCATAACCGCCTTGCCCGGCGTAGGCCCAACCCGCCAGCAGTGAAGCACCCAACGCACCCGCGAGATAAAACGCCAGGTAGAGGCTGCGGCCCAGCGCAAGTTCGACGGAAAAACCAAACAGGAAGAGAAACACCATGTTTCCAATCAGGTGGCTGGTATCGGCATGCAGGAAAGCCGCCGTGATCCAGGTCACGGGCCGAAACGGCGCGTCCTTTGTGTTGTCCTGAGCCCAGTGTGCTGTGAACGGCACCGGCTGCAATTTTTCGTACTGGCGCCGGTCCTGCTGCCACTGTTGATGGCCCGGATGCCCGGGCGGGATGACGAGGCCGCCGTGCAAGCGCGCCAGGAAGGTTTTTTCGTATTCCAGGTCGTCCAGCAGTGCGCTGTAGCGGCGCTGCTCCAGCATGCGTTTAGCCGACGATGCGCGCGGTGACCTTGTCTCTTCAAGCCAGCCAACGAAGGCCGGCAGTTCCAGCGCTGGCAGACTGCTCGAAAGATAAAACGCCGCTGCTTTTTCCTGTGCACGCTCTTCGGCGCGCTGCGGCCCCCAGAAGACGGCGATGTTCACGAGGATCAGCAGAATCGTCAGCCACGGCGGGTTCCGCCAGGTTGGACGGTTTTCCAGCGGAATTGCGTAAAACATGCCTCCGCCGGCCGTTCAGTTCAGACCAGCCGCGCGCGGTGCCGCGCGATCTGCGCCTTCACCTGCGCCGGCGCGGTTCCGCCCAGGATGTTGCGGGCGTTGAGCGAGCCGCGCAGGCTCAGGCAGTCGTACACATCTTTTTCGATCTGGGGATTGAATTCCTGAAGTACGGAGAGCGGAAGCTCCGACAAATCGACCGCGTGTGAGGTCGCCGCCTTGACGGCGTGGGCCACGGTTTCGTGGGCGTCCCGGAAGGGCAGGCCTTTTTTGACCAGGTAGTCGGCCAGGTCGGTGGCGGTGGCGTAGCCGCGCAGTGCGGCTTTTTCCATCGCTTCTGGTTTTACGGTGATGCCGGCCACCATCTCGGCAAAGATGCGCAGCGTGTCTTTGAGCGTGTCGACGGTGTCGAACAGCGGCTCCTTGTCTTCCTGGTTGTCCTTGTTGTAGGCCAGGGGCTGGCCTTTCATCAAGGTGATCAGGCCCATCAGGTGGCCGACCACGCGGCCGGTCTTGCCGCGTGCGAGCTCGGGCACATCGGGGTTTTTCTTCTGCGGCATGATGGACGACCCTGTGGTGAAGCGGTCGGGGATGTGGATGAAGCCAAAGTTCTGGCTCATCCACAAGATCAGCTCCTCGCTCATGCGGCTGATGTGCACCATGGCCAGCGAGGCGGCGGCCGTGAACTCAATCGCGAAGTCGCGGTCGCTCACGGCGTCCAGGCTGTTCTGGCAGACCTGCGGCTTGCCGGTTTCATCCACCATACCCAGCGTTTTGGCCACGCGTTCGCGGTCCAGCGGATAGCTGGTGCCAGCCAGTGCGGCGGCGCCCAGCGGCAGGCGGTTTACGCGTTTCCTGATTTCCCGCATGCGCTCGGCGTCCCTGCTGAACATCTCCACATAAGCCAGCATGTGGTGGCCAAAGCTCACGGGCTGCGCTACCTGCAGGTGGGTAAAGCCCGGCAGGATGACTTCGGCGTTGGTTTCGGCGATGTCGACCAGCGCCTTTTGCAGGTCGGTCAGCAGGCCGCCAATCAGGTCGATCTCGCTGCGCAGCCACAGGCGCACATCAGTGGCCACCTGGTCGTTGCGGCTGCGGCCCGTGTGCAGGCGCTTGCCGGCGTCGCCCACCAGCTGGGTCAGGCGCGCCTCGATGTTGAAGTGCACGTCTTCGAGGTCCAGCTTCCATTCAAAGGCGCCGGAATCGATTTCAGCGGTGATCTGCGCCATGCCCTTCTGGATGCTGGCGTAGTCGGCAGCGGGAATGATTTTTTGCGCGGCCAGCATCTCGGCATGGGCGAGCGATCCGGCGATGTCGGCCTGCCACAGGCGCTTGTCGAAGAACACGCTGGACGTGTAGCGCTTCACCAGGTCGCTCATGGGCTCGGAAAAGAGGGCGGACCAGGCTTGGGACTTTTTGTCGAATTGATTCACGTCAGGGCTTTCTTTGAGGCAGTCGCTGGCTGGTCTGTGGGGTAAGCGCGCCATTTCGGGCAGATGTGCAGCCGGCCAGCCTAAATAGTGTTTAACCCATGGCCGAACGGACCCGGGCGGTGCAATACTCTTCCCTGTGATTTTATCTGCGCGCCGGGCCTTGCGGAGAAACCCGCTGCGCCTGGCCCCCACCGATCCGTTCTCGCGATACCCCGAAAAGCCCCTGACCCCCATGAAGCCAGTGCCCGATCCGAAGAATTTTGGCGAATCCACGTTGGTGGGCAGCTTTATTCCGGGTGATGAAGAAGAGGCGGCACGCCTTTCCACCCGCACCAGCATGTTTGACGCCTGTCATGTGGGCGTGGTTTTGCGCGCTGTGCTGTTTGTGGAGGCCGTGACGGGCGTGTGCGTGATGTTCGCCGCACGCGAGCCCCTGGACTGGCTGCTGAGTTTTTCGCTCCTCACGGGCGGTGTGCTGCCCGCCACCCTGGCCTGGCTGATTGGGGTGTGCGCGCTGAAGGGACACCTGAACCGGCTGGAATCTTCACATCAATGGGTGGCAGGCATTGTGCTTGGTGCCGTGTCAGGGGTATACGGCTGCGGCTTGCTGGCCCTCCTGGGCTTGCTCCAGCCTGCACCGTGGTGGGCCAGCGCGGCAGCGGGCGCGCTGCTGTCGGCCATGATGCTGGCGGGGCTGTTCTGGCGGGCCAAGGCGCGCACGCCGGCAGCCACCGCCGCGCGGCTGGCAGAGCTGCAATCCCGCATCCGTCCACATTTCCTTTTTAATACCCTTAACAGTGCCATCGCACTGGTGCGTGCCGAACCTGTGAAGGCCGAGGCGGTGCTGGAAGACCTCAGCGAGCTTTTTCGTCACGCGCTGGCCGACCCGGCTGAATCGGTCACGCTGGGGCAGGAGATCGCGCTGGCGCAGCGTTACCTGGCCATCGAGCAAATCCGCTTTGGCGAACGCCTGCAGGTGCAGTGGAGCCTGGATGCCAATGCGGAACAGGCCAAGCTGCCGCCACTGTTGTTGCAGCCCCTGGTGGAAAACGCCGTCAGGCACGGCGTGGAACCGAGCGCCAGCGGCGCGCAATTGAAAATATCCACACTCAGGCGCGGCAGTACGGTGGTGATCAAAGTCACCAACTCAACCCCTGCGGGTGCAGGCGAGCGCGGCCATGGGCTGGCGCTGGCCAATGTGCGGGAGCGTCTTTCGCTGCTGCATGATGTTGAGGCGAAATTCAAGACCGTGTTCAAGGACGGCATATTTCAGGTCCGGCTGGAGATTCCCGCATGATGCTCAAGCTATTGGTGGTTGATGATGAGGCGCTGGCGCGTTCGCGCTTGCGCACCTTGCTGGGCGATTGCACTGCGCCGGCTGCAGTGGCGGCAGCCGAAGCTGCCGATGCGGTTCAGGCCATGAAGGCTCTGCAGCATGAATCATTCGATGCAGTGCTGCTTGACATTCGCATGCCCGGCGTTGACGGCATGGCACTGGCCCGCGCCATTGCCGCACTGCCGCAGCCTCCCGCTGTGGTGTTTATCACCGCACATTCCGAGCACGCCGTACAGGCCTTTGAGCTGGAAGCCGTGGACTACCTGACAAAACCGGTGCGCCTGGAGCGCTTGCAGCAGGCATTACAAAAGGTAGAGCGGCTTGGGCAATCCCCCGGGAGGCCCGCTACCCAGGAGGCCGAGGAAATGCTCATCATCCAGGACCGCGGGCGCACAGAACGTGTGCCTCTGGCCGAGGTGCTGTATTTCAAGGCTGAACTCAAATACATCACCGTACGCACCGCGAGCCGCAGTTACATACTGGACGGCTCGTTGAGCGAGCTCGAAGAGCGCTACGCCACACGTTTCATGCGCATTCACCGCAACGCACTGATTGCGCGCAGAGCCGTGCGGTCGCTGGAGAAACACTTCGACCCTGAAGAGGGTGAGGGCTGGGCGGTACGGCTCAATGGTGTGGACGAGCTGCTGGCAGTGTCGAGGCGCCAGCTGAGCGCCGTGCGCGAAGCCATCTCGGGCTGATTCAACATCCTCGCACGACTTGCCGAATCCTTTTTTTTGACTCCATCAATTCCATGCCCAAACACGCCGACTTCACTCAACGCCGCATCAACCGTTTTAGCAACGAACCCGCCATTGAACGGCAGCTGGTACAGGACTTCTTCAGCGGCGGTTTGGGCTTTTATGTGGATGTGGGCGCCAACGATCCGGTGCTCGATTCGCAGTCGCAGCATCTCGAGGCGCTCGGCTGGACGGGGTTGCTGGTGGAACCCGATCCGGACTGCTGTGAGCTGCTGCGCCGGAGCAGAAAGGGCGTGGTGATTGAGATGGCCTGCTCAAGCCCCGAAAACGCCGGAAAGCAGCTTCAGCTCAATCGCGCGGGCCCGCATTCCACACTCGAAGACCGCCCCATCGCGCTGGGTGCCGTGGTTCGCTCCACCGTGCAGGTGCACTGCGAGACGCTGGACACCATGCTGCGTGAGAACGGCGCGCCAGTGGGTTTTGATTTGCTGTCGATCGATATTGAAGGTCACGAACTGGTCGCCCTTTCGGGCTTTGATTTCGGCTACTGGCAGCCTCGCCTGGTATTGATTGAGGACCATGTCACCCACCATCAGAAACATGCGCTGATGCGCAAGAACGGATACCAGTTAATTTTGCGGACTGGCTTGAACAGCTGGTACGTTCCGACGAAAGCGTCCTACACATTTTCCTTGCCGGCTCGGTTGGAATACCTACGCAAGTATTACCTGGGGCTTCCGGTGCGCAAGTTCCGCTATTCCCGCCCGGCCGCAAAAAACGGAGACTAGGACCACCATGACAGAAGAGCATGCCGAGCATGTGACGCGTGCGGAGCCTCCGGCCGCGCCGGGTGAGCCTGAACAGCTGCATGTTCAGGTCCCGGTCGACATCCGCAGTATGTCGCTGCTGGTGCTTGCGGGCCTGGCCTGTCTGTTTGTGCTGCATTGGGCCAAGGCCGTGTTTATTCCAGTGATGCTTGGTGTGTTGTTCAGTTATGCATTTTCGCCGGTGGTTAACTGGCTTGAAACGAAACGCATTCCACGCTGGCTGAGCGCCGCGGTGGTGTTGCTGACGATTGTCGGCGGCATCATGACGACTGCGTATTCGCTCAGCGATGAAGCGGCGCAGTTGCTGGAGTCACTCCCGGCTGCAGCGCAGAAATTCCGCCATGCAGCAAAAGTCCGCACCAATCGATCCGACACCGCACTTGAAACTGTACAGAAAGCGGCCGCACAGATCGAACAGGCGGCGCAGGAAAGCGCGGCGGCCAGCAACACACGCGGTGCGATGCGTGTCATCGTGGAGCCAGCACGTTTTAACATCAAGAACTACCTATGGTCAGGCACGATAGGGTTGATCGCCCTGATTGGCCAGGCCACCGTGGTGATTTTCCTGACGTATTTCCTGATGCTTTCGGGTGATACCTTCCGGCGCAAATTGATCAAGCTGGCGGGCTCCAGCCTCAGCAGCAAGAAGATCACCTTGCAGGCACTCAATGAAATCACCCAGCAGATCCAGCGCTATCTGCAGGTGCAGTTGTTGACCAGTGCGCTGGTGGGCGTTTTAACCTGGCTCGCCCTTCTGGCGCTTGGACTTGACAACGCCGCGGTCTGGGGAGTTGCGGCAGCCGTGCTGAACCTGGTCCCCTATGTGGGCGCGCTGGTCACGGCATCGGCTTCCGCCCTGGTCGGTTTCATGCAGTTTGGCTCCCTCAACATGGCGGTGGCCGTCGGCGGTGCCTCGCTGGTCATTCACACCATTGTGGGCAACCTGTTGACACCATGGCTCACCAGCCGTGCCAGCCGCATGAGCCCGGTGGCGGTGTTTATCGGGCTGCTTGCCTGGGGGTGGCTCTGGGGCGTATGGGGCTTGTTGCTCGGCATTCCCATCCTGATGATGGTCAAGTCGATTTGCGATCGTGTCGATGACTTGAAGCCGATTGGTGAGTTTCTGGGAAGCTAATGCCCCCACGCTTTTCACTTCGTGTAATGCGCTGCCCCCCGAGGGGGCGCTGCGCCTGCGGTCTGGCAAAGCCGGTTCCGCGGCCCCTGCTGGTAAAGAACGGGGTGACGTTTGTAATCTTGTTGGATAAAAACGAAAGGTAAAGCCATGATGGAACTGCTGACGGATCCGCAAATGTGGATCGCCTTTGCAACGCTGACAGCGCTGGAGCTGGTGCTGGGCATCGACAACATCATCTTCATTTCCATCCTGGTGGACAAACTGCCCAAGGACAAACAGGAGCTGGCGCGTCGGCTGGGCCTTTTTATGGCGATGTTCATGCGCATTGGGTTGCTGCTCGTGCTGTCGTGGATCATCGGGCTGGTGGAGCCGCTTTTCACTGTCCTGAAGGAGGAAATTTCGGGACGCGACCTGATCCTGATTGCCGGCGGCCTGTTCCTGATCTGGAAGAGCACCGGCGAAATCCACCAGTCGATGGAGGGCGAGGAAGGGCATGCGTCCAGCACTGTCAAGGCAACTTTCGCAGCCGTGATCGTGCAGATCATGATTGTGGACATGGTGTTCTCGCTGGATTCCATCATCACGGCGGTAGGCATGGTGGACAACCTGGTCGTCATGATCGCCGCGGTCATTGCTTCGGTCGGCCTGATGATGCTGTTCGCGCCGGCCATTGGCCGCTTTGTCTCCAGCCACCCTACCATCAAGATGCTGGCGCTGTCCTTCCTTGTCGTGGTGGGCGTGGTGCTCATCGCCGAGGGCCTGGACCATCATGTACCCAAGGGCTATGTGTACTTTGCGATGGCGTTTTCTGTGGCGGTGGAGATGCTCAACATCCGCATGCGGCGCAAGACTGCCACACCGGTGCAGCTGAGGAACGCCTACGCGGATGACAACAAGGTCGATACCAACGGCCGCCGCAAGTCCTGATGCCGGGTCATTGCCCGTGACGCGACCGCGCTGCGCCGCGTGCCTTCGCCCGCAAAGCGCCTGCATTTGCAAGTGGGTCACGCCCACAGAGCATGAAGCGGACGTGCTGATCCTTCAGCATCCGCTGGAAGTCGACCACGCCAAGAACAGCGCGCGCCTGCTGCACCTGAGCCTGCCGCGCAGCCGGATGCTGACGGGTGAGGTCTTTAGCGAGAGCGAATTGCGTGATTCATGGCACGACCCCAGATACACCGTGCTCCTGTATCCACAGGCGCCGGAAGATCAGGCACCTGCCCTTGACCCTGCGCAACTCAAAGACCCGGCGCGGGTGCGGTTGGTGGTGCTGGACGGTACCTGGCGCAAGAGCCGCAAGATGCTGCACCTGAGCCCGCTGCTGCGGCAGTTGCCGCTCCTGTCGCTGGAGGGTGTACCGGTGTCGAACTACCTCATCCGCAAGGCCCACAAGCCGGGACAGCTGTCAACGCTGGAGGCAAGCTGTGCGGCGCTGGCTCAGCTGGAAGGCAGCGCTGAAAGGTACAAGCCGCTGCTCAAGGCGTTTGACGGTTTTGTGGCGCAGCAGCTGGCGTTTATTCCGGAGTAGATGGCTTTCAGTTAGTCGCCAAGGTCGATCACACCGGCCAGCGGCACACCAGTGGGAGCGGAGTAGTCCGCGATCACGGCAGCGCGGCCCGGTTGCGCAGAAATGTCCTGAAGCTGTTGCTTCACGAAAGCAATCGAGGGTGCGTCCAGCGCGGCGAAAGGCTCGTCGATCAGCAACAGCGCGGCGCCGGAGGCAAACGCTGCTGCCAACCAGACCTTGCGCTTCGATCCTGTGGACAGCATGAAAAGCGGCTTGTGCATATGCGGCTCGAGTCCCAGACCTTCGACCAGCGGGTCTATCAAATCCGCATCAAAACCCGGGTACCGGCCACGAGCGGTTTCGAAATATTGCGGCGGTGTGAGCTGGTCAAATGTGTCCGCGCGCGGCTCCATCCAGAACAGCTGCTGGCGGTAGGCTTCGGGTTTTTCCTTGAGCGAGATATCGTTAAGCCGCAACTGCCCCGCATCGGCCTGCAAGGCGCCCGCCATCAGACGTAGCAGGGTGCTCTTGCCGCGCCCGTCGCCACCTTGTACCAGCGTGACGCCCTGCTGGATTTCGCCGAACCAGTTGGTGAGGATCTCGACCGGCGGGTTGGGATAGCGAAACCACAGTGCTTCGATGGTGAGCATGGCGGAGTGTTTGATGGAGTGGCCTGATGGTTATGAGGTGATGTGATCGTCAGCGGTAATGTTAATCTGCGTTCTCTGTGAGACATCGCCCCGTTAAAACGGCCAGGACTTCACCATGTCAGATCGCACAGTTCCAAGCTTGTACGAATGGGTAGGCGGCCTCGACGCCTTGACCCGATTAACCACGCATTTTTATGAACACGTGAAGAAGGACGCCTTGCTGGGGCCTGTCTTTGCGCATATGGACGACAGCCACCCGGCCCATGTCGCTGCATTCCTGGGCGAAGTACTGGGTGGGCCAACAACGTATTCAGAGCAGCACGGCGGTCATCCGCACATGATCCGGCAGCACCTGAACCGGCATCTGGTGCAAGAGCAGCGGCGGCGCTGGGTGGCCCTGCTGCTGGAGACAGCGGACGAACTGGGCATGCCCGACGACCCTGAGTTCAGGTCGGCCCTGGTGGGTTACCTGGAGTGGGGCTCGCGGCTGGCGGTGATCAATTCGCAGCCGGGTGCCACGGTGGACGCCGATGCACCCATGCCGCGATGGGGCTGGGGTGAGGTCAAGGGGCCCTATGTTGGCTAACCCTTCCGTTGGAGGAGGAATTGCCCCATGAGTTTTGGCAAAGGCGATGCCGTCGATGTTTGGCGATCTGACGCGCTTGAGGCGCTGTGGAGCGTTGCGGCAGTGTTTTATAACGAAAATAGCCCGTAGCCATTATTTGACGGGCACAAGCTGCTACTAAATAAATAGCAATTTGTTTCAGGCTGCTGCAGCCCGAACCAGCAGCATGGCCTGCGCTGGCAGCTCGGCCAGCACCACGACCTGTCCCGGCGTGATCACGTGGTCAGGTTTGAAGCTCTCTTGCACCGCAAGCTCGGCGCGCTGCCAGCGAAGCGTCACGACACGCCCTTGCAAACACAGCGTGATCTCAAACGACGGCCAATGCGCAGGTACGCGGGGTGACAGCGACAGCGCGCCTTGCTCGATCTTCAGGCCCAGGATGTTTTCGACCGACGCGCGGTGCAGCCAGGCGGCTGAGCCGGTATACCAACTCCATCCGCCGCGGCCCACATAGGGCGCTGCGCCGTAGATATCGCCGGCCATCACATAAGGCTCCAGCTCATACGCGGGCCCGCGCAGCGGGTGCTCGCTGCGGTGGGCAGGGCTCAGGGCCTGAAAGCTTTCCCATGCCGCTTCGGCGTCGCCGGTGGCGGCCTGGGCCATCATGGCCCAGACGGCGGCGTGGGAATACTGGCCGCCGTTTTCGCGAATACCGGGCGGGTAGGCCTGGATGTAGCCCGGGTTGTCGGCCGAGTGCTGCAACGGCGGCGTGAGCAGGCGCAAGAGGCCGGCCTCAGGGTCGACCAGCTGCTGGTTCATGGCCTGCATGGCCGGGACCGTGAATTCATCGGTGGACGCGCCGGACAGCACGGCCCAGGCCTGGGCGATCAGGTCGATGCGGCATTCGCTGTTGACGGCGGAGCCCAGCGGCGCACCGTTGTCAAAAAAAGCGCGACGGAACCAGGCGCCGTCCCAACCGTCCTTGTGCAGGGCGTTGATCCAGCCCTGGCGCGCGGTCAGCCAGCTGTCAGCGCGGCCGGTGTCGCCGCGCGCACGGGCCAGCGGTTCAAAGTCCTGCACCACGCAGCACAAAAACCAGGCCAGCCACACCGATTCGCCGCGGCCTTCATGGCCGACGCGGTTCATCCCGTCGTTCCAGTCGCCGGTACCCATCAGCGGCAGGCCGTGGGCGCCGGTGGGCAGGCTTTTGTCGATCGTGCGCGCGCAGTGCTCAAACAGCGTAGCCCTTTGCGCGCTGGTTTGTGGCGCGTAGTAGGCGTCTTCCGCACCGTCGGGAATCGCCGGGCCTTCGATAAAGGCAACCTGCTCATCCAGGATGCTGGTGTCACCAGTGACCTGCACGTAGTAAGCACAGGCATAGGGCAGCCACAGCAGGTCGTCGGAAAAATGCGTGCGCACGCCTTCTCCGCCGGGCGCGTGCCACCAGTGCTGCACATCGCCTTCAGGGAACTGGCGCGAAGCATTTAAAAGAATCTGCCTGCGCAGGCGCTCGGGCTCAATAACGGAAAAGGCCATCGCGTCCTGCAACTGATCGCGAAATCCGAAGGCGCCACCGGCTTGATAAAAACCAGCTTTGGACCACAAGCGCGAGGCCAGCGTCTGGTAAAGCAGCCAGCGGTTGACCAATGCATCAAAGAGAGGATCGGGTGTTCGGACCTGCAGCTTGCCCAGCAGGGCTGACCAATATGCCTTGACCTTATCCAGTGTTTGCGCGGCATCCCGTATTTGCCAGTTGCTGGCCAGTTGTTCGGCGGCTGCCGGATCGGCGGCATGCCCCAGCATGAAAGTCAGCGAGATGCTTTGCCCCGGAGCCAATGTGAAGTCGCCAGCCAGCGCCGCGCAGGGGTCCGCACCGCCGAGGGTGCTTTGGCCCAGCGCGGCGGGAATCACTAGATGGCCTGCGCCGTCAAAAAATTCGCTTCGGTCGCATGTCCACTGCAGCGCGCCGGGCAAACCGGTGAGGGCCAAAAAGGCCGTAGCGCCGCCGAAGCCGGCGCGGCTTTCGCGCTGCCTGGCGAACACGGCCGTGAGGGCCGGGCTGTCAGGCTTCCAGGCGCGGATGGTGCGGCGTTCGTGGCGGCCCGCGCCCATCTGCCACTCAACCATGGCCAGGGCGCGCAGCCACCGGCCTTCGCCGCCCGCGTTGTGAAGGCGCAGTTGCACCAGTTTGACGGGTTCGTTGATGTCGGCGAAATAGGTGGTTTCTACCTTCAGTGCGCCATGCAGGGATTCAAACGCGCTATAGCCCTGGCCGTGGCGCACGCGGCAAGATGCACCGCTGTCAGCCGCGGCGTGCAGGGGAAGCAGTGCCCGGGTGTCCAGGTCCTGCAGCAGGTAATGTTCAAAGCAGGGATCGGTCACCGGGTCGTTGGACCAGGGCGTGACCTGGTGCAGCCGGCTGTTGACGGCCCAGGTGTAGCCGGCGCCGGCTTCAGAGACCTGAAAGCCGAAGCCGGCGTTGGCGATCACGTTGACCCAGGGACGGGGCGGGCGACGGGCTTCGTCCACCACAAACTGGAATTCGCCGGTGGCGGGGTCAAAGTGGCCTTGCGGCGGCTGAGCGGCGACGTGAGGCGCTGGCAGCAAGAGCCTGGCGGGCATGCCGGTGCGCTGCGGGCTGCCGATGGCCTGCAGCGCCGCGGCCTGCACCTCCAGCGGGCGCCCATCGGCCACCAGGATGACCCGCGCCAGGCCGGTGAGGGCGGCTTTCTCTGAAGGCACGATTTCCTGCTCGCGCAGCAAAAAGAAGCCGCCGGCATCCCGGCCCGGAAAGCTGTTCTCGGCCTGCTGTAGCGTGCGGTCGCGCAGCGCGAGGATGTCGCGCTGCAGCGGCATCAGGTAGGAATTGACTTCGCTGTTGAGGATCACCACATCGGCGGCCAGGCCGCAAAAGCTCCACCACGGCTGGGCCTGCAACAACGAGTGCACCAGCGCCATGCCGTTGCTGGAATGGATGAGCACCAGCACGATGGGCTTGTCGCCGGAAATGCCGAAACGCCAGAGCTGGCGCTGGTCGACCAGGCCGCGCTCGGCCACGGGGCGGGTGCAGCTGTACATCAGGGCCGTGTTGATGTCCTGCAGCGCCGCATTTTCCTGCGGGTCTACGCCCATATCGCGCAGGCGCACCTGGGCCAGTGTGGCGGCCATGCGGGTGGCGCGTTCCACATGCATGGGCTGCAGGTATTTATCGATGCGCGCGGCCAGTTCGTCAACGGCCGGCGCAGCCGCGGTGGCAAAGCTGAGCCTGGCCACGCTGCCTGCCGGTATGCGTATGCGCACGCGCAGGCCGGCCACCGGGTCCAGCCCGTTGATGGGCGCGCCATCCTGGGCGCGGGCTTCTGCCCGCAGTGCGGGTTCTGCGGGGCCGCGGTTGCGCCCGAGGAAAGCGCGGCGGTCCGAGATGAAGTCGATAGCCCGCACATTGGCCTCGGAGTCGGCCAGGAAATGCGCGACCGCCATGGCCGGATCGCCTTGCAGCCGAGCCCTGCGCGACAGCAGCAGGGCGCGCCACTCAGCATGCCACTGCGTCTGCACAAACAGGTTGGAAAAGGCCGGATGGGCCTCGTCGGCACGTGGGTCGGTCAGCACGGCCTCAAAGCAGGACACCACGTCGAGCGTGATCTCGGCGCCGGAGACGTTGTGCAGCGTGACGGTGCGGATCTCGGTGTCGTCTTCCGGGCTGACGAGCACGGTGGTGCGCATTTCCAGCTGGTCCGAAGCGGCGTCAAACTGCACGCGGTCGGCCAGGAAGGTGGCCTTGTAGCGCCAGCCGGGGTGCGGCGCGGGGTGCAACGTGAGGGACGAGAGCCGGTCTTGCCCCGCCAGGCGCAGGTAGATGAAGGTGCCGCAGGCGTCGCGCAGCAGGTCGTCGCGCCAGCGCGTGATGTTCCAGGTCTTGTCGCCGCTGCGCCAGCGGCTCACGCCCGCGCCGTTGGCGCGCAGCGCCACGCTGTAGCGCCCGTTCGACAGCAGCTGGGTGGGCTGCCAGCCGGGTGCGGTGGGGTCGAGTTCGCGCGAGTGGTACAGCCGGGCCTGGACCGCGTCGTCGGGCTCGGGAAGGGCGCGGGGGTCGGCGCTTTCGATGATCTGGCGCGGTGTTTTTTCATGCAACAGCGATTCAAACGCCTGCATCAGCGGCGCCGAGGAGAACCAGCGCCGTGGCGCCTCGTTGCACAGCACATTGCACAACGCCACCAGCGACATGCCCTGGTGGTGCGCCATGAAGGTGTTGACCAGGCTCAACGCCTGCGCGCCGGGTTGCCGTGCGACGGTGAAGTCCAGTGCGTCGACAAAGCCGTACTCGCCCCGGGCGCCCCATTGGTCGATCTGGCGCAGGTTGGCCACGGCCTGCTGCGGATCAAACTGTGTGGCCATGATGCTGGCATAGGGGGCCACGACGCGGTCAGTCGGTGGCGTACGGCGCAGTGCCAGCCGCGGCACACCAAAAGGCGAATACTGGTAGGCCAGCGTGTGGTCTTGCGCGAAATAGGCGGACTCCGAGACACCCCAAGGCAGACGCTGCGACTCACCGTAAGCTTGCTGCTCCTTCACCGCGGCCAGTCCCGAGATATGCAGCAGGCCTTCGTCAGGTTCCATCATCACCAGTGAGGGCATCAGGTATTCAAACATTGAACCCGACCAGGACTTGAGGCCGGGCGTCACGCCAACGGTAAGGAAGGTGCGGCCCAGTGCCTGCCAGTGGCGCCGCGGCACATCGCCTTTGGCAATCGCCAGGAAGCTGGTCAGGCGCGATTCGGACGCAAGCAGGTCGTAGAAGCTGGCGTCGAGCGCCTGCTCATGCACACGCAGGCCGATGTGAAAGAGGTGGCGCTTGGTGCTGTAAAGGCCGCTGAAGTCCATCGCCATACACAGCTTTTCGCAGCGCTCGCCCAGCATCGTCAAATGGGTGACTTCGGCTGGTACGGTGCCTGGCTGCGCCGCGAGCTGGCGGAGGGACTGCCCCACCGCGAGCAGGTGGCCCGCGAGGTTGCCGCTATCGACGGTGGAGACATAGGCCGGAAGAAGCACCTGCAGTGTGCGCGTTTCATACCAATTGAAGAGGTGACCGTTGTGCTTGGGCAGGCGTTCCACTGTGTCCAGTGTCGCGGCCAGCCGTTTGGCCATTTCCGTGCCGGTGATCCAGCCAAACTCGCGCGCGCAGGCCACTGCCATCAAATAAAGGCCAATGTTGGTGGGCGAAGTGCGGTGGGCCAGTGTGGGCTCAGGCTCCATCTGCAGGTTGTCGGGTGGCAGGTGGTTGTCCTCAGGACCGACGCAGCGTTCAAAGAAATTCCAGGTCTGGCGAGCCAGCTTCAAAAGGTAGTCGCGGTCCGCGAGGCTCAGCGCTCCGTGGGGTGCACGTACGGCGGGTTGGCTGCCCCGCCAGGCGACCAGTGGCGCCAACGCCCATAGCAGGAAGAGCGCGGGGCCGGCAACCGGATGGGGACTCCAGGCTGCCGCCACGGCGAGCCCCGCGCAGACGGCGGAGGCGCCCGCATGGCTGCGCACAAAGGTGTCCAGTGTGTATTGCGCCGAAGCCTGCGCCTGGGCAGCGGTGGTCCATTGCAGAAGGTGGCGACGGCTGACGGCCATGCGCCAGAGAGCGCGCGCGACGGCGTCGAGCATGAGGCCGGCTTGCACCGCCAGCTGGCTGAACTGCCAGGCCGCCTGCGCCAGGCTGCGCCCCACGTCGCGCATGCCAACGTCAAAAAAGTGCAGCCATGCAATGCCGCGGCGTGTAGGGATCAGCCCGGCCAGTGCACCCATCAGCGGCCCGGCCAGGAAAGCCAGGAAGGTGAACACCAGGCCGACCGGAAGGGGTAGGGAGTCCGTGAAAATCACCCAGGCCAGGAGGGCGAAGCAGGCCGGCGAAATCAGCGAACGGCGAAGGTTGTCCGCCATGCGCCACAGGCCCAGGGCGTCGATGCCGAAATGCCCGGGACGCAGCATGAGGGGGAGCAGCTGCCAGTCGCCGCGCGTCCAGCGGTGCAAACGTGATGCGGCCACGCCGGCATGGTGCGGGTGGCCTTCCATCAGCACGACATCGCCCACATAGCCGCAGCGCGCGACGCTACCTTCCAGCAGGTCGTGGCTCAGGATGGCGCCTTCGGGCAGGCGGCGGTCCAGCACGGCGTGCACCGCTTCGACATGCAACAAACCCTTGCCGGTGAAGTTGCCCATGCCGAACACATCCTGGTACAGGTCCGAGGTACCGCTGCTGTACGGGTCCAGTCCGCGCTGGCCGGCAAACAGGGTATGAAACAGGGAGCGTTCATGGTGCGCCGACAGCGGCGTTGCCACGCGAGGCTGCAGGATGCCGTAGCCGGCTGTCACGCGCCGGTTTTCGCGGTCGATGTGCGGGGTGTTGAGGGGGTGCGCGGCAATCGACACAAGCTCGCGCAGTGAGCCTGCCGGCAGAGTGGTGTCGCTGTCCAGCGTGACCACGTAACGTGTACCTTCGGCCAGCTGCATGTCGGCGCCGACGGGCAGGAAACCGGGAGCGGAGCGCTCAGCCAGATGCCGCAGCAGCATCTCGAGTTTGCCTCGCTTGCGCTCCCAGCCTATCCAGCGGCGTTCGCTGGCCGACCAGGTGCGCGGACGGTGCAGCAGCACAAAACGCGCGGAGGCGCCGTGGCCTGCGGGGTAGGCCGCGTTCAGGGCACGCAGCCTTGCCAGCGCGTCATCCAGGAGTGTCCGGTCATCGGGCGCGTTTTCAGTATCGGCGTCAGCCCAGTCAGTCAGCAAGGCAAACTGCGCATGCTCCTCCCTGCTGGCCAGCCAGTGCAGGTGCAGGCGGTGCGCCAGCTCTGTGTTGGCTTCTATCGACGCCAGCATGGAAGGAATGACCACCAGCACGCGGTGCTCGGACGGGATGCCGGCGCTGAAGTCCAGGCGGGCCAGCGGCTGTATGCGGGTGGATTCGGCAATAAGGCGATGGATCAGCGCAACCACGGCTTCCGAGGCCGGCCATGCCATCAGGAAAACCGCTACCCAGGCTTGCCACTGCAGCGCGTCCAATGGATGCACGCCCCAGGTCAGAAACGCGGCGGTGCCGGTAGCCCAGGCTGCGGCGAACAAGGGCAGGCGCCAGCTGCGCGGCGTTTCGGTGGCGGGCAACGCCTTGTGCGGCCCGGCCGAAGGACGCAGTGCGGCCTCAAGCAGCGGGCGCCCCGGGCCTATCAGGTAGTAGCCCGCAGTGCGCGCGACCATGGAATTGTTGGGCTGCTGCGCGGCGGCCAGCACAGCTTCGGCCACCACCCGTTCAGATTTCCCGGTTTGTTGTGCAAGCCTTTCCATGGCGCGCGTGATCTGCTGGCGCGTCAATTCACTTTCCCTGGAAAAACTGGGCAAGCGGCGCAGCACCTGCAGGGAATGGCTTACGGGTTCGATCAGCTCGACCCATTCCACCTGCCCGATCAGCCGCAAGGTCGTGATGATGTTGCTGACGGTCAGGTTGGCCGCCACCTGCGCGGTTTGTCCTTCACTGATCATGCCCAGCGCGTCGGTGCAATGCTGCGCCGTCCAGCGTGTCAGGAGCAGGGCCGGATGCAGTTCGGATTCCGTCCGCTCGACAGGCATGCGTTGCCACAGCTGCGTGAGATAGCTGCGCTCCAGGCCGTGAACCCGCATCAGGGCCAGCAGTTCATCGAGGTCGCGCAGGCTGAGGGCGTCGGCCTTGTCCCAGGCCGCATGTGCCACTTCACGCGCCACCTTGTTCCAGGCGATGCGGTCGGCCATGCGGCGCAGGTTTTCCAGCAGCACCACGCGCAGGGTGGTCGGCAGGGCCCAGAGCTCACCCAGATTGAGTTCGCTCACTTCCTGGTAGGCGTGCAGGAAGGCTGTGAAGAGCACCGGGTCCAGCACGCTGTCGGTGTGTGCCACATAGGCCCAGGCGATGCCATAGACGCGCGGCAGGCCCTGCAGGGGTTTGTCAGCCAGTTTGGGCAGGTCGGCGTAATAACGGTGTGGCACGCCCTCCTGGATCTGCTGGAGTTGCGCTTCGACCAGGTGGAAGTTGTCGAGCAGCCATTCGGCCGCGGGCGTAACGTAGTGGCCGCTGAGCGACGTCAGCGCGATGTAGTCGTAGGCCAGGCGGATCGCGGCGATGTTTTCCTGCACGCGAGGAAAAAAAGGCGGGCCGGTTTCGGAACTGCCGGCAGGCAGTACGGCCTGCGCTGCGGCCAGGCTGCGGCCGTGCTCTTCAAAACGCTGGGCACCGAACAGCTCGGCGCGTATGGGTTGCTGTATGTCGCTGCGGCGCGTGGCAAGAAGTTGCCGGGCGTAGGCGCTTAAGGTGTCCAGCCGCTCAATGACAGCCGCAGTCACACGCTCAGGCTACGGCAAGAAGGCCAAGGCAAATCGCCATGATCGCTGCGACCGTCACGACGCGCGGCGACATCATTGAGTGTGCAGATTGAAGACCCGACTGGAGGCTGAAAAACCGGCCGCGTGAATGCGCGCACTGGTCCATGTGCGACGCCAGCTCGGCGGCGTCGGTGGAAACAAAATCGTCGTGAATGGCCGACGGGGTATCGGCCATGATCTCCATAGTGGTCATGATTTTGCGCTCCGGGGTAGCTGGTTTTAGAGCGATACCTGGCGTTTGCCTGCATCGCTGCGTGGTTAAACCATGCTACGGACCGGAGCCTCCATGCGCCATCGGAAGACGCTGGAGTTTGGCTAGGACAGGGCCTACAGCAAGCCGGTCGTTTTTCCCATTAACCAGTATTTCGCAGGCCGGCCGCGATACCGTTGATCGAAATATGAATACCGGTCTGCACCTTCTGGTCGGATTGGCCGGCACGGTAACGCCGCACCAGTTCGACCTGCAGGTGATGCAGCGGGTCGATGTAGGGGAAGCGGTGGCGTATGGAACGCTGCAGCGCGGCGTTGCCGGCCAGGCGCTGTTTTTCGCCGGTGATCTGGCTCAGTGCTTCGGCGGTGCGGTGCCATTCAGCTTCGATCGCGGTGAAGATTTTCTTGCGCAGGCGTGCGTCGCCCACCAACTCGGAGTAGCGCGAGGCCAGCGCCAGGTCGCTCTTGGCCAGCACCATGTCCATGTTGCTGAGCAAGGTGCGGAAAAAGGGCCATTGCTTGTACATTTTTTGCAGCAGGGCAAGCGCTTCCTTGCGCGAGGCGGTTGTGCCGCCTTGGGCCAGGATCTGCTCGATCGCCGAACCGAAGCCGTACCAGCCCGGCAGCGTAAGGCGGCATTGGCCCCAGCTGAAGCCCCAGGGGATCGCGCGCAGGTCTTCGATTTTTTGCGAGGCTTTGCGCGATGCCGGACGTGAGCCGATGTTGAGTTCGGCAATCTCGCGGATGGGGGTGGCGCCGAAGAAGTATTCGGTGAAGCCCGGGGTGTCGTACACCAGCGCACGGTAGGCGGCCATGCTGGCTTCCGACAACTCGGCGGCGGCCTGCAGGAAGGCCTTGGTGGCCGGTTTGGTGGGCTGCAACAGCGTGGCTTCCAGCGTGGCGGCCACCAGGGTTTCAAGGTTGCGCCGGCCGATCTCAGGATTGGCGTACTTGGAGCCGATCACTTCGCCTTGTTCGGTCAGGCGAATTTGCCCGCGCACCGTGCCGGGCGGCTGCGCCAGGATAGCCTGGTAGCTGGGGCCGCCGCCGCGGCCGACGGTGCCGCCGCGGCCGTGGAACATGCGCAACTGGATGTTGTGCGAGTTGGCCAGCACGTCGAACAGTTCGACCAGCGCGATTTCGGCGCGGTAGAGCTCCCAGTTGCTGGTGAAGATGCCGCCGTCCTTATTGCTGTCGGAGTAGCCGAGCATGATGTCCTGCTCGGCGCCGCTGCGCTTGACCAGTGGGGCAATGCCCGGCAGGGCGTAGAACTCACGCATGATGGGCGCGGCATTGCGCAGGTCTTCGATGGTTTCAAACAGCGGCACGACGATGAGATCGTTGGTGGCGTGGCTGTCGAGCGTGCCGTGCATGAGGCCGACCTCTTTTTGCAGCAGCAGCACTTCGAGCAGGTCGCTCACCGTTTCGGTGTGGCTGATGATGTAGTGGCGGATCGCCTCCTTGCCGAAGCGCGCGCGCGCTGTGCGGGCAGCTTCAAAAATGGCCAGCTCGCCTTGGGTGTGGGCGGAATACGCGGTACCGACCACCCGCAATGGCCGTGCGTCGTTAAGCAGGCTGACCAGCAATGTGCGCTTGGCGGCTTCGTCGAGTTTTGCGTAGTTTGGTTCGATGCGAGCGACGGCCAGCAGTTCGGCCACCACTTCTTCGTGTTTGTCGGAACTCTGGCGCAAGTCGACTGTGGCCAGGTGAAAACCGAACACTTCCACCGCACGGATGAGCGGATGCAGGCGCTGGGCGATCAGCGCTTCTCCATGGTGGGCCTTGAGCGAAGCTTCGATGGTGCGCAGGTCGGCCAGGAAGTCTTCGGACTTGAGGTACGCGTTCTGCGGCGCCACGGCATGGCGTGCGGCATCACCGCCGGTCAGCTCCTTGAGCGTGGCGGCCAGGCGGGCGTAGACGCCGGTGAGCGCGCGGCGGTAGGGCTCGTCCTTGCGGTGTTCGCTGGTGTCGGGTGAGCTTTCAGCCAGCAACCGCATCGCGGGGCTGAACTCGACCAGCATGGCCGACAGCGAGAGTTCGCCGCCCAGGAAGTGGACCTCGGTGAGGTAGTGGCGCAGCGCTACCTCGGCCTGCCTGCCGAGCGCGTAGTTGAGCGTGTCGGCGCTGACATTGGGGTTGCCGTCGCGGTCGCCGCCTATCCACTGGCCCATGCGCAAAAAGCTGTGCACCGGCTGGTTGCCGAGTTCACGCTCCAGGTTGGCGTAGAGCTTGGGGATCTCGCGCAGGAAGGTGGCTTCGTAGTAACTCAGCGCGTTTTCAATCTCGTCGGCCACGGTGAGCTTGGAAAAGCGCAGCAGCCGGGTTTGCCACAGCTGCATGACGCGGGCGCGCAGCTGGGCTTCATTGGCGGCCAGCTCGCGCGGCGTGAGGGCGTCTTTGGCGGCGTTGTGGGCTTGCGCCAGGGCCTTGATGTCGTCGCGCGCCGTGAGCAGCTGGGCAATGTCGCGCTCGGCATCCAGAATGCTTTTGCGTTGCACTTCCGTCGGATGGGCAGTGAGCACCGGCGATACAAAGCTGTGCGCCAGCGTGCTGGAGATGGTGCGGGTCGAGATGCCGGCCCAGCGCAGGCGGGCCAGCGCCACGTCGATGCTGCCTTCCTGTGTGTCGCCCGCGCGTTCGTGGACGGCGCGGCGGCGGATGTGGTGGCGGTCTTCAGCCAGGTTGGCCAGGTGGCTGAAATAGGTGAAAGCGCGGATCACGCTGACCGTCTGGTCGCCCGACAGGCCCTTGAGCAGCTTTTTCAGTGACTTGTCGGCTTCGGGGTCGGCGTCGCGCCGGAAGGAGACGGAGAGTTTGCGCACCTGCTCGATCAGTTCGTAGGCGGCAACGCCTTCCTGCTCGCGGATCACGTCGCCCAGGATGCGGCCCAGCAGGCGGATGTCTTCGACCAAAGGGCGTTCGTTGTCCCTTGAACGTGTGGACTTTGCGCCCCCACGTTCGCCTACTGCGTGTGGCTCTCTGCCTCCCGTGGGGGCTGGCCTTGCTTGGGGCAGCCCTGCGCTGCGGCCGCGGCTCTTGTCGCTGACTGCGGAATTGTTGTTCTTGGCGCGCGCGGAAGTGACCATTTCTACCCTCTAGTTCTGGAGTCTTGTCTTGAGCCTTGCATGCTAGCATTCACTTCCCCCAAGTATTACAAGCAGGTTACGAGTGTCAGCATCGTTTCAGCCATCCAGCCCCCCTGAAGTCAAGAAGGTCGTCATCGCCACCCGCGAGAGCCGGCTGGCCATGTGGCAGGCCGAGCATGTGAAAGCGCTGCTTGAGGCGCGCCTGGGCTGGCAGGTCGAGTTGCTGGGCATGACAACCCAGGGCGACCAGATCCTGGACCGCTCGCTCAGCAAGGTGGGCGGCAAGGGGCTGTTCGTCAAGGAACTCGAGGTGGCGCTCAGCGAAGGCCGGGCCGACATCGCCGTGCATTCGCTGAAAGACGTGCCCATGGACCTGCCCGAAGGCTTTGCGCTGGCCTGCGTGCTGGAGCGCGAAGACCCGCGCGATGCTTTTGTCTCTAACCAATTCGCCTCGCTGGCCGGGCTGCCGCAGGGCGCCATCGTGGGTACCTCGAGCCTGCGCCGGCTGGTGCTGCTCAAGGCGATGCGGCCTGACTTGGTGATACATCCGCTGCGCGGCAACCTCGACACGCGCCTGCGCAAGCTCGACGAAGGGCAATACGACGCCATCGTGCTCGCAGCGGCGGGTTTGAAGCGCCTGGGGCTGGAATCGCGCATACGCGGCACGTTTGAGCCCGCCGAAATGCTGCCGGCCGCAGGGCAGGGCGCACTGGGCATTGAAGTGCGTGCGGACCGCGCCGACCTGCTGGCTGCGCTGGCCACGCTGGCGCATCAGCCGACCTGGCTGGCGGTGACGGCCGAGCGCACGGTGTCGCGCGCGATGGGCGGCAGTTGCTCCATGCCGCTGGCGGCCTTTACCCACGGCGCCAGCGGTGACAACATGCAACTCAATGCCGCCTGGGGTGACCCTGCGACGGCCGAGGCATCGGCCACAGCGGGCCCGCTGGCGCCGCTGGTGCAAGTCAAACAGACCGCTGCGGTACGCAACTTTGCTGAAGCAGAAGCTTTGGGTGAGGCCGTGGCGGCGCAATTGCGCGCCGGTGGCGCCGTGTGGGCTGGCAAAGCCCCGGGCGTCTGATGCCTCAGGTGCGGGTGCCTTCGCCTGGCGCCGCAGCCCGCGTCATCGTGACGCGGCCCCTGCACGACGCGCAGCACTGGGTTCAGCAGCTGCGGGAGGGCGGCTTTGCCGCCGAAGCGCTGCCGCTGATCGACATTGCGCCCGCTTCCGACGCTGAAGCAGCCAGGCACGCCTGGCGCTCGCTGAACAGCTACGTGGCCTGCATGTTTGTCAGCGGCAACGCCGTGGAGTATTTTTTCAAGCAAAAAATGGTCCTAGCCCAGGCAAAAACTGGACAGGTAGCTACTAAAACGATAGCAAACAATGATTGGAGCCTGCCGGCGTCCCTGCGCTTCATGGCGCCTGGGCCGGCCACGGTGGCGGCGTTGCTGGCCGCGGGCGTTCCAGCCGCGAAGATCGATGCACCCGCCGCCGATGCCGCCCAGTTTGACTCCGAAGCCTTGTGGGCCGTGGTAGGCCAGCGCGACTGGCAAGGCCGGCGCGTGCTGGTGGTCAGGGGTGAAAGCCACGAGGCGGGCGGTGTGTCTTCGGGACGCGACTGGATTGCCCGCCAGTGGCAGGCCGCCGGCGCAGAGGTGGACTTTGTGGGTGTTTACCAGCGCCGCGCGCCGGTGTTCACCGATGCGCAAGTGCAACGCGCCCGCGCTGCCAGCACTGATGGAACGGTGTGGCTCTTCAGCAGTTCTGAAGCGGTGGCCAATCTGACGGACGCGCCCGCCCTTGCCGGGGTCGATTGGCGCCGTGCCCGCGCGGTGGCCACGCATCCCCGAATCGAGGAGGCCGTGCGCGCCGCAGGCTGGGGTGTTGTTGTGGCGTCACGTCCTGCCCTGAAGGACATCAGGGACACATTGGCCTCGATAGAATCTCTTTATCCATGAGTGACAGCCCCAACGCCCAGCCCCCATCCTCCACGCCCGACAACGAGCCTGTGCTGGAGCGCGCGCTGGTGCCGCTTTCCCCCCAACCCATTCCCGCAGACGCATGGCTTGTTCCGCGCAAATGGGCCCTGCTGGTCGCCGTGCTGGCTGCCGCTGGGCTGCTGGTGAGCGGACTGCTCTGGCACAAACTCGGCAATATCCAGGAAGAACTCGCCCGCCGCAGCATTGACTCCGGCGCGCAGGCCATTGAGGCGCGCACCTTGGCGCGCCAGGCTCAAGAAGGCATGCGTGAGCTCTCGGCGCGGCTGGCCATCCAGGAAACCCGCATCAGCGAAGTCAGCCTGCAGCGAAGCCAGCTGGAAGAACTCATGCAGAGCCTGTCGCGCTCACGCGATGAAAACCTGGTGGTCGATGTGGAATCGGCCCTGCGCCTGGCCCAGCAGCAGGCCCAGCTCACCGGCAGTGCCGAACCCCTGCTCGCCGCGCTCAAATCGGCCGACCAGCGCCTTTCGCGTGCGGCCCAGCCGCGCCTGAATCCGCTGCAGCGCGCCATTGCCAAAGACATGGACCGTATCAAGGCTGCGACGCTCACCGACGTTCCGGTTTTGATGTTAAAGCTCGACGAGTTGGTCCGCCTGGCCGATGACCTGCCGGTAGCCAACGCCATGGTGGCCAATAGCCAGCCTCGCATGGCCGCTGCTTCGGCTGTCCAGGCTCCCGCGCCGCGCGCCGCTGCGTCTGCCGCCAGCAAGCCGTCCCCGACAATGTTCGACAAGCTGGCGCTCAATGCATGGGCACAGCGCACGCTGGACAACCTGCGTGACGAAGCGCGCAAACTGCTGCGCGTGAGCCGTATTGAGCAGCCCGAGGCGTCTTTGCTGTCGCCCGAACAGTCCTTCTTCCTGCGAGAGAACCTGAAGCTGCGCCTGCTCAATGCACGCCTGGGCCTGCTGTCGCGCCAGACCGAGGCGGTGCGCGCCGATCTGGGCAGCGCCAGCGCCTGGCTCGGCAAATACTTTGACCCTTCTTCCCGCAAGACGCAGGCCGCCGCCCAGCTGCTGGCGCAGGTGCAGGGCCAGCTGAAGACGAGCGAACTGCCCCGTCTGGACGACACCATGGCCGCGCTGGCCACGGCGGCTGCAGGCCGCTGAGCGGGAAAGGCAGGACAGCAGCATGCGCGCCGCCCTCTGGCTTTTGGCCCTGTTTGGTGTGGCTGTGGCCGTGGCCCTGTTCGCAGGGAACAACCAGGCTGTGGTCACCATCTTCTGGCCGCCTCACCGGGTCGATATTTCCTTCAACCTGATGGTGATGCTGCTGGCGGCGCTGTTCCTGGTGTTGTACCTGGCCCTGCGCGCCGTGTCGGCCGTGTTTTCCCTGCCGGCGGAAGCCAGCCGCTGGCGCGCCCAGCAAAAGGAGCGCGCCATGTACGGCGCGCTCATGGACGCGCTGGCGCACCTGCTGGCGGGGCGTTACATCCGTTCCACCAAATCCGCCCAAAATGCGCTGGCCCAGGCAAAGAGCCTGAACCTTCTGACTGACGAGTCCGGCCATGTGACAGGCCACAGCTCCAGCCGCGGAAAACAGCTGCGTTCGCTGGCCCATCTCCTGGTGGCCGAGGCCGCGCAAGCGCTCCAGAACAAGAGCTTGCGCGACCAGCACCTGCAATTGGCGTTGAAGAGCTCACGCCATGCGCAGGAAGTGCGTGAGGGCGTGCAGTTTCGCGCGGCGCGCTGGGCCCTGGACGACCGTGATGCCGGTGCGGCGCTCGACTGGCTGGCCCAGCTGCCGCAAGGCGCCTCACGCCGCACGCTGGCCCTGCGCATGAAGCTGCGCGCCTCGCGGCACGCACGGCAGACATCGCAGGCGCTGGAGACCGCGCGCCTGCTGGCCAAGCACCGTGCGTTTTCGCAGGCTGCAGCACAAAGCATCGTGCGCGGCCTGGCGCTGGAACTGCTCAACGATGCGCACGACCCCGTACAGCTACAGCAGGCCTGGCTCTCCCTTGATGAAAGCGAGCGCGCCATGCCCGAGCTGGTCGTGCACGCCGCATCGCGCCTGATGGCGCTCCACGGCGACCCGGAACTGGCGCGGTCCTGGCTGCTGCAGGTCTGGGACCACATGATGCAGCCGCGCTCGGACATCGGCGACAACCTGCGCATCAAATTGATCACCGTGCTCGAAGCAGGTCTGGATACGATTGATGCCACCTGGCTGGCCCGCATCGAGACGGCGCAACTGAGCCGTCCACGCGATGCCAACCTGCAGTATCTGGCCGGCATGGCCTGCCTGAGCCGTCAGCTTTGGGGCAAGTCCCGCCAGCTGCTGTCGCAGGCCGCACCGGCGCTTCAGGACGTGACGCTTCACCGCAACGCCTGGCGCGCACTGGCCTTGCTGGCTGAACAGCGTGAGGACGAGGCGGGCGCTGCGCAAGCTTATAAACGGGCGGCGCAAATTTAAACGGCCTCATCGCAGGCCTTCCGCGGCCCCTGGCCTGCAACGGCCATTGACCAGTTCGGACGCCCGGACTGTCGATCGACAGCGTCTCGCAAGCTCTCCGTGTCCTTCACACTCGCACCACTGCGCACCACTGCGCACGACCGCGCATGACGGGGTATCCGGCGCGTTGCGGGACTCTGGTCGCCGTGTTCACCCTTGCGCTTATGTTCGTGCATCCGTACGTTGGCTGTGTCCGGCCAAAGAAAAAGGCCCGCATGCGGGCCTTTTCAGGGTGCCGCTTATGCGGCAGAGGTCGGGGTTTACTGCCCGGCCGATTGCTCGAAAGGCAGCTTCATGGCACCCAGGTCGCGTTTGGTCTCGACCAGCACCAGCGGACCTTCGTCGGCGACCACCAAGGGTGGACGCTCACGCGGTACGTGGGCCGGTTTGACTTCGGCGGCGATGGCGGCTTTGGCTTCGGCGATCTTGGCGGCGTCGGAGTTGATCCACTGCAGGCCTGAAGACTGGGCGACCTGAACCAGATCCTGCAACGGCAAGTCGTAAGACTGGATTTTCGGCAGGCTGGTGGCTACCGGCGCAGCAGCTGGCTTTGGTACGGAAGCTGGTACTGCAACCGGTGCGGCAGCGGCCACAGGTGCTACAGGTGCCACGTAGGCGGGGGCAGGCGCTGCAATGGGAGCGGCAGCCACTACATCTGCTGCAAATTCAGGAGCTGCTGGCGCACGCAGTTCCTGGGCTTGTGGCTGGTTTGGCTCTGAAAACTCGCCCTGGACGCCAGGTACGGCGGTTTCTGCGGGTTGCTCATTGCGTTCACCGTTTTCACCACGCTCGCGGCGGTCCCGGCCATAGCGGTCACGGCTGCGGCGTTCGCGTGGCTGGCGCTGTTCGTCGCCCTGGCCGTTCTGTGCCGGTGCGATGACATTGCCGGCTTCGTCCAGCACCGGGGCTGCTGCAGTGGCTTCAGTATTGAAACCGGCTGTTGCGCCTTCAGCGGCAGCGTTCTGGCCTTCTGCGGCGCCTTCAGGACGGTCGCCACGGCGGTCATTGCGACGGCCGTTGCGGTCGCCGCGGTCACGGCGGCCTTCACCGCGCTCTCCGCGTTCGCCACGCGGCTCACGATTGCCTTGTGGACGTTCGCCGTCTTGCGGCGCGCGTTCCTGGCGAGGCTCACCGGCTTCACCGCCCATGGCGGCTGCCATCGCGGCCTGGTTGGCCAATGCGAGGTCCTGCTCTGCCGGGTCGCGCTGAATGCGCTCGCCGCCGCGTTCACCGCCACGCTCGCCACGTTCACCGCGCTCGCGGCGGCCCCGGCCTTCGCGGCCTGGGTTTTCGCTGCGGGGCTGGCCGTCGCTGGCGTTTTCGGTGCGGCCTTCGGCGCGCGGTTCACCGGCTGGACGTTCCTGGCGGCCGGCTTCATTGCGGCCTTCGGGGTTGCGTTCACGGCGCTCGCCGCCACGGCCTTCATTGCGGCCTTCGCCACGACTCTGGCCTTGGCCCTCTGGGCGTGGTTCGCGACCTTCGCCGCGACCTTCGCCGCGACCTTCACCGCCACGTCCTTCGCCGCGGCTACGGCCACCACGGCGGCCGTCACGGCCTCCGCGTTCGCCGCCACGGTCTGAACGTTCACCGCGATCACCGCCACGGCCTTCCCGCCGGCCTTCGCCGCGTTCGTCTTTTTTCACTTCCCGGGCAACAGGTGCCGGGGCCGGCGCTTCCGCGCCGCCGAACAGGCTCTTGATCCAGCCGAAAAAGCCTTTTTCTGCGGGCGCGGCTGCAGCCGCAGGTGCAGTGCGGGGCTGGGGCTTGTGGGCCACGGCCGGTGCGGGTTCCGGCTTGGGTGGGGCTACAGGGGCCGGTGCATCGGGCAGCACACCTTTGATGACGGGCTCCTGCTTGTTGTGCTTTTCCTGGCTGCGGCGAGTGACCGTGGTCGGGTCTTCCATCTCGTCGGCCATCTTGTAGCTGGCCTGGATGTTGTCGAGGCGCGGGTCGTCATGTTTCAGGCGCTCGAGCTTGTAGTTCGGTGTTTCCAGGGTCTTGTTGGGCACCAGCAGCACGTTGATGCGCTGCTTCATTTCGATCTTGGCGATTTCCGAACGCTTTTCGTTCAGCAGGAAAGAGGCGACGTCGACCGGGACCTGGCACAGCACTGAAGCCGTGCTGTCCTTGAGGGACTCTTCCTGGATGATGCGCAGGATCTGCAGTGCCGAGCTCTCGGTGTCGCGGATGTGGCCTGAGCCGCCGCAACGTGGGCAGGGGATGGATGCGCCTTCGGACAGGGCAGGGCGCAGGCGCTGGCGGCTCATTTCCATGAGGCCGAACTTGCTGATGGTGCCGAACTGTACGCGGGCGCGGTCCTGGCGCAGCGCATCGCGCAGGCGGTTTTCGACGTCGCGGCGGTTGCGCGACTCTTCCATGTCGATAAAGTCGATGACGATCAAGCCGCCCAGGTCGCGCAAACGCATCTGGCGCGCGACTTCGTCGGCGGCTTCGAGATTGGTACGGGTGGCGGTTTCTTCGATGTCGCCGCCCTTGATGGCGCGGGCCGAGTTGACGTCGACCGAGACCAGGGCCTCGGTGTGGTCAATGACGATGGCGCCGCCGGACGGCAGCTGCACGGTGCGGGCGTAAGCCGACTCGATCTGGTGCTCGATCTGGAAGCGGCTGAACAGCGGCGCGTCGTCGCGGTAGCGTTTGACGCGGTGTTCGTGCTCAGGCATGACATGCGCCATGAACTGGCGCGCCTGTTCGTAGACGTCGTCGGTATCGAACAGGATATCGCCGATGTCGCTGTTGAAATAGTCGCGAATCGCGCGGATCACGAGGCTGGATTCCTGGTAAATCAGGAATGCGCCCTTGCCGCCCTTGCCGGCGCCGTCAATCGCGGTCCAGAGCTTGAGCAGGTAGTTCAGGTCCCACTGCAATTCAGGCGCGCTGCGGCCGATGCCGGCGGTGCGCGCAATGATGGACATCCCGTTGGGATATTCCAGCTGGTCCATGTTTTCTTTGAGCTCGGCCCGGTCTTCACCTTCGATACGGCGGCTCACGCCACCGCCGCGCGGGTTGTTCGGCATCAGGACCACATAACGGCCTGCCAGCGAGACGAAGGTGGTGAGGGCTGCGCCCTTGTTGCCGCGTTCTTCCTTTTCGACCTGGACCAGCAGTTCCTGGCCTTCACGGATCACATCGTTGATGCGTGCCTGGTTGACGGGCACGCCCTGGGCAAAGTATTGCTTGGAGATTTCCTTGAACGGCAGGAAGCCGTGGCGGTCTTCGCCATAGTCGACGAAGCAGGCTTCCAGCGACGGCTCGACGCGCGTGACGACGGCCTTATAGATGTTGCCCTTGCGCTGTTCGCGCCCTTCAATTTCAATTTCGTAGTCGAGGAGTTTTTGTCCATCGACGATCGCCAGGCGGCGTTCTTCAGCCTGTGTGGCGTTTACCAGCATCCGTTTCATGGGTAGCCTTCCTTATCGTTCTTCGTTTTGATGTCATGTCAAACATCAATCACATGCCCAAAATGGGCTAACGACGCCGGAGGGACGCAGTGCGAACGGAAGGAATTGCCGGAGAGCTTTTGACGGCGCGCGGCCGACCGAAATGAATCGGTCAGCGACGTGGTCTGGGCGTAGGCGCGTGGATGGAGCGAGCAGGGGTCAAACGGGTGGGTGCTACAAAAAGAGTAGCTGCTTGCGCCCACTGTACAAGGGCTGGCGGCTGATTTATGCCAAAAGCGGGGCCCACGAATATCGTGAGGCGCCGCAGGCATATGTAAATCAGACTGACCAGTGTTGTCATCAGAGGGCTACCGTTAAGGACTTGATCTCGACTGGATCCGCATGCAGCCTGTTGTTCATGACTTGGGCTGCACACATGGTATTCCGTGGTTGTGTTCGCAAAACGTCGACTCGTCTACCGTGCAAAGACGCTCGCCGCGAGGTGCCTGGCACTCGTCGCTTGCGGGCAATTGCCGGCGTGGGCATCGACCTTCCAGCAAGGCTGCTTGTCTGCCTTTTCAGGGCTGGGGACTTGCGTGGACTAAACTCCAGACAAATCAACCACTTACAGCGCATCGCTAGTGAAACACATTATAGGGTCAGCAAAGGGCTTGGCAAGAAAACCCGGGAAAACACCCGTGTGGCCACCCGCGACCGTGGCCGCGTCCACCCCGGCACCATCCATTCCCCCAGCGGCGGCCCCCGCCACGCCGCAAGCCACACTGGTGACGGTGGATGAAGACTACGCCGGTCAACGGCTGGACAATTTCCTGATCCGCCAGCTCAAGGGCGTGCCCAAAACCCATGTTTACCGCATCATCCGCAGCGGTGAAGTGAGGGTTAACAAAGGCCGCGCGCAGGCTGAGACGCGTGTGGAGGCCGGTGACATCGTCCGCCTGCCGCCAGTCCGCACTTCGGAGCGTGCCGGGCAAAAGGCCGAGGCCATGGCCCAGGAAATTGCCCGGTATGGCGCCAGTTCCACCACCGGCGGCTACGCACCTTCCCGTGAATTCCCCATATTGTTTGAAGACGATTTCGTGCTCGCCATCGACAAACCGGCGGGTGTGGCCGTGCATGGCGGCAGCGGGGTGAGTTTTGGCGTGATCGAACAGCTGCGCATGGCGCGGCCGGAGGCCGACTTCCTTGAACTGGTGCACCGGCTGGACCGCGAAACCAGCGGGATCTTGCTGATCGCGAAGCGGCGCATGGCGCTCAAGCTGCTGCAGGAGCAGTTCAGGGAACGCGAAACCGACAAGGTCTACCTGGCCCTGGTCGGCGGCGACTGGCCGGCCAACCACCGTGTGATCGACAAGGCGCTGCACAAATACCTGTTACCTGACGGCGAGCGGCGCGTGAAGGTGGTCCCTAACGAACACCCCGACGGCATGCGTTCGGTGACGCTGGTCAAGGTGAAATCGACTTTCCCCGCGAGCCCCCTGGCCCCGGCGACACCGTTCACTTTGCTGGAAGTCACCATCAAGACCGGCCGTACGCACCAGATCCGCGTCCATCTGTCGAATGAGGGACACCCGATTGCCGGTGACGACAAATACGGCGACTTTGAATTGAACCGGGCGCTGCAGCGGTCCGCCCCGGGCACGGCATCGCTCAAACGCATGTTTCTTCACGCCTGGAGCCTCAAATTCAACCATCCCAAGCTGCGCAAGGTTGTGCACCTGCAGGCGCCTTTGCCGCCTGAGTTGCAGCAGTTTTTGCCGGCGCAGGTTTCCACATGATTCACGACGCTCCTGAAGCGTTTGATTTCAAGAGCCCGGCCAAGCCAATCCGGGGGAAGCTCCGCGGCCTGGCCGGAACAGTGTTGATGTTTGTCTTTGCCGGTCCCGCCCTGTACGGTGTGGCGTATTACCTGGTGGCTGGTGAGCTTGGGCGCGGCGAATTCCGGTGGAGCGAAGTGCCCTCGGTCATCTTTTGGCCGCTTCTGACGGAGTTCATGTTCTGGATGTCGTGGGGGTATGTTGAAACCATGCTTTTGTTTCCGCTTCCCACCCTTTTGGCCGCCACGTTTTTTTGGCTGCTGAACGAGCGGGTGATACCTTCCTTGAACGCCATGCCTGCATTTCGTTTTGTTGTTTCCCGATCAGCAATCTGCCTGGTGGTTTGTGTGGGCGCGTTTGTGGCCTTGAATCCAGGGACAATGACGCAGGGATGGGATGCTCTGTATTTTTACAATCCCCGCACCCGGCATCCCTTCGACGACACGGGGCGGGGGTTTCTTGAAAACTATGGGCCACTGTTCCACTTGACGGTACTCAGCCTGGCAAGCGTCTTGTTAGGCGCAGTTCACGGGCTCTCGTCGTGGTGGCTGGGTAAAAGCCGGCCCAACTGATATCTGCATTTCAACGCTTGTCCCTGTGCGCGTATGGACGGGCCTTCCCTAAGACAATATCGCCATGCAAACCCGAAATTTCGACCTGATTGCCTTCGACTGGGACGGCACGCTGTTTGACTCCACCAGGATCATCGTGCGCTGCATCCAGGCCGCGGTGCGCGACGTGGGCGGTACAGTGCCCACCGACAAAGAGGCCGGTTATGTGATCGGCCTGGGGCTCATGCAGGCACTGGCCCACGCCGCGCCTGATGTGCCGCCTGAAAAATATCCCCAACTTGGCGAGCGTTACCGCCACCACTATGCCGCCCACTATGACGACCTGAGCCTGTTTGACGGCGTGCTACCGCTGCTGGACGAGCTGAAGGCACGCGGCCACCTGCTCGCCGTGGCCACCGGCAAGTCGCGCCGTGGCCTCGACGAAGTGCTGCGTACGGTGGAACTCAAGGGTGTGTTTGACGGATCACGCACCGCCGATGAGACAGCCGGAAAACCCGACCCGCTGATGCTGCACGAGCTGATGGCCGAGTTCGGCGTTGAGCCTGAACGCGTGTTGATGGTAGGGGACACCACCCATGATCTGCAAATGGCGGTCAATGCCGACTGCGCCGGTGTGGGGGTGAGTTACGGCGCGCATGAGCCGGAGACATTTGGAGTCCTGGCACCGCGCCATGTGGCGCATTCGGTGCGGGAATTGCACGACTGGCTTCTGGTCAACGGCTAGATTGGCTTCAGACGGTTTTGGCGGTAAAAGTCCATGGATGAACGGCAAGCGTTATGCAATACCCACGATCTGCTGGAAGGCGGACTGGCTGTGCCTTTTGATGTGGTGTTCGCAGGGCAGACTTGCCGCGCCTTTGCCGTCCGTTTCGAAGGCGTCGTCCATGCCTACCTTAATCGCTGCACCCATGTCGCGATGGAACTGGACTGGCAACCGAACCGGGTGTTCGACGCCGAGGGACGGTGGCTTCTGTGCGCCAGCCATGGCGCGGCCTACCGGCCTGACACCGGCCAATGTGCCGGCGGCCCATGCCAGGGTGGACTGGTCAAAATTCAACTTTCGGAAGCAGCGGGAGTTGTTTACTGGCATTCTGCTTACAACCTCAAACCGCTACAGTTCTAATACCTCTCTAAACTAGTGCCCATGAACGATCCCCATCGCCCCGACCCTCCCATGGACTCTGATTCGCTGCGCGAATCGGATTTCCGGCCTAACCAGCCTGACTCCCTGCCGCCGCATTCGGCCTCAAAAAAATCTGCAGCAGACCCGACAGTCGCCCCAGGCTGGGAGCGTGCCACGCTGGAAAAACTGGCTTTTGCATCGTTGAACGAGCAAAAGGCCACGCGCCGCTGGAAGACTTTTGTGCGCCTGGCCTGGCTGGCATTTTTTGTGGCGCTGGTGTGGATGGCGCTGCACCGCGGCACGCCCGCCAGCGATGCCACCGTGCCCCACACGGCTGTGGTGGAAATCAAGGGAGAGATCGCCGCCGGGGCTGATGCCAGTGCCGAGTTCGTCAATGCGGCGCTGCGTGCCGCCTTTGAAGACGACGGCGCCAAAGCCGTCGTCCTGCTCATCAACTCCCCCGGCGGCAGCCCCGTGCAGGCCGGCATGATGAATGACGAAATCCTGCGCCTGAAAGCCAAGCACCAGAAACCGGTTTATGCCGTGGTCGAAGAGACTTGCGCATCTGCTGCTTATTACATCGCCGTGTCCGCCGACAAGATTTATGTCGACAAGGCCAGTATTGTGGGAAGCATAGGCGTGCTGATGGACGGCTTTGGATTCACCGGCCTGATGGACAAGCTGGGGGTGGAGCGCCGGCTGTTGACGGCAGGCGAAAACAAAGGCTTCCTGGATCCGTTCAGCCCGCAAAGCGAAAAGCAGAAGGTCTTTGCGCAGGCGATGCTGGACCAGATTCACCAGCAGTTCATCACAGTGGTCAAAGCCGGTCGCGGCAAACGCCTGAAGGAAACCCCGGAGATGTTCAGCGGCTTGTTCTGGAGCGGGCAACAGGCGGTTGAGCTGGGCTTGGCCGACCAGCTCGGCAACCTGGAGTATGTGGCGCGCGACGTGGTCAAGACCGAAGAGATCATTGACTACACACGCCGCGACAATGTGGCCGAGCGCCTGGCCAAAAAATTTGGTGCGGCAATGGGTGAGGGCGCGATGAAGGCCTTCAAGGCGATGCCGGCACTGCGTTAAGACGATCCCATGCGAGCCAGGTCCCCGGCTCTGAAAAAAGCCCGCTCATGCGGGCTTTTTGTTTAACGGCCGATGCAAAACACGGTTGGTAAATCGAGCGGGGCCTGGGGCTTGTCGCGTTTCCAGCCGCTGACCTGCGCGCTGCGCGACCAGCCTGCGGTCATTGTCAGGCCGCAGCTCAACGCCAGCCGGGTGTTTCCTTGTAGCGTCTGCAACAGCGATTGAAACAAGGCGGCATTGCGGTAGGGCGTTTCGATAAAGAGCTGGGCCTGCCCGGATTTCAGGGCCAGTGATTCAAGTTCACGTATGCGCTGTACCCGCTCGGCGGGTGTTTGGGGCAAGTAACCTGCGAACGCAAAATTCTGTCCGTTGAGGCCGCTTGCAGCCAGCGCCAGCATCAGCGACATCGGGCCCGTCAGCGGTACAACTTCCAGCCCGAGGTCATGCGCAGCACGCACCACGGAAGATCCCGGGTCGGCAATCGCGGGCATGCCCGCCTCGCTGACCAGACCCATGTTGCAGCCCTCCATGGCCGCCCTCAGCAAGGGGCGTGCGTCGAAATTGCCAGTGTGGTCACCCTTTTTGTGGACCTCACGTGGCAGCTCCTGAATTTGTTGCGATTGCAGCGGCGCACTCAGGGGCTGCAGCGCGTCAATCCTTTTGAGATAGGCGCGCGTGCTTTTGGCGTTCTCGCAAATCCACCGGGTCAGCTGTGACGCAATCCGCAGCGTTTGCAGCGGCATGACGTCCTGAAGCGGCGCCTGGACGTCGCAGCCAAAGTCCAGCGGCGCGGGTACCAGGTAGAGCTTGCCCTTGATGACGGCGTTCACGGCCGGCTCCCGCTGTTCGAGACGCCTGACAGGAGCTTGACGCCAGCCGCCTGAATCATCCGGCAGGTGCGGATCAGCGGGAGGCCGACTAATGCCGTCGGGTCATCGCTGTCAATGGATTCGAGCAGCGCAATGCCGAGGCCTTCGCTTTTGGCGCTGCCTGCGCAGTCGTAAGGCTGCTCGATGCGCAGGTAGTTTTCGATTTCATCATCCGTCAATTCGCGGAATTTCACCTTCACCGCCGCCAGGCTTTGCGCCTGGTACCCGTTCTCCAGGCACACCACGGCTACGGCCGTTTGGAAAATAACGGTCTGTCCCCTCATCTGGCGCAATTGGGCGACCGCTTTTTCGTGGGTGCCGGGTTTCCCGAGCGGCAGGCCGTGGAGGTCGGCGACCTGGTCGGAACCGATGATGACTGCCTCGGGGCATGCTGCAGCAACTGCTCGGGCTTTGGCCAGGGCCAGCCGTTCGGCAAGTGCGGCAGGAGGCTCACCGTCACGGGGCGTCTCGTCCACATCGGGAGCCATCACCTCAAAGGGAACTTGAAGCCTCTGCAGTAGTTCACGGCGATAGCGGGAGGTTGATCCTAATATCAATGAGCGGTTGTGCCCGGCGTTTCCGGAAATGAGGGGGAGGTCGGGGACAGGATTCATGCCTTGATTCTCTTACACTGCATCCATGTCCAGATCCCTTCAGCCCAACCGGCTCAACATAAAAGCCTTCGCCCAGGACGGCGCGGCACTTGCCGAAACTACTCCGCTACAAAATATGGAGCGCCTGGCGCAGGAAACGCAAGGCCTGCAGCCCGATTCGGTGGTGAAATGGCAGGCGACAGGAGAGTTGCGCCCGCGTCCGGGTGCCGAGGACGATGTGTGGCTGCATCTGACGGCTGAGGCTATCGTTCCGCTGACTTGCCAGCGCTGCATGGGTACCGTGGCGACGCCGGTCGAAGTGAATCAGTGGTACCGCTTTGTGGCCAGCGAAGAAGTTGCCATGGCGGAGGACGATCAGTCTGAAGAGGATTTGCTGGTCATGGAGGCCCAATTCGACTTGCTCGCGGTGCTGGAAGACGAGTTACTGATGGCTTTGCCACTCGTGCCCATGCATGAGAAATGCCCGGTTGCCCCCAAGCTTCAGGCCGGTGACCTTGGAGAACCCGAAGCCGGAGAGGCGTCCAGCGAGAAGCCCAATCCTTTTGCGGTGCTGGCGCAGCTTAAAAACAAAAAGTAGTTAATTTGTACTATTTCTGTGGTGAAAAAGCTGAGCCAGCGCGGGACATTTGGACGCCTGACGGGGGCAATATGAAAAACGCCTCGCATCAAGCTATAATCAAAGGCTTCGCGTACCAATGCGGTGAATACGGTGACATGGCGCCCAGGCTGCCACGGCCCGATATTCAGGTCCAGCTGTCTGAACTCGGAATTTGGTGCGTAATTTACCAACCTTACACCCCATCAGGAGCGGATCATGGCCGTCCAGCAGAACAAAAAGTCACCTTCCAAGCGCGGTATGCACCGTTCGCACAACGCACTCACCGTGCCAGGCATTGCCGTGGAATCCACCACCGGCGAAACCCACCTGCGCCACCACATCAGCCCCACCGGTTTCTACCGTGGCCGCAAGGTGCTGAAAACCAAATCCGAAGCGTAATTCCACGCTTTGAGCATGGGCCCGCACTCATCCTGCGGGCCTTTCTTTTGCCTGAATTCCACCTCTTGACTGCACCGGTCGCCCCATGATCAGGATCGCTGTCGATGCCATGGGCGGCGATATCGGCCCCGCCGTGACGATCCCGGCCAGCCTGGCTTTCCTGGATGGCCACTCGGACGCCGCTGTAGTCCTGGTCGGCCAGCCCGAAGCGCTGGCGGCGCACCCCCTGCACGCCCGGCTCCTGGCCCATCCACGTTGCCAGATGGTCCCGGCCAGCGAGATCGTTACCATGGACGATCCCATCGAAATCGCCCTGCGGCGCAAAAAGAATTCCTCAATGCGGGTCGCGATGAACCAGGTCAAGGACGGCGCGGCCCAAGCGGCTGTGTCGGCCGGCAATACCGGCGCCTTGATGGCGATTGCCCGCTATGTCCTCAAAACCCTGGAAGGCATAGACCGCCCGGCAATCGCCACCCAATTGCCCAATGCCCTGGGCGGTGCCACGACGGTGCTGGATCTTGGCGCCAATGTCGACTGCACCGAAGACCACTTGCTGCAGTTTGCCGTAATGGGCTCTGCCCTGGTAGCCGCCATCACCACCAACGCCGCGCCCAGCGTCGGGCTGCTCAATATCGGTGAGGAAGCGATAAAAGGCAGTGAAATGATCAAAAAAGCCGGAGAATTGCTGCGATCGGCTTCTAATTCCGGCGATTTGAATTTTTATGGAAATGTCGAAGGCAACGATATTTTCAAGGGAACGACGGATATCGTCGTCTGTGATGGCTTCGTAGGAAATGTGGCGCTCAAGGCCAGTGAGGGCTTGGCCAGCATGATTGGCGGTTTTATGAAGGCTGAGTTCTCTCGCAATATTTTCACGAAAATTTCCGCCATCATTGCCTATCCGGTGCTAAATGCATTTAAAAATCGGGTTGATCACAGGCGTTACAACGGTGCGGCGCTGCTGGGCCTGCAAGGTCTGGTCTTCAAGAGCCATGGCTCGGCCGATGCCTTCGCGTTCGAGAGGGCGCTAAATCGGGCTTATGATGCGGCTCGGAACAATTTGCTTGAGAGAGTTCGCGAACGTATTGCCCATGCGGCCCCTCTGTTGGTGGCGGCGCAGGCGGCACCTTCCCCTAATGCGCCTACCGAGGCTTTCTCAATGCCAGTTGACTCAGCAGTTTCAACACCGGCCACTCATTAATGACCCGTTACTCACGCATCACCGGCACCGGTAGTTATTTACCGCCGCGCCGACTGACCAACGCCGAACTGGCCGCCGACCTAGCCACCCGAGGCGTGGAAACTTCCGACGAATGGATTGTGGAGCGTACCGGCATCCGGGCCCGCCACTTCGCCGCGCCCGACGTGACCAGCAGCGACCTGGGCGTGGAAGCAGCCAAAAACGCCCTGCAGGCCGCAGGCCTGCAGGCATCCGACATCGATCTCATCATCGTGGCGACGTCGACGCCCGACATGGTGTTTCCGTCCGCCGCCTGCATTTTGCAGAACAAGCTCGGCATCGCCGGTTGCGCGGCTTTTGACGTGCAGGCAGTGTGCAGCGGCTTCGTCTATGCCCTAACCGTGGCCGACGCCATGATTCGTACCGGTTCGGCCAGCAAAGCGCTGGTGATCGGGGCAGAAGTGTTCTCGCGCATCCTGGACTTTTCGGACCGCACCACCTGCGTGCTGTTCGGTGACGGCGCCGGCGCCGTGGTGCTCGAAGCATCCGAGACACCCGGCATTCTCGCCAGCGACTTGCATGCCGACGGCAAGCACGTAGGCATTCTCTGCGTGCCCGGCAATGTTGCGGGCGGCCAGATTCTCGGCGACCCCCTGCTCAAGATGGACGGCCAGGCCGTGTTCAAGCTGGCCGTGGGCGTGCTCGAAAGCGCGGCTCGCGCCACGCTGGCCAAGGCCAACATGACCGACGCCGACATCGACTGGCTGATTCCGCACCAGGCCAATATCCGCATCATGCAGAGCACGGCCAAAAAACTGAAGATGCCGCTCGAGAAGCTGGTGGTCACCGTCGACCAGCACGGCAATACCTCCGCAGCCTCCATCCCGCTTGCTCTGGATGTGGCTGTGCGCAGCGGCAAGATCCAAAAAGGCGACACCCTCATGCTCGAAGGCGTGGGCGGTGGCTTTACCTGGGGTGCGGTGCTTCTTAACTACTGAGCGGCTCCCACCCATCCGCCAGGCTTTCACAGACAGGTGGGCAATTGAATTTCAAACTATCCGGTGTATCGGAGCGCTTCGCAGCAGCCTTGCTGGTGCTGGCCTTCGCCCTGGCCGGATGGAAAATTCTGCAGCGACCGCCGGCTTCACCGTTCGTGGCTGCTCCAGCGATCAAGCCTCTATTACGCACAGCCCCGCCCGCGCAGCAACGCTCGCCGGACAGCCGCTTCCGTTTTGACGCGCAGTTTGTTTCATCGTCCCCCGGCCAGGCCGTGCATGCGGCGTCCCTCGTGGAGCTGCGCGATGGCCGCTTGCGGGCGGTCTGGTTCTCGGGCTCGCGTGAAGGTGCCGGGGACGTCACCATCCAGAGCGCTGTTACGGACGCCACCGGTTTGCGCTGGGGGGCGGAAAGCACCTTGTTTGACCGCCAGACTCTCCAGCAAGGCCTTTGGCGCTACGTCAAGAAGCTGGGCAACCCGGTGATCGCTCGCGCGCCCGACGGCTCGCTGACGCTGTGGATGGTCAATGTTTCGCTGGGGGGATGGGCGGGCAGTTCCATCACCTGGGCACGCTCCACCGACGAGGGCGTAACCTGGAGCGCACCGCGCCGCCTGGTGACTTCGCCTTTCCTGAACATCAGCACACTGGTCAAAGGCGCTCCGGTCAGTTTCGGGAACGGTGAAACCGGCTTGCCGGTGTACCACGAGTTCGTCACCAAATTCGGCGAAGTCCTGCGTATCAATGCGCAGGGGCAGGTCGTCGACAAAATCCGCATTCCTGGCAGCCGCACCGGCCTGCAGCCGGTTGTACTGGTTTCAGGGCCGGAAAAGGCCCAGGTTTATATGCGCTCGGGCAATGCCAGGGCACTGATGACTTCAGGCACCACCGATGCCGGCAAGACCTGGTCGACCACTCATGCCAGCCTCTGGCCCAACCCTGACTCCGCTTTGGCCGGCGCCGTGACGAACACCGGCACGCAATGGCTGGCCCTGAACCCGGCGCCCCGGGACCGCGAAATCCTGGCTCTACTGCAAACGGGGGCAGGCGGTTCGTTTGACGGCGTGGCGCCATGGGTGGTGGAGTCGTCCGCCAATCTCCGGGCTCGTACGTCCCTCGCTGACTACGAGCGACTGCTGACGCAGGAACTCAAGGCCCGCGGCACCCGTGACGATGAAGCCCGGGACTATGTGGCCAGCGCCCGACGCCAGCTGTGCGGCGGCCAGAGCTGCTCCCAGGAGTTTTCCTACCCCTATCTGCTGCAAAGCCGCGACGGCTACCTGCACCTGGTCTATACCTGGCACCGCACGCGCATCAAGCATGTGCGGTTGGACCCTTTGCAAACTCTTGAGGCCGCACAAGCGGCGCCCGGCCATGTTTCCCCCGGCAAATGATCTGATCGCCTTGCTCGGCATCAACCTGGTGCTCAGCGCCGGTTGCCTGCGCCTGCTGAGCTGGCGACGCGGCGTCACGCCGTGGGCAAAAGTTTTTACTGCCGCAGTGTTTGTACTGCTGTGGTGCCCGGTCGGCCCCGCCCGTTTGCCGCTCGTGGCTTATGTGCGCGGCATCAGTTCGGACCTGAGCATTTCCCTGGTGGCCGTCGCTTGCCTGGGCATGTACCAGCGCCTGCGCGGCTTCCCGTTAGTGGCGCAGCGCGAGCGCGTGTCAGTGAACCTGGCCTTCGCGGCCGGCGCCTTGTTCCTGTATCCGTTGGCCCTGGGGTGGGGCGATTGGGATGCCTACCGGGTAGGCTGGGGGTCTTGGGCGCTCTGGGCGACGCTTCTGGTGCTGTCGCTTGCCTGCTGGGCACAAGGGTTTCGGCTGTTGCCCGCATTGGTGGGCCTGGCACTGCTGGCTTGGGTGGCGGGCGCGCTGGAGTCCATCAATTTGTGGGACTACCTTATCGATCCCTGGCTGGCCGTTGCGGCGATCTACCAGTGCATCAAATCGGCGATTGGCTGGGGGCTTGCGCGGCTGGGGGTTGCGCGTCGTGGCGCCATGCCATCTTCAGCCTGACCGGCCGCGTTTTAAAAAGTGGCTGTTCATCTTCTTAAAATGCAGGCGGATGCTTTTCAGCGATCCGAGAATTCGACCCATGGAGTAATCATTTGAAATCGTTTGCTATTGTTTTTCCCGGCCAGGGCTCGCAGTCGGTCGGCATGCTGGACGCCTGGGGCGACCATCCGGTGGTCACACAGACGCTGGCCGAAGCCTCCGAGGCACTCGGCGAGGATATCGGCCGGCTGATCAAGGAAGGCCCCAAGGAGGCGCTGGCGCTGACCACCAACACGCAGCCCGTGATGCTGGTCGCCGGCGTGGCGGCCTACCGCGCCTGGATGGCCGAGACCGGCGCCGCGCCGGCCGCCGTGGCGGGCCACTCGCTGGGCGAATACTCCGCGCTGGTGGCTTCCGGCGTGCTGACACTCGCACAGGCCGCGCCGCTGGTGCGCTTTCGTGCGCAGGCCATGCAGGATGCCGTGCCGGTCGGTGTGGGCGCGATGGCGGCCATCCTCGGCATGGAAGCCTTCAAAGTGATCGAAGGCTGCGCCGAAGCCGCGCGCAGCTTCGGCGCCAATACTTCCGAAGTGGTGGAAGCCGTCAATTTCAACGACCCGATGCAGACCGTTATCGCGGGCAGCAAGGCCGCGGTCGAGAAAGCCTGCGAAGTGCTCAAGGCGAACGGCGCCAAGCGCGCCTTGCCTTTGCCGGTGTCGGCGCCTTTCCATTCCAGCCTGATGAAACCCGCGGCCGAGAAGCTGCGCGAAAAGCTGGCCGCCGTCGATTTCGCGGCGCCGCAAATCCCGGTCATCAACAACATCGAAGTGGCCGTCGAAACCGACGCGGACCGCATCCGCACAGCACTGTATGGTCAGGCTTTCGGCCCGGTGCGCTGGGTGGAGTGCGTGCAGGCCATCAAGGCGCGCGGCCTTACAACGCTGGTCGAGTGCGGGCCGGGCAAAGTACTGGCCGGCATGGCCAAAAGAATCGACCCCGAATTGACCGGCGTCGCCCTGTTTGATCCCGCCTCGCTGGCGGAAGTGAAGGAGTTACTGGCATGAGCGAAGTGAAATTTGAAGGCCAGGTCGCGCTGGTCACGGGAGCGTCGCGCGGAATCGGCGCGGCCATCGCACTCGAGTTGGCCCAGAACGGCCTGAAGGTCATCGGCACGGCGACCAGCGACGAAGGCGCGGCCAGGATCGGCCAGGCCCTCGCGGCTTTCCCGGGTTGCGCCGGCAAAAACCTGAACGTGAACGACGCCACCGCCGCCGAAGCGCTGATCGAGACCATCGTCAAGGAGCACGGCGGCCTGCAGGTGCTGGTCAACAACGCGGGCATCACGCGCGACATGCTCGCGATGCGCCTCAAGGATGACGACTGGGATGCGGTGCTGGACACCAACCTCAAGGCCGTGTTTCGCATGAGCCGCGCGGTCATGCGCACCATGATGAAGCAGCGCTACGGTCGCATCATCAGCATCACCTCGGTGGTTGGCGCCTCGGGCAACGCGGGCCAATCCAATTACGCGGCCGCCAAGGCCGGCGTGGCTGGCATGACGCGCGCGCTGGCGCGTGAACTCGGTTCGCGCAATATCACCGTCAATTGCGTGGCGCCCGGCTTTATCGAGACCGACATGACCGCCGGCCTGCCCGAAGAACAGCAAAAAGCGCTGCTGGGGCAGATTCCGCTAGGCCACCTGGGCAAGCCGCAAGACATTGCGCACGCTGTGGCCTTTGTGGCCAGCCCGCAGGCGGCTTACATCACCGGCCAGGAGATTCACGTCAACGGCGGCATGTATATGTAGGCCTTGGCCGTCAACCCGGGGTTTCATGAAAACCGCGGGTTGACAGTGGTAAAACACAGGAAATCGAAGCCGGTTTTTATCCGTCCGGCGCGGTGCTTAGGGAAACGACTCTAACGCGGTAAAATCACGGATTAATTTACAACCCTCAGAGGGAACTATGAGCGATATCGAAGCACGTGTTAAGAAAATCATTGCCGAACAACTCGGCGTGGAAGAAGGCCAGGTCACCAACGAAAAGGCCTTTGTGGCCGATCTGGGCGCAGACTCCCTTGACACCGTAGAACTGGTTATGGCTCTGGAAGACGAGTTCGGCATCGAGATTCCCGACGAAGACGCCGAGAAGATCACCACCGTCCAGAACGCGATTGACTACGCGAACACCCATCAAAAGGCCTGAGGCCGCAGGTTTTCGCCTGTGACTCTGCCGTCATCAAGCCTGAAAAGCCACAGGGCCTTTTCAGGTTCTTTTCAGGATTTCTGAATGAGCCGTCGTCGTGTCGTCGTGACAGGTCTGGGTTGCGTCAGCCCGGTAGGTAATACCGTGGCCGAGTCCTGGGCCAATCTTCTTGCCGGCAATCCCGGCATTGACCTTGTCACCGGGTTTGATGCCAGCAACCTCGCCTGCAAATTCGCCGGCGAGGTCAAGGATTTCAACATCGCGGATTACATCCCCGAAAAAGAAGCCCGGCACATGGACCGCTTTATCCACCTGGGACTGGCCGCGGCTTTCCAGGCGGTGGCCGATAGCGGCCTGCCGACCGGCGAGGCGTTAAGCGACGAAATGGCCACGCGCATCGGCTGCAATATCGGCTCGGGCATTGGCGGCCTGCCCATGATCGAGCAGATGCATTCGGAATTGGTGAATCGCGGCCCGCGCCGTATCTCACCTTTTTTTGTGCCTGCCTCGATCATCAATATGATTTCCGGGCATGTATCCATTAAATTTGGCTTCAAGGGTCCCAACATCGCGGTCGTCACGGCCTGCACCACCGGCCTTCATGCGATCGGCCTGTCGGCCCGCATGATCGAATACGGTGATTGCGACGTGATGGTCGCGGGTGGCGCGGAGTCCTGCGTGTCTCCGCTGGGCATAGGTGGCTTCGCGGCCGCTCGCGCCCTGTCCACCCGCAATGAAGACCCGAAAACAGCCTCGCGCCCCTGGGATAAAGACCGCGACGGTTTTGTGCTGGGTGAGGGCGGCGGCGTGCTGGTGCTCGAAGAATACGAACATGCCAAGGCGCGCGGCGCCAAGATTTACGCTGAGCTGACCGGCTTCGGCATGAGCGCCGACGCGTACCACATGACCGCGCCCGACGTCGATGGTCCGCGCCGCTCGATGGTGATGGCCCTCAAGAACGCCGGTGTCAACGCCGACGACGTCCAATACCTCAACGCGCATGGCACATCCACGCCGCTGGGTGACCTGAACGAAACCAATGCCATCAAGGCGGCCTTCGGCGGCCACGCCAAGGATTTGGTAGTCAGCTCCACCAAGTCCATGACCGGTCACCTGCTGGGCGGGGCGGGCGGTATCGAATCGGTGTTTACCGTGCTCTCGCTGTATCACCAGAAGATCCCGCCGACCATCAACATCTTCAACCAGGATCCCGAGTGCGACCTCGATTACTGCGCCAATACCGCGCGTGACGCCAAGATTGAAGTTGCCGTCAAAAACAACTTCGGCTTTGGCGGTACCAACGGCACGCTGGTTTTCAAGCGCGCTTGATTCGACTCACGCGCACAATCACCTCGTCTTGACTTCGCATAACGCTCCACCGGTTATTTATCCGCTGGAGCGTTCGCGTTTTCTGGGGATCGTGATTTTGGGTATCTGGCTGTCCGGCCTGCTTTTAACCGCGTTCTGGTGTTTTTCTGGGATCCATTCGCTGGATTGGCGAGTCGGCCTTGCGGTGGCTTCTGTATTGGGGGCCGGCGTTGCGGCTCGCATTGGCTGGCAAAGCTCGCCCATCGGCCAGCTTGCATGGAGTGGGGAAACCTGGCGCTGGGAAAGCCCAGGCTACCAGGCAGGAGTTGCGGAGTACGAACTCTCGGTTGTTATCGATTTCCAGCATGTGCTGCTGCTCCGGCTTGAAAACCAAACCCATAAGCGATTGTGGATGTGGGTGGCGCGCAGCGCCATGCCGGAGCGCTGGCTGGATCTGCGTCGTGCGGTGTACTCTCCGCACAAGTTGTCTCCAGCATCATCGCAGCACGACTATCTGCAGTTCGATCTTGCGCCGGCTGTGGCAGTATCGGGGGCTATGCGCCCTGCTGATACCACGCAAAAACACCCATGAGTGCTGACCTGCCTCCTGTACAAGCGGAGAATGCGACAGACAGCGACGCGATGCTGGTGGAGCGCACAGTCGCGGGTGACCAAAAAGCGTATGAACTGCTGGTTATCAAGTATCAGCGGCGCATCCAGCGCCTCATTGGCCGCATGGTGCGCGATGTGGACCTCGTGGAGGATATTGCCCAAGAGACGTTTATCCGGGCTTACAGAGCTTTGGCGCAGTTCAGGGGCGAGGCTCAGTTTTACACCTGGCTTTACCGGATTGCGGTAAATACCGCAAAAAAGGCCCTCATGGACCTCAAACGGGATCCCACCGTTTCTGAAAATTCCTTCAAATCGGGCCAAAGCGATGAAAGCGATGAAACTTCCCCGCTGGAAAACGAACTAACAAGCTCGGAAACGCCGGAAGCCGTGCTGGCCAGCAAGGAAATTGCGGAAATTATCAATACCGCCATGGAAGCTTTGCCGGAGGAACTTCGCCAAGCCATCACCTTGCGTGAAATTGAAGGGTTGAGCTATGAAGAAATTTCTGAAGCCATGGATTGCCCTATAGGGACGGTGCGGTCCCGGATATTCAGGGCACGCGAAGCGATTTCCCAGAAGGTCAAGCCCTTGCTGGAAAACCAGAGCGGCAAGCGCTGGTAAGCAAGCGGCCTCACTTAGGAGCCATTCATGAACCCATGTGTCACATCAGGTCTTTTCAGCCCACCCGGACGGCAGCCGCGTTGCCCATAAATATCATGAAATCGTCCATGAAAACCAACGAACTCATGTCTGCCTTGGCCGATGGTCAATTGAGTGGAGAAGACTTTGCTGCCGCGCTCCATGCCAGCTGTCACGACGATTCAGCCGTCGTTGCGTGGGACACCTATCACCTGATTGGCGATACGCTGCGATCTCCTGCGATCCAGGCCCGGGGCGCTGACATGGCATTTCTGAAACGCCTGAACCAACGTCTTGCCCAAGAGTCTTCGTTCAATACGCGTCCGTACGTTGCCGCAACAGGTGTGGAAGTTGTGCAGACACCTGTGGAAGTGCAGTATCCCCGCGCGCAGGCCGCCAACCAAAGTGACTTTCGGTGGAAGTTGGTGGCGGGAGTTGCGTCACTTGCCGCGGTTGCCGCGATCGCCTGGAATGCCAGCGGTCTGCTGGAGCCTGCCAGTACGCAGCAGCTTGTAATGGCACCGGCATCGCAACAGTTAGTGGTCGCGTCGCCGCAGGGCCCCATGGTACGAGATGCCCGGCTTGAAGAGTTATTGGCTGCGCATAAGCAACTGGGGGGCACATCTGCCTTGCAGGAGCCTTCAGGGTTTTTGCGAAATGCCACCTTTGAAATACCACACAATGCGGGGCGCTGAGCGGGTGCCGGCTTCCTCCAGGGTGTCCGAAATACCATGAAATTCAAGCTCTTTCGCCTTATAGCCCTTCCAGGATGTGCGCTATTAGCTATGAATTTTGTAGCGGCACAGGTGCCGTCGACCGCTGTTGCAGCTCCCGTTGAATCCCGAAACATCAACGATTGGCTGATGCGCATGCACGAGGCTTCAAAGAAGCGCTCGTATGTCGGCACTTTTGTCGTCTCCTCCGGCGGCGCCATGTCCAGCGCCAAGATATGGCATGTCTGCGAAGGCGATCAGCAGATGGAGCGGGTTGAAACACTCACGGGTGCGCCGCGCTCGATCTTCCGGCACAACGACCAGGTGGTGACCTTCATGCCGGACCACAAGGTGGTCCGCAGCGAAAAGCGTGAATCACTGGGCATGTTCCCCCAGCTGCTGCAGTCAACCGACAACCGGATCGCCGATTACTACAAGGTACGGCAGGAAGGCACTGAACGTGTCGCAGGCGTCGAGGCCGATATCGTGGTGCTGGTACCCAAAGACAATATGCGGTTTGGTTACCGCGTCTGGACCGAGCAGAAAAAAGGCTTGGTCGTGAAGCTGCAGACTCTGGATACCGACGGCAAGGTGCTGGAGCAGGCGGCTTTTTCGGAGCTGCAGCTCGATGCGCCCGTCAAGATGGACAAACTCCTTCACATGATGGGCAAGATTGACGGCTACCGCGTGGAAAAACCTGTCCTGGTGAAGACCACGGCCAGTGCGGAAGGCTGGCTGTTGAAGGCGCCGGTTGCAGGTTTCAAACCCATGAGCTGCTACAAACGTCCTGCTACTGCACAGGCGCCGACCAGCTCCGTGGCCGGTGAAGAGCCTCTGCAGTGGATATTTTCCGACGGGTTGGCGTCGGTGTCCATCTTTGTGGAGCCGTTCGACCGGCAACGCCATGACAGGGAATCTAGTCTCACGATGGGCGCCACCCAGACGATTACCCGGCAACTGGACGCCTATTGGGTCACTGTGATGGGCGAGGTTCCGATGGTCACCTTGAAGCTTTTTGCCAATGGGCTGGAGCGCAGGAAATAATAAATACAGGCATACCCCAAGGATTCCTTGGGCGGCCAGATGCAACAGATTTTTTCGCAGGCAGTGACGCTATTTGCTGCCGGGATGATTGCCAGATAACCAACATTTATGACGAGGCTGATGATGCTTGAATTGAACTGGAAACCATTGCGCTCCTGCCTGACAGCTATCGTCGTAGCTGCTACCGCAGTCTGTACGCTGGTGCCCGCTTCGCCGGCGTGGGCGCAGAGCCGCACACTGCCGGATTTCACGGACCTGGTTGAGCAGGTGGGCCCTTCGGTGGTCAACATTCGCACCCTTGAGAAAGCCAAGGCCGCGGCCCCCGGAAGCGCAGATGAGCAGATGCTGGAATTCTTCAAGCGCTTTGGCATCCCGGTTCCTCCCAACATGCCACGTGCCCCCCGGCCTGATCGCAGCCCTCAGCCCGACGAAGACCAGCCACGCGGCGTGGGATCCGGCTTCATCCTGACGGCAGACGGCTTTGTCATGACCAACGCCCACGTGGTGGAGGGCGCCGACGAAGTTCTTGTCACCCTGACCGACAAGCGCGAATTCAAGGCCAAGATTATCGGCACCGACAAACGCAGCGACGTTGCCGTCGTCAAGATCGAGGCGACGGGGTTACCCGCCGTCAAAATTGGCGATATCAACCGCCTCAAGGTGGGGGAATGGGTGATGGCCATTGGCTCGCCATTTGGCCTGGAAAACACCGTGACCGCGGGGATCGTGAGTGCCAAGCAGCGGGATACCGGCGATTACCTGCCTTTTATTCAGACCGATGTGGCCATTAACCCCGGTAACTCCGGTGGGCCCCTTATCAACATGCGCGGTGAGGTGGTGGGTATCAATAGCCAGATCTATTCGCGCTCTGGTGGCTTCCAGGGGATTTCATTTTCCATTCCGATAGACGAAGCGGCACGCGTGTCCGATCAGTTGCGCACGAGCGGCAAGGTCACGCGGGGCCGCATTGGCGTGCAGATCGACCAGGTCACCAAGGAAGTGGCGGAGTCAATTGGTCTGGGCAAGGCTCAGGGCGCCTTGGTGAGGGGTGTTGAAAGCGGTGCACCTGCGGAAAAAGCGGGCATAGAAGCTGGGGACATCATCATCAGGTTTGACGGCAAGCCGATTGAAAAATCCAGCGACCTGCCGCGCATGGTCGGCAACGTGAAACCGGGCACCAAGGCCGTGGTGACTGTTTTCAGGCGTGGCGCCAGCAAGGATCTTTCCGTCACGATCGGAGAGGTCGAGGCTGAGAAACCCGCACGTAAGGCTTCGGCAGGCCCCGAACCCAAACCCCCCGTAGCGGGCGCCGCCCAGGCTTTGGGTCTGGCCGTGAGCGAAGTGCCCGATGCACAGAAGAAAGAGCTCAAGATCAAGGGCGGCGTCAAGGTGGACTCGGCCGAAGGGTCTGCTGCACGAGCTGGCCTGAAAGAGGGTGACGTAATTGTTGCGATTGCCAACTCCGAAATCACCAGCGTCAAAGAGTTTGAAGCAGCCCTCGCCAAAATCGACAAGTCCAAAGCCATCAACGTACTGTTCCGCCGGGGCGAGTGGGCACAATATGCGTTGATCAGGCCTTCTCGCTAAGCCATTCATCGACAATGAAATGAGACTCTTGCGGCGACGCGGCAAGAGCGGCAATGAAGCAGTTTGCCCCCATACCCTGCCGGGCTATGGGGGTTTTGCCATTTGGGGCGGGAATTTGTCGCTTCGCAAAATATATTTTTGCGAGGAAGTGAGTCTACTTATTGTTAGTGAATGCTCACAATTAAATGCTCCATGGACCATTTTCGGTAGAATATGAGCTCTCCCCTGTGCTGTTTCGATATATCAAAATGGCCGAAGAGTCGGTTTCTCTCTTTATTTTGAGTAATACCGAACGCTCCACAGATCACCCACAAGTTGTCCAGAGACAACCGGTAGAAAATTGTGAATAAGTTGTGCATAAGATTCATGTTGCTAGCCTGCAACGACAAAAATATGGCGATTTCGGGACTGTTCGGTTCCGGCTTTTTGCCTACAATGAAGTTCCAACTATCGCAGTTGCCATAGATTGTTGGTTCAGGGCGCGTCGCTACTCGACGCGCCCTTTTTTATGGCCCTCGCGAATTACGTTCAATCTCTTCGCAATACTTTCAAGTACTTAGGCGTTCTCGTTGATGAATCACATCAGAAATTTTTCGATCATTGCCCACATTGATCACGGCAAATCCACGTTGGCTGATCGTCTCATCCAGCGCTGCGGCGGTTTGCAGGACAGAGAGATGAGCGCGCAGGTTCTGGACTCGATGGATATTGAAAAAGAGCGTGGGATAACCATCAAGGCGCAGACCGCTGCGCTCAAATACAAGGCACTCAATGGCGAGGTCTACAACCTCAATCTGATCGACACGCCGGGCCACGTCGACTTCTCTTATGAAGTGAGCCGCTCGCTGTCTGCATGCGAGGGCGCGCTGCTGGTGGTGGACGCCAGCCAGGGCGTGGAAGCGCAGACCGTTGCCAACTGCTACACCGCGCTGGACCTCGGCGTGGAAGTCGTGCCGGTGCTCAACAAGATGGACCTCCCGCAGGCCGACCCCGAGAACGCGAAGCAGGAAATCGAGGAAGTGATCGGCATCGACGCGACCGACGCGATCCCTTGTAGCGCCAAGACCGGCATGGGCATCGATGAAATCCTGGAGGCCATCGTCGCCCGGATTCCTTCACCCAAGGGCAACCCCGACGGCCCGCTGCGCGCCATGATTATCGACAGCTGGTACGACGCCTACGTGGGCGTGGTCATGCTGGTGCGCGTGGTGGACGGCCGGCTCGCCAAGGGTGACCGCATCAAGCTGATGGCCAGTGAGGCGATGTACAACGCCGAGCAACTGGGTGTCTTCACCCCGCATACCGAACCCCGCCAGTCGCTCGAGCCCGGCGAAGTGGGTTTCGTGATTGCAGGCATCAAGGAGCTGCAGGCCGCCCGTGTGGGCGACACCGTCACCTTGGTCAAACCCGGCACCGGCGGCGCGGCCTTCACCGCCACCCAGGCGCTGCCCGGTTTCAAGGAAATCCAGCCCGCCGTTTTTGCCGGCCTCTATCCCTCCGAAGCCAGCGAGTACGAGTCCCTGCGCGACGCGCTGGAAAAACTCAAGCTCAACGACGCCTCGCTGCACTACGAGCCGGAAGTCAGTGAAGCCTTGGGTTTCGGCTTTCGCTGCGGCTTCCTGGGCCTGTTGCACATGGAGATCGTCCAGGAGCGGCTGGAGCGGGAGTTCGACCAGGACCTGATCACGACCGCGCCCAGCGTGGTCTATGAGGTGCTCAAGTCCGATGGCGACACCATCATGGTCGAGAACCCGTCCAAAATTCCGGACGCCGGGAAAGTCAACGAGATCCGGGAGCCCATCGTCACCGTGCACTTATATATGCCGCAGGACTACGTGGGCGCCGTCATGACGCTGGCCAACCAGAAGCGCGGCGTCCAGCTGAACATGGCCTACCACGGCAAGCAGGTCATGCTGACCTACGAGATGCCGCTGGGCGAGATCGTGCTGGACTTCTTCGACAAACTCAAATCCGTCTCGCGCGGCTACGCGTCCATGGACTACGAATTCAAGGAGTTCCGGGCTTCCGACGTGGTGAAGGTCGACATCCTGCTCAACGGCGAGAAGGTGGACGCGCTGTCCATCATCGTCCATCGCAGCCAGTCGGCCTACCGCGGGCGGGCGGTGGTAGCCAAAATGCGCGAGATCATTTCGCGCCAGCAATTCGACGTCGCGATCCAGGCGGCCATTGGGGCCAACATTATTGCGCGTGAGACAATCAAGGCGCTGCGCAAAAATGTGATCGCCAAGTGCTACGGCGGCGATATTTCACGCAAGCGCAAGCTCCTTGAAAAACAAAAAGCGGGTAAAAAACGCATGAAACAAATCGGTTCCGTTGAAGTACCCCAGGAAGCCTTCCTGGCCATTTTGCAGGTGGAAGACTGATGCGCGGCGTAATGAGCACGATTACGGCCGTGGTGCTGGCAGCTTTTGTGGGCTACGGCGCAGCCTGGTATTTCGGCGCCGTCGAGGGTAATTTCTCCCTGCTGTTGTTCCTGGCGTCGGTGGTCACTGGCATTTACTGGCTGGCTGAGCGCTTCTACTTTTTGCCGCAGCGATACCGTGAGGCCGCAGCGCTTGAAGAAAGTGCCGCCCGGCGGCAAACCGAGCTGGCCGGCAAGGGCATCAGCCAAGTCGACATGAATGTTGATGAAGCCAGAACCCGGCTCATCATGCAACCTTGGTGGCTGGACTGGACTGCCGGCCTTTTCCCGGTGATCGTGGTGGTTTTCCTGCTGCGCTCTTTCTTGTTTGAGCCCTTCAAAATTCCCTCGGGCTCGATGATTCCGACCCTGCTCGTCAATGACCTGATTCTCGTCAACAAATTCCATTACGGAGTTCGCCTGCCGGTGCTCAATATCAAGGTGCTGGATAACAACAGCCCGCAACGCGGCGATGTCATGGTGTTTCGCTATCCACCAAAACCGAGCCTGGATTACATCAAGCGCGTGGTGGGCGTGCCAGGGGATGAGGTGGCTTACCTGAACAAGAAGCTGACCATCAACGGCAAGCCTCTGGTCAAGACGCCTTTGCCCGACTTTTTTGACGAAGATGTTTTGCGCTATGCCAAGCAGTTCGAAGAGGTCAACGGGGTCAGAAAATACCGCCTGCTCAACGATGAATCACGGCGCGCCGGTCTCGATGAGCGGGAGGTCATGGACTTTCCATTCAAGCAGAATTGCCGTTACAGTAGCGAGGGCGTCGTCTGCAAGGTGCCAGAGGGGCAGTACTTCATGATGGGTGACAACCGCGATAATTCGCTGGATTCCCGCTACTGGGGTTTTGTCCCGGAAAAAAACATTGTGGGCAAAGCTTTTTTTGTCTGGATGAATTTCGGCAACCTTAAACGCATCGGTTCTTTCGAGTAGCCAATATGGCGCACTTGGTGTGCCAATTGGCAACGCGATAAAACTTCCCAGTCGAGCAGGAGAAAAAATGAAGCATCATCAACGCGGTATTTCCTTTATTGGCGTCCTGTTTGTGGGCGGTGTTCTTGTCTGTGGCGGTATTCTGGCCGCCCAGGTTTTTCCGACGCTGGTGGAATTTCAGGCGATCAATAAAGCCGCCAACAAGGCTCGGGATGGCAACACTGTTGCAGAAGTAAGGTCAATATTCGACAAGGCCGCCCAGATTGACGACATCAAATCGATTACGGGCAAGGACCTGGTGGTGACCAAAGAAGGTGATAAAACCGTGGTGGCTTTCGCCTATAACAAGGAAATTCACATGGCTGGACCGGCTTATCTGCTGCTCAAGTACAACGGCCGATCCAAGTAAGTGCGAGCCAGTGCCACCTCAAGTCCTGGCCTGCTGGCACTGCAAAAGCGCCTGCAGCATGATTTCTCCGACCCGAAGCTGCTCCAGCAGGCGCTGACGCACCGCAGTTTTTCGGCTGACCATAATGAGCGCATCGAGTTCCTGGGCGATTCTGTCCTGAATCTGGCCGTTGCGGGGCTGCTCTATGAGCAATTGAGCTCTTTGCCAGAGGGCGACCTTTCACGCGTGCGGGCTAACCTGGTCAAGCAGGATACCCTGCACAAGCTTGCCGTCGTGCTTGGCTTGCCTGAATTGGTGCGGCTGGGCGAAGGCGAGGCAAAGTCCGGCGGACAGAAACGGCCCTCCATCCTTGCCGATGCGCTGGAAGCCGTGATCGGTGCGGTCTATCTGGACGCTGGTTTTGAGACTGCCGACCGGTTGGTGCGCCGCCTGTTCAAGGACGTAGAAATCAATCCTCAGATGCAGGCTATCGGCAAAGACCCGAAAACCGAATTGCAGGAGTGGTTGCAGGGGCGCAAAATGAACCTGCCCATTTACCGTGTAGTGGGTACCATGGGTGCGGCCCACAAGCAGACTTTCGACGTGGAATGCGAGATCACCGAGTATGGCCGTGCCGAGCGTGGCATCGGCGGCTCCCGCCGTGCCGGCGAACAGGCTGCAGCGGCGGCCATGCTCATGTTTGTCAAGACACTGGATTCCTGACTCCGCGCCGGTGGCGCCCGAAGGCTGCAGGCCAACACACCAATATTATGAGTACAGGTAAAAAAGAACCGAAGAAACCGGGGACTGCTGCGGCAGCTGCCCCTGCAGCCGCGCCGAAAAAGCGACAAGCCAAAGCCCCGGAAGCCGTCCAGCCGCCGGATGCGCTGGAAGCCATGCTGGCGCAGGCGCTGTCCTTACGCGGCGCGGCCATGCCTGCCCCCGATACTGCTCCCGCCCCCCCTGCCGGCGAGCAGCGCTGCGGCCTGATCGCCATCGTGGGCAAGCCCAACGTGGGAAAGTCGACCCTGCTCAACGCCTTGGTCGGACAAAAGATCAGCATCACCTCTCGCAAGGCCCAGACCACGCGTCATCGCATCACCGGCATGCGCACGGTCAAGGCGACGCAGTATGTTTTCGTGGACACGCCGGGCTTCCAGACCCGGCACGGTAACGCGCTGAACCGCTCGCTGAACCGCACTGTGGTCGGCGCTGTGAACGATGTCGACCTCATTATTTTTGTGGTCGAGGCCGGACAGTTCAACCAGGCCGACGCCAAGGTACTGGCCCTGCTGCCCGAAAAGACGCCGGCAATTTTGCTGGCCAATAAATTCGATTTGATTCACCGCCGCGCCGAGATCGCGCCGTGGCTCAAGGAGATGCAGGAGCGGCACAATTTCGCCGAGTTCGTGCCCATGTCGGCCAACAACGCCAAGGACATTGAACGCCTGTTTGGCATCTGTGAGAAATATTTGCCTATCCAGCCCTGGATGTATGGCGCCGAGGAATTGACCGACCGCAGCGACCGCTTCATGGCGGCCGAGATCATTCGCGAAAAGCTGTTCCGGCTGACTGGGGACGAGCTTCCCTACACCTCGACGGTCATCATTGACAAGTACGAGGAAGAGGGGAATTTGCGAAAAATTGCCGCGACCATCGTGGTGGAGCGCGACGGCCACAAGGGGATGATCATTGGCGAGAAGGGCGAAAAGCTCAAACGCATCGGCACCGAAGCCCGGCACGAGCTCGAGACTCTCACCGGCGGCAAGGTGTTCCTGGAAATCTGGGTCAAGGTCCGCTCGGGCTGGGCGGATGACGAGGCACGCGTCAAGACCTTCGGGTATGAGTAGGGCCCCCACGCTAGACGTGGCCCCCACGGTCACTCACTTCGTGTGTTCCCTGCCCCCCGAGGTGGCCGCTGCGCCTGCGGCCCGGCAAAGCCGGTTCCGCGGCCCCTGCTGGTGGATAGCTTCCTGTGACCTCCGCCTAATGGCCTGATCATGGCCGCTAGACGCATCGGCGACGAACCAGCCTACGTCCTCCATCGCTACGACTGGAGTGAATCCAGCCTGATTCTGGAGGTGTTTACCCGTAAATATGGGCGAGTGGCGCTGGTGGCGCGGGGGGCCAAAAAACCCAGTTCCAGTTTCCGGCCAATTTTGTTGCCGCTGCAGCCTTTGCACATTGCCTTCGGCGGCGATGCTGAAATCCGCACCCTGAAGAGCGCCGAATGGCAGGGCGGCCATGTCATGCCTACAGGCGACGCTTTGCTGTCGGGTTATTACCTCAATGAACTGCTCATGCGGCTAATGGCACGTGACGACCCGCATCCCGTCTTGTTTGACGCCTATGCAGCTACTGTACAGCTTCTCGCCGCGCAAAGTGCCGAAACCCTGCAGTTGGCATTGCGCGCGTTCGAGCTGCGCCTATTGCGCGATATCGGTCTGCTGCCCCTGCTGGATGCCGAAACGGCCACCCTGTCTCCCCTGTTGCCCGACAGCCGCTATGTACTGGTGCCTGAAGCGGGGCTACGCCAGGCGCATGATGATGACCGCGTGAGCTTGCCCGGTTCGCAGTGGCAGGCGCTGCAGCAGGCCCTGGGTGACGAGGCGCTGTTCTCTGACACGGTGCGCGCCTGTATCCCCGGCTTCAATGAGCTTAAAACCCAGTTGCGCGGGCTGCTGCACTACCATTGCGGCGTGAAGGTCCTGAAAACCCGGCAAATGATGATGGACCTGCAAGCCTTCTAGAGACCACTGCCATGAAAACTCTTCCTCCTGCCCATGTGACGGCTGCGTCCCCTGCGGCGTTTCAGAAAACCGCCTTGTCCGTCAACGTCAACAAGGTCGCCTTGCTGCGCAATACCCGTCACCTGGATATCCCCAGCGTGCGGCGCGCCGCTGAACTGTGCCTGGAGGCCGGCGCCCAGGGCATCACCGTGCATCCGCGGCCCGACGAGCGGCATATCCGACCCGATGACGTCTTTGAGCTCGCGGCGCTCATGAAAGACTGGCCCGACCGCGAATTCAACATCGAGGGAAACCCGTTCCAGAACCTGATGGGCTTTGTGCACGACCTGGCCGCCCGGGGCTTGCCACTGCACCAGTGCACCTTTGTGCCCGATAGCGAAGACCAATTCACCAGCGACCATGGCTGGAATTTCCCCGAAGACGCGGAACGCCTGCTGCCCCTGATAGAAGAGGTGCACGACCGCCGTGTGCGGGTCAGCCTTTTTATGGACCCGGTTCCCGAAGCCATGGCAGCCGCCAAAGCGGTGGGTGCCGACCGGGTCGAGTTTTACACCGAGACCTACGCGCGCGCCTGGGCCACCCCTGAAAAGGCCGAAGTCCTGGCCCGCTTTACCCGGGCGGGCCAGGCCGCCGCGGCAGCCGGCCTGGGTATCAACGCCGGCCACGACCTGAACCGCGATAACCTGACGGAGTTTGTGCGCGAAGTCCCCGGTGTGCTGGAGGTCTCGATAGGCCATGCCTTCGTGGCTGACGCGCTGGAACTGGGTTACGCCGCGACCACCCGCAGCTACCTGCACTGCATCAACCGGGCATTTGCTCCCGCATGACTTGCCTTCGCTGCCTCAAGCCAGCCCTGAAAAACCAGAATAAGCCGCGGAACTGGCTTTGCCGGGCCGCAGGTGGGAAGCCCTTTACCCAGTGCAAGGGGTCAGGAGGCGCCGCAGGCTCGAAGTGGGCGATCCTGGGGTCGCCATGATCTACGGGATAGGCACCGACATTTGTGATGTCCGCCGCATCCGGGCCAGCCTGGAGCGGCATGGTGAACGGTTTGCCCGCAGGATCCTGAGCGACGGGGAGCTCGCTACGTGGAAGCACCGCAGCGCCCGCTGGCCCGACCGCGGCGTCGCCTACCTTGCCACCCGGTTTTCGGCCAAAGAGGCCTTCAGCAAGGCCATCGGCACCGGCATGCGCATGCCCATGACCTGGCGCAGCTGCGAAATCGCCAAGGCATCCAGCGGCAAGCCCGAGATCGTGCTGCACGGCATACTCAAGGCCTGGTTTGAGGAGCGCCAGCTCACCGCCCATGTTTCCGTTACCGACGAAGCCGATTACGCCGCCAGCTTCGTAGTTGTAGAGAAAAACAGCCTCTAGCGCCCATCATTCGCGCGCCACCCGCTATCAATTTAATAGTAATAATTCCCGATCTTTAGCCATGACCCAGCACGCCCCTCTTATCATCGACATCGCCGGCCTCACACTGACCAAGGCCGACCGGCGCCGCCTGAAACATCCCTTGACCGGCGGCATCATCCTGTTTGGCCGCAACTGGCAGGACCGCCGGCAACTGAGCGCGCTCTGTGCTGAAATCAAAAGCCTCCGCCAGGATTTGCTGATTTGCGTGGACCACGAAGGTGGCCGCGTGCAGCGCTTCAGGACGGATGGTTTTACCCATCTGCCGCCGATGCGCGCACTCGGCACGTTGTGGATGAAAGACCAGCTTGCCGCCACCAACGCCGCCACCGCCTGCGGCTATGTACTGGGCGCCGAGCTCCGCGCCTGCGGCATTGATTTCAGCTTCACACCAGTGCTGGACCTGGACTGGGGTGAAAGCGGTGTCATCGGCGACCGGGCTTTTGGCCGCGATCCGCGCGTGGTCACGCTGCTGGCCAAAAGCCTGATGCACGGGCTGCTGCAAGCCGGCGTGGCCAACTGCGGCAAGCACTTTCCTGGTCACGGCTTTGTCAAGGCCGACTCCCACACCGACATTCCGGTCGACAGGCGCAGCCTGAAGGCGATTCTGACCGACGATGCCGCGCCTTATGAGTGGTTGAACACCACGCTGACCAGCGTGATGCCGGCACATGTGATCTACCCCAAGGTGGACGCCAGGCCGGCGGGCTTCTCTGAAAAATGGCTGACTTACATCCTGCGCGGCCAGCTGGGTTTTGGCGGTGCGATTTTCAGCGACGACCTGAGCATGGCCGGCGCCCGCCTCATTGACGGCAAGGAAGTCAGCTACACCGCGGCTGCGGTCACAGCGCTTAACGCCGGCTGCGACATGGTCCTGCTGTGCAATCAGTCGCTGGGGGAGGGAAAACCGGTAGACGAACTGCTGGACGGCATGGCTGAGGCGTTGCTCAAAGGCCAGTGGGAAGCACTGGAGTCCAGCGAACTGCGCCGCCTGGATTTGCTGCCCGCCACACCGGCTCATGAATGGGACGAATTGATGCTGCATCCGGCCTACATGCATGCGATGGGACTGATTCCCTGAAAACGCCTTCGGGTTTTTCCGGCCTGCTACTAAATAGATAGCAGATTGCGCCCGTATTTATTGGGGCTAAGGCTTATTTATCATAAATTTCCCACGATGGACGGTCCATGCAAGTCATCTGGCTGAGTCGTAATCTTCAGGCCGATGGCCACTCCAGCCTGCCCGCCGCATCCATATGCGTCAGGTACACCCGCAGGTCAAATTCATACTGGTGGTACCGCGGCTCCATATGGGTGCAGAGCTGGTAGAAAGCCTTGTCATGCGCTTTTTCCTTGATGTGGGCGAGCTCGTGCACCGTGATCATCCTCAAGAACTCTACCGGTACTTCCCTGAATAGCGTGGCCACGCGGATCTCACGCTTGGCCTTGAGTTTGCTGCCCTGGACCCGGGAAATGGTGGTGTGCGTGCCCAGCGCATGGGCAATCACATGCAGCTTGCTGTCAAACGCGACTTTGGAGAGCGGCTCCGAACTGCGCAGGAATTCGCTTTTAAGCCCCATTACATAGTCGTACAGAGCCTTGTCCGTCCGCACACCATGGGCGAGAGGGTATTTGGCAAGCAGCACCTCGCCCAGACGGCCCTTAGCCAGCAATTGCTGCACCTGGGCCTGCAGGCTGTCGGGGTAGCCAAGAAGATATTTGAGTGGCGTCATAGATCAACAGGCCCGGTAAAGCCAATCCCGCGGCCCCCGCTGGTTGTGCCTACAGAACTCTTCAACCCAGCATGAGCCGCGGGACCGGCTTTGCCGGACTGCAGGCGGGCGGCCCCCTCGGGGGGCAGGGAGCGATACGAAGTGCGCGACCGTGGGGGCTCAGGCCTCGCGGCGCAATGCCGGGAACAGAATCACGTCACGAATGCTGGGACTGTCGGTCAGTAGCATCATCAGCCGGTCTATACCGACGCCGCAGCCGCCCGTCGGGGGCATGCCGTACTCCAGCGCGCGGATGAAATCATGGTCATAAAACATGGCTTCATCGTCACCGCTGTCCTTGGCAGCCACCTGTGCGTTGAAGCGGGCAGCCTGCTCTTCAGCATCGTTCAGCTCGCTGAAGCCGTTGCCGAACTCGCGGCCTGTAATGTAGAGCTCAAAGCGTTCCGTTACTTCCGGCCTGTTGTCATTGGCGCGAGCCAGCGGGGAGATTTCTGTCGGGTGTTCCATGATGAAAGTCGGTTGCCAGAGCTTTTCTTCGACCAGTTCCTCAAAGTACAGCACCTGCAGGCTGGCCAGCGAACGCGCCGAGAGACGGTCTTTTTCCTCGTTCATGCCCAGCTTGCGCAGCGCATTGGTCAGCCACACGGCATCATCGACGTTGTTGCCGGCTTCAGTGTGCTTGAGGATGGCTTCACGGATCGTCAGACGGGCAAACGGTTTGGCGAGGTCGACTTTTTCTTCCTTGCCGCCATAGCTCAGCTGCAGTGTGCCCACAGCCTTTTGAGCCGCGTCGCGAATCAACGCCTCGGTGAAGTCCATCAGGTCGTTGTAGTCCCAGTAGGCTGCATAGAACTCCATCATGGTGAATTCGGGGTTGTGCCGCACCGAGATACCCTCGTTGCGGTAGCTGCGGTTGATCTCGAAGACACGGTCAAAACCGCCGACGATCAGGCGCTTGAGGTAGAGCTCCGGCGCGATCCGCAGAAACATCTCCTGGTCCAGCGCGTTATGGTGCGTCTTGAAAGGCTTGGCATTGGCGCCGCCGGGGATCGGATGCAGCATCGGCGTTTCGACCTCGAGGAAGTCGTGGCTGACCATGAAATCGCGAATCGAACTGACGGCTTTGCTACGGGCGGTGAAGCGCTTGCGTGCCTGCTCGTCGGTGATCAGGTCGACATAACGCTGGCGGTATTTTTGCTCCTGGTCGGCCATGCCGTAAAAATCGCCGGGTAAAGGGCGCAGGCTCTTGGTCAGCAGGCGTACGCTGGTGGCGTGGATGGATAACTCGCCGGTTTTGGTCTTGAATACCTTGCCTTCTGCCGCGATGATGTCGCCCAGGTCCCAGTGCTTGAAGGCGGCATAGGTCTCTTCACCGATTTCGTCACGTGTGAGGAAAATCTGGATGCGGCCGGTGCTGTCCTGCAGGGTGGCAAAACTCGCCTTGCCCATGACACGCTTGAGCATCATGCGGCCCGAGATCCTGGCTGAAACCGCTTCGGCGGCCAGTGCGTCCCCATCCTTGCCGCCGTGCGCGGTGTGCAGTTTGCCCGCATGGTCGGACGGCTTGAAGTCGTTCGGGAAGGCAATCCCCTGGCTGCGGATGGTTTTGAGCTTTTCGCGGCGTTCCGCGATCAGCTTGTTTTCGTCTTGGGCAGGGGGCAGGGTGTTGTTATCGGACATGGTCAGAAGGTATGAAAACGATCGGGGCGCTGCCAGCAGGCCGCTCTGTAGCTGTTGCGAAGAAAGCGCCAAACCGTTGATTTTAGTTTTTTAAGTGGGCGGTTTCCCTGTTCAGGGCCGGCGGCCCCTATTTAAGCCTTGATAATCCCGCTTATGTACCTGCGCGCCGGCGTTTTTTCCCTGGGTTTGCTCCTGGTCAGCCGCCTGCTCGGTCTGCTGCGGGAATCGGCCCAGGCTGCCGCATTCGGAGCTACCGGGCTTGGCGACGCTGTGATTGTGATGTTCACCTTGCCGGACTTGCTGGTGGGTATATTGTTTAGCGGCGCACTGGCATATGTGTTGTTGCCGGAGTGGGCTCGGCAAACGCCTGCACAGCAGGACGCCAGCCAGAAAAAGGTCGCACAGGCGCTGATCGGTATTGGCCTGGGCCTGGCGGTGTTGATCTGGTTGCTGCGGGATGTGTTGTCCCATGCGCTTGCACCGGGCCTGCGGGACGACATGGCCCTGCTAGGCCGTGACTCTCTCGGCTGGAGCGCTGCCGTTCTGCCGCTGGCCATGCTGGCCGCGCTTTGGGTCACACGGCTTCAGCATGAACGGGATTTCATCGGCATGTATAGCGCCAATCTCGTGGTTAACCTGTTGCTGGTTTTGGCGCTATTCCTGGTGCCGCAAAACAGCGCAAACCGAGCCGTCTTTATCCTGGGTTGCTTCCTTATGGCGGCTATGGTTGCGCGTCTGGCCTGGTTGGCCTGGCGGCTTCCCAAAGCTGCGTCGGGCCCCGTTGCGACGGGTCGAGTCCTGCCTGTGGCCGGCATATGGATCTGGGCCGGCCTGTCATCGGGCCTGTTGTTGCTATTGCCTCTACTTGGGCGTAGCCTCGCGTCCCGCGCTGGGGAGGGGGCACTTGCCGACTTCAATTACGCCTGGAAGCTGGTGGAGCTACCGCTGGTGCTCGCAATACAACTCGTGGCCAGCCTGGCTTTTCCAGCAATTACCCGTACCGAAACTGGCTCCGCAGAGCGCGACAGGGCCCTGCAAATCGCTTTTCTCCTGGCATGGGCCCTGGCTTGCGCGGCGATCGCCGTGGTAGGCAGCTTTTCGTTGCCGCTTGCGCAACTGTTGTTCGGATGGGGTCGCATGGATTCTGAGCATCTCGAAGTTATTGCGCGCTGGGGGGCCATCGGCATCTGGTCGTTGCTGCCACAGGCTCTGATCGCGGTATTACTGACGGCTATGGCTGCGTCGGATCATATGCACCGTGCAGTCTGGGCTTATGCAGCTGGTTTGGCCATGCTCGCCGGTGCTGCTTGGGCCGGGCTTGTCGGAGGCGCGCCTGTGATGGGTGCTCTCAATGCCATATTGGCTGGCATCACCCTCGCCATGTTGTTTACTGAGCGCGAGCAGATTCACCGGGCGTTGCCATGGCGTGCCATGCTTGCCCCATTGGGCGCTTGCCTGCTTCTGGTAGGGGCCAGTCGCTGGTTTGGCCACTGGGGTTTGCTTCCCAGCGCGCTGGTAGCCGGCCTTTTCGCGGTTGTGGTGTTGGGCAGCGCGCTGCTCGCCAGCCCCCTGTTGCGCAGTTTTGTGGTCCGGCAGCCGTTGGCTGTGCCGCAAGCTGGCGGGCAATAATGGCTTATTCCTTTGTCGCCCCATGATTGACTTACTGACCATTACCAACCAGCCAGAGCTGGCGAAGCGCTGTGACCAGATGCCGGGCATGCGGCTGTTTGTGGACCTTGAACGCAATGGCAAGGCCGAGCGCCAGGCCGGGCGTAACACTTTCATCAGTATGCATCAAATTGACGATGTGGGCCGTGTCAAGACGGTCTTACGGAACTCGCGTCTCATGGTTCGCGTCAATCCCTACCAGCCGGATCAACCCGCAGCATCCCGTGCGGAGGTCGATGCTGTGCTTGCGCAGGGGGCCGACCTGCTGATGCTTCCGATGTTTTCGACGGTGCAGGAATTGCGGAGTTTTTGCGAGATCGTTGATGGCCGTGTGCCGATTGTGCCCCTGCTCGAAACCGTGGGTGCGCTCGAATCACTCGAGCAATGGCTGGACACGCCGGGGCTTGGAGAGATCTTTGTCGGCCTGAATGACCTGCACCTGGCGATGGGCTGCCGTTTCATGTTTGAGCCGTTGGCTCAGGGCCATGTTGACCGCGTAGCTGCGGCGGCAAGGCGGCGAGGTTTACCGATCGGCTTTGGTGGTATAGCCCGCGCAGACGAGGGCTTGCTTCCTGGCCGCGATGTTCTGGGTGAGCATCTGCGCCTGGGTTCGCGGGCAGTGATCCTTTCGCGGACTTTCAATCGACCCGACGGTGAACAGCCGTTCGAGGGGGCGGTGGAGGCGCTTCGCGAGGCCGAGTCCACGCTTGCGTTGCGCAACGCCGCACAAATCGAAGCCGACCGTGTCCGTGTGGCCGCGTTGATCAACCAACTCGCACAAGCGGACCAATCCGCATGAAACGCCTGATGGACGTGGCGCTGTCGTTAACGGCGCTGCTGCTGCTGTCGCCTTTGCTGCTTTTGGCGGCTTTGGCAATCAAGCTCGATAGTGGCTGGCCGGTGTTTTTCAGGCAGACCCGGATCGGAAAAAATGGCCGGGAATTTGAAATGTACAAATTCCGCAGCATGGTCAGGAATGCACCAGGACTTGGGCCGCACTTCACCGCGAATAATGATCCGCGCATTACACGGGCGGGTCGCTTGATCCGGCGCACCAGCATTGACGAGCTCCCTCAATTGGTCAATGTGCTGCGTGGCGACATGAGCCTGGTCGGGCCGAGGCCGCATGTGCCTGCCGAACGCTCCCTGTATACAGCCGCCGAATGGGAAAGCCGCTGCAGCGTGTTGCCCGGAATTACCGGGCTGGCGCAGATCAGCGGGCGTTCGGACATCTCGTTTGAGCAACAGCGCGCCCTTGACCTGCAATATGTCCAGGAAAATTCATGCTGGCTCGATATCCGGATTCTCTGGGGAACGGTACGCCAGCTCGGCGGTAAACATGCCAATTGAGAGGACATGGCGGCTGTCCGCTTCAGCAGGGCCGGACCCTATAATCCCGCTATCGCAGCCGACTCCCCAAAGCAGCGCTCTGGCCGCTGAAACAACGTGAATCAAAGACAAGCTGAATCTCACATGGAGCAAAAGCCGCTAGGCTACAACGTTCACACGGGCTCCGACCGGCAGTCGATGCTCGAGGCGATGGGACTTTTTTCGGTGGAACAGCTGTTTGCGGACGTGCCGCAGCAAGTCCGCCTCCGGCGCGAGCTTGACATCCCTGCGGCGCTCAGCGAATGGGAACTGATGCGTGATGTCATGGCGATGGCCGGGATGAACCAGACGGTGCTCACGCATTCAAATTTTCTCGGCAGTGGCGCTTACGAGCATTACATTCCGGCGGTCGTCGACGCCATCGTCTCACGGGGTGAGTTCCTCACCGCCTATACGCCGTATCAACCCGAAATGAGCCAAGGCCTGCTGCAGGCCCTGTTTGAATTTCAGGTTCTTGTCGGCCGCTTGCTGGGCCAGGAGTCGGTCAATTGCTCGGTGTATGACGGCGCGACGGCGCTAGCCGAGGCTTGCTGGATGATGTGCTCGGCCAGTGGCAAGCGTCGCATTGTGGTGACCCAGGCCCTTTGGACCGAATACCACGAAGTGCTGGTGACTTATCTGGAGCCGCGCGGCGTGCGGCTCGACAGCTTCGGGCATGACGCGGCCACCGGCCAGATCGACCCGGCGGCCCTGGCCGCAATGCTGGGGTCCGGCGACATTGCCGGAGTCGTGGTGCAGAGTCCCAATGCCCTTGGCGTTGTCGAAGACGTTGCAGCGCTTTCGCCGATTTGCAACAAGGGGCAGGCAATGCTTGCTGTGTGTGTCAATCCGCTGCTTTGTGGCTGGATAGAAGCACCTGGCAGGCTCGGGGCGGACATCGTTGTCTGCGAAGGTCAGTCGCTCGGTCTGCCACTCAGCGCGGGCGGACCGTATGTCGGCATCATTGCCTGCAGCAAACCACTGGAACGCTATCTGCCGGGCCGGCTGGTGGGCCGAGTGCACGACCTCAACGGCAAACTGGGTTATGCGCTGGTCAAGGAAGACCGCGAGCAGCACGTGGCGCGGGACAAGGCTACCAGCCACATTTGCTCGAACCAGGCGCTCAATGCGATTCGTGTTGCGGTCTACCTGGCCTGCCTGGGTGACGCCAATTTCTTGCGGATCGCCGAGGCGAACGCGGCCAATGCGGCTTTGTTGCACGAGCTGCTGGTTGCGCTGCCGGGTGTCAAGCCGCTGCGCAGCGGCGCTTTTTTCAACGAATTTTCGATCGAGTTGCCTGTTGCTGCCACCGTCTTTTGCGCGCGCATGCACAAGCACGGATTTTTTGCGGGTGTTCCCGTCGCGGCCGGTCTGGCAGGGCACGCGCGGGGGTTATTGGTTGCGGTGACTGAAACCAAATCCCGCGCTGACATCGAAGCCTACGCTGCGCAGGCGCGGGCTTGCCTGCAGGAGTGCTGAGATGGCTGCTACTTCCGCCTCCCAGACGATCATCGAACTGCACCGCCCAGGCGCGGCCAGCGATGTTTTTGCCGGGCGCCTGCCCGGTAAGGCACCTATGCCCCCGGCTTTTGCACGAGCCCGTACGACCATTGGGCTTCCCGAGGTCAGCGAGGTTGACGTCGTCAGGCACTTCACGCGCCTGAGCCAGGAGTCCCATGGTGTGGACAATGGGCCCTATCCGTTGGGGTCGTGCACCATGAAATACAACCCGAAGCGCAATGACGAGCTCGCACGCCTTCCGGGTTTTGCCAATGCCCACCCGATGCAGGATCCGGCCAGTCTGGGCGGCGTCTGGGAAATGTACGAGCGGTTGCAGTCCATGATTTGCGAGATCACGGGCATGGATGCCTGCTGCCTGGCACCTGCGGCGGGTGCCCATGGCGAGCTTGCAGGCTTGCTGGTGATTCGCGCACATTTCGCGCAACTCAATAAGCGGCGCCCGGTGGTACTGGTGCCTGACTCGGCGCACGGCACCAATCCCGCGTCGGCTGCAATGGCGGGTTTTGACTGCCGCATCGTGCCGTCGGACCTCAAGGGCCGGGTTGACCTTGCTGCGCTGCGGCAGATGCTTACCCCCGATGTGGCGGCTTTCATGCTAACCAATCCTTCAACCCTTGGCCTGTTTGAAGATCAGATTGTCGAGATTGCCGACGCGGTTCATGACAATGGTTCACTGCTCTATTACGACGGAGCTAACCTCAACGCGCTGATGGGCATCGTGCGCCCCGGCGACATGGGCTTTGACGTGGTTCATGTCAATGTGCACAAGACCTTTTCGACACCGCATGGCGGCGGCGGCCCCGGGGCCGGTCCGGTTGCGGTCAAGGCCGCACTGGCTGCCTATCTGCCGAGTCCGGTGGCAGTCCGAAGGAGCGGCGTGGCGCAGCGCGATGATGAGCGGCCGTTGTCGATTGGCCGTATGAAAAGTTTCCACGGCCATGTCGGCGTATTGCTGCGTGCCTATGGCTACCTTCGCACCATGGGCGGAGCCGGCTTGCGTCAGGCATCCGAAAATGCGGTGCTGAATGCCAACTACCTGCAGCACCGGCTAGCGCCCATGTTGCCGCCGGTTTACGACCAATTCTGCAAACATGAGACCCTGCTGTCGGGGGAAAAACTCAACACTTCGGCACGCCAGTTCGCCAAGCGTCTGATTGACTATGGCATTCACCCGCCAACACTGGTCGGCGCGGGCTGCGTTTATTTTCCGGGTGACCTCAAGTCGGCGATGCTGATTGAGCCGACTGAAACCGAAACCAAGGCCAGCCTGGACTATCAGGTGGACATTTTCCGGCGGGTCTTTGATGAGGATGCGACCGACGAAGCACTCGTCGAAAGTGCGCCGCTGAGCCGAAAAATTGCACGAATTGATTTGAAGACTTAAGGATTTGCCATGTGTGGAATAGCTGGCGTGGTCAACGCTGCGGGTACGAGCAAAGACGATGTGTGGAAAATGATCGACTGCATCAAGTATCGCGGCGTCGACGAGCAGGGAGTCGAGGATCTTGGGAGAGCGGTACTCGGCCACGCGCGGCTTGCGGTGGTTGACCCGGAAAACGGCATGCAGCCCATGTCCAGTACCGACGGTAAGGTCTGGGTTGTTTTTAATGGCGAGATTTTCAATTTCATCGAGTTGCGTGAACAGCTTAAAGCCAAAGGCTATAAGTTCAAGTCGCGTTGCGACACCGAGGTGCTGGTGCACCTGTGGTGCGAAAAAGGCGAAAAGATGCTCGACGACCTGGTCGGGATGTTTGCTTTTTTCATCTGGGACCAACGCACGGAAACTGGCATGCTCGCGCGGGACCGCCAGGGTATCAAGCCGTGCTTTTACGCGCCCTATCAGGACGGCCTGGCTTTCGCCAGCGAGATAAAAGCCATCCTCGCGCTGCCGAAATTTGAACGCAAGGTTAACGAAACCGCGCTCGGCAATGTCTTTACTTTTAACTATTGCCCACCGCCAGAGACGTGCTTTGAAGGCGTTCGCCACCTGCCGCCCGGCACCTTCATGCGTTATGGCGCGGGCAAATTTTCGGAACCTGTCCGCTACTGGAGCTGGCCGCTGGATGGCCCTCGCATTGATGCTTCCCAGGAACAACTGGAGCAGGCGCTCAACGAGGCAATCAAGCTGCAAATGCGATTTGACGTCGACGGTGGGCTCTTTCTTTCCGGCGGCGTTGATTCGTCCGTGATCGCCAATCGGCTGGTGCCGCAGTGGAATCGGCCGAAGCTCGACGCGATCGGCTTGCGCATCGAGGACAAGGGGTTTTCGGAGTACTCCTATGCGGAACGTGTGGCTTCAGAACTCGACATCAATCTGAAGCCACTCGACATCACGCCTGGCGATATTCCCGAGATTGCACAAACCGTGGTGCGTCATGCGGAACAGCCCCACGGTGATTTTTCCTTCTTTCTATTCTTCCTTCTTTCCCGCGAGGCGCACAAGCAAGGGAAAATCGTGATGTTTACGGGTGATGGTCCCGACGAGGTGATGCTCGGTTTTCGTCACAACGAGCAGTTTTTCTCCGAAATGACGCGCACCAATTTCCCGATGCGCAGTTACTTCGACCTGATCAGCTACAGCACTGAAAAAGACCGTCAGCGCATGATGAGCCCAGGTTTTTTCCCGAATACCCAGGGGGCGCTCGACAGGTTCATGGAAATCATCGAGCCGTTCGGTGATCTGGAGCCGGCGGAACAGGTAGCAGCCTACGAGCTCAATTCGCTGATGCCGGGCAACAATTCGGTCAAAGGCGACCGTATGGGAGCCTGTTGGTCAATTGAAGGCCGGGCGCCTTTTCTTGATCACCGCGTCAGCGAGATGTTTGCGCGTCTTCCGGTAACTTCAAAGTTTCGCGACGGCATCGGTAAGCATTTTCTCAAGCAGGCGGCGGCGAGCTATTTCGACCACGATTTCGTCTTCCGTCCCAAGACCATGCCAACCCTGCCGATTGGTGAATGGATCAAAGGGCCGCTTTATACCTGGGCGCGCGATGTGCTGAACCTGCCTGATGGCAATCGCTTCGACCGCAATGAGTTGCTGGTGATGCTTGAGGAGCATCGAAGCGGCCTGCACAATCACACGAAGCAGCTGCGCACCCTGTTGATGACAAAGCTTTGGCTGCAGGAATTTTTCCCCGAAAACGCATAACAAAAAACGGAAGGCCGGACATGGCAGATTTTGATTACTACCTGGCGCAGTTTGTCGATATCCATGGCCGGCCCAAGGCCAAGCTGGTGCCGGGCAAGCACAAGGAAATGATCTTTGGTGCAGGAGCTGGTTTCGCGGGCTTCGCGATCGCAGGCATGGGAATGGAGCCACATGGGCAGGAGTTCATGGCTGTTGGTGACCGCAGCAGTGTGCGTGCCGTGCCCTGGATGCCCTCGACCGCCAGTGTTAGCTGCGACGGACATGTCGACGGAAAACCGCATCCGCTTGATTCCCGCGTGATCGCCAAAAAAGCGCTGGCAGCTTTTCGCGATGCCACCGGGCTGGAATTCTTCTCCGGCCTTGAGCCCGAATTTTTTCTGCTAAAGGCAACCGCAGGCGGTGGGTACGAGGTTGCGACCGGCTCCGAATCGCTTGACAAGCCCTGCTACGACTTCCGGCACCTGTCGTCGGTCTCGGATTTCCTCATGGAACTGCGCTCCGCGTTAGAGGGGGCGAATATCGATGTCTACCAGATTGACCATGAAGACGCGAACGGTCAGTTCGAGATGAACTTTACCTATGCCGACGGCCTGCGTACGGCAGACAATTTGACATATTTCAAAATGGCAGCGACGGCAATCGCAAAAAAACACGGCATGTTGTGTTCATTCATGCCGAAACCCTTTTCCGAGCGTTCGGGCAGTGGATTGCATATGCATATGTCGGCCGGAAAAGGATTCGGTAACAACGCCTTTGAGGACAAAACCGATCCGCGCGGCATGGACCTAAGCCCATTGGCCTATCATTTCCTCGGAGGATTGATGGCTCATGCTGCGGGGCTGACGGCAATTGCCGCTCCTTGTGTCAACTCTTACAAAAGGCTGGTTTCGCGCGGCTCGCGCTCTGGCGCGACCTGGGCGCCTGTCAATATCGCCTGGGGCAACAACAACCGGACAGCCTTTGTGCGCATTCCTGGCGGTCGGCTTGAGCTGCGCGTGCCTGACGCTTCCTCAAATCCGTATCTGCTGACCGCCGCCATTGTTTATGCGGGGCTGGATGGCATCGAGCACAAGCTCGATCCTGGTGTGCCATGCAACGATAATCTTTACCAAATGAGCATGGATGAGCTTGGCACGCGGGGGATTCGGCGCCTGCCAGATTCATTGCCCAACGCACTCGAGGCACTGAGGGCGGATAACGCGTTGTGTGCCGGCCTTGGTCAAGCTTTTATCGAGGAATTCATAAAGATAAAGAGTGTCGAGTGTGACGAACTGCTGCTTCATGTTGCGCCTGCTGAGTTTCGGCGGTACGTTGATTTCTTCTAGTGCGATAGACGACTCCCAAGCGAAAGACCGCGCATGAAGAAAGTTCTGTTTGTCGCTTATGGTAGTGGCCACGTGCGGATGGTGGTACCCGTGGCCAAGGCACTTGCTCAGACGGGAGCAGTTCGGGTCCAAATTCTGGCTTTGACCACAGCCGCTCCGATTACAAGGGCTGCGGGGCTCGAAACTCTGCAATTCAAAGACTTTGTGACACAAGCCGATGTTGGTGCTCTTGAGCATGGCCGGCGCCTTATGGCGGAGATGCGAGAGCCCCCCGACGATCCTGCCGAGACCATAGCCTACCTAGGACTATCGTACGCGGAGCTGGTTGAAGATGTCGGTGCTCAAGAGGCTGAAAGGCTTTACCGTCGTGAAGGTCGCCAGGCATTTTTACCTGTACGTACCTTGCGGCGCATCCTAGCAAAGCTGGCGCCGCAATTGGTGATTGCTACTAACTCGCCTCGGGGTGAACGCGCTGCGATTGTGGCAGCGCGTAGCCTTGCTTTGCCTTCGATCTGTCTAGTGGACTTGTTCTGCCTCGATGAAGTCAAATGGATAGGTGCGCCAGACTATGCCGATCGCATTTGTGTCCTCAACGACTCTGTACGACAATTTTTGATCAACACGGGCCGCGATCCGGCGCAGGTCGTGGTAACTGGTAACCCAGCCTTTGATGAGCTGGGCCACCCTGAGCATGAAACTGCAGGCCGGACCCTGCGGCAGGGTATGCAATGGAGCGGCAAGCATGTGTTGCTCTGGCCAATGCAGGTTGAGCCAGCCTATCACCCTTTTAATGGCAAGCCGGGTAATACTGACTTGCCTGAAAAAGCGCTTGCCGCAGTAATGGCTTGGGTGTTATCACGGGATGATGCTGTGCTGTGTGTTCGCCCGCGCGCAGGTGAGGCGGCGCCGTCTTTGCCGGATGATCGGCGCATTGTGTTGACCGGACAGAATTTCAGCCTGCCGGATCTTCTGTATGCGATCGATATCGTTGTGACACTCAATTCGACAGTCGGCCTTGAAGGCCATCTTGCCGGTGCGCGGGTAGTCCAGGTGCTTGGCTCCGTGTTCGATGATGCTATGCCGCTCCTGGACTACGGAATGGCCGACGCCGCGGTCGCCGTGGACGGAGTAGGAGTGGCGTTAGACCGTTGTAAGGGTCTGCCACGCCGACTTTCAGGCAATCACTTGGGAAGTGCCCGCAATGCAGTGCTGAAAGTGGTGAGCGGATTCCTATAATGAACAATTTGCATTGAGATCAGGCAAAACAGCGCAACTCCTATCGGATTTTCATGCCCCTTATTAAAGCCCCTGTCCCGATCGACATGTCGCCATTTCTAGTCGGTGATGACGAAGTCCAAGTCAAGTATGGACTGCCGCGCTATGTTCATTTTTGCAAGCGCTGCGTTATTTCCAACCAGCGACCTAATTCGACCGTTGAATACCAGCATACCAAAGCAAGCAAGAAGGCCACAATTGCTTTTGACGAAGATGGAGTTTGCGACGCTTGTCGTTTTGCGGAGCAAAAACATGGCACGATTAACTGGAAGGATCGCGAGGATCAGTTGGCTGCACTTTGTGACAAGTTTCGCAGCAAGTCAGGGTACGACTGCCTGCTGCCAGGTTCCGGCGGCAAAGATAGTTTTTATGCGTCGCATATCTTGAAGACGCGTTTTAACATGCACCCCTTGACAGTGACTTGGGCCCCACATGTCTATACCGAGTGGGGATGGAAGAACTTTGAATCCTGGTTGCACGCGGGCTTCGATAATTACCTCATGACACCAAATGGCCGCGTGCATCGTTTGCTGACTCGGCTGGCTGTGGACAATCTGTTCCATCCTTTCCAGGCATTTATGTTCGGCCAGAAGTCCCTGGCACCAAAGATGGCCATACTGCACGATATTCCCTTTGTCGTTTACGGCGAAAATGAGGCGGAATACGGCAATCCGATCGGTGATACAAATAGCGCCAAACGCGATTGGTCTTATTTCACCTCATCAGATAAGTCGCAAATTCACCTCGGGGGTACGGCTATCGAAAGCCTTTACACCGATTACGGTGTAGAGGAACAGGACTTACTGCCGTATCTGCCAGCTGATCCGCGGCAGGTTGAGAGGAAACAGATTGAAGTCCATTATTTGGGTTATTACCTGAAGTGGCATCCTCAGAGCTGTTATTACTACGCGGTCGAGCATGGTGGCTTCGAGGCTTCGCCGGAGCGTACCCCAGGCACTTACAGCAAATACAACAGTATTGATGACCGCATTGACGATTTCCACTACTACACGACTTTCATCAAATTTGGTATCGGTCGCGCGACTTACGACGCAGCGCAAGAAATTCGCTCACAAGACATCAATCGGGAAGAAGGCGTGGCATTGGTCAAGCGCTACGACGGTGAATTTCCGGAGCGATTTGCTGATGAGATATTCAGATATCTGAGTATTACGCAAAAGGATTTCCCTAGGGCGCACAAGATGTTCGAGAACCCGGTAATGGATCGTGGCTATTTCATGCGCTTAGCCGATCAGTTCCGCTCGCCTCACCTTTGGAAGCACGAACATGGGCAGTGGAAGCTGCGCCATTCGGTTTCGAACAACGTTTGAATGCATGGCAGGCTTGCGTATCATTCCGCGGTTGGATGTCAAAGGTTCCAATCTAATAAAAGGTATCAGACTGGAAGGCCTGCGTGTCGTTGGTGATCCTCACGAATTTGCGCTGCGATATTACGCCCAGGGAGCTGACGAAATCGTTTTCATGGATATTGTTGCTAGCCTGTATCAGCGCAACAATCTGACCGAGATTATTCAGCGCGCAGCCAATCGAATATTTATCCCGATCACCGTTGGCGGAGGCATACGTTCGTTGGATGACGTAAATACAATGCTGCGTTCGGGCGCCGACAAGGTCGCGATCAACACGGCTGCTATCGGGCGTCCTCAACTAATCTCCGAGGTTTCTAATCGTTATGGCTCGCAGTGCATGGTGCTTTCGGTCGAGGCCAAAAAAACAGCCACCCAGAAGTGGGAGGCCTACACTGACAATGGTCGTGAACACACCGGCCTCGACGTCGTAGACTGGATAGAGCGTGCCGTCGATCTTGGCGCAGGCGAGGTGCTGCTGACAGCTGTCGATCAGGAAGGAACCCGAAAGGGTTTGGATATCGAGCTGCTCCGTGCTGTCAATGCGCGCGTCAGTGTTCCAATTATTGCCAGCGGCGGTTTCAGTGATCCGATAGATCTCAAGCGAGCCAGCGAAGTTGGCACCTCGGCCGTGGCGATTGCAGACGCGTTGCACTGGCAGCGCACCACGGTCAACCAGATCAAGCGCCAAGCTCACAGCTTGGGGTTGGAGGTGCGTTTGTGAGCAAAGTCACCGTAATCGATTACGGCATCGGTAACCTGCTCAATGTGGTGAGAGCGCTGGAACATTGCGGCGCTGACGTTCGCATTGTGGATCGGGCCGATCAACTGCCTGTCTTGCCAGATCGGATGGTACTGCCTGGAGTAGGCGCTTTTGCTAACGGAATGTCGGAGCTTAAGGCAAGAGGCTTCGATGATCTTGTCAAACGGTACGTCGTTACCGAGCGGCCTTTCCTCGGCATATGTGTAGGTGCACAAATGCTCTTTGATGTTGGGGAGGAGTTCGGAGATCATCCCGGTTTGGGCCTAATTCCCGGTAAGGTTCAGGCTGTAGCCGCGTTCGATTGCAACGGCAAGCCACATAGGATTCCCCATATTGGGTGGAGTTCACTCCAGCGCCCCGCAACGCGCGCCTCTTGGAGAAATACCATCCTGAGCAAGATCACGCCGGGAGAGCCGATGTATTTTGTGCATTCATTTGCCCCATCGCCAGCAGATGAAGAGTATCGACTGGCCGATACCTATTACAACGGTCAGAGAATTTGTGCGGCGGTCGCCCGCGATGCCATCTTTGGTTGTCAGTTCCATCCGGAGCGCAGCGCTGAGCATGGCTTAAGCATTCTGTCTGCATTTATGGAGATGTGATGCCAAAACGAGTGCTTGTGACTGGCCGTGGCTCAATCGCGCAGCGACACGTCCGCCATCTGCGAGAGCTCGTGCCAGATGTAGATCTCGGAGTTGTTGCGAGCGTCGAACTCGGTTCGGTTTTTCAACCGTGCCGGCGCTTCGATAGTTTTGAGAGCGCACTAACCTGGTTGCCGGAAGCCGTGATAATCGCCAGCATTTCGAGCCGGCACGGTACCGAACTCGAATCGTGCCTGGCTCTGGGTCTCCCATGTCTCGTCGAAAAACCGCTAGTTACTTCACGCACGGAATTGAACCGGGTACGTGCGTTGCTGGAAGGAGCGCCGTTTACGGCGCTCGTTGTAGGTTGTAACCTGCGTCATCTGCCGGCACTGAAAAAGTTTCGCGCGGAGCTCGCGGGTAAGCTCGGGCGGCGTATTCTGCGCGCTCAATTTGAAGTTGGACAGGAGCTGACACAATGGCGGCCAGGTCGGAGCCTAGCGGATTCGTACAGTGCTATAGCCTCGCAGGGGGGGGGCGTTGTCTTTGACTTGGTGCACGAAATTGATATGGCGTTGTGGCTGTTAGGGCCATTGCACGTTGTGGCTGCAGTTGCCGGCCAGTTTAGCGAACTGCCTATAAATTCAGATGACGTGCATGTCGCGCTGTTACGGACAAATGACGGTGTACCGGTGGTGATCAGCCTGGACTATGTTTCGCAGCAGGTCGTGCGTCGCTACAGTATCGTGACCGAAATCGGCACCTATGAAATCGATATCCCTCGCAAGCACATCATCTTGCGCAAGCGTGACGGCAACCACATAGTTAACGATTGCGCTGAAGACTTCGATGTCGCATGCAGCTACCGTCTGCAAATGGCCGACTGGCTGGCTCTTATCGCCGATTCGGCTCACCATGTAGCTACGCCGATCGGTGATGCGTTGGAAACTGCTGGGTTGATGCTTGACCTGAAGGAAGCAGTATCATGAAGATCGTAAGTATCTGTGCACGTGGAGGCTCCATCGGCTTGCCCGGAAAAAACGTTCGCAAGCTTTGTGGAAAGCCGTTAATAGCCTGGAGTATCGAGCAGGCTTTGGCCTCAGGCATCGCTGATAGAGTGTATGTTTCGACCGACAGTGAGGAGATAGCTGACGTGGCGCGAACTCACGGTGCCGAGGTGCCGTTCCTGCGTCCCGCTGAGCTTGCGACCTCAACGACTGGTAAGCTGCCAGTCATTGGTCATCTGGTCAACTGGGTGGAGAAATATCACAGTTCAGTTGACACGATCATTGATCTTGATCCGACCTCCCCGTTGCGCGATGTCACCGACATTCAGATTTGTGCTGCCATGCTTGACATGGCGACCGATGTAGTGATCACGGGGTATAGATCTGATAAGAATCCGTATTTCAATATGGTTGAACAAAAGAGCAGCGGTTTCTTTGAGCGGGTCTGCAGGCCAGTCGACGAGGTATTGGGTCGGCAGTCGGCTCCTGAGGTCTATGCGATGAACGCTTCGATCTACGCTTGGCACAGGCATACCCTGTCATCATCGCTGTGGGATTTGCCGAGAATTCGGCTCCATGTGATGCCCCGCGAGCGGTCTATAGATATCGACCATCCTGTTGACTTCGACCTCGTGGAGCTGCTGATGAAACGGAAGGGCCTGGCATGAGCGACGAATTTGCTTTGGACGGGAAGGTGGTGGTATTGACTGGGGCGGCGGGGATCATCGGAAACCATGTGATCAAGGCATTTCTCGCATCAGGTGCTCGAGTCTTTGCGATTGACCGCGATGAAGAGGCGCTTGAAAAAAACTGCGGCTCATCACATGAGGGCCTGCTGACCTGCGTTGCCGATATCTCCTCATCGGACGCAGTCAAAAAGGCCTTTTTGACGCTAAGGTCCCATTGGGGCGAGCCGCATGTGTTGCTCAACAATGCCGCGACCAAAAGCGAAAACTTCTTCGAGCCTTTCGAAATCTTTCCAGTTGACGAATGGAACCAGGTGATGTCCGTCAATCTGACTGGCGCAATGCTTTGCGCGCAGGTGTTCGGGGGGGCAATGGCGAAACGTGGCGTTGGCAGTATTGTCAATACCTTGTCGATCTACGGGATCGTCGCGCCCGACCAGCGCATCTATGAAGGCTCGGAATATCTTGGACGAGCGATTAATACGCCCGCTATCTACGCAGCCAGCAAGGCCGGCTTATGGGGGCTGACAAAATACTTGGCGGCTTACTGGGGCCACCGCGGGGTGCGCGTGAATGCCGTGACACCGGGCGGCGTATTTAGCGGACAGAATAATAGGTTTGTGGAAAACTACTCTCGCCGTACTCCTCTGGGGCGCATGGGTGGAACCGATGACATAGTTAATGCAATGCGCTACCTCGCGAGCGACGCTTCCAAATACGTGACTGGGCACAATCTGGTCGTCGACGGCGGATGGACGGTATGGTGAGCGCCGCCCATGTCTTCGTCATCGCCGAGGCCGGCGTCAACCACAACGGCGAGATGGCTCTCGCGCTCGCCCTTTGCGACGCCGCGCGCGGGGCCGGCGCTGACGCCGTCAAGTTCCAGACCTTTCGCGCCGAGGACCTGGTCGTGCGCGGCGCGCCAACCGCCGAATACCAGGCGCGCCAGACCGGCGACCAGGATCAATTCGCGATGCTGCAGCGGCTCGAACTGTCCGAAGCGCAGCACCGGGAGATGCAGGCGCATTGCGCGACCATCGGCATCGAGTTCTTCTCGACGCCGTTTTCGGTCGGCGCCGTTGACATGCTGGTCAGACTCGGCGTACGCCGTCTCAAATTGTCCTCGGGAGAACTCACGCACCGCGCGCTGGTCGAGCACGCCGCCGCTACCGGGCTGCCGCTGTTGGTCTCGACTGGCATGGGCACGATGGATGAGATCCGCGAAGCGCTCGGCTGGATCGCCGGTGCCCGCGGTAACCTCGACGGTGTGCAGCTGCTGCATTGCACCTCGGCCTACCCGGCGCCCGACGAGGCGCTGAACTTGCGCGCGTTAGCGAGCATGGCGCGCGACCTCGGCCTCGCGACCGGCTACTCCGACCACAGCCTCGGCATCGTGGCGCCGCTGGCCTCGGTCGCGCTCGGCGCGACCCTAATCGAAAAACACCTGACCCTGGACCGCGCGTTGCCCGGCCCGGATCACGCAGCCTCGCTCGAACCCGAAGAGTTCGGCCGTATGGTTGCCGGCATACGCCGCGTCAGCGCGATGCTCGGCGACGGCGTCAAGGCACCGTTGCCGGCCGAACTCGACACAGCGCGGGTCGCGCGCCGCAGCGTCGTCGCGGCCGTCGACATCCCGGCCGGCCAGACCATCGCGGCGGCGCATTTGATCTGCCGGCGGCCAGCAACCGGCATCGCGCCGCGCGACTTGGATCTTGTCGTGGGACGGCGCGCGCGCGCCGCCATCGCCGCCGCGACGGTGCTGCAGTGGAGCGATTTTGAGCCGACTGTGGAGGCTCCGCGTTGAGCGGCCCGGTGCGCCGGAAAATCGTCTACCTGAGCGGCACGCGCGCCGACTTCGGCCTGATGGCGTCGACGCTCCGGCTGATCGCGCAGGTGGCCGACCTGTCGGTCGCCGTCACCGGCATGCACCTTGATCCGGTTTGGGGCCACACGATTGACGAGATCCGTGCGTCGGGTTTGCCGGTTTGTGGCGAGATCCCGATCGCGCTCGGCGCGCGTTCGGCGGCCGGCATGTCGCATGGTGTCGCTGCTTGCTTGGCCGGCGTTACCGACCTGCTGGCGCGCGAGCGACCCGATATGCTGCTGCTGCTCGGCGACCGCGGCGAGATGCTGGCCGGCGCGATCGCTGCGCTGCACCTGGGCGTCGTTTCGCTGCACACCCACGGCGGGGAGCGCTCCGGCACGGTCGACGAGCCGGTGCGCCACGCGATCAGCAAGCTCGCCCATTACCATTTTGCGGCGACCGAAGAGTCGCGCGGACGCCTGATCCGCATGGGCGAACTGCCTGAACGCGTCTTCGTGACCGGCGCGCCGGGCCTCGACCACCTGGCGGGGCAGGGCGCGGCGCTGTCGGCTGGGGAGTGCCGCGCCGCGCTGGGGCTGCCAGCCGGTCAGCCGTTCGTGCTTGTGCTGTTCCATCCGGTCGTGCAGCAGGCCTGCGATGCGGCCACACAGACCGGAGCGCTGCTGCGCGCGCTGCGCCAGACCGGCCTGCCGGTGCTCTGGGGCGAACCGAACGCTGATGCCGGTTCGGCCGGCATCCTGGAGGCGCTCGACACAATCGGCCTGCCCGACGGCTCGCGTCGCACTCGCAACCTGCCGCGCGCGCTGTTCTGCGCCGCGATGAAACATTGCGCCGTGATGGTCGGCAACTCGTCGGCCGGCATCATCGAGGCGGCAACTTTCGGCACGCCTGTCGTCAATGTCGGCGACCGCCAGCGCCTGCGCGAAAGAAACGCCAACGTGAACGATGCCACGCCCGAGCCGCAGGCGATCGCGACGGCGCTCGCGACGGCCCTCGTCGCTGGCAGGCGTCCATGTAACAATAGGTATGGAGACGGCCAGGCTGGCCCGCGCATCGCTAGGCTGGTGGCCGAGCTGCCGCTGAGCCCTTCGGTTCTGGAAAAAATCAACAGCTACTGAGCCATGACACCCGCGTTATCTGTATGAATCTGAACGACCTCCTATTTCAGGGCCACTTGCTGGTGTTCGGCGCGGGAGGTCACGGCAAGGTCGTGGCCGATGCGGCGCTGCTATGCGGTGCGCCGGCACTGGCTTCCGACCGCAACCCGGTTCTGTGTCACGGTGAGCTGTTGCCGGGGGTACGGCTGGTTGGGGTCGATGCGGTGCCGGCGGAAATCACGGCCGTGCATGTGGCGATCGGCAATAACCTCTGGCGCAAGCGCGAGGCAGACTTCTTTGGGCACGTGCGGCTGCGCTCAGTGATCCATCCGGCGGCCGTCGTCGCCGCGTCGGCGCGGCTCGGCGCCGGTAGTTTCGTTGCGGCGCTGGCTGTCGTTGCGCCCGATGCCTCGCTCGGCGTCGGCGCCATCGTCAACCATGGCGCGATCGTCGACCACGACTGCACGGTCGGCGCGTTCTGCCATGTCGCGCCGCACGCCACTCTCGGTGGCGCCGTCAGGTTGGGGCAGCGCGTGCTGGTCGGCTCCGGCGCCGTAGTGCTGCCTGGGGTCGAGATTGGCGACGACGTCGTCGTCGGCGGGGGCGCCGTCGTGCGCCATGACCTGAGAGAAGCCGGCACCTATGTAGGTGTCCCCGCAAGGAGAATTGCATGAGTCCAGACGGTCTTCAAGCTCTTTGTGTTGCGCCAGAGTTGACCCTGCGCGAGGCCCTGCTGCGCATGGACCAGACCGCGCGCGGCATCCTGCTGGTGCTGAATGCCAGCGGTGCGCTGCGCCACACGATCACTGACGGCGATCTGCGCCGTGCCATCCTCAAGAACGCCGGCGACTCGGTGCCGGTCGGTAGCCTGTCCGACACGGCGCCGATCACGGTCGGCGAGGAGGCCGACGCGGCATCGGTGCTGCTATGCATGGACCAGCACCAGATCGACCATATCCCGGTGCTCGACGGCGCTGGCAAGCCGGTCGACTTGATCTTCCGGCGCGAACTCTCGCAACGCGTCTGGCTCTCTTCGCCGCATCTCGGTGAGGAGGAAACGTTGTTCGTGGAGGACGCGTTCAAGACTAATTGGATCGCGCCGCTCGGGCCCCATGTCGACGGCTTTGAGGGCGAACTCGCCGCGCATGTGGGTGTTGCTCACGCCGCCGCCGTCAGTTCCGGAACCGCCGCCATTCATCTCGGGTTAATTTTGCTTGGGGTGAAGCCCGGCGATACGGTCTTTTGTTCTTCCCTGACCTTTGTTGGGAGTTGTAACCCGATTCTTTATTGCGGAGCGAAGCCCGTATTTATCGACTCCGAACCTGAGAGCTGGAATATGTCGCCGGCTGCGCTTGAGCGCGCTTTCGACTGGGCCCGGCGCGAGGGCCGAATGCCGTCCTGCGTCATCCTGGTTAATTTGTATGGCCAAAGCGCGGATATGGACGCGCTTCTTCCCATTTGCGAGCGTTATGGTGTCCCTGTACTTGAAGACGCTGCTGAGTCACTGGGTGCGCATTACAAGGGCAAAAGCAGCGGCGCCTTCGGAAAAATTGCCGTTTATTCGTTCAACGGAAACAAGATCATCACTACTTCGGGAGGAGGGATGCTGGTGGCTGATGATCCCGACCTTATCGCAAGAGCGCGAAAGCTCTCGACGCAGGCACGCGAGCCCGCTCCTCATTACGAGCACACCGAAGTCGGATTTAACTATCGCATGAGCAATGTTTTGGCTGGAATTGGACGAGGGCAATTGCGGGTTCTGGAACAGCGAGTCTCGCAGCGTCGGCGCGTTTTTGAGCGATATGTGGAAGCAATGGCGGATTTTCGGCAGATTCAGTGGATGCCAGAGCCGAAGGGTTGCCATTCGACTCGATGGTTGACTTGTTTCGCATTGCCGGGGACAGATGGTGAAGAGCGGAGCCGCCAGGTGATGAAGGCGCTTGAGAGGCACTTAATCGAGGCAAGGCCGGTCTGGAAACCTATGCATTTGCAGCCGCTCTTTGAGGGTGCTCCTTATTTTTCTCATGAACCCGGCGTTGATATTTCTGCAGACCTCTTTCGGAGGGGCATTTGTTTGCCGTCGGGCTCCAACCTCGGTTCGGTCCAGCAGGACCGTGTGATCGATCACCTGCAGCATGCCTTGCTCATGATGGAAGGTCATCATGCGCTTGCGTAAAGAGACTATTCCACTCTGGACTGCAGATCTCTTGCTGATTTGTCTGGGGTGGTGGGCCGCATTTTGGTTGCGGTTTAATTTTGACATTCCTGAGGAATTCCAAGTGCTCGCCCTTCAGAGCATGCCATGGGCACTGGCTGGGTCTACTGCCGGATTAGTCATCGCACGCGTTGACCGCCAAATCTGGAAGTACATTGGCTTACCCGAGCTGCGGCAGCTGGTTTGGGGAGTCTTTTTCGGTGGATTGCTGGCTGCTGCCGCGGTGCTGATGATCCGGTATCCGAATTTTCCACGGTCTGTACTTCTATTGCATCCACTGGTTGCACTGATATTGCTTGGCGGTGCTCGCGCTGCCTGGCGAACATTTGTCGAGCATGGGAATCCGTCGGATGAATCCCGGGCTCTATTGATTGTCGGATCACTGCATGATGCTGCAGATGCCTTGCGCGCGATCAAGGGATCCAGGCAGTGGCATTGCGTGGGCATTGCATCTTCCCTGGAGTCCGAGCAAGGGCGATATCTTCATCAAATACCGGTATTGGGATTTCCAGCGGCCATCGCCGATATGGCTGCTTCTACGGGCGCATCAACTGCCCTCATTGCCAGCCCACCGGGTTCTCGCGAGCGCCGCGAAGTTCTCATGCAGTCCAGTCCACTTGGGCTGACGCTGCTGACAATGCCGAGGCCGGATGAGTGGTTGCAGTCTGAAAGCGCAAGTCCACGAAAAATTGAACTGGAAGATTTGTTGGGCCGGCAGGCAGTAGAGCTGGACACGCAAGGGCTGGCGGAGCTTTTTTCGGGCCAAACAGTGTTTATTTCAGGTGCTGGTGGGTCTATCGGATCCGAACTTTGCCGCCAGATTGCGCGATTGGGTGTGGCCCGGTTGGTTTGTGTGGACGCTTCCGAGATTGCTATTTACAAGCTAGAGCAAGAGCTGCGGGAAGCGCACCCACAGATGCAGGGACTTTATTACACGGCCAATGTCAGGGAGCATGCCCGTTTGCTGGCCATTGCAATGCAGTACAAGCCCTCGGTGTTTTTTCATGCCGCAGCGTACAAGCATGTCCCATTGATGGAATTGAATAATGAGATTGAAGCGGTCCGAACCAATATTCTCGGAACCATTCATGCCGCCAAAGTGGCCGGTGCCTGCGGCGCCCAGAAGTTCGTATTGATTTCCACTGACAAGGCGGTGAATCCCACCAATATCATGGGAGCCACCAAACGCATGACGGAACTGGTGGTGCAGAACATTGCGCGCGAGTACGCCGACACCCAGTTTGTTTCGGTTCGGTTCGGGAATGTTTTGGGCTCCAGCGGTTCTGTAGTCCCCTTGTTTACAGAGCAAATAGCGCGCGGTGGTCCGATCACTGTGACGCATCCCGATATCGTGCGCTATTTCATGACAATTCCGGAGGCCGCCAAGTTAGTACTGCAGGCCGGACTAATGGGGCGCAGCGGCCAGATTTACGTGCTCGATATGGGTGAGCCTATGAAAATAGTGGATCTGGCTCGCATGATGATTCGCCTTTCGGGAAAATCCGAACACGACATTCCGATCACTTTTAGCGGTTTACGCCCCGGGGAGAAGCTGTTTGAAGAATTAATGGCTGATGACGAAACCACGGAGCCTACTCCCCATCCCAAACTCCGTGTCGCGAAATCGTCGGGTCACCAAGCCGTTGCTATCGATGACGTAACTGCATGGATCGCTGCTGCCGGTCCTGCACCATCTGGTGAAATGGTCAAGGCTTGGTTAACCAGCCATGTACCGGAGTACAGATCCCGAATCTGATTAACCGGTACTGGTCTAAAGTGAAATTCCTGTGCGATCCAAGATATCGCTGACCAATTCCAGCCGCATCAATGGGTTGTCCAGTTGCATCAGACGCTGTTTCAACTCCAGCGGCATCGGCAACAATTCACACCAGCGGTTGGCGACCCATCCGCAGTCGTTGAGCCGGTAGGGGGCCAATAGCGGCATTTGAGCCGGCGTCAACTCGCGTTCCTGCAGACTTTTGATCAGCTTGCCCAGCGCATTGGCCGTCGCCTGCAGGTCGGCAGGGACCTCCACCGGCTGGTCGTCTTCCAGGCGGGTAACGTCGGCAATCCACAAACCATGCTTGAGTTTTTCGCGGCGGGTGACTTCGAATCGTTGCGCCCCCGTGCAGCGAATGATCATCAGGCCAGGCTGGGGAATGGAGAATTCGGTGATGGTGGCCAAGGTGCCCACGGCACTGAAGGCCTCGCGCGCGAAGCCATCGCCGCTCGGGGCGCCGCTGCCGGCAGGCCTGCGCACCTCTGAGCCTTCGGTGAGCGAGACAATGCCGAAAGGCGCGCCGGCCTTGTGGCATTTACCGATCATGTCAAGGTAGCGAACCTCAAAAATGCGCAGTGGCAGCACGCCGCCGGGGAACAATACTGCGCCCAGCGGGAACAGGGGGAGGGAGGTCAGCATCAGGGCTTCTGGCATGGTCTCATCGTGCTTTGGAGTGCCGTGAACCACATCATCCCATGTGACCCGTGCGGTGAAATTTTCGTGCGGGTAATACGCCTTGCGTCAGGGGCTTTGCCGGACTGGCTGGACTTTCAGCTGACGGCATCCGCCGGCTGGCGCAGCAGCATCGCCAGCGAATTGGCGACTGTTTTGCGCAATTCCCTGCGGTCGCAGATCAGGTCGACCGCGCCTTTGGTCTGCAAAAACTCGGCGCGCTGAAAGCCTTCAGGCAAGGTAACACGTACGGTGGACTCAATGACGCGCGGGCCGGCAAAACCGATCAGGGCTTTGGGCTCGGCAATGACGATATCGCCCACAAAAGCGAAGCCGGCGCTCACTCCGCCCATGGTCGGGTCGGTCAGCACGCTGATATAAGGTAGGCCTTTTTTGGCCAGCCGCGTCAGGGCTGCGTTGGTTTTGGCCATCTGCATGAGGCTCAAAAGCCCTTCCTGCATGCGTGCGCCGCCGGTGGCGGTAAAGCAGATGAAGGGCACTTTTTGCTCGATAGCCGCATGCACGCCGCGCACAAAGCGCTCGCCGACCACGCTGCCCATGCTGCCGCCCATGAAGTCGAATTCAAAACAGGCGACCACGACGCCGATGCTGTGAACGGCGCCGCCCATCACCACCAGTGCGTCGGTTTCCTGGGTGTTTTCCAGGGCTTCTTTCAGGCGTTCGGGGTATTTGCGGCTGTCCTTGAACTTGAGGGCGTCGACTGGCAGCACTTCCTGGCCCAGTTCATAACGGCCTTCCGGATCCAGGAAGGCGTCCAACCGTGCGCGCGCGCCTATACGGTGGTGGTGGCTGCACTGGGGGCAGACATTCTGGTTTTTTTCCAGGTCGGTCTTGTAGAGCACGGCCTCGCAACTCGGGCATTTGATCCACAGACCCTCGGGTACGCTACGGCGCTCGGTCGGGTCGGTGGGGCTGATTTTGGGCGGGAGGAGTTTTTCTAACCAAGACATGGGTGTCAGTCCTTGTGGTGTCGGGCGGCGCCTAAGCGCTTTTCGCTTCTTATGCTTTTTGCCGGGCGAAAAGCGCAATTATGCGCCGGTTTCTCCCATGTTTCGCTCGGCAAAAACGGCATCGAAAGTCAGCCTAAAGCAGTACGGATTTCTTTCAAAAAGTCATGCGCCACCGCCGCTACCTTGTCGCGCGGCTGGTTTTCGATCAGCTGAATGATCTTGCTGCCGATGACCACAGCGTCGGCCACCTTGCCGATGGCTTTGGCCGTGGCGGCGTCGCGTATGCCGAAGCCCACACCCACCGGCACATTCACATGTTGGCGAATGCGCGGCAACATGGCCTCGACGGCGTCCACGTCCAGTGTGCCGGAACCGGTGACGCCCTTGAGCGAGACGTAATAGACATAGCCGCTGGCGACCTCGGCCACCTGGGCCATGCGCGCGTCAGTGCTGGTGGGAGCCAGCAGAAAAATCAGGTCCATGCCGTGCGCGCGCAGCCGGGCGGCGAATTCGACGCATTCCTCGGGCGGGTAGTCGACGATGAGCACGCCGTCCACGCCGGCCTGGGCGGCATCGCGGATGAAGGCGCTTTCGGTTTTGCTGCCGCCGTGCTTGATGTCGTAGCGTTCCACCGGGTTGGCATAGCCCATCAGGACCACGGGCGTTGTGCTGTCTTTGGCGCGGAACTGGCGCACCATGTCCAGCACCTGGGTCAGGCCCACGCCGAAGGACAGGGCCTTGTCGCCGGCTTTCTGGATCACCGGGCCGTCGGCGCTGGGGTCGGAAAACGGCACGCCCAGCTCGATCACGTCGGCGCCGCCGGCCACCATGGCGTGCATCAGTTCGGGCGTGACGTCGGCAAACGGGAAGCCGGCGGTGACGTAGGGGATCAAGGCCTTGCGGCCCTGGCTTTTCAGCGAGGAGAAGGTGGAGGCAATGCGGCTCATGACTGCACCCCGCTTCCCTTGGCGCCGCTGGCGTCGAAGGACGCCGGCGAAGCCGCCCCGCCCTTGACTGACAGGCCGCGCATGGACGGCCGGTCGTAGAAGTCGGCCCCCGAGAGGTCGGCCACCGTGCCAATGTCCTTGTCGCCCCGGCCTGACAGGCAGACGAGCAGGCTCTGGTCGCTGCGCATGCTGCGGGCCATTTTCATGGCGCAGGCCACGGCATGGCTGGATTCGAGCGCGGGAATGATGCCTTCGGTGCGGCACAGGTAGTGGAAAGCCTCCAGTGCTTCCTTGTCGGTGATGCCGACGTATTCGGCGCGGCCTATGTCTTTGAGGAAGGCGTGCTCGGGGCCCACCCCAGGGTAGTCGAGTCCGGCGCTGATGCTATGGGTTTCGGTGACCTGGCCGTCCTCGTTTTGCAGCACGTAGGTGCGGTTGCCGTGCAGCACGCCCGGCAGGCCGCGCTGGAGCGAGGCCGAATGTTTGCCGCTTTCCAGGCCCTCACCGGCGGCCTCGACGCCGATCAGGCGGGTTTTGGCATGCTGGATGTAGGGATGGAAGATGCCCATGGCATTGCTGCCGCCGCCCACGCAGGCGATCACCGCATCGGGCTGTTTGTCCCCGATGAATTCCGGCATCTGCTGCAGGCATTCGGCGCCGATCACGCTCTGGAAGTCGCGGACCATCATGGGGTAGGGGTGCGGGCCCGCCACCGTGCCGATGATGTAGAAGGTGTTGTCCACGTTGGCGACCCAGTCGCGCATGGCCTCGTTGAGCGCGTCTTTCAGCGTCTTGCTGCCGCTTTCGACCGGCACCACCGTGGCGCCCAGCAGGTTCATGCGGTAGACGTTGGGACTCTGGCGCTTGACGTCCTCGCTGCCCATGTAGACCACGCATTCCAGGCCGTAGCGTGCGCATATGGTGGCGGTGGCCACGCCGTGCTGCCCGGCGCCGGTCTCGGCGATGACGCGCGGCTTGCCCATGCGGCGCGCCAGCATGGCCTGGCCTATGGTGTTGTTGATCTTGTGCGCGCCGGTGTGGTTGAGGTCTTCACGCTTGAGATAGATTTGCGCGCCGCCCTGTTCGCGGCTCATGCGCGCAGCGTGGTAGATCGGGGAGGGGCGGCCGACGAAATGCGCGAGCTCGGACTGGAATTCGGCGATGAACTCCGGGTCGTGCTGGTATTTCGCGTAAGCGTCTTTCAGCTCGTTGATCGCGTGAGTCAGTGTTTCTGAAACAAAACTGCCGCCGTAAATTCCGAAATGGCCTGAAATGTCAGGCTGGTGGTACTCGTACATGGTTGGGACTCTTTGCAAGTAATTCGTCGGCAGTGCGCACGGCCGCGACGAACTGGTTGATTTTGTCGGCGCTTTTGATTCCCTTGGAAATCTCGACGCCGGAACTGACATCAACGGCCAGCGTTGTGCAACGCGGCCTGACTTGCAAAATGCCATCGATCACGTTTGCAGGCGTCAATCCACCAGACAAAACGAGGTGAGCGCTGACGTTTGGAGGAAGAAGTGACCAATTGAATGTTTTCCCGCCGCCGCCATAACCTTCGACATGGGCGTCGAGGAGGATGGCTTGTGCGGCCTTGAAGTCCTGGGCGTATTTTACGAGATCAAAGCCGCTTGAGGTGCTATGAGTGTCTTTGGTGGATCTTCCATCAAGTGGAATGCGTGCTGCACGCATGAAGGGTCGCCCTGCTTCCAGGCAGGTTTCGGGGGTCTCATCACCATGAAATTGCAGTACAGCCGTTGGTATATGTGCGCAAGTAGCTATTATTTTTATAGCAGGTGCGTTGACAAAAAGCAAAACCGGCGTGACAAAGGGAGGCAGGCGGCGGGCCAGCTCGGCTGCGCGCTCGGCCGTCACATAACGCGGGCTGGCCTCGTACATCACAAAGCCGACCGCATCCGCGCCGGCCGCTACGGCTGCATCCACGTCTTCCTCGCGAGTCAGGCCGCAGATCTTGATGCGGGTACGGGTGGTAGTGGGGGGCGTCATGGCAACCAATCATAGGCTGGTGTGCGAGCCGGGAGGCCGTAGTGGTTTTCGTAGACGGGCCCCAGAAAATACAGGCCATCCGGCGAAAAAGTCGGGGCGGCGGCGTCACGGCTGCGTGCGGCCATCACCTCCGCCAGCCAGCCCGGCGGGTAGTTGCCCTGGCCTATGGCGACCAGGCAACCCATGATGTTGCGGATCATGTGGTGCAAAAAGGCGTTGGCCTCGAATTCGAAGCGCCAATACCGGGCAGCTGGATCGCCACGGTGTGAAATCTCAATGCGGTTGATGGTTTTGACGGGAGACCTGGCCTGGCATTGGGCAGCCCGGAAGGAGCTGAAATCGTGCTCGCCGAGCAGGTGGGTAACGGCTTGCCGCATGGCCGCCTCGTCCAGGGGCCGGTAGACCCAGCCGACGCGCCCGGCTTCCACGCTGGGGCGCACCGGCGACTCAAGCACCACATAGGCATAGCGACGGGCGATGGCGCTGCCGCGGCAGTGAAACTGGTCGGGAACCTCCCGCGCCCATTGCACCGCGATGTCGGAGGGCAAAAAGGCGTTGGTGCCGCGCACCCAGGAGGTGATGTCGCGCTGCAGGGGGATATCGAAGTGCACCACCTGCATCAGGCCGTGCACGCCGGCGTCGGTACGGCCTGCGCACAGTGTGCGGATGGGCTGGGCGGCGAATTTGCCCAGCGCCAGTTCCAGCTTGTCCTGCACCGTGTTGCCCGAAAGCTGGCTTTGCCAGCCTTCGTAGCCGCTACCGCTGTAGCTGATGCCGAGTGCAATCCTCACGGTTTGACCCCGCTGGCGCGCAGTGAACGCAATGCGTTCAGGCTGCGTGCTCAGGACAAGGCGTTCAGGAACGCCTGTGCCTTGACTTTCAGGGGACCACTGGCTTCGGCCAGCACTTCTTCAGCCAGCGACCTGGCACCGTCGGTGTCACCCAGTGAGCGGAACTCTTCGGCCAGCATGAACTTGGTTTCAAGCGGGTCGTCCGACGACGATGCTTCAATCGCAGGAGCGGGGCTCTCGGTGACAGGGCCATTCAGGTCCAGCGAAAGCGAGCCCAGGTCGAATTCCAGCATGCCGCTGTCGGCTACTGCCGGTGCAGGCGCCGGAGCGGCGGCCGCCTTGACGGGTGGAACCGGCTTGGCAGGCGGAACGAAAGGCTCGGGTTCGAAGTTCAGCCCTTCGGACAGGAAGGAAATTTCAGGTGCTGCCTCGACCGGTTTCGCTGCAGCAGGAGCTGGCGGGGTGGCTGTGGGCATGGCAATCGTTGCGCTGCTGAAATCCATGTTCATGGCGCTGGCGGGTTCCGGCGTCTTGGCAACGGGAGGCGGCGCAACCGGTTTGGGTGCGACGGGTGCTGATATCGCCGCTGGCGCTGTGGCATCAGGCTCATCGCCGAGCGAGAAATCCAGGTCGAGATCGACGTCCACGGCCGGTGTTGGCGCGGGAACATTCACCGGCTGAGCCACCATGGCCACGGTACCACCCGGGCTGAAAGCCGAGGTTCCGGCGGCAGACGCTGCGCCCGCAGGTTGCCCGCCGGGCTGGTACATCGGGTTCGAAGGGTCGAGCTCGCGCCCCATTTCGGTGATGTAGGCCCATTCTGGCCCGCTGCCATGGGTGAGATTGAAGGCTTCGATTGCGACGGTTTCAAACGCCTTGCTGTCGCGGCGTTTGGCGTAGATTTCCATCAGCTTGGCGTGAATTGCCACCCGCATTGGGCTGGTACGCATCGCCTCTTTGAGGATTTCTTCAGCTTGCAGATCGCGTCCGTACGCAAGGTAGACATCGGCTTCGGCTACAGGGTCTACGTCGCCAGCGGCATCCAATTGACTCGGCGAATACACCAGGGACGAGCCTGTGGCGTTGCCTTCATTCGTGTCAATTCTTTGGCCGCCGCTGGCGCCGAAAAAAGAATCGGGTTGCAATCTGCTCTCAAGGAATGAGCTGTCAACCTGGCCCGCGCTGCCGCGCTGGCGGTAGCGATAAAAACCGAATCCAGCCAGCAGTGCGACCAGCAGACCTATGCCTGGCAGCACCAATGGGTTTTCCATCAGTTCGTCGATCAGGCTGGGTTCTGGTGGTGGCGGTGGCAAAACAACCGGCTTCTTGGGCGCTGCAGGAGCTGCGGCCACTGGCGCGGCGGGCTCGCTGGCTGTGGAGGCAGGTTGTGAAGCTGCTGCAAGCGGATCGGCACTGGCAGCCGTGGCGGAGGCTGCGGAGGCGGGAGCCATGGCCGCTGCAGGCGTCGTACCGGCAACTGCTGCGCTGGCGGCCGGTGCGGCTGTCACTGCTGCTGTGGTGGACGTTGTCGATGCGGGAGCAGACGATGCCGCCGTTGCCGGCGCCGCAGGTACCGGCAACGTGGTGCTGGACGGTGCGGGAACGGCTACGCCCGGTGTCTTGGCCGCGCTGGCTGCGGGTGCCGTTGCGGGGCTGCTCCCGAGCTTGTTGAGGTCGCTGATGTTCTTGGACAGCTCGGCGACCCGGGTCGAAGCTTCCTTGGCCTGTCTGTCTTTCGCAATCTTTTCTTCCGCTGCAGTCGCTGCTTTGCCCTGGACGGCTCCCTTGGACAGGGTGAGCTTGTCCGGGGTCGCGCTGGCGGCTGCCCGGTCTTCCACTTTGGCCTCTACTTTGCCGCCGGCCTGGCGGTCGGCGCTGGCTACCTGGGTAGCAGGTACGCCTTCTGCCAGCTTGCGGCGGAAAGTATTGAAGTCCTTGCTTTGCGCGATGATGGTCTGGGTGGCTTCGCTGGAAGAAATGGCGCTGGCCGATTCCGCACTCGGGATGTCCAGCACGGCACCGGACTTGATGCGGTTGACGTTGCCGCCAATAAAGGCATCCGGGTTGCTTCGTAGCAGCGCGACCAGCATCTGGTCCAGCGACACGCTGGCTGGCTTGTTCTGGGCTGCGATCTTGCCTGCTGTGTCACCGGATTTGACGGTGACTTGCGTTTCGCCTGCCGGGGCTTTTTCCAGGGGCCTGGCCGCTGGGGCGGGTCTGGTGGCACTGGCGCTAGGCCCTGCCGGGGAATAGGGAATAGATGCAATGCCCTTGGCAGGTGGCGCCACATTGGGCGAGGCGGGGCGGGACAGGATGGGCGCGGTTGCTGTGCTACCACTGCCGGACCGCAGGGCGGGTGGGTCGAACAGCATGGTGTAGTCGCGGGTGATCCGACCGTTTGACCAGTTGGCCTCCAGGATCAGGTCCACGAAAGGCTCGGTCACGGGGCGGTTGCTGCGCAGCCGCAGGAAAGCCTGCCCGTCAGCCCGGCGTTGCAGGGTGACTTCGACACCGGATACCACCGTGCCGTATTCCATACCTGCCACCCTGAAGGCCTCAGCCGGTGCAACGCCGGCCCGAAGGCTGGCTGCTTCGTCGGGTTTGATGTCCGATATTTCGATTTCAGCTCGAAGGGGCTCGCCCAGTGCCGATTGAACGGTGAGCCGGCCCAGCGCGAGCGCATGGGCTTCAAGACTTGCCAAACTGCCCAGTAGTGCGATTGCACTAGCCAAGGCGCCAATACGCCAACGACCGCGTTTATTCATGGGGTTGTGAGCCTCCAGTGCTCGGTCTGCATGTAACTTTATTCTGCTTAAGCGCACAAAAACCTCGATGCGAATTTTCGAAAAACAACCTTAACATCAAGGCATTAGGCTGACAAGCTAAGACACCACTTAAGTTTTGACACAGCGAGTTAGCATCAACTTACAAGTTCAGGATGTTGTCAGACGACAACGCATGGAAACAAGTGGTTACGGATGAGCGGCTGCATGTTGGCAACCGCTCACCTCAAAATAATTCAGCCTTGAAGCAGGATGCGCAGCATGCGGCGCAGCGGTTCCGCCGCACCCCACAGCAGCTGGTCACCCACAGTGAAGGCACCCAGATAATCGGGGCCCATCGCCAGCTTGCGCAGGCGGCCGACCGGAATCTGCATGGTACCCGTCACCGCCACGGGAGTGAGGTCCTTGATAGAGGCTTCGCGGGTGTTGGGCACGACTTTGACCCATTCGTTGTCGGCGGCGATCATTGCCTCGATGTCGGCCAGCGGTACGTCCTTCTTCAGCTTGAAGGTCAAGGCCTGGCTGTGGCAGCGCATGGCACCTATGCGCACGCAAAAGCCGTCAACCGGGGTTTCGGCCGTGCCGAAGCTGGCACCCTGGCCGAGGATCTTGTTGGTTTCTGCGCCGCCTTTCCATTCTTCCTTGCTCATGCCATTGCCCAGGTCCTTGTCGATCCAGGGGATCAGGGAGCCGCCCAGCGGCACGCCGAAATTGGCGGTCTCGTCGCCACTGAGAGATTGCTGCCTGGCCAGCACGCGGCGGTCGATTTCCAGGATGGCCGATTTGGGATCGTCAAGCAGCGCGCGGACTTCACTGTTCAGCGTACCGTATTGCGTCAGCAGCTCGCGCATGTGCTGTGCGCCACCGCCGGATGCCGCCTGGTAAGTCATGCTGGTCATCCATTCGACGAGACCGGCTTTGTACAGCGCGCCTACGCCCATCAGCATGCAGCTCACTGTGCAGTTGCCACCAATCCAGTTCCTGCCGCCTTTGGCCATGGCGTTCTGGATGACCGGCAGGTTGACCGGGTCCAGGATGATGATGGCATCGTCGTTCATGCGCAGCGTGGAGGCTGCGTCAATCCAGTGTCCCGTCCAGCCGGCTGCACGCAGTTTGGGAAAGACTTCCGAGGTGTAGTCGCCGCCCTGGGCCGTGATGATCACATCGCATTTTTTCAGCGCTTCAATGTCAAAGGCGTCTTTGAGCGTGGTTTCGTTCTTCGCTTGGGCCGGGGCTTTGCCGCCGGCGTTGGAGGTCGAGAAGAAAACTGGCTCGATGAGGTTGAAGTCGCCTTCGGCCTGCATGCGGTCGATCAGGACCGAGCCGACCATGCCGCGCCAGCCGACGAGCCCTGTGAGATTGCCTTTGAGTTTCATTGCATTGCCCTTCAAAAAGTCAAAAATAAGGCTTTTTGGCCCGGCTCATCGAGCCGGCAGGGCACGACGAACCAGGCTTGCTAGCCTTTAATGGTGGTCGTTTTGGTGATCTGGGCAAAAACCGGCGCAGCGCTGATCGCGCGCGAGGCGGCGATAAAGCGGGTGAGGGCGGGGTTTTTGCGCATGCTTCGATTGTAGCCAGGCTTGGCTTTACCCGGGCTGACAGCCGCCTCAAACCCGCTTTTTGCCCTCGGTTTGAGGCGATCTGCGGCGAAAAAACGTCAGGGATGTTTTTTCGCCGGGCCGCCCCAAGGAAAAATGCGCCCCCTCGGGGGCAGCGCATTACACGCAGAGAAAAGCGTGGGGGCCCTAGTTACCCTAGAGCCTTTACCACCGCATCGCCCATTTGGACGGTTCCTACCTTGGTCATGCCTTCGCTGTAAATGTCCGGCGTGCGCAGGCCCTGGCTCAGCACGGCGTCCACGGCTTTTTCGATGCGGGCGGCGGCTTCGGGCTGGTTCAGGCTGAAGCGCAGCATCATGGCCGCGCTCAGGATGGTCGCCAGCGGGTTGGCCACGCCTTTGCCCGCGATGTCGGGTGCGCTGCCGTGGCTGGGCTCGTACAGGCCCTGATTTTTGTCGTTGAGGCTGGCTGAAGGCAGCATGCCGATGGAGCCGGTCAGCATCGCAGCGGCGTCACTCAGGATGTCGCCGAACATGTTGCCGGTGACGACCACGTCAAACTTCTTGGGCGCCTTGACCAGCTGCATGGCGGCGTTGTCCACATACATGTGGTCCAGCGCAACGTCGGGGTACTCTTCGCCGACTTCGGTCACCACGTCTTTCCAGAGCTGGAAGGTTTCCAGCACGTTGGCCTTGTCGACGCTGGTGACGCGTCCTTCCCCACCCGAAGCTTTGCGCTTGCGTGCTGCCTGGAAGGCGACGTGGGCAATCCGCTCGATCTCGGGACGCGAATAGCGCATGGTGTCGAAAGCTTCTTCCGAACCGGGGAAGTGACCGTCAGGCGAGACGCGCCGGCCACGCGGCTGGCCGAAGTAGATGTCGCCGGTCAGTTCGCGGATGATGAGGATGTCGAGGCCGGACACCAGCTCGCGCTTCAGGCTGGAGGCGTCCACCAGCTGTGCATAACAAATCGCCGGGCGGAAGTTGGCAAAGAGGCCGAGGTTCTTGCGCAGGCCGAGGATGGCCTGCTCAGGACGCAGCGGCCGGTCCAGCTTGTCGTACTTCCAGTCGCCGACCGCGCCGAAGAGCACTGCGTCGGCTTCCTTGGCCAATTTGAGCGTACTGTCAGGCAGTGGATGGCCGTGGGCTTCATAGGCAGCGCCGCCGACCAGTGCACTTTCGGTTTCGAATTTCAGGTCGAGCGTCTTCAGCACTTTGACGGCTTCTGCGACGATTTCGGTGCCGATACCGTCACCCGGAAGAATTGCGATTTTCATGATTACTATCTTTTTTATAGCTACTTGCGCACGTCCCCTATTGGGCTGGAGCAAGATTTAATGGGTAAAAAGCCGTTTTAAGGGCCACTCAAAGCTGTTTTTGAGCTGATGAGCGGCTTCAGCCGGCTACGGTGTGGCTCAGCCATGGCTTGGTCGCCAGGCGCTCGGCTTCAAAGGCCTTGATCTTGTCGCTCTGGCGCAAGGTAAGGCCGATGTCGTCCAGGCCGTTGAGCAGGCAGTACTTGCGAAAAGCCTGCACGTCGAACGGGAGCTCTTCGCCTTGGGGCTTCACGATCACCTGGCGCTCCAGGTCAACCGTGAGCTGGTAGCCGGGGAAGGCCAGGGCTTCGTCGAACAGCTGGGACACCTGTGCCTCGGGCAACACGATCGGCAACAGGCCGTTCTTGAAGCTGTTGTTGAAAAAGATGTCGGCGTAGCTGGGCGCGATGATGGCGCGAAAGCCGTATTGGTCCAGTGCCCAGGGCGCATGTTCACGCGAGGAGCCGCAACCGAAGTTCTTGCGCGCCAGCAAGATGGAAGCGCCCGCATAACGGGGCTGGTTCAGCACGAAGTCGGGGTTGGGCCTGCGTGTGGCCGGGTCCTGGCCGGGAAAGCCCGCGTCCAGGTAGCGCCATTCGTCAAACAGGTTCGGGCCAAAGCCCGTCTTGCGGATGGACTTGAGAAACTGCTTGGGAATGATGGCGTCGGTGTCGACGTTCTCGCGGTCCATCGGGGCCACGAGGCCCTTGTGTACGGTGAATTTCTGCATTATTTTTTCTTCGCAGCGTCTTCGATTTTCTCGCCGACTTTTTGCACGTCTTGCCCGACACCCCGGAAGGTGTTGCACCCGGCCAGCAAGAAGGCCACGGACGCCAGCGACAGTGCAAACAGGGTGGTGATTTTTTTCATGGTGATGACTCCTGAGGGCTCGGGTTAGACAAACTTGCGGATATCGACAAAGTGACCATGCACGGCCGCCGCTGCCGCCATGGCGGGGCTGACCAGGTGGGTGCGACCACCGGCGCCTTGCCGGCCTTCGAAGTTGCGGTTGCTGGTGGAGGCGCAGCGCTCGCCCGGCTCCAGCCGGTCGGCATTCATGGCCAGGCACATCGAGCAGCCGGGTTCGCGCCACTCAAAACCCGCTGCGACAAAAATCTTGTCCAGGCCTTCGCGCTCGGCTTGTTCCTTGACCAGGCCCGAGCCCGGCACGACCAGCGCGAGCTTCACGTTCTTCGCAACTTTCTGGCCGATTCGTTTGATCACGGCTGCGGCCTCGCGCATGTCTTCAATGCGGCTGTTGGTGCAGGAGCCGATGAACACCTTGTCGACATACAGGTCGTTCAGCGCTTTGCCGGGCTCCAGGCCCATGTATTTCAGCGCGCGCTCGATGGCATCGCGCTTGTTCGCGTCTTTTTCCTTGTCGGGGTCGGGTACGCGGTCGTCAATCGACAACACCATCTCGGGTGAGGTTCCCCAGGTGACCTGCGGCAGGATCTCGCTGGCGTCGAGTTCGACCACGGCGTCGAACTTCGCGTCGGCATCCGAGTGCAGCGTGTTCCAGTACTTGACGGCCATGTCCCATTCGACGCCGGTGGGCGAGAGCAATCTGCCCTTGACGTAGTCGATGGTCTTTTGGTCCACCGACACCAGGCCTGCGCGGGCGCCGGCTTCAATCGCCATATTGCAGACCGTCATGCGGCCTTCCATGCTGAGCGCCCGAATTGCCGAGCCGGCAAATTCAATGGTGTAGCCGGTGCCGCCGGCCGTGCCGATCTTGCCGATGATGGCCAGCACAATGTCCTTGCCGGTGAGGCCAGGGGCCAGCTTGCCCTCGACCTTCACCAGCATGTTTTTGGCTTTTTTGGCCAGCAGGGTTTGTGTGGCCATCACGTGCTCGACCTCGCTGGTGCCGATGCCGTGCGCCAGTGCGCCGAAAGCGCCGTGGGTAGAGGTGTGCGAGTCACCGCAGACGACTGTCATGCCGGGCAGGGTAGCGCCGTTTTCGGGGCCGATCACGTGCACGATGCCCTGGCGCTTGGAGAGAAAAGGAAAAAACGCGGCCGCGCCGAATTCCTTGATGTTGCTGTCCAGCGTGGTGATCTGTTCCTTGCTGACCTGGTCGGTGATGCCGTCGTAGCCCAGCTCCCAGCCGGTAGTGGGCGTGTTGTGGTCCGCCGTCGCCACGATGGAGCTGATGCGCCAGACCTTGCGGCCGGCCTCGCGCAGGCCTTCAAACGCCTGCGGGCTGGTGACTTCATGCACCAGGTGCCGGTCGATGTAGAGGATGGCCGTGCCGTCTTCTTCGGTGTGAACGACGTGTTCGTCCCAGATCTTGTCGTAGAGGGTGCGTCCCATGGTTTCTTTCGTGGTCTCTTGTTGTCTGTCGTTTGGGGTGATTTTAGGCGGCTGCGTGGGCAGGGGCCGGGCTGCTCCTGCCGGGGCGGGCTAGTGTGGCTTCTGGTGTCGCAGGTTGTGCCAGGTGATCCACCAGCAGCCGCGCCGTCAGGGGCAGCGTGGAAAAGTCGCGCGCCACCAGCTGGATCTGGCGCTCGGCCCAGGCGTCGAGCAGGGGAATGGACTCGAGTTCGCCCACGCCGTGCATCAGCTCAAAGGCGCGTTGGGGCATCACGCCCACACCCAGGCCGTTGTGGATCATGCGGCACATGGCGTCCAGGCCTGTCACGTGGATGCGCAGTTTGATAGTGCGGCCCAGCCGGGCGGCCGCCTCGCGCATCGCCAGGTAAATCGAGCTGTTGGAGTGCAGGCCGACCTGGTCGTAGTCCAGGGCTGCTTCAAATTTGATAGCGCCTTGCGCACACAACGCGTGGCCTCTGGGCACAATCAACACCAATTTGTCGTTACGGTAGGGCAGCACTTGCAAGTCGCCCGCACCATCGGCGGTGTTGCAGACTCCCAGGTCGGCAGCGCCTTCCTGTACGGCACGGACGACTTCGGTGCTGAGATGCTCTTCCAGGTCAATCTTGATGCCGGAATGCTCCCGGGTGAAAGCGCCCAGGTCTTCCGGCAAAAACTGCACGATGGCCGAAATGCTGGCGTGCACGCGCACATGGCCGCGCACGCCGTCGGCGTACTCGCTGAGTTCGCTCTGCATCTTCTCAAGGCTGAACAGCACCGAGCGGGCGTGGTGCAGCAGGCTTTCCCCGGCAGGTGTCAGGTCGACCCCGCGGGTGTGGCGGTACAGCAGCGGTGTGTCGAGCGTGACTTCGAGGTCGCTGAGGCGCTTGCTCACGGCAGAGGCGGCGATGAACTCGCGCTCGGCCGCCTTGCCGATGCTGCCCAGCTCACACACGGCCACAAAGAGCTGGAGCGAGGTCAGGTCAATGCGGCGGGCAAAGTTGCGTTCGGAGCTTTTCATTAGAAGATTTGGTGCAAGGGCATCGTGTTCTACGATGATGGTTGGCTATTTTGCTACTAGAATTTCTCTATTGTCATCGCAATGCGCGATGCCCTGCTTGCCGGTAGGCGTTTTCACCCTGGATCGCCGATTTTTGAGCGTTTTAAGGCTCCAGCCCATTGAAAATGAGCGCGAGCAGCTATCAAAAGAATAGCAAGAAGGGCGCTCCTGCAACTCCTGGGTTGCGCGACAAAGCCGGGGCGTGAAAAAGCCCGCCGATGCTGCCACGGGCGGGCTTTGTGTCAACGCAAGGTCACTTAGCGCTTGGCCAGCGGCAAGACCTGACGGGTCGCGGAGCCGGTGAACAACTGGCGTGGGCGGCCGATCTTGTATTCGGGGTCGCCGATCATCTCGTTGAGCTGGGCGATCCAGCCGACAGTGCGGGCCAGCGCAAAAATCGCCGTGAACAGCGGCACAGGAATGCCGATGGCGCGCTGCACGATGCCGGAGTAGAAGTCGACGTTGGGGTAGAGCTTGCGTGACACGAAGTATTCGTCTTCGAGGGCAATCTTTTCCAGGGCCATGGCCAGCTTGAACAGCGGGTCGTTTTCCAGGCCCATTTCCTTGAGCACTTCCTTGCAGGTTTCCTGCATGAGCTTGGCGCGCGGGTCGTAGTTCTTGTAGACGCGGTGGCCAAAACCCATGAGTTTGACGCCGGAGTTCTTGTCCTTGACCTGCTTGATGAAGTCGCCGATTTTTTCGATGCCGCCAGCTTTCTGGATGTCGCCCAGCATGTTGAGTGCCGCTTCGTTGGCGCCGCCGTGGGCAGGGCCCCAGAGGCAGGCCACACCGGCAGCAATGGCCGCAAACGGGTTGGTGCCGGACGAGCCGCACAGGCGCACCGTGGAAGTCGAAGCGTTTTGCTCGTGGTCTGCGTGCAGGATGAAGATGCGGTCCAGCGCGCGTTCGAGTACGGGGTTCACTTTGTACTCTTCGCACGGCGTGGCAAACATCATGTGCAGGAAGTTGCCGGCGTAGCTCAGGTTGTTCTTGGGGTACATGTAGGGCTGGCCCACGGTGTACTTGTAAGCCATGGCGACCAGTGTCGGCATCTTGGCGATCAGGCGGATCGCAGAAATGTCGCGGTGCTCGGGATTGGTGATGTCGGTGCTGTCATGGTAGAAGGCTGACAGGGCCCCGACCAGGCCGGTCATGATGGCCATCGGATGCGCATCACGGCGGAAACCGCGCAGGAAAAACTGCATCTGCTCGTTGACCATGGTGTGGTTGGTCACGCGGCTGACGAAATCCTTTTTCTGCTCGACATTCGGCAGTTCGCCGTACAGCAGCAGGTTGCAGGTTTCCATGTAGTCGCAGTTGGTGGCCAGCTGCTCGATGGGATACCCGCGGTACAGCAACTCACCCTTGTCACCATCGATGTAAGTGATGGCAGACTGGCACGCCGCCGTCGACAGGAAACCGGGGTCATACGTGAACATGCCGGTCTGGGCGTAGAGCTTGCGGATGTCAACGACGTCCGGACCAACATTGCCCTGGTACACCGGCAGTTCGATGCTGGGGCTGCCGTTGCTGAAGGACAGGGTGGCTTTGTTGTCAGCTAGCTTCATTTCTTGCTTCTTTCTTTCGTATCAGTGTCAATGGGTGACGGTCGCGTAACCGGGGGCCGGCGCTGCGGGCTGCAGCAACTTTAAAACTTCATGGGCTTCAGAAGTAGAGGCGCTTGCCTTGGCCGCTTCATCGGGGAGCTGGCCGGCATTTTTTCGTTTTAACAGCAGGTCCAGCAAATCGTTGTCGGACAAATCCATTAAATCACTCAACCCTTTAGCCTGCCTGACGGTCAATGTGGCCTCATGGCCCTGGAAGAAGCGCTCGATCAGCAGGTCGTTCTCAAGCAAGCCGCGCCGGCAACGCCACTTAAGCTTGCTCAGGGCACGCTCGTCTAGCAGGGCTTCGGCGGTTTCCATGTTGATTAGACCGTAGAGGTTTCGCCGCCGGGCCGCCCCAAGGCGAAACGCGCCCCCTCGGGGGGCAGCGCAGTACGCAAAGCGACAAGCGTGGGGGCCATATTCTTTTAGACGGTTCGGAGAACCATCATTTCCTTGATCTTGCCGATGGCCTTCGTCGGGTTCAGACCCTTGGGACAGACATCAACGCAATTCATGATGGTGTGGCAGCGGAACAGGCGGTACGGGTCTTCGAGGTTGTCCAGACGTTCACCGGTGGCTTCGTCGCGGCTGTCGGCGATGAAGCGGTAGGCCTGCAGCAGGCCAGCTGGGCCGACGAACTTGTCGGGATTCCACCAGAAGCTGGGGCAGGACGTTGAGCAGCTGGCGCACAGGATGCATTCGTAGAGGCCGTTGAGCTCATCGCGCTCTTCAGGACTCTGCAGGCGTTCTTTTTCGGGCGGTACGTTGTCGTTGATCAGGTAGGGCTTGATCGAGTTGTACTGCTTGAAGAACTGCGTCATGTCGACGATCAGGTCGCGCACCACTGGCAGACCCGGCAGCGGTTTCAAGATGATGACCTCGGGCAGCGTGAGCATGTTGGTCAGGCACGCCAGGCCGTTCTTGCCGTTGATGTTCATCGCGTCCGAGCCGCAGACGCCTTCGCGGCACGAGCGGCGAAAGCTGATGGTCGGGTCCTGTGCCTTCAACTTCATCAGCGCGTCCAGCAGCATGCGTTCGTGGCCGTCGAGTTCTACCTCAATGGTCTGCATATAGGGCTTGGCATCGGTGTCCGGGTCGTAGCGGTAGATCTTGAAGGTACGTTTGGTCATGGGGTTCTCGCTTCTTGTAGGGTCGCAGGGCCGTCTGTCTTGTTCGTCGTCGTGTGCTTGGGGGTCTTAGAACGTACGTGTCTTCAGCGGCACGGAATCGACGGTCAGGGGCTTCATCTGCACCGGCTTGTAAGCCAGGCGGCTGCCTTCGCTGTACCACAGCGTGTGCTTGTGCCAGTCGGTGTCGTTGCGGCCGTTCGGGTGTTCGGGCGTGTCGCCGTAGTCGTCGACCGAGTGTGCGCCGCGGCTTTCCTTGCGGGCAGCTGCCGACACGATGGTGGCTTGCGCAGCTTCAATCAGGTTCTCCACTTCGAGCGCTTCAATGCGCGCGGTATTGAAGATTTTCGATTTGTCCTTGAGGCCGATGCTGTTGACGCGATCGCGCAAGGCGGCGATTTTGGTCACGCCTTCATCCATGATGGCCTGCGTGCGGAACACGCCGGCGTGCTGTTGCATGGCGGCTCGCAGGTCATTGGCCACGTCTTGCGCATACTCGCCGTCGGTTGTGTTGTCCAGGCGGGCGATGCGGGCCAGGGTCTTGTCGGCGGCATCAAGCGGCAAAGGCTTGTGCGTAGTGGTTTTGGCGAACTCGACGATGTGGTTGCCTGCAGCCTTGCCAAACACCAGCAGGTCCAGCAGGGAGTTGGTGCCCAGGCGGTTGGCGCCGTGCACGCTGACGCAGGAGCATTCGCCCACCGCGTAGAGCCCGTTGACGACCTGGCTCTGGTTGCTGGCGTCCTGCGTGACGACCTGGCCATGGATGTTGGTCGGGATGCCGCCCATCTGGTAGTGGATGGTGGGAACGACGGGAATAGGTTCCTTGGTGATGTCGACGTTGGCGAAGTTATGGCCGATCTCGAACACCGAGGGCAGGCGCTTCATGATGGCGTCCACGCCCAGATGGGTCATGTCCAGCAGGATGTAGTCCTTGTTGGGGCCGCAGCCGCGGCCTTCCTTGATTTCCTGGTCCATGGAACGCGACACGAAGTCGCGCGGCGCTAGGTCTTTCAGCGTCGGTGCATAACGCTCCATGAAACGCTCGCCGTTGCTGTTGCGCAGGATGGCGCCTTCGCCGCGGCAGCCTTCCGTCAGCAGCACGCCCGCGCCGGCTACGCCGGTCGGGTGGAACTGCCAGAACTCCATGTCTTCGAGCGGGATGCCGGCACGCGCCGCCATGCCCAGGCCGTCGCCGGTGTTGATGAAGGCATTGGTCGAAGCGGCAAAAATGCGGCCTGCGCCGCCGGTGGCCAGCAGCGTGGTCTTGGCTTCAAAGATGTGGACGTCGCCGGTTTCCATCTCGAGGGCGGTCACGCCCACGACGTCGCCGGCCGAATCACGAATCAGATCCAGCGCCATCCATTCCACGAAGAAGCTGGTTTTTTCCTTGACGTTCTGCTGGTACAGCGTGTGCAGCATGGCATGGCCGGTGCGGTCGGCTGCGGCGCAGGCACGTTGCACGGGCTTTTCGCCGTAGTTGGCGGTGTGGCCGCCGAAGGGGCGCTGGTAGATCGTACCGTCGGGATTGCGGTCAAACGGCATGCCCATGTGTTCGAGGTCATACACCACCTTTGGGGCTTCGCGGCACATGTATTCGATCGCGTCCTGGTCACCGAGCCAGTCGGAACCCTTGACGGTGTCGTAGAAGTGGTAGTGCCAGTTGTCCTCGCTCATGTTGCCGAGCGAGGCGCCGATGCCGCCCTGGGCCGCAACCGTGTGTGAGCGGGTGGGGAACACTTTGGAGAGAACGGCCACGTTGAGGCCGGCGCGCGCCAGCTGCAGCGATGCGCGCATGCCGGAGCCGCCGGCACCGACGATGACGACGTCAAATTTGCGCTTGGGGAGGTTGGATGTTGCGGTCATGATTTTGTGTGGGGTGTCGGTCTTCTTGTCGGGTCTGCGGGTCAATGGTGCAAGAGGCGATTCAGACGCGCCACAAGACCTGAATACCCCAGCCGGCGCAGGCTACCAGCCAGACGATGGTGAAAACATTCAGGACCAGCTTGAGGGATGCCGGCTTGATGTAGTCCATCCAGATGTCACGCATGCCGACCCACACGTGCAACAGTAGGGCGACGATGACCACAAACGTCAGCGTCTTCATCCATTGGGAGGAGAAAATGCCAGCCCATTTGTCATACCCGATGGGGCCTTTGCTGAAGATGACCTGGGCTAACACCAGCACGGTGAAGAGGGCCATCAGGGCGGCCGTGATGCGCTGCGCGAGCCAATCGCGCAAACCGTAGTGGGCACCGACAACGATGCGCTTGGAGCCGTAGTTAACTGCCATTTTTGTGCTCCTTCAGATCAGTAAAAGCCGAACAGCTTGGCGCCGAGGGCGAGCGTCAGGATGACGCTTGTGGCCAGCGTGAAAAGGGCGGACGATTTGCCGAACTCCTTGCTGACGGCGGCATGGCTGACGTCCATCCACAGATGGCGCAGGCCGGCAATGAAGTGGTGCAGGTAAGCCCAGATCAGGGCCAGGGCCACGAGCTTCCAGATAAAGCCTGGCAGGCCCAGCATGCCGATGTTGAAGGCTGCCTTGAATTTTTCAAAAGAGATTTCGGAAGAAATCGAGGTGTCAAACATCCAGATGATGAAGGGCATCAGCAAAAACATGATGAAGCCGCTGATGCGATGGAGGATGGAGACCCAGCCGGCAGGTGGCAAACGATAGGTGGGGAGGTCGGTGAGTGCGTTGATGTTGCGGAACTCGGGCCGCTTGGGACGCTGTTTGGATGCCAGCTCTGTCATTTTTAGGCTTTCGTGGGATGTAACTGGGTGGTAACCGGGGAAGCAATTACAGCTGAGACTCAAATTCTATTGCAACGCAGCAAATAAGCTTACAAACGTTTGCAGCTTCCTGATGAATCCCGTCAACTAAGGTCGTTTTTATAGTGGTGGGTGTCTGTGCGGTAGAGGCCCCGGCGCAGTTCCATGGGCAGGTCGTTGTAGGTATAGGCTGTGCGTTCCACGCTCAACAGTGGCTCACCTACCGGCACATCGAGCAGACCGGCCGAGGCAGTGTCGGCCGCGACCGCGCGGATTTTTTCTTCAGCGCGCACCATGTGCACGGCGAATTCGGTTTCAAAGAGCGCATACATCGGGCCGCGATAGCCGGCCAGGCGCTCGGCGGTCAGGCCTTTGAAGGGGCCGCCAGGCAACCACACGTCTTCAAGAATGGTCGGCGTGCCTTGAAAGGCCAATACGCGGCGAAGCTGCAACACGGCATCGCCGGTGCGCAGCGAGAGCGCGCGGGCGATGTCGGCTGGCGCGCGCAGGCGCTTGCAGTCGATGATCTGCCGTTCGGCGGGGCCTTCACTGGTGGTGTCGCCGCTGTCGGGGATCAGCCTCAAGAAACGGTATTGAACATGCTGCTCGGCATGCGTGGCCACAAATGTGCCTTTGCCCTGCCTGCGTATCACGAGGTTTTCGGCCGCCAGTTCGTCGATTGCCTTGCGCACCGTACCCTGACTGACGCGAAAACGCACGGCTAGATCCATCTCGCTGGGAATCGATTCACCAGGCCTCCACTCGCCCGCCTGCAGACTTTGCAGAATCAGGACCTTGATCTGTTGGTACAGCGGACTGAATGCCGGTGCCAAACCCGAACCGGCCGATGCATCGTGGGCGGGCGCGACGGTGTCAGTCAATGATGAGGGATTGATCGCCATGGGGCAGCAGGTTAAAAAGGTGCCGCAGCATCTACGCGGCCTTCCGGAAAACAAGCCCGGATAAAGTCTGAATCATATCTTATATAAGACATAAGACAAATTGACGCACATCACTTTTCAAGCGTAAAATCTTGGGCTGAGCCGGTGCCTGACCTGCCGTTTTGCGGTGATTTTGAGGGTGAAACCCGTCCTGACTTCTCCCAATGTCCCAGGCTCGCACCAGACAATCTCACATCACACCCTCATTCAACCGAATTTCAACTTCCTGGAGTCCTCCATCATGAGCAAAAAACCCGTCCGCGTTGCAGTTACCGGTGCAGCAGGCCAAATCGGTTACGCGCTGCTGTTTCGCATTGCTTCCGGCGAAATGCTCGGCAAGGACCAACCTGTCATCCTTCAACTGCTCGAAGTGCCGGTTGAAGGTCCGCAAAAAGCGCTCAAGGGCGTGATGATGGAACTCGACGACTGCGCCTTTCCGCTGCTGGTCGGCATGGAAGCCCACAGTGACCCGATGACCGCCTTTAAGGATGCCGACTACGCGCTGCTGGTCGGTTCACGTCCCCGCGGCCCCGGCATGGAACGCGCCGAGCTGCTCGCCGTCAACGGCGCCATCTTCACGGCGCAGGGCAAGGCGCTCAACGCTGTGGCCAGCCGCAACGTCAAGGTGCTGGTGGTCGGCAACCCCGCCAATACCAACGCCTACATCGCCATGAAGAGCGCGCCTGACCTGCCACGCAAGAACTTCACCGCCATGCTGCGCCTGGACCACAACCGTGCTGCCAGCCAGCTTGCTGCCAAAACCGGCAAGGCCGTGGCCGACATCGAAAAACTCACCGTCTGGGGCAACCACTCGCCCACGATGTACGCCGACTACCGCTTTGCCACCATCAAGGGCGAAAGCGTTGCCAAGATGATCAACGACCAGGAATGGAACGCCAACGTATTCCTGCCTACCGTTGGCAAGCGCGGTGCCGCCATCATTGAAGCGCGCGGTTCATCTTCTGCCGCATCCGCCGCCAATGCCGCCATTGACCACATGCGCGATTGGGCCCTGGGCACCAACGGCAAGTGGGTCACCATGGGCATCCCTTCGGATGGCCAGTACGGCATTCCGAAGGACATCATGTTCGGTTTCCCCGTGACCTGCGAAGGCGGCGAGTACAAACTGGTCGAAGGCCTGGAGATCGACGCTTTCAGCCAGGAACGCATCACCAAGACCCTGGACGAACTCAAGGGTGAGCAGGATGGCGTCAAGCACCTCCTGTAATCAGGTATGAGGCCGTCCCGCACTTTGACCGCATACCACCGCTGCCCCTCATGAGCGACTGGAACTCCGCACTCTGCAGCCGCTATGAGGGCACGTGTACGTGCCCGGCACGAGGGCAGCAGGTGCGTCTTCCACGGGTGCAGCCAGCATGAGCGCAGCAGCTGGCCTCTCCGCTGCTCATCCCGCGCAAGTTTTGCTCGGCGCACAGGCTGGCGCTGCGACGCTTCCCGTATGCGATCACTACAGCGGTGTCGAAGCCCGCATGCGTAAAAGCCTGCAGTTGCAGGCCGAGATGATCGAGGAGTTCGGCGCCTGTGTGTTTGATGTGACACTGGACTGCGAAGACGGCGCGCCCGTGGGCGGTGAAGCCGATCATGCTGCCATGGTGGTGGCTCTGGCGGCTCTGGCCAGCGACAAGGCCCGCGTCGCGGTGCGCATCCATGCCGTCGATCACCCCGCCTTTGATGCCGACATGGCTGTCATTGCCGGGAAATTGTCCCGCCACCTCTCGCACATCATGGTCCCCAAGGTGGAATCGGTTGCCGATGTGGTCAGGGCCGAGCAGGCTCTGCTTGCAGCATCAGCCGGCGGCCTGCCGCTGCACGTGCTGATCGAGTCTCCCCTCGCGGTGCGCAACGCTTTCGAGATTGCGGCGCATCCGCGCGTGCAGTCTATGAGCTTTGGCCTGATGGATTTTGTTTCGGCGCATGGCGGGGCGATCCCTGCCGACGGCATGAGCAGCCGTGGCCAGTTCACGCATCCGCTGGTGCTGCGCGCCAAGCTTGAAATCGCCTCGGCTTGCCACGCCCACGGCAAAGTGCCCTCTCATTGTGTTGTCACGGAATTCAATGACACTGAAACCATGACCACCGCCGCACGCCATGCCGCCCGTGAACTGGGTTACACCCGCATGTGGAGCATCCACCCCAACCAGATCCGGCCTATCCTGGCGGCTTTTGCGCCGACCGGGGATGAGATTGAAAGTGCTACAAAAATAATAGCGGCTGCCGCCCATTCTGACTGGGCTCCCATCAGTTTTGAAGGCAAGCTGCACGACCGCGCGAGTTACCGCTACTTCTGGCAGGTTCTGGAGCGCGCGCACCAGACCGGCCGCGTTTTACCGTACGAGGCGCAGGCGTATTTTTCTGCCCCGACTCACTGACTCCTCCGATTGACAGTTGACCCTTCCAAAGGATCCCCATGAAATATCTCGTTCTCTCTGCCCTGGCCTTGGCCACCCCCACCTTGCTGCTCGCCCAGACCGCAGCCCCCAAAGCGGCCGTACCTAAAGCTGCCGCGGCTGACCAGCCGGCCCAAGCCGCCAAGCGCGCACCGATCAGGCGCTCTGCCGCCAAGGTGGTGGAAGAAAGGACGCCCATTGACGATGACCCGTCTGTCACCTTGACCCCTGAAGACCTGGAACTCGCCAAGCGGGTTTATATCGGCACGATTCCCTGCGAGCTCGGGGCCTCCGTGACCATCACGCCGAACGAGAAACGCCCGGGCTTCTTCCTGGTGCAGACGGGCAAGACACGTTTTCGCATGCACCCAGTCGGAAGCCGCACCGGCGCCATCCGCCTGGAAGACGGCCGTGCAGGCGCCATGTGGCTCCAGTTGGGTAACAAGTCGATGCTGATGAGCCAGAAATTAGGCCAACGCCTGGCTGACGAGTGCATGAGCCCGGCACAGGTGACTTTTGCCGATGACATGAAGAAGAACCCCCCGGCCAGCATTCTGGATGCCCTGCCTGCCGCCAAAGCTGCACAAGCTCAGGCTGGCACAGGTTCTGCTCAGCCAGAAACAGCACCGGCCAAAGCCCCCTAAACAGTCCAGACACACCGCGACCGCACGCGCATTGACCGTGCATTTTTTGAGTACAGGAGAAGAAAACCATGATGCCCGAGTTCATACAAACCTACCGCAACCATGTGGCCGAGCGCGCCGCGCTGGGGATTCCCCCGCTGCCACTCTCGGCCAGGCAGACCGGTGAGGTCATCGAGCTGCTGAAGAATCCGCCCAAAGGCGAGGAAGCCTTCCTGGTCGAACTCATCACCCATCGTGTTCCGGCTGGCGTTGATGACGCGGCCAAGGTCAAGGCCAGTTACCTGGCGGCTGTGGCACACGGCACCGAAAAATGCGGACTGATCTCGCGCGAAAAAGCCACGCAACTGCTGGGCACCATGCTGGGCGGCTACAACATCAGTCCGATGATTGAGCTGCTTGATGACGCAGAAGACAGCGTTGCCACGCAAGCCGCCAGCGGCCTGAAGAACACGCTGCTGATGTTCGACCAGTTCCACGATGTCCAGGAAAAAGCCGACAAGGGCAACAAATATGCCAAGGCCGTGCTGCAAAGCTGGGCTGACGCTGAGTGGTTCACAAGCCGCCCGGAAGTACCCGAGTCGATCAAGCTCACCATTTTCAAGGTGGCCGGCGAGATCAATACGGACGACCTGTCGCCCGCACCGGACGCATGGAGCCGCCCCGACATTCCACTGCACGCGCTGGCCATGCACAAGAATGCCCGCCCCGGCATCACGCCTGAAGAAGACGGAAAACGCGGGCCGGTGAAATTCATCGAGGAACTCAAGGCCAAGGGCAACCTCGTGGCCTATGTGGGCGACGTGGTGGGTACCGGTTCCTCGCGCAAATCCGCCACCAACTCGGTGCTGTGGTTCACCGGTCAGGACATCCCTTTTGTGCCGAACAAACGTTTCGGCGGGGTTTGTCTCGGTTCCAAGATCGCCCCGATTTTTTACAACACCATGGAAGACTCCGGCGCACTGCCGATCGAGCTCGACGTGAGCCAGATGGCCATGGGCGACGTGATTGAGCTGCGCCCTTACGAAGGCAAGGCGCTGAAGGACGGCAAGGTCATCGCCGAGTTCAAGCTGAAAAGCGACGTGTTGTTTGATGAAGTGCGCGCCGGTGGCCGTATTCCGCTGATCGTCGGCCGTGGCCTCACGGCCAAGGCGCGTTTTGCGCTGGGCCTGCCGCTATCTACCCAGTTCCGCCTGCCGGTCAGCCCTGAAGACAACGGCCGCGGCTTCACGCTGGCACAAAAGATGGTCGGCCGCGCTGTCGGTCTGCCTGAAGGCCAGGGCGTACGTCCCGGCACCTACTGTGAGCCGAAGATGACGTCCGTGGGCTCCCAGGACACCACCGGCCCCATGACACGCGACGAACTGAAAGACCTGGCCTGCCTGGGCTTTTCGGCCGACCTGGTGATGCAGTCTTTCTGCCACACGGCCGCCTATCCCAAGCCGGTGGACGTCAAGATGCACCACGAGTTGCCCGAGTTCATGAGCGACCGCGGCGGCATCCCGCTGCGCCCCGGCGACGGCATCATCCACAGCTGGCTGAACCGCATGCTGTTACCCGATACCGTCGGAACCGGCGGCGACAGCCACACGCGTTTCCCCATCGGCATCAGCTTCCCAGCCGGCTCCGGCCTGGTGGCTTTCGGCGCCGCCACCGGCGTGATGCCGCTGGACATGCCCGAGTCCGTGCTGGTGCGCTTTAAAGGTGAAATGCAGCCTGGCATTACGTTGCGCGACCTGGTCAACGCGATTCCGCTGTACGCCATCAAGGCTGGTTTGCTGACGGTTGCGAAACAAGGCAAGAAGAACATCTTCTCGGGCCGCATCCTGGAAATCGAAGGCTTGCCTGACCTCAAAGTGGAACAGGCGTTCGAGCTCTCCGATGCTTCCGCCGAGCGTTCCGCCGGCGGCTGCACGGTGCACCTGAACAAGGAACCCATCATCGAGTACATCAACAGCAACATCACGATGCTGAAGTGGATGATCGCGACGGGTTACTCGGACGTGCGCACCATCAAGCGCCGTATCCAGGCGATGGAGGCCTGGCTGGCCGATCCGCAACTGCTCAAGGGCGATGCGGATGCCGAATACGCCGCCGTCATCGAGATCGACCTGGCCGACATCCACGAGCCCATCGTGGCTTGCCCGAACGACCCTGACGATGTGAAGACCCTGAGCGAAGTCGCCGGCAGCAAGATCGACGAAGTCTTCATCGGCAGCTGCATGACCAACATCGGCCACTTCCGTGCGGCCTCCAAGCTGCTCGAAAACAAGCGCGACATCCCTGTCAAGCTGTGGATGGCGCCGCCCACCAAGATGGACGCCAAGCAACTCACGGAAGAAGGCCACTACGGCGTGCTCGGCTCAGCCGGCGCCCGCATGGAAATGCCGGGTTGCAGCCTGTGCATGGGTAACCAGGCGCAGGTGAAAGAGGGCGCGACGGTGTTCTCCACCTCCACGCGCAACTTCCCAAACCGCCTGGGCAAGAACTCCAACGTCTACCTTGGCTCCGCCGAGCTGGCCGCGATCTGCTCCAAGCTGGGCCGCATCCCTACCAAGGCCGAGTACATGACCGACATGGGCGTGCTGACAGCTGCCAGCGGCACGGTCTATCAGTACCTCAACTTCGACAAGGTCAAGGACTACACCGACATGGCCGACACCGTGAAGGACAGCGTGCCGGCTTGAGCTGACACGCTGCCTGCGGCTTGACAGCCGCTGGGTGAAATGGAAGGATGAAGTGATGCTGAAACTGTCACTTCTTTCCTTCCTTTTTTTTGCCCTTTTTTCGCCAACGGGTGTGACAGCCCAGCAAGCGCGCACCAACGCTTTCAATGACCCCTTCGTTCAGGTCACTTCGGCTATTGCCAGCTGTCCGATTCCCGAAGGGCCGCTTTACACCGGGCAGGAAGTACGCGATGCAGCCCATGTCCGGGCGCAGCACGGCGGCAGCTGCTATCGGGCGGGGCGTTGCCGGTTGCCCAACTCGTATTTGTACGATGCCGAAATCATTCCGCGCGTTTCACAATACATCAAACTCGACGGGCGTTTCGACGACACCAGCGTGTGGGTCCAGGGCGAACGGCGGCTGGTTTTTCTCAAAGGCTGTGTGAAGACGCGTGAGCAATCAGAGGCGCTTGAAAAAGCCGTTTGGCTGGTCGATGACGTGATGGGCGTGGTGAACTATCTGCGCGTGGGTGATGAGCCCGTGCGTTACGTACCCGCGCAGCCGGACAAGAAATAGATCATCCGTTTAAATTTCAAACGAAAAGCCCTGCAAGAAAACGGCGGGGCTTTTGATTGAGAGAACGCTACAGACCCGAGGGAAGCGGATCCACGACCCGCAGCCGGGCGCAATACGCTCCTGAAAAGATAGCACTGCCGCATTTTTTCAGTACCGGATTTCACGGTCAACGCGGCCGCGATGCGGCCCATGATCAAGGCGGCGACAAGCTTTGTTACTTCTTTTCAGATGCCGTCGCTGTTCTTTTTCCAGGATATTGTGTACGCTGTACACAAGTTGCGGCATGTCCTCAGGCATAGCCTTCCAAGCCGCAACTGACTCTTCCAGTCCGGAATCGCCGCAGGTGGTCCCACCTGCTTTTTTCCTGGTTTTTTTGCCATACCCATGCAAGGAGATTTCTTTATGGCTCGTTATGTAGATGGATTCATCGTCGCCGTCCCCGCCAGCAAAGTGGAGGCCTACCGCAAGCTGTCCCGCAAGGCCGGCAAGATCTGGATGGAGTACGGCGCGCTCGAATACACCGAATGCGTCGCCGATGATGTGAAACCCGGCAAGCTCACCTCCTTTCCGCAAAGCGTCAAGCTCAAGAAGGATGAAGTGGTGGTGTTCTCATGGATCACCTACAAATCGCGCAAGCAGCGCGACAGCGTCAACAAAAAGGTCATGTCCGACCCTCGCCTTGAGGCCATGATGGATCCAAAGAATCTTCCCTTTGATGGCAAACGCATGATCTGGGGCGGCTTTAAAACGATTGTGGAACTCTGAAGCCCCCGTTGGCGCTAATTCCTGAAAGGAAACCATGCGAATCTACGTGACGAGCGTCTTTGTCGATGACCAGGCCAAGGCGTTGGACTTCTACACCCAAAAGCTCGGGTTCGAACTGAAGAATGATGTGCCCGTCGGCGCCTATCGCTGGCTGACTGTCGTGTCGAAAGAACAGCCGGGCGGGACTGAGCTCTTGCTTGAGCCCGGCGCCCACCCCGCCGTACCGCCTTACAAGAATGCGCTGGTCAAGGACGGGATCCCCGCAACCTCATTCCAGGTGGATGACGTGGACGCTGAATTCCAGAGGCTCAAGGGCATGGGGGTCAAATTCACCCGCGAGCCCATGGATGCGGGGCCTGTGCGGGTGGCCGTCCTTGACGACACCTGCGGCAACCTCATCCAGCTGATGCAGATGAAGGGCCAGCCGCAGTAAGCCTGCCCAGGCCGTTCTAGGCCTGCGCTGCCAGCGCCAGCAGCGCCTGGCGTGTGAAGTCATCGGCCGGAAAAAACGTCTCCATCGCGAGTTCCTGCAGCGTCACGTCCACCGGCGTGCCGAAGATGGTGGTGGTACTGATAAAGCTCAGCATGCCGGCCGGTGTCCTGAACAGGAACGGCATGACAACGCCCGGGTGTTCGCCTTCGAGGTGTTCGTTTTTCGTTTCCTCAGGCACGGGGTAGGCCTTGAGTTCTTCGAGCAAGGCGGCCAGCACCGCGTCAGCCGTGGCCGCGACCTGCTGGCGCAGGCGCTCGAATATATGCGCGCGCCACTGCAACAGGTTGGCGATGCGCGGCGCCAGCCCCAAGGGATGCAGGCTCAGGCGCAACACATTCACCTGCCCTTGAAGCAGCGAGGCATCGGCGCCTTCCATCAAATGCGGCACCATGCTGTTGGCGGCCACCAGGTTCCAATGCCGATCCACCGCGAGGGCGGGGTAGGGCTCATGGCTTTTGAGCAGCAGCTCCACGGCCTGCCGGGCCGAGGCCAGCGCCGGGTCGTCCAGCGGCCGCTCGCGGTACATGGGTGCATAGCCGGCCGCCACCAGCAATGCATTGCGCTCGCGCAGCGGAATGTCCAGTCGCTCCGACAGCCGCAGCACCATCTCGCGGCTGGGGACTGAACGGCCGGTTTCCACAAAACTCAGGTGGCGCGTCGAAATGTCGGCCTCATGGGCCAGGTCCAGCTGGCTCAGGCGCCGGTGCTGGCGCCAGTGGCGCAGGTGGTCGCCAAACGGTTGGGCCGCGCGCGGCGCGGGGCGGCTGGGGTGGTGAATGCTGGCGGTCATGGCGCCATCGTAAAGGGATTGAGGCAGGTTTCCATTACCTCCGAGGTTATCGACGGGCCGCTGCGGCGCAGGAATGATGACCTCATGCGCACCGATCCGGCGGCCCGGCGCGCTAGTTAAACATTTCGGCCGCTGCTTCAAGGAGTTTTGCCATGTCTTCGAGTTCCATCCTGTCTTCCCCCAACTTCCTGCGCAACGTGCTGCGTGTGGATGCGCTGTCATGCATTGCCTGCGGCGCGCTGCAAGTCGCTTTTCCGGCCGCGATGGCCCGCTTGCTCAACCTGCCTGAGGGCCTCATCGCCTACACCGGCGAGTTCCTGCTGGTCTATGCGGCAGTGGTGGCTTTTGTTTCAACGCGTAATCCTCTGCCGCGCGGCGTACTCTGGGCACTGGTGGCGGGCAACATCGGCTGGGCGCTGGCCTGCGTGCTGCTACTGGTCAGCGGCCGCGTGTCGCCATCCATGCTGGGCATGGCTTATGTGGTGATGCAAGCGCTGACTGTGGCGGTGCTGGCGGAGCTGCAGTACTTCGGCCTGCGCCGCGCGACACCTCAACCAGCCTGGTGAGAAGGCGCAAGACTGGGTAGAAGGACAGGGTATGCGGCGCCAGGCTCCCGCGGGGCCGCGGTGCCTGCCAGAATGGGGGCTGCCGTCAATAAAAAAGGAGTCCGCCATGGCCAAACCGCCTCCCCACGCTTTTTCGTCCACGCTCAAAAGCTTCAAGACCGCCTCCGGTAAAACCGGCAAGTTCTACTCCCTGCCCGAGCTCACCAGACAGTTCCCCAAAGTCGCCCGCCTGCCGGTGTCCATGCGCATCGTGCTCGAATCGGTGCTGCGCAACTGTGACGGCAAAAAAGTCACAGCCGAACATGTAGTCCAACTGGCCAACTGGTTGCCCCAGGCCGAGCGCAGCGAAGAAATCCCCTTTGTCGTCTCGCGTGTGGTGCTGCAAGACTTTACCGGCGTGCCGCTGCTGGCCGACCTGGCCGCCATGCGCAGCGTGGCGCTCAAGCTGGGCAAGAACCCCAAGGCCATCGAGCCGCTCGTGCCGGTCGATCTGGTGGTTGACCACTCCATCATGGTCGACTACTACGGCAAGAAGAATTCGCTGGACCTCAACATGAAGCTGGAATTCCAGCGCAACCGCGAGCGATATGAGTTCATGAAATGGGGCATGCAGGCCTTTGACACTTTCGGCGTGGTGCCGCCGGGCTTCGGCATCGTGCACCAGGTCAACCTTGAATACCTGTCGCGCGGCGTGCACAAGACCAAAGACAACGTGTACTACCCCGACTCGCTGGTGGGCACCGACAGCCACACCACCATGATCAACGGCATCGGTGTGGTGGCCTGGGGCTGCGGCGGCATCGAGGCCGAAGCCGCCATGCTGGGCCAGCCGGTCTACTTCCTTACACCCGACGTGGTCGGCTTTGAACTGACCGGCCGCCTGCGCGAAGGCGTCACCGCCACCGACCTGGTGCTGCGCGTGACAGAGCAACTGCGCAAGGAAAAGGTCGTCGGCAAGTTTGTCGAATTCTTCGGCGAGGGCACACGCACGCTGGCCCTGCCGGACCGGGCCACCATCGGCAACATGGCGCCTGAATACGGCGCCACCATGGGTTTCTTCCCGGTCGATGAAAAGACCATCGACTACTTCAAGGGCACGGGCCGCACAAAAGAAGAGATCGAAGCCTTCGAGGCTTACTTCAAGGCGCAAGGCCTGTTCGGCGTGGCGCAAGCCGGCCAGATCGACTATTCGCACGTGGTCAAGCTCGACCTGGGCGACGTGACACCCAGCCTGGCGGGCCCCAAGCGCCCGCAGGATCGCATCGAGCTCGGCAACGTCGCCGGCCAGTTCAAGTCGCTCTTCAGCAAGCCGATCGCCGAGAACGGCTTCAACCAGCCGCCGGCCATGCTCAACACACGCCACCTGGTGCGCCGCACTGACGAAGGGCGGCTGGACACGCTGCCCTCCGCACCACCCACCCCTGCGGGTGCCGCGCGCCCCGTGATGGAAATGGAAGGCAACCGGCCCACGCTGGCCCATGCGAAGGCCACCGGTGAGACGCACCTGGCCACTGCGGCCTCCAGCGCGACGGATACCGGTATCACGGTGGGCAACGGCGATGTGCTGATCGCCGCCATCACCAGCTGCACCAACACCTCCAACCCCAGCGTGCTGCTGGCCGCGGGCCTGCTGGCCAAGAAGGCGGTGGAAGCGGGCCTGAAGGTGCAGCCGCACATCAAGACCTCACTGGCGCCCGGCTCGCGCATCGTGACCGAGTACCTGACCGAGACAGGCCTCTTGCCTTACCTGGAAAAGCTCGGCTTCGCGCTGGCCGGCTACGGCTGCACGACCTGCATCGGCAACGCCGGCGACCTGACGCCGGAGCTCAACGAAGCCATCAGCAAGAGCGACCTGGTCTGCGCGGCGGTGCTGTCGGGCAACCGCAATTTCGAGGCGCGTATCCATCCCAACCTCAAGGCCAATTTCCTGGCCAGCCCGCCGCTGGTGGTGGCCTACGCGATCGCCGGCACGGTGATGCGCGACCTGATGACCGAGCCCGTCGGCAAAGGCAAGGGTGGCAAGGACGTGTACCTGGGCGACATCTGGCCGACCAGCGACGAGATCTACAAGCTCATGAAGTACGCCATGAACGGCAAGGCATTCCGTGCCAACTACGCAAAAGTCAAGACCGAGCCCGGCAAGCTCTGGGAAAACATCAAGGGCGTCAAGGGCACGTCGTATACCTGGCCCGCCAGCACCTATATCGCCGAACCGCCGTTCTTCAAGGGCTTCACCATGGAAGCGGGCGAGGCCAAAAGCGTATCAGTCAAGGGCGCGCGCATCATGGCGCTATTTGGCGACTCCATCACCACCGACCACATTTCACCAGCCGGCTCCATCAAGGCCAGCTCGCCTGCGGGCCTGTGGTTGCAGGAAAACGGTGTGCAGAAGGCTGACTTCAACAGCTACGGCGCGCGCCGCGGCAACCACGACGTGATGATGCGCGGCACGTTTGCCAATGTGCGCATCAAGAACCTGATGATTCCGCCCGACGCGGAAGGCTCACGTGAAGAGGGTGGCGTGACGCTGTTCCAGCCCGGCGGCGAGAAAATGTTCATCTACGACGCCGCGATGAAATACATGGACCAGGGCACGCCCACGGTGATTTTTGCCGGCGAGGAATACGGCACCGGTTCGTCGCGCGACTGGGCCGCCAAGGGAACACAGCTGCTGGGCATCAAGGCCGTGGTGGCACGCAGCTTTGAACGCATCCACCGCAGCAACCTGGTGGGTATGGGCGTGCTGCCCCTGCAGTTCAAGCCGGGCGAATCGTGGCAGACGCTCAAGCTGACGGGTACCGAGGTCATCGACGTGATCCCGCACCCCGAACTCAAGCCGCAAAGCGAAGCCAAACTCGTCATCACGCGCGCCGACGGTTCGCGCGAGGAAGTCACCGTGATCCTGCGCGTGGACACGCCCATCGAGGTCGACTATTACCGCAACGGCGGAATTTTGCCGTTTGTGCTTCGGCAGTTGCTCGCTTGATGTTCAGACAAGCCCTGATAGCCGGCGGCGGCATCGGCGGATTGGCGGCGGCGCTCGCGGCATCGCGTGCCGGCTGGGATGTCCGCCTGTTTGAACGTGCAAGCGCCTTCAGCGAGGTCGGCGCCGGTATCCAGCTCGGCCCCAATGTCGTCAAGGTGCTGCACAGCTGGGGGCTTGCTGACGCGCTGCAGGCTGTGGCTGCGTTTCCAGAACGTCTGCAGGTGCGCAGCGCTGTGTCTGGGCAGTTGCTCGGTGAGTTGCCTATGGGTGCCGCCATGGCCCAGCGTTACGGCGCGCCTTACCTTTCCATTCATCGCGCAGACCTTCACGGCCTGCTGCTGCATGCCGTGCGACAGCACGCCGACGTGAAGCTGCACCTGAGCCGGCCGCTGCAATCCTTCAGCCAGACCGCGCAAGCCGTTACCGTGCAGGCCGACGACGGCCCCGGCATTGAAGGCGATGCCCTCATAGGCGCAGACGGCATCTGGAGCACGGTGCGCCAGGAATTGCTGGGCGACGGTCTGCCGCGCCGCACCGGCCACCTGGCTTACCGTGCCTTGGTGCGGCAATCCAATCTACCTGAATTGCTCAGGAGCCGGCAGATCACCGTCTGGCTGGGGCCGCGCATGCACGTGGTGCGCTACCCCGTGCGCGGCGGTGAATTTCTCAATGTGGTGGCCATCGTGCATGGTGAGGTGGCGGCTGAAGCCGACCTCTGGGACCACAGCGCCAACGCCGCCGGCCTGGCTTCAGCGACAGTCGGCGGTTGCGCCGCCCTGCGCGAAGTGATGGACGCCATTGAAGGCTGGCGCCTGTGGGTGCTGCATGACCGCGCACCCATGCAGGGTGCCCACCAGCATGCCGTGGGCCGCGTAGCCCTGCTAGGCGACGCCGCCCATCCCATGCGCCCCTACCTGGCGCAAGGCGCCGGCATGGCGATTGAAGACGCCGCCGAACTGGGCCATGCCCTTGCCCAGGCGCTGGATCCGGCCCTGGATGTGCCCACCATGCTGCAGCGCTATGCCCTCAACCGCTGGCAGCGGAATGCGCGGGTTCAAGCCAGGGCGTTGCGCAATGGGCAAGTATTCCACGCTGACGGTCTGCTGCGCTGGGGCCGCGACGCTTCGCTCAAACTGCTGGGTGAGAAGCTGCTGGATATGCCTTGGCTGTATGGGGCAAGTCCGGCCTGCGTTGATGGGCGTTGAGCCCTTGTAACCCAGCAACTGTTTGCGTACGTCCTATGGCGACGTTCGCAGGTACGCCCACTACTTGTTCACGAGATCTTGTTTTTCTCGGACTTTGGAACTTGTATGTACTTCTTCATCCTGTCGAATTTTTCATCGTAGATGAGCACAGTGTCCCTCTGTTCGGGCCGGAGAATTCTCAAGCTGTTGTACCTGGTTTCCACTTTCTCTTCGGTGTTCATAAAGACCTTGTGGTCCCACCGCTCTTCCGGGTCTTTATAAACAGTTTCGATGATCACCTTGCCATGAAATACTTCATTAAATGCAATGTAGTACTCTGGATGAAGAGAGGGATCATTCTTTCTGAGAAACACCAGGAGGAGGTAGCTATCGTCCAGTTCTTCCCGCGTGTCCTTGAGCAGAATGGCGATTTCCTTTTTGTCTTGGCCGCTGAAATCGCCTTCTCTCAACAGGCTTGAATATTTGAGGTTTCCGGAATTCAGGAATCGGTAGCCCGTTCCAGCGTCGGATGAATAGAAATCGAGGAGCTTCTCTTTGACGCCATACGGCAATTCCTTGAGATAAAACGCATCGAAGTCGCTGCCGTATTTCCGCCCAAAGTCTTCTGCAGACACCAGGTAGTTGTCATTAAGCAGTGTGGGCAGCAGGGTGGGGTATTCAACAGCGCCTTTTATTGCCAGCTTTAAATAAGCTTTCCAGTTTTCCTGACCCACCCTCGGCTGATACTTTTCTAAGTCCTGAGGCGTATTCGTTTCAATCACCGAATACCCGTGTTGCTTTTCGCTTTTGCCGTCTTTGCAGGTCACGCAATAAATGGTTTCACCAAAGCTGAGGGCGTAGAGTTTTTCAGGAAGCTGGTCGTATTCTTTTTTATAGCTTGCATCCAGGAGTTTGCCTTTGGTGATATGACCTGTATCACCGGTAAAGATGGCGAGTGCCTTTGACTCGGCGACAGCCTTTGCCACCGTGTCTCCCGTCGTGTCCGCTAAAGCGGCATATCTCTCCGTTTCAGGGGTGAAGTCGTAAACGTAGTATTTGAAATATTCAAAATCGTTCCTGGCAAAGAAAAAAGCGAGCGCCAGCACAATCAATGCAAGCGCCGATAAAGTTCTTTTGGTCTTAGACAGAGTCGAAAATTTCATGGGCCGAATGGGTGATAGGTGTTTGAAACAACACACGAATAGTGACTGTTGATTGAAGGAAGTGATGCTGTTAGCGCAGGCGGCGGTCGACTGGAGAAGGGATATATCGCTGGTTATTTTGACCGCTGCTCTTTTCCAACAAAAAAAGGAGCCCTTTCGGAAGGCTCCAGTTCGACACTTCAACGCAGTGCGGCAGGTATCTCAGGACTGCGGTTCGGCATGAGGCACTACTACCGCAGGCACCTGCGGCATTGCCACCATGGCCGCCACGGATTCGGCAATCCCCGTCAGTGACGGATTGCTGAGGCCTGCGTCTTTCATGATGGCATCCACGATCGGTTTGGCGACCTGGTATTGAAGCGCGGAGTTGACGACCTGTTCGGGCAAGGTGCCCGCGCCGCCGGAACCGCCGGCCTGGCCCGTACCGCCGGTACCATTGCCCGTGGGCATGCCGTTGACTTGGAACAGGCGAATCGACTCGATCTTCTCGAGTGGCTTGACCGACTGCTGGATGATCAGCGGCAGTGACTGGATCAGTTGCAGGCGCACGGCAAGGTCAATCTGCGCAGCGCCCAGGCGATTTTTTGCTTCGTTGATAGCGGTGATGCCTTCTGCTTCAGCGAGGGCCGCGGCGCGCTTGGCGTCAGCTTCGACCTTCAGCGCGAGTGCGCGATTTTCCGCGGCCTCACGTTCGGCGGTGGCCGCCACCGTTACCGAGATCGCCTGCTGTTCCGCCTCCCGCGCCGCGTCGATGAGCTGGATGGATTTTCCGCGTTCGGCGATTGCCACTTCGCGTGCAGTGTTGACAAGTTCTTCGGATTTCACGGCATCGGCGCGCGCAGTGTTCGCGGCGGCGTCAGCCTGCGACTGTTCCTGCGACTTCTGGGCGATGGCAATCGCGGCGGTCTGGTTGGCGAGCTCGATCGACTGGCGTTGTTCCGCCTGCTTGACCTTGGTTTCACGGTCAGCCTCGATTTGCTTCTTCTGAACTGAAAGATTTTTGTCGATCTCTGCACTGTTGACGGTGCGGTCGGCTTCAATGCGCCGTTCTTTCACGAGACGATCGGCGTTGATGCGGACCTCTTCGGCTTCGCGTTGGCGCTCGGCTTCGATCTTGGCGATGGCAGTGGTCTGGTCGGCCTTGGCGTTGGAGATTTCCTGTTGCTGAGTCAAGGTGGCAAATTCCTGCTCCTTGGAAATCGTCAGCTTCAGGCGTTCGGCTTCGAGGTTTTTGGTGCGCACCTGGACTTCGGTGTCTTGCTCGATGTCGTTGCGCTGTTTGCGGCGGCTTTCGGTTTCTTCAGTCAGCCGCGTCAGACCTTCCGCGTCGAAGGCATTGCTGGGGTTGAAGAATTCCTTGGCGGTCTGATCCATGCTGGTGAGCGAGACGGATTCCAGTTCCAGGCCGTTCTTCTCAAGGTCTTCCGCCACGGCGTTCTGAACCGCCTGGACGAACTCCCGGCGCTTGTCCTGAAGCTCGCGCATCGACATGGTGGCCGCGGTGGCGCGCAGGGCATCAACAAACTTGTCTTCAACGAGAACCTTGAGCGCTGCCGGTTCCATGGTCTTCCGTCCCAGGGTCTGGGCGGCGGTGCTGACGGACTCCGCAGTCTGTTTGACACGCACGAAGAAGGCGGCGGCGACGTCCACACGCATGCGGTCCAGCGCGATCAGACTCTGCTCTTCGCGCCTCGAGACTTCGAGCTTGAGCGTGTTCATGTTCACGGGAATGGTTTCGTGAAAGATCGGCAGCACGATGGCACCGCCATCCATGATGACCTTCTGGCCTCCTAGGCCGGTACGCACAAAAGCGGTTTCTTTGGTGGCGCGGTGGTAAAGCCGCGCAAAGATGATGCCGATCAGCAGCAGCGGGAAAAATACCAGTGCTGCCGGGATGGCGATATTTATAAGCATGTCGATCACGTTCACTCCTCCGTTTTTTTGATATTGAACAAACCTTTAACAGGTTTGCCGGCCTTTAAGCCGCTTTTGTCCACTCGATCTCAAGCTCTTCGCTGCCAGTCATGGCCTGCGTCAGCATGGCCAAGAGACCCGCATCTGCACCTGCCTCACGCATCAATTCCAGTGTTTCAGGATTGAGCCAATAGTCCTGGTCGTCCTCGCTTTCTTCTTCCAGGAACCCGACCAGAAAGGCCAGTTGTTCCTGGGTGATGCTGCCAATAGGCGACGAGGTTTGTTTGTTGCGCAATTCGATCAAGTCGTTTCTCCAGTTGTTGGGGTTTAAAGCAGCTCAGGGTGCGGGTTGCGTATGCACTTGAAGCGGGCGCCGGCTTTGCGCACCAGCACGATGGCCGTGCCTTCGTCGAGCGTTTGCTCCGCGATGTCGGGTTCGACCATCACATAGTGCGCACGGCCATTCGCATCGCGGACCTTGGCCTCGGCTGCCACGCCATCGCGCGCATGGCCTTTGACGATGACGCCGGCGCGGCCTATCAAGGTCTGCTCACTGACCGCGCTGGTTTCATCGCCGGGCACGATCTTCGCCAGCAGTCCACCCACGCCGTTGACCGTTGAGGTGCCCGCGAGGAAAGCCGGGATGCTTGCCAGCCATGCGGGGAGCAGGGAGCCGGCCAAGCCGTGGGCGACGGACTGGATTACATAACCGGATACGGTAAATCCTGCCAGGAACAGTATCAGCAGCACCAATAGCGGTACCTTTCCGACATGCAGCCAGCCCAGCGGGCCGTCGGCGCTGTCGGGCATCTCAGGCAGCAGGTTGTCAAGAATGTGCGAGGGGCTGTGCGCCAGCATCAGCCCCGCTCCCTCCACAATGCTCAAGCCGACCATCACGGCCAGCGCGGCGCCAAAAGGCCAGGTTTCCGGTGCGGTGAAGATGATCATCGCGGCGGCTTCAATGGCTCGCCTTGAGCTGGGCCAAGCGCTCGCTGATCTTGTTGTCGCGCACCAGCTGGTTGAGTTCGTTGAGCTTGGCCGCCTGCTCCAGCCCGCCGCTGGCGGCGCCGTCCAGGCCGGTGTGGCGCCGGAAGGTACGGTCGAACGCCGACTGGGCGGAATTCATCCTCGCTTCGGCGGTGGCGGCGGGGTTTTTGCGCAGGTTGCTGGTTTCGGCGAGGCGGCGCGATGACTCGAAGTCCTGGATGGTTTTCTCCATCTCGCGCTTCTTGCCCATCAGCGCATCCACGAAGCCGGATAGCTCCTTGTCCTGCTGGCTCATTTCACTGAGGCTGGTTTCCAGGATGGGCAACTGGGCTTCGATGTCCAGCTGGCGGGCGATCGCCTGTTTGGCCAGGTCTTCGCGGTTTTCGGCAATCGCCGTGGTGACGGAGGCCGACAAGGCATCGTGTTCCTTGTTGAGCTGCAGGTGCTGCTGCTGGGCGAGGTGCCGGTTCGCGACGATGCGCCCGAGTTCGGCCCTGACCTCGTCGGTGACCTGTTCGACCTCGCGCACCGATTGTTCGAGCACGGCGACAGGCGCGGCATCCTCTATTTTGTCGAGTAGCGCATGCGCGCCGCCCGTGATCACGCGGGTAACCCGGGTACGTAAGCTGTCGGCCATAAAAACCTCCCTTTTTAGCGTGGTGACGAAATCAGTCGCGCCAACTCGAGCACACGAGTCGAATTATCAATGATGACTTTTTCATCATAAGCGGCGGCGCGCGCGGTAACCGCTTGTCTCAGCAGTGTCTCTGCCAGTTGCATGGTGCGTTTGACCAGGACGGCTTCCAGTTCCTTTGCACTGTTGGGAGACGAGGCTTGGCTGGCATGCAGCATGGCGATCAAAGCCGGAAGATGCTCCATGAACGCCGCCAGCACTTCAGAGTGCTGGCCGGTCTTACGTTCGAGCTGGGCGATCTGTTCGCGTGTGTTGCGGCCCAAGTCCCGGTACATCGAGAGGGCGCCCAGGTAATCGGCGTCGCCGTCATGCATGCGCTTGAGGTGGAGTACGGCGACACGGAGCTTGTCGCTAAGGGTAGTCGCGTCTTCCATCGGAAGCGTCGACAGCCACTCATAAAGATCGTCGGGGAGTCGGGCGGAAATAGGTACCATGTTGACGATTGTATTCAAATGAATACGTTCGTCAACAGATAAATAAGTGCCGGATTTTCAGAGGTCGGTACGCAATTTCCAGATTTCTGGAAAGAGCACCACGTCCAGCATCTTGCGCAGGTAGCTCACGCCGCCGGTCCCGCCGGTGCCGCGCTTGAAGCCGATCACCCGCTCCACCGTGGTGACGTGCCTGAATCGCCAGAGCCGGAACGCGTCTTCCAGGTCGGTGAGCTCCTCGCCAAGCTGGTACAGGTCCCAGTATTTCTTCGGGTCGCGGTAAACCACCAGCCAGGCCTGCTCGACGGCATCGCTCTCGATATAGCCCAAGGTCCAGTCGCGCTGCGTATGACTGGCCGGCACGGGCAGGCCGCGGCGGGCCAGCAGGCGCAGGGCTTCGTCGTAGAGCGACGGGGCTTCGTAGGCGGCTTGCACCTGTGCCAGCAGGTCGGGGCGGTGCGCGTGGGGCTTGAGCATGGCGGCGTTCTTGTTGCCGAGGGCGAATTCGATACAGCGGTATTGCGCGCTCTGAAAACCGCTGGAGTTGGCGAGGTAGGGGCGTATCGCGCTGTACTCGGGAGGGGTCATGGTGGCCAGCACGTCCCAGGCGTGGACCAGTTGCTCCATGATGCGGCTCACGCGCGCCAGCATCTTGAAGGCGCCGCCTAGCTCGTCTTTCGCAACGTCGGCAATTGCCGCGTGCAACTCGTGCAGCATCAGCTTCATCCAGAGTTCGCTGGTCTGGTGCTGGATGATGAACAGCATCTCGTTGTGGTCGGGCGAGAGCGGCTTCTGTGCACCCAGGATCGCATCAAGCTGCAGGTAGTCGCCATAACTCATCGATTTGCTGAAGTCGAGCTGCGCTTTTTCGTCGCGCACGATGTCTTCGGGCGCTTGGGATTTGTTGTTGTCGCTTTTGTTCATCATGTGACCGCGTGCTTTTGGTTGAACTGGGCTTGCTGCCATTCGGCGGTTTCCAGCACTTGCTTCAAATGTTCGACGGCGTTCCAGACGTCTTCAAAGCCGACGTAGAGCGGGGTGAAGCCGAAGCGAAGGATGTCGAGATGCTTGCCGACCTCGCCATCACCGGCACGGTAGTCGCCGATCACGCCGCGTGCAATCAGGGCCTGCACGATGGCATAGGCGCCTTCTGTTTTGGTCAGGCACACCTGGGAGCCACGCTGGCTGTGTTCGCGCGGTGTGGCCAGGCCCAGGCCGTGCCCTGCGCAGCGCTCTTCAACCAGCCGGATAAACAGGTCAGTCAACGCCAGGGACTTTTTGCGCAGGGCCTGCATACCGCCCATCGCTTCAGCGGCGAGCACGGTGTCCAGCCCGCACTCCAGCGCCGTCATGCTCAGGATGGGCTGTGTGCCGCAGAGGTAGCGGGAGATGCCTGCCGCAGGCTTGTAGTCGGGGGTGAACTGAAACGGCGCCGCGTGGCCCCACCAGCCGGCGAGCGGTTGCCAGAAGCGGTCGGCGTGTTTGGGATTGACCCAGACAAAGGCCGGCGCACCGGGGCCGCCGTTGAGGTATTTGTAGCCGCAGCCGATGGAGAAATCCGCTTTGGCCGCATTCAGGTCCACCGGCACGGCGCCTGCGCTGTGGGCCAGGTCCCAGACGGTGAGCACGCCTGCGGCATGCGCCGCGCTGGTCACGGCGGCCATGTCATGCATGGCGCCGGTGCGGTAGTTCACGTGGGTCAACATCAGCACGGCGACATCTGCGGTGAGTGCGGTGGTGATCTCTTCGGGCTCGACGAGCTCCAGGCGAAAACCGCGTTCACGGCACAGGGCTTCGGCGATGTAAAGGTCGGTGGGGAAGTTGCTGCGCTCGCTGATGATCACCTTGCGCGCGGGCGCGTCTTGCGCGGCGATATGCAGCGCGGCGCTCAGCACTTTGTAGAGGTTGATGGAGGTGCTGTCGGTGGCCACTACTTCGCCGGGCGCCGCGCCTATCAGCCGCGCGATCTTGTTGCCCAGGCGCTGCGGCAGCTCAAACCAGCCGGCGCTGTTCCAGGAGCGGATCAAGCCCTGGCCCCATTCGGCTGTCACCGCTTCGGCGACGCGGGCGGCGGCTGTCTTGGGCAAGACACCCAGCGAATTGCCGTCAAGGTAGATCACGCCTTCGGGCAGTATGAACTGCTGGCGCAGCGCACGCAGCGGGTCTTGCGCATCGAAGGCGCGGCAGTCTTGCAGAGTGGTCATGGAGTGATCTTCAAAGGAGTTCGCGCAAGACTGCGCGAACGGGTGAGGCATCTGCCCGGGTGAGCTTGAGCGGCAGGGCAATGAGTTCGTAGTCGCCTTCAGGTACATCGTCGAGCACCAGGTTTTCGAGCACGCGCAGGCCGTGTGCCAGCAACTGGTGGTGGCTGGGCAGATCCTGGCTGGTGGCCGGGTCCACGCTGGGGGTGTCTATGCCGATAAGTGCTATGTTTTTAGTAGCTAAAAACCCAATTGTTTCCTGAGCTACAGCCGTAAATGACTCCCAACTTTGGCTGGCGACGCGCGATGTGCGCAGCAGCACGCGTGCCGGCAAGTTGTCGAGCGCGTGGGCAATGTGCTGGGGCAATACCAAGGGGCCGCAGCCGATGCAGTGGATCACGCGGCAAGGCCCAAGGTAGGGGGCGAGACCCACCTCGCCGATGGAGGCCTCGCCATTGGCATAGTGCAGCGGCGCATCGGCATGGGCGCCGGTGTGTGGCGACAACGTGATGCTGTTGACATTGACCGGGCAGCCCGGCTCCAGCGTGAAATGCAGCTGTTGCGAGTAGGCCGTGTCGCCGGGAAACACTGCAGCGTTTCCATCCACTGGCGGTGAGATGTCCCAGAGTTTTCGCGGTGGTGATGTGATGGAAGCAGGCATGGATCCAAAGGTAGCACCGGCAAAAATGCCGTGGTGTCGGTTATTTCCAACAATCTCAAAAAATGTTGAAACCTAAAGTACTTTGACTGGGACGAGCCGCGCCACGGCTGCGTGTAGCCTGTGCAATTCGCCAGCCTCGGGCACAATTAAAGGCTGTAGCGCTCATTGCTGCATCGATTTACCAGAACACCTTTACAACCCCCTTCAAAGAGACAAAGGCGCACCATGAATTCCGAGAACAGGTCCAACGGCAAAGTCGCACTCGTCACCGGCGCGGGCACAGGTATCGGCAAGGCTGTGGCCCTGGCCCTGCTGCGTGAAGGCTATAGCGTGGCGCTGGTGGGGCGCCGCGTGGAGCCGCTCAACGAGGTCGCCAGGGAGGGCGGCACGGATCGCGTGCTGGCGCTGCCGACCGACGTGAGCAAGCCCGAGTCCGTGGCGGCGGCGTTTGCCAAAGTAAAAGAAAAGTTCGGCCGCCTTGACCTGTTGTTCAACAATGCCGGCGTGGGCGCGCCGCCCGTGAACATCGAGGACATCACGTTTGAGCAGTGGACCAATGTGGTCGACATCAACCTGACCGGCTCCTTCCTTTGCGCGCAGGCAGCCATCAGGTTGATGAAAGACCAGACGCCCCAGGGCGGCCGCATCATCAACAACGGCTCGATCTCCGCCCACGCGCCCCGGCCCAATTCAGCGCCTTACACCTCGACCAAGCACGCTATCACAGGGTTGACCAAGTCAATTTCGCTGGACGGGCGCAAGTACAACATTGCCTGCGGCCAGATCGACATCGGCAACGCCATGACAGAACTTGCCGCGCGCATGGCAAAGGGCGTGCCGCAGGCCAACGGAGAGATCGCCATTGAGCCGATGATGGATGCGAAAGAAGTGGCCGATGCGGTGGTGCACATGGCGTCGCTGCCGCTGTCGACGAACGTGCAGTTCATGACCATCATGGCCACGAAGATGCCGTTTGTGGGTCGCGGTTGATAGCGCCGGCACGTTGAACCGGGGCCTCCGTGGGTCCCGCTGTTGCGCTCCTGTCATCGTGCCCGGCGCCGATTTTGCCAGCGTGAAATGTGTTGTATTGTATGTATATGAGCAATACAGCATCTGATCTGGAACAGTATCTCGAAGAGCTGGCCCGTACCGCCCGGCCCGGAGATCGCCTTCCCACCATTCGGGATTTGATGCGCCGGTTCGCGGTGTCCCAGATGGTGATTCAGCGCGCATTCCAGGGCCTCAAGGCCAGGGGGCTGATTGCATCGGAGGTGGGGCGGGGAACCTACTTTCGCCTGGAAGGCGAGGCCGCCGGCAGCCCTGGCGCCCCGTCGCCAGCCGGAAGATCAGTGCTGCTGCTTCGCCGTTCAATCAGCATCACCCGCGGACGTGTGTTGATAGAAGGGTTGCAGCGTCGCTTTACCGCGGACGGCCACCGTGTACTGGAAGTTTCTTACACCGATCCCGCTCATGCCCGGACTATATTGAAGGGTTCGCCCCGCTTTGACGCCTGTGTGGTTCAGTCGAGCTACAAAACCATCACGATTGATTTGCTTGCTGCGCTGAAGGAAAAATGCGATGTGTTGGCCGTGGATGGCGCGGCGCTCGCCGGGGCCGACGTCGAGGTGGTCGGCATGGAATGGGGAGAGCCCCTGGCTGTGGCGATCACGCTTTTGCAGCGGCGCGGCCATAGCCGCATTGCGTATGCAACGACGTCGCAACCATTTCTGGCAACCCAAATGGGCCGGCGGCGGTTCGACCACCTGCAGGCGACCCTGACGGGGACCGAGTTGCAGACGATCGCCGTACCGCACTTGCCTGATGAGAACTACGAAGCGGTGCTTGTGGAGATGATCAAGGCAGGGCTGGATGCCTCTGGAAAGCTACCGTTTACCGCGTTGGTGGCGTGGGGTATCGAGGATGGCGCCAGATTTCGGGCGCTGCTGCAAGAAGCCGGAATTGCCATACCCTCACAGCTGGGCGTGGTGTTGCTGGGACGTACGGATCTTGCGAACGAACACGCCAACTTCTTTGACACGATCGGATGCAGCGTAGCCGATCAGATCGAATATTTGCATCAGGCCATTAATGCGCGATGGACCGACCCCTCTCTTCCCTATGGCGTGCGCCTGATTCCTGTAACAACCTATGAGGGTCAATCGATAGGCACGCCGCCGACGGCTGATGCGCTGCGGAAGTCCGTCAAGACTCGCGGCGAGGCGTTTGCGGCTGGTTCCTGATCATCGCTGCGAATGCCGGCGTTTGCTTTCAAGCTTGTATCAAGCGCGACCTGTCACGCCTGGAATTCAACGCTGGAAACGGGCATTGTGCGACCTTCCCGCGCACTCCTAAGCCCTAGCTCAATCAGACCGATGACCTGCATCGCCTCATTGGCCGTGACGGGGTTGATTCCCTTACCGTGGATGGCATCTCGCACGGCGCGGTAGTAGGCGGGGTAATCGCCCTCAACGCAGGTTATTTCGCGCCTGACGCAAGCGCCGTCAGCCCAAACGGAAACCGCGGCAGGCAGCTGATCAACGCCCCAGTCCGGCGCTGGCGGGCGCTTTCCGGCTTTCAGCGCATCTTCTTGAGGATCAAGCCCCATCTTGACGAAGCTGCCCAGGTTTCCGTGCACTGTGAAGCGCGGTCCCGGGGTCAGCGCCAGGGCACTGCCATGCAGAATGATCCGGCTTTGGCCATAGTGCAACACGGCGTGAAACCAGTCGGGAGTCTTTGCCCCATCGCGTTGCTGTGCGAGGTCGAGCATGATCGATTCGGGAAGTCCGAATAGCTGCAGCGCCTGGTCCAGCAGATGTGCTCCAAGGTCGTACCACAGTCCGCCGCCCGTATCGGCGTGTTCGCGCCAACGGTTGAGCACTTCCGGCCGGTATCGATCGAAGTGCGATTCAAAATGAACGATTTGCCCCAGTTCACCGGAGGCGATTACTTTGCGCACAGTCAGGAAGTCCGCATCCCAACGCCGATTGTGGAAGACGGAAAGCAGACGCCCAGCGGCCTGCGCTCTTGCCTGCAGCTGCCGTGCTTCGTCCGACGTGACCGTAAAGGGTTTGTCCACTACCACGTGCTTGCCTGCGGCCAGCCCTGCACAAGCGAGCGGAAAATGTGTGTCGTTGGGTGTGGGTATCACCACAAGGTCAATGTCCGCACGGGCAAAAAGCGCCGCTGCTGTTGCCTCGACCTGCACATCGGGCCAATCGGCATGCACCTTGGCAGGATCACTGCTTGAAATCGCGGCAAGCCTGAGCCCTGGAACTCCTGCTATCAATGGCGCGTGAAAGGTTTTGGTGGCATAGCCGTAACCGACGATACCAACGGAGAGTGTTTGAAGCACAGGGTTGCCCTTTGGTTGACCGTTTATCGAGGTCGCGTTACCCGCTTGACCGTCTCAATCGTGATGGCCGCCGATTCGCCCACGTAGTTGCGCGCTACAAGTGCCTGAGCCAGCCCCTCGGGAAGCCCATGCTTTGCAAACATCGGGTGCTCACTGATGGTTGTTATAAATGGAATCCCTTCGGATTGAGACCGTTGAGCTGCTTCGTAGAGTACCTTGTGTGCTTCATGGCGTCCCATCAGACTGGTCAGCCGCATCATGACGGCTTCCGAAGCGATCAGGCCGCCCGACAGCTCAAGATTGTGGCGCATGGCCTCAGTATTGACGGTGAGACCCTTTGCCAGCCTGGCAAGGGTTTCGGCAATAGACGTCGAGATGACGGCGATTTCCGGAAGCAGGGTGTCGGTCACGTTGGTCGCCGACGAGTCGCCTTCGTCCATGCGCACCATCGCTTCGAGAGCAGCAGGAACCCGCATCCGCATCATGCGTGCAAGACTGACCAGCAGCAGTGCTGTAGAGGGGTTGCGTTTCTGCGCCATGGTTGAGCTGCCCACTTTGCCCATATGGAACGCTTCCGCAACTTCCCCGATTTCTGTGCGCTGCATGAGTACGACGTCTTGTGCGATTTTCTGTGCGGTGCCTGCCAGCAGTCCGAGTGCTGAAATGTAGTCGCACACGCGGTCGTAGGAGGACCGGCTTGGCAGCCCGGCCGGCGGTAGCCCGAGCTGCTCAGCCATGCATTTTTCAACGGCACGGCCCGCCTCGCCCATGGCTGCAAAAGTGCCTATCGCGCCGCCCATGCATGCGACGAACGACGAGGCCAGGCGTCGCACCAGGCGATCGCGGTCCCTGTCCAGTTCGTCAATCCATCCGGCAAGCTTGAAGCCGAAGGTCATCGGCAATGCATGCTGGCCGTGTGTGCGGCCCGCCATCACCGTTGTCTGGTGTTCCTGCGCCAGCCTGCCAAGTGCGGCGATGGCTGCATCCAGATGACCCGTCAGCAAGTGGTGTGTCTTGAGCATCTGCAGTGAACTTGCGGTATCGAAGATGTTCTGGGTCGTCGCCCCCCAATGGATATAGCCCGCCGCTGGGTCGCCACACAGCTCTTCGAACTGGGAGAGCACGGGAACGAGCGGATGTTGCGCGAATGCGATGTCCCTGGACAAGCGTTGCAGGTCGAAGAGCCGGGCATCGGCGTTCTTCCCAATGATCTGCGCCGCCTCGGCGGGGATGACGCCAAGTTCGGCCTGGGCGCGAGCCAGTGCGGCTTCGACATCGAGCCATGCTTGCAAAGTTGCCCTGTCACTCCAGATGCGCTTGGCCTCGCAGTTGAACCAGTGGCCGGTAATAAATGATTCAAACATACTGATATTCATGGACGGCTTGTTGAACGAAAACTTGCATTGATGCTTCGCTTGAAAATTTTTATAGATGCATATTGTATTTACGTAATAACATGTTTTATATTGAATAAATTGAAAATAAATACAATTTACAATAAATATCAATACAATTCATTTGCCACGCACACAGCGGGTATATAAAACATGGAGACACGTCATGGAAAATCTTTTTGCCTGGCAGCGAGCCGGGCGCCGCAGACTGCTAAACCAGCTTGCCTTGCTGGGTGCCAGTGTTTTGTTGCCGGGCATCGGCCTCGCACAGTCGGACAAGCCCGTATCGCTGATAGTCGGGTACTCTGCCGGCGGCAGTGCCGACCTGGTCGCCCGCGTTGTAGGTGCCGAGCTGTCAAAGCGATTGGGACGTCAGGTTATCGTCGAGAACGTCGCGGGAGCCAGCGGCATGATTGCCGCGCAAAAAGCGCTCAACGCGCCGGCTGACGGTCACTTCATCTATATGGGGGGCACGGATACCGTGCTGGTGCCCATGGTCAATCCAAAAGTCAGGCTCGATTGGGAGAAGGACCTTCTGCCGGTTGGCAGAATGACCACGGTACCGATGGTATTCGCGGTCCCCACGGGGTCGCCCCACGCGACGCTTTCCGACTTGGCGGGTGCGCTACGTAAAAGCGGTAAAGAGAACTTCAATTACGCAACGCCCGGAATTGCGACGATGCAACATCTCTATGGGTCGCTCATCAATAAACGCGCGAAGGTGGAAATGTTGCATATCCCGTACCGTGGTGGTGCCCAAATCGTGAATGATCTTGTCGGTGGCCAGGTGGACAGCGCGGTACTGGTCTTGTCGACGGCGATGCCCTTTCTCAAGGAGGGCAAGATCAAGGCGCTGTCGGTGTCTGACGGTGCCCCGGTTCCGCAACTGCCGAATGTCAGGCGTATTGGTGATGAAGAGGGCTTCAACGGAATTTCGCTGCCGCTCTGGCAAGGCCTGTTTGTAAAAGCGGGGACTTCTCCCTCTATCGTGGCCGCTTATGAGAAGGCATTGCTGGATGCTCTCGCGCAGCCCGACGTGCGCACAAAGTTGACGGAAGCCGGCATTACGGTCGCTCCAATGACCGGGCGTGAGCTTCGTGCGTTCGTCGGTCCTCAGGCCGCGCTGTACCGCGATATTGTGAAGACCGCAAAAATCACCATGGAGTGATTCGGACCGGCTTGTCGGCCTCTCCGGTGGCCAGGGTCTCTTGTCCAGCTCACGCCCTATCGTTCATCGCCCAGCGTTTACGCAAGTTGCCCGAGCAGAAGAAACTCCATGAGTGCCTTTTGCGCGTGCATCCTGTTTTCCGCCTCATCCCAAACCACTGACTGAGGACCGTCGATCACGTCAGCTTCTACTTCCTCGCCGCGATGCGCAGGCAGGCAATGCATGAAGAGCGCGTCGGGCTTGGCGGCGCGCATCATCTCGGTGTCTACGCACCAATCGGCAAAAGCCTTCTTGCGCGCTTCATTTTCGGCTTCGTAGCCCATGCTGGTCCAGACGTCTGTCGTCACCAGGTCGGCACCGGCGCAGGCCTGCATCGGGTCTTTGAAGACCTTGTAGCTTTCGGCCGAGCGTATGCCGGCAATCGACTGGTCGACCTCGTAGCCGCCCGGTGTGCTCACGTTCACTTTAAATCCGAGGATTTCGCTGGCCTGCAACCAGGTATTGGCCATGTTGTTGCCGTCGCCTACCCAGGCTACCGTCTTGCCCTTGATGGAGCCGCGGTGCTCGATGTAGGTGAAGATGTCCGCCAGGATCTGGCAGGGGTGAAACTCGTTGGTCAGGCCGTTGATGACGGGCACGCGCGAATGCTCGGCGAAGCGGTCTATCTTGGTTTGCTCAAAGGTTCGGATCATCACCAGGTCGACCATGCGGCTGATGACTTTGGCGCTGTCTTCAATCGGTTCTGCCCGGCCTAGCTGGCTATCACCGGTGGTCAGATGCACCACGCTGCCGCCCAGCTGGTACATGCCGGCCTCAAAGCTCACGCGCGTGCGTGTCGAGGCTTTTTCGAAAATCATGGCCAGCGTGCGGTCAACCAGTGGCTGGTGCTTTTCGTAGGTCTTGAACTTCTTCTTGATGATGGCGGCGCGCTCGAACAGGTAGGCGTACTCAGCCGCGTTCAGGTCGCTGAACTGCAGGTAATGCCGCACTGGGGCGGGGGTAGAGGGGCTCGCAGTGGTCACGCGTTTTTCTCTTTCAACAATTGCTTGATCAGCGGCACCAAAATAGCCACCGCTTCGTCGGCCTCGGCCGTGGTCAGGATGAGCGAAGGGACCATGCGGATCACGGTGTCGGCTGTCACGCTGAGCAGCAAGCCATTTTCGGCGGCGCGGCCGAGCAGTTCGCCGCAGGGTACTGTCAGCTCAATGCCCAACATGAGGCCGCGGCCGCGGATTTCTTTCAGGCCTTTTTCTCCGGCCAGGCCGCTTGCCAGCGCCGCGCGCAGGTGATCGCCCACCTTCACGGCATTGGCCAGCAGGGCTTCTTCTTCCATGAGGCGCAGGGTTTCCACGCCGGCCCGCATGGCCAGAGGGTTGCCGCCGAAGGTGCTGCCGTGGTTGCCAGGGCCGAAGATGCGGGCGGCCTTGGGACCGACCACGACGGCGCCGACCGGCACGCCCGAGCCCAGGCCCTTGGCCAGCGGCATCACGTCGGGTTTGATACCGGCCCACTGGTGGGCAAACCACTTGCCGGTGCGGCCCATGCCGCACTGCACTTCGTCGATCATCAGCAGCCAGTCGCGCTCGTCGCACAGCGCACGCACCTCGCGCAGATACTCGTCCTTCATGCTGTTGATGCCGCCTTCGCCCTGGATGGCCTCAAAGAACACGGCGACCACATTGGGGTTGTTGGTGGTGGCTGCTTTCAGCGCATCGATGTTGTTGAGCGGCACGCGGATAAAGCCTTCAACCAGGGGGCCGAAGCCTGCCTGCACTTTGGGGTTGCCGGTAGCACTCAGCGTGGCGATGCTGCGGCCGTGGAAGGCCTTTTCATAGACCACGATTTCCGGGCGCTCAATGCCTTTGTCGTGGCCGAACTTGCGCGCCAGCTTGAGCGCGGCCTCGTTGGCTTCCAGGCCTGTGGAGCAGAAAAACACGTTTTCCAGGCCCGAGAGCTCCACCAGTTTGGCGGCCAGGGCTTCCTGCAGCGGCACATGGTAGTAGTTGGAGGTGTGGATGAGTTTGGTGATCTGCTCCTGCAGGGCCGGCACCAGCTTGGGGTGGTTGTGGCCCAGGGTATTGACCGCAATGCCGCCCAGCATGTCGAGGTAAGCCTTGCCGTTGACGTCCCAGACGCGGCAGCCCTGGCCGTGGTCCAGCGCGATGGGCAGGCGGCCGTAGGTGTTCATCACGTGAGGGGAGGCGGCTTCGATGTGCTTGGGAAGGGCTGCGGTCATGAGAACTCCGGAACTAGGGGCTTAACGGGGCTGAAAATCGGAGGCCCGCTACAAGTGAAGCGGGCCTGAGCTGATTTTAGGCGCAGAGTTTGCGGGCTTTTGTGACGATCCTGCATCACTGCAATGAGGGCGCCCGGCACCTCTTGATGTTGAAAATCAGGCATCAAGTCTTATATAAGAGTCGCAAATAAGATAGAATTGTTGTGCGGTGCAGCATGGGGTGAATACGATCGCTTTCCCACGTCAGGCGCCGCAAAACCCTCCATCCGATGGTCTCCAACACCGCCAAAGAAGTCTTCATTCAGGGTATTACCCGCGACGGCAAAACCTTCCGCCCCAGCGACTGGGCCGACAGGTTGTGCGGTGTGATGAGCCATTTCCGCCCGGGCGGCCCGCAGCCCGGCAGCCACCTGACTTATTCCCCCTGGTGTGTGCCTACCGTGATCAACGGCGTGAAATGCGTGGTCGTCAACGCTGAGTTGCGCGAGGCCGAGCCTATGGCCTGGGATTTCGCCATCAACTTCGCCAGGGACAATGACCTGCAGATGGCGGAGGCCTGCCTCATTCCGGATAAGCCATAAAGCTACTGCGCGGGCGCGATGCGGCGTTGCGCCTGATGGGAAGCGAAAGGGGCCCATCTCCCTTTCAGTCGCAATCCTCATGTACTGAAGCAGATTCCGGTTGCTGTGCTCCGGGCGCCTTGCCTCGTACCCGTTCGCTACGCTTTCTGGCTCATCCGGGGTCAAAATGAAGCGCCCAACAAAAAAGCCGTCTTTCGACGGCTTTTTTGCTTTGCTGCAGCGCACCCTACAAAACGGCGGACGGTATTTTCGAGAGAAGAATGCCGTCCGGGCGATTTGCCTAATTGCTTAGGCGGCCTTTGCGGGGGCCAGTGCCAGGGCTTTCACCTTGGCGGACAGGCGGCTCTTGTCGCGCGCTGCCTTGTTCTTGTGGAAGATACCCTTGTCGGCAACTGTGTCCACAATGCTCTGGGCCTTGGCGAAGAGGTCCTTGGCTTTGTCTTTGTCACCGGCTGCAACGGCTTTTTCGACGTTTTTCACAGCGGTGCGGTATTTGGAGCGCAGCGAGGTGTTCGCAGCGTTGAGTTTGACGTCCTGGCGGACGCGTTTACGGCCCGACGCGAGGCGGGGGTTCTTTTTCTTGGGTTTGGCGGTAGCCATATATAAATTCCTTTAATCCTGGGGAGGAGTCTGTGGATGTTGCAGCAAAGCCCATGATTATAGCCCCCACAGTCGTTCACTGCGTGTAACTCCTTGCCCCCCGAGGGGGCCGCCCGCCTGTGGCCCGGCAAAGCCGGTTCCACGGCTCATGCTGGTGAAGAAGGATTTTGCGGTCATCTGCTATCAAATCAGTAGCTACTTTCCCACGTTTTACTTGGGCTTGAGTGCGATTTGATGCCTGAATTTAAGCGATTTGCGTTGATTTTCCTGCCGTGTCTGGGCTTCGCGAGGCCACGGCTAAACTCCCTTTGTGTCACTTTTTAAATCCGCTTCTACCGTTTCCCTTCTGACGCTGGTTTCCCGAATCACCGGTCTGGTGCGGGAACTGTTAATCGCGTCGGCTTTCGGCGCAAGTGCCATGACGGATGCCTTCAATGTGGCATTTCGCATCCCCAACCTGTTTCGCCGGCTGTTCGCCGAAGGGGCCTTCAGCCAGGCTTTTGTGCCGGTGCTGGCGGCGAGCAAGACCCAGAACGGTGACGCCGAAACAAAGCTGCTGATCGACCGGGTGGCCACGTTGCTGGCCTGGACGCTGCTGCTGACCTGTGTGGCCGGCGTGGCCGCGGCGCCGGTACTCGTCTGGGCCATGGCCAGCGGCCTGAAGCAGGAGCCGCGCGGCTTTGAGGCGGCCGTGTTCATGACGCGGTGGATGTTCCCCTATATCGGTTTTATGTCGCTCGTGGCGCTGTCGTCGGGTGTGCTCAATACCTGGCGGCGCTTTGCTGTGCCGGCGGCAACGCCGGTGCTGCTGAATCTCTCGATGATCCTGGCCGCCTGGCTGGGCGCACCCTGGTTCAAGGCGCAGGGTATCGAACCGGTGTATGCCTTGGGCGCGGGTGTCATGGTGGGGGGCATCCTGCAGCTTGCGGTGCAGGTACCGGCCTTGCTCCGGCTGGGGCTGCTGCCGCGCCTCGGCTGGAACCCCTCCGCCATCAAGGCGGCTTGGAACGATCCCGGCACCCGGAACATTGCCAGGCTGATGATGCCTGCTTTGCTGGGTGTCAGCGTGGCGCAGATTTCCCTGTTGATCAACACCCAGATCGCTTCACATCTCACGCCGGGTAGCGTCAGCTGGCTGACCTACGCCGACAGGTTGATGGAATTCCCCACCGCGATGCTGGGTGTGGCGATAGGTGTGGTGCTGATGCCCCAGCTGTCGGCTGCCAAAGCTGCCGGCGATGCCCACCGTTACTCTGCCATGCTCGACTGGGGCCTGCGCATCGTGGTGTTGTTGGCAGTGCCTTGCGCCATAGCGCTGATGACATTTTCCCAGGCCCTGGTGGCGACGCTATATCACTATGGCGCTTTTACCGACCGCGACGTGCAGCAAACCACCACCGCGCTGATGGGCTATGGCGCGGGACTGCTGGGACTGGTGGCCATCAAGGTACTGGCGCCCGGCTTTTATGCCAGCCAGGACATCAGGACGCCGGTGCGCATTGCGGTGGTCGTGTTGGTGGTTACGCAGTTGCTTAACCTGGCGCTGGTTCCGTTTTTGCAACATGCAGGACTTGCACTGGCGATCGGCATTGGCGCGCTCATCAATGCGCTGTGGTTGCTGTTGGGGCTGATGCGCCGCGGCAGTTACACGCCGATGCCGGGCTGGGGCAAATTTGCGCTCCAGGTGGTCGGCGCGAGTGCGTTGCTGGCGGTTTTCCTGCTGTGGGCGGCCGGCGCGGTCAACTGGGTCGGCCTGAAGGGCCAATATCTGGAGCGAATAGGGCTTCTGGCGCTCGTCATGATTGCGTCAGGCGCTATTTATTTCATAGCACTATGGGCGTCGGGCCTGAAAGTGCGAAAACTCCTCAAACATTGAACTGTCGCTTTTTTCAGACCCTTCAAGGGCATTCCTTGATTCCCTTTTTACGCCGGTTTATGAGAAAGTAGCGTCATGCAATTAAATCTGGCTGTACCGTCTCCATTGCAGTATTTCTCCAGCCTGGTGGAAAGTGACGAGCATTTCCCCCTGCTTGAAGCGGCCATCAGCCTGGCGCAGGACGAATATCCTGACCTCGATGTGCAACAGGTGCTGGGTGATGTAGACCAGTTGCTGGCCCGGCTCAAGCGCCGCCTGCCGGCCGATGCGCCAGCCTTGCAACGCCTGCGGGCATTGAACCAGTTCTTCTTCCACGACCTGAACTTCGGCGGCAACGTCAATGATTACTACGACCCCGACAACAGCTACCTGAACGCCGTGCTGCGGACACGCCGCGGCATTCCCATCACGCTGGCCGTGCTGTGGCTTGAGCTGGCCCTGGGTCTGGGCCTCAACGCGCGGGGCGTGGCTTTTCCCGGGCACTTCATGGTCAAGGTCAACCTGCCCAAGGGCCAGGTCGTGATCGATCCGTTCAGCGGCCAGTCGCTCAGCCGCGAAGAGCTGTCCGAGAGGCTGGAGCCTTTCCGGCAACGCAGCAGCGCTGACGAGGAGTTCGAGGTACCGATGGGCCTGTACCTGCAATCGGCGCCGCCGCGCGAAATCATCAGCCGGATGCTGCGCAACCTCAAGGAAATCCACAAGACGCAGGAAGACTGGCAGCGCCTGATTCCTGTGCAGGACCGGTTGATCGTCCTGCAGCCCGAAGCCTGGACCGAATACCGTGATCGCGGTTTGGCATGGGCTGCCCATGGTGAACCCCAGCGAGCCATTGCCGACCTGGAAATCTACCTGGCCAACGCTGCGGATGCGCTGGACATCGATGCCATGGCCGAGCGGCTGGCCCAGCTGCGCCGGAGCCGCCACTGAGTAGCCCTTGTCGGGTAAGTTGCTATATATTTGATAGCTGCTTTCGCCTGTTTAAAGCGGGCTACAAGCACTTTTCTTAAAGAAGTTCGATTTCGCTGAGCGTGAGAAAACAGCTCTCGCGTGTGATCGCCACAAAGTCTTCCAGCCAGGGCCGGCCCGACATGGTCTCGGTGCACGCAACATAAAGGTGTCCTGTCAGGCCTTTCTTGCCCACAGGCCTTGCAGTCACGTAACCGCGGTCCAGGTAACTTTGCACGGCCCACTTGGGCAAGGTGGCGATGCCTCGCCCGCTGGCGACCAGTTGCAGCATGGCAATCGTCAGCTCGGTCGTGCGGCGCGCGGGCTTGATGCCTGCCGGTTCCAGCACTTGGCGCACCACGTCGAGCATCTCGTCGGGCACGGGGTAGGTGATCAGGGTTTCGTCGGTGAAGTCTTTGGCCGTGAGATGCGTTTTGGCCGCCAGCGGATGGTTGTTTGCCAGCAGCGCCATGATCTCAAACCGGAACAGCGGATGAAAATCAACGGCTTCGCTGGCATCGGTCTCCGAGACGATGGCGATGTCGGCCCGGTCTTGCAGCACCAGCGCAATCGGGTCAGGATGAAAACCCGAAACAATGTCCAGCTCCACCTCGGGCCAGCGCGTGCGAAATGAATCCATGGCAGGCATCAGCCAGTCAAAACAGGTGTGGCATTCCACTGCGATGCGTAACTGCCCCGAACGTCCTGTGGCCAGCCGTGCCACATCGCGCTCGGCTTCCTCGACCTGGGGCAGTACGGCATCCGCCAGCGCCAGCAACCTGAGGCCCGTGGTGCTGAATTGCGGTGGTACGGACTTGCGCTCAAACAGGGGCGTGGCATAGCGATCTTCCAGCAGCTTGACCTGGTGCGAAAGCGCCGACTGCGTGAGGTTGAGCAACTGCGCCGCGCGCACGAGGCTGCCGCTGTCGCGCAGCGCCGTCAATGTGCGCAGATGGCGGAGTTCAAGGATGGACGGGGACATCAAGGTTCTTTGCTACTGCAATTATTTTCATGTTGAGAGGCAATATCTTTCGTTTGAATAATAATTGAATCTGGCTGACCATGCGTTCTTCTGTGATTTGCATCAGGGAGATAACTGGCATGGTCTACACACATACCCTGGGTTTTCCGCGCATGGGCGCGAACCGGGAACTGAAATTTGCGCTGGAAAAACACTGGCGCGGCGAGATGGGCACCGCGGCGCTGGAAGCCACCGGAGCCGAACTGCGCGAGCGGCACTGGGCCGTGCAGAAAGAAGCCGGACTGGACTTTGTCACGGTAGGCGACTTCGCTTTTTACGATCACGTGGCCAATCACATCCAGATGCTGGGTTGCGAGCCGGCGCGCTTTGGCTTCACCGGCCAGGAGCCTTCGCTTGGCCGCTACTTCGCCATGGCGCGCGGCGTGAATGTGCACAAAGACCATGCACACAGCGCCGACTGTGCGTGCGCGGATGGCAAGGCGGGCGGCGGCAGCTTCGCGCTGGAAATGACCAAATGGTTTGACACCAATTACCACTACCTGGTGCCCGAGTTCAATGCGGCCACGCAATTCGGCCTTGCTTCGGAACGCCTCTTCGACGAAGTGGCGCAGGCCCAGAGTGCCGGCCACCGGGTCAAGGCGGTGCTGCTCGGGCCACTGAGCTTTTTGTGGCTGGGCAAGGAAAAGAGCCAGGGAGGTGAGCCCGGCTTCGACCGCTTCAGCCTGCTCGACAAGCTGCTGCCGGTCTATGCGCAAATTCTTGGGCGGCTGAAGACGCAAGGTGTGGAATGGGTGCAGATCGACGAGCCTATCCTGGGCCTGGATTTGCCCGAGCAGTGGCGCTACGCCTTTGAGCGCAGCTATTCGCAGCTTGCCCGCAGCGCGCCCCAGTTGCTGCTGGCCACCTATTTTTCACCGCTGGCCGACAACCTGAGGCTGGCTTGCCAGCTGCCGGTGGCGGGCTTGCATGTCGATGCTGTGCGTGCGCCTGAGGAATTGGTGGGTGTGGCCGACTGGCTGCCCGCACACAAGGTGCTGTCGGTGGGTATTGTCGACGGCCGCAACATCTGGCGCACAGACCCCGATGCGGCGCTGGCGAAGCTGCGCGCGGTGGCTGCCAGGCACCAGGGGGAGCTCTGGATCGCGCCCTCCTGCTCGCTGTTGCACGTGCCTTTCAGTCTTGCCGCCGAGAGCGCGCTGGATGAGGAACTGCGTTCCTGGCTTGCGTTCGCGGTGGAAAAACTGGGTGAGCTGCGCATGTTGCGCGCGGCGTTCATGGGTGAGGAGCCTGTGGTTGCCAGGGAACTGGCTTCAGCCCGTGCAGCTGCCGCGGCGCGCCGCCGCAGTCTTCGCGTGCACCGGGCCGACGTGGCGCTGCGCCTTGCGCGCAGTGTTGCGGGCGACGATTGCCGCAGCTCACCATTCCCGGCGCGCCAAACCCTGCAGCGCGTGCGCTTTGCGCTGCCGCCGCTGCCCACCACCACCATTGGCTCCTTCCCACAGACTGCGGAGATTCGCGCCGCGCGCGCAGCGTTCAAACGCGGCGAACTCGGTGCGGCGGCCTACCGGGAAAAGATGAAGGGCGAGATCGCGCTGGCGGTGCGCAAACAGGAGGCGCTGGGGCTGGATGTTCTGGTGCACGGCGAAGCCGAGCGCAACGACATGGTCGAGTACTTCGGCGAGCAGCTTGACGGCTTTGTCTTCACGGCCAACGGATGGGTGCAGTCTTACGGCTCGCGCTGTGTCAAGCCGCCGGTGATTTTTGGCGATGTTGCCAGACGCGCACCGATGACGGTCGAATGGACGGCGCATGCGCAGAGCCTGACGAGGCTGCCGATGAAAGGCATGCTGACCGGCCCTGTCACCATCCTGCAATGGTCTTTTGTGCGCGACGACCAGCCGCGCAGCTTGACCTGTGAGCAGATTGCCTGGGCCATCCGCGATGAGGTGGTCGATCTTGAGAAGGCCGGCATCGGCATCATCCAGATTGACGAGCCGGCCATTCGCGAAGGATTGCCGCTGCGCCGTGCGGGCTGGCCCGCCTACCTGCGAGCCGCCACCCGGGCATTCCGCATCAGCGCCTCGGGCGTGCGCGACGAGACGCAGATCCACACCCACATGTGTTACGCCGAATTCAACGACATCCTGCCGGAGATCGCTGCGATGGACGCCGACGTGATCACCATCGAAACCAGCCGTTCCGACATGGAACTGCTGCGCGGCTTTGGCGACTTCAAGTACCCCAACGAGATTGGCCCCGGCGTTTATGACATCCATTCGCCGCGTGTGCCTACCGTGGACGCCATGGTGCGTTTGTTGCGCAAGGCAGCCAGCGTGATCCCGGCAGAAAACCTCTGGATCAATCCTGACTGCGGACTGAAAACGCGAGGCTGGCCGGAGACGGAAGCTGCACTCGGCAACATGGTGCGGGCCGCGCGAGAAGTGCGCAAGGAGCTGGCGGCTTCCTGACTTTGGGGGGCGGGGGGAGGCGAGTCAGGTACCGCGCTTGAGGAAATGCGGAATCTGCATGCCGTCCGGAGAATTCACATTGCGCGACAAGGCCGGCGCGGTGCTGACCTGCACAGGCCGTCCGACCGCGCGTGCGGTGCTTTGTGAGGACATGCGCGCGCCGTGCACCAGGGATTCCTGCGCGGGCATGAGGCTGTTGGGAAGTGAGCTGCCCAAGCGCGCAGGCGCGGCTTTGGCTGCGGGGGGCGGGTTGAGCGGGCGGGCACCCAGCGTAGCGGCGGTCGAAGGCAGGGGCGCAATCGCCCGGACTGGTGCCTTCGCCGGTGCCGCGGCATGTCCCCTTTCGGGTGCATCGTTGGCAGCTTGCGGCGGATACAGCGTGGGCCGCAGCCACTGCAGGATCGGTTGCCACTGCTGGAGGTCTTGCGCCGCAGCGCTGGCCGGCAAGTCGAATATCGTCATGCCGCGCTCCAGGCTGCGTACATACAGCTGGGTTTCGCGCAAGGCACCCAGGAAGGGCATGCCGAGGCTTTCGGACCAGGCTTCCAGCGTTTTGGCGGCACTGGTGCGCCCGTCGATGCGCATGCCCACCGTTGCTAGCTTGCAGCGGCCACTGGCCACCCGCGGCATCGCCATCAGCTCGGCGTGGCACTGTGCAGCCGATTCGCGGTCAAACATCGAATTGCACACGGGCATGACGATGACATCGGCAAACATCACCACGCGCGCCAACTCAAAACCGTGCATGCCGCCCGGCGTGTCGAGCACGACGTGCGTGATGCCGGTGGGCACACGCAGCATGTTTTTCTGGTCGACGGCCCAGGGCGCGATGGCGGGCAGTGCGGCGTCGCGTCGCTTGAGCCAGCTTCGCGCCGACTGCTGGCGGTCTACATCGCCCAGCATGACGGAGCTGCCATTGCGCGCGCACCACGCGGCGATGTGCGCGGCGAGTGTGCTCTTGCCACTGCCTCCCTTGCGGTTGACGACTGCAATAACGGGCATGAATGCTCCAGGGGCGGGTTGGGGGATCAACGGAACCAATGGAACAGTTTGATACAAAAACCGGCAAAAGTCCAGCTGAGCTAATCAGCATGCGCGCAAGCAGCTAGTATTTTTGTAGCATCCGGGTAAAGCTGGTATCAGGGCCGCCTCTTGGGCGCTGGCTGCCGAGCTACGCCAAAGCCAGGGCCAGCACGCCCGATGCCATCAGGACTGCCCCGAGGATCTGCACCCGGCTCAGGGATTCCCCCAGAAATTTTGCCCCCACGAACGCGGCGACCAGCATCGAGACCTCACGTACCGGCGCGACGTAGGCCAGGGGTGCGAGCTGCACTGCAAACAGCACCAGCACATAAGCCAGTGGTGATAGCGTCCCGACCAGAATGACCGCGAGGGTGTTCTCGCGCCAGCAGGCACGGATGCGCGCGTGGCCCCGAATGGCCCACGGCGCGAATAGAAGCACCCGGAACCAGAGCACGGCGCCGTAAAACAGGATGGGCGTTGCGCCGAGGGACTTCACCGCCCATCCATCGAGCAATGTGTAAACGGCGATCAACGCTCCCGTGAGCGACCCCCAGGCAACGCCGGATTGGCAGCGTGACGGCTCCGCGCTGAAAATGTCCAGGACGCCTGCAGTGACAAAAACCCCGGCAACTATCAGCGCGATACCGAGCCAGCCGGGCAGGCTCGGCGTTTCGCCGAAGAGCAGCACGGAGCCGATCACGGCTAGCATAGGCCCAACCCCACGCGCAATCGGGTACACGACGGCAAAGTCACTGACGCGGTAACCCTGCTGCAGCACCAGCGAGTACGCGGCATGAACCAGGGCACTCGACAGGGCTGCAAGCACCAGGCCCACCGTCATGGCCTGTGGGTGAGTCTGCCATTGCCAGAGCATGACGGGTGTGGCGATGGCCGCGCTGACCCAGCCAAACAGAATGACAAACGGAGGGCCGCCTGCAGAACGTTTTGCCACGACGTTCCAGAAGGCATGCAGCATGGCCCCTGCCAGTACCAGTGCAAGCGAGGTCGCGGTCACGCGGGCACTTCAAGGTCGAGACCGCGATCCCGGAATGCGGAGGATGTGAATCCGGTCATTACTGCATCCGCAGGATGCGCAGATCAGGGACGTAGTCTGTCGGCGAGCGATAAAGGTCTTTGGTGAGGGAGTTCAGCGGAACCTGAAGATTGACGCCCTTGGGCGGGATGGGCTCTTCAAACCATTTCGAATACAGGCGACGGACTTCGCCAGCACGCATGAGAGAACGCATGGTCCGGTCTACCAGGGCCTTGAACGCTGCATCGTCTTTGGGCAGCATGATGGCGAGGGGCTCGATGGACAGGTGCACACTGCTGATGACGTAGTCCCTGGGGTTCGCGGACATGGCCCGCTGGCTGAACAGCTGTATGTCGTCATGCAGCCACGCCTCGGCCCTGCCGCTTTGCACGGCTGAAAAACTTTCGAGACTCTGGCTGAAAAGCTGGAGCTTGATGGGGGCGCGAAGTTGCTGGTTGAAGAATTCCAGCATTTCGGCCGCGGTACTGCCGTTGTTGGTGGAAACATTCCGGCCTTCCAGCTGTGAAGGGCTGGTGATTGGTTGGGTGCTTTTGGAAAGGATACGTACACCGGCGATGTAGTGGGGAATCGTGAACGCCACCTGCCGCCGCCTTTCGGCTGTGTTGGTTGTCGAGCCGCATTCAAGGTCGATTTTTCCCTCTTTCATCAGGGGGATGCGGGTCGATGAGGTCACCGGAACCCATTCAATACCCAGGCGTTTGAGTTTGAGTTCCCGGGTAATCGACTCCACGATGTTTCTGCACAGGTCAATCGCAAAACCCATCGGTTCGCCTTTGCCGAACGTATAGGAAAAAGGCACGGAAGAGTCCCGGTATCCCAGCCGTATGGTTTCACGCTGCGAGACAGCCGCCAGCGTCGCCGAATCGCCGATGCCCTGCATCTGCGATGGGTTGGGTGCGCCGAAAACCGCCTCACCGGCCGTCGCCAAGATGATGCAGAGAGCCAGTGCGGCCGATGGCTTCACCATGACCGTGCCACTCCGTATTTTTGTGCCAGCAGTTCACCAATGCGGCGAGTTACGGCTGAGCATTCCGCGTTGTCCAGGCGGGTGAAAGCTGCTGCCCATTTTTTTGCGTTGGCATGGTCGGGAAACCGCGGAGACTCTCCCCATTGCCAGTCGGGATGCCGGGACAACGGGTTGCGTCCCAGCACATGCAGATGAACACGCCGATGTGTCTGCGGGTGCTTCGGCCCCGAGGGTGCAGCGTTGTGGTGCAGTGCCCAGTTGCCAGCTTCCCAGTAGTTGATGCATCCGCCGGAAAGCTGCGGCAGCGTGTCCAGCATCGCCCGGCCAGTCGCCGCGACCAGAAAGGACCAGAGGGTCAGTTCCACCGCGCTGAGTTCGCTGCGTTCCCAGACTGCTCTGGGTGGATTGACCAGAAGGTGCCCGCCGTCCTCGCGGCTGTTGAGTAACTGCGAGGGCAGAGTGACTGTGCCTCCGTCGAATTTGAAGATGATTTCTGGTTCCATGACTTGCCTTTCCTTGGTTGTTCCGGATCACGCATGAAGCTTCAGCGCAGGAAATTCGCCTCGACTTCGCGCATGTGGGCGTCACCTTGCAGCGCGATGATGTCCTTGACAGAAGGAAGCCGTTTGTCTACCTCGGCAATTCCGCCCTCCCGGCGAATCCGCGCGAAAACATCGCGCATGGCACCCACTGCGGCACGGATGGCGTGGTTGCCATAAATTACGATGCCGACTTTCTGGAGGGCCGCAATGTCGGCTTCCGTGAGCTGGGGATAGGCGGTCGGCACCAGCACCAGCGGGACTTTGCCGCGCCATGCATTGATAAACGCCAGGACTTCGTCGGGTGTTTTCTGTTTTGAATGAATCAATATTGCGTCTGCACCGGCTTCCTCGTAGGCCAGCGCACGTTTGATGGCTTCATCCTGGCCTTGCCCTGCGATCAAGGCTTCGGTGCGGGCAATGACCAGCAGGTTTTTGTCGGTGCGCGCGGCTGCGGCCGCCTGTACCTTGCCCTGGAACTCCTCAATGCGCACCAGCTCCTGCCGGCCGTCTGAGCGCAGGCTGGTGTCTTTGGGGAAGGTCTTGTCTTCCATGACGACAGCCGATGCGCCTGCTGCTTCATATTGCGGCACGATGTAGCTGACGTTCACGGCATTGCCAAAGCCGGTGTCAATGTCCGCGATGAGCGGAACAGACACCACCGCTGCGATGGCACGCATCATCTCCAGATGGGCCCCCATGGACAGGATGTTGGCGTCCGGTACAGCGTGGCTTGCCGACAGTTCAAAGCCGCTTCCCCAAATGGCATCAAACCCTGCTTCTTCGGCCAGCTTGGCACAAAGCGGATTGTGCGCCGCCATGGCGGTCAGCAGCTTGCCTTGGCCGAGGGCCGCGCGGAATTTCTGGTTTTTCTGAAGAGTGTTCATGTGGTTCATGTGGTTCATGTGGTTCATGTCTGTTGTGTAGGGTTGTTGGAGTGGGCCTGAAATTGCCGAATGGATGCGGCGACAGGTGGCTAGCGCAGTTCGGCACACGCCACTGCAATGCGGCGCAGAGCCTCTTCAAGTTCTTCGTCGGATGCTGCATAGGAAATCCGGAAGTGGCCGGGCAGCTCGAAGGCCGCACCCTGGACCACGGCAACGCCTGCTTCGCGCAAAAGGTACAGCGCAAGATCGGAGTCGGTCGCAATCAGGTTGTTGAGTTTGTCCCTTCGACCCAGCAGTCCCTGGCAGCCGGGAAATGCGTAGAACGCGCCGGGAGGAAGGTCACAGCTCAGCCCTTCTATCGACCTTAGAACTTCCACAACCCGGTCGCGGCGCCGCCTGAATGCCTTGACAAATCCTGGGAGGAAATCCATGGGACCATCCAGCGCGGCAATGGACGCAGCCTGACTGATGGAACTGGTGTGCGAGGTCGACTGGGACTGCACCAGATTCATCGCCCTGATGAGTTCAACCGGTCCCGCGCCGAAGCCCACGCGCCAGCCGGTCATGGCGTAGGCTTTGGAGACACCGTTGATCGTCAGTGTGCGGCCGGCGAGCTCAGGCACCACAGCCGCGGGCGTAGCGAAAGCCGTGTCCTCGTAGCGGATCTTTTCGTAGATGTCGTCGGCCATCACCCAGACATGAGGATGGCGAAGCAGCACCTCGCCCAATGCGGCCAGTTCTTCCTGGCTGTACACCGCACCGCTGGGGTTCGACGGCGAGTTGAGCATCAGCCATTTGGTGCGCGGCGTGATGACTTCTTCCAGTTGCTGGGGCGTCAACTTGAACCCGCTGGAAGCGCCGCAACGAACGATGACCGGCCGCCCGCCCGCAAGCAGCACCATCTCCGGGTAAGACACCCAGGCGGGCGTGGGGATCACCACTTCGTCGCCGTCGTTGATGGTGGCCTGCAGGGCGTTGTACAGGAGCTGTTTGGCGCCGCAACCCACCTGGATCTGCTCGGGGCTGAACCTGAGGCCGTTGTCCCGCTCGAACTTTCGCATCACCGCTTCACGCAATAGCAAGGTACCGGCCACATCGGTATAACGCGACTCGTTTCGGTCAATCGCAGCCTTGGCCGCTTCCCGGACGTGGAGTGGCGTCGGAAAGTCGGGCTCTCCCTGGCTGAGCGCGATCACGTCGCGGCCTTCGCGTTTCATCTGGTTGGCCAGGCGCGTCATTTCCTTGGTGGCGGACGGCTTGGCGCCCAGCACACGTTGCGCAAGAAATGCGTGGCCCGGGAGGGAGGGATGGTTCATTCAATGGCTCCTACTTTGAGACGGAAAACCCGACGGGCGAGCGCCAGCGGGATGAAGATGGTGAGGAGGAGCAGCACGCTGTAGGCACAGGCCAGTGCCAGCCTGCCGCTGTCCACCTGCTGGAATATTTCGATGGGCATGGTGTTCATGCCGCCGAAATACAGGACGACTGTGGCCGAGAGCTCCGACAGGGTGGTGACCCACATCAGCACGGCAGCGGCCGCGACGGAGGGGCCGATGATCGGGAGTACCACGCGAAAAAAGCTTTTGATCGGGCTCACACCCAGGCTCATGGACGCCTCTTCGATGGAGTCCCTCAGGTTGTGCAGCGGTCCCGCCGCAGCGCGAACGCTGGTGGGCACCCGGCGCAGGAAGTAAGCGAGGGCCATGATCACCCAGCTGCCGGTCAAGGCCAGCCAGCCGCCGTTGAAGGCATTGATCAGGGCAATGCCCAGCACGGTCCCCGCGATGGTCAGGGGCAGCATGACCAGCACGTCCAGCGCGTGGGTCAAGGCCGAGCGGCGCTTCACGATCAGGTAGGCAACCGCCACCGAGAAGAGCATCCCGGCAGCGGTGGCGATGGTGGCCAGGAAGAGCGAGTTGTACAGCGGCTCGGGAGCCCGCACCAAAGCGTGCTGCAAATGGGCCAGCGTGAAACCGCCGTAGTGCAGCACGGGGCCTATGGAGGGCGTGAAGGCCGTCACCAGCACCACCAGCACCGGGAGCATCGACAGCGTCACTACTCCCAATACCGCGGCGGTGGCGGCCTGCGCGCGCCAGCCCGCAATGGAGATGGCCGCCGGTGTGCGGCCCGATTCCATCTGGAACTGCCGGCGTTCGACCCACAGCTTTTGCACCAGCAGCATGCCGGCGCCGAGGAACACCAGCAGGGAGGCCATCGTCGCCTGCATTTGGGGGTTGCCACCCATTTCGCTCACAAACTCGTTGTATGCCTTGACGGCCAGCACGGGTGTGCGGGCCCCGAGGATAGCGGGCACGCCGAAGCTGCCGATCACGTGGGTGAACACGATCAGTGCGCCGCCGAACACCGACGGCAGCAGGAGCGGCATGGTGACGCCTTTGAGTACCGTGCCCAGGGGCTGGCCGAGGCTGAGCGCGGCTTCTTCCAGGTTGCGGTCCATGGACTTCAGGCCCACCAGGACGGCGACAAAGGCGTAGACGTAGTTGTTGAGCGTCATCACAAAGACCAGGCCCCACCACGAGTACAAGGAGGGCAGCTGTACGCCCAGCGGTTCCAGCCAGCCGTTGAGCAGGCCCTGACGGCCCAGCACCAAGACCCAGGATGCGGCAACCACAACATCGGGAATCACCAGCGTGATCAGCGGCAAAAAGGTCACCAGCCCGGCGAACGGGAATTTGCAGCGCGCCACCACCACCGCAAGCCCGCCGCCCACCAGCATGGAACTCACCGTCACCAGCAGACCCAGGATCAGGGTGTTGAAGAAAACTTCACGGTAAGAAGCTTCGGAGAAAAACCGGGTATAGCCGCCGACGCCGCCATCGCTGCCCGGTGCGGCAAAGGACTGCCAAAGCATGTTGGCGAGCGGCCATACCAGAAAAAGGCCGAGCACGGCCATCGCCGCCATGGCCATCGCCAGCCAGGCCGGGTCTCTGCGCAAGGGGCCCAGCATCACGAGGGCTCCACGATGTGGGCTGCTGGCGGCAACTGCAGCGTGACCGGCTCGCCACGGCTGCGCAGTTGCTTCTGCTGGCTGGTCCAGACGTCCACGCGGATCAGGCCCACGGTGGTGCGCACCGCATAGCCCGTGATGCTCCCGCGGAACTCCACATGTTCAATCACGCCGGAGAGAAGGCCCTCTTGCTGCGGGCCTGCTGCAACCAGAGAAATCTCTTCGCTGCGGATGGCCAGGCTGGAACCTGCGGCGAGCGGGAGGTCGGAGCGCGTGAGGAGAACCCCGCCGGGGGTCCCCAGGCGCCGGGCGCCGTCGGCAGACGACGGCAGCTCGCTGTCGACCGGAACCACATTGGCGCTGCCGACAAAATCCGCGACGAATCTGGACCGGGGTTTGGCGTAAATCTCGCGCGGCGGGCCGGCCTGCACCACCCGGCCGCGGTCCATGACGGCGATCAGGTCCGACATCGCCAGGGCTTCTTCCTGGTCGTGGGTGACAAATACGGTGGTGATGCCGGCCTCGGTTTGCAGGTCGCGAATCATGCTGCGCAGTTCGACGCGCAGTTTCACGTCGAGCGCCGAGAGTGGCTCGTCAAGCAGCAACAACCTGGGCTGGATGACAAGGGCGCGTGCCATGGCCACCCGCTGCCGCTGGCCGCCCGAAAGCGCTGCAGGCATGCGCCCGGCAAATGTTTCCAGGCCGACGCGCTTGAGCATCGCCATGGCGCGTGCTTCGGCTTCTGCGGCGGGCACCTGCCGCGCTGCCAGGCCATAGCACACGTTGGCCAGCACGGAGCGGTCGGGAAACAGCGCGTAGTCCTGGAAAACCATTCCCACGCCCCGGCGATGGACTGGCACCTGGGTGACGTCGTCGTCCCCGAACAGGATCTGGCCGCTGTCCGGCTTGACAAAGCCGCCCAGCATTCGCAGCAGGGTGGTCTTGCCGCAGCCCGACGGGCCCAGCAAGGTAAAAAATGATCCGCTGGGGATGACAAGGTCGAACTGCTGAAACAGCACCTGCCTGCCGTAGCTCTGCGAAATATTCCTGAATGAAACCTGCATCATCGGCCTTTGCTAGACGTTGTGGGCATCACCGGCCAGCCGCAAGCTGACGCCACTGGACCAGAAATTCGGCGCGCTCCGCACCCATCCTGGCGTCGTCCAGCGGGATGATCTTGAGGCTGGCCAACGCCGGCAGGTCAGCCAGCCTGGTGACGTCGATGTCGGCGCGCACCGGACGGCGGTAGGCGCTTTTGAAAACTTCCACCTGCAGATTTCTGGATGCCAGGAATTCGTAGAGCTTTCGAGCTTCGTTGGGGTGTTTGCCCCCCTTGATCAGCGCCATGCCTTCAGGTGAAAGAAAGGTGCCCTCGGCCGGGTAGACCAGCCTGATTTCCTTCATTCCGCCGGCCACATACTCGTAGGCGGCGTATTCCATGGTCACCGCGACGGCAAACTCGCCCTTGGCGACACCTTCGTAGGCTGCGGAAGTCGTTCCCACAATGGTTGCATTGCGCACGATCTTCGCCAGCACGTCCTTGCCGAGCACCTTTTGCAGTCCGTAAAGCGCTACGTATGACGCGCTGCTGCGTTCGGGGTCTGGAATGACAATCCGGCCCTTCCATTTGGGATCGGTCAGGTCGGCCCAGCCTTTGGGCAACTGGCCTCCGGGTACCTGCCGCAGGTTGGCCATCAGCACCGTGACATGAACATTGGTTCCCAGCCACAAGCCGTTGGGCCCGCGGTAGGACTCCGGAACCTTGGCAGCCTCGGGCGAAATGTAGGGTTCCAGCTGTTCCCGGAATTCGCTCACGGTGGAAAGGCCGCCCGACCAGAAGATGTCTCCCAGCGGATTCGCTCCTTCCGCCTTGATGCGCTGCATCAGGGCGCCGGTGCCGGCGCGCACAACGGAAACCTTGATGGACGGGTGTGCTTTGGTGAACAGGTCCACGACCCGGTTCACGGTTTCCACATTGTTTGAGGAGTAAAGGACCACCTCCGCAGCCGTGGCTGGAAGGATGAGTATCACCATGAGTAATACGCATATTTTCCGGATGAAATACCGCATGTCTAAGCTCCTTGCGTGGCTGGGTTGGACTGTTGCCGTTATCCTATGGGTATGCGTTGGTCAGAGCCAGCCATTGGCCGTTCAACTATTCCTGATCAGGTGGATCGTCATGAGTAATACTCATAAGAAGCAGGCGGACATCCCTTTGGTGGCGGCTCGGGCTTTTGTCATCGTTGGGAGGCACGGCAGCTTCACCCGGGCCGCCGCGGCGCTGGGTGTGACCCAAAGTGCTGTCAGCAGGCACGTCGCGACCCTGGAGGCGTGGACCGGTCGGCGTCTTTTTGAGCGCAAGGGCTCGACTGTGGCGTTCACCCCCGCCGGCTCGCAGTTTTATGACGCCATCCGGGACGCCATCTCAACCATCGAGCTGGCGACGAAGCAGATGGCCCAGACCGGGCGTCTCCACGACCGCCTGAAGGTACGCACCTCCATGCCAAGCTTTGCGCTGACGGTTGTGGTGCCTGCGCTGGGGGCGTTCAGTACTGAAAACCCGGTTCAGGTGGATCTCATCACCTCGCTGTCGCCGCCGCAGCCGCAGGATGAATTCGACGTTTTTATTACGCGCGACCTGAGTTTGCCCGGCACGGAAAGCTGGGAATTGATCCGGGAGGAACTGGTTTGTGTCGGCTCGCCGGTGCTTGTGCAGGCCCATCGTCAGAACGCGCCCAACCGCTGGCCCATGATTGCCGCCAGGTCACGTCCGGACACCATCAGCACCTGGGCTGTAGCCAAGGAAATTGTGGTGGACCGCCTTCACGTGGGCGCGATGTACGACCACCTGTTTTTGGCCGTGGCTGCGGCCATTGGGGGTTCGGGACTGCTGGTGGTGCCGCGGCTCCTGGTGCTGGACCAGCTGCGGGACGGCACGCTGATGCTGGTGGACGATGAAAAAGTCGCCTCAGGGGCGACCTATGCGGCTTACATCAACCCGCGCAGCGAGCACATTCAGGTGGCGCGCGAGTTTTGCCGATGGTTAAAAGGCATGCTCAGGGCGCGCGTACAGGACCTGTAAGGCCGGAGTTTTCAAGAGATTTTGGCCTTGAGCCCAATGTAATCGGGCGCAAGCAGCTATTGTTTTAATAGCAATTACCGGTAAATCCGCCGTATCTCGGACAGAGGTGCTGCCGGTCCGTATTCGGCGTGACTAGCCAACCGTCACAGCGGCGCCGTCGCCTTTGGGGGCGATCACGCCGATCTCGTAGACCTGCTCACCGGCGTCACGCAGGGTTTTGGCTGTGGCCTGGGCGTGGGCGGCGTCCACCACCACCACCATGCCGATGCCGTTGTTGAAGGTGCGGTTCATCTCGAAATCGTCGATGCCGGCGGTTTTTTGCAGCCAGGCAAACAGCTCGGTTTGCGGCCAGCTGCCCTTTTTGAGGTGGGCGGCCATGCCTTCGGGCAGCACGCGCGGAATGTTTTCCAGCAGGCCGCCGCCAGTGATGTGGGCCAAAGCCTTGATGGGGTGGGCGGCCAGCGCGGCCAGCACGTTCTTCACATACAGGCGGGTGGGTTCCATCAGGGCCTGCTTGAAGGGCTTGCCGTCCAGCGTGGCGGGGGCATTGCCAGCCGCGCGTTCAATGCATTTGCGTACCAGGCTGAAACCATTGGAGTGCACACCGCTGCTGGCCAGGCCGAGCACCACGTCGCCGGGCTTCACATCCTTGCCAGTCAGGATTTTTGACTTTTCCACGGCACCGACGGCAAAACCGGCCAAGTCGTATTCGCCCGCAGGGTACATGCCCGGCATTTCGGCGGTCTCGCCGCCAATGAGCGCACAGCCGCTGAGCTCACAACCTTTGGCAATACCGCCGACCACCGCCGCGGCGGTGTCCACGTCCAGCTTGCCGCAGGCAAAGTAATCGAGGAAGAACAGTGGCTCGGCGCCCTGCACCAGCACGTCGTTCACGCTCATCGCAACCAGGTCGATACCCACGGTGTCGTGCATCTGCCACTCGAACGCCAGCTTGAGCTTGGTGCCCACGCCGTCCGTGCCGCTGACCAGGACAGGTTCCTTGTAGCGCTTGGGTACCTCAAACAGGGCGCCAAAGCCACCAATGCCCGCCAGCACCCCTTCGCGCATGGTTTTCTTGGCCAGGGGCTTGATGCGTTCGACCAGTGCATCACCCGCGTCGATGTCGACGCCCGCGTCTTTGTAGCTAAGGGGAGAAGGAAAGGAGGTTGTCATGGTGTCGGCTTTGCTACGGGTAGGGTGCGGATGAAGGGTCAGCGGGCGATTTTTGCAGCCGGGAAGGGGCCTGCAAGCCCGATAGAATTCAGCCTGAGATTCTAAAGGCTACCCATCCGGCTCCTGTTTGGCCCTCTTCAGGCCCACCCAGGACCTTCTTCCGCCAAGCTCAACCCAAGGCTTTATGCAATTCACCACCACCCAAAAACGCACCGCCGCCTGGTGCCTGATCGCAGCGCTGATCATCCTGGCGCTGTGGCTGCTGGGGCCGGTGCTGGCGCCCTTTGTCATCGCCGCCGTGCTGGCCTATGCGTTGACGCCACTGGTGAACCGGCTGGACGCCGTGGGCAAGGGCCGCCTGCCGCGGGTGGTAGCGGTGGTCATGGTCGAGTTCATCTTCATCGTGGCACTGCTCGGCCTCTTTTTGCTGATCGTGCCGATCATGGCCAAGGAGCTGCCTGTGCTGCGTGAGCAGGTTCCCCTGCTGGCGGACAGGCTCAACACCAGCCTGGCGCCGTGGCTGGCGCAGTTCGGCATCCATGTGGCCCTGGACGTTGGCAGCATCAAGGCTTTTGTGCTCAAGTACCTCAACGCCAATTTTGAAGACCTGTTCACCTCGCTCATGTCCTCGCTCAAGCTGGGCGGCAGCGTGGCGCTGGCGATTATTGGCAATGCCGTGCTGATTCCGGTGGCCCTGTTTTACCTGCTGATGGACTGGGACAAGTTTGTCGCCCGTGTGCTTGAGCTGGTGCCGCCGCATTTGCGCGCCGGTTTTGACAGCTTCACCGAGGAGGCCGATGCGGTGCTGGGCCAGTATCTGCGCGGCCAACTCCTGGTGATGCTGATCATGGCGGCGTTTTACGCTATCGGCCTGGCGCTTTTCGGCCTGGACCTGGCCCTGCCCATCGGCGTCTTCACGGGCCTTGCGATGTTCATTCCTTATCTGGGTTTTGGCTTGGGCCTTATCCTGGCCGTGCTGGCCGGCCTGCTGGAATTTGCATCGCTCAAGGCATTGGTCATGGTGGCCGTGGTCTACGGCATCGGGCAAGTGGTGGAAAGCCTGTATTTCACGCCGCGCCTGGTGGGTGAACGCATAGGCCTGCACCCGCTGGCGGTGATTTTTGCCTTGCTGGCCTTCGGCCAGATGTTCGGCTTTGTCGGCGTGCTGGTGGCGTTGCCGGCCAGCGCGGTGCTGCTGGTGGGCATACGCCGCATCAAGGCCAGCTACATGGCCAGCCGGCTGTACAAGGCCGGCTAGGCTGGATAAGGCCGGGATGATGAACGCATGGCGGGCATGAAACAGATTGCGCTGGACATTGGTCTGGCTTCAGCCCCGTCGTTCGCCAATTTTTTTGGCGGTCCGAACGAAGCCGCGCTCAAGCACCTGGAGCTGTGGGCCGGCAACACGCTGCGCTCGCCCGTACCTACCTACCTCTGGGGTGAGGCCGCCAGCGGCAAAACCCATCTGCTCAAGGCCGTGCGCGAAACGCTGCGTGAGCAGGGCGCGGCCAGCGGCTGGATGGACGCCTCCATGCTGGAGCCGCCCGAGTTCAACGAATCCTGGGCGGCGGTCATCCTGGACGACTGCCATCTCTATACCGCGGTGCAGCAGCAGGCGGCGTTCAACTGGTTTGTGAATGCGCTGAGCGCCCCCGACGGCCGGCCGCGCTGGGTGCTGGCCGCCGGCCAGATGCCGCCGGCCGACCTGGCACTGCGTGAAGACTTGCGCACCCGGTTGGGCTGGGGCCATGTGTTCGCCCTGCAGGCCTTGACCGAACCCGAGCGGCGATCAGTGTTGCGGCGCGAGGCCGACGCGCGCGGCGTGTTTTTGAGCGACGAAGCCATGGACTTCATGCTGACCCGCTTTTCGCGCGACCTGGGCAGCCTGATGCAGTTGCTCGACCAACTGGATGCGTACGCCCTGCAAACCAAGCGCGCCATCACGATTCCCCTGATCAAGTCGATGCTGGAAAACGGTTAAAACACGATGCTATACAACAAAAATTAATTTGTTGTATAGTTGCGCTATGCCTCTTCATGTCGAACTCCCCCTTTCCGCCCAGACGGCCTATGCCCAGCTGGCGGATGTGGCGACTTCGCTGGAACTCAACCGCAGTATTGAAAACCTGCATGGCAGCTTTTCCCGCAAAACAGTGCAGGACGCGGTGTACTGGTACTTCTCTTACCGCGACCTGAACGGGCAATTGCGCCAGCTCTATGTCGGGCCCGACACCGATGCCGTCCGTACGGCAGTTGAACGTGCGCGCAATCCCACCGTCAAGCCGGACGCGGCCCTGGCACCGTTGGCCAAGGCTGCCGTAGCATTGGGCTGTACCCCGGCTTTGCCCAAGCATGTGCGTGCGGTTCGGCGCCTTTCCGACTATGGTTTTTTCCGTGCGGGTGGTGTGCTGGTCGGCACGCACGCATTCATCGCACTGGGCAATATGCTGGGCGTCAAATGGTTCGCCGGTGGGGCCACTACCGATGTCGATTTTGCACACGCCGGCAAAAACATTTCGGTGGCCTTGCCGGCTGATGTGCAAATTGACGTTCATGCGGCGTTGACAAGCTTTGAGCAGGGTTTCATTCCCCTGGTTCAGCTCAGCGGAGGGGCGGGAGCTTCCTACAAGCTCAGCGGAGACCCCGAATTCCAGATCGACTTCCTGACCTCGGCCCACCGGGGTGGCGATGGCCCCATTGTCATTCCCAATCTCAACGTTGGCCTGCAGCCGCTGCGTTTCATGGAGTTCTCGCTTGAGCGGGTGACACAGGCAGTGCTGGTTGATCGCAATGGCAGCGCCGTGACGGTGAGCATTCCGGCGCCCGAACGTTATGCGGTACACAAACTGCTGATCGTCGGAGAGCGGTCAGGCGCCATGCGAACCAAAGCCAACAAGGATTTGCAGCAGGCTGCGGCCCTGTATGACTACCTGCTGGCCACGCAGCCGGAAAGCCTGCACGAAGCCTGGCACGATGCGCTGGATCGCGGCCCCGGCTGGCGCAAGCGCGCCCTCGAAGGCCTGATTGCGCTGCAGCGGGCTCACCCTGAGCTCAAGCTGGGCGAGATGCTAACTGGAGCCCAAGCTTGAAGATTGCCTTGTTTGACCTGGATCACACGCTGATCCCCATCGATTCCGACTACGAATGGGGCGAGTTCACCATTGCGCTGGGCTGGTGCGACAGCACCCAATTCAAGCGCCGCAACAGTGAGTTTTTTGAGCACTACCGCGCCGGCACGCTCGACATCCATGAATATGTGCGCTTTGCCACTGAGGCTATCTGCAAGCAAGGTGCTATCAATTCAGGAGCTGCTCACGCCCGTTTTATGAGGGATGTAGTGCAAAAAGCCATCACAAAGCAGGCGCAGGCGCTGGTCGACAGCCACCGTGCGGCAGGTGATGAGCTGGTTATCGTCACCGCCACCAACGAGTTCGTGACGCGGCCGATTGCCGACGCTTTCGGCGTGAAAGAACTGATCGCGGTTGAACTGGCGCGTGACGCCCAAGGATGGGTCACAGGAGAGATCAGCGGCACGCCCTCGGCCCGCGACGGCAAGGTCACCCGCGTGGAACAATGGCTGGCGGCCCGAAAGCTGACCTGGAACGACGTGGAAACCACGTTCTATACCGACTCCATGAACGATATTGCCCTGCTGGAGAAGGCAACCCACCCCGTCGCCACCAATCCCGACGAGCGCCTGCGGGCGCTGGCGACAGAGCGCGGATGGCGCATACTTGACCTGTTTATCTAGTTATCCATGATCAAAAAATTTATCGACAAGCTGTTTGGCAAATCAGACGGTACAGATCCCGGCGCCAAGCGGGTCAAAAAATCACCTTTCGGCCAGCGCCAGGATGTGGGTTTCAAGGAACACGGCATTGACGTCAACCTGGTGGACGACCGCGCCATGGACGTGGTGCGCACTCTCAAGGACGCCGGTTACGAGGCCTACATCGTCGGCGGTGCAGTGCGTGACCTGCTGGTCGGCTTGCGCCCCAAGGACTTTGACGTGGCCACCGACGCCACGCCAGAGCAGGTCAAGTCACTGTTCCGGCGTGCCTTCATCATCGGCCGGCGCTTTCGCATCGTGCACGTTATTTACGGCCGCGGGCGCGAGCATGAAGTGATTGAGGTATCGACCTTCCGTGCGCACCTTGACAGCAGCCTGGCAGAGCAGGTCGGCGGCAACGAGCGCACCAGCAAGAGCGAGCTGGCCGGCATGAAGCACGCTGTCGATGCCTCCGGCCGGGTGCTGCGCGACAACGTCTGGGGCCCGATCGAACAGGACGCCGCGCGTCGCGACTTCACCATCAACGCGATGTACTACGACCCCGAGACGCAGGTCGTGGTCGACTATCACAACGGAATCAAGGACGCGAAGAAAAAAATCATCCGCATGATCGGCAACCCGGCCGTGCGTTACCGGGAAGACCCGGTGCGCATCATCCGCGCCGTGCGTTTTGCAGCCAAGCTCAGTGCGCTGGGTTTCAAATTTGAAGACAAGACCGTGGCCCCGCTGCGCGAAATGAAAGGCCTGCTGGCCGACGTGCCGCAGTCGCGCCTGTTTGATGAAATGCTCAAATTGCTGCAGACCGGCCATGCGCTGGCCAGCATCGCGCAACTCAAGTTCCTCGGCCTGGGCACCGGCATTTATCCGCTGCTCGACGTGGTGGTGGAAAACGCCGACGAGCCCTTCCTGAAGCTCGCACTGCAAGACACCGACCGCCGCGTCGGCGAAGGCAAGCCGGTGGCCCCCAGCTTCTTGCTGTCGTGCGTACTCTGGTTTGACGTGCGCGAAGGCTGGGAGCGGCGCAAGAAGCGCGGTGAACACCTCATGCCGGCGCTGCAGGACGCGATTGACGACGCCTTCAACGCCAAGATCGGCGACGTGTCGGGCCGCGGCAAGCTGGGCACCGACATGCGCGAGATCTGGACCATGCAGCCGCGTTTTGAAAAACGCACGGGCAGCGCGCCGTATTCGCTACTGGACCAACCGCGCTTTCGCGCTGGCTTTGATTTCCTGCGCCTGCGCGCGCAGACCGGTGAGATCGACATGGAGCTCGCCGAGTGGTGGGAAAAATTCAGCACCGCCTACGACGACGAACGCCACGCCATGATCGAAGAGGCGCGCCAGGCGCAGCAGAACAAACCGCAGGCGCCGCGGGTTCGTGTCAAGCGTGTTGATGCCGAGCCTGGCTCGACGCATGCTGAACGTGCGGCGTCCGATTCTGCTGACGCCTCGGGCGAGCAGGGCGATGCTGCGCCCGCCAAAAAACGCCGCCGCCGCCGCAAGCCGGCCAACCGCGGTGGTGCAGGCGGAGCTGAAGGCGCGGGCGGCGAGGCTGCTTCTTCGCCTTCGTCGGATAACGTTCCCAACACCTGAGAGCCCCGTGGTTCGCGCCTACGTTGCCCTTGGCGCAAACCTCGGCGATGCCGCGGTAGCACTGCGGCAAGCCGTTCAGGCGATAGGCCAGCTGCCGTTGACCGAAGTTCGTCAATTTTCCAGCCTCTATAAAACGGCGCCACTGAATACCGATGCGGGCAATGAGTCTCCTGCACCCGGCAATGATTACCTGAACGCCGTGGCCGAAGTCGAAACCAGTCTGACTGCTCCCGACTTGCTAAGCCATCTGCAGCAGATTGAGCAAGGGGCTGGCCGCGAGAGGTCCTACCGCAACGCACCCCGCACGTTGGACCTGGATCTGCTGCTCTACGGCAGCGCCCGCATGGAATCAGAGCACCTTACGCTGCCACATCCGCGCATGATGCAGCGGGCCTTTGTGTTGGTGCCGCTGGCGGAGATCGCGCCCGGGTTGGTCAGCCGCCAGCAGTTGGAGTCGGTTGCTACGCAGCGTATTGAGCGGGTGGGCAAGCAGGCGGACCGTTGTAACTAGTCGCCCCCGTCCCGCGGGATTGCGACGAGGCTCTCTGTCCATGGCAGTGCTGAGCGACACCACTTTTGCCTCCGGGGAATCAGTACTTCGCGCTCTGCAATGCCACCCACCCTGAGACCGTAGACCTTCGGGTCATCCGCTGCGTAGGTGTAAAGCGGTGATCCGCAGTGAGGGCAAAACGCTTGTGCGCGCCGGGCACCGTTGTCGCCAACTTTTACATAGATCGCTGGCTTGCCCACCGTGAGGCGAAACGAGCCCTCGGTAGCAGGCACCGAGACCCGGTAGGCAGACCCCGTGAGCTTCTGGCAATCGGTGCAATGGCAGATGGTGGTTTGCGCCGGGTCCACTTCCGCTTCGTAGCGAACGCTTCCACAGTGGCAACTTCCATGAACTTGCATACAAACTCCGAAGGTGTCTGGGCGGCTCGCGACCCGGTCATACCAGCCGCCGTTATGGCGCCAGCCGCTCCCGCAACCAAGCCGCATCATCCTGCAAGGTATAACGCAGCCGGTCATGCAGCCGGCTCTTGCGGCCTTGCCAGAATTGCCAGTTGTCGGGCTTGAGGCGGTAGCCGCCCCAGTGTGGCGGGCGCGGGGGCTGTAGCAAAAATTTGGCGCCGTATTTGGCCGCGTTGGCTACCAGCACGCTGCGCCCGGTAATCACTTCGCTTTGCGGGCTGGCCCAGGCGCCTATGCGGGAGTCGAGCGGGCGGCTGTTGAAGTAGGCGTCGCTTTCTTCGGCGGAGACCTTTTCGACCACGCCTTCGATGCGCACCACGCGTTCCAGCTCCACCCAGTGGAACTGCAGCGCCGCGTACGGATTGCCGGCCAGTTCGTGGCCCTTGCGGCTGTCGTAGTTGGTAAACCAGGTGATCCCGCGTTCGTCATAGCCTTTGATCAGCACGATGCGGGTGGAAGGGCGCAGGTTGCTGGCGACGGTGGCCAGCGTCATGGCGTTGGGCTCGGGTACTTCGGCGGCGATGGCTTCCTTGAGCCACTGGTCGAATTGCAGGAGCGGGTCGGCTTGTGACGCGTCTTCGTTGAGTTCGGCGCGCTCATAGCTTTTGCGCAGGTCGGCAATGGAAAGTGTGGGCTGGCTCATGCCTTTGATTGTGCCCGCACAGGCCATGTCCTTGCCTGCGGTAGACCTCGGCAGAGGTCGGGCTTGATAGCGAATTAATATTCGCTTATATTCACAAGCTCCACATGAAACCCAAAGACGACGAAAAGCAGCGCGCCATTGCCGAGGCCACCTTCAACCTGGTGGCCCAGACCGGACTGAGTGGCCTGACCATGGCCGACATTGCCCGCACGGCCGGCATCGCCACGAGCACGCTCTACGTCTATTACCCGTCCAAAGACGAGCTGATCAGCCAGCTTTATGAAGAAGCCAAGACCGCTACTGTGCAGCGGCTGATGGCGGGTGTCGAGTCCGGCACCTCGCTGCGCAGCCGGGTGCGGCTTATCTGGGGCAATCTGCTGCGCCACCGTCTGGAGCGCTACGCCGAGGTGGTGTTTCAGGAGCAGTACTACAACTCGCCCTGGTTTACCCAAGGCAACCGTGAGCTGTCGACGCGGCTGGCGGCAGGCTTTCTGGCACTGATGGAAGAAGGCCAGAAGCAGGAGATCCTCAAGCCTGTACCCCTGCCTTTGCTGACGGCAAGCTTGGTGGGCTCGGTGCGTGAAACCGCCAACCTGATACGTACCCAGGTGCTGCCTGACGATGAGATCGTGCACCAGGCGGCCTTTAGCCTTTGCTGGGACGCCATCAAGGCCTGACTTTCCTGAACGCCCCTGAAAAGGCAATACCCCTCATGTCTGCGTGCCCAAGTTTTTACGGATAAAACCCTGATTTAAGCGAATAAAAATTCGATAAGTAGCCCTTTCACCTCCATTTGATCTTCCCGCTAACAACAACCGCAAGGAGTTCCACGATGCCCACCCTCAACATCAACGGCAAGGACATTGCCGTCAACGCCGACGAATCCACCCCCATCCTCTGGGCCCTGCGTGACACGCTGGGCATGACAGGCACCAAGTTCGGCTGCGGCGCGGCCATGTGCGGCGCGTGCACCGTGCATCTCAATGGCTCGGCCATACGCTCTTGCGTCACGCCGATCTCTGCCGCCGCCGGCCAGAAGATCACGACCATCGAAGCCGTGGCGGCCGACCGCGTCGGCAAGGCTGTGCAGGACGCGTGGGTCAAACATGACGTGGCGCAGTGCGGTTATTGCCAGAGCGGCCAGGTGATGAGCGCAACCGCCTTGCTAAAAACCAACACCAGGCCGAGCGATGCCGACATCGACGGCGCCATGGCCGGCAACATCTGCCGCTGCGGCACCTATGTGCGCATTCGCGCCGCCATCAAAGACGCCGCCCAGGCACTGGCTTAATTGGCTTAAAGAAGGAGAACAACACCATGTATTCCAACTCCCCAGACACCTTCGATATCGCTTCGCAACTGCCAAAAGGGCTTCAGTCCCTTATGTTTCGGGCGCAAGCAGCTACCAAAACCATAGCGGATGCGGAACCGCCACGCCGCAGCTTCCTCAAGGTTGCGACTGCCGGTGGTTTTGCGCTCGGCGCTTTTCCGATACTGACGCAAGCGCAAACCATGGCAACAGCGGGTGCACCGGCGGCATCCAGCCTCAAGCCCACCCAGCAGCCCTCGGCCTTTGTGCGCATCGACAAGGACGGTACGGTGACCGTGACCATCAACCGGCTCGACTTCGGGCAGGGTGTGCAGACCGGCCTTCCCATGATCCTGGCCGAAGAACTTGACGCGGACTGGAGCCTTGTGAAGAGCCAGCATGGTAATGCCGACCCGGCCTATGTGGACCCGGCGTTCGGCATGCACCTCACGGGTGGCTCTGGCTCGATCAAAAATTCGTACACCCAGTACCGTGAGCTGGGTGCGCGCACCCGCGCCATGCTGGTCTCGGCGGCGGCTGCGCAGTGGAAGGTGGATGGTGGCAGCCTGCGCACCCAGCAAGGCGTGGTGATTGGCCCCGGCGGCAAACGCCTGACCTACGGTGAACTGGCCGAAGCGGCCATGAAGCAGCCAGTGCCAGAGGCCGTCACACTGAAAGACCCTAAACAGTTCCGCATCATCGGCAAGCCCACTGGCCGTCTGGATGCACGCGCCAAATCCACCGGCAACCAGAGCTACGGTATCGACGTACGCCTGCCTGGCATGCTGACGGCCGTTGTTGCGCATCCGCCAGTCTTCGCCGGCAAGGTCAAGTCGCTTGACGACGCGGCCACCCGCGCCGTGCCCGGCGTGAAGGCCGTGCTGCGCGTGCCGCTGGACCGCGGCGGCGAAGGCGTTGCGGTGGTGGCAGAAGGCTACTGGGCCGCCAAGCAGGGCCGCGATGCACTCAAGGTCGAGTGGGACACCAGCGGCGTCGAGAAGGTTGACAGCGCGCAGCAACTGGCCAGCTACCGCACGCTGGCGCAGAAAACCGGCGCGCTCAAGTACAACGACAACATCAGCAAGCTGGCTGCCGCGCCGAAAAAGATCAGTGCCGAGTTTGTCTTCCCCTACCTGGCCCATGCGCCCATGGAGCCGCTGAACTGCACGGTGCAATTCAGCGGGCAGGGCGCAGATGCGAAGGCCGAGCTTTGGCTGGGCACGCAGATGCCAGGCCTGGACACCCTGGCCGCCTCCAAGGCGCTGGGCGTCGCACCGCAGAACATCAAGATGAATGTGCAGATGGCCGGCGGCGGTTTTGGCCGCCGCGCGATTGCCACCAGCGACTACGTGGTCGAAGCCTGCAACGTGGCCAAAGCCGCGCGCGGCGCCGGTCTGACGGCCGCGGTGCGCACGCTGTGGAGCCGTGAGGACGACATCAAGGGCGGCTACTACCGGCCCATGCATGTGCACCGCGCCGAGATCGGCTTCAACGACAAGGGCGAGATCCTGGGTTGGGACCACGTCATCGTCGGCCAGTCTATCGTTGGCGGCACGCCCTTCGAAGCTTTCATGGTGAAAGACGGTGTGGACGGCACCATGGTCGAAGGCATGAAAGAGCCTTACGATGTTCCGATGCGGCTGTCTGTGCATCACCCCAAGCTCAATGTGCCCGTACTCTGGTGGCGGAGCGTGGGCTCTACCCACACGGCCTATGTGATGGAAACGTTGATCGACGAAGTGGCACGCAGCACGGGGCAAGACCCGGTGGCTTACCGGCTGAAGCAGTTCGGCAGCAAGCATCCGCGCCACGCAGCCGCGCTGCAGCTGGCGGTCGACAAATCGGGCTACGGCAAACGCACGCTGGCCGCCGGGCGCGCCTGGGGTGTCGCGGTTCACGAGTCCTTCAACACCGTGATTGCCTACGTGGTGGAAGCTTCGGTGAAAGACAACACGCCGGTGCTGCACGGCATCACTGCGGGCGTGCATTGCAACCTGGCTATCAACCCCACCAGCATTGAGGCGCAGGTGCAGGGCGCGGCGCTGATGGGGCTGTCCATGTGCCTGCCGGGTGCGGCCATCACGCTCAAGGACGGCGTGGTCGAGCAAAGCAACTTTGGCGACTTTCCGGTGCCGCGCATCACCGACATGCCGACGGTGGCCGTGTTCATCGTGCCCAGCGCTGATGCGCCCACGGGCCTGGGCGAGCCCGGCCTGCCGCCATTGGCCCCGGCCTTTGCCAATGCGATCGCGAAGCTCACCGGCAAGCCGGCGCCGCGCGAGCTGCCCTTCAAGCTGGCGTAATGGAAAGCCGCAAGCCCACGGTGCTGGTGCTCGCCTCGGGCCGGGGTGAGCGCTTTGCCGCGTCGGGCGGCGGCACGCACAAGCTGCAGGCGCTGCTGGCTGGCAAGCCGGTGCTGCAGCACACGCTGGACGCGGTGGCTGCCAGCGGCTTGCCCTGGCACCTGGAGGACGCGGGCCACGACGGCATGGGCGACACGATCGCCGCCGCCGTGCGGGCCACGCCCGACGCTGCCGGCTGGCTGGTCCTGCCGGGCGATTTGCCGCTGGTGCAAGCAGCCACTCTGCTGAGGGTCGCCGAGGCGCTCACGCAGCATGCGGTGGCAGTGCCGATGTTCAACGGCGCGCGCGGTCACCCGGTCGGCTTCTCTGCCGGGTGTTTCGCCGCACTGCTGAATTTAAAAGGAAATTACGGTGCAGCACCAGTGGTACGAGCGCAAGCAGCTATCAATTCGGTAGCATATGTAGACGTTACCGATGAAGGCATCGTCACCGACATCGACACGCTGGATGACCTGCGCCGGGCTGAAATGCTGTTCGCTGCACGTTGATCTGGCGCAGCGCGCGGCGCAAAAAGGAGCTATGCGAGCGAGCGTGAAGAATCCAGCTTGATGACCGCGCAAGCCAGCCGCGGCCCGGCGTTGCCGGTGGGCTGGGTCTTGTAGTCGTCGGGATCGCGGTGAACGATCAGGCCCTTGCCCACGATGTCTGTCGTGCCGCTGCCGACGGTAATGGTTTTTGATTCAAAGCTGAACTTTGCGACGCCGCCGGCATCGGCTTTCAGGCTGGGCAGGTCGCCGGTGTGATGGGCCATGTCCGAGTGGTTGCCGTGCGGCTGGCCTGTGGGATTGAAATGCCCACCCGCGCTCATGCCGTCGCCGCTGGAGCAATCGCCTTTTTCATGCACATGAAAACCGTGCTCGGCATTGGGCTTGAGGCCACGCACCTCGCCAGAAACCACCACCTTGTCGCCGCTCTGGGCAAAGTTCACGGTGCCGCTGGCGGTGTTGCCGGTAGTGCTTTGCAACTGGGCCACGGCGAGTGGGCCGCTCATCTTCGATGCACAGGCTGACAGCACAAGGGCTGCGGCAAGCGATGCCAGGTGGTGTTTCATGCTGAAGGTCTCCTCAGGGGTTGGATGGATGTTGAGAATGGAAGGCTCACTGTAGGCCGGCTTCCCGGCGTTGACAAGGTCCGTCTGGGCAGCAATTAACAGATGCTCACAAAGCCCGGTGTAGCGTTCCCGTCCAGATGCGTCGGCGTATAGCATGCCGGACGGCAGGACAATGCAACGCAACGCCAGGAGCTTGTCAGGCGGTTTTCAGCGGCTGACCAATGCCAGCAGCTTGCCCAGGGCCTGGTCGTGAATGCCCAGCGTGCGCAGCTTGTCATAAGTGAGCTGCGCATACTCGCGCGTGGTGCCGTAGCGCCCGCAGGAGTCGGAAAAAATTTGCCGGTACACCTCTTCGCTGAGTACGCCGGTGTGGCTGGGGCTGCGTCTGGACAGTGTGAAGGCCAGTGCACGCACATCGCCCTCATCGGTCTGGCAACGCAGCCACTTGGGGTCGTACACCCCGTTGGGCATTTCACGTTCCCACAGCGCCGGCAGGGCACCGGCGACCTGCGCCTGGGGTATGCGAAAGACCATGCCCTTGCAGCTGCCACCAGGAAGCAGGCCGAACACCAGGCCGGGGCACTCCGGTGTGCCGCGGTTCAGGCGGCTCCACATCTTCAGCGCACGGTGGTAGCCGTGGATGGTGGCAAAGCGTTCTTCAGCGTGTTCAAACTCCGGCCGCCAGATCAATGAGGCATACGCAAAGACCCAGAGATCGCTTTTACCGCCCCATTCGCGAATCACGGTTTCCAGCATGTGCGCCGGGTTGCGCGAAACGCTCACGCCGGGGCCGGCGAGTTGTTTGGCTGAATTTTCCACAGCCGCACTTTACAATGAGCGCAGTTTTTGTGACGGATCTAGTGACGGGAGTGGGGCAATGGTTTCTCAGGACGATGAAGGCCAACAAGGCTTGGTGTTGGCGGTCGTTCTTGGCCTGATCACTTTTGTGGTGACGCTGGTCATTGGCATCGGCGTGCATCACCTCAACCGCGGTCAGCCGCCCTCGACCCGTCCGGGAATTGGGGTTGTCATCGCCACCCCGGCGCCTGCCCTGCAGGCACCCTTGCCAACCGCTGTGGCGCCTGCAAGCAGCCCTGCAATAGTTCCTCAATCCCCTCAGTCCCCCCAGTCGCTTCTATCCGCTCAACCCGGCCAGGCTTCATCACAAGCTGTTTCTGATGCCGCCACTGTGATGGTGGAGCAGGGAGTGGTGCGGTTTTATTTTGGCTCCGGCCAGGCCGACCTGGCCGCCGGCGCTGGCGACGCCCTGGTGGATGTGGTGAAGGCAGCCAAAGCGGGCCGCACGCTGGTCATTTCGGGTTTTCACGATGCCACGGGTGATGCAGCCAGGAACGCATCGCTGGCCCGCCGGCGTGCTGTCGCGGTGCGTGACGCGCTGAAGGGCGCGGGTGTGCCGGAGCGGCAGATCGAACTGAAAAAACCTGAGCAGCTGCCTATCGGTGGCAGCAACGCCGAGGCACGGCGGGTGGAAATCACGCTGAAATAAAAAGCGATCCCTGACCGCGGAGCAGAGTAGTGCGGCGCTTACAGAGGCAAGGGCGTTGTGCCGACGCCGGCCGCGCAGCGGCTCTTCCAGACTGGTAGCGTCGATGCGCAAGTTTGGTAACCGTACCGTAACCATATTGCACCAATCCGGCCGGTAACCCGTTACCATAGAGTCAGTAATAAAGTTACAGCGAATGAAAGCTTGCGACTGAGATCCCGCCGCGCGGCTCAGCCAGATTTCATCTTCATCTGTTACCCGACCAAAAGCTCCATCATGGCCCTTCATTCCAAAGTTTCAGACATCACGGCCCGCATTGCCGAACGCAGCCGTCCGTCGCGCGACGCCTACCTCGCGCATTTGCGTGCCGCCACGGCCCGCGAGCCGGGCCTGGACCGCATGGGTTGCGCGAATGTGGCACATGCCTTTGCCGGCATGCCGCTGGACGACCGCTTCAAGGTGGTCACCGAGCGCAGGCCCAACATCGGCATCGTCACCGCCTACAACGACATGTTGTCGGCTCACACCCCGCTTCAGGCCTACCCGGCCTTCATCAAGGATGAGGCGCGCAAACTGGGCGCCACGGCGCAGGTGGCAGGCGGCGTGCCCGCCATGTGCGACGGCGTGACCCAAGGCACCAGCGGCATGGAGCTCAGCCTCTTCAGCCGCGACGTCATTGCCATGGCCACGGCCGTGGCGCTGTCGCACGACATGTTCGATGCGGCCTTGATGCTGGGCGTTTGCGACAAGATCGTGCCGGGCCTTTTGATTGGTGCGCTGCAGTTCGGCCATCTGCCCACTGTGTTTGTGCCTGCCGGGCCCATGACTTCTGGTATTCCCAACAAGGAAAAAGCCCATGTGCGCGAGCAGGCCGCGCAGGGCCTGGTGGGCCGGGAGGCCTTGCTGGATTCCGAGTTCAAGTCCTATCACAGCCCCGGCACCTGCACCTTTTACGGCACCGCCAACAGCAACCAGCTGCTGCTCGAAGCCATGGGCCTGCATGTGCCCGGCACCGCGTTTGTGAACCCCGGCAATGCACTGCGTGAAGAACTCACGCGTGAGGCGGCACGCACCGTGCTGGGTATCGTCAAGGCCAAGCGATTTGCGCCCATCGGGGAAATCGTGGACGAGCGCGCCATCGTCAATGCGATGGTCGCGCTGCTCGCCACCGGCGGCTCCACCAACCACCTGATCCACTGGGTGGCGGTGGCGCATTCGGCCGGCATTGTGATCGACTGGAATGACTTCTCCGACCTCTCCGACGTAGTGCCGACGCTGGCGCACGTCTACCCCAACGGCAGCGCCGATGTGAACCAGTTCCAGGCTGCAGGCGGCCCGGGTTTCATCATTCGTGAGTTGCTCGATGCCGGTTTCATGCATGAAGACGTGCTGACAGTGCGTGAAGGCGGTATCCGCGAATACACACGTGAGCCGGCAATGGCCGGCGCGGTGCTGGCCTGGCATGACATCGGTGCCTCCAAAGACGAGGCCATCGTGCGTACGCCTGCCAAGCCTTTCAGCGCAACCGGCGGCCTCAAGCTGCTGCAGGGCAACCTGGGCCGAAGCGTAATCAAGGTCTCGGCTGTCCCTGACGACCGCCATGTCATCGAGGCGCCAGCGCGGGTGTTTGATTCGCAGGAAGCTTTGCACATCGCTTTCAGCGCCGGTGAGCTGAATCGCGACGTGGTTTGTGTAGTGCGCTGGCAAGGCCCGCAGGCCAACGGCATGCCCGAGCTGCACAAACTCACGCCCCCGCTGGCGGTATTGCAGGGCAAAGGCTTCAAGGTGGCGCTGGTCACCGACGGCCGCATGAGCGGCGCATCCGGCAAGGTGCCGGCGGCCATCCATGTGTCGCCCGAAGCGGCTGCCGGCGGCCCGCTGGCCAAGGTGCGCGACGGCGATGTGATTCGGGTGGACGCCATCACCGGCGAGTTGAAGGTGCTGGTGGCTGACGCTGAATGGGCTGGACGGCCCGTGGATACCATGCCCGCGGACTTGCGTGCAGCCAACGGCATCGGCATGGGACGGGAACTGTTTGCCGGTATGCGCCGCCACGCGCTGACGGCTGAAGAAGGAGCTTTATCGTGGACTTGAACCTGAACGTCAGCGGAAAACTGACGCCCCTGCAGATCATGCAGGACGCCCCCGTGATACCCGTGATTGTGCTGACAGACGTGGGCCAGGCGATCCCGCTGGCGCGGGCGCTGGTGGCTGGTGGCATTCGTATGCTCGAGGTCACCTTGCGCACGCCGCAGGCGCTCGCCTGCATTGAGGCCATTGCACGCGATGTACCCGAAGCCGTGGTGGGCGCTGGCACTGTACGCAGCGCTGCCGACGCCCAGGCCTGCGCCATGGCTGGTGCGCGCTTTGCGGTAAGCCCCGGTTACACCCATGCGGTGGGGCAAGCCTGCAAGGATGCCGGCCTGCCACTGCTGCCCGGGGTTGCCACCGGCAGCGAGATCATGATGGCGCAAGAAGACGGCTTGACTGAGCTCAAATTTTTCCCGGCCATGCAGGCGGGTGGGCCAGCCATGTTGAAGGCCTGGAATGGCCCATTTGGCGATGTGCGGTTTTGCCCGACGGGCGGCATCACAGTGGCCAATGCGCCCGAGTTCCTGGCATTACCCAACGTGGTGTGTGTGGGCGGATCCTGGCTGACCCCTGCGGACACCCTGGCCCGTGGCAACTGGTCACACGTGACTGCGCTGGCGTTTCAGGCCTGCCAACTCGTGCGTAACGCGGCCTGAACCTGACGGCTATACCGTGCTGTTTTAGAATGAAATCGTGCCTGGAGCCAAATAAAACCGGCGCAAGTTGCTATTAAAACAATAGCAATCCGGAGCGTGACTAGCGCAGGCCCGTGCCGCCGGCGCTCTCATCCCGCTGGATCAATTCAATCTTGTAGCCGTCCGGGTCTGTCACAAAAGCGATCACGGTGGTGCCGCCTTTGACAGGGCCGGCCTCGCGCGTGACATTGCCGCCAACCGCCTTGATCCGGTCGCAAGCCGCGTAGGCATCAGGCACACCCAGCGCGATATGGCCAAAAGCCGTGCCCATGTCGTAGCTCTCGGTGCCCCAGTTATAGGTCAGCTCGATTTCGGCCTGCGCCGGATTGCCCTCATAGCCCACAAAGGCCAGGCTGTATTTGTATTCCGGGTTTTCCGACGTGCGCAGCAGCTTCATGCCCAGCACCTGGGTGTAAAAATCGATGGAGCGCTGGAGATTGCCAACGCGCAGCATGGTGTGTAGGAGTCGCATGGGCGGATTATCCTGCGGAGCCTGCCTGTTTGCACGGGCTCTGTGCTTTACCCCATGGAATTGCCGTCAGCCGGCGCGGCTGCACCTGGCGCTCGAGCGCTGCCGTCTTTCGAGCACTTCGAAGAAAGCCATTCCGGCCAACATGGCCAGGACAAACACGGCGGCTTTGGTCTCGCCCATGCCAAGTGCTACCAGCCCCGGCCCCGGACAAAAGCCGGCCAGCCCCCAGCCTATGCCGAAAAGCACGCTGCCGGCCACCAGTCTGCGGTCAACGAGGCCGGCAGCAGGCAGGTTCATCTCGGCGCCCAACAGGGAGCGGCTCCTTTTTTGAGCAGCCAGGAAAGCGAAAAACCCCACGGCGATGGCGCCTCCCATGACGAGCGCCAGCGAAGGGTCCCAGGCACCCGCCAGATCCAGAAAGCCCAGGACTTTGGCGGGATTGGCCATTCCGGACACGATCAGGCCGAGGCCGAATATCAGGCCGGCAAACAGGGAAGACAGCAGGGCCATGGTTTCCTCTAGAGGGTGAAAAGATGCCGCACCACGAAGACCACGGCAAAGCCGGCACCCATGAAAGCGGCCGTTGCCACCAGCGAACGCAGTGAGAGCCTTGAAAGGCCGCATACCCCATGACCGCTGGTGCAGCCTGAACCATATCGCGTGCCGATACCGACCAGCAGTCCGGCGATGACAAGGGCGCCATTGCCAGCCTCGATTTTCACCGCCGGCAATGTGGAGAAGATCGCGTAGGCCAGCGGTGCACCGACCAGACCGGCAATGAATGCTGCGCGCCAGGCCATGTCGCCCCGCACCGGCCGCAAGAGCCCGCCCAAGATGCCGCTGATGCCGGCGATGCGCCCGTTGAGCAGTGCGAACATGGCTGCGGCCAGGCCGATGAGCAGGCCGCCGGCCAGGGCGGACCATGGCGTGAACGCGTTCCAGTCGATGATTGGCATCAGTTGTCTCCGTCGGGGCAGTAGAGGCGGTAGAGCAAGGCCAGAACTTCCAGCGTGCCGGGTTCGGCCACGCTGTAGTAAATGTTCTTGCCGTCCCGCCGGGTGTTGACCACGCCTTCATTGCGCAACACGCCAAGTTGCTGCGAGAGCGTCGGCTGCCGGATACCCAGGGACTCCTCGAGTTCGCTGACGCTGCGCTCGCCCTGCGACAGCTGGCACAGCAGCAAAAGCCGGTTTTCGTTGGCCAGCGCTTTCAGCATGCCAACGGCTTGCACAGCCGCATCGCGAAGGCGCTGGGGATTGAGAACAGGGGGTGATGACCTCATGGGCGGCGCGTTCAATTAAATTATTGATATTATATGTTTATTGATAATGTAAATCGGACACGGCAACCAACACGCGGATTCAGCGGACTGGTTGACCAATGAGGACAGACCCATGTGCATTCCACCGATTCCCCAGGCCTTTTTTGATGCTGCAACCGGGACGGTCACCTACGTTGTTGCGGACCCCGGCACTGGTTGCGCGGCCATCATTGACCCGGTACTGGACTACGACTTCAAATCCGGCTGCACCGGCACGGCGTCGGCCGACCGGGTGCTGGACTACGTGAGAAAGCAGGGCTTACACGTTGAATGGATCCTGGAAACCCATGCGCATGCCGACCACCTGTCGGGAGCGCACTACCTGAAGTCGCACGCCGGCGGCAGGATTGCCATCGGCGAACATATAAGCACCGTGCAATCCACGTTCAAGGCAATTTTCAATCTGGAGCGATCTTTCGCGATAGATGGCAGCCAGTTCGACCATCTGTTCAAGGACGGTGAGACATTCAGGCTGGGCAAGATGGAGATGTCTGCGCTGCATGTGCCGGGCCATACGCCCGCAGACATGGCCTACCGTGTGGGTGACGCGGTGTTTGTGGGCGACACGCTCTTCATGCCCGACGTGGGCACCGCGCGCGCGGACTTCCCGGGCGGGGACGCTCATCAGTTGTACCGCTCCATCCGCAAGCTGCTGCTGTTGCCGGCGCAAACCCGGATCTTCGTCTGCCACGACTATCCTCCCGGCGAGCGCGCGCCTCAATGGGAGACCACCGTGGGCGAGCAGCGCCGCGCCAACATTCATGTACATGACGGCATCTCCGAAGAAGCCTTTGTGACCATGCGTGCGGCCAGGGACGCGACGTTGGGCATGCCCACGCTGATTCTTCCCTCCATCCAGGTCAATATCCGGGCGGGCGGCCTGCCGCCGCCTGAGGGGAACGGTGTCAGCTATCTCAAGATTCCTGTCAACCTGCTGGGCGTCGCCTAGCCGCGCGCCGGCACCTCAAACACCAAGCAAGTCGTCGTCGCATGCGCATACAGCTTGCCGTCCGGGCCCACAATGCGGCCCTCGGCGGTGGCCAACTGCCGGCCGCAGTGAATGACGGTGCCGATGGCGCGCAGGGGCCCGGTCTTGTGTGAAGCCGCGCGCACGATGTTGATGCTGAGTTCGGCCGTGGTGTAGGCCCGGCCCACGGGCATCAGGGTGTGCACGGCACAGCCTACGGCCGAGTCGAGCAGCGTGGCGTACCAGCCGCCGTGCACCGTGCCCAGCGGGTTGTAGTGCTTGAGCTGGGGCGTGCCCTGGAAGATGGCCTTGCCGGGCTCGACTTCAATCAGGGCGAAGTCCAGCGTTTCGGCGATATGGGGGTAGGGCAGTTCACCGGCGAGCATGGCCTGCATCACTTCCATGCCGGTTTTACCGGCCACGTCTTCGGGCCGCGCCAGGCCGGGCTTGCCGCCGCCGCCCATCATGCGGGCGCGCACCGCGGCGCTTTGTTCCATCCATTGAGTCAATGTGTCTTGTGGGGTCATGGCATCCATAAATGTTGCATATACAATAGTTGTAGCTACAATCAAATTATGAACGAGAAAACCCGCCTGTCAACCCAGGCCGAACTCAAGTTACAGGGTTGCACCAACCTCAAGCTACGCCAGTTGATGCGCCGCGTTGCGCACCACTACGACCTGGAGATGGCCAAGGCCGGACTGAAGACAACGCAGTACTCCTTGCTGACCTATGTGTTGAAGCTGGGCCCCATGCGGCCCGGCGAGCTGGCGCGCGGCATGAAGATGAGCGCTTCCACGCTCACGCGCAACCTTAAGCCATTGATTGACGCAGGCTGGATAGAGCTCGCTGCAGGCACCGATGCGCGCAGCCGTACCGTGGTGCTCACCGCCGCAGGCCGCGCCAAGCGCGAGGAGGCCCGCGTGCGCTGGAAGGTGGCGCAGGAGCAGCTCAACGCGCTGCTGGGCGTGGGCCGCGTTCTGGCCTTGCACAACCTGATCAATGAATCCCTCGAACTTTTGTCCCCCATCGAATCCGGAGCTGATGATGAGTAACCCCGAGCCTTCCAGTCCAGCCCCGTCTTCCACCGCTCTGCCCGCGCGCCGCATCGCGATGTGGCTGGTGTTGCTGGCAGCCGGCGGCACTTTTGCCCTCACCATGGGTGTGCGGCAGACCATGGGCCTGTTCCTGTCTGCGCTCAATACCTCTACCGCCCTGGGTATTGGCAGCATCAGCCTGGCCTTTGCCTTTGGCCAGCTCTGGTGGGGGCTGACGCAGCCCTTCGCCGGCGCGGTGGCTGACCGCATCGGCACAGGCCGAGTGATCTTTTTAGGTGTGGTGCTAGTGGCAATCGGCACCATCATCACGCCGCTCATGACCAGCACGGCGGGCCTGATCTTTGCCATTGGCGTGCTGGCTGCGGGCGGTGCGGGCATGGCGGGCCCCTCGGTGCTGATGGCTGCGAGCACGCGCCTGGTGCCGCCGGAAAAACGCGGCCTGGCCACCGGTATCGTGAATGCGGGCGGTTCTTTCGGACAGTTTGCGATGGCACCGATTGCCATCGGACTGACAGCTGCTGTCGGCTGGGCCAGTGCGATGCAATGGCTGGGTGCGCTGGTGCTGCTGGCCGTGCCGGCGGTGCTGGTGCTCAAAGGCAATTCGAACGCGCTGGCAGCGCAGGCCGCGGCGGCTTCCGGTACCAAAGCGCTCAGTGCGCGGCAAGCCATCAGCCAGGCGATTGCCACGCCCAGCTATCGTTACCTGGCTGCCGGCTTTCTGGTGTGCGGCTTTCACGTGGCTTTTCTGGCGACGCATCTTCCGGGTGTCGTAGCCGCCTGCGGCTTGCCACCTGAGATCGGCGGCTGGTCGCTCGCGATGATCGGCCTCTTTAATATCGTCGGCAGCCTGGCCATGGGCTGGGCGGTGGGTCAATGGCGCATGAAGTCCCTGCTGGCTCTGTTGTACGCGACGCGCGGCCTCGCTGTGTTGATCTTCCTGCTGGCGCCCAAGACGCCGGCCGTGATGCTGATCTTCGCTGCCGTCATGGGCGTGACATTCCTGTCGACTGTGCCGCCCACGGTAGGCCTGGTTGCCAAGATGTTCGGCACGGCCAACATGGCCATGCTGTTCGGTGTAGTCATGCTGTCGCACCAGGTGGGCGGATTCCTGGGCGCCTACCTGGGTGGCTATGTATTCCAGGCCACCGGCAGCTACGACTGGGTCTGGTACATCGACATCGTGCTGGCCGCCGGCGCTGCGCTGGTGAACCTGCCGATTCGCGAAGCGCTGCTGCCGCGTCAAATGGCCGCGAAGGCAACAGCCTGAAGGTGATTGACGAAGCGATTCCGCTATTGCACGTGAGAGTTGATGTGACAGAATCCTTGCAAGCAGCCAACTTGCGGGATACATCAGATGCTCATCAATTGTGTGGTCTACCAGAACGGCACGAAGCTGGCCGACATTCCTGTCACCGAGATCAGTGACTACATTTGCCGCCCCGATGCTTTTGTCTGGGTGGCGCTGCAAGACGCGACGCCGGAAGAGCTTGAGGAAATGCGGGAAGAGTTCGGCCTGCATGAACTGGCCGTCGAGGATGCCCGGCATGGCCATCAGCGGCCCAAGATCGAGGAATACGGCGCTTCGTTGTTTTCGGTGCTGCACCTGATTGAGCCGTCCACCGACAAGCCGGGCGAACTTCACGTCGGTGAAGTGGATGTGTTTACCGGCAAAAACTATGTGCTCTCGGTGCGCAACCGCAGCCAGAAGGGTTTTCTGGGTGTGCGTGAACGCTGCGAGCGTGAACCGGAGTTGCTGCGCCACGGTTCAGGTTTTGTGTTGTACGCCTTGATGGACGCGGTGGTTGACCGCTATTTTCCGATCCTTGACGCGCTTGAAACCGAGCTTGAGCTGATCGAAAAAGAAATCTTCACACCCGGGGCCGCGCGGAAAAACATCGAACGGCTCTACGAACTCAAGGGCCGCGTCATGGTGCTCAAGCATGCCGTCGCGCCCTTGCTTGAGGGCGCGAGCAAGCTCTATGGCGGCCGGGTGCCGCAAATTTGTGCCGGCGTGCAGGACTATTTCCGGGATGTGGTTGACCATTTGTCACGCATCAATGCACTGATCGAGAACATGCGCGACACCATAGGTACGGCTATCCAGGTGAACCTGGCGATGGTGACCATCGAGGAAAGCGAGGTGACCAAGAAGCTCGCTGCCTGGGCCAGTATCTTTGCGGTCTGCACCGCGTTTGCCGGCATCTGGGGCATGAACTTCGAAGCCATGCCCGAACTGAAGTGGCGCTATGGCTACCTCATGGCCATCAGCATGATTGTGGTGGCGTGCTCGCTGCTGTTTTGGCGCTTCAAGCGCGCGCGCTGGCTCTAACCTACGGCGCCTTCGGAGGAGTGAAGGCCTTGCGCGAGGCCAATGCCGCCTTTCGGCTGGCACAGCCCTCGATGTGGTCGTTGACCAGGCCCATGGCCTGCATGAAGGCATACATCGTGGTGGGGCCCACAAAGGTCCAGCCCCGCTTCTTCAAGTCTTTGGACAGCACGATGGAGGCCGGTGAAGTCGGCATGGCTTTGAGGGCCTCGTGTGTGATGCGCGCGGGCCGGTTCCTGGTCTCGGGCTCCAGCCGCCAGACAAAAGCACCCAGCGAGCCAAACTCCTTGCGCAGCTCGATCACGCGCTGCGCATTGTTGATGGTCGAAGCGATCTTTCCCGCATGGCGCACAATGCCGGCGTCGTTGACCAGCCGCTTGATGTCGCGCGCATCGAAGCGGGCCACCTGCTCGGCATCGAAATTGGCGAATGCGCTGCGAAAGGACTCACGCTTGTTCAAGATGGTCAGCCAGCTCAGGCCCGCCTGAAAGCCTTCAAGGCATATTTTTTCAAATAGCCGTCTCTCATCGTCCACGGGGAAGCCCCATTCGCTGTCGTGGTAGTTCCTGTAGAACGGTGTCGCCTGACACCAGGCGCAGCGCGTGGTGTGGGTGTCGTCGGTAAAAAGACCTGCGGCGGGTGATAGTGGAGCTTTGGAAGGCATGGGTAATTCTAGGCGGATGAGGTTGGGGTTGTGCAACTGGAAGGACTCGTCTTCGGCCGGCCGGCGCTATCATGAAGCACGGTCCCTTCATCGACTCCGCAACTTCGGAAATACGCACCATGTCTATCCAGCTTTGGCTCGCCTTCGTCGCCGCAACCGCCGTCCTGCTCATCATTCCGGGCCCCACCATCCTCACCGTCATCAGCTACTCGATGGCGCATGGCAAGCGCGCCAACATTCCGCTGGTGGCCGCGGTGGCGCTGGGCGATTCGACGGCCCTGGTCGTGTCGCTGTTCGGCCTGGGCGCCTTGCTGGCGGCTTCGGCTTTCTGGTTCACGGTGGTCAAGTGGGCGGGCGGCCTGTATTTGCTGTACCTGGGCGTCAAGCTTTTGCGCGCCGGTATTTCGCCCATGCAGGCGGCAGCGCCCGACGCGCCGGGCTCGCTCTGGAAATTGTTCGGCAACACTTATCTTGTGACCGCGCTCAATCCCAAGGGCATCGTATTTTTTGTGGCTTTCCTGCCCCAGTTCATCAACCCTGGTGCTGATGTTGCGCGGCAGCTCTGGGTGCTGGCGGTCACCTTTGTGGTGATGGCCAGCCTCAACGCCACGTTGTACGCGGTGTTTGCCGCCTCTGCGCGTACCCTGCTGGCTTCACCGCGCGCACAGCGGCGCTTTAACCTGGCGGGCGGTTCGCTGCTGTCGGCGGCTGGCGTCTGGGCATTGTTGGCCAAGCGGCCGGCGTGAGCAGGCCACCATCCGAATAGGACTTGTGACCGGTGGCGGTCAGCATGACGTTTTGAGTCTGACCCCGCGGCCTCGCCCTGCCAGCGCGCGTGCCGGCCAAACAGGACATCATGTGACCTGTGCTGCGGGACGTTTGCGTCATGCCGCGTGTTTTACAAATCTTTTCCACGCAGCCTCAGCGCATTTCCGATCACAGATACCGAACTCAGGCTCATCGCCAGTGCCGCAATCATGGGTGACAGCAGCCAGCCGGTAAAAGGAAAAAGCAAACCCGCTGCCAGGGGAACCCCCAGAGCGTTGTAGACGAAGGCAAAGCCGAGGTTCTGTTTCATGTTGGCGATCGTCGCTTCCGAGATCGCACGGGCCTGTGCGATGCCGCGCAGATCACCTTTGACCAAGGTGATCTGCGCGCTGTTCATGGCGACGTCGGTGCCCGTGCCCATGGCAATGCCCACGTTGGCCTGGGCCAGCGCAGGGGCATCATTGATGCCGTCACCGGCCATAGCCACCACATGGCCTTCTTGTTGCAGCTGCTTGACCAATGCCAGCTTGTCGGCCGGCTGCACACCGCCATGCACTTCGTCAATGCCCAGGCGCCCGGCGATGGCCCTGGCGGTGGTCAGGCCGTCCCCTGTGGCCATGATGACGCGCAGGCCGGCAGTTGTGAGCGCCGTCAGCGCCTCGGGCGTGCTGCCCTTTATCGGGTCGGCCACGGCGAGCAGGCCTGCGAGCCGGCCGTCGACCGCAAGGTGCATCACGCTGGCACCCTCGGCACGCAATGTTTCGGCCTGGGCAAGCAACGGATCCACAGAGACGCCGACCTGTCCCATCAGCGCCGTATTGCCCAGGGCAAGCGTCCGGCCGGCCACCCGTCCGCTGACACCGATGCCGCTGGCGGACTCGAAATTCTCAGGCGTTTCCAGTGTCAAGCGCCGTTCGCGCGCCGCTGCCACGATGGCGTCTGCCAGCGGGTGTTCGCTGCCCTGGTCCAGGCTGGCGGCAAGCCGCAGCACCTCGTCGGCACTGAAGCCTGCGACGGGGACGGCGCGGTCAAATGCCGGTTTCCCGGCGGTCAGCGTGCCGGTCTTGTCGACGATCAGCACGTCGACGGTGCGCAGGTGTTCAATCGCCGCTGCATCCCGGAAAAGGATGCCTTGGCCAGCCGCCTTGCCGGTGGCGACCATGATGGACATCGGTGTTGCCAGGCCCAACGCGCAAGGGCAGGCGATGATCAGCACTGCGACCGCATTGATCAGGCCGTAGACCCAGCTCGGTTGCGGGCCGAAAAGTCCCCATCCCAAAAAGGTCAGCACGGCCACAGCCACGACTGCCATGACAAACCAGCCGGCCACCTGGTCAGCCATGCGCTGCAAAGGGGCCTTGGAACGCTGGGCCTGCGCGACCATCTGCACGATCTGCGACAGCATGGTTTGTGCGCCGACGCGCTCGGATCGCATCACGAGGGCGCCGCTGGTGTTGAGTGTGGCGCCTATCAGCCTGTCGCCGGGGCGCTTGCTCACCGGCAGGGGTTCTCCGGTCAGCATCGATTCATCGACGGCGCTGCCGCCTTCAGTGACGATGCCGTCGACCGGCACTTTTTCGCCTGGGCGCACCCGCAAGCTGTCGCCCACGTGCACGTGGGTCAGCGGCACATCTTCTTCGGTGCCGTCGGCCTTGATACGCCGCGCGGTTTTGGGCGCCAGCCCCAGTAATGATTTGATCGCAGCCGACGTCTGCGAACGCGCTTTCAGCTCCAGCATCTGGCCGAGCAGCGTCAGCGAAATAATCACGGCCGCCGCTTCAAAATAAACCGCCACGCGGCCCATGGAAATAAACGAGTCCGGGAATACGCCGGGTGCAAGGGTGGCGATCACGCTGTAAACAAAGGCGGCACCCGTTCCCAGGCCGATGAGGGTCCACATGTTCGGGCTGCGGTGGATGATCGATTGCGCGCCCCGCACGAAGAACGGCCAGCCTGCCCACAAGACGACCGGCAGGCTCAGTACCAGTTCTATCCGGCTTTGGACAGCCATGTCGAACCAGCCGGCCTGGTGGCCGAACATCGCCAGCACGGTCACCGCCACACTGAGCGGCAGCGTCCACCAGAAGCGGCGAGTGAAGGACTGGAGTTCGGGGTTTTCATCCTCCTCGAGGCTGGGCATGAGGGGCTCCAGTGTCATGCCGCAGATCGGGCAGTTGCCCGGATGGTCTTGCCGGATCTCTGGGTGCATGGGACAGGTGTAGAGCGTCTCACCCACCTGGTCAGACTGGCCGTCATGCGGTTTGGACGCCGCATCGGGCGCTGGCGCTGCCTTGGGCCGGTCGACATAGGCTCCCGGATTGGCAGAGAATTTGGACAGGCAGCCGGCACTGCAGAAGTAGTAGGGCCTTCCACCGTGCTCAAGGTGGTGCGGGGACGCGGTGGTGACGTCCATGCCGCAGACCGGGTCTTTCAGCCCGGTTGGGGTGCCCGGCGGCGGGTGGGCATTTCCAGTCTTCGCGAAAACCGCATCTGGGGAGTGAGTTTTATGTTCCATGGAGGATTCCCTTTTCCGTTCTTCAGGCCTGAACCAGGCCGATGAACAAGGGTAGACCTTTCCCCTATGGGAAGGTCAAGCCCCATGGATTCGGGGCGTATGCGTCATGGGCGGCCATGCTGATCTTCAGCGCTCTCCGCCGGGAATTGCATGATCCAGATCAACGGGAGGCAGATGACCGGCGCGCCTTTGCGTGCCTGCCGGGTTATACCGGTACGGTGTAGTTCAAGGTCATGCGCCCGCCGTCTACCACCACGATCTCGCCGGTGATGTAGCTGGCCGCGTCGCTGGCGAGGTAGGCCACCGTGTCGGCGATTTCGGAAGGTTCACCCAGGCGTTTCATGGGTGTGCGGCTCATGATCTTGGCCTTGGCCTCGTCGCTGGTGAGCACGGCCCTGGCCGCCAGCTCGGTCGCGATGGTGCCCGGCGCGACGGCGTTGACCCGCACGCCTTGCGCCGCCAAAGACAGAGCCATCACGCGCGTCAGCTGGTTGATACCGCCCTTGCTGACGTTGTAGCTGGCGATTGTGGGGATCGCGAGCATGCCGTTGACCGAACTCATGTTGACGATGCTGCCTTTACCGGCGGCTGCCATGACGCGTGCCACGGCCTGGCCTACGAGGAACGAACCTTTGAGGTTGATGCGCAGCACGGCGTCGAAGTCGGCTTCCGTCACCTCCAGGAATTCGGCGGCCTTGAAAATGCCGGCGTTGTTCACCAGCACGTCGATACGGCCGTGGGCGGCCAGTGCCTGCGCCACCAACGCATCGACCTGGACCTTCTCGCCGACATCGCAATGCACGTAAAGCCCGCCCAGTTCGGCGGCGAGCGCGGTGCCGCGGGCGTCGTCAATGTCGGCGATGACTACTTTGGCTTCTTCGCGGGCGAAGCGGCGCGCGCAGGCTTCGCCGATGCCTTGGGCGCCGCCCGTGATGATGCAGACGTTGCCGGCCAGGCCAAAAGAGATTGGGGGCGAATTTTTAGATGAAATCGTGCTCATGCCCTCATAGTACCAGCGTAAGCAGCTATGAATTTCATAGCATTATCGGCCACCTCAATGGCTGTCATACCGGGTTTGTACAGCGCCGAACCGATGCCAAACCCGCTGGCGCCTGCGGCCAAATAGGCCCCAATGTTGTCGGGCGTGACGCCGCCGACCGGCATTACCACGGTGGAGCCCGGCAGCACGGCGCGCAGGGCTTTCACCACGGAAGGCGTGATCATCTCAGCCGGGAAAAGCTTCAGGCCGGTGGCGCCCGCGTCCAGTGCTGCAAAGGCTTCGCTGGCAGTCATCACGCCGGGCAGGCAAACCATGCCGAGGCGGGCGGCCTCGCGCACCACCGCCGGATTGAAATTGGGCGAGACGATGAGTTGACCGCCGGCGGCTTGCACGTCGCGCACGTCTTCGGGCGTCAGCACGGTGCCGGCGCCTATCAATGCCTGTGGATAGACATTCGCCATGGCGGCGATGCTGTCCAGCGGCTGCGGCGAATTCAGGGGAATCTCAATGAGGGTCCAACCTGTGGAAACGAGCGCCTGGCCGACCGGCAGTGCCTCGGCCGGTGTCAGCCCGCGCAGGATGGCCACCAAGGGGTTGGCGGTGAGGGCTTGGGAAAATTTTGAATGGGCGTTGTTCATGCTGTGGAATTGGTTGAGGCGGGGCTGTGCGTACATCTCAGCCCAAGGTCCCGGCAATGGCGTGCAAGCCCCGCCAGGTGGCGCCCGCGCCTACGCGCTGGACGGGTACGCCCAGGTGGGCAAGCGCCTGTTCGTAGCGGACCGTGAGGGCTTCAGCGCCCATCACCACGACCGGCTCGCCCCGCGGCAAGGTCTGGGCCTTGAGTTCTTCGCCGATGACCAGGCCCGACAGATAGCTTGGCAGGGCCTCGGCTTTCATCCGGTTGAACAGCGACAGCGTGCGTGTGCTGAAGGCGGAGTTCAGCAGGCCGGGACCAGCCAGCGCATGGGTCACGCCCTGGTCAAAGGCGGCGGCGTCCAGTGAGGGCTCGTCTTCGGGCAGCATGCGTGCCAGGATGGAGTGGCGGCGCAGCAGCGCATAGAACTCGCCGGTCATCCAGGTCGAAAAGTCCGTCACTTTGCGATCAGTCACGGTGGCCCATTTGCTGTGCGTGCCAGGCAGCACGAGACGCGCATGGTCCAGGCCCAGCAGTTGCAGCGCACCGAAGATCTGGGTTTCCTCGCCGCGCATCACGTCGGGAACACCGGCCTTGTCAATGCTCAGGCCGGGCACGATGGCGATACGGCCGGGCTCCACCCATTCGAGCGCGTCGGCAATCGCGCCAAAGCCGACGGGGCAGGCGCAGTAGGGCGCCTCGCGCCAGCCTTGTTTGCTGCCGGCCATGCCGGAGATCAGGCACAGCGTGCCGGGCGCCATCCAGTCGCCGAAGCAGCTTTGAAAAACATCGGGAAAGCCACCGGCTTCCACCGTCAGGATGCCGCGCGGGAAGGTGCGTTCCTCCGTCGCCGCGCCATCTGCATCGAGCAGCGCGCCGCGCAGCGACGAACTGCCCCAGTCGACCGCGAGCAGCCGGCTCACAGCAAAGCCCTGACCTGTTCGGGGAGCGGCAGCGGTGCCACTGCGCCATAGCCCTGCACTGTGAGGGCGGCTGCCGCATTGGCATAACGTGTGGCATCGAACACCGTGTCGCCCAGGGCGATGCGCGCCAGCAGGTTGCCGCAGAAGCAGTCGCCCGCGCCGGTGGCGTCCACCAGCTTCACACGATGCACCGGCACACGTTCGCGTCGCGCGCCGTCGCTGACCAGCGCACCGTCGCCGCCCAGTTTGAGCACCACGGTTTTGGCGCCGAGGGCATGGCCCCAGTCCACTACTTCATCGGGATCGGTCATGCCGTTGAGGGCGGTGATGTCTTCGAGGCTGGGCAGGAAAATATCGCACAGCGAAATCGCGTGGCGGGTGCAGGCCAGCGCGCGGTCCAGCGGCCAGAGCTTGAGCCGCAGGTTGGAATCAAAGGACACCATGGTACCGGCATCCCTGGCCAGCTTCATCGCAGCAAAGGCGGTATCGCAGGCGCTGGCGGAAATGGCCAGCGAGATGCCCGAAACGTGAAGGACTTTCGCCTGCCGCACGGCATCTGCCGCGCCGGCCTGCTGCAGCCAGGCCGGCGTCATGCGGCTGGCCGCGGAGCCCGCGCGCAGGTAGCTGAACTCATGCCCCTTGGGCCCGTGGGTGACAAAGTAAAGGCCGGTGCTGGCTTCGGTGTCCTGCTGCACGGCGGCTGTGGAAACGTTTTCTGCGGCCCACAAGGCCATCAATGACTGGCCGAAGGTGTCGCCACCCAGGCGGGTCAGATAAGCGGTGCTGGCGCCGGCGCGCGCAGCGGCGATCACCGCATTGCTGGTGTCGCCGCCAAAGCCCTGCAGGTAGTTGGGCTGGCCGGCGGTGGTCTGGTTGAACTCCACCATGGCTTCGCCGAGCGCGACGACATCGAATTTTCTGGCTTGCATTGATTGGGTTTCCTGGCTTCGTCCGGCATCCCGGCGCGGGCATTTTTCAGGAAAGAAAAACCGGAAAAAACACGCCGCACCTCAAACCCCCGATAGTACCCGCGGGCCGGGTGCGCCCCGTACCCACGCTGTACCCGGCCTACACGCTTCAGTGGTTGTCGCGCGGCACAAACGACCCGCGCTTGCCCACCAGGAAATCCAGGTCCACGCCTTCGTCGGCCTGCAGTACGTGGTCGATGTAAAGCTTCCAGTAGCCTGAGGACAGCGGTGGTTCTGGCGCTTTCCAGCTGGTCATTCGCCGTGCAAGCTCTTCATCGCTGACATGCAGATGAAGGCGACGATTGGGAACATCAAGTTCGATGATGTCGCCGTTCTGCACCAGCGCCAGTGGGCCGCCCGCTGCCGCTTCGGGCGCGGTGTGCAGAATCACGGTTCCGTAGGCTGTGCCGCTCATGCGGGCATCGCTGATGCGCACCATGTCGGTGATGCCCTTGCGCAGCACCTTGGGCGGCAGCGGCATGTTGCCGACCTCGGCCATGCCGGGGTAGCCCTTGGGGCCGCAGTTCTTTAGCACCATCACGCAGTTTTCATCGATGTCCAGATTTTCATCGTCAATCCGGGCATGGAAGTCTTCTATGGTTTCAAACACCACGGCACGGCCTTTGTGCACCATGAGCGCCGGCGTGGCCGCGCTGGGTTTGATGACGGCGCCGCGCGGCGAGAGGTTGCCGCGCAGTACGGCGATGCCGGCCCTGTCCTTGAAGGGCGCCGACAGCGGCTTGATGACGTCGGTGTTGTAATTCTCCGCGTCGGCGATGTTTTCGCCGATGGTTTTGCCGTTGGCGGTAATGGCGCCGGTGTGCAGGTGCTGTGCGATTTCCTTCATGACCACCGGCAGGCCGCCGGCGTAGCAGAAGTCTTCCATCAGGTATTTACCGGAAGGCTGCAGGTTGACCAGGCAGGGCAGCTCGCTGGCCAGCCGGTCGAAATCATCCACTGTCAGTTTCACACCGATGCGCCCGGCAATAGCGATCAGGTGGATCACGGCGTTGGTGGAACCGCCAATCGCGGCCAGCGTCTTGATGGCGTTTTCAAACGCTTCGCGTGTGAGGATCTTTGAGAGCGTGAGGTCTTCGTGCACCATCTCGACGGCGCGGCGGCCGGCCATGCGGGCCAGCACATTGCGCCGGCCGTCCACAGCGGGGTATGCGGCATTGCCCGGCAGTCCTATGCCCAGTGCTTCCACCATGCTGGCCATCGTCGATGCCGTGCCCATGGTCATGCAGTGCCCGTGGCTGCGGTGCATGCAACTCTCAGCCTCGAAAAATTCCTGGAGTTTCAGGGTGCCTGCACGTACCTGCTCGCTCATGCTCCAGACGCCGGTGCCTGAGCCCAACTCCTGGCCGCGCCATTTGCCGCTCAACATGGGCCCGCCGCTCACGCCCACGGTAGGCAGGTCAACGCTCGAGGCGCCCATCACCAGGGAAGGCGTGGTCTTGTCGCAACCCATCAGCAGCACGACGCCATCTATCGGGTTGCCGCGAATGCTCTCTTCCACATCCATGCTGGCCAGGTTGCGGTATAGCATGGCGGTCGGACGCAGCAGCGTCTCGCCCAGCGACATCACCGGAAACTCCAGCGGGAAGCCGCCGGCCTCATAGACGCCGATCTTGACCTGCTCGGCGATCGTGCGGAAATGCGAGTTGCAGGGCGTCAGCTCGCTAAAGGTATTGCAGATGCCGATGACCGGCCGGCCGTCGAACTGGTCGTGCGGGACGCCCTTGCCTTTGACCCAGCTGCGGTAGGCAAAGCCGTCGCGGTCCTGGCGGCCGAACCATTGCTGGCTACGGAGTTCGTGGGCGGGTTTTTTCTTGGGTGGTGTGCTCATGCGGGAAAGTCCTTAAATCGTCAAACATATTATCGTCATACCATTGACCCGGCTATCTTAGTGAAAACCATGACCACAGGAGTTCGCACCTTGTCCGCCCCGCCCAACCGCCCGCACATCCTCACCGTCGCCAAGCTTCCACCCTTCCTGATGGAGCCGCTGCAGGCAACTTATGAAGTCCATGACAGGCTGCATGAAAGCGATCCGACGGCTTTCGCCAGGGTGGCGCCGCTGATCCGGGGAGTCGCCGGAGGCGGGGAGTCCAAGGTGCCGCGTTCCCTGATGGATCAATTGCCCGCGCTGGAAATTGTTTCCATCATGGGTGTGGGTTACGACGGTGTGGACGTCGCCGCCGCGCTGGAAAAACGCATTCCGGTCACGCATACACCCGGTGTGCTCAACGACGAGGTGGCGGACCTGGCCATAGGCCTCATGCTGTCGGTGGCGCGCCGCATTCCGCAGGCGGACCAGTATGTCCGTACGGGGCGTTGGGGCCGCGAGGGGGCCATGCCGCTGACGCGCAAGGTCTCCGGTGCGCGGCTTGGCATCGTGGGTCTGGGCCGCATCGGCCAGGCGATTGCCACCCGTGCGCAGGCTTTCGGCATGTCGATTGCCTACACCGCACGCAACCAGAAGCCCGGGCTTGCCTACAGTTATTACCCCACGGCCGCAGCCCTTGCAGCGCAGGTCGATTTTCTGATTGTCATTACGCCGGGCGGGGAGGGGACGCGCCACCTGATCAATGCCAATGTGCTCAAGGCGCTGGGTCCGGAGGGTTATCTGATCAACGTGGCGCGCGGCTCTGTGGTGGACGAAGAGGCGCTGGTAGACGCCTTGCAGAAGGGCGTGATTGCCGGTGCTGCCCTGGATGTGTTTGCCAAGGAGCCTCATCCTGCGACGGCCTTGTGGTCCATGGAGCAGGTGGTTCTGACGCCGCACATTGCCAGCGCGACCCGGCAGACCCGGCAAGCGATGGCCGATCTGGCTGCGGGCAATCTAAGTGCGCATTTCGAAGGGAAGCCCCTACTCAGCCCGGTTCCGGAATGTCAATAAGCGTTCGGGTTTTCCATAGAAAACACGCTGGCTAATCATCATATGATAACAATGGGGGCTGACGATCAGGCCTGCTTTTCTGACGGTTCGGTAACTGATAACACAGGAGACAAATGAAATGAAGCTCAAGACAATTCTCGCCACCGCGATGGTCGCGGCGGGCTTGGTCACCGCCGGGCAGGCCGCGGCGCAGGAAACACTCACTATCTGGTGGGCCAAAGGTTTTTACAAGGCAGAGGATGACGCCCTTTTTGCGGCCATCAAGAAGTTCGAAGCCAAAACCAAAGTCAAGGTGGAACTCTCGCAATATGCGCCTCAGGAAATCATTCCAAAGAGCGTTGCGGCGCTGGACTCAAAAAACCCGCCCGATGTTTCTTACGGCGACGTCTATGACTTTCAGGTCGCAGGCAAATGGGCCTTTGAAGGCAAGCTGGAAGACATCAGCAGCGTAATCGATCCGATCCGTTCTTCGTTTGCAAAGAACACGGTAGAAACCACTTTCCTGTACAACGATGTAGACAAAAAACGTGCTTACTACGCGTTTCCGATGAAACAGCAGACCATGCATATCCAGTACTGGGCGGACATGCTGGCTGAGGCAGGTTACAAGGAATCCGACATCCCGACCACCTGGAAAGCCTACTGGGACTTCTGGTGTGACAAGGCACAGGCAGGCTACCGCACCAAGACCGGCACCCGCGCGTTTGGCATCGGCCAGCCGCTGGGCGTGGATTCCAGCGACTCGTTCTATTCTTTCCTGACCTTCATGGACGCCTACAACGTCAAGCTGGTCAGCGACAGCGGCAAGCTGCTGGTGGACGACCCTGCGGTACGTGCCGGCCTCATCGGCGCGCTGACGGACTACACCGGTATCTACACCCGGGGCTGCACACCACCGTCGTCCTCCAACTGGAAAGACCCGGACAACAATGTCGCGTTCCATAACAAGACGACTCTGCTGACACATAACGCAACGATCTCCATCGCTGCGAAGTGGCTCGACGATATGAACAATGCGACATTGACGGAAGCGCAGCGTGCGACCGCCAAAAAGAATTACACCGAATCAATTCGCACCGCCGGATTCCCCAGCAAGCCCGATGGCAGCAAGATGGTGTACCGCTCTGCGGTAAAGGTGGGCGTAGTCTTCAAGGATGCGAAGAACAAGGCGCGTGCCAAGGAGTTCGTCAAATTCATCATGGCGGAAGAAAACCTCGGGCCTTATGTGGAAGGCTCCCTCGGACGCTGGTATCCGGTGACCAAGGCCGGCCAGGCGAGCGCGTTCTGGAAGGGTGACAAACACCGTCTGGCTGTGCACAACCAGTTCCAGGACGGTACGGTCAACTTCGAGTTCACGAAGAACTACAAGTTCACGGTGCTCAACAACGAGAACGTCTGGGCCAAGGCGGCCAACCGTGTTGTTAGCGAGAAGGTGCCGGTGGACAAGGCGGTGGACGAGATGATCGCCCGCATCAAGACGGTTGCCAACTAAGGGACGCAGAAATGGCAAATATCCCATTTTTGACGGCACTGACGGGCGCATTGCTGCGTTGCTCCTCGTTTGTGTGGCTTGCCACACGGCGCTCCGAACGCTTTGCACTGCATCCCGTCAGCACCCCCCAAAACGGAACATTGGCTATTCCCGCATCCCTAAGCCGGTCAGGCCTGTCCTGATCCTGATTCATCCAACGGCCATCCAGCTCCGGCTGGTGGCCGTCACCATGCAAATACGATGACCACGATGGCTGTAGAGCAGTCCCGGGACGGCGAGCGCCGGCCTGTCAAGGGAATGACGTCTTGGGAACGCTGGGGCCTGGTCCTGCTGATCCCCTATATCCTGCTTTTCCTTGTTTTTGTGCTGTACCCCGTGGGTTATGGCCTGTGGCTGGCACGCCAGCCCGCAAGCTATGTGAAGCTGTTCGATGATCCGATCTTTTTCCGGTCGGTCATCAACACATTGGTTTTCCTCGGTGTCGGCATCAACGTGAAAATGATGGTGGCGCTGTTTCTCTCCGGATTTTTTGTGCAAGACCGCAAATGGATCAAATGGCTCTCGCTGCTGTTCATCCTGCCGTGGGCCGTACCTTCGATTCCGACCATTCTGTCGATGCGCTTCATGCTCAACCCCGAGTGGGGCGTCATCAACACCCTGATCTTCAAGCTCACCGGCGCCGATGGTCCCAACTGGCTGAACGATCCGACGCTGGCACTGTCCCTGTCCATCCTGGCGCATATATGGAAGTCGTTGCCATTCTGGACACTGATTCTGGTGGCTGCGCGCCTGGCGATTCCGACTGAGCAGTACGAGGCAGCAGCCGTCGATGGCGCAAGTAACTGGCAAAAGTTCCAGTTCATCACCTGGCCTTCGCTCAAGACCGTGTATCTGACGTCGCTCCTGCTGTCGACCATCTGGTCGCTGGGAGATTTCAACAGCGTCTACCTGCTGACGGGCGGTGGCCCGGCTGACCTCACGCACGTTCTTGCGACGCTGGGGATCCGCTACTTGCGGCTGGACCAGATCGAGCTGGCCATGGCCTCCATCGTGGTCGCGTTGCCGCTGGTCTTGCCGCTGGTTTATTTCATGATGAAGCGTTTGTCCAAATGAAACCCATCACCTTCAAGCAGGTCACGACCGAGGCCAAGCTGGTGCTGATCGGAATCCCGGTTTTCCTGTGGACCATGATTCCGGTGTACCACCTGTTCCTGTTCTCGATCTCGCCGCGCGACCAAGCCACTTCGGGGCGCCTGTGGCCCAAGGATCCGACGCTGGACAACTTCCGCATCGTCGTGGAACAGAAGCATTTCTATCTGCACCACTTTTGGCAACAGCTGGCCAACTCGTTCCTGATCGCGTTTGCCGTGGCGGGCATCACCCTGGTGGTCGCCACCCTGGCTGCGTTTGCCATCAGCCGCCTGCGTGCGCGCGGCGGGCGCACGGTGATGAACATGGCGCTGCTGACCTATTTCATTCCCGCGGCATTCCTGGCCGTTCCGATGTACAAGACCATGGGCAATTACGGCATGCTCAACAGCCAGTGGTCCCTCATCATGGCCATGGTCACGATTGCCTCGCCTTACTGCATCTGGGTGCTCAAGCAGGCCTCCGACAAGCTGCCTTATGAGCTTGATGAAGCGGCCAAGATGGACGGTGCCTCCGCGATGCAGCTGTTCCGGCTGGTCTATCTGCCCCTGATGGTGCCTTCCCTCGTGGCGGTCGGAACCTATGCCCTGCTGCTGGCCTGGAACGAGTACCTGTATGCCTTCCTTTTGCTTTCGAGCGAAAGCAGCATCACCCTGGGTGTGGCTTTGGGCAATTTCCTGGCGGCAGATGATTCGCCATGGGAATTGCTCATGACCACGGGGCTGATTTACGCCTTACCTCCCGCCGCGATTTATTACGCCTTCAAACGCTACATGGTGTCCGGCCTGACCGCCGGTGCCGTCAAGAGCTGACCTTCCCGTACTGGAAAACCTGAACCATGGCTTCTGTCTCATTCCGCAAAATCGAAAAGGCCTTCGGCAAGGTCAAGATCATCCACGGCATCAGCTTTGACATCTCCGATGGCGAGTTCGTGGTGCTGGTCGGGCCGTCCGGCTGCGGCAAGTCCACGCTGCTGCGCATGCTTGCCGGCCTGGAGGAAATCAGTGGTGGCGAAATTGCCATCGACGACAAGATTATCAACGACCTTGATTCCAAGGACCGTGACATCGCGATGGTGTTTCAGAGCTACGCGCTGTACCCGCACATGACGGTGCGGGACAACATGGCTTTCAGCCTCAAGCTGCGCAAGGCTGATGCGGAACTGACTGAGCAACGTGTCAGCAATGCTGCGCGAATTCTCAATCTCGATCCTTTGCTCGACCGCTTCCCGCGCGAACTTTCGGGCGGTCAGCGCCAGCGCGTGGCCATGGGCCGCGCCATTGTGCGCGACCCGAAAGTGTTTTTGTTCGACGAGCCCTTGTCGAATCTCGACGCCAAACTGCGTGTGTCCATGCGCGCCGAGATCAAGGCTCTGCACCAACGCTTGAAAACAACCACGGTGTACGTTACGCACGACCAGATCGAAGCCATGACACTGGCCGACCGCATCGTCGTGATGCACGACGGCATCATCGAGCAGATTGGAACACCGTTGGAACTGTTCGACCGGCCGGGCAACCTGTTTGTGGCGCAGTTCATCGGCTCGCCCTCCATGAACGTGCTCAAGGGCACCTTGCGCCAGGCCGACGGCCGTGCCTGGGTGGAGTCGCAAGGCCATGCGTGGCAGGTGCAAACGCTGGTGCAGGGGCGTGACGGCCAAGCGGTGGTCTATGGTGTCCGGCCGGGCGACCTGACGCTGTCTTCAACGGGCCAGGGCGTTCCTGCCAAAGTGGTTGTGGTGGAGCCCACCGGCGCCGAAACCGAGTTGCTGCTTGAAGTCGGTGACACGCGAATCGTTGTGGTGATGCACGGACGGACCAGTGTTCAGCCGGATGACATCGTGCATCTTGAGGTCGCGCACGGAAAGGCCCATGTGTTTGATGAAGCCAGCGGCCAGCGCCTGGAGTGATTCAGCTGATGACCACAGCAAACCCCTTCAGGCTCGACGGCAGGCTGGCACTCATCACAGGCTCGTCGGGCGGCATCGGTTTTGCGCTGGCGCGCGGGCTGGCACAGGCCGGCGCGGCGCTGGTGCTCAATGGCCGCGACAAGGGCAAACTGGAGAGCGCCGCGGCAGTTTTACGTGGCGAGGGTTTCCAGGTGCACGCCCGTGCCTTTGATGTCACACAGGCAGTGGATGTGCAGGCAGCGGTGGAGGACATCGAAACGACTCTGGGTGCCATTGACATTCTGATCAATAACGCGGGCATGCAGCGGCGCATGCCGCTGGAAGATTTCCCCGCTGCCGACTGGCATGAACTCATGCGCACCAATGTCGACAGCGTCTTTTTCGTGGGCCAGGCTGTCGCGCGAAAAATGATTCCGCGCGGGCGCGGCAAGATCATCAACATCTGTTCGGTGCAGAGCGAGATGGGCCGACCCAACATTGCGCCTTATATGGCCAGCAAGGGCGCTGTGAAGATGCTGACCAAGGGCATGGCCATCGACTGGGGCCCACATGGCCTGCAGGTCAATGGGTTGGGTCCTGGTTATTTCAAGACTGAGTTGAATGAAAAGCTTGTCGCGGATGAAAAATTCTGCACCTGGTTGATCGGACGCACGCCCAGCAGGCGATGGGGCGACGTTGCCGAACTTGCCGGTGCGGCCGTGTTCCTGGCCAGCGATGCTTCGAGTTTTGTCAACGGCCATATTTTGTATGTCGACGGCGGTGTGACGGCGACATTGTGACGCTGCCGCCGGCCCGCGCAACCAGGGAGAAACATCATGCGTGGACTTGTCTGTTATGCGCCCCTAGACCTGCGTCTTGACGCGCTGGACGCCGAACACCTGGGTCCGCAGCAGTTGCGGGTTCGGGTGGCCTTCGGTGGGATTTGCGGCTCCGACCTTCATTACTTCCAGCACGGCGGATTCGGCACGGTGCGCATCAAGGAACCCATGGTGCTGGGCCATGAGGTATCGGGTGTGGTCGAGGCCGTGGGCAGCGAGGTCAGCGGACTGCGTGCTGGCCAGCGCATCGCGATTTCGCCTTCGCGGCCTTGCGGCACCTGCCGCTTCTGCCAGCAGGGCCTGCACAACCATTGCATGGACATGCGCTTTTACGGCAGCGCAATGCGTTTTCCGCACATCCAGGGCGCTTTTCGCGAAACACTGGTCATCGAGGCCGCGCAGGCGCATCCCGTGTCTGACGACCTTCCCTTGTCCGAGGCCGCGCTGGCCGAGCCGCTGTCGGTGGGCCTGCACGCCATTTCGCGGGCCGGTTCGGTATTCGGCAAGCAGGTGCTGGTGACAGGCTGCGGCCCCATAGGCGCCTTGCTGATCGCCGGCCTGCGCCGCGCGGGTGCGGCCCGCATCGTCGCGGCCGATATTGCCGAGCTTCCCCTGGCCTGCGCCAAAAAAATGGGCGCCGACCAGACCATCAACCTGGCCCAGGAACCGGACGGCCTGGCGGCTTTTGCCGCCGGCAAAGGCCAGTTTGACGTGATGTTCGAGGCCTCAGGCAACGAGAAAGCACTGGTCGCCGGCCTGGACGTGGTGGCGCCGCGTGGTCTCATCGTGACGGTGGGTTTGGGTGGCAATGTTTCCCTGCCGCTCAACACACTGGTCGCCAAGGAGCTGGAGTTGCGCGGTACCTTCCGCTTTCACCCCGAATTCGCCGTGGCGGTAGCTTTCCTGAACCAGCGGCTGATCGACGGGCGTCCCGTCATCACCGACATCGTCGCCTTCGACCAGGCCACGCATGCCTTTACACTCGCCGGCGACAAACGCCAATCCATGAAGGTACAAATCGCCTTTGGCGGCGAAACCTGATGGGGCGCCTGCTTTTTATATCCATTCACCGGAGTCCCTTGTGACCGTTTTTTCCAAAGTCATTCTTTACACCGACACTGACGGCCGGGCCAAATTCCGGGAAGAAGCGATACCGCTGGGTGAAGGCTCGCCGCAGGCCATGCTGTCGGAGCTGTTCGCCTCGGGCGGTTATCAGCTGCGCCACAGCCCGCCCGGCTTTCGCAGCCAGTTCCATTGCACTCTGAACCCGCAGTGGGTATTCATCCTGGGCGGCGAGATGGAAATCGGCCTGCAGGGCGGTGTATCCCGCGTTTTCAAGCCGGGCCAGCATTTCTATTCCGCCGACGTGCTGCCGGCAGGCGCCACTTTTGACCCGGCCTTGCACGGGCACTGGAGCCGCCAGGTCGGGCCGGACCCGCTGGTCACGCTGTTTGTGCGGGGTTAAGGCGACACCATGGCCACCATGAAAAACGTCCACGGCAATACGGTTGACCATATTGGGGAAGCCATCGTTGCGGGCCGTTATGCCGCCGGTATGTCCATGCCGCCGGAGCCGGTGCTTTGCGAAAAACTGGGCGTGAGCCGCACGGTGGTGCGCGAAGCGGTCAAATCGCTGATCGCCAAGGGCTTGGTCACCACCGGGCCCAAAGTGGGAACTCGCGTGCTGACAGAGGAGCACTGGAACTGGTTCGATCCCGATGTCATCGCCTGGAAGGCGAAGGCCGGCATCACGCCCGAATTTCTACGCGACCTGCTGGAACTGCGGCGCCTGGTCGAACCCGCCGCGGTGCGCATGGCCGCCGAACGCGCCACCGCGGAAGAAATTGCCGGGATCGAAGATGCCTATGCCGGCATGAAGCGTGCCGTGGAAGGCGGGGGCGACTATGTCACCTATGACCTGCGTTTTCACCAAGGCCTGCTGCGCGCCGCTCACAACCGCATGCTGGTTCAGATGAGCAAGGCGCTCAGCGCCTTGCTGCGCACCAGCTTTGAAATTTCGACCATCCGAAAGGACGGCCCGAAGCGCTCGCTGCCGCTGCACCGGGCGGTGCTGGATGCGGTGATTGCACGCAACCCGGCCAAGGCCGAAAAAGCGATCCTCGTGCTGATCGACGGCGCGCACGAAGATATCGAGTTGGTGCTCGGTTCGCGGCGCCGCTTGCCCAAACTGAGCAATCCGGCCAAGCAACTCAAGGCGGCCTGAATCGAGGCCCCGGGCTGCACGGTTGCAGCCGCAGGCCGGACCAGTTAGCGCTTAGCGGCCCGTAAACGAACCGGAACCGCCAGGCCGGCGGGGTCCGTTGCCCCGGCCACCACCACCACCGCCGCCACCGGAGCGGTTGCCGCCCCGGTAGTTGCCGCGGTTGCCGCCCGTGGGCTGGCCGGAGGACGGGAAGCCCGAGGAGGCGTGGCTCGCGGGCTGCTGGTTATCGAAGTCATTGCGCGGTTCCCTCGACTCGTTGCGGGGTGCGCGTGGCTGCTGGTCGTCGCGCGGCGGACGTTGCGCGTGCTGGCGTGGCGGCTGGCCGTTCTGGGAGTAGCCGGAAGCTTGGCGCGGCTGGCCGGGGTTGGGTGTGCGGGGACCGCGGCCGCTGCCATTGCCCCCACCACCGGTGCCGTTGCCGCCGGGGCCGCGTCCGCGCGCGCTGCCATTGCCGCCACCGTTACCGCCGCCTGCGCCGCGCGCGGGCTGGGCGCCCTTGGTGTCGCGGATGCGCTGCATCATTTCGGTACGTGCGGCCTTCGCGGCTGCCTGCATTACGTCGCGGCTGGGTGGCTTGCCCAGGCCGCCCCAGATGGTCTGGCGGCCCATGGCCAGCGGCTCGGCGCGTTCGCCAGGTTCGGCTTCAAAGCCGGGAACCACGATTTTTTCGATGCTCTGCTTGGTGAAGCGCTCGATGTCCTGCATGAAGCCTTCCTCATCGAGGCAGACCAGACTGACCGCTTCGCCGCTGTTGCCCGCGCGGCCTGTGCGGCCGATGCGGTGCACGTAGTCTTCGCTGACGTTGGGGATTTCGTAGTTCACCACGTGCGGCAGTTCGTCGATGTCGATGCCGCGGGCGGCGATGTCAGTGGCCACCAGGGCGCGAATCGTGCCGCTCTTGAAATCGGCTAGCGCCTGGGTACGGGCGGTCTGGCTTTTGTTGCCGTGCAGCGCCATCGCGGGAATGCCGTTCTTGGTCAGGTGCTCGGCCACATTGTTGGCGCCGAACTTGGTGCGGGTGAACACCAGCACCTGGCTCCAGTTGTGCTCGTTGATGATGTGGGTCAGCAGCGCTTTTTTCTTGCCGCGGCCGACGGGGTGGATGGTCTGCGTGATGCGCTGCACCGTGGTGTTGCGCGGGGTGACCTGGATGGATTCGGGGTTCTTGAGCAGGCCGTTGGCCAGCTCGCGGATTTCGTCGCTGAAGGTCGCGCTGAACAGCAGCGACTGCTTTTGTTTGGGCACCAGGGCCAGCACCTTCTTGATGTCGTGGATGAAGCCCATGTCCAGCATGCGGTCGGCTTCGTCCAGCACCAGGATCTGCACCTGGCTCAGGTCCAGCGTACCTTGGCTCGCGTGGTCCAGCAGGCGGCCGGGGGTGGCGACCAGGATGTCGACGCCGCGGCGCAGTTTTTCAATCTGGGCGCCCATGCCGACGCCGCCGAACATCACCATGGAGGTGAGGTCGGTGTATTTGCCGTAAGTGCGCACGCTTTCTTCAACCTGGGCCGCGAGTTCGCGGGTCGGGGTCATGATCAGGGCCCGCACGGCGTTGACGCCGCGGCGGTTGGTCAGGCGCGCTTCGGTAGACAGGCGCTGCAGCAGGGGCAGCGTAAAGGCGGCGGTCTTGCCGGTGCCGGTCTGGGCGCCACCCAGCAGGTCCACGCCTTTGAGTACGGCGGGGATCGCCTGGGCCTGGATGGGGGTGGGGGTGTCGTAGCCCTGCTCGAGCACGGCCTTCAGAATGGCCGGGGCCAGGTTCAATTCTTCAAATGTCATGATGTTGCGCCTGTGTGGCGCTTTAGATCGGCCTGTTGGGCGCCCTGTTGGAAGCGACCCGCCAGTCAAAGGCAGATGGGGTCAGAAAGTGGGCCCTAAACATTACGTTTTACATCATAAGCAGCCACTTGAAGCGGTACCTGGATGTGCCCAAATGTTGTAGGCAACTGGAGCCAACAACGCCCGTATTGTCGCACAGCAACGATAATGGGGCATTCACGCATAAACACGCTTTGCCAAAAAGGCGTTTGCGCCCAGGCGCGGCGTGTCGTTCCAGCCCGCAAGAAAGCCTGCTGACAGCCTGTAAAAATAGCCCTTACAGGCGGCAAGCAGCCCGTTTTCCTGCATTGTTTTTCATCTTTACCAAAGTTAATCCTGATGGCTCAGTACGTATTTACTATGAACAAGGTCGGCAAAATCGTGCCGCCCAAGCGCCATATCCTCAAAGAGGTGTCGCTCAGTTTTTTCCCGGGCGCCAAGATCGGCGTGCTGGGCACCAACGGCTCCGGCAAGTCCACGCTGCTCAAGATCATGGCCGGCCTGGACACGGAAATCGAAGGTGAAGCCACCCCCATGCCGGGGCTGAACATCGGCTACCTGCCGCAGGAACCCAAGCTGGACCCTGAGCACACGGTGCGCGAAAGCGTGGAGGCCGGCATGGGCGCGGTATTCGCCGCCAAGGCCCAGCTCGAAGCCGTGTACACCGCCTACGGCGAACCCGATGCCGATTTCGACGCGCTCGCCGCCGAGCAGGCCCGCCTGGAGGCCATCATCGCCACGGCAGGCACCGATTCCGAGCACCAGCTTGAAATCGCCGCCGACGCGCTGCGCCTGCCGCCCTGGGATGCCAAGATCGGCGTGCTGTCGGGCGGTGAAAAGCGCCGTGTAGCCCTCTGCAGCCTGCTGCTGTCCAAACCCGACATGCTGCTGCTTGACGAGCCCACCAACCACCTGGACGCCGAATCGGTGGACTGGCTTGAGCAGTTCCTGCAGCGTTTCTCGGGCACCGTGGTGGCTATCACCCACGATCGCTACTTTCTGGACAACGCAGCCGAATGGATCCTGGAACTGGATCGTGGCCACGGCATCCCCTGGAAGGGCAATTACAGCAGCTGGCTGGACCAGAAGGGCGAGCGTCTGGCGCAGGAGCAAAAGGGCGAGGAAGCCCGCGCCAAGGCCCTGAAGAAGGAACTCGAATGGTCTCGCCAGAACCCCAAGGCACGCCAGGCCAAGAGCAAATCGCGCCTGGCCCGTTTTGAGGAACTCTCCGACTTCGAATACCAGCAGCGCAACGAAACCCAGGAAATCTTTATCCCCGTGGCCGAGCGCCTAGGCAATGAAGTCATCGAGTTCAAGAACGTCAGCAAGTCCTTTGGCGACCGCCTGCTGATCGACAATCTGAGCTTCCAGGTGCCCGCGGGCGCCATCGTCGGCATCATCGGCCCCAACGGCGCGGGTAAATCAACGCTGTTCAAGCTGATCGCCGGCAAAGAAACGCCGGACAGCGGCGAAGTCGCCATCGGCAAGACCGCGCGCATGGCCTTCGTCGACCAGCACCGCGACGATCTGGCCAATGAAAAAACCGTCTGGGAAGACATTTCCGGCGGCCTGGACATGCTGACCGTCGGCAAGTTCACCATGCCCAGCCGCGCCTATGCCGGCCGCTTCAACTTCAACGGCGCCGACCAGCAAAAGCGTGTCGGCATGCTGTCCGGCGGCGAGCGCGGACGCCTGCACCTGGCCAAGACCCTGATCGCGGGCGGCAACGTGCTGATGCTCGATGAACCCTCGAACGACCTGGACGTGGAAACCCTGCGCGCGCTCGAAGATGCGCTGCTGGAGTTCGCCGGCTCGGTGCTGGTGATCAGCCATGACCGCTGGTTCCTGGATCGCATCGCCACCCACATCCTGGCCGCCGAAGGCGACAGCCAGTGGACCTTCTTTAACGGCAACTACCAGGAGTATGAAGCCGACAAGAAGAAGCGCCTCGGTGAAGAGGGTGCCAAGCCGAAGCGCGTGCGGTTCAAAGCCCTTCATTGAGCCCCCACGCTTTTTACTTCGTGTAATGCGCTGCCCCCCGAGGGGGCCACTACGCCTGCGGCCCGGCAAAGCCGGTTCCGCGGCCCCGGCTTGATTGAATCGGGATCCCAAGGCCTTACGTGTGACTTCTTGGAGATAGTTATGACCGACGACGAAGTCCTTGCCCAAACCCGTCACTGGCTCGAAAAAGCCGTGATCGGGCTCAACCTGTGTCCCTTCGCCAAGGCGGTTTACGTCAAGAACCAGGTGCGTCTGGTGGTGAGCCGTGCGAAACACGCGGACGGCCTGCTTGAAGAGCTGGACCGCGAACTGGACTTGCTAGTAGCCACGCCGGTCGACGAAGTCGACACCACGCTGCTGATCCATCCCACGCTGTTCGAGGATTTCCTGGATTTCAATGACTTCCTGGAGATTGCCGAAGGCGTGGTGGACGAGCATGGGCTGGAAGGCGTGATCCAGCTGGCCAGCTTTCACCCGCAGTTCCAGTTTGACGGCACCGAACCCGACGACATTGGCAACTACACCAACCGCGCCCCCTTCGCCATCCTGCATTTGCTGCGCGAGGAAAGCGTGGAGCGGGCCGTCGAGGCATTCCCCGAGGCCGAAGCCATCTTTGAACAGAACATCGCGACGCTTGAAAAACTCGGCCACACGGGCTGGAAGGCGCTGGGCCTCTAGGAGTCTGGGCTCCTGCCGCCGCAGTCCTATTTGGACAAATACTGCTTGAGCACCGCCTGCAGCTGGGCGAAGTTAAAAGGCTTGGTGACATAGCCGCTGGCCCCCAGGCGCAGGGCTTCTTCGAGCCTTTCCGACTCCGCGCTGGCCGACAGGAACACAAAGGGTACCTCCCTGAGCGTGGGTTCCGCCTGAAGTGCGGCCAAGACTTCCATGCCGTTCATCAACGGCATCATCACGTCGCAAAAAATCAGGTCTGGTTGCTGCTCCCTGGCCGCTTGCAAGCCGGCATGGCCGTCTGCCGCCGCCAGGCCTTCATGGCCCTCCAGCCGGACAAAGCGCAGCAAGTTGTCCCGGATATGGGATTCATCTTCAATCACCAGGATGCGCGCCATTTTTCTTTCGCATTGAGGGCTCCGTGTTTCATCGTTGACGGAGCTAATTTCCCTGAACCACCCGGTTGGCTCTGCTACCGGGTTGGTGTCCATCTTATAGCCTTACCCCCGTTTCCCCAATCTGCCCGGTGCGCCGTTTGGTCGGCGGGGTTCCGCGACTCAAATCGTGACGGTAAAGCGTGTTCCCTTGCCCACGACGCTGGATACCTCTATGCGGCCACCGTGCAGGTCGACCGAATTTTTGACGATGGCCAGGCCCAGTCCCGTGCCCTGGATCTCACCGACGTTGCTGGCCCGGTGGAACCATTCGAACAGGTGGGGAAGCTCTTCGGCGGGAACCCCTATGCCCTGATCCGAGACTTCAAAGGCCACCCGTCCTTCCGAGGAAAAGACCCGAAACAGGACCTTTCCGCCCTGCGGAGAGTATTTGATGGCGTTGGACAGCAGGTTGCCGAAAATATGGCGCAGCAGCTTTTCGTCGAAGAGCCCGACCGCCGGGCTGGCCTCGAATTCCAGCGCCAGCTCGCAGCCTCCCTCTGAATGCTGGATTCGGGCATCCTCGAGCAGATCCTGGCACAGCGTTTGCAGGTTGACCTCGGCCGGCTGGAACTCCAGCATCTGCGCCTCCACCTTACCCAGCAGCAGCACGCGATCCAGCATCTGGGTCATGCGCTGCACGCCGGTTTCTATGGTGGTGATGACCTCGGCCTTTTCGGGTTCGGGCAGGCGGTCGCCGTAGTGCTTGAGCAGCTCGGCGGACGACAGGATAAAGGCCAGCGGCGTGCGAAATTCATGCGAAGCCACCGAGATGAAGCGCGACTTCATGTCATTGAGCTCGGTCTGCCGCTGCAGGGTCTGGCGCTGCGTCAGCTCGGCCTGCAGGCGGGCCGTGGCGTCCACCACGAAAATCAGAGTCGCCTCACGCTTGCCCCATTCGATCTGCACCGCGGAGAGTTCCAGCGAGCGCACCTCGCCGGCCTGGGTGATCACGCGAAAGCCATACATCGAGTCGACCTCATCACCACGCAGGCGGCGTTCGTGGCGGTCTTGCATCACTGGCAGGTCGTCGGGGTGAACAGTCGCCGTGTAGGGCCGAGACAGCAGGTATTCCCGCGGATGGCCCACGATGCGCTCCAGGCTGGGGTTGGCGAACACCATGCGGCCGTCCTGCACCACCACCACGCCGACACCGACGTTTTCGATCACCGTGCGGTAGCGCTCTTCCGACTTGCGCAGTTCGTCCAGCGCCTGGTAGCGCTCAATGGCGCTGCTGACATGGTTGGCGACAAACGACAGGATGTCGGCGTCCGTGTCGCTGTAGGCCACGCCTGGTTCATAGCCCTGGACTGCCAGCACACCGCCTATCGTGCCGCGTATGTGCATGGGAACGCCCAGCCAGGAACTGAAGGTCATGTCGCCGCTGCCTTCCGTCACATCACCTGCGGCTTCCAGTTTTTTCAGGCGCGTGGCGTCAATAATTTGTGGTTTGCCGGTGCTCAGCACAACCTCGGTCAACCCCCTGCGGTAGGGCACATTGCTCAGTTGCAGCGCATCGCCGTCGCGTTCGTCCACGTAATACGGAAAGTCCTTGCGGTGCTTCTGTGCGTCGTAGAGGCACACATAACAGTTCTTCGCATACAGTAACTCGCCCAGCAGCCCGTGAACCGACTGCAGGAAATCATAGAAGGAAAGGTCCGCAGCCGCCCTTTCGGCAATGCGGTAGAACACGCGCTGCAGCGTTTCGGCTTTTTTCTGTTCCCGTGCTTCGGCCTGCAGTTCGCGGGTGCGTTGCTCCAGCCACAGGTTGGCGGACGTTTCCTGCTTCTGCTTTTCAACCTGCAAATTCCGGTAGTCGGCTTCCAACGCCTGGTATTGCTGTTGCAGCTGCTTCAGGTGGAGGTGCAGGTCGGCGTCGGACGGCATGGCGCGGCTTTCGTGCTCCGTAGAAGGTGGCCGCCGTGATGGCTGCGCCTGGGTTTCATTATGCGGCTTTGGTGGGAACGTCCCCGCGCCTGTGTCGTGGCGTTTTCCCTGTGGCCGGAATCATTTTTTGGCCTTTGGGGATGCTCAGGTGCCGCTCGGGGGATTCGGGGGGGCTGAAACTCCCCGTGAAAAACCCACCTACAAAACCACGGCGGTTTTACAGCGCCGATATTCAACCCTTTGCTTTTGTGCCCAGCCAGTGCGTAGCCAGCTGAACCCAGTAAGTACCACCCAGCGGAATGAGGTCGTCGTTGAAGTCGTAGCTTGGGTTGTGCAACGTGCAGGGCCCCTCGCCATGGCCCATCTCACGGTGAGCGCCATCGCCGTTCGAGATGAAGCAGTAGGCACCAGGCTTTGCCTGCAACATGTAGGCGAAGTCTTCAGCGCCCATGGTGGGTTCCTGCGCCAGAACATTGTCTGCGCCCACTATGTCCTTCATGATCTGGCGCGCAAAATCGGCTTCGGCGGCGCTGTTGACGGTAGGGGGATAGTTGCGGTTGAACTCGAATTCGCAGCGCGCTTCGAAGGCGGTGCAGGTGTGTTCGGCGACTTCCTTCATGCGCCTTTCGATCAGGTCCAGCACTTCGAGGCTGAAGGTACGCACCGTGCCCTGCAGTTTGCAGAAGTCGGGCACGACGTTGGTGGCCTCGCCGGCGTGGATCATGGTCACCGAGATAACGCCCGCGTCCACAGGCTTTTTGTTGCGGCTGATGATGTTCTGGAAGCCCTGCACCATCAGGCAAGCCACCGGCACAGGGTCTATGCCGTTGTGCGGCATCGCGGCGTGGCTTCCCTTGCCGCGTATGGTGATCCTGAATTCGTTGCTTGACGCCATCACCGGCCCCGCGCTGACGGCAAAAGTTCCCACCGGCGCGCCTGGCCAGTTATGCATGCCAAAGACGGCTTCCATGTGGAATTTTTCGAAGAGGCCGTCTTTGATCATCTCGCGCGCGCCGCCACCGCCTTCTTCGGCCGGCTGGAAGATCAGGTAGACCGTGCCGTCGAAGTTCCGGTTTTGTGCCAGATGATGCGCCGCTGCCAGCAACATGGCGGTGTGGCCGTCGTGGCCGCAGGCGTGCATCTTGCCCGCATGTTTGCTGGCGTGGGAAAACCTGTTGAACTCCTGCATCGGAAGCGCGTCCATGTCGGCGCGAAGGCCCACGCCACGGCCACAGGCGCCACCGTCACGGCCGTGCACAATGCCCACCACACCGGTGGTGCCCATGCCACGGTGAATGGTGATCCCCCATGCTTCCAGTTTTTTGGCTACCACGTCGGCGGTGCGGACTTCCTGGAAACACAGTTCAGGGTGGGCATGAATGTCACGGCGTACAGCCGCTATTTCGGCGGTCTCCGCCAGGATGGAGTCAATGATTTTCACGGCTATTTCCCCTAAAAGTGCATGTTAACCAGGCTCGCCCGAATTTGCAGAGAGCCCTAAATCCGTCCCTCTTCAACCGCATGGCAGGCCACTCGAATGCCATCCAGATTCAGGAACTCCGGCTTTTCACTCTGGCAACGCGCATTGGCGTGCGGACAACGTGGGTGGAAGGTACAGCCGCCGGGCGGATTCAGTGGATTGGGCACTTCCCCGGAAACCGGGGTGCGGGCGCGGCCGGTGTCGTGCATCTTGGGGATGGCATCCAGCAGCATGCGCGTGTAGGGGTGGCGCGGCGTATCAAACAGGGTGTGCTTGTCGGCCAATTCGACCAGGCGACCCAGGTACATTACGCCCACCTGGTCGCTGACATGGCGTACCACCGCGAGGTTGTGCGAGATGAAGAGGTAGGTCAGGCCCCGCGTGCGCTGCAGGTCCTTCATGATGTTCAACACCTGCGCCTGCACGCTCACGTCGAGCGCTGAGGTGGGTTCGTCGCAGACCAGAAATTCGGGTTCTGTGGCCAGCGCGCGTGCGATGGAAATGCGCTGGCGCTGCCCGCCCGAGAACTGATGCGGGTACTTGGGCATGTCCAGTGGCGACAGGCCAACCGACTTGAGCAGCTCGCCCACGCGCGCCTTGAGTGCGACGCCGCCCTCCAGGATGCCGTGCTCGCGCAGCGGCTCGGCGATGATGTCTTCAATCGTCCAGCGCGGGTTCAGGCTGGCGTACGGATCCTGGAAGATCATCTGGATACGGCTGCGCAGCTGCCGGCCGGCCGTTGTCTTGAACACTGCATGCGCGTCCTGGCCGTCAAAATGCAGGCCGCCGCGCGTGGGTTCATACAGGCCCACCAGCAGTCGCGCCACGGTGCTCTTGCCGCAGCCTGACTCACCGACCAGTGCCAGCGTCTTGCCCTTCTCAATCTCGAAGCTGACACCGTCGACGGCCTTGAGCAGCAGCCGGGGCTTGCGTTCCAGCACACGGTTAAGCCAGGGCGGGGACACATCGAAGGTCTTGGCCAGGTCGTGAGCCTGGACCAATGGCGCCCCGACACGCGTCGCTTCGCGAACTTCGCTGCCCATCGCGCTATCGCCAGGTGCTAATTTCTCCGGGAGCGGCCCGGCGGAAAATTCTCCCGTGCTAACTTGGGACGTACTCAAAATATCACTCATGCCGCCACCCCCGCATGCGCGTCATGCAGCCAGCAGGCGGCCCGCGTGCCACCGGCCGGCATCAGGTCGGGTCGCTCCTGGCGGCAGCGGTCGAAGGCTCTGGGGCAACGCGGATTGAAGGCGCAGCCCTGGGGAATGGCGTTCAGGCGCGGCATGGCGCCATCGATCTGGTAGAGGCGCTCGCGCTCCACCGCGATGTCGGGAATCGCGGCCATCAGCCCCGCGGTATAGGGGTGCGACGGATGATTGATCACCTGATGCACCGGGCCGATCTCGGCGATGCGTCCCGCGTACATCACGGCCACGCGGTCACAGGTTTCGGCGATCACGCCCATGTCGTGGGTGATCAGCATGACGGCGGCGCCGCGGTCCCGGCAGATGTTTTTGAGCAATGTGATGATCTGGGCCTGGATCGACACGTCCAGCGCGGTGGTCGGTTCGTCGGCCACGATCAGTTTGGGCTCAGCCGCGAGCGCCAGGGCAATCACCACGCGCTGGCGCATGCCGCCCGAGAACTGATGCGGGTAGTGGTCTATGCGCTGCGCAGCTGCGGGGATGCCGGTGTCATCCAGAAGTTCGATGGCACGCAGGCGGGCCTCTTGCGCCGTCACCGGCAGGTGGGCCTGGATGGTTTCCACCAGTTGCCGGCCTATGGTGTAAAGCGGGTTCAGAGAGGTCAGCGGATCCTGGAAGATCGCGCCGATCTTGCGCCCCCGGATGTGCCGCATGCGCTCGTGGGGCAGGTTGTCAACGCGTTCGCCCTCGAGCAGGATTTGACCACCCGTTATCCGGCCAGGGGGCTCCAGCAGGCCGATGATGGAAGCGCCTGTGAGCGATTTCCCCGCGCCGGATTCGCCCACGACGCCCAGGATTTCACCGGGCCCAATGTCGAACGAAATGTCATCCAGCGCGCGCAGTGTGCCGCGCCGGCCGGGAAACTCAACGATCAGGTTCTTGATTTGCAGAAGACTCATGATCACCGCAGCCTTGGATTGAGGGCATCACGCAGCCAGTCACCCAGAAGGTTGACGCTGAGCGCAATCAGCACCAGCATCAGGCCCGGGAATACGGTGATCCACCACTCGCCCGAGAACAGGTAGTCGTTGCCGACGCGGATCAGCGTACCCAGCGAAGGTGAGGTGGGTGGTGCGCCCACACCGAGGAAAGACAAGGTGGCCTCGGTGATGATGGCGGTCGCTACCTGGATGGTTGCCAGCACCAGCACCGGCCCCATCACATTGGGCAGCACATGACGCCGCATGATGCGCAAGGGCGCCACGCCCGTGACGCGGGCTGCCTGCACATATTCCTTGCTGCGCTCCACCATGGTGGAACCACGCACCGTGCGCGCATATTGCACCCAGCCCGATTGCCCCATGGAGATCGACAAGATCAGCACACCCATGGCGAGCAGCTGGCTGGCATCCGGAAATACCGCACGGCCCACGCCAGCGATCAGCAACGCGACCAGGATGGGGGGGAAAGACGACATCACATCGCAAACGCGCATAAGGGCCGCGTCAATCCAACCGCCGCGAAAACCCGCCAGCAGGCCCAGTGACACGCCTACCAGCGTGGAGAGGATGACGGACGCCGCACCCACCACCAGAGAAATTCGCGCGCCATACATTAGCGCCGACAAAATGTCGCGCCCCTGGTCGTCGGTGCCAAGCAGGTATTTGGAGGTGCCATCTGCGCTCCAGGCCGGCGGCAGGCGCGCGTCACTGAGCTCCAGCGTGCTCAGGTTGAACGGATCATGCGGAGCTACCCAACCCGCGAATACCGAACAGAAAATGCAGACCAGCGCAATAGCCGCCGCAGCCATCGCCACCGGAGAGTGGCGAAAGCTGTAGCCGACATCACTGTCCAGCCAGCGCGCAAGAGTTGTCTTCATCAAAAAAATCGGTCCGTATATTCTGTGACGAGCGAAGCGAGGTCTGTGCCAGAACAGCGCGGAACTGGCTTTGCCGGGCCGCAGCTGTTGTCCCCTGTAGGGGAGAGGCCGTTACGCTGAAGCGAAAAGGCAGCAGGGGGTACCTATTTCTTCACGGTCATCCACTTGAAGAACATGAAGTTGTCGGCTAGCTGAACCAGCTCCACTTTTTTGTTCATACCCCAAGCTAGCGATTGCTGGTGCAGCGGTATATGCCCAACGTCGGCCCCGTGGATGTCGAACGCTTCTTTGATCATGGCATTGCGCTTGGCTTTGTCGGTTTCGGACTGGATTTTTTTGGTCAGGTCGTCAACCTTCGGGTTGCAGTAGGCGCCCAGGTTGAACTGGCCGGCGCCTTTGTCGTCGACGCAGGCGACCAGCGCATTCAGCGCGTTGTGGGTGTCATAGGTGCCCGGTGTCCAGCCCAGCATGTAAAAGCTGGTGTCGCGGCGCAGGATCTTGGGGAAATAAGTGCCCTTGGTTTCAGCCTGCAGGTTGATCTTGACGTTGATGCGCGAGAGATTGGCCGCCACGGTCTGGCAAATCCGGCTGTCGTTCACGTAGCGGTCGTTTGGGCAGTTCATTGATACTTCGAAGCCGCTTGCGTAACCGGCATCCGCCATGAGTTTTTTGGCGGCTTCGGGGTCGTAGGGCAGGCGCTTGTTCTGGTCGGCCTGAAAGCCGTTGATGCCGGGGCCGATCAGCAGCGCTGTCGGGTTGGAGCCGCCGCGCATCACGGTTTTCTTGATGCCCTCGATGTCGATGGCCTGGTAGAAGGCCTGGCGCACGCGCTTGTCCTTGAACGGGTTTTTACCCTTTACGCTCGAATAAAGCAGCTCGTCGCGCTTTTGGTCCATGCCCAGGAAAATGGTGCGCAGTTCAGGCCCTGCCAGGACGCGGGTGGCCGCGTTGCTGTTGACGCGGTCGATATCCTGTACCGGCACCGGTTCCATGACGTCAACCTCGCCGGAGAGCAATGCCGCCACGCGCGTTGCGTCGTTGCCGATAGGCGTGTAGATCACCTCCTGAACGTTGCCTTCAATCTTGCCCCAGTAGGTGCCGTTGCGGACAAAGGTGGTACGCACATTGGGCTGGCGTTCGCGCACGCGGTAGGGACCGGTTCCGTTGGCGCGGAAGGACGCAGCGTTTTCGATGCCTTTTCGGCGGTCAACCGGTCTGGTCGCCTGGTTGGTTTCACACCATTTCTTGCTCATGATGTAAACCAGTGACAGCACTTCGGGCAGGATGGGGAAGGGCGTCTTGGTCTCGATTTCCACGGTGTGGTCGTTGATCTTGCGCACTTCCTTGAGGTCGTTGGTGTAGCTCTTCATGTCGGAGCCTTCAGCCTGCGTGCGGTTGATGCTGAACACCACGTCATCGGCGGTGAACGGAGTGCCGTCATGAAATTGCACGCCCTTGCGCAGCTCGAAACGCCACACGGTGGGCGAGGTCTGCTTCCATGCGGTCGCCAGGCCAGGCGCCAGGCTCAGATCCTTGTTGCGGATGACCAGGCCCTCATAGGCATTGCCCGTCACGCTGAGTTGCAACGATTCATTGAGCGAATGCGGGTCCATCGACAGCGAATCGCCCTGGTTGGCGACCCGCAGGGTCTGCGCCGAGGCGGAAAAACCTGTAGCCGCGAGGGCGCACAGCACAGCGGCTGAAAGCAGATTGGACTTGAATTTCATCAGGAACTCCTTGTGAAAGGGATGAGGGCTTGCGGGGGGTAAAGGAACAAAGAGGGTGCGACTTGCGCTATCAGTGGCCGCTGGCAGTGCTGACACGGAGCCGCGGATCTACCGCGAAATACAGCAGATCGACGATCAGGTTGATGACTACAAAAATCAGCGCAATCAGGCACAGGTAAGCGGCCATGACGGGAATGTCCGCAAAGGTCACCGCCTGGATAAACAGCAAGCCCATACCAGGCCACTGGAACACGGTTTCGGTGATGATGGCGAAAGCAATCAGCCCGCCCAGCTGCAGGCCGGTAATCGTCATCACCGGCACCAGTGTGTTGCGCAAGGCATGGCCGAAGTGGATGGCCCGGTCGGACAAGCCGCGGGCCCGCGCAAACTTGATGTAATCGGTGCGCAGCACCTCCAGCATTTCGGCGCGTACCAGCCGCATGATCAGCGTGAGCTGAAAGACGGCCAGCGTCACAGCCGGTAGCACAATGTGGTGCCAGCCCTTGGCCGTGAGCAGGCCTGTGGTCCACCAGCCGATCTGGACTGTCTCGCCACGCCCAAAACTCGGGAACCAGCCCAGGCCGACGGAGAACACCAGGATGAGCAGGATGCCGATCAGGAAGGTGGGCAGTGACACGCCCAGCAGGGACACGGTCATGAACACATGGCTCAGGAAGGAGCCTCGGCGCAGCGCTGAATACACGCCCATCGGGATGCCGATCAGCAGGGCCATGAAAGCTGCTACCAGCGCCAGCTCCAGCGTCGCGGGGAAACGTTCGGAAATCAGCCGCGACACCTTGGCACCCTGGCGCAGGCTCAGGCCGAACTCACCCTGCGCGGCGTTGACCAGGAAGTGCCAGAACTGGACAACAAAAGGACGGTCCAGGCCGAGGTCGGTGCGCAGCTGGCTGATCTGCGCCGGTGTGGCGTCCTGCCCCAGAAGGAACACCACCGGGTCGCCGACATACTGAAAGAGCATGAAGGCAATCAAGGCGACCACGACCATCACGATCACGGCCTGTATCAGGCGGCGCAGAATAAAAGCGGGCATCGGCCAAAGGAAAAAGTGTCGGACGATACTAGCAGAGCAACAGTCGTGCCGACACAGGGGTTTACTTTAGGGTTAAAGAAATTCGCAATCTGCAGCAACCTGACGTAACCCGCCCCAAATTGGCGCTTGCGTCATTCTTTGGGCCGCACAGGGCCTTCATTCAGTGCGGTGCCGCGAGGGGCTTCAAGCCGTCAAAGCCTCTGTAGTTTTTTGCGCACCAGGTGGATGTTGCTGCGCAGCGCATACAGCTCGTCGGTGTAAGAAAGCGGCACTGTGATTTTCTCGGCCCGGCTTTCCAGGCTGTTGAGCTCCTCCAGCAGGGCGGCATTGCCGCTGCCATCCCCGGAGCTGTCCACGCGGTTTTCAATGTCACGCAACCGGCCGTACCAGCGAAAAATGCGTGATCGGACGCGAAAGGCATACAGCGGCGGGATGATGCGCGACAGTGGCAGCATGATGGCGATGATGATGCCCATCGCCAGCCACATGCGTTCGATCAGGTTGGCGACCCAGAAAGGCAGATAGCGTTGCAGCACCGGGGTGCCGTTCTTGATGGCGCGTTCGGCTTCCTTGGCGATCGGCAGTTCGCTGTTGTCGCGGTTGGGGTATTCGCGGGCGCTCTTGAACCAGCCGGCCCCACCGTGGATGTCGTTGCCGGCCTGGGCCAGCAGCTGCTGCAGGGCGGGATGGGTGCCGGTGCGCGCAATGAGCGACGTGGTGGGCGCTACCAGCTGCACATCGTCAGGGGGAATGTTGGCCGCCAGGTCCACCACGCCGCGCGGCAGGCGAGTGGGAGTCAGGAAGGCAAAGCGCCGGGAGTAGGCCTCGCTCTGGGCGAAGTCCATCAGCTTCACGCCGGGCGTTTGCAGCAGCATCTGCACCATGAGCGATTCCGGCGCCGACGCAAACACAATCGCGTCCAGCTCGCCGCCCAGAAAAGCCACCGTGGCCGGGGTTTGCTCCAGCCGGGATATCTTCAGCGCGGCGGGGTCAATGCGGTTGCTTTCAAGCAGTTTGCCCATCAGGCTCGGAACACCGCTGCCCGGCGTGCCGAAGTTGACGCGCAGGCCTTGCAGCTGCGTGAGCGCCGTGAGCGTGGCGTCCTCCGCCGGCCCCGGCCTGTTGGCTGCGCGGGCGCCGGGCGTTTTCGCCGCCTGTGCCGCCGCTACTTTGCGCGCCGAGTCTTCGCGGTAAAACAGCCACAGCGGCTCCACAAAAAGGCTGCCCAGGGAGGCCAGGTCTTCTTCATCCTGGCCGGTGTAGTCGCTGGTGCCGCCCTGCACAAAGCCCACGTCGACCTTGCCTTCACGCAGCAACTGCAGGTTGGCGGCCGAGCCCTCGGAAGGCTGGAGGACCACCTCAATGCCTTCGCTCGCCAATGCCTTGGCGTAGCGCTTGCCGAATTCCTCGTAAGCGCTTTGCGCCGGGCCTGTGGCCAGCGTCACGCGCTTGGGCGGATTCGGGTCCAGCCACCAATAGGCGAGCGCGAGCAAGGCAACAGCCAGCAGGATAAAAGGCCCGGCGGAGACCCACAGATCGCGTAGCGACAGCAAGGTGTAGCGTATGGTTTTTGGCATGCGCTGAACCATAGCACGCGACGGGATCAGCCGGTCCCGGAGAAGCTTTTCTATTGGTAAAAAATGCTTCTAGCCCAAGAAGTATCAGTGCGGGTTGCTATAAAAATAATAGCGAATTTTTCACGACGCCCCAGTCAAAACGCCTGAAAAAAAGGCTGCACAAAGGCAAACCAGCCGCCAACGGCATACACCGCCAGGCTGGCCAGGTAGATCCGGGCCGACGCCTTGCGGGTGCGCAGGCAGGCGTCGCGCAGGGCGGGGTCTACCGGACAGGGGGCAAAGCGGTTTCGCCACTGCGCCACGCCGCTGGCCACCAGCATCAGGCCGGCGAAGGCGAAGACTTCAGCCTTGTATTCGCTCACCCACACGATTCCAGGCACAGCCGACACCAGGCTGGACAGGGCCGCGCCGGCGCCAACCGCCACCAGCAGGGCGGGCAGCGCGCAGCAGATCAGGGTCCCGGAGCTGGCAAACAGCGCCAGCCAGGGGGACAGCGCCGGCCAGGTACCCGGGCGTTCGCCGCCTTTGGGCAGATCGCTCATTTGGCGGCTTTCATGCCCGCCTTGATCTCGGCGACCGATTGCTGCACGGTCTCCAGCTTGACCACGTCATAGCCCGCATCGGTGATTTCGGCTGTGATGGTTTTGCTGTCCAGCGCCTGGCCCTCCTTGGCCTCGACCGCCACGACTTTTTTCTTCAGGTCGACAAACACCGCTTTGGTGGCGGGCAGCTTGGACAGGCGTTTTTCGATACCCTGCGCGCAAAAGGCGCAGACCATGCCGTTGACAGTGGCCTTGATGCTTTCGGCTGCCCATGCAGAGGAAAAAATGCCTGTAGCCAAGGTGATACCTGTGCAGGATGCTATGAATTTGATAGTAATTGATTTCATGATGAAGTCCTTGAATGGCAGTAACAGATGAATTTTCAGAAGATGTACATGAAGTTGAAGCGGCCTTGCTTCATGTTGTTGATGCCGAACTCGACGAAATAGCGGTTGTGGATGAGGCGCAGCATGGGCGTGATCTCGGTTTTCTCCGACAGCCCGCGCATGCGCCGTGCTTCGACAATCAGCCACGGTTGGGTTTCGTCGTAGTCGGTTTCATAAAACGAAAAGCCGGCGCGCACCGAGGCAAAGTCGTGCCTGATGCCCGGCGCGCGGTACAGCCTGACCGAGCCCGAAACATACACACGCGTGGTTTCATAGTCGGCCGAAACGCCCGGCGCCAGCATGGTTTTGCTGCCGCCAAAGTCATTGCCGCGCAAATTGCCGGCGCCGCCCACAAACCAGAAGTTGGCCTGCGAATGCTCACCATTGACGCGGTGCAGCAGCCGGGTGTAGGTCAGCTCCGCGAACTCTCGCGTCAGCTTTTTGTCGTCTGAGCGCATATACAGCCCGCCGGCGCCCAGCGCGTCGCGCGGCGTCAGCGCATGGTTGACCCAGGCTTCGCGCCAGTTGGGGCTGAAGTCACCCATGGCCATGGTGCTGTCCTTGAAACCCATGGGGCCGGCATGCGCCAGCGCCGCCGCGGTCGCCAAGGCGGGCGCCAGCATCCAACGCAGGCGGTGCTTCATTTCGCCACCTGAATGCGTGTGACGACCAGTTCATCGTCCTCGGTGGCGACAGAGAAAGTGACCTTGTCGCCGGCCTTCAGGTTTTCCAGCATGGCCGCGTCCTTCACCTTGAAGGGCATGGTCATCGCTTGCATCTTGATGCTTTTGATGGGGGCATGCTTGAGCGTGACCTTGCCGCGGCCTGCGTCTACTTTCACTACTTGTGCCCTGACGACTTCGGCCTCGCCGGCCGCCGGGCTTGCCGCATACGTGGGGGCGGCCAGGGCCAGCAGGGCGGCCGCGAAAACGGCGGCGCCGCGCCGTGCACATAAAAATTTCCTCATTTCGATCTCCGGAAGCGGGCGGCGCAAAGGGCCGCCCCGATTCAAAGCGCCTGCCGCGAGGCAGCAGGCGAACCTTGGGCATGGAGATCAGGAAATGGGCGGTTTGAAGCCTGAAGCGCGGTCGGCGCTGCTGAAATTGCTGCCACCGGCCAGTGGCTCGGCATGCGGCGCGAAGGCGGCATGCGACGGACCTTCCCAGGTGAAAGAGGCGAGCGCCAGGCACAGCTGGCAGGTGTTGCAGCCCTCGCAGTGAGAGCCGTCCGCCGCGGGAGTTTCTGTGCTGCCGGCCAGTTCCGCCGGGCTGCTTGCCTGTGCATGCATGGGGCAGTCTTCGGGCATGGCCGACGCCTCAGCGCCGGGTTCGGCGGCAGGCGCGGCTTGCTGGGCCTGCATCACCTGCTGCGCGGCCATGTCTACTGCCATGGCATGGCCTACCCAGCCGCGCACTGGCAGCAGGGCGATCATGAGAGCCAGGAGCAGAACGCGCATCAGTGAATGATAAGCCGAGGCACGGAAAGTTCCGTGTCTGCCTGCCGGAAGGCACAAAACCGTGCCATCGGCCCATTTTCTGCGGCGGCCGTTTATTTCCGGGGCCCTATCGTCAGCACCGTGAAGGCGCCGTTGCGCTTGTCCGCGGTGAAACGGACCCGGTCGCCGGCTTTGACCCTCTCCAGCGAAGCCGGGTCCTTGCCTGGAACAGGGCCGCCATGGGCATTCCGGCGATTGAGGACGGGCAGTCTGCCGCTCGCCCTGGGGCGTCAGGTTGTCTGGAGCTGCTGCCGGGCCTTGTCGATCCAGAGTTGCAGGCTGTCCAGTAACTCTTTCTGGCTGAACGAGCAGCTTTCTTCGGTAAAAAGCGCGGCAGACTCCAGGCGGTTGACCAGCTGCGACAGCACTTCACTGAAGCGGGCGGGCAAAGCGGCTGCAAGACTTTGCTGCTGCGCGGCGAGCTGCGCAAAGTCGCTCACACGGATACCGTCATCGCGCAGTTGCTGCACTGCGTTTTGCAGTGCATCCAGCTGATGCAGAGGTGTCATGGCTTGCCCGTCGAACTTGAGGACGCACTCAAACGGCGGCGGACGCTTGCACCCGCGCCGGCATACGGTCGAACACCAGCGTCAGCATGGCCAGCAACCCAAAAGGCACACCGACCCAGCCCAGCTGCGCAAAACCGACCTGGTCCAGCAGCGCACCGCTGACGACAGCGCCCAGCGCCGTGCCCACATACAGCATGGAGCCATTGAGGCTGAGCAGCAGCGGCGCCTGCGCGGGAGACAAAGTGGCCAGCCGGCTTTGCTGCGGCGCCATCAGCCCGAAGCCGGCAATGCCCCACAGCACCAGAACGGCCATGGTGGCCGGGACGTACCCGCGTGTCAGCGGCAGCAGGCACATCATCGCCACCAGCACGCTCAGTTGCACACGCATGCTGCGCAGTGCACCAAAGCGGTCGGTGGCCCAGCCGCCCATCAGCGTACCTGCCACGCCTGCCAGCCCGAAGACGGCCAGCGTGGCGGAGAGCTGCGTTGAACTCATGGGGTTCAGTGCCTGCAATACCGGGCCGACATAGGCAAATACACTGAAGATCGCAATGAAATACAGCAGCGTGCGGCCCCACACGCGCAGCACGGCGGGCTGGCGCGCGGCGGCGCGGAAACCGGCAAAGCTGGTGCCCGCGCTGGCCATGTCGGCCGGAATCAGCCAGCTCGCCGCGACCAGTGCCGCCAGGCTTGCCCCCGCCGAAAGCCACACCGGCACGCGCCAGCCAAACTCAAAACCGAGCCAGGCGCCTATCGGAAGGCCCACGGCATAACTGATGCTCATGCCCAGGAAGGTGATGGACAGCGCCCGGCCGCGCAAGGCGGGCACCACCATGCTGACCGCCAGCGCAGATGCGGCGGCAGTGAACATGGCGCCCGCACCCATCAGGACACGGCCCAGCAGCAGCAAGGGGAAGTTCGGCGCGACGGCGCACACCAGGCAGCCCGCGGTAAACAGGCCGAGTGCCAGCTGGACAGCGCGCTTGCGCGGCCATCTGGCGGTGAGGATGATGAGCAGGGGGGCCAGCACCGCGGTGGCAATGGCATACGCTGTCATGGCCTGGCCGGCAGCCGCCACGCTGATGCCCAGTGAGGCGCTCATGGGCTGCAGGATGCCGCCGAGCACAAAGGCCCCGCTGCCGATCACCAGGTTGCACAAGGCGAAAAAATAGAGGATGGGCGGCATGGCGGTCATGGGCAGCAGGGATTCGATGGAAGGTCAGGAAGCACGGCCAGGCTTGCCGTGGAGCTGTGGGCGTAAAAAATCGGCCTCGGCCCAACAAGATCCGGCGCAAGCAGCTATCAAATTGAGAGCAAAAGAAAGAACTCACCGTCATTGTGCGGGAAGTCACCCAACCCTGCAGGGGCAGGGGCAAGGTTGCCTGTCGCGGCTCGTCGGGTTTTTGGAGCCCAAGGCCCGGTCACAGGCGGGGTTGATGCGTTTTGTGCCACCTCCAGGTCGACTGGCTGCGGCATGCTGCCGGCTGCGCGCCGGATCCCACGATTGGTGCCCGCGAACAGGCCGGGCCTACTGGATCATGCCGAGGAACTGTTTGAGTTCGGCGGTCTGCGGGTTGGAAAACACGTCGTCCGGCGGCCCGATCTCATGCACCCGGCCCTGGTGCATGAAGACCACGCGGTCACATACCTTGCGGGCGAAATTCATCTCGTGCGTCACCATCAGCAACGTCATGCCTTCGGCAGCCAGGCTTTCCACCACCTGCAATACCTCGCCCACCAGCTCCGGGTCCAGCGCCGAGGTGATCTCGTCGCACAACAGCACCGAAGGCTGCATGGCCAGCGCGCGCGCGATCGCCACGCGCTGCTGCTGCCCGCCCGAAAGCTGGTCGGGCCAGGCCTCGAACTTTTCGGCCAGGCCCACGCGCTGCAGCAAAGCCCGCGCGTGCTCTTCAGCGGGTGCCCCTGCGGTTTTCTTGACCAGCGTGGGCGCCAGCATGATGTTCTTGCCGACAGTCAGGTGTGGAAAGAGGTTGAAGCTTTGGAAGATCATGCCGACGTGCTGGCGCAACTCGCGCATGACCTGGGGGTTGTCATGCAGCAGATGCTTGCCGTCCACGCGCAGCGTTCCGCTTTGAAAAACTTCCAGGCCGTTGATGCAGCGCAGAAGGGTGCTCTTGCCCGAGCCGCTTTTGCCGATGATCGCGATCACCTCGCCGGCCTTGACCTCCAGGTCAATGCCCTTCAATACCTCGTTGCTGCCGAAGCTCTTGCGTAGCTGGTTGATCTCAACGAGAGTCCGGTCAGGTACCTTGGTTGCCGGGTTGGCGGGGAATTGTGCGACGTTAGCGTCCATTGCGGGCTTTCCTCTCAAGCTTTCGGGCATACAGGGAGACGGGGAAACACAACGCGAAGTACATCAGCGCGACGCAGCTGTACACCACAAAGGGTTTGAAGGTGGCATTGGTGATCATGGTGCCGGCCTTGGTGAGCTCGATAAAACCGATCACCGAGGCCAGAGCCGTTCCCTTGATGACCTGGACCAGAAAGCCCACGGTAGGCGGCACGGCGATGCGCACGGCCTGTGGCAGCACGATGTACTTCAGTTGCTCGCCGAAATTGAGCGCCAGGCTTTGCGCGGCTTCCCACTGGCCCTTCGGGATAGCATCGACGCAGCCGCGCCAGATCTCGGCCAGGTAAGCGCTGGTGTAAAGCGTCAGCGCCACCGCCGCCGCCACCCATGCCGGAACATTGATGCCGAAGAGTGCCAGGCCGAAGTAGGCGAGGAAGAGTTGCATCAGCAGCGGCGTGCCCTGGAACAGCAGCACATAGGTGTCCAGCGCGCGGCGCATGATGAGCGCGGCCTTTTGCCCGCCCGGCACCGCGCGCGTGGCCGACAAACGCCCCACCAGCAGCAGCATGCCGACGAGGCCGCCACCTATGAAGGCGACGAGCGAAAGACCAATGGTCCAGCGCGCTGCGAGCAGCAGGTTGCGGAAGATGTCCCAGACAGTAAATTCAATCATGGTGTGACTGCCCTGGGTTATCGGCCGAAGAGGAAGCGAGGGCCCATCCAGTTCAGCAGTTTTCTCACTGCAACGGAGAGCACCAGATAAATCAGCGTGGCGATGATGAACGCCTCAAACGCCCGGAAGTTGCGGCCCTGGATCAGGTTGGCGGCATAAGACAACTCCTGCGTCGAGATCTGCCCGCAGACCGCCGAGCCCAGCATCACGATGATGATCTGGCTCACCATGGCGGGCCATACCTTCTTGAGTGCCGGCGGCAACACTACGCGGGTATAAATTTGTACGCGATTGAGTGCCAGGCTTTCAGCCGCCTCTATCTGGCCGCGCGGCGTGGCTTCGACCCCGGCGCGGATGATTTCGGTGGCGTAGGCCGACAGGTTGATCACCATGGCCAGTACCGAGGCGGTTTCGGGCGAGAGCTTGAAGCCGGCGGCGGGCAGGCCGAAGAAGATGAAAAACAGTTGCACGATGAAGGGTGTGTTGCGGATCAGCTCCACATACGTGCCCACCACCCAGCGCAGCCACGTCGGCCCGCTGGCCCGCGCCCAGGCAAAGGCCATGCCCAGAAGCATGCCGACGACCGATGAGATCGCCGTCAGGCCCAGCGTCCAGGCGACGCCAATGGCCAGTAGCGGCCACTGCGACAGCACGGCCATGAAATCAAGCTCGACGCGCATCTGATTCACTTCCTGTTGAGTGGGACTGCCTGCAGGCCAGCGGCCGCAGCGGAACCGGCTTAGCCGGGCCGCAAGCGGCGCCCCCTGCAAGGGGGGAGGCGGCTACGCGAAGCGAACCGCAACGGGGGTCTGCAACAATTTTTCAGGGAAGATCGCCGGCAGGACGACCCAGCCACTTCATCGCGATCTTGTCCAGGTCGCCGTTCTTCTTCGCTTCGGCAATCACTTCGTTGACCTTCAGGCGGAGCTTGTCTTCGCCTTTGCCGACCCCGATGAAGTTGGGTGAGTCTTTCAGCAGCAGCTTGTACTCGGTGTTCAGCTGGGGGTTCTTGGCCATCATGTTGCCGGCCACGGAAGCGCCGGTGGCAATCAGCTGAACCTGGCCTGCGGTGTAGGCCGACACGGTGGTGTTGTTGTCTTCAAAGCGCTTGATGTCCAGGCCGGCCGGCGCGACTTTGGTCAGTTCCTGGTCTTCCAGGGCGGCCCGTGTCACGCTGATGGTTTTGCCGGTAAGGTCGGAGAACGATTTGATGCTCAGGCTCTTGGGGCCGAAAACGGCCTGGAAGAAGGGAGAGTAAGCGGCGGTGAAGTCGATGACTTTTTCGCGATCGGGGTTTTTGCCCAGCGTGGAAATGACCAGGTCGGCTTTCTTGGTTTGCAGGTAGGCAATGCGATTGGCGCTGGTCACGGGCACCAGCTCAACCTTCACGCCCATTTTTTGCGCGATGTATCCGGCCATTTCCACGTCCAGGCCCTGGGGCTTCAGGTCGGTGCCGACCATGCCGTAAGGCGGGAAATCAGTCGGGATGGCGATCTTGATTTCTTTCGCCTTCATGATGTCGTCGAGCGCGGTTTGCGCATGGACGCCGGAGGCGGCCAGCACAGCGGCTGCGGCAAGGGCAAGGGATAAAACGCGTTTACTGGAATTCATAGCAGGGCTCCAAGGTAGGTTGAGGATTCTTCTGATGGTTTGGCCGTGGCACGGCCGGGCTTGCGAACACGGGAGGGCGTGGAGGGCCCCGATTTGCTGTTGGGTGCCTGCGCATCCAGCGGGCTGAGCGCGCTGCGCAAATGCGACAACGGGTCGCCCGCGCTGGTTTGCAGCTTGAGCGCGGCCTGCACGCTGCCGATATGGACCTGCATGAGTTTTTCGGCCTTTGCAAGGTCGCCTTTTTCCAGCGCGTGCACGATCTGCACATGTTCTTCGCAGGATTGCGCCGCGTCATGCGACGACTGGTAAAGCATGGCGATCAGGGTCGTGCGCGCGGTGAAGTCGCGCAGGGTGTCGGCCAGCAGGCTGTTGCCCAGGCATTCGGCCAGGCACACGTGAAAATCGCCCAGCAAAAAACTGCGCAGGCCCACGTCGTCGCCTTTCACCGCGGCTTTCTCGCGCGTGAGATGGCTTTTGAGCTGCTTGATGGCCGCCTTGCTGACATCGCCGGTGCAGCGGATCAGGCCCATTTCGATCACACGGCGCGCCTCAAAGGCCTCGCGTGCTTCTTCTTGCGATGGCTCAATGACATACCAGCCACGCCGGCTGCTCACGGTGACGATGCCGCGCACTGCCAGGCGGGTGAGGGCCTCGCGCACGATGGTACGGCTGCAGTCAAACAGCATCGCCAGCTGCTGCTCGCCCAGGCGCGCGCCCGGTGCGAGCTTTTGCGCCATCACGGCTTCAATGATGCGGTTGCTGATGTCTGCTGCGGTGGCCATGCGCCAGACAGTGCATATCCCGTGCCAGCCGCCAAACTGGTTCAATCAACTGGTATACAAGTTGTGTGCACCTGTCTGGCGTGCCGGACTGCTCAAAACCGCTGGGTTTTGGGGCTGTCTGCACCAGAAAGGGGAATGGCGTGGGGACCCGGGCTACCGCGGGTCCCTGCGGCCAAGGTTTGGCCTTCAAGACAGTTGGGCGCGGGATGCTTTCACGGCTGGAGTTCAGCGCGGCATTTCGGAAACCGGAAACTGCGCGAAATCGTCGCTGTCCATGAAGGCCGGACCGGCACCCTGCGTCCCCATGCGGTGTGGGTGTCCGGCTGGTCATGCCGCTTTGTCTTTGTGGAGCGCCGGTCGCTCAGGTGACAATGTTGTATCGGGAGCTTCCCGGATGTGGGTCGCGTGATCTCGGGGTAGGCTGTGCCGGCGTTTGCACTTGCCTCGCGCTTCCTGGAGTTTTTCTTGTCCTCTGTTTCCCCTGCCACCCCGACCCCGCACAATCTGCACCACCAGGTCTGGCCCAAGCGCCTGCCGCACAGCATTACGCCGCCAGCCACTTCGCTGTGGCACAACCTGGCGGTCAGTGCGCTGCGCTTTCCGGACAAGCCCGCGCTGGTCTTTTTCAACCGCGTACTCAGTTATGCCGAAGTGATGCGGCAGGCTGAGCGCCTGGCCGCCGCGCTGCACGGCATGGGCGTGCGCAAGGGCGACCGAGTGGTGCTCAACATGCAGAATTGCCCGCAGTGGGTGATCGCGCACTTTGCAATCTTACGGGCCAATGCCGTGGTGGTGCCGGTCAATCCGATGAACCGGGCCGAGGAGCTCAAGCACTACATCACCGACCCGGATGCGAAAGTCGCCATCACCACGGCCGACCTCGCGTCCGAGCTGGCCAGGGCCAATGCGCAGCTGGAGCCCGCCGAGCGGCTCACGCACATGGTGGTCACGCATTACAGCGATGCTTTTGACATGGCTCCGCGGGGCAGCGGCGACGCGGCCATGCCCGAAGCCTGGCGCGAATGGCTGGGCACGCGCCATGCGCTGCCTGTGCTGGAGGGCGGCACGGTGATGAGCTGGGACGATGCAATGGAAGGTGGCGCTGCCGATGAGTTGCCTCCGCATAGCGCCGCGCCGCAAGACCTGGCCGTGCTTCCTTACACCAGTGGCACCACCGGCCTTCCCAAGGGTTGCATGCACACACATGCCAGCATCATGCACAACGCGGTGGCCAGTTGCCTGTGGGGCGGCAGCACGTTTGAGAACGTGACGCTGTCCGTGGTACCGATGTTCCACATCACTGGCATGGTCTCCGTGATGCACGCGGCGATCTACGGCAGCGCAGCGCTGGTCATCATGCCGCGCTGGGACCGCGAGCTGGCGGGGCAGCTCATCTCGCGCTGGCGTGTGACGCACTGGACGAATATTCCGACCATGGTGATAGACCTGCTGGCCAGCCCCAACTTTGCGGCATTTGACCTGAGCAGCCTGGTGTACATCGGCGGCGGTGGCGCGGCCATGCCGCAGGCCGTGGCCCAGCGTCTGTGGGAGCAATACGGGCTGCGCTTTGCCGAAGGCTACGGCCTCACGGAAACCGCAGCACCCTCGCACAGCAACCCTTATGACGCCACCAGGCAGCAATGCCTGGGTGTGCCCTTCATGAGTTGTGATTCGCGCATCATCGACCCCATCACATTGAAGGAAGTGCCCCAGGGCGAACAGGGCGAAATCATCATGAGTGGGCCGCAGGTGTTCCAGGGCTACTGGAAGCGGCCGGACGCGACGGCGGATGCTTTTATTGAAATCGACGGAAAGCGCTTCTTCCGTTCAGGCGACCTGGGGCGTATGGACGAGCAGGGCTATTTCTTCATCACCGACCGGCTCAAACGCATGATCAACGCCTCGGGCTTCAAGGTGTGGCCGGCCGAAGTCGAAGCCCTGATGTTCAGGCACCCGGCCATTCAGGAGGCCTGCATTATCGCCACCAAAGACGCCTATCGCGGTGAGACCGTCAAGGCTGTGGTGGTGCTGCGTGCCGCCGCCAAAGGCCAGACGACGGAGCAGGACATCATCGACTGGTGCAAGGACAACATGGCGGCGTACAAGTACCCGCGGGTTGTGCAGTTTGTCGATGCCTTGCCCAAGAGCGGCTCGGGCAAGGTCATGTGGCGTGCGCTGCAGGAAGCGGAGCAGGGCAAGGCATGAAGTGAAGGCTTCTGGCACGATGAGGGCTCTGAGCGCTTGCGCTATCGGGAGACAAAATTGAAAATCACATCGGTCAGGCCTTTCATCCTGCATGTGCCCGTCACGGGCTCGCAGATTGCCGACAGCACGCACACCATTTCGCACTGGGGCGTGGTCGGCGCGCAAATCGATACCGACACCGGCCTCACCGGCTACGGCTTTACCGGCACCCACGCCCACCTGCCCAGCGACCAGCTGATCACACGCTGCATTGAAACCTGCCATGCGCCGCTGCTGCTGGGCGAAGATGCGGCGGACATCCAGCGCCTGTGGCTCAAGCTGGCGCGCAACCCGGCCCTTCAATGGGTAGGACGCGCCGGCATTACCACCTTGTCGCACGCGGCCATCGACATCGCGCTGTGGGATTTGAAAGCCAAGGCCGCTGGCGTGCCGCTGTGGAAGCTGCTGGGCGGCCAGGTGCGCGAGAAAGTGCGCGCCTACAACACCGACATCGGCTGGCTCAGCATTCCGGATGATCAACTGGTGGCCGGCGCGAAGCGCGCGGTCGATGAAGGCTTTACCGGCATCAAGGTCAAGATTGGCTCCGGCGTCGACCGCGACCTCAAGCGCCTGGAGACCGTGCGCCGCGCTATCGGCCCCGCCGTCACCCTGGCGACCGATGGCAACGGCAAATGGGACTTGCCCACCTGCCAGCGCTTTTGCCGCGCGGCGGAGGCTTTTGATCTTTACTGGATTGAAGAGCCGCTCTGGTACGACGATGTGAAAGGCCATGCGCAACTGGCGCGCGGCACCCGCATTCCTGTCGCGCTGGGCGAGCAGCTTTACACCCACGATGCGTTTGCTGAATTTTTTCACCAGGAAGCGATTCACTGGGTACAGCCCGACGTGACGCGCATGGGCGGCATCACGGAGGTACTGCGAGTCTGCGATACCGCGCATTCCTTCAGGCTGCCGGTGGCACCGCACGCGGGCGACATGAGCCAGGTGCATGTGCACCTCAACCACGCGCACCCGGCCTGCGCCGTGCTGGAATACATCCCCTGGATCAAGGACTGCTTCCTGGAGCCCGCGCGGGTGGTGGACGGCCATTTCAGCCTGCCGCAGCAGCCGGGCGCCAGCACCACGCCGACCGAAGCAGCGTGGGCGAAGTTTCGCCGGCCAACGTCCTGAATGCTCGACAACGTAAGGGACACTTTTCTCTAAAGAAAATGGCCTGCTGCCGGTACGATCCGGAGGTTGTCAGCTATCAAAAAGATAGCATTTTCATTGAATAGCCCTGCGGCGTCCCGTGCCGGTCATCGTGCTGGACTGCCCCGGGTAGACTGCTCTAACGTAGAAAATCCCAGCCCCACCGCACTGTTCCATTCATGGCCAAACCCACCCCCCCTGCCCCGCAAGACATTGACGACAAGCCGCTGTCTGGCTGGCGGCTGCGCCTTTACACCATCATCTTCGAGGCCGACACGCGCGCGGGCCGGCTTTTCGACAAGGCGCTGATCGTCCTTATCCTGGTCAGCATTGCCGTGGTGATGGCCGACAGCGTGCAGGCCATCCATGCCGCGCACGGGCGGGCGTTCGCGGCGCTCGAATGGCTCTTCACGCTGCTGTTCACGGCCGAGTACATCGCGCGCCTGGTCTGTGTACGCAAGCCGCTGCAGTACGCCACCAGTTTTTTCGGCATCATCGACCTGGTGGCTGTGCTGCCGACCTACCTGGCGCTGTTCTTTCCGGAACTCCACGCGCTCATCGACGTGCGAGTGCTGCGCCTGCTGCGCGTGTTCCGCATCTTCAAGCTGACCGAGTACGTGGCCGAATACCAGTCACTGGGCCGCGCGCTGGCTGCCAGCGGTCGCAAGATTCTGGTGTTCCTCTCGGCCGTGGTGATGATGGTGCTGGTGATGGGTACCGTGATGTATGTGGTCGAAGGGCCGTCCAACGGCTTTACCAGCATACCGACGTCGGTCTACTGGGCGATCACCACCGTCACCACTGTGGGCTTTGGCGATATCACCCCCAAGACCGACCTCGGCCGGCTGATCAGTTCCTTCATGATGCTGCTGGGCTGGGGCATCCTGGCGGTTCCGACCGGCATCGTTACCGCCGAAATGGCGGCGCAGCGGCGCTTGCAATTGCTGCCTCTGCCCACCACGCGCACCTGCCACGAATGCCTCACCGAGGGCCACCTGGCGGAGGCGGACTTCTGCTTTCATTGCGGTGCGGCGCTGCCGGGCTATCAATACCAGGCCGGGGACGCGAAGACTGCGCCGCCTCAGGCGCCCTGACTATCAGGGTCCGGCGGCTGTCAACCGGCGCGGCGTGATCTCTACCGAACCGAGTGCCGTGCTCATCCACACCGTGCCGTCCTGCACAGTCACCTGCAACTGCATGCTGCGCTCGGCGAGCTTGGCCAGGGCCTGGCTTTCGGCGGCGTCGATCTGCCAGACCACCAGGTTGCTTGCGCGGGTCAGCTTGGTTTCAATGTTTTTCCACCACACCGGCGTGCTGCTGGCAAAGCTGTAGACGCTGACTTTTTCGGCGCGGCCGGCGGCCTTCATGAGGCGCTTGTCGTCGGGCTGGCCTACGTCGATCCAGTGCAGGATCTGCTCGGTGTAGTCCTTGTGCCACAGAGCAGCTTCGTCCACGTCCCACAGGTCCTTGGCGAATTCAAGGTTGCCCTTTTTGTCGTCGGCCGGCACGTTGAGCGCGAAGGCCAGCAGGCGAATCATCATGCGTTCGTCGGCTTCCGACGGGTGACGCGCGATCGTCACGCTGTGGTCGGCGTAGATGTTGCGGTCCATGTCGGATAACGCCAGTTGCGCTTTGTAAATGGTGGCTTTGAGTGCCATAGGATGTACTTCTTTATCTCGGGGCTGGACGGGAACTAACCCTCTATTGGAACAGAGCGCGCGGCGCCGCCGCCGAAACCCCCGCCAAGCGCGGTTTATCGCTGCTGGCTATAGTCACCCGACCATGATCTCGCTGTCCGTCCTAGACCAGTCCGTCGCCGTCACCGGCCGCACGGAAGATGCCTCCATCCGCGAAACCCTGCAGCTGGCTCGACATTGCGAGGCGTTGGGCTACAAGCGGTTTTGGGTGAGCGAACACCACAGCCATCCCACCATCGTCGGCTCCGCGCCCGAGGTTTTGATGGCCGCCATCGCGGCCACCACCAGCCGCATCCGCGTGGGCAGCGCCGGCGTCATGCTGCCGCACTATGCGGCGCTGAAGGTGGCCGAGCAGTTTCGGGTGCTCGAAGCCATCGCGCCGGGCCGCATCGACCTGGGCGTGGGCCGCGCGCCTGGCTCCGACATGCGCACGGCGCGCTTGCTGAGCAGCGACCCGCGCCAGTCGGCCGACAACTTTCCCATCCAGGTGCGTGAGCTGCAAGCCTGGCTTGCCGGCGTTGATTTGCCTGAAGGCCACCCGGGCCGCGGCGTGACGGCCAATCCCATGGGCCCGACTACGCCAGAGATGTGGATGCTGGGCAGTTCCGACTACGGTGCGCAACTGGCTGCGCACTATGGGCTGCCGTATGCATTCGCTTATTTCATCACCGACGGGCAGGGCGCGGAACAGGCATTGGAGGTTTACCGCGCCAGCTACCGGCCCAGCCCGCGACACCCGGCGCCGCAGGCGGTGCTCTGCGTCTGGGCGCTGGCGGCGGATACCGAAGCCGAGGCATGGCATCATTTCTCGGGCCGTGAGCGCTGGAAGATAGACCGTAACCGTGGTGCGCTGGCGGCTCTGCCGTCCCCGGAAGAAGTGGCGCTGAGGCCTTACTCCCCGGCCGAACAGGCGCAGGCCGACAATCTCAGGGCCAGCGCGCTGGTCGGCACCGGTCCGCAGGTTGCCGCCAGATTGCGGGCGCTGGCCCATACACTGGGGGTTGACGAACTGGTTGTGATTACCTGGACACACGACCCTGCCGCGCGAAGGCGTTCGTATGAACTGCTGGCCCGCGAGTTTTTCTGAAGCCGCCGCGAACAACAATGATGAGACAAGGAACAAGCCATGACAACACCTTCCGCAACACCGCTCTTCAGCGCCGTCATTGCCGGCAGCCTGCCCAAGCCCGGCTGGCTGTCTGAAACCCAAAAACTATGGCCACAGTGGAAAGCAGAGGGCGAGGAGCTCAAGCAGGCCAAGGCCGACGCCACACTGCTGTGGATCAAGGCGCAGGAAGACGCCGGCCTGGATGTGATCGGTGACGGCGAACAGTCGCGCCAGCACTTTGTGCACGGCTTCCTGGAGCAGGTCGACGGCATCGATTTCGAGCACAAAGTCAAGATGGGCATACGCGACAACCGCTATGACGCCATGGTGCCGCAGGTGATTGCCAAGCTCAGGCTCAAGGGAAGGGTGCATGCCGCGGAAGCGCGCCTGCTGCGCGCGCACACCACCAAAAAAATCAAGTTCACCTTGCCCGGCCCGATGACGATTGTCGACACCGTGGCCGATCAGTTCTATGGCGACAAGGTCAAGCTGGCGATGGCATTTGCCGAGTTGCTGAACCAGGAGGCGCTGGCCCTGCAGGCCGATGGTGTGGACATCATCCAGTTTGACGAGCCCGCCTTCAACGTCTACATGAAAGAAGCCGCCGATTGGGGCGTGAAAGCGCTTGAGCGCGCGGCGCAGGACCTCACGTGCACAACCGCCGTGCATATTTGCTACGGCTATGGCATCAAGGCCAATACCGACTGGAAGGAAACCCTCGGCGAGGAATGGCGGCAGTATGAAACCGTGTTTCCGGCGCTGGCCAAAAGCACCATCCGGCAGGTCAGCCTGGAGTGCTACCACTCGCATGTACCGCCGCACCTGATGGCGTTGCTGGAGGGCAAGGACGTGATGGTCGGCGTGATCGACGTGGCCAGTGACGAGATTGAAACACCCGAGCAGGTAGCCGACACTATCGGCAAGGCACTGAAGTATGTACCCAAGAACCGCTTGTTTCCTTGCACCAACTGCGGCCTGGCGCCCATGGACCGCGAAGTGGCGCTGAAAAAACTGCAGGCCCTGGGCGCAGGTGCGGCGCTGGCGCGCGAGCGGTACAAATGAAGCCTCACGCTTTTCACTTCGCCTTCGCCTTCGCCTTCGCCTTCGCCTTCGGCTGCGTGCAATGTGCTGCCCCCGAGGGGACCACTGGGCCTGCGGCCCGGCAAAGCCGGTTCCGAGGTCCCCTGCTTGCCAAAAAGCTCGCCTCGATTTTTTGAGAGAGGGGAATTTAACGTGACTTCCAACCACAGCGACAACCACAGCCATGATCACGGCCATCCGCACAGCGACGTTCGCTGGAAGCATGATGGTGTGCGCGTGATTGCGGCCAACCAGCTGGACAGCAACACCGCGCAAACACCGGGCATGGACAGGCGCGCCGCCATCAACTTCGCCCGTGTGGGTGCGCAAAAGCTGTGGGCTGGTACGGTAACGATTCATGCCGACGCCAAGACCGGCGCGCATCACCACGGCCACCTCGAAAGCGTGATCTACGTGATTCGGGGCAGAGCCCGCATGCGCTGGGGTGAGCATCTCGAGTTCACCGCTGAAGCGGGGCCGGGCGACTTTATCTACGTGCCGCCTTATGTGCCGCACCAGGAAATCAATGCCAGTGCGACCGAGGTGCTCGAATGCGTACTGTGCCGCAGCGATGGCGAGGCGGTTGCTGTCAACCTGGATATCGAGCCCGTGGAAAAACCCGATACTGTGCTGTGGGTGGATCCAACCCATCCTCATGGGGGCGTATAAAACGCTGTGTAAAGACGCGGTGAAGGGCGTGTGAGGGTGGGATGAACGCCGGCTGGAGTGTGGAAAACCACACGCTTTTTGCAAGGCCCGGAAAGCTTTCCTTACGAATGTCACCTCGTCCTACAGGATGTATCAAGCGGTGTGGTTACAACTGAGGCTCACTCAAAGGAGTTCCTCATGGACACCAATAATCAAGTTAATCAACCGGCCATCCAGCCGCAACCCATGCCCCAGCCGGGCTTCTCGCAACGCCTGCAACACAGCAAGGCACTCGTCGCTATCGTGGCGGTGCTCGGTGTGACTGTCCTGGCCCTGGCTGCTGCGCTGGTGGTCAACCGATCCGATGCACAGACCGGCGGGCCTTACGCAGAATCCAATAGCACCAGTACAACAGCCTCCAAACTGGCGGCCGATACCTCCAAGCGGCCGCCAACCGCCAAGGCAAACACCAACGCCCCAGCGGTGGTTGCGCAGTCGTCCCGAGCCAACGTATGCGCGACCTGCGGCACCGTGGAGGCTGTAACGCCGGTCCAGCGCCAGGGCAAGGTCAATGGCGTGGATGTTGGCAACACCACCATAGGCCTGGGCACCGTGGCCGGCGGTGTGGTGGGCGGCCTTGTCGGCAACCAGATGGGCGGCGGCAATGGCAAAACTGCCATGACAGTACTGGGTGTTGCCGGCGGCGCATTTGCCGGTAACCAGATCGAAAAGAACATGAAGAAGGTCACCGTGTATGAAGTGCGCGTGCGCATGGATGACGGCTCGGTCCGCAACATGGAGCTGTCCAGCGCAGTGGCTGTGGGTTCCAAGGTCATTGTTGAAGGCAAGAACCTCCGCCTGGCCTAAATAGTAGAGCCCCACGCTCCCCGCTGCGTGTGGTTCGCTGCCCCCCGAGGGGGCGCTGCGCCTGCGGTTTGGCAAAGCCAGTCCCGCGGCCCCGGCTGGTAAAGATAAGACTTTCACGCCATCCCCCCCAAATACCGGTGCTTTGTCATCGGTATTTTTTTGACCGCTTCAGCCGCACTGCACGCCGGCGGTGACAATACCCCCGGACAGAAGGGCCTTCGCCTGGGGGCGTAGCATTGGCGCCTGTCACCGAATCCGAATCCGAATCCGAATCCGAATCCGATCCCGCATCCGCAGAAAGACATTCCCATGAAAGCCATCTGGAACGGCGCAGTGATTGCGCAAAGCGACGACACCGTGGTGGTGGAGGGCAACCACTACTTCCCCGAAAGCTCGCTCAACCGCGACTACGTGACCTTCAGTAACCACCACACCATGTGTTCCTGGAAAGGGCAGGCGAGCTATTACTCATTGCTGGTAAACGGTGAGATGAACACCGACGCCGCCTGGTACTACCCCGATCCCAAACCCGAAGCTGACAACATCAAAGGCCATATCGCCTTCTGGAAAGGCGTCAAGATCGAACCCTGATCCCGCGCGAATGCTCGGGTGAGGTTCAGAGGTGCAGCGCGACTGGCGTGAAGGAATTATTTCGGCGCTTTGTCTGACGGCGGCCTGCCGTGCCGTGGCTTATAACCAATGCATTACGGCTCGCCGCCGGCTCCATGGGCCGGCAAGCGGCGGCTTCGGCGGGCATTGACCCGCTAAGGCGCCGTGCCGCAGAATCTGTCTTGGCTTCAAGGAGATTCCATCATGTACAAGCACATTCTGGTACCGGTTGACGGCTCCTCCACCTCGCGGAAGGCGATTGGAAATGCCCTGGCAGTTGCCCAGGCCTTCAAGAGTGAGGTCACGGTTGTTTACGTCATCGACCCTTATGCCTTTACCGGGGTGGGTACCGACTTTGCCTATGGCCAGGCGGAATACCTGGGTGCAGCCACTGCCGAGGCCAACGAAGCCATCAAGGCTGCCAAGCAGGCCTTCGAAGGAATAGGCATCACGGCAACCGGCTCGGTGGTGGAAGGCCATGCGATTTACCGCGGCATTCTCGATACCGCCGAATCGGTCAATGCGGATTTGATTGTCATGGGCTCACATGGCCGCCGCGGGCTTGAAAAACTGGTCCTGGGCAGCGTCACCGCCCAGGTACTTTCCCATTCGCATTTACCTGTGCTGGTGGTTCGCGACTAACCGGCAGTTTTTCTGGCGGCATGCGCGCCACTTGAAGGAGCGTCAAATGGACTTGCTGAATCACGATATTGCACACGAGTTCCCGGAGTACCTGCAAAAAATGCGCAGCCTCAAAGTGTCGGATCCGCACTTTGCCGCGCTCTTTGCCCAGTACGACGCTGATAACCACGCCATTGCGAAATATGAGCAAGGTGTGGGTGCCATCACCGATGAGGCACTGGAAGACCTGAAAAAACGGCGGCTCAAGGCCAAAGACGAAATTTACCAGATCCTGAAAAAGGAATGATTGTGTGACGGGGCGGAATGTATTGGGATGGATTGCTTTGCAATCCAATACAGACGGGCGCCGGCAGCTATCAAAAATGAAGCAATGAAATGCGCAGTCCATCGTTTCAACTGCTGAGCATTAATCTGAAATCCCACGGGGCGGCGCAGACAGGGCTCGTTGCCATTTTCATCAAACTGCAATGAACCTCCGGTACGCTGGAGTGTTGACCGATTTCCGGTTTTTGCGGGAGATACCCTTGACTTCAAGCGACGAAGAATTGATGCGGCGGATCCGCAATGACCTGATTGACAGCTACGACGAAGAGCTGGAGATGGAGATTGAAGACCGCACCGTGGCCGAACTCATCGGTGAGGAATCCCCCGCCCGTAGCCCCAAAGATGCGGCGCAGGATAAAGAAAATCGCCGGCAGTATTTCCGCGAGCTGTTCCGCCTGCAGGCCGAACTGGTGAAGCTGCAGGACTGGGTGGTCAGCACCGGCCACAAGGTGGTCATTTTGTTTGAAGGCCGCGACGCCGCCGGCAAGGGCGGTGTCATCAAGCGTATTACCCAGCGGCTCAACCCGCGCGTGTGCCGAGTAGCGGCACTGCCGGCCCCTAACGACCGCGAGCGTACCCAGTGGTACTTCCAGCGTTATGTGTCCCATTTGCCCGCCGCTGGCGAAATCGTCCTGTTTGACCGCAGCTGGTACAACCGCGCCGGCGTGGAGCGCGTCATGGGCTTTTGCACCGACGACCAGTACGAAGAATTTTTCCGCACCGTGCCTGAGTTTGAAAAGATGCTGGTGCGTTCGGGCATACAGCTGATCAAGTACTGGTTCTCCATTTCCGATGAAGAACAGCACCTGCGCTTTCTGGGCCGTATTCATGATCCGCTCAAGCAATGGAAGCTCAGCCCCATGGACCTGGAATCACGCCGCCGCTGGGAGGAGTACACCAAGGCCAAGGAAGTCATGCTGGAGCGCACCCACATTCCCGAAGCCCCCTGGTGGGTGGTGCAGGCGGACGACAAGAAAAAAGCCCGCCTGAACTGCATCCACCACCTGCTGCAGCAGATGCCCTACCAGGAAACCGCACACCCGCCTATCGTGCTGCCCGAACGCGTGCGCCACGAGGACTATGTGCGCACGCCGGTCCCACAAAACATTGTGGTGCCCGAAATATATTGAACACCCCCGTCCAGACTCACGGTGTGTAGTCTGTTCCCCCCATGCAGAGGGGGCGAAGCCAGCGGCCCGGCAAAGCCGGTTCCGCTGCTCCTGCTGGGTTTAAGAGTCCTTTGGTAACCAGTGGGGAGCGGTCAGTCCCTCACGTCAGCTACTGGATTGGCGCCGAAGTCTGGCCGTGCCAGGAAAGCCAGGATGCGTGCCGCCGCATCTTCGGGTGATGTCAACACGCCACCCGTTTTCAAACCCACAAACGAATCGCGATCCGGAAAGGCTTTGGGATCGGCTGCGCGCAGTTGCTCCTGCATGCCGGTGTCGATCACACCGGGCGCGAGCGAGCAGACTTTGGCGCCGTGGGGCTTCAGGGCTTCTTCCAGTGCCAAGCAGCGGGTGAAATGGTCCATGCCGGCTTTGGCGGCGCAGTAGGCCGCTTGCGACGCCATGGCGCGGCGGCCCAGGCCGGAGGAAATATTGAGCACCTTGCGCGGTGCTTGCCAGCTGCCGGTGGCGCGCAGGAAAGCGGCGGTGATTTGCATGGGCGCTTCCAGGCCCACGCGCAGTGCCCGCGCCAAGTCGTTGGCGCCAATATCGGCCAGCGGGCTGATCTGCGGAATCACGCCTGCATTGTTTATGAGCGTGACGCTGGTCCAGGGTGCTTCGGCCTGCGAATCCTTCAGCCAGCTTTCCAGTCTGCCGTTCAGTGATCCGCTGTCCGCGAGGTCATGCTGCCATTGCAGCACCTTGGCACCGACATGCCGCGCATGTTCTTCCAGCTCAGGAACAACTGTGCGCGAAATGCCGAGCACCGTGTGCCCGGCGGTGAGCAACTGGCGCGCCATTGACAGGCCCATGCCGCGCGAGGCACCTGTGATAAGGGTGAGATGTGAGGTCATGGCTGCATGGTAGCGCCGGTGCCATGGAACTGTTTGCGATCTAAAAGCCGGGCTTGCTTTCAAATGCCATCCCCAGCCCGCTCGCCGGGTGCGTGAGCCGCAGCGCTGCGGCATGCAGCAGCAAGCGCGGCGCAGCCGCCTGTACTGCTTCGGGTGCGTACAGTGCATCGCCCAAAATCGGATGGCCCAGCGCTTTCAGGTGCACGCGCAATTGATGTGACCGACCAGTGACCGGTTCGAGTTCCACGCGTGTAGTGTTCACCTCCGCGTCGTGCGAGAGCACGCGCCAACGGGTCTGGCTGGGTTTGCCGCGTTCTGCATCGATCATGCGCAGCGGGCGGCGTGGCCAGTCGACGATGATGGGGAGATCGATCAGGCCCCAACCGTTGGAACTGTCTGGATCATCCGGTGCGGGTAAGTGGCCGCTCACCACTGCCACGTAGCGCTTGCCGACCTCACGCGTTTCGAATGCCCGGCTCAACGCGCGCTGCATGGCCGCGCCGCGTGCCATCAGCATCAGGCCTGAGGTGGCCTGGTCCAGCCTGTGCACGATCAGGGCATCTGGAAAGACGGCCTGCACGCGGGTGCTCAGGCAGTCTTGCTTGCCTTCACCTCGCCCGGGCACCGAAAGCAGCCCTGATGGCTTGTCCAGCACCACCAGGAATTCATCAGCGTGCAGCAACGCGACACCGGGAATTACCAGGGCGGCACCGGCATTACCTGCGGGGTAATTGTTCTGCTGCGGGCCAACCTTCATGATTTAGCCATCGAAACAGTTTTTAACCAAGGAGAAGGAATCATGACTGACGCAGGTGCCATTGCCATTGCATGTGGATTGATCATCGGCCTGGGTGCCATCGGCGCCTGTATGGGGATAGGCGCGATGGGTGGGCGATTTCTGGAAGGTGCCGTACGCCAGCCTGAATTGATGGAGCCGCTGCAGGTCAAGATGTTTCTGCTGGCCGGGTTGATCGATGCCAACTTCCTGATCGGTGTGGGCATCGCCATGATGCTCTTGTTTGCCAATCCCCTCTAGGGCTGGAGCTTGGTTTTAGGCGGCGGGAAGTTATGAACCGGCGGGCTGCTGCGCTTGACTTCGCGCAGCATGAAGAGGTAAAGGCTTTCGACTTTCTCGCGCGCCCAGGGCGTCTTGCGCAAGAACTTCAGGCTCGATGCCACGCTGGGATCGCTGGTGAAGCAGCGGATGTTGATGCGCTGGCCGAGTTCTTCCCAGCCGTAGTGGTCTGAGAGAGCCGTGACAATGGCCTCCAGTTTGACACCATGCAACGGGTTGCCCGGCTGCGCTGGAGCAACAGCCGGAGCGTCCCCGGGCAGGTTTGCGGGCAAGTCGCCAGAGCCGGCCATCAAGGCCTTATTTGTTTTTCAGCTTGCCGCGCAGGGGAATCTGCGTGACGATGGTCGGGCGCACTGCGTCGGGCGAGACCGGCTTGGGTGGCGAGGTGTCCTTCTTGGGCTTCTTGACCATTTTGTTGTTGTTTTGCTGTCCTTTTGCCATGGTTTTCTCCGTTGGGTTGAGTGAGGTTGATAGGGGGATGGGCTGATTATCAGTGCAACTTGATGCGTGGGCGATAGGTGCGGTCCAGCATTTCCGACAACGTGATCAGCGCGGTTTTCTTGAAGCCGCCCAGGGCCAGCTGGTGCTGCTTGTGCAACCCCCAATACATGAATTTCGCCAACTGGCCCTCGATGAAAAAGCTGCCCTTGGTGAGACTGCCCATCAGGCTGCCGACAGACGAATATTCTGACAGTGATACGAGCGACCCCTGGTCCTTGAACACGAAGGGAGCGACGGGTTTGCCCGCGATCAGGTCTGAGAGTGAACGCGTGAGGTACATGGCCTGCTGGTAAGCGGCCTGGGCGCGCGGCGGCACCCAGGTGCCGTCGGGCTGCTGGCATGCCGCGCAATCGCCGAAGGCGTAGATGCTTGGGTCGCGCGTACTTTGCAGGTTCCCGTTCACCATCAGCTGGTTGAGCTTGTTCGTTTCCAGCGAGTCGTCCCCGCCCAGGGAGCGCAAAAAATCGGAGGCCTTCACGCCGGCCGCCCACACCGTGATACTGGACGAAATGACCTTGCCGCTGGCCATCTTCAGGCTGTCGGGAGTGACTTCCACCACTTTTTCGTTGGTGTGCACTTCAATGGCCAGCTTGCGCAACTCGCGCATGGCCGATTCGCTCAGGCGCTCCGGCAACTGGGCCAGCAGGCGCGGCGCGGCTTCGACCAGCACGATCTGCAAATCCTTTTCCGGGTGAATGTGGTCAAACCCGTAATTGGCCAGCACGCGCGCTGCGGCGTGCAGCTCGGCGGCCAGTTCCACGCCTGTTGCGCCGCCTCCCACGATGGCGACTGTGAGGCGACCGCTCCCGGCCATGCGCGGCACGGTTTGTGCGCGAATGCAGGCGTTGATGAGCCGGTCGTTAAAGCGCTTGGCCGCCTGCGGGCTGTCCAGCTTGATGGTGTGTTCGGCCGCGCCCGGCGTGCCGAAGTCGTTGGTCTGGCTGCCGACGGCAATGACCAGCGTGTCATAGGCCAGTTGCTGGGCCGGCGTGATCTCGCGGCCGGCCTCGTCATGGCTGGCGGCCAGCTGCAGCGTCTTATTCTGGCGATTCACGCCGGTCAGGCTTCCCAGGCGGAATTTGAAGTGGTTCCAGCGAGCCTGCGCAAGGTATTCAATTTCTTCGGCATGCGTGTCGAAGCTGCCGGCGGCCAGCTGGTGCAGCAACGGTTTCCAGACATGGGTGCGGGCGGCGTCCACCAGGGTGACTTCGGCCAGGCCCTTTTTGCCCAGGCGTTTACCCAATTGTGTGGCCAGCGCCAGCCCTCCGGCGCCTCCGCCCACGATGACGATGCGGTGCATAACTTCCTCCTGGTGCCAGGGTGGCCCTGTTATGCCGCCATGTTAACTGCCCGCCTTGCCAAAACGGCCAGGCACTCAAGGCCAGCGGTCTAATTTCCAGGCCAGCAGATCAGCTTATCCGGGGATTTTTTGAGTCATGGAAAGCTGTCATCCACCGGAGCAGGCGGTTGGGCCCAAGCTTGGATATAGACAGAAAATCCTGTTTTGCCCAGGAAAGGCGGTCGCAAGTAGCTATCAAATCAATAGCAATAGTGCCGTGAAGGCCAGATCCTCATGGGAGTCTTTGCGGAGTCCTGCGGGCGTGGCGCTGTTAAGCTTCGGCCCGCATGTCGACACACACATTTGCAGAACTGACCCGCCAGCGCGCTTTTATGCGCATGTGGTTCGCCCGGCTTTTCGGCACCACAGGTAACCAGATGCTGATGGTGGCCGTGGGCTGGCAGATGTATGAACTGACCGGCAGCGCCTGGGACCTTGGCCTGGTGGGTCTTTACCAGTTTGTGCCGGCACTGCTGCTCACGCTGGTGGCCGGGCACGTGGCTGACCGCGTCCACCGCGGCCGCATCATCGCCGCCTGCCTGGTGACGCAGGCCACTGTCGCCCTGATCCTTGTCGCCGCCACAGAGGGCTGGCAGCTGTCCGGTGCTTCTCACAGCTGGGCTTCGCGCGAACTGTTGCTGGGGGTGTCCATCATGCTGGGTGTGGCCCGCGCCTTCCAGATGCCCGCGCAGCAGGCGCTCACCCCCATGCTGGTGCCTCCTGTAATGCTGCCGCGCGCCATGGCCTTCAGCTCGGCCGGCATGCAGGCGGCCGTCATCGGCGGGCCTGCGCTGGGCGGCGTGATTTTTGTGGCTGGCGCCACAGCGGTGTATGCCACCTGCGCCTTCCTGTTCGCCACCGGCTGCGTGCTCATTGCCGTGCTGCGCTACGACCACGTGCCGCCGCCGCGCGAGCCGGTCACATTGCGCACGCTGCTGGCCGGTGTCGAATTCGTGTGGCAACGCAAAGCCCTGCTGGGCGCCGTATCGCTGGACCTGTTTGCCGTACTGCTGGGCGGTGCCACCGCGCTGCTGCCCATGTTCGCCAAAGACATCCTGCATGTCGGGCCCTGGGGCCTGGGCCTGCTGCGCGCGGCGCCCGCTGCCGGCGCGCTGCTGGTGTCGGCATTGCTCACACGCTGGCCGCTGGAGCGCCGTGTCGGGCTGACCATGCTGTCGGCTGTCGCCCTTTATGGCGTTTGCATGGTGGTGTTTGGTTTGTCGACCAGTTTTGTGCTGTCGCTGCTGGTACTGGCCATCTCGGGCGGGGCCGACATGGTGAGCGTGGTGGTGCGTCAGACCCTGGTGCAGATCGAAACTCCCAATGAGATGCGCGGCCGCGTCAGCGCCGTGAACTCGGTGTTCATCGGGGCATCCAACCAGTTGGGCGAATTTGAATCCGGCGCCACGGCTGCGCTGATGGGGCCGGTGGGATCGGTGGTTGCCGGGGGTGTGGGGACGCTGCTGGTGGCGGCAGCCTGGTTCAGGATGTTCCCGTCGCTGTCACGGAGGGACAAGATGGTGACGCCGCCCGCTGGTTCTTGAGGCTTCCAGGCGTTTAAGTTGCTTGGCTGTGAAACCAGAATTTGATAAGCGTAGCGTCTGAATCAAATACAGCTCGCTGGAGGATGGTCACTCACCGGGTACCGTTGAAGGAAATGGGTACGACTTTCAATCCAGCTGGATGCATCTAGCCACCTGCGCTTTCACCTGAGAGGCCCAGCCACCAGGTTTCCGCTGTAAGAGAGCACCGTGCCAAGGAGGGGGAGGCCAACCTCGACTTTAAACTGGTACAGACCATTGTTGATGCACTTCGATGCTGCCGTGTGAGGCAAGAGCCAAAGGGGGAAGGGCACCCCCGCTAGCCGGCCTCCGATGGGCCGCCAGACCCAGCCGCCGTTGACAATGGAAACACCCAGCTTAAGGCGAAGCAGGCCCGATGACTCGACCCAGTAACCCGATGGATAACGACCTGCCGGTGTGAAGGTTGAGGCAAACCTGGAAGTTTTATTGAAAGTGCGGTTCCAGTGAAGCTCGGTGTCGGTGCTGAAGATGGAAACGCTCATCGACGCAGTCCCGTCGCGAGGCGGGACACCGAGTTTTTGCGCAAGCCGCCGACCTGCCCAGCCTGCAAGGCCGGTGCCCAGGCGAATCTCGACTGTGCCTGAGAGCGTGCCTCCAGACCGATGAAGTTCCTGGAGCAACGGGTGCAATTGTGCGAAGGACTCACCAAACCAGGTTTCAACGACTGCGGACATGCGCTCTTTCGGTTGCGGTGCAGTCCGCCGTGAACCGGATCATCAGAAACGGGGGGCTGCACACTGCAGCTGATTTTAGGTGCGCGGCTGGCATTCGCAGTCTTCGGCATGAAAGGCGCTGTCGGTCCAGTCTCTGGTGTATTGAGATGAAGACTATTGCGTCCAGCCTCACAAACAATGCGCAGTGCCTTCGTCTACCGCCCCGAATTCGCCCGTATCCGGTTCACTTCCACCGCCGTGATCTCGCTTGCCTTGTTACCCCACGATTGCCGGATGTGCGTGAGCACCAGCGCCATGTCGGGATCGTTCAACGCCAGCACAAAAGGCGGCATGCCGAAGGGGCGCGGGTTGCCCGCAGTAGACGGTGCGTAGCCGCCATTGAGCACGATCTGCACCAGGTTGACGGCCTGCCCCATGGTCACGGCGCGGTTGCCGGCCAGTGCCGGGTACGCATTGGCGATACCTTCGCCTTTTGCGCCGTGGCACTGGGCACAGTGCTGCTCATAGAGTTTGGCGGCGCGTTCCACTGAATCGCCTTGCGTTTTGATGGCGGCAGGCTGCGGCGGCGCGGTGTGTGAGGCGGGCAGCTCTTTTAAAAACTGTGCCATGGCACCCAGGTCCGCATCGCTCAAATACTGGGTGCTGCGCTGCACGACTTCAGCCATGGGCCCTGTGACCGAGGCACGGGGGGATACGCCGTTTTTCAACAGGCTCACGATAGCCTGGCTGTCCCAGTCGCTGACGCCGGCCTCGTAAGGTGATGTGAGCGATGGCGCATACCAGTTCTGCATGGGAATCAGGCCGCCCGCCAGGTCCAGCCGCTGTTCGCTGGCGCCCAGTGCATTGCGGGCGGTATGGCAGGCCGCGCAGTGGCCCAGCCCCTTGACCAGGTAGGCGCCACGGTTCCACTCGGCACTGCGCGCGGAGTCTGGTTGGTACACGCCGGGGCTGAAATAAAGGGCGCGCCACACCGCCAGCGCTGCTTGCGACTGATAGGGAAAACGCAACGCGTGCGGCTGGTTGGGTTGCGCTACGGCGGGCAGGCTGTTCAGGTAGGCAAAGATCGCGTCGGAGTCTTCACGTGTGACCTGCGTGTAGCTGGTGTACGGAAAGGCGGGGTACAGCAGGCGCCCGTCTTTGGAGCGGCCGTTGTGCATCGCCCGCCAGAAGTGCGAAGACGACCATGCACCGATGCCGGTTTTGGTATCGGGCGTGAGGTTGGATGTGAACACCGTGCCAAAAGGTGTGGCAATGCCGCGCCCGCCCGCATAGGGCTGGCCGCCTTGCACGGTGTGGCAGGCCTGGCAGTTGCCGGCGCGTGCCAGGTAGGCACCCCGGGCAATCAGGCTGTCGCTGGGTGCGGCGGCAGCCACCGGCGTTCTCACGTCGACTTCATCGCGCCCATTCAGTACCCATACCAGGGCGACCGCCGCGATCGCCAGGGTGAAAAAGCCTGCCGCCCATTTGAGGAAAGTTTTCATTTTTGCGCTTTCCTGACGGGCCCGGCGGGCGCAACCGGCAACACCGGCACGGCGGGCAGGTCCGCTGCGCTGCCGCAAGTGATGGCCACGGCGCCGGGTGCCGGCGCGGGCATCGTGGTGGCCGGTTTGGTGCTTGCCGGCAGGGGTTGCGCCGCGATCCAGCTGGCGACGGCATTGATGTCATCCGGGGTGAGATGATCCACCACGTTCTTCATGCAGTCCGGCGCGTGTGCCCGGCGCTGGCCGGCCTTCCAGGCGCCCAGCTGGGCATTGAGGTAGTCGCGCGGCAAGCCCAGCAGGCCGGGAATACTGGGGGCGACGCCGGTCATGGACTGGCCATGGCATTGCACACAGGCCGGCAGCCCGCGCGCGGCATCCCCTTGCATGACGAGCTGCTGACCGTGGCGCATGACACCGGGCGATGCGGTTGCGGGCAGCGGTGCGGGGTAGGGCACTTCGAGCCGGGAGAAATACTGTGCAATCTCCATCAGGTAGGCATCGCTGAGCGGCGCGATGAGCTGCGTCATCAGGCCGTAATGGCGGCGGCCGTCGCGAAAATTAAGGAGCTGGTTGTAAAGGTAACCCGCCGGTTTTCCCGCCAGGCGCGGGTAGTAGCCATCGGGGCCTGCACGCCCCTGTGGCCCATGGCAGGCGGTGCAGGCCATGGCGCGCTGGGCAATGGTGTCTTCAAACGGTGCCGCAGTGGCGGGACTGATGGCCATCCAGGCCGCGGCGGTAAAGGCGGCAAAGGCGGCAAGGAGGCGAAGCAGGCACAAGCAGGTGGTTCGAACGTACGTGGAGCAGGTGTTTGGCATGGCGTCATCATGCCCCAGCCTTGACTTCGGCGTAAACCTGGATGCCGCCAGGAAACATTGGCGCGCGGCGCGGCGACAAAGCCCGCACCGCTGACCCTTGGCTATTTGCGTGTGTCCTGAAGGGCACGCACACAGGTGAGGAACTGGTCCCAGCTGGCTTGCACTTCCTTCACGCGCACACCTTTGTCGAGCACCGCGCCGCAGGCGGCTTCAGCGCGCCTCACCACCTTGGACAGCGCGCTGGCCGGCAGCGGCGGGATCTGTGCACGCAGGCTGTCGGCCTTGCTGCGCATTTCTGCGATGGCGTCCTTGGCCAGGGTCTTGTTGCCGGCGCAGGCAATCATGCCGATCATCTCCGCCATTTCGCCGAGGGCCGGGTCCAGGTGCCAGGCCGCGGCCGTGCCCAGCGCGAGAGCCCACATGCGCTTGTTGCGCGGAGCGGGTCCGGCAGCTGGCGTAGTCGCGGCGTCGGGCAAGGCGGCGTGAGTGGTTACAGGCGCGGCTTTGGGCGCAGGGAGCTTTTTCATGGACTTGTCCTGGATAGACACGGACGATTTTGCCTGAGCTGCGCTTTGGCGTCGGTCTGGACCTTCCACAACCTCATTCTTAAGACAAAAGTGCCTTTTTGCCCTATGTATACAGGCGTAGGCAGCTATTAAAAGCATAGCAACTTCAGGAGGCTTCCACCCACCCCGCAATGCGCCGGCAAGCCCAGTCGGGGTCGTCGTGCGGCAGGTCGTGACCGGCCCAGGGGTGTATCTGGTGTGCGGCCTGCCAGGCCTGGGCCAGCCGGGTGGAGCAGCGCGGGTGCACCAGATGATCGGCGGCGGAAGACAGCACAAGGGTGGGGCAGGACGGCGGTGCGGTCATGGTGAAAGCCGCTGCCGCCTTCAGCTGCCGCCAGGCGTTGGCAGCGGTCACAGGGGCATCCTGGCGTATCTGCATCCATGCCGCAATGTCTGCCTCGCGTTGCGAGGCACGGTTGCAGGTGAGCGCGTGAATCGTGCGCTCGGAAAATTGTGGATCGCTCCAGCGTGCAGCCACCATCGCCAGCGGCAGCCAGTTGCCCGGGCGCAGGCGTTCGGTGATGCTGCCCAGGGGCCGCATGCTGGTGTTGATCAGCACCATCCGGTCGACCTCCCGCGGATGGCGCAGCGCCCAGTCGGCCGCCACCATGCCGCCCAGCGACATCGCCAAGAGGCGATAGGGCGGGGGCAGGCCGCGTGCCTGCAGCTGTGCACGCGCGAAATCCGCCATGGCGGCCACAGAGGCGGGCGATGCTTCTTGGTGGAATACGCCATTGCCCGGCAGGTCAAGCGCCAGCACCCGGGTGGCTCCCGGTGACGAGGGGGGCAGCGCACGGGCGAGCTGGTCGGCGAAACCGCCCCAATGGCGAGCTTCGCGTGTCAGGCCCCGGAGCAACACCCAGCTCATCCCAGCACCCGCCGGGGCCGCCAGTGGGCCGTTGCCAGCCGGGTCAGCTGGGCGCGCTGCTCGCCCTCGGGCAGCCAGCGCGGCACGGCAAATGCGGCCCGCGTGAGGAAGTCCAGCAAGTCCGCATGGCGGCGCAGCACGCGCTTGGTGCGATGCGCCTTGATGGGATTGAAGATGCCGTGCCGCGAAAACAGCTGGCGCGGGTTCTTGCGTATCCACAGCCATGAGCCCAGCTCCAGCGTCATCGGCAAAAAGACGTTACCCGCCGGCGCGCGGTCGTAAGCATGGTCCCAAAGGTCGCCATGCAGCAGGTACTGGTTGCTTTGCGGCTCAAAGCTGTAGGCATGGTGGGGGTGTGACTGCGCCAGCATGGTCCTGAGCGCAAACATCTCGGGCAGATGGCCCATCAGCCGGCGCGTGCGCGCATACGGAAACCAGATGCTGTCCTGAAAACCGTAGCCCGAATGGCAGTCCAGAGCCAGGCTGAAGGGGCGGGTGGCGAGTTGGTCATGCACCACCTGCAGCAATGCCGTGCTTTCCACTTCCATGGGCGCGCCGGGCTGCCCGCAGTACCAAGGCAGCAGCGCGCTCAGCGTTTGCCCGCCCGCCAGCCAGGGCACGCGGCTGTCGGCGCGCTGCGGCGCGTTGCGCATCAGGTCCACGCCTTGCGGGTTGGCGCGCTTGTGCGCCCACATGCCGCCGGGGTTCACGATGGGCATGAACACCAGCCGGACCTTTTCGAGCTGCCGGTGCAGCAGCTCGTCCCATTCCAGCCTGAACAGCAGCACGCGCATATAGTGCAGGACGAGCTGCGTGCCGATGCGCTCCAGCCCGTGGATGCCGCCGAAGAATCCGACGACGGGCGCCTGCGGGTCGCTGGAGCCGATGCTGGCTGTGTAGAGCGGAAAAGAGGGCCCGGCCGTGTGCGCTTCGGCCACCACGGCAACATCAAGGTGGGCGCTGCCGGCCAGCAGGATCGCCTTGAGCTCCTCCAGTTCGGGGAAGCTGGCTGATGCGTCCCGCGCCGGCGTGAAGCTGTAGGGGCTGTGAAAGCTGTGCGGGCTGCTGGGGCTTTTTGCGGCGGCGCTCGAAGGCAGGTCGTGCATCCGGCCATCCTTGCACATTTGTTTGACAGGCGCACTACAGGCCTGGTAACAGCCGGTGGTCTTTGTGGCGGCCTAAGCGGCGGTCTGCGCCAGAGGGGTCGCCATCGTCCAGGTAATCGCTATCAAAACAGGAGCAGTTTGCGCCCGTAACTATTGGGCTACAGCCGGTTTTTTCTTGAATACGCTTGAGCCCGGCGGTGCCGGCAAGACCCGGCAGCCGTCCCGCACAGCGGCGCGGGCTGCGCCGCCTCAGCCGGCCGGCTCAATCACCACGTCCGAGGTGGGATACGCCACGCAGGGCAGGATGTAGCCCGCCTGTTTTTCCTCGGCGCTCAGGCCTGGCCATTCGATGCGGTAGGCCACCTGTCCGCTGGTCAGCCGGCGGATGCAGGTGCGGCAGGTGCCGTTGCGGCAGGAGCTGTCCAGCGCCACGCCGGCCAGCAGCGCCGACTGCAGGATCGGCAGGGACGGTGAGACGCTGAAATGCGCACCCTCCGGATCCAGCCGGGCGCTGAAGTGGACCGGATCCACCGGATCCGCCGGGTCGCCAGGGTGGTCTGCATCGTCCATCGCTGTCTCGGGTTGTGGGCTGCCTGCGCCAGCGTATGCGCTAGCCGCGCGCGCTCTCCAGCAGCAGCACGGTCACCAGCGCCAGCAGCAACTGCTGCTCTTCACGCTCATTGACGGGGGCCATCTGCTCTGCGGTGAACCGGCCCTCAAACAGCGCGGGCTGTTTGGTGAGTTCGGCCACCAGCGTGCCGTCGGGCCTGGTGACCTGGTAAGCAGGATGGAACAGGTAGCCAGAAAGCAACCCGATCAGCGGAATCTGGCCGAAGAGGCCGTCCAGAAAACGCGTCATCACGCTTTTTTCATTGATGCTGAAGTGGACGACGCCATGGTCCAGCACGTCAAAACCGGCCTTCCACATGGAACGCATGCCGTGCCGTTTGATGCCTCCCAGCGCCAGGCCCTGTGGGTCGGTGAAGTGGTAAAGCGGTGAAAAATCAATTACGCGGTCGGCCTTGATCTGGTACAGCGGCTGGTCCTGCGTCTCATCGGTAAAAACCGTGATGGCTTCCTTGAGCTTGAAGAGTTTTTGCCTGACGTACGCCACCGGCTGGCCGTGTGCGTCCTTGACCAGGAACTGCGGCGCAAGGGCGAGAAGCTTGAAGGTCATTTGCAGGGGAAACCGGAGGCGTTGGGCCATGATGTGCAGGCGCTTGTAAATGTTGCGGTGCGCCGAATGTACCCGACCCGGTGCCAGTGTCCCACGGGGGCATCCGTTCGTCACCGGCCGCCGTTGGGCGGATGTGTTGCCGGGTGCGGGGCGATTTGGGCGACAATTCCGCTCCGCCGGATTTTTTCCGACCTCCAGAACAAACACCCCCGATTCCCATGTCCAGCTATTCTGTCCGTCCCGCCACGTCCCGCGATGCCAAAGCCATTGCAGAGATTCATGTCGCCACCTGGCAAGCCGCCTACAAGGACCTCCTGCCGGAGGATTACCTCGCCAAGATCACCGTGGAAAAACGCCTGCCTTACTGGCGCGAAGCGATTGAATTCAGCGAGCCGCAACTGCTGGTGGCCACACAGGGCGACGAGATCGTGGGTTTTGTCGGTTTTGACCGCTCACGCGATGCCGGCACCAAATCTACGGTGGGGGAGATCTGGGTCTTGTACGTCCTGCCCGCGCATTGGGGCAAGGGGGCGGGCTTGGCCCTCTGGGATGGCGCGCGCGAAGGCTTGAAGGAAGAAGGCTGCACGCAGGTCACGCTGTGGGTGCTGCTGCGCAATGAGCGCGCATTGCGTTTTTACGAACAGGCTGCAGGGTTCAAGCGCGAGATGCCTTCGCTCAAGACGGTTGCGTTTGGCAGTGCCAAACTGGAAGAGATCCGGCTCAAGCGTGCGGTTGACTGAGCGCTGAAACTCCCGGGCTAAGGTTTGCGCCTTGCCAAGGGTGCTGGCCCGAGGGTCCCCGGCCAGCAACCCGCTAAAGACCATGGCCACGCAAAATCCGGGCGAGGCCCTCGCTAAAAACGCGTCCTTATAATTGCCCACGTGCCTCTCCATCCCGCTCCCCGCCTGACCCTGCCCATATGGGAACGCCTCGCCGTCTGGCTGGCCTTCCTGGCCGTGCTGTCAGCGTTGTGGGCGCCGGTGTCCATGCTGGCCCAGGATGTGCGCACCGGCAAGCTGGGGGGCATTTGCAGCGCCAACACGTTGGGCGCCGATTCAGCGGACAGCACTGCCTCCGGTGGCGCTGATGCCGCAGAGTCCGGCATGCGCTGCGACTTGTGCGGCTCCATTGCCTTGGTGTTGCCGACGCTGCCCGAGGCGGCCTCACCGTGCTTTACCGGCAACGAGGTTGTTACCGCCGGCTTCCCTGCGGCTACCGGCGCCGCCGTTCCCGGGCTGCCTTTCAGCCGCGGGCCTCCCGTACTTTGAACTGAACCGCCTCTTACCCGAGGCTTGAGGCATTCCTGCGCGCGGCCCCTTGCGGCCTGTGTGCGTTGGCTTTGTTCATTTCAAACGCGCGTTCCACGAAGCCTTACGTGCCTCCTGCGCTCGCCTGGTGGCACCACCGCGCTGGCGGAGCCGAACCCATGCTCTGCCTTCGGGCTTGGTGCCCCTAATTTTCAATTTCGTAAAGAGTCAACCATGACCTACCTGAATACCATTAAAAACATAGCTGCCTTTGCCCGGCCTTATTGGGCTGCAGGCCTCTTTTTTGCCATTTCCTTGCCGGCCGCGGCCCACGTCACGCTGGAATACCAGGTCGCCAATGCGGGCAGCTATTACAAAGGCACGTTCAAAGTCGGGCACGGTTGCGGCACCTCACCCGTCAAGCAGCTTGTTGTGACGATCCCCGCCGGTGTGCAGGGCGCCAAACCCATGCCCAAGGCAGGATGGACACTGGAAGTCACCCGTGAGAAGCTGGCCCAGTCCCGGCAGGACCACGGTAAAACCATCACCGAAGAAGTGTCGCGCATCAGCTGGACGGCCAAAACGCCGGCCGACTATTTGCAGAATGACTGGTATGACGAATTTGTGCTGCAGGCGAAGCTGCCCGCGAAGGCCGGCATGATGTATTGGCCCGTGAGCCAGATTTGTGAAGAGGGCAAAGTTGATTGGGCTGAGATTCCCAAACCGGGCCAAAAACTGTCTGACCTGAAAAGCCCTGCCGCAGCACTGGAGTTAATGCCTGTTGGTGGTGGCGGTGAGCACAATCACTGAGTGGCCCAGCTGCGTTTATTTCACAATCATTGATCGCTTCAAGGAACACATTCACATGAAATCTTCAACTTTTTCAAAAGCCGCACTGGCACTTTCGGTGGCATGGGCTTGCGTCGCGGCTTTAGCCCAGCCTGCGCAGGTCAAAGTGGAGGGTGCCTGGGCGCGCGCGACCGTGCAGGGTCAAAAGGGTACCGGCGCTTTCATGAGCCTCACCGCCAAAGACGGGGCGCAACTGGTTGGCGTGTCGTCACCGGTGGCAGGGGTGGCTGAAGTGCATGAGATGAAGATGGAAGGCGACGTCATGAAAATGCGCGCTGTGCCATCGCTTGCCTTGCCTGCCGGCAAAAAGGTCGAGCTCAAACCGGGCGGCTACCACCTCATGCTGATGGACCTGAAAGCGCCGCTGGCCAAGGACAGCACTGTCCCCGTGACCCTGCTGTTCAAGGATGCCAAAGGTGCGGAAAGCAAACTGGAGCTGAAGCTGCCGGTTGCCACCGCGGCGCCGGGATCCGCGGCCGGGCACAAGCACTGACTTTATCGTCCCTCAAGAGCGCAGCGGTAAACCCGGGCGGCACGTCGGAACAGGTGTGGCCGCGGGCCGGGTTGCTAGCTGCGTTTACCGGAGCCCAGGCGGCGGTAAACAGTGGCCCGGCTGACGCCGAGCGCCCTGGCGGCCTGGAGCACGTTGCCGCGTGCATCGCTCACCGCTTTGTGAATCAAGGCGGTTTCGAGTTCTTTCAGCGTTCGCGATGCCGTGGCTGATGGCGGCAGGCTGGGCGTCACCTGCAGTGGTCCACGGCCCCGCAGCTGCGCCGTTGCATGCAGGCGCAGGCCTGTCCACAGCGGTACTTCAAGGACCCCGCCGTTCACCGGGGCCTGGCGCTGCGCCGCGTCGAACAGCATTTCGAAGGGCATGGCAAAAAGGTCGTTGCAATGGAGCGCGGCGCCTGAGCGGTGCCCCAGCTGCGAGACCATTTGCCGCGCCGCCTGGTTGGCACCGGTGACGCCGCCGTCGGCATCCACACACACCAGCCCGTCGCTTTCATCACCCAGCGTGCGGCCCGGCCAGTTCAGCCGCACCAGCAAGGCGTGGGGGCTGGCCAGGGTGAGCGCGTTCTCGATGCTGCGCGCGGATTGCGCCACCAGGTGCTTGAGCTCGGGCCTCTCGGCCGCCTCGATGCCCGTGAGGTCCAGCATGCCGGCGCAGCGGCCGTCCGGGCCGAACAAGGGTGCACCGGCGCAGCTGTAGACAGAAGTCGCATCAAAAAAATGTTCGCCCCGATGCAGCCACACCGGCTGCAGTTCGGTCAACGCCGCGCCGATGGCGGTGGTTCCCACCTGCTGCTCCGAGAGGTCCGTGCCGATGCGCGTGATCATGTCGGCGCGCCAGTCTCGCCGGTCTATCGGACCATTCACATTGATCACCACACCAGCCTGATTGGCCAGGATAGCGAAATAGCGTGTGTCAGCAATGGCCTGGCCCAGTTTTTCGAGCACAGGTCTCGCAGCCTGCACCAGCTGGTGATTGGCTTCCAGGGTGCGCCGCAGGGCCGCGGCAGACACCATGGCGAAGGAGGGGACCTGCTCCGGCCGGTGGCCCTGGGCAAGACAGCGCAGCCAGGAACGCTCTATCCAGTTCTCGACCAAAGGCTCAGTGCCCGCAGGCAGCGGATCACCGTAAAGAACCGCCTGGCGTGCGTGACCAATGCGCGCCAGCCTGTCTTGTCCCCCCGTGGCCGGGGCGGAGCGGAAGGGTGTCATGGAAGCCATGGTGCATTGTGTCCAATTCCTGCCGCTTGTGCAGCGTGCGGTGTGGATGGCCTATGCGGCTTGAGCAGGGCGAAGACAAGGGGAGTGATTTGGCACTTTTTTCATGAAGAAAAAAAGACCTTCCCCAGTATTCAGCGTGCGTTGTTAGCTATAAAAAACATAGCAGTTTTGAGCCCTGCCACGGTCATCAGCAGCGATCCCAGTACGTGGACAGTGGCTGTAAGCGCCGCCAGTCCGTAGCGCGCTTCCATCAGGAAAATCACGACTTCGGCCGAAAACGAGGAGAACGTGGTGAGGCCGCCCAGAAAGCCTGTGACCAGCGCCAGCCGCCACACCGGGTCCAGGTTGGGCATGGATTGAAAGCCGGCAATGCAGATGCCAATCAGGTAGCCGCCAATCAGGTTGGCTGCCAGGGTGCCCCAGGGAATCAGACCTCCGGGCGTCAGCCACAGGCCAAGGCCCCAGCGCGCCAGCGCACCGATTGAAGCTCCGATGGAAATGGCGATGACGTTCAGCATGGCGATGGGGTGTTTTGTTTGGCGGGACAATGGAGCCATGACTTTAACCCCAGCCCCCGCTGCCGGCGGGCCTCTGGACTTCCTGGGGGTGGTGATGCTTGATACACGGTTTCCCCGCTGGCCGGGCGATATCGGGCATCCTGAAGCTTTCGGCGTTCCGGTTCGCCAGCATGTAGTGCAGGGCGCCTGGCCCCGCAAAGTGGTGCAAAGCGGCGACGGCTTGCGGGACGCGGGCGTGGTGCCGGCTTTTGTCCAGGCGGTTCAGGCCCTGGCGAGCCAGGGTGCGCGAGCCATCACCACCAGCTGCGGTTTCCTGGTCCTGTTGCAGGACGAGCTCCAGGCGGCGGTACAGGTTCCTGTCGTCACCTCCAGCCTGCTTCAATTGCCTATGCTGCTCGCACGCCATGCCAGGGTGGGTGTGCTGACCATCAGCTCCGCGGCGTTGGGTGCTGAGCATTTGCGCGCTGCGGGTGTGGCTCGTGAACGGCTGGCGGATGTGGTGGTGCAGGGGGTGGATCCCGGCGGGGAGTTCGCCACTGCCATCCTGGGCAATCGCCCGACCATGGACTGGGAGAAGGCGTGCAGCGGTGTGGTGGCAGCGGCGGTGACCCTGAGGCAGTGTGAGCCTTCGCTGCAGGCGGTCGTGCTTGAGTGCACCAACTTGCCGCCGTACCGCCAGGCGATTGAAGAGGCCACCGGCTTCAAGACCTGGGCGCTGACCGACGATGAACGGCTGCTGCGCCCCTGGAGATGAGCTGCCTTACATCTTGCCCGGCAGCCAGGTGGCGATCTGCGGGAAGAACCAGAGCAGCAATACCATGCCGCACATCAGAAGGAAAAACGGCAAGGTCACCCGCGCGATGTAGGTGATTTCCTTTTTGGTCATGCCCTGGAGCACAAACAGGTTGAAGCCTACGGGCGGCGTGATTTGCGCCATCTCGACCACGATGACGATGAAGATGCCGAACCAGATCAGGTCCAGTCCGGCCGCCTGCACCGTGGGAAGGATCACGCCCATGGTCAGCACCACCATCGAAATCCCGTCCAGGAAGCAGCCCAGAACAACGTAGAAGATGCTCAGCACGACGACGAGCATGAAGGGGCTCAGCCCGAGGCTTGAAACGAATTCGGCCAGGTGGCGCGGCAGCCCGATGTAACCCATGCTCAGCGTCAGGAAGGCAGCGCCGGCCAGGATCAACGCGATCATGCAATACAGGCGTGTGGCGCCCAGCAGTGATTCCTTGAAGGTGCTCCAGTTCATGGATCGCTGCACCACAGCCAGCACGAGCGATCCGACGACGCCGATGGCCGCGGCTTCGGTCGCGGTGGCCACGCCGGTATAGATGGAGCCCAGCACGGCGCCTATCAGCAGCACGACCGGTATGAGGTGGCGCGACTCGTAGATTTTTTCACCGAAGCTCATCGCGGCATCAGGCGGGGGGATTTTGCCTTTGTTCAGCAGGGCCCACACGACGAGGTAGCCGGAGAACAGCGAGGCCAGCAGCAGGCCGGGAAAAACGCCCGCGATGAACAGCCGGGCGATCGACACGTCCGCGCTGACGCCGTAGACGATCATGATGATGGACGGCGGGATCAGCAGGCCCAGCGTGCCGGCGCCTGCGAGGGATCCTATCGTGATGTCTTCGGGGTAGCCGCGTTTGGCCAGCTCCGGCAGCGTCATCTTGCCGATGGTGGCGCAGGTCGCGGCGGAAGAGCCCGACACCGCGGCGAAGATGGTGCAGCCGATGACGTTGGTATGCAACAGGCCGCCCGGCAAGCGGCTGACCCAGGGCGCGAGGCCCTTGAACATGCTTTCACTGAGCTTGGTGCGGAACAGGATTTCCCCCATCCACACAAAAAGGGGCAGGGCCGTCAGTGTCCAGCTTGACGAAGACCCCCAGATGGTCACCGCCATGGCGTCACCGGCGGCGCGTGAAGAAAACAGCTGCATGCCTATCCAGGCCACGCCCGACAGCGTGAGGCCTATCCAGACGCCGGAGCCCAGGATCAGGAAAAGCGAAAGAATCAGCAGCGAGGTGATGGCGAGATCGGACATGAAGGCTCTTTGTTGTTATTCATGATGCAGCGCTTCATCGCTGCCCGCATGGGCGCGCCGGCCCCGGATCTCCAGCACCAGCTCGTCGATAAATGCGACCATCAGGATGACCGCGCCCACCCCCATGGTGATTTGCGGAATCCACAGCGGCGTGGCGTCGCTGCCGGTGGAGATATCGTGGTAGGCATAGGAGTTGACCGACAGCATGACGCTGTACCAGGCGAACAGCATGGAAAGCACGGTGGCTGCAGCCAGAGCCCAGATTTCAAGCGCGCGCCGTGCCGTGCCCTTCAGCCCGTTGAGGATCAGCGTGACGCGGATGTGCTCACCCTTCTTGAGGGTGTGGGCCAGCGCCAGGAAGCCGCTGGCCGCCATGCAGTAGCCCGCATACATGTCGGTACCGCGCAGGGACCAGGCGAACTGGCGGTCCAGCACGCCGGCCAGCACCGACACCAGCGTGCCGATCATGAACAGCGCTCCGAGCCATGCTGCGCCGTCGTACAGCGCATCGAGCATGCGGCGCATGCTTATTTCTTCGCGGCGTTGGATTTGTCGAAGGCCGACAGCAGGGCTTCGCCCTCGGGGCCGGCGCGTTTGATCCAGTCGGCCTTCATGATGCCGCCTACCTGGCGCAAGTCGGCCACCAGTTTGGGGGAAGGCGTCATGATCTTCATGCCTTTTTCAGCCAGTGCTTTTTTGTAGAAGTCATTCTTTTCCTCGCTGACTTTCCAGCCGCGGGTTTCTGCGTCGGCGGCAGCTTTCAGGACAGCCGCCTGGGTAGGCGCATCCAGCGCGTCAAAGGATTTTTTGTTGACGATGACGGCGTTCTTGGGCAACCAGGCCTGCACGTCATACCAGTATTTGATGCTTTCATAGGTCTTGGTGTCGTAGCCGGTCGATCCCGAGCTCATGTAGCTGTTGACGACGCCTGTTGCCATGGCCTGGCTCAATTCCGCTGCCTGCACGGTCACAGGTTGCGCACCGACCAGTTCGGCAATCTTGCTGGTAGCCGGGCTGTAGGCGCGCCACTTCAGGCCCTTCATGTCAGCAACAGCGGTGATTTCCTTGTTGACGTAAATGCCCTGGGGTGGCCAGGCCACGGTGTAGAGCAGCTTCATGCCTTGCGCGCCCAGCAGCTTTTCCAGTGCCGGCTTTTGCGCTTCGGCCAGCTTGTGTGCCGTGGCGTAGCTGGAGGCCACAAAGGGCAGGCCGTCTGCACCGTAAATCGGATTCTCGTTTTCGAAGTTGACCAGCAGCACTTCGCCGATCTGTGCCTGGCCGCCTTGCACCGCGCGCTTGATCTCGTTGGCCTTGAACAAGGAGGCATTGGCATGCACCGTGATCTTGAGCTTGCCACCGCTGGCCTTGTCGACGTCTGCAGCGAACTGCGTCAGGTTTTCTGTATGGAAATTGCTGGCCGGGTAGGCGGCGGGAAGGTCCCATTTGGTCTGGGCGAAGGCGCTGGTGCCGAATGCGAGTGAAGCGGCCACCAGGGTGACTTTGAATTTCATGAAAAGCTCCAGGACAAGGAATTAATAAGTAGTAATAGGATAGACGCAAATCCCGCGCCAGTTTCACCGGGCATACCCCGAAAACCGGCGCACCTTGTTCCAGCCCGTTCCCCTGATGCCGAGAGCCAGCCATGAACCTGCGTTTTGTTGAAGCCTTTTATTGGGTGGCCTCGCTCAAAAGTATTTCGCGTGCGGCCGAAAAGCTTTTCCTCACGCAGTCGGCCATGTCCAGCCGCATCGCCACGCTGGAAGAGGAGCTGGGCATTCTGTTATTGGATCGGGCGGGCAAGCAGTTCAAGCTCACCGCGGCGGGCGCACGCTTTCTGGTCTATGCGCAAAAGCTGCTCGAGCTGCAGCGCGAGGTCAAGCATGAGATGGGGTCGGGCGAGCCCATGGCGGTTTCCATGCGCATTGGCGCCATTGAATCGGTCCTGCATTCCTGGCTGATTCCATGGCTCGAAAAGCTCAGGGCGGAGCACCCGGGGCTGGAGCTGGAGCTGACGGTGGAAACCACGCCCATTCTGGTGGACCAGATCCAGCGCGGCACCCTGGACCTGGTTTTTGCCGTGCTGCCCGCATCCGCTGAAGGTGTTCGCAACCAGGCGCTTCCGACCATGGACATGGTGTTTGTCGGCCATCCGGAGCTGCACAAGAAGCGGAACTACCGCCTCAGCGAGCTGGCCGAAATGGAATTGCTCACCTTCCAGAAGGGCTCGCAGCCGCACGTCACGCTGCTCGACCTGTTCAGGCAACACCGGCTGGAGCCCAAAAAGGTGCATGCGATTTCGTCGATTTCCGCGATGGTGCAACTGGTGCAGGGAGGCTTCGGCGTCGCCATGCTGCCGCGCGCGGCGGTTGAGCGGCTGACCGGCTTTGCCCGGCTGAAACCATTGACCTGCGACGCGAAACTGCAGTCCTTGCCTATCCACGCCAGTTACCGCACGGATCCCAGTTCCAAGACGGTGGAAACGATTCTGCAATCGGCGGTTGTTTTTGCCGGTAGCCGGAAAAACGCACCAAAAGGGCGTCAGAAAGTGGTCTAAGGTAAACCCTTATCATCGAAAAAATCGATGACGTAAGCGAAAAATTTTGAATTTGCTGAAGGCCCGCGACACTCACACAATTCGCCCATCGTCATGAAAGTGACATACGCAACGGGGAATTTTCTGGTGAGCACATCGACTGAATCGGCACTCTCGGTTTTCGGCGCAGGCGGCATCAACGATGCCGCTCACGTACGCAGCGTTATCCGCCAAGGCCGATGGACATCGCAGACGAGCGGCCTGGCCAACGGCCATGTGCAGGGGAATGTAGTCATCCTTCCGGCTGCTGAAGCCGGGGACTTCCTGCGTTACTGCCAGCGCAACCCCAAGCCCTGTCCCGTGCTGGCGGTTTCCGAGCCCGGGCATGCAGGGTTGCCGGCTCTGGGTGCGGACATCGATATCTGCACCGACCTGCCGCGCTACCGTGTGTGGCGGCACGGTGAACTGGTCGACGAGCCGACGGACATCAGCGCGCTGTGGCGCAAGGACATGGTGACGTTTGTGCTCGGCTGTTCGTTCTCGTTCGAACAAGCCTTGCAGGAAGCCGGGTTGCGCATCAAGCACATCGACCAGGGCCGGAATGTACCGATGTACCGTACGAACACCGCGACCGTGCCGGCAGGACCATTTCACGGGCCCATGGTGGTCACCATGCGGCCCTTCAAGGCTGCGGATGCGATTCGCGCTGTCCAGATTACGTCGCGGTTTCCCGATGTACATGGCGCGCCCGTGCACATTGGTGATCCGGCACAAATCGGCATCTCCGACCTGGCCAGTCCCGACTACGGCGACGCGGTTGAGGTGTTGGCTGATGAAATTCCTGTGTTCTGGGCCTGCGGCGTCACGCCGCAGGCAGCCATCATGCAGGCCCGTCCCGAGTTCTGCATTACGCACGCTCCGGGCGCGATGCTGATCACCGATTTGTTGAACCACCACCTGGCCACTCTCTGAGGCCCTTTTTTTACTGGAGATCATGATGAAAAAACTGCTTGTTTCCCTGGCTGCCATTGCCGCCTTCGGCGCCTCGTGGGGCCAAACCAAATGGGACCTTCCAACCGGCTATGGCGCCAACAGCTTCCAGACCCAGAACGTGCAGCAGTTCGCCAACGAGGTAGAGCAGCTGACTGGCGGCAAACTCAAGATCACACTGCACGCGGGTGGTTCTCTCTACAAAACCAACGAGATCAAACGTGCGGTTCAGACCGGCCAGGTGCAGGCGGCCGAGTTCATCCTTTCCGGTGCTGCCAACGAGAACCCCCTGTTCGGCGCTGACTCCATCCCCTTCCTGGCTACCAGTTACGCTGATGCAAAGCGCCTGTATGTTGCGGCCAAACCCGCGCAGGACAAGCTGCTGGCCTCCCAGGGGGTCAAGGTCCTGTTCACCGTGCCATGGCCCGGCCAGTCGCTGTACTCGCTCAAGCCCATCAGCACGCCGGCCGACTTTGCCGGTACCAAGATGCGTGCCTACAACCCGGCAACGACGCGTATCGCCCAGCTCCTCAAGGCGCAACCGGTGACCATCCAGCTGGCCGAACTGGGCCAGGCCCTGGCCACTGGTGGTGTGCAGAATTTCCTGACGTCCAGTGCCAGCGGCGTGGAAAGCAAGTTGCATGAGCAGGTCAAGTACTTCTACCCCGTCAGCGCCTGGCTTCCGCGCAATGCAACAGTGGTGAGCCAGAAGGCGTTCGACGCGCTGGACAAGCCCACCCAGGATGCGCTGCTCAAGGCCGCTGCCGCTGCAGAGCAGCGCGGCTGGGCCACCAGCGAAAAGCTGGATGGTGAATACATGAAAGAACTTGCCGCCAAGGGCATGACCATCAGCGCGCCTTCGGACAGCGTCAAGAAAGAACTCGCTGCCATCGGCGAGACCATGACGGCTGAATGGCTGAAGACCGCTGGCCCCGAAGGGCAGGCTGTGATCGACGCTTACCGCAAGAAGTAGCCTTGCCGCGGCGGGCGGGTTTGTCTGTGCAACGCAGACCCGTCGGCAGAAGGCCCGCTGCTTTCTTTTCCTTTCTTTGATCGATGCAGGAGCACGTGATGAGCAAACTCGTCCGGAATTTTTACAAACTGCTAATGGGCTTGTCCTGTATGGCCATGCTGGCGGCTTTTTGCACCGTCATGCTGGGTGTGCTGGCGCGTGAGGCGAACTGGGATATTCCTGGTCTAGACGCTTACGCTGGGTATGCAATTGCGGCGGCCCTGTTCCTCGCGCTTCCCGGCACGCTTCAGCACGGCGATCACATCCGCGTAACCCTGTTGCTTGAACGCGTTTCTCCCAGGGTGCGCGGCATTCTTGAGTGGTGGTCCCTGGGTGCCGGGCTGGCCCTGGCGGTTTATGTGGCCTGGTATGCGATACGGCTGGTCTGGGTGTCGTACAGCACGCACGACATTTCACCGGCAGCAGACGCCTCCCCGCTGTGGATTCCTCAGCTGGCCATGGCGCTGGGCTGCATCGGCTTCGCACTGTCTTTTGTCCAGGCGCTGGTCGAGCGCTGGTACGGCGGCAGCTTCATTGCTGTCTCCACTGAAGCTGCCCACGTCGAATAAATCCCGAAAGGAAAAACAAAATGGACGTCGTTATTGCTTTCGGGTTGATCGTGCTGCTTTTTGTGGCGCTGGGATCGGGTTTGTGGATCGGGCTGTCTTTGCTGGCTGTGGCCTTGCTGGGAATGGAATTGCTGACCCAGCGGCCTGTGGGAGACAGCATGGTGCTTACCATTTGGGGCTCAACCTCCAGCTGGACGCTGACCGCGCTGCCACTGTTTCTGTGGATGGGCGAAATCCTGTTTCGCAGCAAATTGTCCGACAGCATGTTCAAAGGGCTGGCGCCCTGGCTGGACCGTTTGCCGGGCCGGTTGCTGCATATCAACGTGGTGGGCTGCACCATCTTCGCCGCGATTTCGGGCTCGTCGGCGGCCACCTGCGCCACCATCGGCAAGATCACCCTGCCCGAGCTCAAAAAACGTGGCTACCCCGACGACATTTCCGTCGGGACGCTGGCCGGCGCGGGCACTCTGGGCTTGTTGATCCCGCCGTCCATCATCATGATCGTGTATGGCGTGGCCGCCAATGTGTCGATCGCCAAGCTGTTTCTGGCCGGTGTGATTCCAGGCTTGATGCTGGCTGCGCTGTTCATGGGCTACATCGTGGTCTGGGCGCTGTTCAACAAGGACAAGGTGCCTGCGGCTGACGCGGCCATGAGTTTCGGCCAGAAGATTTATGCGTCGCGCCACCTGATTCCCGTGGTGTCGCTGATCGTGGTGGTGCTGGGCGGCATTTACAGCGGCATTGCCACCGCTACGGAAGCCGCTGCGCTGGGGGTGGCCGGCTCGCTTGTGCTGGCTGCTATCGAGGGTTCACTGAACTGGAGCAAGTTCAAGGAAGGGCTGGTCGCCGCCTGCCGCATCTACTGCATGATCGGCCTGATCCTCGCCGGCGCGGCTTTCCTGACCCTGGCCATGGGTTTCATCGGCCTGCCGCGGCACCTGGCTGAATTCATCGGCGCACTCCATCTTTCTCCCTTCATGCTCATGCTGGGGCTGATCGCTTTCTTTATTGTGCTGGGTTGCTTTCTGGACGGCATCTCGGTTGTCGTGCTGACCATTGCGGTGTTGCTGCCGACGGTACAAGCCGCCGGGTTCGACCTGATCTGGTTCGGCATCTTCATCGTGCTGGTGGTTGAGATGGCCCAAATCACACCGCCGGTCGGGTTCAATCTTTTTGTCATCCAGGGCCTGACAAGGCGCGAGGTGACCTGGATCGCGCGCACGGCGCTGCCCTTGTTCTTTCTCATGATTGTTGCGGTATTGATCACCTACTTCTTTCCCGATGTGGTGCTGTGGCTGCCACGTCATATGTAGCCCAACAGCAAGCAGCCACTTCTTTTCAGGAGTTCCCATGAAAAAGCTTTTGATGTCCGCCTTGTGCGCGGTTTCGCTGGGCCACGTCCCCACCGTAATGGCCCAGACAACCTGGAAGCTGGCCACGGGCTACCGGGCAGAGTCCTTCCATACGCAAAACCTCCTGCAGTTTGGGCGCGATGTGGATCTGGCCACGCGCGGACAGCTCGTCATACAGGTGTACCCCAACAACACGCTGGCCAAGCTGGCGGACATCAGCGCGGCCGTGCGGCAGGGAAAGGCCGAAGCAGGCGAGACCATCATGGCGAGCATGGTCAAGGAAATTCCGCTGGCGGGCGCGGACTCCATTCCCTTCGTCGTCGCCTCCTACAAGGACGCGCAGCGCCTATGGAAGTTGCAGCGGCCCGGCCTTGAAAAGCATTTCACCGAGCATGGCATGAAGCTCCTTTATGCCGTGCCGTGGCCGCCGCAAGGCCTGCATTCGAACAAGCCGGTGCGGGGCCCGGCGGACTTTCGCGGCACCCAGATGCGCACCTACAACCAGACGACCACACGCATCGCGGAAATGCTGGGCGCCAAGCCGGTGGACGTGGCCATGGTCGATGTGGGCAAGGCATTGGCCGAAGGCCGGATGGACAACATGATCACGTCGGCGCTGACCGGCGTTGAGAACAAAGTGTGGGGCTCGATCAAGTATTACTACGAGATCAATGCCTGGTTCCCCAAAAATGCGGTGTTTGTGAACAGCAAGGTCTTTGATGCACTGAAGCCCGAAGCGCGCGCTGCCGTGCTCAAGGCGGCGGGTGAGGCGGAAGTCCGCGGCTGGCAGACCAGCCAGGCACTGGCCACCAGCGCGACCGAAGAATTGCGCGCCAACGGTGTGAAGATTGAACGCATTCCCCCCGAACTGGACACCGAGATCAAGCGCATGGGCGAGAAGTTCTCGCGCGAGTGGATACGATCAGTGGGCAACGAAGCCAACGATATTTTTGTGCCGTACTACATGCCGCAATAAGCACAGGCTTTGAATCGTATGACAACCCCTTCCGGATCCATCGCTGCCTACCTTCATGCCAAGGATGGCAACCGGCCTCACCTGCTGGCGCAGGCCTTTACGGACGATGCCATGCTGCAGGTAACCGTCCACACCGGTGCGATCTCGTTTCCGCCGGTGTCCCGGGGGCGGGATGCCATCGGCGATGTGCTGGTGCGCCGTTTTGGGCAGACCTTCGAGAATGTCTATACCTTTTGCCTGGGTTCGCCGCCGGGGGTCGACACACAGGTATTTTGCTGTGACTGGCTGGTTGTCATGACGGAAAAAGACAGCCGTGTCGTGCGGGTCGGGTGCGGCCGCTACGATTGGTGTTTTTCGCCGCCATCGTGTCTGGCGGAAAGCCTTTCGATCACCATCGCGACCATGCAGGCCTTGCCGGCCTCGCACATGGATGAGGTCATGGATTGGGTCGCCGGTCTTCCCTATCCCTGGTGCCCGGTTTCGACGGCCCTGCGGGGCGCGCCGGATATCCAGCACCTGACGCCGGTACTTGGGTACATTGGCAGGTCACAGCCGGCAGGTTTTCCGGACAAAAAATCCCGGCCGGCAGCGCCCCGGAGCGTCGCGCCAAGCCAGGCCTGACAACACAGATCCATAGGGATCAGCAAAAAACACATTAACTTTGAAACCAAAAATCATGCAAGACACCACATCAAAACCGGGCGGCGATCGTTGGCAATTCTGGATAGACCGGGGCGGCACCTTCACGGACATCGTGGCCAAAAAACCCGACGGTTCCCTGGTCACGCACAAGCTGCTGTCGGAAAACCCGGAGCAGTACCGCGATGCGGCCGTCGCCGGCATCCGCCACTTGCTGGGCCTGAAGGCGGGCGAGCCGATACGCGCCGACGTGGTGGACTGCGTGAAGATGGGCACGACCGTGGCCACCAATGCGCTGCTGGAGCGCAAGGGTGAGCCGACATTGCTGGTGACTACGCGGGGCTTCAGGGATGCCCTGCGCATTGCCTACCAGAACCGCCCCCGTTTGTTTGACCGACACATCGTACTGCCCGAATTGCTTTACAGCGCGGTGGTGGAAGCCCAGGAACGCGTGGGCGCGCAAGGCGAGGTGCTTCAGGCGCTGGACGAAGCGCTATTAAAAAAGGAGCTGCTTGCGCAGTACCAGAAAGGGCTGCGAAGTCTTGCGATTGTTTTTATGCATGGCTACCGGTTCACGGAGCACGAAAAGGCCGCCAAGCGCATTGCGGCCGAGGTGGGCTTTACCCAGATCAGCACCTCGCATGAAACCAGCCCGATGATGAAGTTTGTGAGTCGTGGCGATACCACGGTGGTGGACGCCTACCTGTCGCCCATCCTGCGCCGTTATGTGGAGCAGGTCGCCAGCGAGATGCCGGGCGTGCGGCTGTTCTTCATGCAATCTTCGGGCGGCCTGACGGATGCGCATGTATTCCAGGGCAAGGACGCCATCCTTTCCGGACCGGCCGGCGGGATTGTGGGAATGGCCCGCACGGCGGCGATTGCAGGCCACGCCAAGGTCATTGGCTTTGACATGGGTGGCACGTCCACCGACGTATCGCACTACGCCGGGGAGTTCGAGCGCGAATTTGAGACGCAGGTGGCTGGCGTGCGCATGCGGGCACCGATGATGAGCATCCACACCGTGGCGGCGGGTGGCGGCTCCATCCTCAAGTTTGACGGCGAGCGTTTCCGGGTTGGCCCGCAAAGCGCAGGCGCTAACCCTGGCCCAGCCAGCTACCGGCGCGGCGGGCGCCTGGCGGTGACCGATGCCAACGTGATGGTCGGCAAAGTGCAGCCACGCTATTTTCCGAAAGTGTTCGGCCCCAACGCGGATGAGCCCTTGAGCTACGAGGCCGTAGAGGCCCAGTTCAACGAACTGGCAGGACAGACCGGCCGCAGCGCCGAGGTGGTGGCCGAGGGCTTCATCAACATCGCGGTGCAGCAGATGGCCAACGCCATCAAGAAAATTTCGGTGGCGCGCGGCTACGACGTGACCCGCTACACGCTGCAATGCTTTGGCGGCGCGGGTGGTCAGCACGCCTGCCTGGTGGCCGATGCACTGGGTATGACCAAAGTCTTTGTCCATCCGCTGGCGGGCGTGCTCAGCGCTTACGGCATGGGACTGGCAGACCAGAACGTGATTCGTGAGCAGGCGGTGGAGCTCAAACTTTCGGCCGCCGTGCTCCCCGAAATTGAGGGGAAACTCAAGGAACTCGCGGCCATGGCGGAAGGGGAACTGCACCGCCAGCAAGTCAGCACAGGCAGCATTACCACCCACCACCGCGTGCATGTGCGTTATGAAGGCAGTGACTCCGCGCTCATCGTGCCCTTTGGCAGCCTGGACGAGATTGAATCCGGGTTCGAAGCGGCTTACCGCCAGCGGTTTGCTTTTTTGATGCAGGGCAAGGGCCTGGTTGTGGAGGCCGTGTCGGTGGAAGCCGTAGTAGCGGGCGACGCACCCGCTGAGCCGCGCCATGCCACGCATGAGCCGCGCGAAGTGCCGCGCCGTGAAACCGTGCGCATGTACTCGGGTGGCCAGTGGCATGATGCCGCGCTGGTTGTGCGTGAAGACCTGCGGCCGGGCGACATCATCTCTGGCCCGGCCATCATTGCCGAGAAGAATGCCACCACGGTCGTGGAGCCGGGCTGGGAGGCTGCGCTGACCGCGCTGGACCACCTGGTGCTGGACCGCAGGGCCGAACGCGCCGTGAAGTTTGCGGCGGGCACCACGGTAGACCCTGTGCTGCTGGAGGTCTTCAACAACCTCTTCATGAACATTGCCGAACAGATGGGTCTGCAGCTGCAGAACACGGCTTACTCGGTCAACATCAAGGAGCGCCTGGATTTCAGCTGCGCGCTGTTTGACACCGAAGGCAACCTGATCGCGAACGCGCCGCACATGCCGGTGCATTTGGGCTCCATGGGCGAAAGTATCAAGACGGTGATCCGCGAGAACGCCGGCAAGATGCAGCCCGGCGATGTCTATGTACTGAACGATCCATACCACGGCGGCACCCATTTGCCTGACATCACCGTCATCACGCCGGTCTACCTTGGCGCTGCGGAACAGCCCACGTTTTACGTCGGTTCGCGCGGCCACCATGCCGACATCGGCGGCATCACGCCGGGCTCCATGCCGCCGTTCTCGACCTTGATTGAAGAAGAGGGTGTGCAGATCAACAATGTCAAGCTGGTGGAACGCGGTGTGCTGCGCGAAGCAGAAATGATTTCGCTGCTCAAAAGCGGCAAATATCCCAGCCGCAATCCGCAGCAAAACATGGCTGACCTGAAAGCGCAAATCGCCGCCAATGAAAAGGGCGTGCAGGAGTTGCGCAAGATGGTCGACACCTTCAGCCTGGAAGTAGTGCTGGCCTATATGCGCCATGTGCAGGACAACGCCGAAGAGTCGGTGCGCCGCGTGATCACGCGCCTCAAGGATGGGGAGTTCACCTTGCCGCTGGATAACGGCGCCCAGATCAAGGTGGCCATCCGCGTTGACGTCAAAGGGCGCAGCGCTGAAATCGATTTCTCCGGCACATCGCCGCAGCAGACCAATAACTTCAACGCACCGACGGCGGTGTGCATGGCGGCGGTGCTGTATGTGTTCCGCACGCTGGTGGATGACGACATCCCGCTGAATGCCGGCTGCCTCAAGCCGCTCAAGGTCATCATTCCGCCGGGCTCCATGTTGAACCCGAATCCACCGGCATCGGTGGTGGCGGGCAATGTGGAAACTTCTACCTGCATCACCAATGCGCTTTACGGTGCGTTGGGCGTGATGGCGGCGGGCCAGTGCACGATGAACAACTTCACCTTCGGCAATGCACGCCACCAGTATTACGAAACCATTTCGGGCGGTTCGGGTGCCGGTGGAAAGCTGGATGACGCGGGCAAGCTGGTGTCGGGTTTTGACGGCACCTCCGTCGTGCAGGCCCATATGACCAATTCACGGCTGACCGATCCGGAGGTGCTCGAGTTCCGTTTTCCGGTGCGGCTGGAAAGCTATGAGATCCGCCAGGGTTCCGGTGGCGCAGGCCGCTGGCAGGGCGGCAACGGCGGTGTGCGGCGAGTGCGTTTTCTTGAAGCCATGACTGCCAGCATTTTGTCGAATGGCCGCACACACGGCGCGTTCGGCATGGCGGGCGGCCAGGCGGGGCAGGTCGGGCAGAACGTCGTGGTCCGGGCGCACGGCCAGATCGAGACACTGGGCCATATTGGGCAAGCCGAGATGCAGCCTGGTGATATTTTTGAAATCCATACGCCGGGCGGTGGGGGTTACGGCAAGGGATCGTTGGCGTGAGCCGTTGCGGGAGGCGCATTGCGACCTGCCGCGCGCGCAGCACAAAGATCATCCGCACCCGCACCCGATGACGAAGCGATGCGCATAAAGCTGTACCAGCGCGATACCTCGGTCTATTCCTATAAGGTGCGGCTGCTGTTGGCTTTGCTGCGCGTGCCGTATGAGTCTGTGGCGGTGAAGCGCCTGCCTGATGGCCGCAACGAAGTGGGGCCGGAGTACCTGCGGTTGAATCCGCGCGGTCAGATTCCTACATTGGACGACGATGGCATGGTGCTGTGGGGAAGTACTGCAATATTGACCTACATCGCCCTGCGTTACGACCCGCCGCGGCATTGGCTTCCTGGCGATGCCGCAGCCGCGGCCGAGGTGGCGCAATGGCTGGAGCTGGCGCAGAACGAAGTGCGTACGGGCCTGTTCCTCACGCGCGCCATCTCGCGCTTCGGTTATGCGGGCGACCTGACCAAGGCCAGAAGCACCGCGCTGGCCGCGCTGCGGCTGCTGGAGCAGCGCCTGCGTGGCCGGACATGGCTGGTGGGCGAGAGGCCGACGCTGGCCGACTTGGCCTGCTTTCCAGAGGTTGCCTTGAATGAGGGCGCGGAATTCGATCCGGCGGAGTTTCCTTCTGTGCAGTCCTGGTTGCAGCGCTTCCGGGGCGTTGCGGGATTTGTGCCGCCGGAGCTTCCGAGGGTTTGAATGCTTGTCCTCAAACTCATGCTTGTTGCGCTGTCGGTGCTGCTGTCCACGCTCGCGGCGCGGCGTTTTGGCCACCACGTGGGTGGCGCGGTGGCCGGAATGCCCATGATTGCTGCGCCCATCATCGCCATCCTCTTGCTGGACCATGATGCCGGGCAGGTGAGGGCGGTTGCCTTGGCCACCCTGGTCTGCCTGCCGGCGGCGATTGTGCACATCGTTTGCTTCGCTGCCGGCGCCGGGCGCTGGGGCGTGCCGGTGTGTCTGCCACTGGCGCTTGTAGCCTATGCCTGCATGTCGGCGATTCTCACGCAACTGTCGCTTGCACCCGTGCTTGCCTGCCTGCTGGCCCTGGCTGCGCCCGCTGCTGGCCTGTGGTTCGCAGCTCACCACGTAAGGCCCGCCACACCCGTCGCGGTGCCCGGGCTGGAGTTGGTGCTGCGCGTCGCCGCCGCGGTGGCGATGGCCGCCGTCATCATCGTGGGCGCCGACGTGCTGCCGCCCGCAGTCAGCGGCCTGCTGCTGGCGGTGCCGATCACCGGCACGGTGCTGCCCTGTTTCACCTTGCCGCGCTACGGGGCCGCCGCGACCCGCTCTCTGATGGCGGGTTTTTTGCAGGGCCTGCATGGCTTCGCGGCTTTCTTCATTACGCTGTATTGGGCTCTGGACGCCACTGGCCGGCTGGCTGCCTTTCTGATCGCCCTGGGTGCCGCGCTGGCCACCGCCGCGGCGATGCAGGCCTTGCGGCGGCGGATTGAGCAATCCGGAACCGCTGGTACGGCCTGATAGCCCTATAAGGCCCCATAATGCGGCGCCATGGACACCTCTACTTTCGTCGACAACTACCGCTTGCTCGCCCGCTACAACCGCTGGTTCAACCAGCATGTGTACGACGCCGGCGAGCAGCTGACGGACGAAGAACGCAAGCGTGATCGCGGCGCCTTCTTCGGCTCCATCCACAATACACTCAACCACGTGATGTGGGGCGACCAGGCCTGGCTGAAGCGCTTCGCCGCGCAGGGCGTGACTTTTGAGGCGCTGCCTGACTCGCTGCTGGCCCTGCCGGCCGGCGCGCTGCATGGAACTGTGCTGTTCGAGGATTGGGCCGCCTTGCGCGCGCAACGCGAGCGCCTGGATGTCGCCATCGAGGATTTCGCGAACCGCATGCCACCGGACTATCCCCTGCGCACCATGCGCTATGCCAATACGCGAGGCGTGCAGCGTGAGCACCCGGCGTGGCAGGCGCTGACGCATTTCTTCAATCACCAGACCCACCACCGGGGGCAAGTGACCGCGCTGCTCATGCAGGCCGGCGTCGATCCTGGAACCACCGACCTGATCGCCATCATCTGAAAGGGTGCTGCTGTTTTTATAGCCGCTTGCGAGCGATCCACACGCGCTGCAACTTGATTCGCCAATGAAAAACCCGCCGGATGGCGGTTTTTTTGCGGGACCGGGGAAGCGGCTTTACTTCTTGGCGGCGCTGGCGGCTGGCTTGGCGGTGTCGGCCTTGGCTTCAGGCTTGGCGTCCTTGGCCTTCTTGGCTTCGACCTTGGCGGTTTTTTCAGCGTCGGCCTTGGCTTTGGCTTCGTCAGCCTTCTTTTTCTTTTCGTCAGCCTTGGCCTTCTTGTCGGCCTCCTTTTTGGCCTTGGCTTCATCAGCCTTGGCTTTGGCCTCGGCCTTGGGGTCTTTCTTCTCGGCGACCGCTACAGGAGCCGGTGCCGTGGCGACAGGCGCGGCCGGCTTGGCTTCGGCTTTTTTCTCTTCGGCTTTGGCGGCTGCTTTGTCGTCCTTCTTTGCGGTGGCAGCGGGTTTGTCATCTTTCTTGGCGGCCGGGTTTGCCGCCACGCCCTTGAAGCTGGCACCGCCCACCGTCAGGCCTTCGGCGGAAAACTTGGCGGCATTGCCCTCGCCCACGCCCTTGACGCGTTCGATGAAGTCGTTCCAGTCCTTGAAACTGCCTTTTTTTCGCTCGTCGAGGATCTTGGCCGAGATGCCGGGGCCTATGCCTTTGATGCCGTCGAGGTCGGCCGCAGTGGCCTTGTTGACGTCAACGGCGGCAAACGACACGGCCACGTACATGGCGGCGACAAAAGCCAGTATTTTTTTGAACATGAGAAAACCCCTCAAGGATTGGATTGTTGTGAAAGCACGTGATTCATCCTTGTGAAAAGGATGTCTTCTTCATAACGGCTTGTGAGGGGCGGCGTTGACGGCCCCAATGGGCTTTCGGGCCAGGAAAACCCTAGCTCTGTGAGCGAAGCCTCAGCCCGCAGCGGCGCTCAGGGTCTGCATGTAAGCCGTCACACCGGTTTGCACATCGGCGAACACGTGATCGCAGCCGGCCGCGCGCAGCGCGCGAGGGTCGGCCTGGGTGTAGCTCTGGTATTTGCCGACGAGCGCGGGCGGGAAGGCGATGTAGTCGATCAGGCCGCCGCGCACAGCTTCCTCGAGGCTCAGGGCCGCGGCGTTCTGCCCTTTGCGCAGCGTGTTCACGACGGCCAGGGCCACGTCGTTGAAAGGCTGGGCCCGGCCGGTGCCGAGGTTGAAGATGCCGGACTTGCCTGGGTTGTCGAAGAACCAGAGGTTCACGGCCACCACGTCGTCGATGAAGATGAAGTCGCGCATCTGGCCGCCTGGGCCGTAGCCACCGTATTCGCCGAAGAGCTTGACCTTGCCCTCGGCCTGGAACTGGTTGAACTGGTGGAAGGCGACGCTGGCCATGCGGCCCTTGTGTTGCTCACGTGGGCCGTAAACGTTGAAGTAGCGAAAGCCCGCGACCTGGGTGGCAGCGTTTTCAAAGCGGGCGCCGAGCTCGCGCCGCATGCGCTGGTCGAACAGCAGCTTGGAATAGCCGTAGACGTTGAGCGGGCGCTCGAATTCGGGCGACTCGGTAAAGGTGTCCGAGCCGCCGTAAGTGGCAGCCGACGAGGCATACAGCAGGCGCGTGCCCTGGTCCTGGCAGGCATGGAACAGCTCGCAGGACAGCGTGTAGTTGTTGTCCATCATGTACTTGCCGTCGGTTTCCATGGTGTCGCTGCACGCGCCTTCGTGGAACACGGCCTCGACCTGGCCGTAGGCGCCTTCGGAGAACAGGTCATAGAAGTCGTCGGCGTCGACATAGTCGGCGATCTTCAGGTCGGCCAGGTTGCGGAACTTGTCGCCGTGCGTCAGGTCGTCGACGGCGATGATGTCGTCGATGCCGCGGGCATTGAGTCCTTTGATGATGTTGCTGCCAATAAAACCCGCAGCACCGGTCACAACTATTTTCATGGTGAATCCTTTAACCTGAGCCGTAATTTAATGCGCGGCAAACAACTCGTCGTAACTGACCGTTGCGGTACCAAACTTGCCGACCACGATGCCGCCGGCCCGGTTGGCGATCGGCACCGCATCACGAAGGCTCATGCCAGTGGCCGCCATGGCTGCCAGTGTGGCGATCACCGTATCACCGGCGCCGGTCACGTCGAACACCTCACGCGCCACGGCGGGTACATTCAGTTCGCCCTGGGCATCAAACAGTGTCATGCCTTCTTCGCTGCGGGTCAGCAGCAGGGCATCGAGGCTGAGTGTGGTGCGCAGGTTGTGAGCCTTGATGCGCAGATCGGCTTCATCGCTCCAGGTGCCGATGACATGCTCAAGCTCGGCGCGGTTAGGCGTGATGACGCTGGCATTCTTGTAGCGTGCGTAGTCAGCACCTTTGGGATCAACCAGTACTACTTTGCCTGCAGCGCGTGCCTGGGCGATCATCAGCACAATGTGCGCAAGGCCGCCCTTGCCGTAGTCGGAAAAAAGCACGGCATCGTGTTGCGTGTGCAGTTTTTCAAAAGTGGCAGACTGCGAAGCGAGCACTTCGTTTTCCGGTGTGTTCTCGAAATCAAGCCGGATCAGTTGTTGCTGGCGGCCAATCACGCGTAGCTTGACCGTCGTTTTGAGCCGTGCATCGCGGCCGAAGTAGGGGGCGATGCCGGTTTTGGCGACCAGTGTTTCCAGCTGGTGGCTGGCCTCATCGTCGCCCACCACGGTCAGCAGCGAGGCTTGCGCGCCCAGCGTGACGATGTTGTAGGCTACGTTGGCGGCAGCGCCTATGCGTTCCTCGGTGCGCGTGACACGCACCACGGGTACAGGGGCTTCAGGCGAAATGCGGTCCACCGCGCCGTACCAGTACCGGTCCAGCATGGCATCGCCCACCACCAGCACACGCGCTTTGGCGATTTGTTCAGGGGATAGTTTTGAAACTGTTGTCATGTTTTTATCTGTTCTCATGCAAGGAACAGCGTGGAACCGGCTTTGCCGGGCCACAGCTGTTGCCCCCTGCAAGGGGGGAAGGCGCTACACGCAGTGAGCGTCCGACGGGGGTGTTCATAACTCCTCGATCCGGCGAGTCGGGTAGCTGTCCCAGGCCTGGCAGCCGGGGCAGTGCCAGAAGTGCTGGGTGGCTTCAAAGCCGCATGCGGCACATCGATAGCGCATCAACGGCTTGGTTGCCTGGCCCAGCGAGCGCTGCACCAGGGCGTGATGATGCGCGTCCTGGAGTTGCTCGCCTTCTATCCATTTGCCGGCGGCGACGAGGGACGCCTGGCGTTCCATGTGCCTGGCATACCACTGGCGAGCCGATGCGGGGTCTTTTTCCAGCTTGACGATGGCTTCGACAACGTCGATGGATGGCGTATCGGCGTAGCTGGTCTTTAGCAGCTCCAGCGCGGCGGCTTCCTGGCCGTTTGCCTGAGCGATGTTGGCAAGCAAGCCTGCGGCAAGCGGCAGGCCCTGCGGCGCCAACTCTTCCAGCTTCTGCAACGTCCGCAGGGCATCCTGTGGTTTGCCAAGCTGGTGCTGCAGTTTGGCCAGGTCTATCAGCGGCCGAGCTGATACCGGGGCCATGGCAACAGCTTGCCGCAATGTGTCCAGGGCTTGTTCCGTATCACCTGCCGCTATAGAGGCAATGGCCTGTTCGCAGAGGTAATGGGCTTGCCGGGCACTGAAGCTGCCGTGGCTTGATGTACCCAGCCTGGCGGCGATTTCCGTGGCGTTGGCCCAGTCGCGTGAACGTTCATAAATGGACAGCAACGCAAGCCGGGCTTCCTCCTCGAAGGGAGTGCCCTCGAGTTTGCGCAGCGCGGCCTCGGCGCGATCGAGCAGGCCGGCCTTGAGGAAATCCAGGGCCAGTGCGTGCTGGGCACGGTCACGTTCGGGTTGTGTCAGGTCACCGCGCGACATCAGGTGTTCGTGTACGCGCACCGCGCGCTCGTATTCACCACGGCGGCGAAACAGGTTGCCCAGGGCAAAGTGAAGCTCGGAAGTGTCGGGGTCGTTCTGTACGGCTTCGATAAAGGCGTCAATGGCCTGGTCTTGCTGCTCATTGAGCAGAAAGTTCAGGCCTTTGAAGTAGGCTTTGGGCGCCTGACGGTTTTCGATGCGCAGCTGCCGCAAGTCCAGTCGCGAAGCCAGCCATCCCAGGGTGAAGGCGATTGGAAAACCGAGCAGGACCCAGGTGAAGTCAAATTCCATGGTGAAGTGTTGACGGGTCTTCTGTCACGGTATGGGGCCCCATGGTGGACGAGGCATATTTGGCCGATCTGCGCTTTTTCCACCAGCGCGGCATCATGACAAGAATGCCGAGTGCCAGCCCGCAGGCAAAGACAGTCAAGACAACCAGCACCAGGGGTGCCTGCCATGTTGTACCGAAGAAAAAATTCACCGAAACCGTCTGCTGGTTATTCAGTGCAAAAGCGAAGAGTGTAAAAAAAATGGCTGCCTTGAGCAGCCACATGAGGTATTTCACTTGGTCATCCCCCGTGGTGGTCTGGCGATTGTAGCCAGACCACCGTGGGAAAACGGCAAGACTTTACTTCGGATCCGTGACCGCCAGGAGTTCCTGGGTACGGGCATCCACCGCTTCCCGCAATGCCTTGCCTGGTTTGAAATGGGGCACCCGCTTCTCAGGGATGGCCACACTTTCACCGGAACGCGGATTACGGCCCATGCGGGGCGGGCGGCGGTTGATGGAAAAACTGCCAAACCCCCTGATTTCAATCCGGTGGCCGCGCACCAGCGCATCGCTCATGGCATCAAGAATCGTCTTGACGGCATATTCGGCGTCGCGGTGCGTCAGCTGGCTGAATCGGGCCGCCAGTTCTTCGACAAGGTCGCTTCGGGTCATGGATAAGGCTAGGTCCTGGCTTGCATCACCGTGCAGCCGCCCAGAGGCAACTGCACGGCGGGCAATCGCTTACTTTTCGGCGTTGTCCATCTTTGCGCGCAGCAGTGCGCCAAGGTTGGTCAGGCCGGCGCTTTCGCGCGACGACTGCTGGCTCAGGGTTGCCATGGCTTCCTGTTGGTCAGCGTTGTCCTTGGCTTTGACCGACAGCTGGATGTTGCGGGTCTTGCGATCCACGTTCACCACAACTGCGGACACTTCGTCGCCTTCTTTCAGTACGTTGCGTGCGTCTTCAACGCGGTCACGGCTGATTTCGCTGGCGCGCAGGTAGCCGATGATGTCTTCGCCCAGGTCGATTTCGGCGCCCTTGGCGTCAACGGTCTTGACCTTGCCGGTCACGATCGCGCCCTTGTCGTTGATCGACACGAACGTGGTGAATGGATCGGAGTCCAGCTGCTTGATGCCCAGGGAGATGCGCTCGCGGTCGACGTCGACAGCCAGAACGATCGCTTCGACTTCCTGGCCCTTTTTGTAGTTGCGCACGGCGGCTTCGCCAGGCTCATTCCACGAAAGGTCAGACAGGTGCACGAGGCCGTCGATACCGGCAGCCAAGCCCACGAAGACGCCGAAGTCGGTGATCGACTTGATCGGGCCCTTGACGCGGTCGCCGCGCTTGGTTTCCTGTGCGAACTCTTGCCATGGGTTGGCCTTGCACTGCTTCATGCCCAGGCTGATGCGGCGCTTGTCTTCGTCGATCTCGAGGACCATGACTTCGACTTCGTCGCCCAGTGCCACGAGCTTGCTAGGAGCAACGTTCTTGTTGGTCCAGTCCATTTCAGACACGTGGACCAAGCCTTCGATGCCGGGCTCGAGTTCAACAAATGCGCCGTAGTCGGCGATGTTGGTGATCTTGCCGAACAGACGGGTGCCTTGTGGATAGCGGCGGTTCACGCCCATCCAAGGATCGTCGCCCATTTGCTTCAGACCCAGCGAGACACGGTTCTTTTCGGTGTCGAACTTCAGGATCTTGGCAACGATTTCCTGGCCAGCCGTCACCACTTCGCTTGGGTGACGCACGCGGCGCCATGCCATGTCGGTGATGTGCAGAAGGCCGTCAATGCCGCCGAGGTCAACGAATGCACCGTATTCGGTGATGTTCTTGACCACGCCCTTGACGGAAGAACCTTCCTTGAGGGTTTCCATCAGCTTGGCGCGTTCTTCGCCCATGGATGCCTCGACAACCGCACGGCGTGACAGTACGACGTTGTTGCGCTTGCGGTCCAGCTTGATGACCTTGAATTCCATGGTCTTGTTCTCGTACGGAGACAAGTCCTTGATGGGGCGGGTGTCGATGAGCGAACCGGGCAGGAAAGCGCGGATGCCGTTGACGAGGACGGTAAGGCCGCCCTTGACCTTGCCGCTGGTCTGACCGGTGACGAATTCGCCGGACTCCAGGGCTTTTTCCAGGCTCATCCACGAAGCCAGGCGCTTGGCCTTGTCGCGCGACAGCAGGGTGTCGCCATAGCCGTTTTCGACGGAGTCGATGGCAACGGAAACGAAATCGCCGACCTGGACTTCGAGTTCGCCCTGGTCGTTCTTGAATTCTTCGAGCGGCACGTAGGCCTCGGACTTCAGTCCGGCGTTGACGACGACGTGGTTGTGGTCGATACGAACGACTTCAGCGGTGATGACTTCACCGGTGCGCATTTCAGAGCGCTGGAGCGATTCGTTAAATAGATCGGCAAAAGATTCAGACATGATTTTCCTAGTCCACACAACAGGGTTCCAATAGCGGGATTGCTATTGTTTTTATAGCTGCTTGCGGCGGTTGTTTGCGGCCAGACGTTGAATAAGGCTGCGGGTTACGTTAATGAACCTGCTGACCAAGCGCAGGGTGCGCGTCGGGGGTCAGAAGGGCCGGGTGCCTTGCCACCAGTCAATCACCTGATCGACCGACTTTTCAATCGACAAATACGAATTGTCCAGCGGATGGGCGTCATCAGCAGGCTTCAAAGGGGCGGCTTTTCGCGAGGAATCGCGGGCGTCACGTGCCTCTAAATCTTGCTGAATCTCGCTGATTATAGCTGAATTTCCCTTTGAAATCAATTGCTTATGCCTGCGTTCAGCGCGATGGCGGGCACTGGCCGTCAGGTAGATTTTGAGGGGGGCGTCGGGGAAAATGACGGTGCCCATGTCCCGTCCGTCTGCCACCAGCCCGGGCAGCTGCCGGAAACTATGCTGCAGGGCCAGCAGCGCAGCGCGAACCTCAGGATGGGCTGAAACCCGGGAGGCGGCCATCCCGGCCGCTTCGGAACGGATCGCTTCCGACACATCTTCCGCACCGAGGAAAACCCGGTCACCCTGAAAACGAACTGACATGGCGCGGGCGACTTGCGCGACAGCGGCGCCGTCATCCAGCGAAACGTCGGCACGTAAAGCGGCAAATGCACTCAAGCGGTACAGGGCGCCGGAGTCAAGGTAGTGGTAACCGAGCCGTTGGGCGGTCAGCGCCGCCAGGGTTCCCTTGCCCGACGCGGTGGGACCATCGACGCAAATCACCGGAATGTGGTCAGTATCCGCTTTGGCGACCGTGAACAGGGCCTCAAAGTAGTCCGGAAATGTTTTGCCGACACATTTGGGATCAAGAATCCGGATGGGCAACCGGGCTGGGTTGAAGGCGGCCAGAGAAAAGCACATGGCTACGCGGTGATCGTCGTAGGTGCGAATGGGAGCGGTTTTCCATCCACCGGTTAGGGGCGGCGTGATTTTGAGGTAATCCGCCCCTTCTTCCACCGTGGCGCCGAGCTTTTGCAACTCGCAGGCCATCGCGGCGATACGGTCAGTTTCCTTGACGCGCCAGCTGGCGATATTGCGCAAACTGGTGGTCCCGTCCGCATATAGCGCCATCACCGCCAGCGTCATCGCGGCGTCGGGAATGTGGTTGCAGTCCAGGTCAATCGCCTTGAGCGGCCATGTGCCGCGCGAGACGCGCAGTGAATTAGGCGTGCTGTCGATGCGTGCGCCCATCATGCGTGCGGCCTCTACGAAACGGATGTCGCCCTGGATGGAGTCGGCGCCCACACCCAAAACTTCAACGCCATTTTTGCCTGCAGCGCCCGACGCTATTGCGCCAAGTGCTATGAAATAGCTAGCGGAAGAGGCGTCACCCTCCACATGGATTTCTCCGGGCGACTGGTAACGGCTGCCGGCCGGGATGATGAATTGTTCCCAGCCTTTGCGCCGCACGTCGATGCCGAAGCGTTGCAGCAACTTGAGCGTGATTTCAATATACGGCCGTGAAATCAGTTCCCCTACTACTTCAATGCAGATGTCATTGGCAGCCACAATCGGCAGAGCCATCAGCAGGGCCGTCAAGAACTGGCTGGAAACGTCTCCGCGCACCCGGATGGGTTCGTTCAGTTTGAGCGGCCCGGAACGAAGGCGCAGGGGCGGAAAGCCTTCATTGCCCAGATAGTCGATGGAGCAGCCCAATTGCCGCAGGGCATCAACCAGGTCGCCGATAGGCCTTTCGTGCATTCGGGCCACACCGGAGAGCTCAAATTCCCCGCCCAGCAAAGCCAGCGCGGCCGTCAATGGCCGCATGGCAGTGCCGGCATTGCCCAGAAACAGCTTGGCCGGCGTGTGAGCGGTTCGGCCGCCAAGTCCGGTGATCACCGCGGTGCTGCCGTCCTGCCTTACCTCGCAGCCAAGCTGCCTGAGTGCCGCCAGCATCACGGCAGTGTCGTCAGAGGCCAGGAGATCGTGGACTGTGGTTTCGCCGTGGCTCAGGGCGGCCAGCAGCAGGACGCGATTGGAAATACTTTTGGATCCGGGCAGGCGGACGGCGCCTCCCGCGCCGCTCAAGGGCGGGATGTCCAGGAACTCGATGTCGAACATGAACTGCCGGTTTACTTATGCGATTTTTGAGAAGAGATGCGCCAGTTGGCGCGCGTCTCGCTGGCTTGCTCGATGAGTGTTTCGAGGCCGTCGCCATTGCTGCCGGAAATAAGCTGCTCAAGGGACTGCAGGGTCTGCTGGAAGATCTTCGACTGTGCCAGCAACTCTTCCCGGTTGGCGATCAGGATGTCGCGCCACATCTTTGGATCACTGGCGGCGATGCGCGTGAAGTCGCGGAAACCTGGTCCGGCGAGGGACATGTAATCCTTCCCGTGCTCCTGCCCCGTAATGCCGTTGATCAGCGCAAAGGCGATCAGGTGAGGAAGGTGGCTGACTGCAGCGTAGGCTGCGTCATGTGCCTGCGGGGACATTTTGAGGACATGGCAGCCCATGGCAGTCCATACCTCAGTGGCCTTTTGCAACTGAACCGTGAAAGTCCGCTCTATCGGCGTCAGGATGACCTGCTTGCCGTTGTAGAGATCTACGTCGGCGTGTTCGACCCCCGACACTTCTTTGCCGGTGATGGGGTGGCAGGGTACAAAAGAGCCGACGTTGCCCTGCAGTACCCGCCGCGCGGCATCGACCACGTCGCGCTTGGTGGAGCCGACGTCCATGATCAGGGTGTTCGGGCCAACAAGGTGGCGGATCGCCTTGAAGGTGGCTTCGGTTGCTGAAACCGGTACCGCCAGAAGGACAATGTCAGCCCCCGAGACGGCCAGCAGGGCGGAAGGCGCCTCGACGTCAATGACGCCCATCTGGCGTGCGCGCTCTGTCGTCGACGGTGACTTGCTGTAGCCGACCACGCGCTTGACCAACCCGGCGCGCTTGAGCGCCAAGGCAAAAGAACCGCCCATCAGGCCGCATCCGATGAGACCTAATTGTTCAAACATGTCGTGGTACCAAAGGTTTTTTTAATTCGTGCATTAATCGCTGACAGGGTAGGTTCCGAGAACCTTGTAAAAGGCACACATTTGTTGCAGGTCGGCCAGCGCCGCCATGACGTGGTCTTGCGAAGGGTGACCTTGCAAATCGATATAAAAATAATATTCCCACTGACCTGATCGCGCCGGGCGCGATTCAAAGCGGGTCATGGAGACGCCGTGCGCCTTCAGGGGCATCAGGATGTCATGAACCGCTCCCGGACGGTTCGGCACAGACACCACCAGGCTGACGCAGTCTTTCCCGGAGACTGGCGGAGAAGGCAGCGTTTGCGGCAGACACACCACGGCAAAACGCGTGCGGTTAAATGCGTCATCCTGAATGGCGTGGGCTGCCGTGTACAGCCCAAATTGCGTGGCCGCCCGGTCGCTGGCAATGCCTGCCCAAGCGGGGTTGGTAGACGCGAGGCGCGCGCCTTCCGCATTGCTGGATGCCGCGCGTCGCTCCACGTTGGGCAGGTGTGTGGTTAGCCAGCCTTGGCATTGGGCCAGCGCCTGTGGGTGTGCGTACACGGCTTCGATTCCCTCAAGGGACTCGGAAAGCCGCAGGAGGTTATGGCGCACCATCAGGCTGATTTCGCCGACGATATGCAGAGGCGAGTTCAGGAAAAGGTCAAGGGACCGGGACACGACGCCTTCGGTTGAATTTTCGACCGGCACAACACCGTAGCTGGCGCTGCCGGCTGCCGTCGCCCGAAAAACCTCGTCGATGCTGACGCAGGGTACGTGCTCGATGCTGGCACCAAAAAACTGCAACGCTGCCTGCTCGCTGAAAGTGCCAGCAGGACCGAGATACGCCACACGCACAGGAGATTCCAGTGCAAGGCAGGCTGACATGATTTCACGCCATACGGCAGCAACATGCTCATTTTTGAGCGGTCCCTGATTGGCTTGCTGGATCTGCTCAATGACCTGGGCGACGCGATCCGGACGAAAGAAGGGCGTGCCTTCGCGCTTTTTAACTTCCCCTACCTGCTCGGCGATTTGGGCGCGGCGGTTCATCAGGGCAAGCAGTTCCCTGTCCAGAGCATCGATCTGGACGCGTAAATCGGCAAGGTTGGTGGTCATATCAGGGGCCGTCCGAGCCGCGCCAGGTGCACCGGGAGACCCTCGGGGCAGTGAAAGTGACGGACATGGAGGTATTTCATGCTAGGCGTGTTTTTGTTCGAATTCTCGCATGTACGCCACCAGCGCCTCGACGCCGGCCAGTGGCATGGCGTTGTAGATGCTGGCGCGCATGCCACCTACTGACTTGTGGCCCTTGAGTTGCAATAGGCCGTTGGTTTTGGCGCCGGCCAGAAAAGCATCGTTGCGTGATTCGTCGCGCAAGAAGAACGGTACGTTCATGCGCGAGCGGCAGTCCTTGCTGACCTTGTTCAGGTACAGCTGTGAGCTGTCAATCGCGTCGTAAAGCAGCTGTGCCTTGGCGAGATTGCGTTTTTCCATGGCTGCGACGCCGGTGGCTGCGCCCTCTTTCTGGCGCTTGAGCCACTGAAAGGTAAGGCCAGCGATATAGATCGCATAAGTCGGCGGCGTGTTGTACATCGACTGGTTGTCTGCGACCGTCTTGTAATCAAAGGCGCTGGGACAGGCGGGCATGGCATGACCGAGCAAATCTTCGCGGATGACCACCAGCGTCACCCCAGCGGGACCAAGATTTTTTTGTGCCCCACCAAAAGCCAGGCCGACGCGGGACCAGTCGACAAGCCTGGAGGCGACATGGGATGAGAAGTCAATGACCAAGGGGGCGTTGCTTCCGAGTGTTTGCAGATCCGGCAAGCTGTGGAACTCTACGCCGTTGATGGTTTCGTTGGTGCACAGGTGAACATAAGCCGCGTCAGGCCGCAATTTCCAGTTTGAAAGCGAAGGCAGCAGCGTGTGTCCGTTATCCGCGTTGCTGGCGGCTATTTGCACGTCGCAGTATTTACGCGCTTCTTTTTGCGACTTGTCGCTCCAGCTGCCAGTCACCACAAAATCGGCGGAACGGCCGCGTGAAAGGTTCAATGGGACGATGGCGTTCTCGGCTAGCCCACCGCCTTGCATGAACAGGATTTTGAAGTGGGCCGGAATCGCCATGAGCTCACGAAAATCAGCTTCGGCGGCTTCATAAATGGAGATGAACTCCCTGCCGCGGTGGCTCATCTCCATCACACTCATGCCACTGCCGTGCCAGTCCAGCATTTCACCCGCTGCCTCCTGCAAGACCTCCTCGGGCAGGTTTGCCGGGCCAGCGGAAAAATTGAAAGGACGGGTCATTTTTTGGCGGGTGGCTTGGCTGCTCCCGGAGCCGGGCTGGTGCCAACGATTTTTACCGCGGCATCGTCGAACTGTTTGATGCGTGCGACCACTTCGGGGCGAGAGGCCTCGACCAGCTTTTGCACGAAGAGATTGCCCAGCTCAGGTGCTGTAGCCTGGTATTTCTTGATGGCAGGTGATTCGAAAAAAGCAGCAAGCTGCTGGAGTTCTTCCAGGGTGAATCGTTCTGCATAGACGGGTACCAGAGACTCGGTGCTGACTTTGTTGACCTGCTTGCCAATCAACTGGCCCGCATCATCTGTGTACTTTTTAAGTTCAGCATTGAGGTCTTCCGAGGCTTTCTGCTGTTTTGCCTTGGGAACGGTTGCCTCCATTTTGGGCCCCCATTTAGCGATGAGTTCCTGGGCCGTGACGCCCGCAAGCTGATTGACAAGCCGGTCAAGCTCAGGTCCTTGTTGCAGTGCGACTACTTTTTTGGCCAACTCGGTTTTTGGATCCGTTGCCTGGGCATGAGCGATCGTAGTAGTGCAGGCCATGGCGGCAATCGCGATGGTGGCGAGGAGTTTCTTCATCAGTTACTTTCGGTGTTGGGAGTGTCTGTGCCGGTATCGGTTTCAGTGTCGAGGTCGTCCAGCGTGGCATCGTTTTCGACAATGCGCTGGAGGCCGCTCAATTGTGACCCTTCATCCAGGCCGATCAGCGTAACACCCTGTGTAGCCCTGCCCATCTCACGGATTTCACTGACCCGCGTGCGCACCAGTACGCCCTTGTCGGTGATAAGCATGATTTCGTCGTCAACGTGCACCAATGTTGCTGCCACCACCTTGCCATTGCGTTCGCTCTGCTGGATGGCGATCATGCCCTTGGTGCCGCGGCCGTGGCGGGTGTATTCGATGATGGAGGTGCGCTTGCCGTAACCGTGTTGGGTAGCCGTCAGCACACTTTGCTGCTCGTCCTCAGCCACCAGCATGGCAATCACGCCCTGGCCGTCTTCCAGCGTCATACCGCGCACGCCGCGAGCGTTGCGACCCATGGGGCGCACATCGTTCTCGTCAAAACGCACGGCCTTGCCGCCATCGCTGAACAGCATCACATCGTGCTTTCCATCGGTCAGCGATGCACCGATCAGGTAGTCGCCAGCGTCCAGGTCAACAGCAATGATGCCCGCCTTGCGCGGGTTGCTGAACTCATCGAGTGCGGTCTTCTTCACAGTGCCCATGGAGGTGGCCATGAAGACGTACTGGTCAGCCGGGAAGCTGCGCTTTTCACCAGTCAGCGGCAGGACCACGGTGATTTTCTCGCCTTCCTGCAGCGGGAACATGTTCACTATCGGCCGGCCACGGGAGCCACGCGATCCTGCGGGAACCTCCCAGACCTTGAGCCAGTAGAGCCGGCCGCGGTTGGAGAAACACAGGATGTAGTCGTGCGTATTGGCGATGAAGAGCTGGTCGACCCAGTCATCATCCTTCGTGGCGGTGGCTTGTTTGCCACGTCCGCCGCGCTTTTGCGCGCGGTACTCCGACAGGGGCTGGCTCTTGATATAGCCGGTGTGCGAAAGCGTCACCACCATGTCCGTAGGCGTGATCAGATCTTCAGTGCTCAAATCAAACGAACTGTGCTCAATCTGGCTGCGCCGCGCGCCCAGCTTGGTCTGGCCGAACTCGAGCTTGATCGCGGTGAGCTCCTCGCCGATGATGATGGAGACGCGTTCGGGCTTGGCCAGGATGTCGAGCAGATCGTCAATCTCGGCCATGACGTCCTTGTACTCGGCCACGATCTTGTCCTGCTCCAGTCCGGTCAGGCGCTGCAGGCGCATCTGCAGGATTTCCTGGGCCTGGGTTTCCGACAGGCGGTAGAGGCCGTCACTGCCCATGCCGAAGGCCTTTTCAAGCCCGTCGGGACGGTAATCGTCGGCATTGACCACACCGCCGTCGGCGCGCGTGCGAGTGAGCATTTCGCGCACCAAGCTGCTGTCCCAAGGGCGCAGCATCAATTCGGCCTTGGCCACAGGCGGAGTGGGCGCGTTGCGGATGATGGCGATGAAGTCGTCGATGTTGGCCAGGGCGACTGCCAAGCCTTCCAGCACGTGGCCGCGTTCGCGTGCCTTGCGCAGCGTGAACACCGTCCGGCGCGTCACCACTTCGCGGCGGTGCGAAAGGAAGACTTGGATCAGGTCCTTCAGATTGCACAGCTTGGGCTGGCCGTTGACCAGCGCCACCATGTTGATGCCGAATGTGTCTTGGAGCTGGGTCTGCTTGTACAGGTTGTTCAGCACCACCTCGGGCACTTCCCCGCGCTTGAGCTCGATGACCAGGCGCATGCCGGACTTGTCGCTCTCATCCTGGATGTGGCTGATGCCTTCGATTTTTTTCTCGTGCACCAGTTCGGCCATGCGCTCCTGCAGCGTCTTCTTGTTGACCTGGTAGGGCAGCTCGTCGACGATGATGGACTGGCGTTGGCCCTTGTCGATGTCTTCGAAGTGGCATTTGGCGCGCATCACCACCTTGCCGCGGCCGGTGCGGTAACCGTCCTTGACGCCGTTGATGCCGTAAATAATGCCGCCCGTGGGAAAGTCAGGCGCCGGCACGATTTCCATCAGTTCATCGATGGAGGCTTCCGGATTCTTCAGCATGTGCAGGCAAGCATCGACCACTTCGTTGAGGTTGTGGGGCGGGATGTTGGTTGCCATGCCCACCGCGATGCCGCCCGATCCATTGACCAGCAGGTTGGGCAGGCGGGTCGGCATGACCAGCGGCTCCTGTTCGCTGCCGTCGTAGTTGGGGCCGAAGTCGACGGTTTCCTTGTCCAGGTCGGCCAGCAGTTCGTGGGCGATCTTCGACAGGCGAATTTCGGTGTAACGCATGGCCGCAGCGTTGTCGCCATCGACCGAACCGAAATTACCCTGGCCGTCAACCAGCAGGTGGCGCAGGGAAAAATCCTGGGCCATCCGTACGATCGTGTCATAGACCGACTGGTCCCCGTGGGGGTGGTATTTACCGATCACGTCACCGACGATACGGGCCGACTTTTTGTAAGGTCGGTTCCAGTCGTTGTTCAACTCGTGCATTGCGAAAAGCACGCGCCGGTGTACCGGCTTGAGCCCGTCTCTTGCATCAGGGAGTGCTCGCCCCACGATCACGCTCATCGCGTAGTCGAGATAGCTTCGCCGCATTTCCTCTTCAAGACTGATGGGCAGGGTTTCTTTAGCGAACTGGGTCATGGGCGGCCTGGTTGGGATTTCGAGATTCTTGAGGAAAGCCCGTGATTTTAAGGCCGGAGTGCAGGGTGTAGACCTGTGGCGGGACAGCAACAAATGCTGAAGAATCTTAAGTCTGTGTCAGACGAAGCCGATAGCGCGCTTGAAGGTTCAGGCAGGTGTGGCACAATCGATGTAACGCTTTGAGTGATGGTCACTCACGGCGTGTAAATTACTAATCGCAGCAAGTCTGCGGCTTTTCTCTAGAGGAGAACCATGAAGAAACTCAACAAAGTGGCAATGTTGTTTGCTTCCGCAGCGCTTGTTACCGCCGCTGGTGCACAAACTATCGACAACTGGAAAAACGGCAACAACGAACTGGTCTGGAAAAACGGCACCAACGAACTGTGCTGGCGCAATGCCAACTGGACGCCTGCTACTGCAGCGCCTGGTTGCGATGGTGCGATTGTTGCTGCTCCTGCTGCTGCTGCCTCTGCTCCTGCTAGCGCCGCTGCTCCTGCTGCCGCTGCACGACCAGCTGCTCCGGTTGCTCCTCCTGCCGCGACAAAGGTTACGTACGCTGCTGACGCCTTCTTTGACTTCAACAAGTCCGTGATCAAGCCAGAAGGCAAAGCCAAGCTGGATGACCTGGTCGGCAAGATCAAGGATATCAACCTGGAAGTCATCATTGCTGTGGGTCACACCGACTCCGTCGGCGGCGATGCATACAACCAGAAGCTGTCGGTTCGCCGTTCTGAAGCTGTCAAGGCATATCTCGTGTCCAAGGGCATCGAGAAAAATCGCGTCTACACTGAAGGCAAGGGCGAGAAACAGCCAGTTGCTGACAACAAGACCGCCGAAGGCCGCGCCAAGAACCGTCGCGTGGAAATCGAAGTTGTTGGTACCCGCGCCAACAAGTAATCCTCTAGGATCGCTTAAAAACCGCGCTACGGCGCGGTTTTTTTATGCCTCAACGATAATGTGTCATGTCTATAAGCGATAACTTTGATCCCGCCGAACTGGCCAAATTCTCCGACCTTGCCCATCGCTGGTGGGATACCGAAAGCGAGTTTCGGCCCCTGCACCAGATCAACCCGCTGCGCCTGGGCTGGATTGACGGCCAGGTCCCGCTCAAAGGGCTGCGGGTGCTGGACGTGGGTTGCGGTGGCGGCATCCTGGCCGATTCCATGGCCCGTAAAGGCGCCGAGGTCCTGGGCATAGACTTGGCGACCAAAGCGCTGAAAGTTGCCCAGCTCCATGCGCTGGAAGCCCAGACTGAGAGCGTGCAATACCGGGAAGTCAGCGCTGAGGCGCTGGCGGCCGAGCAGCCGGGCAGCTTTGACGTTGTCACCTGCATGGAAATGCTGGAGCACGTGCCCGACCCCTCGTCCATCGTCAAGGCCTGCGCGGCACTGGTCAAACCCGGCGGTCATGTGTTCTTTTCCACCATCAACCGAAATGCCAAAGCCTTTTTGTTTGCCATCGTGGGCGCGGAATACGTGCTGAACATGCTGCCCCGCGGTACCCATGAGTACGCCAAACTGGTCAAGCCCAGCGAACTGGCCGGCTACTGCCGCGCCTCGGGGCTTTCGCTGCTGCAGACCTGCGGCATGGAGTACAACCCGCTGACACGCCACTACTGGCTCAGTGCCGACACAAGCGTCAACTACCTGCTGGCTACCCAGAAAAGCTGAATCCCGGCTGCCTGCCCTCAAAATTCATATTTTCGACATGTTCAAAGACATTGCTGCCGTGCTGTTCGACCTGGATGGCACCTTGATAGACAGCGCGCCCGACCTGGGCGCCGCAGCCGACAAAATGCGCACCGACAGGGGGCTCGAATCGCTCCCCTTGGCTCTATATAGGCCCATGGCGGGTGCCGGCGCGCGGGGCATGATTGGCGTGGCTTTCGGCCTGACCCCGGACGACGCCGGCTTTGCCGATCTCAGGGAAGAGTTCTTCCGTAATTACGAATCCCGCATGACCGAACACACCACGGTGTTCGACGGCGTGGCCGAATTGATCGCCGACATCGGCCTGGCCGGCTTCCAATGGGGCGTTGTGACCAACAAGTCCGCCCGCTTTACCCTCCCGCTGACCAAGGCCATGCCATTGTTCGATACTGCCCGGACCATTGTCAGTGGCGACACCACGCCGCACGCCAAGCCTCATCCGGCCCCCCTGCTGGAGGCGGCCCGCCAGCTGGATATCGCGCCCCAGCGCTGCATTTACGTCGGCGACGACGAGCGCGACATTGTGGCCGGCCGGGCTGCCGGCATGCCTACGGTGGCGGCCTCCTACGGCTACCTAGGCAAAACCGCCGATACCGGAGGATGGAGAGCCGACGCGACCATCGCCGCGCCCGGCGCCCTCTTGAAATTGCTGCGAATGGCGTAAACTAGGCCTCTTGGGGCTGCATTGGTTTCGACGTGGGTTCGGACGCGGTGTGGTGCATGTCGAGCTGAGTGTGCTCGTAAAACAGATTCAAACAAACTAACTGCAAACGACGAACGTTTCGCACTCGCTGCTTAATTGCCAGTGAGCTTTACAACAGCAGGCCGATGGGCTGGGCAAGGGGTGTTTAGCGCAAGTTAAACGCTCCCGGCTGTAAAGATAATTTCATCGGCTGGCTCCGGGCTGGGTACCTTAACCCGGGGCGAGAAAATAGGGTGCTGGCGTCCTGTGTAGCGTGCGACTGCGCGACACAGGTGGCGAGACCTAAATCAGACCGCTAAACATGTAGATCTGCCCGAACAAGGCTTGCGGACGGGGGTTCAAATCCCCCCAGCTCCACCATTCACCAAAGCCCAGCCTTTGCCGGTTGGGCTTTTTCATTGGGACACGGGTTTTCCGGGTGCCTGTCTGCCGGTCCACGTCCAGTTGGTCCTGGCACCGGGTGACAATAGCCCCATGGCAAGCATGCAACTTCAAGAAATTCTCTTCTCTCAGGGCTTCGGCACGCGGCGCGTCTGCGCGGGGTTGATTCAACAAGGACTTGTGGCAGTAGAGGGTGCCCCTTGCGCGGAACCCGCTATGGAATTTATAGCAGAAGGCCTGCACTTCACGGTGCAGGGTGTGGCCTGGGAGTACCACGAGAAGGCCTATCTCATGCTGCACAAACCGGCAGGCTACGAATGCTCGCAAAAGCCCAGCACCTATCCCAGTATCTACACACTCCTGCCGGCACCGATACGCCAGCGCGGCGGCGGAGCGGCTGCCGGCGTGCAGGCAGTGGGCCGGCTGGACCAGGATACGACAGGCCTTTTGTTGCTATCGGATGACGGCAAGTTCATCCACCGTATGAGCTCGCCCAAGCATCATGTGCCCAAGGTATATGAGGTGCGTGCCAAACATCCCGTGGATGACAAGCAGGTCGCCAAGCTGCTGGCAGGCGTGGTGCTGGACGACGACCCGAAACCCGTGCGTGCCGCTGCGTGTGAAAAAACCGGTGAAAACCAGCTGAGCCTGACCCTTACCGAAGGCAAGTACCACCAGGTCAAGCGCATGATCGCCGCGGTGGGCAACCGGGTGGAAGAGGTCGGCGGCCTGCACCGTTCACGCATCGGTACGCTGGATTTGCCGCCTGACCTGAAACCGGGTGGATGGCGTTGGCTGACACCGCAAGACATGGCCAACATTTCAGCGCCTTCGGCCAAAGCGCACTGAAACTTGTGAAAACCTGACCCAGACTCTGCGGCAAGCGGTTACGCTGCCAGCTTCGCAAAAAGCAATCTTTGGAGGAAGCATGAACCCACGCCGTCAATTCCTGAATGCTGCCGCAATAGGTGCTGTAGCCGTGCCGTCGCTGGCCTTGGCGCAGCACGCGCCCAAAGCGGCGCGAGGCCCGATCCTGCTGACCGTCAGCGGGCGGATCGGTGCGGGCAACCGCGGCGCCTTCGATCCGGCGTTCGACCAGATGATGGGCAAGCAGAAAATCCAGTTCGACAAGGCCCATGTCTTTGACTTTGCCGCACTCACTGCGCTGCCGGCCGTCACCATCAAGCCGACGCTGGAATACGACAGCAAGCCGCACACCCTAAAAGGCCCCTTGCTGGCCGATGTCATGAAAGCTGCCGGCGTGAAGTTGACCGACAAGACAACGCTTTTCCTGCGCGCTGTGGACGGATATGCCGCCCAGGTCACTGCCACCGAGGCCAGCAAATACCGCTTCATTGTGGCGACCCACCTCGACGGCCAGCCCATGGCGCTGGGAGGGCTGGGCCCGCTCTGGGCGGTATACGACGCTGATCGTTTTCCCGACATGGCTGCCAAGCCGCTGCCGGCGCGCTTTGCCTCTTGCCCGTGGGCGATGTACCACATCGAAATCAAAGAGGCTTGAGCGGCGCCTGTTTTCCGGCGAGATGACGGCTCCGGCCCTGCTTTTTTAGATGAGATTGGCCTGTGGCCTAATAGCTACGGGCGCAAGCAGCTATAAAAAACGTAGCAACTGCCAGACGATTTAATCGATGTTTTTGAGAAAGTCAGCGATCGCTTCAACGGTTTTTTCGGGCTGGTCGCGCTGGGGTGAGTGTCCGCAGCCCGCCAGCCTCAATTGCCGGGCATGGGGCGCTGCCAGCGCAATCTCGTCCAACTGCCGCATCGTGCCGTACTCATCCTCCAGCCCCTGAATGAGCAGCAGCGGCGCCGCAACGCGTGTGCAGTCCGTCCGGATGTCAAAGCTGCGGAAGGCCGGCGACAGCCACACATCGTTCCATTGCCAGAAAGCGACGTCCACATCCGCATGATGCCGTGCCAGGCGCTCACGCAAGCCCCCTGATTCAAATGCGGTTCTGGCCTGGGCAATTGCCTGGACCGCAATGTCTTCGACCAGCACATGCGGCGCCATCGCGATGCAGGCCGATACCGGGTGCCGGCTGGCATGAAGCAGGGCAATGCTGGCACCGTCGGAATGCCCGAGCAGCACCGGGTTACTGATCTGCAGTGCCTTGAGTAGTGCGGGAAGTACGTCACAGGCTTCCCGATGCATATAGTCCGGCAGCAGCCGGCCGGTGCGTTTGCCGTTCTGTTCGCCTGGCTCACCACGCACGTTTGCAACCGGTTCTGACTGACCGTAACCGCGGCGTGAATAGACCACGCCCGGCCGGCCGGTCGCCGTGCACACCGCCTGGGGCCAGTCCAGCCCGCGCTGTGTCCACAGGCTGACCGAGCCCAGGCCCTCGTGCAAAAAAACCACCGGAGCCAGATGAGCATGCCCGGCGATGCGCCGGACTTCCAGGCGCGTACCGTTGATCTCCATCAATTTCATCGTCCCATCGTAAAGGATGTAAACGATTGGACGAGTCTGGCGTTTCAGGAAGGAGTTGTTGAGAGCTTTTGGGCGCCTTCTGGTTTTTGCCACGGCTGGTGCCCGGTACACTAACCGGCTGCACGTAGAAAGACTGTTTTTGTGAATGTTTCCGTCCGTTTTGCCGCCGTGGGGCTATTTGCCCTTGCCGGCCTGGTGTGTTCCGCCGTCTTTGCCCAGACAGCTGCGGGCGCGGCATCTCCCTCGACCGCCATACCTGTCTTTGTGCTGAACTCGCTTGACGACAGCGTCAGCGTGATCAACCCGGCCACCTGGACCGAAACCAGGCGCATCGCCACCGGCAAGCAGCCGCACCATCTTTACCTCACCCCCGACGAAAAATCGGTGATCGTGGCCAATGCGCTGTCGGATTCGCTGACGTTTATCGACCCCAAGACCGCCGAAGTGCAGCGCACCGTGCGCGGCATCCTTGACCCCTACCAGCTGCGCTTTTCGCCCGACATGAAGTGGTTCGTGACGGCGGCCAACCGCCTGAACCACATCGATATTTACAAGTGGGACGGCAAGGACATCACGCTGGTCAAGCGCCTGCCCACCGGCAAGACGCCTAGCCACCTGTGGATCGACAGCAAAAGCACCACAATCTATTCGACCATGCAGGACAGTGACGAACTGATCGCCATTGACCTGGTCAGCCAGAACATCAAGTGGCGTACCAAGACCGGTTCCATTCCCGCGGACGTCCATGGCACGGCTGACGACAGGTTCATGCTGGTGGGCCTGACGGGTGGCGACGCCGTCGAGGTGTACGACGTGAGTGGCGCGCAGCCGCAGCGCACCAAGGTGATCAAAACCGGCGCTGGCGCGCATGCGTTTCGCGCTTTCGGCGACAAGCGCCACGTGCTGGTCAGCAACCGTGTGGCCAACAGCATCAGCAAGATCGATCTGCAGACCCTGGAAGTGGTGGACAACTACCCCGCGCCGGGTGGCCCCGACTGCATCGATGTAAGTCGCGACGGCAAGCAGATCATGGTTACGTCGCGCTGGGCGCGCAAGCTGACGGTAATTGACGTGGCGACGCGCAAGATCGTGCGGCAGGTCAATGTTGGAAAGAGCCCTCATGGCGTCTGGACGCTTGATCACGCCCCACGGTGAAAAATGAAGCCCCCACGGTCGCTCACTACGTCTAGCTCCCTGCCCCCCGGTGGGGCCGCTGCGCCTGCGGCCCGGCAAAGCCGGTTCCGCGGCCCCTGCTGGGTGGGGAATCCTTTGCGATCTGTAGTTGCTATTGTTTTAATAGCTGCTTGCGCGCATTCCACCTGGGCTGCGGGCATAAACAATGCAAAAAGCGCGCTGCAGCCGATTGCTGCGGCCTGCAAACCCGTCTATCTGACACTGGATACCGGCCACATGGCCGTCGCGCCGTTGATGGGCGACGTCTTGAACAAACACCAGGTCAAGGTCACTTTTTTTGCGGCGAATGAACGCACGCAAGTGGGCGACGGAAGTCTGGGGGCGCATTGGGCACCATGGTGGAAAGCGCGGGCAGCGGAGGGGCATGAATTTGCCTCACACACCTGGGACCATGTTTACTGGCGCGGCGACGTGCCTGCTGCACCCGGCGCGCAGGCCCAGTTCAAAATGCGGCCCTCGGCCGGCCCGCTGGAGGGCAAGGACTTCAACTGGACGGCCAAACAGTATTGCGAAGAGCTCGGCAAGCCCAGCAAGCGTCTTGAGGAAATGACCGGCAAGAAGCCATTGCCGCTTTTCCGTGCGCCGGCCGGCAAGACCTCGCCTGCATTGCTGGCCGCGGCCAAGTCGTGCGGCTACGAACATGTGGGCTGGTCACCTGCCGGTTTTCTGGGTGACGAACTGGCAAGCGAAAAGTATCCCAACGACTTCCTGCTGAAGAAAGCGCTGCGCGACGTGCGCTCGGGTGACATCCTGGTGGCGCACCTGGGCATCTGGTCACGCAAGGACCCATGGGCGCCCAAGGTGCTGGAGCCGCTGATCACCGGCCTGCAGGCGCGCGGCTTTTGCTTTCAGACCCTGCGCGAACATCCCCAGTACAGGGCGTGGATTGACGCCCAGGCCGGCTCCGCTCCGGCCAAGCCTTCAAAATAAACACCATGGACTGGTTCAGCGATATTTTTTCCGTGGCGCAGCAATGGCTGTTTGAGTCAGCGGTGCAGCCGGCGATGTTTGCGCTGGGCCTGGGCAACCTGCTGGAGGATGGCTACGACGCCACCGCCTGGTTCATGGTGGGCGTGATCCAGGTGCTGATCCTGCTGGCCATCATCGGCCCGCTGCAGCGCTGGCGGCCGGTGGAGGCTGTGACAGATCGGGCCACCATTCGCACCGATGTTCTTTACACGCTGATCCATCGTCTGGGCTTTTTCCGCATCGCGCTTTTCTTCACGCTGGACCCGTGGTTTGACGAAGCCTTCGGCGCGCTGCGCACCGCCGGCTACGGTACCTTCCACCTTGACCAGCTCTGGCCTGGCATCACCGACTACGCCGTTGTCAGCTTGTTGATTTACTTCGTCGTGTTTGACTTCGTAGCCTACTGGACGCACCGCGGCCAGCACCAGATCGAATGGTGGTGGCGTTTGCATTCGCTGCACCACGCGCAGCGGCAGATGACGATGTGGAGTGACAACCGCAATCACCTGCTGGACGATATCCTGGTCGACACCATCGTCGTGATCGTGGCTCAGCTCATCGGCGTGCCGCCCGGCCAGTTCGTCGCCATCGTGGCCTTCACCCAGCTCAGCGAAAGCTTTCAGCACGCCAACGTGCGCATGTGGTTCGGCCGCATCGGCGAACGCCTGTGGGTGAGCCCGCGCTTTCACCGCCTGCACCACAGCATCGGGGTTGGGCATGAGACGCCAATCAAGGTGAAACCAGTGCAGGACGAACAATTTTCCGCCGGGCCGCCCCAAGGAAAATTAGCCCCCCCGGGGGGCAGCGCATTACACGAAGTGAAAAGCGTGGGGGCCGTCAGGTTAGGAGGCCATAACTTCGGCGTGTTGCTGCCTTGGTGGGATGTGCTGTTCGGTACGGCCAATTTTGAGCAGCGCTATGACCCCACGGGCGTTCGCGATCAGGTGGAGGTCAAGCGGGACTACGGCCGGGGTTTCTGGTCGCAGCAATGGGTTGGCCTGAAACGTTTATTCGGTCGAGCCTGACGGCTGTTTGGTGTCTTCAACCCAGCAGGGGCCGCGGAACCGGCTTTGCCGGGCCGCAGGCGCAGCGCCCCCTCGGGGGGCAGCGTATTACACGAAGTGAAAAGCGTGGGGGCTACACTTGGTCATGAGCAAACTTCTTGACGCCTTCTGGCGCGCCGCAATGTACTGCCTGCACCCGCGGGTTATTGCGCTGTCGGTCCTGCCGCTGATCATCATGGTGGTGATCTCGCTCGGGCTGGGATATTTTTTCTGGAGCGATGCGGTGGAGGCCATCCGCTCGCAGATCGGCAGTTACGAGCTCGTCAATACCCTGGCGCGCTGGCTGGAGGGCTTGGGCCTGAGCAATCTGCGCGTGGTGCTGGCGCCTGCGCTGCTGCTGTTCCTGGCGATTCCCGTGATTGTGATCGTGGCGCTGCTGTTTGTGGCGATGCTCATGACGCCGGCCATGGTGGCACTGGTGGCCGAGCGGCGCTTTCCACAGCTTGAACGCAAGCAGGGCGGTTCCTTGTTCACCAGCCTGTTCTGGTCGCTGGGCTCGACCGTGCTGGCCGTCGTAGCGCTTGTCATTTCAATTCCGCTGTGGCTGATCCCGCCGCTGATCCTGGTGCTGCCGCCGCTGATCTGGGGCTGGCTGACCTACCGTGTCATGTCGTATGACGCCATGGTGGACCACGCCAGCAGTGAAGAGCGCCGGCAGATATTCAAGGAGCATCGCCTGCCGTTGCTGGCGATCGGTGTGCTCAGCGGCTACCTGGGCGCGGCACCCAGCCTGATCTGGGCGTCGGGCGCCATGTTTGTGGCCATGGCCCCCATCCTGGTGCCGGTGGCGATCTGGATCTATACCCTGGTGTTTGCCTTTTCTTCACTCTGGTTTGCGCACTACACGCTGTCGGCCCTGGAGCAACTTCGCAAGAAAAACAATGCCCTGACGCCCGACCCACTTGCGCAACAAGCTATCGAATCGATAGCAACCGAACTGGCTCCCGAGGCCCTTCCCGGGCCGGCGCCCAGTTTCGGTTCGCTGGGCGGCAAGCCCGGGCCAAGCACCTGAACTTCATACCCACCACTCCTCGCCCATGACCCCATCATTCGGCCTCATCATCGTCGGCGACGAAATCCTCTCGGGAAAGCGTGCCGACAAACACCTGCCCAAGGCCATCGAACTGCTGGGCGCACGCGGCCTGCAACTGGGCTACGCTGACTACGTGGGCGACGACCCTGCCCGCATCACCGCCACGCTGGCGCGCGCCTTTGCGGCCGCGCGTGAAACGGGCGATGTGGTGTTTTCCTGCGGCGGCATAGGCGCGACACCCGACGACCACACCCGGCAATGCGCGGCCAAAGCATTGGGCGTTGACCTTGCCCTGCACCCCGCAGCCAAAACATTGATCCTTGAACGCATGGCGGATGTGGCCAAAGAGCAAGGCGTGCCCTATGAACCTGACCGCGACGACAACATCCATCGGTTGAACATGGGCGTGTTCCCGATCGGCGCCGAACTCATTCCGAATCCCTATAACAAGATTCCCGGTTTCACTTGCCGGGCCGGGCAGGGAGCGCTTCACTTCGTTCCCGGGTTTCCTGTCATGGCTTGGCCGATGATTGAATGGGTACTCGACAATGATTACGCGCACTTGCACCAAAAGTCGGCCTATGCCGAAAAATCGGTGATCATTTTTGGGTCCATGGAAGCCATGCTCACCCCCCTGATGCTCGACATTGAAGCGGCGCATTCCGGCGTCAAGGTTTTCAGCCTGCCGAGTGTGGACCACCCCGAGTATGGCCGGCATATTGAGCTGGGAGTAAAAGGCGCCCCCGAAGCGGTAAACCGCGCCTACCCCGCCATGCTCGCGGGGCTACACAAATTTGACCTGAAGTATGGCCCCGAATTGGTGCGTTAAATAATTGCACTAAATGCGTGCATTTCGATGATTGCACGAAATTGGTGCAATTGTTAGTGTCAGGGTTTTTTGTATTTTCGATCCGCCAAGGCGGGAAATGAGTCAGATCACGGCACAATCCGAGGCTCGGCAGGAAACTGAAGCGCCAGTGTCTGTGGCACAAAAAGTGCATTCGACAGCCCGAAGAGATTTTTTCAACCACCCATCCAGCAACAGGAGATTTTGATGGCAAAGACCGTCGCAGACGTCATGAAAATGGTCAAGGAAAACGAGGTCAAGTTTGTTGACTTCCGTTTTACCGACACCCGGGGCAAAGAACAGCACGTGACCGTGCCCGTGTCCCACTTTGACGAAGACAAATTCACGTCGGGCCATGCATTCGACGGCTCCTCGATTGCCGGCTGGAAGGGCATTGAAGCCTCTGATATGCAATTGATGCCTGACCCCAAGACGGCCAACATCGATCCGTTCTTTGAAGAAACCACGTTGTTCATGAGCTGCGACGTGCTCGAGCCCGCCGACGGCAAGGCCTATGACCGCGACCCGCGTTCCATCGCACAGCGCGCAGAAGCCTACCTCAAGGCCTCCGGCCTGGGCGACACGGCTTACTTCGGTCCCGAGCCAGAATTCTTCATCTTTGATGATGTGCGCTGGAACACCGACATGTCAGGCACTTTCTTCAAGATCGAAGAATACGAAGCCCCATGGAATTCGGGCGCCAAGCTCGAAGGCGGCAACCGCGGCCACCGTCCCACCGTCAAGGGCGGCTACTTCCCCGTGCCCCCCGTCGACAGCACCCAGGACATGCGCGCCGAGATGGCCCTGATCCTCGAATCGCTGGGCATCCCTGTTGAAGTGTTCCACCACGAAGTGGCCGGCGCCGGCCAGAACGAAATCGGTACCCGTTTCAGCACGCTGGTTCAGCGCGCCGACTGGACGCAAGTCCTGAAATACGTGGTGCAGAACGTGGCCAACGCCTACGGCAAAACCGCTACCTTCATGCCCAAGCCTGTTGTCGGCGACAACGGCTCCGGTATGCACGTTCACCAGTCCATCTGGAAAGACGGCAAGAACCTGTTTGCCGGTGACGGCTATGCCGGCCTGTCTGATTTCGCCCTGTACTACATCGGCGGAATCATCAAGCACGCACGTGCCCTCAATGCCATCACCAATCCCGGCACCAACAGCTACAAGCGCCTGGTTCCTGGTTATGAGGCTCCTGTCAAGCTGGCTTACTCGGCCAAGAACCGCTCGGCATCGATCCGCATTCCTTACGTCGCCAACCCGAAGGGCCGCCGTATTGAAGCGCGTTTCCCCGATCCACTGATGAACCCGTACCTGGGCTTCTCGGCCCTGATGATGGCTGGCCTGGACGGCGTGGAAAACAAGATTCACCCTGGCGAAGCCGCTACGAAGGATCTGTACCATCTGCCACCCGAGGAAGACGCAAAAGTGCCAACCGTTTGCCACAGCCTGGACCAGGCGCTGGACGCGCTCGACGTGGGCCGCAGCTTCCTGACCAAGGGCGGTGTGTTTACCGACAGCATGATCGACGCCTACATTGAACTGAAGATGGGTGAAGTGACCCGCCTGCGCCAGGCGACTCACCCGATCGAGTTCGAAATGTACTACTCGCTGTAAGCAGGCGAGCATTCAACTGCGACTGTGTTTATATACAGTTTGTGGTCAAAAAAGGACGGCGGATGCCGTCCTTTTTTATTGCCCGGGCTGGTTGTGGGTTTGCTGGCTTTGTATTTTTGTGCCTTTGCCGCATACTGATAGACCGTCCTCGCCCTTTTGGGCATCGGGAGTTCCTATGAAACAGACCTTATTGATTTCTACCTTGTCGTTGCTGCTGGCTGGCGCGGGGAATTCCGCGTGGGCGCAGCAGGTGTACCGTTGCGCCGGCATCGGAGGTGCGGCCCCTGAATACATCAACAACGCCAAAGATGCCCAAACCCGGAGCTGCAAGCTGCTGTCCGGCGGTAATGTAACGGTGATGCAAAGCACGCCGATACCCAAAGCTGCGGTTCGAGTAGCTGCGGTTGCAGGCTCTGGCGGCCCGCGCACCGATGGCAGCCCCGAACAACGTGCCCGCGACAACGATTCGCGCGCCATTCTTGAGGCTGAGCTGAAGAAGGCCGAAGCGAAGCTGGCCGAGCAGCAAAAAGAGTTCAATAACGGCGAACCCGAAAAACAGGGTATTGAGAGCCGCAATTACCAGCGCTACCTCGACCGCGTGGCCGAACTCAAAGACAGCATCGCCCGTAACCAGAGCGACATTGCCGGCCTGAAGCGCGAAATATCCCGTTTGCCTGCCCCGGCCTCAGCCGCCGTCGTCAATTAAACCAACCCGGAAGTCGCGACAAGCCGGCTTCTGGAGGAAAATGGATGGCTTGAACAAGCCATCCATCCGCGCCGCTCTGTCATCCGTTCCGGCCACGGGACTTCCGCCGCGCTTTCAGGCGTTCGACCTTTTGGCGACACTGGTGGCCGTGGTTCGCACCGACGGCACGGTAGTGTTTGCGAATGCCGCGCTGGAAGATGCGCTCGGCACTTCGCGGCGAACCATTGAGGGTTCGCAACTTCCCGATTGTTTTACCGAGCCGCTGATCCTTCAGAACGCGCTGGAAGGTGCCGGCAGCAATGAGTTTGCCGCTTTGCGCTACGACGCCTGGCTAAGGCGTCTGAATCATGAGCCCCTGCCGGTCCACGTCGTGGTGGCGCAAACCGATACCCCAGGTGAGGCTATTGTTGAGCTGCTCCCCCTGGAGCAGCAAGCCAAGCAGGAGCGGGAAGAGCGCCTGATTGACCAGGCGCAGGCCAACAAGGAACTGATCCGCAACCTGGCCCATGAGATCAAAAATCCGCTGGGCGGGATTCGCGGTGCGGCGCAGTTGCTGCAGATGGAAATCGGCAAGGACCTGACCGAATACACCCAGGTCATCATCCATGAGGCAGACCGGCTGCAGACGCTGGTAGACCGCCTGTTGGCGCCGCACCGCCGCCCGCACCTGGTGGGCGATGTCAATATTCACGAAGTGTGTGAGCGCGTGCGCTCCCTGATTCTGGCGGAATTTCCCAGAGGGTTGAAAGTCACGCGCGACTACGACATCTCAATTCCTGATTTCCGCGGAGACCGCGAACAGCTTATCCAGGCAGTGCTGAACATTGCCCACAATGCCGCGCAAGCCCTTGCCGAAAGGGTGGCGGCAGGCAATGCGCACATCACCTTCAAGACAAGAATCGCCAGGCAGGTAACTTTTGGCAAACAGCGCTATCGCTTGGCACTGGAATTGCATGTTATCGACAATGGACCGGGCGTGCCGGACTCCATCAAAGACCGTATCTTCTATCCCCTGGTCTCGGGGCGTGAGGGCGGTTCGGGGCTGGGGCTGACATTGGCGCAAACTTTTGTCCAGCAACACCACGGTTTGATTGAGTGCGACAGTGTGCCGGGCCGTACAGATTTCAAGCTGCTCATACCGCTGCCTTGAAATGTGTCCAGCCATGATTGATACATAACGCGATCGTGCAGAGGGTTCCAGAAAGCCCTGCATTGAAAGCACGAAAAAAGGGACTGCACTACATGAAACCGATCTGGATCGTTGATGATGACCAGTCCATCCGGTTTGTTCTGGAAAAGGCTCTGCTCCGCGAAGACCTTCCTACGCGCAGTTTCACCAATCCCCGGGAAGTCCTCGCCGCACTGGAAAATGCGACTGAGGACGAGGGGCCACAAATTCTTGTGAGCGACATCCGCATGCCAGGCGGCTCCGGCCTGGACCTGCTCGAAAAGGTCAAGGAAAAGCTGCCCGGCTTGCCGGTCATCATCATGACCGCGTTCTCCGACCTTGACAGCGCGGTCTCGGCCTTTCAAGGCGGTGCCTTTGAATACCTGCCCAAGCCTTTCGATTTGCCCAAGGCGGTAGAGCTGATTCGCCGTGCGGTCGAAGAAAGCCAGCGCGAAGAGGTTGCTGAAGAGCGCATGGCCTCTGCGCCCGAGATGCTCGGTCAGGCGCCGGCCATGCAGGATGTTTTCCGCGCCATCGGACGCCTGAGCCAGAGCATGGTGACGGTAATGATCACCGGCGAATCAGGGTCGGGCAAAGAGCTGGTGGCGCGTGCGTTGCACAAGCATTCGCCGCGTGCCAACGGGCCTTTTGTCGCCATCAACACCGCAGCCATCCCCAAGGACTTGCTTGAGAGCGAACTTTTTGGCCATGAGCGCGGCGCTTTCACCGGCGCGCAGACCATGCGGCGCGGCCGCTTCGAGCAGGCCGAAGGCGGCACACTTTTTCTTGACGAAATCGGTGACATGCCCTTTGACCTGCAGACGCGCCTGCTGCGTGTGCTCAGCGATGGCCACTTCTACCGCGTCGGCGGGCACAACGCCGTCAAGGCCAATGTGCGTGTCATTGCCGCCACCCACCAGGACCTGGAGCAGCGCGTCAAGGAAGGCGGTTTCCGCGAGGACTTGTTCCACCGCCTTAACGTGATCCGCCTGCGCCTGCCCGCATTGCGTGAGCGGCGCGAAGACGTGTTTATGTTGACGCGCCACTTCCTGCAGCAAAGTGCCAAACAGCTGGGCGTCGAGCCCAAGCGGATTTCCGATACGGCCTTGCAGCAGTTGAGCAACTTCGGCTTTCCCGGCAATGTGCGGCAGCTTGAGAACATCTGCCATTGGCTTACCGTGATGGCACCGGCTCAGGTGATCGAGCCCAAGGACCTGCCACCCGAAGTGCTGGGCATGATCCCCGAGTCTGGGAAATCCCTTGCGCCAGCGGAAAAGCCGGAGGCGGCCCGTACAGAATGGGCGGGAAGCATCGACAAGGCTTCCGCCGTCCAAGCCCCAGAATCTGCCGCGGCTGGCCCGGATCACAGTTGGGAGCATGGGCTTGAAGCCGAAGCCCTTGCCCTGCTGGCGACCGGCCGCAGCGATGTGTGGGACGTGCTCACACGGCGGTTTGAGTCCAAGCTGATCCAGACCGCGCTGGCCAACACCCGGGGGCGCCGCATCGAGGCAGCCCAGAAACTGGGTATAGGCCGGAACACCATTACGCGGAAGATTCAGGAACTCCATCTGGAGTAGGTGGAGCCCCCACGCTCCCCCACTGCGTGTGGGTCGCTGCCCCCCGAGGGGGCCGCCCGCCTGCGGTCTGGCAAAGCCAGTCCCGCGGCTCATGCTGGGTTGAAGATTCAGGGCGTATGCAGCAAGCGGGTGGCATTCAACCAGCGGGCGCCGCGGAGCCGGCTTTGCCGGGCCGCAGGCGCCGTCCCCTGCAAGGGGAAAAGGGCTACACGAAGTGAGCCCGATAGGGGTCAGCCAAGTGTTACGGTCACAGGCGCATGGTCGCTGGGCTTTTCCCATTTGCGCGGTACGCGGTCAATGGCGCAGCCTTTGACTTGCGGCTTGAGGGCTTCGCTGACCAGGATATGGTCGATGCGCAGGCCCCGGTTCTTCTGGTAGCCCAGCATGCGGTAGTCCCACCATGAATAGCTTTTGGGCAATTGCTCGAACATGCGAAAGCTGTCGGTCAGGCCCAGCGCGACGAGTTGGCGGAAGTGTTCGCGCTCTTCCCTGGTGTGGTGAATGGTGTCCCTGAGGCCTTCCGGATCGAACGAGTCCTGGTCTTCCGGCGCGATGTTGAAATCGCCCAGCAACACCAGCTGCGGGTGAGCCGCCATTTCAGTGCGTACATAAGATTGCAGGCCGTCCAGCCAGCGCATTTTGTAGGCGAACTTTTCGCTGCCGGGCTCCTGGCCGTTAACGAAGTAGCCATTCAGCACACGGATGGGGCCTGTCGGGCCATCTACCGTGGCGGCGATCACGCGCGAATGCTCGTCTTCGAAGCCGGCGATGTTTTTCACCACGTCGCGCAGCGGCGAGCGCGAAAGGATGGCCACCCCGTTGTAGGTTTTCTGGCCAAAGGCGGCAGCTTCATAGCCGGCGGCTTTGAGCGCCTCCAGCGGAAACTTGTCGTCCGTCATCTTGAGTTCCTGCAGGCACAGCACATCCACGGGATTGGCGGCGAGCCAGTCCAGCACATGGGCCAGGCGCGCGGTCAGCGAATTGACGTTCCAGGTGGAAATTTTCATGAGTTCGTGTTTCTGCCCAGTAATTGCATGGATAGTTTGCTATTAAATATGTAGCAAGTTCGAGCGCTTCGGGTTATTTATTTTGATAAGTGACGAAGCTGAACTTCATTCCATTTGCCGCCACGTGGTCTTCTCGCGCAGTCTCTCGCCATTCAGGGCCCAGCGGCGGCGCATAGGCGTCGCCCTCAATATTCTCGGCAATCTCGGTGACTTCAATCCGCTCGGCCAGCGGCATTGCCTGCGCGTAGATTTGTGCGCCGCCGATGATCCACACTTCGTCGGATGCAGCGCACAGGGCCAGCGCATCGGCCAGGCTGGCGGCGGTTTCGGCGCCGCTGTCTTTCCAGTCCGGCTGCCTCGTGATGACGATGTTGGCGCGGCCCGGCAGCGGCCGGAATTTTGGCGGCAATGAATCCCAGGTCTTGCGGCCCATGATGACCGGCCAGCCAGTGGTCAGGCGCTTGAAGTGCGCCATGTCTTCCGGCAGGCGCCAGGGAATGGTGTTGTCACGCCCGATTACGCCGTTGGCGGCGCGGGCGAAGATCATGTGGATGCGCGTCACGGCTTCAAGTTCGGTTGTCTAGACTGCCACCGGCGCCTTGATGGCGTCATGGTGCTGGTAGTCCAGGAATTCGAAGTCTTCAAACTCGTAGTCAAAGATCGACTCGGGCTTGCGCTTGATTTGCAGCGTAGGGTAGGCAAAAGGCTTGCGGCTGAGCTGCAGAGCCACCTGTTCATGATGATTGCTATAGATGTGGCAGTCGCCGCCGGTCCAGATGAAGTCACCTACGCCCAGGCCGCACTGCTGCGCCACCATATGGGTGAGGAGGGCGTAGCTGGCGATGTTGAAAGGCACACCGAGGAAAATGTCGGCGCTGCGCTGGTAGAGCTGGCAACTGAGCTTGCCCGGCTGGCCCGCCGCGTCTGACGGCGCCACATAAAACTGGAAGAACGCGTGGCAGGGCATGAGCGCCATTTTGGAGAGGTCGGCCACGTTCCAGGCACTCACGATGATGCGGCGCGAATCGGGATTGGTTTTCAGCGTCTTGATGACTTCGCTGATCTGGTCAATGTGGCCGCCATCGGGTGTGGGCCAGCTGCGCCACTGCACGCCGTAGACGGGGCCGAGGTCGCCGTCTTCACGTGCCCATTCATCCCAGATGGTGACGCCGCGTGCCTTGAGCCAGTTGTTGTCACTCGAGCCCTGCAGAAACCACAGCAGCTCGTGGACGATGGACTTCAGGTGGACCTTCTTGGTGGTCACCAGCGGAAAGCCTTCGTTCAAATCAAAGCGCATCTGGTAGCCGAACACGCTTTTGGTGCCGGTTCCGGTGCGGTCAGCCTTGAAGGCGCCGTGGGTGTCCACATGGCGCATGAAATCTTCGTATTGGGAGCGGATGGGGCGGTTCATGGACAACCAGTCGGCTTGGGTTCAAGAGGGGAGTGCTGCAGGCCCGCAAGGCGGCCCCGGCAAGGGGTTAATTATGCCTTCAGCACCCGTCCCGGGTTCATCAGGTTATGGGGATCCAGCCCCTGCTTGATGGCCCGCATCATGCCCAGCGCCACAGGCGATTTGTGTTTGGGCAGCGTGTCGACCTTGACGCTTCCCACACCGTGTTCGGCCGAGATCGAACCCCGGTAGCGGTCCACCGCTTCATAGACCAGGGCGTTCATGGGCACCTCTTTTTCGTTGAGAAAAAGCGCCTGGTCTTCGTTCTCCGGCGCCTGCACGTTGTAGTGCAGGTTGCCGTCGCCCAGGTGGCCGTAGACGACCATGCGCGCACCGGGAAATTGAGCGAGTAGCAGTGCGTTCGTTTCAGCCACGAACTCGGGAATGCGCGAGACATTGATCGAGATGTCATGCTTGATGTTCAGGCCTTCTTCAGCCTGCGCCATTGGGATGCTTTCACGGATGTGCCAGAGCGCGTGGGCCTGCGCCATGCTCTCGGCAACCACGGCATCGGCGACGCAGCCGGCTTCCATGGCGGCTTCCAGCAAGCGTTCAAAGCATTCACGCGCATGGGCTTCTGATTCGTTGTCCGAGTTCTCCAGCACCACGCACCACTCAGACTCCTGCCAGAACGGCACGCGTTGTTGCGGAAAATGTTTGGCGACCAAGCCCAGTGCGAACTGGCCCATGACTTCGAAACCAGTCAGGCCCGAACCCAGGTGCTGATGCGCCAGGCCCAGCAGTTGCACGGCGGCCTCAAGCGAAGGCACGGCGGCAAAGGCGGTGAGCTGGGACTTTGGCATGGGATACAGCTTCATGATGGCGCCGGTGATCACGCCCAGCGTGCCTTCGCTGCCGATGAACAGGTGGCGCAGGTCGTAGCCGGTATTGTCTTTTCGCAAACCCGACAGGCCGTCCCAGATTTCACCCTGCGGGGTCACGACTTCCAGCCCCAGGCAGAGGTCACGTGTGTTCCCGTAGCGCACAACCTGCGTGCCGCCGGCGTTCGTGCCGAGGTTGCCACCGATGGTGCAGCTGCCCTCCGAGGCGAGGCTCAGGGGAAACAGGAAACCGGCTTTTTCGCAGGCTTCCTGCAGGTTTTGCAGCACGCAGCCGGCATCGACCGTAATCGTCAGGTTGCCGGCATCGAGCGTGCGCACCTTGTTCATGCGCGTCAGGCTCAGCACAACCTGCGTGCCGCTGGCATCCGGTGTGGAGCCGACCACCATGCCGGTATTGCCGCCTTGCGGCACGATGCTCACGCGGGCTGCGGCGCAGGCTTTGACCACGGCCGCGACTTCTGCTGTGGAGCCGGGGCGCACCACGGCCAGGGCCTTGCCGGTTTCGCGCTTACGCCAGTCCTGCACCCAGGGGGTGAGGTCGCCGTCGGTCAGGACGTTGCCTGCGCCGACGATCTGGCGCAAAGATTCGATCAATGGGTTGTACGTGCTCACGATGTTCGGCTCGGTTTAGGGGGTGGATGGGGTAACGGGGGCCTTGGCGTTCTTCAGGCGCACACGCACATGCATTGCGCAGGCTGCAAAGAGCGTGAGGCATAAGAGCACTTCGATCAGGGCCAGGTAGTTGCCGGGCGCGCGGTCGCTCCAGGCCCGCACCACGCCTTCGGTGAAATACAGCCACACCAGGAGGCTGACCCATCGGTAGGTGTACATGCGGTTTTTCATGATGCCGGCCAGCGGGATGCACAGCGGCAAAACCTTGAGCGCCAGCAGCGAGCCGCCCGGACGAATGGGCGCCAGCCACATTTCCCAGGCCAGGCCCAGCACGATGAGGCCCAGCAGGCTGGCCAGTGCGAGCCGGCGGGTGAAGTCGATTTGATGTGTTTTGTTCATGTTGATAAGAACCCGCCTGGATCAGGGCCAGGTTCCGAGGGTGTCGGTGGCATGATACCGGGGATGAAATTTGAGCAATACCTGCAGGACCTCCTGGAAGGCCTGTCCCGTTTTCCGTGGCGCCACACCGCGCTTACGCTGCGCGACCGTTTTCGCGAAGACCACATGGGCCTGACCGCCAGCAGCCTGACCTTCACCACCTCGATCGCGCTGGTGCCTTTTTTCACCGTGGCGCTGGCCATTTTTACGGCCTTCCCAATGTTCTCGAAACTCCAGGGCGCGCTCCAGGCCTGGCTGATCCAGAGCCTCATACCCGACAACATCGCCCGGCAGGTGCTGGGTTACCTCACGCAGTTCAGCCGCCAGGCCAACAAGCTGGGCATTGCGGGCCTGGCCGTGCTGCTGGTCACGGCCATAGCGCTGATCCTCACCATTGACCGCACCTTGAATGGCATCTGGCGCGTCAGGAAAGCACGGCCGCTCACGCAGCGCGTGCTGATCTACTGGGCCGCCATCACCCTGGGGCCGCTGTTGCTGGCGGCCAGCCTGGCGGTCACCTCCTATGTGCTGTCGGCCTCAGGGGGGCTGGTGGGTGCCCTGCCTGTCAGCCTGCGGTTCCTGCTCAGCATCCTGCAGTTTTCCATGGTGGCGGGTGGTATGGCAGCGCTGTACCGGTATGTGCCCAACACCTATGTGAAATGGTCGCATGCCTGGGTGGGTGGTTTGTTCGTGGCCGCGGGTATCGAGGTGGCCAAACGCCTGCTGAGCCTTTATCTGGGCGCCGTGCCGACGTACTCCCTTGTGTATGGCGCATTTGCCACCTTGCCGATTTTGCTGGTGTGGATTTATGTGTCGTGGGTCATCGTACTGATGGGGGCCGTGATCGCCGCCTACCTGCCCAGCCTGCTGGCTGGGGTCGCGCGACGGGGGAGTGCGCACGGCTGGCACTTCCAGCTGGCCATTGAAGTACTGCAGAAATTGCATCAGGCGCTGGCCTCCCCGCGCAGGGGCATGAGCGCTTCGCAGCTTGCCGAATTGCTCCAGGTGGACGGGCTGCAGCTGGAGCCGGTACTGGAAACATTGGTGGCGCTGGACTGGGTGGGCCAGCTCAACGAGGCTGAAGGCGAGGTGGAAGCCCGTTATCTGTTGCTGGCGGACCCTGACGCGACGCCGCTGGAGCCGCTGATGCAGCAGCTCCTGCTGGACAAGGCCGAGGCGGTGCAGAACTTGTGGGAAAAAGCCCGCTGGCCCGCCATACGCCTGCGGGATGCCCTCTGAAAAGAAGAGCTTCCCCGGAATCGGGGTGACGGGTCAGGCGCAAAAAAACCGGCATCGCCTTAGGGATATTTTTTCTCGCCCGGGCTTTATAACAAAATCAAGGTTTTCATTTTTTTCCAACGCACAGCAATGTCATCAAAAACACCAGCCAGGGAAAAGTTGGATGGCGCCATTGCCAGTGAAAGGCGGGCGCACCTCGAAGCCAGGAAAATTTACGATGAGCTGACAGCCAAAATGTGGGCCTACCAGACCGGCAAGGGCCCGGCGCCCACGAATGAAGACTTCGAAATGTGGAGTCAGGCTGTTGAGCAGCGTGTCAAGGTGAAGCAACTGGGAATTCGGGTCGAGGGCGAACCAGGCCTTTAGCAGCCGGTGCCATCCCCGAGCCACGGGTAAGAAAATCCGTACAGCCTTCAGCGGAGCTGGCGCACGCCAGCACCATTTCTCTCTCCCTACGATTGATTTGCAGGCCACAGCAAGCCGTCTGGTTTTGCGCAGGCCGCTCCAAATCAACCCAAGGAGATTCTCATGCTGAAAAAATTGCTGGTGTTTGCCATCACTTCTGGTCTTGCTGCAAAGCTGTACAAATCCCATGTGAGTAAACAGAAGACGGATAAACCGGCTGCTGCCGCCGGCAAGCAAGACCCTGTTTCGCGCAACCCCCCGGTAAGCAAGCCGTCCTGAGGCCTGTTGGCAGTCTTTCGCGTCCCTTGAGCGTCTGCACACGGAAATCCGCACAGGGCGTAACGCTTGTAAGGATTTTTATGGTGCACCGCACAAATTTTCACCCGTTAGGCCTTCAGGCGTGCGGGAGAAATTCTTACAAGACCGCCTTTACGCTTACGCCACGATTCTCCTCGTCTGCTGCAATCACCTCAGTTCATAACCAAGCTGGAGAAAATCGTGACATCACCCTCGAACCTGATCGCTGACCCGGCCCTTCAAAACGAACCCATCAACATCAACGAGGAAGCCTCCCTGCAATACTGGGTCAGCGCACTCGACTGCAGTGAGCTGGAACTGCGCGTTGCCATCGCGGAAGTGGGCCCCACCGCCAAAGATGTGTGCACCGAGCTCGGGCGGTCCTTATGAGTGCCGTGTTTCCGGAGGTTCCCGGCCCGTTGGCTGTACGGGTGAAAGAGCCTTCTGCCGGCCTTTTTTACTGGGTCGTCACGCAGCTGTCGGCCGAGGAGCACACCGCAGACCTGCGCATCGACGGCTCGGATCACCCCTATCCCACCCATGAAGCTGCACTGCAGGCTGGCGCTGCATGTCTGAAGGCTTTGAGAACGGATCCCCTGAAGTCTCTTGAGTCCTGACGATGGCGACCGGGTAAGAGGCTGAACAGCCCGGATGTCGCCAGACCCGTGCGAGCCTGGGGGTTTAGTCGCCTTTGAGGCGCCGGAATGCCTGGACCCACATGTCCCGGTACATCACCCAGTCTCCCATGAAGCTGTAAAGCGGGCGCTTGAAGGATGCCGGCCGGTTCTTCTCAAACACAAAGTGCCCCACCCATGCAAATCCGTAGCCGCACAGCAGGCCGGCCAGCAGCCACCATGGGTTTCGCGTGGCCAGCAAGGCTGCCAGGCACAGCAGCGTGAGGCTTGATCCTGCAAAATGCAGGCGGCGGCAGGTCGCATTGCGATGTTCGCCGAGGTAGAAGGGGTAAAAATCCGCGAAAGACGCAAAGCTGCGGGGATCAACGGGCGTTGTGACGCCGGTTTCCGCCGCCTCGGGGCTGATCGCACTCATGGTTTGTCTCCTGCGCCGGATGTCCGGTGGCGCTCTTTATTTTGAGCCGCTGGCCATAATAGTCAACTCCGCGCTCAGCCGCCTTCATATCCTTTCCATCTGCATGCCAGGCGCTTCACTTCCAGAAACTCCCCAAAATGCCCTGCGGGCGGTGTCTGCAGGTACACGCTGGGTGATCTGCCTTTGCGCCGACTGGTGCGGCCTTTGCCGGGATTACAGCCTTGTGTTCAGGGAACTGGCATTGCGCTATCCGGACAGCCGGTTTGTCTGGCTGGACATTGAAGATGAAGCTGACCTGGTCGGAGACCTGGAAGTGGAGACCTTTCCCACACTGCTGATTGCTGATGTGGCCGGTACGCGATTCTTCGGTCCCTTGACGCCGCATGCGCAAACCCTCTCGCGCCTGCTTGATTCCCTGGAGCATTCCGACACCATGACCGTGCCCCATTTGCCTTCAACGCGGGCGCTGCTGAGAGCCCTGGAGGCTGCACCCCAGCATCGTGCCGGCGCGTAACGCCAGGTCAGTTAGCCGTTATTGAGAACGGTGCCTTGAGAAAACCCCTGAAACGCGCGCGGCCGCCCCGTGTGGGGCTGGTGGTCAAGCGGTAATGCGGAAAGCGCTGCAGAAAGCGACTGATGGCGATGCGCCCTTCGAGCCGCGCCAGGCTAAGCCCCGCGCACTGGTGAATGCCGAAGCCGAACGCCAGGTGGCGGTTGTCCTGCCGTGTCAGGTCCAGCTGCTCCGGATGGGGAAACTGCGCCGGGTCCCGGTTTGCCGCGCCAATGCACAACGTCAGCAACGCGCCTTCGGGCAAGTCGACGCCGCTGATCCGGCAGGCCTTGGGCGTGCGCCGGTTGCCGAGCTGGTTGGACGATTCAAAACGCAGAAATTCATCGATTTCAAGTGCCAAATCGGCCTCTAGCCCTTTATTTTTCTGCGCGAGTAGCTCTAATTTTGATAGCAACTGCTGCTTCGCCTGTGGCCATTCCTGCAACAGAACCAGCGCGTTGCCGATGAGGTTGGTCGTGGTTTCGTGGCCGGCATTGAGGATGAACACGCAGTTTTGCAGCAGCTCGGTTTCGCTCAGCGTGTCGCCCGCTGCCTCATGGCCGATCAGGCGCGTGAGCACGTCGTGCTCCGGGTCACCGGGGTGCTTGCGCCGGTCGGCCACCAGGTCCTTGAGGTAGGCGGTGAACTCCCGCACACTGCTGTTGCCCAAGGCCTCCTGTTCAGGCGTCAACCTGGGCTCCAGCGCCCCGAGTATCGCCAGCGACCAGCCGCGAAGCGGCGCCCGGCCGGCATGCGGCACGCCCAGCAGGTTGCCGATGATCTCCACGGGGATCGCCGAAGCAAAATCCTCAATCAAATCACCGCCGCCCCGGCGCTCGATGGCGTCCAGCAAGCCATCGACCAGCGTGATGAGACCAGGCTCCATGTCGGCGATGGCGCGCCGTGTAAGGGCGCCCATGATCAGCTTGCGAACGCGCGTGTGCAGCGGCGGGTCGTTGAACACCAGGCGGGTGGTGTGGTGTTCAAACAGGGCCGAGGCCGCTCCGTATTTGGGCTCGAACTCCACCTTCTTGTCCGAGCTGAAGGTCTGCGCGTCACGGTACACCGCCACCAGGTCGGCATAGCGCGTGAGAAACCAGGAGCCGTCCGGCATGCGTTTGACCGGCTCGGTTTCGCGCAGCAGCGCATACACCGGATAGGGGTTGGCGTAAAAATCCGGCGGCAGCGCCCGCAGGTCGAAGCTGGCGGCGATTTCCTGCGCACGCTCCCGCGTCATCGCCGGCGTAGCCGTCAGCACGCTCATGGCTTGATGAAGTCCTTCAGCGCAAACAAAACCCCTTCGGGTGCTTCGGTCATCATCTGGTGGCCGGCCTGCAGCATGACCGTCCTGGCATTTTTGGCTTTGGCCTGCAGGGGCGCCGCCATTTTGGGCAAGGTCATGGAATCGTTCCTGCCCAGGATGAACAGCACCGGGCACGACACTTTTTCGATGGCCGCTTCGCCGCCGGTGTAGTCGTCGCAGGCCTTGAAGCCCCGGTGAAACAGGTTGATTTTGGTATTGCTGGCCAGCACCCGTTTCATCAGCGCCTTCGACCCTCCATACAGCCAGGTGCCCGGGCCCACCGACGAGGGTGGCGGCGCCAGCATGGAGTGTGAGAAGGTGTTGACCATGTCGATGGCCTTCATGGGCTGGTTCAGTGCGTTGTCCAGCAGTGCGGGCGACACCTTCATCGGTGCGGCGGTTCCCAGCAGCGCCAGGTGCGTCACCCGCTGCGGTGCGATGGACGCCGCGTGCAGCGCCGTGAGGGAGCCGAAGCTGTGGCCCACCAGCGCGGCAGTTTTGACGCCGGCCGCATCGAGCAGCGCGATGATGAACCCGGCAGCCTCTTCGACCGATTGCGGCGGCTCGCCTTCGCTTTTGCAGTGGCCCGGCAAGTCCGGCGCCAGCACGTTGAAGCCGTGGTGTGCGAAGTAGCGCGTCTGCAAAATCCAGATGCTGTGGTCGTTGAGCACGCCATGAACAAACACGACAGTGGGTTTGGCCGCATCAAAAGGCTTGCCGCCGGTGTAGCAATACGTTTTATGGCCGTTGACGTCGAGGTACATGCTTCAGGCCCCCGCTTTCACGCCGGCTTTTTCTGCCGCCTTGAGGGCGCGCTTGAGGTCGTCCAGCAGGTCGTCCGGATCCTCCAGGCCGATGGACAGCCGGATCGTGCCCTGCGTGATGCCGCCGGCTGCCAGCGCTTCGTCGCTCATGCGGAAATGCGTGGTGCTGGCCGGGTGAATCACCAGGCTGCGGCAGTCACCCACATTGGCCAGGTGGCTGAAGACCTTGAGCGCCTCGATGAAGGCCTTGCCCTGCTCACGGTTGCCCTTGATGTCAAAGCTGAAGACAGAGCCGGCGCCGCGCGGCAGCAGTTTTTTGGCGAGCGCATGGCTGGTGTGCGATTCGAGCATCGGATGGCCTACGCGCGACACCAGCGGGTGGCTGGCGAGAAACTGCACCACCTTTTCGGTGTTGCCCATGTGCCGCGCCATGCGCAGCGGCAGGGTTTCAATGCCCTGCAAAATCAGCCAGGCCGTGTGCGGGCTCATGCAGGCGCCGAAGTCGCGCAGGCCTTCGCGCCGCGCGCGCAGCAAAAAGGCGCCCACGGTGCTTTCCTCACTGAACACCATGTTGTGAAAGCCCTCGTAGGCCTCTGTCAGCCCGGCAAATTTGCCGGACTTCTCCCAGTCAAAGCTGCCGCCGTCCACCACGATCCCGCCGATGACAGTGCCGTGGCCGCTCAGGAACTTGGTCGCCGAGTGGTAGATCAGGTCCGCGCCGTGCTCAAAAGGCTTGATCAGCCAGGGCGAGGTCAGCGTGGAGTCCACCAGTAGCGGCACACCGGCTTCATGGGCAATGCCGGACACCGCTTCGATGTCCAGCACGTCCAGTCCCGGGTTGCCCACGGTTTCACCGAAAAACAGTTTGGTGTTGGGCCGTACGGCGGCGCGCCAACCGTCCAGGTCGCCGGGCTTGACGAAGGTGGTGTCAATGCCGAAGCGGCGCAAGGTGTAGTGCAGCAGGTTCTGGCTGCCGCCGTAAAGCGCGGTGCTCGCCACGATATGGGAGCCGGCACCCATCAAGGTGGCAATCGCCAGGTGCAGTGCGGCCTGTCCGCTGGCGGTGGCAATCGCTCCTATCCCGCCTTCCAGGGCCGACACGCGCTGCTCCAGCACCGCATTGGTCGGGTTGCTGATGCGTGAATAGACGTGGCCCGCGCGTTCGAGGTTGAAGAGGCTGGCGGCGTGGTCGCTGGATTCAAAGACAAAAGAAGTGGTCAGGTGGATCGGCACGGCGCGCGCGCCGGTGGTTGGGTCGGGCGCGGCACCTGCGTGCAGCGCCAGGGTGTCGAAGCCGGGGTCTGAGTAACCGGGCATGGGTTTGTCTCCAGTCAGAAAAAAGTAGCGGTGCATTCGAATCGCCTGCACCTGAACAGATTCTTGCAACCTGCCGTTTGATTGTGGGCTATATTTAAACTGAATTCCCTGTTGCCGCGCCGCGGTGGGACAATGAGGGGCAAGCTGGCAGCACAACCGAGGAGACGGCCATGAAGGTTCTAGACATACTGCGCGTGAAGGGCAACACGCTTTACACCGTCCAGCCTGACGAACCCCTTGCCAAGGCGGCCCAGATCATGGCCGAAAAAGACATCGGCTCGCTGGTTGTCATGGAGCACGGCGACCTGGTCGGCATGCTGACCTTCCGCGAAGTGCTCGTCTGCATCGTCAAGAATGGTGGCGAGATCGGCAGCACGCTGGTGCGCACCGCCATGGACGACCACCCGCTCACCTGCACCTCTGAAACCGAGCTCGACGAAGTCCGCCGCATGATGCTGGAACGCCACGCGCGCTACATGCCCGTGATGAACCAGAAAGTCATGATGGGTGTCATCAGCCTTTACGACGTGGCCAAAGCCGTGGTGGACAGCCAGAACTTCGAAAACAAGATGCTCAAGGCCTACATCCGAGACTGGCCGGAAGAAGACGCGGCTGATCGCGGTTGAAGAGGGTATTCCGGCTGGCTGGTGGGGTTTATGCATAAAAACGGCCGGTAGCCCAGGCAAGACATGCGCAAGCAGCTATCAAAAAGGTAGCGTCCAGAATAATAGTCAGGTGCGCGATACACCTGCCCCGCCTACAGACGGGACGCCATGGGAGCAGGGGTGAGCGATCAGGACATGGGCAGCGACAACATCAACGCCAGTGCCAGGGGCCAGCTGTTTTACGCCTCCCTGTTTTTCTCCAGGCTTGCCGACCAGATCCTTTTGTTCCTGGTGCCCCTGGTGGTGTTTGAAACCACCGGAAGCGTCGCCTGGTCGGGCATCGCCTTCACGCTGGAGACACTTCCGCGCTTTTTGTCTTTTCCCATCTGCGGCGCGCTGTGCGACAGGGTATCCCCACTCAAGCTGCTGCGCATCAGCCAGCTTTTCCGCGCGCTGGTGTGCCTTGCCGGTGTGGTGGCCTTTCAGTGGGCGGGTGGCGTCGGCTGGCTGATTGCGCTGTCGGCCGTGTGCGGTGTGCTGACGACGCAGGGACTGATGGCCCGCGAAGTCATGTTGCCGCAGATCTTCAGGCAGCACCGCTTTGAAAAAGTACTGGCCCATGCGCAGATTGCCGACCAGCTCGGCATGGTGCTCGGCCCCTTGCTGGCTTCGCTGCTGCTGCGCTGGATGCCCTGGCCCATGGTTGTGGGTGCGACGGCGGGCCTCTTTCTGATTGCCGACGGGGCAATCACTCTGTGGCAACGGCAGAACGTCGTCATCCTGGCGGCGCCCGAGCCGGCGTCCGGCCACTGGACCGCGCCCGTTCGCATCGCATTTGCGCAGGTGCTGCACCTGCCGGGTCTGAAACAGGTGATTGCGCTGGCAGCCGGCGTCAACCTCGTCATCGGTGTCACGCTGGCCACCTCGGCCGCCATGGTGACCGGCCTGCTGCAGCGCACGGCGGGCGACTACGCCATGCTGCAAACTGCCGGCGCCATCGCCACAGTCGTCATCCTGCTGTTTATCGCCCGCACGGTGTTGTCGCTGCGCACCTTGGGCTTGGTGTCTTACAGCGTGATGCTGGCCGGCGGGCTGCTCACCGGGCTGGCTGGCAGCTTCTGGGTCTACACCGTCGGGTTTTTGCTGGTGATCGGCTTTGACAAGATGTTTAACGTTTACATCCGCAGCCTGCGCCAAAAACTGATTCCGCCACGTGATTTAGGCAAGACCACTGGTGTGATCGTGATGCTGAACAATTTGTCGCAACCGCTGGCGGGGATGCTGGTGGGGGTGTTTGCGGGGGTGATGGAAGGGCGCGGGGTGATTTTGGGTTTGGTGGGTGTGATGGGCGTGATTGGAGTGGTGGTGGCCTGGATAGGCCGAAGCGATTAAATTGGAGCCCATGCGCAAATTCTGGCCCTACGCCGCACTTGTTCCTCCAGTGATTGCTTTACTGGCAGGCTATTATTTTTATTCCCAAACACCTGGAGGCATGCTGCTCTATACGCCTGCAGCTAATGCGCCGGCACATTACACACCCTCGTTCCAGGTCGGGTTCTTTGCGGCTGCATTGGCTCAAATGGCTCTATACGTATTGGTCAGCCTGATTGCATGGCTGCTTCGCAAGCGTGAAGTGATGTACAAGGGACTTTCTCTCTTGGCTGCTTCCGGTGTTTTGCTGGGTTTCTCGGCATTGCCGCAAAGCTGGTGGGCTTTCGCATCGCCTCATGGACAACCGCCAAAAGCCGCGCTTTTGACGTCCGCCGCCGTCAAAGGTTAAGTATGGGCAGCACCATGCGCATTGTTGTCACCATCATCGCCTTCGCAGGTATTGCGTTGTTCGGGACCGCCTTCGTCGCCTCTTATGTCAACCCAGGCCTTGTCGAGACCGTGGCGCGCGATGCCATCCGGCTGGAGGTGGAGCGCAGGGTGGGTGAGCGAATCGAAGCACTGGATGGCGGCAGGCTCGCGGAGATCGCAAAAGGCCTTTCTGGCAAGAATTCATCGGAGCTCGCTGAGCTCAAGCGCAAGCTCGCGGAAGGTCTTCCTCAGAAGGTCGCCGCCGTGGCCGCGCAAATGAGAAATATCGATTGCGAGTGCCGCAAGGCGATTGAAAAGTCCATGACCGGGATTCTTGAACGCAGAACCGCCGATCTGTCGCGTGTCAATGAGCGGCTCGAACTTCTCATTCGCACCCAATACATGGGTGTGGCGGAATCATTGACACGAGAATTCCGGATTTTTACCGGGGCAAACGCGCTTGTCTTTTTGTTGCTCGCCTTTGCCGCAGCTCTTCGCAAGCGCGCCGGACTGCAACTGGTATTGCCAGCGATGGTGCTTCTCGGCGCCGCAGGATTGGTTGGGTATCTGTATCTCTTCCAGCAAAACTGGCTGCACACAGTCCTTTTCTCGGACTATGTGGGTTTTGGGTACTTTATCTACCTGGGGCTTGCAATCGCGTTGCTTACGGACATTGTCTTCAACAGGGCTCGCCTCACGACCCGGTTGCTCAATGCTGCGTTCAGTGCCGCCGGGTCTTCATTGCAGGCCATGCCATGCTGAGTTACCTGCCTCAAGCGTCAGGTGTCAGGCGCCGTTGACATGGTGGAGAAATACTACGTCTGGGAAATCATCTCGTATGCATGGACCGAGATCGGCATCGAAGACGACGAATGCCGGCAACTTGTACAGAAGGGCAATATTTCGGTGCATGACCTCAAGCTCGTGGACCGTATCATCTTCAGGGATGTCTGCGCCTCGTTTGCCTTCGACACATTCCTGATTTTCCCGCTCATGTTGTGGATGATCATGCCGGACTGGGGGTATGACGAAAGCTATCTCAAGAAGCGAATGGAGCGTTGGTACGCCCGTCCGTATTGGCTTCACTTTCTGAACCCGATGCGATGCCTGGCTTATCCGCTGGCTGTTCTCATGGCACTCAAATACCGATCGATGCTACGCAGAGTTGTGCTCGGTAGCGCCGAAACTTAGGATATGCCTTTCCTCTTTCGGTACCAGCTCAATGTTTCACCGATTCTTCATACCGGCTGATCTCTACTCGCCGCATATTCCTTTAGGCAGCCCACTGACGGAAGGTCTCAGCCTTCTTCGCGCCACCGGGCTTGAGGTTGTTGAAGTCAAGTCTGAAGAGCATTCGTTCAGGATAGACGGCGCCAAATACCGCGCTGCGGTCTACACAGATGGCGACCGCGTCAAGTCGGCTTGGTACGACGACCCGGCCGGGCGCGGAACGGCCCGTGGGCGGGCGAGAAAGATTGAGCTTTACCTGTCGCGATACGGCCAGCTCTCGAACTGGGAGCAAAGAATGGAGAACGGCTGGATGCGCTACTGGTACAACCCGGTCGAAGGCGTTTCAATGAAGTATGGAATCCACATGGATGTGATCAGGTTCAATGAATACCACGGTGCCTAGGCCAACATGGGCATCGGCTCCGGCTGGCAAACCTTTTCCGGAGAATCGGTTTTAACGAGTCGGTTGAACGAACCGGCAAAAAGTAACTGCTACAAATTCAGGAGCTGCTTGCGCCCGTATTCATTGGGATAGAGGGCGATCTCTTATGAATTTCACCCCATGCTCGCATGGATCATCTCCCGAACCCGTGGATAAATCTGCTGATTCCACTTGCGCCCGCTGAATACCCCATAGTGGCCCACACCCGTCTGCACGTGATGGGTTTTCATGTAAGGCCGTATGCCAGTGCACAGATCCTGCGCCGCTACGGTTTGCCCTACGGCGCAGATGTCGTCGCGCTCTCCTTCTACAGTCATGAGCGCCGTACGGCGAATGGCGGCAGGTTTGACGAGGCGGCCGCGATAGCTGAGTTTGCCGAGCGGCAGGTCGTAGGTCTGGAAGACTTTTTCAACTGTCTCCAGGTAAAACTCGGCGGGCAAGTCGTTCACGGCCAGGTACTCGTCATAAAACACGCGGATGATGTTGGCTTTTTCCACATCGCCGTCCACCAGATGCTGATACATGTCCTGGAAGGATTTTTTGTGCCGGTCCAGGTTCATGCTCAGAAATGCGCTGAGCTGCACAAAGCCCGGGTACACGCGGCGCATGTAGCCGGCATGCGGCAGCGGGACATGGCTGATCAGGTTTTTCTCAAACCACTCAATCGGTTTGCTCGTGGCCAGCGTGTTGACGCCTGTAGGGTTCACGCGGCAGTCTACGGGGCCGGCCATCAAGGTCAGGCTGCGTGGCTGGGCCGGGTCGCCGTCTTCGGCCATGATGGCGGTGGCTGCCAGTGCCGCCACGCAAGGTTGGCACACGGCCACCACATGTGTGCCCGGGCCAATGGCCTGGGTGAAGCGGATCATGTGGTCGATATAGTCGTCCAGCGCAAACGGGCCGTGGCTTAGGGACACATCGCGCGCGTTGTGCCAGTCGGTGATGTACACGTCGTGGTCCTGCAGCAAGGTACGCACGGTTTCGCGCAGCAGCGTGGCAAAGTGGCCCGACAGCGGCGCCACCAGCAGCACCGGCGGCTGGAAAGGCAGGCCAGCAGGCGTTTCCTTGCGAAAGCGCAGCAGGGTGCCAAAGGGCATGGACAGAACGGTTTCTTCCGTCACGGCAAGTTCGCGCTCGCCCACCTTCACTGAGCTGATGCCATAGGCCGGCCGTGTATGCGTCAGCCGCAGGCGTGAAAACACCTCCATGGACGCCGAAATCTTGCGCAGCAGGCTGCCTTCGGTTTTACCCAGCCAGAATGCCGCGCTACCGCTTTGGGCGAACAGGCGAAACGGCGACAGCAGGTCGGACTGGGTTTGGTAGGCCTGGTAAAGCATGGTTGTCCTGACATGAATCGGAATTCGTTGTCCCTTTGTCCCTGGTACTTCATGCAGGCAAGTTACGGGCCAGTCGGAGCCGAAAAGCGCAGGCTGGCATAAGCCTTGCGGGAGTTCATGCATCCATCCTGCCGCCAGCGGGACCTTTCCGGTTCAAGGAGCATGAGCATGGCCAAAGCCATCCTGACAATCAGCAGCAAGAACTACGGAGCGTGGGCCCTGCGCGGCTGGCTGCTGGCGAAGTTCGCGGGGCTGGAATTCACCGAGAAAGTGATTTCGCCAGATGACCCGGCGATGAAGGCCGAAATGCTGCTGCTCTCGTCCAGCATGCTGGTGCCGTCGCTGCAGCACGGCAACGTCAAGGTGTGGGACACCCTGGCGATTGCGGAATACCTCAATGAAATCAAGCCCAAAGCCCAGTTGCTGCCCGCGGACGTCAAGGTGCGGGCGCATTGCCGCGCGGTGTGCGGCGAAATGCATTCAGGCTTTGCCTCCATGCGCGCTGCGCTGCCGATGAACATCAAGGCGCATTTTTCGGGCTTCAAGATCTGGTCCCGCGCGCAGGCCGACATTGACCGCGTGCTGGAAATCTGGAAGGAGTGCCTGGCCACCTATGGCGGCCCCTACCTGTTCGGCAAGCAACTGTCGGTGGCCGACGCCATGTACGCGCCGGTGGTCACCCGGTTTTTGACTTACGACGTGCCGCTGGACAAGGCTTGTACGGCGTATTGCAAACGCGTCATGGAGCTGCCGGCGATGAAGGAGTGGGTGGCTGAGGCGAAGAAGGAGCCGGATGATATCGATGAGCTCGACGCGGAGTTTTGAACATCCCCGTCCAGCCTCACTGCAGAAATAGGCCCACCCCCTTTCAGACTCACTTCGTGTAGCCTGCTCCCCCCACGGGGCAGCGCCTGGGGCCGGCGAAGCCGGACCCGCGGCCCCTGCTGATAGTGCCCAAAGAATTCTTCAACCAAGCAGGAGCCGTGGAACCGGCTTTGCCGGGCCACAGGCGGGCGGCCCCCTCGGGGGGCAGGGAGCTACACGAAGTGAGCGACCGTGGGGGCGCTATTTCCAGGGTGTCGGTGGCGGGATTTCGCAAACGGGGTCCACGTCAATCGACTTGAAGTCCGCTGGCCCGACGATTTCCAGGTATTCCATGTCGGGGGAGTAGTCGAACAGGAAATGCTTGATGCCTGGTCGCTGGTGCACCACGTCACCGGCCTCGACCAGGGTTTCCTTGTCTTCATACATAAAGCGGGCCCAGCCCTTGGTCATGATGACGATCTGGAAATCCGCCTCATGACGGTGCCATCCCGTGCCTGTTTCTGGTGCCATATTGGCCTTCACGAGGTGCGCGATGACTTTGCCGTTGGTCGCGTCGGCAATGCCGAGGTCGCGGTACAGGAAAAAGTCACGCAAACCACCGGAGACAAACTGCGTGTCGCCAGGCTTGACGTGGGAAAACTTGGTCGCGGTGCGGTCCAGCATGGGGTGCTCCTGTTCAATCAAGACATCCAATTGAGGATTGGTGCGGTGCAGCAAGCATGAAGTGTTCCAGAGTGGGGGTGGCATGCGCTACAACGTTGGCTGCACAGCCAGGGCGACAAAACAGGGGCCGGTGCAACGCTATAGTTCAGGAACGTTTAAACCACCGCTCAAGGTGTTTGACATGTGGCTCAAGCTCATCCGTTCCCCAAGGCGAGCAGAGGCCTGACCCTTGTTCAAGCGGGTGCCGGCTTGGTTGGTTTTGTTGACACTTTCCCTTGGAAGACACTGTCCATGCGTCCATCGTTGAAGACCCGAAAGCCCATTGACGAACTCAAGCCGGCAGACCTCATTGCTTTTCCCATCTGGGAGTTCGCAGACGACGAGGAAGGGGATGAAGAGCAGGACGAAACCTGGGTTCGTCCTCATCCTGCGAAGATGATGGGTCCTGACCTTTATGCCTTGTCTGTTGCTGCCGATTTCCTGGCTTCCTCAGGCCAGACGTTCACCGGCTTTGTTGGCGTGACCACGGCTGGCGATCTCGAGTTTGGGCATGGGGTGCTGCTGCATGAAAACGAGCATGTCTTCGTCCCGTCGGCCGAGTACCCGCAAGCAAAAAAGGACCGCAAGGCGGTTGCGGCCGCGCTGCGCATGAAAGAGTCCCAGGTTTTCCCGCTCAGGTTCACATTACGTGTTCTTTTGCAGGGCGAAGTTGCTCTGCGCCACGGAGAGTTCGCGTAGTCGCAATGCCGGCAAGCAACAAACGTTCGCACCATGTCTGTTCTGGATCGACCGTTCTTCAATCTGTCTGTGATCAAGGCACCGGTGGCCGAGGTTGCTCAGGCGTTTGACCGCTATCCGCCAATGCGGGTCCATAGCAGCCCAACCTCGTTTGTCTTGCCAGAACAGCCGTACACGGAAGAGCAAGGCGCGCCGCCGCTCATTCTCTGGTCACCGGTTAACGCACCTGGGTTAACAGTTTTTATGCCTCACTTGTCTGCGGGAGAGGGTTACGTGCCAACCTATGCGCAGTCGACGTTTCGCTTCGATGTAATTTCAATTCGAAGTACTGCTGATGATTGCAAGAAGGACTCACTCAATGAATTTTCCGCTTATTCCCAAGGCGCTTTGTTGCGCTTTGTACGCGTAATGAGTGACAACCCAGGTTGGGATTTCTATCAGAAAGGAGATCCGTTGTTTTTCGAAAACCTGGAAAAGTATCAGTTGCGATTAAAGCGAAAACGATTGCAGCGAGGCGATGTGCTTGCCTACGCTGAATCATGGGGCGCTCCAATAACATCGGCGATGTTCTGGCGCAGCGATTTTCCCGCTGTTACCTTCCTGCCGAAAGGATCGGCCTCTTCGGCATCAGTTTGATATAGCCCCGAGAACCAGCGCTACCTGCACTCTGGGGTTTTTTGTCAACGTGAGGCCTGAATCAGCCTGTCCGTGACCCTCAGCCCCTCTGGGATAATCCCTCCATGAGCGGAAATACCTTCGGAACCCTATTCGCAGTCACCAACTTCGGTGAATCCCACGGCCCGGCCATTGGCTGCGTGATTGACGGTTGCCCGCCCGGCATGGATTTGAGTGAGGCCGACATCCAGGGCGACCTGGATCGCCGCCGGCCCGGCACCAGCCGGCATGTGACCCAGCGCAACGAGCCCGATGCCGTCGAGATCCTTTCTGGGGTGTATGAAGGCAAGACCACGGGTACTCCCATCTGCCTCCTGATCAAAAATACCGACCAGCGCAGCAAGGACTACGGCAACATCCTTGAAACCTTCCGCCCAGGCCATGCCGACTACACCTACCTGCACAAATACGGCCGGCGCGACCCGCGTGGCGGCGGCCGTGCCTCTGCCCGCCTGACGGCGCCCATGGTGGCGGCAGGTGCTGTGGCCAAGAAATGGCTGGCCGAAAAATACGGCACGACGTTTCGCGGTTGCATGACGCAGATCGGCGACATCGCGATTCCGTTTGAGTCGTGGGAGCACGTGCCGGCCAACCCGTTCTTCGCGCCGGTCGCCGATGTCTCGAAACTGGAAGACTACATGGACGCGCTGCGCAAGGCGGGTGACTCCTGCGGCGCGCGCATTCGTGTTACGGCGTCGAACGTGCCGGTGGGCCTGGGTGATCCACTGTTTGACAAGCTGGACGCTGACATCGCTTTTGCCATGATGGGCATCAACGCTGTCAAGGGCGTGGAAATCGGCGCCGGCTTTGCCAGCGTGACGCAGCGCGGCACCACCCATGGCGATGGTCTCTCGCCCGAGGGTTTTCAATCAAACAACGCCGGGGGTGTGCTGGGCGGCATCAGCACCGGCCAGGACCTGGAAGTGTCCATTGCCATCAAGCCGACGAGTTCGATCATCACGCCGCGCCAGTCGATCGACACCGCGGGCAAGCCCGCCGAGGTGGTAACCAAGGGCCGCCACGACCCATGTGTCGGCATTCGCGCCACACCGATTGCCGAGGCCATGCTGGCCCTGGTGGTGATGGAGCATGCGCTGCGCCAGCGTGCGCAGAATGCGGATGTGGTGGTCGCCACTCCCGACATCATGCGAAGCCGCAAATAAATCTACTGCGCAGCCCGATCTCGCATCTGCGGTACTCACCGTACGGGTGTACGGTTCCGGTCCTCGACGCGACCTCGGGCCGCTCGCTACGATTTCTTTACGACTTCGCGCCGGTGTGTGCCTTAAGCTTTATGGCTCGGGCGGCGCACCGCGAAACGGGTTAAAGCCCGTAACCAGTGCAGTGGCTGCCAGCACCAGCAAGCAACCCGGCAGCATGCTGACCGTGACCGGCTCGCCCAGAAAGAGCCCTCCCCAAGTCACACCGAAGAGGGGAATCATGAAGGCGGCGGAGGTCGCAGCGCTTGCGGGGATCTCGCGCATCAGCCGCATGCTGATCCAGTACATGAAACCCGAAGTCACCATGCCCAAAACCGTGACGGCTACCAGGGCTGCTGGTGTGACATTCATCGCCGGTACCGCTACCGCAGTGGGTACGAGCAGGATGAAGGCTGCCGCAATATGCACCGCAGCGGAAGCGGGCAGGGGTGAATGGGTCATCGTGGCCCGCTTCATCAAAATGGCGCCTACTCCGTAGCTGGCGGAGGCCGCGACGCAGGCCAGGGCGGCCAACACCACCCGTGGCGTGACGGCCACAGGACCTAGTTGCACCAGCAAGGCCACGCCCGCAAAGCCCACGGCACAACCCAGGAGGCGGCGGGAAGTAAGCTTTTCCTCACCCATCACGGCAGCCGCGAGCACGCCGAAAAGCGGCACCGTGGCATTCAGCACGGCGGAATAACCCGAGGGAATTACCAGCGCAGCCCAGTTGAACAGCATGAAAGGGACCACCACGGTCAACGTGCTGAGCAGGGCAAGACTGGGCCAGGCTCGGCGGGCCGGCCAGCGTTCACGCAGCCCGTACATCAGTGCCGATAACACCATGGCCGCCAGCACGCAGCGTACGCCGGCAACGACCGAAGGGCCCAGCGCGGGGCTGGCGATGCGTAAAAGGGGAAATGATGCGCCCCAGAGGGCGGACATCGCGATGAGTTGAAAGAAGTGTCGGTTATGCATGAAGCGCGCGTCAGGGCGGCAATGAAAAGCGGCGGTGAATGGTGGCGTTGATTGTGCAAGATTCCGGCGCAGGCGTCCTCGCAGGGCGAGGCTGGGTTGAAACCGGGAATATTTCCTACAACACGCGGGCAAGGTCACGCCTAGATTGGGGTTTCCACGCCATTATCCAGGAGCCACCCATGCCTAAAGCCAAAGCCTCTTCAAGGCCGTCTGCCTCGTCTTCCCGCCCCGCTGCACGCGCAGATGTGAGTTCAGTGAGCGGCAAGCAGCAAAAAATCCAGCGTGAACAGGACAGCAAGGACCAGGAAAAAAAAGCCGGGCGGCAGGCCTCGGCTACCCAGGGGAAAAAGGCAGTGCAGGCCGGCAAGCGGGATTACCCCGAGCCACCGCTGCCCACGCAGCATTTGCGCAAACCGGGGCTGGAAGCCGAGATGGAACTCAAGCCCCAGTTCCTGGCCCCCGACTACAAGGGCAGCGGCAAGCTGGAGGGGCTGACGGCATTGATCACGGGCGGGGATTCCGGCATTGGCCGCGCCGTTGCCGTGCTGTTTGCACGTGAAGGCGCAGATGTGGCGGTCGCGTATCTTGACTCCGAGGAGGATGCGAAAGAGACAAAACGCTGCGTTGAAGGAGAAGGCCGACGCTGTGTGTTGATCGCCGGTGATGTGAAAGATGCCGGGTTTTGCCGTGAGGCCGTGAAGAAAACGGTCAAGTCGCTGGGCAAGCTCGACATCCTGGTGAACAACGCTGCTTTCCAGGAGCATGCCGATTCGCTCGAAGACCTCACGGAAGAGCGTTTTGATGAGACCCTGCGCACCAATGTATACGGTTACTTTCACATGGCCAAGGCAGCGTTGCCGTATCTGAAAGAGGGCTCCTGCATCATCAATACCGGCTCGGTGACCGGGCTGGAAGGCAGTGCCAGGCTACTGGACTACTCAGCGACCAAAGGGGCCATCCACGCCTTCACCAAGGCGCTGGCCAGCAACCTCCTGGACAAGGGCATACGCGTGAATGCCGTGGCGCCCGGCCCCGTGTGGACGCCGCTCAATCCGGCCGATTCACCGCCTGATGTCATCAAGGACTTCGGCAAGAAGACCGACATGAGGCGGCCGGCGCAACCGGAGGAGCTGTCCCCTGCCTATGTATTTCTGGCTTCTCCTGTCTGTTCGGGGTATGTCACGGGGATTGTTTTACCGGTGACCGGGAGTGTGGGAGCGATGTAATTTTGGTTTAAAAGTGATCTTTGGCCAATAAAAACGGGCGCAGGCAGCTATTGAATTGATAGCGTTTCTTTGCGCCGGTTTTTATTCCGGCTTGGGAATTTTCTGCGGAGGGCTGCTGGCCGGGGGTTGCCCGGCGGCCACTCACTTTTCTTTGCTTCGCCAAAGAAAAGTAAGCAAAAGAAAGGTGACCCTGCTGTCTGCGTCCCTTCGCTTCGCTACGGGCAACCTGCGGTGCTCAGTCCAGCCGGGGTCAAAAACAACTCGCCTGCGGCTCAAACAAGTTTTTGCCCTGATCCGTCTGGCCCTCCGCTCCTCGGCGCATACAGAAGGGGGTGGGGAAGGACCAAAAGCCAAAGACAAAACTCCGCACACCTGAAGAAACAAGGACACGCCACGGCGTGTCCTTGTTGGTATTGGTTTTCGGTATTCGAATTCGGACTTCCCCGTCCTGGCTGGGCCGAGCAGCACAGACGGAGGCGGAAGGTCGGGCCGCAGTTGTTTGAGCGAAGTGCAACGTAGCGAGTTCTGCGGAACGCCGCCGTAGTCGAGCAGCGCAGGTTGCCTGAAGCGAAGCGTAAGGACCCAGACTGCGGGTCGCCTTTGGGTATTCGCATAACTTCGCTTCGCGAAGTGAGCGAATCCCCACTACGTGACCTTTGGTGACTTTCTTTTGGCGAAGCAAAAGAAAGTCACTTGCCGCCGGACAACCCCCGGCCAGCAATTCTTAGAGGGGTGCAACCCTTTCGAAGCAATAACCTCAAATCAGGTTCTTCATCGCCTGCGCAGTCTCCCGCAAAACAGACAAAACCCTCCCCGCCGCATCCTCACTCGACTCATGCCCCATCGGCATGGTCACACTTAACGCCCCGGCTACCTTCCCATGCCGGTCACGCAGGGGTACCGCGATACCGCGGTAATTGAGTTCCAGCTGCTGCTCAGAAATTGCCCAGCCTTGCGCGCGCACGCGTGCCAGTTCGATCCGCAGGCGGTCCTTGCTGGCGATGGTGTAGGAGGTGTACGCCTTGAGCTCATGATTGGCCAGCCACGTTTCGAGCCAGGCCGGGTCGCGCATCGACAGCATCAGAAGGCCCGCGGCCGTCACCTGTGCCTGTACGCGTGAGCCCAGCACATAGCCGGTGTTCATGGCGCGGCTGGAGCCATTGCGGGCGATGTAGACGATGTCGTCACCGTCCATTACGCTGACATACGCGCTTTCCTGCGTTCCCGCAGTGACGCGCTGCAAAAAAGGCTGCACGATACGCGGCAGCCGTGCCGATTCAAGATAGGACTGCCCCAGCCGCAGCACCCGCGGCGTCAGCCAGAAGAGCTTGCCGTCGCTGGCGATGTATCCCAGGTGTTCCAGTGTCAGCAAATAGCGCCGGGCAGCAGTGCGTGTCATGCCGCAGCGCACACCGGCCTGGCTGGCGGTCAGGCGCGGATTGGCGTCGTCAAAGCACTCGATGATGGACAGGCCTTTTTCCAGCCCTGCGATCCAGTCGCGCTTGTCCAGGGTGGGTGTGCTGGGGGCCTGCAATACGGCGGCGGCGTGGGTGGGGGCAGGCGTTTTCATGGCCAAAGTATTGACACCGGGGAGGGGGTGTAGACGTAGGTCAAACCCTCGTTTCGTTCGATCATCGATCTTTAATGCGCGATCAACGATCAATTCGGGGAATAAACCTGTTGGGCTTCCCGGGGCTAGCTACTAAAGTTCACACCGAATCTTCCAGTTTCAACCGATTATCGAACGTTTTGGCAATTCAGCATGATTTCCACCATTCAGGGCAACACCGACGTTTATCTGATCCCCGGCGATCCGGTCGGACAGGTACGTGCACCGGAAGTGTTCAACCTGATTTTCAAGGTACTGGGCATAGACGCCGTCCTTGTCCCCGTGCATGTGGTTGCCGCAAACGTCCGGGCGTTTGTGGAAGCTGCCTTTCTTGCCAGGAACATCAAGGGTATGCTGCTGACCATTCCGCACAAAGCCGGGGTGGTGAGTCTGCTTTCGCACTGCAACGACGCGGGCCGGGTAGCCGGTGCAGTGAACGGCATACGCCGTACTGCCGGGGGTGAACTCGAGGGCGCCCTGTTTGACGGCAAGGGTTTTGTCCTGTCGCTGGATTATTTCGGCGTAGCCTACGCGGGCAAGCGCGTGTTGATACTTGGCGCCGGCGGCGCCGCTGCCGCGATCACCGCTTCGCTCGCGATGGCGGGCATTTTGTCGCCAGCCACGATTTCCCTTTATGACCCGGCACCCGGGAAAGCGCAAATGCTGGCGGACCAGATTACCGTCGCGGCGGCACTGACCACCGAAAGCATCATGGCTGTTGGCAGCAGTGACCCTTCGAACTATGACGTGGTCGTGAATGCTTCACCGCTGGGACTCAGGGCCGATGACCCCCTGCCGTGCGATGTATCCCGCATGGAGCCGCATGCGGCCGTCATGGACATCCTCATGAAGAACCAGCCGACACCGCTGGTTCGGGCCGCTCGCGCTCGTGGCCTGGTCGCGCAGCCCGGGTTTGAAATGCTGATCCAGCAGTTGCCGGACTACCTGGATTTTTTTGGCCATGCCGCGGCGGCGCAAGCTGTTCGCCGTGATGCCACATTTATCCGCGAGCATCTGTATCCCGCCGCTATGGCGGGTGAAATCAGGCGCTCCTTTCAGAGCACCGCCAATGTTCCCATCCCAGGAGTCGGGGAAGCACGACTTGCATCACCTTGATTTTTTAACCCCAAGAGGAGACAACCATGAAAAAACGATTCGCTCTTAAATTGATAGCTGCCTGTACCCTTGCAGTAAGCGCCAGCGCCGGCTTCGCGCAAGACGTCATCAAGATCGCCAACATTGTCGAGCTGTCTGGCGGTGGTGCCACGGCAGGCACCAACTTCAAGAACGGCGTCGAGCTGGCCGTCAGGGAAATCAACGCCAACGGCGGCATCCTGGGGAAAAAGATCCAGACCACCACGGCCGATACGCAGAGCAATGCCGGTGTGGCAAAGGGATTGACGCAAAAAGCTATCGATGACAATGTGTTTGCCATCTTTGGCCCGGTATTCTCCGGCTCAATCATGGTGAGCATGGCCGAATCGCGGCGTGCCGAAGTGCCCAACTTCACCGGCGGTGAAGCGGCCAGCATCACCGAACAGGGCAACCCCTACGTATTTCGCACCAGCTTCACACAGGCCACCGCCATGCCAAAAGTGGCGCGTTACATCAGTGACCAGGCCAAGCTCAAGAGCATTGTTGTCATTTACGTAAACAACGATTTCGGCAAGGGCGGTCTGGATTCGATCAGGAAGGCGCTGGCCAATTCGCCGACCAAAATCCTGAGCGAAATTTCCACCGAACCCGGCCAGGTCGACTTCTCGGCCGCGGTGCTGCGCGCCAAGCAAAGCAATGCGGATGGCGTGTTCGCCTATTCAAACGAAGAAGAATCGGCACGCTTGCTGCGCGAGTTGCGCAAGCAGGGCTGGACCAAACCCATCATTGGTGAAACCACCCTGACCGGCCAGAAAGTCATTGAGCTGGCCGGCGAGGCTTCCAACGGCGCGATTGCCCATGTGGGTTTGACGGTGGACGCCCCGGTGCCCGCCATCCGCGCCTTCAAGGCCAAGTTTGAAAAGGACTACAAGTACATCTCCGACCACAACGGCATGAAGGGCTACTCCGGCGTCTACGTGCTCAAGGCCGCGATCGAAAAGGCTGGCAAGCTGGACCGCAAAGCCGTGGCTGCGGCCATGAAGGGCCTGAAAGTCAACACCGACAAATACCCCGGCGCGCTGATGTATACCGAGTTCGACAACAAGGGCGACCTCGACCGGATGAGCTTCATGGTGGAAGTCAAGAACGGCAAGCAGGAAGTCATTGACATGGTTCCTCCGCTGGGCCTGGCTACCCGCGATGTGAGCAAGGCCATTCCCGCGGCGCCTGCCGCTGCCAAGCCGGCCGCGAAGAAGTAAAGCAACTTCGGCCGGCCATGCGGGGCCGGCCGCTCATGGGAAAGGGCGCAAGCCCTTCCCAGTGAAAACTCCGCTGAATGCAACCGACTTTCTCCATCGGACCTTCCCATGACAGACTTTCTCCAACTTTTTTTCTCGGGCCTGGCCACCGGCAGCATTTATGCGCTGGCAGCCCTGGGCTTCACCTTGCTGTGGCAGGCCTCGGGAACGATCAACTTTGCGCAGGGTGAATTTGTCATGCTGCCGGCCTTCATGATGCTGGCCTTCATCTCGCTGGGCGCGCCCATGCTGGTGAGCTTTGTGCTGACGGTGCTGCTGGCCGTGCTGCTGCTGGGCTGGATCTTCAAACGCGGTGTGGTGGACCCACTCTTCAAATACGGCATGATGCCCATCGTCGTGGCGACCATCGGGCTTTCCATCGCCATGCGCAACGGCGTGCGCGCTGGCTACAGTGCCGAAGCCCATCCTTTCCCGAGCCTGTTTGCCGACAAGCTGTTCAACATTGCCGGCGTCACCATAACGCTTCAGGATATTGGTACTTTTGCGCTGGCCATGGCCATCGTGATGGCGACGCAGGCCTTCCTGGCCAAAACCGTGACGGGCCGTGCCATGCAGGCGGTGGCGCAGAACACCGAAAGTGCTTCAGTGCTGGGCATCAACGTGCCACGCATGATTTTCTACACCTTCGCCATCAATGCCGTGCTGGCGGTGGCGGCGGCCCTGCTCGTCACGCCAACCTACCTCGCCAAGTTCGACATGGGTGAAGGCTTGGGTACCAAGGCTTTTTTCGCCGCCATCATCGGCGGTTTCAACAACTCGCGCGGCGCGTTGCTGGGCGGGTTGATCGTGGGTGTATGCGAAAACCTGGCCGCCGCCTACATTTCCCCTGCCTACAAGGACGCCGTGGCGCTGGTTATTTTTATGGTCGTGATTCTCTTCAAGCCGCAGGGCCTGCTGGGTAAAAAAGAGGAGCGCAAGGTATGAAGCTCGCCAACAACAAACTTGCCCTGGCATTGACGGTCCTGACAGCTTTGCTGGTGCTGGTAGTGCCGCAATTCCTGAAGAACTACGGTATTTACCTGCTGACTTACTGGCTGGTTTTTATCATCGCCACCATGGGCTTGAACCTCACCATCGGCTATGCGGGCCAGAAGTCGCTGGGTCATGCGGCTTTCTTCGGTATTGGCGCCTACACAGTCGCCATCCTGATGAAAGCGGGCGTCAGCTTCTGGCTCGGGTTGCCGGCTGCCGCACTGATCTGTTTTGCTGTCGGGTTGATCCTGGGTTTTCCGGCGTTGCGCGTGCAGGCCATTTACCTGGCGTTCGCCACGCTGGGCTTCAATACCGCCATCTGGCTGGTCATGCGCAACGAGGAGTGGCTCACCGGAGGAACCTTCGGTATCAACAACATTGCACGGCCATCCCTCTTTGGCTATTCGCTCGACGGCAACCTGCCTTACTACTACTTTGTGCTGGCGATGACAGTCATCCTTTCGGGACTGCTGTGGGGCCTGCTGCGCTCGCCCTGGGGAAAGGCCTTCACGGCCTTGCGCGACAACCCGATACGGGCTGAAAGCCTGGGTGTGAATATCCGCAACTACACGCTGCTGAGTTTTGCCATCGGTGCGGCTTACGCCGGTATCGCCGGAGCGTTGTTTGCCTCGCTGGTGCAATTCATCGAGCCGGGACCCTTCACCGTGGCCGCGTCCATCATGATGTATCTGATGGTGGTGGTCGGCGGCGCGGGCTATTTCCTGGGCCCCATCGTGGGCGCCGCCGTAGGTGTGGTGCTGCCGGAATGGCTGCGCGATGTGCCGCTGGTGTCCAACTGGTATCTGCCAATGTTCGGCACAGCGGTGGTGGTGCTTATGGTATGGCTGCCCGATGGACTGCTCAGTATTCCCGACCGTATACGGGCCAAACGCGCAGCGCGCGAGGCATCGCAGGCGCGGGCGGCTGCCGCGGGCCGGATCGGAGCGACATCATGACAAACGCATTGCTGAAAGTCACGGGGCTCAAAAAGGCCTACGGCGCCATCCAGGCCGTGGGCGGTGTCTCCTTCGACGTCATGCCCGGGGAAATCTTCGGTGTCATTGGCCCCAATGGCTCGGGTAAAACCACCATGTTCAACAGCGTCCTGGGGCAGATCAGCCCGGATGCCGGATCCATCGAACTCAATGGGAAAACCATCACTGGTTTGTCCCCGCTGGAGCTCAGCCGCCGCGGCGTAGGCCGTACCTTCCAGACGCTGCAGGTGTTTGGAAAAATGACGGTGCGGGACAACCTGATCGTCGCGGCGCAAGAGCACAAGGGCAGCATGTTGGGCCGCATGTTCGCACCCAGCGATTCCGGGCTTGGTGAAAAAGCCGATGCGCTCATCGACCAGTTCCGCATTCGTCATGTGGCCGACAAGCTCGCCGGTACCTTGAGTTATGGCCAGCAAAAACTGGTGGATATCGCCATGGCTTTCATGGCCGAGCCGGATCTTGTACTGCTTGATGAACCGTGTGCGGGCGTCAATCCCAGCCTGGTGGGCGGAATTTCGTCGCTGCTGAAAGATCTGAACCAGAATCCCAAATTTGGCCGCAAGGCTTCGTTTGTGGTGATTGAACACAACATGGATTTTGTGATGGGCCTGTGCCACCGCATCATGGTGATGGTGGAAGGAAAGGTGCTGGCCATTGGCACCCCTGCGGAAATCCGGGCCAATAAAGAGGTGCTGGACGCGTATCTTGGGAATTAGAGCCCCCTGGCTCGGCTCACTTCGTGTAGCCGGACTCCCCCTCAGGGGGACAACCGCTGCGGCCCGGCGAAGCCGGTTCCGCGCCGTTGCTTGGAAACAGGTCGATTGAGGCCATGGAGATTGATATGACAAGTGATATCTGTATTGAATTTGACGATGTGGTGGCGGGTTACAAGGACTTCATGATCCTGAACAACCTGTCGTTCAAGGTCAGGGCTGGTTCCATCACGCTGCTGCTGGGCCCCAATGGCGCGGGCAAGTCCACCGTGTTGAAGGCATTGTTTGGGCTGCTCAAGCCGCGCCAGGGCCGCATCCTGTTGAATGGTGAAGACATTTCGGGTGCGAGCCAGAAAGAACTGCTGGCCAAAGGCATTGTGTTTGTGCCCCAGGGGCGCAACCTGTTTGGCCAGCTTACCGTGTGGCAGAACCTGGAACTGGGCGGCATCACGCTGGGCAGCAAAACCACGCACGAGCGTATTCCCGAGGTTCTGGAGTTCTTCCCGCGCGTCAAGGAACGCCTGCACTCCCAGGCCTCCGCGCTGTCGGGTGGCGAGCAGAAGCAGCTTGAAATTGGCCGGGCGCTGTTGCTGCGCCCCAAGGTTATTCTGATTGACGAGCCTTCAATCGGCCTTTCGCCCATGGTGGTGCAGGATGTGTTCAAGCTGCTGCAGAAGCTCGCGGCGCAAGGCACGACGGTATTGATGGTGGAGCAAAACGTCAAAAGCGCCTTGAAAATTTCCGACGATGCCATCGCGCTTGAATCGGGCCAGCTGGTGCTGCACAAACCAGCGGCGGAACTGCTGGCGGATCCCAACATCGAACGCCTTTTCCTCGGCGGCGGTCATGTGCCGGGCGCAACCGTGGCGCCGGCCATGGCAACTTCCTGAATCTGCTGCACCTCTCACCGGAGACTTCACCATGAGTACCTTTGCACAGGCACCAGCCGCAACCCGGGAAGCCATTCCCGAAGTTGCCAACCCCTTGGGGCTGGATGGCATTGAGTTCATTGAATACACCACCTCCAAGCCGCAGGCACTGGGCCAGGTGCTGGAAACGATGGGTTTCCGTCCGGTCGCCCGGCATCGTTCGCGCGAGGTGCTGCTCTACCGGCAGGGCGGCATGAATGTGATCGTCAATGCCCATATTCCCGCCATGCCCGATGGTGCTGCACCGACCGACAAGCCGGTGATTGCCGCTGTGGCCCTGCGCGTGCGGGACGCTGCCGATGCTTACCACCGGGCGCTGGAGCGTGGGGCCTGGGCCGTGCCGTCACGCGTCGAAGTAATGGAGCTGAACATCCCGGCCATCCATGGCGTTGGAAAAAGCCGCATTTACTTTGTAGACCGTTACGACAAGTTCTCTATCTACGATGTGGACTTCGTGCCCATTCCCACGGTGGACCAGCACCCGCCGGCGGTAGCTGGCTTGCACTTCTTTGGCGTCGTGCAATACATCGGGAATGACCGCACTGAAGACTGGGCGGAGTTTTATCGCGAGTTGTTTGGATTTACCGACCTGCCGGACGAACAGCGCTTCGGCATCCTGCCCAAGGGGCGCATCCTTCGCAGTCCGTGCCCGCCGTCTTCGCGCTTTTACCTCCAGCTGATTGAACCCGAAGCCAGCGTGCTCGATGTGGAGGGGGATGAAAGCCTGCAGCGCATCGGCCTGGGCAGTGCGGACGTGCTGGCCACTGTCGGTGAGTTGCGCAAGCGCGGCGTGGAATTTCTCGAATCGCCCGGGGTCCATACCGAAGACCGTGGTGCGCTGACCAGGAGCTGGATGGGCAGCGTGAGTTTTGAGTTGGTCCATGACGTACGCTAAACAAGCGCCAGACATCATGAGCCACTACAGCGGCAACATCGACGATTTCGGGATGGATACCATCTCGCTGGCAGGCCCGCTGGAGGCCAAGCTCAAGGCCGTGCGTGAGGCCGGTTTCACCCAGATCATGCTCGCCGCCAAGGACCTGGTGGGCCATCCCGACGGCATGGAAGCCGCCGTCGCTGCAGTGCGTGCCAGCGGTTTGCGTGTCACCGGTTTCCAGGTACTGCGTGATTTTGAAGGGCTGTCCGGGCACCTGCATGACTACAAGATGGACATCGCCAAATCGATGCTGGAGATGTGCCATGCGCTGGGCTGCCGCCTGCTGCTGATCTGTTCGTCCACCTCGGTGCATGCCACGGGAGAGACCCAGGCGCTTGTGAAGGACTTGCGCAAGCTGGCCATGCTGGCGATTCCGATGAACATCAAGATTGCCTACGAAGCCTTGTCATGGGGGCGCACCGTCAACGAGTTCCCCCAGGCCTGGGACATTATTTGTGAAGCCGACATGCCCAACCTGGGTTTGGGCTTTGACTCTTTTCACATGTTCGCGACCAAGACCTCGCTGGATGAGCTTGACATCCTGGATCCGGACAAAATTTTCCTGGTGCAGCTGGCCGATTTCATGTGGACCGAAATCAAGTCCGTCGAAGAGCGCATTGCCACTGCCCGGCATTTCCGTGTGTTTCCGGGAGAGGGCGTGCACAGCGAAGCACTGGCCACGCTGGTGACCAAGCTGCACGGCCTGGGCTATCGCGGCGACTACAGCTTTGAAGTGTTTAACGACGACTACCAGCAAATGCCTTTGCCGACAGTAGCCCAGCGGGCCTGGCGCTCGGCCTTGTGGCTGGGGGAGGATGTGCTGCGGCGTTCTGTACCGCTGCCTAACCAGATCCGCTTGAAAAAATGAAGCCGCGCTCGCCGCTTCATGGGAATTGCTGGCCCCGAAAGGGTGCGCATTTCCCCATCGGGGCGGTTCGGCAAAAAGCAGTGTCTTTGAGAAATACGGGTCTTTGATTTTTCGGGAAAATTCGCCACATGAGCAGCATTTTTGAAGGGTTTTTGTCTACGCCGGAAATTCTGGAAGCCTTCAGTGAGCGTAATTTCCTGGATGCCATGCTGCGCTTTGAGGCTTCGCTGGCACAGGCGCAGGCAGACGCCGGCCTGATCCCGGAGGCGGCGGCACGCTCCATCGTGGGCACCTGCAAGATCGATTTGTTCGATGTGGCAAAGATTGTTCGTGAAAGCGGCCGCGCCGGCAGCATCGCCATTCCACTGGTGAAGGCGCTGAGGGAAACCGTGGGCCTTTTCAACAAGGAAGCCGCCGGTTTTGTCCATTTCGGCTCGACCTCCCAGGACGTGATCGATACCGCGCTGTCCCTGGTGACCCGCAAAGCGCTTAATTTCATTGAGGCTGACATCCGCAAGGCAGTAACCGCATTGCTGGCATTGTCCCGACAGCATGCTGCCGTTCCGGTGTTGGCGCGAACGCTCATGCAGCCGGCTTCGGTCACCAGTTTTGGCTTCAAGTGCGCGGGTTGGGCCGCGCCGTTGGCGCGCAGCCTGCAACGCCTGCAGGCGGCCGGCAACAATGCGCTGGCGGTGCAACTGGGCGGCGCCGTGGGGACACTTGCACAGATGAATGGCAAGGGCCCGCAGATCATGGCGCGCATGGCAGCGGACCTGAAGCTCAGACCTTCCGCATTTGCGTGGCACACCCAGCGTGACGAGTGGGTGGCGCTGGGCTGCGAGCTGGGCCTGCTGGTGGGTAGCCTCGGGAAAATCGCCAAGGACATCTCCTTGATGGGTCAGTACGAAGTGGGCGAACTGGCGGAGCCGGCTGAGCCAGGCCGCGGCGGTTCATCCGCCATGCCGCACAAGCGCAACCCTGTCGCCTGCATGGTGGCACTGGCTGCGGCGCAGCGCGCACCGCAGCGTGTAGCCGCCTTGCTGTCCACCATGGCACAGGAACATGAGCGCGCCCTGGGAAGCTGGCAAGCCGAATTGGCTGAATGGCCGGGGCTGCTGATGTCCGCGCATGGGTCCGTCCGATCCATGGCCCAGGCGCTGCCGGGATTGCAGGTAGATACCTCCCGGATGCATGCCAACCTGGAGGCGTTGCGTTCCGTGTTGCCCGCTGACGCCGCCGACGAATGGTTTAATCCGGCGCTGGCTCAGCACGCCTCGGCACTCGCACATGCCCAGGCCGATGTTGTTGAAGCGCTGCTGGGGCAAACCTGACGGATGTCGCACCAAGACCGGAAAAAGGGATAAACCATGAACGACCATGACAAGGGGATGATCAACCGCCGCCGCGTGCTCGGTGATGCGTGGGTTGACCGCTCAATCGCCAAAAGCAATGCTTTCAATGGCGAGTTTCAGGACTTGATCACGCGCTATGCGTGGAATGAGGTCTGGGGCCGGCCGGCGTTCGGGGACAAAACACGCCGCCTGATGGTGCTGTCGACCATGATTGCGCTGAAGGCGTACGAGGAATTTGCCATGCATGTGCGCGCCGCACTCGACGGTCCACCGGAATCGCGTCTTACGCCGGACGATATCAAGGAAGTGATCCTGCAGGCTGCCATTTACTGCGGCGTTCCTGCTGCCAACCATGCGTTCTCGGTGGCGGGCGATATCCTGCGCGAAAAAGGCCTGCTCGTTGACTGACAGGGTTTGTATCTGCGGCCTCCCAAGCACCTCATCATTAAAAGAAGCATGAAAAAACCTCACTTGCATTGCATCAGTGAAGGCCAGGGGCCTGTCGTGGTGCTCAGCCATGCGCTGGGCTGTGACCTGACGATGTGGGACGGCGTGACGGCCATCCTGAAGAACCGCTACACCGTGCTGCGCTACGACCATCGCGGCCATGGCCAGTCGGAAGCGTTGCCGGGCCCTTACACACTCGACTTGCTGGCCGGTGATGTGGCGGGCATTATCAACGGGCAGGGCGAAGGCCCGGTGCATTTTGTCGGGCTCAGCATGGGCGGCATGACGGCCCAGGCGCTGGCGGCGCGGTATCCGCAACTGCTCAAGAGCATTGTCATTGCCAACTCCGCCATGTTTTACGACGATGCTGCGCGTGCCATGTGGCAGGCGCGTGTCCGGACTGTGCAGGCCCAGGGCGTGGCGGCGATATCGGAGGGGGCGATGCAGCGGTGGTTTACGCCGGAATTCAGGGCAGACGAGGCGGATGGTGGCGCGCGCAAGGTAGCGGCGCTGCGCAGGGTGCTTGAGTCCACTGATGCCGCAGCTTATGCCGCCAGCTGCGAAGCGGTTTCCCGTATCGATTTCCGCACCAGCAACGGCGCAGTTCAGTGCCCGGCCCTGGTGATTGCCGGGGCGCGTGACGAGGCGACGCCCGTCGCCATGTCCGAAGCCATTTGCGCCAGCATCAAGGGCGCGCAACTGCGCACCTTGCCAGCGGCCCATTTAAGCGCGGTGGAGCAGCCAGATTCATTTGCCGATCTGCTGGAACGCTTTTTTGAAAGCCTGCGCTAGGGCGCTATCGCCGGACTGATTGGGCAAGTGCGGGAGCATGGTACAGGGTGCTTCGGTGATGGGATGGCGGCGGCAGCGTCGATAATCGGGCCCTGGCCAATCGCCAAAACCCACCCACCCGAACATCCGGAAAGCCCCGCTCCATGAAAACAGTCCTTGTCCTGAATGGCCCCAACCTCAACCTGCTGGGAACGCGTGAGCCGGCGGTGTACGGCTCACAGACCCTGGCCGATGTGGAGGCACTGTGCACCAAGGCCTGCGCGGCCCACGGTTTCAAGCTCGACTTTCGCCAGAGCAACCACGAAGGCGTGATGATTGACGCGATCCATGAAGCCGGGCGCGCACAGGCCGCGGGCGCGTTGGCGGGTATCGTGCTGAATGCCGGCGCCTATACCCACACCAGCGTCGCCTTGCACGATGCCATCAAGGGCACGGGCGTCACGGTGATCGAGCTGCACATCAGCAACGTGCATGCGCGCGAGGCTTTCCGCCATCATTCCTATATTTCGCCGGCTGCCAAGGCGGTGATGGCCGGCTTCGGCGTCAAGGGTTACGCCTTTGCCATCGCGGGCCTGGCCGAGCTGGCAGCCTGACCCGCCTGCGGCGCCTACCATGGCTGCGCCACCGAAATTTCCGGTTGACGAGCGCGAGGTGGAGTTCAGCGCCATCCGCGCGCAAGGCGCTGGTGGGCAAAACGTCAACAAGGTGTCGAGTGCGATTCACCTGCGGTTTGACATTGCGGCTTCGTCACTACCGGACGAAATCAAAGCCCGCCTGCTTGCCCGCCGGGCCGCCCCAAGGGTAAGCGACCCCCTCGGGGGGCAGCGTAGTACGCAAAGCGACAAGCGTGGGGGCTCATCAGACAGTCGCATCACGCAGGACGGCGTCCTGGTGCTCAAAGCCCAGCAACACCGCACCCAGGAGATGAACCGCAGCGATGCCATGGCACGCCTGCAGGAGATTGTTGACAGCGTCTCCACGCCGCCCCGGGCGCGGCGTGCCACCAAACCCACCTACGGCTCGAAACAGCGCCGCCTGGCCGGCAAAAGCCAGCGCTCGGAAATCAAGTCATCACGGGGCAAGGTGGGCGGCGGCGACTAAGACCCGTTCCAGGCCCTGCCGGCATCTGGATGTCCTTCAGGTCACCGTGTAGCGTCCCGGTTTGTGGTTGACCCAGAGGAAAAGGCTCATCAGCACGGCGGCCATGACGGAATACGCCACGCGCTCAGGGGGCACGACGGCCAGCGCCATCAACACCACAACCGAATCAATGGCCATCTGTATCTTGCCGGCGCGCCAGCCGTGCTTTTCCTGAAGATAGAGCGTCACGATGGTGGCGCCGCCCAGGCTGGCCCGGTGCCGGGCCAGGAAAAGGCAGCCGGTTCCCAGCAGCAGGCCACCCACCAGTGCGGCGTACAAGGGATGGATGTCTGCGATGTCAAACACCTTGGGCGACCAGTCTGCCAGCAGCGACAGCAAGGCAATGGACAGAAATGTCTTGATGGTGAACTCGCGCCCCATGCGGGTCCAGGAGAACCAGTAAAAGGGCAGGTTGACCAGAAAAAACAGCTTGCCGAAACTCACGCCCGTGGCGTAGTGCAGCACAAAGGCCACGCCGGCCGTACCGCCCGTCAACAGGCCTGCCTGATTGAAGATCACCATCGCCAGTGACACAAACAGCGTGCCGGTGAAGATGCCTTGTGCGTCGTCAAAAAGGGTGTGGCGCTCGGGCGGTGTAAGTTGAGCCATGGGACGCTGGAGTGTTGCCAGGAGGCGGGTCCTTCAGCTTTGCATGATCTGTGCCAGGGGTGCCTGCGTTTCAGCGGCTACAGGATCCGCGTGGCGCTGGTACCGGCGCAGCTGATTTCGCGTGGGCAGGAAAGGTTGGCAAAAAAGAAGTCATTTAAGGCCTGAGCCCAATCAAATTGGGCGCATTATGCTATCAAATTAATAGCGTCAGACGCGATGTTGATTTCTTTCCTTCAACCTGTCTCGCACCTCTGCAGTGATCTCCAGGGAGCGCCTGGCGATGGCTGGGTCGTAAATGTGGGTGGTCACCATCAGCTCATCGGCGCGGGTGTCCTCGATGAAGCGCTGAAGCTGGCCTTCAACCGTCGTGGGCGAACCCGCCACGGCGTATCGCAGCATGCGCTGGGCGCCGGCTTTCTCGGCTGGTGACCAATAGCTTTCCATGTCGTCGATCGGCGGCGGCATGAGCCCAGGCGTGCCACGCAACAGGTTGGTCATCGCTTGTTGCACAGACGTGAGTTGATAACGTGCGGCTTCATCGGTCTCCGCGGCGACGACATTGGCCACCACCATGGCGTAAGGTTTGGCGAGCTGCGCAGAAGGCCTGAAGCCGCTGCGGTACAGGTCCAGCGCCTGCATCAGCATGTCGGGTGCGAAATGCGATGCGAAGGCGAAGGGCAGGCCCAGCACGGCAGCGAGCTGGGCGCCAAAGAGGCTGGAGCCCAGCAGCCACAGCGGCACCTTGAGACCTGCGCCTGGAACCGCCCTGATCTTCTGGCCGGGTTCCACCGGTTCAAAGTAGGCCTGCAGTTCTTCAACGTCCCGGGGGAAGGTGTCGGCATTGTTGGCTCCATCGCGACGCAGCGCGCGGGCTGTCAACTGGTCGGTGCCAGGTGCGCGACCCAGCCCGAGGTCTATGCGGCCGGGATACAGCGAAGCCAGCGTGCCGAACTGCTCGGCGATCACCAGCGGTGAGTGGTTGGGCAGCATGACGCCGCCGGAGCCCACACGAATGGTCTGGGTGCCGCCTGCCACATGGCCAATGACCACCGCGGTAGCGGCGCTGGCGATGCCGGGGTTGTTGTGATGCTCGGCCAGCCAGAAGCGGTGGTAGCCCAGTTGCTCCGCATGACGTGCCAGCGCGAGGGTGTTTCGAAAGGCATCAGCAGCGGTTGCACCCTTGACGATGGGAGACAAGTCGAGGACGGAAAAAGGAATCATGGAAGGTAGGGTGTAGGAGGCTGGTGCCTCCGGTGCGCTCCGGCATGGGCAGCGGACCAGTTTAGGAGCTTCCCGATGGCCGCACGGAGGGCAGGGTATAAATCCTCCATGACAGATTTGGCAAACATTGAGCTGCCTCCCGAAGCGCTCGCGATGCTGCACACGGCCAGCCGTGTTGACACGCCTTGCGGCGACGGCGCCATGCTCTGGCACACCTGGGGCCAGGCCACGCGCAGGCCCGGACTCGCGCCGCTTGTGCTGCTGCATGGCGGCAGCGGCAGCTGGATGCACTGGCTGCGCAACATCCCCGCGCTGGCCGCGTCGGGCCGCTGGGTGCTGGTGCCCGATCTTCCGGGTTTTGGCGATTCGGCCGCACCCTTGCGGGGAACCGATGCTGATGTGCTGCCCGAACCGGTCGAGCAGGGGCTGGCCCTGCTGGTGGGCGAGGCGGCCTGCGACCTCGTGGGATTTTCCTTTGGCGGCATGGTGGCCGGCTTCCTGGCGGAGCGTTTCCCCGCCCGCGCGGCGCGTGTGGTGTTGGTGGGTGCGCCCGGCCTGGGTGTGGCGCCCGAAAAAGCGATACGGTTGCGCGCCTGGCGGCATATCACCGATGCGGCCCAGCGTGATGACATTCATCGTCACAACCTTGCTGCGCTGATGCTCTACCGCGAGGATGCGATCGACGAACTGGCCCTGCGCCTGCACGTCGCCAATGTGCTGCGCGACCGCATGAAGGGCCGCAGCCTGGCGCGCACCGGTGCGCTGGCGCAGTCATTGGCGCGGCTTCGTTGCCCGGTGTGGGCGATTTACGGGAAGGAAGATGCGCTGTACCGCGGCAAGCTTGATGGGCTTCGGACCGCCTTGGCGCAGGCTGTGCATTTCAGGGGCCTCGCCCTGGTCGAGGGCGCCGGCCACTGGCTGCAGTTCGAACGCGCGGAGGCCTTTGACGAAGCCCTCCTCACGGCGCTCGAAGCGGCTCTCTAGCGTTTACTTCTCAATCGCGAGCAGTTCGATGTCGAAGGTCAACGTGGCATTGGGCGGCACCACGCCGCCGGCGCCGCGGTCGCCATAGGCCGTGGCGGGGGGGCAGGTCAGTGTGGCTTTGCCGCCGACCTTGATCTTTTGTACGCCTTCGGTCCAGCAGGGCACCACGCGGTTCAGCGGGAAAGTGGCGGGCGCGCCGCGCTTGTAGGAGCTGTCAAATTCCTTGCCGTCGGCCAGCGTGCCGCGGTAGTGCACCTTGACAGTGTCCGTCGCTTTCGGCTGCGGGCCGGTTCCGTCGGTGCTGTGCACGACCTTCACGCCGCTGGGCAGGGTCTCGGCCGGGGCGGCGGCAAGGGCGGTGCTGGAGAGGGCAAGGGAGGCCAGGGCGGTAAGGGCGGCGGTCAATGTCTTCATGGAGGTCATGCTTTCATGGCAAGGGTAATCGGAAAGGCTGGCCTGGATTATCGCCCCGGCTCTCGCCTTGCCCTGCGGCGCCGGCTCGCCTGTCTCACGCTGTCAAGGTCGCTGAGCTGGATCATGAGGGGAGGGAGGGTATGAGTAACTCCAGATAATCAGAACTGGCTCCAAAATTGATAAGACCTGCGTAAAAAGGTCTTGAATTGGCCTTACCTTTTTCAAGTCATAAGCCAATAGCAAAACCCGCCCTCGCATAAACTGCACTTCACGCGGAGGACTCATGCTGGACCAAGTCAAACAGGTCGACAACCGTCGGCTCTACCAACAAATTGCCGAGCAGATTCGTGCCTTCATTGACAAGGGCAACTACACCGCGGGTGCACGGTTGCCACCGGAGCGCGATCTGGCCTTGCAACTGGGCGTCTCACGACCCTCGGTGCGCGAGGCGCTGATTGCACTGGAAATTGAGGGCAGCGTGGAAGTGCGCATGGGCGCTGGGGTGTATGCCTGCAGCGCGGCCCAACGCAAGCCGCAGGCCCTGGCCACCATGGGCGAAAGCCCGATCGAATTGATGCAGGCACGCGCCGCTATCGAGGGTACCGTCGTGCTGCAGGCCTGCGCCAAAGCCACACCCGAAGCACTGTTGGCGCTGCGCCAGATTCTGAAGAATATGCAGTCCGCCATGACACAGAACCGCTCGCCCCTGGCCTTTGACCGGCAGTTTCACCAAACGATTGCAGCCATGACAGGCAACTCCGTGCTGGAGCGGGTGGTGGGCGAGCTGTTTGATGAGCGCCACAGCCCGATTGCCGCGCGCCTGAGCGCGCATTCCGAATCCGGCCAAACCTGGGCCACTGCGCTGCAGGAGCACGAAGCCATCTTGCGGGCCCTCGAGAACCGGGACGTCCTGGGTGCACAAAGCGCCATGCGCATGCATCTGCAAGCCTCCGAACAGCGCTGGGTCGAGAACCGCCACGAGTGGTCATGAGCTGAGTTCCGCGCCGTGGTCAGGCCTGTGCAATTGCACAGGCCTTTCTTTCGTCTTTCAGACGGGTTTGATCCCGGATCACGGGTAAGCACTAATACACACGCACTTTTTGGTAAGGCCAAATATGCGAAATTGTGTCAGGTGGCCTTACCAATTTGCAAACAGCAAATTCACCCCTCCACGGTCCCCCTGACCCACCAAGAGGAGTTCGCATTGCTGTCATCCGTGTCTGATCCCGTCCGTCCCGACGCGTCCAGCCCTGCCGGGGATGGCGCACTGTTGCGCCTGGAAGGGATTACCAAACGCTTTCCGGGGGTGCTGGCACTGGATGGTGTGAGCTTTGAGGTGCGAAGTGGCGAGGTGCACGCGGTGTGCGGCGAAAACGGCGCGGGCAAATCGACGCTGATGAAGGTGATCAGCGGTCAGTACCAGCCTGATGCGGGGGCCCTGTACTACCGCGGCGAGGTTTGCCAGTTCCAATCCACCGCCGAATCCGAGGCTGTTGGCATTGCCATCATTCACCAGGAGCTGAACCTGGCTCCGCACCTGACGGTGGCCGAAAACATTTACCTGGCCCGCGAGCCATGCAAAGGCTGGCTGATTGACCGGGCGGCGCTACGCCGCCAGGCACGGCAATGCCTGGACCGGTTGGGGCTCGACATTGCGCCGGACGCTCTGGTCAAAACCCTGTCCGTAGCCCAGCAGCAGATGGTGGAAATTGCCAAGGCGCTGTCGCTCAACGCCCAGGTGCTCATCATGGACGAACCCACCTCGTCCCTCACGGAGTCGGAGACCGAGAGGCTGTTTGCCATCATCCACGAGCTCAAGCGTACGGGGGTGGGCATTGTCTACATCTCCCACCGCCTCGACGAACTGGCGCTCATCGTGGACCGGGTCACTGTCTTGCGCGACGGACGCTACGTGTCCACTGAACGCCTGGCCGACACCAGTGTGGAGGAGATCGTGGCCAGGATGGTGGGGCGCTCGCTGGACGATGTATTCCCCAAGAGAACCTCCGTGCCCACCACCGACGTGTTGTTGCGCGTGCAGGGCCTGACACGCCAGGGCGTGTTTCACGACGTGAACTTTGAGTTGCGTCGTGGCGAAATCCTGGGCTTTGCGGGGCTCATGGGGGCTGGTCGCACCGAAGTGGCCCGCGGCATTTTTGGTGCCGACCCCATCGACGCCGGCGAGGTGTTCCTGGCCGGGCAGCGCCTCACCATTCACTCGCCGCGAGATGCCGTGCGCCAGGGGCTGGCTTACCTGTCAGAAGACCGCAAGCACGACGGGCTGGCATTGAAGATGAATGTGGCAGAGAACATCACGCTGGCCAACATGGAAGCCGTGTCCAACTGTGCGGGAATGATCCAGTTTGCCAAAGAGCAGGATGCCGCACGCCACTACATCGGCGCACTCGACATCCGTACGCCCAGCAGCAGCCAGATCGTGCGTCTGCTTTCGGGCGGCAACCAGCAGAAACTCGTGATCAGCAAATGGCTGTTCCGTGAATCACGCGTACTGTTTTTTGACGAACCCACGCGCGGCATTGATGTGGGCGCCAAGTACGCGATCTACCAGTTGCTGGACCAGCTCGCAGGGCAGGGAATCGGCGTCGTGATGATCAGTTCGGAGCTGCCCGAAATCATGGGGATGACCGACCGCGTCGCTGTCTTCCATGAAGGCCGCCTGGTCACCATCCTTCCTACTCGCGAGACCCATCAGGAGGAGGTCATGCACTACGCCTCCGGCCGCAACGTTCCGCCCGCTAGCTGAGCCCTCCAGGATCCTTTCCCCGAACCAACCATGACCGAACACCAACAAGACCTGTTCCAAAAATTTGCCGCGCTGGCCAGCCTGCTGGGACTCATCGCCATCTTCTCATTCACCAGCAACGCCTTTTTCAGCGTGGGCAATGGCATGACCGTGGCGCTCCAGGTGACGTCCATTGCCTACCTGGGCATCGCAGCGACCTGCGTGATCATCACGGGCGGTATTGACCTCTCGGTAGGCGCCATCCTGGCACTGGCCGGCGTTGTGGCAGCCATGCTGGTCAAGGCGGGCGCGCCCGTGCCGCTGGGCATGTTTGCCGGCCTGCTGGTCGGTGCCCTGTGCGGGCTGATCAACGGCCTGTGCGTGACGGTGCTCAAACTGCCGCCCTTTATTGCCACCCTGGGCATGATGCTGGTGGCGCGCGGCGTGGCCCTGCAGCTGACCGATGCCCGCGCCATCAGCGGCCTGGGCGACAGCTTTGCGGAACTGGGCAACGGATCCTTGTTCCGCATCGTCAATATCGGTGCGGACGGCTTCCCCGATGTGGTGTTCGTCGGCATCCCCTATCCCGTGGTGCTCATGGTCGTGCTGGCGCTGGCCGTCTCCATCCTGCTGAACCGTGCCACGCTGGGGCGCCATCTCTATGCCATTGGCTCCAACCTGGAAGCTGCCCGGCTCTCGGGCGTGAACGTCAACGGCGTGACGTTGTTTGCCTATGTGCTTTCCGGTCTGCTGGCCGGGCTGACCGGCTGCGTGCTGATGTCCCGCCTGGTCACGGCCCAGCCCAGTGAGGGCCTGATGTACGAACTGGATGCCATTGCCGCCGCGGTGATAGGCGGCACCTCGCTCACGGGCGGCGTGGGCACGGTGTCGGGCACCATCATTGGCGCGTTCGTGATTGGCATCCTGCGCAACGGTTTGAACATGAGCGGCGTGTCCGCTTTCACCCAACAAATTCTGATCGGCGTCGTCATCCTGCTGGCCGTATGGATCGACCAGATGCGCCATCGCAAGTGATCCCTACCGGCAGGGCTTACCGGGACTTCGAGAGACAACCTCTACCACCACTCACCCATGAGGAAAGAAATGAAAAAATTTGTCCACACCCTGATCGCAGCCGCCCTGGTGGCTGCGTCGTCAATGGCTATGGCCGCCGACAAGGAAATTGCCGTCATCGTGAAGACCGCCAATTCGGACTTCTGGCAAAACGTGAAGAAAGGCGCCAACGCTGCCGTGGGCGGTCTCAAGGGCTACACCGCCACCTTCCAGGGCGCGGCATCCGACACCGACCTGGCCGGACAGGTGGCCCTGGTGGAAAACGCCGTGAACCGCAAAGTCGCCGGCATCGTGCTGGCCCCTTCGGATCCGGATGCCCTGATCCCCGCCATCAAAAAGGCCTGGGAAGCCAAGATTCCTGTGGTGCTGATTGACTCCGCCGCATCGGATTCCGGCAAGGCTTATTACCAATCCTTCCTGGCCACCGACAACAAGGCTGCCGGGGAAATGTCCGCCAAGACGCTGATCGACAAGATCGGTACCACCGGCAAGATCGCCATCATGTCTTACACCGCGGGCTCGGGCTCGGAAATCGGCCGCGTGGGAGGTTTCACCGACTACATCAAGAAGCATTCCAAGCTGCAGATCGTAGGCCCCTTCTACTCCAACTCGCAGATGGGTACCGCCCTGAACCAGACCACCGACGTGCTGGCTGCCAATCCCGACCTCAAGGGCATCTTCGGCGCCAACGAACCCACCGCCATCGGCATGGGCCGCGCACTGGTTCAGTCGGGCAAAGCCGGCAAAGTGGTCGCCATTGGCTTTGACGGCAACTCCGACCTGCAAGGCTTCGTGAAAGACGGCACCATCGAGGCGATTGCCGTGCAAAGCGCCTTCGAGATGGGCAACCTGGGCGTGAAGACCGTGGCGGAAATCGTGGGAGGCAAGAAAGTTCCGGCCTTCCGTGATACCGGTGTGTTGATGGTGACCAAGAAAAACATCGACACGCCCGCTGCCAAAAACGTTCTCTACTAAATCGCTCCGACCCCAAGGACCCTCCGGCACCAGTTGCCGGAGGAGGGGCCTATGCACACCGCGGATTTAAAACTCCTTCCCCGCGTGGACTAACCGCTCCACTCAAGGATATCTATGCTGACAGTCATTTGCGAAACCCCCGGCGTGCTGCGCATGGTCGAAGGGGTCATGCCCATCCGCAATGAAGGCGATGTGCTGCTGCGCATCCGCCGCGTGGGGGTATGCGGCACCGATCTGCACATCTTCACCGGCAAACAACCCTTCCTGGCCTATCCACGTGTCATGGGCCACGAGATCGCGGGTACCGTCGAGGAAGCGCCAGCGGACAGCTCCCTTCAGCCCGGCGACGCCGTCTTTGTCATGCCCTACCTGTCGTGCGGCCGGTGTGTAGCCTGCCGTCAGGGCAAGACCAACTGCTGCGTCAACATCCAGGTGCTGGGCGTGCACCGCGACGGCGCCTTCACCGAGTATCTCAACGTACCTGCGCAGTTTGTGCGCAGGGCAGACGGTGTTTCACTGGACCAGGCCGCCATGCTGGAATTTCTGGCGATTGGTGCCCACGCCGTACGCCGTGCCGACGTGCAGCCAGGCCAACGCGTACTGGTGGTGGGGACGGGCCCCATCGGCATGGCCGCCTTGCTGTTCGCCGGGCTGCGTGGTGGTCAGGTCACAGCCCTGGACACGCGAAAGGAGCGGGTGGAGTTCTGCAGGCAACACCTGGGTGCGCACGCGGGTGTTGTGATAGGTAGCGGCGACCTGGACGAGCTGCGCGCGCTGACCGGTGGCGATTTTTACGATGTCGTTTTTGACGCCACGGGCAATGCAAAGGCCATGGAGCGCGGCTTCCAGTTCATTGCCCATGGCGGCAAGTATGTGCTGGTGTCGATCGTGCTGGACAACATTACCTTCGCCGATCCGGAGTTTCACAAACGCGAGGCGACGCTGCTGGGTAGCCGCAATGCCACCATGGAAGACTTCGAAACGGTGCTTGAGGCGATGCGGGGCGGCAAAATCCCCACCGCGGCACTCAACACCCATCGCATGGCCCTGGCCGACGTACCAGCCCAGTTCGCAACCCTGCTGGACCCCACGCAGGGCGTGGTCAAGGCGCTGATCGAATGCTGACAGGAGCCTCCACGTGAGCACGCCCATCCTCCAGTTCGGCACCGGGCGCTTTCTGCAGGCGCATGCAGACCTGTTTGTGTCCGAGGCCCTAGCCCTGGCCCAAGGCCAGGCACTGGGCGGCATTACCGTCGTGCAAAGCACAGACAGCCCGCAGAGCAGTGCACGCGCCGCGGCATTGGCACATGGCTACCGCGTCGAATTGCGCGGCATGCAACATGGCCAGCGTATCGAGGAAACTGTGCACGTGAACGCAGTACAGGCCGTCTGGCATGCCCGCCGCGACTGGACACAATTGCGCGATGCTATGGCCACCACCGTGCAGGTCATCATCTCCAACACCGCGGACATGGGCTATGTGCTGGACGACGCCGACACCGCGGCGCTGCTGGATAACCCGACGACGACGCCGCGCAGCTACCCTGCCAAGCTGGTGGCGCTTCTGCACCACCGCTGGCAGCAGCAGCCGGAGGCGTCCCTGACGCTGTACCCCTGCGAACTGGTCAGCCGCAACGGCGACACACTGCGCGACCTGGTATCCACACTGGCGCAAAGCTGGGGCGCTACGCCTGCCTTCCTTCGTTATGTGCGGGAGCACTGCGTGTGGGTCAATTCACTGGTGGACCGCATCGTGTCATCTCCGCTGGAACCTGCCGGCGCGGTGGCCGAGCCCTATGCGTTGTGGGCTATCGAACGCCAGCCGGGCATGGTGCTTCCTTGCAGCCACCCGGCCATGGTGGTGACGGATGCACTGGCCCCCTTCGAGCAACGCAAGCTCTGGCTGCTGAACCTGGGGCACACGGTATTGGCCGAACGCTGGCAGCTGCAGGGCGGTGCTGCGGACATGACCGTGGTGCAGGCCATGCACACCCCGGCGCTGCGCACCGCACTGGAGGCCGCATGGGCCGACGAGGTGCTGCCGGTATTTGACGCCGAGGGCGCAGGCGCCGAGGCCCGCGCCTATCTGGTGGAATTGCGCGATCGTCTGCTCAACCCGTTTCTGGAACACCGCCTGGCTGATATCGCCAAGGACCACGCGCAGAAGAAGCTGCGCCGCCTGGCACCCGTGGTGGAGCGCGCTGTGGCGCTGCGACTGCCCATCGCACAGACCCAGCTGCGCAATGCGTTAGCCTGAGATGTTGTTGCTTCTTCCCCCTCTGGGAGAAGGTTGAGGTGATGGTCAGCGGCTTTTGAATGCATGCTGCAGTGCAGCATTCAACGCTGTAAACCCTACTGCCTGCTTCTGCAGAAGAATTGGGGGCCAGTTCCTCCGCGCCCGAATGTGGGGCCAAAATTCGCCACAACTGCGCCTCCGGAGTTACGATGCGTGAACCATTCACTCCGTTGGTGGTTCCATGGTGGCACTTGCACTACAACTCGATTCGCCCCGCCGGCTGCCTAAAAGAGTCAGTGACCGGCCGCAGGACTGGCTAGGCTCAACGCCCCTGCTGGACCTGGACGACTCCAAGCTGCGCTTGAAGGCCCGCGCGTTGGTACAGCTGTGCCGTACTGACCGGGACAAGGCCCTGGCCGTCTATCGCTTCGTCAAGCGCATGCCTTATACCAAGCGGATCAAGCTGCACTACCCGACGGCCCGCGACGTGCTCGAGGCGCGTGGAGGTGACGGCGACGACAAGGCGACCTTGCTGATCGCACTGATGCGCTCCGTCGGCATCCCGGCGCGGTTGCGCTACATGGAGATGCGCGGCGAGATGCTGCGCGGCCTGATCCCGAGGGCCACGCCGGCGGCGCGCCCGCTGGCAGAGTTCTGGCTGGGCCATTGGGTACGCACCGATACCTATATTTTTGATGCCGAATACGTGGCTGCCGCCCTCGAACGCCTGAAAGCGAACGGCTGGGCATGCGGCTGGGGCATCCACATCAATGCCCAGCTTCTGTGGGATGGAAAGAACGACGCCTTTCTCGGCGGTGTGCCTACCGACCAGGACCCCATGCTCACGCGGCTTCTCTGCGTGGTGAGTGACCCCCTGGAACTGGTCGCGGCGTCGCTGCGGGCCAATGGGATGCGTTACCGCCGATCGCTGCGGGCGTTGCAATGGAATATGCTGGCGCCGACCATGATGCAGGCCATCCGCGAGCTAAGGGCTGGCTCCCGTTTCTATTGAAATGCACTTCGCCTCTACCCCATCCGTCCCAATAATTCCGGCACCGAAGAGGCCAGCAGGGCTACTCCGGTACATGTCAGCAAACCCAGCACCAGCTTGCGGAAAGTTGCCTCGCTGATGCCGATGTACAGCCGCGCGCCTAACAGGGAAGGAATCAGCAGCGCTGGTGCGACGATGGCGAGATAGGGCAAGGTAGCGGTGGTGATGATGCCGGTGGCGAGGTAGCTGCCGAAGGTGACCAGCAGCATGGACAGGTTGAAGTTTTGCACGATGGCGCGTTGGGCGTCTTTGTCCATGCCTCGCAGTGTGCACCACAGCGTGGGCAGCACGCCGGTGAATCCGCCCAGGCCGCCCATCACCCCGCCTGCTGCGCCTATCAGGCCATCGGCGATGGGGCCTGCGCGCGTGATGCGTGGCAGTTGTGCGCTGAGCAACATGACAGGGCACCAGATCACCAGCAGCGTGCCCAGAAACGCCTTGAACACGATCACGTCCAGCCGGGGCAACAGCAGCAGTCCGAGCGGCAAGCCCAGCAGGCCGCCGACAACAAAAGGTGCGAGTGTCTTCAGATGAAAGCCGCGCCGCATGGTGACGGCTGCAATGATCTGGCCCACCAGGGCGCCAAACACCGCCATCGCCGCCGCCAGCCGTGGGTCAATCGACCACGCCCAGAAGGACATGGCCACCAGGCCGAAACCAAAACCTGTGAGGCCCTGTACAAAGCCCGCGGCAACGGCGCCGGCGATGATCAGGACGATTTGAGCGTCAGGACCTGCCAACACTGTGTTTGCAAATGCGAATGGGGTGAAAACAGCACCAATCAAGGCGCGCGACGACGCCCAGACCGGGCGTCTGCGCTAGGAGCGCAACGCGGAGTGGGGCTGTTTTCACCCCATTCCCTCCGGGTTGCGATCACAAAGGCCTTGCGCGGCGTTGCAAAGCCTTGACGGAGGCCTACCTCGCCTGCGTTTTGCGCCTTGCTCAAGGCCTTTTTGACTCGCAACGCATCTTGCAAACACAGTGTTGACAGGTCCTAGGCGTAGTCGCTCACCGGCACGCAGCTGCAGAACAGGTTGCGGTCGCCGTAGACGTTGTCGACCCGGCCCACGGGCGGCCAGTATTTCACCAGCTTGAGCGAAGCCAGTGGGAAGGCGCCGGTCTCGCGCGAGTAAGGCCTGTCCCAGTCGGCGCCCAGCAGGCTGGCCGCGGTGTGCGGGGCGTGCTTGAGCGGGTTGTTGTCCTGCGGCCACTCGCCGGCTTCGATCTTGCGGATCTCGTCGCGTATGGCAATCATCGCGTCGATGAAACGGTCCAACTCGGCCAGGGTCTCGCTTTCGGTGGGTTCGACCATCAGCGTGCCCGGCACTGGAAAGCTCAGCGTGGGTGCATGGAAACCGTAATCCATCAGGCGCTTGGCCACGTCCTCGGCGCTGACGCCGCTGGTTTCCTTGAGCGGGCGCAAATCGAGAATGCACTCGTGGGCCACATGGCCGTTTTCGCTGGCGTAGAGCGTCGGGTAGTGGTCCTTCAGGCGGGAGCTGATGTAGTTGGCACTCAGGATGGCAACTTCGGTGGCTTGTGTCAGACCCTCGGGGCCCATCATGCGGCAGTACATCCAGCTGATAGGCAAAACAGCCGCATTGCCCAAGGGTGCCGCAGAAACCGCACCCACGCCATTGACAGGAATACCTGCCGTGGCATGGCCGGGCAGGTAAGGCACCAGGTCGGCCACCACACACACCGGGCCCACGCCCGGGCCGCCGCCGCCGTGCGGAATGCAGAAAGTCTTGTGCAGGTTCAGGTGACTGACGTCGCCGCCAAACTCGCCCGGCGCGGCCACGCCCACCAGTGCGTTCATGTTGGCGCCGTCCACGTAGACGCGGCCGCCGTGGCTGTGCACCATCGCGCAAAGTTCCTTGACCTGCGTTTCAAACACGCCGTGCGTGCTGGGGTAGGTGATCATCACGCAGGCCAGGTTGGCGCTGTGCTTTTCGCACTTGGCCTTGAGGTCGGTCATGTCGACGTTGCCCTGCGCGTCGCAGGCGGTCACGACAACGGTCATGCCGACCATCTGCGCGCTGGCCGGGTTGGTGCCGTGGGCCGAGGAAGGGATCAGGCAAATATTGCGGTGGCCCTGGCCTTTGGCTTCGTGGAAGGCCTTGATGACCAGCAGGCCGGCGTACTCACCTTGCGAGCCGGCGTTGGGCTGCAGGCTGATGCCCGCATAACCGGTGGCCTGGCACAGCCAGTCGCGTAGCTGCTTGTCGAGTTCGGCATAGCCCTGCAGTTGCTCGGCGGGCGCAAACGGGTGGATGTTGGCGAATTCGGGCCAGGTGATGGGGATCATCTCGCTGGTCGCGTTGAGTTTCATGGTGCAACTGCCCAGCGGGATCATGCTGCGGTCCAGTGCCAGGTCCTTGTCGCTGAGCATGCGGATGTAGCGCAGCATGCCGGTTTCTGAATGGTGGGTGTTGAACACCGGGTGCGTGAGGAAAGCCGTGGTGCGGCGCAGGTCGGCGGGAATCAGCGACTCCACGCCCTTTTCGAAGGCGCTGACCACCGGCACCGTCTGGCCGGGCTTGGCGAAGAAGGACCAGAGCAGTTCGATGTCCTTGCGGCTGGTGGTTTCGTCCAGCGACACGCCCAGATGATTATTCAGGCGAAATCGCAGGTTAGCCCCTGCCGAACGGGCGCGTTCAGCTATCAAATTGGTAGCATCCCCGGTTTTCACCGTGACGGAATCAAAAGCACCGGTGTTGGTGATCTCATAGCCGAGTTCCTGAAGGCCGCGCACAAAGACGGCCGTGTAGGCCGCCACGCGTTCGGCGATGCGCTTGAGGCCTTGCGGGCCGTGGTAGACCGCGTACATGCTGGCGATGACGGCCGGCAGCACCTGCGCGGTGCAGATGTTGGAGGTGGCTTTTTCGCGGCGTATGTGCTGCTCGCGTGTCTGCAGCGCGAGGCGGTAGGTCGGGTTGCCGTGGCTGTCAACGCTGACGCCGACCAGGCGGCCCGGCAGCGAGCGCTTGAACTCGTCGCGGCAGGCGAGGTAGGCCGCGTGCGGCCCGCCATTGCCCATGGGCATGCCGAAGCGCTGGGTGTTGCCCAGCACGATGTCGGCGTCCCATTCGCCGGGCGGGGCCAGCAGCGTGAGCGCCAGCAGGTCGGCCGCGACGCACAGGGCCGCACCGTCGACGTGGGCCTGGCCCGCGAGCGGGCGCAGGTCGTGGATGCTGCCGGTGGTGGCCGGGTACTGGGCCAGCACGCCGAAGTAGTCGCCCTCGGCCATGAGCAGGGGCAGGGTGGCCGAGGCCGTGCTGACCTTGACTTCAATGCCCAGCGGTTTGGCGCGGGTCTGGATCACTTCGATAGTCTGAGGATGGCAGTCGCCCGCCACGATGAAGACGTTGCTTTTGCTTTTCACGCTGCGCTTGGCCAGGGTCATGGCTTCGGCGGCGGCGGTGGCTTCGTCGAGCATGGAGGCATTGGCGATCGGCATGCCGGTCAGGTCGCAGACCATGGTCTGGAAGTTGATCAGCGCCTCCATGCGGCCCTGCGAAATCTCGGCCTGGTAGGGCGTGTAGGCCGTGTACCAGGCGGGGTTCTCGAGGATATTGCGCAGGATCACGCCCGGCGTGCAGGTGCCGTAGTAGCCCTGGCCGATGAAGTTCTTGAACACCTGGTTCTTGGCCGCGATGGCCTTGAGCTGCTTCAGCGCGGCGGCTTCCGTGACCGGGGCCGGGATGGCCATGGGCGTGCTGCGCGCGATCGAGCGCGGAACGATGCCTTCTACCAGCTCGCGGCGCGAGGCCGAGCCCACGACGCCGAGCATGTGGACTTCGTCGGTCTCGTCAATGCCGATGTGGCGCGCGATGAATTCGGAAGGGTTTTCAAGGTCGCCCAAGGGCTTGGCGGTTTGCATCAACATGTCGGGTCCCGTGTCAGGCTTGGCAGCCAGGAGTCAGAAAACAGAAAAAAAATCGGAAAAAAATCAGGCCGAGAAAGCCGTGTAGCGGGTCTCGTCCATCAGCGCGTTGAGCTGCGAAGGGTCAGACAGCTTGATCTTGAAGAACCAGCCGGCACCCATGGGGTCGCTGTTGGCCAGGGACGGGTCGTCCTTCAGGGCTTCATTGATGGCGGTCACTTCGCCGCTTACCGGCATGTAGACGTCGGCGGCGGCTTTCACCGACTCGACGACACCGGCGGTTTCCTTCTGCGCGAAGGTCGTGCCCACGGCGGGCAAGTCCACAAACACCACGTCGCCCAACGCATCTTGCGCATGCACGGTGATGCCGACGGTGGCCACGTCGCCTTCAATCTTGAGCCATTCGTGGTCTTCGGTGTATTTGACAGTCATGAGAATCTCCAGGGGTTAAGGGGTGGGGACGGCAGGGTTCAGCCGCGGAAGTAACGGTTAGGGACAAAAGGCATGGCCGCGACTTCCATGGGCACGGGCTTGCCGCGCACGATGGCGTTGACGCGCGTGCCCAGGGCGGCGAATTCGGGTTTCACATAGCCCATGGCGACCGGTTGGTTGATCGTGGGACCCAGCAAGCCGCTGGTGACTTCGCCGATCACCGTGCCGTCGACGGCTTGCAGTTCGGTGTGGTCGCGCACGGGCACGCGCTCCAGCGCCACCAGGCCCACACGTTTGCGGGCCAGCGCGGCGGGGTCGGCCAGTTGCGCCAGGATTTTGTCCGCGCCCGGAAAACCGCCGGCGCGCGCGCCGCCTGTGCGCCGCACTTTTTGCATGGCCCAGTTGAGGTTGGCTTCGACCGGCGTAGTCGTTGTGTCGATGTCGTTGCCGTAGAGGCAGAGGCCGGCTTCCAGGCGCAGCGAGTTGCGCGCGCCCAGGCCTATGGGCTTGACCTCGGGCTGCGCCAGCAGGGCGCGCGCCAGCGTCTCGGCCTGCGACGCATGCACGGAAATTTCAAAGCCGTCTTCGCCGGTGTAGCCGCTGCGCGTGAGAAAGCAGTCGCAGCCGGCGACGCTGAAGCGCCCGCCAGTCATGAACACGAGTTTTTCAACACCGGGGGCCAGGCGCTGCAGCGCGTTGACGGCCTGCGGGCCTTGCAACGCCAGCAGTGCCATCTCGGGCATGGGGATGACGTCGCAACGCGAACCGATTTTGCCCTGGATATGTGCGATGTCGCCCACCTTGCACGCGCCGTTAACGATGACGAAGAGGTCGCCGCCGTTGGCGTAGTCGCGGTTGAAGAACATCAGGTCGTCGATGACGCCGCCTTCGTCATTGAGCAACAGGCCGTAGCGCTGCTTGCCGGCGGGCAGGTCGATCACGTCGACCGGAATCAGCGATTCGAGCGCCGCTGCGGCATCGGCGCCCACCAGGCGCAACTGGCCCATGTGGGACACGTCGAAGAGGCCGGCGGCCTGGCGCGTGTGGTGGTGTTCGGCCATCAGGCCCGCAGGGTATTGCACCGGCATGGAATAGCCCGCGAAAGGCACCATGCGCGCGCCGAGTTCCACATGCAGGTCGTGCAGCGGCGTTTTCAGCAGGGTTTCCGGGGCAGCAGAAGAAGCGGAAGAGGTGGACGAATCGGACAAGGCATTCTCCGGGGGGCAAACAGGTTCATGGACCGAGAACCTGAACAGGTTCCAAACCATGGGCTGCCCCTGCTGTCCACTTTACCTGAGAGATTCACCCGGCGATGCAGGTTTGCTCCTTCGGTGGACCGTCTTGAAAACGGCCTCTCTCCAGTAGGGAACGCCTTGCCGCGTGGTGCGCCGCAGGGCGGTTGCCAGTCCTTTTGCCTGAGCGTTCAGTGCACCAAAAAGGGTTGCCCCGGGGTGTACGTGCGCCTTCGGCGGTTTTCGCTGGGAAAACTCTCTCCTGACCCCGTCGAGTGTAACGGATGCCGCCGTCAGCCCGGCTCAAGCCCCCTGGTACTGCGGCAGCAGCATGGCGATGCGCTCGCTGATGGAATCGGCGCGTTCATGGCCCGCGATCTTTTCGATTTCTTCGATCATTTCGCGCGAGGCCGCCAGCATGGTGTCGCGATCCTTGGCATTGCGCAGCGCTTCGCGAAAGCGTTCGGCCATCACCGGGTCGCGGCGGGCGAACATGCGCTCGCAGATGTCGAACAGGAACATGCGGGTGGTGGCCAGCGAGCGCTTTCCTTCAAACTGGTCGGCTGAAACCTGGATGGCCTGCGTCGTTTCGGGGCTCGGGAAGTTCTGCAACTGGGCCGGCGTGGGTTTGGATGCTGGCGCCGATGCGGGCGCTGACGTTTTTCCCGGATGCGCTTCCAGAAAACCATCGCGCAAAAGGCGCAGGGCGATGGCCTCGCCGTCGCCGTCAAACAGCGGGCGGAAGTCCTGGGCCGACTTGCTGCCGTCGGCCATCAACAGCAGGGTGCGCTCGCGCTGGCCTAGCGTTCTCACGCCGGGCTTGAGCTCGGCGCGGGCACGGTCGGTTTTGTGGAGCTGCATGGGATTTCATCCTGAAATTAATGCCGAGCATTACCTGTCCAGATGACAACGGCGTGAAACCCCGACTGGAAAAAGCTATTTGGCGTAGACCAGGTCGCGCAGGCCCAGCGAAAGTTGCGGTACGTAAGTGATCACCATCAGGCAGGCCAGTATGACCAGTACAAAAGGGATCAGGTGGGTGACGATGCGGTCCAGCGATATCCTGGCGACGGTGCAGGCCGCGAACAGGTTCACGCCGAAAGGCGGTGTGATCATGCCGAGCGCGAGGTTCACCACCATCACCAGACCGAAGTGCACCGGGTCTATGCCGAAATGCACCGCCACCGGCGCCAGGATGGGCGCCAGCACGATGATGGCGGCGCTGGTCTCGATGAACATCCCGATGATGAACAGCGCCGCGTTGACACCCAGCAGGAAGAGGGCAGGTGATTGCAGCACCGCCTCCAGCCAGCGGCCTATGGCGTCCGGCACGCCGGCGCGGGTGATCAGGAAGGCGAACAGCCCGGCGTTGGCGATGATGAACATGATCACTGCGCTGGAAATCACCGACTTGCGCAGGATGACGTAGAGGTCGGCGAGCTTGATCTCGCGGTAGATCACGATGCCGACGACCAGCGCGTAGAACACCGCCACTGCCGAGGCCTCCGTTGGCGTGAAAATTCCGCCGTAAATGCCGCCCAGGATGATCACCGGCATCAGCAGCGCCCAGCCGGCTTGCCAGATCGCCTTGCCGAAACCCAGGCGACCGTCGCCGTCCTGTTTGCCCCAACCCTTCCAGCGGCAGTACAGGTGCACGAACAGCATCAGCGCGCAGCCGATCAGGAGTCCTGGGCCGAAGCCGGCGATGAAAAGTTCGCCGATCGAGACCTCGGCGCTCACGCCGTAGAGAATCATGGGAATCGACGGCGGGATAATCACGCCCAGCTCTGCGCTGGTGGCCTGCAGGGCCGCGGCGTAAGCCGTGGGGTAGCCGTGCTTGATGAGCGCCGGTATCAGGATGGCGCCTATGGCAAAGGTGGTGGCCACCGACGATCCGGACACTGCCGCGAAGATCATGCAGGTCAGCACACAGGTCATGGGCAGGCCGCCCTGGACGCCGCCCACGATGCTTTTGGCGAATTCGACCAGCCGGCGCGAAATGCCGCCGGTTTCCATCAGGTTGCCCGCCAGGATAAAGAAGGGGATCGCGGCCAGCGGAAACTTGTTGATCGAGGAAAACATCTCCTTGACGGAGATCAGCATGTTGGCGTTGGATGCCTGGATGCCGAAGATGGAGGCCAGCCCGATGGATACAGCCACCGAGACGGTGAGGGCAAAGCACAGCACCATGGTGGAGATCATCACTGCAGTCATTGCGCCGTCTCCAGTTCGTTGCGCTGGGGATCCAGCAGGTTACCGATGATGCCGATCACGCAGAACATGCCGCCCACAGGCATGGCCACATAGCCCCAGAACATTGAGACCGATTCCAGTCCTGCCATCGACTGCACCTGGCCGCGCAGCGAATAGTCCCAGCCCCACCACACGATGACGGCGATCAGCGCCAGGGCGGCCAGGCAAACCAGCCAGTCCAGCACGCGCCGGATGCGCGGCGGGCTCCAGCGGTAGAGCACGTCCACGCTGACCATGGCGCCCTGCCGGAAGGCCATGGGGATGCCCATGAACACCATCCAGATCAGGCTCAGGCGGATCAGGATTTCGGTCCATTCGGCGGGCTGCTCAAGGATGAAGCGCGTGACGATCTGGAACATGCCGAGCGCCGATGCGATGACCAGCATCAGGCAGGCCACCCCCATGGAGAACCCGGTGGTCCATTGTTCAAGTTTGAGGAAGGCTTGTTTCATGGCGTATCCCGGTGGTCCAGGAGAAATTGCAAAGAAAACGCCCGCAAGCCCAGTGTTTGCGGGCGCAAGTAGCTATAAAAAGTGTAGCTACTACAGATGGCTTGCTTACTTGTAGTTCCGGATCGCGTCGATATTCGCCTTGCCGAACTGCTTCTCGAACTCGGCATTGACGGGTGCCAGCGTGGCTACGAACTTCGCCTTGTCGACGTTTTCGATCACTGTCATGCCTTTACCACGCAGCTCGGCCACACCATTCGCATCATCCTGGTCGACGCGCGCGCGGTTGGCCTTGGTGGCCTCCTTGGCCGCATCGACGAAGGCCGTCTTGTCGGCGGCGCTGAGCTTGTCGAAGGCCGCTTTGTTCATCAAGAAAATGCAAGGCGAGTAAACGTGACCGGTCAGCGACAGGTGTTTTTGCACCTGGTCGAACTTGGCGGACATGATGACGGACAGCGGGTTTTCCTGGCCGTCGACCGTGCCCTGCTGCAGCGCGGTGAACACCTCAGGAAACGCCATCGGCGTGGTGATGATGCCCAGGCCCTTGTAGGCCGCGATGTGCACCGGGTTTTCCATGGTGCGCATCTTCAGGCCCTTGAGGTCCTCCGGCGCCTTCACGTCACGCTTGCTGTTGGTCATATGGCGAAACCCGTTTTCAGCCCAGGCCAGTGCCTTGAAGCCCTTGGCGTCGAACTTGGTCAGCAAGTTCTGACCGATAGGGCCGTCGAGCACTGCGCGTGCATGCGCCTTGTCGCGAAACAGGAAAGGCACGTCGAGGATTTTGGTCTCTGGCACGAAGTTGGGTACCGGGCCGGTGGAAGAAAAGGCCAGCTCCTGGGTGCCCAGCTGCACGGCCTCTATCGATTCGCGCTCGCCGCCCAGTGCGCCGTTGTAGAAGGCCTGGACCTTGTAGCGACCGGCCGTGCGTTTTTCGACCTCCTTGGCGAAGGTGTCGATGGCAACGCCCTGGTGCGAGTTCTGGGCCGTGGAGATGCTGATCCGCATGGTGGTCTGCGCGCTCGACGCAGCGATGAAACCCAGGCCCAAGGCCATGCCGGCCAGCAGTTTTGAAATTTTCATGGTGTCTCCAGAATAATCGTTGTTCAGAAATCCGCGACTACGGCATGCGGCCGTGTGCACACCTATTATTGCGTCCCCGCCCCAGGCGCAGTGCGCGGGTTTTCGTTTAAATAGGCCGCAATAATGCTGTCAAAGTCGGGGTCGGGCAAGAGTCCCAGGCCCCGGGCGCGGGCGGCGTCGATGACCGCCGGCCAACTGGTCACGATGTTGGCAATCGCCGGATCAGGCGTCCAGTCGATGAGGCGAATAGCCTCCTTGCCGGCCACGCGCTCCAGTGCCGCCGCCATCTCGCCCACGGTGGTTTTTAATGCCGGCAGGTTGACCGCCGTGCGTGCGCCCCATTCGGCATCGCCGGCTTCGGCTGCGCGTATCAACCCTTCAATCGTTCGCGCGGGGGAGGACAAAGCCACGGCCGTTTCGCGCGGCACAGGGCAGGTGCCGCGCAGGCCCGTCAGCGGCTCGCGGATCATGCCGCTTAAAAAGCTGGAGGCCGCGCCGTTGGGCTTGCCGGGCCGCACGCTGACGGTCATCAGCCGTACGTTGCGCCCACGTATGAAACCCTTGCGCGCGTAGTCGGCCACCAGCTGTTCCCCGATGAACTTCTGGATGCCGTAGCTGTTCTGCGGCGTCGGCAGCGTCCTGTCGTTGATCACCGGGGGCAAGGGCTGCGCGGGTGAATTGCCGAACACCGCGAGCGAGCTGGCGAACACCACGGTGGGCGAGCTGCCCAGCGTGCGGCAGCTCTGCAGAAGCGCGCGCGTGGCGTCGACATTGCTGCGCATACCAAGGTCGAAATCCGCTTCGCATTCGCCGCTGACGGCCGCTGCCAGGTGAAAGACCAGCGTGTTTTTCTCCGTCACCACCGGCGTCGTTGGATGGCGCTCCTCCAGCAACTCGTTCAAGTCGCCGGTGATTGCTCTTATGCGATTGTCTGCGGTCAGCGTTGCCGGGGGCGCCATCCTGTCAATCAGCGTTATCGTCCGGATCGTTTGCGGTGTGCCGCCCGCGAGCGCCAACTGTCCAGCATCCAGAAGTTGCCGTGCCAGTCTCGCCCCTAGAAACCCGGCGCCGCCGGTAATGACGATATCCATGGGCATGTCTCTCCATTTTTTGTGAACTGTCCGCTTGTGCGTTCGCACCGTTCCGGCTGCTTTCGCTACGTGAGGCAGTTTAGTTCGAACGAGGCAGCCACGGCACAATGCACGGCCCGACAGCCGAGCCTTTCGTAATTCGCTATGGGCGTGGCCGGCTGGGACGCCGGAACCCATCATGGATGGCTGGCGTAGCGCGGCGTGGACTGCCGGGTCAGTCCAAACTCGGGTATTAGGCCGTTACTGGCTTTGGAGCTGTCTTGGGTTTACCCGACACCGTGCCAAGGAGCCACAAGTTAAGGCCTGCGTGCCGGCTGATGAGCAGTGCGGATACAACCGGACCGGCAATGCCGGCGGCGAGTCCCAGTGTCATCAAGGCATAAGTATCGGTGATACCCAGTTCTCTGAAAATGATGCGGCTCGCGGCTGTAAAAAAGACATGCAGCAGGTAAATCGCAAATGAAAAAGAGCCAATATAGGCAAGCGGTGAAAAACTCCAGCCGCTCCGCAAAAGAAGAAAAGCGCTTGAAACACCGAGTGCCAGCGCGACGATAGAGCTTCCTTGATCGGAATACTGCGGAAAAAGCATGGCCGCGGTGGCTGCACAAATGAACACTGCCACAGCGAAAAACCGGGCTTTTGGTGTTTCGATGTCAAATCGTTTACAGGCGAGCCCTGCCAGGAAAAATGGCAAAAGGTACACAGCACCACGGGCGGCAAAGTAGTTGGGTGGGTTGAAGTAATCGAACAGCACGGCGCTGAATGCCCAGGCAAGTGCAAACCCGGTCGGTGTAGAGATCGCCTTGAAATGCTCCAGTAACAAGACAACCAGAAAAACGATAAAAAGCGCCTCAAGAAACCAGAAATGACCCACAGGCTCAATGTGCAGCAACCACCATTCGTTTACCGATGAGTTGGAGCCGGGCGTAACTGCCTGCACTACTGCAAACAGGGTCCCGACCGTGATGAGCGGCAGCAGCAGCCGACGCACTTTTCCTTTTATGAATTCCGGGGCATCTCCCTGGTAGGGACGGAATCCATACACATAGCCCGAGAGGAAAGAGAAGAGCGGCATGCGTACATAAGCAAGCACTTCATTGAACATCTGCAGCCAGTGTCCCTCCGGAACTTTCAGGCCCACTGCAGGCGTGTCTCCAACGACGTGAAAAAGAACCAGCAAGATGCATGCGATGCCCCTTACCGTATCCACCCCCAAATTGCGCTTCATTTTCTTGCCGGTCATCAGCCTTGGGTCCTCTTCTGCTCTTGTTCATCGCATCGTCACATGCACAAATTGAGAGCACAGCGTAATCAATCGATGGGGCAATTGCGCACCAAAAAAAAGCAACCTGTTGCAAGCCGTATCGTTTCGCGATGCTATCCAAAGGAACTGCACAGCTGTTACTTAGTTGCAACGAATCAGGGCATGCCGTGTCTTATGAATTAAACCGGACGAACCTACACTGAGTCGTCTTACTCCTACAGCAAGTGTGCCTTCTTTGGCATTGCTACTTTCCCCGAGTTGTTTGATTCTCTATGGGCCGTTGCTGTTGTGTCGCATACAGACGACCCCGGCACGCAAACACAGGAAGTGATCTCCAGGCATGAAATTTCAAGCGCCGCTTTTCAGCGAAGATTCCACGCCGTATGCAGGGCTGATAGGGCAAGCCACGGCCATTGCACGGCACTCCGATCTGCTCGAATGGCTACGCGGTGATGTTCAGCGCTACCTCCCTCATGACATCCTCATGGCGGGTTGGGGCGATTTTCAGGAGGGAATCATCCAGCACGACATCCTGTCCGAACTGCCAGGGGCGCGTTCCTACGGTGATGGTACGGATGGTGTTCCGTTTCTATTGGGCAGGTTCCATGACCATTGGGTTGCCGGCGGGCGGCAGCCATGCCTGCTTAAGTTCAGCCAGTTTGAGTATCTGCTGGGCAGTACACGCCTGCCTGGCTCTTTTAATTGCACTCTGGGCGGTATGCACTCCGTGCTGGTCCATGCAATGTATGACGAGAGGGCGCGCCAGGATTGCATGTACGCGTTCCTGAGTGCGGGTGAATTTCCGGTCGAGCCTGCACAGACGGCTATCCGGATGCTGATGCCATGTATCGACAACGTATTGAGGCAGATAGCGCCCCTGCCGCAGCAGCAATCCGTACCCGCCCAGCGCCAGATACCTGAGGATACGTGCGGTCTGAGCGAACGGGAAGCCCAGATCATGGCGTGGGTGGCTATGGGGAAAACCAACTCTGAAATTGGAACCATCTTGAATATCAGCGGGTACACCGTGAAAAATCACATGCAACGCATATTCCAGAAGCTCAATGTATTTAACCGCGCTCAGGCGGTCTCCAGGATTACGCGGGTGAGCTTGCATGGCTGATGTCAACCAGCTCAATTCGGCATCCGCCTGGCTCAATCGGCGCGAACCCCGGTCCATGGGGCTGGGCCGTAGCCACCTTTTTACCGCTGTCGAAGCCGGGCTTGACCCGTTGGTGCTGGTGTTCTCGCTCTGGGCGCTGGCGTTTTACTTCGAAGGGTCGGTACGTCCCGCTTACCTGATCCTGTCTGTCATCGTGTTTTCACTGACATTTCCGGGAACGTCCCAATTGCGCTTGCCTGTATGGAAAGTGATATCGAAAATTGCTTTTCATTGGCTCTGGATTGCAGGCCTGCTGTTGCTGACGGGTTTTGCGACGGAGTATTTCTATAAATTCTCCATGACCGTATTGGGTCACTGGCTTTGGGTCGCTCCGGTTGCTCAAGCGGGTGCTCACCTGGCGCTGCGGGCTGCCGCGCCTCAATTGTTAAAACTGCAGGGCCCTGCGCGCGGAGCGGTGATCGTCGGCATGAACGAACAGGGCGTTTCCCTTGCCAGGCACATCACGGGGTCTGCCTACTCGGGCATTGATCTGCGGGGCTTCTTTGACGATCGGGGTGAAGAGCGCAGGGAAACCCAGGGCGAATACAAGCTGGTGGGAAAAATTGATGACCTCCCCGCATACGTGAAGCAACATCGGATCCAGTTCATTTACTTATCTTTGCCTATGGCGTCGCGGCCGCGCATATTGCAGGTTCTTGACGGGCTCAAAGACACCACCGCCTCTATTTACTTCGTTCCCGACATGTTTATTACCGACCTGATTCAGGGGCGCAGTGACTCGGTTTGTGGGGTCACCGTGATTTCGGTTTGCGACACGCCTTTCCGCGGTGTCAACGGTGTGCTGAAGCGGGCGAGCGACATTGTGCTGTCGCTGTTCATTCTGTTGTTGATCTTCCCGGTCATGGCCGTGATCGCCTTGATGGTGAAGCTCGACTCTCCCGGTCCGATCATCTTCAAGCAGCGGCGTTACGGACTGGATGGCGAACAGATCCTGGTCTACAAGTTCCGGTCCATGGCTGTGACTGAAGACGGTGGAACGATCCAGCAGGCTCGCAAGAACGATATGCGGATTACGCGTTTGGGCGCGTTCCTGCGCAAGACCTCGCTGGACGAATTGCCCCAATTTATCAATGTGTTGCAAGGGCGCATGAGCATTGTCGGCCCGCGTCCTCACGCCGTGGCGCATAACGAAATGTATCGTTCGCTTATCAAGGGTTATATGGTTCGCCACAAGGTCAGGCCCGGCATCACCGGGTGGGCCCAGGTCAACGGGCAGCGCGGCGAAACCGACACGCTCGACAAGATGCAGTCGCGAATCGATTGCGATCTGGATTACCTGCGCAACTGGTCGCTGCAGCTGGATTTTTTCATCATTTTTAAAACGATCCGCCTGGTCTTCAAGGACAGCGCGGCTTACTAAAAACAAAAAAGGACAGCTGATGCCCCATCGCGATCTTCTTCCCATTCCGCTCCTGCTGCTGGGCCTGTTCCCCTTGGCAACACATGCCGACGAGCTTGATACCCTTCAGTTCAAAGCGGGGCAGTCTGTAACGCACGACAGCAACATCTTCCGGTTGTCGGATACGGCGAATACCCAGGCGCTGTTAGGGACACCGGACCGCGCGGACACAGTTTCGGTGACGACAGCAGGTTTCAAGATAAACAAGCCTTTGGGGCTTCAGAGATTTGAATTCGACGCTGCAATCGAAGATCACCATTACAGTCGCTTTTCCAATCTTGATTTCACCGCGGTGAACTACGCGGCTGCGTGGCGCTGGAGTTTTACGCCGGCCCTGCACGGCAACCTGACTACCGACCGGCGGGAGTACGTGGATAACACGGCGGACGTGCAAGGCGCAGGGCAGCTCAACCGCCGGACCAACCGTTCGACCGTGTTTGACGCGGAATACGAGCTCGATGGGGCGTGGAGACTGGTCGGTGGGCTTTTTGAGCGCACCAGCACCAGCAGCCAGCCTTTCACCTTTGAAGGTGACTCAAGAATTCGTGGCGCCGAAGGTGGTGTCCGTTACGTCTTCCCGTCGGCTACTTCTATGGCTTATCGCTACAAGCGGGGTGATGGCGACTATCCAGGCAGGGTGCCATCCCCGACATTTGCGGGCAGCTTCACCGATACTGAACATGAGTTCAGGTTGGACTGGGCACCGACGGCAAAAACCACCCTGCGGGCGCGCGTATCTCACCTTGACCGCGAACACGATGGACTGGCCGCACGGGATTTTTCAGGTTTTACCGGCCAGCTCGACGCGAATTGGGCCATCACGGCAAAGACAAGCCTTGCCGGAGGCGTGGTGCGTGAGCTGGGCAGCTATCAGACATCCGTAGCCAGCTATTACCAGGGCTACCGCTTCTTTGTCGCGCCGACCTGGAAGCCCAGCGAGAAAACTGCCGTGCGCCTGCGCTACGACCACGGCGAACGCAGTTTCAAGGGGCCTTTGCCGGGTTTTGCCGCAACCGGGCGCCGCGACACCACCAATCTCGTTTCCCTGGCGCTTGAGTGGCAGGCGCTGCGAGCCCTCAAGTTAATCGCATCAGTGCAGCGTGACAGGCGCAAGTCCACTGAGCCGGGTTTTGACTACAGCAGCAATGCCGTTGGTCTTTCAGCGCTAGCGAGCTTTTGATGAAATCCTTCACCCACCCCCGCTCCTAGGCGTCGTTAAGGCCTCGGCCTGAGGTGTATTTGGCAGATATTTGCTTTCCGAAAAGGCGATAACAGATGAAATTCATGATTCCTAACCTTCCCATAGTTTTATGGGCCTTGTTTTTAGCGATGGCGACTCCCGCGTTCGCCCAGCCCGCAGCATCGGGCCAGCCGCAGGCGGTAGCAGCCCCGGTTGGGGCCGTCGCGTCGGCCGTAGCAGGGGCCCCGGCTGTGCCAACCAACCAGGACTATCGTCTGGGTGCCGGTGATTCGATTGGCGTGCAGGTTTATCAAAGTCCGGACCTCTCGGTCGACGCGCGGGTATCTGAAAGTGGTGTCATCAGCTATCCGTTGGTGGGGAGTGTTCAGCTTGGCGGACTGACGATCGCTGAGGCAGAGAAGAAGATTGCCGATGCTTTGCGCACTGGCGGTTTTGTCAAGGTGCCGCAGGTCAATATCGTCTTGCGGCAGGTGCGGGGCAATCAGGTCGCGGTGTTGGGGCAGGTAAGCCGTCCAGGCCGCTTCCCCCTCGAAACCTTCAACACCCGCGTCAGTGACATGCTTGCGGCAGCCGGCGGCGTCACGCCTACGGGTGATGACGTGCTGATCGTGACGGGTCAGCGTGATGGCAAGCCATTTCGCAAGGTGATTGATATTCCGGCACTTTTTCTGAACGAAAAATCAGAGGAAGATATTGTGTTGGCGGGTGGAGACACTCTGTATGTGAACAAGGCACCGGTCTTCTATATCTACGGCGAGGCACAGCGCCCCGGGCCGTACCGTATCGAACGGGGCATGACGGTGATGCAGGCGCTTGCCCAAGGCGGCGGGCCGACAGTGCGCGGCAGTGAAAACCGCCTGCGGTTGCACCGCCGTGATGCCTCCGGGAAAGTTGTTGAAACAACCCCGCGGCTGACTGATCAGGTTCGCCCCGAGGACGTGCTCTACGTTCGTGAAAGCCTCTTTTAAATCACCATGACACTTCACCAATTTCTGTTGATTCTGCGCGCCCGGTATGGCGTCGCCGTCTTGATCATCCTGCTGTCGATCCTTGCGGCGCTGACGGTCAGCCTGATGCTACCGAAAAAATACACGGCCCAAACCGCCGTGCTCGTCGATGTGCGCTCGCCCGACCCGGTGGCCGGCGGCGCCCCCCTCCAGGGCTTGGTGGCCCCAAGTTATATGGCGACGCAAGTTGACATCATTGGCGGAGACCGGGTGGCCCAACGCGTTGTGAAAATGCTCAAACTCGATGAGAACCCGAACACCAAAGCCCGCTGGCTGGAAGCAACGGAAGGCCGGGGAGCCCTTGACTCATGGCTTGCCGACTCTTTGCAAAAGGGCCTGGACGTGCGGCCCGCACGCGAAAGTAATGTGATCAACATCACCTACAAAGGCAGTGACCCGGACGCCGCTGCGAATATTGCCAACGCCTTTGCCCAGGCCTATCTGGATATCAATCTGGCGCTGAAAACGGAGCCTGCCCGCATCTACGCGGAATGGTTTGATGACCAAACCAAGACATCGCGCGCCAAGCTTGAAGAAGCCCAGGCTCGCTTGTCGGAGTATCAGCAGAAGGCCGGCATCGTCAGCAGCGATGAACGCGTGGACTATGAGACCGCGAAGCTTGGGGAAATATCATCCCAGCTCACGGCAGTACAGGGGGAGACCACCGACAGCCAGAGTAAACGAAGCTCTCGCGGTGATACTGTCGCGGAGGTCATGCAAAGCCCGCTGATCAACGGCCTGAAAGCCGATGTTTCCCGGCTGGAGGCAAAAGCGCAGGAACTCAGCGTGCGGCTTGGGGACAATCACCCAGAACGGCAGCGTGCCGAATCTGAGCTGGCTTCTGTCAAGCGCAGGCTCGCAACCGAAACGTCGCGCATTACTGCCTCTATCGAAACAACGTACCGGGTCGGCAAAGACCGGGAGCGTGAACTGCAGGCTGCAGTGAGCGCACAAAAAGCTCGGGTTCTTGAGCTGAACAAGCAGCGGGACGAACTCAACGTCTATCGCCGGGATGTTGAGTCGGCCCAGCGTGCCTATGAGGCCGTCAGCCAGAGTGCATCGCAAACACGTTTGCAGAGCCTGAGTAACCAGACCAATGTTGTGCGGTTGAACACGGCCACAGCCCCGGTGAGCCCTTCAAGTCCGAAACTCCTGGTGAACCTGCTGGTCGCCGCTTTTGGCGGGACTTTGCTAGGCATCGCATGCGCGTTGCTGCTGGAGCTGACCAACCGTCGTGTGCGCTCCGCAGAAGATCTGGTACAGCTACTGGGCCTGCCTGTATTGGCAAGCATTTCTTCAGATGGAGGACGCGCCAGGCTTCCTGGTCCGCGCCGCCTGATGCTAGGCAATGGAGGGACAGCATGAATAGAAATAGCGCTCCGACGATACGGTCGGTTCCCCTGACACTTCCCAGTAAACCGGCCACAGGTGCCGGCCGTTCCATGGGAACAATCCTGGTGGACGCCGGTCGGCTGTCGCCTCCCGATGCCGAGCGCATTTTGCATTTCCAGCGGGACCGCGGTTTGCGCTTCGGTGATTCCGGAAAGGCCTTGGGCCTGCTGACCGATGACGATGTGCGTTTTGCCCTTTCGGTTCAGTTTGATTATCCGTACCTGGCTCATGAAACCAAACTCAGCCGGGAGCTCGTAGCTGCTTACCAGCCGGGCAGCCAGCCGGTTGAGCAATTGCGTGCCCTGCGCAGCCAGTTGATGCTGCGCTGGTTCGACACCGGGGCTGACCGCCGGGGTCTTGCTGTTGTCAGTGCCGGGGCCAAGGAAGGGCGTAGTTATATTGCGGCGAATCTGGCCATCGTATTCTCACAGCTCGGTGAACGTACCTTGCTGATCGATGCAGACATGCGAACACCCCGGCAACATCAGCTTTTCAACCTTGGTGCAACCGCAGGGCTGTCTGACATGCTTGCCGGCCGGGCCGGGCCGGAAGCGGTTATCAGCATTGCGGCCCTGCAGGATCTGTCGGTATTGCCTGCGGGTGTTATTCCTCCGAATCCGCAAGAGTTGCTTGGCCGGCAGGAGTTTTCGAAGCTGCTGCAATCGCTTGGCGAAGAATTCGACGTCATCATCATTGACACCCCCCCCGCCAGCGAATGTGCGGATGCCCACACGGTGGCCGTCCGGGCAGGAGCGGCGCTGGTGGTGGCGAGGCAAAATATAAGTTCAATGCCGCAAATGACTCGTTTCACCCATAGCCTGCGGGAATTTGGCGTGGCTCTGGTGGGCTCTGTGCTTAACGATGCTTGACGCGATTGCCTGCAAACCGGTGGACGGCATGGACTGCCCCGGCTCCCAGGAGGCCGCCTATCAGGTCGGCAGCGAGGTCAGACCAGCTCGCTGCCCGGCCAGGCAGGAACGCTTGATGCAATTCATCCATCGTGCCCACCATCGTGGCTCCCGCCACGCAGTAAAGCGCCATGCGCCATCCGCGCTTGCCGCTCGCCACACCGGCAGCTGCGCCAACCATGCCAAAGACGAGCAGGTGCGCCAGCTTGTCCCACGGCGAAGGAATCAGCCCGACGGCAACTGGCTGGGCACCGAGAATGTAGAGCGCCCCCGCAGCCAGGGCGACACTCAGCGCAGCCAGAATGCGCAGGGCGCGCTGGAAATTTTCTGGAGTTGCAGTGTTCACCATGGCTGCGATTTTGTCATGCTTCGGACTCCAGGGGCTGGATCATGTTAAGTGCCTCTTTCGACAGCCCTGCTGACTGGCGCCAGCGCTGGTCACTGGTGGTGGAAAAAATTGAGCGAGTGCAGAGCCCGGTCGACAGCCAGGCACTATTGGCATCACTCAGCCATCCCGTGCGCCCATTCGTGCTGGCTTTTGCGAATGCCCATGCGATGAATTCCATGGTGAGGTCTGTTTCATTTTTCGAGGCAATGCGCTCGGCCGATCTGGTGCTCAGGGATGGCTCCGGCATGGCAACACTTTTTAAATTACTGCGGATGCAACCCGGCCTCAATCTCAACGGGACAGACTTCATCCCGCAACTGATCCGGGCGTTCGATGGCCGCAGGATTGCCTTGTTTGGCACGCGTGATCCTTACCTGAGCAGGGGCAAGTTGCGCGTCCAGCAGGAGCTGGCCCCTCACAGCCAGCTCATCGTCGCCGATGGTTTCCTGGCGGTTGAGGCGTATGCCTTGCTGGCAGTTGAGCATCAGCCGCCGTTGATTGTGCTTGGCATGGGAATGCCCCGCCAGGAAGAAGTTGCGGCCCAATTGCGGGCATTGCTGGACTTTCCCTGCCTGATCGTTTGCGGCGGGGCGATCATTGATTTTCTCGGTGGAAAAACACCGCGCGCGCCGCTGTGGATGCAGAAGTCCGGTCTTGAGTGGCTGTTTCGCCTGGCATTGGAGCCGCGCCGGCTGTTTCAGCGGTACGTCATAGGCAACCCGCTATTTTTAACGAGGGCCCTGCGTCTGGCCTCGCTGAGCCGACGTTGAATCCGGCATTCACCGCGGGCATGAACGTTGCGGTTGCATGTGCTGGTTTTCTGCATCCTGCGATGCCGGCACGTAGCGGTTGTCCACATCCGGCACGCAGTTGGTTTTCACAATCTGCCCGGGGTTTCCCATCACGACGCAGTAGGGAGGAACGTTTTGGTAGACATAGGCTCCGCCGGCAATCCTGCTGCCTTGTCCCACTGTCACACCGCCCACCACAATCGCATGAGGGCCGATCCACACGTCGTCTTCAATTACCGGGTACTCGGTACTCCGCCGTCCGTCACCGTCAATGTAATCCCTCTGCCCGATCGTGACGCCATGAAATAGGGTGACGTTGCTGCCGATACGGGCACCCACGTTAACGACACTGCCGCGACCATGGGTGAGTGCGAGCCCGGGGGCAATGGTGACTCGCGAGGGTATTTCGATCCCTGCCAGCTGGCTCGCCAGGCGGTGCAGCAACTTTGCGGGAATCACCGCCAGCCATCGCCATGCCGGTGAAAGTCGCTGGACTGCCTGGCAAAGACGCAAGGTGATCACGACACGGAAAGCCGGGTCCAGAAGAGCGCCTTGCAGCGCGAGATGCCCGTCAGACCGTCCAAATTTTCGGTGAATATCAGCTGTCAGGAAACGCATATATTTTTTCCATGGTGGGGTTGCTGGCTGAAGCTCCGGTGCAAAACCATCGGGCCGAGTCATGCAAACCTCTGGTATAGGGTGTCCAGGTCAGTCCCAGTTTTTCTGTCGCTGCCTGCGAATCGAGTCGAATGTGCTGCGCCCATAGACGGAGCAATCCAGGTGGTAGCGCATCGGGAATCCGTCTGCTGCTGCTACCCAGATATTTCAGCGCCCGTTCGGCAGCTTTCAGCGGCGGGCCTCCCACCCAGGAATCCACTTGTAATTGCCGCCGGCTGATGCGCCGCACTGGCGTTGCCTTGAGCTCAAGGGCCAGATCAACAAAGTAGCCATTCCAGCGAGGGCTGTCCGGTGCCGCCAGATTGAAAACGGGCAACTCGCCCGGAGCCACCGGCAACTGCAGCGCAACCAGCAGCGCCTGGCAAACGTCATCCACGTGAACAAGATTGGACCAGCCGTCGCCTGCAACACCAAGGTCGCCCAGACGCCCGGACCGAAGCCATCGGCCGATACGGCCGACCCAGAGCTCGCTTCCAGGGCCAAAAACACAGCCCGGCCGCAGCATCACGGCCTCTCCGCCGCGGCGTACAAATTCCTGCAGGCTGGCTTCCGCCTCGCACTTGGCACGGCCGTACCAGCCCAGACCAGGGTCACGCGGCGCATCCTCGTTGATCAGGCCTTCTGCCGGTCCGTAGACCGACATGGTGCTCAGGTGAACAATGCGTGGACAATTTGCCTTGAGCGCGGCATCGACCAGTGCGTGCATGCCTTCGGAAATCGAAGCCCCGTCACCGGCCACACAATTAACGACCGCATCGAAGTTCTTCAATGCACTTGCAAGCTGTCCGGCGTCGCGGGAGTCGAGTTCCAGCCAGCCAGTCTGCAGGGCTTCTTCGTCCTTCGCATGCCTTTTTCGCCTGGAGGCGCCTGTAGCAACCGCCCACGACGTGTTGTGCAACATTTTCAGCAGGTGGCCGCCGATATGGCCAGAACCTCCTAAAACCAGTACTCTCATGCGGCCTCCTTGAGCTCTACGGGCGCCCGCTCTGCACGCAGCCGGCGCGACAGCGTGTCAGCCAGCCGGAGGGACATTGCAATCAGGGTCAAGGTCGGATTGGCCTGGCTCGACGTGGGGAAAACAGCGCTCCCGGCGACAAACAGGTTGCGCACCGAGTGAACCTGGCAGTCGGCGTTGACCACGCTGGTACGCACGTCCTTGCCCATCCGCGCAGTGCCGATGTGATGCCCTCCGTAGGCGCCAAAGCGTACAAGGTCGTCCTCCAGGGTCTGGCGGTTGTACTCGAGGCGGGCTTTTCCACTGCGAGCGAATTCCTCCGCCATCACGTCCAGGGTTCCGCGGACGGAGTCGATATCAGCCTGGCTGTAGCGCCAGTCCACCCTCAGGCGAGGCATACCCAGCGCATCGACAGTCCCGGCAAGCGTGACCCGGCTATGGGCTTGGGGAATTTGTTCACCGTGAACTTCAAGGCTGAAGCGGTTGGTGCGGTTGCGCAGGATGACCGACGGGAACTTGCGTTCCGCGAAAGAGCGCCTGGCCAGCCAATGTGTCAGAAAAGCCGTGGTGTCGAGGGGGTCGGTCACCACATTGAGGAGATGGCGGGCGTAAGTGCCTGCACCGGCGTTGCTGCCGTCGTTGAGTCGCTTGCCGTATTCATAGCTGATCAGCTTGCGGGCCAGGAACAGTCCCGACAGCACTCCATTGCGGTGCGTAGGGTCGGTAATGCGCGGGAAGTGCAGCCGGGCAACCGCATTGGCAAGGCCCAGGCGCTTCTGCTCGTGCGCAGCCACGGACAACCTGCGCCTGCAGTAGATGCCTTCCGGTGAAATTTCGTAACCGTGCCGCACATTGCCGACGGGCCCATGAACTGTCAGGGTGCCAACGTTCCCGGCAATGTGGCACATGTAATAGCGCCCCACCACATCGTGCTGGTTGCCGACGCCCTGCGCAATGACGTCCTGTGATGCCAATAGCAAACGGGCCGTTTCGAGCCCTCCCATGGCCAGCACCGTGGTATTCGGCGTCACACGGAAGTGTGTTCCTGCCAGTGTGCGTACCTCGAGCTCGCGTACGGCTCTCCCGTCAGCCTGCAGCCGCACCGCGGTGCAATTGGCTCCCAGCAGTACCTGGACGTTGGGTGCAATTTCAAGCTGCCGTGCATAGCGATTGCCGAAATGCGTGGGGCAGGAAAACCGTTCCAGCCCATTCGTCAGAACGCGCGAACTGTCGAATCCCGCAATCATCGGACCGGCTTCCGGAGCCAGCGCGTCACTGGCGTCATACATGAACCGTCCGGCCTCTGCCAGGGAATTGGCGCGAGGGTAGTAGGGAAGCAGATCTTCATAGGACAGCGGCCACCCGCTGTACGGAATGTAGCTGCGGGTTTCGAAGTCAATCGGATCGAACGGCATGCAGCGACCGCCCCAGATCGCGGTGGAGCCACCCAGGCGCCTCTGGCGGTATTTTCCGGGCGGGCTGTGCAGCCGCTCATCCGCGACTTCTCCTTCGCAGAGCGCCTGGGTAGGTGCATGCGCCTGAAGCTGCCCCGACTCCAGCAGGAGCACGGAATGCCCCTGCTCCGACAAGGTAAGAGCCAATGCAATACCCGCTGGGCCTCCGCCAACGATGCATACGTCGGCCTGAAGGCGGCTGCCTCCCTGGATGTCGTCGGCCTGCGAGATCATGCGGACGAACCCTGGATGGATTTGACGGCGCGCAGCGGCTGGGCTGCTACACCGAAATTGCGCTGGTGGATACGCGCAACGCTGGTAAAAAAGCGTGCAAGAGAAAAATGCTGCTCATAAAGCGCCCGCCCGTTGCGTTCCAGCGAGGTTCGAAAGGCTGGCTCGTTGAGTACACGCTGCAAACCCTGGGCAATGCCGGCCGCGTCACCGGCCTGCACAAAACAGGCATTGACGCCATCGGTTAACACCGAAGGAATTTCGCCAACGGGGCTGCAGACCACCGCAACCCCGTTGGCCATGGCTTCCAGGATGACCAGCGGCAAGCCTTCGTCATAGGAAGGCAAGACCAGTACATCTGCGCGCGCCATCAGGCGCGCGACTTGCTGCTGGTCGGACCAGCCCGCAAAATCAAGCAGCTCTTCAACGCCCAGCTGCCTTGCTTTGAGCCGGTAGGCCTCGATATCGCCGCCACCTGCGAGGATCACCTCGGTTCGTGAGACATCAAATCCAGGGAGCGCGAGTGCCTGCAAAAGATCAGATACCCCTTTGCGCTCCGAAAGGTTTCCCAGAAAGAGGACGCGCTGCACGGCTTGTTCCGAGGCGATGCGCCTGGCATGCGTGGGTTCGGGAACACCGTTGATAACGATCTCCACGCGATTGGGCTGCACACCAAGCTCTTCGATCACAAAGCGCCGTGCCGAGGATCCCAGCACCACACAACTGGAGGGTAATGAAAATACCCAGCGCGTCAGCATCTGCAGTGGACGGGGCAGCGACCTGTAGAAATGGTGCAACTGTGCGGCGTGCAAGTGGAGCACCACCGGGATACCGAGGGCGCGGCAGGCAATGATGATGGTGCTCTTACGAAAGAGGCTCAGGCGCTCGGCCATATTGACGTGGACACCTGCGAGCCGGCCGTTGAGTTTTCCGCGCACAACGCGGGCCAGGGCGGTTGCCAGCACCCAGAATGAATACAAGGCGTTGGACCCGCCGCGTGTATCGAGGGGACGAAGCTCCGCTGCATCGGCAGGGGCTGAAAACACCTGGGCCTGGATCAGGTAATCGGCTACCTTGAACATGCCTCCGCCCTTGGGTGTCCAGGGACAGGCAAGGTAGATATAGCGCCCTTCACGCGCTTGTGCGGCCGAATGCGGCAGCGATTCACTTCTCATGACTATTTTCCTGTACCTTGATAAGAAAGACCCGGATTTTTAAAGAATGCGCGTTTGAAGAAGGCGGTCATGGGCCGTTCCAGCCACACATACGAGATGCAGCCGGCAACCACCACGGCCATGCCTACGGCAAGCACGATGGCGAGGCTGTCCTGCATGCCCATCTTTTTGAGCGCCAGTACCCCTGCGGGCACCACGAAGGTGTGTGAGAGGTAGATGGAATAGGACGCATCACCGAGAAAAGACAGACGGGAAGCCAGCGGCGCACGCGAGGTCCACGGCTCCAGCCAGAGTGACCCCAGGACGACCAGCGCAGCACCGCAGCCCCATGTGGCAAAACGGTCAGCGGAGCGTCCCCAATCGGGGACAAACATGAACGCTACGCCAATCACCATGACGATCAAGCCGACTCCAGGCGACACATGCCGGAGACGCAAAAAAGCGTAGGCAACGCAAATGCCAAGAATGAACTCAAACACAATGGTCTGGGCATAAAAATCCAGTACGACCGAGCCCGGTATATAACGCCCTGCCGTGTAAATGAGCAAAAAGATCAACAGGCAAAACCGGATGCGCGGTGCCCCCAAGGCAATAGCCGCTGCAAAAATCGCATAAAAAAGCATTTCGAAATTCAATGTCCAGCCGACGGGAAGGGTGGGTAATACAAGGCCCCACGGGCTCACGGCCGGGATGAATAAAAGAGACGCTGTCAGGTGTCCAGGCTCCACGGACGCGCGGGATGCGAGGGTAGGCAAGGCCAGCAGGAGGGCGACCTTCAACAACGTGTAGAACCAGTAGAGCGGAGCGATCCGCAGCAGGCGCCTTCGCATGAAAATCCAGGCGGCACCCATTCGGGCCGCAGCGTCTGAAGGCAACGCGGAGGTCGACATGGCCATGACAAAACCGCTGATGACAAAGAAGATGTCCACCCCTGCAGAGCCGTCTGTCCAATAGCGGGTGGGACCGGTTCCGCTCACATGGATGGAAATAGCCTGGGTGATATGCATGACCACGACAAGCATGGCTGCGGCAAACCTCAGGATCTGTACGCCGGTAAATTGCTGGGTCGCCTGCTGCCTTTGCAGGCCTCCATCGGAACTCATCAATTGGCGGCCCCCTGGATTGCATGGTGATATGTCATTGCCGAGTCCTTGACAATCCGGCTTGCGATGGCCTCGCGAGCCGGCCGTTGCCGGCGAAGCAGGCCGCGTATGAGACCTGCGGCGTTGAAGCACCAGGAAATCACCGAGTAAAGCGCCTTGGTTGCGGACCGTTTTCGCCAGGTCATCAGCAACACCGGTGCCGTGGCGATGATGCAGAAGAATGCCAGGCGCAGGGATGCAGAAACCGGCCAGAACACCAGGCTCGCCATGACAGCCCACCAGCCGAGCACTGCCATATACAGGCGCAATTCCCGCAATCCCTCCAAAGCCAGATGCAGGCGCGGCTTGCCCGCTGCCGCGCGGACAAGTTCACCCAGTCCGCAGATATACCGGGTGCGCCAGCGCCGCATCAAAAGGCGATAGGGTGGTGCGTCGTGCCCGAAGTGATTGACAGCATCCACCGGCAAGCGCCAGAGGCGCCAGCCGAGGGCGCGCAGCCTTATGGCCAGGTCAAATTCTTCGTAGCTGTGAAGGTTTCGGTCGGAAAGATAGCCTGCCGCCTCGATGGCGCTGCGGCGGTAAAGCCCACCGCCGTCGAGTCTGTCCACTTTGCCCGGCCGCAGGTGCGGGGAGTCCCGTTCTCCACGCGCCATGTACTCGAGGCTCTCGGTGTTTTGCTCCACTACGCGTCCGCCCACGCCTGCAACATCCTCATGCGCCTCCAGGAAGGCTAGCGCTTTCTCAAGAAAGCCCTCCTGCATCTGCATGTCGCCATCGAGGATATAGATGAAGTCGCCATGCGAATGCTGGTAGCCGAGCTGCGGACCGACGCCGCAGCAGCGCTCATTGGGATTAGCCAGCTGGACGATGCGTATGGGATACGTGCAGGCCAGTTCCACCGTGCGGTCCGTCGAGCAGGAGTCGGCCAGGATGACTTCTCCGCCAACGGCTGAGACGGCGCGCAGTGCGCTCTCGATGGTCGCCCGAATGCGTTGCTCCTCGTTCAGGGCCTTGATGACCACGGAGACCCGGCACGAATGCCAGAGGGGTGTAATTTTGCGGGGTAATTTCTGGTTCATTTTTTATCCTGCTTCAACCGGACTGCCGGCGTGAATGGTCCGGCGCGTACGCCAGAGTTGCCAGTTTTTTACCCACTGGCCAGGCATGAAAAGCATGGCCGCGGTAAGCCACCAGCGTCTCCCGGTTGCCGCGCGATGCGCGCGAACAAGCCAGCCGAAACCTTCATGGCGGTTTCCGGATGCCAGTGCCTGCCGTGCGAGCGTCAACTCGCATTGCGCCACCAGCCACAATGCGGACCGGCGTTGCCTGATGGTCATGGTCCCTGAAAGCGCGCGGGCGCGCATGCGTTCCAGAAACGGCGGCATGGCAAGCTTGGGATGATGTGCGGTCAGGCCGCCTTCCACGGCCAGCCGATAGGCCATCAGGGGAGACCGCACCAGCGCAACAGGCGTTTTCTCTGCAAGGCGAAACCACAGATCCAGGTCTTCGCCGTGCGATTCTCCCGGGGGAAAGCAGGGCTGCATCTGCCGCAGGCGCGCGCTTCGTACGGACACCGCGCTGGTGCACAGGGACGGCGCAACCATCCAGCGCCGCGGAAGGTCGGTGATGAGTTCAACCTCCGGCTGGTCTGGCAGCACCGGCCAGCGTGGCGGCCACATGGTGGGAGTGTCGGGAACGGGCAGGAAGTCGGTAGCGACCGTATCCACGTGCGGGAAATTCGCTTGCGTTGCCAGGAGGGCTGCCAGGTATTGCGGGTGATGCCAGTCATCGGCATCGAGAAAAACCACCCATTCGCCCTGTGCCAGTGAAATCCCCAGATTCCGCGCTGCAGAAACGCCCGCATTGGCTTGGCGTACCAGGCGCAGCCGCGGGTCGGGTATGAACGTCACAAGTTCCGCACCACCATCAGTGGAGCCGTCGTCCACCACAATGATTTCGAAATCAGGAAAGGTTTGCGCCAGCACCGACGCGATGGTGTCGTTGATGTATGGCGCCTTGTTATAAAGCGGGATGACGACAGAAAATTTCATGGTCGGACTCGAGAGGTAACCGGCGAGGGATGGAAATTCCCGGCAAAGCGGGGTTCAGCACTTTCCGAAAAACTTGCCGGCTGCTTTTTTCGGGCATGCGCTTCATGCGCTGCAGCTGCCAGCGTCATCAGCAAAAGCACATGGGTGGTGAGCTCCGGGCCATAACCGAACAGCAGCAGCGGCACTTCACTGATGGAACGCAACGCGAGCGCCACAAACAGCGCCAGTGAAAGGCCGCCACTGGCACGTGCATAGCGGATGGAAAGGACCAGCAGGACCAACGCATACAACACCAGTGCAGCCGCACCCACCGCCCCGGAGCGGGACAGTGTGTCCATAAACTGGTTATGCGCATGGGTCGCGTTGGGCATGCCGATGCTGTCGCGGAAGCTGACATCCCACAGGGTGGGACCGTAGCCGAACACCGGGTTGCGCTGCCATTCGTCATAGGCAATTGCCCAAATCTGGTCCCGACCCGTCATGGATGCAAGCTGCGCGCCCTGGGCGCTGTCAAAGAAGCTGGACAAACGTGCATCGATGTCACCAAACATCAGTGCCAGCGCGATGCCAGCCACGGCAACCATGAATCCCAATAGTGAAACGATGCCAAATTCAGGCCTCACGGGGTCGCTGGCGCGGCGCAAAAATGCGGGGCCCCGGCGTACGACAAGAATGCAGGCGGAGCACAGCGTAAATGAAATCCAGGCTGTCTTGGATTGCGCCAGGAAAAGCACGACCAACCCCATTCCCCAAGCCAGGCGGTTAAGCCAGATGTTCCGCAGAGGGCGTGCGAGAAGGCACAGCAAGCCCAACTGGGCCAGCATGCCAAGTGAAACCGCATGCGCTGCGAGCCCGGACAGCCGGGGTAGGCCGGGCAACAGGCCTTGTGTATAGGAAAGGTCCAGTACCAGCGTCGGCTTGAAGGGAATCAGCAGCAACCCCGCCGCCATGAAGAGCAGCAAGGCATTGCGTGCAGCCTTGAATGCGAGGTCCCGTTCGATGCTGGTCGCCAGCACTGCCGCGGTACCGATGAGCAACGGGTATACGTAGTCGTGCGACACATGCGGATGCTGGCCCAGAAGTGCCGGGGCTGCGACCGTACCCGCCCAAAAAAGAATGAAGGCCATCAACATCGCCGATGGCGCTTGTGCCGTCTTGTCGCGCTGTAGCCAGTGCGTGATGATTCGCTCCCCTGCAAGCGTGAGCAGCAAGAGGGAAACCAGGGGCTGTGCCAAGGCGACCAGCGGATGGCGAACCACCACGGCGGCTTCCTCAAGTTTCACCGCGCTGCTGGAGATATCGCGTCCCGAGAGAAAATTGTTCATGGCCACTATCACCAAAATGGCGTAGAAAATGAGATGCATGTAGCCGTGAGCCCGGCGCGACGTAACATGAACCGCACCCGCCATACCCAGCGTGGCCAAAAGCGCCGCCAAAATTGCGCCGGCAACCAGAACGGAAATAACAACGGTTTGTTCCAAGATGGTTCCTCAGAGGGGCTGCTCGAGGGTTTGAGGAAGATCGGTATGCGGCGCTGAAACACCACGGCGCAGGAACTTCGCCAAAGCAGGGACAAACCGGATCACCATCTCGGATGCTTCCCGCCCCAATATCTGCGGTCTCAGTGCCAGTAGTAGCGCGGGCAATGCGGCCGCTGAAAAGCTGCCGGCGATCAGGGACAACAGGGGAATATCAAATCGTTCCACTGCGTGCTGTCCTGCCATCGCACCCAAAACGCAGGCAACGCACAGCAGCAGGCCGCGCAGCAGGTCGGGCAACAAGGCCGTCCAGCCGATCTTCAATGCGCGGAATGCTGCAGCACCGACAACGGCCGCGCGCAATACCAGCAACAGGCCTGCAACGGCAGCAGCCATGTGAATGCCCTCACCTGCGAACAGGTAAAACCCGAGCACTCCCAAAAAGACAAGCGGAAGCTGCAAAGCGAATTCGTAGTGCTTGCGTCCGGTGTTCCACAGCACGGGCGTCGATAGTCCCCAGATGACATATGCCGGCATGCAGAGGAAGAGGATGGCGAGCACCCACGCTGCACCGCTCCAGGCCGGGCCATACAGTACATGCACGATGTCCGGCGACAAAAAAGCAAGTGTCGCAAAGGCAGGAAACCCCAGCACCACAACGGTTGCCAGCATCTGGAGGTATGCGCGGCCCAACCGTGGATGATCGTCCTGCAGGCGGGCACCTGCCGCCAAAAATGCGGGTTGCAACGCGCCAAGCAGCAAGGTGTTGGGCATGGTGGCCAGGTTGTATGCCACGTTATAAAGACCCAGGGACTGCGCGTTAAGCAAGCGGCCTATCAATACCCGGTCAAGATTGTTAAGCAACCAGTTGACGATGTTGGTGAAGAACACCGTGCGTCCGGTGCCAACAGCGGACTTCGCGTCGGCATACCAAAAAAGGGGGCGCAGCGCATGCGGCTTGAGGACATAACTTGCAATAAACACCACCGCCGCTTGTACCAGCCATGCCGCCACCAGTGAGGCCTCACCCTGACCAAGCAATGCCATCGGTACACCGACGGCCACATACCCTGCGGCGTAGCTGCCGACCTGGATCAGGCCCACTGCACGGAAGTTCAGGTCACGTTGCAGCAGGTAGGTGGCGGGTGCAGCGGCAGCACCCAGGAGGCATGCCAACGACAACCATTCAATGACGAATTGCGCGCGCGGTTCCCTGAAATACGCCGACAGTAACGGCGCCAGGAAATATAAAGCGAGCATGGTGAGGATGCCAACGATCAATTGCCAGGTCCAGGCAAATCGGACATCCTCCTCGCACAGGTTCGTGCGCTGCAACAGGCTCCAGCTGAAGCCGAAGCCGGAGACAAAGGTAGCGAAAGTCAGCACCACCATGCCGATGGCAAAGACGCCAAAAATATCGGGTCCCAGCGTGCGGGCCAGCACCACCTGAGCCACCAACTGCAGCGCAAAGCGGGCCGCGGTGGAAACTGCGCTCCATTTGACTGCTGTCACACCCGGCCGGCCGAGTCCGCCCATGTTCAGGGCCTTCCTGCCTTGTAGCGCCGCACGGCGATCACACCCATGAGCACCAGTGTGGCCAGCAGCATGCCATAGGAACGCCAACCGGACTCGCCGGCGTTGGGCTCATTGATGGAAGTGGAAGAGTTGGGTCGGACATCGGGACTGTAGACGGCGCGGACCTTGACGGTGTCGGCGTCGGTGTCGGCGTGCAGTTTCGTGCGCGTGTTCTTTTCGGCAAGCACCGATTTCGCGGCGGGGACCGGCCGCGGATGATCAGAAGAGTCGGAATAGGCAAATGCCGAGGCCATCCAGGCAGCAGCTAAAGCAGCGGTAACGAGGGCTTTAAGCATGAATTTCTCCTCTGTCAAAGCAGGAGACAAGTTTGTTGTGCAGTGCAGCAATTGACAATAGTCCAAACGGCTCATGGCACATTTCATGCTCTTATTTATGTTGAAAATAAGAACGTGCTTTCATCTGTGGGACTAACGACCATCAGGGCTGGCTAAATGCCGATTGGAGACAGTAAGGGGTCGTTTGGCTTCGGTTGCGCAAGATCCCCGGACTGCTGATTCAAGGAAATTCCGGAGGAATTTCTGTAGCCGTCAGGATTGCGCTGCTGCCAATGCCATGAATCACGGCACATGTCGTCAATGTTGCATGTAGCGCGCCAGCCCAGCAGGCTGTCAGCGAGGGAAACATCGGCAAAATACTGCGCCACGTCGCCGGCTCGCCGGGGGCCAAATTCAAACGGGATGGTCCGACCGCTTGCCCGTTCAAAAGCCCGCACAACGCCCAGTACGCTGGTTCCTTCGCCGGTTCCAAGATTCACGGTAAAGCTCTGGGCATTGGCCAGCAAAGCGTCCACCGCGGCCACATGGCCCGCGGCCAGATCGGTCACATGCAGATAGTCCCGCACGCCGGTTCCATCCGGTGTTGGGTAGTCATTGCCGAACACATTCAGGCTGGATCGCTTGCCCACGGCTACCTGGGTGACGTACGGCATCAGATTGTTGGGGATTCCGCTAGGGTCTTCGCCGATCAGGCCGCTCGGATGTGCCCCCACCGGATTGAAATAGCGCAGGACGCCGACACGCCAGGAGGGATCCGATGTGCGCAGGGAAGCCAGAATGTTTTCACACATCAGCTTGGTGTGTGCGTAAGGGCTTTCCGGTGCACATGGGAACTGTTCAGTGATGGGGACGGTGGCCGGGTCGCCGTAGACCGTCGCACTTGAAGAGAAAACCACTGTCCGGCAGTCCGTTGTTTCCATGGCCTGCAGCAAACTCAAGAGGCCGCCCACGTTGTTGCTGTAGTACATGAGGGGGCGCTGAACGCTTTCCCCAACCGCCTTGAATCCGGCAAAGTGAATAGCGGCAACGCAGCGGTGTCGCCGCAGCACCCCGGCTACAAAGCTTGTGTCCAATACATTGCCTCGCTCACACAGGACGTCGCGGTCCGTCAACTGCTGCAGCCGTTGCAGGACCACCGGGTGACTGTTGGAAAAGTCATCCAGGATCACCGGCTGGTAGCCGGCCTCAACCAGCGCCACAAAGGTGTGGCTGCCGATATATCCGGCACCACCAGTTAAGAGCACGCCAGGTTCGATTTTTTTGGTCATTGTATGAGGTTGCATTGCAGCAGATTGGTTCGATATAGGTCACGACGCCGACATGGACGTTTCTCGAATACTACCCATATCACAAGAGGACCATACGATGGACGAGACAGCATCCTGACACATCCGCATTCTGCCGAATTGCACCCGTTGTTATCGGTTAGTCATGAGTGTCTTCAGTGTGTGAAGAAAGGATGTCAGCGTAAGCCGCGTGTATGCGTCGGAAGGTGTCACGCGGGGGGCAAAGCGTTTCGAATCGTTCGGTAAGCAGTTGTGAATGGAACGCCGAGCCCGCGTATTCGTGCGCTGATTTGCCGCGCACTCACTGTCAGTGTTCAAACCGGGGGCGACAAAAAGTCACAAAGATTCAAGGCAGTCGTAACCATATGCTTGTTTCTTTAGGTGCCTTCCGGCGACATTGCTCATGCAGGCAAAAAAAAGCCCGGAACGAAATCCAGGCTTTTTTGCGAAAGAAGAGCGCCTTACATGCTGCTGTAGTTGGGCCCACCGCCGCCTTCAGGTGTGACCCACACAATGTTCTGAGTCGGATCCTTGATATCGCAGGTTTTGCAATGCACGCAGTTCTGCGCATTGATCTGCAGGCGGTCTGAATTGTCGGGGCTCTTCACGAACTCATAGACGCCGGCTGGGCAGTAGCGGCTTTCGGGGCCGGCGTATTTGGCCAGGTTGATGTTGACCGGCACGCTTGCGTCCTTGAGCGTCAGGTGTGCGGGCTGGTGCTCTTCATGGTTGGTGTTGGAGACAAACACCGAACTCAGGCGGTCGAAGGTGATCTTGTTGTCAGGCTTGGGATAAACAATCGGCGCGCATTCGGCCGCCGGCTTGAGTTTGGCGTAATCGGGCGTGCTGTTGTGAATCGTCCAGGGCGGCGACTTGAAGCCCAGCTTGGGCAACAGCCAGTGTTCGATGCCGGTCATGAAGGCGCCAACATACAGGCCCTTCTTGAACCAGGACTTGAAGTTGCGCGACTGATTCAATTCTGCGGCCAGCCAGCTCTTTGCATAAGCCTCGGGGTAGGCGGCCAGCTCGTCGTGCTGGCGGCCGGCGGTGACGGCGTCATACGCGGCCCCAGCGGCCAGCATGCCGCTCTTGATGGCTGCATGGCTGCCCTTGATGCGTGCGGCATTGAGGTAGCCGGCTTCGCAGCCGATCAGCGCGCCGCCCGGGAAGACTGTCTTGGGCAGGCTGAGCGCGCCGCCGGCGGTGATGGCGCGCGCGCCATAGCTGATGCGTTTGCCGCCTTCGAGGTAAGCCTTGATGCTGGGGTGCGTCTTCCAGTGCTGCATTTCTTCAAACGGGCTGAGGTAGGGATTGCTGTAGTCCAGTCCGGTGACCATGCCCAGCGTGACCTTGTTGTCTTCCAGGTGGTACATGAAGCCGCCGCCATAGGTTTGGGTGTCCATGGGCCAGCCGGCGGTGTGGATGACAAGGCCCGGCTTGTGTTTGGCGGGGTCGATTTCCCAGAGCTCTTTCACGCCCAGCGCATAACCTTGCGGGTCGCGGCCTTCGTCGAGCTTGAAGCGGTTGATCAGTTGTCGGCCCAGGTGGCCGCGCGCGCCTTCGGCAAACACGGTGTACTTGCCGTGCAGCTCCATGCCCAGCTGGAAGTTGTCGGTGGGCTGGCCGTCTTTGCCGATGCCGAGGTTGCCGGTGGCCACGCCTTTGACCGAGCCGTCGTCGTTGTAGAGCACTTCGGCCGCCGCGAAACCAGGGAAGATTTCAACGCCGATGTTTTCGGCCTGCTGCGCCAACCAGCGCACCACATTGCCCAGGCTGATAACGTAGTTGCCTTCGTTGTGAAAGCAGTCAGGCACAAAAAAGCCCGGTGTCTTGACGGCGCCTTTCTCGGTCAGGAAAAGCACTTCATCGGCGGTGACGGGTTGATTTAACGGCGCGCCTTGGGCTTTCCAGTCGGGCAGCAGTTCGGTTAATGCCTTCGGGTCCATCACAGCGCCCGAAAGAATATGCGCGCCGGGCTCGGAGCCTTTTTCAAGAACCACGACAGAAATGTCCGTGCCCTTTTCGGCGGCGAGTTGCTTCAAGCGAATGGCGGTGGCCAAGCCACCCGGGCCTCCACCCACTACGACCACGTCATATTCCATCGCTTCGCGGGGGCCGAACTGGGCCAGAATCTCTTGGGTATTCATCGGGGGACTCGCTGATAATGATTTTCAGGAAGGATTGCTGTCTCGCGCTGGATTTTATGCCGCGAATGCAGCGATGCGAACGGTCGTTCTCTTTTGTGCAGCTTTAATTGAGAGGAGCCTCTAATGGCTTACAGCATTGATCTGTCGGGGCGTGTCGCCCTGGTGACCGGCGCATCGGGCGGGTTAGGTGCGCAGTTTGCCAAAACGCTGAGCAGCGCGGGTGCTGCTGTGGTGCTGGCCAGCCGCAGGCTCGACAAGCTCAAGGATTTGCGCGCGCAGATTGAAGCGGCCGGCGGCGATGCGCATGTGGTGGAACTCGACGTGACCGACCACGCGAGCATCAAGGCCGGCGTGGCCCATGCCGAAACCGAAGTCGGCCCCATCGACATCCTGGTCAACAACTCGGGCGTGAGCACCACGCAGCGTATCCAGGATGTGGGCGAAGAAGATTACGACTTCATCTTCAACACCAATGTGAAGGGTGCCTTCTTTGTCGCGCAGGAAGTCGGTAAGCGCATGCTGGCCCGTTCGCGCGGTGCCGGGCTCGCCAACTATGCCGGCGGGCGCATCATCAACATCGCCTCCATGGCCGGGCTGCGTGTGCTGCCGCAGATCGGCGTGTACTGCATGAGCAAGGCCGCCGTGGTGCAAATGACCAAGGCCATGGCGCTGGAGTGGGGCAAGTTCGGCATCAACGTCAACGCGATCTGCCCCGGCTACATCGACACCGAGATCAATCACCATCATTGGGAGACCGAGCAAGGCAAGAAGCTTGTGCAGATGCTGCCGCGCAAGCGCATCGGCAAGCCGGAAGACCTGGATGCGCTGCTGGTCATGCTGGCCAGCGGTGAAAGCCACTTTGTCAATGGCGCGGTGATTGCAGCCGACGACGGCTTTGGCGCCTGAATAGATTCACTGCCTGCAAAAAAGCAGGGCGCGTGGCAAAGTGGACCTTCGCGTCTTTTCCGGTTTTCCAAGCTCTCAAGCTCTCAAGCTCTCAATCTCGTCAATTTAACTTCCTGATCTCTGGAGCCTGCGCATGTTCGACTCTGTATTGCCCTACCTCGGCCCGATAGGCCTGATTTTCCTGGCGCTGCTTGCCGGAGTTGTGAGCCCCGGCCCCAGTTTTGTGCAGGTGGCGCGCATTGCCGTGTCACGCTCGCGTGCCGATGGTTTGGCCGCCGCGGTCGGCATGGGCCTGGGGGCTCTTGTGTTTGCTGCGCTGGCGCTGGCCGGCTTGCAGGCTTTGCTGGCCGCGTTGCCGGGCGTTTACATGGCACTGAAGGTGGTGGGTGGGCTCTATTTGATGTGGATTGCTTTGAACATCTGGCGCGGCGCCCGCCAGCCGCTGGAGATGGCGGGCGCTGAAAGTGCCGTCTCGCGCCGTACGGTGATCCAGTCCTTTCGCCAGGGGCTGGTCACGCAGCTGAGCAATCCCAAAATCGTGGTTGTCTACAGCAGCGTGTTTGCCGCCTTGCTGCCTGCGCAGTTTCCGCTACCGGCGGCCGTGCTGGTGCTGGTGGGCGTGTTGATCATGGAAACCGGTTGGTATGCGGTGGTGGCGCTAGTGCTGTCGTCCACTATGCCGCGCGCGGCCTACCTGCGCAGCAAGGCTTTGGTAGACCGCGTGGCCGCGGGCGCCATGGGCCTGCTTGGCTTGCGCCTGGTGGCTACTGCGCATGTTGCCTGACGCATGCTGACTGGCATTCTGGCCGGGCTCGCGGCGGGAGCGCTGTGGGGCCTGGTGTTTGTCGCGCCGCGCATGGTCGCGATGGGCACGGGCGGTTATTCGTCGATTGACCTCACTGCGGGACGCTTTGCCGTCTATGGCGTACTGGCTGCGCTGGTAATGCTGATCGGCATGCGCAGCCGCCGCTTGCCGACGCTGCGCCAAGCTTGGGCTGCGCTGGTGATGAGCGTCCTGGGCTTCAGCGGCTACTACCTGTTGCTGGTGCTGGCTATACGCGACGCGGGCACCGAAGTGCCTTCACTCGTCATCGGCACCATCCCGATCTGGGTCATGCTGCTGGGCAAGCCGCAAGGCCTGCGCTGGGCCTCACTGCTGCCGGGGCTGGCGCTGACGCTGGCGGGGCTGGCGCTCATGATGGGCTCCACGCACGAAGGACCCGCGGGCACTGCCACCCATTTCTGGCGCGGCATGCTGTTTGTGTCGGCCTCGCTGGTGTGCTGGACGGCCTTTGCGATCCTTAACTCCGCCTGGCTCAAGCGCCACCCGGAAGTCAACGCCACCGACTGGGCCAACTGGCTGGGGGTGGCCACTGGCTTGGGCGCACTGCTGATGTGGCTGGTCGCCGGTTCCGACATCAACGTACTGGCAGGCCGTGAAGACCGCTGGATGTTTGTGCTGCTCTGTGTGATCGCAGGCGTGGGTTCGACCTGGCTGGCCACCATCTTGTGGAACGTGGCCAGCCAGCGGCTCAGCGCCAGCCTGTGCGGGCAGCTCATCGTCAGTGAAACGATTTTTGCGCTGCTGTATTCCTTTGCGTGGGACGGCCGCTGGCCCACCCTGGTTCAGCTCACCGCCTGCGTGCTGTTCACGCTGGGCATTCTTGCTTCCATACGGGCGCACCGCTAGGTGTGATGGCCACCATGAAGATTGAAATCCCCGAAAAGAAAAAACTGGTCCGTGAAATGATCATCCCCATCCGCTGGGGCGACATGGACGCGATGGGCCACCTCAACAACGGCAGCTACTTCCGTTTCCTGGAAACCATACGGATAGACTGGATGTACGCGATTGGCTGCCGGCCCGACCCGCGGGGCGAAGGCCCGGTCATCGTCAATGCCTTCTGCAACTTCTACAAGCAGCTCGAATACCCGGGCGACGTGCTGATGAAGATGTATGTGAGTGACCCGGGCCGCAGCACCTTTGAAAGCTGGGCCACCATGGAGCGCACCGATGCACCGGGCGTAATCTGCGCCGCGGGCGGCGCCACCACCATCTGGGTGGATTTTCCGGCGCAAAAATCCCGGCAGCTGCCCGACTGGATGCGCAAGCTGATTGAGGATTGATTTTTAAGAGAAATAGGACTCTGGTCCAGGTGATTACTTGGCTATTAGCTATTAAATACATAGCAAATAGCGGAGAGCGAAACAAACCAGGCCGCAGCCTTAGCGCACCGTGCGAAAGCTTTTCTCGTTGTCCTTGAGCCAGCGCTGCGCAAGGGCGCGTGTGTGTTCTTCAGCCACCGCAGAGGCTTCCTGGTCCGGATGGAAGTCGCGCCTGAAGTACGCCAGCAGCGGCCCGGCGGTGTGCCAGATGGCGCCGTTGCGCCCCCAGAAGAATTTCGCAGCGCTCCACCAGGTGCCGGGCTTGAACAGAGTGCCGTCGTGCCACAGGTTGAGCGCCGTCTGCCGCCCTGAATCGAAGCAGAACAGCAGGACCGCGTAGATGTACCAGCGTATGCGCCAGCCATAGTTGCCCTGCAGCGCCTGGTAAAGGTCGTAGGCGACGGCGCGGTGCTCGGTTTCCTCGGCTGCATGCCAGCGCCAGAGGGTCTGCATTTTCGGGTCGGCACTGTCGAGCGTGGTGTCGTGGCGCAGCATGAAATCCGCCAGCACGGCCGTGAGGTGTTCATACGCTGCCGTCACCGCAAGGAAGTGGCGCGGTTCCACGCCTCTTTTTTTCGCGAAGTCGATGCGCGCCGTGGCCCAGTGTTGCCAGCGATTTACAAGGCCCTGCGTTTCCAGGTGCGCGTTGTAGAGCGCGTGGATATGGCGGTGCGTGGCTTCCTGGCCTATGAACTGCGCCGTAGCTTCGTGCAGCAGGGCATACTCGGGCGTCTCGGGCAACTGCTTCGCGCAGTCGCGCACTGCATCGATGAAGGACTGCTCGCCCACCGGAAAACTCATCGACAAGGCATTGTGGTACTGGCTCAGGAAGGCGTCGCCGCCATACCAGTGGCGGTCAAAGCCCTGGTCGAGGTCGATTTCGAGCTTGCGCACGGTCAGGCCGGAGGGGTTGGCCGATGCGGGGTTGGGCGCGGCCGGCGCGACGAGGGAAGCGGTGGTGGTCGAAGTCATGAATTCCTTGTTCCAGATCAAACCCTGCACAAATAATTCTCAGGCCGGCTTGGGCGGCTTGGGCACGCGGCCCATCAAGTAGAACTCGGGATTGGGCTGCATGTCGCTGAAGCTTGCCATGCGGTTCGAGAGGCCGAAGAAGGCCGTAATCGCCGCGATGTCCCAGGCATCTTCGTCATCAAAGCCGTGGCCGTACAGCGCCTCGAAGTCGGCGTCTTCAATCCGGTCGGCCTGCAGGCAGACATTCATCGCGAAATCCAGCATGGCGCGTTGGCGCGGCGTGATGTCGGCCTTGCGGTAGTTGACCGCCACCTGGTCGGCCACCAGCGGTTTCTTTTCATAAATCCGCAGGATGGCGCCGTGCGCGACCACGCAGTACAGGCAGTTGTTGGCCGCGCTGGTGGCGGTGACGATCATCTCGCGCTCGCCCTTGGTCAGCGTGCCATTGGGATTGGACCCTTCTTCCTTGAGCATCAGAGCATCGTGGTACGCGAAGAAAGCGCGCCATTCGGCGGGGCGGCGCGCCAGCGCGAGGAAAACATTGGGCACAAAACCGGCCTTTTGCTGGACTTCGAGGATTTTGGCCTGTATGTCTTGCGGCAGGTCTTTCAGTTCGGGCGCGGGATAGCGGGGTGCCGCGCCGGAAGTTTTGGGACTGGTCATAAGGGTTTCCTCAACGGACTTTATAAGCGACTCGGTTCAAGCGTAAAGCGTAAAGCAAAGAGGGCCGCCCCGATCACGCGGGAGCTTGGTGAAAGATACGTGCAATTAATAAAAACTATTAGATAAATACTTTTTATTGGCTTTGCTTATTTTGCCGTGAAACCTAGACTGTGCTTCACAGGCCAAGAGCCTGGCAAGTCCAGGCCTCCAAGCCCTCCAAGCCCTCCAAGCCCTTACACGGCACCACTTATTCATCAAAGGTAAACCACATCATGGCTGATCACAACACGCAAGGCGAAGCCTCCTGCCCATTCTCGGGCGGCGCCCGCAAACACGCACTGGCTGGCGTCGCAACGAATGCCGCCTGGTGGCCCAATCAGCTCAACCTCAAGATTCTTCACCAGAATTCCCCGCTGTCCGATCCCATGGGCCTGGCATTCAACTATGCCGAGGAATTCAAGACCCTGGACCTGCATGCCGTCGTCAAGGACCTCCATGCGCTGATGACGGACTCGCAGGACTGGTGGCCAGCGGACTACGGCCACTACGGCCCATTCTTCATCCGCATGGCCTGGCACAGCGCGGGCACTTACCGCATCGCCGACGGCCGCGGCGGCGCGGGCTCCGGAACGCAGCGCTTCGCGCCGCTGAACAGCTGGCCCGACAACGGAAACCTCGACAAGGCGCGGCGCCTCTTGTGGCCGGTCAAGCAGAAGTACGGCCGGAAAATCTCCTGGGCCGACCTGATGGTCCTGGCCGGCACCGTGGCCATGGAGTCGATGGGATTGAAGACTTTCGGTTTTGCCGGCGGGCGTCCCGACGTCTGGGAGCCGGAAGAAATTTACTGGGGACCCGAGTCCGAATGGATGGGCGACAAGCGTTACAGCGGCGACCGCGAGCTCGAAAATCCTCTCGGCGCAGTCCAGATGGGCCTGATCTACGTGAACCCCGAAGGCCCGAGCGGCAAGCCGGACCCGCTGGCCTCGGCACGCGACATCCGCGAGACCTTTGCCCGCATGGCCATGAACGACGAGGAAACCGTTGCGCTGACCGCCGGCGGGCACACTTTCGGAAAATCCCATGGTGCTGCCAATCCGGGTGAGCATGTCGGCCCCGAGCCCGAGGGCGGCAGCATCGAGGACCAGGGCTTCGGCTGGGTCAACAAGTTCGGCGGCGGCCATGGCGTCCATACGATTACCAGCGGTATCGAAGGGGCCTGGACCAAGAACCCGACCAGGTGGGATAACGGCTATTTCGAGAACCTGTTCGGCTATGAGTGGGAGCTGACGAAAAGCCCGGCCGGCGCGCACCAGTGGACGCCGAAGGATCCGGCAGCCGCAAGCACCGTGCCGGATGCCCATGATCCCGCGCTGCGCCATGCCCCGATGATGACCACGGCCGACATGGCCCTGCGCATGGACCCGGCCTATGAAAAGATCTCGCGGCGTTTCATGGCCAACCCGCAGGAATTCGCGGATGCCTTCGCACGCGCCTGGTACAAGCTGACGCACCGCGACATGGGTCCGGCCGCGCGCTACCTGGGCCCGCTGGTGCCGAAGGAAGCGCTGATCTGGCAGGATCCGGTTCCCGCCATCGACCATCCGCTGATCGATGAGCAGGATATTGCCGGCCTCAAAGCCAGGATCCTGGCCTCTGAGCTTTCCATTTCGCAGCTTGTCACAACGGCATGGGCATCTGCATCAACCTTCCGTGGCAGCGACAAGCGCGGCGGCGCGAACGGTGCGCGCATCCGTCTTGCGCCGCAAAAGGATTGGGAAGTCAATCAGCCGGCGGAACTGGCGAAGGTTCTGAAAGTGCTGGAAGCAATCCAGGGTGAATTCAATGGTGCGCAGCCTGGCCGCAAGAAGGTCTCGCTGGCGGACCTGATCGTTCTTGGCGGCTGTGCGGCCGTCGAGGCCGCCGCCAAGAAGGCGGGTCATGACGTGAAGGTGCCGTTCTCGGCGGGCCGTACGGACGCTTCGCAGGAGCAGACTGACGTGGAATCGTTCGCCGTTCTCGAGCCTGCCGCGGATGGTTTTCGTAACTACACCCGCAAAGGCCAAGACCAGCGGGCGGCGGAGCAGCTGGTGGATCGCGCGAACCTGATGACGCTGAGCGCTCCCGAGATGACCGTGCTGCTTGGCGGTATGCGCGCCCTGAATGCCAACGTCGGGCAGGCCAGGCACGGCATTTTCACCAAGCGACCCGGGACATTGAGCAACGACTTTTTTGTAAACCTGCTGGACATGCGCACGAAGTGGCAGAAATCTGCCGCCAGTGAGGGTGTGCTGGAGGGGCGTGACCGCAAGACGGGCGAGCTCAAGTGGACGGGTACGGTGGCCGATCTGGTCTTCGGGTCGAACTCCCAGCTGCGGGCCCTTGCAGAAGTTTATGCGTGCAGCGATTCGCAGCAGGTCTTCGTGCGTGACTTTGTGGCCGCCTGGAACAAGGTGATGAACCTGGATCGCTATGACCTTGCCTGATCAGGCAGACCCTCACAGGCCCTGATGGAGGCCAAGCCCGCTCCGGCGAAAACCGGAGCGGGCTTTTTTCCTTTCTATTACGCTTCGTCTTTTAGGAGCCTCCATGAAGCAGCCCACAGACAAGGATTTCGACAAAGGCCTCGCCACCCGCAAGCAGGTGATGGGTGAGGACTTTGTGGCCAACGCCTTCGACAAGGCCACTGATTTTTCCCTGCCGATCCAGCACTTCATCACCCGCAATGCCTGGGGCGATGTATGGCAGCGGCCGGGACTCGACCTCAAAACGCGCAGCCTGGTCACCGTGGCCATGCTGACCGCCCTGGGCAAACAACATGAACTTAAAGGTCATGTGCGCGGCGCACTCAACAACGGCGTGACGCCGGAGCAATTGCAGGAGGTGTTGCTGCACGCCAGCATTTACTGCGGCTTGCCCGCCGCCGTAGAGGCTTTCAGGACGGCGGCTGAAGTCGTGGATGCTTCCACATCATGACGGTGATCCGCCTCTGCGAAGAAACCGACTGGCCGGCCGTGTGGCCCTTGCTGCGCGCGACCTTTGAAACGGGCGATACCTACGCTTTTTCGCCACAAAGCACCGAAGCCGAAATTCATGCGGCCTGGATGGAGGCGCCGCGGGCCACTTATGTCGTGCGTGAAGGTGGCACGGACGACGGACGTGTGCTTGGAACCTATTTCATCAAACCCAACCAGCCCGGCCTGGGCTCGCATGTCTGCAACTGTGGTTACGTGGTGGCCCCCGAAGCGCAAGGCCAGGGACTGGCCTCCGCCATGTGCGAGCACTCACAGCGCGAAGCAATAACCATGGGTTTTCTGGCGATGCAGTTCAATCTCGTGGTGTCGACGAATGAGCGGGCGGTGAGGCTCTGGAAAAAGCTGGGGTTTGAAGTGGTGGCTACTTTGCCCGGGGCTTTTCGCCACCAGCGGTTGGGGTTGGTGGATGCGTTTGTGATGTTCAAGACGCTGGGTTAAGAGAGGTATTTGCTTCTGAGCCCAAAAGGGATGAGCGCAACCTGCTATTTAATTAATAGCGGATGGATTGAATTCGCTTGAAGGCAGCTCTCAGCAGAGCTCGGGCAATCTCAAGACGGCACATTCACCACACGCTCATCGTCATCTGGGATTAGCGGCATTCCTTCGTCGGGCTCTACCGGCAATTCCAGTGCATCGTCTTCATCCAAACCCTCCTCAGGTGGGCCGTTGCGTGGCTGGCCGTTGTCGGCGGCGCCGGTTTTGAGGGCGGGTCGTCCGGTCCTGGGCATCTTGCTTCTCCTTGGGTTTAAGCGTATTAACAAAACGCAAAAGCGTTACGGCTTCAGGATGAATGATGCGGGCGCATTCGTCCTGACCGGCAAGCCAAGTGGCTCTTTTCCTGTCAGAGCGGGCCGACAAACACGCGCCCGCATAAACACTCTCTTGTCCTACACATTGCATGTATGGCTGCGCACAGGGTACTCGCCTGCCGCTGTTTAGAGTCATCAAACCCGAATGCGCCCCTCGGCCCCGACGCCGCTGGGGTGGTCAGGTATTTTGATTGTGCGGAATTTTTTTGAAAGAAGCATCATGGACAAAACCACAGCATCTCCCGGGACCGACAACCCCATCCAGCACGGCGTCCAATCCGCCGAAGCAGCGCTTCACAGCGGCATTGACAAGGTGGCTGACCCGGCGCGGAGCGCGGTGGACCGGGTGTCTTCCGTAGCCCACGAAAGCGTCGACAAGCTGGCCAGCGGAGCCAGCAGCGTGGCGGACCGTTTTGCGGACCAGACCCGCCGGGTGAGCGAGGCACCGGCACGGGCTCTGGGTGTTTCGAAATCGTGGGTCCAGGAAAATCCTTTGGAGGCCGTGGGCGCAGCCCTCGCCTTGGGGTTCATCTTTGGGCGGTTGACGGCGCGTTGAGCGCTTGCGTCCGCACTTTGCCAAAGCCGCCTGCGGGCGGCTTTTTGCTGCGCTGAATCCGGGTGCCGCTGAATTGGGTACAGTAGGCCGCCAGCCCTAGCCCGCGTTGTCATTCTTTTCTACAAACATTCCGGCCTTGCGCCGTCACACGGAACTTCTTTATGGCCAGCAGTCTGCTTGCATTGATTGACGATATCGCCACCGTCCTCGACGACGTTGCCCTGCTTTCCAAGGTAGCGGCCAAAAAAACCGCCGGTGTGCTGGGTGATGACCTGGCGCTCAATGCCCAGCAGGTATCCGGTGTCAAGGCGGAGCGCGAGCTACCCGTTGTCTGGGCTGTGGCGAAAGGTTCCTTCATCAACAAAGCCATCCTGGTGCCGGCGGCGCTGGCCATCAGCGCGTTCGCGCCATGGGCGGTGACGCCGTTGCTGATGGTGGGTGGTGCTTTCCTCTGTTACGAAGGGTTCGAAAAGCTGGTGCACAAGTTCATGCACAGCGAGAGCGAACAGGCTGCCGAACACGAGGCGCTGACGGCTGCGCTGGTCAATCCCGCTGTGGACCTGGTGGCGCTGGAGAAAGACAAGATCAAGGGCGCGGTGCGCACCGATTTCATCCTGTCGGCCGAGATCATCGCGATCACGCTGGGTACCGTGCAAGCCAGCCCCTTTGGGACGCAGGTCGCGGTGCTCTGCGGCATCGCCCTGCTCATGACGGTGGGGGTCTACGGCCTGGTGGCCGGCATCGTCAAACTGGACGACGGCGGGCTTTATTTGAGCCGCCGCGCCGGCACGGGCACCGGGCAGCGCCTGCAGCGAAGCGTCGGACAGGCCATTCTGTGGGCCGCGCCGTGGCTCATGAAGGGCCTGTCGGTAGCGGGCACCATCGCAATGTTCCTGGTGGGCGGCGGCATCCTCACGCACGGCTTTGCGCCGCTGCACCACGTCATTGAAACGCTCACGCAGCAGGCAGCGGCGGTAGGCGGTGTGGGCGGCGTGCTGGGAGCTTTCACGCCGCTATTGATGGATGCCATCACCGGACTGGTTGCCGGCGCGCTGGTGCTGCTGGCCGTTACGCTGATCAAGCGGGCGGTGCCGCGCCGCTAGACGGTCGATCTAACTGCCGGCTTTTGCAGGACGCGTGGGTTTGCCTGGGTCTTCACTGTTGTCCTCGGCCTTGCTGGAGGGCTGATCATCGGTGACGGGAAATGGCCAACGGGCTTTTTCCCGGGGCTTGGCAGGCATGGTCGCCTCCCGCGCGCGCTGCTCCAGAGCCTTTCGGCTTTCTGCATCGGGCGCGGGTGCTTTAAGTCTTGGCATCGGTGGTTCTTTCGCAGGAAAGGTGGCATGGGGCGGGAGGCGGAGCGTGTGTGGCTGTGTGCAACCATGCAACGCAAAGGGCAAACTCCACAAACTCCACAAACGCCGTACAGGAATAACCTTAATCCTCCACGCTGCCATGCGATGTAGGCTGGTGATGACGCAGGGTGTAGGAAAGCCCGGGAGAGGGCGCTCGTGCGTTACACCTGCTCGGCTCGTGCGCTGCTTGCCGCCGTTACCCGCAAGGTGCTCTTGCGCTGTATCAGGTCATGCTTGGCGAACAGGTCGGCGATCCAGTCGACAAACACACGCACCTTGTTGCTCAGGTGGCGGTTGGGCGGGTAGACCACATGGATGGGCTTGGCTTCAGAGCACCAGCCGTTGAACAAGGGCTCAAGTGCGCCGCTGCTGATGTGGTGCTGCACCAGGAAAGTAAGTGTCTGCAGGATGCCCAGACCGGCCAGCGCCGCCGCCACACCCGCATTCGAATCATTGACCGACAGCTGGTGATAGCCATCGAGTTCCACCTTCTCTCCATCCTTGTGCAGCGTGACGGTGTAGAGCTTGCCGTCACGGGGCGAAAAATAGCGGATCAGCTTGTGCGATTGCTCCAGTTCGCGCGGGTGTTCGGGCACACCGTGGCGCTTCAGATATGCAGGCGAAGCGCAGGACATCAGGTAAAACTCGCCGATGCGTCGCGCAACCAGTGACTGGTCAGTGATCTCGCCGCCGCGGATCACGCAGTCCACATTTTCGGCAAGAATGTCGATCGGCCGGTCGCTCACGCCAAGCTCCAGCTGGATGTCCGGGTAGCGCGCATAAAAGTCCGGCAGGGCCGGGATCACCACCGCCAGACCAAGGGAGGAGGGGATGTCCACCTTGAGCCTGCCCCGCGGGCTTGCCTTGGCACGTGACATGCTCGACTCCAGTTCTTCCATTTCACCCAGAAGGCGGCCGGCGCGCTCGTAATAGGCAGCGCCGTCGGCTGTCACCGTAACCTTGCGCGTGGTGCGGTTCAGCAGTTTGGTCTCCAGCGATTGTTCCAGTGTCTGGATCAGGCGTGTCACCGTAGGCTTGGGCATGCCCATTGAGTCCGCCGCTTTGGTGAAGGTGCCTGCCTCCACTACCCGTACAAAGGCCTGCATTGCGGAAAATTTATCCATGAAAGAGTCCTGTTCTGGTAAAGGCCGTCAGCGTGCGGTTTGCCTGGCGGGACGGGTAAACAACCGACCGGCACGGAAAAAGGAAGACGGATCGGCTTTAGGAAGGGATGAAAAGAGGAGGGCGGTTACCGGGTAGAGGACACCTCCCGGCAAAAGCCCATCGGCAAGACAGCGAGGGGCGATTGTGACCATCCCAGCCGGTTCAGGTGCCGAATGCGAAATAGCCCTGAAAATTTTCCGGAATTGTCCACTCCCGGTTGACCTTGCCACGGAGGAAAGGATGAAACTCCGCGCTCGTATGGTCATGGGAGGATTCATGGGGCAGCGTGATTTTCAGAGGAGAGAGCGGTTTGCCACCCCTCATTGTTGCACTGGTGAAATAAAGTATAAACAAAACGGCTATTTATTAAGCGGCTTGCCGCGCGTATCTTCTGCTGCATCGCAACAAAGAGGAGCCGCGTGCGGCTCGCCATGATGAACAGCCCACAGCCCGTCCCCGCAGGCGCCGACAAAACCGCTCCCCCCTGGGTGGAAAAGCAGATCCAGCTGGCACTGAAAAAGCCGCTGGACGTGCGCTTTTACGGCCGCCGCGGCAGCACGGGCGTTTCTCCCCTGGTAGTGCATTTCCATGCCGGCGCGTTTGTGGGCGGATCCCTGGAAGGTGGCTCCTGCGTAGCCGGGCTGCTGGCTCAGGCTGGCGCAGTGGTGATGTCACTGGATTACCCGCTGGCACCCGAGCACCCTTTCCCCAATGCTGTCGAAATAGGTTATGCCGCGCTGGTCTGGGCCGCCAAGGCTCGCCACAAACTGGCCGGCGCCGGTGCCCCGGTTTTTGTAGCGGGCGAGGAGGCCGGCGGCAATATCGCCGCCGCGGTGGCGCTGATGGCGCGCGACCAGCACGAGCCGGCACTGGCAGGCCAGATTTTGATGTCGCCTATGCTGGACCCGTGCCTTGCCACCGCGTCGCTGCGCGACGCCGAGGCCGGTCCCGTAGGTTGCACTTGGGCCGATGGCTGGCACAAGTACCTGCCTCGCGCTGAAGACGCAAGCCATCCCTATGCCGCACCAGGCGCGGCGTTTCGCCTGACTGGCCTTTCTCCCACGCTACTCATCACCGCGCAGGACGATCCGCTGCGCGATGAAACCCTGGCCTATGCGGCGCGACTGCGCGCCGCAGGCCTGGTGGCACACGACACCGTATTGCCGGTGCCTACCGGCTGGCCCTGCAGTTATCTGCAGCCTTGCGACTACAAGACCGCCTGGGCGCCCATCTTGCACGAACAGTACACCCGCTTTTTCGCGGAAGCGCTGGCCGCCCGGGCTGCACCCGTCGCCCATTCCTGACCACCCGTTTCTGAGTTTCACAGTTCTTTTTTTCTTTTTTTGAGGAAGTTCACATGTCATCGATTCATCTGCAAACCAACAAGCGCCGTCTGCTGGCAACCGTCGTGGCCGTGCTGGCGTTGACAGGCGTGACCGCCGTCATCTTTGGCGTATCGGGCACCCGTGCTCAATCAGGCGCACCCGCCGACCCACAGGCAACCCCCGTATCCGTTGCCACCGTCGTGCAAAGTGACGTATCCGCCTGGGACGAGTTTTCAGGCCGGCTGGAGGCCGTCGAGCGCGTGGATATCCGCTCGCGCGTGGCCGGCACCATCCAGGCCGTGCATTTCCGTGAAGGCGCGCTGGTCAAAAAGGGCGACCTGCTGCTGACGATTGACCCGGCGCCGTATGCCGCCGAGGTGGCACGCGCTGAAGCCCAGGTAGCCGCAGCGCAGGCCCGTGTGGCCCAGGCCAAGGGTGAGCATGAGCGTTCACAGCGGCTGTGGGGCGAGCAGGCCATTTCCAAACGCGAATTTGACGAGCGCACCAACGGCAAGGGTGAGGCCGAGGCCAACCTGCGCGCCGCGCAGGCAGCGCTTCAAACGGCGCAGCTGAGCCTGGGGTATTCGCAGGTCCGCGCGCCGGTGGCCGGGCGCGTCGGCAAGCTTGAGGTGACGGTGGGCAACCTGGTGGCCGCAGGCCCGGGCGCACCTGTGCTGACCACGCTGGTGTCCGTGAGCCCGATTTATGCGAGTTTCGATGCCGACGAGCAAGTCGTGCTCAAGGCGCTCAAGGACGTGCAAGGTACCAATCCCGGCATCGCGGGTGGCCGTAACCTGGACCGCATTCCGGTGCAGATGGGCACCGCCGCCAGCGCCGACACGCCGTTTGAAGGCAAGCTGCAACTGGTCGACAACCAGGTGGACGCCCGAAGCGGCACCGTGCGCGCACGCGCTGTCTTCGACAACAAGGACGGCCAGCTGATTCCCGGCCAGTTCGCGCGCATCCGCATGGGCCAGGCCACCAAAGGCAAGGCATTGCTGATCAACGAACGCGCCGTCGGCACCGACCAGAACAAGAAGTTTGTGCTGGTGGTGGGCGCCGACAACAAGGCGATGTACCGCGAAGTCACGCTGGGCGCTTCGGTCGATGGCCTGCGTGTCGTCAAAAGCGGCCTGGCTGCCAACGAACGCATCGTCGTCAACGGCCTGCAGCGCATCCGTCCCGGTGCGCTGATCACACCGCAGCCGGTCGAGATGACCGCCAAGTCGGAACTCACCGCCAAGCCCGTCCAGGTCGCGGCCAAGTCATAAGCCTGGCCCCTGACATTTGAACCAGAAGAATTGCCATGAATCTTTCCAAATTTTTTATTGACAGGCCGATCTTTGCCGGCGTGCTGTCGCTGCTGATGTTCATTGCCGGACTGATCGCGCTGCGCTCGCTGCCGATCGCCGAATACCCGGACGTCGTGCCGCCTACCGTGGTGGTGCGCGCCAACTACCCCGGCGCCAATCCCAAGGTGATTGCCGAAACCGTCGCCACGCCGCTGGAGGAATCCATCAACGGCGTGGACGGCATGCTCTACATGAGCAGCCAGGCCACGACCGACGGCATCATGACGCTGAACGTCACCTTCAAGCTGGGCACTGATCCCGACAAGGCGCAGCAACTCGTGCAAAACCGCGTCTCGCAAGCCGAACCGCGCCTGCCCGAAGAAGTGCGCCGCCTCGGCATCACCACCATCAAGAGCTCACCCGACCTCACGATGGTGGTGCATTTGCTCTCCCCCAATGACCGCTACGACATGACCTACCTGCGCAATTACGCGGTGCTTAATGTCAAGGACCGCCTCGCGCGTATCAACGGCGTGGGCCAGGTGCAGCTGTTCGGCTCGGGCGACTATTCGATGCGCGTCTGGCTTGATCCGCAAAAAGTGGCCGAACGCGGCTTGTCCGCCGGCGACGTGGTGCGCGCCATTCGCGAGCAGAACATCCAGGCCGCCGCCGGCGTCGTGGGCGCATCCCCCGGCCTGCCCGGCGTGGACATGCAACTGTCCATCAATGCCCAAGGGCGCTTGCAAAGCGAAGAAGAGTTCGGCGACATCATCGTCAAGACCGACAAGGGCGGCGCCGTGACGCGCCTGCGCGACATCTCGCGCCTGGAGCTCGGTGCTTCTGACTACGCCCTGCGCTCGCTGCTGGACAACAAGCAGGCTGTGGCCGTGCCGGTGTTTGCCGCACCGGGCTCCAACGCCATCCAGATCTCCGACGACGTGCAGGCCGTGATGAAGGACCTGAAAAAGAGCATGCCTGAAGGCGTGGACTACGAAATCGTCTATGACACCACGCAGTTTGTGCGCTCGTCCATCGAGGCCGTGGTGCACACGTTGCTCGAAGCCGTGGCACTGGTCGTGCTGGTCGTGATCATCTTCCTGCAGACGTGGCGTGCTTCCATCATCCCATTGCTGGCTGTGCCTATTTCCGTCATCGGCACGTTTGCGGTGATGCACCTGTTCGGCTTTTCGATCAACGCGCTCAGCCTGTTCGGGCTGGTGCTGGCCATCGGCATTGTGGTGGACGACGCCATCGTGGTGGTGGAGAACGTCGAACGCAACATCGAGGCGGGACTGAGTCCGCGCGACGCCACTTACCGCGCCATGCGAGAGGTGTCGGGGCCCATCATCGCCATTGCGCTGGTGCTGATCGCCGTGTTTGTGCCGCTGGCTTTCATCACCGGCCTCTCGGGGCAGTTCTACAAGCAGTTTGCGCTGACCATCGCGATCTCGACCGTGATCTCCGCTATCAACTCGCTGACCCTGTCGCCGGCGCTCGCCGCCTTGCTGCTCAAGAGCCATGACGCACCGAAAGACGCGCTGACCCGCGGCATGGACAAGGTGTTCGGCCGCTTCTTCGCGGGCTTTAACCGCCTGTTCAGCCGCGGTTCCGAAAACTACAGCCGTGGTGTGAAGGGTGCGATCTCGCGCAAGGCCATCATGCTGGGTGTGTACCTGGTGCTGGTGCTGGCCACGGCCGGCCTCTTCAAGGCAGTGCCCAGCGGATTTGTACCCGGACAGGACAAGCAATACCTGATCGGTTTTGCCCAGTTGCCCGACGGCGCCACGCTGGACCGTACTGAAGACGTGATCCGCAAGATCAGCGACATCGCCATGAAACAACCCGGCGTGGAACACGCGATTGCTTTCCCCGGCCTGTCGATCAACGGCTTTACCAACAGCTCCAATTCGGGCATTGTGTTTCTTTCGCTCAAGCCGTTTGACCAGCGCACCACCGCCGACCTGAGCGCAGGCGCCATCGCCGGCCAGCTCAACGGCAAGTTCGGCGGCATCCAGGAGGCGTTCATTGCGATGTTCCCGCCGCCTCCGGTGCAAGGTTTAGGCACCACCGGCGGCTTCAAGCTGCAGCTGGAAGACCGCGGCTCGCTCGGTTATGCCGCGCTGGACGCCGCAACAAAGGCCTTCATGGCCAAGGCGTACCAGACGCCCGAGCTGGCCGGCATGTTCTCGAGCTTCCAGGTCAACGTGCCGCAGCTGTATGCCGACATCGACCGCACCAAGGCGCGCCAGCTCGGCGTACCGGTGACTGACGTGTTCGACACCATGCAGATCTACCTGGGGAGCCTGTACGCCAACGACTTCAACAAGTTCGGCCGCACGTATTCCGTGCGGGTGCAGGCTGATGCACCTTACCGCGCGCGCGCTGAGGACATCGGCCTCTTGAAGGTACGCTCGGCCACAGGTGAAATGGTGCCGCTGTCGGCGCTGATGAAAGTCACGCCGAGCTTTGGCCCCGAACGTGCCATGCGCTACAACGGCTTCCTGTCGGCCGACATCAACGGCGGCGCCGCACCCGGTTATTCGTCGGGCCAGGCGCAGGATGCGGTCGCCCGCATTGCGGCCGAGACGCTGCCGCCCGGCATCAGCTACGAGTGGACCGACCTCACGTACCAGGAAATCATTGCCGGCAATTCGGCCATGTGGGTGTTCCCGCTGGCGCTGCTGCTGGTCTTCCTGGTGCTCGCCGCGCAGTATGAAAGCCTGACCCTGCCGATCGCCATTGTGCTGATCGTTCCCATGGGCCTGCTGGCCGCCATGCTGGGCGTGAAGCTGACCGGCGGCGACAACAACATCTTCACGCAGATCGGCTTGATCGTGCTGGTGGGGCTGTCGGCGAAGAACGCCATTTTGATTGTGGAGTTTGCACGCGAGCTGGAGTTTGCCGGGCGCACGCCGCTGCAGGCCGCGATTGAAGCGAGCCGCCTGCGTCTGCGCCCCATCCTGATGACTTCGCTGGCTTTCATCATGGGCGTGCTGCCCCTGGTGCTGTCCTCCGGTGCCGGTGCCGAAATGCGCCACGCCATGGGTGTGGCCGTGTTCTCGGGAATGATTGGTGTGACGGCTTTCGGTCTCTTCCTCACGCCGGTGTTCTATGTCACGCTGCGTGCCCTCACGGGCAACCGCCCGCTCAAGCTGCACGGTGAAGTGCCGCACATCGAGGCCTTTGCAGGCGCCGGTGGTGCAGGAACGCACGCACAACCCGCAGCGCCCCTCAAGCTTCACGAATAACAACAAGCATCAAAGGTACAGGAGTTCATCATGAACCACACAACGTCCAAACTGCGCACCGCGCTGCTGCCTTTGCTGGCCGCCCTGGTGCTGGCCGGTTGCGCCACCAGCGCATCGGTTGATCCGGCCAGCATTCCCGCCACGCCTGCGGCTTACAAGGAAAATGCAGGGGCCGCCGTGGTTGCGGCAACAGCCCCGCAGTCGCAAGGCACCTGGTGGAAAGTGTTTGCCGATCCGGTGCTCGACCAATTGGTCGAACAAGCCGGCAATAACAACAACAGCGTCAAGGTGGCCGCGGGCCGGCTGGCCCAGGCACGTGCCATCCTGCGCACCACCGATGCGGATCGCCTGCCGCAAGTTGGGTTGAGCGGCGGCGCGGTTCGCCAGAGGAACATCACGACCAACCGCGTGGCGCAGACCACGGTCACGGCCGCCGCCAATTTTTCATATGAGGTTGATTTGATCGGCAAGCTGTCGCTCAACTCGGACGCCGCGTCGCTGGATGCGAGATCACGCGAGGCCCTGCTGCGCAGCACCCAGCTGCTCGTGCAGGCCGACGTGGCGCAGACCTACCTCAACCTGCGCTCACTCGACACCGAACGCACGCTGGTGCGCGATACGCTGCAGGCTTACCGCAACACACTGCGCCTGACGGAAATCCGCTTCAAGGAAGGCGATGTGGCCGAGCTGGACGTGGCCCGTGTGCGTACTGAAGTCGCTGCAACCGAATCGGAAGCGCTGGCGCTGGACCGCCGCCGCGCTGAGCTCGAACATGCGCTGGCCGTGCTGGTTGGCGAGGTAGCTTCCGGCTTTGCCGTGGCGCCCACCGAATGGTCGACGGCGCTGCCTGTTATCCCGGCCGGTGTACCCAGCACCGTGCTGGAGCGCCGCCCCGACGTGTCGGCTGCGCAAAGCACCATGCAGGCCGCGCAGGCCCGTGTGGGTGTCGCCGATGCGGCCTGGTTCCCGACCTTTTCGTTGACGGGCAACGCCGGTTATGCCGCGCCCGAGATCAGTGACCTGTTCAAGGCGTCAACCCGGGCCTGGGGCGTGGGCGCCTTGCTGTCGCTGCCGATCTTTGACGGCGGCCGCCGCCGCGCCGGTGTGCAGAACGCCAATGCCGAACTCGATATCGCCCTGGCCAACTACCGCGAGCAGATCCTCGTCGCCTTCAAGGACGTGGAAGACCAGCTTTCAGCCCTGCGCCTTTTAGCAGAGCAGTCGGAAGCGCAGTCGCGCTCGGTGGCTTCAGCTACGCGCGCCACGGTGCTGTCGGACTCACGCTACCGCAACGGCTTTGTCAGCCAGCTTGAACTGCTGGATGCACAGCGCAGCGAGCTGCGCAACCGCCGTCAGGCATTGCAGGTGAAGACCGCGCAGTATCTGGCGACGGTGGGGCTGATCCGGGCGTTGGGTGGCGGCTGGAACACTTGAACACCCCTGTCGGCGTTCACTGTTGTACGCCATCTCCCCTTGCAGGGAAAGCCGGCCCACAGGCCCTGCTGGTGAAGAAAGGCACATCTGAGTCCGTCGGATGAGGTGAGTGGCAAAGCCGGCCAGCCCGGCAATGTCAAAGGCTTCCTTTGCCTGCTCAAACGAGTTTAAGTCACTCTTCGCGCTGGCAGCGTCAACCGCGGTTTTCCGAGCACTTGAGTCGCCACCCGTGACGCGAACCGCCGCGTCAGGAAGCGCACGCCAAAGCATGTCAGCTTGTTGAACAGGCCGGGCACCACCGTGCGCTTGCCAGCCAGCATCGCACGAATCGCGGCGTGCGCCACGAACTCCGCGCTTTTCGTCGACGCGTTCGCGATCCACGAGTAATCGCCCCCGCCGGACGTGGCGTGGAACGCAGTTTCTGTCCCGCCAGGGCAGATACAGGTCACTGAGAGTGGGGTTCCGCGGTGCTCGTCATGGAGACCCTCGCTGAAGTTGCGCACGAACGCCTTCGACGCAGCGTACAGCGCCATGTTTGGCACGGACTGGTAGGCGCCGGTCGAAGCGATGTTCACCATGTGCGCGGGTCCGGTGCTGGCCTTGTGCGCGTCAACGAAGCACCGTGCGAGCGCGACGAGCGAGGTCATGTTGAGTTGGACCAACTCCGCATCGCGCGACCAGTCAACCTCGTCGAAGCGGCGAAGATAGCCGAACCCGGCGTTGTTGATCAGGATGTCGATCGTGCCGACGGCAGTGGCGGCGGCCCACAGCTCGCGCGCGGCATCGGGCTTGCCAAGATCTGCCGTGACGATCTCGACCTTCACACCCTTGCAGGTCGCGGCGACTGCGTCGAGTGCATCGCGGCGCCGCGCCGTCAACACGAGATCAACACCAAGGGCCGCGAGCTCGCACGCGATGGCCGCGCCAATGCCGCTGGATGCGCCGGTCACCAGTGCGCGCTTGCCAATGAGGTCCGCTGCGTATGTACTCATATTGTTCTCCTTATTCTGTTCAGCGGGCAAGGAACTCAAGCGTGCTGGCCACGAAATCAGCATGGAACTGGAATATGCCGCCATGACCGGCATCGGGATAGATGATCAAGGTGCTGTTCGGAAGCCGTCGCGCCAAGTCGTGCGTGTTCGGCGTGGGAACCATGCGGTCCGCATCGCCGTTGACCACGAGCGCTGGCTGCTTCACGACGGAGAGGTCGGCGGGTGTCTTCTGGCCCCAGGCGCGCAGGGCCTGCAACTGGGCCAGGAAGGCGCTCACGGAGATGTCCTTGTCACGATTTTCAGTGCGCTCCTTCAGCCTCTCCAGGAATGCCTTGCCTGCCTCGATGCCATTGGGTGTGCGGGTGAAGAACAGGTACTGTTTTGCATCCTGGCCCGTCAAGAAACCCCGGAGCATGTCGTAGAAGGTCACGCCTGCCACTGAACTGATGCCTTTGCCGCCGGCCGGGCCGGTGCCCGCGAGGACCATCTTGCGCACGAGTTGCGGCTCCTTCAGAACCATTTCCTGGGCAATCATGCCGCCCATCGAAAACCCCAGAAGATCAACCTGCCTGAATTCCATCGCCTTGACGAAGGTGATGGCATCGTCGGCCATCTGCTCCATCGAATTCGACGGCGAGCCACTGGAAGACCCGATGCCGCGGTTGTCAAAGGCGATCACATGGTGCTTCGCTGCAATGCCGTCCATGATCCGGGAATCCCAGTTGTCCAGAACAGCGGCCAAGTGGACGAGGAACACGACGGGCGTGCCGCCATGGTTTTCCCCAAGCTCCCGGTACGCAAAGTCAACGCCGCCAGCCGTGATGGTTTTTGTTGGCACATCCTTCCAGGAAGTCGTCAACGCCGGGCCAGTCACCTTCGAGCTTGGGATAGCCTCCGTCGCCTCCACGGCGGTGGAATGTAGGCTTGCGGCCAGGGTGAGTCCGAAGGTGGCAGTTTTTAGCAAATGACGCATTGGGTTGATCTGGACTGCGGGCGTTTTAAGCAACATGTTTGTGCCTCTCAGGTTGAGCGAGCTGAATGCTCCGCGCTCAGTTGGTCTGGGGCAGGTAAACCGGGCGCGGCGCTGCCAGCCCTTGCCTGACCTGCTGGGTCAGCGTGTCGGCCAACACTTCGTCGGCGCCTGCCTCCAGCCCGTCAAGCGCGCGCTTGACGATTTCTTCGGCGCTGCTTTTCTGTACATCGAAACCCCGCGTGAGGTCGGTGTCAACATAGCCCATGTGCAGGCCCAGCACCTGGGTTTTTTGCCCTGCCAGCTCATGGCGCAGTGCGTTGGTCAGCGACCACGCGGCCGACTTGCTGGCGGAATAAGCCGCCAACTCGCCACCGTTGATCCACGACGCGGCTGAGAGCACATTGAGCAACGCACCGCCGCCATTGGTTTTGAGCACCGTCGCAAAGGCCTTGCTCATGTTCAGAACGCCGAAAAAGTTGGTTTCAAAAATGCGGCGTGCAAGCGCTTCGCTGTCCTGCGCCAGAAAGCCGCCGGGTTGGGCGATGCCCGCGTTGTTGATAAGCAGGGTCACGTCCGTAGCCTGTGCGGCGGCGGCTGCGATTTCTTCGGGTTTGGTCACATCAAGCTGCAAAGGCTCAACGCCTGGCAAAGTGACAGTCGAAGGATCTCGCGCGGCAGCGTAGACCTTGCGGGCGCCACGGGCCAGCAGCTCGCGCGCAAAAGCCAGGCCGATTCCGCGGTTGGCACCAGTGACGAGGACTACAGCGTTTTCAATTTTCATTTGAGGCTCCAGAGGAGAAAAGTGAGAGAGAAATATGATTTCCACCGTATGGGTGGACGGGTGTGCATTAAGGATCTGGCGTTGAATACGATGACTCACCGCACCTTGATGACAACTTTTCCTTTGGCTCGCCCGCCTTCGACATAAGCCAATGCTTCGTTGGTTGACGCGAATGGAAAGACCTTGTCTACCACCGGGCGTATGGCCCCCGATTCGATCAGCGGTGTGATTTGTCGCAACTGGCTTCCACTGGCTTTCATGAAGAGGAATGAGAAGCCGACGCTCAGGCGCTTCGCTTGTCTTCGGGCTCCGAAGCTCAGCAGGCGCATGACCTGTTTCACAAACCAGGGGGTCTTGATTTCTTCTGCAAACTCGGGGTCAGGCGGCCCGGAGATGGAGATGAGCGTGCCGCCGGGCTTGAGGATGCGAAGGGACTTTTCCAACGTCTTGCCGTCCTGGCTGTTCAGGACCATGTCGTAGCCCCGCAGGGCGTCTTCAAAATCCTGCGTCTTGTAGTCGACGACGACATCTGCGCCCAGACTCTTCACGAGCGCAACATTGCCTGCGCTCGTTGTCGTGGCGACGGTTGCGCCCAGGTGTTTGGCCAGCTGGATGGCAAATGTGCCCACACCACCGGAGCCGGCCTGGATGAAGACCTTTTGCCCTTTTTTCAGTTTTGCTTTTTCGACCAGCGCCTGCCAGGCCGTCAGGCCAACCAGGGGCAGGGAGGAGGCTTCTTCCATGGTGATGTTTTTGGGCTTGATCGCCAGCGAGCCCTCTTTGACGGCAACAAATTCCGCGAACGTGCCGATCCGGAAATCATCGGGCCTGGAATAGACCTCATCGCCCAGCTTGAACTGACGCACGCGTGGGCCGACTTTGACGACCACCCCTGCTACGTCATGGCCCAGGATGAGCGGCATCTGATAAGGCAGGATGAGCTTGAACTCTCCGCTCCGGATCTTGGCGTCCAGCAGGTTCACGCCGGCGGCGTGGACCTGGACCAGAACTTCATCGTCGCGCAGCTCCGGCGTCGGCATGTCTGCCAAGCGCAACGCGCGCTTTTTCCCATATCGCTCAAGAACAAATGCTTTCATGTTTTTTCCTTATTCCTGTGCTTTACGCGCGTACGTCCCCACTGCCAAGCTCAGCCGGCGAGCGCCGGATAGTCCGTGTAGCCTTTGGCGCCGGGTGTGTAAAACGTCTCTGGGGAAGGCGCGTTCAAGGGGGCGTCCTTGCGCAGGCGCTCGACCAGGTCAGGGTTGGCGATGAAGGGCCTGCCCATGGCAATCAGGTCCGCGCGGCCTTCGCTCAGCGCCTGTTGTGCGCTGGCTTTGTCCTGTCCGCCGGCGAGGATAAAGGGGCCGTCGAACGCAGCCCTCAAATCGGTCTTCAGCTTGGCGGGTACGGGCGGGGCGCCCATAGCCGAGTGGTCCAGGACGTGAACGTACATGAGGCCGAGCGCGGAGAGTCCCTTCACCAGCGCCAGGTACTGTTCGTCCACGCCTTCGAATGCGCCGGCGGCATTGAACACGCCGTAGGGCGACAGGCGGATGCCGACGCGCTCAGCGCCGATCTCCTTCACGGCAGCACGGGCGACCTCGAGCACCAGCCGGTTGCGCCCCTGGGGTGTGCCGCCGTAGCTATCCGTGCGGCGGTTGATGTTGGCGTTCAGGAACTGCTCGAGCAAGTAACCGTTGGCCGCGTGCAGCTCGATGCCGTCAAAGCCGGCCTGGACGGCAAGGCGCGCGGCCGTCGCATATTCGCCGATCACAGTCTGGATGTCGGCCTCGGTCATGGCGCGTGGCGGCGTGTGCGGCTGGCTGCCTTGCGTATCGGTCCACATCTCGCCAGGGCAGGTCTCGGGTGAAGGCCCCAGCACTTCGGCGCCCGCCGGCAGGTTGGCCTGGTGGCTCACGCGTCCGGTATGCATCAGCTGCACGACGATCTTGCCGCCTTTGGCATGGACGGCGTCGGTCACCAGCTTCCAGCCTTGCACCTGGGCATCGTTGAACAGCCCCGGAATCCGGGCGTAACCCAGGCCGTTGGGCGACGGCGAGGTTCCTTCCGTGATGATGAGGCCGGCGCTTGCACGCTGGGCGTAGTAGGTGGCCATCAGACTGTTGGGCGTGTTGTTGTTGCTGGCACGGCTGCGTGTGAGTGGCGACATCACAGCGCGGTTGCTGAGCTGGGTGGCACGCAGGGAAAAAGCGTCGAAAAGCATGGACTGTCCTTGGGGAAATGGGAAATGGGAAATGGGAAATGAGAGAGGTAAGAGTCGAAAGAGAGCGAAAGGGAAGGGCAGCAGCGGTCGGTTAGCTGGAGTCAACCGATCTTGTAACGGGGGGCCGGCATTCCAGCCTGGGTGCCCGCGAATAGTTCGGAGCGGGCTGCCTCGTACTTTTCCCACAGGCTTGCATCGGCGACTGAGGGCCATGTGATCGTTTCGCCCTGGTCCAGGCCCGCGAGCGCTGCATCGACCATGTGCTCTGTCGTCATCAAGGTCTCCTGGTTGAGGGCCGCCAACGGAACGCCCGACAAGTCCCAGATCTCCGTGGCAGTCGATGCTGGCAGGACCAGCTGAACCTTCACGCCAGTTTCAGCGAGTTCTTGCTGCAGGCCTCTGGTGAACTGCAAAACGAAAGCTTTAGTCCCGCTATAGATGGCGCTGATTGGCAGCGAGTGAACGGCCAGGGCGGATGCGATGTTGATGATCAGGCCCTGGTTCCTCGCCACGAAGGTGGGCACCGCAGCTTGCGTCAGGCGCGTCAGTGCTGTGATGTTCAGGGTGATCTGGGTGACCACGTCGTTCACAGGCATCTGGGCAGCCGGTGCCAGGCGCGCAAGACCGGCATTGTTCACCAGGACGCGCACATCCTTGTTGGTGGACAGGACCGTCTCGATCCGTGCCACATCCTGGTCTTTGGTCAGATCGGCCATGATCGGCTCGGCTTTGATTCCGTGCGCTTTTGAGAGCTGTGCGCAGAGGGCTTCGAGGCGGTCAGCGCGCCGGGCGACAAGGATAAGATCGTATCCACGCGCGGCCAGGCGAGCCGCATAGACGGCGCCGATGCCGGAAGAAGCCCCTGTGATGAGCGCGACTTTCCTGGAACTGTTGTTGGTCATGGCTGATTTTCCAATAAAATTGAGGGCTCAACTAAAACAGTTGAGGGCTCAAATATAAGGCCTATCGTGCGAATGCCGCCGATAGTTCAGTACTCAACCATTCTGAAAGTATGGGAATTACCGCGAATCCTGTTGATGTGAACGGCAGCCCTGATGACTCCATCGCCTCTGTGATGGCCATCCTGGGGGAGCGGGCCTGCACGATCACACCGCTGCGCCTTGCGACTCGCAGACTTGAGCAGTTGTATGACGAAGCGCTGGCGCCGCTGAACCTCAAGGCCACGCAGCTCGCGCTCATCGCAGGAATACACCGGCTCACGGGCGCCGACCAACAAGGACCGGCGCTACAGGACCTGGCAGCCTTGCTCGCCATTCAACTTTCTGCCTTGACCCATGCGCTAAGGCCTCTGGTGCGCGACGGCATTGTTGAGTTGCGTCAGGACGCCCAGGACCGCCGGACCAAGCACAGCGTTCTCACTTCGCTCGGCAAGACCCGGCTTTCAGAAGGCGTGGTGCGCTGGGCGGCAACAAACGATCAAGTGGAAGTCGTGCTGGGCCCTGACGCAGCTGCGACCTTGAGGACTCTGGCCGGTCAGGTGGCTTCCGACGGGTTTCTGGTTGCCTTTAGGGGGGGAGACCAACCGCCGGCCGCTGGTACTGAGCACAAAGAAGAAAGTTCTGATCACCGCGGAGAATGAGCCCAGCTCAGCGTACCGGCTCATCTCATCCCGTGGGACGGTCGGTTTCGGCGGACCCATTTCTCTATCGCTCCTTCCGTGATTGTGCTATCTAATTGATAGCTGGTGGCGCTGGTTCTTATTGGGCTAGAGGCCTGAATCGTTCCAAAAACGGCCTGAAAAATGCTCCGGAAGCCGTTTTGGCGCTTGCCGGGCACCCATCACAGCCGTCCAATCCTCGAAAATGGCTCTTTTTAACGGCCAAAAGTGCCTCAGAGGCAATCAGGTCGGCGCAGGCAGCTATTAAATTGATAGTGATTAGGTAGCACTTGCAGCCGGTTGGAGCTGCCCATCTGTTAAAACACTTGGCCTTCTTCTTTGTTTTCTTTGTCCTTCTTAGTGTCTGCCCCTGATGCCCGCTTCACCTGCTGTTCCCGTTATTTCTTCCGCCGCCTCCGCTACTGAGCCCGCCACCATCCACTGGACGGAGGGCGGCGAGGCGCGTTCTGCGCGCTGGCGTTCCGAGCGCGGCGCGCCGCCGCCCAAGCGCGTGGTGATCGCCGACGACACCCTCGCGGCCGACGCTGCTTACCGCCTGGCATGCGAAGGCACGGGGCTGCTCTGGCGCGGGGACTTCCAGAATGCCCGGCTGCTGCTGCAGGCGCTGGCGCGCCGTGTCGACAAACCGGCCAAACCCAAACGTGAGAAACGCGTGAAGGACCGGAAGGCTGGAGAGGCTGGTAGTGCCGGCGCCCCGGTTGCATCACCGGCGCCGGTGTTCCCGGAGGCGTTTCACCTGCACCGCCAGGCGCAGGCGCAGCGTGCCCGCGTGCTGGGCATGGTGTTGATCCCGTTTGACGCGGACTACAGCATCCCTTTACGCCGTGCGCCCGATGCGAAGAAGGCTTGCGCCGAGGCCTGGGGGCCATCCAGGGATGGCGCGGTGCCCTCCGTGGCATCGCTGCGTGAGCTGATGGGTTTCATCAGCTCCCACGAATGGCGCCGAAAAGGCGTACCCATTCCCGCCCTGGGTGAAGAGGGGCCGCATAACCGCATCCACCCGCACTACGGCGTTTTCTCGCCAGTGCGCGGTGAATACATCGACCTGGTGGCCCAAGCGCCCGTGCCTGAAGGCACCGAAGACCTGCTGGGCTTTGACATCGGGACTGGCACCGGTGTGCTGGCCGCCGTGCTGGCCCTGCGCAGCGGTGTGCAGCGCGTGATTGCGACGGACCAGGACCCGCGTGCATTGGCGTGTGCGCGTGACAACCTCAAACGGTTGGGCTTCCCGCAAGTCGAAGTACGCGAGGCCAATCTCTTTCCCGAAGGGAAGGCTCACATCATTGTGTGCAACCCACCCTGGTTACCGGCGCGCCCGGGTTCGCCAATTGAGCACGCGGTGTATGACGAGGACAGCCGCATGTTGCTGGGTTTCCTCAATGGCTTGGCCGCGCACCTGGAGCCCAAGGGCGAGGGCTGGCTGATCCTGTCGGACTTTGCTGAGCACCTGGGCCTGCGCTCTCGTGCCTGGTTGCTGGCGGCAATTGATGCGGCGGGCCTCAAAGTGGTGGACCGGCTGGACGCGCAGCCGCATCACCCCAAAGCCTCGGATGCCAGCGATGCGCTGCATGCGGCGCGCGCGGCGGAAGTCACGTCGCTGTGGCGGTTGGCCGCCAAATAAAAGCCGCATGCGATGAAAGCGCAAGCGCACGCTACCGTCCTGTTGGCCCCGATGGAGGGTCTGCTGGACTTTGTGTTGCGCGACATCCTCACGCGGGTGGGCGGCATTGACCGCTGCGTTTCTGAATTCATCCGCATCACCGACCAGTTACTGCCTGAGCGAGTGTTCTATCGCATCGTGCCTGAGCTGCACAACGGCGGCCGTACGCTGGCCGGCGTTCCGGTGCGCGCGCAGTTGCTGGGCTCTGACCCAGGCTGCATGGGCGAGAACGCCGCGCGGCTCGCAAGCCTCGGGCCGGCAGGCATAGATCTCAACTTCGGCTGCCCGGCCGCAGTCGTGAATCGCCACGGCGGTGGGGCATCCCTGCTGAGAGAACCCGAAACGCTCACGGCCGTTGTTGGCGCGGTGCGCCGCGCCGTGCCAGCGGACATGCCGGTGTCGGCCAAAATGCGGCTGGGTTATAACGATGATGCGCTTGCCGTCGAATGTGCGCTGGCGATCGAGGCGGGCGGGGCGGGTGAGCTGGTGGTACATGCGCGCACCAAGGCGCAGGCTTACAAACCACCCGCCTTCTGGGAACGCATCGCCGACATCCGTGCGGCCGTCAGGATTCCTGTCGTCGCCAACGGCGAGATATGGACAGTGGAAGATGCGCGGCGCTGCCGGGAGGCTTCGGGTTGCGACGTGCTGATGATTGGCCGCGGCGCGGTCCGTGATCCTGGCCTGGGCCTGGCGATCCAGGCGGACGGATCGGGCATGCAAACGGCCGCCGGCATTGTGGATGCCGTGAGCTGGCCGGACCTGCTGCCGTTGATTGCCGAGTTCTGGCGCATTGTCTGCTCGCGGCTTGAGACACGTGCCAGGGCGGGGCGGCTCAAGCAGTGGCTCAACTTTTTGCGCCGGCGCTTTCCGGAGGCCGAGATCGCCTACCAGTCCATCAAGACGATCAACGATCCGGTACTGATCGACGAATGGCTGGCACAGCTGCTGCAAGGCTCCGGGAGCGCGCAGCCTTCCGTGCGCTTGCTTCTGCCCGCGGCGGTTTGACCTGCGCAAGCCTGGGCTCCCTGGCCTGAGTGCCGCACAGATTGCAACCAGGCTTTACACAATCACTCCAGCGGCTTTGCTCTGCCGACACGTCGGCAAAACATCATGAAGACTCACCAACCAAAGGAGTCGATGATGAAATCAAAAGCCATTGTGTGTGCCGTTGCCGCAGCGTCGCTGGGCTTTGCCTCGCTGTCGTTCGCACAGGACTACGAACGTCGTGGCTCGCGGGGTGAGCCTTCGCATGCTGAACAACACCGCTCCTTTGGCGGCCCTGGCTATGCGCCAGGATATGCGCCAGGATATGTCCGGATTGATGGCCGGGGTGACGCACGGGGCGGCGGGCGAATGTATGGCCCAGGCCCGCGCAGCTTCCATCACCGCGACGTCCGGAACGACCGCCATTTCGATAGACACGGACGCCAGCTTCACCGCGGCGGCCATATCCCGAACGAATACCGCGGCCGGCAGTATGTGGTGAATGACTGGCGCGGCCGTCACCTTCATGCACCGCAGCGCGGGCAGCAATGGGTGCAGGTGGGTACTGATTACGCCCTGATCGCCATCGCCACCGGTGTGATCGCGCAGCTGGTGCTGAACTGATTTATGGGGCGGCGACGGGGAAACGGGTTCCGGCGCCGACCCTGAAGCCCGTTGCAAAAGGAGACTCCTTGTCTGGCGCCGCCGCTATGCCACCGTCGTTGCCGGTACATCGTGCATCAGGCGGCGGCGGATTTCGGCCAGCGGCAGGACCTGCGCACCCTGCACATCAAAGTTATCCGGTGAGAGCCAGCTGTCGAAGGCTTTCTTCAGGAGCGGCCATTCACCGTCGATGATGGAAAACCAGGCGGTGTCACGGGTCCTGTTCTTGTAGACAAGCAACTGCCGGAAAATGCCTTCAAAACTGAAGCCGAGCCTGGCGGCCGCACTGCGCGACGGCGCATTGAGGCTGTCGCATTTCCATTCATAGCGCCGGTAGCCGAGCGTCTCGAACACCAGCTTCATCAGCAGGTACTGGGCTTCGGTGGAAGCGCGGGTGCGCTGCAGCAGCGGCGAGTAGATGACGTGCCCGACCTCGATGACGCCGTTGGAGGTGTCCATGCGCATCAAGGCCAGCGTTCCGACCGCGCGCTGGGTGTCCGTATCCACGACCGTGTAATGCAAAGGGTCGGGACTGGCCGCATTGCGTTCGAGGTAGGTGTCGAAGTCGCTGCGCGCTGTAAACGGCTCAGGGCCGAGGTAGGTCCAGGCCCGCCCGTCGCGTGCGCAGGCGTAGGCGGCGAACAGGTCGTCGCCGTGCTGCCTGGCATCCAGTGGCTCGAGGCGGCAGTACCGGCCTTCGAGTGTGATGCGCGGCGGTCTTTGCCTTTCCGACCAGCCCTGAATAGGTTGACCAATCGGTTGGCCGTAGGAATTTGTGCGTGGGGTCATCGGTCTTCCTGTGAGTGTTGAAGGCCGAGGTTAAGATCCTCGTGGCACTTCATAAAGTGCCATTGACTTATCATTTAATGGTGCCACGATCTTTCGACGAAGTTCGAAGATTCATACAACCCGCTCGCGCGATGTCCTTCACCCAGTCCGTTTCAACGCATTCCGCCCGGCAGGATTTCCTCGAAGCCCCGCTGGACAGGGCCCATGCCGAGTCTCTGCAGCGCCAGCTTTACCAAAGGCTCAAGGAGGGAATCCTCAAAGGTCAGCTTGCCGCGGGCAGCCGCCTGCCTGGTTCGCGTGCGCTGGCGGAAACACTGTCGGTCTCACGGAACACCGTGACGATTGCCTATGAACACCTGATTTCCGAGGGCTATGTCCGCGCCGACCGGAAGGGAAGCACCGTAGCCGCCCTGATGCGTCCGGTCCAGCGGGAGGCGCAGGCCGAAAACAACGCGCCGTCCCGCGTGGCATTGCGCCTTTCCCGCATTCGCTCGAGCCCTGCGCGCTCGGACACCAGCACTGCCTTGCGGCCAGGTGTGCCGTCCCTGTCCCACTTTCCGTTGGCCGTCTGGCGCAGGATGCTGGATCGTGCGGTGCGAGAGGCCTCGCCGGCGGAACTCAACTACGGTGACCCCTTCGGTCAGGCCGAACTGCGCGCCGCCATTGCGGCCCATGTGGCACGCACACGCGGTGTGCACTGCGAGCCGTCGCAGGTCATCGTGACGGAAGGTGCGCAGGAGGCCTTGATGCTGTGCGTACGCCTGTTGACCAACCCGGGCGACACGGCCTGGGTGGAAGACCCGGGTTACCGCGGCGCCAAGGCGGCCATGCATGCGGGGGACCTGCGCATCGTGCCGAAACGCATGGACGAAGAGGGCCTGCACGTTGGTGCAGCGGACTGGCGTTCGCGCACACCGCGGCTCATCTACACCACGCCTTCGCACCAGTACCCCACCGGCGCGGTGATGTCGGTGGCGCGGCGCCTGGCGCTGATTTCTGACGCACGCAAGCACGGCACCTGGATCATTGAGGACGATTACGACAGCGAATTCCGTCACTCCGGTGAACCCATAGGCGCGATGCAGGGCCTGGTGGCCGATGCGCCGGTGCTCTACGTCGGCACATTTTCCAAGACCATGTTTGCTTCGCTGCGGTTGGGCTTCCTGGTGATGCCCCCGCGCCTGCTGGTCTCGGCACAGGATGCCTTGCGCGAGATGCTTCGCGGTGGCCACAGCCATGAGCAGCTCGCCATGGCCGGCTTCATCGAGTCCGGGCAGTTTGCACGGCACCTGGGCCGGATGCGACGGCTGTACCGTGAGCGCCAGCACGCCCTGCGGGGCGCGCTGACGCGGCACCTGCGCGTTCCCCACATCATCGAAGGTGGGCAGGGCGGCCTTCACCTGGCTGTGCGGTTGCCGCGAGACTTCCCGGACGCACGCATTGCGGAAGCTGCCCGGCAGTACGGGATGGCGCCCATGCCGCTTTCCTCGTTTGCCATGGCGCCGGCGCTTGAGGACAACGGCCTTGTGCTGGGCTACGGCAACACTGCGACGGAGCTGCTGGATCCACTTGTCAAACGCCTGTCGCAGCTGGTGCTGACGGCGGGAGGCTGAACCCGGCGCACAATGGCAGCATGAAAACACCCAAGAGGCTGCAATCGCTGCTTGAAGAAGGCCTGATCGATACCGTGGTTCGGCAACTGATGAGCGGCAAGGAAGCCATGGTGTACGTGGTGCGCTGCGGCGACGAAACCCGTTGCGCCAAGGTTTACAAGGATGCCACCGAACGCAGCTTTCGCCAGGCAGTTGATTACACCGAGAACCGCAAGGTCAAGAACTCACGTCAGGCGCGCGCCATGGCCAAGGGCACGCGGTTCGGCCGGCAAGCAACCGAAGCGGCCTGGCAGAGCGCCGAGGTGGATGCGTTGTACCGGCTGGCTGCAGCTGGCGTACGCGTGCCCACACCGCATAACTTCTGCGATGGTGTGCTGCTGATGGAGCTGGTGACCGACGAGCACGGTGACGCCGCACCGCGCTTGAATGACGTGGAATTCACGCCCGAAGATGCGCGCCTGCACCACGCCACGCTGCTCACGGAAGTGGTGCGCATGCTGTGCGCCGGCGTTGTGCACGGCGATTTGTCCGAATTCAATATCCTGCTTGGCCTGACGGATGGCCGGCCCGGTCCGGTCATCATCGACCTTCCGCAGGCGGTGGACGCCGCCGGCAACAACCACGCGGGCCGCATGCTGTTGCGCGACGTAGGCAACCTGCGCGGCTTCTTCGGCCGTTTCGCGCCGGAGTTGCTGCAAACCGACTACGGGAGCGAGATCTGGGACCTGTACCAGCGCGGTGTGCTGCAGCCGGAGTCGGTGCTGACCGGCCGCTTTGCCCACAAGACCGGGCCGGTCAACCTCGGCGCCGTGATGGGCGAAATCGACGATGCCCGGGCCGAGGAATCAGCCCGGCGGCTGCGCATGCAGGGTTAGAGCGCTCTTAGTGTGCCGGAGCGGCGACGTGCTTGCCGCCCAGGGTGCCACGTGCCGTGACATAAGCCAGCAAGGCGCATCCAGCGATGCCGGCCACCATGGGTCGGGCGCTGCCGTCCACGAAAAGGCCCACCACGGCCATCACCACCGCTCCGGTGACAAACTGCAGGGTGCCCATGAGGGCAGAGGCCGTGCCGGCAATGGCGCCATGTTCTTCCAGTGCCAGTACGGCGGTTGTGGGCACCACCAGGCCCAGAAATCCATAGCCCACCAGCATCAGCGCGATCATCACGTCCAGCCGTTCGATGCCCGCCATGTTGAGCACCAGCAGCAGGGTCATCACGGCGGCATAGCCCGTCACGGCCACCTTGACGATGGGCACGAGCCCGAAACGTGCCGCCAGCTTTCCGGTGAACTGCGAGACCCCGATGAAGGACGCCGCGTTGACGGCAAAGGCGATGCTGTATTGCCGTGGCGTGAGGCCGTAATGGTTGATCAGTACGAAGGACGAGTTGGCAAGGTAGGCAAAAAAGCTTGAGATGCCGAAAGCGCCGATGAACACCAGGCCCATGAAATGGCGGTCGCGCAGCAGCACGCCGTAAGCCGACAATGCGCTGCCAAAGCTGCTGTCCACGCGTTGCTCTGGCGGCCGCGTTTCCGGCAGGGTGCAGGCTACCAGCACCAGCCCCGCAGCGGCGGCCACCGTGACAGCCCAGAACACGCTGCGCCAGCCAAAGGCCTCAATGAGGAAGCTGCCCACCAGCGGCGCCAGGATGGGCGAGACGCTGAAGACCAGCATCAGCAGGGACATGAGGCGCGCGGCGTCATGGCCGGTATGCAGGTCGCGTACCACCGCGCGGGGCACCACCATGCCGGCGCAGGCGCCCAGGCCCTGGATGAAGCGCAGCACGACCAGCGTCTCGACGTCCGGGGCCAGCGCACAGCCAATGCTGCCGGCGGCAAATAGCAGCAGGCCGAAGTACAGCGGCGGCTTGCGGCCCACCATGTCGGAGATGGGGCCGTAAATGATCTGCCCGATGCCGAGAGAGATGAAAAACGCCATCAGGCTGGCCTGCACCGCACCCATGGAGGCACTCAGGCTTTGCCCGATGGACGGCAACGCGGGAAGGTACATGTCGATGGCGAAAGGGCCGATGGCGGACAGCAAACCCAGTACCAGGGCTGCCTGGAAGAAACTTTTTGTCATGAATGAAATGAAATAGAACCGCTTGTGTATTGGTAACAAGGAGAAGGGCCTTGCACCAAACGGCACTGTTAAAAACGCCATTGCAAACGCACCATGACGGAGCGCAGTGGTGGAGCGCAATGACGGTAGGGAATTACTTGCGATTGTCGCTGACCTCGCCGCCTTTTGCTTGAACGTCGCCAACAACCTGTCAGGACTTACAGGCGTGAAATGTAAGCGGGGCGCTGTGTTGATTCAAACTGTAATGAAGCCGCGATACGGGGTTTAACCTGAGGTCTTTGCACGAACAGGAGCCCATTCCGATGCATAGACGTGAATTTTCCCAAGCCGCTGTGGCGGCGGGCGCACTGGCCGCCTTTGGCCCTTTCATGGCGGCCCGGCTTGCCGGCGCCGCGACGCCTCTCGCAGCGGCCGGTACACCTGCGATGGGGACCAACCTTTCCGGTATGGAATGGGCCAAGCCAGGCCTGCGTCGCAACACGAGTTCTGCCCCCAACATCCATTTCACCGTACCGCGCAAAGTCGATGTGGCTTATCTGGCGTCCTGCGGCTTCACCAAAAACAGGCTGCCCATTCAATGGGAACTGCTGCAGCCCATGCTGCATGACACGGTCGCCAACACTGCGGTCAAGGCGGCAATCGGCAATCCGGGCGTTTTCCATGCCGCGTATGAGAGCTATATCACCGGTGTGCTCGATGCCCATGCAGCGGTGGGCATGAAGTGCATCATCGACAATCACAATTACGGACGCTACCAGGACTTCAGGTTTCAGGCTGACGGCTCCGTGCTCGGCTTGGTTGTGCCGTCAGACCCGCTGGTGCGGCCCTACACCAGCGATGCCAGCCAGGTGCAGGTGAGGATCTTTTCACTGGCACCGGGCGCTACGCTCAAGCAATCCCAGTTTGCGGATTTCTGGGCGCGTGCCGCCACAAAATGGAAGAGCCACCCCGGCTTCGGGGGCTATGGCCTCATGAACGAGCCGCACGATTTACCCAAGCCGGGCGGCCTGATCGCCTCGAATGAAGAAACCGTGACGGGCGGCGAAGACCTGGCGATCGTGGCGGCGTATTCGCAGGCCGCCATTAACGCGATCCGGGCCATCGACCCCGTCAACCCCATTTATGTGGGCGGTAACCAGTACAGCGCGGCCATATCGCTCGGCACCAAGAACCCGGGCTTTCCACTGACGGGCGCCAACCTGGTGTATGAAGTGCATGTCTACCTTGATGCTTTCGGCAGCGGTGCCTCCTTCGATTACGACACGGAAGTCGCCAAAAACTACAGCGCAGGTTTCGGTGTTGGGCCCATCAAGGCGTCGACGGGCATGGACCGCCTCAAGATTGCGGCTGACTGGGTACAGGCCAGGGGCGCGAAGCTGGCGCTCACCGAGATCGGCATGCCGATTGACGACCTGCGGTGGCAGGTGATGTTTACCCAGGCCGTCAACTATGCGCGCCAGGTCAACTGCGAGGTTTATAGCTGGATGGGCGGCAACCACTGGCCCATCCACAACTACGCCATCAACCATGTGCCGGGCTGGCACCAGAACCGCACGCTCGAGCCGCTGGTGTCGGGGCCGATGAAGGCTGCAGTGGGAATTGTGCAGGCCACTCTTTACGACGACGGACCCGGCTATTCGCCCGCCGGCGCGCCGCTGACGTTCACGGTCTATGCCCGTGGCAACCTGGCGCAATCCGTGAGGCTCACGGTGGCTTCAAACAATGGCGGCACGCTGAGCAAGACCAGCCTTGTCATTCCCGCGGGGGCCAACGGCCAGGACACCTTCACCTTCACACCGGCAGCCAATCGCGTGACGACACTTACCTATACCAGCGACGGGCAACTGTCTGGCCAGGTACCGCCTCCACGCAAGGTGTTCTCGCTCACCGATCCGGTGGCCCACGCCGCCTCCAACCTGGCCGACGCGGCCCTCGCCATCATCGCGAAATACAGCGCCTGCAAGTGGGACATGACCCAAGGCTACACCGACTACATGCTCGGCACGGTTGCGGCCGCTGGGCAGGCGGTGCGAGCGGTGTCGGACTCGGGCTACGGCTCCAGCGCAGGCAATGCCATGGAGATGATCAACTGGATCAACCGAGACGGTCCTAACATGGGCACGATGGCGCCGCCAGTCATGCGTATCAACGCCGGCGGCAAAAAGTATTCGGACCACAGTGTTTATGACACGGCTGGCTTCTGGTGCAAAAAGTCAACGCCCATGGCTGGAATCCAGCCCAATCCGAAAAACCGCGTGCCCTACAACATCGAGGATCCTCATTTCGCCCTTGCCGCGGTGAGTATCCCGGGGACAACCAACACCGGCGTGGTGTTCCAGGCTTCGAAGACCGAGGAGTTGTACACCTCGGACCTGGGTTTCACCAACAGCCAGCCGCACGCCAAATGGGTGGATTCCAGGGGGCAGACCGTACAGCTGATCAGCGCCGCGAAACTGGCGGCGGGTGTTCCAGCCGTCATGGCACTCACGTCCGCGCCGGGTGCCCAGAGGCTGCGGGTCAATTCAGTGCAGGTGGGTGCGGCCAGCGCCACGCTGGCGCCGGGTGTGTGCAGCCAGATGCTGATCGGCTGGGGTTACCTCAGCTACTATCCGCGCGGCAGCTTCAGGGGACATATTTATGCTGTCATCGCAGGCAAGGGCGCCCCTACCGTGGCCGAGCTCGCCGTGCTGGAAAAATACCTGGCCTCTGTGGCAGGCGTCACCCTGACATAGACCGGCAGGAGGCGCGGTACCTATTCGACCCTGGCGCCCGATGCCTTCACCACCTCGGCCATGCGCTTGTAGTCTACGGCCAGCAGTTTGGTGAAGTCGGCATTGTTCAGGGCCAGGGGCTCGATGCCCTGCTTGTCCAGGCGCTCAAGGATGACGGGGTCCTTGAGCAATCTGGCCATGGCGGCGTTGACGCGGCTGACTTCTGCTGACGGTGTGCCCGCAGGGCCCAGCAGGCCAAACCACGAGTCAAACTGGTAGCCCGGCAAACCGCTTTCGGCAATGGTGGGTATCTCCGGCAGGTATCTGGAACGCTTGGGTGAAGTGACCCCGATCAACCGGATGCGGCTGTCCCTGGCAAAAGCCAGAGCGCCTATGCTGGCAGCAATCACGGCTTGCGCGCGGCCCGAGATTACTTCATTGATGGCTTCTCCCGTGGCCTTCAGCGGCACGTGCACCACATCGATGCCTGCCAGGCCGTTGAAATAAGCCATGGACAAATGTGTGGCGCTGCCGACACCGGCGGTGGCGTAGTTGAGCTTGCCCGGGTTAGCTTTGGCGTAGCGGATGTATTCGGCCGCGGTTTTGGCGGGCACATCGGGGTGGATCATCAGCACGTAATCGGCTGTGCCGATATGTGCCATGGGGGCGAAGTCTTTTTGCGGGTCGTAGGCAAGCCTGGTGTAGAGCGTGCCGGCAATGTTGTGGCTGGCGGCGGCCAGGACCATGGCGCCGCTGTCAGGCGGCAACTTGGCGACATAGCCGGTGCCCACTGTGCCGCCTGCGCCGGGCCGGTTTTCAACAATCACCGTTTGTCCCAGTGCCACACCCAGTTCGGCGGACATCGAGCGGGCCAGAATGTCCTGTACCCCACCCGGTGCAAACGGCACTACGATGCGCGCAATTTTGGGATTGGCCTGTGCGAAAACGCTGCCCGCCGTAACTGCCAAGCCGGTGCCCAGGAAATCTCTGCGTTGCATCATGTTTGTTCTTTCGGGTGAGCTGAAGTGGTTTCGGTTGCGGTTTCGGTTCAGTGCGGGTTCACGATGGATTTACGCAGAGTTCATCGGCCAGGCGGCGCATGAAGCGCTCGCACCAGGCAAGTTGTTCGAGTGTGACCCATTCGTTCGGCTGGTGTGCCTGCGCAATATGGCCGGGGCCGCACACGATGGTTGGCACACCGGCCTGGTGGAACAATGCAGCTTCCGTGCCAAAGGAAACCTTGCCCGCTCCGGAACTGGCATCCACGTCCGCGCACTTGAAGCACAGCTGTGCGATTTCGCTGTCTGCTTCAGTCGCAAAGCCGGGCAGCACGGAATTGAGCTTGTGGGTGATGCCAGTATCGGCTGCCACGGCTTGCATGGCCGGTACCAGGCTGTCGGCAAAGGATTTGGCTTCATTGAATAGATCCACCGGTGAATTCATGTGGTGGTGGCGGATCTCCCAGGTCACGTCGCAGTCGCGCGGAATGATGTTGAGCGCGGTGCCGCCGGCAATCACTCCGGTGTGAATGGTGGTGTGGGGCACGTCGTAAATGGGATCGAACGGACCTTCTTTCGCCAGCCTGCGGTGCATGGTCTTGAGGTGGGCGACGAACTCGCAGGCGATCTCCACCGCATTCACGCCCAGCGGCGTGAGCGATGAATGTGCTTCAAAGCCGCGCACCGAGGTTTTGTAGGCATGCTTGCCTTTGTGTGCAATCACCACCTGCATGCCGGTCGGCTCGCCGACGATGCATCCCGCGGGCTTGTTGCCCTGGTCCACCATGTCGGCGATCAGCCGGCGCACGCCGATGCAGCCGACTTCCTCGTCATAGCTGAAGGCCAGGTGAACCGGTCGCTTGAGTTTGCGCTTGAGTAGCTCGGGCACCATCATCAGCGCCGTGGCGCCATAGCTTTTCATGTCGGTCACGCCGCGGCCATAGAGCTTGTCGCCAATGACTTGCGCGGCGAAAGGGTCAGTGTTCCAGGGCTGGCCGTCCACCGGCACCACATCGGTATGACCCGACAGCACGATGCCGCCCAGTCTGGTTTCGCCATCCTCAGCCGGCAAGGTCGCCCACAGGTTGGCCTTCTTGCCACTGTCGTCGTAGGTGCGCCGGCATTCAATGCCGAGCGCTTCCAGCCGCGCCTGCGTCCAGTCGAGCAGGGGCAGGTTGCTGTCACGTGAGACGGAAGCAAAGGAGATCCATTTTTCGATGAGGGGCAGGGCGGTGAGGTCGGCGGCCTGGACGGCACTGTGGGTGGCGTTGGGGAGAGGGGCATTCATGGAGGGCCTTTGTGGGACACGATACCGGCTTTCGAACGGAGCCGGGCCGGGCAAAGCGGCAGACGGGGGCGAAAATTGTATGACAGCTTACTATTTTTTCGCCCGCGGCGCGGCGCGTGGCTTGACGGGCCATTGGCAGGTTACCAAACGTTCTGGCGGCAACCCGGCGAGAATGCACCCGGGCCGCGTGCGCGGCACCGCAACCGGCATCCTGGTTTGCGTATGGCACTTTCCCTTTGACTCCTTCACCCGAAAGCACTTATGAGCAGCAGCATTTACACCACGTCCATCCCCGTTTTCAAGCAGATGCTGGGCGGCCTCAAGGGCGTCCTGGCCAAGGCTGAAGCCCACGTGGCTGCCAAAAACATTGACCCCAATGCCTTGCTGCAGGCGCGCCTCTTTCCCGATATGTTCCCTCTGTTGCGCCAGGTGCAGGTAGCCAGCGACTTCGCCAAGAGCGTGTCGGCCAGGTTGGCCGGCGTGGAAGTACCGAAAATGGAAGACAAGGAAGCGACGTTTGCCGAACTGCAGTCGCGTATTGATACCGTGCTGGCATTTATCGGCGGGCTGGATGCCGCAAAGTTTGATGAGGCGGCTACCCGTGAAATCATCACGCAGGCTGGGACGCCCAAGGAAAAGCGCTTCACCGGTCAGTCCTATTTGCTGAACTACGGTTTGCCGCATTTCTTTTTCCATACCACCACGGCGTATGCCATCCTGCGCCACAACGGCGTGGAGGTCGGTAAAAAAGATTACATCGGCACGTACTGAGCCCGTCAGCAGGCGCTTGCTGTTCCCGCTAGTGGCGTGCCGGACTATGCCTGCGCAAGCGCGGGCGTAGCCGGTCCGGCGGGAGCGCGTGGCGCATAGCCGCTGCGCGGCCGTGTGGCGCTTTGCATCCAGATGGTCGGGTCCGGCAGATCCTGGTGAGGGCAACTGTCGCCGCCATCAAGCTGCCAGGAAATGCCGTGGAGCCATTCATTGGCACGCGGCTCAAAACGCATGATGTCCGCCATCAATACTTTCTGGAATGCCGCCGCATAGGTCAACAGGCGCAAGTCCCAGTGTTTCATGATGATCCGCAGATACATGCCTTCACCATGTGTGGGGTTGGCGGTCAGCAACATCTGGCAGTCGAGCCAGTGCGACGGAATGCCCGCCCGGCGGGCGGTATCCCGTAACAACACCTGAATGAGCTGCTGACGCACCGCGATGGTGGATTGCTCATCGCCGGGGACAGAGATACCTGATTCATGAGAGGTGGCGCCTGACGCCGTTTTAGCCTGGTTTTTCAATCCAAAGAGCTGGTGAAGTTTCATGAGGTGCCTGCTATCGCGTTGCGGCGCCAGCCGTTTTGGGAAGACGCATTTTTCGCCTTGGCCCTTGACTGACACCGTGTGTTACAAAGTGTTAACACTGTCGACGACTGGAGCTTACAAGTCAAGTACCCGGCTTTTTAAAACCGGAAATTTTTCATGAAAATGTGGCCAGAATGCCTTCTGCTGTGGGCTTCGGGTGGTGGCTTTACAGGCGGAAACCCACTTTAGACGGGCTTTTTTGACCACATGGTAGTTGGGGCAGCCTCGAAAACCCACAACAGCTCGCGCTTGAGACGATCAGGATATAAATGTTTTTTTGTGTAACTTTTTGATGATTTTTTTGACCAGAAAACGACGCGCCGGCCTCGTGCAAACGGTTGGGATATTGGGGGCAGGCCAGCCGTTCAGTGCGTGTACGCGCCAGATGGCATACAGCGCTGAAGCCCGCCGGCTGATGATGGAGGTGGTATTACCCGCCTCTACGCCGACGTGAGGGGCAGCCGGGCCGTCGGCACAACGAGGCCCGGCTGTTCAAAACCAGGCAGCGCCCGGTCGGTTCACTCGCCTGTTTGGCGGAGGCCATTTTTATGTGAAAAGAGCCCTTCGGCCGGTAAAAACGGGCGCAATCAGCTATTAAATCGATAGCGATTTTTGCTGCCGTACGCCGCCGTTCAGCATGGAATGAAGGGCGAATGGCAGGCGCTGGTATGAACGCTGGCGTTATTTTCCGTTGCCGCCGCCGCCGCCATTGCCACCACCATTACCGCCGCCATTGCCACCACCGTTTCCGCCGCCGTTCCCGCCGCCATTGCCGTTGTTGTTATTCTGGCTGCCACTGCCGCTCTTGCCCGATTCTTTTCCGGAACCCAAGGCTTTACCGGAGGCATGGGCCGTGGCAACTTTGTTGGCGTGAATACCGTCATTGGCTTTCTTGTCGTTCTTTGCGGTGTGGGAAGCGCTCACGACGGAGCCCAGCTTCACGCCCATGCCTTGGGCGATCTGGCCCCAGCCAAGCCCTTCAGCCCTTTGCGAGAGCACGCCGCCCAGTGCGGCTGAGAGCTGGGAGGGCGTAGGGTTGGTAATGCCTTGTTGGGCCAGGGAAGTTTTGGACAGCGCAAGTGCGATGTTGATGTTGCCGTAGCCCATTTTTCCGGTCGCCGGTGAAAGGCTTGCCGCCGGTGCGGTGGGGTTGGCGGGGCTGGGGCTCAGTGAAATCGTTTTGCCCGTGCGCAATCCCTCTACCAGCGCCGCGGCATTTTGGGGTGAGCCGGCAAATGCGCTGTAGCTACTCGCCAGCCTGTCGCCCTGTGGATTGCCTGTCGTGGTGCTGACACTGGTGCCGGTTGTTTGCGCGGCGACAAGTCCGCCGGCCAGAAGCATGGCGGTGGCCGTTGCGGCGATGGTCATGGTGGTAATTTTTTTGATCAGCATGGGGTGTCTCTCTTTCTGAATAACCTGAAGCCGGCCGGACCGCGACATGCGGAGCGACCTTTTGTGATCTTAAGGGCTGCGCGGCGCTGCCCGGCGGGTTTCCGGCGTTGTCCTACGGCAAGGCCCGCCAAATGAACCTTGAGCACTAGGCGCGCACAAAATAGATGAAAGTGGTGCCCGGAAAAATATGCCGGTAAACAGGCCGGGTAACCACCCTGGCCAGGTTTTTGGGCTGGAGCAGGCCCGAGGCGCTGTTGTACAGCCGATAGAGATTGGGGCGCAACGGCTTCAGGCCGAACTCTTTCCCGAAAGCGACCAGCGATTCGTGGCTGAACGCGTTGATGTGCTCAAGCGGGGCGATGGGCATCTGGTCTTCCGGCGAAAGGGCGCCGAAGTTTTTTGACTGGCTGATCTTTTTCAATGCGGCGGCCGCATTGGGAACACTGATCTTGATAACCCCATCGCCGGACAACGCGTCCCGCAGTTTTTCAAGGACAACCCTGGGGTCCGTCAGGTGTTCAAAGACCTGCTCCGTGTTGATGAACCTGAATCTCCTGGCCGGCAAGTCGGCCAGGCTGACAACCCGAATTCCCACCGACCGGCCGTGCCGGGCGCGTTCTTCAGAGAGTTCCACACCCCAGACATTGCAGCCAAATCCCATGGCCATTTTTGACCAGTGCGCCCAGCCGAACCCGAAGTCCAGGGCATCCAGCTCGGCGGGCGGAAGCCCGAAATACTGAATGATGAACTGGACCTGCTCGGCCAGATAACGGTATTCGTCCAGGCTGTAGTTGCGGTGTTCGCGGTCCAGTTCGGTGCCGGGAACCCAGCCGTTGTAGATCTCGCCCAGCAACGGGTCACCAGGGACTTGTTGTTGAAAGACCAGGCTGCACCTGTTGCAGCGGGCAAGTGTATAGACGCCTTCATCCGCTGTATGGGACGCGTGGCCTTCGTAGTGCCTTGAGAGGTAGGCCTGTATGCCTTTGCCGGAGTACGGCTCTTCATAGACCACGGACAGTGAATCCGAAAGGCAACCCGGACAGTGCGTCCTGAACTTCAGGGCCGATTCGTGTGGGGTGGTGCGCTGGGGTGGTTGTCTCCGGGGTGGCGTCAGAATGTCTTCCCCCGGATGTCTGGACCCAGTAGGGAGGTGCAGGAATTCAAGCGAGCTGGCAGGCATATTCATGGAGTGGATCCGCAATGCCACAAATGCAGCAGTAGCTGGCCACCTTAGCCGTCAGCGGGAGGGGCCGGGTAACCCTCTGTAAATCGCGTATCGGCGCTGTTGCCTTTAACGGGACTGCCTGTGGCAGGAATTTCCGGTGCATGTGACAGCGCTTCACCCGCCCTGGCACAAACTTCTGCCCTCTGGAGGCGGGCTTGCCTGCCTTTAAAAGAGGGGCTGGTGTGTCATGCCATCCGGCCCTTGTTTTCGACCACCACGCAGCCGGTAATACGCCACGCTTTGTTTCTTTGCCGTTCCAGGCTGTAGACCGCCAGCCATGATGTGCCGCTGGTATCGGCCATCTGCACGCGCTGGATCACCTGGTCATCCTTGCCGTCGGATTTGAGGAATGCCACCGATGCCGGCCGGTACACCACAGGGTAGTCACGCCGCACCATCGCCATGAACGCCTGGGCTGACCCAACCGCCTTGCGCACATTGGGTGCCGCAAAAGAAAACGCCTTGTCGGCGTCGTCTTTTGCGAAGGCAGCCAGCTGGGCTTGCACGACGGCGCGCACGTTCCTTTCGTCTGCCGCGGTAAAGGGCGCCGCGCCTGCCGGTATTGCCATGCAGAGCATTGCCAGCATCGCGCCAATGGCAGCGACCCGCCGTGCATGCCGGGTCAGGAAGGCCGGGAGAGTCAAGCGTGTCAGGCAGATTTTCATGATCTATCTCCTTGAGCCAGCGGATGCAACCTAGAGGAGCTGGCCGCGCGCCAGCACTACGACGCCACCGCTGACCAGCATCTCACCGGCCGCATTGGCTTGCACCGTGATGCGGCTGGGGCGTCCGGCAAACCGCCCCTGCCTGAGAGTGATGACCTCGTTCGCCTTTGCCGCGCCATGATGCAGCAGGTAGGCGCCTGCCGGCCCGGCCGCGCTTCCCGTGGCAATGTCTTCTACCAGGCCGGCGTTGTCCCAGGTACGGCCTTCGCGCGCCGACACGTCCAGAACATAGGCAAATTTGGCGCCTGCCGTGGCGAGCAGGGTCTCAAAGTCGGGGTGCACAATTTTTGCGCGCTCCAGGCCGCCGACCACGGGCACCAGCAGATAGGGAAGGCCGGTGGATACCACCTGCAGTGGAAAACGCACGTCAAGCTGCGCAGCGCCCAGCCCGAGTGCCGCAAGAAAAGGCAAGCTGTCGGCATGGCCGAGTGCGGCCCCGACGCTGGCCACACCCTGGTTCATGCTGGCGTTGTAAGTGCCCTGCGGGCCCTCCTTGCGCGTGGTATTGATGGCCACTGCCCGCGTGCCCAGCATCAGTGTCCAGTCGGCAGCAGGCTGGTCGGCCGCATGCAGGTGATGCAGCAAGCCCGCCGCGCCCAGCAGGGGATGGCCTGCGAAGTCGAGCTCCTCATCCATCGTGAAGATGCGCGCTTCAAACCGGTTCCCGGGTCCGTCGGGCGTGATGAAGATGCTTTCGAATTGCCGCATCTCGATCGCCAGCCGCTGCATCAGGCGCGCCGGCAAAGGGCTCTCTGGCAGGAACACGGACAAGCCATTGCCGGCCATGGCTTCGTGGGTGAAAACGTCCACCTGGTAGTACTGCAACCCTGTCACGGGCGGCATGGTTGTCATCGCTGTCATGGGGCGATTGTCCTGCAGGAAATTATGGGTTGCAGGTGATTGCGGCGGCACCCGGCGATGCGGGCTACCGCTTCTTGGGCGCCTTGTTCAACGGTCTTGCACCGTCAGGCCGTCAGCGGCTTAAATCCCGAGCAGCTTCTTGGCGCCGCCCAGAGCCTTCATGGAGTCGTCGTGCTTGCCTTCTTTGTGAAACTTTTCGCCGTCGGCGCGAAGTTCTTTTACCTTGGACAGGTCGGCGGGCGAGAGCTTGGGGCTGGTTGCGAGCTTGGCGTCAATCGCCTTCATCTCGTTGGGGCAGTTGTGGGCAAACGCCAGGGACGAACTGGCCAGGGCGATGGCGGCAATGATGAGCTTCATGTGAATCTCCAACCTGCGTCAGAAAATGCTGACGCCAGATGCTAGCAAAGCCTCCGGGATGGCACAAGCTGCAGGCAAGGCCGGCTCAGACTGCCTGGCCGATCTGCAGCCTGTCCGCATCGATGAAGCGTCCGGAAGGGTGCCCTCGTCTATTGCGTGAATCAGTTCGGCGACGGTGCGCATGGTGGATGGGCCTGGTGGAGGCAGGCGGGCCCGGTGTGGTCAGGATCCAGTCTTGTCTGCGCTCGTGGCCCAGAGGAACACCGCCCTGGAGGATTTTCCTGCCTTCACGTCAACCCTTCTGTGCAGGGTCTGCCCGGCCAGCGTCGCGTCCACCGCATAGCTGCCTGGCGCCAGCCGGGCCAGCAGGAAGGGACCTTCCGACACGGCTTGAAGAACTTCATTCCCCCGGGCATCGCGTATACGTACTGTCACGTCGGCAGCGAAGCTGGCGCGCTGCTTGTCCTTGATGGCGAATTCCAGCGCCAGCGGCCACTGCCCGGTAGCCTTGCGGATCGCTGCGGATTCGTCGGCGCCGATGCCGCCGCTCAGGTATTGAACTTGACCGCTGGTGCGCACTGCGGGCAAGGGCGCGTCAGCCTGGGCCAGTGCGCCGCCTGCCAGCAGCGCGCTCCCTACGGCCACCCAGGCGGTCTTGCGGATCAGGGTTTTCATTTCAACATGCTCCTTTCTGGTCGATGGCCTGTCGATATCCGCCAAGGCCCGGCCAGGTGGCCTTGTCGTCACACCGTATCAGCCTTGCGCGCCAGGTGTACGGTGCGCCTGCAAAGCATTGTTCGCGGGTCGGCTTAGGCCGGTCTTAAGCCAGGGAAATGGACGCAAGACACCGCCTAAAATCCCTGACGGTCCGCCTTGCAGCTGCAAGCCCGCAGCATTCGACCTTGCCTTGCCACTCCAACCATCGGATTCCTCCATGTCCCTCGAAGTTATTGAAGCCCAGACGGGCGACAAGCCCGTCGCCACCGTTCTCATCATGCATGGCCTGGGAGCCGACGGCCGGGACTTCCTCCCCATTGCAGAGCAGATGAATCTATCCAGTGTGGGTGATGTGCGCTTCCTGTTTCCGAGCGCGCCCAGCATTCCGGTCACCATCAATGGAGGCTATGTCATGCCGGCCTGGTATGACCTGCTGGGGGCCGATCTGGTCAGCCGGCAGGATGAAGCCGGTTTGCGCAAGTCCCAGGGCGCCATCGAAGCATTGATCGCCCGGGAAAAGTCGCGTGGCATTCCCGCCAGCCGCATCGTGGTGGCGGGCTTTTCCCAAGGCTGTGCCATGGCGCTGATGACGGGCCTGCGCCACGGCGAACGGCTGGCCGGTATTGCGGGCCTGTCGGGTTATTTGCCACTGGCTGACAAAACCGCCGCCGAGCGCAGCGCCGCGAACCAGGATGTGCCTGTGTTTTTGGCGCACGGCACGCGCGACGGCGTGGTGGTGCTGCCGCGCGCCACCGCCACACGCGACGCGCTCACGGCCATGGGCTATCCCGTCGAGTGGCATGAGTACATGATGGAGCACTCGGTATGCCCGCAGGAAATCACAGACCTGGAACGGTGGTTGTGCCGGGTTTTGGCCTGATTTTTACCGAAACTTCAAGCGAAAACCGGCTGTAGCCCTTGCAATATGGGCGCAGTAAGCTATCAAAAATATAGCAATCTGCCGCTCAAACCTGTCCCGCCAACGGCGTTGTCCCGGCGGCCCGCGCCATCTGCCGTATCCGCCACAGCAGGAAGAACGCAATACTGAAGTTCAGCAGGTTCCACGCAATGCCGTTGAGGAAGGCCGCCTGGTAAGACCCAGTCAGGTCAAACACCTTGCCCGACATCCAGCCGCCCAGCGCCATGCCCAGCAGCGTCGCCATGATGACTGTGCCTACGCGTGCGCCGGCTTCAGCGGGCTCAAAGTATTCCCGCACGATGATGGCGTAAGACGGCACGATGCCGCCCTGGAACAGGCCGAACAGCGCGGCAATGACATACAGCGACACCAATCCGTCGAACGGCAGGAACAGCAGCAATGCGACGCCCTGCAATATGGAGCCGAGCATCAGCGTGCGCAGCCCGCCGATGCGGTCGCAGATCACGCCTGAAACCAGGCGGCTCACCACACCGCAGGCCAGCATCAGCGACAGCATTTCAGCGCCGCGCGCCGCACCGTAGCCCAGGTCGGTGCAGTACGACACGATATGCACCTGCGGCATGGCCATGGCCACGCAGCAAGCAACGCCGGCAATGCACAACAGCAGCTGCGCCTTGCCGACGGGCAGGCCAAAGGGCGTGCTGCTGGTGGTCGCCGTGATGCCGCTGCTGCCCACCGTGGACGCGACGGCCACCGGCGGGCGCCTTCGCATCAACAGCGCCAGCGCCGTCATGGTGACAAAGCTGAAAAGGCCCAGCCACAGGTAGGTCTGGCGCCAGCCCACCGCCTCGACAAAGTGCTGCACGATGGGTGGCCAGATCGCGCCGCCCACGTAATTGCCGCTGGCGCACACCGCCACGGCAAAGCCCCGCCGGCGTACAAACCAGAGCGAGGTGTCAGCCAGCAACGGTGCAAAGGTGGCGGCAGAGCCCAGAAACCCGACCAACAGGCCGTGCGCCAGTGAGAACACCCAGATGTTGCCGGCCATGGCGGCCAGCGCAAAACCCAGGCCCAAGGCGGCCGCGCCAATCAGCAGCGGCACCATGACACCAAAACGATCGGCCAGCCGGCCCATCAGCACGCCGCCGATGCCAAAACCGATCATCAGGAAGGTGTAGGGCAGGGACGCGTCCGCCCGCGACACGCCGAATTCAGCCTGCACCGCGGGCAGCACCACGGCCACTACATACATGCCGCAGGCTCCCACAGTCATCAGGGCCAGCGTCACCATCAGGCGCATCACGGCGTAGCGCGAATCAACGAGAAGGGCGGAATCTTGCGCGGCCGCTGCCGCAGGAGTGAGGGGAGGGCTCATCGGGCGAGCGTACACCAGCGTCCGCCGCGCTGCAGGCCGCCCTGGGGCTTTTAAGCACGCATTTACAGGGGGGAAGGGCGCGTAGGTTCGTAACCCGCAGCGGGGCTGTCAGCCTGCTGACCCAGTTCCCGGTCGCGGATGCGGAAAAGGCGTTCCAGGTCTTTCATGGCCTCTGCGTCGGGCGCATTGGCCGGGAGCTCTGCCTGCGCATGCGATGCTGCCGGCTGTACCCCGGGGTTGGGTGCGATGGGGGCGGTTGGCTGCGGCGCAACAGCGGCCGCCGCCGTGGCGGGAAGCGGGGCCAGGGGTGCACTACGGGAAGGCCGGCCCGTGGAGGCAGGGGTCTGCCGGGCTGGTTCGGCCCAGTAGGACTTGTCGGGCATGGCCTGGTCGGGGCAGGTATCTCCCACGTCCAGCTGCCATGAAATGCCGTGCAGCCATTGGGCAGCCTGGGGCTCGAAGTGCGTGATCTCAACCATCAGGGCATTCTGGAAGGCAAAGGCGTACTTCATCAGCCGGTCATCCCATTGCCGCACGACCAGCCGCACCAACATGCCCGGCCCGCGGCTGCGGCTGGACACCAGCAGCATCTGGCAGTCAATCCAGCGCGGCGGAATGCCGTACTTGCGCATTGCGTCGCGCAGGAGCACCTGCACCAGGTGGCGGCGTGTGGCGTTATCCGAGCCGTCCTCAATGGTGAGCGGGTTGTCACGGCTGGGCGGGCCCCCGCTTTTGGATGGCGCCGTACGGGCAGATCCCCCGAACATGCTGGCTATCAGTTTTTTCATTTTGGGTAAGGCTAAATAGCCCTTCAGGCTGCAACCCGCTAAAACAAAGGGCTTACAGGGAGGGAAGGCAGGAGAGGGGGTGTGTTACGGAGTGTTTTTCATCGTCGTTCAGCTTGTCCTGCAAGTCAAGGGGAAGTTCAGCAAGTTGATATTCCGGCGTCGCTCGCTTTCCACACCCGATTCGCCCATGGGGGTGATTTTTGCCGGAAACGGTGATGCATGGCCCAAATCGTGCCAACGTGCACAGTCCCCGTGTCAGACCCCACCCGGGTTGTGCTGGCAAGCCCGAATGCGCCAGCGCAAAGCGCCGTGCTGTGATAACTTCCACGCCAATTCAAGATTCTGGGGGAATGACGATATGACCAAGTTGCTGGCGCCTGCGGGCGCGCTACAGGACCGCCTGAAAGCGCTGACCCCGGCCCGGCTCAAGGGCATGCGCCGCGGTATCGAAAAGGAAAGCCTGCGCGCCAAGCCCGGCGGCGGCCTGGCCTTGACTCCGCACCCCGCAGCCTTGGGATCGGCCCTCACCCATCCGGGTATCACCACGGACTTCAGTGAATCACAGGTGGAGCTTGTCACGGGCGCGCACGCCAGCCCTGAAGCCACCCTGCAGGAGCTGACGGAACTGCACCAGTTCACCTACCGCACCATGAAAGAGCTGGGCGACGAAATGCTCTGGGTGTCCAGCATGCCCTGCGGCCTGCCAACTGACGAAACCATTCCCATCGCGCGTTTTGGTTCGTCCAACGTGGGGCGTGCCAAGAGCGTTTACCGCATGGGCTTGTCCCACCGTTACGGCCGGCGCATGCAAACCATCTCGGGCATCCACTACAACTGGTCCCTGCCCGGAGTGAGCAGCGAGGAATATTTCGCGCTGATCCGCAACTTCCGCCGCCACGCGTTTTTGCTGCTGTATCTGTTTGGCGCCTCGCCGGCCGTCTGCTCCACATTTGTGGAGGGCCGCCAGCATGAACTGCAAACCCTGAGCGGCAGCACCATGTACATGCCTTACGGCACATCGCTGCGCATGGGGCGGCTGGGCTACCAGAGCGATGCGCAGGCATCACTGGCCGTGAGCTACAACAGCCTGGATGGTTACGGCGCGTCACTGCAGGATGCGCTCACCCGGCCTTATCCAGCCTACGAAGCGGTGGGCATCCGCAACCCTGGCGGCGACTACAACCAGCTGGCCACCACCTTGCTGCAGATTGAAAACGAGTTCTACGGCACCATCCGGCCCAAGCGCGTGATTTACCCCGGCGAGCGGCCTTTGCATGCGCTGCGCGAACGCGGCGTCGAATACATCGAAGTACGACTGATGGACCTGGATCCTTTCGAGCCCGTCGGCATCAACGCACAGACGATGCGCTTCCTCGATGTGTTCCTGCTGCATTGCCTGCTGTCGGACAGCCCCAACGACACGCCCCAGGAAATCGCCGAGCTCAAGCACAACCAGCACCAGACGGCGGCACGTGGGCGCGAGCCGGGCCTGAAGCTCAAGCGTGGGGGTCGTGAGATCGCGCTGACGGCCTGGGGCGCCGAAGTGGTGGCGCAGTGCGCGCCTATCGCTGCCGTGCTGGACGCAGCGCATGGCGGCACGCCCTACAGTGACGCCCTGACCATGGCCAGCGCCGCGCTGCTGGACGCCAGCACCTTGCCCTCGGCCCGAGTGCTGGCCGCGATGGCTGGCAGCCACGACAACTCCTTCATCAAATTCATCCGCGCGCAGTCCGAGAAGACCCAAGGCATTCTGCAGGCCCAGTTGCTGTCGCCTGACCAGCTTGCCCGCTTCGCGGCATTGACCGAGGCATCCCTTCAGGAACAGAAGAAAATCGAAGCCACTGACACCATGCCGTTTGAGCTGTACCGGCAACAGTATGTCTCGGCTGAACGCCTGGGCATGCCCGGCCGCCAATCTCGGCACACCCCTGTTGGGGCTCACTTCGTGTAGCCCCCTCTCCCCTTGCAGGGGACAGGCGCCTCGGGGCCGGCGAAGCCGGACCCCGGCCCCCACTGGTGAATTGGTATCCCCTATCGGCATTCACTTCGTGTAATGCCTTTTCCCCTTGCAGGGGACGGCGCCTGCGGCCTGGCAAAGCCAGTTCCGCGGCCCCTACTGGTGAGTAGGCGCACCCCATCGACACTACTTGGGCACTATCAATTCAGTAGCTGGCGGCGCAGAGTTCTATTGGGCTATAGCCCGATTTGGTGCTTGAAAATCGCTTCTTCGGCGTCTTCCCGCCAGTACGCTGCGGCTGCGTACCAGCCTTCCCACACGCAGCCGTTGCAGCCGCGCCCGCAGCAGCTGTCGGGCTCAGGTGGCGGCGCGCGCAGGGTGATGCCAGTGGCGGCAGCGCGTTGTTGCAATCCGCTGAACATCACCAGCGCGGCGTCTCGGTCACTTGGGCTTTCTGGCATGGGCCTTGGGGGAAAAGCCGGCGTCAGGGTTTGGCGGGTGCCGTCATGCGCCGGCGGGCATAGAGGCCGACGAATGCACAGCCCAGGACCAGCGCAAACCAGCCCACCAGTGACGATTTGGCGACGATGTTCTGCATGCCTGGCGAGGTGATGAAGTAAGGCGACACCAGCACGCCTAGCCCGATCAGCACGCACAGGATGCCTTTGATCAGCAGTTCGTTGTTGGCCTTCAGGAGTGACGCGGCCAGTCGCCTGGCGGGAACGTTGGGTTTGCGGTCGGGAGCGGCGGGTAGTGGCATGAGGGTCTCGGTGGTTGGGGGCGCGGGCAGCCGGCGGGGCCGTTCTGTTGCCGCGCCGCGGGTTTGTGGCGGGCATGGGGCCGCTGTGACCCCGCCGTGCCCTCGTCCTGAAGGTGGACGGGGCGGTGAGGCCATTACCCCTGATTGTCCTACATCACAGTCCTGCCGCTTGCCGCCTGAAAACGGCTGTTCCGGGCGCGCACTGCAGGCGCTTGCAGAGGTGGCGGACGCGGGCTTAATGATTTCTTAATACCGCTAAAAACTCCTTAAATTCGCGCCGGCACCATTGGCTGCAATCCATGGCGAATGTCTTCGCCATGCAAGCCGCGAAAGGGCCCTCATGCCGGACCGGAAAAAACGCCAGGCTATTCCCCAGCGTCTTTCGCGCTTGCCCATTTTTTAACCTGGAGAACCTGAAGATGACACATCCGCAACCGCGCCGCACTGCCAAGCCGAATGCGCGCGTCACCACACGCGCCACACAACCAGCGACAAACCCCGGGGAAAAGCCTGCTGAAAAAACTCCCGGCCGCGCATCGCTTCCGCTCTTTTCGCTTTTCCTGCTGGCGGCTTTTTCGCAGCAACCGGCCCGTGCGCAAGCACAGGAGCCCATGCCCGTGGAGGGAACGTCGCAGTGGGGACTGGGACTGGCTGCGGGTGTTGACCGCAAGCCCTACCGCGATTTCGACAACAAGACGAGGTTGCTCCCGCTCGTCACCTATGAAAACAAATGGGTGAGTGTTTTCGGCCCAGGCATCGACCTGAAGTTGCCGTCGGCCGGACCAGTGTCCTTCCGTTTGCGTGCCCGGTATGCGGACGACGGCTACGACGCATCCGATTCACCCTTCCTTGCCGGCATGGAAGAGCGCAAGGACGGCTTCTGGCTGGGCGGCGCAGCCATCTGGCGCAACAGCATTGCCAATGTGTCGGCCGAGTTGCTGGGTGACGCATCAAGCAACAGCGGGGGTACCAAGTTCAGGCTGACGGTGGACCGCCGCTTCCAGGCGGGCAACTTCGACATCACACCGCGCCTCGCCGCCATCCGGCTGGACGACAAATACGTGTCTTACTACTACGGCGTGAACGCTTCGGAAGTGCGCGCCGGCCGTGCCGCGTACCAGGGTGGCTCCGCCGTCAACATGGAAGCCGGGGTGCGCGTGGGTTATGCGCTGGCGCCGCGGCAAAGTGTCTTTCTTGACCTGAGTACCACCCGGTTGGGCAGCAGCATCAAGGACAGCCCGCTGGTGGACCGTTCCAGCCAGAGCGCTGTGCGCGTCGGTTATCTCTACCGCTTCTGATGCGTGCCTATCCCGCAATGATGATGTTGGCGCTGCTGGCCGGTTGCTCCGCACCCGCACCCCTGCGCTACCCCATGGGGCAGACGAGTTTTGAGGACTACCAGCGTGAAACCCGCCAGTGGCTGTCGCAGAGGCGGGCCTTCCAGACCAGCGACCACGACAGTGAACTGGCGTGGAATTCCCCTGCCGAATGGCGTCCCGCCAAGCCGCCGGTCAAAGGCATTTTGCTGTTTCACGGGCTGGGCGACTCGCCCTGGTCGTTTGCCGATATCGGGAAGTCGCTGGCAGCCCAGGGTTACCTGGTGCGCACCGCGCTGTTGCCCGGCCACGGCACGCAACCTGCGGACCTGCTGGGTGTGGATGTGGATGACTGGCGGCAACTGGTGCGCGAACAGGTTGCCGTGATGAGCCGTGAAGTGCCGCAAGTGATGCTGGGCGGGTTTTCAACGGGCGCCAACCTGGCGCTGGAGTACGCGCTTGACCACCCCGAGGTGGCTGGCTTGATGCTGTTTTCGCCGGCCTTGAAAGCCAGCGTCCCCGGTGACTGGACACTTCCCCTGCTGGCACAGTTCAAGCCCTGGCTGCGCCAGCCCGGCAGCAGCCAGTCCCAGCAGACGCCGGTGCGCTACCTCAATGTGCCCACCAATGGCTTTGCCCAGTTCTACCGAGGCAGTGCGGCGGTGCGCAGCAAGATCAGCGGAAAGACATTTGACAGGCCCGCACTGCTGGTGGTGGCGCAGCACGACTCGGTGGTGGACGTGGACTATGTGCTGCGCATCTTCAAGCAGCGTTTCACGCACCCCGCCAGCCGCATGGTCTGGTATGGCGACTTGCCCGGCGGAAAGGCCGCACCACCGCGCGTGCTCGTTCGAACCGACCGCATTCCTGATGCACGCATCAGCCAGTTTTCCCACATGGGCGTGCTGTTTTCACCCGGCAACCCGCTGTACGGAAACGAAGGCAGCCAGCGTTACTGCTGGAACGGGCAAAGCGACATCGACCAGCGCAAATGCACGGAGGGTGCTCCCGTCTGGTACTCGGACTGGGGCTATACCGAGCCCGGGAAAATCCACGCCCGGCTGACCTTCAACCCCTACTTTGAGTGGCAGGCCGGCATCATGAAGGAGGTCATGGACCATGCACCAGAGAACCCATGATCGCGCCAGCGATCCAACTCACGCGGCCCACCCGGCCGATCCGATCTACCTGGTGAAGAAAATTGCCTGGCGCAGCTGGATCCGCTTTTTAAGCTGGCGCCGCCGCAACGCCATCCGCACCTGAGCCGCGGCCTGAATCCGGGCCTGCAGGCGGCGCAGGCAGCGGGAACAGGACGCGTACGCTGAACCCCTTGCCGTCCAGCCCGCCTCCGGTCTTGATGGCGGCCTCATGCAGCTGCGCAATGCCCGCCACCAGGGAAAGCCCGATGCCGCTGCCACGCCCGCCGTTGCCCGGGATGCGGTGAAAGCGCCGGAAGATGGCTTCATGCTCGGCCTCAGGCACGCCCGGCCCGTCGTCGGCCACCTCCAGGCAGACGCGGCGCTGGTTGCCTTCTTCGGCGGCTTCTTTGCTGGCTTCTTCGTGGTAGCCGCAACTGATTTTGACGCGGCCACCCTCCGGCGTATAGCGCAGCGCGTTGTCCAGCAGGTTGCGCAGCAGGATGCCGATTTCGTCAACGTCGCATTCGATGGGGCAGGGCGTGAGCGCCAGGATGATGCTGCGGCGCTGCTGCTGCGCCTGCATGTCGAACTCCTGGCTCACATGCATGATGAGCTCGCTCAGGTCGGCCAGGCTTTTTTGCGGCGCATGCACGCCCGCGTCCATGCGCGCCAGGTCGAGCAACTGGTCGGACAGCCGCGTGCTGCGCTCCACAACCGCCAGCAACTTGACGAGGGCGGCGTCCTTGTCAGCGACCGTGGTAGCGCGCAAAGCTACCTGGGCCTGGGCCTGCAAGGCCGACAAGGGCGTGCGCAGCTCGTGGGCCGCGTCGCCGATGAAGCGCCGCTCGCCCTGCATGGCTTGGTCCAGCTGCTCCAGCAGGTGGTTGAAGGACTCGACCAGCGGCCGGATTTCCGTGGGCAATTGCACAACCGGCAGCGGTGTGAGGTCGAACTTGCGGCGGCTGCGCACGGTGGCCTCCAGCGTTGTCAGCGGCCGCAAAGACCTGCCCACCGCAAACCACATCAGCAGCCCTGCCACGAGCAGCAGCGTCGTTGTCAGGCCCAGCGCGACGAAGGTTTTTTGCCGGACTTCCTGGTCAATTACGCCGTGCCGCATGGCCACCTGCACGCTGACCTCGCCGGTGCTGTCGGACACCGCGAAAACACGCCAGCGCTCGCCGTGGATGGTGGAATCGGTAAAACCGTCGTTGAAGGCCGGCAGCAGCGGCGTGGCCGGCGAATCCGGTGCGCGCACGACCAGGTTTTTGCGTTCGGTCCACACCTGGAAGGTCAGGTTGACGTCGCGCGGAATGTTTGCGTCACGCAATTGCAGGCTGTGGCCGAAGGAGGGCTTCAGTGTCGCGCCGCTGGGGATGGCCATCAGGATCTTGGTGCCGATGGCCTGCAGCTTGCTATCCCAATGGCTGCTCTGGCCGCGCAAGGTGTACACCGTCAGCACAGCGAGCGCGCCCGCCCAGCACAGCGTGATCGCGATGCCCAGCACCAGCAGCACACGCCCTTTGAGCGATCTGATGGGCAGGCACGTCACGCCTGCGCCTCACCGATCATGTAGCCTTGGCCGTGCACGGTGGTGATCAGGTGGTCGCCGAGCTTTCGGCGCAGCTGGTGGATGAACACGGCAATCGTGTTGCTTTCGATTGCCGTGGTGTTGCCGTACACCACGTCTTCGAGGTGATCGCGCGTCACCACATGGCCGGGGCGCTCTAGCAAGGCCAGCAGCGTGCGGTATTCGTGCGCGCTCAGCGCCACCCGTACACCGCCGCGCGTGACCGCGCGTTTGCTGCGGTCCAGGCTGATGTCGCCATAGGTGTGCACCGGCACCACCTTGCCCTTGCTGCGGCGTATGACGGCGCGCACACGCGCCCAGAGTTCATCCAGCTGGAAGGGCTTGACGAGGTAGTCGTCCGCACCGGCGTCCAGGCCCGTGATGCGTTCACTCAGCTGGCCGCGCGCGGTCAGTATGAGCACCGGTGTGACGTCATAGCGGTTGCGCAGCGTGCGCAGCACAGCCAGTCCCGAATCACCGGGCAGGCCCAGATCCAGCAGCACAGCTTCATAGACGTGGTCGATCAGCGCGAGCTTGGCGGCCGCGGCATCGCCGACATGGTCCACCGTCCAGGCGATCTGGCGCGCGGCATCGCACACCGCTTCGGCCAGCATGGCGTCGTCTTCTACCAGGAGCAGATGCACGGATTTGTCTCTTTCGGGTCGCTGTGGGGAAGACTGATCGTGCCCTGGGCCGATTAATCATTTATTAATACAAACCAGAGGCAATGCCATGTATTTTGCGGCATGGCGGCCAGGCAGAACCCCAAAAGGCTGCCCCGCATTCCCCCTTGGAGCCAGGTCGTCCGCAGCGGCGACAATTGGGGTATCGCGGGGTTTTCGCCCTTGCCCCAGTACCCGAACCCAGAAAGAAAAGATCCAGATGGCCATCCAGTGGTTTCCCGGTCACATGCACCTGACCAAAAAAGCCATCAGCGAGCGCATCAAGGAAATTGATGTCGTCATTGAGCTGCTTGACGCGCGCCTGCCCGGCTCCAGCGCCAATCCCATGCTGGCCGAGCTCACCAGCGGCAAGCCCGCGCTGAAGGTCCTGAACAAGCGCGACCTGGCCGACCCCACGCGCACGCCGCTCTGGCTCGACCACTACAACAGCCTGCCTGCCACCCGCGCCATCGAGCTCGACGCCAGCGAGACCGCGCCCGCGCGCCGCCTCATCGACGCCTGCCATGCGCTGGCGCCCACACGCGGCACCATGGTCAAGCCCATGCGCGTACTGATCTGCGGCATTCCCAACGTCGGCAAATCCACCCTCATCAACACCCTTACCGGCAAGCGCGCCACCAAAACCGGCGATGAAGCGGGCATCACCAAGGTCGAGCAGCGGCTGGTACTGGCCGACGGTTTTTATTTGTGGGACACGCCGGGCATGCTGTGGCCGCGCATCATCGTGGCCAAGAGCGGCTACAACCTGGCCGCCAGCGGTGCGATAGGCCGCAATGCCTTCAATGAAGAAGAAGTCGCGCTCGAGCTGCTGGACTACCTCATCAAGCACTACCCCGGGCTGCTGCAAGCGCGCTACAAGGTGGATGTCACGCCCGGCATCACCGACGAGCAGTTGCTTGAAGAAATCGGACGCAAGCGCGGTGCGGTGTTAGCCAAAGGCCGGGTGAACCTGCAAAAGGCCGCCGAGATCGTTATCTATGAATTCCGCTCGGCCACGCTGGGCCGCGTGACGCTGGAAACCCCCGAAGAGTTTGCCGAATGGCTATCCGCCGGCCGGCTGATGGACGCGGAACGGCAAGTCAAGAAAGACAAGATCGAGACCAACCGCTTGATCAAGTTCAAGAAGATTCCGCGGCCACCCGCCTGAGCTGCGCGCCGGGCGAATCAGCCCATCGGTGCCTGCGTTACACATTCCGGACGCGTCCTACGCCGGTGCAGGCACGCTGCTGATGAGCATGCCCTGTGAACATCCCAAGATGGAAGCATGAGGTGCGGGCCATTGATTTTTGGGCCCGGTTTTCATGGACGGGTATGCAGAAATCGGCTGAACAATACCAGGAGACCCACGGCGCATTGGCCGCCGAAGCTTCCGCGCGCAAGAGGATCGCCATCGTCGACGACCACAGCATGGTCCGGGCCGGAATGGAGGCGCTGTTTCTGGGCTGCCCGGACCTGTGCGTGGTGGCCACAGGCGGCAACCCGCATGATGCGCTGGCCCTGGCCAGCTCCCAAGAGCTCGATGTCATGGTGCTGGACATCGTCATGCGGCAGGAAAGCGCTGTCGATGTGCTCGGGAAAATAGCCTCCGCGGCACCGCACATGGGCACTGTCATCTACAGCGGTTATCCCGAGCAGCAGTTTGCCTTGCCGCTGATCCGGCTGGGCGCGCGTGCTTATGTTGACAAGTCCGCACCGCTGCATGAGCTGGTGGACGCGGTTCGCGCTGTCGCCTATGGGTCGACCTATTTCTCAAAGCGCGTGCAGTCCATGCTGTGGGCGGCCCTCGACACGGCAACCCCATCGGGAACTGCAGGCCTCACCCCCCGGGAGTTCCAGATATTCCTGCGGCTTGCCAGTGGGCAGACCGTCACGGAAATCGCAGCTGCCCTGCGGCTGACCGATGTCACCGTGAGTTCACACCGTGCGCGCGTCCTGCAAAAACTCAAGCTCAGCAGCAATTCGCACCTCACCCGCTACGCGATGGATCACCATTTCCTCAACTGACGCGGCATGTCGTACGCACAGTTCCTCAGTGCTTTCCTACGCGCGGAAAGGTGAACGGCCCCATGAGGCGGGTACGACCATTGCAAATACCAGCCATATTTCTCCATATCTCTTGCGGCCATGAAGGCCATAAAAAAAGGGCAGATGACACTGCCCTTTTTTTTTAAGCGGCGATCTCAACGATTGCCGCCGGAGCCGCCCTGGTTACCGCCCTGGTTTCCACCGCTGGCCTGGCCACCTTTGCGGCCTGCTTCGCGCGCTTCTTCCGAGGTGAACTCATTGGCATTGCCGCTCTGATGAGCTGCCTTGCCACCCTCGCTGGCGATTTCACGCTGGCGGTCTTTGTCCATGGATGCGAAACCGCGGTTGGAGGTGTCACCCTGGTTGCCCCGCTGGTTTCCACTTTGATTGCCGCCCTGGTTTCCGCCTTGATTGTTTGCCATCTGATATCTCCTTGGTTGAAAAAGCCCCATGCGGGGCCGGTTGGACAGTGGGAGCAGAATTGCCCGCCACACCTTCATGATGCGCAAACACTTTTGTTCCGGATGTCGGTTGCAAATTTAAGCGCCTGTAGGAAAAGTTAAAGCCTGGCGTTGCATCGTGTGGCGGTCTTCGTACTTGTTGCGCAAGTTGTTCACAGCCGTGAGGCATGCCTGGAGCAGACGATAAAAAACCGCTAATCGCATTGCGCACTGGAGCCTGTGCCTCTGCCTCAACCAGGCCATGACAAGCGCAGGCGGTGCCTGGCTATTCACAAAATAATCCACAGCACCCACGGCCGATGTGTCGCCGCCGAAGCTGCGGGCCCTGTACGAATTGTCTGACGCGTAGCTACGGTGCTGCTTTGCATGCGGTGTAAAACGCACGCCGTATCGTGGGTTCGACATTTAAAAAAATCGCAACGAAATACAAGACCAAAACTTCTTATGACTTCCGCCATCAACCAGCCCGACGTGGATCGCCAGCAAAGCGCGTCCAACGCTATACCGCCACGCTTTCCGCTTGGCGCCGGCATTTTGCTGGGCCTGGGCCTGGGCGGTTTTTTTGACGGCATCGTGTTGCACCAGATCCTGCAATGGCACCACATGCTCTCCAGCGCGGGTTTCCCCGCCAACAATGTGCGCGACCTGCAAATCAACACATTGGCAGATGGCCTGTTTCACGCCAGCACCTACATCTTCGTGGTGTGGGGCTTGTTCTGGCTGTGGCGCGCGGCACGCCGGCCACACTTTTTGTGGTCCGCCCCATTGCTGCTTGCCGGCATGTTGATGGGCTTCGGGATTTTTAATGTGGTGGAAGGCCTGGTCAATCACCAGTTGCTCGGCATCCATCATGTGAACGAGACAGTCCCGCAAGACCAGTGGATTTACTGGGATGTCGGCTTTCTTGTGTGGGGCCTCGCAATGCTGGCGGGCGGCTGGTTCTGGGTGCACCGCCTGCGCGCCGTCGTGCCCTTGCCTCCGGCTACGACCTCGGCCATCCGGGCGCGGGGCGCACAGCCGGTCGCCACCCAGGGTACGGTGCTGGAGCCTGGGGATGAGGCACCCGAGGGCACGGCAGGCACCGGTGAAGCAATCTGCCGTGAATGCGGCGGCACAGGCCGCAACGCGGCAGGCCTTTGTCCTTCCTGCGGCGGTGATGGCAGGGTCACCGTAGCGCTGGCTGGTGGCTGATACTTTCTTTCGGCTCTTTCGGCTCTTTCGCCTTTTTCTGGCCATCAGCCGGGCACCAAGAAAAACAGGACGAAACATGCAAGGCGGATGCGCTCCGCTTGATCTTCATCAAAGCCGGCGGCGGTGTTTGCGGCATGCTTGGCGCAACCAAACACCGACAACCGCCGGAGGCCGCCATTCACAAACATGCCAGCGTGCAGATCATCCTCGATGAGCACGCCTCCCTTTCCGCCATGTTGCGGTCCATGCTGCTCATGGTGGCGCGTGGTCCGGGTGACCATGCACAGCGTTTCTTTGATGTCTTTCGGGCCATGCTGTTTTATATCGATGAGTTTCCCGAGCGCTTGCACCACCCGAAGGAATCGGACCTGCTGTTTCCGCGTGTGGTGCGCTCCGTGCCGTCGGTGATGGCCACGGTGCAGCAGCTGGAGCGTGACCACATGAGCGGCGAGAAGGCCGTGCGTGAACTGCAGCACCTGTTGTTGGCCTGGGAGCTGCTGGGCGAGCAGCGAAAGCCCGAGTTTGAGGCGCAGTGCAAACGTTATGTCACGTTCTACCTGGAGCACATGCGGCTGGAAGAAACGGTCATCCTGCCGGAGGCTGAAAAAGTGCTCACCGAAGCCGACTGGAAAGAGCTGGACGAGGCCTTCCAGCAAAACCGCGATCCGCTCACGGGCAAGCACCCGGCCGACCCTGTGTATGACCGCCTCTTCACACGCATCGTGATGGAGGCGCCGGCGCCTATAGGGCTGGGCGACGCCTGACACCAGCGCCTGGCGCGGGCCGCGGCGGTCTATGCCTGCCCGGCAGCCTCTTTGGCCCGCATCTTGGCTGCGATGTATTCCCCATGCGTGACGTGCAGGAGGCCGGCCACCTTGCTGATCAAGTGGTTCTCGTGCGCATCAAGGTGGGCGTCCGAATACGCCACCTGCCACATGTATTCAACGATGCGGATTTTCTGCGCCTGCGAAAAATGCGTGTTGAGGTCCGAGGTGAAGCGGTGGTAGTCATAAAGATTTTGGGCTTCCTGCTCGGCCAGGCTCACCAGTTGCTGCAACTCGTCTTCACCGAGGCTGAACTTTTCGCGCAGGGCTGCCAGCATCGCGCTGCGTTCAGCGGGGGCCATCGCCGGGTCGGCGCGCATCACTTCCACCAGCAACACTGCCGTGGCCAGTTGCAGCGTGTGCTCGAGCTGGCCCGCTGACGGCGCGCCAACAGGCGCCGTGAAACTGTCAAACAGGTCTTTGAGGGTTTTCAGCATGAGAGGCCTCCAGACTTAGCCAACAAACTTCATGTCGCGCAGCCAGGCGGCCAAGCGTTCGGCAAACACCTTGTAGCCTTCCGCATTGGCGTGGATCTGGTCCGACCGCAGTTCGCTGCGTGACAGTACATAAGACCATCCGCCTGGGAACAGCGGTGTGCTGGTTTCAGCGGCCACGTCGGCATACACCTCATGGTCGTTCAGGGAGCCCATGGCCGCTGACAGCATCACGGGTTTGGGCTGCGCGATCAGCACCACCTGCGTACTGGCAGCGGCGGTTTGCACAATGCTTTTGAGCGCGGCGCGTGTCTGGTCCAGCGGCATGTTGCGCAGGAAGTCATTGCCGCCGATGGACGCCAGCACCAGGCCGGGCGTGTTTTCCTGCAGCAGTGCGGGCAGCCGCGCCAGGGCGCCGGCGGCCGTGTCGCCGTTGATGCCTGCGTTCTGCGTGACGTGGCCCGTCAGCAGCTCCAGCTGCTGCGGGTAGCTTGTGCCCGGCGCGGCACCATAGCCAAAGGTCAGCGAATCCCCCAGGCACAACAGCGTGGCCTCCTTGGGCAGTGTCCTGCCTTTGGGTTTGGCTGAGCGGGAGCAGCCCGCAGCCACCAGCAGCGTAGAGGCGGCACCGCCCAGCAACAGTCGGCGGCGAAATGGTTGGGTGGGCGGGTTCACGTGTTGGTGCCTGAGTGTGCAGGATGGTGGATGGAGATTGCAAAGAAGATTGCAAAGAGACTGCCCGACACTTTACCCGCCGGAAAAAGCGCGCGTGAAGAGTCCAGGTGAAAGCCCGGTGGCGCAGGCCGGATTTAACCCCAGACGACGCATTGCGAGCCAAAGCGCATCTCGACACCATTGCAAGCGCGAGGTAATGCTGGGTAATGCCTGGGTAAGCAACGGGTAATGACGGGGTAAAGCTTCGTTTGCCTTACACAGCGTTCACACAGCCGGGCCAACAATGGTTTCACTGAAGCGCACAGGGCTTTTGAAAAGCAGCGCTTCAGGAGCAGCCCCAACAGTTGCTTGCCGAACCGGAGACTTATCTCCGCCACCGCAAGTTGCCCACCGGGTTGCTGGCAATCCAACGCACAAGCACTCCAGGAGAACCTCATGAAATCGAAATTCTTGACTGTCTCGTTGTTGGCCTCGGCACTGTTTGCCGGCTTGGGGCTGGCCCCCGCCATGGCGCAGAGCACTTACACCCCCGGCATTGACCAGGCGCAGCAAGCCATCAGCGCGCGCATCCAGCAGGGCCTCGCATCGGGCCACATCACTCCGTCTGAAGCGCAGGTGCTGTACCGCCGTGACCGGGAGATCGCGGTGCGCGAGGCGCGCTTCAAATCCAACGGCGTCGCTACACCGCAGGAGCGCCAGCAACTGCGCGCCGACCTGGACGGCCTCGGTGCCGAAGTGGAGCGCATGATGGCCAACCGCGATGTGGCGGGCCGCCCCGGTTACAACGCCGGCTACACGTCCGGCATCGACCACCGTGAGCGGGAGATCAGCCAGCGCATTGACGAAGGCATCCGCACAGGCCGCATCACACGGGACGAAGCCGCCAGGCTGCGCCAGCATGAGCGCCGCATTGACCGCCAGGAGGCGCAATTCAGGTCAGACGGCGTGGTGACCCAGCAAGAGCGCCGCCAGCTGCGCTATGAGCTGGCAGCACTGCGCGACGAGGTCGAGCGCATGATGCACAATCGCCGCCGCGGTTAAGCAGGCGCGAAGAGGCACGAGAAGGCGCGCCAGGCTCATTGAAGAGCGCTGGCGCGTTTTTTTGTTCGCAGGCGTATTCCGCTTCACCGGCATGGATGGCGCACAGGTAGCAAGCCTGTCGTTGACCTGTATCAATACGCCAAGGGCCGGCCGCTTATAAAGTTGCCTTTTTTTCATGCGTCGCCCACGCACTCCAGCCATGCCCATTGAACTTTACCGTGACGACAGGCATGCCTGCCTGATGTTCACCGACCTGATCGAAGAAGACGGCCAGGCCGTCCAGTCCAACCAGTTCCTGATCGTTGACAGCGGTACCGGCGCCGTCATTGATCCGGGCGGCAACCTTGCGTTCAACGAACTGTTCCTGGGGATGTCGCAGCACTTCAGCCCGCAAAAACTGTCTTACATCATTGCGTCCCACGCCGACCCGGACATCATCGCCTCGCTGGACCGCTGGCTCACATCCACCCCGGCACAACTGGTGATCTCGCGCGTGTGGGAGCGTTTCGTGCCGCACTTCACCAAGGTCGGGAAAACCGAGCAGCGCCTGATTGGTGTGCCCGACGGCGGCGGGCGGCTGCCCTTGGGGCGCAGCGAGCTGTGGTTGCTGCCCGCGCACTTTTTGCACTCGGAAGGCAACTTCCATTTTTACGATCCCGTCAGCCGCATCCTTTTTACCGGCGACCTCGGCGTGTCGATGATGTCCGGCCGTACGGCGCAGGTGCCCGTCACCGACCTGAAACCCCACCTGCCGCTGATGGAGGGCTTCCACAAACGCTACATGGTGTCGAACAAGGTCCTGCGCCTTTGGGTGGCCATGGCGCGCCAGCTTGATATTTCCATGCTGGTGCCGCAGCACGGCGCGCCGCTCAAAGGCCCCGCCATTGGCCAGTTTTTCGACTGGGCGGAATCGCTGAAGTGCGGCATCGACCTGTTCGACGACCGCAACTACCAGGTGCCCACGGTGCAGATCAATGGGCGGACCATGGTCTGAACCGAGAGAGTGGATTTGCGATAGCCGGATGCGCCCCCGGCCGCCGTATATGCTCCGCAGTGAAAGATCAGAAATACACAACGGAGGCAGATCATGGGCGCAGTCGAAGAGAAGTGGGAGAAGTGGGCCAAGTGGGGAGTACTCGCCGTGCTGTGCCTGGCCGCTGTGGTGGGAATCCTGAACCGCGATCGCCTGCCGGTCTATATCGATTACCTGCGCGACCCCTTGCCGGAGGTGACGATGCGCTACGCACAGCTGTCAGGCCAGATGGACGAGGCCGCCGTGCACAAACATTTTCAGGGTATTGCGCTGAACTGCCGTACCCATCCAGGCGGGCCTGCGGGAACCGACCGGTTTTGCCATTCAGGCCTGAGCAAGGCTGACGGGGAAGCTGCGCTGACGCTTGTGGCTTTTTTCAGTAAGGGCCGTTTGACGTCCGTCGTCGTGCATGTTCCCTGGTGGGTGCACGGCAGGTCGCTTGACCGCCTGGTAGCGCAATATGGAAAAGCTGAACGCGCAGGCGTTGTTTCACTGATAGGCGGGCCGGTTATGCGCTGGAACTTGCCCAATGGCACGCTGGAGCACAACCGTGATCGCAGCCTCAACCCGCTGGAATGGAGCGCCATCTTCTGGTCGGCGGGCCAGGACCAGAAAAAATAACCGGCTGGCGGAGCAACGGCCGCGTGTGGCGCCGGCATCCGCCGCGTAAACGATTTGCTACAACTGCGATCCACCCGAGGCGTGAGCCTGTGTCCTGAAAGGATGTATGGTGGCGGCTTGTGCATGGGGCATTTTTCCTTGTTCCTCGTGCTTGCCCCGTGCTTATCCGTGGAGATGCGCCTTTGATGCTGTTATGGAAATCCTGCCGGCTCAGCGCCGCACTGCTGGCCGTTTGCAGCCTGTCGCCCCTGATGACCGGCTGTGCCACCGGAGCCAAAGCCTTCCCCCTGCAGGAAAACTTTGGGTCCACCCAAACCTATTCACGCCTGTTTGACGCCCCGCCCGCCCGAACCTGTGAGGCTTCGCGGCGTGCGCTGCTGAGCCAGGGCTACATCATCAACATGGCCACAGCCGACCTGGTGGAAGGGCAAAAGGCTTTCCAGCCGGAGCCGGACGCACACCTGCAAATGGTGATTCGTGTGGTCTGCGCACCCGAGACGCCCGACGGCAAGGTGAGCCTGGGATTTGTCACGGCCCTGCAGGACAGCTACGCCATGAAGAAAAGCAACAACTCCGCCAGCCTGGGCGTGGGTGCCATTGGTTCTGTGTCGTTGCCCTTCTCGTCGGGCAATGAGTCCATGGTCAAGGTGGGCAGCGAGACCATCACCTCCGATGCGTTTTACGACCGTTTTTTTGACCTGGTGCGGCGCTACCTGGTGGCGGACGCTGCACTCGACTGATGTGCGGAATTGCTTGCCTGGACGGGTAGCTTTGAGCGTGTTTTCAAGAAAAAAATGCCTGTAGCCCAGGTATAACGAGCGCGAGCAGCTATTAAAATCATAGCGGTTGCGATGTGCCTGAGTCCACACAGGGCGCGCAGGCCCGCCGCGGTGAGGACACCAAGCCAACGGAGCCGGGTGGCCGCTTTCAGCGCAGGTTGGCCTGCACCCAGCGCACGATGTCCGCCGCCCCCATGGCACCGGCCTGGCGCGCCACTTCACGGCCGCCCTTGAACAGCGCCAGCGTGGGAATGCTGCGGATGTTAAAACGCGCGCCCAGGTTGGGCACCGCTTCGGTATCTACCTTGGCCACACGCACTTGCGGCTCCAGCTGCGCTGCGGCCTGCTCATAGGCTGGCGCCATCTGCCGGCAAGGCCCGCACCACGGCGCCCAGAAGTCCACCAGCACCGGGATCTGGTTGCGGGTGATGTGTTTGTCAAAAGCCGCTTCGTCCAGCGCGGTGGAATGGGCGGCAAACAGCGCCTTCTTGCAGCTGCCGCAGGTCGGCTCGCTGCCAAGCTGGTCGGCGCGTACGCGGTTGGTGGTATGGCAGTGCGGGCAGACGATGTGGAGCGGGTCAGTCATCACGCGCAGCTGGGGGCCGGCGCCGGTATTTCAAGCGCAAGGGTGGCCGGGCTGCGGTGCCGGAACAGCAAATTGGTGGAGTGCGCTCGTGAAAAAGCCGCCTCAAAGGGCGGCTTTTCCTTTGGACGCTTGGGTAGCTTGTGCTGCAGGCGCAATGCGTCAGGTCAGATGGCTACCAATTTGATAGCGGCTTGCGCCCGTCAGACAAGGGCTAAGGCCCTGTTTTCTTCAAGAACCTGGATCAGGCTGCCTTGGCGGTGCGGCGCTGGCTGAAAGCCGTCTTGCGCTTGGCGGCGGTCGCCTGGTCACCGGCAATCTTGCTGGCCAGCTCAGCCGTCTTCTGTTCAATCTGTGCGGCCAGCTTGCTCAGGGCCAATGCGCCGGGTGCGGTGGCCTGGGCCAGCGTGTTCAGCGTGGTCACGCCGGTTTTTTCTTCAAACAGGCTGGCGTTGGCGGAGGCGCGTTCCACGCCGGCTTCAGCCACCTTGACCAGCTGGCTCACCACGTGCTGTGCACCGTTGGTCGTGAGCATCAGGCCCTTGGTGTAGTACACGCTGAAAGCCACTTGCGCTGCCGATGCGTTTTTGGCGGTTTCAGCCGTCAGCTCGGTGCGTGACTGCTTCAGGGCGCGGTTCCAGCGCTGCTCCAGCAGGCTGACCACACGTTCGCCGCCGGCGCGGTAAGCGTTGATGACGTGTTTTGCGGTGTTGCCGTAAGACTCGATCAGGTCAGTGGCGACGGTGGAGAGGTTTTTGGCGCTCATGGCGTGTCTTTCAGTGTTGGTTAAACAGTGGATTCATCATCAAGGTTTTCCCTAGTGAGGGCGACCTACTGGGCTAGAGGGGCATGTCCAGATTTGTCTGGGGCCCGCCGGCACTGGGTAAGTTGCTATTTTTTTAATAGCTGGTAGTCCATGCTTTTATTGGGCTAGGGCCGTTTTTCATGCTGAAAACGGTTGTTAAACGCGCCTTGCGCCTGCTCAGGCCGCCAAAAACAGTGCCGGGTCCACCATCGTGCGGTTCAGCATCACCCCCCAGTGCAGGTGCGGGCCCGTCACCCGGCCCGTGGCACCCACGGCGCCCAGGCGCTCACCGGTCTTCAGCATGTCGCCGGGCTGCACGTTGGTGGCGCTCAGGTGGCAATACATGCTGAGCAGTCCGCCACCGTGGTCCAGCCACACCGTGTTGCCGTTAAAGAAATAGTCGCCCGTGTCTATGACCCGGCCGGGCAGCGGCGCCACCACCGGCGTGCCTGTGGCCGCGGCGATGTCCATGCCGCTGTGCGGGTTGCGCGCCTGCCCGTTGAACACGCGGCGCAGCCCGAAGGAGCTGGAGCGCCGCCCCGGCACCGGCACCTGCATGCGCAGCGGCGCCTCGGGCACCGGCTGGCTGAAGGTGGCCATCACCACCGCCTGGTGTGCGCGCTCGCGCTCGTAGCGCGCCTGGTCTTCGGGCGACAAATCCACCGTGCGCGGTTCTACCTTCAGGTGTTGCTCGCGGTACTGCTTGGCGGCTACTGTGTAGGCCAGCTGCCGTTGTGTGCCGTCAGCGGCCTGCACGGTAATGCTGGCTTCGCCGGGCTCGGCAGACAGTGCAATGCCCAGCAGCGCCGTCCACTCTGCCGCATCACCCAGCACCAGCACAGGCACATCGCCCGCAAAGGCCACGGGCCGCTCCGCCGCAGGGCCCAGCGGCAGCCGGGCAATGCCACCGGGCACCTCCAGCGCTTTGGGCCAGACACCCGAGGGCGCCGTTGCCGCCGCAAGGTGTGAGGCAGGAAAGGTCAGCAAGCTCATGCCCGCCAGCAGGGCCGAGCGGCGAGTAACGACCGGAGAAACGGAAGAGGGTGGAGGCGAAAGCGGCGTAGGGTGTGAAAAGCTGGCAGGCATGGCGCCAATTATTGCGGCACGGCGGGTTGCTATGACGCTGCAGACGGTGTCATGGTGATTTTGCCTTCCTGCACATAGTCATCAAACTGGGTCCGTGGAATGGCCGTCACGGCGGCAACGCCGTCTCCGGCATCCCAGCTGAGTGTGGCGCTGTCGGGCTCCAGCGCAACTTCCACACGCACGCGGGGGATTTGAATGGGCGCACCGTCACCCGGTGTGTAAGTCACGTCACCGGTAATCATGGCGAACTGGGGCATGGCTGTCTCCTGCAGGGTTGGACGAGGTGGGCGGTAAAGGGCGGTAAACCCGTACCGCCTTATTTGACACGCTGCCCCAGGGAAACCGTGTAGGCGAACACCACTTTGAAGAGTGTTTCGGGTCGTGCGGGTGAGGCATGGCACTTGAAGCTTTCACCATACGGTTGAGAGGGACTTGCACCTGCAGGGCTCGCGGCCCGCTTGCAATTGATTGCCCGGAATTTCAAACGGTTTCAAATTCATGCAACCAAAATGTTGCATGAGAGAACTGGCCGGTGCATAATTCATGCAACAAGGAGATTGCATATGACTTCATCGTCCACTTCGTCCATTTCATCAACCTCATCCACAGACCGCATTGAACGCAGCACCTTGATCAACGCGCCCGTATCGCGGGTCTGGCGCGCGCTGGCCAATGCCGAAGAATTCGGCGGCTGGTTTGGCGTGGCGCTCAAGGGCAAATCCTTTGTCGCCGGCCAGCAGGTGCAGGGCCGCATCACCATTCCGGGCTATGAGCATGTGGTGTTCGACGTGTTCATTGAACGCGTCGAGCCCGAGAAACTGTTTTCCTACCGCTGGCATCCGTATGCGGTAGACCCGGCCGTCGACTATTCAAAAGAGCCGACCACGCTGGTCGAGTTCACGCTCAAGGACACCGGCAAGGGCACGCTGCTGAGCGTGGTGGAATCAGGGTTTGACAAAATCCCCGTGGCCCGGCGCTCAGAAGCCATCCGCATGAACACCGGCGGCTGGGAAGGCCAGATGGAAAATATCAAGAAATATGTCACCACGCAGTAATTCCTCCAGACCCTCCAAGTCCTCCAAGCCCTCCGAAATGCCAGCACCCCAGCCCGGCCCCGCGGGCGTCTTCGCCGCCCTGGGCGACGAAACCCGCCTGCGCCTGGTGGCTGTGCTGTGCGTGGGCGGTGCCGTATCAATAGCGCAGCTCACTTCCACCACCGACATCACCCGCCAGGCCGTGACCAGGCACCTGCAGGTGCTGGCCGAAGCGGGGCTGGTGCATGACATCAAGGTAGGGCGGGAGCGGCTGTGGCAATTTGACCCGCAGCAACTCGACGAAGCCCGCCGCTCGCTGGATTTGATTGCCCAGCAGTGGGACCAGGCGCTGGGCCGGTTGAAGGCTTCGCTGGAGGCGGAGCAAAGTTAGCGCGCTGACGACAAGCTGCAAGGAATGACCATGGCCCAGCACAAGATTTTCACGATGGCGTTTGCCAAGGTCTACCCGATGCTGGTTCAAAAAGCCGAACGCAAAGGCCGCACCAAAGAAGAAGTCGACCAGATCATCCGCTGGCTGACGGGCTACGACCAAAAGGGGCTGGACAAACAAATCAGGCAGCAAACCGATTTCGAAACATTCTTCGCCCAGGCGCCCGCAATGCATCCGAACGCGCCGCTGATCAAAGGCGTCGTCTGCGGCATCCGTGTAGAAGAAGTCGAAGACCCGCTGATGCAAAAAATCCGCTGGCTGGACAAGCTGGTCGATGAGCTTGCCAAAGGAAAAGCGATGGAGAAGATTCTGCGGGCATGACTCCGTGGCAGTGCACGAGAAGGTTTGTTGCTTGCTTACGCTTCCGCCTTTTCTTCCGCTTCACGCCAGACGCCCTGCGCCAGGCCTTGCAGCGAATAGGGGCCGATGGAAGCGCGAATCAGGCGCAAGGTCGGGTAACCCACCGCCGCCGTCATGCGGCGCACCTGCCGGTTGCGCCCCTCACGAATGCCCAGTTCCAGCCACGTGGTGGGGATGGCTTTGCGCACGCGCACGGGCGGTTCGCGCTCCCACAGGTCCGGCGGTGTGTCGATCAGCCGCGCGTTGGCAGGGCGCGTCATGCCATCGTTGAGCTGCACGCCCTGGCGCAGTGCAGCCAGCGCAGCTTCGTCGGGTACACCTTCAACCTGCACCCAGTAGATTTTTTCCATCTTGAAGCGCGGGTCACTGATGCGTGCCTGCAGCGCGCCGTCGCTCGTCAGCAGCAGCAAGCCCTCGCTGTCCGCATCTAGCCGGCCGGCCACATACACATCCGGCACGGCGATGAAGTCCTTGAGCCCGCGCCAGCGGCCTTCGGGCGTGAACTGGCTCAGCACGCCGTAGGGCTTGTTGAAGCAGATCAGGCGCGGCGGCATGCCGGTTAAGGGCTGGTTGGAATCGGCAAGAGGCATGGGCCGATGGTACCGGCCCACGAACTGCGCCGTTAATGGTTTGACGGCTGCTGTGACCGGCCCCAGACCAGCAGCAGGTTGTTGGCAGGCATGGCATGCCGTGCTTGCAGCTGCAGGCCGGCGCGTGCGGCTTGCTGCTCTACATCTACCCTGCGCCTGATGCCCCAGCCGGGGTCTTGCGCACGCAGGCTTTGGTCAAAGCTGAGGTTGCCTTCCGAAGTGGGTACGCCGTCTTCCAGATACGGCCCGTAAGTCACCAGCATTCCGCCCGGCGCCAGATGGCGTGCGCTGCCCTGCATCAACGCCGCGCAAGTCGCCCAGGGAGAGATGTGCAGCATGTTGGCGCAGTAGATCAGGTCGAATTGTTCGATGCCTGGCAGCCATTCGGCCGCCATCACGTCGAGCACAAGGGGTGGGCGCACATTGCGCAAGCCCTGTTCAGCTACCCAGGCAGAGATGGAGTCCATCGCAACAGGCATCGTATCGGTGGGCTGCCATGTCCATTGGGGGAGGGCGGCGGCAAACCAGGCGACGTGTTGGCCTGTGCCTGAGGCGATTTCTAACGCGTTGCCGCGTTCCGGCAAAACCTCGCGCAGGGCATCAAGGATGGGTTGCTTGTTGCGGTCTGCTGCTGGACTGAAGTTGGAGTAAGACATGATGGTTTGGACAGGGGATCAAGGGATTTTTTTTGATGTGCCCGCACGCGGCCATATCACACTGGCGCAGTAAAGTACAAACACAGAAACGGCAGAACACAACAGGAACACCATCCAGGTACTGCCCGACAGGCGATCCGGCCACTGAACGATCCGGGCCTTTTCCGGCTGGTCCGGCAAATAAACTACTGCAACTTTTTGACCGATCAGCTCCCGCTGCTGGTGCTCTGCGAATGGCGAGCCTGCACTGGCCTTTAGCGTTACCGGACCAGTGGGGGTGGTGAACAAAACGTCAGGGTAAAAACCGGTAAATCGCTCCGCGCCCTTCCCGGTTGTCTGGAAGTGTCGAAAGCTGATGATCACACCTTCCACATGAATGCCTTCGCGCTCGTACCGCTTGTCCAGCCAGTATTCCTCAAAAAGGATGCTTCCGAAGATATATGCCAGGAACAGAATGACACATGCTCCTGAGGCCATGAACGCGGCATACCCTTTACGAGCCAAAGGACTGAGTTTGGCGATGGCATCTTTATTAATCATCCCTTAAGCCCCTTACCCGCCCGCGCCACCATCTCCTCAGTCCCTAAATCCCTCGCACACCACCCCGCCACAATGCGCGAAGAGTTGGACAAGCCATGCGCATCCGGCCCGGTACCTTCGCCATGCAGCACCTGAACCGGAATCTGCGCTTTTTGCAGGGCATCGGCCATCACAGTTTGTGAGGCCCAGAAGACGTTTTTGTCATTCGGATTGCCCAGTACAAACACGCGCAGCTTGGGGTTAACTTTTTCCTTGGTGACAAACTTCCACGGCTCGTAGGAGTCGGCGGAGTTGGTGGTGTCTTTGGTGCGGCCCATCATTTCCCAGCGGATGCGGGGCGAGGAGGGCGCTGAGGTGGGGATGGCGCAGATGATGTCTGCGCGTTGGGTGATGAGTGCTGAGGTGACGTGGCCGCCGCCGCTTTGTCCGGCGATGACCCACTCTTCAATGCCGTGGCGTTTTTTGATTTCGTCGAGTGCGGCCGAGATGATGACGGACTCATCAATGCGCCTGCGCTGCATGTGGTTGCCTGATGAGCCGTGGGTGCCGGGGCGGCCGACGAAGATGTAGGGCATGCCTAGCCATCGGGCCCAGTCTTCGGCATTCTTTTGCAGCCGGGCATTGCTCAGGTCAAGATAGGTCTGGCTGGTCTTGCTCACGCCTACAAAGATGTCGCCGTGAAAGAACACGATGGCGCGTTTGACGGGCTGGTCGCCAAAACCGGCCTTCCAGTATTTGATGCATTCGGCGCCCGAGCTGGCTGTGGCGGCCCAGGCGGTGTTGGCGGCGGCCGCGCATTGCGCCTGTGTGGCCGTGACGCCGCGCATGATGGCTGATTCTGAGAAATCGCCGGCGTCGCTGAACTCGGCGCGGCCGAATTGCGCGTGGCTGGCGGCCGGTGTGAATAGTGCGCCCGCCATACCCCACATGACCCCCTTCATCAGAACTTTGTTGAAACCCTTGGGGTAAAGGATCTGATGCATGTGCGGGGCTTCGCCGGGCTTGACTGCAACCTGCTTACTACTGCTTCAAGCCCGACTTTTGCCACTGCCTCACTACAGTGCCAACGTAGTTCTGTTGACATTCGTCCTTGTTGGGAAATGTATTTGGCATGAAGCATCGCGGGCCATCTGCTTCATATTCCGATCGGAAGACCGCCTTGAACTTTTCCGCCGCCGGTGCCGTTGGCCGCCACTGGATGATGGTGGCTTTCCATATGCGACCTGAGACGGATGAGCCGGCGCTACTCGTCGTGTGGACAAATCTGTCGAGCTTCTGAATCCAGACGTGTGAATAGCCTACGGGGATCACAAGCGTCGCGTTTGTCGTGTGCAGCTGATAGTCAGCGTCGGCTCCCGATTTTTTTACTTCGGCGGTCATTGCCTGACCCAAGGGGTCATACATTTTTTTTGCGTTGTCTGCCTTTGAGAATGCAAAGCCGCTGGGCAATTTGTCATATTCCAGGCCGATATCGATGACGACCAGTACCTTCTTCACAGGCTCAGGCGTAAAGGTTTCTTTTTTCTCTGAAAATATTGTCGGATCTTTGATGGTTGCACACCCACTCAGTCCGGCAACTAACGTGATGAGCAGCGTCTTGATGATGGTTTCCATGCTTTTTCCTCCCTCGATATTGTTTGTATTTGGCGCGCTATAGGGTCTTTAGCTCCGGGCTTTTAGAAATGGCCCGGCTTCACTTGGCCCAACTGTCTTTCATACCTGTCACCCGGTTGAACACGACTTTGCCGGTTGCGTGATCAACAATGTCTGTGACAAAGTACCCATGCCGCTCAAACTGAAAGCGCGTACCGCCGGGTACATTCGTCAGCGATGGCTCGACATACGCGGTCACGGTCTTCAGGCTGTCAACATTCAACTCATCCAGGAAGTCCTTGTCACCGGTGCCGGGGTGCTCGACGCTGAACAGGCGGTCATAGAGGCGCACTTCAGCCTCAACTGCGTCATTCACACCGACCCAGGTGATCACGCCCTTGACCTTGATGGCGTCGGAACCAGGGGTGCCGCTCTTGGTGTCGGGAATCAGGATGGCGTGCACTTCGGTGACCTTGCCGTTGGCGTCTTTCACTGCGCCTGTGCATTCGATGACGTGGCCGTACTTGAGGCGCACCTTGCTGCCGGCAATGGCTTGTTTGCTGGCGTTGATGTGCGGCGGGAACAGGCGGAAGAAACCTTTGGGGGGCGTCTCTTCGTAGTCGGTGCGTTCAATCCAGACTTCCTTGCCGATCTTGAACTGGCGTTTGCCCATGTCTTCGTGGTGCGGGTGTACGGGTGCGGAGCAGTCGTCGAGTTTGCCTGCGCCCATGAGCTCGTCCCAGTTGGTCAGCACCAGCTTGACGGGGTCAAGCACGGCCATCGCGCGTGGAGCGATCGGGTCGAGTGTGTCGCGCAGCGAGCCTTCGAGCGTGCTGTAGTCGATCCAGCTGTCGCTCTTGGTGACACCAATGCGTTCGGCAAAGAGTTGAATGGCTTCGGGCGTGTAGCCGCGGCGGCGCAGGCCGACGATGGTGGGCATGCGCGGGTCGTCCCAGCCGCTGACGCGCTGCTCCGTCACCAGCTGGGCCAGCTTGCGTTTGCTGGTAAGCACGTAGGTGAGGTTCAGGCGCGCAAACTCATACTGGCGCGGGTGCGGTGTGGCGATCAGCTTGCCTTCGGCCAAGCGGTCGAGCAGCCAGTCGTAAAACGGGCGCTGGTCTTCAAACTCCAGCGTGCAGATGCTGTGGGTGATTTGCTCGAGTGCGTCTTCCACCGGATGGGCGAAGGTGTACATCGGGTAGATGCACCATTTGTCGCCGGTGTTGTGGTGATGGGCGCGGCGTATGCGGTAGATGGCCGGGTCGCGCATGTTGATGTTGGGCGAGGCCATGTCAATTTTTGCGCGCAGCACGGCGGCGCCGTCGGCGAGTTTGCCGTCACGCATTTCACGAAAGCGCGCCAGGTTTTCGGCGGGCGTGCGGCCGCGGAAGGGGCTATTGGTGCCGGGGTGGCCGAAGTCACCGCGGTTGTGGCGCATTTCTTCAGCGCTTTGTTCATCGACGTAGGCGTTGCCGCTTTCGATCAGGTACTCGGCTGCGCGGTACATGAAGTCGAAGTAGTCGCTGGCCTGGTAAGGTTTGTCACCGCCTTTTGGGTTGCCGATTTGTGCCCAGTCAAAGCCCAGCCACTTGACGGCTTCGATGATGCTGTCGACGTATTCGGTGTCTTCTTTTTCGGGGTTGGTGTCGTCAAAGCGCAGGTGGCACACGCCGCCGTAGTCGCGCGCCAGGCCGAAGTTGAGGCAAATGCTTTTGGCATGACCCACATGTAAGTAACCGTTGGGCTCGGGCGGAAAGCGCAAGCGCACCTTTGCCGGGTCGGGCTGGCCGGCGGCGTGGTGGGCGGCGTCCCCGGGGCTGCCACCCCAGCGGCGGCTGGCATACGTGCCCTCGGCCAGGTCTTTCTCGATGATCTGGCGCAGGAAGTTGCTGGGCTTGTGGATTTCTTTGTCGGCAGGGGCGGAAACAGCAGACGGGGCAGCTTTGGAGGGAACGGGGGTGGTCATTGGCTGATTTTAGGGGGTTACGTTTGGCTACGCTCTTCACTGTGCGTGCGGTATGCCGTTACGAGGGTGCCGCGTTTAATAAGCACATGGGCATTTCCTGCCCGCCCTCTACCTCACAAGGAGATCATATGAAGACAGCAATCAAGGCAAACCGCTCCGTCGCCATGGCTGGCGCCGCAGCCGCGCTGGCTCTGGCCGCCTTCGGCTTTGCCGGTGCTGCCCAGGCCCGCGACAACGTGACTTTCTCTGTGGGCATTGCCACCCCCGGTGTGCACGTAGGCGTGACCAACGCCTACCCGGTGTACCAGCAGCCGGTGTACGTGCAACCTGCACCCGTGTATTACCAGCCTGCGCCGGTGTACTACGCGCCGCGCCCCGTGTATGTCAGGCCTGCGCCTGTGTACTATGCGCCAGCACCGGTGTATTACGGCCCAAGGCACGGCTACTACGGCCCGCGCCCGGTGTATTACGAGCGGCATGGCCATGGGCACGGCCGCGGTCATGGCCATGGTCACGGACATCGCTAGGAACGGTTAAGGGGGTGAAAGGCTCTTGCCAATCATTCCCCAAAATCACTCCCAAAAAATCATTCCCGAAAGTCCCCAGCAAAAAGCCCGCTTCGTGCGGGCTTTTTCTTTCTCTTTCTCTTTCTCTTTCTCTTTTTTCCTTGGCGATGAGAGGTGTCTCAAGCAGCCGGCCGCCAGAACACATGGGCTGCTTCATAAGGCACGGACACCCGCATGCCCAGGCTTGCGGATGTGCAGGGGGTGGGGACTACCCCGCCCACGGTTCTGCGGGCCTGGATGTAGCTGATGGTGGCCAGCGCCCCTTTGGTGTCTGAAGGGGCAACCATCGCGCGCAGCAATGGCATGTTCTGCTTGCCACCGGAGATTTCAACCAGTTCCCGTGCGGTGGCCCTGGAGCCGTCGCTGTGTTCCCAGCGTGAACGCGTGTCGGGGTAATACACGATGGTGTTGCCACTGCCGTCTTGCAGCCTCAAACCGGCGGACCGAAGCAGCCAGGCGTATTCGTAGGGTGCGCGCTTGATGGCCTGGCATTCGTAAAGCAGGTCACCGCGGCCCTGTGCTTCGAACACGGCAACGTGGCCCGCAGGCACGCGCACGGACTCCGGCAATATCTGCTGAGCCTGGTGGAGGATAGGCTGGCGCAGGCTGCAGGCCCCGAGTGCACCCACCGCGCCGGCGACCAGGAGCACACGCCCGAGCAAGCCGGCGGAAAAACGGAAGGCGTTGAGGTTCACGATGGTTTCCAGGTAAGGAACAGGAGGCTAGCCTTCAGTAGACCAGCTTGCTCCATCGCCGTCTGTAGGTAACCGCAGGGACCTGATGCGGGGAAACACCTGTATGAAAGTCGGCGGCGGGCTGAAACGGAAAAGCCCGATGGGACACGCCGTGAGAGCGCCGCGTGAACAGCCGCCTTGCCCGCGTCAAGCAGCTTTCCAGAAAATATAGTCAGCCTGGTAGGACGTTGTCAGCTTGTCGCCAATGTCGGCCTGTGTGCAGCTCTTGCTCAGGTCCTGGCCGCCTTTGGTCTTGACGCGCTGGATGTAGGTGACGTTTTGCAGGACACCAGGTGTGGCACCCGGTGCGCCGGTAGAAAGCTGCTGCGGCAGGTTGGTGGCGCCTACGCGGGGCGCCAGCGCCACTTGCGTGCCGACGACGCTGGAGCCATCAATATGCGTCCAGGTCGCGGGTGGGCCTGAATATTTCGCGACGGTTTTGCCGGTGCGGTCCAGCAGGTCGGCTTCGGGACGCACCAGGACCCAGCCTATGGTGCCGGCCGTGTCGGCGTTGGCCTTGCACTCGTAGTGAAGAAGGCCGCTGGCGGTGGTTTCAAGCACTACAACATGGCCGGACGGCACCATGACCGAAGCATCCAGCTGGTCCTGTGTGTATTCCCTGGGAAGCGGCGCGACGCCCGCGCAGGCTGTTATCAGCGCGGCGGTGCCGGTGACCATGGCCAGCGTGACGGCAGCGCTCTTGCTGTACGCCCAGAGGATGTTATGCGTGCTTTTCATGAAGGCTCCTCGCTTTTTTTGCTTGATTGTTTTTTGTCCCTTTTGCAGTAAATCCTGGCGGACATCAAACATCTGTAGGACGCCGCGCAGGCCGGCTGCCAGCGCGTTTCCGTACCGGTTGCGGGTAAAAACGGGGGGTACAGCCATTTCCAGGCGCCTGCGCCGGGTGCCCGCAAAAAAGCCCGCCGGGCCTGCCCAGAAGCAAGCCTTGCGGGCCGGAAAACAGCCCCGCCTGGTTTCAGAGCTGGCAGCGCATCCTGGCGCAAAAAGCGTTGGGGTCGCGCCGAAACGCGGCGGGCAAGGGCGCCGTCTTGGCTGGCCTTACATCGCCTTGTAGAAGATGTAGTCGGCCTGGTACTTCACGATTTGTTTGGCGCCCATGGTGGCTGCGGCACAAGGCATGGCTGGTGCAACGCCGCCTTTGGTGTCCACGCGCTGGATGAAGGTCACACCGCTCATGGCGCCGCTGCCCGTGGCCGGGTTCGCCTTCACGAGTTGCGAGGGAATGTTGCCTGTCCCGTTGGGAGCGACGGCGATCTGCGTGGCGGTCAGCCTGGAGCCGTCCATGCTTTCCCAGGTGGCGGGCGGGCCGTAGTATTTGCCGACCTGCATGCCGCTGCGGTTGTTGAGCTTTGCGTCGGGGCCGACGAAGACCCATTCAAACTGGCCGGCCATGTCTTTTTTGGCGCTGCACTGGTAGGTGATTTCGCCCACGCCTACCGTCTCCATCGCAACCTTGTTGCCGGCCGGAACCTGGATGGCGGCGGGCAGCCCGGCCTGCGAATACATCGGCTGCATGGGCGTCATGCTGCCGCAGGCGGCGAGCAGGGATACGAACAGAACTGAAGCTGAGGCGGTGGCAGTACGTAGCATCATTTTTAAACTCCTGGGTTTTATGAACCGGCCAGGCAGGCCGGCGTAGGCTGGCGGCCGCTCGTTTTATTGCGCGTGGCGCGGCCGTCCGCTACTGATACGCCGCAGGATGGATGCTGGATTCGAAAAGGCCCCTGTGCTTTCCGTTTTGTGCAGATCGCTCGCCTGTGGTTGGCAAAGCCGGTTCCACGGTTCATGCTGGCCCTGGTACGGCTCGCTTCGCATCGTGTTCTATGCCGATTGCTATCAAATTGGTAGCTGCTCGCGCCCGTTTTGCAAGGACTCGAGGTCGATTTGATGCATAACTTCCGCAGCGCCGGCTCCACGGGGTATTCACCAGTGGGTGCCGCGGGACTGGCTTTGCCAGACCGCAGGCGCCGCCCCCTGAGGGGGAGCAGGCTACACGAAGTGAGACTGAAAGGGGGTGGGCTCTCACTGCCCGAAGCGCGGACCCTTTAGCAGGAAGTCGGCTTCTTCCGCCGTATCCGTCCGTCCCAGTGACGCGTTGCGGTAGGGAAAGCGGCCAAACCGGGCAATGATGTCCCGGTGCTGGTGAGCGAAGTCAAGGTTGCCCTGAAAGCGTTGCTTGAGTGAGGCTGGCGCATCGGCCTGCAAACGAGTAAAGCGCGCGACGCATTCATCCTGCAGCGTCAGGTTTTCGGCATGCATCAGCGGCATGTACATAAAGATCCGGCCGGCCCAGGGCAGCCGCAGGTCGTCACCCGCGGCCAGCGCCTCCAGTACCAGCTGTTGCGCCCGTGCATCCCCGGCGAAGGCCTTGCCCTGGCCGCGAAAGACGTTGCGGGTGAACTGGTCCAGCAGGATGACGAGCGCCAGGCGATGCAGGGGAGGTTGGTCCCAGTCTTGCAGGCCGCCGTTGACGGCTGTTGTGACCTCGTTGCCAAAACGCGCCCGGATGTCCGCGTCGAGTTCGGCGCCGCCGCCAAACCAGCGTTTGCCGAGGTCTTGTGTCGGCCATTCCTTTTCCACGCCGTCGCCCAGCCAGAAGTCCAGGACTTCGGCGGGCGCGGCGTGTTGCCGGGAAGGCGATGCGCTGGAGAGCGCGGAGGGAGCGGCTGTTGGTGGGAGTGTGGGCTCGGTCATGGCGACCGAAAGCTTAGCCTACCAGCGGTCGGAGCGCAGCTGCAGATCCCAAACACCCTTGCGGACTGAGTACACACCCACGACGCCGTAGCGCTGCTCACCCACGGCATCCCATTTCATGGAGCCGGTGATGGGCGCGTAGCCGTCAAAGGTGCGCAGGGTTTCGGTGATTTTCTCGGGCTTGACCGAGTTGGCGCGCTTCATGGCGCCGGCCAGGATGTACATGGCGTCATAGGTGTAGTGGCCGCCGTAGGCCGGCTCCATCTTGTAGGTGTCCTGGTACTTGCTGAGGAAGGCCTTGCCGTTGACGAACTCCTTGGCGTCAAGAATGGGAGAGGTGGCGTACAGGCCCTTGACGATGTCGCTGCCCTTGAGCATGGCGGTGGTCTTGATGGTGTCGCCGCCCAGGATGCTGACCTGCTGCGTGTAGTCGATTTTCTTGAGCGCTTCCATCAGGGCGAGGACCTGGAAGTCGCCTTGCGTGGACACGATCACTTCGACGTTGCCAGCCTTGATCTTGGCGGCCAGGTCGTCGAATGCGGTGGTCTTGTCGTCCGATGAATGGGCGACAACCACTTCCTTGCCGGCCTTCTTCAATTCTGCAGTCGCGCCTGCGGCCAGGCCCTTGCCGTAGGTGGTGCCGTCGTCGACTACCGCAAACTTGCCGGCGCTGAGCTGGTTGGCGGCAAAAGAGCCAATGGCACGGGCCTGCAGGTTGTCGTTGGCGACCAGGCGGAAGGTGGTGGCCAGGCCGAGCTCGGTGAACTTTGGGTTGGTCGAAATGGCCAGCTGGGCGACATTCTTTGCGGCATAGACCGGTGCGGCCGGAATGCTGACGCCTGAATTGAGGTTGCCGATGACGGCGACCACGCCAGCGTCTACAAGCTGCTGGGCGACTTCGACACCGGCTTTGGGATCGGAACGGTCGTCCATGGCCACGATCTCGATCTTGACGGTCTTGCCCTTGATCTGGAAGCCTTCCTTGTTGAGCTCGTCCACGGCGAGCTTCACGCCGTTGTGCAAGTCCTGGCCGAGCGCGGCAAGGTTGCCCGAAAGGGGCTGTGCAACGCCGATCTTGATCGTGTCAGGCGGGTTGTCACACCCTGCAAGCAGGGCGGCTGTGACAACAGTGGCGGTGAGGGCAACCAGAGAATGGCGGCGGGAAGCGAGGCTGTTCATCGTGAGAACCTTGGTGTTAATAGTGATGTAACCGAATGTATATTTCACTTTCACGAAGCGGTAGTAGGGTTCGCCCATCCGGGAACGAATGTACGAGGAGATAAGTTTTACTAATGCTTCGAATTGGTTCGTTATGAAGGCAAAAATTGCACCGAAAGGGCTCATTTCCGTCCGTTTTGACGCGATTTCGCCTGGGAGCGTATTACCCCTGCTTCCGGCCGTTGCGGAAGGTCAGGGGATCAAGTGCTTGCGCAGGAAGGCGCTGATTTTGCGGTCCACGGCAGGGAGCTGACTGCGGTCGAAGCCGGGTGGGTCCAGCAGCAGATCCTTGGCGAGGGCCGACATCGCATTGCCTGGCGGAGGGGGCGACAGCAGCGCACCATGCCCACCGCCAGGCAGGTCGGCCACGTGTTCGCAGCTCTTGCAGGCTTGGAGAACCGCGCCGCTGTGAAAACGCGGCACCAGCCATTGGTCTTGCTGGGCGGTCACCAGCCCAAGCGGCACGGGCGGTGAGGCCAGCGACGCCAGATCGAAATCCGCTGCCAGCGGCACGCCCGCGACAACCGCCCGGATACGGGGATCGGCATGGGTTTGCCAGGCCGCATCGTTGAATCTCTGGCGGATCACTGCCAGGGCCACCGTTTTTTTGACGCCATCGAGCATGCCGCCTGTCAGCCGGGTGGTCAGCCCGACGCAGGTGTGAAAGTCCTCGGCGATGTGTGCCTCGCAATGGCGGCCAAGCATGGCTGGCGACCAGCGGCCGCCGGCCAGTGTCAGGGCGGTGTGGCCGCCAGCCGACATGCCGTACATGCCCACCTTGTCCAGCGACAGCAGCGGTGCGAAGCGCGGGTCATGCGCGACGGCATCAATGGCACGGGATACCTCGGCAGGGCGCTGCTTCCAGCTGTCGGGCCCGGGCTTGGAAGGATCCATGGTGTTGTCGCCCCGGTGCTGTGGAAATGCGACGATGAAGCCGTCTTCGACCAGGCGGCGGGACAGGTCGGTGTACGTCCAGGGCAAACCACCGGACCCATGCGAAATGACAACCAGGCGCGTATTGCCGCGCACCGGTTGGCCGCCACGGTCCAGCTTGAGCGAGTACGGCCCGAACTGGGCCTGCTGCTCTTCACCGGCAGAAGGGTAAAACACCCTGACAGGACCGTCGCCCTGCAGGCCCGGCAGCTCTATAAAACCCATGCCGGCTTGGGCGCAGGTGGCGGCGAGCAGCAACAGGCAGCTCAGGACATAACGGTGCATGGTGTTTCCTCTTCTTTTGGGCGCTCGGGCTACCGCCCGATCGGGGCATTGTGTGGTTTGAAGGATTTTCACCGAACGTGCACGGTGCGGCGGCTGACGCTGAGGCTCTTAAACCCAGCATGAGCCGCGGGACTGGCTTTGCCAGACCGCAGGCGGGCGGCCCCTTTCTCTGTGCAAGGGGCAGGGAGCTACACGCAGTGAGCGACCGTGGGGGGCGACGTCGGCGGCGATAATCTCCGCTACTTTTTGGAGACCGCGTGGATATTGCACTGTTGATCAAAGCCGCCATCATGGGCATCGTCGAAGGACTGACCGAATTCCTCCCGATCTCCTCGACAGGACACCTCATATTGGCCGGCGCCCTGCTGGGATTTGACGATGAAAAGGCCAAGGTATTCGACATCGCGATCCAGACCGGCGCCATCTTTGCAGTGATCCTTGTGTACTGGCAGAAGATCCGCGCCACGGTTGTGGCCCTGCCGACGGAGAAAAAAGCGCAACAGTTTGTGATCAATGTGCTCGTCGCATTTGTGCCGGCGGTGCTGCTGGGTCTGCTGTTCGGCAAGGCGATCAAGGAGAATCTTTTTACGCCGGTGGTGGTGGCCAGCACTTTTATCATTGGCGGCTTCATCATCTTGTGGGCTGAAAAGCGCCAGCAAAACAATCCGGCGGTTGCGCGTATTCAAGAGGTCGACGACATGAGCGTGGTCGACGCTATCAAGGTCGGCCTGGTGCAATGCCTTGCCATGATTCCCGGCACCAGCCGCAGCGGCGCCACCATCATTGGCGGCATGCTGCTCGGGTTGTCCCGCAAGGCCGCAACTGACTTTTCGTTCTTCCTGGCCATGCCCACGCTGATCGGCGCCGGTGCATACAGCCTTTACAAGGAGCGCGCGTTGCTGTCGATGGCGGACGCACCCATGTTTGCGGTGGGGCTGGTGTTTTCTTTCATCAGTGCCTGGCTGTGTGTGCGCTGGCTGCTGCGCTATATCTCGACCAATAGTTTTGTACCCTTCGCCTGGTACCGCATCGCCTTTGGCATTGTGGTGCTGGCAACGGCATGGAGCGGCCTGGTGGTCTGGGCAGAATAGGAAACCGCGCATCCACAAAGAAGGGAAGGTAGCCATGACCTGGTTGCGGCATTTTTTTGCGCTTCTTTTCATCCTGTTGCCGGTGCCGCCGTCATACGCGAGCGGCCCGGTGTCCATCCCGTCGCAGGATGGCAAGCTGCAGATTCCCGGTTACTGGTTCGACGCTGGGGGCAAGTCCCCGCAGCCGGTTGTCATTGGCCTGCACGGCTGCGGCGGCGGGCTCGACAGCAAAGGCAATTTTGCCGACCGCCTTTTCCGGTATGGCGGGTACTTCAATGCGGAGCGTATGCATTTCCTGGCGCTGGACAGTTTCACGCCGCGCGGGCAAAAGTCGATCTGCGAAATTCCCAACAGGCTCCGGACGATCAATGAAAGCGACCGCCGCGAAGATGTGTTTGCTGCCATCGACTGGCTGGTGAAGCAGCCGTCTGTTGACGCGTCGCGCATTGTGGTGCTGGGTTGGTCGCATGGCGCGCAGACGGTACTGCGCACCATCGACGCCACAGACAAATATGTGCAGGCGCAGAAGGTGCAGCCGCGCGCCGCCGTCGCTTTTTACCCCGGTTGCCTGCTGAGCAACAAGATGTGGAGTTATGAAGTTCATATGCCGCTGCTCATCATGAGTGGCGAACTCGATGACTGGACGCCGGCCAGGGAATGTGTCTCCCTGCAGCAGCGCCTGCAAAAGGACAAAGCCAATGCGCCGGTGGACCTGGTCGTCTACCCCGGCAGTTACCATGGTTTCGACGGCCCAGGTCCCGTCAGGCAAATGGAAGGGCTGGGCAACACCAAAACCGGCAAGGCCATGGTGGGTGGCAACCCCGCGGCACGGGAGGCCTCCCATGCGCGCATGTTTGAGTTTTTGTCTGCGCAGCTTGGACAACCCTTGCTGCTTTCGCATGCCCAGCGCTTCAAGGGCCATCACTATGAAGTGCCGCCCGCATCAGGTTTCGCGGCCGTCGATGACACGGCGGCAGTGCCCCTCAGTGATGCCGGCAAGGCGCGTTATGCCCACTTTCGCACCTTGCCAAATCCCAAAGCCTTTGCCGTGACCGAAAAAGGCGGCTGGTACTTCAATGCCGGCGAACCTGAAGCGATGGCGACGACCTTCCGGTTGTGTGCCAAAGCGAAGTCCAGGTGCTGGTTGTATGCGGTGGACGACCAGGTGGTGTGGCAGGTGGATGTGACGGCCAGGGCGGGTGAGGGCGGTTTGCGGCGCGTGGGTGCGGCATCGCAATGAGCTGAGGTGTCACGGTGCCTGCGGTTGGCGTGACGTCTGACAGGAAACGTCACATGGTGGTGTTAGGCTGGATTTTTAACTTCACCCTGAGGCGCACCATGAGCATTCTTGGCAAGATTTTCGGCAAGATTTTTCCCTCGCTGCGTGATGACGAGGCGCCAACGTCGGCACAGGCGCCTGCAACAACCCCTGCAGCGACGGCTCCCGCACCGGCACTCCTGCAGCAGGTCGATGTGGCAGCTCTGCTCAATGACCTCGCAAGCAAGAATTCCCAAAAACTCAACTGGAAAACTTCGATCGTCGACCTCATGAAACTGCTGGACCTGGACAGCAGCCTGGCCGAGCGCAAGGAACTGGCCAAGGAACTGGGCTACACCGGCGACATGAACGACAGCGCTTCGATGAATATCTGGCTGCACAAGCAGGTCATGAACAAACTTGCGGCCAATGGCGGCAAGGTGCCGGCCGAACTCAGGGACTGAGTTCGGGGGCCTCACAAACTACCTTGGCCGGATGGGGACTTACCCTTGCTGGCGGCTTGCCGGGTTGGCTGGGCGGGTTGTGGAGATGCCTTCGTTGTGCAGCGGAGGTTTTTTAGGTGATTTTGGCCTTTTGGCCAAGGAATGCTGGGGTAATATGCTATTGAATTGATAGCATCTTCGTTGAGGCTGCCGTTGATTTGATGGGCGCGCTCTTTGCTGGTACAGCTGGCCGGGGGTTGCCCGGCGGCAAGTAACTTTCTTTTGCTTCGCCAAAAGAAAGTCACCAAAGAAAAGGCGACCCGCAGTCTGGGTCCTTACGCTTCGCTCCAGGCAACCTGCGGTGCTCGAGGCAAGCGGGGTCTCGCTCGAACTCGCCTTCGGCTCAGACAATCGCGATCCCTGATCCGCTTGCCTCTGCGCTCCTCGGCCCAGCCAGGACGGGGAAGTCCGAAGAGAAGCAAACCAATACCAAGACAAACAAGGACACGCCTTGGCGTGTCCTTGTTTCTTCAGGTGTTCGGTTTTGGCATTCGGCTGTTGGATTTCTTCCCCCACCCCCTTCTGTATGCGCCGAGGAGCGCAGGGCCAGACGGATCAGGGCAAAAACTTGTCTGAGCCGCAGGCGAGTTGTTTTTGACCCCGGCTGGACCGAGCACCGCAGGTTTCCCCGGAGCGCAGCGCAGGGGACGCAGACAGCAGGGTCGCCTTTTCTTTGCTTACTTTCTTTTGGCGAAGCAAAAGAAAGTGAGTTGCATGCCGGGCAACCCCGGCCAACAAGCCTCAGCAGAGCGAGCGTCCGCCGGAACCACACCAAGCTAGTCGAGGAAATTCCTCAAAGCCGCTTCAATCGCAGCCGCCGCTGCCAAAGGCTTCTCCATGGGAAACAAATGACTCCCATCGAGCATCATGATTCGTCCCTTGGTCACCTTCTCGGTCATCGCCATCCCGACCTGCTTCATCTCCACAGACTGCCGCCCGCCGATAAAGGTGACGGGGCATTTCAGCGGATGGCGTTTAAGCAGGCCCTCCAGGTTGTGGGGCAGGGTGTTGTAGATCGCGGTTTCAACGTCGCGATCGAAGCTCAGCAACCGCTGGCCTTCGCCTTCATCGGCGCCGTCGTGCGTGCCGTGCTCGATGTAGTCGCGCAGCACCTGTTCGTCCCAGGCGGCAAAGGCCTTTTTGCTGCGAAAGTGTTCGAACACCTCCTCTTTGCCCAGCCACTGGTTCTTGCGCTTGCGGCTGATGGCGCCGGGTGAAATGGAGCCGACCAGCTGTGCGCGCTTGGCCACGCTCAGCGCTGCGGCGCGCCAGCCGCCCAGGATGGGCGAATCGACCAGTACCACGCCCTTGACGGACTGGCCACCCAGCACCGGATTGCGAGCGGCGCACATCAGGCTTAAAAACCCGCCCAGTGAGTGGCCGACGAGGAAGGCCGGCTGGCCGGACTTTTCAACTTCGCGGGCTGTGAAGTCGGCGAGCTGCTGAACCAGATGCGGCCAGTTGCTGGTAACGGGGTAGCGCGGATCGTGGCCGAATTTTTCAATCGCCTTGAGCTGGAAGCCGCGCGCCTTCAGGCTCTGGAATACCGCGCTGTAGGTGCTCGCCGGGAAGCTGTTGCCGTGGGAAAAGATGACCAGCGGTTTTGCGGAATTGGGCACGGTAACGTTTACCGGGCCTAGATCAGTTTCTCGTCGGGCGTGCTGATTTTTTTCAATGGCTCGTGGCGCGTGGCCGGCATCTTCAGCGGGATGTCGGTGTGCGCGTCGTCCCACACCGGATCTTCAATGCTGTCGAACACCTGGCGCAGCTTTTGGCCCCAGCTGCTGTGCATCATGCGGTAGTAGGGATTGTCGTTGTCGATGCAGACGATCTTGTCGCTCTTGTAGGTGTCGGCTTCATAGACCACCAGGTCCAGCGGCAGGCCGACGGAGAGGTTGGATTTCATGGTCGAGTCCATGGACACCAGCACGCACTTCGCGGCCTCGGCCAGCGGGGTGGCCGGGGTGAGCACGCGGTCCAGCACGGGTTTGCCGTATTTGGACTCGCCGACCTGGAAGTAGGGTGTCTCGTCGGTGGCTTCAATGAAGTTGCCGGCTGAGTACATCTGGAAGAGGCGCATGTTCTCGCCGCGGATCTGCCCGCCGAAGACCAGCGACACGTTGAAGTCCACATCGGCGTTTTTCAGCGCTTCGGCGTCGCGGTTGTAAACGCGGCGGATCGCCGAACCCAGCACGCGCGCGGCGTCAAACATGCTTTTGGCGTTCCAGATCGTGATGGGCTCGCCGCCTTCGTGGTCCTTGAGCTGCTCGACCTGCAAAATCTCCCGGACGGATTGGGAGATCGACAGGTTCCCTGCTGACAGCAGCACCATGAAACGGTCGTCCGGCTTTTCATAGACGATCATCTTGCGGAAGGTACTGATATGGTCCAGGCCGGCGTTGGTACGCGAATCGGACAGGAACACCAGCCCGGCGTTGAGTTTGGCGGCGACGCAGTAAGTCATGAGGTGGTCTGGGGTTTGTGGGGTCGTAGAAGGCGTGGGGGGTGTCGGGCTGCGCTGGATCACGGTGTGACGGAAATCTTCTTCAGGCGGTACAGGGCATCGAGCGCTTCCCGCGGGCTCAGTGCATCAGGGTCTATGGTACCCAATGCCTTTTCCACGGCGCTTTGCTCGGGTGCGGCCGCTTCGGGCGGGGCGGCAAACAGGTCCACCTGGGCGCGGGTTTCGGTCTGCTGGGTTTCCAGCGCAGTGAGGGCGTGGCGGGCGTGGTTGACGACCGCGGCAGGCACGCCCGCCAGCTTGGCCACGGCGATACCGTAGCTCTTGCTGGCGGGGCCAGGCTCGATGTGGTGCATGAACACAATGTCGGCGCCGGACTCAACCGCGCTTACGTGCACATTGATCGCGCCGTGGTGTTGCGCCGGGAATTCGGTGAGTTCAAAGTAATGGGTGGCAAACAGCGTGAAGGCCTGCGTCTTGTTGTGCAGGTAGGCCGCGATGCCGCCGGCCAGCGCCAGGCCATCGAAGGTCGAGGTGCCTCGGCCGATTTCGTCCATCAGCACCAGGGAATGCGGCGTGGCGGCGTGCAGGATCTGCGCGGCCTCGGTCATTTCGAGCATGAAGGTCGATTGCGCATTGGCCACGTCGTCGGCCGCGCCTATGCGGGTATGGATGGCATCGATGGGCCCGAGCTTGCAGCCGGCCGCCGGCACGTAAGAGCCGACGCTGGCCAGCAGCACGATGAGCGCCACCTGGCGCATGTAAGTCGATTTACCGCCCATGTTGGGGCCGGTAATGACCTGCATGCGGTGCTTGCCGCTCATGCGCGTGTCGTTGGCGATGAAGGAGCCGCCGCCTGTTTCGGCCAGGCGCGCTTCGACCACCGGGTGGCGGCCTTGCGCAATGTCGATGCAGGGCTCCCGCACAAACACGGGCGCGGCCCAGTTGAGCGTGAGCGAGCGCTCAGCCAGCGCGCACAGCGCGTCAAGCGATGCAAGGGCGCGCGCCAGGCGGCACAGCGCGGGGATGAAGTCCTGCAATTGGTCGAGCAACTGTTCGTACAGCCATTTTTCGCGTGCCAGCGCGCGCTCCTGCGCCGACAGCGCTTTGTCTTCAAACGCTTTCAGCTCCGGCGTGATGTAGCGTTCGGCGTTCTTCAGCGTCTGGCGGCGGCGATAGTCGTCGGGCACCTTGTCGAGTTGGCCCTGCGTCACTTCGATGTAGAAACCGTGCACCTTGTTGAACTGCACGCGCAGGTTAGCGATGCCGGTGCGGGCTTTTTCGCGGACTTCGAGATCCAGCAAAAAGCCATCGCAGTTGGTCTGGATGGCGCGCAGCTCGTCAAGGTCGGCGTCGCAGCCGTGGTTGATGACGCCACCGTCGCGGACCAGCGCGGCGGGCTCGTCCAGCACATAACGGCCCAGCAGAGCGCTGCAACCTGCGGGCGGTTGCAAGTCTTCGAAAATGTTGACCAAAAGTGCCGGGAGCCCGCTATCGACGGGCGCCACCAGCTCCGCTTTTTGTAGCGTGTCTTTCAGCGCCACGAGCTCACGCGGGCGCACCTGGCGCAGCGCGATGCGGGCGGTGATGCGTTCGACGTCGCTGCAGCCCTTGAGCCTGGCACGCAGCGTTTGCTGGGCACCGCCGCGCAGATGCGTGATGGCTTCGAGCCGCGCGGCGGCTTGGGCGCGGTCACGGCGCGGGGTGAGCAGCCAGCTCTTGAGCGCGCGGCTGCCCATGCCGGTGGTGCAGGTGTCCAGCAGTGAAAACAGCGTGGGGGAGTCTTCGCCGCGCAGTGTCTGCGTGAGCTCCAGGTTGCGGCGTGTGGTTTGCGGCAACTCGATCAGCTCGCCCGAGCGCACCACCTGCAGGCCCTGTACATGCGAGAGCGCGCGGCCCTGTGTGTGCTCGGCATAGCCCAGCAGGGCGGATGCGGCCGCATGTGCTTCGTTCAATGCCTCGGCGTTCCACGAGGCGAGCGAGGCGACCTTGAGCTGGTCGAGCAGCCGGCGCGCGCCGAGCGCCGCATCGAACTGCCAGGCAGGGCGGGCAGACGATGCGCAACGCTGGCTTTTCAGGCGCTGTTCAAAGGCCGGCGTCACATCGACGTTGTAGAGCAGCTCGCTGGGCGCCACGCGCGCCAGCCAGGCTTCGAGTTCGTCGTTGGCGCAATGCGCCAGGTGGATTTCGCCCTGTGTCACGCTGAGCCAGGCCAAGCCGCAGGTGTTGCGCGCGCCCTGGTGCACGGCGAGCAAGATGGATTCGTTTTTGTCGTTCAGCAGCTCGGTGTCAGTCAGCGTGCCGGGCGTGACGACGCGCACAACCTTGCGCTCGACCGGGCCCTTGCTGGTGGCGACGTCACCGACCTGCTCGGCGATGGCCACGGATTCACCGAGCTTGATGAGCTTGGCCAGATAGCCTTCCAGCGCATGAAAGGGCACACCTGCCATCACCACAGGCTCGCCGGCCGACTGGCCACGCCGTGTCAGCGTGATGTCGAGCAGGCGCGCGGCTTTTTCGGCATCGGCAAAAAAGACTTCATAAAAGTCGCCCATGCGGTAGAAAACCAGCGTGTCGGGGTACTCGGCCTTGATGCCGAGGTACTGGGCCATCATCGGCGTGTGGGCTGCCAGTGGCGGCATGGTGGTGCCGGCGGGCGTGATGGGGCTGGCGTTGTCGGGTCTCACCTGGGCGTTCTCACTCATGCGGGTTGGGGGCTGGGACGGCGCGCGTGGCGCCATGTCATTTCCGCATTATCAGCGTGCGGCGACCTGCACCGCAGTGTGCCTAAAAGGGAGCGTCGGGCGCCTTGGCGGCGGAGTTGTCGCCGGCCTTGATGCGCTTGGCCTTCAGCGTGGGCTTTTCAGCCGCAGCTGGGGCCGGGGCAGGTTCTGCGCCGTCTTCAGCTTCAGCCGGCTCGGCAGGAATGTCCTTGAGCGCCTGGCGCACCGCGGCTTTGTCGCCGGCGCCGGCGAACTTGCTGTATTTGCCCAGCGTTGCCACCAGCTGGCCATAAATGCGCGGGTTGCCGGCCACGCATTCGCCGAGATCCATGAAGTCGGCTTCCCCGGTGAAGTTGCCGATCAGGCCGCCGGCTTCGGTCACCAGCAGCGAGCCGGCCGCCACGTCCCAGGGCTTGAGGTTGGCCTCAAAAAAGCCGTCGCTGAAACCGGCGGCCACATAGGCCAGGTCCAGCGCGGCGGCGCCCGGGCGGCGCACACCGGCGCACTGGCTCATCACTTCGCCGAGCATGTTGAGGTAAGTCTTGAGCTTGTCGCCGGGGCGGTAGGGGAAACCGGTGGAGATCAGGCCCTCCTGCAGGCGGGTGCGCTTGGCCACGCGGATGCGGCGGTCGTTCAGGTAGGCGCCGCGGCCTTTGGTGGCGCAAAAAATGTCGTTACGGGTGGGGTCGTAAACCACGGCCTGCTCGACCTTGCCTTTGACGGCCAGCGCAATGCTGACGCAATAGACCGGGAAGCCGTGAATGAAGTTGGTGGTGCCGTCCAGCGGATCGATGATCCAGACGAAATCGGAGTCTTTGGCGCCATGCTCGCTGCCGGATTCTTCGGCCAGGATGCCGTGGCCGGGGTAGGCGGTCAGAAGGGTTTCGATGATCGCGGCTTCGGCCGCCTGGTCGATCTCGGTGACGAAATCGTTGGTCTGCTTGACCGAGACGCGGACCGCTTCGACGTCAAGCGCGGCGCGGTTGATGATGGCGCCGGCAGCGCGCGCAGCCTTGATGGCCACGTTGAGCATGGGATGGAGGTTGCTGGACATAATTTGTAGGGAAGAACGGGAAAAACCGGCGCTGACGATGCGGGCGGCGGGCAATGGGGGTATTTTCCCATAAACGGGATTCGCCCTCGTTTTTGGCCGCCGAGCCACCCGGAATGCGGTTCTAGGACAATCCAGCCCATGCGAACCCGATTTGTCCTGATCAACACGAGCCATGCCGGTAATGTGGGCGCCACCGCCCGTGCCATGAAAACCATGGGTTTTGACGACCTGGTGCTGGTGGCACCGCGCTGGGCCAATGTGCTCAACCGCGAGGAAACCATCCAGCGGGCCAGCGGCGCACTCGACGTGCTCAAAAACGCCCGCATCGTCGCCACCCTGGACGAGGCGCTGGACGGTATGGCCCACCTTTGCGCCACCGCCATGACGCCGCGCGACTTCGGCCCGCCCACGCGGGCACCGCGCGAGCACTTTGCCGGTTTGCTGGGGCAAGCTGGTTTGCTATCAAAAGAGGAGCTGGTAGCGCCCGTTTCTGCTGGGCAGAAGCCCGATTCGGTTGCTTTTTTATTCGGTTCCGAACGGTTTGGCATGCAAAACGAAGATGTCTACCGCTGCCATGTGGCGCTGAGCATTCCGACCGATCCAAAGTTTGGCTCGCTCAACCTGGGCGCCGCCGTGCAGCTGATCGCTTATGACTGGCGCCAGGCGTTGGGCGGCTTCAGCGTCCAGCCGGCCACGGCCGAGCCTGTGCTGGCCGATGCAGCGGCGGTGGCCGGCATGCTCAAACACTGGGAAGAGGCCCTGACCGGCATTGGCTTTCTGGACCCGGCTTCGCCCAAAAAGCTGATGCCGCGGTTGAACCAGCTGTTCAACCGCGCCCAGCTCAGCCCCGAGGAAATCCACATCCTGCGGGGGGTTGCCAAGGCCATGTTGTCCAAAACCACCCAAATGCCACCCAAAGACAGCACGCCAGCGCAGTCTGCGGGCGGCCACTAAACTCCCACCATGTTTTCCCGACTCCGCTCCGACATCCAGTGCATCCTCGACCGCGACCCTGCCGCCCGCACGGCCTGGGAAGCGTTGACCTGCTACCCCGGCCTGCATGCCCTTGTCCTGCATCGCCGCGCGCACTGGTGCTGGAACCACGGCTTCAAGTGGCTGGGCCGGTTTATCTCGCATGTTTCGCGCTGGGCAACAGGCATTGAGATCCACCCCGGCGCCAAAATTGGCGAACGGGTGTTCTTTGACCATGCCATGGGTGTCGTCGTCGGCGAAACCGCCGAGATCGGCGACGGCTGCACGATTTACCAGGGTGTGACGCTGGGCGGCACCTCGCTTTACAAGGGCGCCAAACGCCACCCGACGTTGGGGCGCGACGTGGTGGTGAGCGCCGGGGCCAAGGTGCTGGGCGGTTTTGTCGTCGGTGACGGCGCCAAGATCGGCAGCAATGCGGTGGTGATCAAGCCGGTGCCGGCGGGGGCCACGGCAGTGGGCATTCCGGCCCGCATCATCCCGTCCAAGATGGGCGAAAGCGCCGACGTCACCACATCGCCCAAGTTCTCTGCCTACGGCATTACCCTGGACGACGACCCGATCGGGCAGGCCATGAAGGGACTGATCGACAACGCGTCGTCCCAGGAGCACCAGATTGCCCTGCTGTGGCAGGCGATTGAAAAGCTTTCGGGCTCGCAAACTGCCATGAACAAGGACTGCGTGCCCAAAGATGCGGCGCTGACGGAAACGTTTGAGGCCGACAAGCTCAACCAACTGGTCGGAAAATAACACCGGCAAGGGCTGCTGAAGGTAAAAAAAAGGAAGGGCGAACCCTTCCTGTGCCATTTTGCCTTTGGGCGATCAGCTGATCAGCTGATCAATTGATCAATCGAAGCGCGAACGGCACGCGAAAGGCCTTGCCGTTCGATGCGCCCATCGCGCCCATGACGCAGAACACCAGATGGCAGATGCCCAGGGCCGCGAACGCCAGAAAGCCGATCAGCACAAAGGTGAGGATGATCGCCGCTACATAGCCGATGGCAGCCGTGATGGACCAGTTCAATGCTTCCTTGGACTGGTCCAGGATATAGGGGTCATCCTTTTTCACCAGATAAACGATCAGGCTTGGGATAAACCCCAGGAACAGGGTCCCAATCCAGATCAGCACCGCGGTATTTTTTGATTCCTTGCCTGGTGTTTCGATCAGCTCATCCATCTCGGCTCCTCAAGGTTGAAAGCCCAGATACTACGTGAGAAAACAAGGCGGCCGCACGGTGGCGGCAAGGCTCAGCGAGGCGGGCGTTGGGCGCTCTTGGGCCTGAACACCTGGCACAGCGCCGCATCGGTTTCCAGATAGGGGCCACCGATCAGGTCGATGCAATACGGGACAGCTGCGAAGATGCCCGCCACGGCCTGCGAACCGTCGGGATTCTTCAGCCCTTCGAGCGTTTCGGCGATCGACTTGGGCTGGCCGGGCAGGTTGAGGATCAGGCTTTTGTCGCGAATGACCGCGCACTGGCGTGACAAAATCGCCGTGGGCACAAATTTCAGGCTGATCTGCCGCATCTGCTCGCCAAAGCCGGGCATTTCCTTGTGGGCCACAGCCAGCGTGGCTTCGGGCGTCACGTCGCGCAGCGCCGGGCCGGTGCCGCCGGTGGTCAGAACCAGCGAGCAGCCGGCGTCGACCAGCTCGATCAGCGTGGTGCTGATGTGTGCCTGCTCGTCGGGAATCAGGCGTTCTTCAAAGGTGATGGGGTTGCGCAGGGCACGTGTGAGCCAGTCTTTCAGGGCCGGCAGGCCTTTGTCGACGTACACACCAGCCGAGGCGCGGTCGCTGACGGAGACGATTCCGATCTTGACGGCTTCGAACGCTTCCGGGGCTTCGCTCATTCCTCAGGTTCCTCGGGTTCTTCACCGCCGTCAGGGCCCTTGGCCAGAGCCTGCCGCACCAGCTGGAAAATCTCGCGATAAGACTTGCCGTGGCGCGCGGCTTCGCCGGGTTTTTCGGGCTTGGCGTCTTTGCGGGCCTGGCGGATCAGCGCGCGCAGTTGCTGCGAATCGGTATCAGGATGTTCGCTGAGCCAGGTACCCAGGGCGGCGTCGTCGGCAATCAGCTTGTCGCGCCACTGCTCGGCCACGTGCAGCGCCAACGTCAGGTCGGCCGAGCCGTTGAGCTGTTCGTTGATCGCTTCGCGGATGGGTTCCGGGTCCAGGGGGCGCATCAGCTTGCCGATGAATTGCATCTGGCGGCGTTTGCCCTCGAAATTGGTGATCTTTTTGGCGTCGGCGATCGCGTCGCGCAGCTTGTCGGGCAGGTCCAGGCGCGCCATCAGGTCGGCGCGCAGGGTCAGCAGCGCTTCACCGAGGGCCTGCTTCTCGTCGGCCTCGGCCTTGAGCTGGGTTTTGCTGGGCGGGCCGACTTCCTCCAGCGCGATTTCCTCGGGCTTGACGAAGCGGCCGTTGGACCAGTAGCCCTTGATGGCTTTGGGAATCGCCTTGGTAGTCTTGGTATTCATAGCAGTCAGTATCATAGCTACCCATATGACCCAAAAAGCTTCCTCACGCGCCGGCGGCGCAACCCGCAGCGCTTCACGTCCCGCTAATTCGCCCGAAAGCGGCTTCAGCTATCACCGCGATTTTTTCGAGGAACTTGTCGACACCTCGCTGGCTCATGCCAAGAAACTGGGCGCCACGGATGCCGCGGCCGAGGCTTCCGAAGGCTGCGGCCTGTCGGTCAGCGTGCGCAAGGGCGAGCTGGAAAACGTGGAGCGCAACCGGGACAAGTCGCTGGGCATCACCGTCTATATCGGCAAAAAGCGCGGCAATGCCGCCACCAGCGATTTCTCCAAAGCCGCCATCGAGCAGACCGTGAAAGCGGCCTACGACATCGCACGCTTCACGGCAGAAGATGAAACTTCGGGCCTGCCCGACGACCGCGACATCGCGCGCCAGCACCCGACGCTGGATCTCTTTCATCCCTGGTCCATTGACTCGGAGCAGGCCGCTCAACTCGCCTTGCGGTGCGAGGCCGCAGCCCTCGCTACCTCCCGCCTCATTACCAATAGCGAAGGCGCCGGTGTGTCGGCGCAGCAGAGTCATTTTTTCAGTGCCCATACCCGGGGCTTTCGCGGTGGCTATGCCAGCTCGCGCCACAGCATTTCGGTGGCGCCGATTGCCGGCAAGGGCGACCAGATGCAGCGCGATGCCTGGTACAGCTCCATGCGCGACGCGAGCGAACTGGCCGCGCCCGAGGCCGTGGGCCGCTACGCCGCCGAGCGCGCGCTGGCGCGCCTCAAAGCCCGCAAGATTCCGACCACACAGTGCCCGGTGCTTTTTGAGTCACCATTGGCCGCAGGCTTGTTGGGCGGCTTTGTGCAAGCCGTGAGCGGCGGCGCGCTGTACCGCAAAAGCACCTTCCTGGCCGACAGCCTGGGCAAGCCGGCTTTCCCCAAACACATTGACATCGCCGAAGACCCGCACCTGCGCAAAGGCAAAGGCAGCGCGCCGTTTGATGAAGAGGGTGTGAAAACCAAGGCGCGCCAGGTGGTGGAAGGCGGCCGCGTCGAGGGCTATTTTCTGAGCACCTACTCGGCACGCAAGCTGGGCATGCGCACCACTGGCAACGCCGGCGGCTCGCACAACCTCACACTCACCAGCCGCCACACCCGTCCGGGCGACGACCTGGACGCCATGCTGCGCAAGCTGGGCCGCGGCCTCTTCGTGACCGAACTGATGGGCCAGGGCGTGAATTACGTGACGGGCGACTACTCGCGCGGCGCCTCGGGCTTCTGGGTTGAAAACGGCCGCATCGCGTTTCCGGTCGAAGAAATCACCATCGCCGGCAACCTGCGCGACATGCTCATGGGTATTGACGCCGTGGGTGCCGACACCTACAACTACGGCGCCAAAACGGTCGGCTCCATCCTCGTCAACCGGATGAAGGTCGCCGGGAGCTGAAGCCCCCACGGTCGCTCACTTCGTGTAGCTCCCTGCCCTCCGAGGGGGCCGCCCGCCTGTGGCCCGGCAAAGCCGGTTCCGCGGCTTCAGCCGGCTAGCGCTGCCTTCACTGCGGCAGACACTTGGCCCATGTCGGCCTTGCCGGCGAGCTTGGCCTTGACCGCGCCCATGACCTTGCCCATGTCGCCGGGGCCGCTGGCGCCCAGTTCGGCCACGATGGCTTTGATGGCGGCGGCGACTTCGTCGGCGCTGAGGCGTGCGGGCAGGTAGGCCTGCAGCACCACCAGCTCGGCAGCTTCCTTGTCGGCCAGGTCCTTGCGCTCGGCTTTGATGAAGGCTTCGAGCGAGTCCTTGCGTTGCTTGATCAGCTTGTCGACGATGGCGATGACGGCCGCGTCGTCCAGCACCACGCGTTCATCGACCTCTTTTTGCTTCAGGGCGGCCAGCAGCAGGCGGATGGTGCCCAGGCGCTCGCTGTCCTTGGCGCGCATGGCGGTCTTCATGTCTTCGGTGATCTGGTCTTTGAGTGCTGACATTGGTGAGGCTCCTGAAGCGAATGGGGTGGGCGGAATCAACTGGATTGGGGAGGCGCCAAAAACACAAAAGCCCGCAGAGCGTCCTCGTGCGGGCTTTTATTTGCCGTGAGGCGGTACTAAAAATTAGTACAACTTTTTCGGCAGTTGCATCGAGCGGATACGCTTGTAGTTGCGCTTGACGGCGGCTGCCTTCTTGCGCTTGCGTTCAGCCGTTGGCTTTTCGTAAAACTCGCGGGCGCGCAGGTCGGTCAGCAGGCCGAGTTTTTCAATGGTGCGCTTGAAACGGCGCAGAGCCACGTCGAAGGGCTCATTGTCTTTTACACGGATGGTGGTCATTGTTCAGTTGATCCAAAAGGTGCGCCCTAATTGATCTGATCAGGATCAGGCCAGGCGCGGGTTTGCTAGCAAAGCCTTGGATTATATACCACCCCCACGGTCGTTCACTTCGTGTAACTCCCTGCCCCCAGAGGGGGCCGCCCGCCTGCGGCCCGGCAAGCCGGTTCCGCGGCTCATGCTGGCCTTTGGCGGCTCGCTTCGCATCGCCATGGGGCTGTCGGCTGTCCACCCAGTGGGGGCCGCGGGACTGGCTCTGCCAGACCGCAGGCGCCGCCCCCTTGAGGGGGGAACAGGCTACACGCAGTGAGCCTGGACGGGGGTGGACTCACTCTCTGATGAAAGTCAGCAAATCCTGGTTGAGCCGCTCTTTGTGGGTATCGGCCAGGCCGTGCGGCGCACCGGGGTAGACAACCAGCCTGGCGTTTTTCACGAGTTTCGCGGCGGCGCGGCCGGAGGCGTCGATGGGCACGATCTGGTCGTCGTCGCTGTGGATCACCAGGGTCGGCACATTAAAGCGCTTGAGGTCCTCTGTGAAGTCGGTGGCCGAGAAAGCCGCGATCGAATCATAGGTGTTCTTGTGCCCCGCCTGCATGCCCTGCACCCAGAACGACTGGATCGAGCCCTGCGAGACCTTGGCGCCGGGGCGGTTGAAGCCGAAAAACGGGCCCGAGGCGATGTCCAGGTAAAGCTGCGAACGGTTGGCCAGTTCGCCCTGGCGAATGCCGTCAAACACTTCGATCGGCAGGCCGCCCGGGTTGGCCGCCGTCTTCAGCATCAGGGGCGGCACGGCGCTGACCAGCACGGCTTTTTTGACCTTCGCGGTGCCGTAACGGCCGATGTAACGCGCCACCTCACCGCCGCCGGTCGAAAAACCCACCAGCGTCACGTCTTTCACGCCCAGCGTGTCGATTACCGCGGCGAGGTCAGCGGCGTAGTGGTCCATGTCATTGCCATCCCAGGGCTGGCTGGAGCGGCCGTGACCGCGCCGGTCATGGGCGATGACGCGGTAACCTTTTGAGGCCAGGAAGATCATCTGCGATTCCCAGCTGTCCGAGTTGAGCGGCCAGCCGTGGCTGAAGCTCACCACGGGGCCATTTTTCGGGCCCCAGTCCTTGTAATAGATTTGCACGCCGTCCGGGGTGGTGACGTAGCTGGCGCTGCGTACGGCGGAAGCCACTGGTTGCGGCGCGGCGGCGTTTGCGGCCATCGCGGGGCTGGTGGCGGCTGCGGCGGCCAGTGCGGTGGCGGCGGCGATACGGGTAAGAGCGTTCATGGCTGTTTCCTTTGAGAGGGTTGCAACAAGTCGGAATCGACAGAACGAACTTTACGCTTCACAAAATACGATAAGTATTCAATAATCCTGAAAAATTGATCTGGAGTATTTTATGGGCGACCGGCTTGAAGCGCTGCTGCGGCATTTCTCGGTGAGCGCGAATGTGTTCCATTCGGGCGCACTGTGCGGGGTGAACGAGCTGGACGAGGAGGCGGGCACCGGCCAGCTTCACCTTGTGCGCAGCGGCGAAGTCGGCATCAGCCATGGCGGCGCCGAAGTGATGCGTGTCAGTGGCCCCTGCCTGCTGCTTTATCCAAGGCCTATGGCGCACCGCTTCATCACCGACACCCGGCGTGGCGCCGACTTTGTGTGTGCGCACCTGCGCTTTGAGGGCGGCGCGGCCAACCCGATCGCCGCGGCGCTGCCGTCCTTTGTGTGCCTGCCCTTGGCGAAGGTCGAGGGCGCCGCCGGTGTCCTGCAGCTGTTGTTCGAAGAGGCTTTTGAGCAGCGCTGCGGCCGGCAGGCGCTGCTGGACCGTCTTTTTGATGTGGTGCTGATCCAGGTGCTGCGGCACCTGATGGAAAGCGGCGAAACCCGTTCCGGCATGTTGGCGGGGCTGTCGCACCCGCGCCTGCGCCATGCGGTGGTCGCGATGCACCAGAGCCCCGGGCAAGAGTGGAGCCTTGAAGCGCTCGCCGATCATGCGGGCATGTCGCGCAGTGTGTTCGCCAACCAGTTCCGCGATACGGTCGGTTGCACGCCCGGCGTGTACTTGCAGCGCTGGCGGGTGGGTCTGGCGCAGCAGGCGCTGCGTCGTGGGCGGCCGCTCAAGCTGATTGCCGCTGAGGTTGGTTATGGCAGCGAGGCGGCACTGTCGCGCGCTTTCAGGGCGCAAAGCGGCCAGTCACCGCGCGAGTGGAAGCTGGCCCGGCAGGCCCAGCAGGCTTAGACCGCCGGGGTCAGCGCTTGCGCGCAGGCGTGCGCAGAGGCCCAGGCCCACTGGAAGTTGTACCCGCCCAGCCAGCCCGTCACATCCACCACTTCACCGATGAAGTACAGCCCCGGCTGCTTCGATTCCATGGTTTGCGACGACAAGTCGCGCGTGTCCACACCGCCAACGGTTACCTCGGCCTTGCGGTAACCCTCGGAGCCGTTCGGCGTCAGTTGCCAGTCTGACAGGCGCGCGGCCAGGCCCAGCAGCGCTTTATCGGTCGCCTCGCTGATGGGTTTTTGCAGTGCCGGGTCGGTGCTGGCCCAGGCGTCGGCCAGGCGGCTGGGCACCAGGCTGGCGAGTTCGTTGGCGATGAGTTTTTTGGAGCTGGCCTTGGCGCGCAGCAGCAGGGCGGGCAAATCAATGCCGGGGGCCAGGTTGATGCGGATGGGCTGGCCTTCTCGCCAGAAGCTGGAGATTTGCAGCACAGCCGGGCCGCTCAGGCCGCGGTGGGTGAAGAGCAGGTCTTCCGAAAACACCACGGCTTTCTTGCGCTGTTTGGGGCTGGCGTCTGCGGGGCTGGTTTCGATCAGCACCGGCAGCGCCAGGCCCGCCAGCTGGGCATAGGGCGCCCACCCTTCGCCGTCAAAGGTCAGCGGCACCAGTGCGGCGCGGGGCTCGACCAGGCGCAGGCCGAACTGTTTGGCAATGCGGTAGCCGAAATCGGTTGCGCCTATCTTCGGGATCGACAGCCCGCCGGTGGCGATGACGACCTGCGGCGCTTCGATCAGCCCGCGGTCGCTCTCAATTTGATAGCTTCTGACGCCCAGATCATCTGGGTTGGAGGCATATCTGATGCTTTTTATGGCGCAAGGCTGCCAGCGCGTCACCTGACCAGCATCGCACTCTGCCAACAGCATGTTGATGATGTCTTCGGCCGAGCGGTCGCAGAACAGCTGGCCTTTGTGCTTTTCGTGAAACGGGATGTTGTGGCGCTGCAGCAGTTCGATGAAGTCTTGCGGGGTGTAGCGCGACAGGGCCGAGCGGCAGAAGTGCGGGTTCTCGCCCAGGAACTGCGCAGGCGTTGCGTCGCGGTTGGTGAAGTTGCAGCGGCCGCCGCCCGATATGCGGATTTTCTCGGCGACTTTTTCGCTGTGGTCGACTAGCAGCACCTTCAGGCCGCGCTGGCCTGCCTGGGCGGCGCAAAACAGGCCGGCAGCACCTGCGCCTATCACCACGACGTCGAATGGATGGGTGGGCACGCTCAAATCGCCGCTCGCCTTTCTGCGAGTTTTAGCCAGCATGAGCCGCGGAACCGGCTTTGCCGGGCCGCAGGGCGGGCGGCCCCCTCGGGGGGCAGCGCATTACGCGAAGCGAAAAGCGTGGGGGCCAAGTCCTAGCCTTTCCAGGTAAACGGAAACTTCAGCTGCTTGAGGAAGCCGTTGGGTACGTAGTCGCCCAGCACGCCATAACGTTCAGGCCAGAGCTTCGTGCTTTTCACGGCGGTGCCGAAGAGGTAGTCGATAAAGGCGTAATGCGCCGAGTAGTTGCGGTCCAGCGCTTCCTGGTCCTGGCTGTGGTGCCAGTGGTGGAAGTTGGGCGTGACGATGACATAACGCAGCGGGCCAAGGCGCACGCTCACGTTCGAATGATTGAACACGGCCTGGAAGCCGACGATCACGATGTAGGCGTCGATCACTTCCTTGGAAAAGCCCAGCACATAGATGGGCGCAAGAATCAGCGTGCGCGTGATCAGCAGTTCAAGAATGTGCTGGCGCGAGCCGGCCAGCCAGTCCATGCTTTTGGCGCTGTGGTGCACCGCGTGCAGGCGCCACAGCACCGGCACCTCGTGGTAGGCCCGGTGCGTCCAGTACTGCACCAGGTCGGCCACCAGCACGATCAGCAGCACGCCGCCCCAGAAAGGCAGGCCCTGCACCCAGCCGCGAATGCCGTCGTTGGCGGCCCAGCCGAAGAACTTGTGCACCAGCAGGTTGGTTGCCAGCAGAACAAAACCCACGATCATGTGGTTGACGATGAAATGATGGAGGTCGGTCTGCCATTCGGCGCGAAAGACGGGTTGCTCCTTGCGCAGCGCAAACAGCTTTTCAATGAAGATGAAGATGAGCGACGAGCCCAGCAGGTCGAGGATGAACCAGTCGAGGCCGATGTAGGGTGTGTTGTCGGCGAAGTCGTTGACTGGCACCTTGTGACCGCCCAGCAGCGCGGTGGCGACCACCAGCAAAAAGGCGGCGCCGGCCAGCCAGCGCGAACGGTTGAAGATGATGTTGACCAGTGAGATGCCGCCGGCAATGACCAGCGATACGAACATCACGATGCGGATCACGTCGACGTTATAGCTCTTGCGCAGCTCGGGCGTGGTGAGGTATTCGGGAAAGTGAAAAGCCAGCACCCCCAGAAAACACAGGATGCCCAGGCTGAGGGCGATCACGCCGCTCATGATGCCCTTGCCGCGGCGCAGCTCGCCGTGGCTTTCCGTCAGTTCATTGAGTTTTTCAAGCATCGTGTCGTTCCCTGTGCTGTTGTTTTTGACTTCGGGAGTGTAGCTGCGGCAGGCCGGTTAAAAGGCCTGCGCAGACATGGCGCGGGTCAGGCTACCCGCACAGCGTCTGGATGCGCGGCGGCCAGCGCTACGCCGCTGATCACGTCGCCCACCACGATCACGGCCGGGCTCGCCAGGCCGGCTTTGCGGATGGCACCGGCCATTTGGCCCAGCGTGGTGGTGATATGGCGCTGCGCGGGCAGCGAAGCACTCTGGATCACGGCCACCGGTGTGGCAGCCGGCAGGCCCGACAGCAGCTCGTCCTGGATGCGCTCTGAGCCGCTGACGCCCATGTAGATCACCAGTGTCAGCCGCGCGCTGTGCGCCGTGGCGGCCAGCGTTTTCCAGTCGGTGCCGGTATCGCCCGGCTTGGCGTGGCCGGTGACAAACACCACGCCGTGCGCATGCTCGCGGTGTGTGAGCGGCACGCCCAATGAGGTAACAGCGGCCAGCCCGGCGGTGATGCCGTTGATGATGTCTACCTCGATGCCCGCTGCGCGCAAGTGCTCGACCTCTTCACCGCCGCGGCCAAAAATAAATGGGTCACCGCCCTTGAGGCGCACCACGTCTTCGCCTTCGCGGGCGGCCATCAGCATGAGCTTTTCGATGAAGGCCTGCGGTGTGGATTTGCAACCGCCGCGTTTGCCCACGTAGACGATGCGCGCCTCGGGCCGCGCGAAAGCCACGATCTCGTCGCTGACCAGGTCGTCCACCAGCAGCACGGTGGCGCGCTGGATAGCCTTCAGGGCCTTGAGGGTCAGCAGTTCCGGATCGCCGGGGCCTGCGCCTACGAGAGTGACTTTTCCGTTGTTCATGGTCGTGAGGTGATTAGAGGTAGCAAACGCAAGATATGTTCCACCTGCCGCGCAATCGAAGGCGGCACGGGAATATTGCCTGCGAGCACGGCGCGAATGTAGTCCGCCGTAGCGGCTGCGTCCACTGTTTTGGGAAAGTCGGGGATGGAAGCCAGCGTGCCGGCCTGGGTTTCCTGCAAAAGTGAGCGCTGCCCGCCGATAAAGGCTTCCATTTGCGGCATGCGGCGCGCGTCAGCCACCACTTCGCCTTCGGTGCCGCGCAGCAGCAGCGCATTGGCACCCGTCAGCTCAAACGTTTGCGCCATTGACACCGCGTATTCGGGGTGCGTGTAGCTGCTCACCACCAGGCTCTTGCCCAGGCAGGGGCTCATGATCTTGACCAGGCTGTGCGCCGGGTTGCGTAAGCCTACGGCGCGGCGTACGTCCAGCAGGCGCTTCAGTGCCGGCAACAGCAACTCGGTCGGGGCAAACGCCACTTCGCCGTTTGCTATCTTTTTAATAGCTATTTGCGCCGGTATATCAAGGGCCAGAAGCACTTCTGATGCAAAAACCCGGCTTGACTCAGTGGGCGTGCCGTGTACCAGCACCGGAACGCCTTCACGTGCCAGCAGCAGCGCCAGCAGCGGTGTGAGCACCGGCAGCTTGCGCGCCCCGTTGTAGCTTGGCAGCACCACCGTGGCGCTGTCGCTGGCTGGCAGGTGATTGAGGCGCTGGTGCACGGCATCGAGGAAACCCGCCATCTCTTCGGGCGTCTCGCCCTTGATGCGCATGGCCAGGCAAAAGCCACCAATCTCCAGGTCGGTCACGGTACCGTCGAGCACCTGGCCCATAAGGTCGGCGGCCTGCTCGCGTGACAAGGGGCGTGCGCCGTCCTTGCCGCGGCCGATCTCCTTGATGTACTGGCTAATACCCATAAACCTGATTGTCCGCCAATGCAGATAACTTCTTGTTATGAGCTTAATTAAATGACCCCCACGCTTTTTACTGCGTGTAAGGCGCTGCCCCCGATGGGGCCGTTTTTTTCCTTGGGGAGGCCCGACGGAAAAATGATTTGCTTTTTGCAGAAACCGCGTGTCATCACGCCACCTGACGTATTGGAATCACGGTGCGCGGCGCCGAAGCCACAGCGTCATTGCGCGCCGAGCGCACTCTGCGTTTGAGTTCTGGAACACAGGAACCGCAGTTGGTGCCGCATTTGAGCGTACCCTGCAATGAAGCCAGTCGTTCTTCATCCGTGCCCAGGTGACCGTTCGCGCCACCGCCAGCCGCCAGCAGCGACAGGTGTTCATCAATCGCCATGTCGCTCACGTTAAAGCAGGTGCATACCGGCTTGCCGCGTGATTGCACCGCCACCGGCGGCTTGGCGCCCGGGAGCAGCAACAGGCGGCCGTAAGACTGCGCGGCCAGCTCGTCCTGCAGCAGGGTTTTGATCCAGGCCTGGGCGCTGGTGTCGCCCGCCAGCACAAAGCCCACGAGTTGGGCATCGCTTCCGTTGCGTACCAGCCGCACCGTGCGGCGCTGGCCTTTTTTGCGATCAGCGTAGCGCAGCACATCGGCGGCATCCAGGCCCAGGATGCGCTCAAGCAAGGCCAGTGTTTCGTCAGGCGGCGCTTCGTGGCTGGCAGCGCGAAACAGCACGCCGGTGCGTTCCCGGCCGCGGTCGGCCAGCGGCGTGTTGTTGGAAAAGGGCACGCAGCTGGTGAAAGGAAGCTGCGCCATCAGGGGCTTGAGCTGTTCGCGCGCCGCCAGCGCGTCGCCTTCTGGCAACCAGGCCATGGCCAGCAGTGTCCACGGCATTTCGGCCTTGAGAATCTTGACCGCCGCGTGCTTGAGTTCGGGCTGCTTGGAGCTGGGGCAATAGGCTGAGGTGGTCAGTGCATTTACGCCGGCCAGCGGCGTGCCGCCGGTGGACTGGCCGCTCAAATACTCTTCACCCCAATGCATGGCGATAAAGGCCTGACTTACCGCCACTTCAGGGGAGGCTTGCAGCGGCACCACGATGGAGCCGCGTTTGGAAGTGACGTGCACCAGGTCGCCGTCTTTCAGCAGGCGACGCGCCATGTCCTGTGCGTTCATCTGCACAGAAGGCTCGGCCACGTGGCCAAACAAGCGCCCGAGCGTGCCGGTACGGCTCATGCCGTGCCAGTGGTCGCGCAGCCGGCCGGTGGTCAGGGAAAAAGGGTAGCGTGACTCGCGCGGCTCGGCCACCGGCTTGTAGACGGTGTTGACGAAGCGGGCCTTGCCGTCGGCGGTGGGGAACACGCCGTCTTCATACAACCGCACTTTGCCGGCCGTGTCGCCAGTCCTGAAGGGCCACTGCTGTGGGCTTTCGTCGAGCAAGGCATAGCTCAGGCCTGTGATGTCGAGGTCGCGGCCCCTGGTGGATTCGCGGTGCTCGTTCCAGATGGTTTCTGCGCCCGATGCTTCGTCAGCCATCGGGTAGGGAAAGAGGGTGGAACCCACCGCCGCACGGCTGGGCAGCAGCTTCTCAAGCCGCTGCGCAAAGTCCACCGCAATCGACCAGTCATGCCGCGTCTGTCCGGGCGCCGCCACGGCCGGCCGCACGCGGCTGATGCGGCGTTCGCTGTTGGTGACAGTACCGATCTTTTCGCCCCAGGTGGTGGCCGGCAGCAGCAGGTCGGCATAGTCGCAACTCGATGTGGTGGAAAAAGCCTCTTGCACGATCACCAGTTCGGCGCGCTCCATCGCGCGCCGCACGGTGGCCTGGTCGGGCATGGACTGGGCCGGGTTGGTGCAGGCAATCCACAGTGCCTTGATCTCGCCGTCGGCCGCGGCCTGGAACATCTCGACAGCGGTCTTGCCCGGTGTCTCCGGCACAGAGGGGATGCCCCACAGCGCTGCGACCTCGGCGCGGTGATCGGCGTTGGCCAGGTCGCGGTGCGCGCTCAGGAGGTTGGCCAGGCCGCCCACTTCGCGACCGCCCATGGCATTGGGCTGGCCGGTCAATGAAAAGGGCCCTGCACCGGCTTTGCCGATCTGGCCGGTGGCCAGGTGCAGGTTGATGAGCGCGGCGTTCTTGGCGGTGCCGCTGCTCGACTGGTTCAGGCCCTGGCAATAAAGGCTCAGCGTGGCGGCTGAGGTGGCGAATAGTTTGGCCGCGGCCAGCAAGTCTTCTTTTTTGATGCCGCAGGTTTCGGCCACGAGGTCGGGCGTGTAGTCGCGCACCGTGGCCTTAAGCGCGTCAAAGCCCGTGGTGTGCGCCGCGATGTAAGCCGCGTCTGTCCAGCCTTCCCACAGCATGATGTGCAGCATGCCGTTAAAGAGCGACACATCGGTGCCCGGCTGTATGCCCAGGTAGAGGTCGGCGATCTCGGCCGTGTCGGTGCGGCGTGGGTCGCAAAAAATGATCTTCATCGCCGGGTTGGCGGCCCTGGCGTCTTCAATGCGGCGAAAGAGGATGGGATGTGCGTACGCCGTATTGCTGCCGACGATGAAAATGCACTGCGCATGGTTCACGTCGTCGTAGCAGGCAGGTGGTGCGTCGGCGCCCAGCGTCTGCTTGTAGCCCGCCACCGCGCTGCTCATGCACAGGCGCGAGTTGGTGTCGACGTTGTTGGTGCCGATCAGGCCCTTGGCCAGCTTGTTGAAGACGTAATAGTCTTCCGTCAGCAACTGGCCTGAAATGTAGAAACCCACCGCATCGGGCCCATGCTCGCGAATGATCTGCGCGAAGCTTTCGCTGGCAAAACCCAGCGCCTCATCCCATGACACAGGCCTGGGCGCCTCATGCCGGTGCTCGCGCCGCATCGGCTGCAAGAGGCGTGTCTGCCGCGTGACAGATGCCGTCGCAGTGAGCGCCAGCGTCGAGCCCTTGGTGCACAGCCGGCCGAAGTTGGCCGGGTGCTCCGGGTCTCCGCGAACGCCCGTGATTTCATTGCCTTGCGACTCGATGATGACACCGCAGCCGACACCGCAATACGGGCAAGTTGACCGCGTTTCAACCATGGTGAACAAAGCTGCGGCTGCGGTATTCACAGTTCATCGCAAAGCGATCAACAGCGCAAGCTGTTAGATCGCAGCCGACACCGCAGCAGGGACACGTTGATCGGGTATCAGTCATGAATGTTCAAGGAGCCTTCGCGTCTATTGCGTTGATGTCGCTTACGCCGTATGAGGCGCCTGCACGCCGAAGCTTTCATCGCCCAATGCGCCGCTGGTGGCGCCCGGGCCGGCGCGTGGCGGCTGCAAATCCAGCGCCAGCGTGGCCAGCTCGGTGGCGTCCAGAAACACCTCGCCCGTTTCCACCTTGCAGCTGAACTTCGGCGTGCAACCTTCGTCGGGTTGTCTGGCGCAGCCATCGGTCAGGCCAATGGTCCAGTTGTGCAGAGGGCAGGCCACGCTCGTGCCGAACACAATGCCCTGCGACAGAGGGCCGCCTTTGTGCGGGCAGCGGTCGAGCAGCGCAAACACCTGGTCCTGGTCGTTGCGGAACACCGCCACATCAATACCTTTCGCGCGCGAAACGCGCCGCGAGCCGAGCACCGGAATGTCGGTGACCAGGCAGATTTTTTTCCATTCAGACATAGTGATCTCTCAATTCGGGCCGGTCAGGCGGGTGTGAGTTTTTCGAACTGGCGGGCATCCACAGAGGCTTCTTTCAGGTCAAACCAGGGATCCGGCTCGCCGTCCAGCGCAAACTGCAGTTGCTCCCACAGGGCCTTGCGGCCTTCGTGGTCTTCCAGGATTTTTTTCTTCACATAGTCCAGGCCGACGCGGTTGACGTAATGCACCGTGCGCTCCAGATACCAGCCTTCCTGGCGGTAGAGCTCGCAGAAGGCGCCGGTGTATTCGAGCACTTCCGCGGCCGTCTTGAGCTTGGTGAAGAAGTGGGCCACTTCCGTCTTGATGCCGCCGTTGCCGGCGATGTACATCTCCCAGCCTGAATCGACGCCGATGATGCCGACGTCCTTGATGCCGGACTCGGCGCAGTTGCGGGGACAGCCGCTCACGGCAAACTTGACCTTGTGCGGCGCATACATGCGCCACATCGCGCGCTCCAGGTCCTTGCCCATCTGCGTGCTGTCTTGCGTGCCCATGCGGCACCATTCGCTGCCCACGCAGGTCTTCACCGTGCGCAAGGCCTTGGCGTAGGCGTGGCCTGATGGCATGCCGATGTCTTTCCAGACGTTCTGCAGGTCTTCTTTCTTCACGCCCAGCAAGTCGATGCGCTGCCCGCCGGTGACTTTCACGGTCGGGATCTTGTATTTATCGACTGCATCGGCGATGCGGCGCAACTCGCTCGCGGTGGTCTCTCCACCCCACATGCGCGGAATGACGCTGTAGGTTCCGTCTTTCTGGATGTTGGCGTGGCTGCGTTCGTTGATGAAGCGGCTTTGCGGGTCGTCTTTCGCCTGCTTGGGCCAGGTGCTGATCAGGTAATAGTTGACGGCAGGGCGGCAGGTGGCGCAGCCGTTGGGCGTCTTCCAGTCCATGAACTTGAAGGTGTCCGAAATGCTGAGCAGCTTATTGGCGCGGATGGCGTCGCGCACGGCCTGGTGGCCGTGGTCGGTACAGGCGCACATGGCCTTGAGCTTGGGCGTGGCCGAGTAGTCGCCCCCGGCGGTGAACATGAGGATCTGCTCGACCAGCCCGGTGCAGGAACCGCACGAGGCACTGGCCTTGGTGTGCTTGCGCACTTCGTCCAGCGTGAACAGGCCTTTTTCCTTGATAGCCTTGCAGATGGTGCCCTTGTTGACGCCGTTGCAGCCGCAGACTTCGGCGTCGTCGGCCATCAGCGCGGCCTTGTTCTGGCCTTCGTGTCCGGCGTCGCCGAGGTTGGACTCGCCGAAGATCAGCTTGTCGCGGATGTCGGCCACGCTGCGGCCGTCGCGCAGCAGTTTGAAGTAATAGCTGCCGTCCACGGTGTCGCCGTAAAGGCAGGCGCCGATGAGTTTGTCGTCCTTGATGACAAGCTTTTTGTAGACGCCGCCGAAGGGGTCGCTCATCACGATTTCTTCGGCGCCGTTGCCGCCCATGAATTCGCCGGCGCTGAAGAGGTCGATGCCGGTGACTTTCAATTTGGTGGACGTGAGCGAGCCGGAGTAACGGCCTATGCCGAATTGCGCCAGGTGGTTGGCCGCCACCTTGGCTTGTTCGAATAGCGGAGCCACCAACCCGTAGGCAATGCCGCGATGCGCCGCGCACTCGCCGACCGAGTAGATGCGCGCATCGGTGACGGTCTGCATGGTGTCGTTGACCACAATGCCTTTGTTGCAATGCAGGCGCATGGACTCCGCGAGCTGTGTATTCGGCCGGATGCCGACAGCCATCACCACGAGGTCAGTGGCCACTTCCGTGCCGTCCTTGAATTTGATCGCGGTCACGCGGCCGTCTTCGCCGCCCACCAGTTCCTGTGTCTGCGCACCGATCATGAACTTCAGGCCACGGTCTTCCAGCGATTTTTGCAGGAGCTTGCCTGCCACGTCGTCAAGCTGGCGCTCCATCAGCCATGGCATGACGTGGATCACCGTGACTTCCATGCCGCGCAGCATCAGGCCGTTGGCTGCTTCCAGGCCCAACAGCCCGCCGCCGATGACCACGGCTTTTTTGTACTTCTGTGCCGTAGCGATCATCTCGTTCGTATCGGCGATGTCGCGGTAGGCGATCACGCCCTTCAGATCCTTGCCAGGTACAGGCAGGATGAAGGGATTGGACCCGGTGCACATCAGCAGGCGGTCGTATTCTTCCTCGGTGCCGTCGTCGGCGCGCACCACGCGCTTGATGCGGTCCACTTCAACCACTTTTTTGCCGGCATGCAGCGTGATGTGGTTGTCCTTGTACCAGTCCCACGAGTTCAGGACGATCTCGTCCAGCGTCTGCTCGCCGGCCAGCACGGGGCTGAGCAGGATGCGGTTGTAGTTAGGGTGCGGCTCGGCGCCGAAGACGGTAATGTCGTACAGGTCGGGCGCGACCTTGAGCAGCTCCTCAAGGGTGCGCACGCCGGCCATGCCATTGCCGACCATCACCAGTTTTGATTTTTTCATGGGGCTACTCCAGATTGATTCGGTGTCATGTTCAAGGTCCAATGTGCAAGCGTCATGCCACGGCGGACGTGGCATGCAATGGTTGGCAGACGGGCAGGGCGGGCGTGAGCGGCCTCAGCGCCGGGATGATGCGCAGCAATGGGGTGGCAGTTCGACAGGGCCAGGGACCCGTATGATTTGTCAAAAATTGAGTGGAAATCATGATGCTCTCTCCCAAAAACAGGGATCCGGGCTGTCAACCCGGTATGAGGCACACCATTACGTACGTCGTTGTACGCAGGACCCGCAGTGCATTCGCTAAGGTCGGGCGCGTCGTTACGCCCGCTGCAAATGACGCAAGACTTGTGCCATATCATTGAGACTGCGGCTTGCCTGGGCCTCCATGAGGGTGGCCATGGTCCGCGACTTGCGGTCTGAGCAGCTGTTTACCGCCTTAACTCCTTGATTTGTATGACCTCCGCATTGGTAAATCTGAATGGCCCCGGTGGCGCACATCCCCTGGTTTCCGACCTGGAGGCCGCCGGCATCCAGGTGCTGGGGCCTGTCGGTGAGCGCAGCAAACTGGTGCAGGAGGTGCTTAGGCAAGCACCCGATGTGGTGATTTGCCAGGATCCGCTTCCTGGTGATGAGCTCTTCAAGGCGCTGCAACTGGTAACCGAAACCGCGCCATGCCCCATCATTGTTTTCACCAGCGACACGGACGCGGGGAAAATCACGCGGGCCACGGAGGTAGGGGTGCATGCCTACGTGGTCAACGGCTATGGCGCGCAGCGCCTGCGGCCCCTCATCCACCTCGCGCAAGCACGGTTTGTCCGTGAGCAGTCCTTGCGCGCCCAGGTGCAGGAGGCCTCCAGCCGGCTTGAAGAGCGCAAGGTGGTTGACCGGGCCAAAGGCATCCTGATGCGGGCCCGGCAGATGTCGGACGATGACGCTTTCCATATCTTGCGGACCGCGTCCATGCATACCAACCAGCGCTTGGGGCAGGTCTCGCAGCACATCATCCATTCGGCGCGCTTCGCGGAAGACGTTAACCGCTCAGGCCAGTTGCGCATGCTGTCGCAGCGACTGGTCAAGCTGGCCCTTCTGCAACTGGCCGGGGTGCAGGCCGCGCGCGCCAAAGACCTGCTGAAGGAGTCGGTGCTGCGCATCGACACCAACCTGGTTTCGTTGGGGAAAAGCCTTTCCCAGCCTACATTTGGGGATCTGCTGGGGCAAGTTTCCATCAGTTGGGGCCGGCTCAAACTCGCCCTGCAGGACTCCCCGGATGCAGGTGATATGGCCCACCTTGATGAGCTGGCCGAGCTGTTTTTGCAGGATGCCGAGCGCATGACCAGCAGCCTGGAGAGCGCCGGTGCAATGCCGCCCTTGCAGATGCTGAACCTGGCGGGGCGGCAGCGCATGCTGAGCCAGCGTTTTGCCAAATACGCCTTGCTCCATGCCATGGGTGGAACCGCCACCTCGCAGCGCAGCGAGTCGGGCATGGCCGAGTCACAGGCCGCATTTGAAAAAGCGCTGCAGTACCTCAACGAGATTCCGCTGAGCAGCAAAGAGATCCGCGCCTCCCTGGACAAGGCCGCTGTCGGCTGGGCACAGATGTGCGCCGGGGTTTCAGGTATTTCCAAAGGCAAAGACCCCAAGCGTCTGGAAGGCCTGGCCACCGCCAGCGAAGAGCTGCTAGATGTCTTTGAGCAACTTTCCGTGCAGTACGAACGCAGCATGCAAATGCTGGTGGGCTGACTTCTCACGCCTGTCTTCCTGGTAATGTTGCAATGCACCAATATCGGGCATTGAACTTGCGTACATTGGTGCATGGCATTTGACCTGGACATTGGCTTTGCAACGCTTGCAGGCCGCAAACACACCAACGAAGATTTCTGCGCCGCGATGTTGCCCGAGCCCGGGCGCGAGGGCATGGGCTCCATCGTGGCGATTGCCGATGGCGTGAGCACGGGCGGCATGGGCCGTGAAGCGGCCCAGACTACCGTCACCAGCCTGGTTCGCGACTACTACGGCACGCCCGAAACCTGGGACACCACGGTCGCGCTGGACCGCATCATCGGCGCGCAAAACGCCTGGCTGTCAGGCATCAACCGCAGGCGGCAGCCCGCCGTGGGCCTGACCACGCTGACGGCATTGGTGCTGCGCGGGCAGTCCTATACCCTGGCGCATGTGGGCGATTCACGGGCTTATTTGCTGCGCGCGGCCAAGCTCCAGCAGCTCACACACGACCATGCGGTCAATCACCCCGACTTCCGGCACCAGCTGCTGCGCTCGGTGGGCGCGGAAGACCACGTGGTGGTCGATTACATGCAGGGTGACCTGCAGGTCGGTGATGTGTTCGTGCTTGTCACCGACGGCGTGCACGGTGTGCTGCGCGATGCACAGCTGCAGGGTTTTGCCGGTCTCCAGGATGCCGGCGACGCCCAGGCCGCAAGCCAGGGCCTGGTGGACGCGGCACTTGCCGCCGGCAGCAACGACAACGTGACGGCCGTGGTAGTGCGCGTGCGCGGCTTGCTCGACGCGACCCTGCAGGACGTGACCCGCATCGCGCAGACCCTGCCCATCCCGCCTCGCCTGAAGGTCGGCGACGTGATCGACGGCCTGAGCGTGACGGCGCCGGTGGCTGATAACGGGATCAATGTGCTCTACCAGGTGCGCGACCCTGCCACACGCGTGCTGTATGCCCTCAAGACGCTGAACCCCGCCCGGTCGCACGACGAAGAAGAGCGCGCCATGCTGGCCCACGAAGCCTGGCTGGCCCTGCGCATGCAGTCGGGCAGGGCGGCGGCGCATCTGGTCAATCTCCATGAGCGCCTGCCCAGCGGCCATGAGCGCAGCGCGTTTTACCTGCTGTATGACTGGCATAGCGGTGAGACGCTGCAGCAGCAACTGGACCGCCGCCACAAACACAGCGTCGAACAAGTGCTGGGCGTGGCCACTCAGGCCGCGCGCGCGCTGGGTCGGCTGCACCGCCAGTGTGTGATCCATCGCGACATCAAGCCCGCCAACCTGCATCAGGGTGAAGACGGCGTGCTGCGGCTGCTGGACCTGGGCGTGGCATTGAGTGGGAGGGAACCGGAGGCCATGCGCAAACTGCACGCCGGCACGCCCAGCTTCATCAACCCGGAGCAGTGGGGCTTCAGCACAGGCAGCGCAGACGGCCCTGAGGAACTGCCCGATGCCCAAAGTGACTTGTTCGCGCTGGGAGTGACGATGTACCAGCTACTGACTGCCCGGCTCCCATACGGCGAAGTCCTGCCTTACCAGGCCGGCCGCTATTACCGCGACCCGACGGCGCCCAGCCGCATCAACCCCGAAGTGCCGATCTGGCTGGATCACATCGTGCTTAAGGCGGTGGCACGCGACAAGCGCAGGCGCTTTGAAACCGCTGAAGAGCTGCTGCTGGCGCTGGAACGCGGCGCCTCCCGGCCGCTGACTGCGCCACAGGCCACGCCACTGATCCAACGGGATCCTGTGGTGTTGTGGAAGCTGCTGCTGGGTGTGAGTGTGCTGGTCAATGTGTTGTTGATTTACTGGTTGCTGTTTTTGCCTCGGTAGGGTGGTTGGGTATCGAATTGGGCTCTGGGGCAATGGGGATGAGCGCGGGCAGCTATTGAATTGATAGCGATTCTCTTGGGGTCGTTGTTGATTTGATGGGGGCGCTCTTTGCTGAGGGTTGCCGGCCGGGGGGTGCCCGGCGGCAAGTAACTTTCTTTTGCTTCGCCAAAAGAAAGTCACCAAAGAAAAGGCGACCCGCAGTCTGGGTCCCTGCGCTGCGCTTCGGGCAACCTGCGGTGCTCGAGGCAAGCGGGGTCTCGCTCGAACTCGCCTTCGGCTCAGACAATCGCGATCCCTGATCCGCTTGCCTCTGCGCTCCTCGGCCCAGCCAGGACGGGGAAGTCCGAAGAGAAGCAAACCAATACCAAGACAAACAAGGACACGCCACGGCGTGTCCTTGTTTCTTTGGTGTTCGGGTTTTGTCTTCGGCTGTTGGCGGTCCGGTATTCCTCCCCCACCCCTTCTGTATGCGCCGAGGAGCACAGGGCCAGACGGATCAGGGCAAAAACTTGTTTGAGCGAAGCGAGTTGTTTTTGACCCCGGCTGGACCGAGCACCGCAGGTTGCCCGCAGCGAAGCGGAGGGACGCAGACAGCAGGGTCGCCTTTTCTTTGCTTACTTTCTTTTGGCGAAGCAAAAGAAAGTGAGTTGCATGCCGGGCAACCCCCGGCCAGCAGCTCTTCGAGGTACGCACCTAGACTGGAGCAAGACCAGATTCAGCACGACCGGCAGGCCCGCGTCCGGCTCCTTACGCGCTTCGTGCGCGACCACCCTTTTCAGCCCAGGTCCGCGTCCACCGAATCTGCATAACCCGCAGCATCACCAACATCCCCAGGGACATGGCGGCAAAAAAGAAGAACCCCCACATATAGGTGCCAGCGTATTGCTTGGACAAGCCCATGGCATTGGGCACCAGACCGCCGCCCAGTGCGCCGATCTCCCCAATCATGGAGCCAGCCACCGCAGTTGCCAGGGGCCAGCGCAGGGGCACCAGCTGAAAGAGCGCACCGTTCCCTGCGCCCAGAGCGGCAAAGCACAGCATCACCAGCAGTGTGGTGGCGACCAGAGATCCGCCGGCCAGTCCGCAGGCAACGAGAGTGAGGGAGATGGTGAGCAGTACCACGCTCAGGGTGTTGACACCGCCCCAGCGGTCGGAAATCCAGCCGCCGAAGATGCGCAGCGCAGCGCCCATGAAAGCCGCCAGCATGGACAACTGGCCGGCTTCGACCTTGCTGACGCCGAACTGGTCGTAGTAGTAGGAAGGCAAAAAGGTCGCCAGGCCGATGAAGCCTCCGAAACTCACGGCGTAAATCAGGCTGAAGGCCCAGCCGTCTTTTTCAAACAGGCAGGCGACGTGCTCGCGCAAGGTGGCGTGGCTGTCCACGTCGTCGGGCTCTTTGGCAAACAGGATCATGGCGATCAGGGGCAGCAGCATGGCGATGGCGGCAATGCCGTACACCGATTGCCAGCCGAAGCGCTGGGCCAGCGCGGGTGCGATCAGCACCGAAACTGCGGTGCCTACGTTACCAGCGCCGACCAGGCCCATGGCCAGGCCTTTGTAACGGGGCGGGAAGGAGCCCGAGCCCAGGCTGAGCGCCACGCCGAAGCTGGCGCCGGCAATACCCAGCAGCACGCCCATGGCCAGCAGGCTGCTGTAGGAGTCGACCACGAAGTAGCCGAACAGCAGGGCGACCATGATCAGGCCCATTTCGACCAGCGTGGCATTTTTGCGGCCGATGTACTGGGCCAGTACCCCCAGCGGAAAGCGCATCAGCGCGCCGGCAAAAATGGGCACCGAGAGCATCACGCCTTTTTGTGTGGGCGACAGGTTGTAGGTTTCGGAGATGAACGGTGCCATGGCGCCGTTCATGACCCAGATGCAGCAGGAAAAAGCGAAGTAGAAAAACGCCGCACCCAGTGTGGGCGCGTGACCAGCCTTGAGAAAATTACGGAACCCCGCCATGGTGCAAGCTCTTTCTGTGAAGATGGTTGATTCACAGAATCAGTGCAAAAAAGGTGCCACCTTGGGGCATGCGAAACGCACCCTTGCAGCGCAATTCCGGACCGGTGGCCTGATTATTTTGGTGCGCCGCACAAATAGCGTGCACGCCGCCTCAGGGCATTGTGTTCAGCCCTTCAGTACGCAGCCCGGTACGCAGCTTTAGTTTTTGCGGTCCATATCGACGCAGACCATGGCCGCATAGTGGTTCCAGCGCAGGGTGATGACGTAGGGGCGTTTGCGCACCCGGGCTTTCATGCCTTGCGCGCCTTGCAGCTTGATCGGCACAGAAATCTGCAGTTCGGAGCCCAAGGCTTTGCGCGCATTGCCAGCCAGCGTGTTGGCGATTTCGCCCACGGCGTCGAGCAGGTTGCCGTCACTCAGGTCGGTTTCATGCTGGAGCAGCAAGATCTCACGCACCAGTTTCCCCGGCATGGAGACCACCACATGTCCGTTATGGCTTCCGGAAAAGGTGACGATGCCGTTGAACTCAAAGGCTTCGATATCTCCGGTACCCAGATAGGCCGAGGTGATCTGCGGTTCCTGCCGGGTGGTGATCTTGAGGTAATGCCGGATGGAGTCGACAAAAAGCTTGAGGTCGTTTTCGTTCAGTGTGGCCATAGCAATCCTTAGCGCACGTCTGCAACGTCGAGCAGCGCAATCTGCAGCTCTTCGTCGGTGAAGGGTTTGGCGACGAAGCCACGGGCGCCCAGCTTGAGTGCCTGGATGGCTGTTGACTTGTCGCTGAGGGCGCTGACCACCAGTATCTTGATGGACGGGTCGAACTTCAGCAATGCGGTGATGCATTCGATGCCATCCATCTCGGGCATGGTCAGGTCCATGGTGACGACTTCGGGGCGGGTTGCCCGGGCCAGCCGTACGGCTTCAACGCCGTTTTTGGCCAGGCCCGCAAGCACCACGCCCTTGATGCCGCCGTTTTGCACCACACGCGAAATCCGGGTCCGGATCATGTTGGAGTCGTCAACAATCAGCAGTCGCATGGAGAGGCTCCTGTGTGAGGTATGTGATGGCCATTGCGGGATCGCTTCAGAAAAATTCAGGAAAAAGAAACCTTGAATTCGGTGTGCTGGCCGGGCGTGCTGGAGAGCAGCAGGCGCGCGCCGAGACTCCGCACGTTGGACTGCACCAGGTCCAGGCCTACGCCGCGGCCCGCATGCCGGGATGTGTTACCGGCCGTGGAGAAACCCGGCTTGAAAATATGCGAAACGATCTGCTGCTCGTTGAAGCTTTGCAGCTGTTCTGCCGTGTACCAACCCAGCTCCAGCAGCCGGCGGCGAACGTCGGAGGCGTTAAGGCCTGCTCCGTCATCGCGAACGCTGAGCTGCCACTGGCCCTCCTCATTGCGGTTGAGGTTGACGGCGATTCGCCCGGCCTCCGCCTTGCCCGCGGCGAGCCGTACGGCGGGAGTCTCCACGCCATGCACCACGGCGTTGCGCAACAACTGGATGGCGATTTCACGCAGCAGGTTCATTTTGTCGGCCGGCATGTCCTGGGCACTGCCCATACGTACCTCAGCATTCACGCGTTTGCCGCAGTCGGTGCTGACCTCGTTCGCCAGCTGGGTCAGCGCCGCGTTCAGTCCTTGTGCTGCGGAGCCCTCGGGGGTGGGTGATGTGTCGCCACCTGTGCGCTTCTGGCCCAGTGCCTTGAAGGCCCCGACCTTGGCCAGCAGGTCTTCGAGCGGCAGGGGCAGGGCCAGCAGGGCGTCACCGGTGGCGGCGCCGTTGTCCTTGAGCTTTTGCAGTTCGCTTTCGAATTGATGGGCCAGCGTGGCCAGGATTTCCAGGCCCAGCGATGCTGCGTCGCCCTTGAAGGCGTGAATGCGGCGGTAGGCGCCGTCAACGGCTTTGAACACCTGGACTTCCGAGGCAGCCGATGAAGTGCTTCGCAACAGGTCATTGACTTCCAGCAGAGACGCTTCGGCGCGCTCGACGAAGGCGCGCATCATGGCCGGTTCCGTCTCGAAGGCCTTGAGCATCATGGACAGCTCTTTTTGCGAGCGCTGGCGTTCGCCGGTCAGCCGGGCCTGCAGTTCCACCTTTTGCGTGATGTCCTGCACAGTGACCAGCAGGTGCCGCACGGTGGCGCCGTCCTGCACCCGGTTGAAATGGAAAGAAAGGTAGCGCTTGGTGTCTTGGCCCAGCCGGTTCCTGACGGTGAGTTCCACCTCCGACAGCGGGTTGATGCCCTGGATGAGTTGTTCCTTCACGTGCGGGGAGAACAGCAACTCGACATAGTCCCGTGCATCGGTCAATGCCTTGTCGGATACCAGGGTGGACAGCTGGTAGAAGAAATTTTGTCCTGGTGCCAGTGTCTTGCCGAACAGCGCGTGGGTTGAGCGGGACAACTGGGAGCCGAGCTGGTGTTGGGGCGTCAGCAGGAACAGGCCTTCGCGTACGCTGGCGAGAATCTCGCGGTTTTCTTCGGTAGCTGCCTCAATGGCCGCGTCCGAGGTTTTGAGGCGGCGCAGGAACTTGAACAGGATGAAGGCGAAATTCAGCAATGCCAGCACGATGCCGCCGGTTTGCACCATGCGCAGCACACTGGCGCGCGAGGCACCGATCTGCTGCGTTTCAGTCACGAAGTCGTTGGCCGCGCCCAGCAGCTGGATGTTGTGGGCCTGGCTGTAGGCCAGTGCGGTGGCCAGTTCCTGTTGCGTGAAGTTGTCGCTTGCCAGCAGCGGCTGGAGCAGGGCGAAGTAGGGCTTCCAGATTTGCTCCACCTTTTCCTCGAGTTCACGGCCGCGGCTGGACACTACGGGCTCCAGGTAGACCGGCTTGCCGTCGCCGCCGGGAATGGTGCCGCCCTCGCGAAACGCCAGCTGTGACACCTGGAAGATTTTTGCGCCCGCGCGCAATTCCGCGAGGGTGTCGGCCCTGTAGGGCACGCCCGAGACGCGCATGGCGTCAAGCTCCAGCAGGGTGCGCGCGACGCGTTGCGAGACGACGCGCTGGCGTCCCGAGAGATTGATGGCCACGGTGTCCTGGTCGATCTTGAACGAGGTGTAGAAGTTCAGGACCAGCACCCCCAGGTCGAACAGCAGAAAGAGTGCCACCGCGATGATGATTTCACGGTACTTGCCGAGTGAGGAGAGGCCGCGCAATGCCGGCGGCCGTGTGCCGACCGGTGCGCCACGGGCGATTCTGTCGGCACCGGAAACGGGCAGAACTGCAGACATTAAAAAAACCTCCTGCTTGGTTGTTTAGTCGCGGGCCACCATAGAACCGGCTTTGCCGGGCTGCTGGTGGCGCCCCCTCGAGGGGGCGACGCCGAAGGCGCTCCGGGGGCGAGCCATTACTTCAGGCTGCTTTTTCGACGTGGCCCTGGCGGGTGTAAAGGAAATCGATCACGGCCTTGCGGTAACCCAGGTAGCGGATGTCCTCGGCCAGCGCCACGCGGGAACGCGGGCGGGAAAGTTCCACTGGCAATACCTCGCCAATAGTGGCGGCAGGACCGTTGGTCATCATCACAATGCGGTCACTCAGGAGCACCGCCTCGTCCACATCGTGGGTCACCATGACCACCGTGCTTTGTGTGGTGGCGACGATTTGCAGCAGCTCGTCCTGCAGCTTGGCGCGGGTCAGTGCGTCGAGGGCGCCGAACGGCTCGTCCAGCAGCAACACCTTGGGCTCCATCGACAGTGCGCGTGCAATGCCGACGCGCTGCTTCATGCCGCCTGAAATCTCACCGGGGCGTTTTTGCGCCGCGGGCGTCAGTCCGACCATGGCCAGTGCGGCGTCGGTGCGGGCTTTCAGCTGGGCTTTGTTTTCCGTGGCTGAAAAAACCCGCTCAACCGCAAGGTAGACGTTCTCAAAGCAGGTGAGCCATGGCAATAGTGAATGGTTCTGGAACACGACGGCCCGCTCGGGGCCGGGTCCGGCAATCTCGCGGTTGGCGCACAGCAGGCTGCCCTGGGTTGGTGTGGTCAACCCGGCAATCAGGTTAAGCAGCGTGGATTTGCCGCACCCCGAGTGGCCGATGAGTGTGACGAACTCGCCTTTGGCAACCGTGAGGTTGATGTTTTGCAGTGCGCAGAACGGCCCCTTTTTGGTCTTGAAGGTTTGCTCGACGCCCTGGATCTCGATGTACTTGGTGGTGAAAGAGGTCATGGTGGGTTCCTCGTGTTCAGTTCTTGACTTCTTCAAACGTGAAGGCCGTGGCCAGCTTGATCAGGGCGAACTCCAGCACCAGGCCGACGATGCCGATGACAAAAATTGCAATGATGATGTTCTTGACGTTGAGGTTGTTCCACTCGTCCCAGACCCAGAAGCCGATGCCGACGCCGCCGGTCAGCATCTCTGCCGCGACGATCACCAGCCAGGCGGTGCCGACGGCCAGACGCACGCCGGTCAGCATGTAGGGCAGCACCGCGGGGAAGAGGATCTTGGTGACGATCTTCCATTCGCTGAGGTTGAGTACGCGGGCGACATTCATGTAGTCCTGCGGAACGCGTTGCACGCCGACGGCGGTGTTGATGATCATGGGCCAGATTGAGCAGATGAAGATGGTCCAGATGGCGGCCGGGTTGGCGCCCTTGAAGACCAGCAGGCCGATGGGCAGCCAGGCCAGCGGCGAGACTGGGCGCAAGAGGCTTATCAGCGGGTTGAACATGCGGCTCAAAAAGTTGAAGCGACCGATCATGAAGCCGACCGGGATGCCGACGACCGCCGCCATGCCGAAGCCCATGGCCACGCGCTTGAGGGAGGACAGCACGTTCCAGCCCACGCCCTGGTCGTTGGGGCCCTTGCTGTAGAAAGGATCGCTGAAGATCTGCACCGCCTGCACAAAGGTGTCTTTGGGCGAGGGGATGCTGCCGGCCGTGCCCATAAAAACAAGCTCCCAGATCAGCACCAGCAAACCCAGGCCCAACACAGGGGGCAGGATGGTGAGCCAGAGCCAGGAGGCGTCGCCGGATGGCTTGGTGGTTGGGGCGGGTTTTGTTGAAACGTTCATGCTGTTTTGGGCTGCGGCGCCAGTTGAATCAGCGCCACCAGCTATCGAATTGATAGCGGTGGCCTCCCTGGGCCTTTCGCTGCCGCGGCTTGCCGGTGCGGCCGCCTCCAGCGGGTTGTGAAATACGGCACTGACCATGGCGTCACCTCTTTACGTGGAAGGTTGAGTGGGGTGTGGCGTGGAGATAGCGTGGGTGTTCAGGCGCGAACCTTGAAGCTGTCGGCGTACTTTTTCGGGTCCTTGCCGTCCCACACCGTGCCGTCCAACAGCTTGCTGCTGCGCATGACGTCCTTGGGGACACTGGCCTTGGCGGCTGTGGCCGCCTGCTTGTAGACGTCGATGTGGTTGATCTGCTTGGCGATGCCCAGGTAGTCCGGGTGGTCCTTGATCAGTCCCCAGCGCTTGTGCTGCGTGAGGAACCACATGCCGTCGGAGAGGTAAGGGAAGCTCACCGCGCCGTCGTTGTAGAACTTCATGTAGTTGGGGTCGTCCCAGGTCTTGCCCATGCCGTTCTGGTAGCGGCCCAGGATGCGCTGGTTGATGGCGTCCACGCTGGTGTTGACGTAGCTCTTGTCGGCCACGGTCTCGGCCATCTTGTTCTTGTTGGAGAGGCTGGCGTCAATCCATTTGCCGGCCTCGATGATGGCGGCGGTCACGGCGCGCGCTGTATTGGGATATTTTTTGACGAAGTCGGCCGTGGTGCCCAGCACTTTTTCGGGGTGGTCCTTCCAGACGTCCTGGGTGGTCACGGCGGTCACGCCGATGCCGTCGATGATGGCGCGGTGGCCCCAGGGCTCGCCTACGCAGAAGCCGTCCATGTTGCCCACGCGCATGTTGGCCACCATTTGCGGAGGCGGCACGGTGATGACCTTGGCGTCCTTCATCGGGTTGATGCCGTTGGCGGCCAGCCAGTAGTAGAGCCACATGGCGTGCGTGCCGGTGGGGAAGGTCTGGGCGAAGGTGTATTCGCGCTTTTCGCCGGCCATGAGTTTGGCAAGACCCGCACCGTCCACCGCGCCCTTGTCGGCGAGCTTCTTGGACAGCGTAATGGCCTGCCCGTTATTGTTGAGCGTCATCAGCACGGCCATGTCCTTCTTGGGGCCGGCCGTGCCCATGTGTACGCCGTAGACCAGGCCATAGAGCACGTGGGCGAAGTCCAGCTCGCCGTTCACCAGCTTGTCGCGCACGCCTGCCCAGCTGGCTTCCTTGGTCGGGATGATCTTGACGCCGTATTTCTGGTCGATGCCTAGCACCGAGGCCATCACCACCGAGGCGCAGTCGGTCAGGGGGATGAAGCCGATCTTGACTTCCTTTTTCTCTGGTGCGTCGGAGCCTTGTGCGTATACGGCGGCGCGCAGGGCAGGGTTGATGCCCACGGCGCCTACGGCCGCGGCCTGCAGCACGGTGCGGCGTGTCAGCGAAGATTTCAGCAGTTCAGTCATGTGTCGGCTCCTGGTAAATAAAAGCAAAAGACAAAAACAAAAAAGGCGCTCGACCCGGGCAATCACGTTGAACGTGGTGCAGGGTGCGAACGCCTTTGTTCCTTGGGGCACTACACACTTCGCCGTTGAAGTGCTGTGCCGGATGGCCATCTTTGACCAGTGCCTAGGGCATTGCAAAAGCTGTGCCAGTGTTAGCGAATGTCACCAAAGAAGACGTCCTTCAGAGGGAAGGGCGGGCCAAATGCTCCGTTTGTGCGACGGGGTTTTTGGCTTGACGAGGTGCTCGCAGAGACAGGAGTTCCGCGTAGGTATGGCTGGTACTGCACCTTATTTGTGCGCCGCACCAATTGAGTGTCCTGCGTTGCTGGTGCGATTAGCCCAGCAGGTCCAAGGCATCCAGCATGCGTTGGGCCACATCGCCCAGCCGCAGGCCCTTGTCCATGGCGGCCTTGCGCAGCTTTTCATAAGCGGCTTGCTCGGTCAGGCCTTGGCGCTGCATGAGCATGCCTTTAGCCCTGTCAATGACCTTGCGGTCATGCAACTCTGTTTTGGCGTGCGCCAGTTCCTTACGCAGGCCCTGCTCGTGTTCAAAGCGCGCCATCGCCACGTCCAGGATCGGGCGAATACGGTCCGGGGAGAGGCCCGCCACCACATAGGCGGAGACGCCAGCCGCAACGGCGTCCTTGACGTGGCTGGTGTCGTTGTCGTTCGTGAACAGCACGATGGGCCGCCGGGCGTCCCGCGTTGCCATCACCACATGCTCCAGCGAGTCGCGCGCTTCGCTTTCAGCGTCCACGATGATCATGTCGGGCTGCAACTGCGCCAGGCGTTCGTCCAGGAAGGTGTCCGCCGGCAGCACCGCGACGATGTTGTAACCGTTTTCCAGCAGGCCGATGCGCAGCTGGCGCGAACGCTCGGCCAGTTCCCGCGCATGGGCGTCATCGGACACGGACTCCAGCAGGTCCGGGGCGATGATGACAAGGCGCAGGGATTGGGACGGTGTCATGGAGCCGTAAGTGCAAGAAACGTGCCCCCACGGTCGTTCACTTCGTGTAACTCCCTGCCCCCCGAGGGGGCCGCCCGCTTGCGGTCTGGCGCAGCCAGTCCCGCGGCTCATGCTTGGTTGAAGAGTTCCCACGAACCACAAGCTGTGAGGGCTAAGTATCCGGGGGCGCGCTGCCTAAACCTTACACTTGGACGATGCTAGTTCTTGGAATCGAATCGAGTTGTGATGAAACCGGTGTGGCGCTGGTGGATGCCAGTGGCAGCGGTGTGCCGCGTCTGCTGTCGCACGCGCTGTTCAGCCAGATCGACATGCATCAGGCTTATGGCGGCGTGGTGCCGGAGCTGGCGAGCCGGGACCATATCCGGCGCGTCTTGCCTCTGACGCACCAGGTCATGGCGGAGGCGGGCAGCAGCCTCGCACAGGTCGACGTGGTGGCTTATACGCGCGGCCCCGGGCTGGCTGGAGCGCTGCTGGTAGGCGCCGGCGTGGCTTGTTCGCTGGCTGCCGCGCTGGGCAAGCCGGCCATGGGCGTGCATCACCTTGAAGGGCACTTGCTATCGCCTTTCCTGAGTGCCGATCCGCCTGAGTTTCCCTTTGTGGCGCTGCTGGTATCTGGTGGCCACACGCAGCTGATGCGGGTGGACCGTGTGGGCAGTTACGAATTGCTCGGCGAAACCATTGATGACGCGGCCGGCGAGGCCTTTGACAAGTCGGCCAAGCTCATGGGCCTGCCTTATCCAGGTGGGCCGCATCTGTCGAAACTCGCGGATGGCGGCGACGGGGCGGCTTTTAAACTGCCGCGGCCCCTGCTGCACAGCGGTGACCTGGATTTTTCCTTTGCCGGGCTCAAGACCGCTGTGCTGACGCAGGCCAAAAAACTGGGGCCGGACCTGGAAAGCCGCAAGGCCGACCTGGCGGCCGCGACGCAGGCGGCCATCGTTGAAGTGCTGGTAAAAAAATCCCTTGCCGCGATGAAGCAAGCCGGCTTGAAGCGCCTGGTGGTGGCCGGTGGCGTGGGTGCCAATGCCTTGCTACGCGACCAGCTCAATGCCGAATGCAAGCAGCGCGGCATTCGCGTGCATTACCCCGAACTGCATTTGTGTACTGACAACGGCGCCATGATCGCCTTGGCCGCCGGTATGCGGCTGCAAGCAGGGCTGGAAATACTGCAACGCGGCTACACCTTTGATGTGAAGCCGCGCTGGAACCTGGCCGAATTACAGGCGGAACCGGCCTGAGCCGTTCCGCCTGAGCTTCGAACGATCCAGTTACTGAATATCGAGATGCGTCACGTTGCTGACAGGGACCTTTTTGCCCAAAGTCAGGGTCAGTACGCCGTTTTCAAGCTTGGCTGTGCTGTTGGCGGTATCGATTTCGAGAGGGAAGCGCCATGCGGCCTTGACTTGACGGGCCGCACCTTCCTTGCTGGATACGCGGACCACGTCGCCTTCGATGCCGATGTCCAGTTGTTCGCGGGCCAGGCCGGGAACGTCAAGCTGCAGGCTGTAGGCTTTCTCAAGGTCTTCCACGCTGGCGGCTTTGGCGGCGCTGGTGTCGGAGAGCGAGCTGAAGGTATCGTTGAGGAATTTTTCGAGGGCGCCGTTGCTCACGACAGGCGCATAGTGACGATGAAGGGCGCGAGCGGGGCGATTGGCGAGAGAGTAAAACATGGCTGTTCCTTGATGGGTTGACAAGGGGCGTTTCCCCTTACACTGCGCGGCGTTCACCGTGATTGCCGCATGCACATCAGTTAGGTGTGCAGCCGGTTTATTCAAGCTAAAGCAAACAAAAGGCAAGGGTCTATTTTTTTATGCGTCAACACTTGAAACGCCTCCTCATGGCCCTATGTCTCGGCGCCTCGTTGGCCGCGTCCGCGCAGACCACGAGCCAGCCTCCGGTGCGCATCGCACTGATCGAAAGCCTGTCGGGCGCATTCGCCAACACTGGCGAAGCGGTGTTCCGAAACCTGGTTTGGGCCACCGAGCGCGTCAACGCGCGCGGCGGCGTCAACCTGGCCGGAGGCCCGCGCAACCTCGTGGTCGAGCGCTATGACAACAAGGGCCAGAACGAAGAGGCATTGGCGGCCTTACGCTCGGCGATCGACGACGGCGTGACCATCATTGCGCAGGGCAACTCCTCCGCGATTGCGGCTGTGCTCATCGACGCCATCAACAAGCACAACGAACGCGAACCGAACAAACGCGTGCTGTTTCTCAACTATTCGGCAGTCGACCCGATCCTGACGAATGAAAAATGCAGCTATTGGCATTTCCGCTTTGATGCCCATGCCGACATGCGCATGGCTGCGCTCATGGATGTGCTCAGGGACGACAAGGCACTTAAAAGCATTTACCTGATTGGGCAGGACTACAGCTTCGGCCAAGCGGTGCTGCGCGAGGCGCGCAAGCAGCTGGGCGCGCAACGGCCTGACGTGCAGATCGTGGGTGACGAATTGCATGCGCTGGGCCGCGTCAAGGACTTCATTCCCTATGCGGCGAAGATCAAGGCCAGTGGTGCGCAAGCGGTGCTCACGGGCAATTGGGGCAATGACTTGACGCTGCTGATCAAGGCGGCCAAAGAGGTCGGCTACGAAGGCAAGTTCTACACCTTCTACGGCAATGCGCTGGGCGTGCCGGGTGCGCTGGGCGACGCCGGCGTGGGCAAGGTGATCGCGGTGGCTGACTGGTTTCCGAACGAAGCGGGCGCGCAGTCCGAGGCCTTTTACCAGTCCTTCCGCCAGCGTTTCCCCAAGCCGCAGGACGACTATGTGCACATGCGCATGCAACTCATGGTCGAAGCCCTGGCCCAAGGCATTGACAAGGCGGGCAGCGCTGACGCAGGCGCCGTGGCGGCGCAACTGGAGCGAAGTGCTGTCACCTTTGCGGGTCACAAAGGCGTGATGCGTTCAGCTGATCACCAGTTTCAGCAGCCGCTGCTGGTGGCGCTGATGGGCAAGCAGGGATCGCCGGGTGTGAAGTTCGATGTGGAAGGCTCGGGCTACGGCTTTCGTGTCATCAAGACGATTTCACCCGAAAAGGCCGAGCAGCCCAGCAGCTGCAAGATGGTCCGGCCCTGAGTTCCAGGCCCTTTTATTTCCCCCATTGACCGACGCCGGCAGGCAGATCGAAACATTCCCATGAGACAGGCTGTTTTAAACCTTGAAGAATCCATGATCCGCCAGGTCGCCAATGCCGGTATGGGGCACAGCGACGTGCTCAAGTTCTGGTTTGGCGAGAGCGACGAGGTTACGCCGGCTTTTATCCGCGACGCGGCGGCTGCATCGCTACAGCAGGGCGAGACTTTTTATGCGCAAAACCTGGGCTTGCCCGAGCTGCGGGAGGCCATTGCCGCTTACGCGACGGGCCTGCGTTGTGCAGGCGCCGCGCCGGTCACGGCCGAGCGCATCGCGGTCACTTCGGGCGGCGTCAATGCCCTGATGCTGGCGGTGCAGGCGTTGGTGGACGCGGGCGACGAGGTGGTGGTTGTGACGCCGGTTTGGCCCAATTTGACGGCCCAGCCGGCCATTATGGGAGCGCATGTGAAATGCATCAGCCTCAAGCCTGTGGCGGGTGAGTGGCGGCTTGATGTGGATGGGTTGCTGGCGGCCATCACGCCGAAAACCAAACTTCTGATCGTCAACGCGCCAAACAACCCCACGGGCTGGACCCTCTCGCGTGCCGAGCAGGAAGCCATCCTGGCGCACTGCCGGAAAACCGGGACGTGGATACTGGCCGACGAAGTCTATGAGCGGCTGTATTACGAGCCCACCCCGAATGGCTGCGCGCCCAGTTTTCTCGATATCGCGGCGCCTGAAGATCGTCTGGTGGTAGTTCACAGTTTTTCCAAGAGCTTTTTGATGACAGGCTGGCGCCTGGGCTGGCTGGTGATGCCGGCCGCCATGACGCCGCACATGGGCAAGCTGGTGGAGTTCAATACCTCCTGTGCGCCTGTGTTCGTGCAGCGTGCCGGCCTGGTAGCCATTAAACGCACGGCTGAAATCACGCCGCGCGTGGTGGCACACCTCAAAACCTGCCGCGACACCCTGGTGCCGCTGCTGCAGGCCGTGCCCGGCTTACAACTGGCCCCGGCCAAGGGCGGCATGTACGCGTTTTTCCGGCTGGAAGACCAGGCGCGCTTTAGCGACTCACTGGAGACGGCCAAACGGTTGGTCGTAGAGGCCGGGTTGGGCCTGGCGCCCGGCAACGCCTTCATGGTCAACCCGGGGCCTGAGGCTCAGGGCTGGCTGCGCTGGTGTTTCGCCAGCCAGGACACCGCCCGGCTGGGGCAGGGCGTGGATCGGCTGAGGCGCTGGCTTGGAACCTGAACAGGTTCTCAGGCTATAATCCAAGGCTCTGTGCGGTTTGAGGCCTTAAATACAGGTTTTTGGCCTTTTTCATGCCGGAACACGACGAAAGCGGTTTATTCAAGTCCCATGTCGGGGCCGCTGCTTCGCTCGCAAGCGCACCTCGGTGCAAGAAAGAGAAAACCATGATTGCAAAATCAGTCAAGGCCGAAATCGTACAGGCCAACGCACGTGCCGCCGGTGACACCGGTAGCCCTGAAGTTCAAGTGGCGCTGCTGACCGGCCGCATCAACGAGCTGACGCCCCATTTCAAGGCTAACGCCAAGGATCACCACGGCCGCCGCGGCCTGCTGCGCATGGTGAGCCGCCGCCGCAAGCTGCTGGACTACCTGAAGTCCAAAGATGCCGAACGTTACACCGCGCTGATCGCCAAGCTTGGCCTGCGCAAGTAATCGGTAAAAACGATTTGAAAGCGCCTGAGTTAGTTCACTAGCTCAGGCGCTTTTTACTTCGGAGCAAGGCAAAACGAGCACGCGCTGTGTCATTCCACAAGAAAGCCCTGGTCAAGCCATGGATTTCAGGCGTTTTGTGGAATGGCATCGTGTTCAGCCAGCCGCCCCTCCGGGCCTCCCGCACTGCCTCAAGTGCGTGAATTTAGTGGAGAAAAGAACATGAGCATTTTTAACAAAGTCACCAAATCCTTCCAATGGGGCCAGCACAAGGTCACGATGGAAACCGGCGAAGTCGCACGCCAGTCCAGCGGCGCCGTCATCGTTGACATGGACGGCACCGTCGTGCTGGCCACCGTGGTCGCCAAGACCGATGCCAAGCCCGGCCAGGACTTCTTCCCCCTGACCGTCGACTACCTCGAGAAAACCTACGCCGCCGGCCGCATTCCCGGCAGCTTCTTCAAGCGTGAAGGCCGTCCCAGCGAATTCGAAACGCTGACGTCCCGTCTGATCGACCGCCCGATCCGTCCGCTGTTCCCCGAAGGCTTCTTCAACGAAGTGCAGGTCGTGATCCACGTGCTGTCGCTGAACCCTGAAGTCGAAGGCGACATCCCCGCGCTGATTGCCTCGAGCGCAGCCCTGTCGATCTCCGGCATCCCGTTCAACGGCCCCATCGGCGCCGCACGCGTGGCCTACATCGACGGCCAGTACGTACTGAACCCCGGCAAGACCCAGCTCAAGGATTCGAAGATGGACCTGGTTGTGGCCGGCACCGAAGCCGCTGTGCTGATGGTCGAGTCCGAAGCCCAGCAGCTGTCCGAAGAAATCATGCTCGGTGCCGTGGTGTTCGGCCATGAGCAGGGCAACATCGCCATCAACGCGATCCATGAACTCGTGCGCGATGCCGGCAAGCCGGTCTGGGACTGGAAAGCTCCCGCCAAGAACGAGCCGTTGATCGCCAAGGTCAACGAACTCGCTGCCGCCAAGCTGCAAGCTGCTTACCAGATCCGCGCCAAGCAAGCCCGTACGCAAGCCTGCCGCGTTGTGACCTCTGAAGTCATGGCGTCGCTCAAGGCCGACGGCGTGGAATTCGACGGCGTGGCCGTTGAAGGCATGCTGTTCGACATCGAAGCCAAGATCGTCCGCAGCCAGATCCTGGCCGGCGAGCCGCGCATCGACGGCCGCGACACGCGCACCGTTCGCGCCATTGAAATCCGCAACAGCGTGCTGCCCCGTACCCACGGCTCGGCGCTGTTCACGCGTGGCGAAACCCAGGCGCTGGTCGTGACCACGCTGGGCACCGAGCGTGACGCGCAGCGCATCGACGCACTGTCGGGCGACTACGAAGACCGCTTCATGCTGCACTACAACATGCCTCCGTTCGCCACCGGCGAAACCGGCCGTGTTGGCTCGCCAAAGCGCCGCGAGATTGGTCATGGGCGGCTCGCGAAGCGCGCGCTGATCGCCGTTCTGCCTACGAAGGAAGAATTCCCGTACACGATGCGCGTGGTGTCTGAAATCACCGAGTCCAACGGTTCTTCGTCGATGGCTTCGGTCTGCGGCGGCTGCCTGTCGCTGATGGACGCCGGCGTGCCGATGAAAGCCCACGTGGCCGGTATCGCCATGGGCCTGATCAAGGAAGACAACCGCTTCGCCGTGCTGACCGACATCCTGGGTGACGAAGATCATCTGGGCGACATGGACTTCAAGGTTGCGGGTACCACCTTCGGTATCACCGCGCTGCAGATGGACATCAAGATTCAGGGCATCACCAAGGAAATCATGCAGGTCGCGCTGGCCCAAGCCAAGGAAGCCCGCATGCACATCCTGGGCAAGATGCAGGAAGCCATGGGCGAAGCCAAGGCTGAAGTGTCCGACTTCGCACCGCGCCTCTATGTCATGAAGATCAACCCTGAGAAGATCCGCGACGTGATCGGCAAGGGCGGCGCTGTCATCCGTGCGCTGACCGAAGAGACCGGCACGCAGATCAACATCGAGGAAGACGGCACCATCACGATCGCGTCGAACGACAGCGCCAAGGCTGACGAAGCCAAGCGCCGCATCGCCGAGATCACCGCTGAAGTCGAAATCGGCAAGGTCTATGAAGGCCCGGTCACCAAGATCCTGGACTTCGGCGCACTGATCAACCTGCTGCCTGGCAAGGACGGTCTGCTGCACATCAGCCAGATCGCCCACGAGCGAGTCGAGAAGGTCACCGACTACCTGAGCGAAGGCCAGATCGTCAAGGTCAAGGTACTCGAGACCGACGAGAAGGGTCGCGTCAAGCTGTCCATGAAGGCCTTGCTGGACCGTCCAGCCCAGGACCAGGACCGCGGCTGATCGATCTGCTATTGATTTTGTAGCTGCTAGCGCCCGAATACCGGGTGCTGGCGGCGCAGATGATCTGATTATTCATGAACGCTGTTGAAATTACGTCCTACGGTGCCCCCGAGGTATTGCGCATGGGCACGCGCCCAGCGGCCGTTGAGGGAGCTGGTGAGGTCCTGATCCGTGTGAATGCCAGCGGAGTGAACCGCCCTGATGTGTTGCAGCGCATGGGCCACTACCCGGTGCCACCGGGTGCATCGGACATTCCGGGGCTTGAAGTGGCGGGTGTCGTCGTGTCCGGCGATGCCCAGGCCATGGCCGATGCCGGTTTGAAAATCGGCGACCGTGTCTGCGCGCTGGTAGCGGGCGGTGGCTACGCCGAGTTGTGCGTTGCTCCCGTCGCGCAGTGTCTGCCTGTGCCTGCCGGCCTCAGCGATCTCGAAGCGGCTTCGCTCCCCGAGACCTTTTTTACGGTTTGGAGCAATGTGTTTGAACGCGCTCATTTGCGGCCGGGCGAAACCCTGTTGATCCAGGGCGGCTCCAGCGGCATCGGTGTGACGGCCATCCAGATTGCCAAGGCGCTCGGTGCCACGGTGCTGGTCACGGCCGGCAACGCCGATAAATGCGCCGCTTGCGTGGCTTTGGGCGCCGACCATGCCATCAACTACAAAACCAATGACTTTGCCGAAGAGGCCAAGAGGCTGACCAACGGGAAGGGCGTCGACGTCATTCTTGATATGGTCGCCGGCGGCTATGTGGCGCGTGAAGTCGACTGCATGGCCGAAGACGGCCGTCTGGTCATCATCGCGCTGCAAGGCGGCACCAAGGCTGAATTCAATGCCGGGCTCGTGCTGCGCAAACGCCTGACCATCACTGGCTCGACCTTGCGCCCGCGCTCCGTTGAGTTCAAGGCTGGCATCGCAAAGGCGCTGAAAGAAAAAGTCTGGCCTTTGATCGCCAGCGGCGCCGTCAAGCCGGTGATTCACAGCACGTTTGCCGCGGCGGATGCGGCCAAGGCGCACGCGTTGATGGAGTCCAATCAGCATGTCGGCAAGATCGTTTTAACCTGGTAGGCCTGCAAGCGGGCCAGAGCAACATGAAAAAGCTGATCGCAGGAAACTGGAAGATGAACGGCAGCCTAGCGTCCAATGCTGCCCTGTTGGACGCACTGGCGCAAGGCCTGGCCACCCCCTGCGCGTGTGAGGTGGCAGTCTGTGTGCCCGCACCTTACCTGGCGCAGGTGCGGACCCTGCGTTCCGAGCAAGCCGGCCTTGCTGCCGTCGACTTGGGCGCGCAAGATGTTTCGGCGCATGCTTCTGGTGCCTATACGGGCGAAATGAGTGCTGCCATGCTCAAGGAGTTTGGCTGCCGTTTTGCCATCGTCGGTCATTCGGAGCGGCGTCAGTACCATGGTGAAACAGATCAACTGGTAGCCGACAAGGCGAAGGCCGCGCTCGCCGCCGGCATCACGCCCATCGTCTGTATCGGTGAAACGTTGGCTGAGCGCGAAGCCGGACATACGGAAGAAGTCGTCAAGCGCCAATTGGCCGCAGTGATCCACACCAACGGCCATTGCATCAGCGAAATCGTGATCGCCTACGAACCCGTGTGGGCTATCGGCACTGGCAAGACCGCTTCGCCGCAAGAAGCCCAAGCGGTGCATGCGGTGCTGCGGAGTCAATTGAAGGCGGCCACCGACCAGTTTGCACGCGTGAAAATTCTCTACGGCGGCAGCATGAACGCGGCCAATGCGGCATCGCTGCTGGCCCAGCCCGACATTGATGGGGGGTTGATTGGCGGCGCCTCTCTGAAAGCCCCGGATTTTTTAACAATTGTTGCCGCAGCCAACAACTGACGTGCGCAAAACGCTATTAATTTAGGAGTAGATATGAACGTTGTATTGACCATTGTCCTCGCCGTGCAAATGCTTTCGGCAGTCGGCATGATCGGCCTGATTCTGGTGCAGCATGGCAAGGGTGCCGACATGGGAGCGGCATTTGGCAGCGGCGGCTCGGGCAGCCTGTTCGGTGCCAGCGGTAGTGCCAACTTTCTGTCACGTACCACCGGTGTCCTGGCCGCGCTGTTCTTTGCCTGCACCTTGCTGCTCGCTTACTTCGGCAACACGCAGTCGCGTACCGGTTCCAGCGTTCTTGAAGGTGCTGCAGTCACCGCTCCGGCCCCTGCGCCGGCAGCTTCTGGCGCTGCTCAGATCCCTGGAACCACGGTGCCAGCAAATACAGGTACAGCAGTCCCTGCGAGCCCCGCCCCAGCGGCATCGGGCGCTGCGCAAATCCCGACGAAATAAAGAGTTTTGCTGTCGCTTCCTCATGGGAGAGGCAGAATTTCGGGGTAAACTCTAAGACTGTCTGGAAAGCCCAAAACCGCAAGGTTTCCTCATGCCATCCAGGCAGTTAAATACCGCGGACGTGGTGAAATTGGTAGACACGCTATCTTGAGGGGGTAGTGCCGAAAGGTGTGCGAGTTCGAGTCTCGCCGTCCGCACCAGTACAAGCATCGGCAGCAGCGCTCCGGCGATGCTGTCGCCTCAAATGGCAAGCTGAAACAAACCGCGCTGGTGGCTTTTCAGAAGTTGAATCCACGATGAACCTCGATCAATACCTTCCTGTTCTCCTGTTCATTCTGGTCGGTGTGGGTGTCGGCGTGGTGCCCCAGGTCCTGGGGCGGTTGTTGGGCCCCGTGCGCCCCGACAGCGAAAAAAATTCCCCTTACGAATGCGGCTTCGAGGCTTTCGAAGATGCCCGCATGAAATTCGATGTGCGCTACTACCTGGTCGCCATCCTCTTCATTCTGTTTGACCTCGAAATCGCCTTCCTTTTTCCATGGGCCGTGGCGCTCAAGGAAATCGGCCCCATCGGTTTCTGGTCGGTCATGATTTTCCTGGGCATTCTGGTCGTGGGTTTCGTCTACGAGTGGAAAAAGGGTGCGCTGGACTGGGAATAAGAAGCTAAGAATCCCGAGGGTTCTCTAGGCGGATCTCGCCACAAAGGTACGGGTATGTCACTTGAAGGTGTTTTCAACGAAGGCTTCATGACCACGAGTTACGACTCGGTGGTGAACTGGGCCAAGACGGGTTCGCTCTGGCCCATGACATTCGGCCTGGCCTGCTGCGCCGTCGAAATGATGCATGCCGGTGCTGCCCGTTACGACCTCGACCGCTTCGGCATGTTGTTCCGTCCCAGCCCGCGCCAGTCCGACCTGATGATCGTGGCCGGCACGCTGTGCAACAAGATGGGCCCGGCATTGCGCAAGGTGTACGACCAGATGTCCGAGCCGCGCTGGGTGCTGTCCATGGGCTCCTGTGCCAACGGCGGCGGTTATTACCACTACAGTTATTCCGTGGTTCGCGGCTGCGACCGCATCGTGCCGGTCGACGTCTATGTGCCCGGCTGCCCGCCCACGGCGGAAGCGCTGATGTACGGCATCATCCAGTTGCAGCAGAAAATCCGCCGCACCAACACGATTGCGAGGGCATAAGGCATGTCCTCTTCTCCCGTGTCCATGGAGCAACTCGCCGAAACGATTCATGCCGTCCTCGGCGACAAGGTCAAAAGCCTGGTGACCGCGCTTGGTGAAATCACCCTCACGGTTTCCGCCGCCGATTACCTTGCGGCCGCCACCGCGCTGCGCGACGCACCCGGTTGCCGCTTCGAGCAACTCATCGACCTCTGCGGTGTTGATTATTCCGAATACCGGGACGGCCAGTACGATGGCCTGCGCTACTGCGTGGTCTCGCACCTGCTGTCGGTCAGCCTCAACCAGCGCGTGCGCCTCAAGGTGTTCTGCCCCGACGATGATTTCCCCGTGGTGGATTCGCTCAATGGCATCTGGAATTCTGCCAACTGGTTTGAGCGCGAGGCCTTCGACCTTTACGGCATCATCTTCGAGGGCCACAACGACTTGCGCCGCATCCTGACAGACTACGGTTTTATCGGCCATCCGTTCCGCAAGGACTTCCCGACCTCGGGCCACGTCGAGATGCGTTACGACCCCGAGCAGAAGCGCGTGATTTACCAGCCGGTCACGATAGAGCCGCGTGAAATCATTCCCCGTGTGATTCGCGAAGACAACTACGGCGGCCTGCAGTAAGCGGCGCTTGCAAGAGATACCCCACATGGCTGAAATCAAAAACTACACGCTTAACTTTGGACCGCAGCATCCGGCGGCGCACGGCGTGCTGCGCCTGGTACTGGAGCTTGATGGCGAAGTGATCCAGCGCGCCGACCCGCACATCGGCCTGCTGCACCGTGCCACCGAAAAACTCGCCGAAAGCAGGACCTACATCCAGTCGCTGCCCTACATGGACCGGCTGGACTACGTCTCCATGATGTCCAACGAGCAGGCCTACTGCCTGGCCATCGAGAAGCTGCTCGGCGTCGACGTGCCAGTGCGCGCGCAATACATCCGCGTGATGTACGCCGAAATCACGCGCCTGCTCAACCACTTGTTGTGGCTGGGCGCGCACGGTTTCGACTGCGGTGCGATGAACATCCTGATTTACTGCTTCCGCGAGCGCGAGGCGCTGTTCGACATGTACGAGGCTGTCTCCGGCGCGCGCATGCACGCGGCCTACTTCCGTCCGGGCGGCGTCTACCGCGACCTGCCCGACAGCATGCCGCAATACCGCGTCAGTAAGGTCAAGAACGCCAAGGCCATTGCCGCGCTCAATGAAAACCGCCAGGGCTCGCTGCTCGACTTCATCGAAGACTTCACCAACAGGTTCCCCGGCTACGTCGACGAATACGAAACCCTGCTGACCGACAACCGCATCTGGAAGCAGCGCACAGTCGGCGTCGGTGTCGTCTCGCCCGAGCGGGCCCTGAACCTCGGCTTCACCGGTCCCATGCTTCGTGGTTCGGGCTTCGCCTGGGACCTGCGCAAGCAGCAGCCCTACGACGTCTACGACAAGATGGACTTCGACATCCCGGTCGGCAAGACCGGTGACTGCTACGACCGCTACCTGGTCCGCGTCGAGGAAATGCGCCAGTCCAACCGCATCATCAAGCAGTGCGTCGACTGGCTGCGCGTGAACCCCGGCCCTGTGATCACCAGCAACCACAAGGTCGCCGCGCCGGACCGCGAATCCATGAAGTCCAACATGGAAGAGCTGATCCACCACTTCAAGCTCTTCACTGAAGGCTTCCATGTGCCCGAAGGCGAAGCCTATGCGGCGGTCGAGCACCCCAAGGGGGAGTTCGGCATCTACATCGTCAGCGACGGCGCCAACAAGCCCTATCGCCTGAAGATCCGTCCGCCGGGTTTTCCGCACCTCGCGGCCATGGATGAAATGTCGCGCGGCCACATGATTGCCGATGCCGTCGCCGTGATCGGCACCATGGATATTGTGTTCGGTGAAATTGACCGGTAGTCCCCATGATTTCTGAACAAACCAGAGCGCGTTTCGACCGCGAAGTCGCCAAATATCCCGCGGACCAGAAGCAGTCGGCCGTCATGGCCTGCCTGACCATCCTGCAGGAAGAGCACGGCTATGTCAGCGCCGAGAGCGAGAGGGTCGTGGCCGAATACCTCGGCATGGCGCCGATCGCCGTGCATGAAGTCACCACCTTCTACAACATGTACAACCAGCGCCCCGTTGGCAAGTACAAACTCAACGTCTGTACCAACCTGCCTTGCCAGTTGCGCGACGGCGCCAAGGCGCTCAAGCACCTGGAGCACAAGCTCGGCATCGCCATGGGCGAGACCAGCGCCGACGGCCTTTTCACGCTGCAGCAGTCCGAATGCCTGGGCGCCTGCGCGGATTCGCCGGTGATGCTTGTCAACGACCTCACCATGTGCAGTTTTATGAGCAACGAGAAGCTGGACCAGCTGATCGAGGGTCTCAAATCCGCCGAGGCAAAGTAATCATGACGCTCGCATCCTCGTCTCCCACCAGCGCGGCAGCGCAAAGCGTGTTGTCGCAGTTCGCTGCCACCGGCGTGCAGACCTGCTTCCACGGCCGGCACATCAGTCCGCAAATCCTGGCCGATCTCGACGGCAGCAACTGGCGCATCAAGGACTACGAAGCGCGCGGCGGCTACCAGGCCTTGCGCAAGATTCTCAAGCAGGACGGCGGAGAGGGCATGACGCCTGACCAGGTGATTGCTGAAGTCAAGGCCGGCAGCCTGCGCGGCCGCGGCGGCGCGGGTTTCCCGACCGGGCTCAAGTGGAGTTTCATGCCGCGCCAGTTCCCGGGCCAGAAATACCTGGTCTGCAACTCGGATGAGGGCGAGCCGGGCACCTGCAAAGACCGCGACATCATGCAGTACAACCCGCACAGCGTGATCGAGGGCATGGCGATTGCCGCCTACGCCATGGGCATCAGTGTGGGCTACAACTACATCCACGGCGAAATCTTCGCGACCTACCAGCGTTTTGAAGAAGCGCTCGAAGAGGCGCGCGCCGCCGGTCTGCTCGGCAACAATATTCTCGGCAGCGGCTTCAGCTTCCAGCTCCATGCCTCGCACGGCTTCGGTGCCTACATCTGCGGCGAAGAAACCGCGCTGCTCGAATCGCTCGAAGGCAAAAAAGGCCAGCCGCGCTTCAAGCCGCCATTCCCGGCCAGCTTCGGCCTCTACGGCAAGCCCACCACCATCAACAACACCGAGACCTTCGCGGCCGTGCCCTGGATCATCCGCAACGGCGGCCAGGCCTACCTCGAATGCGGCAAGCCCAACAACGGCGGCACCAAGATCTATTCGGTCTCGGGCGACGTCGAACTGCCCGGCAACTATGAAGTGCCCATGGGCACGCCGTTTTCCAAGCTGCTGGAACTCGCCGGTGGCGTGCGCAAGGGCCGCACGCTCAAGGCTGTGATTCCCGGCGGGTCTTCGGCGCCCGTGCTGCCGGCTGCCATCATGATGGAATGCACCATGGACTACGACTCCATTGCCAAGGCCGGATCCATGCTGGGTTCCGGCGCGGTGATCGTCATGGACGACAGCCGCTGCATGGTCGAGTCGCTCAAGCGTCTGTCCTACTTTTACATGCACGAATCCTGCGGGCAATGCACGCCTTGCCGCGAAGGCACGGGCTGGCTCTGGCGCGTCGTGGACCGCATCCACAACGGTCACGGCAAGCAGACCGACATGGACCTGCTCAACTCGGTGGCCGACAACATCCAGGGCCGCACCATCTGTGCACTCGGCGATGCCGCGGCCATGCCGGTGCGGGCCATGATCAAGCATTTCCGCCATGAGTTTGAAGCCATGATCAAGACGCCAGCCCTCCAGGCTCCCGCATCCCAGGCTTCGGCCGCCGCGCAAGCCTGAGCCCCGGAAAGAAAAAATATGGTTGAAATAGAACTCGACGGCCAGAAGGTGGAAGTGCTCGAAGGCAGCACGGTGATGCATGCGGCTGAAAAGGCCGGCACCTACATTCCGCACTTCTGCTATCACAAGAAGCTCAGTATTGCTGCCAACTGCCGCATGTGCCTGGTCGACGTGGAGAAGGCACCCAAGCCCATGCCGGCCTGCGCCACGCCCGTCACCCAGGGCATGATCGTGCGCACCAAGAACGACAAAGCCATCAAGGCCCAGAAGGGCGTGATGGAGTTCCTGCTGATCAACCACCCGCTGGACTGCCCGATCTGTGACCAGGGCGGCGAGTGCCAGCTGCAGGACCTGGCCGTCGGCTATGGCGGCAGCGAATCGCGCTACGAAGAAGAAAAGCGCGTGGTCTTCCACAAGGACGTCGGCCCGCTGATCTCCATGCAGGAAATGAGTCGCTGCATCCATTGCACTCGCTGCGTGCGTTTCGGCCAGGAAGTGGCCGGCGTGATGGAGCTCGGCATGTCGCATCGCGGCGAGCACGCCGAAATCGAAACCTTCGTCGGCATGTCGGTGGACTCCGAACTGTCCGGCAACATGATCGACATCTGCCCGGTCGGCGCGCTGACCAGCAAGCCTTTCCGCTATAGCGCCCGCACCTGGGAGCTCTCGCGCCGCAAGTCGGTCAGCCCGCACGATTCGACCGGTGCCAACCTGATCGTCCAGGTCAAGAGCAACAAGGTCATGCGTGTCGTGCCTCTGGAGAACGAAGACGTCAACGAATGCTGGATCGCCGACCGCGACCGCTTCTCGTATGAAGCCCTCAACGGCGACGAGCGCCTGACCAGCCCCATGCTCAAGCAGGGTGGTGAGTGGAAGGCCGTCGATTGGCAGACCGCGCTCGAATATGTGGCCAACGGCCTCAAGCAGATCAAGGCCGACCACGGCGCCGGCAGCATAGGCACGCTGGCGAGCCCGCACAGCACGCTCGAAGAGATCTACCTGGCCGCCTCATTGATGCGCGGCCTGGGAAGCGAGAACGTCGATTACCGCCTGCGCAACGCCGAATTCACCGCGCCGTCGGCCATCCGCTGGCTGGGCACTTCCATCGCTTCGCTGTCGCAGCTGCAGCGCGTGCTGGTGGTCGGCTCCAACCTGCGCAAGGATCATCCGCTGTTCGCGCAGCGCATACGCCAGGCGATTCGAAAGGGTGGGGCGCTGAGCACCGTCAATTCCACCGCCGAGCTGGCAGGCGCCGAGGCCTGGGCCATGCCCATCGCCAACGCGCTGCTGGCCGCGCCTGAAGCCTGGGCCCAGGCCCTGGCCGATGTTGCTGCCGCGATTGCCGCCGACAAGGGCGTCACCGCGCCGGCAGCCGGCCAGGCAACCGACGCGGCCAAGGCGATCGCCAAGTCCCTGCTGGGTGGTGAGCGCAAAGCCATCCTGCTGGGCAATGCCGCGGCGCACCATGCCAAGGCCTCTAGCCTGCTGGCGCTTGCCAACTGGATCGGCGCGCAGACTGGTGCTACCGTGGGTTACCTGACGGAAGCCGCCAATACCGTGGGCGCCCAGCTGGCCGGCGCCTTGCCGGCAGGCAAGGGCCTCAACGCCAGCCAGATGCTGGATGGCCAACTCAAGGCGGTGATCCTGCTCAACAACGAACCCGAGTTTGACTCGGCCGCGGGCGTCAGGGCCAGGTCCGCGCTCAACGCCGCGCAAATGGTTGTGACGCTGAGCCCGTTCAAGGCCAACATGGGCTTCAGCGACGTGCTGCTGCCGATCGCGCCTTTCACCGAAACCCCCGGCACCTTTGTGAATGCCGAAGGCCGCGTGCAAGGTTTCCATGCCGTCGTCAAACCGCTGGGCGATACCCGTCCGGCCTGGAAGGTGCTGCGCGTGCTCGCTAACCTGCTGGGCTTGCCCGGTTTTGATTTTGAATCCTCGCAGGACGTGCTCAAGCAGGTCGCAGGCACCGACGCGGCGCAGCTTCCCGCGGCCAAGCTCGGCAATGGCACCGCGGCCGCTGTCGATTTGTCGGTCGCACCTGCCCACGTACCAGCCGTGGCCAGTATTTACCAGCTCGACGGGCTGGTCAGGCGCGCCACATCGCTGCAGCTGACGGTGGATGCTCGCCAGGCCGCCGGCCTCGAAGCCAGGCCCGAAGGAGTGACGGCATGATTGATGGAATCTTCACCTTCGGCCAGGGTTTGATGGGTGGCGTCTGGCCGGCCACGGTATGGCCTGTGCTGTGGACACTCATCAAGATCGTCTGTGTCCTGCTACCGCTGATGGGCCTTGTGGCCTACCTTACCTTGTGGGAACGCAAGGCCATCGGCTTCACCCAGATCCGCCTCGGCCCCAACCGCGTCGGCCCTTTCGGCCTGCTGCAGCCGATCGCTGATGCGCTCAAGCTGCTGACCAAGGAAATCATCATCCCCACGGCGGCCAGCAAGGGCCTGTTTGTGCTCGGCCCCATCATGACCATCATGCCTGCTCTGGCCGCCTGGGCCGTGATTCCCTTCGGGCCCGAGGTCGCGCTGGCCAACATCAATGCCGGCCTGCTGTTCCTGATGGCTATCACCTCGCTGGAGGTCTACGGCGTAATCATCGCGGGCTGGGCTTCCAACTCCAAATACGCCTTCCTGGGCGCCATGCGCGCCTCGGCGCAAATGGTCAGCTATGAAATCGCCATGGGCTTCTGCCTGGTGGTGGTGCTCATGGTGTCCGGCAGCCTCAACATGACCGACATCGTGATGAGCCAGGGCAAGGGCATGCTGGCAAGCAATGGCTGGACTTTCCTGTCCTGGAACTGGCTCCCGCTGCTGCCGATTTTTGTCGTGTACTTCATCTCCGGCCTTGCCGAGACCAACCGCCACCCCTTCGATGTCGTTGAAGGCGAGTCTGAAATCGTGGCCGGCCACATGGTCGAGTACTCGGGCATGGCCTTCGCGATGTTCTTCCTCGCTGAATACGCCAACATGTGGCTGGTCGCCATCCTGGCCGTGCTGCTGTTCCTGGGCGGCTGGTTGCCTCCGGTCGAAGCGTTGAGCTTCATCCCGGGCTGGATATGGCTGGGCGCCAAGACCTTTGTGGTGGTCACCATGTTCCTGTGGGTGCGCGCCACCTTCCCGCGTTTTCGTTATGACCAGATTATGCGTTTGGGCTGGAAGATTTTCATTCCCGTGACCCTGGTCTGGCTGGTGGTCGTGGGCGCCTGGATGCAGACTCCGTACAACATCTGGAAGTGACATGCGCCCCCACGTTCGCTCACTTCGTGTAGCTCTCTGCCCCCCGAGGGGGCCGCTGCGCCTGCGGCCCGGCAAAGCCGGTTCCGCGGCCCCTGTTGGCTTGAAGAGCATTTGTGCACGCCTTATTTCTGCAGGAATCTGACTTATGTCCGCCGTAGCTTCCATCAAAGACTTTGCGTCAAGCTTCATGCTCACCGAGCTGTTCAAGGGCATGGCCCTGACCGGCAAGTACATGTTCAGCCGCAAGATCACGGTCCAGTTTCCCGAGGAAAAAACCCCCCTGAGCCCGCGTTTTCGCGGCCTGCACGCGCTGCGCCGTTATGAGAACGGCGAAGAGCGCTGCATCGCCTGCAAGCTCTGCGAAGCGGTGTGCCCGGCGCTGGCGATCACCATCGAGTCCGATGTGCGTGAAGACGGCAGCCGCCGCACCTCACGCTACGACATCGACCTGACCAAATGCATCTTCTGCGGTTTCTGCGAAGAAAGTTGTCCGGTCGACTCCATCGTCGAGACCCACATCTTTGAATACCACGGCGAAAAGCGCGGTGACCTGTACTTCACCAAAGACATGCTGCTGGCAGTGGGCGATCGGTATGAATCCGAAATTGCCGCGAACCGCGCGGCAGACGCCAAGTACCGTTAAACCCGGCTGAACTTCCCCTCAGCTGGCTCAAGAAAGAATCCACAACAACATGGACGCTAAAACAGGTCTTTTTTATGTTTTCGCCGCGGTGCTGCTGTTTGCTGCGTTCAAGGTGATTACCGCGCGCAACCCGGTGCATGCGGCGCTCTACCTCGTGTTGGCGTTCTTCCAGGCGTCCGCAGTTTGGATCCTGCTCAAGGCCGAATTCCTGGCCATCACGCTGGTGCTTGTCTATGTGGGCGCCGTGATGGTGCTGTTCCTGTTCGTCGTGATGATGCTGGACATCAACATCGACAGTGTCCGCAAGGGCTTCTGGAAGCATTTCCCGCTGGCCGGTTCCGTCGGCGCCATCATCGCGCTGGAAATGTCTTACGTGCTGATGGGTGGTTTCCGTGAGCCACCCAAGGTGGCGACGGCGGCGGGCCAGATAGGCGCGCAGGTTTCCAACACCAAGGAGCTCGGCAAGCTGCTGTACTCCGAATACATCTATCCGCTGGAAGTCGCCGCAGTGATCCTGCTGGTGGCCATCATTGCCGCCATCGCGCTAACGCTTCGCGCGCGCAAGGACTCCAAGTACCAGAACCCTTCAGAGCAGATCCGGGTCAAGCGCGCGGACCGCGTGAGCCTCGTCAAGATGAAATCCGTCGTGGCTGCACCGGTGGTTGCCGCGGCCCCTGCAGCAGCCGAGGAGAAGAAGGCATGACGCTCACCCTGGGACATTTTCTTTCACTGGGCGCGATGCTGTTCGCGCTGTCGGTCATCGGCATCTTCCTGAACCGCAAAAACCTCATCGTCCTGCTGATGGCCATCGAGCTCATGCTGCTGGCCGTCAACATGAATTTTGTGGCCTTCTCCTATTACCTGAACGACATGGCCGGCCAGGTGTTCGTGTTCTTCATCCTGACTGTCGCCGCGGCCGAATCTGCCATAGGCCTAGCCATCCTGGTGCTGCTGTTCCGCAACAAGTCCAGCATCAACGTAGACGAACTCAACACGCTCCAGGGCTAAAGATGACGCTCCCCCCCGAAGCGGCCTCCGGCCGCCTCCCCCTCAAGGGGTCGCCGCTGACGGCCCGGCAAAGCCGGTTCCGTGGCGGCCCTGACATGGCTCCCCTGTTTGCCTGCGTAATTTGCATGGCGGAAAAAAACTGATATGGCATCCACCCTCAACGCTTCAACCCTGCTGGCCGTTCCGTTGGCACCCCTGGCCGGCGCCTTGGCGGCCGGTATCCTCGGCACTTCTTTCGGCGGCAACTGGATAGGCCGCCGCCTGTCGCACAGCCTGACTATCCTCGGCGTGCTGGTGGCCTTCATCATTTCGGCGATGACGCTCAAGAGCGTGGCCGTTGACGGGGCGCGTTTTAATGAGACGCTCTACACCTGGATGAACGTCGGCGGCCTGAAGATGGAGATCGGCTTCCTGGTCGACGGCCTTACCGCCATGATGATGTGCGTGGTGACCTTTGTGTCGCTCATGGTGCACATCTACACCATAGGCTATATGGAAGAAGACGAGGGCTACAACCGCTTCTTCGCCTACATCTCGTTGTTCACCTTCTCCATGCTGATGCTGGTGATGAGCAACAACATGCTGCAGCTGTTCTTCGGCTGGGAGGCTGTGGGCCTGGTGTCCTACCTGCTGATCGGCTTCTGGTTTAACAAGCCGACCGCCATCTTCGCGAACATGAAGGCCTTCCTGGTCAACCGCGTGGGTGACTTCGGTTTTATTCTCGGCATCGGCCTTATTGCCGCTTATGCGGGGACGCTCAATTACGGCGAAGCATTTGCCAAAGCCGATGAGCTCTCCAAACTGACCCTCCCGGGAACGGGCTGGATGCTGGTAACTGTGATCTGCATCTGCCTCTTCATCGGCGCCATGGGCAAGTCGGCGCAGTTTCCGTTGCACGTCTGGCTGCCAGATTCCATGGAAGGCCCGACCCCGATTTCCGCGCTGATCCATGCGGCGACCATGGTGACGGCTGGCATCTTCATGGTGGCGCGCATGTCGCCGCTGTTTGAACTCAGCGACACCGCGCTCAGTTTCATCATGGTGATTGGTGCCATCACGGCCTTGTTCATGGGCTTTCTCGGCATCATCCAGAACGACATCAAGCGCGTGGTCGCGTATTCCACGCTGTCGCAGCTCGGTTATATGACGGTGGCGCTGGGCGCCTCGGCCTATTCCGTCGCGGTGTTCCACCTGATGACGCACGCCTTCTTCAAGGCGCTGCTGTTCCTGGCCGCGGGTTCGGTCATCATCGGCATGCACCACAACCAGGACATCCGCTGGATGGGCGGCGTGCGCAAGTACATGCCCATCACCTGGATCACCTCGCTGCTGGGCACGCTGGCATTGATTGGTACGCCTCTGTTCTCCGGGTTTTATTCCAAAGACAGCATCATTGAGGCTGTGCATGAAAGCCACCTGGCGGGTGCCGGCTTCGCGTACTTCGCTGTGCTGGCAGGCGTCTTCGTGACGGCCTTTTACTCCTTCCGCCTGTACTTCCTGGTGTTCCACGGCAAGGAGCGCTACGACCAGAACCCCGACGCGCATCACCATGGCCACGACGACCATGGCCACCATGGCGAGCACCACGATCCGCACGAATCCCCGTGGGTGGTGACGGTGCCGCTGATCCTGCTGGCGATTCCGTCCGTGGTCATTGGCTTCATGACGATTGAACCGATGCTGTATGGCGAGTTCTTCAAGGATTCCATCCTGGTGAACCTCGAAAAACATCACGCCATGGCAGAGCTCAAGCAGCTGTTCCACGGTCCGGCCCAGATGGCCTTGCATGGGCTGATGACGCCGCCGTTCTGGCTGGCCCTGGGTGGCTCAGTAGCGGCCTGGTATATGTACATGATCAACCCGGCGCTGCCTGCCGCGATCAAACGCATGTTCATGCCAGTCTTCACGCTGCTCGAAAACAAGTACTACCTCGACTGGTTCAATGAAAACGTTCTGGCGCGCGGCACACGGCTGCTCGGCACCGCCCTCTGGAAGGGCGGCGACCAGAAGCTGATCGACGGCGCGCTGGTCAACGGTTCGTGGAAGGTGATCGGCTGGGTCTCCGGCATGGTCCGCCGGTTGCAGTCCGGCTATATCTACCACTATGCCTTCGGCATGATCATTGGCGTGTTTGTGTTGATGACGTATTTCGTCTGGCTCAATCGCTGATCAGTTCAACAAAATCAAGGAAGAACAAGAATGGGTTTGTTGAGTCTTGCGATCTGGACACCGATTGTTTTCGGTGTGGTGCTGCTGGCGCTGGGCCGTGACGAGCAGGCGCGCAGCGTTCGCTGGATCGCGCTGATAGGCGCGGTCGTCAGTTTCCTGGTGACGTTGCCTTTGTACAGTGGCTTTGCGCTCGATACGTCGGCCATGCAATTCGTGGAGAAAGGCAGCTGGATCCAGCGCTTCAATGTCAATTACCACCTGGGCGTAGACGGTATCTCGTTGTGGTTTGTATTGCTGACGGCCTTCATCAATGTTGTCGTCATCATCGCCAGCTGGGAAGCCATCACGACGCGCGTGAACCAGTACATGGCCTCGTTCCTGATTTTGAGTGGGTTGATGATCGGCGTTTTCACCGCGCTCGACGGAATTCTGTTTTACGTCTTCTTTGAAGCCACGCTGATCCCGATGTACCTGATCATCGGCATCTGGGGTGGTCCCAACAAGATTTATGCGGCGTTCAAGTTCTTCCTGTACACGCTGCTTGGATCGCTGTTGATGCTGGTGGCGCTCGTCTTTCTATACAACAAGTCGGGCGGTAGCTTCGATATCCTGACCTGGCACAAGTTGCCTCTGGGCAGCACGGTGCAAACGCTGTTGTTCTTCGCTTTCTTTGCCGCCTTCGCGGTGAAGGTGCCGATGTGGCCGGTGCACACGTGGTTGCCCGATGTGCACGTCGAAGCACCTACCGGTGGTTCCGCCGTCCTGGCAGCCATCATGCTCAAGCTGGGTGCATACGGTTTCCTGCGTTTCTCGATGCCGATTGCGCCCGACGCCTCGCATGAGTGGGCATGGTTGATGATCTCCCTGTCCCTGATTGCCGTCGTCTACGTGGGCCTGGTGGCCCTTGTGCAGCAGGACATGAAAAAGCTGGTGGCTTATTCGTCCGTGGCGCACATGGGTTTTGTCACCCTCGGCTTCTTTATTTTCAATGACCTTGGCGTTTCTGGCGGTCTTGTGCAGATGATTGCCCACGGTTTTGTTTCGGGTGCCATGTTCCTTTGTATCGGCGTACTGTATGACCGCGTTCATTCGCGTGAGATTGCCAGTTACGGCGGCGTGGTGAACACCATGCCCAAGTTCGCCGCTTTTGCACTGCTGTTTGCCATGGCCAACTGCGGCCTGCCGGCCACGGCCGGTTTCGTCGGTGAATGGATGGTGATTCTGGGTGCCGTCAAATACAACTTCTGGATTGGCGGTGCGGCGGCGACTGCGCTTATTTTCGGCGCGGCCTACACCTTGTGGATGTACAAGCGTGTTTACCTTGGTCCGGTGGCCAACGAGGATGTGAAGGGGCTCACCGATATCAACAGCCGCGAGTTCCTGATGCTCGCGCTGCTGGCCATTGCCGTACTGTATATGGGCATCTATCCCAAACCGTTCACGGACGTGATGAACACTTCAGTGGCAGACCTGCTCAAGCATGTCGCAACCTCCAAACTGAACTGAAGCTGAACTGCGCAACTACAAAGAATTCAGATGATTGACAAACTCTCCTGGATCACGGTTTATCCCGAAATCGTTCTCCTTACCATGGCTTGCGTGATCGCGTTGGTGGACCTGGGCGTCAAGACGCCGCAGCGTACCCTGACCTACGTGCTGACCCTGCTGACGCTGGCCGTGGTGGCTGGGCTGGAAGCGGCTTACGCCATGGGCGGGCAAACCTTCTACGGTTTCGGCAACATGGTGGTCAGCGACCCCATGGGTGGCTGGCTCAAGTGCTTTGCCTGCGTCGCGGTGATGATCACGCTGGTGTACGGTCGGCCTTACGCGGCGGAACGAGACATGCTGCGCGGCGGTGAGTTTTTCACGCTCAGCCTGTTCGCCCTGCTCGGCATGTTTGTGATGATCTCGGGCCACAACTTCCTGGTGATCTACATGGGCCTGGAGCTGCTGACGTTGTCCAGCTATGCGCTGGTGGCCCTGCGCCGCGACAATGCCATCGCCACCGAAGCGGCCATGAAGTATTTTGTGCTGGGCGCGCTGGCCTCGGGCTTCCTGCTTTACGGTTTGTCGATGTTGTACGGCGCGACAGGTTCCCTGGATCTGAACGAAGTGTTCAACGCCATCGCCAGCCGGCAGGTCAAGCATCAGGTGCTGGTTTTCGGTCTGGTGTTTATTGTGGCTGGCCTGGCCTTCAAGCTGGGTGCCGTGCCTTTCCACATGTGGCTGCCTGACGTTTACCAGGGCGCGCCTACGGCCGTGACCCTGCTGATCGGTGGTGCACCCCAGCTTGCGGCATTTGCCATCTGTATCCGCCTGCTGGTGGAGGGCTTGCTGCCACTGGCGATCGACTGGCAGCAAATGCTGGGCTTGATGGCCATAGGCTCCTTGCTGGTCGGCAACCTGGCGGCTATCGCCCAGTCCAACCTCAAGCGCATGCTGGCGTTCTCGACCATTTCGCAGATGGGTTTTCTGCTGCTCGGCCTGCTGGCGGGTGTGGTCAACGGCAACCAGCTCAACACCGAGTCCGCCTACAGCGCTGCGATGTTCTATGCCGTGACCTATGTGCTCACCACCTTGGGCGCTTTCGGCATCATCATGCTGCTGGCTCGTGCGGGGCACGAGTCTGAAGAAATTGTCGACCTGGCCGGCCTGAACCAGCGCAGTCCGCTGTACGCTGGCGTGATGGCCATCAGCATGTTCTCGCTGGCAGGTCTGCCGCCGCTAGTGGGTTTTTACGCGAAGCTGTCCGTCTTGCAGGCCCTGATCTCGTCGCAGCACACCAGCTATGTCGTGCTCGCGGTTTTTGCCGTGCTCATGTCGCTGGTGGGTGCGTTTTATTACCTGCGCGTAGTCAAGGTCATGTACTTTGACGCGCCCCTTGCCCACAACGCGCAGCCGGTCTCCGCACCGACGGATGCCAAGGTGGTGCTGGCGATTAATGGTGCAATGATCCTGATCCTGGGCATGCTCCCGGGTGGCTTGATGACTCTCTGTGCGCAATCGATCAACGGCATCATCAAGTCCTTGGGTAGCTGATCCTCTTCATGACTCAAACCGCTTCCGTCTGGCTGGTTGTGCTGCTGGCCATACTGGCAGCCAATTTACCCTTCATCAGCAACCGCCTGTTCGCGGTCTATGCGCTCAAAGCACCAAAGAACCTGGCCGTCAGGTTGGGCGAGCTGGTTGTCTGGTACTTTCTCGTTGGCGCCCTGGGTCTTTATCTTGAGCAGCGGGCGGGTCAGATCGCGCCGCAGGGCTGGGAGTTTTACGCCATCACGGGCACACTCTTCATCACCTTTGCGTTTCCCGGGTTTACCTGGCGCTACCTCTTCAAGCACCGCACATGAAAGCGGATTCCGATCCGGATCAAGCAGGTGCGGTACCTGCCGGGCACCTTGTCGAAACCCTGGTTGATTCGGTCGAGATTTTGAAGGGGAGATTCCTGCATGCCATGCGCGACACCGTCAGGTTGCCCGACGGCACCCGGGCGACGCGTGAGTATGTGATCCACCCCGGTGCAGTGATGATCGTGGCGTTGCTCGATGACGGGCGCCTCGTGCTGGAACGCCAATACCGTTACCCGGTGCAGGCCGTCATGCTGGAATTCCCCGCAGGCAAACTTGATCCTGGTGAGGCGTCTCTTGCATGCGCGCAGCGTGAACTACTGGAAGAAACCGGTTACACCGCGAGAGAGTGGGCCCGTGCCGGAGTGCTGCACCCGGTGATCTCCTACTCGACGGAATTCATCGACATCTGGTTTGCACGCGGGCTGACCCCTGGGCAGCGCAAGCTGGATGCCGGGGAGTTCCTGGATGTGTTCACGGCCACGCCCGGTGAACTGTTGGCCTGGTGCGCAAGCGGCAAGGTCACCGATGCAAAAACATTGACCGGCGCGCTCTGGTTGCAAAACGTGCTGTCCGGCGCGTGGGCTTTGGACTGGCAAGCTGCGGCGCCCTAAGCCCGCGGCGATAATCCGGCCATGAAGGTCCTGAATCTCCAATGTACGCACCAGCATTCATTTGAAGGCTGGTTTGCATCCGAAGACGATTTTCAGAATCAGCTGTCGCGCGGCATGATTGAATGCCCCATGTGCGCAGACAAAAGCGTCCAGAAATTACCCAGCGCACCACGCCTGAATCTGGGTGGCCACCCGTCTGGCCAGGATTTGGCCGATCAAGGCAAGCAGGCCTCCTCTTCTCGGGCAGTCGCTTTGAGTTCCGCACAGGGTTCCCACGATGTGGCTGCTGTAACAGGTGCCCCATCGGGAAGAAGCCCTGCTGAGCAGGCGGCATTCCTGAAGGCCTTGCGCCACGTGATGGCGCATACCGAAGATGTCGGAGGGCGTTTTGCCGAAGAGGCCCGCCGCATGCACTATGGTGAGCAGGAAGCGCGCAGCATTCGCGGTCAGACCAGCGCGCGCGAAGCCGTGGAATTGATCGAGGAGGGCATAGACGTGATGCCTTTGCCTTTGCCGGCGGCAGTCAAGGACACACTTCAATAAAGCAATTTCCAGCGGCGTGTCAGGGATTCAACTCTTCAACAGAGATTTCTCCATGCAGGCTCAGAAGTCGCTGATCGCCCAGAATGTAGTCACGCATACGCTGTACGGCCAGGCTTTTCCACTCCGCAAACCATGGGATGGTTGTCACGCCTTTAAATTCATTGGGTAGCAAAGCCTTATAAGTGAGGCGGCCATTTTCACCGGCTTGCTCCTTAACGTAGAAGTACGTTTCTCTCTTGAAATAGACATCGGCTCCAGCTTCTTTGTAAATGAGGCAGAAGTCATTCGAGTCGTTTCGTATCATTCCTGGTGAAGCGTACTCGATGGAGAATTCGGTGCTTTGCATGGATTACCTGATTCATGAACGGGTGAGCCGAGCTTCCTGGCGCCGGCCAGGCGCTGGAAGGTCATGGTGTGCGGGTCATGGCAACTGAGGTCACCTAAACGCGTGGCCGCTTGGAAAAAAAGCAGCGGCACTCGGGAGTACCGCCGCTTCATGACCCTCGTTGCTTCTGACGGCTCCCGGGGCAGCACCAGATCAGGGGTACAGACCGCGCAGCTCGCGCGTGTGCAGGATGCGTTTGCAGGCCACGATGAAGGTGGCGGTGCGCAAGCTGACTTTTTGGTCCTGTGAGACGGCCCATACTGCGGCAAAAGCATCTTTCATGATCTTGACCAGGCGCTTGTTGATCTCTTCTTCGTCCCAGAAGAAGCTTGAGAAATCCTGCACCCATTCGAAGTAGCTCACCGTCACGCCTCCAGCGTTGGCGATCACGTCCGGCAGCACCAGCACATTGCGATCGTGCAGGATGTCGTCTGCCGCCGGGGTGGTCGGGCCGTTCGCGCCTTCGATGATCATGCGTGCCTTGATGCGGCCGGCGTTAGCTTCGGTGATCTGCTGCTCCAGCGCGGCCGGGATCAGGATGTCGCACTCCACGTCCCAGAATTTGTCATTGGCGATGACTTCCGCCTGGGCAAACCCGCCCACGCTGCCGGTGGCTTCCACATGCTTGAGGAGCGCCGGCACATCCAGGCCTGCTTCGCGGTAAATCGTGCCGCCGTGGTCCTGTACAGCCACCACGCGCGCGCCGGCCTCGGCAAACAATTTGCCCGCCACGCCGCCCACATTGCCAAAACCCTGTACGGCCACCCGCGCGGTACTGATGTCCAGGCCAGTATGCTTGGCCGCTTCCACGCCCACGGTGAACACGCCGCGTCCCGTGGCTTCACGACGGCCCAGTGAGCCGCCCAGGTCAACGGGTTTGCCGGTGACCACGCCTGTCGACGTGGAGCCTGTATTCATCGAATACGTGTCCATCATCCACGCCATGATCTGGTCGTTGGTATTGACGTCCGGTGCAGGGATGTCCTTGTTGGGGCCGATGATGATGCCGATCTCGCTGGTGTAGCGGCGTGTCATGCGCTCAAGTTCGCCACGCGACAGCTTCTTCGGGTCGACACGGATGCCGCCCTTGGCGCCGCCGTACGGGACGTTCACCGCCGCGTTTTTTACCGACATCCAGGCCGACAAGGCCATGACTTCAGACAGGGTGACGTCCTGGTGAAAACGCACGCCGCCCTTGCCGGGACCGCGAGAGACGTTGTGCTGCACGCGGTAGCCTTCAAAGTGCGCCACCGTGCCGTCGTCCATATGAATCGGCACATCCACAATCAGCACGCGCTTGGGCCGCTTCAATGTTTCAGCCCAGCGCGCCAGGCTGCCCAGGTGCGGAATGACACGATCAACCTGCTGCAGGTAGTTGCCCCAAGGACCGAGGTTGTCTGCCTGAAGATAGGAGGGGAGTGGATGTGCTCCTGCGGGAATGGAGGGCGCTGCTGGGTGTGACATTAAAAGCTCCTTGTGGGATTTCTTGAGGGAAAGGTCAATGCACGGAGCTTAAAAGCCTGCCTCCAAATAGTCCAAGGCATTGTGTATCAATACTTATGCAAATAATGCATAGTCACCGATTTTGATCGGCAGCAAATTGCCAGGGCAGTGGCGAAAAGCAAATCACCGCCTGAACGTTGTCCACAGCATCACACCGTGAATTGCAGAGCCGCCAGCCGCGCGTAAACACCGCCGCGGTTCACCAGCTCGGCGTGCGTGCCTTGCTCCACCAGCCGGCCATGGTCCAGCACCAGGATGCGATCAGCCTGCTGCACGGTGGCCAGGCGGTGGGCAATCACCAGTGTGGTGCGGTCTTTCATCGCAGATTCGAGTGCGGCCTGAACCATCCGCTCGCTTTCGGCATCCAGCGCGCTGGTGGCTTCGTCCAGAAGCAGCAGCGGAGAATTTTTCAGCATCGCGCGCGCAATCGCAATCCGCTGCCGCTGGCCACCCGAAAGCCGCACGCCTCGCTCGCCCAGGAAGGTGTCATAACCCTCCGGCAGCGCAGTGATGAACTCATGTGCAAAGGCTGCCTTTGCCGCGGCTTTGGTTTCGTCATCTGTGGCTTCGGGTTTGCCGTAGCGGATGTTCTCCAGCGCGCTGGTCGAGAAGATGACCGCATCCTGCGGCACGATGCCGATGCGCTGCCGCAAATCGTGCAGCGCCATATCGGCGGTGCGCACGCCATCCAGCTCAATGCGGCCCGAAAGCGGATCGTAAAACCGCAGCAGCAACTGGAACACCGTGCTTTTGCCGGCACCACTCGGCCCCACGATGGCCACAGTCTCCCCAGGCGCCACGCTCAGGCTGAAATCACTCAAGGAGGCTTGCGCCGGACGCGACGGGTAATGAAAGGTCACTGCTTCAAATTTCATAGCGCTTCCGCCTTGTTTTTCCTGGGCTGGAAGCGGATTTGATGGTGAAGTAACGGGCGAACGCGACGTCAGCAGCTCCATCAGCCGTTCGGTGGCGCCGGCCGCGCGCAGCAGGTCGCCATAGACCTCGCCCAGCACCGCCGTGGCGCTGGCCAGGATGATCACATACACCACGGTTTGGCCCAGGTGGCCCGCCGTAATGTCGCCCCGCATCACCGCCTGAGTCCCCTGGTACAGGCCCCACAGCAGCGCTGCGGACGTGGCGATGATGATGAAGGCCACCAGCACCGACCGCGCCCTGGTGCGGCGAATCGCGGTGTTGAAGGCATTGGTGGTGGATGCATCAAAACGCGCGGATTCGCGGCCTTCAGCGGTGTAGCTTTGCACCACCGGAATCGCATTAAGTACCTCGGCCGCGATCGCGCTGGAGTCGGCCACGCGGTCCTGGCTGGCGCGAGACAGCTTGCGCACGCGCCGCCCAAACCAGACCGAGGGCGCCACGATCAGCACCAGCACCATCAGCACCTGCACCATGAGGTAGGGGTTGGTATAGACCAGCATGCCTAGCGCACCCACGCCCATCACCGCGTTGCGCAGGCCCATGCTGAGTGACGACCCCACGACGGTTTGCACCAGCGTTGTGTCACCTGTCAGGCGCGACAGCACTTCGCCGGTTTGGGTCGTTTCAAAAAACTCCGGGCTTTGCCGAACCACATGCGCATAGACCGCATTGCGCAGGTCAGCGGTGACGCGCTCGCCCAGCCAGCTCACCATGTAAAAGCGGCCCGCTGAAAAAAAGCCCAGCGCGGCAGCGACACCAAACAGTTCAAAGAAATGCGTACGCAAGGCCATCAGCTGCTGGCCTTTGTCGGCCGCGCTCAGACCGCCGTCGATCAGGCTGCGCAAAGCCAACGGGAACACCAAGGTGGCGACCGCGGCCATGACCAGGAAGAACATGGCCAGCGCAATGCGGCCCCGGTAAGGCCGCAAAAACGGCAACAGCCCGGATAGCGAACGGGGCGAGCCCTTGGCGCCCGGGGCGCTGGCAGGGGCGAGGACAGGAGCGATGGAAGAAGAAGTCGAAGGGGGAGGGGGAGGAGTCACAGAGGGGGAAACATAGGAGGTAGCCATGCCGCAAGTTTAGTCACAAAGCCAGGCAACCCATTGCCTCAACAAAGGTATTCAGGGCAAAGGAAGCCCAAACAAACACAGCCTTGACATTAATTGTCTAGACATGTATTATCTGCGGCCATGAAATCCAAAACCACCAGCGCGCAACCCGGCTCAAAAATGCCAAAAAGTCCGGCGACCCCTCTGTGCGGGTTGCCGGCCGAGTTCTATTGCGCGGCTGATTACGACGCAGGTCAAAGCACCGGTTACCTGATGCGGCAGATCCTCAACAGCGTCTCCCAGCAAGTCACACGCGAACTGGAGCCCCAAGGCCTGACGAACGCGCAATGGGTTCCCATGCTCAAGCTCTTCCTGGGAAAAGCTTCCACCGTGGCCGAGCTGGCCCGTGAATGCCAGCTCGACGCCGGCTCCATGACTCGCCTGCTGGACCGTCTCGAAGCCAAGGGCTTTTGCCGCCGTATCCGCTCCAGCGACGACAGGCGCGTCGTCAACATCGAACTGACACCCGAAGGCCGCAAGGCCGCGAAAGAAATTCCCGCCGTGCTCAGCCGTGTGCAGAACGCCCACCTGGCCGGCTTCACAGTGGATGAGTGGCAGAACCTCAAAGGCTATCTCCGCCGCATTCTCGAAACAGCGCAAGGCCTGCAGGCCGCGTATGAAAAAGATGACAAATAACAGCAACTCCCTCTGCACCGCCAGCGCCTCCGGTTGCGCTGCCGCAAACCAGCCAGAACAGGTGGGGCAGCAGCTACCGGTATGGCGCGCGTCCTTTCGCATGGCGCTTGTGGCAGCCGCCAGCGTGGCGGCGGTCGCACTGATGGCGACCGGCCTCACCGGTTGTGCCGACATGTCCGGCATCGCGCCGCAGGCCAGGCTGCGCGACGCACCTTCGCTGGGCCTGAATGATGTTCAAGGCGCTGAAGCTACAGCCGCCCAGGCGCCGGTAGCGACCGAGTGGTGGCGCGAGTTTGGCGACGAGCAGCTCAACACCCTGGTGGCCCAGGCCCTGCAGACCAGCCCGACACTCAAGCTCGCGCAGGCCCGTTTAGCACGCGCGCAAGCCGTCACGGAAGTGGCCGACGCCGCCACCCTGCCGCAACTCACCGGCCAGCTTGACGCGACACGCCAGCGCTACAGCGCCAATGGCGCGGTGCCGCCGCCGCTGGCAGGTTCCATCCGCGAAAGCGGCACGGCCCAGCTCAATGCCAGCTGGGAGCTGGACTTTTTCGGCAAAAACCGTGCGGCACTCGACGCCGCACTGGGTAGCGCCAACGCCGCCGAAGCGGACGCCCAGGCCGCACGCGTGCTGTTGGCCAGCAATGTCGCCCGCACCTACTTTCAGCTGGTGCGCCTGAACGAGCAAACCAATGTGGCGCGCCGCACACTGGCCCAGCGTGAAGAAACACTCAAGCTGGTGCGCGACCGCGTCGACGCCGGCCTGGATACTCGCCTTGAACTGCGCCAGAGCGAAGGTGGCCTGCCCGAAGCGCGGCTGCAGCTCGAAACCCTGCAAGAACAGATGGCGCTCACACGCAATGCGATGGATGCCCTCATTGGTAAGCAAAATGGTACTGCAGCCCTTTCACTGCCGGCGCAAGCAGCTATCAAAAACGTAGCAGCTGCAGCCACCATTCCGGCCGACTTGCTGGGCCGCCGCGCCGACATTGCCGCCGCGCGCTGGCGTGTCGAGGCCTCGTCCAAAGACGTGGTCAACGCCAAGACCCAGTTCTATCCCAATATCAACCTCGTCGCCTTTGCCGGCTTTTCCAGTATCGGCCTGGGCCAACTGACGGATTCGGGCAGCCGGCAGTGGGGCGTGGGCCCCGCGCTGCGCCTGCCGATTTTTGACGCCGGCCGGCTGCGCGCCAACCTGCGCAGCAAGACGGCCGATCTCGATGCCGCGGTGGAAAGTTACAACGCCGCCGTGATCGATGCGGTGCGCGACGTGGCCGACCAGATCGCCTCGTCGCAAGCTATTGTTCGCCAGCAAACCGAGCAACGCGCCGCGCAGGAAGCCGCAGAAGGCGCGTATGAAATCGCCGTGCAGCGCTACAAGGCCGGGCTGGGGAATTACCTCAATGTACTCACCGCCGAAAGCAGCGTGCTCGCACAGCGGCGACAAGCCGTGGACCTGGCCGCCCGCGCGCTGGACACGCAGGTTGCGCTGATCCGCGCGCTTGGCGGCGGCTACACAACTGCCCAAGCGCCCGCGTCAACACCGGTTTCAAATGCCACGCCGGATGCCTTGCACGGTGCTACAAAAAACGTAGCAAACTATACGGATAAAAGTTGGGCTAGAGGCACATTTCATCAATAAATTTCTGCAAACCTGCCGCACCATCAGACAGCCATTACGCAGACAGGCAACGCACAACAAACACGTCACAACGGATTGCAAACATCATGAGCACACCTGAACCCTCCAACGCATCCAATGCAATAGCCCAGCCGGCAGGTAACCCCAAACGCAAAAAAGCACTCACAGCGCTCGCCGCCGTGGTGGTCGTGGCCGGCCTGGGTTGGTCCGCGTATGAATATCTCGTGGCCAGCCACTATGAGTCCACCGACAACGCGTACGTGCAAGGCAACGTGATCCAGATCACGCCGCAAATCAGCGGCACCGTGATGGCCATCATGGCCGATGACACCGACTTCGTGAAAGCCGGCCAGACGCTGGTACAGCTCGACCCGGCCGACGGCAGGGTGGCATTGGAGCAGGCCGAAGCCGCACTGGCCCAGGCGGTGCGCCAGGTGCGCACGCTCTACGCCAACAATGGCACGCTGGCGGCGCAGATCGCGCTGCGTGATGCTGACGTGGCCAAGGCGCAGAGCGACATCGCCCGCGCCAGCGACGACCTGAACCGCCGCCAGTCGCTCACCGGCAACGGCGCGGTGTCCAAAGAAGAGCTCAACCACGCACAGACGCAACTGGCCAACGCCAAAAGCGCGCTGGCCGCAGCGCAGGCCGGTGTGGTCGCTGCACGGGAGCAACTCACCAGCAACCAGGCCCTGACCGAAGGCACCAGCATCGAACAGCACCCCAGCGTGCAGGTGGCGGCTGCCAGAGTGCGCGAAGCCTACCTGGCAACGCAGCGCGCCGGCCTGCTCGCGCCGGTCGACGGCTATGTCGCCAAGCGCACCGTACAGCTCGGCCAGCGCGTGGCCGCCGGCACACCGATGATGTCCATCATCCCGCTCAACCAGGTCTGGGTCGACGCCAACTTCAAGGAAGTCCAGCTGCGCAACATCCGCATTGGCCAGCCCGTGACGCTGGTGGCCGACCTCTATGGCAAGAAGGTTGAATACAAAGGCAAGGTAGCCGGCCTGGGCGTCGGCACCGGCGCGGCGTTCTCACTGCTGCCTGCACAGAACGCCACCGGCAACTGGATCAAGGTGGTGCAGCGTGTGCCTGTGCGCATCGCACTGGATGCCAAACAGCTGGCCGACAATCCGCTGCGCGTGGGTTTGTCGATGGACGCCGAAGTTGACGTGAGCAACAAGGACGGCAAGACCCTGGCCGACGCGCCGCGCGACGCCGTCCTGGCCCACACCCAGACTTACGGCACGCAGGACGACGCTGCTGACAGGGACGTGCAGCGCGTCATCGCCGCCAACACCGGCAAGCTGGCGGGCAAACTGGTGAACAAGCCGATAAAGGCTGCCAGCGCTGCACCGCGTGCCCCCGCGCCGGGCGGCGCTGCATTGCCGGCCAAGGCCGGCAGCGAGCCGCAGCACCTGGCGTTCAGCCACACCTTGTCGCTGGCGGGCAGCCGTGCTGCGCAGTAATGACGCAAAGCCCGTGGCGGCCAGCAGTGGCTGCATCGCGGCGCAGCGCTGCATGGGCGGCATGTAGCGGCCTGGCGTTTATAGCGGCCAATACATTCCCTTTTTTGTACCTGATTCCCCAAGGCTTTCATGGCTTCCGCACCTGCTCCTGCCTCCGCCTATGTCCAGCCGCCCCCGCTGACGGGCTCCGCCCGCCTGTGGGGCACGCTGGCCCTGTCGGCCGCGACCTTCATGAATGTGCTCGACACGTCCATCGCCAACGTATCGCTGCCCGCGATCGCCGGCGACCTGGGTGTCAGCCCGAACCAGGGTACCTGGGTCATCACCAGCTTTGGCGTGGCCAACGCGATCGCCGTGCCGCTCACCGGCTGGCTGTCGCAGCGCTTCGGCCAGGTTCGGCTTTTCACCACCAGCGTCATCCTGTTTGTCATCACCTCGTGGCTGTGCGGCCTGGCGCCCAACATGACCACGCTGATTTTTCTGCGTGTGCTGCAGGGCCTGGTGGCTGGGCCCATGATCCCGCTGTCGCAGGCGCTGCTGCTGTCGAGCTACCCGAAAGCACTGGCGGGGCTGGCCATGGCGCTGTGGTCCATGACCACGCTGATCGCGCCCGTCATGGGGCCGCTGCTGGGCGGCTGGATTACCGACAACATCTCCTGGCCCTGGATTTTTTACATCAACATCCCGGTCGGCTTTGCTGCCGCCTTCATCACCTGGAGCATCTTCAGGAAGCGTGAAAGCGTCACCCGAAAACTCCCCATCGACTCGGTGGGGCTGGCGCTGCTGGTCATCTGGGTCGGTGCGCTGCAGATCATGCTCGACAAAGGCCAGGAGCTCGACTGGTTCCATTCCGGTGAAGTCATCGCGCTGGGCATCATCGCCCTGGTCGGCCTGATCGCCTTCGTGATCTGGGAACTGACCGAAGAACATCCGGTGGTTGACCTCACGCTTTTCAAAAAACGCAACTTCTGGGCAGGCGCGCTCGCGCTGTCGGTGGGCTACGGCCTTTTCTTCGGCAACGTGGTGCTGTTGCCGCTGTGGCTGCAGCAATACATGGGCTACACCGCCACCCAGGCCGGCATGGTGCTGGCGCCTGTCGGCATTTTTGCCTTGCTGCTGTCGCCTGTGGTCGGCAAGAACATCGCGAAAGTGGATCCGCGCCGCTTCGCCGCGTTTGCCTTCATGGTGTTTGCGCTGGTGCTGTGGATGCGGTCCAACTTCAATACCCAGGCCGACTTCCGCACCATCATGATCCCGACCATCATCCAGGGCGTGGCCATGGCCTTCTTCTTCATCCCGCTGGTCACCATCACGCTGTCGGGCATCTCGCCCGACAAGATCCCCGCAGCATCAGGCCTGTCGAACTTCGTGCGCATCACGGCAGGCTCCTTCGGCACGTCGATTGCCACCACCATCTGGCAAGACCGCGCCGCCATGCACCACGCACAAATCAGCGAATACGTGAACCAGGGCAGCACCGCCACCAACAGCACCCTCACAGGCCTGGCCGGCGCCGGCCTCACGCCCGACCAGGCGCTGGGCACCATCAACCGCCTGGTCGACCAGCAGGCCTACATGCTGGCTGCCAACGACGTGTTCTATGTGTCGGCGCTGATCTTTCTGCTGCTGATTCCGCTGGTGTTCCTGACGCGGCATACCAGGGCGGGGGCGGGGAGTGCGGATGCCGCGGCTGGGGCGCACTGAGGCGGCTGTGGGCTGGTGAAAAAAAACGGCGCCATATCGGGTGCTGTTTACACTTGTTCCGATTGACTTTCCGGTCAATTATTTCCCCAATCTGACAAGAACATGAACAAAAAACTCATCACAGCCCTGCTGTTTGCCCCAATCATTCTTTTGGGGTGTGCCAGTTACAACTACACAGACGCTCCGCCCACGCTGGGCATGATGTACTCAAAATATGCCTACCTTGGCTATGAGGGCGAACCAAAATCCATCGAGGATGTGGGCATCGTGACAACAGACGGGTTGATCAAAATCAGTTCAGTGGATGGTTATCCGGTCTCCGGCTACAAAGTACTCAAGACTTCGGGCATGTACTCCGGCGGGCGTTACCAACTGCATTTACTTCCTGGTGTACACACGCTGACCATGGGGTTCAGGGATGACCGTGGTGGTGGCTCGCGCTCCTGGTCGACTTCCGACATTACCAAAACCATTTCATTGCGCAAAGGGCAGGTTATCCACTTGTCCCTGTATGGCGATGGAAAATTATGGACAGCGAAAGAGTCTGACGGGAGCAGCGCGTTGGCAGTGATCACCAGTGATTTCAAAGAGCTGGCTGAGAAAGCAGTGACGCCAAAGTGAGGTATTGAATTGCCGGCGATGGACAGGCGCCCGGAGCGGCTGAACCTGCTCATGGTTCTAGCGGGATCTTTCGAATCAAATTCCGATAGCCTTTTATCAATCACGCGCATTGATCGGCATAGTGAGGAGACCTACCTTGCGTGCCCCATGTCGCGAGGATGCGTCATGTGGCCGTTGCGGCCATGCCATCGGACAAAAAAACGGACCCAATACAAGTAAGTTTTCTCAGTGCTAAGGCTATAGTGCAAATACCGAACCCGCTCCCGGACCTGATCCAGCAAGCGGGCAGACTGCAAGGGAGGGTTGCGGGGTTTCACGGAATTTTTATACCTGTATAAATATACGGTACATTGCCTTGAAACTCAGCAAGCAAGCGGTTTACAGGAGTTTTTGATGTCCAGATTAGATTGCAAGCGCCAGGTTATACCGCAGGTTTTGCGGCATACATTACGTTAGGACTCAGAAATGGGGTTCGAATACTCGCTGAGATTCGCTGGTCCAAACCGTGACTCGGTCGAAGAGGTACTCGCGAAGTTTCCTGGGTCGATAAAGACGTCTTTCGAAGGGCAAACCCGCTTCGAATTCCGCGAGGCTTCGAACCATAGCGACATGCCCAATGCGACAACGTTCGCCGAAGAAGGTGGCGTGTACTTCTGTGACCACGGTGGCGGTAAGGCGTTCCTCGGCTCAGTAGTTGCCCGACTGGTAGAGCAACTCGGCCCACTGATGGTCGCCGAAAGGGAGTAGCCTTGAGTCCTAACAGGTTCGTCAACACGGACGCCCACGCGCGTCCGCGCCTACGGCGCATCTTTCCCGTGGTCGCCGGTTACGGCCAACGTTAGGCCTCATGAATCGCTGCCCAGACCCGTCAGACCTCGGATCCTTCTTTGGCGCCGCCGGCGTGCCTGAAGATGGGGCAGGCGGAGACTGGTTCTACGACCGACTCCGCTTTATTCACGTCGGAAGCGATGGCAAGACAACATGCACAATCTTGGCGGGTGAGGGTCAGTTTGCGGTTGAGCGTGTTCAAGGCGGAATCGTTCAATTGCATATAACTCTTCGCCACGTCGCGTCCCTCGATCTAGAGTGGAGCGCAGGCACTCAAGTGCTCGTTGGCCATGTCGCGGGTGGAGGAGTCGAGCAGTTGTTCAAGTTGCGGCTAACGCCGGAGTTTTCCTTTTCGCTCACAACGGCTCTCGAGGGCTAGGCATTCTGATGAGGCCTAACCCTTCCTTCGAGCGGACGCCTGATGGCGCCGCTCAAGTCAAACGTTAAATCGCATGAAGCGGCTGATCGTTTCATTGGCAGCGGCAGCGATTCTTCCAGTTGGAAGCGACCGTGCTTGGGCGTTGTCATATGGGATGACCCAAGCTATCGACGTTACCTTCTCCTGGTCCGGGGAGACACTTCCCGCGGAAGAACGAGAGAGGCTGCTTCACTTTGCTGGCAAGGTCATAAGCTCGGGCCACTGCATTACGCACGCAGCTGCTGTTGGCAGCGCAGACGCCCGCGAGGGAAGTGAGGCCGTGACCGAGGCATTGGCGCGCCGAAGGGCGCAGTACGTGGCGGGATTGTTGAGCAACGCGGGTCTCAATGACGTAATTCCAACCACGCCTCCACGTGCAGTTCTGCCAAATTGCGGCAGCGCATTCAATGCATGCGTCGTAGTCGAAGTGTTCATGATGCGGAGAGGAGCTCCAAGTTGTACCTAAAGAACGAAAAGCGACTTAACATGTCAATCGACACGGACCCACAACAGCAGGCTGCGACTTCGCCGCAAGTGTTGGTGGGCCGGTAATTTTCACGTTAAACCATGCGGAAAGACGGTCTGCCTCTACTCTCACTCCTTGCGAGTGTCGTTTTCCTCACGGTGCCATTGTGGGCGTTCTCAATGCTGGTATTCGTTCGAGATTACGCGGAGCTTTCCTTTCTTGGGGACAAAGGTTGGGAATGGGTTTTTCTTGCGCTTCCGGCATTCGGTTGCCTCGGGTTCCTCTTTCTTGCGCGTCTATCTGTTCTTTCCATGGTGTTCCTCGCGGCGGGCTACTATCCTGTCGCGCTTCTCGCGGAGCTTCTATGCGGTTTGATGCTATTGCCTGCGTTCAGCTGAGCAGGTTTAACAGGTCGGCCCAGAGGCGACGACCTGCGGCCGCGCCTGGCCTCCAACGTTAGGGCTCATCGAGATGACACCGATTGAACAAGTGATTCAGCTAGCGCGCGACGCCGATGCAAAGCTCAGCGTCTCGTTCGATGCACCAGATGTCCTTCCCTTCACGTCCGCGGCCATTGCAATCATTGAGAAAAATCCCTTGCTCCAACCGGAGTTCGAGGCAGCCTTTCTTGACATGCCGGGGTATGCGCCGCCAGAGTTCGTCGAGGTATGCATGCATGCTTTTCGTTGGCCGAACGTCAAGCACGAGTTCGAGGCGAGGTGTCGTGCTGCTGTAGCGAAGAATGACTGGCGTGCGGAGCCTGTTTACCGTCACTACCTCGAAGCCTTCGAACCGGAGTGGGAAGATGCAAAGGACTTCTATGCCAGCTATTTCAGCGCTCGGAATGAGCCCTAACAGGTCAGCCAACTCGGACACGCAGCAGCAGGAAGCCGCTTCGCGGCAGTTGCTGCGCGACGGTTACTTCCGACGTTAAACGGTCCCATTTCTCAATGCGAATCATCATTGACGGCCTAGACCCTAGCGACGAAAAACGCATCGGCTTTACGTCAATGCCGAGTTACACCGCTTCTTTCAGTAGTTCATTGGTTTCCGGTACCGCACGTTTTGTTCCCGCGTCAGACACGCCGATGCTTTGTGTTGGCGAAGTCTTTGATGTTGAAGTCAGTCAGGAAATGATTTCCGAGTTTGAAGTCCTTCAAAGTAGCGCTATCTTGGAGTCCGTGGCCATGAGACCGCAGGCAAACGGGTTCATGGTTCATGGCGTTGTTTCGTCCATTGAGCCGATTAGCGAACCTCCAGGTCAGCAGTGCATCGTTGTTGTTGCCGGTGAAGCGCATTTCCTTCTCAGTAGGACAGAAATTGGCGATATCGACCTATTGGTCGGAGACGCTGTGCGGTTCATCGCGCATGATGTGGCCCTGTGGGACGAAGCCATATGACGACGCTGGCGAACAACCCGTTTAACAGGTCGGCCCACGCGGACACACAGCCGCAGATTGCCGCTGCGCGGCAGTTGCTGCGTGCCGGTGGCCTCCAACGTTATCCCTCATGAAGTCGGGCGCTCTCACCGCGAACGATGGAGCGCCGGAATCAGCGCTCCACGCTGCGGCATGGGCAGGCGACCTCGCAGAAGCGAAGAAGCTGATTGCCGCCGGAGCGGAAGTGGATTGGACTGACTCTATTGGCGAGACGGCCCTTTTTGGGGCCGCGGCATGGGGCCACGCTGAAATAGTCGCCTTCCTTCTTTCCTGCGGCGCCGAGTGTAACCGGCGGGAGCGCAACGGCTACACGCCCCTGCACTGGGCGGCCAGCCACGGCAATGTCAGAACTATCGAGGTCCTTCTTGCTGCTGGTGCCGATCCAGACGCAGTAGATGCGCGTGGCAGACGCCCCATCGATGCAGCAAGCACGAGGGGTAAGGGCGAGCACGTGGTACTCCTCAAGGTGAAGGGTGGAGCATGAGGGATAACATGGCAAGCATGAGGGATAACATGGCAATCGACACCGACGTCCTATCGGCCGGCTTTCGCCAGCCTACTGTCCGCCGGTCATCTCTACGTTATGCCTCATAGAAGTGTGCCGGTCTGGCGACAGCTGAGCGCTTCTGGCAGGCGGCGACGAAGCGCGCCGGCGTCGCTGCAGATCTACAACCCTCTCAATCGCCGGCGTGCATATTGGAACGCTTTGGCGAAAGCCGAGTTGGCGTTGCTGATGCACGGGCTTGCCGATTGGGAAGAGCGTTCGCGAGGTGCTGTGAAGGCGCGGATCCGACGCAAGCGCCTGGAGGCCGTGGCGTTCTATTCTGAGAAGTTCGGCGGGGTCTCTGCCATGGGGTATGGGGTTGGCAAGCGAATGCACAAAAGCATCTACCAGCACGGCCAGCACAAGCCCAACAACGAGCATGTATGGGGGGTGTTGTGGCATGAGGCATAACATGTCAATCGACACGGACCCACAACAGAAGGCTGCGGCTTCGCCGCCCATGTTGGTGGTCCGGTCATTTTTACGTTAGACGGCACAGTAACATCGCGATTTCAAGCAGGGAAGGGAGGCAGAAAATGGAAGCTCAAGATCTTCAAAAGCGCGCCACGCTGATCAAGTGGTACATCGTTCTTGCATTGGTTCCACTAGCCGTCTTGATCGTGGGCTCCGTCCCGGTGATAGTCGCGGCGACGGGTCATCTCGTGCCGCAGTGGTTGTTGGACAAAGCACTATTCACGACCATGTTCTTCGTTCCCCTGATCGCCATTTTCTTGATGGCGCCTGTCATCAAATCTCTCGGCCGATCCCTGTTGCTGTGGGGCTTGGGCATAGTTCTTCTCCCGCTCGGGACCTACATTCTTGGCATCCGCCTCGTCTACTTGGTCCGCGGAGCCCGTGATGCCGTCTAACAGGTTGGTCAACACGGACGCGCAAGCGTGTCCGCGCCGCAAGCAGCGCTCTTATTGCTTGCGTGCCGGTTACCCCCGACGTTAGACCGCATCTCATGTTTCGCCCGGCCACTATCGCGGAAGTCACTGAACTTTTCGAGGACAGCCTTCGCAGGTTGCATCCGGAGCATCGGGCGGCTATAGAAAGTGCCCGTGTAGCACCGCGTGAGCTGCCGGTCGCGGATTCACCTGGTGAGTACGTGGTTGCAGTCGCTGCCTTTGGCGATATGCTGCTGTACTGGTCGGACGTAGAGGAAGGGTGGGAGCTCGAACGCCCAGACCACGAGGGCGGCATTGGGTCGCGTGGCTGCAACCAGTTTGAGCTGACTCATCTCATGTACCAAATGCTGGGAGATCCCAATGCTGTCTAACTGGTCGGTCAACTCGGACCCGCGACTGCAGGAAGCGCCTCCGCCGCAAATGTTGCGGTCCGGTCACCTTCAACGTTAGACCGCAAAGCTATGCCCGGTTACGCCGTCTACGTTCTCCTTGTCTGCGCTGGCTTCGGCGTGTGGGCACTGCTGTTCTGGTTTATGCGGACAAGCTCCGGGCCGAAGCGTACGGCGCTGGGTTGGAGCCTTGTTGGGCCGTTTCACGCGTACTTGGAGAAACGCGGGTACCGGCTGCGCCGGCGAGAGTTGTTCGGGTGGGCGCTGGTCGGCGCCGTCATGCTCCTTGCCCCTGTGCTGTCGTGGCTGCTTGAGCGATGATTGCGTGTATGCTGTCTAACAGGTCGTTCGACGCGGACACGCAGCGGCATTGCACTGCGAGCCGTGCGCGGGAGCATACGTCTCGCGGCGCAATGCCGTTGCGTGTCGGTCAACTCCAACGTTAGACGGCACTTACAGCATGCGTTACTTCAAGCGTAACTGGGGTGAGTCAAGAGGCGACGCACACGACGAGTGGGGCACTTCCACTTGGTACTTTGAAACTGCCGCTGACTTATGGCCAACGCGGCAGATGGAGGTCTATGCCAACGGCACAGTGCTTCAATACGACGCTGATCATGTCGAGGATGAGTATGGTGGACTATCAGAAGCAGCACTTGAAGTCGACGACTTCGCGCCATATGCCATCACACAGGCCGACTTTGAGCGCGCCTGGACATCTCATGTCCCGACCAACAAGTAGCGGCATGTGCCGTCTAACAAATCGCTGGAGCGGATGCGTGAAGGATAAAGTGCCAAGCTCAGACGTTGGCGTGCGCGCCGCTCAGCTCAACCGTTAGGCATCGCGAAATGACACTGTGGCGTGGCGTCCCTCTAGAAATGCAATCCCAGTGGCAAGCGGCCTTCGCTACTGCCAGCGATGGAATTGCCCTGCAGTGTCCATGTCCGATTTGCGGCAATCGCAGTCTTCGCCGTTTCTATGGAAGGAGCTCCCCTTCTCCAATAGTCCGAGAGGGCTTTGTAGGCCGTGGAGCGAGTTGGGAATGGTGTTCAGAATGCAAAGCCTATGAACACTCTTCGTGTCTCGTATCCTCTTGGTGGAAGCCAATAGAAATCCGGTCCGAAGCTGCCCTAACTGCCGAACCAGAGCAACTAGAGAAGCAGTTAAAGGAGGCCGGCTATGCCTAACCCTTCCATCGCGAGGGACGTCCAAGGGCTATCGCCCTCGGCCGCCCCTCATGTCAAACGTTAGACCTTATGAACTCAATCCTTGCGAGAGGCGAATTGCGAGCAGTGTTCGACGTCGCACGCCAGTACCCTACCTTGCGGGCGCTTCCTCCGTTCAAGAGCTGAATGGCGCAGTGAGCAATGCGCAGGATTGGGCGAGGAGCGCCAAGGTAAACCCTGCAATCTGCGAAGTAATGAACGACTGGAGTCACATGGTAAATCGACGCTGGAATGAGTGGGGAACAGAAAGATCGCCTCTGTCAGAGGCGGAGTTCCTTGCGTGGCTTCGGGAGCAGCTTGTGAATGCTGGTCATGAGGTCTAACAAGTCGTTCGACGCAGACAGGCAGCGGTATTACGCCGCTAACCCTGCGCGGGAGCATACGTCTTGCGGCGTAATACCGCTGCATACCGGTCAACTCCGACGTTAGGCGTCAACAAGGCTATCTCGATGACTCACTCGGTTACCGCAATCCTCGGTGAACACAAGGCTCTCTCGGCTTTTGCTGAGCGCGAATCCCTCCGTCCACCAGTCGAGTCAAAAGCTGGCGTCTGGGTGCTGGCGCTCGATGAACGCGCTCTTGACTCCGTGGCAGGCATTTCGGTTGGCGATCCAGTTGCCGGTTTCACCTATCTATTCCCGCGCCTTCTCTCAAAGCTCACGGAATTCTCATTGGAGGGGTGGTTCGTCTATGTTGAAACTGACTACTTCGGCGGAATCGGGGATCAAGGGGCGGTCGCGCTAAAGGAAGGAAAGGTTGCCTACGGTCCTGCACGAAGCCCGATTGGCAGCATCAACGCCGCTCTTGCAAGTGTCGGAATTAAGAAGGCCTCAGCAGCTACTGATGAGTTTGAGACAGTTGGTCTTGATACTAGGCGTCGCACCAGCGATTGGCTGCCGTATGACGAGGACGACGATGACGCCTAACCCTTCCATCGAGCTGACGTCCAACGGGCTACGCCCGCTGGCCGCAGCTCATGTCAAACGTTAGGCATCACATGCACAAGAAGTCTGCATTCAAACGATCTCGCTGGACACCGGGAATGGTTTACGCCGTGCCACTGAGTGACGGAACTTTCGGATATGTGCAGGCAATTTCCGAAGCAATGGTCAACGTCATTGACGTTGCAATCTCTAGCCATCGATCTGCGAATCTCGCAGCAACGCCCCCCAAGCTGGAGAAAGCGCAAGTCATTTCGCTCGATGCAACCTGGCGTCAAGATCTAAATTCCGGCCGCTGGGCTGCTTTGGGCGTGGTAGATCTAGTTATAGATCCGAGCGCGATGCCGAACCAAGTAATCATCGGTACCGGAACGACTGTGGGGGTAAAGCATTGCAACGCTGGAGGAATTGCTGGCCTTCTTGAAGCCTGGCATGGGCTAGCCCCTTGGAACGCAATGTTTGACGAAAGCTACTTCGACCTAAAACTTGCTCCTAATATCAGCCGCCCATCTACCGCCTTGGTACTAAACTCGGCTGAGCGAGAGGCGTACCGTACAAAAGAAGCCGCCAGTGACGCCTAACCTTCAATCGAGAGGACGGCACCCGGCAAGCCGGAGGCCGCTCATCTCAAACGTTAGAGCCTTTGGCAGACCCTCTCGGCTTCTTGTGTGATACCGCCAGTTTCACAACTTTTCTGTAGAAGGAATTATGAGAAATCAGATCGCCGGTGGAGGCGCAGTCCTAATTGGCATTGCTATCGTACTTGTCGTCCTGCTCGGTGACGGACCTGTACCGGTTAAACCTCTATTGGGAGGGCTTGCATTCATCGGTGTTGGAGCCTACTACCTCTTAGTGGGAAAAAAAGCCGCATCGCTGAAGGAGTTCGTAGTGGACGGAAAGATGGTGACCGATGAAGCCGACAGCAAGAAGGTCTAACTGGTCGCTCGACACGGAAACGCACCTGCAGAAGGCGGCTTCGCCGCAACGGTTGCGGTCCGGTCAGCTCCAACGTTAAACCTCACCGATGCGCTTCGCCTTTCCGCTTCAACGTCCTGCTACTGGGGAGGGGCGCTTTATCCGTCAACAGGGGTCACCTGGTCGATATGGACACGTTTTGCTGCTCGTGGAGCCAACGGAGGAGAGAGATCTTTCCACGCAAGCGCGTCATGCAGCGGAGAGCGGCATTGGCAGGGGGCGCGATGCGACTTAACTGGTCGATGGACGCGGACGTCCTATCGGCCGACTTTCGCCGGCCTACTGTCCGTCGGTGAACTTTACGTTAGCCATCATGAGCAACCCCGTCACCAATCTCGCTGAGCTTCTTCAGTCAATGCAGCCCACGCTGAACGAGGGGGTTTATGTTTTCGCCTCTATCTCACCGAGCACTGATATCAGCTCGCTTGAACCGATTGCCACGTTTCGAGAAGCAGAAGGCCTCACGCTCATCGTCGAGAAACAACGGGCCCGAAAGGCAGAGCTTCCGGTCTTGTTCCGCGCGGCATGGATCACACTCACCGTGCATTCCGATCTCCAGGCCGTGGGCCTCACTGCCGCATTCGCCGCCGCGTTGGCTCAAGCCAACATAAGCTGCAATGTCGTTGCCGCGGCGTTTCATGACCACATCTTTGTACCCGTCGAGTCCGCCAACGAAGCACTTGTCGTCCTACAGCAGCTTCAACACCGTAGCAGCCAGAGCATCGAGCCTTCGGTCAAATGACGCCCAACTCTTCAATCGAGAGAACCTGCCCCGGCAAGCCGGGTCATTCCTCTCATCTCAAACGTTAGAGATCACCAAGCTCAGTCCAGCTATTTGCACGCATGAAATACACACTCACAGTCACCGATGTCGCCGACGAAGAGATTCGCAAGTCAATCCTCGCACCGCTTGTTGCCTACAACGAAAGCCAGGCCGGCCCGAGCCAAGGTCGACCGCTTGTAATTCAGGTGAAAGACAACGCCGATTCAATCATTGGTGGCCTTTGGGGCTACACAGGCTACGGCTGGCTTTTTACGCAACTACTGGTCGTACCCGCCGGCTTGCGAGGCCAAGGAGTCGGCACAAAGCTGATGCAGCTTGCAGAGAATGAATCAATGGCTCGTGGATGTCATGGTGCGTGGCTTGATACTTTTGAGTTCCAAGCCCGGGCCTTCTATGAACGCATCGGCTACGTATGCTTTGGGGAAATTCCAAACTACCCCACAGGGTTCTCACGTTTCTTCATGAAGAAGGAATTCGGAGGGTCGGCACATTGAACCCTAACCCTTCCGTCGAGCTGACGTGCCCCGGCAGGCCGGGTCTCGCAGCTCATGTCAAACGTTAGACGGCTTTTTTGGAGGAATGAGAATGTTTGGCATATTCAAGAAGAAAGAACCGCCGAAGGAGCCACCGAAGCGCTTCCCTCCTGTACCCGATTGGCAACCGGGCGTGGTGCAACCCATAGATCGAATCTGCGAGCGTATTCGCTACTACACAGATGGGTCAAAAGACTTTGCGGTCTTTACACATGGCACTTGTGTACTGCTTGAAGATGGCCTCTCGGAAGAGCAAGCGGAACGATTTGCCAAAGATGTTTTGCACAAGATATTTCATGCCCATCCAGACATGAACCCGTTGAACATGGATGACGGGAACATTCTTGTTCGCTATAACCACCGTGCCGTGAATGTTGTGCTCAACGACATAGCTCAAGAAAACTGGCTGGAAATCGACAACCGGCATCAGCAAGCTCTTGCGACCGATGAAGTACTCATTACGCGACTTGGCAACAATCGATTCGATGAGTTCGGAAAGAAAGCCCTGTTTGGTCGGTGCTTCATGTTCATGGATGCTCAAAGTCCAAAGGTAGTTCGTGTTGAGCGACGGGCTGTCTAACCCTTCAAGAGGATATGCCTCGGCAAGCCGGGTCATGCCTCTCCTGTCAAACGTTATGCCGCAGGGCGGGCATCTTTGCCTTTTGAGGTAGTGCAATGAGCAATGACAAGGCGGACATTTATTGCCCGAAATGCGAATGGCGACCGGGTCCCCACGACGTCTGGAATTGCGTTCCCTCATGCGGCACCACCTGGAACACCTTTTGGACGCGTGGCGTCTGTCCCGGCTGTGGCGTGAAGTGGCCCAGTACTCAGTGTTATGGATGTGAGAAATTCTCTCCGCACGAGGCGTGGTACCACTATCGCGAGCCCGGCGAGCCAACCTGCAACGAGCACGATCTTGAGAAGCATGCGGTATAAAAGGGTGTGGCGCGCTATAACATGTCAATTGACACGGACCCCACAAAAGCAGAAGGTGGCTCCGCCGCAAAGTATTGTGGCCCGGTCATTTTCAGATTAGGACTCATGCGAAACGCCGCTGTTGGTATAGCTCTCGCCATCTTTGCCCTAAATGCGGCTGCGGGTGAATGCACGGCATCACGGGAAATCTCATACGAACCCACCGTCGTGGAATTGACGGGAAAGGTCAGGATGGCGCGAGGGCGTCATCCCAACGGCACGTGGATGACCTATCCGGTCATGCGCCTCACCCGACCAGTGTCGGTCAAAGCCGACGGCGTGAATTCAATCAATTCAACGGAACCTTGCATCTCTGAGGTGCAACTCATAACCAGCGATCCCAGCCTCAATAGGCGCCTGTCAGCAAGTCGGAAAGTGCGCATGGTTGTCCGCGGAACGGTCTTTCATGAGCACACTGCCTGGCACATGCGAAAACTAGTCATGACCGTTACCGAGGTCCGAACATGAGTTCGAACAAGGTGGTCGAGACTGACACACACCGGCTTGGCGCTACAAGCCGCGTCGAGAATGTTGCGCCTCGTGGTGTCTTGCCGTTGTGTGCGGCTCAACTCAAACGTTAGCCAGCAGAATGCGTGACCTCGTAGAACGCCTCCTCTCTGCGCGTCGTAAGGCTTGGTTCCGGTCTCGGCCGGTGTTCGAGGGGTGCGCTGCTGCATCGGATGCTGAGGTCGCGGCTATAGAAGCCCAGGTTGGGCGCCGGCTTTCTGAGGACATGCGGATTTGGCTCGTTACCGCGGGCTTCGGAGATATCGACGGGACCTTGAGCATCCGGAGGGAATGGTTTCAGCTGGTCGAAGAGGGCGAGTTGAAGGGCGGTTTTCGCTTCGCCCAAGACGAACTTGGAAATTTCTACGCGTGTGCCCCAGACGGACATCGTGTTGTCTTTTTCTCCCGATCAGAGCCAGCCTATGCAGTTATCGCCCCCTCATTCTGCTCGTTCGTGGAGGAACTGGAGCGGCGCGACTATAAGGTCATTGAGTGGATGGCGTCGATGAAGCTTGCTCCTTATTCGTGGGATGCTATCTGACATGGCAATCGATGCGGACGCACACCTGCACAAGACAGCTTCGCCGTAAAGGATGGTGGTTCGGCCATTGCTGCGTTGGGCATCACCAATTTCCCTCTCACATCGCTCCCTGTGATCAACCACGATATGAAAATCGGTCAAGCAATCATTCGCACGATGTTATGGCTCTCAGGTGCTGTTGCACTTGCCCTGGTTGTCGCTGCCGGCTATTACGCCAACGAAGTGCGGGCCGCCAGGGGCGCGACGCCATCCCTGGTTTCCGAAGCCGGGAAGCGCTTTGGGGCGCAGCTGAAACTCACCGACTTGTCCAAGGAGCGGCAAGCCATATTGTTGGCGGTCGAAGATCCGGCGTTCACCAGGCATCACGGCGTCGATCTTGAAACTTCCGGCGCAGGAATGACGACGATCACGCAAGCTCTGGTCAAGCTCATTTACTTCCCGGAGGGATTCAAGCAAGGCATTGCCAAAATCCGCCAAACGCTGATTGCACAGTACGCCCTGGATTCGCTGCTTTCCAAGAACGATCAAATGCAGCTGTTCCTGAATATCTGCTACCTTGGTAGCAAGAATGGTCAGCCTGTTCACGGTTATGCGGCCGGCGCGCAGGCATATTTTGGCAAGAACTTTGCGGAACTTACTGACGAAGAATTCCTGTCGCTCGTCGCAATGCACATAGCCCCTGATAGCCTGAAGCCTGGGACGCCTGAAAATACTCAACGCGTCCAGCGCATTCATGCATACCTCTCTGGCAAATACCAGCCTGCGAGCCTCCTGGATGTCGACTACAACGGAAAGCAACGCGGAACACTGGCAGAAGAAGCGCTGATGTCATTCTTGCGACTTATCACTGACGCGAGGCCTGGACACGCCGGCGGCTAACTCACTCGACATATCGTGACACTCAACCCTTCAATCGACAGGACGTTTCCCGCCAAGCGGGTCACGCCTCGCATCTCAAACGTCAGACATCAGGAAATACATCGTGGCTTTCGCTTCACATGAAGAATACTTCGCCAGCGTACCTGCTGATTCGCGCCTTCAGCTTCAATCTATTCAGGAAAAAGTTGAGGCGCAGGTTTCCGGTGCCTCGCGTTGCATAAGCTACAACATGCCCGCGTTCAAGCGGGACCGGGTTTTCTTCTACTTCGCAGCATTCAAGAAGCACATTGGCATCTATCCGCCGGTTACGCAAGATGCACGACTCATGCAGGAACTCGCGCCATATCGTGGCGAAAAGGGAAATTTGTCCTTTCCGCTGAAGGAGGCACTTCCAATCGAACTCATTGGCCGGGTTGCTCTGGCGTTGTCGCAAGAGTACGGTTGCAAGTGAGCGGTGAGCGCGGAGCAGCAACGAGACGTAGTTCGCGCCCCGCTCGCCCGAATCAATGTTCACGGCGAGCCGACGGAAGACGGATTCAGGATTTTTGGATACATTGAAGAGGGGCAACAGTTGAGTTCGTGCAAGCCGGCTAGCAGGCCTCGGCTGAAGGCCTATCCGGTCTTCTTTCCACAGCAAGGGGCTAACCTCTCCTGTCAAACATTAGGCCGTAGAAGGCATTCATTAGGGTAAAAGGAAAAATAATGAGTACAGCAGTAGCAGTATTGGGAATACTCCGGTTTTCGCCGGAAAAGATCACCGGGGTTCTGCCGCACCTGAAGGTGCTTGTGGAGGCCACGCGCAAGAACGATGGCTGTATCGCCTATGACGTGGCCGAAGATCCGTTTGATCCTGGTCTTATCCGGTTCTCGGAGCTATGGCCGGATCAGGAGAGTTTGGATCGGCATCTTCAGGCACCGCATATCGAACCATGGCGAGTTGCGGCCCAGAAGATTGGGATACTTGAGAAAAGCTTCACCGCTTACGACATCACGGAGTCACGCAAGATTTAACTGTGGCTGCGAGCTGACGGGGAAAACACAGTGCCTGGTCGTGGCCTGATCTTTTAGTCAACAGGACATGCTTCCGCAGGTCGGGTTGCGGCGACTGTCCCAAACCTGGACGCCCGTCCTCCCTTGCCATGAAAAAGACTCTCACCGCATTTTTATTTGGCATCTGTGCCATGGCTCAAGGCGCGGAGCCCGCGCCAAAATCATGGGATGGCAACTATCTATCGACCTTCGAGCTTGCGAAGGAGATGCGCGTTGAGTCTTTCGAGACACTTCTTGGGAGCTTCGTTCCATCACGGTTGATCGCGGAAGAGATGGCCCTGCAATACTGGTTTAAAAATCACGGGCTTCTCGCGGAAGAAGGCGTTGGTGCTACCGGCTTGTTTCGTATCGGGAGAGACATCCATGATTTCGCGGCGCGAGGAGAGTGGGTCTGGGAAATCCGCGTCATTCACCACGGTTTGAGTCTCGACGGGGTTATCTGGATTAACGCGCACACCAGGAAAATTCGTGCCCTTGGCCCCAAGTCGTAAGCCAAATTTCCTGTACGACTTCGTTCAAATTTTTTTATCCCGCGTGCAGTGGAAGTCTCACGTTTAGCTTCACAGGAAGTATTCAATGACGTCAACTTTTCAGCCGTTCTACATCTTTGAACATCCAAACTTCCAGGATGTCCAGGACGCCCAACGTCAGAGCCGGCTGTATGGCTTCCGGTATCGGGCTGCGCATGAAAAGTTCGAGGCCCTGAGCTTGAAATTAACGCAATCCCTGCCAGCCGGAATACTGGAGAGTGCACTTGCCAAGCCATTGGAGAAGGTGCCTGATAACACTGCGCTGTACATACTGAATATCACCCCGGAGGGACGCCAGTCGTTCCTTCCGGCCCTGCTGGCGGAAGCCCTGGCGCTTGGATTTTCCGTACTTGATGATTCCCTGGGCCAGTGTCATTGCCCCGAAGGACTGTGGACTCTGGAAGGACTCCAGCCACATGCGTAGCGAGGTTGGAGTAACCTTGCACGCCATCATGCGGTGGTGCTTCGAACCGCCGCTACGCGGGGGGCAAGCCCGGGAGGCCTCTGTTGAGCGGGCCTTTTTCCTTCGAGCTCAATTGACGGTCGCTTTGAAGTCGCCGTTCGTAAAGCGCCGCACGCGCTGAGGGGTAAGCATGCGCCGGGAGTCCGGAGCACCTCTGGTATTTATCTGCTGCTGCTTATCAACGCGCTGTATGCCTCACGCGTTTCAGGCGACACAGACTCTACCAATTGCGCATACGGTGTCTGGTGCCGCACCAACACACGGGCCGAAGCAACTGCCTTTGATTTGCAGAACCAGTGGCAGGTGTGCTGCATCAAAAAGAGTTCGGCGGACATCGTGAAAGCCTTGGCCTTGGGGCTGAGGCCGGCGGAATTTTGGGCCACGCGTGCGATGCCGGCTGCGTGAATCGTCAGGGCCTTGCGCATGTCAAAGCTCATGGCCGGCAGAGCCTGGGTGGCAAAGGGCAAGCCGATGGGCAGCCTGCTTATGCGGGCCTCGGGTTCGGGCACCTTGGCGAACTCTGCCGCGAATTTGCTGAACTGAGCGGCCAGCTGTGCCTCTGAGTTGGCGAGTTGCTGCCAGACTTGCTCGCGCCGCTCCGTCTCCTTTTCGCCCAGCGCCCGCAGGTAACCGTCGGCCAGGGTCTCCATGAGCTTTTCAATCTGGTAATTGCCCAGGTGGCTGCCCAGTAACACAATTCGCTTGCGCTCTTCCCTGGCCTTCAGGAGGTAGGTGCCGATGGCGACGAAAGCCACCAGAAGAAAAAAATCCATGTCAGTTCCGGTTGCGTCAGTGAAAAGGAGGCTGCCAAAATTTTGGCACCATCGGTCGAGTGTAGTCACGCAACCCTTGTCCGCGCTGACTGCCGTGAAGCACCCTTTGCAATCGATGCCCCTATTTGGGGGAACGGTGAGGTTGGTGCAACGATTCGTGGGAACCGCTTACCAAGTCATGGCAAAGGTTACCGGCTCTTGTCGAGTACTTTGGAGGGCTTGCTCGCGCGGGCCCTGCTGCCCTGGCTCCCCGCTGCGGATTGCCTGAACCCTGCCAGGGCGGGGTCCAACACTTTCATGTCTGCGTTGGCTGCATAGACGGCATAGGCGGGGTACAAAAACTCCGGCTTGCCGGGCACCCGGAACAGGCGGCCTTCCTTGATGTGGCTGCGGACCACGTTTTGCCGGAAGTAGCCGGCGCCTCCGACCGCCAGCAGGTATTCCAGCCCGAGCGGCCCCAAGCTCGATGAGACTCCTACGCTGGAAAGCTCGGGGAACGCCAGGCTGTGCTGTGCGGAGAATTCCCGCCCCCAGTCCACGTACACGTAATCGGCGGGCTTGGGCATTTCAAGCTTGGGAGAGGTGGTGACCAGCACCAGCTTTTCTTCGATGAGCAGTTCGACCCTGAGGCCGGGACGTTGCCGCGGGGCATAAGCAATGACGATGTCGAGTGTTCCGTGGGCCACACGTTCCAGCAGGTCTTCCGCAACGCCCACTTCCGTCCGCAGGGCGAGGTCGGGCGCGCTTTTTCGCATCCAGAACAGCCATTCGAGCATCAGTGGCTGCCACAGGCTGATTTCACAGCCCACGGTCACCAGCGCGCGGCGGCCGGGCGGCACCGCCATCTGGTGGCGGGCCCGCTCCCAGACCTGCACCAATGTCATCGCGTGGCGCACAAACTGCTCGCCCGCCGGCGTAAGCGATGCGCCGGCCTTGTTCCGGACGAAAAGCGTGCGCCCCAGCAGGTCCTCCAGGGTTTTTACACGGGCGCTGACCGCTGTCTGGGTGACGTGCAGCCTTTCGGCAGCCTGGACAAAGCTGTGGCAGGAGACGATTTCGAGAAAGGTGCGGGCGAGGTTGATATCCATGGCTTGTCTCCCATTTTTCGACTTTGGAGGCGATTCTCTAAATGCAATTTTTTTGCATTCAAACGCAATATAAGTCGTTTTACTTTTATACTCGTAAACCCTATATTTCTCGACATGACCTCTGTTTTGGCAACCGTTGCCACCCAAGTCACTTCGAAAGGACCTACCATGACACGCACCGCTTTTTTCACTGAGCCTGCACCCGCCAATGCATCCGTCGGCGGGCGCTCATTGCCTGCTTCCCCTGCTTCGTCGTCTTTTCTGAGCCGGGTGAAGAACACCGCGCAATTTCTGCTGGCACCATCCGCCGCTGCGGCAGCGGCTGACCAGCCTTACCCCTGGTTGCCGGCCCGCATCCGCCGCAACATGAGCCCGCGTGCCCAGCGCCTGATTCGCGCCGACTACTGATTCCCTGAGGCGTCAGGCCGCAGTTGCGGCCGGCGCCAGCCTTGCGCCAGCGCCATCCTTCGGCGCTATATCTTCAGGCGCTGGGCATAGCCCGTCATTTCCAGGTACCCCATCCCGACGCGCTTGCCGTTGCTGTCGATCAGCTCGCTCAAGCCTTCCCAGTAAATTGCGCCTGTTGACTGGCGGCTGTCCAGCTCCTGGTTGTCGATAACGGCCCTGACCGTATAAAAGTCAGCGGGCGTACGGACGATCCACTCGACCGGGTAAGTGGCTTGCGTGAGCGGGCTTTTCCAGTGGCGCACGGGCTTGAAAATCACCTCACCGCGGCTGAAGGTGTAAAGCCCTCCCTTGGCAGAGCGGAACGAGCCGCCATCCCACAACGTGCTGCCGTCCCTGGCGCGCAGCCTGAACGCGGTGAGAGCGCTGCCGTCCAGCAGGTTCATGCCGATCCAGTCCCAGCCCATGGCATCAGGGTGCAATATTTCTTCGCTCCATTCGTGGTCCAGCCAGGCTGTTCCGGTGACGGCAAAGTTTTTGCCCTCGACTTGCAGGCTGCCGCGCGTGGCAAGCTGCGGCTGGCTGTAGTAGTAGCTGGCCTGCTTTTCGTCAGGCCCTTTGCGTGACAGGCCCTTGTTGCCCTGCAACAGCACGCCCTGCGTTTCATCAAACTGCAGTTTCAGTCCAAAGTCGCCAGCCGGCAGGTCAGCGCTGTACCTTGTGCCTTCAGCTGTCAGCGACCAGTCGCGCAGCTTGACGGCCATGTCCTGCTCGCTCGCAGCGGCAATGCCGAAACCTTCACGTGCAATGCGCTGGTCGTGCCAGAGTTTGTTGCCCTGTACGTCCGTGATAGCGGCATGCGCAAAAATCAGCTGCCGGGCGGCGAACTTTGACGACATGTCCTGCGTTTCGTCCACGCGTGAACGAAAAAAAGTCAGCTGAAATCCAAACAGGCGGCTCCCCGCTGCACCATCCGCTGTGCCGGCCGTTGCGTAGCCGGTGATGTACCACCACTCGGTGCGAAAGCCGGGATGCGCGCCGCGGTCGCGCGGAAACACCAGGGCTTTGGCGGGCAGGGCATGGGCTTCATTCGGGCTTGTCAAGCCTGCCAGGCCAGCAAGGCTTGCCAGACCGGTAGCTCCACCCAGCAACAGCCGACGCCTTGGCAAGCCGAACAACGGGAGCGGGCGCATGCAGGCTCCGGCTTTCTTCAGGCCTGTGCAGGCCGCATCAGCCGATTCATCTGCCGGGTTGCTGCTGTGCAGTCACCCATCTTTGCATGGACCCAATCGGCGTTGTGGTACGTGGGCAGATAGCGTTCGCCGGAGTCGCACAGCAGTGACAGGATGGAGCCCTGTTCGCCGCGCGCCAGCATCTCGTGCGCCAGCGTGAGCATGCCCACCAGATTGGTACCGGTCGAAGGCCCGACCTTGCGACCCAGCAACTGCGACAAGGCCTGCATGGCGGCCAGTGAATCCACGTCGGCCACGTCCACCATGCGGTCTATCACGGTGCGGATAAAACTGGCTTCCACGCGTGGGCGGCCAATGCCTTCGATGCGCGAGCCTGCGCCCGTGAGGCTGACGTCGCCGGTGCGGTGATAGGCGCTGAAAACGGAACCGACCGGGTCAGCCACGCACAGCTGGCTGTTGTGGCGTTGGTAGCGTACGTAGCGCCCGATGGTGGCGCTGGTGCCGCCCGTGCCGGCGCCCACCACAATCCAGCGCGGCACGGGGTGCCGCTCGCGGGCCATCTGGCTGAACATGCTTTCGGCGATGTTGTTGTTGCCGCGCCAGTCGGTAGCCCGTTCCGCGTAAGTGAACTGGTCCATGTAGTGACCACCGGTTTCAAGCGCCACCTTGCGCGCTTCGTCGTATACCTGCACGGCGCTTTCCACCCAGTGGCAGCGCCCGCCGTAAAACTCGATCTGGGCCACTTTCTCGGGCGAAGTGCTGCGCGGCATCACCGCGACGAATGGCAGGCCCAGCAGCCGTGCAAAGTAGGCTTCGCTAACCGCGGTGGAGCCGCTGGAAGCCTCGACGATGGTGGAGCTTTCGTGGATAAGCCCGTTGCACAGTGCGTACAAAAACAATGAGCGTGCCAGACGGTGCTTGAGGCTGCCGGTGGGGTGGGTTGATTCATCCTTGAGGTAGAAGTCGATGCCGTGCGCCGCGAACTCCGGCAGCGGCAGCGGGATAAGGTGTGTATCGGCGCTACGCAGGTAGTCGGCTTCAATGCGGGCGATGGCGGTGCTGAGCCAGGGGCTGCTGGAGATTTGAAGGGCGGTCATAGCCCCGATTCTCGCAGCAAGCAAGCCCCTGGGAGCCGGCCGTCAATACCGGCTGGCGTTCCAGGAGGAGGGCTCACCAAACAGCGCCGGAATTTCGCTGCGGCCAATGCCCAGGTCCCTCAACTCATGCGTGCTCATGGACATCAGTTCGTCCCGCTGCAGGCGCGTAGGCTGCTGTTGCCCTGACTGCTCGCGAGGGTTCTTGAACCAGGCATTACCCAGTTTTCGGCCCAGCCGGTGCAGTGCCGCCATTGAGCCAGTGAATAGCCTGATGCCCGGTGTGACGGTGGGAATGGCGGCGGAAGGCATGCGGTGCTCCTTGGGTAATGTGAATGCCCTGAAGGCAATGAATGAAGCCAGGCGCCCATGGTGCAATTTATTCTGGTATTGTGGAAGTTGAGTTTCCTGATAAAAGTTATCAGAATTCCTGATGGCTAATCTTTCACGTCTTCTAAAGACATCACCATGCGCGAACTGAACCTGGACCAGCTACGCACCCTGGTCGCCATCACCGACCTGGGCACTTTCTCCGCCGCGGCCCAAGGCCTGCACCTGGCGCAACCTACCGTGAGCCTGCACGTGAGCGAGCTTGAAAGCCGGCTGGGTACGCCGCTGGTGGTGCGTGGCGGCCGGCGCGTAGAGCCCACGCCGGCGGGCGCCATGCTGGTCGAGCGGGCCCGCCGCCTGCTGCGCGATGCCGATGACGCGGTCGATGCGGTGAAGCGCCACGTTGAGGGACGCACCGGGCGCGTGCGCCTGGGCACGACTACCGGTGTGCTGGTGTATTTTTTGCCGCAAGTGCTCAAGGCCATGGAACAAGCCCATCCCGACATCGATGTCGAGGTCAGCATCCTGGGTTCTGCCGACACCATGCAGCGGCTGATGGACGGCACGCTCGATATCGGCCTGGTCGCCACACCCCCGCCCGCACAGCGCGGCATGGTGATCACCCACTGGCGCAGCGACCCGATGATGGCGTTTGTGCCCAAGCGCTGGAAGGCGCCCAAGCATGCTACCCCCGCATGGCTGGCCACGCGCCCGCTGATCTTCAATGAAACGCCGACCCACATGTACCGCATGACCATGGCCTGGTTTGCCGACGCGGGTTTCACACCGCGCGCGCGTATCGAGCTCAACTACTCCGAGGCCATCAAGAGCCTGGTTGCCGCCGGTTACGGCGCTGCGGTATTGCCGAGGGAGCAGTCGCTGGAAGAATCCAACGTGCGGCATGACGTGCAGCTGGTTCCGCTGAAGCCCGCGCTGACACGCCACACGGCCATGGTCCACAGGCCGCTGGATGCGCTCGACGGCGCTACCCGCAACCTGCTCAAGACGCTGGCGAAGTTTCGCCAGGCCTGAAGCCCGGAAGGATTTCTTCGTTCATGTCTGGAGGTGTGCTGGATGGTTGCGGCAGGCCAGGTCGCGCAGCTGAGTACGCTGCACCTCCGGGATGGATGTCAGGCCGAGCAGGCCCAGGTCGCGCTGGATCTCGTCGGCAAGGATGCGGATCGCATGCCGCACACCCTCTTCGCCGGCCACGGCGGCTGCATAGTTGAACGGACGCCCCACGAAGACGAACTTGGCACCGAGGGCGAGCGCCTTCAGGACGTCCGTCCCGCGCCGGATGCCGCTGTCCATCATCACCGGGAAGTCGGCGCCGACGGCCCGGACGATCTCGGGCAACACCCGCAGCGGCGACACCGTGCCATCGAGCTGCCGGCCGCCGTGGTTCGACACGACGAGGCCGTCAGCGTCCATGTCCCGCACCTTGCGAGCATCCTCGTAGTTCATGATGCCCTTGACCACCAGGGTGTGCTTCCACTGGCGGCGGATGAGGGCCAGGTGCTCCCAGTCCAGGTGGTCCTTGGCGCCGAAGTCACGCGCCACCCGCGACGACAGGATCGGAGCGCCACGACTCGCATACGAGTTCTCGAAGTGCGGCATCCCATGCGTTGCGAACGTCCGCAGCAAGGTACTGAGCGCCCAGCGCGGGTGGGTCAGCCCTTCCCAGGCAAGGCGCATGCCCGGTCGCAGCGGGGTTGAAAAGCCTGCGCGGACATTGTTCTCGCGGTTGGCGAGCACGGCGGTGTCCACGGTCAGCACGAGCGTCTTGACGCCCGCGCGGTCGACGCGGTCGATCAAGGCCTCGATCCTGGCGGTTTCGCCCGGCAGGTAAGCCTGGAACCATGTCTCCGGGGCCGCGGCCATCACTTCTTCGAGCGGAATGAGCGAGGAGCCGCTCATGATCATCGGCACGCCCTCGGCCGCCGCTGCGCGGGCCTGCACCAGATCGCCGCGGTACGCACTCAGCGCGCTGATGCCCATGGGGGCGATACCGAAGGGCGACGCGTAGCGCCGCCCGAGGAGGTCGACCGCCTGGCTGCGGCCCGACACGTTGCGCAGCACCCGCGTGACAAAGCCGAACTCGGAGAATGCGGCGCGATTGTCGTGCAGCGAGGCCGAGTCTTCCGCTCCACCAGAGATGTAGGCAAAGAGCGGCCGCGGCAAGTGACGGCGAGCGCCCCGCTCGAAATCCTGCAGCGACAGGTAATTCCGCAAGCCGGGTGGTGCGGCGGGGCGGGCACCTGGGGGCGGAAACGTGCCCATCAGGCTTGCCACGGAGGAAGTGAGTTGCGGCATGCGTCGCTCAGTTGACGTGGATGTTCGCTTCGCGGACGACCTTGTCCCACATCGCGGTCTCCTTGCGGATCATGTCGGTGAGCTCGGCGGTGTCCGCCAGTTCGATGTCGACGCCCTGCTCCTCGAAGCGCCTGGCCATCCCTGGGTCCACGGACGCCTGCTTCATTGCCGCGTAGAGCCGTGTGACGACCGGCGCGGGCGTACCGGCGGGCGCGAAGATCGCATTCCAGCTCTTGTAGCCGAAGCCCCGCACGGTGTTGGAGATCAGGGGAATCCCTTTGAGAGGGGCTGCGGCGCTTGGGGCCGTCAAGCCAATGACGTGGATGGCACCGCTCTGGGCCATGCTCGTGAACGACGGCATGGTGCCGAACATGGCATGAATCTGGCCCGCAGCAAGGTCGGTCGTGGCTGGCGAAGCCCCGCGGTACGGCACATGCTTGATGTCGATTTGTGCGGCGCGCGCAAAAAGCTCCGTGCCCAGGTGCGCCAGGCCCCCGACACCTGCGGACCCGAAGTTCAGCTGGCCCGGATGGGCCTTGGCGTAAGCGACCAGCTCCGCGACGGTCCTGAACGGCATCTTCCCCGTCACCACCAGCACGTGCGGCGCCGTGGCGATCATGCCGACCGGCGTCACCTGCGTGAGGATGTCCACCCGAGGCTTCTGCAGCAGGGGCTGGGCCGTGATGTTGCCGGAGGCGGCGAACAGCAGCGTGGTGCCATCCGCCCTGGCGCCAGTCACCTTGTTCATGGCCGGCACGCCGCCGCCGCCGCCCGCGTTCTCGATGACGAAAATCTGCCCCAGGGTCGCACTCATGGCCCTGGCCAGATCGCGGCCGAGGACGTCCGTCGCGCCTCCGGCGGCGAATGGAATCACCATTCGGGTCGGCGCTGAGGATGCGCCCTGGGCTCGGGCGCCGAACGCGGCGATCGCCGCCGCCGAAGCAAGAAAGGTACGGCGGCTGGTCTGCATATGTGTCATGGAACGTGTCTCCTGTAATTAGGCCCGCATGATCGGAAGAATGGCCTCGGCCGGCAATGCGTTACGCCTGACGTAACGGTGCGGTCGCCTGGAATATGATCGCCCCATGCCGCAGGAGTCCAGGACAGCGCCGCCGTTTGCCACGCCCAAGCGACTGCTCACGGATGAGCCGCCGGGGGAATTGGCACGCCCGGCCGACGAGAACGTCACGGCCGTCATGCGTGCCTTGTCCATCCTTACGGCCTTCGAAGGCGGCGAGCTCTACCTGCCGCTGGCGGAGCTGGCCCGCCGAACCAGCATGCATAAACCAACGGTGTTGCGGCTTGCGCGCACGCTTGCCGCAGCCCGATTCCTCGTCAGGCGCGAAGACGGGGCGTGGCGGCTCGGCCCTGCGGTCGGCTGGATGGGCTCCCGCTATCAGGCGCAGTTCGACCTCGACTCCGCCATTGAGCCGATCCTGCGGCAGCTCAGTGTTGCCACGGGAGAAAGCGCGTCGCTCTTCGTTTTCGAAGGCAACCTGCGCAGCTGCCTGATGCGTTGTGAGGGGAGGGCTGGTGTGCAGAGCCAGATTCGCTCCGGCGAGGTCTTCCCCCTGGACCGCGGATCCGCCGGCCGGGTGATCCTGGCCGCCCTGGGCGAACCGGGAGATCTCAATGAGCGAATCCGCCGGCGCGGTTTCCACATCACCCGCGGCGAACGGAACTCGAAGATCGCCAGCGTCTCCGCTGCCGTGCGAGGGCGGCACGGTGCCGTGCTGGGCTCTGTCAGCACGGCGGGGCCGGTAGAACGGCTGACGGCTGCGGTACTCGCGCGTTACGCGCCCGCCACGGTGATTGCTGCGAAGCAGCTCGGAGAGTTGCTCGGCGCCATGCCGTCAACGGCACTGCGGGCAACCTGGCATCCGTGATCCCGGCTGCAACCGCCAGTCCTGGCTGATCCGGGGGGGCGGGACGCGATGCCTCGGGGGTACCGATTTGCCCGATTTCGAGAGGCAGCAAAAAAACAGTTCAGAGATGTCGATTTAGACCCATCCCGAACGTCGTCTGATTGATGAACGGCAAATTGCGCAGCCGGCATCAACAAGCCGCCCACTGAGGAATTCAACGTAACACCCGGCAAAGGAGAAATCACCATGGCCCTTCCGACGACCCCTACCATTACGGCCTTTGAACGCTCACCCGACCGCGGCCGGGGACTGGCGCGTGACATGCGTGTTCGCTGGGCGCTTGAAGAAGTGGGCCAGCCATACGAGGTCCGACTTGTTTCGTTCGCGGCGATGAAAGAACCCGCACATCGCGTGCTTCATCCTTTCGGGCAGATTCCGACCTATGAAGAGGGTGATCTCGCGCTGTTCGAGTCAGGGGCGATCGTGTTCCATATTGCAGAGCGCCATCAAGGCCTGCTGCCAGACGATGCGAATGCTCGTGCACGCGCGATCGCATGGATGTTTGCCGCGCTCAACACGGTAGAGCCGCCCATCATTGATCGCTCAATGGCCGTGCTCTTCGAGCGTGACAAGCCCTGGTATGCGGATCGCCTGCCCGCGCTCGAGGACAGCGTCCATGTGCGGCTGGGCGAACTTTCCAGCCGGCTGGGCAATGCCGACTGGCTTGACGGTGCATTCAGCGCCGGCGACCTGCTGATGGTGACGGTGCTGCGCAGGGCCGCTGTATCGGGCCTGCTGGAGAAATACCCGAACCTCTCGGCCTATGTGGCCCGTGGTGAAGCGCGGCCTGCCTATCAGCGTGCTTTCGATGCGCAATTGGTGGTTTTCACTGGCAAGCCATAGATGGTTGATGAAGCTCGGCTCCTTGGTCGTATAAGGCGCATTTTCATGGCTCTGCACCTAACCGGCGAAGGTTGCGGTAGGCCTCTGGGTGGCCAGCTCCTCGGGCGATTCTGAAGTATTCAATTGCTTTTTCAGTGGATTGAGGTACCTCGTTCCCGACTTCGTAAACCCTTGCCAGTTCAAAAGCGGCCACCCAGGGGTCTAGTGCCAACAACTCATGCCACAAGGCAATAGCTGCAGCCAGATTGGGAGCGTGGGTGCCGACACCGTCGCGAAGTAACTCGCCCAAAAAAATCATTGAAGGAGCATGGCGTTGCTGAGTTCCTTTTCGGAGAACGGCTAGTCCATTTTCGATACTGGAGTCGTCACGTAACTCCTGGATGTAGACCTCGGCCAAACTCACATTTGCTTTTCCCAGCCCCGCTTCACTGGCTTGGTGATACCAGTAAATTGCATCCGCCTTGCTTTGTTGAGTTCCGGTGCCGTATCTGAAGCAGCTACCGACCTTATGCATTTCGGTTTTGCTTCCGGCCTTGGCGGCCGCAAGAGCCTCGACAAAAATCAGTTGATCTTCAGAGCCTTCCGCATTGGCAACTCGACGCTCCAGTTCCGCAGAATCTTCAGCCGACGGCTCGTTAATCTGGAAATCATAAAGGTGAAATCCGCATTCGCGGGCGATCTCCGAAATCGCCGCTAACTGCTGGTCTCCTGTCGGTCCATGTGTCAAGCCAAACCACGCTGACTGCCCGGTGATATGTGCTTCAAAAGGGAGTTCTTCAAACGGAGCGTTGAAAGTTTTCTCCAGGCGACGTATGGTCGCAGTTTTAGGAAAGCGGGCAACCTCTTTGCACTCCATCTCGTCACTTAATAACAGAGCAATCAATCCGTCGCTATCGCATTGCCCGCGCTTTGTTTTCCAAAGAACCACGTCGTAAGTCATGAACAACCTCTTAGCCGACTGCCTGATTTAATTTCTCACCAGTTACCGCCAACCTCATCGTTCCATGCTTATCGGTTGATGGCATGTCCTTGAGTTTCGAAGTCTGGTCTGCCCGAAAACAGCCATCCGCTTTATAGCATCAGGCTCTGCTTTTCCTGTCCCGCGATGCGGCGAGAGAGTTCGGAGCCTCGAGCCAGGAAGAAGCGATGCAGTTCCTGTGCATACCCGCTGCCAACAGCTCTTTGGACTGACGGGCGTGCGGTGAGGGCGGCGCGCCAGGCACGCACCTTTGGTAGGTCATCAAAGAACCCTGTTTCACCAGCGCTCTCCAATACATCGAAGTAACGAAACACGGGGCCGAACACGGCGTCAATCATGCTGAAAGATGCACCTGCGAAATAGGGTCCCTGGTCCGGTAGCACCGCCTCAAGCTGGCCAAACCGCCGCTGGATATCTTCACGTTGCCGCGCCAGCAACGCAGCATCGGCAGCGTTGTAGAACGCGCCGATGGTATTGAGCAGGGCAGAGCCGAACTCCATCCAGGCGCGGTGCTGTGCGCGCTTGAGGGCGTCTGCGGGATGCAGGCGCGGCAGCAGGGTGTCGTCCAGGTATTCGCAGATCACGGCTGATTCAAAAATCGCGTCGTTAGCTTCGTTACCTACCTGCAGCACCGGCGTCTTGCCCAGCGGTGAAATCGCCTTGAACCAGTCGGGCTTGTTGGCAAGATCGATGTCAATGCGTTCGAAGGCGACGCCTTTTTCGGCCAGCACGATGGCCGCGCGCTGCACGTAGGGGCACAGTGTGTGGCTGATGAGGGTGAGCTTCATGGTTGTTCTTTCTGAAAGCTCAACGAGGAACCAAGAGGCGGCTGCGGCGTGCGGCCCAGGCGCCGTCGCCCAGTAGCCATTGAGCGAGAGATGCGACGAGCAGGAAGAGCGGGTATTCCCATCCGCCTTTGGGGCTGGTAAATACCCAGCCGTTGGGCCAGTGCACCCAGACGACCACCAACAGCACCGGCGCAAGCAGCAGTGATGCCTGACGGCCATAAAACCCCAGCAGCAAGGCGGCACCGCCGGCCAGCTCGACCGCCACGACGACATAGGCCATGAAGCCGGGCAGGCCGACCGATTCAAAAAACTGTGCCGTGCCGGGCAGGGTGAAGACGAAGATTTTGAGCAGTGCGTGGGTAAGCCACATGGTGCCAAGGGCCAGGCGCAGCAGGGTGGCTCCGTGGCTGGCGCTGAAGTTTTCAGAGGTATCGGTGGTCATGATGTAAAGCCCGGTGAAGGACGTGGCGTTGAAGGAGCCGCTACTTTAAGATTGCAAAAATACAATGTAAATTGGCAATCATGAAAACATCAATTGCAAAAACGCAATACAACCTGACGGCTTCTGACCTGGAAATCTTGCTGGCCATGGTGCGCGGCATGACGCTGGGCGAGGCTGCGCGGCGGCTGGGCGCGGATGCGTCCACGGTGTTCCGCTCGGTGCAGCGCATCGAGAAAAACCTGGGCCAGCGCCTGTTCGAAAGGTCGCGCCTGGGTTATTTGCCGACAGAGCCCATGCTGGGCCTGGTGCCGCATGCGGAGCGCGTAGAGGCGGAGCTGGAAGCCGTGCGCGCGAGCATGCAGCGGCCGCATGAGGGCGTTTCAGGCCTGGTGCGGCTGACCACAACCGACGCGGTGTTACGCGGGCTGGTGCTGCCTTCCATCAAGCCGCTGCTGGTACAGCACCCATTGCTGCAGCTTGACATGCGCACCGGCAATGAACTGGTAAGCCTGAGCCGGCGTGATGCCGACCTGGCGCTGCGTGCAACGCGCAAACCACCCGACCATTTGGTGGGCCGAAAGCTCGGCACTGTGCGCTTTGTGCTGTGCGGATCCAAAGCGCAAGCGAAGGCGGTGTCGTCCAAAAAAATCTCCTTGCCTGACGCGCTCGCAAAATCTGACTGGATCGCGCCCGACGAATCGCTTCCGGAGCATCCCTCTGTGTTGTGGCGGCGCAAGCAGTTGCCCAAGGTGACGCCGCGGCATTATGCGGACGGCATTGTGGCGGTGATGGATGCGATCAAGGCGGGGTTGGGGATTGGGATTGTGCCGCGCTTCATGCTTGCGGGAGAACCCGGGCTGGTGCCGCTCGGGGACACCCTGGTCGACTGCGAGTCAGACCTGTGGCTGCTGGCGCACGCGGAGTCGCGCCACCTGCGGAGAATTTCCGTGGTGTATGACCACTTTGCAAACAGCATCAGGCTGGCCTGATGCGGCGGACCCCGGCGTCAAAACGCTGAAGTCCGGAAGACGACTTCCCCGCTGGGGATGTGTACGACACGCACCTCCTGCCGCGTGGGATCGGCGACACTTTTCACGGCCACCGCCACGGCCAGCGAATAGTCGGCGAAAAGATGGTTCGAGTTCGGCGGCAGCAGGCTGCCCTCTGCCGGGTCGATGTTTTCAATGCGGTAGTCGTGCGGCGGTGCTTTAGCAGATGCCATGATGCAAGCCCTCTCTGGTGAATGCCTCCATGGTAGGAGTTCATCCGGGCGCTGTGATGACAATTGCGCGTCAGGAACGTGACTTTGGGTAAGCAAACGAAAACGCCTCTGGATGCCGCTGTGGGCATTGGAGAAAGCTAAAGCTCAGGGGCGCGGGGAGGCGTGCCGTTCGTTTCGGGAGTGCGGCATACATCGGCCCACTCGCGTAGGCCTGGTATCAAGATGTACACCGCGATAAGCGGGTTGAAGCGACGGGCATGATGGGCTGCCATGGCGCCGCGGTAGTGCTCAGTGCAGGTCGCGCCGTGGATCGCGGTCGGAAAGCTCCAGGTTTTTCATCTCGACGGCTACCGACTTCAGCATATCGAGCGCGGTTTCAGGCGTTTGCACAATGCCCAGCCAGCCAAAAAGATGGTGCCGCAGGAACAGCAGGATCTTTCCGGTCAGCGGGTCGCAGGCGACCCAGTGCCGCGGGCTGTAGCTGGGCTCCAGGGCGCTCAGCGGCGGGCAGTCCAGCGGGTAGGGCGGATCCATATCGGCGCGCAGGCCCGCCAGGCTGGTGACGAGTTCTTCGAGTTCATCGGCTTGCAATGTCAGGGGCTGGTTGAGTGCCAGGGTCACGCTGCCGTTGTCGTTGCGGGTGAGCTGTAAGCCGTGGGACGGCCGGGAAGAGGCGTGCCCTGCGAACTTGCCCGTGTTCGCGCTGGCGCCGGTCAGTGGGCTGGTGTTGGTGGTCATCGCGTTCTCCGCTGGCATTGAAAGACAAAAAGAAAGGGCGTGGGAGACAAGCTTGGCGAAACACCTGCGCACTTGACAGCCACCGCATGAGTCACAGTGTGATGCCGCGTCCGGCCGGATGGCGTCGGAAACCGGCCTCCACGCCTGTAGGACGGTGCACGGACTGCCCCGTGCCTGCGGTGTGCGGCTTACCAGTCTTCCTTCACCGCCAGCACGGCATCCCGGCCTGCGGCCGCGCGGCCAGCCAGCCAGGCTGTCACGGTGCCGGCCACGACCACCGCAGCACACAGCAGGGCCAGGCGCAGCCAGGGCACCATGAGGTCCATGGTCCAGTGAAAGCTTTGCGGGTTAACCACGTACACCAGCACGGTTGACACCGCGAGCCCCAAGGCCAGCCCCGCGAGTGCGCCGATCAGCGTCCAGGCCGCGCCTTCGCCCGCCACCACGGCCAGGATTTGCCGCCGTGTCAGCCCCAGGTGCGCCAGCAGGCCGAACTCCTTGCGGCGCGCCAGCACCTGGGCGCTGAAGCTGGCGGCCACGCCGAAAAGCCCGATGGCGATTGCCACGCCCTGCAACCAGTAGGTGACCGCAAAGCTGCGGTCAAAAATGCGCAGTGATGTGGCGCGCAGCTGGCTGACGGAGGCCAGCTCCAGCAATGCGCCCTCGCCGGATTGCTGCCCGGCGAGGGCGCGTATGGCCTGCTGCACTTCGCTGTCGCTGGCGCCGTCCTTCAGCCACACAGCGAGGTCGTTGCTGCGCCTGTCGCCGGTCAGGCGTTCGAAGTCCGTTTGGGCCATGGCGATGGCGCCGAACTGGCGTGCGTAGTCGCGCCAGACGCCCGCCACATAGAACTCCGGCGAGGCCGTCGATGCAATCGGTTGCGTGGTATTTGCTATCAAATCAGGAGCTGATTGTCCCTGCATTGATTGGGCTAGGGCCATAAAAGCCTGTGAAAGCGGACGAAAAACGGTGCCCGGGTGGGCATCGTACAGGTCCACCATCGGCTCACTCACATAGATGCCGATGTGCCCGGGCGGCACTGGCAGCGCCTGGCCGACCAGCGGCAGTGTGGTGGCCGGGTTGTCGATAGGCCGGGCGATCAGGGTCACGCTGGGCCTGGTGGTGTCGAGCAATAACTGGGTGGTGCGCAGGCTGCCGACCCGCGCCACGCCGGGCAGGCGGCCCAGCGCGGCCACGAACTCCGGCGAGAAATACGCCGTGTCGCTGGCGGAAGTTCCCAGCGCCGTGCGCACATACAGGTCGGCGGGTAGCACTATGTCCAGCCAGTGCGTCACCGATTCGCGAAAGCTCGTCACCATCACCGTGAGCGCCACGGCCAGGCTGAGCGACGCCACCACGCCGCTCACGGCCACCGCGGCGCTTTCACGCACGCGGCGTGCGCGCTCCACGGCCAGCAGTGGCAGCAGCCGGTGCGCTACCTGCGGGCTGAGCCGGTTGTAGATCAGGGAGATCAGCCAGGGCAGGGCGGTGATGCCGCCCACCAGCAGCAGGCCTACCGACACGTACGCTGCCAGTGGAATGCCAAATATCGGTGGAACCATCGCCAACAGAGCGCCAGCAGCGATCAAAATAATACTGAACCAGTGCCCGCGGCCGCTGCCGGACGCAACGCCGAGGCCCTTGAGGGTTTGCGCTGGCGGCAGCTTCTGCGCTGCCCGCGCCGGCCACCAGCCGCCCACGCCGGCGGCGGCAATTCCGAGTGCGCCGTAAACAAGCGCCGCCCAGCCGTTCCATTGCAGCGCGGGAGCCACGCCGGAGAAGTAGCCGCCTCCCAGGTCACCACCCAGCAGCCGCAGCGCCAGCGCAGCCAGGCCGGTACCCAGCGCGATGCCCAGCACGCTGCCGGCCGCACCCAGCAGCAACGACTCGGCCAGGACCAGCTGAAGGCGTTCACGGCCCGTGAGGCCGAGCACGCCCAGCAGTGCGAACTGCTGCGCACGCTTGGCCACGCTCAGCGAAAGCACCGAGAACACCAGGAAGGCGCCGGTGAACAAGGCCACCAACGCCAGCACAGTCAGGTTGACCCGGTAGGCGCGCGACAGGTTGCTCACGCGCTCGGCCGCGTCGCCCGGCGCTGTTGCGGTGATGTTGGAGGGCAGTTCCAGCGACTCGATCACACGGCGTGCGTCGGCGCCGGCGCTGAGCCTGAGGTCGATGCGGGAGAGCTGCCCGGCCTTGCCGAAGAGATCCTGTGCGGCGGCGATGTCCATCACAGCCAGCGGCCCGCCGCCGGCGCTGACGCTGCCGGCCACAGTCACCTGGCGCAGTTCGAGGCCGCTTTGCAGGCGCAGCGTGAGACCTTTCAGGGCTTGCTGCGCCGCGGGGTTCAGAAAAACCTGCCCAGGCGCAAACAGTGCGAAGCGCCCGCTATCTGAGGATGGCACCGACATCAGCGACGGCGCAATGGCGGCCACTGCCAGCGCGTCCACACCGATGATGCGCAGCGGCAGGCGGCCGCCCGCGGGTGTGCCGTCCAGCGCATACGTGCTGATTTCAAGCACCGGGCTGGCCAGCGCGATTTGCGGATGGTTGGCCACGCGCGCGTACACCGCCTCGTCGAAGCTGCCCTGCACGGCGCGCAGCTCCAGGTCCGGCTGGCCGTTGACCGCACGCACCGCCTGCGAAAACTCACTGAGCGCTGAGGCATTGATGAGCTGCACCGAAAACGCCAGGGCCACGCCCAGCATCACAGCCACCACGGCGGCGGCGTTGCGCCAGGGGTGGTGTTGCAATTCCCGCCAGGAAAAACTTGAGAGCAGGGCGCGCATGCGCTTCATTGTGCCTTCAGCGCTGTGGCAGGATCAGTTCCCGGTCAATGAACGAGACCGCCATCTGTATCGGTACAGAATCGGGCTTTCTGGTTCTGTCGGAAAAACGCCATGTCATCTAATCTATCGGTCTTCCGGATGACCCGGATATCCTGATTCTTCCACCGGAATGAAAGCGATCACCATGCAACTCCCTAGCTACGACGACGTCATCGCCGCTGCCGCGCGGCTTGAAGGCCATGCGCACCGCACGCCCGTGCTACGGTCCGGCACCGCCGATGCGCGATGGGGCGCCAGCTTTTTTTTCAAATGCGAAAACTTCCAGCGCATGGGCGCTTTCAAGTTTCGCGGCGCCTTCAATGCACTCTCGAGGTTCGATGCCGCGCAACGCCGGGCCGGTGCCATCGCGTTTTCATCGGGCAATCATGCACAGGCAATGGCGCTTTCGGCGCGCTTGCTCGGCATGCCCGTGGTCATCGTGATGCCCAAAGACGCCCCCGCCGCCAAGCTGGCTGCAACGCGGGGCTACGGCGCGGAAGTGGTGCTGTACGACCGTTTCACCGAAGACCGCGAGGCGCTGACGAAACGGCTCGCCACTGAACGCGGCATGACCCTGGTCCCGCCTTATGACCACCCCGACGTGATTGCCGGCCAGGGGACGGCCGCGAAAGAGTTGATTGAGGAGACCGGCCCGCTGGACCGCCTCTACATATGCCTGGGTGGTGGCGGGCTCACCAGCGGCTCGGCGCTTGCAGCTCGCGCGCTGTCGCCGCAGTGCAAGGTCTATGGCGTCGAGCCAGAAGCCGGCAACGACGGCCAGCAGTCGCTGCGCGCGGGACGCATCGTGCATATTGAAACGCCAAAAACCATTGCCGACGGCGCGCAAACCCAGTACTTGGGCGAGTACACCTTCGGCATCATCCGGCGGGATGTGGATGACATCCTTACCGTGAGCGATGCGCAACTGGTTGAGTCCATGCGCTTTTTTGCCGAGCGCATGAAGATGGTGGTAGAGCCGACAGGCTGCCTGGCGTTTGCCGGCGCGTGCGCCGCGCTGCAGGAAAACCCGCCGGCCAGTGGTGAAAAGGTGGGCGTGATCATCAGCGGCGGCAATGTCGACTTGACGCGTTACGCGGAGTTGCTCGCCCAACCCTGAGCGCGGGAGTTAGCTTACGGAAGAATGCCGTCGGCGCTCAGGTGCAGCCGGCGGTCTGCGCGTGCAGCGGCGGCTTCGGAGTGGGTGACCAGTACCAGCGAGGCGCCGTGCTCGCGGGTCTGGGCAATCAACGCATCCATCACTTTCGCGGCGGTCGTGGGGTCCAGGTTGCCCGTGGGCTCGTCGGCCAGCAGCAGGCTGGGCCGGTGCACCAGGGCGCGGGCAATCGCCACGCGCTGCAGCTGGCCGCCGCTGAGCTGCTGGGGCAGACGCCCGCCCATGCCAGACAGCCCAACTGCTTCGAGCAGCGACTGCACGCGTGCGTCGTCAGGCGCACCAAGCAGCAGCAGGGGCAAGGCCACGTTTTGCGCGACATCCAGGTGCGGCAGCACGTGAAAGGCCTGGAACACAAAACCCACATGGCGGCGCCGCAGCAATGCGCGCTCGTCGTCGGTCATGGCGCCCAGGTCCTGGCCGTTCAGCAGGACTGTGCCTTCGTCCCAGGTGTCGAGGCCGGCCATGCAATTGAGCAGCGTTGATTTTCCGACGCCCGACTCGCCGATGATGGCGACGAATTCGCCGGGTTCAACATCCAGCGTAACGTGGCTGAACACGGCAGTTGTGCCGTAGCGCTTGGCGAGGTTCCTGAGTTGAAGGCTCACGTCATGTGCCCCACAGCGGCGTCAACCAGCGCAAGCACTTGCGGCAACGCGTCGGCCGCATCGCAGGCCACGACCTGGCGCTGCGGCATGGAACGCAGCCAGGTGATCTGGCGCTTGGCGAGCTGGCGCGTGGCAAAAATGCCTTTGTCGCGCAGCTCGGCCAGCGGGTAGCTTCCGTCAAGCGCCTCCCACGCCTGGCGGTAGCCGACGCAGCGCATCGAAGGCATATCGGGTGTGAGGTCGCCGCGTGCGCGCAAGGCTTTCACTTCGTCTATAAACCCGGCGGCCAGCATGGCGTCAAAGCGTTGGGCAATGCGCTCGTGCAGCCAGCCGCGGTCATGAGGTTCAAGAGAAATAAGACCTGTATCCCTTGATGATTGGGCGCTGGTAGCTATGGTTTTTGTAGCATTTTGCTGATGAAAAAACGACAGCGGCTGGCCTGATACGCGGAAAACCTCCAATGCGCGCGAGATGCGCTGCGAGTCGTTCGGTGCGAGTCGGGCAGCGGTGGCGGGGTCCACCCGGGCGAGTTCGGCATGCAGCGCCGGCCAGCCATTGGCGGCGGCTTCGTCGGCAATCTGGGCGCGAGTGGCCGGGTCGGCCTTGGGCATGTCGTCCAGCCCGTCGAACAGCGCCTTGAAGTACAGCATGGTGCCGCCCACCAGCAGCGGCAGCTTGCCGCGCCCGCGAATGTCTTCCATCAGCCGGCTGGCGTCTGCCACAAACTCGGCCGCACTGTAGGCGTGCAGCGGGTCGCGGATATCGATCAGGTGGTGCGGCACGGCGGCCAGCTCGGCGGGTGTGGGTTTGGCAGTGCCAATGTCCATGCCGCGATAGACCAGGGCGGAATCCACGCTGATGATTTCCACCGCGTGGCGCTGTGCAATCGCCATGGCGGCGGCGGTTTTGCCGGAGGCCGTCGGCCCGGCCAGCGCGATGCAGCGCATGTCAGGCCCTGGCCGCCGCCTCATGGGCGGGCTCTCCGTACTTCTGGATCACGGTCCAGGCCGTGGCGGCGATCAGAGCGCTCCAGAACCAGACACCATTGGTCAGCGGCCGCACCGTGCCGTCCATGTGGGTTCCCAGCCAGCCGCCCATGCCGAAGGCCACGACCATCATCAGAAAACCGTTCAGGGCCGAGGCGGCGCCCGCCGCCTGGGGGAAAGGGCCTACCGCGCCGCTCTGCCCGCAGGGCTGGTGCACACCGTGCCCCAGCATGAACAGGTAATAGGGCAGCATGATGGCCCAGACGTTCTGGATGCCGGCCCATGCCAGCACACCCATCAAAGTCCCACCGGCCAGTGTGAGGCAGGCGGCCACGGCCACCGAGCGCCGCACGCCAAAGCGTGGCAGCAGCCGCCGGCAGATGAAGGTGCCGGTGAGGTAGCAAAAGCACATCGAAAACATGATGAGGCCGTAATGCGTTTTGGTCAGGCCCAGCACCTTGATAAACACGAACGACGAGGTGGCCAGAAAGGTAAACAGGCCACCATAGGAGGCCGCGGTCAACACTGAAAATGCCAGGAATGTGGGGTTGCGAAGAATATGCGCCCAGGTGCGCAGCAGTGTGGCCGGCTGCAGCGCACGCGGGTTTTTCTGTGCGAGGGTTTCTTCAAACCGAAGTGAGATGAGGGCCAGCGTGGCCGCGCCGAACACGGCCAGCGCCATCAGGGCCATGCGCCAGCCGAAAAGCTCTGACAGCAAGCCGCCCAGCGGTGCACTGATGCAGGCCAGCACGCCCAGGCCGCTCAAGCCCTTGGACATGGCGCGGGCGCCTTCAAGCGGCTGGTACAGGTCGCGCACAATGGCGCGCGCGCACATCACTGCCGCGCCCATGGCGGCGCCCTGCACGATGCGCCAGGCGATCAGCAGCTCCATCGAGGATGCGAGTGTGCTGCCGACGGAGGCGAGGGTGTAGGCGCACAGACCCCAAAGCAGGATAGGTCGGCGGCCGAAGCGGTCCGACAGCGGGCCCCAGATCAGCTGGGATGTGCCGAAGGCCAGCAGCAGGGCGCTGAGTGTGAGCTGCGCCTGCGACATCGGCGCGCCGAAACCTTCAGTCAGGGCGGGCAGGGCAGGCAGGTAGAGGTCGGTCGTGACCGGCTGGATGCCCAGCAGCATCGATAGCACCAGCACTACCATGCCGGGCGACATGGCGCGCCCCGCGGTCTTCGAAACAGAAACATCCATTGAGCTGAGCGTATCAGACAAACGCCAGCGCCTCACGGTACTGGCAAGACCCGGAATGGGCTCAGGACCTGGAAGAAGGGAACAGAGGGCGCAGAGGGAGCAGGTGGTCCAGGCCGGTGATTTTTGCGTGCTGCAGCAGCATGATCGTCTTGGCGTCTTCAATGGCGCCGCTGCGCACCATGGCCAGTGCGTCTTCCAGCAACAGCTCGATCACCTCGATGTCTTCGCCCTCGTTGACGATGCCGCCGCCTTCTCCGGCCCGGTCTGTGCTTTCGTAGGAAGCCACAAAGAAATGCAGCTTTTCAGTGACCGAACCCGGGCTCATGTAGGCCTCGAAAACCTTGTGCGGTGCCTGGATGTTGAAGCCGGTTTCCTCGGCCGCTTCTCGCCGGATACAGGTTTCGGCATCGTCGCCATCAAGCAATCCGGCACAGGCTTCGATCAGCATGCCGTCGGCGCAACCGTTGACCCAGGCCGGCAACCGGAACTGCCGTGTCAGCACCACGGTCTGGCGCCGGGCATTGAACAGCAGCAGCGTTGCGCCGTTGCCGCGGTCGTAGACCTCGCGTGCCAGCTGCTGCCATGTGCCGCCGCGGCGGAGCAGCTCGATGGTGAGCTTGCGCAGCACATACCAGTTGTCGGACAGGCGTTCGTCGCCAATCACGCGTACGTGTTGCGCGGGTGGCGGGATCAGGAAGGAAGGGCGCATTGGGTTGGCTCGTTTCGTGTAATATCGTGCATTATCGTTAGTTTTCATGCAACTATTCAAGCCCCCCTCGACGCACCCCTAACCGCCAGAACCACAATGCTGACCAGCCAACGGAAACACCTGCTGCTGACGCGCCTTGACCGCGACGGGCAACTGGTGGCCAAAGCCATCAGCCAGGAGTTGGGCATCTCGGAAGACACGATCCGGCGCGACCTGCGCGAGCTGGCCCAAGCGGGCAAGCTTCAGCGTGTTCATGGCGGCGCCTTGCCTGCTTCGCCGGCCGTCGGCAACGTGGCGGCGCGCGAGCAGATCGCGTCTTTGGACAAACAGGCCATCGGCCGGGCGGCAGCGGCCATGGTCCAGCCAGGGCAGGTGGTGATCATTGACGGCGGCACCACCGCGCTGCAGATGGCGCGGCATCTGTCCGAAGACCTCCATGCAACAGTGCTCACCCACAGCCCGGCGGTTGCCATGGCACTGGCTCACTGCCCGCACGTCGTCATCCAGTTGCTCGGCGGGCGGTTGTTCCGGCACTCCATGGTGGCCATGGGGGCTGAATTGATGGAGCAACTTTCTCGTGTGCGGGCCGATGTATTTTTCCTGGGGGCGACGGGCGTGCATGCGTCAGCCGGCGTGACGACGGGTGATTCCGAGGAAGCCGCTGTCAAGCGGGCGTTGCACCGCTGCGCCGCCGAGACAGTGCTGCTGGCATCGGGCGAGAAGCTGGGCGCAGCCTCTGCGTACCGCATCATGGCGCTGGCCGATGTGTCGGCCGTGGTGGTTCACAAGGGTACGCCGGTGCCATGGATTCGCAGCGCCAGGCGTGCCGGCCTGCGTGTGGTGCAAGCCTTCTGAACCAGCTTCGGAATCAGGGCGCTGCGGAGGCGGCGAGGCTATTTAAGCTGAACAGCTGCGCCCGCACATGCGGGCCCTTTCAGCGCAGTCCCGACCTGTACCGGGCAATGGCTTTGGCCCGGAGGTCTTCGCTGATTTCCGTTTCGCTGGCCGCAGGGACAGCTGGCGAAAATGTGGGCGCTGCGGCAGGTTGTGCCACCGGCGGCTCGCTGCTGCGGGGCCCAAAAATCTTGGTTTGCGCATAGGCAGCGTAGCCGCGCAGCCGCTCGTCCTTGCTGTTGAGCGCCTCCTGGATCACTTCGGTGGCGTATGGCAGGTCGTGTAGAAATTGATGGACGTTCAGCACGCGGCCGAATTCCCGCTTCATGGGAATGACCATCCGCACCGCGTAGGTCATGAGGTCGGAGTCAGGCGGATTCATGGTTAACTGCATGGTGTGCAGGTCTTGCGCGGGCGGGGGACTTTACGCACCTGAAATCATTTCGCCATGCTGGGCAAGGTCAAGGCCCAACTGCTCCTCCTCCGCGGTGACGCGAAGGCCTGCCAGGGGCTTGACCACCAGCAAGATCAGCCAGGTCGCGACGCCTGCGTAAGCCGCAACAGCGCAGGCGCCCATCAGGTTGGTCAGCACGGTTGCGGTGACCGGCGCAATTTCCTTGAGCGCAAAGACCGGGGTCAGGACCGTGCCGATGATGCCGCCGACACCATGCAGCGCAAACACATCGAGCGAGTCATCGATTCCTGTGGCGCGCTTGAAGCGGGTCACGGCGAGGAAGCAGCCGATGCCGCCTGCGGCGCCCAGCGCCGACGCTCCGATCACGCCCACAAAGCCGGAGGCCGGCGTGATGGCTACCAGGCCGGCAATAGCGCCTGTGGCCATGCCCAGTACGCTGAATTTGCCGCGTTGGACATATTCGCAGATTCCCCACATGAAGGCGCCGACGCAGGCTGCCACCTGGGTGGCCAGCAAAGCACCAACGGCGCGTGAACTGGCCTCAAAGGCCGAACCCGCATTGAAGCCGAACCAGCCGGCCCACAACAGCCCGGCGCCGATGATCGTTACCAGCAGGTTGTGCGGCACCATGGGCTCAGTCCCGAATCCCCTGCGCGGCCCCACGACTTTGGCGGCCACCAGGCCACTGGCACCGGCGGCGATGTGCACTACCGTGCCGCCTGCAAAATCCATGTGCCCCATGCTGGCGAGCCAGCCGGTGGGCTGCCAGATCCAGTGCGCTACGGGTGCATAGACCAACAGGGTCCAGAAAGCTGCGAAGAAGATGGTCGCGCTCAGGCGCATGCGTTCCACAGTCGCGCCGATGATCAGCGCAAAGGTAATGATGGCGAATGCCAGCTGGAACATGAAAAAAGCGGATTCCGGCACGGTGGGTGCCGAAACGTGTGCACCGACCTTGCTGCCCAACAATCCGTCGCTCAGTGCCCGGCTCATATCCCCGATCCAGGGGTTGCCAGGGGTGAAAGCGAGCGAATAGGCAATGCCCGCCCATACCAGCGTGACGACCGTTGTGGCGGCAAAGGTATGCGCCACGATCGAGAGGGCATTTTTGGTCCGCATCATGCCGCTGTAAAACAGCATGATTCCGGGAATGGTCATCAGCAGCACCAGCACAGTCGAGATGAGCATCCAGGCAGTGTCCGCTCCATTGAATTTCGCGGCTGCGGGCAGCGCCGCGGTTGCCGCGGTTTGGGCGTGGAGGGGGGCTGAAGCCAGCAAAGCCAGCGCAGGAGCCAGCAAGCTGAAGACAGGCAACCTGCGGATAACCAGGACTTGGCTCATACATTCCCTCTCGATTGTTTTAGGTGTTGTGCGATAGAGGGATGTTACATCCGGCTACACGTATTGGGTAAGTAAAAAATACCTGTTTACAAGAAATTGTCCGCTGCGTTGCAGCAATATTTCTACTTTTTGGAGACGCATAGGCCTTGGCAACCCACTGCTGTAAGCGGGCCGCCTTTTTGCAGGACCTTTATTTCAGGTCAAAGAGCTGCGTCAACGCTTGCCTGTACTGGGGCTGTCCGACGATGTTGGTGTCGTGGTGCGAGCCGCCCTCGACCAACATGAAGAGCTTGGGCTGCGCTGCGGCGTTATAGAGCTTGCGCCCCAGGTCGGGCAGGATGAGCCGGTCTTCGCCGCCGTGTACCACCAGCAACGGTGAGCCGATCTTGTCCACCTTGCGCACAGCCTCAAAGCGCTGGGTGATCAGAAGCGACACCGGCATCCAGCCCCATTGCGGCGAGCTGCCCACCACATCGGCGATGGAGGTGAAGGTGCCTTCGACGATGGTGCCGCGCTCATCCGCCACTTCGGTCGCCAGGTGGATGGCGATGGGGCCGCCCAGCGAATGGCCAAAGATGTAGCGCGGCCGGCCCGGGTATTTTTGTGCCAGCCAGTTCCAGGCGGCGCGGGCGTCTTCGTAGGCGGATTTCTCGGAGGGAAGTTCGTTGGTGCTTTTGCCGAAACCCCGGTAGTCAATGGCCAGCACCGAAAAACCAAGCTCCTGCATGCGGCGCATGCGCGGTGCGGAGCCGGTAACGTTGTAGCGTGCGCCGTGCAGGTACAGCAGGATGGGCGCCTGGGCCGCCTCAGGCGCGTCGCTGGCCAGCCACAGGCCGTGCAGGCGCACCGGCTGGTTGCTGGCGGCGGAGGTGAAATCGATCCAGACGTCGTCCATGCCCACCGCGGCAGCGGTGCCACCGCTCCAGCTGCGGTCACTGGGCTGGAAGATCCAGGCACGCTGTTTTTCGTCGAGGGTGGCGCAGCCGGCCAGCAAAGCCAGCGCCATGCAAAAGGACGTGAAGAGGTGCCAGCGTTTCATGGTCTTGACTGAGTAAGTCCTGCTGAAAAAGTTCTCAGGTTTGGCGTTTTCCCCTAGCAGATCGGCCAAACTGTAACGCTTTGGCCATGCAATTCTTGCGCCGCCCCGCAGCCGAAATTGTGTCCGCGCGTGATAAAAGTCTGAAAGTCAGTCAGCTCTCCCAGCAGGCTCTCAGCGCCCGCGCATGAAGAGGGCGTCCAACTCCCGGATGCTTACCTGGCGCCACGTCGGCCGCCCGTGATTGCACTGGTCGGAACGCTCGGTGGCTTCCATCTGGCGCAGCAGGGCGTTCATTTCGTCGAGTGTGAGCTTGCGGTTGGCGCGTACGGCGCCGTGGCAGGCCATGGTAGAGAGCAACTCGTTCTGCGCGCGCTGAATGACGGTGCTGGCATCGTGCAGGGCCAGTTCGGCCAGCACGCTGCGGGCCAGTTCCACCGCGTCGCCTTGCGCCAGGCTGGTGGGTACGGCACGCACCGCCAGGGTTTTGGGCGAAAAAGGCGTGATCTCAAGGCCCAGCGTGGCCAGGGTCTGGGCGCTGGCCTCAGCCGTGGCTACTTCCTGGGGGCTGGCGGGAAAGGTGGCCGGGATCAGCAGGGGCTGCCTGGCAAGGCTGGCGCCTTCGCCGGCCTCCATCTGCGTTTTCAGGCGCTCGTAAACGATGCGCTCATGGGCGGCATGCATGTCCACGATGACCAGGCCGTGGGTATTCTCGGCGAGCACGTAAATGCCCTGCAACTGGGCAATGGCGCGGCCCAGCGGCCAGTCTCCGGCAGGCAGTGGGGTGAGGATAGGGTGGCCTGTGCTGACGGCGTCGTCGCTTGATCCATTGGCAATGGCAGGGATTGGTGCGGGCGAAAAGCCGGCGTCCACGGCAAAGCCGTCTGAATCGGCGGGTTGTGGCCGTGAAGGCCACATCGCCTCGAAGTCTGAAACCCGACTGCCGCTTGCTATAAAATTGATAGCTGGTTGCGCCCAATTTTGCTGGGAAAATGCCGGATTTGATTGTGAAAATCCCGTGGGAGCGCCGGCATGTGTGTCCGGGATGGCCGCGCCTGCGGCAAAGCGCGGGATGGCCAGCGCGTTTTCCGTGGCATGGCGCACCGCCTGGTGCACCTCGCGGCTGTCACGAAAGCGCACCTCGATCTTGGTGGGATGCACGTTCACGTCCACGCGGGACGGGTCGATTTCGACGTACAGCGCATAGACCGGCTGGCGGTGGCCATGCAGCACGTCCTCGTAGGCGCTGCGCGCCGCATGGGTCAGCACCTTGTCGCGCACATAACGGCCATTGACGTAGGCGAACTGCTGGTCGGCCCGCGAACGGGCCGCATCGGGGATGCCGGCCACGCCCCAGACGCGCACAGCCGGTTGGCCATCGGCGCGGCGGGCGGCGCTCTCGTAGCTGACGGCGACCGACTGCTCGACAAATTCGCTCCCCAGCACATCGGACAGGCGTTGCTGGTGGGCGTTATCGCCCGCCGCCGCGCGCCACTGCTCGACCAGCTTGCCTTCATGCCAGATGGCGAAGCCCACATCGGGCCGCACCAGCGCATGGCGGCGCACGGCCTCAATGCAGTGGGCCAGCTCGGTGGCATCGGTCTTCAGGAATTTGCGGCGTGCGGGCGTGGCATAAAACAGCTCACGCACCTCCACACTGGTGCCGCGGCTGCGCGCTGCCGGTTTCAGTTCGCCGGTGCGGCCATCGAGTTGCCAGGCATGTTCGTCCGCCGCGGTTCTGGATAGCAGGCTCATGTCCGCAATCGAATTGATCGCGGCCAGCGCTTCGCCCCGGAAACCCATTGTGCCCACGGCCTCGAGGTCCTGCAGTGAGGCGATCTTGCTGGTCGCATGGCGCCTCAGGGCAACCGGCAGTTCTTCACGTGGAATGCCGGAGCCGTCGTCTTCCACCAGTATCAACCGTACACCGCCAGCCAGCAGCCGCACCGTCACCTGGGTTGCACCGGCGTCCAGCGCGTTGTCCACCAGTTCGCGTACGACCGAAGCCGGCCGCTCGACCACCTCGCCCGCCGCAATCTGGCTGATCAATTCGTCGGGGAGTTCGCGTATGGGACGGCGGGCAGGAAAAGCGGTTGGAAGAGCGGTCATTGCCACAGATTTTACGGGGTGGACTTTGCGGGATGTGGATGCTGCGAGGTGCGGCAATTGCCCCACTTTCCTGGATCTTGTAATATTTTGTTGCGGGAACCGTCACGGTTCCGTTTATTTTTGCAAGGACCCCATGCGATTGAATGCCCGAGCTTCTTCATCCTTGACCTTCGTCCTTTTGCTTGCCGGTATGGCGCACGCGCAGGCGCAGACGCCCAAAGTACCCGTGTGCATTCAGGACGAGAGCGTCAAAGAGCGGTTTTTGCCGGTCGAACTTCTCACCGGCAATCCCATGACAGATAGCCGGGAACTGGTGTTTGGGGCCGTCGACCGGGTGTATCCGTTTGTCGATGAGTTACCCGATGGTTCTGTGGGCAAGGGGGATGTGACGCTCAAGGGGCCAATGCAGTGGGAAGGCCAGGGCGGTACCGTCTACGAAATTTACGAGCGCAAGGTTCCTCGTGCGCACGAGCGTTTTGCGCTGACGCCTGACCGTACCGCCATCGGCCGGGTCTATGACCAGCGTTTCGGCAACGCCAGCAATGAAGGGAAATTTCCGGTTGGCCTCTGGACCCAAGGCCAGGTACGCCGCTATAACACCACCTATTTTTCACCGAGAGGTACGCGCCATGAGGTGACGTCCGTTGAGATTGAAAAACTTTCCTGTGTCTACGAAGGCACGCCAGGCGCGGTGCAATATGGCTGGAAAACCGGTTCGGGAACGAGCTACGGGTATATCTATGCGCCCGGCAAGGGCCTGGTGCATGTCATGACACGGGTGGGCGGCAACAGTGGCCGCTGACCTGGCGGGCGTCTACCGGATGAAGGCTATGCCAGTGAAAGCCCTGATCCATACCGCCCTGATGGGGAGTCTTTTGCTTGCCGGTACGGCGCAAGCGCAAGCGCAGATGCAGATGCAAACCAAGGTGCCTGTCTGCGTGCATGATGAAAGTGTCAAAGAGCGATTCCTGCCGGTCGAACTTCTTACCGGCAACCCCATGACAGACAGCCGGGAGCTGGTATTGGCGCCGGTCGACCGGGTGTATCCGTATGTCAGTGAACAAGCCGATGGTTCTGTTGGCAAAGGTGATGTGACGCTTAAAGGGCCCATGCGCTGGGAAGGGCAGGGAGGCACTGTTCACGAAATTTACGAGCGCAAGGTACCCCGCGCGCATGAGCGTTTTGCGTTGACACCGGACCGCACTGCGATTGGCCGGGTGTATGACGAGCGCTTCGGCAATGCAAGCAACGAGGGGAAATTTCCCGTGGGCCTCTGGTCCCAAGGCCAGGTACGCCGCTACAACACTGTTTATTTTTCATCCAGGGGCATGCGCCACGACGTAACGTCCGTCGAGATTGAAAAGCTCTCTTGTGTGTATGAAGGTATATCCGGTGCTGTTCAGTACGGCTGGAAAACCGGTAACGGCCTGAGCTATGGATATATCTACGCGCCCGGCAAGGGCCTGGTTCAAGTGATGGTGCGGGCCGGCGGCCGTTGACCCTCTGCCGCGCTGGCCGGATGGGCCGGCGCCTGACGGGACCGGCTTCATACCTGTCAAAATCGCAGGCATGGAACTAGTCACCTTTCTCATCGATTTCATACTCCACGTCGACAAACACCTGGAGGCGTTTACGCAGACCTATGGCGCCTGGGTGTATGCGCTGCTCTTCATTATTATTTTTGTCGAAACCGGCGTGGTGGTCATGCCTTTCCTGCCTGGTGACTCGCTGCTGTTTGTGGTGGGAGCGCTTTGCGGTGCCGGTCTGCTCAGTCTGCCGATTGCCATGGGGGTGATGCTGGCGGCCGCCATCCTGGGCGACCAATGCAATTACTCGATAGGCCGCTACTTCGGCCCCAAGGTATTCCAGTGGGAGCAGTCGAGGTTTTTCAACAAGCGCGCCTTCAACCAGGCGCATGAGTTTTACGAACGTTACGGCGGCATCACCATCATCCTCGCGCGGTTCATGCCTTTCCTGCGCACCTTCGCGCCCTTTGTGGCGGGTGTGGCCGAGATGGGCCGCACCAAGTTCACGGCCTATAACGTGGTGGGCGCCCTGATCTGGGTGGTCGGTGTGAGCAGCGCCGGCTACTTCTTTGGCAACCTGCCGTGGGTGCAGGCCAACCTGAGCAAGATCATCTGGGCCATGATTCTCATTCCCGGGCTGTTTGTGTTGTATGGCGCCTGGAAGGCCAGCCGCAACAAGTCACCGGCTGCCGCCCGGGTCAGCGACCAGCCTTGAGAAACAGGTCGCGGTCGGGGGCGAAGTTGGCGTGCAGGGGAAGCATGGCACCGCCGAGAGCTCGGGCATCGGAGCCAATGCTGCCAGCCATCACCTGGGCAGGCCAGAGGCCTTCCCAGTTGTAGCGGCCCAGCGCTGTACCCGTGGCGTCAATCAGGCGCTGCAGCAGCGGGCGGCAAAAAGAGCCGTCCATCACCACGGCGTCGATATCCAGCACGGCTGTTGCGCTGACCACGCTGTGGGCCAGTGCATTGGCGGCGCTGGCGACCCAGGCCTGGGTGTCGGACTCGAACGGCGGCTGCATGGCGCGTTCGTCGTAGGCCGCAGCCGGGTCCAGCCCGCGCGCCTTGAAGCATTGCTCCAGTTCCCACAGCGAAGCCTGGCTGATCAGCTGTGGCGGTGCGTTGGGTCCGTGGGCCACCTGCAATGGCAGCGATGCGACGGCGCCGGCGTTGTTGTGGATGCCGGCGTGGAGTTGTGAGTTAATGACCAGGCCGCCGCCCACAAAGGTGTCGACAAACAGGTAAAGAAAGCTTTTGAGGTCACGCCCGCGCCCCGACACCAGTTCAGCCACACAGGCCGCCGAGGTGTCCTTGGCAAAACTCACGGGCAAGTCGGTCATGGCTTGCACTTCGGCGCTGAGGTCGATGTGGTTCCACCGGTCCGACTGCTGTGCCGACAGCCCCAGCATCCGGTGCCAGCCGCCGAGCTGGAAGGGCGCGGCCACTCCCACGCCGACCAGCCGCGGCGCCAGTGCACCGAGTTGTTCACGCAGGGCGAGGAGGTTCCGGCCGATCACGGGGAGCAGGGTGTCGGCATCGGGAAAAGCATAGGCCAGCGACAGGCGTTGGCGAACCTGGCCGGTGAAATCAACCAGCAGCCAGTCGGTGCTACGCCGGCCGATCTTGATGCCGACCGAAAAAGCACCGTCGGGGTTCAGTGCCAGCGGCACCGAGGGCTGGCCAATGCGCCCACGCACGCGGTCGTGCCGGATGAGCAGGTCGTCTTCTTCGAGCCGCGTGGTGATCAGCCCGATGGTCTGTGCGGTCAGGCCGGTCAGGCGAGCCAGCTCGGCCTTGGGCACACTGCCATGCAAACGAATCGCCTGCAGCACCACGCGCTCATTGAACTGGCGCATGCCCACGTGGTTCGAGCCGCGCTGGCGCAGCCACACGGGGGTGGCTGCTTCGGATTCAGCAGGGGCAGCTGCAGCAGCGGCGGTGGCAGAAGTTTCGGTCATGGACGCAGATTTTCACCGATGACCCCTTTGCGCAGGATGAAGTTGCCAAAAGGCTGCAACTCACCCGTCACCACAATGGCATAGGCCTGGCGTACCCGCTCATAAAACGCATAGCGCTCAACAGCCTCGGCTTGCTGGCGTGGCAGCCAGTTCGGGGCCAGCAGCCCCAGGACCTCGCGCTGCAGGTCCGAACGGTAGGGCGCATCGGTACCGCTGACCTGCATGTAGGCCACGGGATGATCCACATCTTCAGCCAGGGGCAGCAACGAAGCCACGGCCCGCACAGTCCGCGCCATGCCATGGCCAGGCAGGCGCAACACGGGTTTGCCCGCGCCCAGACTCATGGCCGTGAAGTTGGCGTCAGCCAGCAGCAGCGCGTCGTCATGGCCCATCTCGGCCAGCAGCTTGAGCAGGTCAGGCGTGAGCAGAGGGTCAATGCCTTTAAGCATGGAAGGGCCTCATGCGGTTCCCTCTTCACCAGCCGGGGCCGCGGATCTGGCTTTGCCAGTCCGCAGGCGCAGCGCCCCCGAGGGGCTGGAGCCCGCGGCTCCAAGCCTGCCTGCGCAGGCTTGGACGGGCGACAGAAGCGAAGCCTCCGGCGAGCGGCGGCCTGCAAGGCCTCGCGTAGTACACGCAGTGACAAGCGTGGGGGCTGATATTTCAGGCAAGCGCGGACTCCGGCAGTTCTTCGGCCGTCTTGGCGCCCGTCATCACGGCCACGGTGTCGCTCATGCTGATGGTCCTGGGATTGACGACCGCCGCACGGCGGCCCAGGCGCTGGATGTGGATGCGGTCGGCGATTTCAAACACGTGCGGCATGTTGTGGCTGATCAGGATGACGGGCAGGCCCTTGTCGCGCACCCGGCGAATCAGCTCCAGCACCATGTTGCCTTCTTTCACACCCAGGGCGGCCGTGGGTTCGTCCATGATGACCACATGCTGCGCAAAGGCGGCGGCGCGCGCCACGGCCACGCACTGGCGCTGGCCACCCGAAAGCGTTTCCACGGCTTGCGTCATCGAACGGATCCCGACCTTGAGTTCCTGCATGCGGGCAATCGCCTGCTCCAGCATCTTCTTCTTGTCGAGCAGGCGCAGGCATCGCCCCAGGGTCCCGGGCTTGAGGAGTTCGCGGCCCAGGAAGAGGTTCTCCGCAATGCTCATGGCAGGGGCTACGGCCAGGTCCTGGTAGACGGTCTCGATCCCGGCGCGGCGCGCATCGATGGGGGACTTGAAGCGTATCGGCTTGCCGTCAAGCAACAGCTCACCTTCGTCGGGCACGGTGGCACCGGACAAAGCCTTGATCAGCGAGGATTTTCCGGCGCCGTTGTCTCCGATCACGGCCAGGATCTCGCCGGCACGCAATTCGAAGTCAGTGCCGTCCAGCGCGGTGACCTGGCCGTAGCGCTTGACCAGTCCCCTGGCTTGCATGATCAAAGGTGCGGGTGTGTGGAGGGGCGTTGAGGTGTTCATCAGCGTGGCCCTTTACGCGACATCTGGTCGGCCGCGACCGCAAGAATCACCAGAATGCCGGTAATCAGAGTCTGGTAGACGGAGGCAACCCCCATCAGGGTCAGGCCATTGCGGAACACGCCTACAATCACCGCGCCCACGAGTGTGCCCAGAATGATGCCGCGTCCGCCAAACAGGCTGGTGCCGCCCAGCACCACGGCGGTGATGGCATCCAGGTTTTCGGTCTGCCCGGCATTCGGGTCACCGACGCCGGTGCGCGCCACCGACAGGAGCGCGGCGATGCCGTAAAAAAGGCCAGCCAGTGCATAGACAGCTACCAGCACGCGGTCAACCCGGATGCCGGTCAGCCGTGCGGCTTCGGCGTTATTGCCCACGGCATACAGGTGACGGCCCGGCGCAGTATCCCGCAAGACAAACCATGCCAGCAGGTACAGGCCAATCATGGCGACGGTTCCGAGGCTGACCTCCGTGCTGCCCAGATTGAAGGTGTTACCCAGCGCGGTCAATTCCGTCGGGAGGTTGGAAACGATTTGCGCGTTGGAGTAAATCTGGGTGATCGCAAATGCGATATTCAGTGTGCCCAGCGTCACGATGAAAGGAGGCAGTTTGATGCGGGTGACCAGCAAGCCGTTGAGGAGGCCGAAGCCGGTCGTGACGGCCAGGCCGCAGGCAATGGCCAGGTAGGGGTCGATGCCGTAATTCACGGCGACCTTGGTCATCACCATGCCGCCCAATGCCATCACCATGCCGCAGGACAGGTCAATGCCCGCCGTCAGGATGATCAGGGTCTGCCCAATGGCCAGCACGCCGACGACCATCACCTGCTGCAGCACCAGGGACAGGTTTTCACCGGTCAGGAAGCGGTCTGACTGGGTGGTAAAAAAAATGCAGGTGGCCAGCAAGGCCAGCCAGGGGCCGAGAGCCCCCCAGGGTATATGACGTGAAGACAGGTTCATCGGTAAAGGCCCAGGATGAAGAAATAATATTGTCATCCCGCAGCCGGTCCGGTGCGGGATGACGGGCGGCTAGCGGCAAGCGCCTGGCCGATTACTTCGCACCCCAGCAAAGGTCCAGGCCCGTCTTGGTGTCCTTGCTGTCTACGCCCGGGAGGGCTTTCGCCGAGACAAGGGTCACGCCGGTATCGGTGTAACCCGAAGCCTTTTTGCCGTCTTTGGCGTAGCTGACACCCGCTGCCACGCCGAGTGCCGCCATGGTCAGCGGGTATTGCTGCGACGTGGCGGTGATGATGCCGGCCGCAGTGTCCTTGATGCCCTGGCAGCCACCATCGACCGAGACAATGGTCACGCCTTTTTCCTTGCCGGCCTTTTTCAGCGCATTGAACGCACCTGCGGCCGCAGGTTCGTTGATGGTGTAGACCACATTGATGTCGGGATTTTTCTGCAGGCAGTTTTCCATGGCCGTCTGGCTCTTGGCCCGGTCACCAAAACCGTCGGCCATGCAGACCACGGCTGCGTCTTTGGACAACTCGTTGGATTTTGCGTCTGCTGCGGGCAGACCGAACCCCTTCATGAACCCGTTGTGGCGCTGAGCTCCCACCGGATGGCCTGGGAACAGGTCGATCGTGACAATCCTGGCGGGTTTGCCGGCCATAGCTGCCTTCGCGTACTGCCCGATCAAAACACCGGCTTTGTAATTGTCGGTGGCGAACAGGGCATCGGCGCCTTCAAAAGGGCTGTCCAGTGCAATCACCTGCACGCCTTTGGCCTGGAGTTTTTTGACGGTAGGGCTGATGGCATCGCCGCTGGCGGTGATCAAGATGGTTTTGGCGCCGCCGGCCGCCATGTTTTCCAGCGCGGTGATCTGCCCTGCGGTATCACCGTCCGATTTGCCGGCGGCGGTCAGCAGCTTGGCGCCGAGCTTTTTGGCCTCGGCTTCAGCGCCTTCCTTCATCTTGACGAAGAAGGGGTTGGTCTCGGTTTTGGTGATCAAGCCGATCACAGGCTCGCCCGCTGCAAAGGCCGATGTTGCGGCCAGCGCAAGGCCGGACAACGCCAAGAGGGTGGTGGTCTTTTTCATCAAAATTGTCTCCTTGTTGAATCGACGTTCCAGGCTGGTAGGGCGCTGGGGAATCGCGGGAAAGTACCCATGAACGATGGGCTCTGGTGAACTATAGTGGGGCTTGACTTATTAAATCAAGTTGTTTTAGTTATGGATTACCCTGAGATTATGGAAAACCCTGGGAAAAAGGTGCAAGTTGCAACCGCCGGTGAAGCCTTGATTGACCTGATTGCTCAATCAGATGGACGTTATGAGCCTTGTCCAGGCGGCGCTGTGTTCAATCTGACACGTGCACTGGCACGACAGGGTGTCGATACCTTGTATCTCAATCCCCTGTCGCGGGATCGCTTTGGCCGCCAGCTAGCGGCAGCATTGACCGGTGACGGTGTGCGGCTGGCCTGTCCACAGCCGGTGGCGCAAAGCACCTCGCTGGCGGTGGTGGGACTGGATGACGCAGGCCATCCCGACTATGTTTTTTACCGGCAGGACGTGGCGGACCGTGCGGTCACGGCGGACAGCCTGATCGAGTCGTGCAATCGTGTTCCCGCGCTGGAGATGGTGTACACCGGCGCGCTGGCCCTCGCACCGGAAGATGCCGGCCGTTACCTTCCGTGGTTGCGTGCCCGGCATCAGGCCGGCAGCGTGGTGGTGGTCGATGCTAACCTGCGGCCGTCGGTCATGCCGGACCTGCAGGCCTACAGGCACAACGTGCACGCCGCACTGCAGCATGCGGATGTGGTCAAGGTCAGCGATGAAGACCTGGAAAACCTGGAGATACCTGGCACTGATGTTTTTGCGCGGGCGCAGCATCTGCTCGGCGCGAGCGGTGCCAGTTTGCTGGTTCTGACCTTGGGGCCGCATGGAGCTTGCCTGCTGACAAGCGATGGGCGGCAGTGGCGCGCACGCGAATCCCGGTCATTGGCGGTGGTGGATACCGTGGGGGCGGGCGACTGTTTCCTCGCCGGCTTCATGGCAGCCTTGCTGGCGCAAAAAAGCAGTGTTGCCCGCACCGGCGCTCTGCCGGCGCTGCCGGACGATGCCGCAGGGCGCAACTTGCTGGTCCACGCGGTGGCCAGCGCCAGCCTGTGTGTCATGCGGCGCGGCTGTGTGCCTCCGACCGGGGCAGAAGTGCAGGCCAGGATTGGGCAGGCAACCTGCGTATTTGACTGACGGGTGGGGACGCCGCCGCGGTGAAAAGCAGGGAAAGAAGCCGGAGATCGTAAGTAAGCGTATTATCTGTCCAAAGCCTGTGCGCAGGTGCGCTGCGGGCCCCGGAGACATTGAGATGAACGCACCCCAAACCCTGTCACGTTGGAGCAATCCCGGCTCCAGCCGCGTGCCCTTCTGGGCCTACACCGATGCGCAGCTCTACCAGCGTGAGCTGGAAAGAATCTTTTACGGCGCGCACTGGTGTTACGTCGGTCTTGAGGCCGAGGTTCCCAATGTGGGCGACTACAAGCTGAGCTACGTCGGCGAACGCCAGGTGCTGATGGTGCGGGATCGCGTTGCCCCTAAAGACCGGGCGACTGACCATGGCATGCGTGTGGTGGAAAACCGTTGTGCCCACCGCGGCGTGCGCTTTTGTCAGAACCCGCAAGGCAACGCGCGCAGCTTTGTGTGCCCTTATCACCAGTGGACCTACAAGCTCAACGGCGACCTGGCGGGACTGCCTTTCAAGGACGGCGTGAAAGAGGATGATTGCGTCAATGGCGGCATGCCCGAAGGGTTCGACCTCAAGGATCACGGGCTCACCAAGCTGCGTGTGGCGGTGCTGCATGGCCTGGTGTTTGCGACGTTCAGCGACGCCACCGAGCCGCTGGAAGACTACCTCGGCCCGCAGCTCATGCCGTGGATAGACCGTATTTTCAAAGGCCCGGAAGGGGCACGCAAACTGACGCTGCTGGGCTACAACCGCCAGCGCATTCCAGGCAACTGGAAGTTGATGATGGAAAACATCAAGGATCCCTATCACCCCGGTCTGCTGCACACCTGGTTTGTCACCTTCGGCCTCTGGCGGGCCGACCAGAAAAGCCGCATGGTGATGGACGGGCAGGGCCGTCATGCCGTGATGATCTCGCGCCGCAACGAGGGCGGAGAGAACGCTGCCGTGACCGAAGGCGTGACCTCCTTTAAGGCCAACATGGCCCTGCATGACGACCGCTTGCTGGACGTGGTGCCCGAGCCGTGGTGGAAGGTGCCCGACCCGTCCAATCCCGGCAGCGACATCACGCCCACGGTCACCATGATCACACTGTTTCCCAGCCTGATCATCCAGCAGCAGGTTAATTCGCTCAGCACCCGCCACATCGTGCCGCGCGGACAGGGTGAGTTTGATTTCATCTGGACGCACTTCGGCTTTGCCGACGACACGCCCGAAATGACGCAGCGCCGCCTGCGCCAGGCCAACCTGTTCGGCCCGGCCGGTTTTGTCAGTGCGGACGACGGGGAAGTGATCGAGTTCAGCCAGGCCGGCTTCGCCCAGGCCGGTGACAGCGGGTCGACCTTGTGCGAACTGGGCGGTACCGGCACCGAGATGACGGAGCACATGGTGACTGAAACCCTGATCCGCAGCATGTACGCCTACTGGAAGAAAGTCATGGGCCTATGACATCGAACGAACAAGGGCTGCAGCGCCTGATGCTGCAACTTGAGGTGGACCAGCTCAATGCGGCCTATGCGGCGGCGCTGGACGGCAAACATTTTGAAGAGTGGCCGGAATTTTTCGTGGAGGAAGGGCGATACAAGGTCCAGGCCCGCGAGAATTTTGACCGCGGCCTGCCGCTGGCCCTGATGGCACTGGAAAGCCGGGGCATGATGAAAGACCGGGTGTACGGCGTTACCCAGACGATTTACCACGGCCCTTATTACATGCGCCACATCGTCAGCCCGGCGCGCATTGTGTCGCAGGTTGATTCGGCGGAAGGGCAACTTATCAACGCCGAGGCGAACTATGCGGTTTTTCGCACCAAGCCGGGCAGCGTGAGCGAGGTTTATAACGTCGGCCGTTATATCGACGAACTCATCAAAAAAGACGGCCTCCTGAAATTCAGGAGCCGTCTTTGTGTGTACGACAGCGAGATGATCCTCAACTCGCTGATCTATCCCGTCTGAGTGAGCTGGCGTAGGCCAGCCTTCGGTCAGCGTTTTTTGCCGACTTCATTTCCGATCAGTGCGCCAGCGGCTGCGCCCCCCACAGTGCCGAGGGTAGTGCCGAACACGGCATTGCCCATCACACCGCCAGCGACAGCGCCAACACCTGTCCCGATTTGCGCATTGGTAGGGCTGGTGCTGCAGCCGGTCAAGCCTATCAATGCTGCTGCTGCTGCTGCCGTTGACATCAAAAGTTTCGTGTTCATATTGTTTACCTTTGCTAGGAATCCAGGCTTTTGCTCCTGACATCCACACCGGGATGCCTTGAGTTGCCTGTGATCACAATGTAGGGGGATGAGCCGCCGCGGGGGTGTAGGAGAAAGCCACCGGGAACTGTCGTCTCGCTGCGGCCATGGCAGTGGGCATTCGGCCGTACACGCATTGACAGCGTGAGCCGATGAGCCGCAAATTACACGGCCCGGTTGCGCGCCAACGGAGGGTTTTTGGCGAAGTACCGTGTGATACCGCGCATCAACGCGTCAGCCAGCTGTATCTGGTAGTCGTCACTGCGCAGCCTGGCTTCTTCATCCGGGTTGCTGATGAAAGCCGTTTCTACCAGCACGCTGGGAATGTCGGGTGCTTTTAATACCGCAAAACCGGCTTGCTCCACCTTCGGTTTGTGCAGCTTGCCGACGTTGCCGATCTCGCCCAGCATGGCGCTGCCGAGTTTCAGGCTGTCATTGATTTGCGCTGTGGTGCTCATGTCCAACAGCGCTTTCTGCACCTGTGCGTCTTTGGCTTTGACGTTGACGCCCCCGACCAGGTCGGCCGAGTTTTCCTTGTCGGCGATCCAGCGCGCAGCGCTGCTGGAGGCGCCTTTTTCGCTGAGCGCGAAGACGCTCGCCCCCTGCGGCCGGGCGGTGAAGAATGCGTCGGCATGAATGCTGATGAAAAGGTCGGCCTGTACGCGCCGCGCCTTCTGCACGCGGATGTGCAGAGGGACAAAAAAATCAGCATCCCGCGTGAGGTAGGCGCGCATGTTGGGCTGCTGGTTGATGCGGTCGCGCAGGCGGTGGGCAATTTGCAGCACCACGTCTTTTTCGCGCGTGCCGCCGGGGCCGACGGCGCCTGGGTCTTCACCGCCATGGCCTGGGTCCAGCGCCACGATGACAAGCCGGTCGGTCTTGTTTTTTGCGGTGGCCGCTGCTTCCGGCGCGGTTTTGCCGCTCGCCGCGCCGGGTAGTTTGCTGTCGGCCTGTTTGCCAGTGCCAGGGGCACCTGAAGCGGCATGCGACGGCGGTTTTTCCGATTGCCGTGCGATCAGGTCGCCGAGGGGGTCGTTGCCAGAAGCCGTTCCGGAACTCGCGGGCGGGCTGCTTCCGGGTTGCCTGTCCGCAAGCTTTTCCGCGATCAGGGCTTCCAGCGGATCGGCGACTTGAGTCGGGTACAGGTCAAATACCAGGCGGTACTGGTAAGCCGCCACCGGGGGGAGGGTGAACACCTGCGGAAGAATGGGTTGCTTGAGGTCTATCACCAGCCGCACCACGCCGGGTGCGTTTTGCCCGACCCGGATGCCGGAGATATTCGGGTCGTCGGACTTCACCTTGGCGACCAGCTCGCGCAGGGCCGGGATCAGGTCAATGCCTTCGATGTCAACCGCCAGGCGAGGTGGCTCGGCGATAAAAAATTGGCGCGCCTTGATTTCACCGTCGGACTCGATGGTGAGCCGCGTGTAGTCCTTGGACGGCCAGACGCGCACCGCCACGATGGTGGCGCCGCGTGCGATGTGCTGCACGCCCAGCAGCAGCACTACGCTGCCCAGCTGCAGGGCGCTTCGGCGGTTCAAGGGCTGGCGGCTCATACCAGCAATTCCGCGCCTGCAGGCGTGTGGGCTGTCAGGGTGACGGTACGGGCATCGTCCGGCAGGACTTCCAGGCGCAGGAGCAGGTCGGGTTGCGGCAGATGCGGACCGGCCTTTTCCGGCCACTCGACAAGCTTGAGGCCTGTGCTGGCAAAGATGTCGCGGAACCCGGCTTCTTCCCACTCGCGCGGGTCGTTGAATCGGTAAAAGTCAAAGTGCCAGATGTTCATGCCGGCATTCCGGCCAGCCTCCAGGGTGTAGGGCTCCACCACCGCGTAGGTGGGACTTTTGATCCGGCCCTCCACGCCCAGGCTCTTGAGCAGGTGGCGTACAAAAGTGGTTTTGCCGGCGCCAAGATCGCCCTGCAACTCAATGAGCACGCGGCCGATGGCGGGATGGTTCGCCAAGGCCTGCGCGAACATTGCCGTGGCGGCCTCATCAGGCCAGGCAATGTTTTTTACAATCAGCGGGTGTCCGCCGGCAACTCTTTGAACAGTCATCAATTCGTTTCTCAAATTCAAACTTGGGCGCGCGAGCTTGGATTTTCGCAAATTGGCATTGCCGGTGTCGATTTATCGTCGGCTGAGCCCGGATTATCGGCCTGGCTGGCGGCAGGCTTTCATGGTGACATGCATTACATGGCCGCGCATGGACTCAAACGGGCCCGTCCGGCCGAGCTGATACCGGGCACTGTGAGCGTCATCACAGCCCGGATGGATTACCTGCCGGCCTCGACTGCCGCCGCACCGGGAGAATGGCAGGCTATTGAGTTCAGCCGCCTCGAGCGCCCGGCCGAAGGAATTGTGTCGGTGTACGCGCGTGGCCGCGACTATCACAAGATCCTGCGCGGCCGGCTGCAAAAACTCAGTGAGCGCATTTCCAGCCATGTAGGCCAGCTGGGCCACCGCGCCTTCACTGATTCCGCACCCGTGCTGGAAGCTGAGCTCGCCGCCCGCAGCGGCCAGGGATGGCGCGGCAAGCACACCTTGCTGCTCAATCGCGAAGCGGGGTCCATGTTCTTCCTCGGCGAAATCTATGTCGATATTTCTCTGCCGCCCAGTGAACCCGTGACGCCGCATTGCGGCTCCTGCCAGGCCTGCATTGACGTATGCCCGACGCAGGCGATCATCGCGCCCCACAAGCTGGATGCCCGGCGTTGCATCTCTTACCTCACCATCGAGCATGCAGGCCCGATTCCGCTGGAATTCCGCCCCCTGATGGGCAACCGTATCTATGGCTGCGACGACTGCCAGCTGATATGCCCCTGGAACAAATTCGCCCAACGCAGTGCCTTGCCTGATTTTGATGAGCGCAGCGGTTTGACCGGCATGCAGCTGGTCACCCTGTTTGACTGGACGGAGGAAGCGTTTCTGCGATTCACCGAAGGAAGCCCGATCCGGCGCATTGGCCATGAACGCTGGCTGCGTAACGTTGCCGTGGCAATGGGCAATGCCCTGCATGCCCTGGATCCGGCGGCAGGAATGCCTCTGCGCGAGGCTTTGGCGAGGCGTGCCGACTGTTCCAGCGAACTGGTCAGGGAGCACGTGGCATGGGCTTTAGGGCAATAACTTTGAATGAAATTGGCCTTCAGCCCTTTTTAAATGGGCGCAAGTAGCTATTAAATTAATAGCAAATCCTGATTCACCGGAATCGGCGAGGTAACCGCTGGCTGATGCCCTCTCACCGCAGCAAGCCCAGCGCAAAGGGCAGGCTGACGACGCCGAGCATCGTCGACAGCGTCACCAAACCCGCCACGTAGCCGCCGTTGTAGCCCATGCGCGCCGCCAGCACATAGGCACTGGATGCGGTGGGCAGCGCGGAAAACGCCAGCAGGATGGTGGTTTGCGTCATTGACAACCCAAAGGCTTTGGAAAGGCCAAGCGCGACGAGGGGCAGCAGCAAGTGGCGTATTGACAGCACTGCCACCGCCAGCGTTTTGGCCTGTGTCAGGTGGCCGAACTGCATGCCGGCGCCAGCAGCCATCAGGCCCAGGGCCAGTGAGGCGGCGCCAATGCGGGTCACGGTAGGTTCCAGCCAGACGGGCATGGTAAAGCCCAGCAGGTTGGCTGCGAGGCCCGTGGCGGTGGCCAGGATCAGCGGGTTGCGCACCAGCTCCCCAACGAACCCGCGCTGCGCGTGCCGGGCCATGGGCCACACGGCAGCCACGTTGAAAAGAGGCACGCATACGCCAATCAGTACCGCGATCAGCTGCACCCCCTGGCTTCCGCCCAGCCGCTCGGCCAGCGCCAGGGCGATGAATGAGTTGAAGCGAAAGGCCACCTGCGCGCTGGCGGCGTGTTCGCGCGCATCAATATACCTGCCGATCCAGGGCAGGTACGGCAGGCTATAGGCCATGAGGATGCCCGCCATCCCCATGAGGATGCCGGCGCCTATCAGGCTGGAGGTAGCGCCCAGGTCCAGCGGGCTTTTCACGATGGAGTGAAACAGCAGCACTGGAAATAAAAAGTAATAAACCAGGCTTTCAACCTGCTCCCATACCGTGCGGTTGAGGGCGGTGTATCGGCAGACCAGATAGCCGCAGACGATGAGGGAGAAATCGGGGAAAAGAAGCTGCGCGTAGTTCACCCCGGCGAGAATAACCGTAATCCCTTGGGGTTTGCCCTTATGCGTAATCCACAACTGCGGGGCATAGCTCTTGCGATTACCATTTCTGCTGTTTTTATTGAAGGACTGAACATGCAACGTCGTCATCTGTTTGCCTATTCCGTGGTGTCCGCGCTTGCGCTAGGCGCTGCCGCGGGCCCCGCTCTGGCGCAGGGCTATCCCAACAAGGTGGTCAAGCTGGTGGTGCCCTTCGCGCCAGGCGGCACCACTGATATCGTCGCCCGTGTCATCTCCGAGCCTCTGGGCAAGGCGCTGGGCCAGAACGTGATCGTCGAGAACCGCGCCGGCGGCGGTGGCGTCGTGGGCGCGCTCGAGACATCCCGCGCCGCTCCTGACGGGTATGCGCTGGGCGTGGCCACGGTCTCCACCACCGCAGCCAATCCGGCCATCAACGCCAAGATCCCGTACAACACGCTGACGGACTTCACGCCCATCATCAATATCGCGGCAACGCCCAACATCATTGCGGTACACCCGAGCTTTCCAGCGCGCAACTACAAGGAATTTGTGGCTGAGCTCAAGAAAAATCCGGGCAAGTATTCCTACTCGTCTTCAGGCACGGGCGGCATTGGCCACCTGCAGATGGAGCTCTTCAAGAGCATGTCGGGCACCTTCATAACGCACATTCCCTACCGCGGTGCGGGTCCCGCCCTGAACGACACGGTGGCGGGCCAGGTACCCATGATTTTCGACAACCTGCCATCGGCACTGCCATTCATCCAGCAAAAGCGCCTGATTCCCATTGTGGTGGCAGCGCCGCAGCGCCTGGCCGTGCTGCCGGATATTCCGACCTTCAAGGAAGTGGGCATGGAGCCTGCGAACCGCATGGCCTACTACGGCATCATCGGCCCCAAGGGGCTGCCGAAGGAGGTGATCGACAAGGTCAGTGCCGGCGTGAAGAAGTCGCTGGAGGATCCGGCGATACGCAAGCGCATCGAAGATACCGGTTCCCTGATCATCGCCAACACGCCCGAGCAATTCACGGCGCAGATCAAGGCCGAATTCGAGGTTTATAAAAAGGTGGTTGATTCCGCCAAACTCAAACTGGAGTAAGTCCGGTCCCGGTTCGCCCGGAGCGGGGCTTCCCGGCCAAGCCGTCGTGCGGTTGAATGCACGGCGGCTTTTTTGTTATGGTCATCCCATGCAACCAGAAAGCCAGTCCAGTATTGATGGGTTTATCGACGCCTTGTGGCTGGAGGATGGGCTGTCCAAAAATACGCTGGCAGCCTACCGCCGTGACCTGTCCTTGTACGCCGTCTGGCTCGCTGCCCGGGAGCAGGGGGCGCGCAAACTTGATGAGACCGTCGAAAACGATCTCAACCGCTATTTTTCCGCCAGGCATGCGGCGACCAAGGCCACCTCGGCCAACCGCCGCCTGACGGTGTTCAAACGCTATTTTCGCTGGGCGCTGCGTGAACGTTTCATCACGGCCGACCCAACGCTCAAGCTCCAATCGGCCAAGCAGGCATTGCGCGTTCCCAAGACCATGAGCGAAGCCCAGGTTGAGTCCCTGCTGGCTGCGCCCGATGTCCAAACCCCGCTGGGCCAGCGCGACCGCGCCATGCTGGAGCTGCTGTACGCCAGCGGCCTGCGCGTGAGTGAGCTCGTGGGGCTCAAGACCTTTCATGTCAGCCTCAATGAAGGCGTGCTGCGCATCATGGGCAAAGGCAGCAAGGAGCGCCTGGTGCCTTTCGGCCAGGTGGCGCGCGAATGGATCGTGCAGTACCTCGCTGATGCACGCTCCGCCATCCTGGGCGGGCAGCAGACCGACGACCTGTTTGTCACCGGCCACGGCAAGGGCATGAGCCGCGTGATGTTCTGGATGCTGGTGAAAAAGTATGCCCGGCTTGCGGGCATCAATTCGCCGCTGTCACCCCACACCTTGCGTCATGCGTTTGCCACGCACTTGCTGAATCACGGCGCCGATTTGCGCGCGGTGCAGATGCTGCTGGGGCATTCCGATATTTCCACCACCACGATTTATACCCATGTGGCACGTGAGCGGCTCAAAGCCTTGCACGCGCAGCATCATCCTCGGGGATAGTAGAGCCCCACGGTCGTTCGCTGCGCGTAACTCCCTGCCCCCGAGGGGCCGCCCGCCCTACGGCCCGGCAAAGCCGGTTCCGGGGCTCATGCTGGGTTTAAGAGGGGCACAACCAAGGGTGCCGCGGGACTGGCTTTGCCAGACCGCAGGCGCCGTCCCCTGCAAGGGGAAAAGGGCTACACGAAGTGAGCCCGATAGGGGTGTACTAATCCACCTGGGCAGCGGTGTACATGTAGTTTCTGTTGAAGGGGTAGCTGGACTGGGCGCCGGGGACAGATGTGTTGTGCACGTCGCCTGACGGCCGCGCGGCCAGCATCTGGTGCAGCGAGATCCAGCCCTGCTCGAAGCTCATCGCGCTGCCTGCCAGGTAGAGACGGTAGGCACGCAGTGTTTTCTCGGCGCGATCGGCTCCGCCGTCTCTGGCCAGCACCTGCCGTGCGTCGTCCAGCTTTGCTTCCAGCGCGTCAGACCAGTTCCACAGCGTACGTGCATAGTGGGGCCGCAGGTTTTCGGTGTCCACCATCTCCAGGCCGGCGCGCGACATGTGCTCCAGCACTGCGCTGATGTGCATCAGTTCGCCGCCCGGGAAGATGTATTTTTCGATGAAATCGCCCATACCCGCACCGAGCTGGCGGTTTTCCAGGCCGCCGGCGGTGATGCCATGGTTCATGACCAGGCCACCGGGCGCGAGCAGGCGCATGATCTTGCGGAAGTAGGCGGTCATGTTGGCATGGCCCACGTGCTCGAACATGCCCACTGAAGAGATTTTGTCGAAAGGCTGGTCTTCCGGCATGTCGCGGTAGTCGCGCAGCTCCATGCGCACGCGTCCGCTCAGGCCTTTTTCTTCGATCAGGCGCTGCACATGCGCGTGCTGGTTTTTCGACAGCGTGATGCCGGTGGCGTCGACGCCATAGTGCTCGGCAGCCCACAGAAGCAGCCCGCCCCAGCCCGCGCCTACGTCGAGGAAGCGTTCACCAGGCTTGAGCATGAGCTTGCGGCAGATGTGGTCCAGCTTGGCCTCCTGCGCCTGGGCCAGCGTCATCGAAGCATCGCGATAGTAGGCGCACGAATAAACCCGACGGGGATCGAGCCAGAGCGCATAGAAGGCGTCTGAGACGTCGTAGTGAAACTGGATTTGCGCCGCATCCCGCGCATGGGTGTGCGCGGCCATGGACTTGGCGCGGTGCAGCAGGGCAGACCACCAGCCGGTGTCGCTTTGTACGGGGTTGCCCGGCAACAGCTTGGTGACGGCACGCATCACGTCGCGCATGGCGCCTTCGAGCTGAAGCTTGCCCTCGACGTATTCCTCTGCCAGGGCACCGATCTGGCCGGCCTTGAGGCGGGCGATGCTGGACCAGTGGGAGAACGCGAGTTTGACGGGCGCGTTGGGTGCTCCCAGGCGCTGGCCTTGAGGCAGTTGAAGGGCGATGTCCGCGGGCAGGCGCGGCATTTGCGGCGGGACGTCTGGAACCAGGTGCCTGATCATGCGCAAACTCCTTTTTCAAGTGCTTACACAGTCTAGCGATCTTCGAAAAACCCTGCCGTCACAGAATGTAGGAAATCGCCCTGTTCTCCGCCCCCGGCCTAGGAGCCCAGGAGGGCCAGCTCGGCGTCATCAAAACCCGCCTGCCGCCTGGCGCCCAGGTTCAGGGGGCCTTTCAGCCGAGGGGCGCCATACTGCCGGGCCAACACCGCGTAGCTCGCCACCGGATCCAGCCCGCGCTGGGTGCAGAGGTGCCGGTACCACTGGTTGCCGATGGCGACATGGCCGATCTCGTCGCGCAAGATGATGTCCAGGATATCGACCGCCCGAAGCGCCTCGGGCGTGCCGACCTTGCGCAGCTTGGCCTGCATGGGCGGGGTAGCGTCCAGGCCCCTGGCTTCCAGGGTGCGCGGCACCAGCGCCATGCGCGCCAGCACGTCGCCCGCGGTTTTGGCGGTCATGTCCCACAGGCCCGTGTGCGCGGGAAAGTCGCCGTAGTCGTAGCCCATGGCCTGCAGGTGGGCGCGCAGCAGGCTGAAGTGATGGGCTTCCTCGGCCGCTACCTTGAGCCAGTCCAGGTAGTAGGCGCGCGGCATGCCGGCAAACCGCCATATCGCGTCCAGGGCCAGGTTGATGGCATTAAATTCAATATGGATCACCGCATGGAGCAGTGCTGCCAGGCCTTCATGCGTGAAGGGCGAGCGTTTCGGGACGTCGAGGTGGGAGCGCAGCTCGGGTCGGTCCGGGCAGCCGGGTAGGCCGGTGGGCGCCGGAAGTGGCTCGTCAATTGCTATCAAAAGAGTAGCTGCTTGCGCCCATAGTGCTTGGGTTAGAAGCACTTTTTCGCCTGAATCTCGCTCCAGCAGTGCGCGCAGCGCGTACTGGCGCAGTTCCGGGGGAGTCGGCGTAGGCTTCATAAGGGAATTGTCGGCGATACCGGTGGGCAAGGCGATGCAGGCGGGCACGCATGAAGTGGGCTCCTTACAATCGGGGCCAGGTCCGGACTTCTTTGTGGCCTTTGCTCCAACATCTTTCTACCAAACCCATGGCCATTTACCAACTCGATACGCTGACTCCCACCGTTCCAGCGTCCGCCTGGGTGGCCGACAATGCCCAGGTGATTGGCGACGTGCGGCTGGGCGAAGACTGCAGCGTCTGGTTTGGCGTAGTGATCCGCGGCGACACCGAAACGATTACCGTGGGCCGCGGCACCAATGTCCAGGACAACAGCGTGCTGCATGCCGACATGGGTGTTCCGCTTGTCATTGGCGAAGACGTCACTGTCGGCCACCAGGTCATGCTGCATGGCTGCACCATCGGCGACGGCTCGCTGATCGGCATCCAGGCGGTGGTACTCAATCACGCGAAAATCGGCAAAAACTGCCTGGTAGGTGCGGGCTCGGTAGTCACCGAAGGCAAGGAATTCCCGGACGGCTCCCTGATCATCGGGAGTCCGGCCAAGGCGGTGCGGCAGCTTTCCCCGGAGCAGATCGCGGGTTTAAAGATGATCGCGCAGCACTATATAGAAAATGCCCAGCGCTACAAGGCCGGGCTCAAGAAAATCGCCTGAACATCCAAGATGACTAAACCAAAACACTACGAGCAGAGCGCCAAAGCCGGCGCTCTTATGCAAGCAGGAGCCGCAGAACCGGCTTTGCCGGGCTGCAGGCGGAGCGGCCCCCTCGGGGGGCAGGAAGCTACACGCAGTGAGCGACCGTGGGGGCCCAATGTCTGAACTGCATAAATTCATCTTTGACGGCTTACCGGTACGCGGAATGCTGGTGCGCCTGACCGATTCCTGGCAGGAAATCCTCAAGCGCAGGCAGGCGGCAGGCGGCTACCCTGCAGAAGTCATGCAGCTCCTGGGCGAAATGACGGCCGCCGGTGCGCTGATGCAGAGCAACATCAAGTTCAACGGCGCGCTCATTCTCCAGATCTTTGGTGACGGCCCGGTCAAGCTGGCTGTGGCCGAGGTGCAGCCCGACCTGAGCTTGCGCGCCACGGCCACGGTGACGGGTACGGTCGATGCTGGCAGTTCGCTGAGCCAGCTGGTCAACGTGAGCAATCAGGGGCGCTGCGCCATCACGCTGGACCCCAAGGACAAACAGCCGGGGCAACAGGCCTACCAGGGCGTGGTGCCTCTGTTTGGCGACCAGCGCGAGAAGATTGAAAACCTGGCGGAGGTGCTTGAACATTACATGCTGCAAAGTGAGCAGCTCGATACCAGGCTGATCCTGGCGGCCGACGGGAATGTGGCGGCGGGACTGTTGATCCAGCGCCTGCCGGTCAAAGGCCAGGGCAACCTGGAAGGCCAGATCGACCGGGACGCCAATGAAGACCAGATTGGCGTGAACGAAGATTACAAACGCATTGCCATGCTGGCAGGCACGCTCAAGCGCGAAGAACTTTTAACGCTGGATGTCGACACGATCCTGCGCCGCCTTTTCTGGGAGGAACAGGTCACACGGTTCGAACCCGCCGCCCCCAGTTTTGCCTGCAGCTGTTCGCGGGACCGTGTAGGCAGCATGTTGCGAAGCCTGGGTACAGGCGAAATCGAAAGCATCATTTCGGAGCGCGGCAAGGTTGCGGTTGGCTGCGAATTTTGCGGCGCGCAATACGAGTTTGACCCGGTGGACGCGGCGCAGCTTTTCACCAGTCAAACCAACCAGCAACCACCCACTTCAACGGTGCAATAAGCGGATACCGATACCGCCAGGGCGCAGCGAAGTTTTGCTGCGTATCAAGGTGCGGAAGCCCGCTGGGTCAGGAGGTCGCTGAGCAGGCGGTGCTCGCATCCGGGATCGCTGCATTTTTCGCACGCCCAGACCCAGGCTTTGTGGCTGCCCCTGGTCTGTGGTGCCGCATCAAGGGCATTGTGCGGAAGCGCCACGGCGACCTGCCGGAGACGAAGATGCTGTGCTGCCTCGAGCGCCTGGGCCACACGTTGCTCCGCAGTCCCGTATATGACCCGATAGGAAACGCCTTCGTGCGTCAACGCCTCGCGAATCAACGCGTCTGCGGCGCGTTGAAGTCGCCAACTTTCGTTCGCTGCGTTATCTGCTGAGGGTGAAAGCTCTTCCAGTCCCATGAGCAGCGTCAGCTCACAACGGGCCAGATCGGCTGGGAAGGGCAGGGCTCCGGCAACCACTATTCTGGCTTCGCACCCCGAATCTTTCAGGGAACGGCTTAACGCAGCCGCGAGCTGGGTTTTCCCGGTAAATGGAGCGCCGGTAACGGCAATTTGCAGCACGGTCGGTTCAACAGGGCAACGACACCCATCGGGGCTTACTTGGTCACCTGTACGAAGATTTCATTGGGCTTGACCATGCCCAGCTCGATTCGGGCCTTTTCTTCGACCATTTCGAGGCCTTCCTTCAAGTCCCTGACCTCTGCCGCGAGCAGGTCATTGGCGGCACGGGACTGTGTGTTTTTTTCGAGCTGCTCAGTCAACCGGTGCTGCATCTCGCGCACGCTGGGAATGCTGCCCCGGCCAATCCAGAGTTGCGCATGGAATATCACCAGCAGCGCAATCAGGATGGCGGGGACGAGGCGGTTTCCCATGCCTATGCGGAAATGTGACGGTTAGAGGCCGAGCTTTTTTCGCCGGGCCGCCCCAAGAAAAAACGCGCCCCCTCGGGGGGCAGCGAAGTACGCGAAGCGACGAGCGTGGGGGCCAAAGGCTTTTCGCCGGGCCGCCCCAAGAAAAAATGCGCCCCCTCGGGGGGCAGCGAAGTACGCGAAGCGACGAGCGTGGGGGCCAAAGGCTTTTCGCCGGGCCGCCCCAAGAAAAAACGCGCCCCCTCGGGGGGCAGCGAAGTACGCGAAGCGACGAGCGTGGGGGCCATTTACTTGAGGTTGTAAAAGGCATCGCGGCCAGGGTAGGACGCGATGTCACCCAGGTCTTCTTCGATGCGCAGAAGCTGGTTGTACTTGGCCATGCGGTCCGAGCGCGAGAGCGAACCGGTCTTGATCTGGCCAGCATTCGTGCCGACGGCGATGTCGGCGATCGTGGAGTCTTCAGTCTCACCCGAGCGATGGCTTATGACGGCGGTGTAGCCGGCGCGCTTGGCCATCTCGATGGCGGCGAAGGTTTCCGTAAGGGTGCCGATCTGGTTGATCTTGATCAGGATCGAGTTGGCGATCTGTTTGTCGATGCCTTCCTTGAGGATCTTGGTGTTGGTGACGAACAGGTCATCGCCAACCAGCTGCACTTTTTTACCCAAGCGCTCGGTAAGAGTTTTCCAGCCGTCCCAGTCGCCTTCGGCCATGCCGTCCTCGATGCTGATGATGGGGTATTTGTCGACCCAGGTTGCGAGGATGTTGGTCCATTCGGTGGCGTCCAGGCTCAGGCCTTCGGCGCCCAAAACATATTTGCCATCCTTGTAGAACTCTGAAGCCGCGCAATCCAGGCCCAGGGCAATTTGCTCGCCTGCAACGTAACCGGCCGCGTCGATGGCTTCCAGGATCATCTGGATGGCTGCTTCATGGTTGGCCACATTGGGGGCAAAACCGCCTTCGTCGCCGACGGCCACACTCATGCCCTTGTCGTGCAGGATTTTCTTGAGAGCATGGAAGACTTCAGCGCCGTAACGCACGGCTTCGCGAAAGCTTGGTGCGCCCACCGGGATGATCATCAGTTCCTGCAGGTCCAGGTTGTTGTTGGCGTGTGCGCCGCCATTGACCACGTTCATCATGGGCACGGGCATTTGCATGGCGCCGCTGCCGCCGAAATAACGGTACAGGGGCAGGCCGGCTTCTTCGGCGGCTGCGCGTGCCACGGCCATGCTGACAGCCAGCGTCGCGTTGGCACCCAGGCGGGATTTGTTGTCGGTGCCATCCAGGTCGATCAGCGTGCGGTCCAGGAAGGCCTGCTCGCTGGCGTCCAGGCCCAGCACGGCCTCGGAGATTTCGGTGTTGATGTGCTCGACGGCCTTGAGCACGCCCTTGCCCAGGTAGCGCGACTTGTCGCCGTCACGCAGTTCGATGGCTTCACGCGAACCGGTGGAGGCGCCTGAAGGCACTGCTGCGCGGCCCATGACGCCGGACTCCAGCAACACATCGCACTCAACGGTAGGGTTGCCACGGCTGTCGAGAATTTCGCGGCCGACGATATCAACAATTGCGCTCATTTAGTTCCTTTTTTAAAGAGAGGGGATCAGACCGGGGCGGCAACGCCTTCGACCAGCACCATATTGAAAAACTCGGTGGCGCCAGCACGCTTGGCGCGTACGGCACGGTACATCTCGTCGTCGTAAAAGGCCTTGGCCTTCTCGTAGCTGGGGAAGCGCAGCATTGCGATGCGTGCCGGTTGCCAGTTGCCTTCCAGCGTCTCAAATTTACCCCCGCGCACCAGGTATTCGCCCCCAGCGGCCGCTACTGTGGCGGGCGCGGCAGCCATGTACTGCTTGTACTGCTCGGGGTCGGTGATTTTCATGTCGACGATGATGTAGGCGGGTGTCATGGCTTGTCTGGTGTCCGTGGTTGGGTGTGGGTTCAGGCGGTGAAGCTGTTTTCGAGGAAGCCGTTTTTCTTGGTCACGCGGTCCAGCTCAAGCAAGGTCTCCAGCAGCGCCTTCATGTGCTTGAGCGGCACGGCATTGGGACCGTCGCACAAGGCCTTGGCCGGGTCCGGATGCGTTTCCATGAACAGGCCGGAGACGCCGACGGCCACCGCTGCGCGCGCCAGCACCGGCACCATCTCGCGTACGCCACCGCTGCTGGTGCCTTGGCCGCCGGGCAGCTGCACCGAGTGGGTCGCGTCAAACACGACTGGCGCGTTGGTCTCGCGCATGATCGCCAAGCTGCGCATGTCGCTGACCAGGTTGTTGTAGCCAAAGCTGGCGCCGCGTTCGCAGGCCATGAAGTTGTCTTCCGGCAGACCGGCCGCCTTGACGGCCGCACGTGCCTTGATGATGACGTTCTTCATGTCGCCCGGGGCCATGAACTGGCCCTTCTTGATATTCACCGGCAGGCCAGACAGCGCGACGGCGTGGATGAAGTCAGTCTGGCGGCACAGCAGCGCCGGTGTTTGCAGCACGTCAACGACCTTGGCGACCTGGGCGATCTGGTCTTCTGAGTGGATGTCGGTCAGCACCGGCACGCCGATTTCTTTTTTGACCTTGGCCAGAATCTCCAGCCCTTTTTCCGTGCCCAGTCCGCGAAAAGCCGTTTCGCTGGTGCGATTGGCCTTGTCGAAACTGCTTTTGAAGATAAAGGGAATGCCCAGCGAGGACGTGATTTCCTTGAGTGTGCCGGCGGCATCCATCTGCAATTGCTCGGACTCCACTACGCAAGGGCCTGCTATCAGGAAAAACGGCTGGTTCAGGCCAATGTCGAATCCGCAGAGTTTCATGGTCAGGCTACCGCCTTCAGGGGCTTGGTGGCAGCTTTTGGATCCTGGCCTGCCGTGGCGCGCTGTTTGAGTACGGCCGCGATATAGGCGTTGAACAGCGGATGGCCGTCCCAGGGCGTGGACTTGAATTCGGGGTGGAACTGCACGCCGACAAACCAGGGGTGAACGTCTTGTGGCAGCTCGACAATTTCAGTGAGTTGCTCACGCTGTGTCAGCGCAGAGATCACCAGGCCCGATGCGCGCAGGGCGTCGAGATAGTTGACGTTGGCTTCATAGCGGTGGCGGTGGCGCTCTGTGACGACATCGCCATAAATCTTGTGCGCCAGCGTGCCTTTGGCAACGTCCGAGCTTTGCGCGCCCAGCCGCATGGTGCCGCCCAGGTCGGACTTGGCGTCACGCGTCTTGATCGTGCCGTCGGCGTCTTTCCACTCGGTGATCAGCGCGATGACGGGATGCGGGGTAGCGGCATCGAACTCGGTGCTGTTGGCATCCTTCAGGCCTGCAACATGGCGTGCGAACTCGATGGTGGCTACCTGCATGCCCAGGCAGATTCCGAGGTAAGGCATTTTTTGCTCACGGGCGAAACGGGCTGCGCAAATCTTGCCTTCGACACCGCGAACACCGAAACCGCCGGGAACCAGGATGCCATCGAAGCGCGCCAGGCGCGAGACGTTGTCCGGTGTGATGGTTTCGGAGTCGACGTATTCAATGACGACCTTGGCATGGTTCTTCATGCCGGCATGGCGCAGCGCTTCGTTGAGCGACTTGTAGCTGTCGGAGAGGTCGACATACTTGCCGACCATGGCGATGTGGACTTCGGTCTGCGGGTGCTCGGTTTCATAGACCAGGTCGTCCCAGCGCCTGAGGTTGGCCGGCGGTGTGTTGAGGCGCAGCTTGTCGCAGATCAGGCCGTCCAGGCCCTGCTCGTGCAGCATGCGCGGTACCTTGTAAATCGTGTCAACGTCCCACATGGAGATCACGCCCCACTCGGGGACATTGGAGAACAGCGAGATTTTTTCGCGCTCTTCGTCGGGGATGCGGCGGTCTGCGCGGCACAGCAGTACGTCTGCCTGGATACCGATTTCGCGCAGTTGCTTGGCCGTGTGCTGGGTTGGCTTGGTTTTGAGCTCGCCGGCGGCGGCGATCCAGGGCACGTAGCTCAGGTGCACAAACGCGGTGTTGTTGGCGCCCAGCCGCAGGCTCATCTGCCGTACGGCTTCGAGGAAGGGAAGGGACTCGATGTCACCGACCGTACCGCCGATTTCCACGATGGCGACGTCAACTGCGTCGGGGGTTTCGTAGCCGGCGCCGCGCTTGACGAATTCCTGGATTTCATTCGTGACGTGCGGGATGACCTGTACGGTCTTGCCCAGGTAGTCACCGCGGCGTTCTTTTTCAAGCACGCTTTTGTAGATCTGGCCGGTGGTGAAGTTGTTAGCCTTGCGCATGCGCGTTTCGATGAAACGTTCATAGTGGCCAAGGTCCAGGTCAGTTTCGGCGCCGTCGTCGGTCACAAAAACTTCACCGTGCTGAAAAGGCGACATCGTGCCCGGATCCACGTTGAGGTAGGGATCAAGCTTGATAAGAGTGACTTTGAGGCCTCGCGATTCGAGGATCGCAGCTAAGGAGGCTGAGGCGATTCCCTTGCCCAGGGAAGACACCACACCGCCGGTGACGAAGACAAATTTGGTCATGTCAGGTACGAACCGCAAGTTCGTAGAGGTGGTAAACGGAGATTATACGGGTTGCGTGTCGTGATACCCCTTGAGAGCTGCTGAATTTCGGCCGAAAGCCGTTTCGGGCTTGCATGGCGCAGCCCACGAATAACAGGCTGTGGCCACAACAAGCCAGCAGCGGCCGCGGAACCGGCTTTGCCGGGCCGCAGGCGCAGCGCCCCCTCGGGGGGCAGCGTATTACGCGAAGCGAAAAGCGTGGGGGCCCTTCCAACTGCTACATTGCGGAACATGACGAATCAAGAGAACCTTCCGGGGAATGGCGCTGCTGACGATGGGCCCCTCGACCTGTCTGGCAAACACATCGTGCTGGGCTTGTCGGGCGGAATAGCCTGTTACAAGGCGGCAGAGTTGTGCCGGGCCCTGATCAAGGCAGGTGCTACCGTGCAGGTGGTCATGACCGAGGCGGCCGAGCAGTTCATCACGCCCGTCACCATGCAGGCCCTCAGCGGCCGGCCGGTCTACACCAGCCAGTGGGACAGCCGCGAGGCGAACAACATGGCGCACATCAACCTGTCGCGAGAATCGGATGCCATCCTGATTGCTCCCATGAGCGCCGACTTCATGGCCAAGTTGCTCCATGGCCGTGCCGATGACCTGCTGAGCCTGATGTGCCTGGCCCGCCCCATCGACAAGGTTCCGCTGCTGGTGGCGCCAGCGATGAACCGCGAGATGTACGCGCATCCGGCCACGCAACGCAACTTTGTGCAGCTGAACGCCGACGGTGCCACCGTCCTGGGCGTGGGCAGCGGCTTCCAGGCTTGCGGGGAAACCGGTGACGGGCGCATGCTGGAACCCGAGCAGATTCTCGAAGACGTGGTCGCTTTCTTTGCGCCCAAAGTGCTTGCCGGCCAACACGTACTGGTGACTGCGGGCCCTACCTACGAGGCCATCGACCCCGTGCGCGGAATTACCAACCTGTCGAGTGGCAAGATGGGTTTTGCCATAGCGCGCGCGGCCAGGGAGGCGGGCGCCGAGGTCACATTGGTGGCTGGCCCTGTGGGCCTTCCGACACCGCGTGGTGTGGCCCGTATTGACGTCAGATCTGCACAAAATATGCTCGAAGCCGTGGTTGGGAGAGCGCAGGCAGCTACTGTTTTTATAGCAACGGCGGCTGTCGCCGACTGGCGGCCAGCCGCGCCTTCAGCGCAAAAAATCAAGAAAGACGGCTCCGGCCAGACGCCGCAACTGGTCTTTACCGAGAACACGGACATTCTGGCTACAGTTGCGCAGTCGCCAGCCGCCCAGGCCGGCAGGCTGTTTTGCGTGGGCTTTGCGGCTGAAAGCCAGGACCTGGCTGAAAATGCAGAGGCCAAGCGCCTGCGCAAAAAAGTGCCACTTCTGGTGGGCAATATTGGCCCTGATACTTTTGGGCAGGACCACAACGCGCTGCTGCTGGTGGATGCGCGGGGGCGTACCGAGCTGCCCAAGGCATCCAAGCTTTCGCTCGCGCGCCGGTTGGTGCAGGAAATTGCGAGCCGGATCGCGTTGGCGCAGTCAGGCAAGAAAGTGGGAACCTCATGATTCACCCGTCGGATACACCGCCTGATGGCGACTTTGCGAGTTATGTGGAGCGCCTGACTGGTGCCAATGCGGCACCTGGGGCCCGAGAGGATTTGCTAGGGCCTCAGAGTCAAAAGAGTGCGGCTGTTCAACCTTCTTCATCCCGTTTTTCCGCGAGTTCTGGCACCCCTTCCCTGAAACTGGACGTTGCGCCCATGGCAGGGATGTCGCTCCTCACGCATATCAAGTGGGTGGTGGGCTTGTGGATCGTCACCCAGGCATTGGCCAGGTTCGTACCGGGAACCGGATTTTTGTTCTTTCCCGCGCTGCTGGCTTATGCGGCATGGGTGATATTCAAGGTCAACCGCAGCTCTTCAGGTGCGCTAGTCCGGCGCTTGCGAGAGTTGGCCCGGCAAGCTGCTGAAGAGGCAAAAAAGAATCAACAAACCCGGCAAAAATAACCCATGCAAATCGACGTCAAAATTCTCGATCCGCGGCTTCAGGGAAATCTTCCCGCTTATGCAACACCCGGCAGTGCCGGCCTTGATTTGCGCGCCTGTCTTGACGCTCCGCTCACGCTGGCTGCCAATGCCTGGCAGCTGGTCCCGACCGGCATTGCGATTTACCTGCACAACCCCGGCTATGCTGCGCTGATCCTGCCGCGCTCAGGGCTGGGTCACAAGCACGGCATCGTGCTGGGTAATCTTGTCGGGCTGATCGACAGCGATTACCAGGGGCAGCTGATGGTCAGCGCCTGGAACCGCAGCGATGTGCCCTTCACCATCGAGCCCATGGAGCGGATTGCGCAACTGATGATCGTGCCTGTCGTGCAGGCGCAATTCAATGTGGTGGCGGAATTTCCCGCCAGCGAACGTGGTGAAGGTGGGTACGGTTCCACTGGCAAGGCCTGAACGTTCACCATCGGGGGTAACGCCTGCCGGGAGGGGCGTTTTCCTACAACCCCTGCGACAACGCTCCCACGTAGGAGCAGCTTTAAACCCCACCCGGCATTTGTAGCGTCATGTCCTTAATGAGTCATGGGAGTCTCCACGCTCCTGGTACCAGCTTTCTTGCACAAATGAGCCGGTAGCAGGTGCCGGGGCACTCATGAACTTATTAACAGGAGCGACTCATGCAAAACACCTTCCGCTTTATTTCCTCGGTTTCTGCTGTGCTGGCACTGGCGGGTTTGACCGCCTGTGCGCCCATGCCCCAGAGCGGTGGCGATTCGAACTATCCAGCAACCACTTCAACCTATCCGGTTTCGTCTTACCCCGCCAATCAGCAAAACAACTATGTTGAGTATGGACGGGTCATCAATGTGGAAGCCATCCAGACCTCAGAAAAAGGCCGCGGCTCAGGTGTAGGGGCGGTCTTGGGTGGTGTGGCGGGTGCCGTGGTGGGCCACCAGATTGGCGGCGGTAGCGGCAGGGACGCTGCCACAGTGGCGGGGGCCGTCGGCGGGGCAGTCGCCGGCAACGCTATCGAGAAAAACCGTAACGCAACCGTTCGTGAGAGCTACCGCGTGTCCGTGCAACTCGACAACGGCAGCTCGCGCGCCTATGACGTTCCCAGCTATGGCAACCTTCGCGTGGGAGACCGTGTGAAGATTGAAAACGGCCAGATCAACCGGCTGATGTAAAAACACGGTTTATTCGCACCTGAGAACCGACCATTCCCTACGGAGATGATCGGTTTTCTCAGGTCCGGAACCCCGGAATTTCAGTGCAGCGTGCCGCTTCCGGGGGTGATCGGTTCAAGTTTAAAAAAACCGGTGCCAAGTGACCCCTGGCCGATTTCTTTTTCGCTAGCCTCTCGCACGGCTTCAACCTTGAGGCTTAACCGGATGGCGATGCCTGCGAGAGGGTGGTTGCCGTCGAGCACCACGTGTTCGGGGTAGATTTCAGTGACCGTATAGATGTGGTCATGTGGCGCTTGTCCGCTGTTTCCTTGCGGAAGGGCCATGCCGTCGAAAGTCATGCCTTCTTCCAGTTCGGCTGGGAAGATCGTGCGCGGTTCGAGGAAGACCAGGTTTTCGTCGTAATCACCAAAAGCGTTCTCGGGCTCAAGGTGAAGCTCCAGCTTCTCTCCGGCTTCATGGCCCTGTAACGCCTCTTCGATTTTTGCGAGGAGGTCATCGCCGCCGAGCAGAAATTCGACCGGCTCATCCAGTTCGTCAAGCACATCGCCCAGGGTGTCTTTCAGCGTCCATGTCAGGGCTACGACGCATTGCGGGGTGATTTTCATCCGACAATTGTCCCATGGATGTAAATCAATCTCTAGAGCTCCTTGCCGGCCTGAGCCCGGCGCAATTCATGCGCCGGCACTGGCAGAAAAAACCGCTTCTTGTTCGCCAGGCAATACCCGGAATGCAGCCCGTGCTCAGCCGCGCAGAGCTGTTCAAGCTGGCGGCTCGTGAGCACGTGGAGTCCCGCCTGATCGCCCAGCAAGCCAAGGGATGGCGGATGAAGCAGGGCCCGTTTGCCGCGCGAAGCCTGCCGCCGTTGAGCCAGCAAGCCTGGACCTTGCTGGTGCAGGGTGTTGACCTGCATGACGCAGGCGCGCATGCGCTCTTGCAGAAGTTCCGCTTTGTGCCCGATGCAAGGCTCGACGACCTGATGATTTCGTTTGCCACGCCCGGAGGCGGTGTAGGGCCGCACTTTGACAGCTATGACGTGTTTCTGCTGCAGGCCAGCGGCAGACGGCGCTGGAAGATCGGACGGCAGAAAGACCTGACCCTGCAAGAGGGCATGCCGCTGAAGATTTTGCAAAACTTCGAGCCCGAGGAGGAATTTGTGCTGGAGGCCGGCGACATGCTGTACCTGCCTCCTCGTTACGCACATGACGGGATTGCCGAGGCGCCGGACCGAGGCGGCGGGAGCGGCGGGAAGGCCGCTGATTGCATGACCTACTCCATCGGGTTCAGGGCGCCGGGGCGAAGCGAGATTGCTGCGGAACTGCTCCATCGCCTTGCGGAATTCAGCGAAGACCGAAGCCGGGACGACAGCGAGGCCGATCCTTCCGCCGGCGTCCGCAGCCCGTCAAGACCGGCATCCCTTTACCGTGATCCTGACCAGGTGGCAACAGCGGCTCCGGCCGCCTTGCCCCCGGGCCTTGCTGCCTTTGCCGGTCAGGCGGTTCTGGATGCGCTGAAAGACCCGTTGGCGGTGGCCTGCGCGCTGGGGGAATACATGACTGAGCCTAAATCGTCTGTCTGGTTCGACGAAGCCGTGCATGGGTGGGACGCGGACGCCGCACGGGCGGGACAGGCCGGCGTCCAGCTTGATGTGCGCACCAAGATGATGTATGACACCAATCATGTGTTCATCAATGGTGAGAGTTACCGTGCCAAAGGCTCCGATGCTGTCCTCATGCATCGGTTGGCTGACCAGCGTTGCCTTTCGCCGCGCGAGCTGCGAAAAGCCAGCGTCTCCGCGATGACCCTGTTGGGCGACTGGCATGACGCCGGCTGGCTGCAGCAAGAGCCGGTGTCCACTGATTCCTGACCTGTTTGTGCCTGCCTGGGAGAAAGCTTATGGACCTTGAAAAACCAGACACTTTGCCGCTCGCATTGCCGGAAGGCCGTTTCACAGGGCTCTCCGGATTCACCGCCCTGATCCGTCAATCCTTTTCGGTGGCTGCTGCGCAGGGCTGGCGCGAGATCATCGTGTGTGATCCGGATTTTGGCGATTGGCCGCTGGGTGAGCGCGCGGTGATCCAGTCGTTGAACGATTGGTCAATGACCGGCCGCAAGTTCACGATGCTGGCCAAAACCTACGATGAGATTTTGCGAAAGCACGCGCGATTTGTCACCTGGCGGCGCACGTGGGCACACATCGTGGAATGCCGTGCCAACGCCTCGACCGCGGCCGATGAGATGCCCAGCGCCTTGCTGGGTCCCGGCTGGGTATTTGAGCGGCTGGATGCGCAGCGCTGCACTGGAGTTGGCGGCTCCGAAGTTGCCCGACGGGTGGCGCTGAGAGAGCGGATCAATGAGCGTCTGCTGAAAAGCTCGCCGTCATTTCCTGCAACTACGCTGGGGCTTTAGGACGTTCGTTTGGTTAGAAGGCCCGCAGGGTGCCGCTCGGTCAAGTAAGGGTTTCCCGGGTTTGTAATATCCAGCATATAATTTAAAGCTGGGTAGAAAGAGCTCGAGTCCTTTCCCCGGTCAAAATAACTTGAATTCCGGTTTGAGTTTCTTTTGGCAATTTCCGGAAATTGTTTTCTTAAATATCATCAAGGATCGTAAAAAATGAACAAGTCACTCGTTTTGGCAGCCATCGTTGCCGCTGTTGCTCTGGCTGCTTGCGGCAAGAAAGAAGAAGCTCCAGCACCGGCACCTGCACCAGTTGCCGCACCAGCACCAGCGCCTGCTGCTGACGCATCGGCTCCCGCTGCTGCCGCATCTGCACCTGCTGCTGACGCATCTGCCCCAGCCGCTGCAATGCCTCCAGCTGCTGATGCCGCTGCTGCTGCTGCCAGCGCTGCGAAGAAGTAATTCTTCAGCGAGTCGAAAAAGCCGCCGCAAGGCGGCTTTTTTTATGGGCGTGCGGTTTGCGCGTCATGTCTCTTGTGCGCGCACCTCGGTGCTCTTTCTCAGATATGGATCCAGCGTGTGCCGACATCGGGCCGGGCCACAATGATGTCTTCGGTGCTGCACCCCAGAGCATCGGCCATCAGGCTTTGAACCAGTTCCGGGCGATTGTTTTGCACACTAAGGTGGGCCGCTACCAGATGCTGTAGTCCCCGATGCATGACTGCGCGCGCTACTTCTGCGGCAGCCATGTTTGAGAGATGCCCGTACTGGCCACCCACCCGGCGCTTCAGGAAAGCCGGATAGGAGGATTGCGCAAGCAGGTCAATATCATGGTTGCATTCCAGCACCAAGGCATCGCAGGCGGCAAGATGCTCCGTGACATGAGAGGTGGCGTGCCCCAGGTCCGTCACAATGCCCAGCTTTGACGCGCCATCGGTGCAGCTTAGTTGCAGGGGTTCCCGCGCATCGTGCGGTACCGTGAAAGGCGTCAGCTGCATGCCGCCCAGGTCAATGGTTCTCCCATCGCGCGCCTTGTGCAGCAGCCCATCAAAATCCGGTGCCCCAATGGCCGCATGAGTGCCATGACTCATCCAGACCGGGATTCGGTAACGAAGTGACAGGGACCGTGCGCAACCAATGTGGTCGCCGTGTTCGTGGGTGATGAACACGGCGTGGATGTCTTCGGGTTGCAGGCCCGCCTCACCGAGCCGGTAAATCAGGTGCTTGAGTCCAAGGCCGCAATCAACGAGAACGCGCAGAGGCGTGATTCCCGGCGCCTCAACCACCGTTGCATTGCCTGAACTGCCGCTGCCCAGGCTTTTGAACCTCAACACAGCGGTATGAAATCGTCAGTTGGGTTGCGAGTGGAGCTGCGAACTGCGATTACCTCAGATCGTCGGCAATCACCTGGACGATGCGCTGGGCATTGGCCGATGCTTCAGGCGCCCCTTGTGCGTTGAGGACCGACACCGTGGTGCTTTCGCCCTGGCTCTTGACGGCGATGCGGTATTTCAGGGGCGGCGTGGCGGCTGGAGTGCCGCTGAACAGCTTGCTGAAGAAGCCGGGTTCGGTTTTGTTCGTCACGGGTTCGACGTAGCGCACAAAGTAGGTGCCCTGGCTGCGGTCACGATCTTCAACGGTAAATCCCGTGCGGTCCAGCGCCAAGCCGACGCGGCGCCAGGCGCGCTCAAAACCTTCATCGATCTGCACGACGGGCTGGTTATTGACCGTCGTGATGCGTGATGTTTTCTGGGGAGCGCCCGCAGCGACCAGGGCCTTGGATTGTTCCTGCGTGACGCCCAGTTTGACCATCAGGCGGCGCAGGAATTCGGCTTCGAGTTCAGGGTCGGCGGGACGGGGCTGCCAGACCGTGCTGTCGCCCGAGGCGGTGTTGCCGGTCTTTCCGCCGGTGATCACTTCGATCATGCCGCGGTGGCTCACGTAAATCTCGGTACCGCCGTCCGGGCGGCGCTCCAGGCGCGTGCGGAATTTGTCGCGCTCGCCAGTGGAGTAAAGGCTGTCGAAGACTTTGCCAATGGCGCTACGGATGAAGTCCTGCGGCAGTTTGGCTCGGTTCTCGGCGTAGTCGGTTTCCATGATGCCGAGGTTTTCCTGGTCCTGGGCCAGCAAAAAGCCGCTCTCCAGCCAGAAATCGCGAACCGGCGTCCAGAGCTTGTCAGCGGGCCTGTTCACCACAAGCCAGCGTTGGCTGCCCGCGCGTTCAATGCGCACGTCACCCACGCTCACGGCTGCAGTTTGTACGGCCTGGGTGGGTTGGCCCACCTGGTAGCTGCTGGCGGACACGGCTGTGCCGGGCACCACATAACGGGTTTCCCGGCTGAGTTGTGTCAGATCGGGAGGAATCGCCAGGGAAGGGGCTTTGGCGCCGCTGCTTTTGTAGTCGACGCGTTCGCCTTCCATCGCATCCTTGATGGTGGAGCAGCCGGCGAGCAGGCCGAGTGCAACCAGTGCAGACACGGTTGCGGCGCTCCGGGCTTTGGTAAATGCAGGACGTGTTGACGATATCTTCACTTGGGTTCCCTTAAAAATCGGATCAGGCAATCAAATCAGGCCACAGGCTCGCAGAGCGGTTTCCACGGCGGCTTCGTTCGATGTTTCCAGCGGCGTCATCGGCAGGCGCAGCGTGCCACCACAAAGACCCATACGGGCCATCGCCCATTTGACGGGAATAGGGTTGGCTTCGACAAACAGGTTTCGATGCAGCGGCAGCAGTTTTAGTTGCAGTTCCATGGCGCGCCGGGTGTCGCCAGCCACAGCGGCAACACACAGTTCATGCATGAGGCGCGGCGCGACGTTGGCCGTCACGCTGACATTGCCCTGGCCGCCGCAGAGCATCAGCGCCACCGCGGTCGGGTCATCGCCTGAATACACCGCAAAGCCCTTGGGCACTTCCTTGATCAGCCACTGCGCGCGCTCGATGTTGCCAGTGGCTTCCTTGATGCCGACAATGCCGGGCACCTGGGCCAGGCGCAGTACGGTGGCATGGGCCATATCGGCCACGGTGCGGCCGGGCACGTTGTAAAGCACGGTCGGCAGGTCGCCGACTGCCTCGGCAATCGCCTTGAAGTGGCGGTACTGGCCTTCCTGGGTGGGCTTGTTGTAGTAGGGCACGACCTGCAACTGGCAGTCGGCACCGACGCCTTTGGCGAATTTGGCGAGTTCGATCGCTTCGGCGGTCGAGTTGGCGCCGCAGCCGGCCATGATGGGCACGCGCTTTTTGGCCTGCTCGACCGAAACCCGGATGATTTCGCAATGTTCTTCGACGTTGACGGTGGGCGATTCGCCGGTGGTGCCCACCACGCCGATGCAGTCGGTTCCCTCTGCGATGTGCCAGTCAACCAGCTTGCGGAGTGTGGGGTAATCTACGCTGCCGTCTTCGTGCAAGGGCGTTGCCAGTGCAACGATGCTGCCAGTAATGGGTTTCATGCTTTGCTTGTAAACGTTCGCGGCCTGGGGAATGGTCTGGCGGCGATGCTGCCGGCCGGCTCCAAAAAGCCAATCCTGCATTCTACCCAGAGCCTAAGGCAGTAAATACCGCGGCGGGGCGGGCAAACCCGCAGTCGAGGCAGCTTCGCGAACCGCGGCAATGCGCTGGATGAAGCGCGGCGGGCTCTCATGGAAACCCTCTTCAAACGCCACCACCCGCATGCCTTGGCAAACTTCCAGCAGTTCCCCCGGCCACAGCAAAAAGTCGGGCCGCGAAGGCTTGCCCACCGTTTCATTGCCCTGCGTAAAAGTTTCGTAAATCAGCACGCCGCCAGGCGCCACACTGGCCAAAAGCGTGGGCAGCAGTGGGCGCCAGAGGTAGTTGGTGACGACGACGGCGTCAAATTGGCGGTCCGGAAAAGGCCAGGGACCTTCTTCAATATCGGCCACCACCGCTTCAACGGTCCGATCCGGAAGGGCTGGAAGCGAGGTTGCTATGAATTCGATAGCTGCTTGTGAGCGATCTACAAGGGCTAGAGGGTGATTTCGCTCATAAAACCAGCGGGCGTGGCGCCCGTGGCCGCAAGCGACGTCCAGCACAGCACCGCGCTTGGGCACCAAATGCGACCAGCGTTGCACCCAAGTGGAGGGCGCCTCCGTTCCGTGCAAAGCCCCCTTCATGTTGGCTTGACGTCGTCTTTGAGCGCAGCCAGCGCCATCGCCTCCACCCGACCGGGCGCAATCAGCTTGAGCCAGCGGCCCAGCTTGCCCTTGGCCGTCATGACGACTTCGCGGTCGCGGCGCGCCATGCCTTGCAGGATGAGGCGCGCGCATTCCTCCACGCTCATGGCGTCGTCTTCTTTCAGCCCGCTGGAGCCCGCTGGCATGCCGGCCGCGTTGAAACCGCGATGGCGGATGTTGGTGGCGACCACGCCCGGGTAAGCCGTGGTTACGCTGACGCCGGCGCCTTTCATTTCAGCGCGCAGCGCCTCAAAAAACCCCACCATGGCGAATTTGGTGGCGCTGTAGGCCGTGCGTCCCGGCACGCCAATCAGCCCGGCCAGGCTGGAGATGGCGACGATGCTGCCGCGGCGTGCTTTCAGATGGGGCAACGCTGCATGGGTGCACCACACGCTGCCCCACAGGTTGATGCGCATCAGCTGCTCATACCAGGCCAGGTCTTCGGCCTTGACATCTTCCAGCAGGGCCTGCGCCGACATGCCGGCGTTGTTGATCAGGGCGTCGATGTGGCTAAACCGCCCGACGGCGGCGTCTATCAGATGGCGGCATTGCGCTTCGATGGAGACGTCGGTCTTGACGGCCAGCGTTTGCGCGCCATGGGCGGCACATTGGCCTGCGACTTGATCCAGCAAGGATTCATTGCGCGCCGCCAGCACCAGCGCCACGCCGGCGCCGTGGGTTTTGGCCAGTTGCCGCGCCATCTCGGCGCCTATGCCGTCGGAAGCTCCGGTGATTACTATTGTTTTCATAGCTGCTTGCGCCCGTTTTTACTGGGCTGGAGCCCAGAATCGCTTTAAAAGGGAGCAGGCTTCGCGCAGATTGCAGGAATGCAGAAAGCTAGAAGCAAGCCCAGATCTGGTTGGCGAGTGTGACCAGAAAATCAGGCCGTGTGTAGAGGGCAAATACCCCCAGCGATGCGATGATCACGAGCGCCCACAGACCGATTTTCTGTGCCATGTCAGGCCCCTTGCGGCAGCTTGCCGAGCCCGCCGCGAACAATCGGCGTCTCGCGTACCGGCAGGTTTATCAGCGCGGCAAAAACCCCCAGCGCGATGGCGATGTACCAGACGATGTCGTAGCTGCCGGTGCGGTCATATAAATAGCCGCCCAGCCAGACACCCATGAAGGAGCCGATCTGGTGGCTGAAGAAGATAAACCCGCCCAGCATCGACAAATGCTGTATGCCAAAGATCTGCGCCACGACCGCGTTGGTCGGCGGAACGGTCGACAGCCAGAGCAGGCCCATCAGGCTGGCAAAGATGTACACGCTCAGCGGGCTGAGCGGTGCGGCCAGAAACACGGCGATCACGATGGCGCGCGAGAAGTAGATCGTCGCCAGGATTTTCCGCTTGGCCATCTTCTGGCCCAGCGAGCCAGCGATGTAGGTGCCGAACACATTAAAGAGGCCGATCAGCGCCAGCGCGTAGCTCGCAACCTGCGGTGACAGGCCTTTATCTTTCAGGTAGCTGGGCATGTGTACGCCGATAAACACCACCTGGAAGCCGCAGACAAAGTAGCCCGCCATCAGCAATTGAAAGCTCGGGTATTTGAAAGCTTCGCGCAGCGCCTGGGCAATGGTCTGCTCGCGCTTGGGCGCTTGCCCACCGCCAAAGCCGCCTTCGCGCAGGCCCAGCGCCAGCGGCGCGATCAGCAGCACGGCGCCGCTCAGCACCAGCAGTGCCTCCTTCCAGCCCAGGCCGCTGATCAGGAAGCCCTCGACCGGCACCATCAGGAACTGGCCGAAAGAGCCCGCCGCCGCGGCCACGCCCATGGCCCAGGAGCGCTTGTCGGCCGAGATATTGCGCCCGATGACACCGTAAATCACCGCGTAAGTCGTTCCGGCCTGCGCCGCGCCGATGAGCACGCCGGCTGTCAGGGTGAACAGCAGGCCGGTCGGGGACAAGGCCATGCCCACCAGGCCCAGCGCATACAGCAGGGCGCCAACCACGATCACGCGGAAGGCACCAAAGCGGTCGGCCGCCATGCCGGCAAAGATGCCGAAGACGCCCCAGGAGAGGTTCTGAACCGCCAGCGCAAAGGCAAAAGTCTCGCGTGTCCAGCCTTGGGCCTGGGTGATGGGCTGCAGCCAGAGGCCAAAACCATGGCGAATGCCCATGGACAGCGTGACGATGGTGGCGCCGCAGATCAGCACCTGCAGCATGGAGAGTTTTTTGGTGTCGGTAGTCATGGGCGAACCGCCGCAAGCGGCGAAAAAAGGAAAGGCCTGGGGCGGCAGGAAGCTCTGCGCCGACTGTAACGAAAATGGCAAAACACTGCCGGGGCTATCCTTCGTTCCCATCCTTGAATCAGGTTGGCTGTATGTTTATACAGTGACTTTGCCCAGCCCGACTACAATTGCGGCAATTCTTTCATCTGCCATGGCTGACAAACTACCCACTGAATATTCCGAAGGTTCGATCCGCGTGCTCAAGGGCCTGGAGCCCGTCAAGCAGCGTCCGGGCATGTACACGCGCACCGACAATCCCCTGCACATCGTCCAGGAGGTGCTGGACAACTCCGCCGACGAGGCGCTGGCCGGTTACGGCAAGAAGATCAAGGTCACGTTGCATACCGACGGCTCGGTCAGTGTGGAAGACGATGGCCGCGGCGTCCCCTTCGGCCTGCACCCGGAAGAAAAGGCACCCGTGATCGAACTGGTCTATACCCGGCTTCACGCCGGCGGCAAGTTCGACAAGGGCAAGGGCGGTGCCTACAGCTTTTCGGGCGGCCTGCACGGTGTGGGCGTGAGCGTGACCAACGCACTGTCCAAACGCCTGGAAGTCACCTCCTATCGGGAAGGCATGGTCGCTCGCCTGGTGTTCTCGGGCGGCGATGTCATTGAGAAGCTGCACCTGCGCAAAAACGGGGAGGGCGACCGCAAGACCGGAACCACCGTCCGCGCCTGGCCCGATGCCAAATACTTCGAGTCGGCCGCGCTGCCCATGGCCGAGCTCACGCACCTGCTGCGCAGCAAGGCGGTGCTGATGCCCGGCGTCACGGTGACGCTGACCAACGAGAAAACCAAAGACATCCAGACCTGGCTCTACAAGGGTGGCCTGCGCGACTACCTGATGCAGACCCTGACGGGCGACCCGGTGATCCCGATGTTTGAGGGCGAAGGCTTTGCCGACGCGTCGCACGAGAGCTTTGCCGAGGGCGAAGGCGCGCAGTGGTGCGTGGCCTTTACCGAAGAAGGCCAGCCGGTGCGCGAAAGCTACGTCAACCTGATCCCGACCAGCGCCGGCGGCACCCATGAAAGTGGCCTGCGAGACGGCCTTTTTAACGCCGTCAAGAGCTTTGTCGACCTGCATTCGCTGCTGCCTAAAGGCGTGAAGCTCTTGCCCGAAGACGTTTTTGCCCGCGCCAGCTATGTTCTGAGCGCGAAGGTGCTGGACCCACAGTTCCAGGGCCAGATCAAGGAGCGCCTCAATTCACGCGATGCGGTGCGGCTGGTGTCCAGCTTTGTGCGGCCCACGCTGGAGCTCTGGCTCAACCAGCACGTCGATTACGGCCGCAAGTTGGCCGAACTTGCCATCAAGGCCGCCCAAACCCGCCAGAGAGCGGGTCAGAAGGTCGAAAAGCGCAAGGGCTCGGGTGTGGCGGTGCTGCCCGGCAAGTTGACTGATTGCGAAAGCCGGGACCTGGCGCACAACGAAGTCTTCCTGGTCGAGGGCGATTCGGCAGGCGGCAGCGCCAAGATGGGCCGCGACAAGGAAAGCCAGGCCATTCTGCCGTTGCGCGGCAAGGTGCTCAACACCTGGGAGGTCGAGCGCGACCGCCTGTTTGCCAACACCGAAATCCACGACATCGCGGTCGCCATCGGGGTTGATCCGCACGGCCCGAACGACACGCCCGACCTCTCCGGCCTGCGCTACGGCAAGGTTTGCATCCTGAGTGACGCCGATGTGGACGGCTCGCACATCCAGGTGCTGCTTTTGACCCTCTTTTTCCGCCACTTCCCCAAATTGATCGAATCGGGTAATGTCTATGTCGCCCGGCCGCCGCTGTTCCGGGTGGACGCGCCGGCGCGGGGAAAAAAGCCAGCATCCAAGGTGTATGCCCTGGATGAAGGTGAATTGATCGCCATATTGGACAAGTTACGCAAAGACGGTGTGAAAGAAGGCGCCTGGAGCATCAGCCGCTTCAAGGGCCTGGGCGAAATGAGCGCGGAACAATTGTGGGAAACCACGCTCAATCCTGACACGCGCCGCCTGTTGCCCGTGCAGTTGGGCAACCAGGGTTTCCTGCAAACCGAGACGCTCATCACCAAGCTGATGGGAAAAGGCGAAGCTGCCGCACGGCGCGAGCTGATGGAGCTGCACGGCGACAGCGTCGAGGTGGACGTTTGAGGCTTCTCCTGTCGTTTGTGCGTGTGATGGGCATCGTGGTACTGGTGCTTGCCGCATTCTGGGCGACGGTGGCACTTGCGCGCCACGAATTCATGGCCTCCGGCTTTGCTTTCGCTCTTGCCGCAGGGGGTTTGTGTTTGTCGATTTTTTCAGAGAAGACCATCGCCAGAAAGAAGCAGCAGGCGGAGAAGGATGTCAAGTTGGAGGCGCTACGGTTCAGCGACAGTGCGCTGGACGTGCCTTTCCGCTGGTTTCGCTGGCTCTGTTTTGTCGTTGCGCTGTTGCTGATTTTGGGGGTGACGGGTTTGCTGGCCAGGGCGACCTGGCTGGAAGGGAAGTTGGTTCCCGTGGCCTTGCTGGGCAGTTTTGGTGTTTTATTGCTTGTGTATGTCGCAAGCTTGCTTGTTTCAGGTTATGCCGCATGGCAATCCGGCAGCGCGTTGAGGGCAGATTTGCTCGGCTTGAAGCTCAGCGGTTTGCCCGCTATTGCCTGGAAGCACATTCGCGGTATCGATCTGAAACAGTTTGAAGTCAAGGGGCAAAAGAAGGCGATCTTGATGCTGGCGCTGGACCCAGTGACGTTTAACGGGCTGAAATCTGCTTTGATGCCGGGATGGCTTCATTGGACGGCTCCCAAATTGAAGCAGCAGTCAGCCGTAGTGGAGGTCGGTTGCGATTTTCTGGGAAGGGACCCGGAACTCGTCGTCCGGGCCGTCCAGTTCATCGCGGACAAATCAGGTGGGCGAAGGGTCAAGGGCTGGAACTACCTTGAAGCAATTGACGTGGCGGAGCAGCGAGAGCAAGCTGCGGAACTCCGCAGAGAGGCAAACCGCAAGAGTGACCTGCTGTTTGCCGAGTTGCAGCGAATGAACCGGACCGGACCTGTTGATGAAAAAAGACTGGCGGAAATTGACCGTCAAATGCAGGTTGAACTTGAACGGATGAGTTCGGCAGCCGATGCAGAAGTAGATGCTTTCAAGCGCAACGTGGGCGCACTCGATGAGCGCCGGAAGCCGCTGAAATGGTTTTATCGGGGAATGGTGGTTTTGCTGATCGTCATGATTGGCGGGGCCGTTTTAAGAATTGTGCTCACACTGAAGTCCTGACTCGTAACGATGAATAACTTGATGTTTTGCCGTTCCTGTAAACCGTCTTCTCGGCTTCCATGGCCCGAGGCCGACAGGTTTACCTGGATGGTTGGGCGATCAACAATGGATTTCATATGAAAATTATTCAAGGCAAACCTGGGCTCTGGCTGGGATTTCTTTTGAGCCTGCTAATGCTGCTGTCGCAGCAATCTGCCCATGCCGACATCTGGGGCTACGTCGACAAGGACGGCATCGCGCATTTTTCGGCCGTGCGGCTGGATGACCGTTATGAGCTTTTCTTTCGCGGCTCTGAGAGCTTCAGCGCGGGCAACAACGTTGCCAAAAGCGGCAAGGCAGTCGGCAACGGGGCCAACCAAGCCACCGGTATAGCCAATGCACCGCCCAAGCTGCTGGCCTACTTTGATGTGTCGCCCAACTACAAGGCCGTCAAACACCTGCTGCGCGAGGCTTCCGCCAAGCACGGCATCGACTACGAGCTGCTGCAGGCCCTGATCGCCACCGAATCCGGATTCAATGCCCAGGCCGTTTCACCCAAGGGCGCGGTCGGGCTGATGCAGCTGATCCCGCCGACGGCGGAGCGTTACGGCGTGCGGGCCACCAAGGATTCCACCATCCACAAAAGGCTCACCGATCCCAAGACCAACATCCGGGCCGGCTCCAGCTACCTCAGCGACCTGATCGCGATGTTTCCCGGCCAGCTGGAGCTGGCCATCGCTGCGTACAACGCCGGTGAGGGCGCGGTGCAGCGCGCCGGCAACAAGATTCCCAACTACCCCGAAACCAAAAACTACGTCAAAACCGTGATGCAGCTTTATAACCACCTCAAACCCCCCAGCATGATGGCGTCCGGCGGGCGCGTTCGCATGGAAATGATGGGCGGGGTCACGGGCCGCGGCAACATGGTGTCGCCCACGGTGGTGTCTACTGCCACGGCAGAGGCCCAGCCTGAGCCGTACTGAGGCCATGCACCTGGCGTTCTGCCCCAAACCCGGCTGCCTGAAGCGACTCCCTCTTTTCTTTTCATAATCCTGTACCGGCCGCGCCTGTGCGCACCGGACCGGCATAACTTGACCTAGCCCAGACCAAATTCACGATGGATGACGATCTCTTCACACCGGACGCAGTAGCCCCGATCCCCGAACCCGCAGACCAGGATTCGCTGGCCGCGTACGCGCAGCGGGCTTATCTCGAATACGCGCTGAGCGTCGTCAAAGGCCGCGCTTTGCCCGACGTCTGCGATGGCCAGAAGCCGGTGCAGCGCCGCATTCTCTTCAGCATGTCGCGCATGGGCCTGGGTTTTGGCGGGGCCAACGGCGCGAGCGGTGCCAAGCCGGTCAAAAGCGCCCGCGTGGTCGGCGACGTGCTCGGCAAATACCATCCGCATGGCGACCAGGCGGCGTACGACGCGATGGTGCGCATGGCGCAGGATTTCAGCCAGCGCTATCCGCTCATCGATGGACAGGGCAATTTCGGCAGCCGCGACGGCGACGGCGCTGCTGCGATGCGATACACCGAAGCGCGACTGGCCCGCATCACGACGCTGCTGCTCGACGAGCTTGACGAAGGCACGGTCGACTTTGTGCCCAACTACGATGGCTCGTTCGAAGAGCCGCGCCAGTTGCCGGCGCGCCTGCCGTTCACGCTGCTCAACGGCGCCAGCGGAATTGCTGTGGGCCTGGCTACCGAGATTCCCAGCCATAACCTGCGTGAAGTGGCTGATGCATGTGTGGCCCTCATCAAGACGCCCAAGCTCGCCGACGAGGAGCTGTTCGCACTGATCAGCGGACCCGACTATCCGGGTGGCGGGCAGATCATTTCCAGCAGCGCGGAGATCAGGGCGGCCTACAGCACCGGCCGCGGCTCGCTCAAGGTTCGCGCCCGCTGGAAGATTGAAGAACTCGCGCGCGGCCAGTGGCAGCTGGTGGTGCAGGAACTGCCGCCCGGCGTCAGCACGCAGCGCGTGCTCGAAGAAATCGAGGAACTCACCAACCCCAAAATCAGGGCCGGCAAGAAAGCCCTCAGCCAGGAGCAGGTCCAGCTCAAGCAGACCATCCTGGCCGTGCTCGACGTGGTGCGTGACGAATCCAGCAAGGACGCTGCGGTGCGCCTGGTGTTCGAGCCCAAGACCAGCAAGATCAGCCAGTCCGAACTCATCAACACCTTGCTGGCCAACACCAGCCTGGAAAGCTCCTCATCCATCAACCTGACCATGGTGGGGCTGGACGGCAAGCCGACGCAGAAAAACCTGCGCCAGATGCTGGCGGAGTGGATCGAGTTTCGCCAGACCACGGTGCAAAAGCGCTCCCAGCACCGCCTGGACAAAGTGCTGGCCCGCATCCACATCTTGGAAGGCCGCCAGCTGGTGCTGCTCAACATCGACGAGGTGATCGCCATCATCCGCCAGTCGGAAGAGCCCAAGCTGGCGTTGATCGCGCGCTTCAAGCTCAGCGAAATCCAGGCCGAGGACATTCTTGAAATCCGCCTGCGCCAGCTCGCGCGGCTCGAAGCCATCAAGATTGAGCAGGACCTTAAAAACCTGCGCGAAGAGCAGGGCAGGCTTGAGGAAATCCTGGGCAGCCCGGCGGCGCTCCGCCGCCTGCTGGTCAAGGAAATCGAGGCCGACGCCAAGCAGTTTTCGGACGCACGCCGCACATTGATTCAAGCCGAGAAGAAAGCCGTGCTGGAAGTCAAGGTGATTGACGAGCCGGTGACCGTGGTCATCAGCGACAAGGGCTGGGTGCGCGCACGCAACGGGCATGGGCATGATCCGGCGGGCTTCGCTTTCAAGGCTGGCGACGGGCTGTACGGCACCTTTGAATGCCGCACCGTCGACACGCTGCTGGCGTTTGGTTCGCGCGGCCGCATTTATTCGGTGCCGGTGTCATTGCTGCCCGGCGCGCGTGGCGACGGCCAGCCGCTCACCACGCTGATCGACCTGGAGTCCGGCACGCAGCTGGTGCATTACTTTGCGGGGCCGGCCAACGCTGCGCTACTGCTCAGCGCCAGCAGCGGCTACGGCTTCCTTGCCACGGTCGAGAACATGACGTCACGCCTCAAGGCGGGCAAGGCCTTCATCAGCTGCGCCGAAGGCGAAACCATCTGCCGGCCGTCGCACGCCGCTTTCAACAGCGGCGCGGTGCCTTTGGTGCCTGCTACACATGTGGCCTGCGCCTCAACGGGCGGCCGTATTTTGACGTTTGAGATCGGCGAGCTGAAGATGCAGGCTGCCGGCGGACGCGGCCTGATGCTGATCGACCTCGAAGCCAAGGACACTCTGGCCGGTGCAGCCGCCTACACGCGCAGCGTGAAAATTGAAGGCATTGGCCGTGGCGGCAAGGCGCGCGAGGAAACGCTTGAAATCCGCTCGTTGAACAATGCGCGCGCTGCACGTGCCCGCAAAGGCAAGGCGGCAGACCTGGGTTTCAAGCCAAGCGGTATCACCCGGGTAGAGTAAGGAATGGGTCTGTAGCCCAGGTATTTTCTGGACTTTCTGCTATTAATTTCATAGCAAAAGAGCCGTCTGGCCCACTGTGAACGGCGTCAGGCCGCGAGCAGCGACTCCAGCTTCTTCAGGCCCGCCACCGTCTCCAGGCAGGCCTGCGCCACTTCCTTGCCCTTGGTCAGAAAATGCGCCGTGAAGAACTTGCGGTGTTCATCATGCTCATGAAAATGCTGCGGCGTCAGCACCGCTGAAAACACCGGCACGCCGGTTTCCAGCTGGATACCCATCAGCGCGCTGATCACGGCATCGGCCACAAATTCGTGGCGGTAGATGCCGCCGTCCACGACCAGTCCGCAGCAGACCACGCCCGCATAACAGCCCGATTGCGCGAGCTTTTTGGCATGCAAAGGGATCTCAAACGCACCCGGCACTTCAAACGTGTCGATGGACTCGGGGCTTACCCCTTGCCGGGCCATTTCGGCCAGAAAAGCACCGCGCCCCTGGTCCACGATGTCTTCGTGCCAGGACGACTGAATAAAGGCGAAACGCGCCTTGTGGGAAGAGCCGCCAGATTGGATGGCGGAAACGGGAGACTGGGTTGACTGACTCATGGATGGCCTCTGTTAGGTATTACCAGAATCAGGGCGCACGAGCCTGCGGCTTTGCATGTGGACGCGCGAACAGCCGCAGCGCAGAACGCGCCCCGTTGTAAACGCCCACGGCACAGCCGTTTGCATCGCGCTCTCTTTCATCCGGACTGTGACCGTCGGCTTTGGAGTTAAACCAAATCTGCTGACCCCGGCCTGCCGTGAGGGAGGCCGGGCGCTCGCGGGCTGATGCAGTTGCCTGCAAACACCGCCGGTGGGGAATTTCACCCCGCCCTGAGAACGCTGCCCCGGAAAATGCCGGGGCGTGTTGAGTTTAAGCGGCGACGCAGGCCGGCGCTTGTCGCCGGTGCGCTATCCCCACAATGATTGCGGATGCCCAGCGCCGCGGCGAAGGGCTTATTCGACCTCGGCGATCAGGTCGATCTCGACGCAAGCGCCCATGGGAACCTGGGCCACGCCAAAGGCGCTGCGTGCATGCTTGCCGGCGTCGCCGAAGACTTCGGCAAACAGCTCACTGGCGCCGTTGGTCACCAAGTGCTGCTCGGTGTAGTCCCCGGTCGAGTTGACCAGGCTCATGAGCTTGACGATGCGCTTGACCTTGCCCAGGCCGACGGCAGCTTCCAGCGTGCCCATCAGGTCGATGGCGACCGAGCGTGCGGCAGCTTTTCCTTCTTCGGTCGTCATGTTCTTGCCGAGCTGGCCGACGAGGGGCTTGCCGTCCTTCTTGGCGATATGGCCGCTCAGGAACACCAGGTTGCCGGTCTGCACAAAGGGCAGGTAGGCGGCTACGGGAATGGCTACAGGGGGCAGGGTGATGTTCAGGGCTTTCAGCTTGTCGTAGGCGTTCATGATGGTCCTTTTGATGAAGAAAGATGGTTCCAGCCCAGTGAAAACGAGCGCAAGCAGCTATTGTTTTGATAGCGAAAAAACTGCGCGGCCGGCTGGCAGTGCAGGGAATTGTAGGGTGGCGGCCGGGCTTGGGAAGCCTTTGCGGTCATGAAAGGAAATGATGGAACGCTGCGTAGCCCCCGCAGCCGTTCCGTCATTGCATGCCTTGGCGTTATTCAGGCTTAATGCCAGCTTTGCGCACCACTGTGCCCCAGCGCTCCACTTCGCTGCGCATGAAGGCGCGCAGTTCGTCGCGGGTGGAACCCTTGAGCTCAATCCCCAGCGTGGTGAGCCGTTCGCGGGTTGAGGGGTGGGCCAGCGCCGCCACGGCTTCGCTGCGCAGCCGCTCGACGATCTCGATTGGCGTGGTGGCGGGCGCCACCAGGGCCCACCACTGGTTGAATTGCATGCCCTCGATGCCGGCTTCCCGCGCCGTCGGCACGCCAGGCAGCCCAGGCAGTCGCGCGCTTCCCGTCACCATCAGCGCGGAAATTTTGTTTGCGCCCAGCAGTGAGCTGCCGCTGGCCAGGGTGGCGAAATGGGCGTCTACCTGGCCGGCCGCAACGTCGGTGAGCGCCGGGGCGGAGCCGCGATAGGGAATGGCGTTGACCTTCATCCCGGTGGCGCCGGCGATCAGTTCGCTCGACAGGTGGCTGATGGAGCCGTTGCCGCTGTGGGCCAGCGTCAGCGGGACTTTGCTGTTGCGATAGTTCTTCAGGAAGCCTTTGGCATCGCCGTTCTTGTACTGTGCGCCGTTGGCGAACAGCAGCAGCGGTGAAGTGCCGACCATGGAAATCGGTGTGAAGTCGCGCAGCAAGTCATACGGCATCTTGTTGAAGACCGCAGGCGCAATCGCGTGCGGCAATTCGACGATGGCAAAGGTGTAGCCGTCGGGCGGGGCCTTGGCTGCGGCTTCTGTGCCGATGCGGCCGGAGGCGCCGGAGCGGTTGTCCACCACCACGGTCTGGCCCATGGTTTCGCTCATGCGCTGCGCAATAGCGCGCGCAATCGCGTCTGTGCTGCCGCCCGGCGCCCAGGGCACGATCAGGCGCAGGGGTTTGTCGGGGTAGGCCGCATGGGCGCCGGCGGCCATCAAGCTGGCAGAGGCAAACAACAAGGCGGTAAGCAGTCGAATCTTTTTGGCGATCATGGGAAGTTCCTTTGCAGGCTGGAGGGATGAATGAAATCAGGCAAGGGCATCGAAGGCATCGCGGTCACCCTTGGCGGTGAGCAGCAGCAGGGCATGGTGTGAGGGCTCGATGTCGTTCTGCGCGCGCAGCCGCGCCAGCGCGGTGACGCAGGCGCCGGCGCACAGCTCTACCCACAGGCCTTGCGCGGCGAGTTTTGACAAGCCTTCAATCGCACCGGCATCGTCCACAACGACCGCGCCGCCGCCCGATTGCCGCACGGCGCGTTGTTGTTGCAGCGTGACGGTGCTGCCGGCTATGGAAAACTGCGCCGTCTGCCCGCTGAATTCGGACTGCAGCGGTGCGCCGTCCAGCACTTTGGAAAGGCGTGGGAAGGGCTCAACGGCCCAGAGGCGCGGCATGCGTTCAATCAGGCGGGCGTGCAACAGGTCGCGAAAGCTGCTGTAGAGGCCCCAGAGCAAATCGCCGCGCGCGGTGGGCACCAGCACGTGGTCGGGAATACAGCCGTCCGCCACGCACTCGAGCGCCACGGCGCGGTAGCCTTCCACGCCAAACACCGGGCTGCCGACGGCGGGCACGGTGTAGTTGGTCAGCGCGAAAGCACCATCTTGCTCGACGCGGCGGCGCACATGCTCCCAGCGGCCAAAGCCGCGGTCGAACACCACGCGCTGGGCGCCCAGGTAATACAGCGCCCGCGCATACGGTGCTGGCATGTCGTGGTAGGTGGCGATCTCGCAGCGCAGGCCGGCGGCCGCGCAATAGGCCGCCGCCGACACTGCCGCGTTGCCGCTGGAGGCCAGCACCACCATTTGCGCGCCTACGTCCAACGCGCGGCTGACGGCCTGCACCGACATGCGGTCCTTGTGGGAACCGGTGGGGTTCATGCCTTCGTGCTTGGCCGAAAGCTGACGGACGCCGAGCTCGCGTGCCAGGCGCGGCAGGTCCAGGCAGGGTGTGCTGCCTTCGCCGAGGGAGACGCCTTTTGTGTAGGGCAGCCAGTCGCCCCACTTATAACCCGTGCTGGCTGCATGGAGGGTTTTCGGCAATTGGGTGTAGACGGCCTCCAAGCTGGCGGATGTACCTCGATCGGCGCAGTGCAGGCAGCCGGCAGGCATGTCCTGGAGCGGGTATTCACGGGAGCAGTGGATGCAACGCAGCTGTGCGAGACGGGGATTTCGGCTTACCGTAGCTGGGCCATGGAAGGATTCGGAAGAAGCGGGATTCATGCACAGATGGTACGAAGAGCTGAGGCCGGCGTGCGCGGCCCGTTCGCGATTTAAAATAAGTAAAACTTATAGGAGATGGCCATGGCCGATGCGAGTGCACGCCAGATCGAGGTGTTCCGCATGGTGATGCGGCTGGGCACGGCCAACCGGGCGGCCGCAGCCCTGCACGTCAGCCAGCCGGCGGTAACGCAGCTGCTGCAACAGCTCGAAGCCCGCGCCGGGCTCAAGCTGTTTGACCGGCCCAAGGGAAAGCTCACGCCTACGCCAGAGGCCCACGCGCTGATGGAGGAGGTGGAGCGGGTGTATGAAGGCCTGGAGGCCGTGCAGCGAAAAATCGTGGCCCTGCAGTCGCATGAAGACACGGTGCTGCGCATCGGCTCGTTGCATGCCATGGCCGCCAGCGTCATGCCCTGGGCACTGGCCGAATTTCAGCGCAGCTATCCGCGCACGCGTTGCCTGCTGATGGTCGACAGCTCCAAGGTGCTGCGCGAGGCTTTGTTCCAGGGCGCGGTGGATCTGGCTTTCCTGGGTGATGAGGCGGATACCAGCGGCCTGGTGTCATCGATGTTCTACCAGGCGCCTGCTGTTTGCGTCATGCCGGCTGCCCATCCGCTGGCACGTAAACAGCTGCTGCACCCGCAGGATTTGCAGGAAGTGCCGCTGGTAGGCCTGTCAGCGTCCGACCCGGCGCAGCGGCGTCTCGAAGCGGCGTTGGCCCAGGCTGGCGTGCAGCCGCGTTTTGTGATCGAAACGCCTTACAGCGCGACGCAATGCGCGCTGGTGCTGGCCGGCGCCGGGCTGGCGGTCACCAACCCGTTGGTGGCCCGCGAATACCTGGCGCTGGGTTTGCGCAGCGTGCCGCTGGCGGCTGATGTGTGGTTTAGGGCTTTGCTGGCCTTCAAACCGCGGCAGGCGCAATCAGGGGCTGCGCAGGAGTTTGTAGGACTGTGCCGGCGTTGGCTGGTGCGCGGCCTGCCCGACGGCTCGGTACTGGGGGAGCCGGTCAGTTCGTAGCTGCGGCTGCCATGTCGGGCAAGGGCTCCACCGTCACGGCCACATCCAGAATGTGCTGGGCCCCGCCGCGGATCACGCCGCGCATGGGTGATACATCCAGGAAGTCGCGGCCAATGGCCAGCGTGACGTAATCTTCGCCCGGCGCGCGGTTGTTGGTCGGGTCAAAGTCGAGCCAGGCGCCCAGACCCGGGCAATACACCGAAGCCCAGGCGTGCGAAGCATCACTGCCTACCAGCCGCGGCTGGCCGGGCGGCGGACTGGTCAGCAAATAACCACTGACGTAGCGCGCCGGCAGACCCATCGCACGGCAGCAGGCCACCATGATGTGCGCGAAGTCCTGGCAAACGCCTTTGCCTTGCTGAAGTGCTTCAAGAGCCGGCGTGTTGACTTCGGTGCTTTCGCTTTCATAGGTCATGGTGCTGTGGATGCGCTCCATCAGGTCGCGCGCGGCTTCAGGCAAGGGCCTGCCAGGCAAAAAGCTGGGCCGTGCGAACTCCACAAAGGCTTCGTCGCGCGGCACATAGGGGGAGGGGAACAGGAATTCGGAAGCGCTGTCGTAAGCGGCGCCGGCGCGGTAGCGGAACTGCTCACGTACCTGTTCCCAGGGCGGCGATGCGGGCCTGCCGGTGGAGAGGGACGCTTCGGACTGCAGCGGGTTGAGGGCCGAGGTGGAAACAATGCTGTCGGCCACCACAGTGAGGCTTTCATGCGCGGCCTGCAGTGAAAAGTAGCTGCGTGAGTTGCCGTATACGTCGGTGGTTTCACGCAACTGAACGGGCGCCGGGTCCACGTGCAGCGCGTAGCTCAGCAGGCTCTGGCCGTTGCGGTTGGCGGGCTTGAGGTGCACCACGTGGTGCGCGTTCTCGACCGCCGGGGCATAGCGGTAACGGGTTTCGTGGACGACATGAAGCAGCATAAATAGCGTTAACAGGCCCTGGCTCAGGCGCCCAGACTCTGGCTGGCGGACGCAGCGTGACTGAAATAGCGGCGGCTCAGGGTGTCCGACAGGTCCAGCGCGGCGTCGCAGCATTGCTCCAGCAACTGGACCAGCTGCCCGTCATGTTGTTCGCCGCCTTCGTGCTCGCCGTCGCCGGCGTGCGCTTGCGCTTCCTGGCACAAATCAGCCAGCGCCCAGCTGCCGGGGTCTGGCAGTTCCATCGCGAGGTCAGGCATGTCGCCGGGTGCGCTGCCGGCCAGCTTGGCCAGGCGCCCGCGCAGGGTTTGTACCACCCAGCCAAGGGAGCGCGGGTTGTCGCGGTCCAGCACCAGCAAATCGAGCAGGGCCGGGATGTCGCGGCGCTGCTGGTATTGCGCGTGGAAGGTGATGGTGCTGTCAAACAGCGCCACCATGGCGTTGAAGCCGCCTTCCTCGAACACTGACCCGGTTTCGAAACCGCGCGCGAGCGCGCCGGCCAGGGTGTTGAGCCGCTCGATCAGCCGGCCCACACTCAGGAGGCGCCAGCCGTCGTCACGGGTCATGCGGTCGGTTTGCGCGCCCGTCATGGCTGAGAGGAAACCGCTGGCTGACTCCAGCGCCCGCAGCGCCTCGACAGAAGAATATTCGAGCAGGTACTGGCTCTGACTCTGACTCTGGCTTTGTCCGCCCTGGCTTTGCGTCTGGGTCGGGCTCACCGCACTGAACACAGAGCAGCGCTGGAAGAAGTCTGTCTCGGTACGCACGATCATGTGCCACTGCTCTTGCGACAGCCGCTCGCGCACGGCAGAGGCCGCGCTCTTGAGTGCCCGCAGGTTGTAGCCCACGCTGGCGGCCTGCTCGGTGTCGGCCAGGTTGGCGATCAGCGCGCGTTCAAAGACGCGGCGTGCGTGCGTGGCCGGTGGCACGGTGTCGAGCACCAGCGCGTTGCCGACGGCCATGCTGGTCAGCCAGGCTAACAGCGGCTCCGAAGTCTGGTCCTCGCCGCCCAGGCATTGCAGCGTGATCTGCGCCAGACGCGTGGAATTTTCGGCGCGCTCGGTATAGCGGCCCAGCCAGAAAAGGTTTTCGGCTGCGCGGCTGGTGACCGGAGGGCGGTGACGCAGCGGTGCAGCGGTCCAGGCGGCCGGTTGCTCGGCGCGTGGCGTGGCGCTGGCTTCGGCTGTTGCTCTGGCGGCAGACGAATTCCCCAAGACCCACACGTCTGCACTGCTGCCGCCGTGCTGCATCGATGACATGTTTTCGTTCTTGCCGGCCAGGCGCGCCAATCCACCGGGCAGCACCTGCCAGGAACCATTGCCGTCCGCCACCGCGAACACGCGCAGCATGGCCGAGCGCGGGGAAATCCGCTCGCCCTGCCAGGTGGGTGTTTGTGGCAGCGGCAGATAAGCCTGCACGGTGAAGTCTTCGCCGCGGCGCACGATGCGGCCCGCCCATTCGTCCAGGGCACGGCGCGACAGCGTATGGCCGATAACGGATTCCATCCCCGTGCCGGGGTAGGTTGGCTTGATCACGGCGTTCTTGAGCTGGCCCAGCACGTCCTGCATCACTGCCTGTTCGCCGCACCACCAGGTGGCTAGCGAAGGCAAAGCCAAGGTCTCGCCGAGCAGGTGTTCGGACAGTGCGGGCAAAAAGCCGAGCAGCGCGCTGGATTCGAGGAAGGCCGAGCCCGGTGTGTTGACCACCAGCACATTGCCTGCGCGTATCACCTGCAGCAGGCCGGGAACACCCAGGGTGGAGTCGGAGCGCAACTCCAGCGGGTCGAGGAATTCGTCGTCCAGGCGCTTGAGCAGCCCGTGCACGCGCTCCAGGCCGCGCAGGGTTTTCAGGTAAAGCTTGTCGTCCCGCACCAGCAGGTCGCTGCCCTCGACCAGCGTCAGGCCCAGGAAACGCGCGAGGTAGGCATGCTCGAAATAGGTTTCGTTGTAAGGTCCCGGCGTCAGCAGCACCACGCGGCTTTCCTCGTTGCTGTCCACCGGGCTCATGGCCTTGAGGCCGTCGACCAGCGCTTTGTACGACGCTGCCAGCCGTTCGACTTTCATCTCACGGAAGGCTTCGGGAAACAGCAGCGAAATGGTCAGGCGGTTTTCAAGCAGATAGCCCAGTCCCGAGGGCGCCTGGGTGCGCTGCGACACCACCGACCAGCGGCCATCGGGGCCGTGCGCGATATCGAACGCGGCAATGTGCAAATAAGTGCCACCGGCCGGCTGCACGCCCTGCATGCCGCGCAGGTAGCCGGGGTGGGCATGCACCAGCGCGCTGGGCAACAGCCCCTTGGACAACAACTCCTGCGGTCCGTAGATGTCGGCCATCACGCGGTCCAGCAGGCGTGCACGCTGCTGGATGCCTGTCTCGATCTGTGCCCAGTCAGCCGCCGAGACCATCATGGGGAACAGGTCCAGCGCCCAAGGCCGCTGCGGGCCGTTGGCGTCGGCGTAGACGTTATAGGTCACCCCGTTATCGCGAATCTGGCGGCGAAGGTTGGCGGTGCGATGGTTCAGGTCGTAAAAACCGTCAGTGCCGAGAAAATTGAAAAACCGCGTCCAGTCCGGCGAAAGCGTGTCGTCGGTAGCGGCCGGGCGCTCAGCTTGAGTGGCAGGGGGTTGCGCGGTGCTGCCGGCAGCGCGCAGTGCGGGTGGCTGTTGCGACGCGACTGCCTCTGCGGGCGCGGGGCCTTCGGACACACGGCCCCGCAACTCATCGAAATGTCCGGCTGCCGCATGGGGCGCCAGCGCGGCAGCCAGTGCGCAGGGGGATTCGAGCGACTGGGCGGCAAAAAGTGACTGGGTGTTATTTTCCACTGGGTGCAAGTATGCCTGTGGCCTATCGCCTGCAAGGCTCAAGACGGACTGAATGCGCGGCCAAAATGGCTATTTATGCCGCTTGTGCATGCAAATGTTGCAGCCGTAAGACAGGCCTTGACTGCACGGAAGGGGGCATTGTCGCCTGAGGGCCCTCCGGGCCCCAGGCGGCTGCCGGCACGGATTCAGCGCAAATCAAGCGTGAAGGGGAATTCCCTGCTTGGCTGCGCCGGCGCCACGCGCATCTTGCCGGGCGTGTGGCCCATGCGGAAAAAGCGCGTGAGGCGGCGGCTTTCAGCTTCGTACGAGTTGACCGGCAGCGTGTCGTAGCTGCGCCCACCTGGGTGCGCCACATGGTATTGGCAGCCGCCCAGCGAGCGCTCCATCCAGGTGTCGACAATGTCGAAGGTCAGCGGTGCGTGCACGCCTATCGACGGGTGCAGGGCCGAAGGAGGGTTCCAGGCCTTGTAGCGCACGCCCGCCACGTATTCGCCGACGCGGCCCGTGCTTTGCAGCGGCAGCGCCCGGCCGTTGACGGTGACCACATAGCGGTTGTCGTTCAGGCCCGTCACATGCACTTCGACGCGCTCGAGCGACGAATCCACATAACGCACCGTGCCGCCGGCCGAGCCTTCTTCGCCCATTACATGCCAGGGTTCCAGCGCGCTGCGCAATGTCAGCTCAATGCTGTTGGTTTTGACCTGCCCGATCAGTGGGAACCGGAACTCGAAATGTGGTTCAAACCAGGCCATGTCGAAGCCGTAGCCGGCTTCGCGCAACTCGGTCAGCACGTCCTCAAAATCCATGCGGATAAAGCCCGGCAGCAGGAAGCGGTCGTGCAGCTCGGTGCCCCAGCGCGTGACGCGGCCGTGGTAAGGCTTGTTCCAGAAGCGCGCCACCAGCGCGCGCAACAGCAGCTGCTGCGCGATGCTCATGCGCGCATGCGGCGGCATCTCGAAGGCGCGCAGCTCCAGCAGGCCCAGGCGCCCAGTGGCGGAGTCGGGCGAATACATCTTGTCGATGCAGAACTCGCTGCGGTGCGTATTGCCGGTGACGTCGACCAGGATGTTGCGCAAGGTGCGGTCCACAAGCCAGGGCGGCATGTCGGCGCCATACTTCTTGCGGTTGTTTTCGATTTCGCGCAAGGCGATCTCGAGTTCGTAGAGCTGGTCGTTGCGCGCTTCGTCCACACGCGGCGCCTGGCTGGTCGGACCTATGAACATGCCTGAGAACAGGTAGCTCAGCGATGGATGGTTGTGCCAATAGGCGATCAGGCTGCCGAGCACCTCGGGCTTGCGCAGGAAGGGGCTGTCGGCCGGCGTGGCGCCGCCCAGCACGAAGTGATTGCCGCCGCCGGTGCCGGTGTGCCGTCCGTCCGTCATGAACTTCTCGGCGGACAGGCGCGTTTCGTGCGCGATCTGGTAGAGGAACTCGGTGTGTTCCACCAGCTCACCCCAGTTGTAGGCCGGGTGGATGTTGACCTCGATAACACCCGGGTCGGGTGTGACCTGCAGCATCTTCAGGCGCGGATCGCGCGGTGGCGGGTAGCCTTCGAGCACGATGCGCACGCCCAGCGATTGCGCCGTGGCTTCCACCGCGGCCAGCAGGTCCAGGTAGTCCTCGAGCCGCTCCATGGGCGGCATGAAGACGTAGATCGCGCCGGTCTCGCCGCGGCCTGATTTGTTGGCCTTGCTGTCGGGGTCGGCCTTGGGTTTGTCCTTGGGGCCGTTGGCGCGCTGCGGGTCGCGCACTTCGACGCAGAGCGCGGTGCGCGTGAGCCAGGCGGCCGATTCAAAGGGCTTGGGTGCGCGGTCGTCTTGGGGTGCGGCTGTCTCCGGAGCAGCGGCGGGCTTGCCATCCGCGCCGTGAGTGCCGTTCGTGCCGTTGTTGCCGAGCGGACGGAACTGAAGGATGCGGCTGGCCTGCGACAGCGCGGTGTTGCCTGTCATGTAGCGCGCCATGTATTGCGCCAGCGAACTGGCGCTGCCCCCTGCGGAAGGGGTGACGGGCGTGGCACCACGGGCCGCGCTGAAGCTGCCGTTGTAACGCGCGGCCAGCGCGGAAGCGGCCGGCAGGTCCTGGCGTGGCGCGAACGGATCGGCCTCGATCATGTAGGGGTAGTCGGTCTTGGACACCCAAGGCACCGAATCCAGCGGCAGGCGATAACCCATGGGCGAATCGCCGGGCATCAGGTACATGCGCTCGTCGCGGAAGAACCACGGGCCGGTGGTCCATTTGGGCCCGCTCAGCGAGGGAGAGGCACCTGCGTTTCTTTGCTTGAGCTGCTCTTTGGTCTGCAGCGGCAGTACATAGCCCACCACCGAATCAAGACCTTGCATGAAGACGCGGCGCAGGCGTTCGCGCTCCATGGCATCGTCCAGGCGCGAATCAAACGGATCGACATTGACCGGCAGACGGCGCTCGCGCCACAAGTAGTACCAGGTGTCTTCATAGCCCGGCGTGATGTACGTTGTGGCCAGGCCCAGCTTGCCTGCCAGCGTCTGCACAAAGCGCTGCGCGTCGGCGCTGGTGTAGTTGCAGGGCTGGCGTTCGTCGGCAAACAGGTCCGGGTTTTGCCAGATGGGCTGGCCGTCCTTGCGCCAGAAAATGCTGAGTGCCCATCGCGGCAGCTGCTCGCCCGGATACCACTTGCCCTGGCCGAAATGTAGGAAACCGCCTTCGCCGTATTCGGCACGCAGCTTTTGCACGAGTTCGGTCGCATAGCCGCGCTTGGTTGGGCCCAGGGCGTCGATGTTCCATTCGGCCGCGTCGCGGTCGGTGGTGGCCACAAAAGTCGGCTCGCCGCCCATGGTCAGGCGCACGTCGCCGGCGGCCAGGTCCTGGTCGACCTTTTCGCCGAGCGCCAGCACCTCCTGCCATTGTTCCTCGGTATAGGGCTTGGTCACGCGCGGCGATTCGTAGATGCGCTGCACCGCCATGTGGTGTTCGAACTCGACCTCGGATTTGTCGACGCCGCCCTCAACCGGCGCGGCGCTCGAAGGCTCAGGCGTGCAAGCCAGCGGTATGTGGCCTTCGCCGGCCATCAAGCCCGAGGTTGGGTCCAGGCCTACCCAGCCGGCACCGGGCAAGAACACTTCGCACCAGGCGTGCAGGTCGGTGAAGTCGGCTTCTGCGCCGCTGGGGCCGTCGATGGATTTGACGTCGGCTTTGAGCTGTATCAGGTAGCCCGAGACAAAACGCGCCGCCAGGCCCATATGGCGCAGCAGCTGCACCAGCAGCCAGCCGGTGTCGCGGCAGGAGCCGCAAGCCAGGCGCAGGGTCTCTTCGGGCGTCTGTACACCGGGCTCCATGCGGATGGAGTACTTGATGTCGGACTGCAGGCCCTGGTTCAGGCCGACCAGGAAGTCGATGGTGCGTTTTGGCGTGCGGTCGATTTTTTCGAGGTAACGCTTGAGCAGCGGCGTCGCAGGCTGGGTGGCCAGGTAAGGCGCCAGTTCGCGGGCCTGCAACGCGTTGTAGGTGAAGGGGAATTCCTCGGCAGCGGGCTCCAGGAAGAAGTCAAACGGGTTGAACACCGCCATTTCCACGACCAGGTCCACCGTGACCTTGAACTCGCGCGTCGGCTCGGGAAACACCAGCCGTGCCTGGTAATTGGCAAACGGGTCCTGCTGCCAGTTGATGAAGTGCCCGGCGGGCTCGACCTTGAGCGAATACGACAGCACCTGCGTGCGGCTGTGCGGCGCGGGCCGCAGGCGGACGACCTGGGGGCCGAGTTTGACCAGACGGTCATATTTGTAATGGGTGATGTGGCTCAGGGCGACGTGGATGGACAAGGCAACCTCGCTTTAAAAATGACTGGCATGCAATACGCCGTTAGCAAAACATGCTCAAAAATACGCTGAAAGCAGACCGCCACATCATGCGATCTCTAGAAACACCATATGAACAGCTTACCCGGATTTGGTGATGTTTCTGAAAGCAAGAGCTGCGCCACGCAGACTTTGTTCGCCTTCTTCTGGTACTCCGTTAAGCTCAAAGCGCGAGAACGCATAAAAAAATAGTTCAGAAGGGGAGGCGGGTTTGAATCGACCTGTATCAGCCGGGTCAGCCGGGTCAGCCGGGGTGCGGCTGTATGCGGCAAGCCCGGGGCCGGTGTTTGCCGGTTTTGTCGCGGGCGTTGCCTTGCAGTTGCAGCAGCCTGCCTTGTGGCCGCAGCAAATTTACGCTGTCATGGTGCTGCTGGCCTGTGCTTTGGCCGGCTTGTACCTGTGGTTTTATGGCCAGCGCTTCCCTTCGTGGGGCGGGATGGTTTCGGCCTTTGCCCTTGCTGCCTTGCTCGGTGCGGGTCTCACAGGCTGGCGTGCTGGCGTCTTCCAGTCTGCGGCGCTCAATCCGGCTCTGGAGGGCCGCGACATTGAGGTGGTGGGCCAGGTGCAGGCCATGCCGCAACCCGGAGAAGACGGCGTGCGCTTTCGCTTGGCGGTGGAATCTGCCCGCTCCAATGGCAGCACGGTCACCTTGCCGCCGCACATCATGCTGGGCTGGTATTTGGGCTTTGCCGGGCGCGAGCCCGCCGCGGCGGCGCAGGACGCCGACCCGTTTGAGATAGCGCTGGCCCTGCAGCGCCAGCCGCAGACCCTGCGCGCCGGCGAACGCTGGCAAATGACGGTGCGGCTCAAGGCGCCACATGGCAACAGCAATCCATTCGGTTTTGACTACGAACTCTGGCTATGGGAGCAGGGCATACAAGCCACCGGCTACGTGCGCGCCGGCCCGCGCGATGCACCGCCGGCAAAACTCTCCAGCAGCTGGCAATACCCCATAGAGCAGGCCCGGCAAACTGTGCGCGAAGCAATTTTCCAGCGCATCGAAAACCGGCAGCTTGCAGGCGTGATTGCCGCGCTGGTGGTGGGCGACCAGGCGGCCATCGAACGCGTCGACTGGGAGGTGTTCCGCGCCACGGGTGTTGCCCACTTGATGAGTATTTCAGGCCTCCACATCACCATGTTTGCCTGGGCGGCGTCACTGCTTATCGGCTCGCTCTGGCGCAGGTCTGTACGTTTGACGCCGCGGCTGTGTCTGGCCTTGCCCGCAGCCAGCGCGGGCGCGCTGGGCGGTTTGCTTCTGGCCACCCTGTATGCGCTGTTTTCCGGCTGGGGCGTGCCCGCACAGCGAACCATCTGGATGTTGGCCACGGTAATCCTGCTGCGGCAGGGCGGCAGACAGTGGCCCTGGCTGCAGACCTGGTTGCTGGCCATGGTTGTGGTGGTGGCGCTGGACCCGTGGGCGTTGATGCAGGCCGGGTTCTGGCTGTCTTTTGTCGCGGTGAGTGTTTTGTTTGCTACAGATTCAGGAGCTGCTCGCGCCCATGGAGAAGGGGCTACAGGCCGATTTGATCTAAAAAATCAGCGAAGAAATGAGCGTTGGTGGCACCGGCCTGGATGGCTGGACAGCGTTGCCCGGGCTATGCGGGAGCAATGGGTCGTCACGTTGGCGCTGACGCCTTTGTCCTTGCTGCTTTTTAACCAGGTTTCATTGATAGGCCTGCTGGCCAATGCGGTGGCCATTCCCGTGGTAACGCTGGTCATCACGCCGCTGGCCTTGCTAGGCGTAGCGTGGGCCCAAGTGTGGTCGTTGGCGGCGTGGGTAGTTGGCGGGCTGGTGGTGTTTCTGCAATGGCTGGCCAGCTGGCCACTGGCCTCCATCAGCGTGGCTGCGGCGCCGCTGTGGTGTGCAGTGGCCGGTGTGGTGGGCGGCAGTTTGCTTGCCATGCGGCTGCCATTTTATTTTCGCGCGTTGGGCCTTCCCCTGTTGCTGCCCGTGCTGTTGTGGCAACCGGCCCGCCTGGCACCCGGGCAGTTCGAGCTGCTGGCCGCGGACGTCGGGCAGGGCAATGCGGTGCTGGTGCGTACGGCAAGCCATACGCTGCTGTATGACGCCGGCCCGCGCTTTTCGCGCGAGAGTGACGCCGGCCACCGTGTGCTGGTGCCGTTGCTGCGCGCGTTGGGTGAGCGGCTGGACATGCTCATGATCAGCCACCGCGACATCGATCACATCGGCGGTGCGCAAGCCGTGTTGGCCATGCAGCCTGAAGCCGGTCTGATGAGTTCGATCGAGGATTCGCATCCGCTGCAAACGCTGCGCAAGGCCATCCGCTGCACGGCCGGCCAGCGGTGGGAGTGGGACGGCGTGGCATTTGAGGTGCTGCACCCCGCTGCCGCTGATTACGACGCTGCCAACAAGTCGAATGCCATGAGCTGTGTGCTGCGCATCTCCAGCAGCAGATTCCCTGGCAGTCGTACAGCCCTGCTGGTCGGTGACATCGAATCGCCGCAGGAGCTCCGGCTGGCAACCGGCGTTCCGGCCAGCCTCAAGGCCGACTTTCTGCTGGTACCCCACCACGGCAGCAAAACATCCTCCAGTGCGGTGTTCCTCGATGCTGTCAAGCCGCAGTGGGCGGTGGTGCAGTCCGGTTACCGGAACCGTTTTGGCCATCCGGTGGAGTCCGTGGTGGCCCGCTATGAGGAGCGCGGCGTGCGTCTGGTGAAGTCGCCGCAGTGTGGGGCTGCCACCTGGCAAAGCCTCTACCCGGATGAAGTCCGGTGCCAGCGGGAGCAGGGCAAGCGTTACTGGCACCATGTGCCGGGGCGTTAAAAATGTTGTTGGACGCACCGCCTTGGCGCATAACTTGCTAAGCTACGTTAAAACAATTGCCATGCGCATAACTTGCTGGAGATCAAGCCAATGAGCCGACCGATGTTCGACGAAATGAACGCCACGGAGTCCAGCGTCCGTGAGCATTACCAGGGTTACCAGCGTTGGCTGGCCCGTCAGCCTGCCGACGTGATGCAGGCCCGCCGGGCCGAAGCTGAAATGATTTTCCGCCGCGTCGGCATCACTTTTGCCGTCTACGGCGCCAAGGACGAAGACGGCGCCGGCACCGAACGGCTGATTCCCTTTGACCTGATTCCCCGCATCATCCCCGCCCACGAATGGGCCAGTATGGAAAAAGGCCTGGTGCAGCGCGTCACCGCGCTCAACCGCTTCATCCACGACGTGTACCACGGCCAGGAAATCATCAAGGCCGGCGTGGTGCCGTCCGAACAGATTTTCCAGAACGCGCAGTTCCGCCCCGAAATGATGGGCGTTGATGTACCCGGCAACATCTATTCGCATATCAGCGGCATCGACATCGTCCGTGCGCCCGACGCCCAGGGCAACGGCGAGTACTACGTGCTTGAAGACAACCTGCGTGTGCCCAGCGGTGTGAGCTACATGCTGGAGGACCGCAAGATGATGATGCGGCTCTTCCCCGAACTCTTCAGCGAAAACCGGGTTGCGCCCGTGGCGCACTATCCCGACCTGTTGCTCGAAACCCTGCGCGGCATGGCGCCGCCAGCCACGGCCGAACCCACGGTGGTGGTGCTGACGCCCGGCATGTACAACTCGGCTTACTTTGAACACGCCTTCCTGGCGCAGCAGATGGGCGTGGAGCTGGTCGAAGGGCAGGACCTGTTCGTCAAGGATAACTTCGTTTACATGCGCACCACGCGCGGCCCCAAACGCGTCGACGTGATCTACCGCCGCGTGGACGACGACTTCCTGGACCCGCTGGCCTTCCGCCCCAATTCCACCCTGGGGTGCGCGGGCCTGCTCAATGTCTACCGCAGCGGCAATGTCTCGCTGTGCAACGCCATCGGCACCGGCGTGGCAGACGACAAGTCGATCTACCCCTACGTGCCCAAGATGATCGAGTTCTACCTCGGCGAAAAGCCCATCCTGAAAAACGTGCCGACTTACATGTGCCGCAACAACGATGACCTGCAGTACACCCTGGCCAACCTGAAAGACCTGGTCGTCAAGGAGGTGCACGGCGCCGGCGGCTACGGCATGCTGGTGGGGCCAGCTTCCACCAAGGCCGAAATCGAGGAATTCCGTGCAGCCCTGCTGGCCAACCCCTCCGGCTACATCGCCCAGCCCACGCTCAGCCTGTCGACTTGTCCCACGTATGTGGAAAGCGGCATTGCACCGCGCCACATTGACCTGCGGCCTTTTGTGCTGAGCGGCAAGGAAGTGCAGATGGTGCCCGGTGGCCTGACGCGCGTGGCGCTCAAAGATGGCTCGCTGGTGGTCAACTCGTCGCAAGGCGGCGGCACCAAGGACACCTGGATTCTGGAGGGGCCGTCAGCGCCGGTTGCTTCACAGTTTCAATCGCAGTCACAGTCATCGGCCAAAGTGGGGGGAGCGTAATCATGTTGTCTAGAACCGCTGACCACCTTTTCTGGATGTCGCGTTACACCGAACGCGCCGAAAACACCGCGCGCATGCTCGATGTGAACTACCAGACCTCGCTGCTGCCGCAATCCGATGCGCTGGTGCAGGCCGGCTGGCAGGGCCTGCTCAGCATCAGCGAGCTCAAGCCCTCGTTTGCGGCCAAGTACGGTGACACCATCAACCCCCGCGAGGTCATGGACTTCATGGTGCGCGACGAGAAAAATTCGTCCAGCATCATTTCCTGCCTGCAGAATGCCCGTGAAAACGCCCGCGCCGTGCGCGGAACGCTGACCACCGAGGTGTGGGAAACGCAAAACCAGACCTACCTTGAAGTCATCCGTATGCTGCGCAGCGGTGACTTCGAGCGCGACCCAGGCCAGTTCTTTGAATGGGTCAAGTTCCGTTCGCACCTGTCGCGCGGCGTTACGCTGGGCACCATGCTGCAGGACGAAGCCTTTCACTTCCTGCGGCTGGGCACCTTCCTGGAGCGCGCCGACAATACCGCGCGGCTGGTGGACGTGAAGTTTCACGCCGTGCAGAACGACTTCCTCGGCATGACTGCCGAGAAGGACCAGGAATACGACTTCTACCACTGGAGCGCCATCCTGCGCAGCGTTTCAGGCTTTGAGGTCTACCGCAAGGTCTACCGCGACGTCATCAAACCTGAGCGTGTGGCCGAGCTGCTGATCCTGCGCGCCGACATGCCGCGTTCCCTGCTGGCCTGCCTGAACGAAGTCATGAGCAACCTTGTCATGGTGACCAGCGACACCAGCAGCGAAACCCAGCGGCGTGCCGGCAAATTGCGCGCCGACCTGCAGTACGCACGCATCGACGAAATCCTGGCAACGGGCCTGCACGCTTTCCTCACGCAGTTCCTGGACCGGGTCAACGAGCTGGGCGCGCACATCAGCCGCGAGTTTTTGGTGCCGGCCACGACTTGAAAGACGTTTCAGTTTCCATCGCCGCAAGGGTTTGGCGCCGTCGTATGGCGAGGGCTTGATGAAACTGCACGTCAGGCACATTACCGACTACCGGTACACCGAGCCGCTGCGCTATGCGCTGCAGACGCTGTGGCTCACGCCGCAGTCCAGCCCGTCGCAGACGGTGCATTTCTGGAGCCTCGGCGCGCCTGAAAAGCTTTTTTCGCAGCGCGACGCTTTTGGCAACACCATCAGTTCCTACACCTTCGTTGGCAAAGATGCAGACAACGTGCGCTGGAGCCTGGTCAACGCGGCGGGTGACGTGGAAACCTTTGGTGTGGCCGAGTTCAACGATCCGGAAACCCTGCCGCATCCGTATTTCTTTCTGCGCGCCACCCACCTGGCCGAGCCGCACTGGGAGCTCGCCGAATTCGGCCGCCGCTTTATCCCGCAAAGCCTTGACGGCACCGCAAGTTTGCCGGCCCTGCTGGCCTTGAGCCAAGGTGTGGCGGGTGCGGTGAGTTACCTGAAAAACAGCACGAGCGTGACCACGACCGCGCTGGAAGCCTTCAAGTCCGGCGCGGGCGTCTGCCAGGACCAGGCCCATGTGATGGTCGCGATCTGCCGCAGTCTGGGCTACCCCGCGCGCTATGTCAGCGGCTATTTCTATGCTGCCAACGAGCCCGATCTTGCCAGCCACGCCTGGTGCGACGTATGCCTGGATGTGGCCACCCGCCGCTGGGTCAGCATCGACGTCACCCACAGTTGCCTGATCGACCAGCGCCATGTGCGCCTGGCCATGGGCACCGACTACAACGCCTGCCCGCCGATCAAGGGCGTGCGGCAGGGTGGCGGGGAAGAATCGATGACGGTGGAGATCACGATTCAGCCGGTGTGAGTCCGCATGGCGTGATGGCGGATCCGTACAGGCCTTAGCCTGCCTGATCCCTTCTGGCGCTATCAATTCAATAGCTGCCAGCGCCCAATTTATTGGACTGCAGGCCCAAATGGCTCATAAAAACAGGCGAAAACTGCCTGAGAAGGCTATTCAAAGCCCTCTAATGGCCGGGCGCACACACAAAAGAGGTCGGCGGCTACCCCGAAGTGGTCTTTTTCAGGCCAAAAAGTGGACTTTCCCCAATGGAGACGGGCGCAAGAAACTATTCAATTGACAGCATTGAGCGTGAGGGTGCCATCCATTGCGAATGGCAGGAAGCGGTCGGCGCATCGCAAGCGCTTCCGGACATCGGATGCGTTATCCGGCCGTTACAGCAGTTGCAAGCGCAGGCTTATGCCGCAGGTTCAAGCGGCATACATTTCGGTAAGTCGGGTAGCGCGCAACCGTATGTGCGGATTGGTTTGCTGCCACCCGCGCACCCCCGCATATTCCTTGAAGGAGGCTCCCATGGCTGAGTTAGTTGCCCGGTCGAAGATGCTCATTCGACGTTCCGCTGCAGAGGTGTTCAACGCGTTTGTACAACCTGATCTCATCACAAAGTTCTGGCTGAAAGGCACCACCGGCCCGCTCGCGCAGGGCGCCCAGGTCGAGTGGCAATTCATGGTCCCCGGCGCGACCGAAGGTGTGCACGTTACCGCATTCGATGCGCCGCACCACATTGCGTTCTCCTGGTCTGAAGGCGGGCTTGACGTCGACATGAAGTTCCTCGAGGAGAAAGGCTCCACTGTCGCCAGTGTTGAAGTCCGGGGCTTTGAAAGCGACGGCGGTACGGATCAGGTGGTCAACGCTACCGAGGGATTCAGCATTGTCTTGTGTGACCTGAAGGTCTTTCTTGAAACGGGGCGCTCGGCAAGCCTGGTGAAGGACAAGGCGGAGTTGATACACCGTTCTCGCGAGACCTGAGATCCCATCGAGAGTTGCCAGAAGGCGTGTGCTTCGGCGCGAGATGCGGTACGCTTTCGCCATGACCGAAATCAGGCCTGCGACCTTTCCCGACGATCTTGAACGTGTTATCGCCATCCTTCGGGAATACGTCGCCAGCCCGAGCGTCAGTCTTGCTTTCCAGAATTACGAGGCGGAATTCGCTGCGTTACCCGGAAAGTACGCGGCACCTGAAGGCCGGCTGCTTCTCGCGTGGAAAGGGCCACGTGTCGTAGGCTGTGCCGCGCTTCGCCGCGTTGACGGAACCACCTGTGAAATGAAGCGCGTCTACGTACAGCCGGATGCGAGAGGTGAAAACCTTGGCCGCCGGCTCATTGAACGAATCCTTGATGAAGCGCGGGCTGCGGGCTACTCCCGCATCTGCCTTGATGTCCTGCCTGAGTTCGCCGCCGCACAGCGCATCTACGAATCCCTGGGTTTTCAATCTTCCGCGCCCGTTACCTTCAATCCTGTTCCCGGTACCAGGTACCTGGCCCTTGAACTCCCACCGTCACGGCTTGCAAATGCGGCCTGACTCTTCCTCCGAGCGAGCGTCTTGCGGGGGGCTTTGCCTGCCTGCAGCCGCTACCCCAGCCAAAGATTGACCGTATGCGTCCTGCTTTTGCCATCGCCGTACTCGCTATCGCTGCAAGCGGTGGCGCACACGCCACCGGCTCTTTGTCGTTCGAAAGTGCCGGCTATGTTCTGGACTTCGAGGTCGGGCAGCAGGAGCGTCCCGTTCTGGCTGGTGTATCGTTTGCCGCGCTTGAGGCTGGCTCGAATCCGATGCTTCGACCGCCGCATCTGGTTGTTATGGCATTTGATACAAAGGCAAAACTCCTGCTCGTTCGCTACAAGAATCCTGGAGACAGCAAGCTACCGCCAGACTTCGAACTGTCAGTCCGCGGTAGCGAAGGTGTCTTGAAGTTGTCGAATCGCGCCGTTACCGGCAGGTTCAACTGGGAAATGTGAGCTGAGGATGCGCTCGCCGCATAACGCCAACGTTGAGTTCCGTAACGCGCATATGCTTCACCTTGACGATCGCGAAACTTCTGGCAATGCCTGCAAGGTCCGCCTGCTTGCGGGTCCTCCTGGGCATTCCGTATGATCGAACTCCCGTTCCCTTCACGTCGATCATTTCAGCCACCATCGGTGGCCTGTGTTTACTGAATATTGGACCATCATGAACAAACTGCTTGTCTTCCAGCTCACGGTTCAAAGCTCCTATGCCGGCAACGTTGAACAGGATGCTGAAGGTGATCACTTCGATACGGTTCAGTGGTGGTTCTCTGAAAACGAGACCTGGCGCATCAAAACGTTTGCAATAGACCAGGACATCCACACGCATCGTATTGCAGGCCCGATCGCTGAAGAAGTTGCAATGGAGAACACCATGAAGCACTATGAAGACGTGGTCGAGAGAGCGTTTGCCGTCGAGTTCGACGATCTGGGTGACGAGAGCGAGGTGTCGGAAGTCATGGAAGATTTAGGGGGAGCACCCGCGCTGGAGATTGCAAGAAACGGGAGCCAGTTTGCCTTCTGGAATCCGTCACGCCTGAAGTACACCTCCAAGAGTCAACCGGCCTGAAGCTCAACCACTTATGTCAAACACCTGCCCACAAGAACGAAATTCATGAAATTGGAATTTGGAGCACCGAAGGCGCTGGACGATATCTCGCTACAGGACGCCAAGGACCATCCCATCTGGTTGTGGGCCTGGGAGGCGGGACTGGAAGGGGAGGTGGAAGATGAGACGTGGCAGTGCCCGGTCTTGAACACCTCGGATGGCGCGGATGCAATGACGGAGCCGGTCATTACGCTGTGCATCGAGGGGGGCGATATGATCTGCTCTGCTCGGCCAGCTACAAGGAGCTTGATCAACTGGAAGCAATTTCCATTTGGAAGAACAGTGCCTGGGCGGGAATCCAGGAGACCATTAGCGACACCGATTGCATTCATTGCCGTCCCCAGCATTCGCGGCGTCACGGGTGTTCGGCCAGCCTGCTTTGCATGCTTGTTAGCCGCTGATTGATTTCAACGTCAGGTTAAGAATGCGCTATCCGGAATCAAAACCTCCATGGACCGGCAGTTGCCTTTGCGGAAAGGTGCAGTACCAGCTGACTGCGCATCCGCTGACGTTCTACGCGTGTCATTGCACAGACTGCCAGCGACGCTCCGGCAGTAGCATGCGACTGGCCATGTGGGTTGACCGCTCGGCGCTGGAGGTCACGCAAGGAAGCCCGCAGCTCCTGACGTTTGACATGGGAAACGGGCGCCAGCGCAGGGCGAAAGTATGTGTTGATTGTGATACCCGGTTGTGGGCGGAACCGGCCGACAAGCCGACCATGGCGGCGCTGCTGCCCGGCACACTGCACAACGCGCAGGAGTTTGAGCCTGTCGCGCACCTCTGGACAAAAAGCGCGCTTTCCTGGGTGGTAATTCCGCCGGGCGTTGCCGTGTACGACACTCACCCTGATCGCCCGGGGGAGCTCGCCAGGCTGTGGCAGGAGGCGATGCAACAGCGTAGCTCCGGCGATGCAAACCAAGCACGGGTCGAAGCTGAAAATTGCGGCAGCTGAATTCCCCCTTTCCTCCATCACATCAACATCAGTCCTTAATCCCATGACGACAACAGCCCTTCTTATCATCGACGTTCAGCAGGCCCTATGCTCCGGCGAGGGTGGCACTTTTGAAAGCCCGCGCGTCATCGACCGCATCAACCAGGTGTCCGCCAAGGCCCGCGCCGCAGGTGCCCCCGTAGTCCTGATCCAGCACGAGGCGCCGAATGATCCGCTGGAATATGGGACTGAGGGATGGCAACTCGCCGATGGCCTGGACACCCAGCCAACCGATATCCGTCTCCGGAAGAAAGCGAGCGACTCGTTCCACAACACGGAACTGCAGGACCTGCTGCAGGTGCGTGGAATCAAAAAACTGGTCATCTGCGGTATGCAAAGTGACTTTTGCGTAGACACCACGACCCGGCGTGCCCTCGCCCTCGGCTACCCGGTCACCCTGGTTTCGGATGGCCACTCCACCGTGGACAACGGAGTTCTCACTGCAGCACAGATTTCAACCCATCACACGGTCACGCTGGCAAATATCCAGAGCTTTGGACACCGGGTCACTCCGCAGCTTGCAGACGAGATCAAGTTTACGGTGTGAGCCAGCCTTGATTCCTATGCAAACACCCTGGATGCCCATCGCCTTTGCGGAAGCCGGTGTGCGCACCTTCCCCGTGGGCCAGAGCAACCCCCGCGTGACTGAGTACCACGCCCACACCAACATTCACGGTTATGACGACAAGGCGTCTTGGTGCTCTTCGTTTGTCAATTGGTCTTTGGCCCAGGTCGGCATCCCGGGGACGGGGTCTGCATTAGCGCGGTCATGGCTGGACTGGGGCGAGCCGCTCAGCGAACCTGTGCCTGGCTGTATTGCTGTGTTGTCGCGCGAAGATCCCAGTGGCTGGAAAGGCCATGTCGGATTTTTTCTCCGCGCGGATGAGGCGAACGTGTATTTGCTGGGTGGCAATCAGCTGGATCAGGTGTGTGAAAACGCCTACCCCCTGGCTGCGGTGCTGGGCTATCGCTGGCCCTCGTCTGACCATGGCAAGCGGCCTTGATTCCCCGGCGGCTGCGCGCCTGGCCTGATGCATGCAGGACTACTTCACCCGCGCCGCCACTTCCCGCCCCAGCTCAATCACCGCCATCGCGTAGTAGCTGCTCCAGTTGTAGCGGGTGATGGCATAGAAGTTCTCGGTGCCGGCGACGTATTGCGGCGCGTCCTGACCGTTGAGCAGCTCCACCAGCGCGAGCGGCCCGGTATGCTGCAGCGCCTGTCCTTCCAGTACCGCGCCTTTGGCCGTGAAGCTCTCCACGCTGAAGGTGGGCAGGATGTCCGGTGCCATCAGGGCATCCATGTCGAGCCGGCTTTTTTCGAAGCTTACGGGGTAGTGCGTGGGCATGCCGGGTTGCCAGTTGAACGCCCTGAAGTAGCTGGCAACCGAGCCGATGACATCGGCGGGGCTGCCCCACAGGTCAATGTTGCTGTCGCCGTCGAAGTCCACCGCGTACTTGTTCCAGCTTGACGGCATGAATTGCGGCATGCCCATGGCGCCGGCAAAGCTGCCGCGCGCATCGAAGGGGCTGGCTTCGCGCCGGCTTTGCAGCGTCAGGAATTGCTCGATCTCACCCTTGAAGAATTCGCTGCGTTCCCTGGCGCGGGGATGACTGGCGGGAAAATCGAAGGCCAGGGTGGTCAACGCGTCCATCACGCGAAAACTGCCGGTGTCGCGGCCGTAGATGGTTTCCACGCCGATGATGCCGACGATGATTTCGGCGGGCACGCCGTATTCCTTCTCGGCGCGCTCCAGGGTTTGCCGGTTTTCGAGCCAGAAGCGCCGGCCGGCTTCAATGCGCACCGGATCGATGAAGCGGCTACGGTAAACGCGCCAGTTTTTGACAAAGGTTTTGGCCGGCGGCTGCATCAGCCGCACCACGGTGGCGTTGTAGCGCGACTGGCCAATTGCATCGCGCACCCAATCAGGATCCAGGTCACGGCGTGCGGCGATGTCGTTGGCAAACTGCATGGCCTCTGGGCGGGTCGAATACAGCGGCCCTTGCGCGGGCCCCGATTTGGCAGCCACCCGCTTTTTGATATCGTTTACCTCACCAGGCCAAGCCAAACCTGCACAAGCAGCTATCAAAAAGAGAGCGAATCCGAAGCGATGAAGGCGCATGAATGGGAAAAGGATGACGGATGACGGGAGCGTGAGCGGGGAGGACTGGCCCCGATTTTAAGCGGGCCAGGCGAGCCGATCGAACTCCTGCCTGAGGGCATGAAGCTGCTTCTTGTCGCCGCTTGGGGGCATGGCCGCGTAGCGCAGATGCTCGAGCCGCATCAGCGAATCATGCAAGGCCTGCCCCTGCTGGCCGTAACGGCGTATCACTTCCAGCGCCAGCTGGCGGGGTGAGGTGGCAGGCGTGCTGTGAATGCCGGCTTTGTCCAGCCGCTTGCGCACCCGTGCCAGCAGGCGCAGCCAGGGGTCGTGCTGTGCACGGTCCCACAGTGTCCAGGCTGCGCCTACCAGGGCGGCCAGCACCACAATGGCGATCAGCACGTAACTCAGGTCCTCCCAGCTGGGGGATTCAAAACCTATATCTTTCAGGAAGTTGAGTTGCTTGCCCTGGGTGTAGTTCAGCACCCACTGGTTCCAGCCGTTGTTCACGGCCTCCCAGGTAGCGCGCAGCTGTGCCGTCAGGGTCGGGCTGAAATTACCCAGGGCCTGTGCCACCACGCCTTGCGGTGCCGCCAGCCGCTGGAAGGCGCCTGTGCGTCCCGGTGCCACCGCCGAAGTCGGGTCTACGCGCACCCAGCCTTCCCCGGCCTGCCAGACTTCGGCCCAGGCATGCGCGTCGCTCTGCCGCACCACCCAATAGCCGTCAATGTTATTGGCCTCGCCGCCCTGATAGCCGGTGACGATGCGCGCCGGAATGTCGAGGGCACGCATCAGGACGACAAAGGCCGAGGCGATGTGTTCGCAAAAACCTTCCTTGCGGTCAAACCAGAATTCGTCGGCGGTGTGCTGGCCATATACGCCGGGCTCCAGCGTGTAGACATAGCCTCCGGTGCGCAGCCGCTCCAGTGCCACCTGCACCAGCGTGCGGGTATTGGCCGTTGTGTAACGCGGGTCGCGGCGGATCTCGGCTGCCAGCGCTAATGTGCGTGGGTTAAAACCCGGTGGCAGGGCCACATATTCCTGCAAACCGATCACCTGCTGGCGCGGCCCGTGCCGGAAGATCGGGTAACTCTGGGCCTTGTAGCGCACCAGGTCTGTGATCGGCCGGTTGGTGAACCACTGGAGGTCGGGGTCCATGCTGCTGCGAAAACCTGGCAAGTCCGGAGTTTGCGTGGCTGCCTCCATCACGAAGATCCATGGATGGTTGTTGGGTGCCAGGGTCACCTCATAGTTGACTGGCGCACCGGCCACCTCAAGGTTGGCTGGCAAGGCAAAACGTGAGGGCAGGAATGCTCGCAGGGGCTGCCAGTTGCGACCGTCGAAATTTGTGAGCACGGGTCCCCGGAAATACAGGTCTTGTTGAGGTGGTGGTTTGCCGCCCTCAAACCGGATGCGCATGGCCACGCTGTCGTCCAGCGCGAGGGTCGCGATGTTGCCCACCTGCATGCTGGAACTCAGGCCGCTGCGGCCAGTCATGGCATCAGCCGGAACTCCCCACAAGGGGGCTATGCGCGGAAACAGCAAAAACAGCACCAGCATGATGGGCGCGCCCAGCAGGGCCATCCAGCCGGCTGTTTTGGCGCTTTGCAGCAGCGGCGGTTTGCCCACCGGCAAATGGGCGTTGACCAGCACGGTCAACAAACCCATCAGCCCCAGCAGCATGCTGAAGGCAGTGAGCAGGGATTGCGAATAAAAGAAGTTGCTCAACATGCAGAAGAAGCCGAGAAAAAACACCACGAAGGCGTCGCGGCGGGCCCGCAGTTCCAGAGTCTTGAGCGTCAGAAGCACTACCAGCATGGTCACGCCCGCATCACGGCCCAGCAGGGTCCTGTGCGTCATCAGCGTGGCGCCAATGGTGAGGGCCAGAAGCGCCAGCAGCCACCATTTGCCTGGCAGCGGACGGGCCTCCACGGCGAGCCAGCCGCGCCAGATCAGCACGGTGCCGGCCAAGGTGCTGCACCACAGCGGCAGGTTGCCCACCTGGGGCAGCAATACCCAGGCAATGACCAGCAACAGGAACAGGGTGTCGCGGGCGTCGCGGGGAAGGGTTTTGAGACGGGTCAGCATTTTTGCTCCTGCTGACTGTCAGTACTGCAGGCCGGGTTTTGCTCCAGCGTGGCGCTTTTTGATAAGAACTGCTGGCCGGGGGTTGCCCGGCAGCAAGTAACTTTCTTTTGCTTCGCCAAAAGAAAGTCACCAAAGAAAAGGCGACCCGCAGTCTGGGTCCCCTGCGCTGCGCTACGGGGCAACCTGCGCTGCTCGACTCCGGCGGCGGTCCGCAGAACTCGCCTTCGGCTCAAACAACTGCGGCCCGACCTTCCGCCTCCGTCTGCGCTGCTCGGCCCAGCCTGGACGGGGAAGTCCGAATACAAAGACCAATACCAACAAGGACACGCCGTGGCGTGCCCTTGTTTCTTCAGGTATTTGGTATTTCTTCCCCACCCCCTTCTGTATGCGCCGAGGAGCGCAGGGCCAGACGGATCAGGGCAAAAACTTGTCTGAGCCGCAGGCGAGTTGTTTTTGACCCCTGCTGGACCGAGCACCGCAGGTTGCCCGCAGCGAAGCGCAGGGACGCAGACAGCAGGGTCGCCTTTTCTTTTGCTTACTTTGCTTTTGGCGAAGCAAAAGAAAAGTAAGTTGCCGCCGGGCAACCCCCGGCCAGCAGAACCAGGCAAAAAGCACCCCCGTCGGACAAAAAATCCAGAAACCATCAACATACCGCCAACGCCTCCAGGCAAAGCCGTTTATGCGCCTCCCCACTGGCAGGCTTGATCTCCAGCGAAGGCAGCCTCAAGCCATAGTCCAGCGCAAGCTTGTCCGCCATCAGCACCCATGCACACAGCCGCGAAAGTTTTTGCTCGACACCCGCAGATCCCGCATTCATGAAGTCCAGCCAGAGTTCATGCCGCTGGGCTTGCTGCGTGTCGCGCACGACCAGACCGTTACCTTGCTCGTCGGCTTTGGCCGCTTTTTTCCAGACGATCAGCTTCATAGGGTCGCCGCGGCGGTACCCCCGCACGCCATCGAACTCACCTGTACTCTGGGTCCGTGAGGCTGCCGCGGCGCCCCCGGAGCGGGGTTCCCCGGGCGGCAGTGGCGGTGGGTTGGCCTCGGGGTTCGGATAAACCAGTATCTGGGCCGCTGGCCGCCACACCGTCCAGACGCGGAAAGTGCCCAGTGGGAATCGCGTTTCAGCGGTCAGCGTGGGCAGCCGGTGCAACCCGCGCTGCGGTGGTGTGAAGGCCACTTGCACCACGCTGCTGCCCTGCGCTGGCACGTCGGTCCAGACCCAGTGCCGCTCGCTGCCTTTTCTGGCGTCATTTTTTGCATCCACGTCGTGCGGATCCAGAACGCTGAGGCCAATGCCATGGCGCGCAGTGCGCCTGGCGTTCATGAGTTTCACGTCAAATGCGGCTGTGGCGCCTGCGTAATGAGCAGGAGGCGCTACTAAATTCATAGCTAGCCCGCGCAGCGTGCCGTGGCAGACGTGCATGCCGATCAAGGCACTGCCGGCCAACAGAAACGTCAGCAGGTAGCCCAGGTTGAGCTGGTAGTTGATGGAGGCGACCAGCAGCACCAGCAATGTCACGCCCAGCATCAGGCCTGGCCGCGTGGGCAGGATATACACATTGCGCTGGGTCAGCGTCACACTGTCGGTGAACGGTAGCTTGCTTTGCCACCACTTCTGGAAGCGTCCCCGGATGAATGCCAGGGGATTGGGAAGGGATGCCGTCATGGCCATGCGTGGTCTGGCTGCTCGGGCCGTCAGGGAAGGGGGACGGCGTCAAGCATGGCGCGCACCTGCTCCACAGGGCCGCGCCCGGCGTCGCTGACGGGGATGAGCCGGTGCGCGGCGGTTTGCGGCAGTACTGCAGCAATGTCATCAGGCGCCACGTAGTCCCGCTTGTTCAGGAAAGCTTGTGCTTTTGCGGCCCGCATGATGGCAATGCCGGCGCGAGGGCTAAGGCCCTGCAGGAACCAGCGGCCCGAGCGGGTTGCCGTGACCAGATCCTGCAGGTAGTTCAGCAGCGGCTCCGACGCGTGCACTTTCGCCACCATCTGCTGCAACTCAAGCAGGTCGTGCGGTGTCAGCAAGGCCGGCAGTTTTTCGACCATGTCGCGCCGGTCGGCGCCGCGTAGCAGTTCACGTTCAGCGGCGCGGTCGGGGTAGCCCAGCGAGATCCTCATGTGAAAGCGGTCCAGCTGCGATTCAGGCAGTGCGTAGGTGCCGAGCTGGTCGTGCGGGTTTTGCGTGGCGATGACAAAAAATGGCAGGGGCAGGGGCCGGGTTTCGCCTTCGACCGTAACCTGCTTTTCTTCCATGGCCTCGAGCAGGGCGCTTTGGGTTTTCGGGCTGGCCCGGTTGATCTCGTCGGCCAGCAGCACCTGTGCGAACACCGGCCCGGGATGAAACACAAAGCTTTCCTTCTGGCGCTCGTAAATCGAGACGCCCGACAGGTCACTGGGCATCAGGTCGGCGGTGAACTGCACCCGCGAAAATTGCAGGCCGAAGGAGCGGGACAGCGCGTGGGCCAATGTGGTTTTCCCCACGCCGGGGACATCCTCAATCAGCAGGTGCCCCCCGGCCAGCAGGCAGGCTACGCAATCCTGCACCTGCGCCGGCTTGCCGACGATGACCGTGTTAAGCTGATTCAGGAGCGCTTGGAGTTTTTCTGTGACGTTCATGGCGCCAACCATACCGTAATTTTTTACAAATTATTTCCCGATGAGCACGACAGGTTATTTCAGCCACCCTGATTGCCATAAACACGAGATGGGTCCCGGTCATCCGGAATGCCCTGAGCGGTTGGATGCCATCGAAGACTGGCTTCTGGCCACCGGCGTCAAGGACGCGCTGGACGCCCGCGAGGCGCCGCTGGCGTCGCTGGGCGACATCGAGCTGGGCCATGACCGCATGATGGTGGCGGCGATCCGCGGCCTGAGTGACAGCCTTGGCGATGACATCAATGCGGGCGGTCCGGCATACGCCCAGATCGACCCCGACACCGCCCTCAATGTGCATAGCTGGAACGCCGCCGTGCGCGCGGTAGGCGCTGTGCTGGCGGCGACCGACGCCGTGATGGCCGGTGAGCTTGAAAACGCGTTTTGCGCCGTGCGCCCGCCGGGGCACCACGCCTGCCACAGCCGCTCCATGGGTTTTTGCATCTTCAACAGTGTGGCCATTGCCGCCAAATACGCACTGGAGCGCCACGGCCTCAAGCGCGTGGCGATCGTCGACTTCGATGTGCACCATGGCAACGGCACCGAAGATATCCTGAGCGGTGACGAGCGGGCCTTGATGGTGAGTTTTTTCCAGCACCCGTTTTACCCCTACACCGGCACTGAAAGCCACGCCGGCAACATGCTCAACCTGCCCGTGCCGGCTTACACCAAGGGCATGGCTGTGCGTGAGCTGATCGAGGCGTCGTGGATTCCGCGGCTCGAAGAGTTCAAGCCGGAGATGATTTTTATCAGTGCCGGTTTCGATGCCCACCGCGATGACGACCTGGGCCAGATGGGCTTGGTCGAACAGGACTACGCCTGGATCACCCAGCGCCTGAAAGACGTCGCCAGGCGCCATTCGCAAGGCCGCATTGTTTCGTCGCTGGAAGGCGGCTACAACCTGAACGCGCTGGCGCGCAGCGTGGAAGCCCACATTCGCGTCCTGGCCGACCTGTAGGACTTGCGATGAGTGCCGCGACTGCCGACGCTTCGGCTCCCGTGCTTCATACGCAAGATGCGCGTGGTGTGCACCGCCTGGTGCTGAACCAGCCGGCTACTTTCAACACCCTGAGCGAAGACGTGCTGGCAGCGCTTCAGGCCGCGCTGGACGCGATTGCGGCCAACCCCTCGGCGCGTGCCGTCGTCATCTCGGCGCAAGGCAAGGCTTTTTGCGCCGGCCATAACCTCAAAGACATGCGCGCCCGGCCCGAGCTGGCCTACTACCAGAAGCTTTTTTCCCAATGCACGCGCATGATGCTGGGTATCCAGAAACTGCCGGTGCCGGTGATTGCGCAGGTGCAGGGCCTGGCCACTGCGGCCGGGTGCCAGCTGGTTGCGCAATGTGACCTGGCGGTGGCCTCCAGCAATGCAACCTTTGGCGTGAACGGCATCGATGTGGGCCTGTTTTGCGCCACGCCCAGTGTGCCCCTGGTGCGCAACATGCCCGCCAAACAGGCCATGGAAATGCTGCTTACCGGCGACTTCATCACGGCCGACGAAGCGCGCATGCGCGGGCTTGTTAACCGGGTCGTGCCGCTGGAGGCGCTGGACGCCGAAGTGGAAAAACTTCTGCAGTCGCTGCTGTCCAAACCCCGCGAAGCGCTGGCGATGGGCAAGGCACTGTTCTACCAACAACGCGAAACAGGCATCGAGGCCGCCTACCAGCTGGCGGGCCAGTCCATGGCCTGCAACATGGCCCATGCCGTTGCGCAAGAGGGCGTGCAGGCCTTCATCGAAAAAAGGAAACCCCAATGGCCGCCGGCGCCCTGACAACCCGTTCTGCTCCTCCCGCCCGTATAGACACCCTGGATGGCTGGTTTGCGGCGCTGACCCAGCCCACCGTACTGACAGAGCTGGGTGTCCTGGTCGGCTGCGTACTGCTGGCCTGGTTGGTGGTGCGGGTAGCGGGACGCGCGCGCATGGCGGTCGACGGGACTTCCATTCTCTTCGGGCGGCGCGTGATCGACGGCGTGCTTTTTCCGCTGCTGCTGCTTTTCTTTGCCTATGCGGCGCAGGCCCTGCTGGCTCGGGTCTTTCCGGTGGCGTTGTTCAAGGTAGCCATTCCGGTACTGCTGTCACTGGCGCTTATTCGCCTCGGGGTCAAGGTGCTGCAGGTGGCTTTCAAGGACGCGCCGCTGGTGCGCGCACTGGAGCGGACCATCTCCTGGCTCGCCTGGATCGCCTTGGTGCTGTGGGTCAGCGGCTTGCTGCCCGTTGTGCTGGAGGAGTTGGACAGCATCAAATGGAAGGTTGGCAACTCGAACCTGTCGGTGCGCACCCTGCTTGAAGGTGCGGTGACGGCGGGCGTTGTATTGCTGATCACCTTGTGGATTTCTTCGGCGATCGAGGCACGCCTGCTGCGCAAGGCTACCGGCAATGAGTTGTCCCTGCGCAAGGCGGTTGCCAATGCAGTGCGTGCCGTGCTGATGTTTGTCGGTTTGCTGATGGCACTGTCCTCCGTGGGCATAGACCTCACAGCCTTGTCGGTGCTGGGCGGTGCCATAGGCGTGGGTGTAGGTTTTGGCTTGCAGAAGCTTGCCGCCAACTATGTGAGCGGCTTTGTCATGCTGGCCGAGCGCAGCGTGCGCATCGGCGACAACGTGCGGGTCGATACCTTTGAAGGGCGCATTACCGACATCAACGCACGCTATACCGTGGTGCGTGCACCGTCGGGACGCGAGTCCATCGTGCCCAACGAAATGTTCATCAGCACCCGCATCGAAAACCTTTCGCTGACGGACACCCAGGTGCTGCAGGCCACTGTGATAACGGTGGGCTATGACAGCGACGTCGAGCTGGTCATGCGACTGCTCAATGAAGCGGCGCTCAAGCAGGACCGCGTAATGCGCGACCCGGGCCCAGGCGTCAATCTGACCAATTTCGGCCCCGACGGGCTGGAGTTCACGCTCAATTACTGGATGACAGATCCTGAAAATGGCCAGCAAAACCTGCGCTCGCAGGTCAACCTGGCCATCCTGGCATCCTTGCGGGCGCATGGCATCGACATCCCTTATCCGCAGCGCGTGGTGCACACCCGAGTGAGCATTGCCGAAGAAGCAAAAGGAAAAGTCACCAGTGTTGCCCATGGCGGCCCAGACACCAAACCTTCCTGAACAGGCGTCATGAGGACGTGCGGCACGCGTGTTTTGGCCTGTTTGGCCGTTACTTTGTTTCAATTGGCGCCTGAAAGACACCTTTAGGACAGTGGTTGGGCAGGATGCTCTAATTCCTCCTGTTCTGACCTCTATAATAAAAAATAGAACGACCGTTCTTTTTCTGCCTGGTCCTCCGGATACCCTCCGGTAACCAGCTCCGCAGCCTGTATCAAGGCCGCTGCAGCATAGAATGCAAGGCTTACGTTTACGTCAACGTCAATTCGGTCCTATTCCGTTTTCGATCTCAATCTGAATTCGTACTCAATCCATCAACTCTGGAGTCCTCTCATGAAGGTCTTGGTTCCCGTCAAACGCGTTGTGGACTACAACGTCAAAGTCCGCGTCAAATCCGATGGCACCGGTGTCGACATTGCCAACGTCAAGATGAGCATGAACCCGTTTGACGAGATCGCCGTCGAAGAAGCGACCCGCCTGAAAGAAAAGGGCGTTGTGACCGAGGTCATCGCCGTCAGCTGCGGCGTGCTGCAGTGCCAGGAAACCCTGCGCACCGCCATGGCCATCGGCGCCGACCGCGCCATCCTGGTCGAAACCGCTGAAGAACTGCAGCCGCTGGCCGTCGCCAAGCTGCTCAAGGCGCTGGTTGACAAAGAGCAACCGCAGCTCGTCATCCTCGGCAAGCAGGCGATTGACGATGACTGCAACCAGACCGGCCAGATGCTGGCCGCGCTGCTGGGCTGGCCCCAGGCTACCTTTGCTTCCAAGGTCGAGGTTGAAGGCACCACCGCCAAGGTCACACGCGAAGTCGATGGCGGCCTGGAAACCCTCTCGCTCACGCTGCCCGCCATCATCACGACCGACCTGCGCCTCAATGAGCCGCGCTACGTCACCTTGCCCAACATCATGAAGGCCAAGAAAAAGCAGCTCGACAACGTCAAGCCTGAAGACCTTGGCGTCGATGTCAAGCCGCGCATCAAGACCCTGAAGGTCAGCGAGCCGCCCAAGCGCAGCGCCGGCATCAAGGTGGCCGACGTGGCCGCCCTGGTGGACAAGCTCAAGAACGAAGCCAAAGTAATTTAAGGACTGATGACATGACCGCACTCGTTATTGCAGAACACGACAACGCCAGCATCAAGCCCGCGACCCTCAACACCGTGACGGCTGCCGCCCAGTGCGGCGGCGACGTGCACGTGCTGGTGGCCGGCAAGGGCGCAGAAGCCGCCGCCAAGGCCGCCGCCGCCATTGCCGGCGTGGCCAAAGTCATCCACGTTGAAGGCGAGCACTTCGCCCACGGCCTGGCCGAGAACATGGCCGCGCAGGTTGTCGCCATCGCTTCCGCCTATTCGCACATCCTGTTTCCCGCCACCGCGTCGGGCAAGAACATCGCTCCCCGCGTGGCCGCGATGCTGGATGTCGGCCAGATTTCAGACATCACCAAGGTCGATGCCGCCGACACCTTTGAGCGCCCCATCTACGCCGGCAACGCGATCGCCATCGTGCAGAGCCTGGACGCGACCAAAGTCATCACCGTGCGCACCACTGGCTTTGACGCCGCGGCTGCCACCGGTGGCTCCGCAGCCATTGAGTCGCCCGCTGGCGTGGCCGACAGCGGCAAGTCGAGCTTCCTGGGTTCCGAGATCGCCAAGAGTGACCGTCCTGAATTGACCGCCGCCAAGATCATTGTCTCGGGTGGCCGCGCAATGGGTTCCAGCGAAAAGTTCAACGAGGTGCTGACGCCGCTGGCCGACAAGCTGGGTGCGGCACTGGGCGCTTCGCGCGCCGCCGTTGATGCAGGCTACGCCCCCAACGACTGGCAGGTGGGCCAGACCGGCAAGATCGTGGCGCCCCAGCTGTACATCGCTGCCGGCATCTCTGGCGCGATCCAGCACCTGGCCGGCATGAAGGACAGCAAGGTCATCGTCGCGATCAACAAAGACCCTGAGGCACCAATTTTCAGCGTGGCTGACTACGGCCTGGAAGCCGACCTGTTCACCGCTGTGCCAGAGCTGGTGGCGGCCCTGTAATCCGGGTCCCGGCCAGCCCCGAGTGAATGCGATGCTGCAACCCGGTCAACTCGGTGTGAGGCGAGGCGCGTGCATCGCCTTGATGCTGGCCAGCTTGCTCCTGACCGCTTGCGCGGGGCTTGATCGCAAGGTCGAGCAGGTAAGCGTCAAGTCGGAGATCAAGGAGCCGGTGACCTCGTTGGCCTTCGTTTTTGTGACGCCCGAGTGGGCCAACCAAAATCCGGATCTTGTCAAAGGCTATCGACTCTCGGGGGTTCTTGACAACCGCCTGATGAACCAGAGCGTCGGGCATGCCGCGGAATTCATGCAGATCAATGGTGTCCCCGCAAAGTACGCGGGGACCTTCGGTCAGCGCTCCAACATTCGGGGAACGCTGGGCGAATGGTCGGGCCAGGGTTACAACACGCTGCTGTTTGTGCCGATGGGCTCCAGCGTCACGTCTCAGGGCCATGAAGCCTTGAGGGGCTCTACCCGCTACCGCGTGACGCTTTACAGCAAGAAGCTTGTGCCCATGCTGGAGTTTCAGGATGTGTTCTACGCTTCGGCTCCGGATTCCGGCCATGTAGACCTGATGGCGGCGGGCTGGCTCAATGCCTTGATGGACAACGGTTATGTACCGCGGAAATCCGGCAAGCTGTTGGAGCCGCCGCTTCGTGATTTTTCGCGTTAGGTTTGAAGGGCCCCGTGTGGCTGTTGAGGCCCTGACTTCGCCTGGTGCATGCCAGACCGGCAGCCCTTGACGGTGCATCGTTTTACCTGCCTTCGCCGGGCAATAGATTATTTTTCGGAGACAAAACATGACTTACAAAGCCCCTCTCAAGGACATGCTGTTTGACATCCAGCATCTGGCCAACATTGAGCAGATCGCGCAAATCCCCGGCTTTGAAGAAGCCGGCTTCGACACCGCGCAGGCCGTGCTGGAAGAGTGCGCCAAGTTCAATGAAGGCGTGCTTGCGCCGCTGAACCGCGATGGCGACATCAATCCGTCCAGCTGGAAAAACGGTGAAGTCACCACCACGCCAGGTTTCAAGGACGCATTCCGCCAATACGTCGAAGGCGGCTGGCAGGGCCTGCAGCACCCGGCAGATTTTGGCGGCCAGGGCCTGCCCAAAACCATAAGCGCGGCCTGCGGTGAAATGCTCAACTCCGCCAACATGAGCTTTGCGCTGTGCCCGCTGCTGAGCGACGGTGCCATCGAAGCGCTGCTTACGGCCGGCTCCGACGAGCTCAAGGCTGTCTACCTTGAAAAACTGGTCAGCGGCCAATGGACCGGTACCATGAACCTGACCGAGCCGCAAGCCGGTTCCGACCTCGCCATGGTGCGCAGCCGTGCCGAGCCGCAGCCCGATGGCAGCTACAAAATCTTCGGCACCAAGATCTTCATCACCTATGGTGAGCACGACATGGCCGAGAACATCGTGCACCTTGTTCTTGCCCGCGTCACCGGCGCACCTGAAGGCGTCAAAGGCATCAGCCTGTTTGTCGTGCCCAAATTCATGGTCGGCAAAGACGGCGCACTCGGCGCGCGCAACGACGTGCACTGCGTGAGCATCGAACACAAGATGGGTATCAAGGCATCGCCCACCGCGGTATTGCAATACGGCGACCACGGCGGCGCCGTGGGCTCCATCGTCGGCGAAGAGAATCGCGGCCTCGAATACATGTTCATCATGATGAACTCCGCCCGCTACGCCGTCGGCATGCAGGGCATCGCGATTGCCGAGCGGGCTTACCAGAAGGCCGTGGCCTTTTCGAAAGACCGCGTGCAAAGCCGCCCGGTCGACGGCTCCATCAAGGCCAGCGCGCCCATCATCCACCACCCCGATGTCAAACGCATGCTGATGACCATGCGCGCCTACATTGAAGGCTGCCGCGCCATGGCCTCGGTGGCAGCTGCCGCCTACGACGCGACTCACCACCACCCCGATGCGGACGTGCGCAAACAGAACCAGGCCTTCTACGAATTCATGGTGCCGCTGGTCAAAGGCTACAGCACCGAGATGAGCCTGGAAGTCACATCGCTGGGCGTGCAGGTGCACGGCGGCATGGGCTTTATTGAAGAGACCGGTGCGGCCCAGTACTACCGCGACGCCAAGATCCTCACGATCTATGAAGGCACCACAGCCATCCAGGCCAACGACCTGATCGGCCGCAAGACTTCACGCGATGGCGGCCAGACGGCCAAGGCCATTGCCGCGCAGATCGAAAAAACCGAGGGCGAACTGCTCAAGCAGGGCAGCGCTGACGCCGTGGCTGTGGCCAAGCGCCTGAAGGCCGCGCGTATTGCCTTCGTTGATGTGGTCGACTTTGTCGCGGGCAACACCAAGGCCAGCCCCAACGCCGTGTTTGCTGGCAGCGTGCCTTACCTCATGCTCGCGGGCAATGTGGTGGCCGGTTGGCAGATGGCGCGTTCGCTGCTGGTGGCGCAAGAGCAAATCGCGCAAGGTGTTGATGTCGTCTTCATGCAGTCCAAAGTCACCACCGCACGCTTTTACGCGGACCATCTGCTGACCAAGGCGCCCGGTGTGCGCGACAGCATTGTCGAAGGCGCAGACAGCGTGACCGCGCTGGCGCTTGAGGCGTTCTAATCTCAAGTTGCCATTTTGCTATTAATCGATAGCTGCAAGCCCATTATTTATTGGGCTAGAGCACGTTTTACTAAAATTCAGAGACACACGGAGCCACCATGTCCAGACTGCCCGGCGCATTGAACAAGCTGCCTTTGCCCATCATCGGCTCGCCGCTTTTTATCATCAGCAACCCGAAACTGGTGATTGCGCAGTGCAAGGCCGGCGTGGTCGGCGCCATGCCCGCGCTCAACGCGCGCCCTGCGTCGCAGCTCGACGAATGGCTCGCTGAAATCACCGAGGCGCTGGCCGCACACAACAAGGCCAACCCCGACAAACCCGCGGCGCCGTTTGCCATCAACCAGATCGTGCACAAGTCCAACGACCGGCTCGAGCACGACATGGAAATGTGCGTGAAATACAAGGTGCCCATCTACATCACCAGCCTGGGCGCGCGCGAAGACATCAATGCCGCCGCACACAGCTACGGCGGCGTGGTGCTGCACGACATCATCAACAACAAGTTCGCGCGCAAGGCGATTGAAAAGGGCGCCGACGGTCTGGTGGCCGTGGCAGCCGGTGCGGGCGGCCACGCGGGCGTGAAGAGCCCGTTCGCCCTGATCCAGGAAATCCGCCAGTGGTTTGATGGGCCGCTGGCGCTGTCCGGCGCCATTTCTACCGGCGGCGCAGTGCTGGCCGCGCAAGCCATGGGCGCCGACTTTGCCTACATCGGCTCGGCCTTCATCGCGACCGAGGAGGCGCGCGCCGCCGACGCCTACAAGCAGGCCATCGTCGACGGCAATTCCGACGACATCATCTACAGCAGCCTTTTTACCGGCGTGCACGGCAACTACCTGGCGCCGTCGATTCGCGCCGCCGGCATGGACCCGGAGAATCTGCCCGAAGGCGATGTCAAGACCATGAACTTCGGCGGCGGCGAGGGTAGCAAGTCCAAAGCCTGGAAAGACATCTGGGGTTGCGGGCAGGGCATTGGCAGCGTCAGCAAGGTGCAACCTGCTGCGGACTACATTGCCCAGCTCGGCCGCGAGTATGAGCAGGCGCGCCTGCGGGTCTGCGCTTAAGCCCCGCATCGATGGCCTCACCACCACGCCTTCCGGGCATTGACGCCCTCAAGGGGCTGGCGTGCGTGATGATCGTTTGGCACCACCTGGCCTTTTACGGCCCGATGTCGGATGTGGTTCACCCTTTCGCGCCTGCCCTCATGGAATGGCTGTACGACTACGGCCGTATGGCCGTGCAGGTCTTCCTCGTTGTGAGCGGTTTCCTGGTGGCGGCTTCACTAGCACCGCAGGGTGTGGCGGTGTTTGATTCGCCCGCCCGGCTGATCTTTCGCCGCTATTGGAGGCTGGTGAAACCTTACCTGGTGGCGTTGGCTGTCAGCGTGCTGGTCGCTGCGCTGATCAGGCCCTGGTTTGTGCATGCATCTGTGCCGGCAGCGCCCACCCTGTTGCAACTTATGGCGCATATGTTTTTGCTGCAAGACGTGCTCGGGCAAGAGGCGCTTTCCGCCGGCGTCTGGTATGTGGCTATCGACGTTCAGCTGTATGCGATGGTGGTGTTGGTCTTTGCCTTTGCCCGGCGGTTCCAGTTTCAGCAGGGCGAGAGTGGCGATGCGGCGCACGCCACTTCGGCATCGTCAACGGTTGCAGCCCCGCTGGGCATAAGCCTCGTTCTGTTGTTCGCCCTGGCCTCACTGCTGTTCTTCAATCGCCAATCGGCGTTTGACATCACCGCCCTGTATTTTTGCGGCTCCTATGCGCTGGGCATGCTGGCCTTCTGGGCATCCAGCAACCTCGGCGCCCGGCGCAGCTTCTGGCTCATCGCGATGGCGCTCATGGGCGGGCTGGCCCTGACGCTGGACTTCAGGGGGCGGCTGGTGGTGGCGCTGGTCACCGCCTTCGGGCTGGTCGGGCTGGCCTGGCTGAGCCCCAACGCGTGGCCGGTGCGTTGGCTGCAGCAGCCGCAGCTGGTACAACTGGGCCGCATTTCGTACTCAGTGTTTCTCATCCACTTCCCGGTGTGCCTGCTGGTCAATGCCATCGTCAGCTACTTCTGGCCGACGCAGCTGGTTGCCAATGTGACGGGCTTGCTGCTGGCCTTCGTGCTGTCGCTGCTGGCCGGCAGCGCGCTTTACCGCTGGGTAGAGTGTCGGCCGGTGCTGGAAGGGAATGGCTGGCTGCGCCGAATGTTTGCGAACTAAAATCGGCTCTAGCCCAGGTATCCATTTGGCCTATAGCTATCAAATTGGTAGCGAACCCGGTGACAATCCACCACACCAGCTCAGCGCTTGAACATCTCCAGCTTCAACTCCGCAGGCTCCCCCAGCCATGAGGCATGCGTCGTGTGATCCGCCAGGTCGTCGCCTGTCAGGCCATGCACAAACACATCAAGCCCCTTGCGTTCGCTCTCCAGCCAGGGAATGAGGCGGTCGAACAACTCACTGCCAAACGCCAGCTGACAACTCCACCGCGGATGCGGTCCAACCTCACGCTCATGCACCCGGCCCACAGCCACACCAAAAAGCTCGCCCGCCTCTTCGCAGAGAGCGCGCGCCTGCTCAACTGTGTCGGGCCCGAAATAAACATGGGCGTGATAGTGGGCGTAGAGGTTTTCGGGGCGTTTGATCATGTATTGGATTGGTGAAATGCTCGGCAGGATGATGGTTTTGGCTTAAGGCAAAAGGCATTATTCGCACCCTTTGCGAGGACGTGTTGCGAAAGGGGATTTGATTGCATATACTGTATTTTCATACAGTATCTTAAGCGACCATTTCCCATCCAAGACGCCTATTCACGGTCTGCTTCCAGGCCAGGTTAAGCCATCATGTCCGACGCCACCATCCCCATCCACGCCATCAAGGGCCGCGGCACCGCCACGCGCATGCCGCACCGGTTTGAAAAAGACGTGCGCGCTGCCTGGGACGATGGCTGGGGCACGCTGGAAGAGGCGGCTTCAGGCGAAACGCCGCCACTGCAAACCGAGGTCACGTTTGAAACCGCGCGCAGTGCCATCAGCAAGAACGACTCGCCGGACATCCACTTTGATTATTCGGTGAACCCCTACCGTGGCTGCGAGCATGGCTGCGTCTATTGCTACGCGCGGCCCACGCACAGCTACCTCAACCTGTCTCCGGGCCTGGACTTTGAAACGAGGTTGATTGCCAAGCGCAACATCGTGGAGGTGCTGCGTGCCGACATGGGCAAGCGCAGCTACGTTCCCAAACTCATCAACATCGGATCAGCGACCGACTGCTATCAGCCCATAGAGCGCGAGCTTAAGCTGACTCGCAGCGTGATTGAGTTGATGCAGGAAGTGGGGCAGCCGTTCTCCCTGGTGACAAAGTCCAGCGGCGTTGAGCGCGACCTGGACCTGATCGCGCCTATGGCCGCGCGCAAGCTCGCTGCGATTTACGTCACCATCACGTCGCTGGACGGCGAGGTGGCGCGCAAGCTGGAGCCGCGCGCGGCTGCGCCGCACAGGCGCTTGCGCACCATACGCACGCTGGCTGAGCATGGCGTGCCCGTGGGTGTGAGCCTGGCGCCGCACATTCCTTTCGTCACCGAAGACATGGAACAGGTGCTGGAAGCCGCGTGGGAGGCCGGCGCCCGCTCCGCGTTCTACCACGTCATTCGCCTGCCATGGGAGGTTGCACCGCTGTTCAAGGAATGGCTTGAGTTGCACTACCCGCAGCGTGCCGCGCGCATCATGGCGCATATCCACGAGATGCGCGGCGGCAAGGACTACGACAGTAATTTCGCCACGCGCATGAAGGGTGCGGGCCTGTGGGCGGATCTGGTGCGCCAGCGTTTTCAGAAGGCCACCAGCAGGCTGGGCTTTAACCGCGAGCGCGTGGAGCTGGACTTGACGCAGTTTCGGCCACCGGGCGTGGCGGGGCAGGGGAGCCTGTTTTAAGATGTGCGCCGCCGATGCCGGTCATTCAGCGCGAGGGCTATAGTCCAAAAGAGCGAGTATTGCGCCCCCAGGCGTTTGGAGTGGGACCGTCGCACCTCGTACCGTTCGAAATAAAAGGAGCTCACCTTGGCACTTGAGTGGAAATATTCATCGGAACACATGGCTGTTGCAGACTGGGAAGAGTTGTCGAATCTCTACCGAATTGCCCCACTGGGCGACAAGAAACCGGCCGACCTTCAAGTAGTTTTCTCCAACAGCATGTTCAAGTGTTTTGTGTATGACGGCGGCAAGCTGGTTGCTGCCGGCCGCGCGGTGGCGGACGGCAGGGATTGCTCTTACATCTGCGACATCGCGGTGGCGCCTGAACGGCAGGGTTCGGGCATGGGCAAGGAAATGGTCGCGGCGCTGGTGAAGCTGTCCAGCGGCCACAAAAAAATCATCCTCTATGCGGTGGCAGGCAAGGAGCCCTTTTACCGCAAGCTGGGCTTCAGGCGCATGTTGACCGCGATGGCGATTTTTGCGAACCAGGAGCAGGCGCTTCAGAGTGGCTTGATCAGCGACAACTGAGGCTGTATCTCTGCGCCCGGGCTCTTCGCTAGCGCAGGTAGCTGCGGTTCAGCCGCGTCTCAAGTTTCTTTTGCAGCGTCTCAAACGAAGCGCTCATGGCCCAGTAAATTCCCGCTGCCGCCAGGTAGAGCGGAAAAGGCTGGAAGGTGGTGGCAATCACTTCCTTGGTCGCCAGCATCAACTCACCTACCGCAATCACCGACACCAGCGAGGTGTCCTTGATCAGGCTGATCAGGCTGTTTGAAAGGCTGGGAACTGCCAGGCGCAGTGCCTGCGGGCCGATCACATAGCGCAATGTTTGTGCTTGCGTGAGGCCCAGGCTGCGAGACGCATTCCACTGACCGTGCTCGACGCCGTTGATGGCGCCGCGAATCGTCTCCGACAGATACGCGCCCACGTTCAGGCTCAGACCCAAAATGCCCGCAGTGATCGGGTCGAACTGGATACCGATGCTGGGCAAGCCGAAGTAAATGACGAAGAGTTGCACCAGCAGCGGCGTGCCGCGCATGCAGCTGACATAGAGCGTGGCAAATTGCGAAAGTCCGGGTACCTTTGCCAGCCGCGTCACGGCTACAACGGTTCCGATGATGGCGCCGAAGAAAACAGACGCCACTGCCAGTAGCAGCGTCCACGCCGCGCCTTTGAGCATCAGCGGCAAGGCGTCGCGCAGCAACTGGGTCAAGCCAGACAGGTCCATAGGAGTCTCCACAAATAAAAACCCCGGCTTGCGAGCCGGGGTGCTTCAAGCGCCTGCCGAAAGACGGCGCGCGGCTGATGGGATATTACTTTGCCACAGGCGGCTTGCTCACGTCGCGGTCAAACCACTTGGTGGAGATCTTCGCGAAGCTGCCGTCGGCCTGCAAATCGGCCAGGGCCTTGTCGATGGCTGCTTTGAACTTGGGGTTGTTTTTCACAAAGGGAATGCCTGACTTTTCCAGGTCGCCCACAGGTGCACCGGGTTTCAGCGGCAGTTTGGTCTGTTTGACGATGTAGGGGATCAAGAGGCTGTCGTTCAGCGCGGCGTCGATGCGGCCCAGTGCCAGGTCCTGCAAATACTCTTGCGCGCCGGGGTAGGTTTTTACGTCGATACCGCCCACTTTCTTGGCGATGTCGGCGTAGTTGGTACCCTGGCCGAGGCCGAGCTTTTTGCCCTTCAGGTCGGCCAGTGTTTTGAACTCGCGCTTTTCGTCTTTGCGGATGATCAGCTGCGGGGCAGAGATGGTGTAGGGCTCGGAGAAGTCAAAGGTCTCCTTGCGCTTGTCGGTGATGCCGACCTGGTTGATCACCACATCGTATTTTCCGGCCTGCAGGCCTGCGAGGATGGCGCTCCATTCGCTGGTGGAGAACTCGGCCTTCACGCCCAGCTTTTGCGCCAGCGCAGTGGCCAGCTCCACCTCAAAACCGGCGAGTTGTCCGCCTTCTTTGTAATTGAAGGGCGGGTAGGTACCTTCCAGCGCGACTTTGAGTGTGCCGCGCTGCTTGACGGTGTCCAGCAGGTCGGCCGCACTGGCTCCCAGTGCGAGGGTGAAAAGGAATGTGGAGGCGATGGAGGAGACGACGGTTTTGCGGATATTCATATTCAGTCCTTGAATAAGGAAATTATTATTGAGATGAAAATAAATATTAAATCGGCTCCGGTTTTAATGCGTCCGGCATTCAAAAATCCCTACAGGACATCCGGATGATCGGAAGGCCTCAACGGCTTGGCACGAGGCTCAGGTGTTCAAACCCGGATAAGTTCCGATGGTCGGTGAGCGGTCTGTCGCGAGCCGGTTTTTCTCGCGCTGACAGAACCACATTCTGAATCTCGCCAAGGGGGCGAATGAAAGACGTGGCGATTGTTCCAGACTCCACGAGCCTTCACTCAACTTGCAAGGGACAATCCCAGCTGCCGGGCATGGTGCCGCAAGTGTTCGGCCATGAAGGTCGCGATGAAGTAGTAGCCATGGTCATAGCCCGCGTGGCGATGCAGGGCCAGTGGTTGCTGCGCTTTGGCGCAGGCCGCTTCAAACAGTTCCGGGTACAGCTGCTCGGTGAGGAATTTGTCGGCAAGCCCCTGGTCTATGCGTATGCCGCCAGGGTAGGGTGCCGCAGGCATGGCGTTCATCAACGCGGTGGCGTCATGTTCGGCCCACTGCGATTCATCGCTTCCCAGGTAGCCTGTGAAAGCCTTGCGCCCCCACGGACACTGGCTGGGCGCGCAGATCGGTGCAAAAGCCGAAACTGAGTTGAACAGATCCGGATGGCGAAGCGCCAGCGTCAACGCGCCGTGCCCACCCATCGAATGGCCGAAGATACCGATGCGTCCTGCATCAATCGGCAGGGCGCCCGTCAGCAAGGGCAGCAGCTCCGCCGTGACATAGCTTTCCATGCGGTAATGCTGGGCCCACGGGGCCTGTGTCGCATCCAGGTAAAAACCGGCGCCCCGGCCGAAGTCCCAACTGTCGGTTTCTCCCGGAATTTTTGCGCCGCGCGGGCTGGTGTCGGGCGCGATCAGGGCCAGGCCCAGTTCGGCGGCCAGGCGCTGCGCTCCGGCCTTGATCATGAAGGTTTCTTCATTGCAGGTGAGGCCTGCCAGATAGACCAGGGCCGGTACTTTGTTCCCTTCGCCGGCTTGCGGCGGCAGGAACACCGAGAAGCGCATGGGCAGGCCAACCTCTTGCGAGTCGTGCTGGTAAAACCGCTGCACGCCGCCAAAGCAGGCATGTTCGCTGAGGAGTTCGGTTGGCGTGTTCATGCGGGAAGGTGCTTTTGCACCAGTTCAAGCACCGCGTCCGCAAACAATTGCGGCTTTTCCTGAGGCAGGTTGTGGCCTGCGCCGGGCACGATGCGATGAGACCGTGGGCCGGTAAAAAGGTGAGCGTGCTGCGAAGCAGCGGCCGGAGGACGAACCCCGTCGTCAGCTCCGTCGAAGGTGATGCTCGGCACAGTGATGGCTGGTTGTGTTGCCAGGCGTTGCTCGATGGAGGCCAGCGCCGGGTCACCCGCGACCAGCCCGAAACGGTGGCGGTAGGAGTGGATCACCACCTCGACAAAGTCCGGGTGGTCGAAAGCGGCAGCACTGCGTTCGAAAACGGCGGCATCGAATTGCCAGGTAGGCGACCATAACTTCCACAACAAGCGGCACAGTGCACGCCGGTCAGCTGTGAGGCCCGCGCGTCCGCGCTGGCTGTGAAAATAATACTGGTACCAGAGGCTGTGCTCGTTCTCGGGTGTGTCGGGCACCATGGCCTTGGCAATGTTCTGGATGTTGTAGCTGTTCAGCGACACCAGCCCGGCACAACGCTCGGGCCAAAGGGCCGCCACAACACAGGCCGCACGCCCACCCCAGTCATAGCCGGCCAGCACGGCACGCGGAACCGCGAGTGCATCCATCAGTGCCAGCAGGTCGGCTCCCAGCGCCGCCTGTTCCCCTGAACGTGGCGTGGCATCGCTCAGGAAACGTGTGGCCCCGTAGCCGCGCAGGTAGGGCACGTAAACATGGCAGCCCTGCGCTGCCAGCAGCGGCGCCACTTCAGCATAAGCATGAATGTCATAGGGAAAGCCGTGCATGAGGAAAACGGGCGAGCCATCGGCCGGTCCGGTTTCGTACAAGGCAACGTCCAGCATGCCGGCGCTTATCTGGCGCAGAGGTTGAAGCGTGTTCATGCCGCCTCCCCTCAGTACAGCACCACGCCGCGAATCGACTCACCGCTTTTCATCAGGTCGAAGCCCTTGTTGATGTCTTCGAGTGGCATGGTGTGCGTGATCAGGTCGTCAATATTGATCTTGCCTTCCATGTACCAGTCGACGATCTTCGGCACGTCGGTGCGGCCGCGCGCGCCGCCGAAGGCCGAGCCTTCCCATTTGCGGCCGGTGACGAGCTGGAAGGGCCGGGTGCTGATCTCCGCACCCGCTTCGGCCACACCGATGATGATGCTGCGGCCCCAGCCCTTGTGCGTGCATTCCAGCGCCTGGCGCATCACCTTGGTATTGCCAATGCATTCAAAGCTGTAATCGGCGCCGCCGTCTGTCAGCTGCACGATGGCATCGACCACGTTTTCAGTTTCCTTCGGATTGATGAAATGCGTCATGCCGAACTTGCGCGCCATCTCTTGCCGCGCGGGGTTGATGTCGACGCCGATGATCTTGTCGGCGCCCACCATCTTCGCACCCTGGATGACGTTGAGACCGATGCCACCCAGGCCGAACACCACCACATTGGCGCCGGCTTCGACCTTGGCGGTGAAAAGCACAGCGCCAATGCCGGTGGTCACGCCGCAGCCGATGTAGCAGACCTTGTCGAAGGGCGCGTCTTCACGGATTCTGGCCAGCGAGATTTCGGGTGCGACGGTGTAGTTGCTGAACGTGCTCGTGCCCATGTAATGGAAGATGGGCTTCCCGTCCAGGCTGAAGCGGCTGGTGGCGTCGGGCATCAGGCCTTTGCCTTGCGTGCCGCGGATCAGCTGGCACAGGTTGGTTTTGCGCGAAAGGCAAAACTTGCACTGCCTGCATTCGGGTGTGTAGAGCGGGATGACGTGGTCGCCCTTTTTTAGCGTCGTCACGCCAGGCCCGACGTCAACCACAATGCCCGCGCCTTCATGGCCCAGGATCGCCGGGAAGATGCCTTCCGGGTCGGCGCCCGAGAGCGTGTAATAGTCGGTGTGGCAGATGCCGGTGGCCTTGATCTCGACGAGCACCTCGCCGAATTTCGGTCCCTGCAGGTCCACGGTTTCAATGGTCAGGGGCTGGCCTGATTTCCAGGCGACTGCGGCTTTGGTTTTCATGGTGGTGGGGTTTGGCTTGAGTAGGAGGGACCGGTTTGGTGCGTAAAGCACTATAAGTCAGTCCCTGCTGCGAACGCCTTGCCCGCGCTGTATCTTCCTGTGTCCAGTGCTTCATTTTGAGAAAACCTGCATCCTGGCGTCTGTGCAGGGCCGACACGGTTTTAACAGCCTTCTCTGTAACAAAAATAGCTGCTCCGCCCATAAGAAACAGGCGCGAGCAGCTATCAATTTAGTAGCGAATGTATAGACGAGCGGACTCGCCCAAGGACGTCAGCGGCCGATTTCTTTCAGGTACTGCGCGCGCGCGGCAATGGCGGTGTCGGTGAAATCGGTGAACACGCCATCAACACCTGCACGGTAAAAAGCCAGGTATTCGGCCTTGGCGTCACCCTTGTAGTCGGCAGCCAGGCGCCGCGATTCATTGCGGAAGGTGAAAGGGTGCACGAAGAGGCCGGCCTTGTGCGCGTCGGCCACCAGGCTGGTAGCTTGCAATGAGGTGGCGTCCGCATCGTTGAGCTTGCCGTCGCGGTTGATGTCAACCTGCTTGCCGTCGGCGGCGATGGTGCCCTTGGTGCCGATGATGAAGCGCTTCCAGGGGCCGATGCCGTCGGCATAGGTCTTGATTTCGGCCAGGCCGGCGGGCGTGGTCATGGCGTCAAAAAGGCGTTTGTCGCCGGCTTTGGTCCAGTCATAAGGGCGATCACTCGGCACGGCAAAGGTCACGCTACCGGTTTTCGGGTCAACACCGTCGCCGTCGATCAGTTGGATCAGGCGCGTGTTCAGGCCCTTGCTCTTCATGTACTTCAAGCTGCCGGGTTCAAACGACTGCACATAGATGGGAGCGGTCTTGCTGTTCCAGCCGGCGGCGTTGATGATGGCGATCAGCTTGTCTTCCATCGGCAGGCCGAGCTCGCGGAAGTATGTCGGGTTCTTGGTTTCAGGGTAGATCGCAATCGTGCGGCCGGTCTTGATGGACTGGGCCTTGGCCATGTCGACCACTTCCTGGAAAGTCGGGACTTTGTATTGGCCGTTGAACTGCTGTGGGCGCTCGGCGTCTGTCGAGATCGCACCCAAGGTGCGAATTTCGGCCAGCGTGAAATCATTGCTGAACCAGCCGGTCTGTGTTTCGCCGTCGACCTTGATGGTTTTCTTGCGTGAAGCGAATTCAGGGCGCTTGGCCACGTCGGTGCTGATGGCCAGGTTAGGGTCGTGGCGGGTGATCAGCACGCCGTCCTTGGTCACCACCAGGTCCATCTCGATGACATCGGCGCCCAGTTCAATCGCGCGCACATAGGCTTCCATGGTTTCTTCGGGCACCTGGCCCGAAGCGCCGCGGTGGGCGATGACCAGCGGTGCCTTGCCGTCGAGCGTGGAGAGGCCGGCCTGCGATGTTGTGCCTGGGGAAGAGCAGGCGGCCAGCAGTACGCTGCTGCAGATAAGCGCGAGCAAGCCGCCTTGTTTCAAGGCCAAGGCTTTGCGGGTCGATACGGTCATGGGTGCATCTCTCAAGTTAAAAGACTGATCGTAGGCATGCAATGACGACAGGCATGTGACAGTGTGTGCGGTGCAGGCTTCCCTACAACAGCTGCGGAGCCGTGCGGCGCCGTTTGAGCGTTTGGCATACTGCGGCATGGGCATAGCCGACACTGTGAAAAACTGGGCAAAGCGAGTCAAACGCGACGGCGTGACGCTTTGGTTCGCGGGCAAACACCCTGCAACGCCCTGGTATGTCAAGGTCCTGGGACTCTTCGTCGTGGCCTATGCGCTCAGCCCCATCGACCTGATCCCGGACTTCATTCCCGTGCTCGGCTACCTGGACGATGTGCTGCTGCTGCCCGCGCTGATCTGGTTGACCATCAGGCTTTTACCGGCCGGGGTTCTCGCCGATTGCCGCAGCCAGGCAGATGCATGGATGGAGACTCAAGGGGCAAGACCGCGCAGCCGGGTTGGTGCGGTTCTGATCGTGTTGCTCTGGATCGGCGCCGGAGCCGTCATCTGGGTCTGGCTTGTTCAGCCGCGGTTATAGCGATCCATCAAGAAAAATGCCGGAACAAGTCCGGCATTTTTGGAGAGAGCGCAAAAGATCAAGGCCGCTCAGGCGCTGAAAAACCCTTTGAGTTTGTCGGCCCAGCCTTCTTCACTCGGTGAATGCTTGGCACCGCCTTTTTTCAGTGACTCATCGAGTTCCTTGAGCAACTTGCGCTGGTGTTCAGTGAGTTTTACCGGTGTTTCCACTGTGATGTGGCAATACAGGTCGCCTGGGTAGCTGGAGCGAACGCCCTTGATGCCCTTGCCGCGCAGGCGGAACTGCTTGTTTGCCTGGGTGCCTTCGGGAATGTCGATCGCAGCCTTGCCGGCCAGTGTCGGCACTTCAATCTCACCGCCCAGTGCGGCGGTGGTGAAGCTGATGGGCACCGCGCAGTGCAGGTCGTCGCCATCGCGCTCGAAGATGTCGTGCTTCTTCAGGCGGATTTCGATGTACAGGTCGCCCGGCGGGCCGCCATTGGTGCCCGGCTCGCCGTTGCCCGTTGAGCGAATGCGCATGCCGTCGTCAATACCTGCAGGAATCTTGACTTCCAGCGTTTTGTTGTTTTTGGTCTTGCCCACGCCGTGGCAGGTGATGCAGGGCTCGGGAATCAGCTTGCCGGTTCCCTTGCACTGCGGGCAGGTCTGCTGCACGCTGAAGAATCCCTGGCGCATCTGCACCACACCGTGGCCGTGGCAGGTGGTGCAGGTCACCACCTTGGTGCCGGGCTTGGCGCCGCTACCGTGGCAGGTGTTGCAGTCGTCCCAGCTCGGGATGCGGATTTGCGCTTCCTTGCCGTTGGCGGCTTCTTCGAGCGTGATTTCCATCGCATAGCTCAGGTCGCCGCCACGGTAGACCTGACGGCCACCGCGCTGGGCTCCGCCGCGCTGCCCGCCGAACACGTCGCCGAAGATGTCGCCGAAGGCTTCGGCAAAACCGCCAAAGCCTTCCGCACCCGCCCCGCCACGCATGTTCGGGTCCACACCCGCATGGCCATACTGGTCGTAGGCGGCGCGTTTGTCGGCGTCGGAAAGCATCTCGTAGGCTTCTTTAGCCTCCTTGAATTTTTCTTCGGCAACCTTGGACGCATCCCCCTGGTTGCGGTCAGGGTGGTGTTTCATCGCGAGTTTGCGATACGCCTTCTTGATGTCTTCATCACTGGCATTTTTCGGAACGCCCAGTGTGTCGTAGTAGTCTTTTTTGGTGGCCATGGCAGGTCGATCGGAAAATCTTCGTTATAGGTCTTGGCTGTCAACAAGCGGGTCAGTGGCCAGACATCCGGCTGGCCAGCAGGCGCGAAAAGAAATGCAAAAGCGGAAATCCGGGATCGCTCCTGGTTTCCGCCTTTTGCATGCAGTTATCACGCCAACACAGGGCGGTCAGTGAGGGGCCGCTCAGCCCTTTTTGACTTCCTTGACTTCAGCGTCCACGACATTGTCGTCTGCCGGCTTGGCTTCAGCCTGGGCGGCGCCTGCTGCGCCTGCGTCACCACCGGCAGCTGCCTGCGATGCCTGCATGTCGGCGTACATTTTTTCGCCGAGCTTCTGACTGGCTTCCATCAGGGCCGTGTTCTTGGCATCGATGGCGGCCTTGTCGTCGCCGGCGAGCGCTTCTTCCATGTCCTTGATGGCGGCTTCGATTTTTTCCTTCTCGCCGGCTTCGAGCTTGTCACCGTATTCGCCCAGCGATTTCTTCACGCTGTGTACCATGGCTTCAGCGTTGTTCTTCGCGGTGACGAATTCGACTTTCTTCTTGTCTTCTTCGGCGTTCATCTCGGCGTCTTTCACCATCTGCTGGATTTCAGCTTCAGACAAACCGGAGTTGGCCTTGATGGTGATCTTGTTTTCCTTGCCGGTGCCTTTGTCTTTCGCGCCGACGTGCAGGATGCCGTTGGCGTCGATGTCGAAGGACACTTCAATTTGCGGCGTGCCGCGTGCTGCAGGCGGAATGCCCTCGAGGTTGAACTCACCCAGCGCCTTGTTGCCGGAGGCGATTTCACGCTCACCCTGGAACACCTTGATCGTCACGGCCGGCTGGTTGTCTTCAGCGGTCGAGAAGGTCTGTGCGAACTTGGTCGGGATGGTCGTGTTCTTCTTGATCATCTTGGTCATCACGCCGCCCATGGTTTCGATACCGAGGGACAGTGGGGTCACGTCGAGCAGCAGCACGTCGGTGCGGTCGCCGGAGAGCACCTGGCCCTGAATCGCGGCGCCCACGGCCACGGCTTCGTCGGGGTTCACGTCCTTGCGGGGTTCCTTGCCGAAGAGCTCTTTGACCTTCTCTTGCACCTTGGGCATGCGGGTCTGGCCGCCGACCAGGATCACGTCATGGATGTCGGCCGCGCTGACGCCGGCGTCCTTCATGGCGATGCGGCAGGGCGCGATCGTGCGCTCGATGAGTTCGTCAACCAGGCTTTCGAGCTTGGCGCGGGTCAGCTTGACCAGCAAGTGTTTGGGTCCGGTGGCAGGGTCGTGCGCGATGTATGGAATGTTGACTTCAGTGGCCGGGCTGTTGGACAGCTCGATCTTGGCCTTTTCAGCCGAGTCCTTCAGGCGCTGCAGGGCCACCACGTCTTTGGACAGATCGATGCCGCTGTCTTTCTTGAACTCAGCCACGATGTAGTCGATCACGCGCTGGTCGAAGTCTTCACCGCCCAGGAAGGTGTCGCCGTTGGTGGACAGCACTTCAAATTGTTTCTCGCCGTCGACATCGGCGATCTCGATGATGGAGATGTCAAAAGTACCGCCGCCCAGGTCATACACGGCGATCTTGCGATCGCCCTTTTCCTGCTTGTCCAGGCCGAAGGCGAGAGCCGCTGCGGTAGGTTCGTTGATGATGCGCTTCACGTCGAGGCCGGCGATGCGGCCCGCGTCTTTGGTGGCCTGGCGCTGTGCGTCGTTGAAGTACGCAGGCACGGTGATCACCGCTTCAGTGACCGGCTCGCCGAGGTAGTCTTCGGCGGTTTTTTTCATCTTGCGCAGGATGTCGGCAGACACTTGCTGGGCCGACAGTTTTTTGCCGCGCACTTCCACCCAGGCGTCGCCGTTGTCGGCCGCCACGATGGAGTAGGGCATCAGCGCGATGTCCTTCTGGACTTCTTTTTCGGTGAACTTGCGGCCGATCAAACGCTTGACGGCGTACAGCGTGTTCTTGGGGTTGGTCACGGCCTGGCGCTTGGCGGACGCACCGACCAGCACTTCTCCATCTTCCTGGTAAGCCACGATGGAAGGGGTGGTGCGCACGCCTTCCGAGTTTTCAATCACGCGGGGCGTGTTGCCCTCCATGACGGCCACGCAGCTGTTGGTGGTGCCAAGGTCAATGCCAATGATTCTTCCCATGATGATTTACTCCTGCTTTTTTGATTCGTTAAAGATTGAAAGTGGGGTGGCCGGGGCATTAGGGGGCCGCTGGCCGCTGTATTGGTCAACTATGTTGATAACTTGTGGGTAAGTTGCGCTGCTTCAAGAGCTCAAACAGGTTTTAGATGTTATTACTTGGGAGCCGCCACCGTGACCAGGGCGGGGCGCAACACGCGCTCGGCAATCAGGTAGCCCTTTTGCAGCACGTTAACCACAGTGTTGGCTTCCTGGTCGGCGGGCACCATGCTGATGGCCTGGTGCTGGGTCGGGTCGAATTTTGTGCCAACGCCGGGATCGATGGCGACCACTTTGTTGCGCTCAAGTGCGCTTTTGAGCTGCTTGAGCGTGGCTTCGGCACCTTCGCGGACCTGCTCGACGGTAGCATCCTTGATGGACAACCCGGCTTCTAGGCTGTCGGCCACAGGCAGCAGGCTTTCGGCAAAGCTTTCCAGGGCATATTTGCGGGCTTTGGCGACTTCTTCGTCCGCACGGCGGCGGGCGTTTTCGGTCTCGGCCTTGGCGCGCAGGTAGCTGTCGGCCAGTTCGGTATTCTTGGCCTGCAACGTGGCGACTTCAGCCTGCGCGACGGTCAGCGCATCAAACTCGTTGGCCGCCTGCGCCGCTTCCAGTTCTTCAGGGCTGGGTTCACCGCTAAGTGGTTGATTTTGTTCGGGTTGTGTATTGTCAGACATGCTAGAAACAGGGTTGAAGCTGGTAATCGTCCCAGCTGGGGGTGGCAAAGCCCTTTTCAAGACAAGGGCTTAGTTTTAGGTCCAGAAAAATTTGGCAGCGGTGCCGCGGCCGGGGATGTTCAGCGCGACTGGGCCTTGGCCATTCCTGTGCGGATCGGTGTGCCCAGCCGTCAGTGCTGGTTCGTGGACCTGATTGTAGTGGCTGGCTACCCCTTGTTTCCTGCCGGTAGCGTGTTTCCGGGCTATGGACCCGAGGCGCTGAAGGGCGAGACAAGTGCTATGTTTTTGATAGCTGCTAGCGCAAAGTTTTATCGGGCTAGGGCCTGATTTTCATCAAATTTTGGCACAGTGACGAAGGCGTCAGATTGCTTTCCGCCTTGCATGCGCACCGTGGTCAATCCGGGAACGCATGCTGACTGACAAACTTTAATCAGGATGAATCAAATGATTAAGCTGATACTGCGCGCAATAAAATGAGAATGACTGGGGATTTATGTGTATTTGATGTCTCGATCTAGCCGGTGGGTTCCACATTTCACGGGAGACGCGATGCATTCGTCCTGTTCCAACGGGCTGTGGCTGGGTAGCCTGGTGAGCCGCCTGGTACTGGCATGCGCTACAGCGCTGGCCATGCTGGCGCCTGCCGCCCACGGCCAGCCTGCCGCAGCGTATCCCGTCAAACCCATCAAGCTGATCGTTCCATTTCCTGCCGGCGGCGGCGGAGACACGCTGGCACGGCTGGTCATGTCACGGGTGGCAAAGGAACTTGGCCAGCCCATCGTGGTGGAAAACCTGGGCGGTGCGGGTGGCAACTTGGGGAGTGCCACAGCCGCCAAGGCGCCGGCCGACGGCTATACCTTGCTGTACGGCACCAATGGCACGCACGCCATCAACCATGCGATCTACAAATCGCCGGGTTTTGATGCCGTACGCGACTTCGAGCCGGTGAGCCAGCTCACGCGCATCGCGGCCATGGTGGTGGTGAGGCCCACCCTGCAGGTCAATTCCATGGCCGAGCTCACCAAACTGCTCAAAGCCAATCCGGGTAAATACACCTTCGGTTCCGCCGGCAATGGCACCACTTCGCACCTTGCCGGTGAGATCTACGAGTCGCGCGCCGGCCTGGCCGTGGTGCACATTCCCTATCGCGGCGGCGCCCAGGCCATGGCGGATCTGATGGGTGGACAGGTCGACATGATGATTGAGGTGATGCCGAACGCCGCGCCTCAGGCCAGGGGCGGCCGAATTAAACCGCTGGCGGTGACGACTGCCGTGCGCGTGGCGGGCTGGCCTGACGTACCGACGATTGCGGAATCGGGCCTGCCGGGATTTGACGTCAGCGCGTGGGATGCGATTTTTGCTCCCGCAGGAACGCCGCAGCCCATCGTCAACCGGTTGAAGGAGGCGATCCACAAGGCGCTTGCCGATCCCGAACTGCGCGCGCAGCTTCAGTCGCGCGGCGCCGAGGTGGCGCCTGGCACGCCTGAGGCGCTGGCTAAACACATCGCCAGCAACATGACACTGTGGGGCGAGGCGGTGAAGCGTTCCGGTGCTGCGGTGGACTAGATCCAGGTCAGCCAGGCAACAAAAAAAGCGACCGTGAAGGTCGCTTTTTTCAGGGCAAGAGAAAGAGAAAGGGAGAGAAAGAAGCCCGGATATTTTTAGCGGCTTATTTTTTCTTGGTCTGGCTGAGAGTCCATTTTCCGGCAAATGCCTGCAGGTCGTTCAGGCGCTTGAGCAGATCGGCGCCCAGCGTCGTGACTGTGTAGCCGTCGCTGCCATGGCCCAGCAGGCCGGCGGCGCGCAATTCCTTGATGCGGGTGTTGAGGGTGTTGGGCGTGATGCTGCCGATGCTGTCTTGCAGGAGGCGAAAAGTTTGGGGGTGGCCGTCTTTCAGGGCCCACAGCACGCGAAGGGCGTAGCGTGCTTCCAGCAGTTCAAGCAGTTGGCCTACCGCTGCATTTTCTTTGGCGCTCATCAGGTTATCTCCTCGGTCACAGTTTGGTCACGGATGGTTGTTAAGCAAGAAGCTTCAAAAGCTTGGGGCCAAATATAACGCAAATTTCTGGCTGCTACGAGTTTTATAGCTACCCGTGCCCGCTGCATGTGGACTGGGGCCTACTGGTGCCTTATTTGCAAATGCGAATGGGTGAGAAAGCCGCCAATCAAGGCGCGCTCCTAGCCCAGACTTTCGTCTGGGCTAGGAGCGCAACGCCGAGTGGCGGCTCTCTCACCCCATTCCCTCCGGGTTGCGATCAAAAAGGCCTTGCGCGGCGTTGCAAAGCCTTGACGGGGGTCTACCCCGCCTGCGTTTTGCGCCTTGCTCAAGGCCTTTTTGACTCGCAACGCATCTTGCAAATAAGGCACTAGTAGGCCCTTAGCCCAAATCTCTTGGAAAACCCTGATGCAGCCGCCTGGTGTGCGTGCACCAAAACTGCGCCGGTTACATCACGGGAATCACCGCGGCAGGATGAAGCGACACGGGGCTGCCCGTTCTGGATGACGACATGATGGCGTCAATTACCTGCTGAACCCCGAGTGCCGAACGGCCTGTGACCGCAGGCGACGCGCCATTGTGCACTGCCCGGATGAAGTCTTCCAGCACCGCCCGATGGGCGGCGTGGTCAAACGCCATCGGGTCGGCGCCACCGCCGGAAGACTGTCTCGCGCCGGCAGCCGTGACCCGGCCGTCGTGAAAAGCAGCCCGCATTTCACCGCCTTCCAGCGTCGCTGTTCCGCGGGTGAAGTTCAGTTCGATGCGCTCCGGAAATCCAGGATAGGCCGCGGTGGTGGCCTGCACGACAGCTACGGCGCCGTTGCCGTAGTGCAGCAGCGCAGCAGCCGTGTCTTCCCCTTCCATGCGATGCACAGCGCTGGTGCCGGCAATCCCCGTCACTCGCTCCGGCATGCCGATCAGGCTGAGCATCAGATCCAGTGTGTGGATGGCCTGGGTGATCAGCACGCCGCCGCCGTCCCTGGCCAGCGTTCCGCGGCCCGGCTCGTCGTAATAACTTTGCGGCCGCCACCACCGCACGAAGGCCCCGGCGCTGACCAACTGTCCCAGCTCTCCTGAGACAATCAGCGCGCGCAAGCCCAATGCGGCTTCGCGCAGCCGGTGCTGCAGCATGACGGCCAATGTCACCCCGGCCGTGTCGCAGGCTTCCACCAACGCATTGGCGCGATTCAGGTCGATCTCCAGCGGCTTTTCGACGAGCACGTGTTTGCCAGCGCGGGCAGTGCGCTGCACCATCTCCAGGTGGGCATTGGGGGGCGTGAGCACCAGCACGGCCTTTATGCTGGCATCTTCCAGGATGTCTTCCAGGCGCGTGGTCCTGTGAGTGCCATCAGGCAGCTGCACGCTGGCAAGCCGCTCAGCGTTCCGTCCATACACACAAGCAAGCTCGGCGATGCCACTGAGCTCTTGCAGGCTGCGAAAGTGAGGCGCTGAACCCAGTCCGGCGCCGATAACGGCCAGGCGCAGCCGCCCGGGAGGAGAACTCCGCATCGCTTATTCGAGCTTGACGTTCGCAGCCTTGATGACCTGCGCCCATTTTTCGACTTCGGCTTTCTGGAAGGCCGCGACCTGTTCAGTCGTCATGGTGGAGGGCTGCATGCCCAGGTTCTTCAGGCGCTCCTGGATGTCCGGTTGCGCGATGATTTTCAGGATTTCGTCGTGCAGCCTGTCGATGATGGGCTTGGGCGTGCCAGTCGGAACAAAAATGGCCTGCCAAGATGTGACTTCGAAGCCCGGAACGCCGGATTCGGCCACAGTGGGCACGTTGGGCATGGACTCCAGGCGTTTGGCCGATGTGACAGCCAGCGCACGCACCTTGCCGCTCTGGATGTGCGGGCCCGCCACCACGGTGGTGTCGAACATCATGTCGACCTGCCCGCCAATCACGTCCTGGATGGCGGGACCGCTGCCCTTGTAAGGCACATGAATGAACTGGGTGCCGGACTTGAAGCCCAGCAGCTCCAGCGAGAGGTGTTGCGAGGTGCCGCTGCCGGCTGATGCCGAAGAAATGGTTTTGGGTTTGGCCTTGGCCGCAGCCAGCACGTCTTGCAGGGTTTTGTAGGGGCTGTTCGCGCCCACCACCAGCACGACCGGGTTGGAGCCGATCAGCACCACGGGTGAAAACGACTTGATCGGGTCGTAGCCCAGCTTGGGATAGAGGCTGACATTGATGGCGTGCGAACTGACCGTGCCGCCCAGCAGGGTGTATCCGTCGGCCGGCGCACGAGAGGCAACTTCGGAACCAACACCGCCGCCCGCGCCTCCCTTGTTGTCAATCACGATGGTGGTGCCCAGAACCGCCCCGAGCTTCTGGCCGATGAGTCGGCCCAGAATATCGGTGGTGCCGCCCGCGGGGAAAGGCACAACGTACGTGATCGGCTTGCTCGGCCATTTGTCTTGTGCCCAGGCGGGAAGTGCCAATGCTGACATGGCGGCGCCGGCAAAGGCGCTGTGGATGAGGGTGCGGCGTTTCATGATGTCTCCTGATCGTTGTGTGGAAGTGAAGGCGTCGTGTGGAATTGATGGCAGGGGATCAGCGGCCAAGCAAAGGCCAGGCAGAGGAAGGCCACCGGGGCCGGTGGTCAATTTTTTGTTTGATAGCCTGGATGCGTTTGTTCAGGCTCTTCGGCCAGGTCGCATCGGCCTGTGCTTGCAGCGTGGTGCCGGCAATGCTGCAAAGTGCTCTGCGTCGCATGTCTTGTCTCCTGTATTTTTTATGCGTGAAGTGGGTATCGTTGGGGGAAACAGCGCCGGGGTATACCGCCCCCGGGGCCTGACTGGGTCATAAAACCTGCCCAATTCAGGTAAGGCATCCGGGAGCCTCTAACTTCCCGGAAGGCCCGATGGACTTACCGAACCATGCAGGGCATCTTGTTATTGAATTTCCAGTCCGGAATAAGGTACTGCATAGCTATGGCATCGTCACGCGCGCCAAGCCCGTGTTTGAGGTAGAGCTGGTGCGCCTTCTCCACTTCCGCCATGTCCAGCTCAACGCCCAGGCCCGGTGTTTGCGGGACCGCGACCTGGCCGTCCACAATTTGCAGAGGCGCCTTGGTCAGGCGCTGGCCGTCCTGCCAGATCCAGTGCGTGTCGATCGCAGTGACCTTGCCCGGTGCGGCGGCCGCCACATGCGTGAACATGGCCAGGGAAATGTCGAAGTGGTTGTTCGAGTGCGAGCCCCAGGTCAGGCCCCAGGTCTGGCAGATCTGTGCGACACGCACCGAACCTTGCATGGTCCAGAAGTGCGGGTCGGCCAGCGGGATGTCGACCGACTGCAGGTGGATGGTGTGGGAGAGTTCGCGCCAGTCGGTGGCGATCATGTTGGTGGCCGTGGGCAAGCCGGTGGCACGGCGGAATTCCGCCATGACCTCGCGGCCCGAGAACACCCCTTCAGCACCGCAGGGGTCTTCCGCATAAGCCAGCACATCGCCTCTGCCCTGGCAGATGCGGATGGCATCTTTCAGCAACCAGCCGCCGTTCGGGTCCAGCGTGATGCGCGCGTCGGGAAACCGCTCTGACAGGGCGATGATGGCTTCCATCTCTTCCTCGCCACGCAGCACGCCACCCTTGAGTTTGAAATCCTTGAAACCGTAACGCTTGTAGGCTGCTTCGGCCAAGGCCACGATGCCGTCGGCATCCATGGCGGCCTCATGGCGCAGGCGCAGCCAGTCGTCTTTGGCATCCGGTGCACTGGTATACGCCAGGTCCGTCTGCTTGCGGTCGGCTACATAAAAGAGATAGCCCAGCATGGCCACTGAATCGCGTTGCTGGCCTTCACCCAACAACGCCGCCACGGGTACACCCAGAAATTGGCCCAGCAGGTCGAGCAGGGCGCTTTCGACTGCGGTGACAGCGTGGATTGCCACGCGGAGGTCGAAAGTCTGGTTGCCGCGGCCGCCGCTGTCGCGGTCGGCAAAGCGTGTGCGCAGGGTATTGAGTATCTGGTTCCAGGTACCAATCGATTGGCCTTCGATCAGTTCACGCGCATCTTCCAGAGTTTTGCGTATTTTCTCGCCGCCTGGTACTTCACCAACGCCGGTGCGGCTGGAGCTATCAGTCAGGATCAGCAGGTTCCGGGTGAAAAAGGGACCATGCGCACCACTGAGGTTGAGCAGCATGCTGTCCTTGCCAGCCACGGGAATCACCTGCACGCGGGTGATTCTGGGTGTTTGTGAGGGGGCTGAAAGGGCTGTTGCGGGAGCGTTGGAAGCAGGCATACCGGACGGGTTGTAGGAATGGTTGATAAAATATTATCAGTTATCGTACAACTCGCCGCTTGTTTATGCAACCAGATTTGTCCCTAGCGGGCGGCTCGCCGGGAGCTCTACGGCGTTCCCCGGAGGCTGCATGGTATGCACATTGTTGCCCCCGCGCAGGCGCTCACGGCTGTTCGAGAGGTGGGTGCGCATGGCGGCGCGGGCGGCCTCGGGGTCCTGGTTGCGGATGGCGTTGTAGATGCTTTCGTGCTCGCTGTTGACTCGCTGCAGATAATTCAAGCGGCCTTCGGGCGCGCTGTGCGCCGTGTTCACCCGGGTGCGCGGGATGATCATGGTGCCCAGGTAGGTCATCAGGTCGGCAAAGTGCCGGTTGCCGGTGGAACGCGCCACTTCCATATGGAACTGGAAGTCGGGCGGCACCGCGTCGGAGTCCAGGTTGATGGAGTCGTGGAAGGCGCGCAGGGCGGTTTCCATGGCCTTGAGGTTTTCCGGCGTCCTCCTCTGGGCGGCGAGGCCGGCGGCTTCAGTTTCCAGGCTGATGCGCAGCTCAAGCACCGAAATCACGTCGGCCACGGTGGCGAAGTCTTCTGCCGTGATCCTGAAGTTGCCGGCGTCTTGCGGCTGCAGCACAAATGTGCCGATACCGTGCCGCGTTTCGACGAGGCCCGAGGCCTGGAGCTTGGACAGGGACTCCCGCACCACCGTCCGGCTGACGTCGAAACGGGCCATGATTTCGGCCTCCGTGGGCAGCTTTTCGCCCGGCTGGAGGCGGCCTTCCCGAATGCTGCCGGCCAGGCTTTCGACGATCTCACCCACCAGCCCGCGTGGCCGGCGCATGCGCGGCGCTTCCTCGTGAAAGCCGACGGCAATGCCTGCTTCGGAGCGACTAGGGGTTTTCCTTGAGTCCATTAAAAAAACGTTGACAAGCCATGGGGCGAAACCGAGAATTCCGAGTCATCAGACAACCTATGACCTCGGTGTTTGTAGGTTGACTTTAACAAACTTCAAAAAAAAGTCCAGTGTTTGCAGTCACGCAGGGCTTCCCCGAAAAAATGACGATCAAAGTTCATAAAAAACTCCTGCTGACCGGCGCTGCCGGCGGCTTGGGCAAAGCCTTGCGCGAGCGCCTGAAGGCCAATTGCTCGGTGCTTCGTCTGTCTGACGTGCAGGCTTTCGGCGATGTTGCGGCCAACGAAGAGGTTGTTTTGGCCGACCTGGCTGATGCCGCCGCAGTGCACGCCATGGTCCAGGGCGTGGATGCCATCGTCCATCTGGGCGGTGTCTCGGTAGAAGGGCCTTTCGGTCCCATCCTGCAAGCCAACATCCTGGGTGTCTACAACCTTTATGAGGCCGCCCGCAAGCACGGCGTCAAGCGGGTGGTATTTGCCAGCTCCAACCACGTGACCGGCTACTACCGCCAGAGCGAAACCATCAGCGCCGACGCGCCACCCCGGCCGGATGGCCTGTACGGTGTCAGCAAGGCATTCGGGGAAGACCTGTCGCGTTTTTACTTTGACCGTTATGGCATTGAAACCGCTTGCGTACGTATTGGTTCTTCTTTTCCCGAACCCAAAGACCGCCGCATGCTCGCTACCTGGCTCAGCTTTGACGACCTGCATCGCCTGATCACCGCCTGCCTGACCACGCCGGTGCTGGGGCACAGCATTGTTTTCGGCGTGTCCGACAACGCAGTCACCTGGTGGGACAACAGCCGCGCCCGGCATATTGGTTATGCGCCCAAAGACAGTTCGGACATCTTCCGCGAGGCGGTGTACGCCCGCACACCCGAGCCTGATCTCACCGACCCTGTTGTGCAGTTCCAGGGCGGTGGTTTCGTCAAGGCCGGGCCCTTTGCCGATTGATGCAATGGGAATGAGCGCACACCCGAATTTTCCAGTTTTTTAATTTCTGTCAGTAGCTTTTAAAACCGTCCAACAAGGAGACAAAACCATGACTTTCCGCCGCCACTTCATTGCAGCCGCCGCGCTGGCTTCCCTTGCTTTTACCCTGTCCACGGCCGCGCAGGCGCAAATCGTGCTCAAGGCATCTGACACGCACCCTGCCGGTTACCCCACCGTGGTGGCTGTCGAGAGCATGGGCAAGAAGCTCGAAGCCCAGACAAATGGTCGCATCAAGATGCAGATGTTCCCTGGTGCCGTGCTGGGCCAGGAAAAAGAAACGGTCGAGCAGACCCAGATCGGCGCGCTGCAGATCAACCGCATCTCGCTGGGCGTGATCGGCCCCATCGTGCCGGAGGTTGACGTGTTCAACATGCCCTTCGTCTTCCGCGATATCGCGCACATGCGCAAGGTCATTGACGGCCCCATCGGCGACGAACTGCTGGCCAAGGTCACGGCCAGCCCGGCACGCCTGGTGGCCCTCGGCTGGATGGACGGCGGCGCGCGCAGCCTGTACACCAAGAAGCTGGTCAAATCCCCTGCCGATCTCAAGGGTGTGAAGGTCCGCATGATGGGCAATCCGCTGTTCGTCGACACCATGAACGCCATGGGCGGCAACGGCATTTCCATGGCCTATGGCGAAGTGTTCAGCGCGCTGCAGACCGGCGTAATCGACGGTGCGGAAAACAACCCGCCCAGCATGTTCACCTCCAACCACTATTCCGCTGGTGCCAAGTACTACGCACAGACCAACCACCTGATCATTCCCGAATTGCTGGTGATGTCCAAGGTGGCATGGGACAAGCTGCCGCCGGCCGACCAGGCCCTGGTCAAGAAGCTGGGCCGTGAGGCGCAGCTGGAACAGCGTGTGCTGTGGGACAAGAGCGTGGAAGACTATTCGGCCAAGCTCAAGGCCGCCGGTGTCGAGTTTGTGCCAGTGGACCAGAAGCTGTTCTTTGATGCCACGGCACCCGTGCGCGCCAAGTACGGCGTGAAGTTTGCTGACCTGATGAAGCGCATCGACGCAACCAAATAAGCGTTGCTACCGGGCCAGGCGCGCTGCCGATGCAGCACGCCTGGCCCATCCTGCCGTCTTGCGGAAATACCATGAAACACCACACCCTTCGCTTCAACGACTGGCTGTACCTTGCGTGCATCTGGATCTCGGGCCTGTCGATCTTTCTCATGTCGCTGATCATTCCCTGGGGCATCTTCACGCGTTACGTGCTGGGCACCGGCTCGCAGTGGCCTGAGCCCATTTCAATCTTGTTGATGGTGATCTTCACCTTCTTCGGTGCCGCTGCGGGCTACCGGGCTAACGCGCATATTTCTGTGGCCATGGTTACCGACCGCCTGCCCGAACAGATGCGCAGCGCCGTCGCCTGGATCATGGACATCCTGATGGCTGTGGTTTCCGTCTTCATGGCCTATTACGGCGCCAAGCTTTGCATGCAGACCTGGGGCCAGCACATCGGCGAAATCCCTTGGATGCCTGTGGGCGCCACTTACCTCCCGCTGCCGATAGGCGGCGTGATCACGCTCATCTTCGTGCTTGAACGCATGGCGCTGGGCCACCAGGGCGGCCGCGAAGTGGTCACCTACGACCACGAAAAAATTGAAGGCGAGGCACTCTGATGGATGCGTTTGTTCTGCTGGGGTCTTTTCTCCTGCTCATGATTCTTGGCCTGCCGGTGGCTTACGCCCTGGGCCTTTCGGCGCTGATCGGCGCCTGGTGGATAGACATTCCGCTGGACGCGGTGATGATCGCTATCTCCAGCGGCGTCAACAAGTTCTCCTTGCTCGCCATTCCGTTTTTTGTGCTGGCCGGCGCCATCATGGCCGAGGGTGGCATGTCCCGGCGGCTGGTGGCTTTTGCCGAGGTGTTGGTCGGTTTTGTGCGCGGCGGACTGTCGCTGGTCAATATCCTGGCTTCGACCTTCTTCGGCGCGATTTCAGGCTCGTCCATGGCCGATACCGCTTCCATCGGTTCGGTGCTGATTCCCGAAATGGAGAAAAAGGGCTACCCACGCGACTTCGCCACGGCCGTCACGGTCAGCGGCTCGGTGCAGGCCATCCTGATTCCGCCCAGCCATAACGCGGTGATCTATTCGTTGGCCGCCGGCGGCGGTGTGTCGATTGCGGCATTGTTTCTTGCAGGGGTGCTGCCGGGTCTGCTGCTTGGGCTTACGCTGGCCATCATGTGCCTGTTCATTGCCAGGAAGCGCGACTTCCCCAAAGGCCGCGTCATTCCGATGCGCGAAGCGCTCAAGATTTGCGTTGACGCGCTGTGGGGCCTGATGACCATGGTCATCATCCTGGGCGGCATCCTGTCGGGCATTTTCACGGCCACCGAGTCGGCAGCCATTGCGGTGATCTGGGCCTTCTTCGTCACCATGTGCATTTACCGCGACTACAAGTGGCGCGAGCTGCCCAAGCTGGTGCACCGCACGGTTAAGACCTTGTCCATCGTGATGATCCTGATCGCATTTGCCGCCAGCTTCGGCTACATCATGACTTTGATGCAGATCCCGCAGCAGATCACCGGCATGTTCACCAGCATCTCCAGTAACAAGTATGTGGTGCTGCTGATGATTAACGTGCTGCTGCTGATCCTGGGCACGCTGATGGACATGGCGCCGTTGATCCTGATCATGACGCCCATCCTGCTGCCGGTGGTCACACAACTCGGCGTGGATCCGGTGCATTTCGGCATGATCATGATGGTCAACCTCGGCATGGGCCTGATCACGCCGCCGGTTGGCGGGGTGTTGTTTGTCGGCGCGGCGGTGGCCAAACTTCCCATCGAAAAGGTGGTCAAGGCGCTGTACCCCTTCTTCGGCGCGCTGCTCCTGGTGTTGTTCCTGGTGACCTACGTGCCCGCGCTGTCGCTGTGGCTGCCCAATCTGCTGCTGAAATAACCGGCTTTGCCAGATCCCCGTTTCTTTCGTTCACGTATCCCCATGAGCCTGTTGTCATTCGTCCCAAGGAGCGTTTCATGTTCTGTATCCGCTTGCTGCAAAAGTACCTGCCCCTGCTTGTGGGTACAAGCATGATGGCCGCGACCGGTGCGGCTGCCTCTGCCACCTGGGTCTACATCTCCAATGCCGACAGCCAGGACATCTCGGTGTTCCAACTGGACCGCGCGGCAGGCGCCCTTAAGCCGGTGGTAACTGTCCCTGTGGGCGGAACCGCCATGCCCATGGTGGTCAGCAAAGACAAGAAATTCCTGTACGTGGCGCTGCGCTCGCAGCCGTTTCGCGTCGTCACCTTTGCCATCGACGGCGCCACTGGTGGGCTGAAAAAACTCGGCGAGGCCTCATTGGCCGACAGCATGGCCAATATCGATCTGGACGCCACGGGCCGCTGGCTTTTCGCAGCTTCCTATGGCGGCAACAAGATCACGGTGAACAGCGTGGGCGCGGACGGCCTTGTCGGGCCCGTTCAGCAGATCGTTCCGACAGCGCCCAACGCCCATGCCATCCATCAGGACCCGGCGGGCCGTTATGTATTTGCCACCAGCCTGGGCGGCGACAACCTCTCGAGCTGGCGTTTCGACCCAAAGACCGGCCAGCTGAGTGCCAACGATCCGGCGCTGGTGAACGTGTCGCCGGCCAAAACCGGCCCACGGCATTTCTTGTGGAACAAGACGCAGACACACGCTTACCTGCTCAATGAACTGGACGGCGGTGTGGACGTGTTTGCCTACGACGGCAGCAAGGGGGCCATGCGCCACCTGCAGCGAAGCACAGTCATGCCGGCCGGTTTCACTGGCAAGCCATGGGCGGCAGACCTTCAGCTGTCTGCCGACGGGCGCTATCTGTATGGCTCGGAGCGCACCTCCAGCACGCTGACCACCTTCAAGGTAGACCCCGCCACCGGCCTGCTGCAAACAGCGGGTACCACGCCCACAGAGAAAACACCTCGCGGCTTTGCGGTCGACTCGAGCGGCAAGTTCCTGATTTCTACCGGCCAGGGCTCCCATGCCGTGTCGCTGCATCCGATTGATGGAGCCACGGGTGTGCCGGTCGCCGGGGCAAGCCAGCCCGCAGGCAAAAATCCGAACTGGGTTGAGATAGTCGATTTCTGATGACTGTGGAAGCGCGCCAGCCCATCACCATCCGCATGCACGATGCGGACAACGTGGCCATCGTTGCCAACGACGGCGGCCTGCCGCCGGGCGCCGTGCTGGACAGCGGCCTGGTGCTGGTGGACCGCGTGCCGCAGGGCCACAAGGTGGCTTTGGTCGATCTGCCCCAGGGCACGGCGGTGCTGCGCTACAACGTGCCCATCGGTTACGCACTGAAAGACATTCCCGCCGGTAGCTGGGTGCATGAGCGCCTGCTGGAGATGCCCGCCGCGCGCGGGCTCGAGGGCCTCCCGATTTCCACCGTGAAGCCGCCAGTGGCGGCGCCGCTAGAAGGCTATACCTTTGAGGGTTACCGCAATGCCGACGGCTCGGTTGGCACCCGCAACATCCTGGCCATCACCACCACTGTGCAGTGTGTGGCCGGCGTGGTGGACTTCGCTGTCAAACGCATCAAGGCCGAGCTGCTACCGAAATTCCCCAACGTCGACGACGTGGTGGGCCTGGAGCACACCTACGGCTGCGGTGTCGCTATCGACGCGCCTGATGCCATCATCCCGATACGCACACTGCGCAACATCAGCCTGAACCCCAACTTTGGCGGTGAGGTAATGGTGGTCAGCCTGGGCTGCGAGAAACTGCAGCCAGAGCGCCTGCTGCCGCCCGGCACCATTCAGATCGTTGACGAGCGCAATGTTGCAAATGTCGGCGAAAAAAAGGATATGACACAAGGCGTCATGGCCGAAGCACCGCTGGACGTGGTCTGCCTGCAGTCGGAGAACCATGTCGGCTTCATGTCCATGATCGACTCCATCATGCAGGCCGCTGTGCTGCACCTGGAAAAACTCGATGCGCGCCGCCGTGAGACCGTGCCCGCCAGCGAGCTGGTGGTCGGCGTGCAATGCGGCGGCAGCGATGCGTTTTCCGGCGTCACCGCCAATCCGGCCGTGGGCTTCTGCACCGACCTGCTGGTGCGTGCCGGCGCCAGTGTGATGTTTTCCGAAACCACCGAGGTGCGCGACGGCATTGACCAGCTCACCTCGCGCGCCAGCACACCCGAAGTCGCGCAGGCAATGATTCGCGAGATGGCCTGGTACGACGCCTACCTGCAAAAAGGCCTGGTCGACCGCAGCGCCAACACCACGCCCGGCAACAAAAAGGGCGGCCTGTCCAACATCGTTGAAAAAGCGATGGGCTCCATCGTCAAGTCAGGCAGTTCGCCGATCAGCGGTGTGCTCGCCCCCGGTGAAAAGCTCAGGCAGAAAGGCCTGATCTACGCGGCCACGCCGGCCAGCGACTTCATCTGCGGCACCCTGCAGCTCGCCGCCGGCATGAACCTGCATGTCTTCACCACCGGCCGCGGCACGCCCTATGGCCTGGCCGAATGCCCGGTGATCAAGGTCGCCACACGCAGCGACCTGGCGCGCCGCTGGAACGATCTGATGGACATCAACGCAGGCCGCATCGCCGACGGCGAGGCCAGCATCGCCGACGTGGGCTGGGAAATGTTCCACTTGATGCTCGAGGTCGCCAGCGGCCGCAAGAAGACCTGGGCCGAACACTGGAAGCTGCACAACGCACTGGTGCTGTTCAACCCGGCGCCGGTCACATAAATCCGCGGGAGCCGCTGCGAGCGCAGCGTTCTTCCTTCACTGACTCAATATTTACAAGCGAGACCTCATGACACAAGCCACGCCTTACCAGTCCTTTCCCAACAGCTTCAAGCGCGACCTGCTGGCCGGTAAAAAGCTGATCGGCTGCTGGTCCTCGCTGTCCAACGCCATCACCACCGAGGTGCTGGGCGTGGCCGGCTTCGACTGGATCCTGCTCGACGGGGAACACTCACCCAATGACATGGCCACCTACATCCCGCAGCTGATGGCGCTCAAGGACAGCGTCAGCGCGCCGGTGGTGCGCCCGACCTCCAACAACGCGGTCGAGCTCAAGCGTTTGCTCGACGCCGGCTTCTACAACTTCCTGATCCCCTTTGTGGAAAGCGCCGAGCAGGCCGCCAGCGCGGTCTCGGCCACGCGGTATCCGCCGCAGGGCATTCGCGGCGTGTCGGTGTCCCAGCGCAGCAACAAGTACGGCACGGTGCCGGATTACCTCAAGTCCATCAATGACCACATCTGCGTGATGGTGCAGATCGAAAGCATTGCCGGCACCGCTGCCGCCGACGAGATCGCCGCCACCCCGGGTGTGGACTGCATGTTTGTTGGTCCATCCGACCTGGCCGCCGGCCTGGGCCACCTCGGCAATGCCAGCCACCCAGAGGTGCAGGCCGCCATGGTGAAGATTTTCGCCGCCGCCAAGGCGCACGGCAAACCGGTCGGCATCCTCGCGCCGGTGGAAGCCGACGCACGCCGCTACATGGAAATGGGCGCCACCTTTGTCGGTGTCGGCAGCGACCTCGGCGTGTTCCGCGGCGCCACCCAGGCCCTGCGCGACAAGTACCTGGCCTGATTCTTTTCTGTCATCCCGGGCTTGATCCGGGATCCATGCCCCGCTGGCTGAATGGGGGCATGGGCCACAGGTATTTTTAACGAACAAGGAGAATTTGAATGAGCAAGCTTGGTTTTATCGGTCTCGGCATCATGGGTGCGCCAATGGCGGGTCATCTGATCAAGGCCGGCCATGAGGTGTTTCTGGCCACCCGCAGCAAGGTGCCCGCCGATCTGCTGACCGGCAAGGCCGTCGCCTGCGCCTCGGCACAGGAAGTCGCCGAAAAGGCCGACATCATTTTCATGATGCTGCCCGATACACCTGACGTGCAGAAAGTGCTGTTCGGCGACAAGGGCGTCGCTGCCGGCCTCAAGAGCAGTGGCAAGGGCAAGACCGTGGTCGACATGAGCTCGATCTCGCCGATGGACACCAAGGAGTTTGCCAAACAGATCAACGCGCTCGGCGCCGACTATCTCGACGCACCCGTCTCGGGCGGTGAAGTCGGTGCCAAGGCCGCCAGCCTGACCATCATGATCGGTGGCCCCGATGCCGCGTTTGAACGCGTCAAGCCGCTGTTCGAGCTGATGGGCAAAAACATCACCCTGGTCGGCGGCAACGGTGACGGGCAGACCTGCAAGGTAGCCAACCAGATCATCGTGGCGCTGAACATCGCGGCCGTGGGCGAAGCCCTGCTGTTCGCCAGCAAGGCCGGCGCTGATCCGGCCAAGGTGCGGCAAGCCCTGATGGGTGGCTTTGCCTCTTCACGCATTCTGGAGGTGCATGGGGAGCGGATGATCAAGCGCACCTTCGCGCCGGGTTTCCGCATCGGCCTGCACCAGAAGGACCTGAACCTGGCGCTCAGCGGCGCCCGCACCCTGGGCCTGGCCCTGCCGCAAACAGCGGGCGCCGCCCAGTTGATGCAGGCCTGTGCCGCCAACGGCATGCAGGACCTGGATCACTCTGCACTGGTGCGCGCACTAGAACTGCTGGGTCACCACGAAGTCGCCTGACTCACCTGCATAAAGAGCCCGCAGAGGCTCCTGGCGCAGCCGGTGGAGGACGCCGCTTTCTAAACATCCGGAGATAAACATGCCTATCAATCGACGAGAGCTGATTGCCGCTTCCCTGGCTTTGGGGACTGGTGCCGTGAGCGCACAGGCCTCATGGCCTTCCAAACCGATCCGCCTGGTGGTGCCTTACCCGCCTGGCGGCTCTTCGGACATCATTGCGCGTGCCATTGCGCAGCCGCTGTCTGATGCACTCAAACAACCGGTCATCGTGGACAACAAGGCGGGCGCAAACGGAAATCTTGGCGCCGACATGGTTGCTAAATCTGCACCCGACGGTTACACGCTGCTGCTGTGCGACACCGGCGCTCTCGCCATCAGCCCTTCGGTCTATACCAAACTGGGGTTTGATCCGTCCAAGGATCTGCGCGGTGTCACCATGCTGGCGTATTCGCCGCACCTGCTGGTGGTGCATCCCTCGGTGCCTGCCAACAGCCTGAAGGAACTGGTGGCGTTGTCGCACAAATCCGATCTGAACTTTGCCGTGACGGCTATGGGCAGTGCTCCCCACCTTGCGGGTGTGTCCGTAGAGCGCGCCAGCAAGGCCAAATGGCAATACATCCCCTACAAAGGGGGCTCACAGGCTGTCAGCGACACCATTGCCGGGCAAACACAGATCCTCATGAACGGCATGCTGGCCACCTTGCCGCATGTGCAAAGCGGCAAGCTCAAGATCCTCGGTGTCTCCAAGAGCACGCGCATGCCATTGATCGGCAATGTGCCAACCCTGGCAGAACAAGGCCTTGCCAACTTCGAGTCCGGTACCTGGCAGGGGCTGCTGGTGGCCAATGGCACACCGGCCGCCGTCATCAACCGCCTCAACACCGAGATCATCAAGATCATCCGCAGCCCGGACATCCGGGCCAAGCTGGCGGGGCAGGGAGCCGAGGTGGTGACCATGACCCCGGCGCAGCAGGACGCATTCTTCAACCAGGAGCGCAGCCGCTGGGCCAAAGTGGTGGCAGATGCCAACATCAAGCTCGACTGACGCGCTACTGATTTGATAGCAAATGGCGAATGATTCATAAGGGCGGGTAGCGTTTTTTATGTGAGAGTTAACGTTATCCGCCAGTCATCGCCAGCCACCGAGCTCGCCCAAAGAGGCGGGCCGATACATTCCAGACCAGGAGACAAAATCATGCAAGCATCCCTCAAGGGGCTAGTAGCCCTTTCTTTCGCCCTGTGCGCCGCGACGGGCATGGCCCAGACCAAACTGCGCGCCTGGAACATCCATCCCGACGGCTACCCGGTTTCAGAAGCCATGAAAAGCTTCGTGGACCAGGTCGCCAAAAGCACCAGCGGGCGCTATTCGATTGAGCTCTTTAACAACGGCTCACTGGGTGACCAACCCAAGGCCGTGCAGATGCTTAAAAGCGGCGATATTGATGTGGCCGAGTTCAGCTCCGGTCCGCTGTCGGACGCCGTACCGGGTATCAAGGTGCTGAACCTGCCATTTCTGTTCACCGATTCCGCGCACATGTTTCGCCACCTGGATGGCAAGCTGGGTGAGCGCTTCGCGGCCAACCTGAAGTCCGCCGGCTTCGTCGTGCTGGGCTGGTACGACGGCGGCGGGCGCTCGTTCTACTGCGTCAAGCCTGTAAGCAATATCAGGGATCTTGCCGGCATGAACATCCGGGTACAGCAGTCCGAAATTTATATCGAGATGGTCAAGCACATGGAGGCCAAGCCGGTGGCATTGCCCTTCAAGGAGGTGCTCGGCGCCCTGGAGCAGGGCAAGGTCGACTGCGCCGAAAACAACCTGCCTTCGTATGAATCCACCGGCCACTACAAGGTCGCTAAAAACGTCTACATGACCAACCACGTGATTTCGCCCGAAGCCCTGGTGGTGTCGACGAAACTCTGGGACAAACTCGGCAAGGAAGACAAGGCCGCGTTTGCAGAAGCAGGAGCCAAGTCAGCCATCCTGATGCGCGAGCTGTGGAACAAGCGCGTGGCCGCAGCACTGGAAACCACGACAAAGCAGGGCGCGCAGTTCGTCAAGGTCAGGGACGCATCACCCATGGTCAGGCGCATGGGGCCGCTGTATGGAAAATACATGGCCGATCCGACCACGCGCGAAGAACTTCTGACTATTATTGCCAAGTGACTACTCCGGATATCGCCATCCCTGCAGACCTGCTGCTCAACCCCGTGCGTTTTGCACGTGACATCGACAGCAAGCCAGTGCGGCTGTTTATGCTGCGCAATCAGCAAGGCATGACTGTTGGCGTCACCAACTATGGTGCGAAGATCGAGCAGATATTGGTGCCCGGCCGTGATGGCCGGTTTGGCGATGTCGTGCTGGGCTACGACAGCATCGAAGGTGTGGTCGGTGGTTCGCCTTCTGTGGGCGCTTTTATCGGCCGCTATGCGGGGCGCATCGGCAATGCGCGCTTCATGCTGGCCGGCAAAGAGCATGTGCTGGCCGCCAATAACGGCCCGCACTGCCTGCACGGTGGTTTGAAAGGTTCACGCTTTCGGGTGTTTGACGCGGTACAGCGCGATGTCTCCAGTGTTGAGATGCGCTATGTGTTTGCCGATGGGGAAGAGGGCTTTCCGGGAACACTGGCGCTGCACCTGACCTATAGCGTGACCGAAGCGAACGAGCTGGTGCTGGACTACGAAGCCATTGCGCAGGATGCGCCCACGGTGGCCAATCTCACCACGCATGCGTTCTTTAACCTGGAAGGCCCGGAAAGCCGCAGCGCGCTGGCGCATGAAGTCTCGATTTACGCTAACCGCTATTTCGAGATGACGCCTGACCTGATTGCCACAGGCAAGCTCCTGCCGGTTGAGGGGACACCGCTTGATCTGCGCAAACCGGTATTGCTGAACACGCGAGTGAGAACTCCACAGGCTGTGAATGGCATTGCAGGGTACGACGATTGTTTTGAGGTCGACCGCTCTGCAGCCAGTGCCGGCGCGTTGGCGCTTTGCGCACGTGTCAGCGCACCCGCCAGCGGGCGCGTGATGGAAGTCTGGTCAACCGAGCCCACCATGCAGTTTTATACCGGCCTTATAGCGGGCGAGCCGCTGGCCGGCGGGCCGGGCAAGGGCGGCAGGCAGTATGTGCAGCAGCAAAGCCTCTGCTTTGAGCCGCAGGGTTATCCGAATGCACCGAATGTGCCGGCGTTTCCTTCGGCTGTGCATGAGCCGGGGCAAAGCCGCCACGGCCGTACGGTGTATCGCTTCTCGGTGACCTGACTTCAACCCGATTTGCACTTGCTTTGCGCATAAAAAAACCCGGCGCCTTGCGGGGCCGGGTTTTCAAGCTTAAGAAAAAGCCGTTTACAGCGTATCGATAAAGCTGCGCAGCTTGTCTGAACGTGAAGGGTGCTTCAGCTTGCGCAGTGCCTTGGCTTCGATCTGGCGGATGCGTTCGCGGGTCACGTCGAACTGCTTGCCGACTTCTTCCAGCGTGTGGTCGGTCGACATCTCGATACCGAAGCGCATGCGCAGCACCTTAGCTTCGCGGGGTGTCAGGCTGTCGAGGATGTCTTTCACCACATCGCGCAGGCCGGCCTGCATCGCGGCTTCCAGCGGTGCGGTGTTGGCGCTGTCTTCGATGAAGTCGCCCAGGTGCGAGTCGTCATCGTCGCCGATCGGCGTTTCCATCGAGATCGGCTCTTTGGCGATCTTCATGATCTTGCGGATCTTGTCTTCAGGAATCTCCATTTTGGCGGCCAGGATGCTGGCGTCCGGCTCGAAGCCGAACTCCTGCAAATGCTGGCGCGACAGGCGGTTCATCTTGTTGATGGTTTCGATCATGTGCACCGGGATACGGATGGTGCGTGCCTGGTCGGCGATAGAGCGCGTGATCGCCTGGCGGATCCACCAGGTGGCGTAGGTCGAGAACTTGTAGCCGCGGCGGTATTCGAACTTGTCGACGGCCTTCATCAGGCCGATGTTGCCTTCCTGGATCAAATCGAGGAACTGCAGGCCGCGGTTGGTGTACTTCTTCGCGATCGAAATCACCAGGCGCAGGTTGGCCTCGATCATTTCTTTCTTGGCGTCGCGCGAGTTGGACTCGCCTTCGTTCATGCGCTTGTTGATGTCCTTGAGCTGGGCCAGCGGCACTACCACGCGGGCCTGCAGTTCGGCCAGCTTGGTTTGCAGTTCCTGGATGGGCGGCACGTTACGGGCCATCACCACTGACCAGGGCTTGCCGGAGGCGACCTGCTTTTCAACCCATTTCAGGTTGAGCAGGTTGGGCGGGAAGTCCTTGATGAAGACTTCCTGCGGCATGCCGCACTTCTCGACGATGATGCGGCGCAATTCGCGCTCTTTCTTGCGAACGTCCAGCACCTGGCCGCGCAGCATATCGCAGAGCTTTTCAATAGTCTTGGCGGTGAAGCGAACGGTCATCAGCTCGTCGCTCAGGGCCTTTTGCGCCTTCACGTAAGTGGGCGTGCCGTAGCCTTCCTTGTCGTAGGTCTTGTGGACTTTTTCGAACAGGGTGGCGATCTTGTCGAAGCGGCTGAGCGCTTCTTTCTTGAGCTCTTCGAGCTTCTTGGTCAGGGCCTTGGAGCCGCCCTTGCCGTCGTCATCATCTTCTTCGTCGAATTCGTCGAAGTCTTCCTCGGCCACGTAGTCATCGGCCTCGTTGGGGTTAGAGAAACCGTCGACCACGGTAGAGATGACGATCTTGCCTTCGCGGATTTCCTCGCCCAGACGCATGATTTCAGCGATGGTGGCGGGGCTTTCCGAGATGGCTTCCATCATCTTCATGAGGCCGCCCTCGATGCGCTTGGCGATCTCAATTTCGCCTTCGCGCGTGAGCAGCTCGACCGTGCCCATTTCGCGCATGTACATGCGGACAGGGTCGGTGGTGCGGCCGAATTCACTGTCGACGGTCGACAGCGCGGCTTCGGCTTCTTCTTCGGCTTCTTCTTCAGTCGCAACCGTGGGGCCGGTGTTGTTCAGCAGCAGGGTTTCGGCGTCAGGTGCCTGCTCGTACACGGCCACGCCCATGTCGTTGAGCATGTTGACCACGACTTCCAGCGTTTCAGCATCGACCAGCTTGTCGGGAAGGTGGTCGGAGATTTCGCCGTGCGTGAGGTAGCCGCGCGTCTTGCCCAGCTTGATCAGGGTTTTCAGGCGCAGACGGCGCTTGAGCATGTCTTCTTCGGAGAGGACGGTTTCATCCAGGCCGAATTCCTTCATCAGGGCGCGTTCCTTCGCCTTGCTGATCTTCATGCGCAGTGGCTTGACCTTCTCGGTCGTTTCCGCGATGGGTTCGCCGACCAGATCGTCCTCAATGTCGGACATGTCGAGGTCTTCGCCAGGCTTGCTGGTGCTTGCCGCATTTTTGGGCTTGCGGCCGCGCTTGGCCCCGGTGGCAACGGGTGCGCTGCCGTCAGCGGCAGGGTTCTTGGGCGGGCGGCCCGGTTTCTTCTTTACGGGCACTTCGGCAACGGCTGCAACTGGCTTGGATTCGGGGCTGGACTTGGTCGGCACGGGTGGGGCTTTCTTCGGGGGCAAATCAAGAGTAGCGGATTTCACGGTTTTCGGAGAGGCCTTGTTCACCGGGGCACTTGATTTGCTGGCTTTAGCAGATGAGACAGATATGGCGTGTTTTCCGGGTTTTTCAACCTTGGCGCTCTTTGTGGCGCTTTTGGCCGCCGGCTTGGCGGAAGGCTTCACAGCAGCTTTGGCCACGGGTTTTGCCGCGGGTTTGGCTGCTGCCTTGACTGGAGGCTTGCTTGCGGGCCGCACTGCAGCTTTTGGGGCTGCTTTGGCTTTGGGCTTGGCGGCAGTTTTGGACTGCGCGCTTTGCGGCTTTTTGTTGCTCGGCTTCATGGGCTTGGCAGTAGGCATGGGACCTCCAGTTATCGGAAATTGTTTTAAATATCGATCAGCTACCAGTAAACAAAAATGCACCTTGGCGCCTGTGCAAAAACAAAGGCGCGGTCACAAGGATTCAGAGACAAAACGGAGAGATGAAAAACAGGCCCGGCACATCACTGGGGTAAAAAATCCCAGAGAAAAATGACGGTTCAGTTTTTCAGGCAAGCTGTTTGGGCGAACATTTGGTGTGCAGTCCTTGCGGAATTCCCTGAGGGAAGTGGCCGTCTCGCTTGTTGAGTCCCTGAGGTTTCAGGGTGGCCGGGGCCGGAGGTGCTGCTGTCGCGCTTGCCGTCGAAAATCGGATTATACCCTGCTGCCTGTTTTTTGGGCGGTTTTTGGGTGATTTTTTGCACCCCAAAAACAGGTGTTTTTGGGCCCGGGCAGGCTCAGCGGGCCGTATCGGCAGCGGGTTTGAGGCTGGCGGCCAGTTCCAGGTAACGCTGCCGGGCTGCAGGGTCGGTGGCGGCCCTGGTGGCCAGTTCGCTCATCTCTTGCTGGCGGCGTAGCCTCAGGAGTTGATCCAGGATGCTGCGCACTTCGGTCCAGTCGCTTTCAATGCCTTCCGGAATCTGAGCGATCTGCGTGGTGGCGTGCCTTTCGTGGGCATGGCCGCGCAGTCCTTCGCGCAGGGCTGCCCAGGGCTGGGGGCCATGTTCGTGCAGCTGGCTCTCGAGCCATACAAAAAGCGGGCCGTGCGGCTCGGGCAACTCCACCAGCAGGTGATGCTCTTCGGTAGTGAGCCGGTCCCAGGTCTCAGCCTCAGTCAGCAACAGCCGGAGCACGCGGTCTTCGCGGCTGGCCGGCAGCATGCGCCCGGCTACGCGGCGCGGCGAACGGCTGCTGCGGTCACCAAAACTGCGCCCTGATGTGGAAGGGGCCGGGAAATAACCGGAGGGCTCGGAAGCGCTGTAGTCGCGCTCGTCCGGGAAATGCGGCGGATAGTCCGCAGAATCGGGCATGTCGGCATGCTGGCCCGGATTTGATGATGATTTTGGCTTGTAGCCCGCGCCGCTCTTGCGCATATTGCTATTGTTTTTATAGTCCGCTTTGTAGCCCGTTGCAGCCGGCTGCCAGAGCTGCAGCAGCTCCCGGCTGTCGATCTGCACCTTGTCGGCGATCTCGGCCAGCAGCTGGCGTTTGAGGGCGCCGTCCGGCATCAAACTCCACAGCGGCCGGGCATTGCTGGCCATGTGGGCGCGGCCCTCGGCAGTGTCCAGGTCGCAGCCTTCCCCGGCGGCGTCCAGCATGAAGCGGCTGAGCGGCACGGCTTTCCTGACAGCGGCGGCAAAGCCTTCCTGGCCGTGTTCGCGGATATAGCTGTCGGGGTCGTGTTCTGCCGGCAAAAACAGGAATTTGACGGTGCGCACATCGGTGGCAAAGGGCAGGGCGGCATCCAGGGCTTTGCGTGCAGCGCGGCGGCCGGCGCTGTCGCCGTCAAAGCTGAACACCACCGAGTCGGTAAAGCGGAACAGCTTTTGCACATGGTCCGCCGTACAGGCGGTGCCCAGCGTGGCCACCGCATTGGCAAAACCCAGCTGGGCCAGCGCCACCACGTCCATATAGCCCTCGGTGACCAGTGCATAGCCATGTTCGCGCAGGGCGGTGCGGGCTTCAAACAGGCCGTACAGCTCACGTCCCTTGCTGAAAACGGGTGTTTCAGGTGAGTTGAGGTATTTGGGCTTTTCGTCGCTGAGCACGCGGCCACCGAAACCTATGCATTCGCCCTTGACGTTGCGGATGGGGAACATGACCCGATCGCGGAAGCGGTCATAGCGCTTGGCTTCGCCGGCCTGGTTTTCGTCGCCGGGTTCACCGGTGATGACCAGGCCGCTTTCGACCAGCAGCGGGTCGTTGTAATCGGGGAAGACGCTGGCCAGGCTGCGCCAGCCTTCGGGCGCGTAGCCCAGGCCGAAGGTCTTGGCGACTTCACCCGAGACGCCACGGCCCTTGAAGTAGTCGATGGCGCGCTCGGAGTTGCGCAGGGCCTTGATGTAGGCGACGCCGGCCTTTTCAAGCACGCTGGTGAGCGTGGCCTGCTGCTCGCGCATCTGGGCGGCGCGGGCCCGGTCCTGCGGCGAGACGTCGTCTTCAGGCACCTGCAGGCCGTACTGCTGGGCCAGGTCTTTCACCGCTTCGATGAAGGTCATGCCCGCGTGCTCCATCAAAAAGCTGATGGCATTGCCGTTTTTGCCGCAGCCAAAGCAGTGGTAGAACTGCTTGGAGGGGCTGACGCTGAAAGAGGGGGACTTTTCGCCGTGGAAAGGGCAGAGGCCCATGAAGTTGGCGCCGCCCTTTTTGAGCTGCACATGGCGGCCCACGATGTCCACCACGTCCGCACGCGCGAGCAACTCCTGGATGAATGTTTGAGGGATGGACATGGGGTGGAAAGAGGGGGGTCAATTTAGCACACGCGTCCCGGCGATGGGACGCCGACGCCATGGCCCGAGGGGGAATGGGCGCTGGGCTGACACGCATAGGCGGTATCCGGCGGCAGCGGGCGCCCCCGGTGCCTCCCACAATGGACTTTTCCTTGCCGCCCCGGGAGCGGGGCCTTTCCATGACGCTTTCCCCCAACCTTGCTTATGTTGCCAGCCACCCTGGCGCCTTCGCGCTGCGGGTGCTCAAGGGTTTTCGCGCCAATCAGGGCCTGCTGCTGGCCGGTGCGGTGGCTTATTACGCGCTGCTGTCCGTCGTTCCGCTGCTGATCCTGGTCGCGATCGCGCTGTCGCATGTGGTGGAGCAGCAGGCCTTGCTGCAGGCGCTGGGCCGTTATATCGGCTGGCTCGCGCCCGGCCAAGGCGGCTTCATCACGGCCGAGCTGGCCCATTTCCTGGCGCACCGGGAGCTGCTGGGCTGGGTCTTGTTGGCCACCATGCTGTTTTTCAGCTCCCTGGCTTTCACCGTACTGGAGAACACGATGTCGGTGATCTTTTTGCACCGCGTGGCAATTCGCCGCCGCCACCTGCTGGTGTCGGCCATCCTGCCTTATTGCTACATCGTGTTTGTGGGTCTGGGCTTGCTGCTGGTGACGCTGGTGTCGGGCAGCCTGCAGGCGCTCGGTGAAAAAAGCCTGGACTTCCTGGGCTGGGAATGGTCGCTCAGCGGATTTTCCGGCGTGTTGCTGTATTTGCTGGGCCTGGCGGGTGAAATCCTGCTGCTGACCTCGCTGTACATGGTGATGCCTGTGGGCAGGCTGCAGTGGCGGCATGCGCTACTGGGCGGGGTCACCGCCGCATTGCTATGGGAGCTGACGCGCCATCTTCTGGTGTGGTATTTCGCCACGCTGTCACAGGTCGGCCTGGTGTACGGCTCGCTGACAACGGCCATCGTGGTGCTGCTGAGCCTGGAAGTCGCGGCCGCTTTGCTGCTGCTGGGCGCTCAGGTGATCTCGGAGTATGAGCGCATTGGAACGGCGAAACAGGATGCGCCGGCCGAGCCGATGCGGACAGACTGACACCACTGCGCGATCGCGCCAGACCCGAGACCCATGAGCACGACGAGGTGTACATTCGACAGCCTCACTCCCAAGAGAGCCACTAGCCAAGATGCCTCCACACCGCAAGATAGCTGATGAGAACAACGATGAGGTGCCGCCGCGGACTGGGCTTGAGACCCCTCTGGCTATAGTCTTCCTGGTCACGGCGGCATTATTTTTCGTGAGCTCCATAGCGGCGACGCGAGCGTTAGGTGTCTTTATTGTTCTTCTAGCGCTGGTTCAATATCGACAGGGTCGCATTGCCTACGGCTGGGAAGGGCGCCCGCCTTCGGGCTACCTGACCGGGGTGCTCGTTACCGTTGTGAGCGCGATATTCTCCGTTGCGGGCTTGGCTCTGATCGTGTGGCCGGAAGTCGCAATAAGCATGTTTGATAACGGCAGCTGACTTCATAGCGCGAGCCGTATTCGCGCTGCGAGGCCGGATGCGCTGATGCTGACAGGTTAACCAGCGAAAAGGCGCCGGTCAGTCTGATCTGCTATGAAAAAAGTAGCTGCTTGCGCCCGTAAAATAAGGGCAGAAGCAGCTTTTTAATCTCCCAGTCTCCCATTGCCACACCCTCGCGGCGCGGACAATGGCCGCATTGACGATGCTGGCGTGATCGTTGTTGAAACGGGGCATGGTCATGGCACTTCCTTTCGTGTTGACGCCTTATCGGTGCGTGAGTCAAGCTTAGGAAGGCCGGCCTGGTTCGGATGTGCGACAAGGCACCGTTTTGTGCAAACACTCGCGGCAAAGGCGGGGCATGCGCGGATTTATGGGGGTTCTTCCCGGGTCAGGCCAGGCTGAGCAGATCGGATCGCGCAAGTGGTCCGGCACGCTGAAGCGCACATCACCTCCCCAGGCCTCGTGGATCAGCGCCCTGAAGAAGCGCGACAGGCGTGCGTGGGCCTGGCTGTCGGGCGCGGAGGCGTCCCAGGCTGAGGCACAATGCTTGCTCCCGCTGAAGGGTTCCCGCCCGCCGCGCCGCGCCGATCCAGGCCGATGCCGGGACGTGAGGCCGCGAGAAAGGAATGGCGATGTCATCGTCGACACTGGATAGACCTGCCAAGCTGCACGTCGTGGCGCACCTGCGCTTCGCCTGCACTTACCTCTACGCCTTGGCCCGGCTCGGGCTGTTCGGCTGCCAGGCGATCGCCATCGCGGCGCTCGATCTCATCGTGGCGGGCAAGCGCAAGAAGCTGCAGTCGAACCTGGTCCGGAACCTCTGGCGATCGAAGGCGCACCTCAATCACCTGTTCCTCGGCGACGCGCGCAACGTCCGCGACGGCGTCTACTCCCTCGCGCTGCTGCAGCTGGGGAACCCGGTGCGCCACCTGGCCCGCTTGCCAGTGATCGTCGGCGACACGGTCGCAGTGGCTGCTCGTCGCAAGCAGGGCGTCCACGACCGCTTCTCCGGCGCATCATCCGTCCACCACCACGACTTCCCTGCGTACTACACGCGCAACTTCCACTTCCAGACCGACGGCTATCTCTCTGGTGCCTCGGCCCGGAAGTACGACCACCAGGTCGAGATCGTTTTCGCCGGCACTGCGGCGACGATGCGCCGCCTGATCCTCAAGCCGCTGCGCGAGCGCTTCGGCGCCGACGGCGCGGGGTGCCACTTTCTCGAGGTTGCCGGCGGAACGGGAGCTCTGACCCGGATGGTCGCCACCGAATTTCCCAAGGCTCACATCACCTTGCTGGAGCTCTCGCCGGACTACGTGGAGGCCGCGAGGGAGAACCTTCGCGGCTGCCCGAACGTCTCGTTCGTCTGCGGCCAGGCCGAGAGCCTGCCGTTTCCCGACCAGCATTTCGACGCGGCCTATTCGTGCTACCTGCTGCATGAAGTGCCGCGCGACGTGCGCACGCGGATCCTCGCCGAACTCGCGCGCGTGCTGGTGGTGCAGGGCTGGATCGGCCACGTGGACTCGATCCAGCATGACGACGTGCCCGAGTTCAACTGGGTGCTGGAGCAGTTCCCCGAGGACTATCACGAGCCCTTCTACCGCGACTACACCACGCACGATCTGCAGACCGTCTACCGGGCGCACGGCGCCGGCAACCTGTGCGAGGAGATCGGCTTCTTCAGCAAGGCCGTCCACGGCACCAAGCTCCGCCACGCATGAAAACCTGGTTCCACCTCTTCGAGGTCTTCGTCTTCCTCGTTCTCCTCGCCTGCCTCTGGCACGCGCGGAAGGCGCGGTGCGGCGGCTTGGCGACCCTGTTCTGGGGCAGCGTCTACGGCATCTGCCTGGAGATCGCCACCATCTACCAGCTCAGTGCCTACCAGTACGGCCAGTTCGTGCTGATGGTGTTCGAGGTGCCGCTGTGCATCGGCATCGCCTGGGGCTGCATCATCTATTCGGCCCAGCAGGTCAGCGGGAAGCTGCGCCTGGGCTTGCTGTCGAAGTGCGCGTTCGACGGGCTGTTCGGCCTGGGCATCGACCTGGGCCTCGACGTCGTGGCCGTTCGCGTGGGCTTCTGGGACTGGGGCCGCGGCCTCGAGCACCAGTACTTCGGCGTGCCCTACGGCAACTTCTGGGCGTGGTTCTGGGTGATCTTCTTCTTCTCGCTGGTGCAGCGGACGACCGGCCGGGCGTGGCTCGCGATCTTTGGTGGACTGGTCGGCGTGCTGTGCACCAACGCGCTGATCAAGTTCGGTGTGCCCGAGCCGTGGCGCGGGGCGGTCGTCCTTGCCACGCTGTCCTGCGCGGTGGTGCTGCTGGCAAGGCAGCGGGCGCAGGTCTTCGCGCAGCCCTTCGACCGCTTCGGTGTGAGCATTTCGGTCGCCTTCCAGGCGGTGAGCCTGACGATTGGGCTGGTTTCCGGCGTCCTGTTCCAGAACATGTGGATGCTGCTCCTCAGCCTTGCCATCCACGCGGTTTTGATGCTGCTGCTGCACCACGACCGGTTGTCCACCCGCGGCCGTCACGCCCGGACGGCAGCGGCCGGCGTCGAAGCCGACTGAGCGCTGAGCGGCGGCGCCGACGGGTTCGGGCGGCAATTCGATGGCCAGCATCCCGGCCAGTGTTGCCAGCGTGGCCGGGCCGGTGGTGCCCACGCTTGCCAGCGTCGAGGCCAGCGCGGCGATGCGGGTCTCATGGCTGTCGGTGGGCGCGGCCCCGATGACGCGGGCCAGCAACTGGGCCAGGGGGGCGAAGGCGTGTTGACGCCATGGGCCTAGCAGCGCATCAGCCAGACATTGCTGCCGTTGCCGGCCACATGCGCCCGCAGCTCGCGGGCGCGGCCATGCAGGGGGGCTGCTCAACCGCGGCAGGATCGTCGTCACCATCTGCCTGCAGCAGTCATTGCCTGATGCGCCGGCCGACCCAATGCGGACAGACTAGTCAGCGCGAAGGCGCCGGCCAATCTGATCTGCTACAAAAAAGCGGCTGCTCACCCCCGTGGAATAAGGGCGCAAGCGGCTTTTTTCCTTCAGTCTCCCATCACCACACCTTCGCGGCGTGGGTCGGCGCCACCCAGCCACACGGGTGTGCCGTGCGCCTGGCCGCGCGTGAGGGCCTGCAGGCCGCTGGTCATGGGTACCTCGCGGACTTCGGCGCCACGGGCTTTCAGTGCTTCCACCGTGGCGGGTGCAAAGCGCTTTTCTTCAAGCAGCGACGGGCCGTTGAGCGAGCCAAAATTGGGCAGGTTGATGGCCTGCTGCGGCAGCATGCCCCAGTTGAGCACGCCGTAAATCATCTTGGCGGTGTAATGAATGATCAGCGCGCCGCCGGGGCTGCCGCCGCTCATCACCAGCTGGCCGGTGGCCTTGTCGAACACCAGCGTTGGCGCCATCGATGAGCGCGGGCGTTTGTTGGGTTGCACGCGGTTGGCGACCGGCTTGCCTTCGGCGTCGGTGGGTGCAAAGCTGAAGTCGGTCAGCTCGTTGTTCAGCAGAAAGCCCCTGACCATCTGGCGCGAACCAAATGCGTCTTCGATCGTGGTGGTCATGGCAATCGCGTTGCCGTAGGCATCAACGATGCTGATGTGCGAGGTGCCGTATTCGGGCTGGTCGGGCATGGGCGCATAGGCGCTTTTTATGCCGCCGGGCAGGCCGGGCTTGGCGACCTTCATGCTTTGCCCGCCGGGTTGGGCGGCGATCAGCTTCGCGCGGTCGGCCAGGTAGGCGGGGTCCAGCAGGCTCATCCAGTTGCCGCCCGGCGCCTGCACAAAGTCGGGGTCGCCCAGGTATTGCGCGCGATCGGCAAAAGCCAGGCGGGAGGCCTCGGTGTACAGGTGCAGCCAGTCGGCAGACGGCGTGGGTCCTGGGAGGCCCGCGATACCGCTGGTGCCGGTCACCAGCGGCTGGCTGGCGGCGGCGGTGTTGCCCAGAATGCCGAGAATTTGCCCGACGGCGATGGCGCCCGAGCTGGGCGGCGGCATGCCGCAGATGCGGTAGTCGCGCGCCTGGGCGCGGTAGTCGTGGCAGATCGGTTCGCGCTTCTTGACCTGGTAATCGGCCATGTCGGCCATGCTCAGTTTGCCGGGGTTGGTGGGGTGGCCCTGCACCTTGGCGACGATGGCCTGGGCCACGTCACCTTCCAGCAGGCCTTTGGAACCGGAGGATACGATTTTTTTCAGCACATCCGCCAGGGGCTGGTTGCGCAGCGTAGTTCCCACGTCCAGTGGCTCACCATTGGGCTTGTAGAAGTAGGCCGCGGCGACCGGGTCCTTTTTCAGGTGCTGCTCGGTCTTGAGCAGCGTGTTCAGCCGCGCACTGACTTTGAAGCCGCCCTCCGCCAAGGTGATGGCCGGCGTGAAAAGTTGCGCCCAGGGCAGCTTGCCGTGCTGCTTGTGTGCCATCTCCAGCATGCGCACCGTCCCCGGCACGCCGACGGAGCGGCCACCGACTACGCCGTCAATGAAGGCCAGCGGTTTGCCATCTGCACCCATGAAAAGTTTTTCATCAACACCCGCAGGTGCAGTCTCACGGCCGTCAAAGGCCTCCACTTTGCCGCCATTGGCATGCAGTAGAAATGCTCCTCCGCCTATGCCGCTCGATTGCGGCTCGACCAGTGTCAACACCATTTGCACGGCAATTGCCGCATCGACGGCAGAGCCGCCGGCTTTGAGCACCTGGTAGCCAGCATCGGTGGCCAGCGGATTGGCGGCGGCCACAGCGAATTTCTGGGTGGCCCAGCCGGGTTTTTCGGTATAGCCCGAGGTGCCTTCAGGCTGTTGGGGCACGCTGGGGGCAACCGGCGAGGGTGACGTGCAGCCCGCCATCAGCAGGGTCAGCAGGGTTGCGGCGGACCAAAGCTGGAAGGAGAAGAGCTTGCGTGCAGGAGTGGGAACCATGGCTGCTCCGTTGGTAATTCGTGCCATGTTAAATCCAGACTTGTACGGGCGCTGCACTGAAATACGCACGGCTGCCGCTGATTTGTAAGGAGCGGAAAAACAAAAACCAAAAGCCGATTCGACTGAGTTATCAGTGAAATCGGCCTCCAGCCCTTAGCGTTCGGGCGCAACCAGCTATCAATTAAATAGCGTAAAAGCCGTATGGCTCTCTGGTGTCAACGCGGAGCGAGCCGGATTGCGCCGTCCAGGCGGATTACCTCACCATTGAGCATGTCGTTTTCAATGATGTGTTTGGCCAGCTTGGCGTAGTCCTGGGGTGTGCCCAGACGGGAGGGGAAGGGAACACCCGCGGCCAGCGAATCCTGCACTTCCTGCGGCATGCCGAAGAGCATGGGCGTGCCGAAGATGCCGGGGGCGATGGTCATGTTACGGATGCCGTTGCGCGCCAGGTCGCGGGCAATCGGCAATGTCATGCCGACGATGCCGCCCTTCGATGCGCTGTAGGCGGCCTGGCCAATCTGGCCGTCGTAGGCCGCCACGGAGGCGGTGGAAATCAGCACGCCGCGCTCGCCGGTGGCTTCCGGGTCGTTCTTGCACATCGCGTCGGCCGCCAGGCGAATCATGTTGAAACTGCCGATCAGGTTGACGGTGACGGTCCGGCTGAAAGCGGCCAGGCTGTGCGCGCCGTTTTTGCCCACGGTTTTTTCGGCGGGCGCAATGCCGGCGCAGTTCACCAGGCCCATCAGCTTGCCCATGGCAACCGCCTTGGCCACCACGGCCTGGCCGTCGGCTTCCTGGCTCACGTCGCACTTGACGAAAGCGGCCTTGCCTTCGCCCAGCTCTTTGGCGATGGCTTCGCCCTTGTCGGCCTGCATGTCGGCGATGACGACCTTGGCGCCGTTTGCCACCAGCATGCGTGCCGTGCCTTCACCCAGGCCCGATGCGCCGCCGGTGACGATAAATACTTTGCCTGCGATTTCCATGGTGGTTCCTTGAATGAAAGATTGAGAAGTCTGAAGGGCGGTGCAACTGCCATGTCAGCTCCGTATGAGAGCACCATACGGAACACCATACGGAACACCATACGGTGTGGACATGACGTTAACGTAAACGTCAATTATGGCCCATGAAATTACCCCCACGCTCTTCACCTCCTGTGGTCGCGGCCCCCGAGAGGGGCTTTTCATCTTGGGGCGGCCCGGCAATGAAAAAAGCCCGGCGCCTTTCGGCGGCCGGGCTTTTCGCAAAACGAGGCGCTGGCTTATTTGTAGCCAACGCGGTCCAGCATCTGCTGTACCTTGAGCTGGTTATTGCCCACGGCGCTGATCGGGATGGTCTCGGACTTGAAGCTGCCATTGCCCGAAGGGGTCATGGCTTTAAGCGCGGGGTTGGTGACGCCCAGTCCGGCGACAGCAGGCCACTCGTTGTTGCCATTGGCGAAGTATTCCTGCGCACTTGGGCTGGCCATGTATTCCATGAACTTGACGGCATTGGCCGTGTTCTTGGCGTTCTTGGCGACGGCGGCGCCGGCGATATTCACATGCGTGCCCCAGCTGTCCTGGTTCGGGAAGACCACGCCGACGCGGTCAGCAATGACTTTGTCTTCTGGCGTAGTGGAGCGCATGATGCGCGCCAGATAGTAGGAGTTGGTCACTGCAATACCGCACTCGCCGCTGGCCACGGCCTTGATCTGGTCGGTGTCGCCGCCCTTGGGGTCGCGCGCCATGTTGGCCACCAGGCCCTTGAGCCACTGCTCGGCCTTGGCTTCACCCATGTGCTCGGTCACAGCGCCGAACAGCGAAAGGTTGTAGGGGTGGGCGCCCGAACGCGTGCACAGCAGGCCCTTGTTTTTCGGGTCAGCCAGTTTTTCGTAGGTGTCCACGTCGGTCTTTTTGACCTTGAGCTTGTCGAATACTACGACGCGTGCGCGGGTCGAAAAACCGAACCAGGTTGTGCCTTCGGCTGTTTCCTTGGCGCGCAGCTTGGCCGGAATGGCGGCTTCGAGGGCTGGCGACTTGATCGGCTTGAAGAGGCCGTCCACATCGCCCTTGTGCAGGCGGGCGGCATCCACCAGCAAAATCACGTCGGCGGGGGAGGCCGCGCCTTCGGCCTTCAGGCGCGCCAGGATGCCAGCGTCATCTGCGTCCACGCGGTTGACTTTGATGCCGGTCGCCTTGGTGAAGTCGCTGTAGAGCTTTTCGTCGGTCTGGTAATGGCGGGCAGAATACAGGTTGACCACCTGTTCCTGGGCAGAAGCCAAGCCGGCCAGAAGCATCAACGAAGAGAGAACCAATTTTTTGTACATAACTTTTCACTTCCTTGCAGTTATTTTCGAAGCCTGATGATGATAAAGCAAATAAGAATCATTCTTGGTCTAGCCCCTATATTTCACAAGATTTCGCGGGGTGCGGGCTGGCTGTCAGGGCTCGTCCTGGCGATGGCTTTGTCATTGCTGGCCGGTTGCACCACCCCTCCCGCTGGCCCTGGCCCCTCCGTTGTGGTGCCACCGGCAGAGGCCCCCGGAAAACCCGTGCGCATCGGCCTGGCCCTGGGCGGGGGCGCTGCGCGGGGTTTTGCCCATGTGGGCGTGATCGCCGTGCTGGAAGAGGCCGGGCTTAAGCCGCAGCTGGTCGTTGGTACGTCGGCTGGCAGCCTGGTGGCGGCGCTTTATGCCAGCGGAAAGACCAGCGCGCAACTGCAGCAAACCGCGCTGAACATGGAGGAGGTCGCCATCACCGACTGGATGTTGCCGATTATTGGCCGCGGCATGTTCCGCGGCGAAGCGCTGGGGCGCTACGTTAACGAGCTGGTAGCGGGCCGCCTGATGGAAAACATGGCGATTCCCCTGGGCATCGTGGCAACGGACCTCAACAGTGGACAGGCTGTGCTGTTCCAGCGCGGCGACACCGGCACGGCGGTGCGGGCCTCCAGCGCGGTGCCGGCTGTATTCGTGCCCGTGAAGATCAGCGGCCGCGAGTATGTTGACGGCGGTCTGGTCTCACCAGTGCCGGTGCGTTTTGCCAGGCAGATGGGTGCCGACGTGGTGATTGCGGTCGACATTTCCAGCCCGCCGGAGGCCAACCTGGCCAGCGACACCCTGCAAATTCTGCTGCAAACTTTTGCCATCATGGGCAAAAGCATCAACCAGTACGAGCTGAGGGATGCTGACGTGGTCATTCGCCCCTCACTGACGGGCCTGAAGAGTGCGGACTTTTCAGCGCGGCAGCGCGCCATCGACTCAGGCCGGGCAGCGATGTTGGCTGCGCTGCCCCAACTGAAGGCGAAGCTGGCAGCCGCCGGCATGGGCATGCCAAAGTAGGTGCTATCAATTTAATAGCTAGCTGCGCTTATTTCGCTTGGGCTAGGTGCCTGAATAATCCAGAACCGGGTCTGCCTCAGCCAAAAAAAAAGCCCAATCTTGCGATTGGGCTTAACTGGATCCGTGAAAATGAATTTCGAAAGGATCCGAGGAGACAAGGGGTCTGGAACCCTGCATTAGCAAGGTTCCTGTGTCAGGCTCCGGGGCCGTTTCCGTACACAGGATGTACGAAAACGGAGGTTAACAATTAACGCTTCTTGGTAGCGGTTTTCGTGGCGCTCGCTGCGGTGGCAGCCACGGTGTTGAAGTTGGCTTCAGCCATTTCGCTGGCTTGCTTGACAGCCTTTTGCATGGATTCGAAAGCGTTGTTCGCGGCGGCAACAGCACTCTTCATGACAGCAACTGCGGTTTCTGAACCGGCTGGTGCGTTTTTGGCGGCGTTGTCGACCAGGCCGACGAATTTCTTCTGCGCTTCTGCGGTTTGACCTTCAACGGTCTTGCCCAGTTCAGCGCCGGCGGCCGAAGCGATGTCATAGAGGTGGCGGCTGTAAGCGGCGGTTTTTTCAGCCAGGGGCTGGACCAGTCCGGCTTGCAGAGCCAGCAGCTCTTGTGCGTCTTTCACGTTCAGCACTGCCTGTGCATGATTGGCGGACTCAGCAAGGGCGGCCTTGGTGGCCTGGACGTTCAGTTCGACCAGTTTTTCAACGCCTTCGAAGGCTTTGTGGGTCAGACCAAACAGGGTTTCGATGTTGGCTTTGTGGGAGGCCATGATTTGTTCAGCGGTCAGCATAATTAATCTCCAGATATAAGTTAATGAGTCTTCGGGTCAATAGTTGCTTTGCGCTGAATTGCTGCACTGCAACATGTCCTTAAGTATAGGGATTAGCCGAGGCATTGCAAGCAGTTTTTGCTGCACTGCAGCATTTTAGGTGTCAAGCCCTATTTACGCCTGAAAACCGAGTGCAAAAGTATCCAAATTCAAAGGCCTGTGGTGCTCGGTATTACATGCTATTGGCTGTTGCTTCAGTCCACAATCGCTAAAACTCTTTGTTTCCTTTCTTTCCGCGCATCTTGCAAGCTTTCTACGCCGACAACTTTGTTTTACCGCTGCCGCCTGGGCACCGGTTTCCGATGGCGAAGTACCGCTTGTTGCGGGATCGCCTGATGAACGAACTGCCAACCGTTCGACTGGCACAGGCGCCGGCCGCTACTGATGGTGAACTCGCCCTCGTCCACATACCAGCTTATGTTGACGCCGTCAGCCATGGCACCTTGCCCCCGGCTGCCCAGAGGGAAATCGGATTTCCCTGGAGCCCGGGCATGGCGGAGCGGGCCCGGCGCTCGGCGGGTGCTACGGTGGCCGCCACGCGCGCGGCAATGGGGAGCCCGGGCCGGGCAGGCGAGGGTCTGGCCGCCAACCTGGCGGGCGGCACTCACCATGCCTATGCTGACAAGGGAGGAGGCTTTTGCGTCTTCAACGACGCGGCGGTGGCAGCCCGGTTGATGCAAGCAGAATGGATGCGCCTGCACCGCCATGCGCGCAAACCGCTACGGGTCGCCATCATCGACCTGGACGTGCACCAGGGCAACGGCACCGCCAGCATTTTCCGAAATGACGATAGTGTGTTCACGCTATCGCTGCATGGACAAAAGAATTTCCCGTTTCGGAAAGAAGCCAGCGATCTGGATGTGGATCTGCCGGATGGCTGTGGCGACGCGGCTTACCTGCAGGCACTGGAGCATGCGCTTGACGAACTGGACCGGCGCTTTGAGCCGGGACTGGTACTGTTTCTGGCCGGCGCTGATCCATACGAGGGCGACCGGCTGGGACGTCTGGCCTTGAGCTTCGACGGCCTGGAGGCGCGCGACCGGCACGTCTTTGACTGGGCCTGGCAACGCCGCATTCCACTGGCGTTTTCCATGGCAGGCGGCTACGGCGTAAATATCGACGAAACGGTGCAGGTGCAAGTGAACACCTACCGGGTCGCGCTCGAGTACTGGAAGCGCTGGAATCCTTAGCTTTTGGCGATTGCTGCTACATTGCCCAGGCCCGTTCGGGTGGCCCACCGCTGGAGCGCGGGAACAACAAGCAAAAAAAGAACATGCAGCCTGATCCCGAAAACTCCCCGACAAGCGTTGCCTCCGGCGTGCTTCGTGTATTGGTACTGGGAGGCACCGGTTTTATCGGCCGCCATGCCGTAGCGGCCTTGCATGGCGCGGGCGCGCAGCTTGCCATCGGCAGCCGCCATCCGGCGCGCCATGAAGGCACCTATCCCTTTGCCCCCTTGCACCTTGTGCGCTTTGAGCAACTGTTGCAGCCCGGTGCGTGGGCTCCCTTGCTGAAAGACGTCGATGTGGTCGTCAACTGCGTGGGCATCCTGCGCCAGCGGCCCAATGAATCCTATGACCACGTGCACCACCGCGCGCCGGCAGCGCTGGCCGTGGCCTGCGCGGGCGCGAACGTCCGCCTCATCCATACCTCGGCCCTGGGTTTGCACGAAGGCGCCAAAAGCCGCTTCCTGTCCAGCAAGCTGCTGGGCGAGCGCGCCATCGCCGCATCTGGCAGTGACTACGCCATCGTGCGGCCGTCTTTGCTTGACGGAGAGGGTGGTTTTGGCGCGCGCTGGCTGCGCGGGCTGTCGCGCTCGCCGGTCCAGTTTATTCCGCGTGGTGCGCGCGGCGGCATTGCGGCGATGGCCGCCACAGATCTCGGCACCGCATTTGCAGCGCTGGCGGCTTTGCCCTCGCTGGCGAGTCATCGAGAGGTCGAACTCGGCGGTACCCGCCGTTACGGCTACGCCGAGTACCTGCGTGAGCTTCGCGCCGACTACACCGGTACCCGGGCGCTACAGATACCGTTGCCCAACTGGGCGGCGCGTGTCGGCGCGCATGTGTGCGATGTGCTTCACTTCTCACCGTTCTCTTACGGGCATTGGATATTGCTGCAACGGGACAACATGCCCGTGCCTAACCGCTTGCCGGAACTGCTGGGCCATGAGCCTCTTCCGATCAGGGCAATCCTGAGCCCGGTCCTCCATCCAAATGCCCACCCTGAGCCCAGCCAGGTTCACGCTGGCAAAATAGGTCCTCATGACCTCCCCGACACGCCCGCAGGCTGAAGCCCGCAGCGCCTACAAAGCTTTCCGTGACATCGGCACCCGCTGGTCCGACAACGATGTGTACGGCCACGTCAACAACGTCGTCTACTACAGCTGGTTTGATACTGCCGTCAACGGCCTGCTGATCGAACGCGGCGCCATCGACATCCACACCGGCAGCGTGATCGGCCTGGTGATCGAAACCCAGTGCAATTACTTCGCGCCACTGGCCTTTCCCGAGCCTGTGGTCGCGGGCATCCGTGTGGCGCATGTGGGGTCGTCCAGCGTGCGCTACGAGGTGGCCCTCTTCCCTGGTGGTCCCGGCGATGAAAACCAGCCCTGCGCAGCCAGGGGCCACTTCATCCATGTCTATGTCGACCGCGCCACACGCCGGCCGGCGCCGCTGCCGCCTGAACTGCTTTCTGTACTGGAGACCCTCCGATGACCCAGGCACCTCCCGTGCTTTCCTATATTTCCCCGCGCCGCCCAGGTGACGCACGCAATGCCGTGGACGAAGCCATCGTCAGCCGCCAGTCGATACGCCAGTTTCTCCCCAGGGCGGTGCCGCGCGAGACCATTGCCCACGTCCTGGAAGTCGCGAGCCGTGCACCTTCGGGCACGAACACTCAGCCCTGGAAGGTCTATGTGTTGCAAGGTGCCAGCCGCGACGTGCTGGTCGAAAAAGTCTGCCAGGCGCACGACGCGTTGTATGCCAACCCCGCGCTGGCCGCCGAGTACAAAGAGGAATACGACTACTACCCGGAAAAGTGGGTGTCGCCCTATATCGACCGCCGTCGCGAGAACGGATGGGGCCTGTACGGTCTGCTGGGCATCACCAAGGGGGACAAGGACAAGATGCATGCGCAGCATCACCGCAATTTCCAGTTGTTCGATGCGCCTGTAGGCCTGATGTTCACGCTGGACCGGGTGATGGGCCGCGGCTCCCTGGTGGACTACGGCATGTTCATGCAGAACCTCATGGTGGCCGCACGCGGCCTGGGCCTGCACACTTGTCCGCAGGCGGCCTGGAACGGCTTTTCCCGGATCATCCTCCCGCACATCGGCGCAGGGGAGGGCGAGATGCTGGTGTGCGGCATGGCGCTGGGGTATGCCGACGAAACGGCGCTCGTGAACACCTTTCGTACGCCTCGGGTACCGGCTGCCGAATTCACCACATGGCTGGACTAGCAGTAGTGCTGCCGCGCATCCCGCGCTGCCATGCTGGTTTAGTTGTTGCGGGTAAAGTCAGGGGTTCCCGGAAGGGCTTGATCCCTGATCCCTGATCCCTGTTTGATCCCTTTCACTCCGGTTAATTTTTCTGTTTTCACCTGTTTTAGAAGGACCTCACCATGAATCTCACTACCACGCCTTCCGGCCTGCAATACGAGGACACCGTATTGGGGACTGGTGCCATCGCCAAGGCGGGACAGCATGTCAAGGTGCACTACACCGGCTGGCTTTATAACGGTGGTGTCCAGGGTGCGAAATTCGACTCGAGCAAGGACCGCGGCCAGCCCTTTGAGTTTTCCCTGGGCGCGGGCCAGGTCATCCGTGGCTGGGACGAAGGTGTGCAGGGCATGTCGGTTGGCGGTACACGCCGCCTCGTCATCCCGGCCGAGCTGGGTTATGGCGCGCGCGGTGCGGGCGGCGTGATTCCACCGAATGCCACCTTGCTGTTCGAGGTGGATTTTCTCGGCACGTGAACCAGCGCGTTTCGATGCGGCGCTGGGCACGTCCGGAAATTCAGCTTTTCGGGATGAAGTGCAAGGCGCACGAAGCGCAGCAACCGGAATGCACTTCGGTACATGAGGATTGCGAGCACCGTGCAACGCCGCAATTCGCCCGAAAAATGGATTTACGGACGTGCCCATGATCATCACCAGCCTGCTCGATACGGACCTGTACAAGTTCACCATGATGCAGGTGGTCTTGCACCAGTTTCCGGGTGCGGAGGTGGAGTACAGGTTTAAGTGCCGCAACGCCGGTGCGGCGGGAATCGGCGATCTCGCTCCCTATGTGATGGAGATACGCGAAGAAATTCGCGGACTCTGTAATCTGCGTTTCCAGGACGCCGAGCTGGCCTACCTCAAGGGCATGCGTTTCATCAAGAGTGATTTTGTCGACTTCCTCGGCATCTTCCGCCTCAACGAAAAATACGTCAGCGTCACGGCCTTGCCCTCGGGCGAGATCGATGTGTCCATCAAGGGGCCATGGCTGCACACCATCCTGTTTGAGATTCCGGTGCTGGCGATCATCAACGAGGTCTACTTTCGCAACACGCAAAAGAACGCAGACCTTGCTGAAGGGCGCAAGCGCCTGGAGACCAAGATCGGCGAGCTACAGACGCAAGGCTTGCGCACACTCAAGATTGCCGATTACGGCACACGCCGCCGCTTTGGCAAAGCCTGGCACGAAGAAGTGTTGCGCACCCTGGTGACACGCCTGGGCACCGGGGCAGGTGGCCAGTTGGCAGGCACCAGCAATGTACTTTTTGCCATGAAGCTGGGCCTGACACCGCTGGGCACCATGGCGCATGAGTACCTGCAGGCCTGCCAGGCACTCGGCCCGCGCCTGCGTGACAGCCAGGTTTTTGGCTTTGAGTCATGGGCCAAGGAATATCGAGGCGACCTGGGGATCGCACTGTCGGACGTCTATGGCATGAGCGCCTTCCTGCGCGACTTTGACATGTATTTCTGCAAGCTGTTTGACGGCGCCCGCCACGATAGCGGCGACCCCTTTGAATGGGGTGAGCGCATGCTGGCGCACTACACCAAGAACCGGGTTGACCCGCAGACCAAGACGCTGATCTTCAGCGACGGCCTGACGGTGCCGCGCACCATCGAGCTCTTCCAGCAGTTCCGGGGGCGCTGCCAGCTGGCCTTCGGCATCGGCACCAACCTCACCAACGACCTGGGCTACGAGCCGCTGCAGATCGTCATCAAGATGATTCGCTGCAACGGCCAGCCGGTGGCCAAGCTGTCCGACACGCCTTCGAAAAACATGTGTGACGATGAAAAGTACCTGGCCTATTTGCGGCAGGTATTCGAGATTGCCTGAATGCTGCCCAGGCGTTACAGGAAAAACAACAATTAGGGAAAAGGCTCCGGGCCGAGGCGGTACGGGCCTTTCCCGTCAATATGAGGAGATGCAATGAGATTTTCACGCGGCGCTGCCATGGTGGCTTTGGCTTTGATGTGTTTGCCGGGGCTGTCGATGGCGGCTGATATCGACGGCGGCAGCCTTTCATGGGCTTGGGGCATTCCCTTTGCCGGCATTCTTTTGTCGATCGCGCTGATGCCGCTGCTGACGCCATCTTTCTGGCATCACCATTTCGGCAAGGTGGCGGCTGCATGGACGCTGGCCTTCTTTTTACCGTTTGCCGCCGTGTTCGGCCCTGCCGTGGCAGGCAGCAGCCTGGTTCATGCGATGCTGGCTGAGTACATTCCCTTCATCATCCTGCTGGTGGCGCTCTACACCGTGGCCGGTGGCATCTTCATCCGGGGCAACCTTCATGGCAGCCCTGCCGTCAACGTCGCCATCCTCGCCATCGGTACCGCGCTGGCCAGCTTCATGGGAACTACCGGCGCGTCCATGCTGATGATCCGGCCGTTGATCCGTGCCAACGACAACCGCGCGCACAAGGCGCATGTGGTGGTGTTCTTCATCTTTCTGGTCTCCAACGCGGGCGGCTCGCTCACGCCGCTGGGTGACCCGCCCCTGTTCCTGGGCTTCCTCAAAGGCGTCGACTTCTTCTGGACGGTCAGGCACATCTTTCCGGAAACGCTGTTTCTGGTGGGCAGCCTGCTTGGAATCTTTTACCTGCTGGACCGTTGGTACTACGCCAAAGAGGGTGTGCTTCCTGTTGATCCGACTCCCGACACCCGCGGCATTGGTTTCGATGGCGCTGTCAACTTCTGGCTGTTGGCGGCGGTGGTGGGCCTGGTGCTGTTCAGCGGGTTCTGGAAGACCCCGCTGGGTATCACCATATTCGGCACGGAAGTCGGCTTGCCTGGGTTGGTGCGCGATGCCGGTCTGGTGGCAGTCACCTTCATCTCGCTGCGCCTGACGCCGGCGAGCGTGCACACGGATAACCAGTTTTCTTGGGGGCCGATGCAGGAGGTCGCCAAGCTGTTCGCTGGCATTTTCCTGACCATCATTCCTGTGATCGCCATGCTCAAGGCCGGTGCGGCGGGACCTTTCGGCGCCATCGTCTCGGCGGTCACGCGACCCGACGGCGAGCCTGATCCGGCGATGTATTTCTGGGCAACCGGCGCGCTGAGTTCCTTTCTGGACAACGCGCCGACCTACCTTGTATTTTTTAATACCGCTGGCGGAGACCCGGCTACGCTCATGACGACGCTGGCCCCGACACTGGCCGCGATTTCCGCAGGTGCGGTGTTCATGGGGGCCAACTCTTACATCGGCAATGCGCCCAACATGATGGTAAAGGCCGTGGCCGAAGAGCGCGGCGTGGCCATGCCCAGTTTCTTCGGCTACATGGCCTGGTCTGGCGCTGTGCTGATTCCCCTGTTCGTCATCATGACCTTCATCTGGTTCAGATAGTCATTCAGATAGTCTTTTCTTTGAAAGAAAGCAGACAGTCCCCATGAGCAAACCCAAAATCCTCGTTGCGCGCGCCGTATTCCCGGAAATCATCGCCCGCCTGGAACAGCATTTCGAGGTCGAGTCCAACCAGAGCGATGAGACCTGGTCCAAGGCCCAGTTGACCGAGCGCCTCAAAGGAAAAGACGGCGCCTTCACCACCGGCGGCGACCGCATCGACGGTGAAGTGCTGGCCGCTTGCCCGGGCCTGAAGATCTGCGCCAACATGGCCGTGGGTTACAACAATTTCGACATTGATGCGATGACCGCCGCTGGCGTACTGGCTACCAATGCACCTGACGTACTGACCGAAACCACCGCCGACTTCGGCTTTGCGCTGTTGATGGCCACCGCCCGCCGCGTCACCGAGAGCGAACACTATTTGCGCGCCGGCAAGTGGAGCAAGTGGAGCTACGACATGTTTGCCGGCTCCGACATCCACGGCGCCACGCTGGGCATCCTTGGCATGGGCCGCATCGGGCAGGGCATCGCCAAACGCGGCGCCCACGGCTTCGGCATGAAGGTGATTTACCACAACCGTTCACGGCTGGACGCGTCGCTGGAGGTCGAATGCAAGGCACGTTATGTCGGCAAGGAAGAATTGCTCAAGGCCGCAGACCACCTGGTGCTGGTACTGCCGTATTCGCCGGCCTCGCACCACACCATAGGCGCGGCCGAATTGGCGATGATGAAGCCAACCGCTACCTTGATCAACATCGCGCGCGGCGGCATTGTGGACGACGCGGCGCTGGCCGCGGCATTGAAAGACAAACGCATTTCCGCCGCCGGGCTCGACGTATTTGAGGGCGAGCCCAAGGTGCACCCAGACCTGCTGACCGTGCCCAATGTGGTGTTGACGCCGCACATCGCCAGCGCGACCATTCCCACGCGCCTGGCTATGGCCAGCCTGGCGGCCGACAACCTGATCGCATTCTTTGGCGGAAAACAGCCTTTGACCCCGTTGAATCCTGGAGTACTAGCTATCAAATAAATAGCAAACCGGCGGGCGCGGCACAATAGACCGTTCGTCGCAACATGACAATCCGCTTTTGAGACACGCACATCCATGGAACCCTGGTTAATCTTTGCCCTGGCCTTGCTGGTGGCTAACTTGCTGCTGTTGGTCTGGCTGCTGGTGCGCAAGCCCGCCGCACCTTCTGATGCGGGCCGGGTTGAGTTGCTGGCTGGCATGGCGGCGGGCCACGACAAGCTCGAACGCGAGTTGCGGCGCGAGATCGGCGACAACTCGCGCAGCAGCCGCCAGGAACTGGCCACCACTTTCGCGACCTTTCAGCAGACGCTGGTGCAGCAAAGTGCCGAGGCCATCCGCACGCAGAACACGCAGATCGATGCCTTCGCACAGCAACTCACCTTGCTGCAGAAAACACTGTCGGACACGCTGAGCACGCAGCTCCAGTCCGTGAGTGAGTCGAATGCGCGCCGTATGGTCGAAGTGCGCGAAACGCTGGAAAAGCAGCTCGCGCAACTGCAACAGACCAACTCGGCCAAGCTCGACGAAATGCGCAAGACGGTCGACGAAAAGCTGCAGACCACACTGGAGGCCCGGCTGGGCGAGAGCTTCAAGCAGGTGGCGGACCGGCTCGAGCAGGTGCACAAAGGCCTGGGCGAAATGCAGTCGCTCGCTCAAGGTGTGGGTGACCTCAAGCATTTGCTGACCAATGTTAAGACACGCGGTATCTTCGGCGAAGCCCAGCTGTCTGCCCTGTTGGAGCAGGTGTTCACGGTCGACCAGTACGCAGCCCAGGTCATCACGCGCCGCGGCGGAAAAAATCCGGTCGACTTCGCCATCAAGCTGCCCGGCCGGTCTGATTCGGGCGAACCGCTGTGGCTGCCGATTGACGCGAAATTCCCGAATGAAGACTATGAGCGGCTGCTCGATGCGCAGCAGCGCGCCGACGTGCTGGGCGCTGAGATTGCCGGTAAGGCGCTGGAAATGCGCATCCGCAGCGAAGCCAGGTCGATCTCTGAGAAATACATCGAACCGCCTTACACCACCGATTTTGCGATTCTCTTTTTGCCCACCGAAGGCCTGTATGCCGAAGTACTGCGCCGCCCGGGGCTGATGGAAAGCCTGCAGCGGGACCACCGCATCACGCTGGCCGGGCCCACCACCTTGCTGGCCATGCTCAATTCGCTGCAGATGGGCTTTCGCACGCTGGCGCTCGAGAAGCGCTCCAGCGAAGTCTGGCAGGTGCTGGGCGCGGTGAAGACGGAGTTCGGCAAGTTCGGGGACGTGCTGGCCAAGGTGAAGTCGCAAACCGAAACGGTGCTCAACACGCTGAGCAGCGCCGAGCAACGCAGCCGTGTGATGGGCAAGGCCTTGCGCAACGTGGAAGCATTGCCAGAGACCGATTCAGCCCGCCTGCTTCCCCTGGATCCTCTTGACAAAGACCTGGACAACCCTTGATGCACATAGCATGACCAGCGCCTCATGACGCCTGAACTTGCACGCCTTATCGTGGCGCAGATCTGCCTGCACGCGTGCATGGCGGGCACGCGCATGGCGGCGCCGCTGCTGGCACTGCGCGAAGGCTACAGCCCTGCCGCTGTCGGTGTGCTGCTGGCGCTTTTTGCGCTAACACAAGTCTTCCTTGCATTGCCCGCCGGCCGGTTTGCAGACCGGCACGGCTTGCGCCGGCCCATCAACTACAGCGTGTTTGCCGCCGTGCTGGGGGCCGGGGTTGCGGTGGCATTCCCGATTTTTCCGGTGCTGTGTTTCGCGGCCCTGATGACCGGCGGCGCTACTGGTGCGGCGGTGATCTCACTGCAGCGCCACGTGGGCCGGGCTGCCGTCGGTGCATTGCAGCTTCGGCAGGTGTTCAGCTGGCTGTCGATAGGGCCGGCGGTGTCCAATTTCATCGGGCCTTTTTCGGCCGGCCTGCTGATTGACCACGTGGGTGCCATGCCGGGCAGCACCTCGGGTTACCGCGCGGCGTTTTTTCTGATGGCCGTGCTGCCGCTGGCCAGCTGGTTCCTGGTGCGCAAGACCCGGGAGCTGCCGCCGGTGATCGCTGCCAGCGGTGGCCCGCAACCCAGGGCCTGGGATTTGCTGCGCCAGGCGACGTTTCGCCGCCTGATGCTGGTGAACTGGTTTTTGTCGTCCTGCTGGGACGTGCATACCTTTGTCGTGCCGGTGCTGGGCTTTGAAAGAGGCATCAGCGCGTCGGTGATCGGCACCATTCTCGGCGCTTTTGCGGTGGCGGCAGCGTTGATTCGCATGGTGATGCCGCTGGTGGCGGCGCATTTGCGCGAATGGAAGGTGCTGACAGCCTCCATGCTGACGACAGCGATGCTGTTCGGCATATATCCGCTCATGCATTCGGCAATCGGCATGGGGATATGTTCCGTCCTGCTCGGGCTGGCGCTGGGCATGGTGCAGCCCATGGTGATGAGCATGCTGCACCAGATCACCCCGGAGGCGCGCCACGGCGAGGCGCTGGGGCTGAGGCTGATGGCAATCAATGCCTCCAGCGTGGTGATGCCAATGCTCTTCGGCACGGCCGGCGCGCTGGTGGGAATTGCCGGCGTGTTCTGGACTACCGGCGCGGTGGTAGGGGCTGGGTCCCGTGCTGCCTGGCTGCTCAGGAACAGCATGCCCGCGCATGACACCAAGCCCTGACGGTCTGAAGGCCTGAAGGCCCTAAACCCCTAAAGACGGTAAAAGTTCTTGATCAGGTCCCAGGCGACCTGCGCGTCATCTACATACTGGAAGAGCTTCAGGTCATTGGGCGATATCACGCCTTCTTCCACCAGCATGTCGGTGTTGAGCAGGCGCTTCCAGTAGCTGCTGCCGAAAAGAATGATGGGCACCGGCTTGGCCTTGCGGGTCTGCACCAGCGTGATGACTTCAAAGAGCTCGTCCAGCGTGCCAAAGCCGCCCGGAAACACCACAAGTGCCTTGGCGCGCATCATGAAATGCATCTTGCGCAGCGCGAAGTAGTGAAACTTGAATGACAGCTCAGGCGGCACGTAAGGGTTGGCCGCTTCTTCCATGGGCAGGGCGATCGCCAGGCCCACGCTCAGGCCACCGGCCTCGTGCGCGCCGCGGTTGGCCGCCTGCATGATGCCGGGGCCGCCGCCTGTGCAGATGAACAGTTTTGTTTCTGGCGGCTTGTCCTCGCTGTACTGGGCGACCAGCTTGCCGAACGCGCGCGCCTTTTCGTAGTAGTGGGCGTTGCGCGCCAGCTTGCGCGCGCGGTCTATCACTTCGACGTCCCCGCTGGCTTCGGCCTCGGCCACCATGGTGACGGAGTCTTCCTCGCTGCGGAACCGGGCGCTGCCGAAGACAACCACCGTGTTTTCAATCCCGTGGGCTTGTTGTTCCAGGTCGGGTTTGAGCAGTTCCAGCTGGAACCGGATCCCCCGTGTTTCGCGCCGCAGCAAAAACTCCGGGTCGGCAAAGGCGAGCCGAGAGGCATCTGCTTCAAGCGGATTGCCTTCACTGGCATGGGCCTGCAGTTCAGCCCAGGCGTTGGCCAGGCGACTTACGGATAGGTCTTGTTTTTGTTCCATGAGCTATTGTGAACGATCAGGCCAGGAGTCTGCTTTCTTCAGGGAGCGTCCGTAGTAAAAGCAAAAAGGCTCCGAAAGGAGCCTTTTTTGAAGTGCCGAAGCAATGCTTAGACGCGCTTGCGGTATTCGCCGGTACGCGTGTCGATTTCGACCACATCGCCCTGCGCCACAAAAATGGGCACGCCGATTTCAAAACCGGTAGCGATCTTGGCAGGCTTCAGGACCTTGCCGGAGGTGTCGCCCTTGACGGCGGGTTCGGTCCAGGTGATTTCGCGCTGGACGCTGGTGGGCAGCTCAACCGAAATGGCCTTGCCGTCATAGAACACGACTTCCAGCTCCATGCCGTCCTGCAGGTAGTTAAGGGAGTCACCCATGTTTTCGGCTTCGACTTCGTACTGGTTGTACTCGGAGTCCATGCAGACATACAGCGGGTCGGCGAAATAGGAGTAGGTGCAATCCTTCTTGTCGAGGACGATCTGGTCAATCTTGTCGTCGGCCTTGAACACGACTTCGGTGTTGAAGTTGGCAACCAGGCTTTTGAGCTTCATGCGCACGGTGGCGGAATTGCGCCCACCGCGGCTGTATTCGGTCTTGAGCACCACCATCGGGTCTTTGCCGTTCATGATGACGTTGCCGGCGCGGATTTCTTGAGCGATTTTCATAGCAGTTTTACTGAGGTAGGCCGCTAAACGCTTGCACCCGTGTGCAGGTTCCGCGGCGGGTTGTGCGGGCCGCCCAGGTTGGGTCGATCTTCAGGTTGATCCGCAAAGCCTATGATTTTAACGTTTTTTTGCCACAAAGCCGAGCAGCCGGGTGCACAGGTCGTCTTGAGCCATCAGGCGTGTACGGACAGTCCCTGCTGCCGCTTGCCAGGACACCAGATCAACAGGCAGGGGGCCCGCGTCATCAATGACGGATGGTGGCGCTGGGTTGCTGTTCCAGGCAATGTGTACGGCCTGTAATGAAGGGGGGGCCTGCAGCATGTCCAGGAAAGCGTGCAATTTGGCGAGGTGAGCGTCGTCTTGCTGCGGATAGATATGCCATACAAATGGCTTGCCGGCCCAGAGCGCCCGCACCAACGAGTCTTCGCCGCGTACGAAATTCAGGTCGCAGGCCCAGAGCAGGTGGTCAAACTGGGTTTGCTCCAACAGTGGAAGGTATGAAATTGATAGCTGCTCGCGCCCGTCCTTATTGGGCTGTAGCCGGTTTTGACCATCAAAAGCGGCACGAACGGCGTTTGCGGCGCGGCCGGCAGCCACCAGCAGGTGCACCGGTTTGCCCTGCAGGCCATGCCCGGAAAATTGCGTCAGCAGGGCTTTGAGAACGGAGGGCTCGTAGCAGAACAGGGACACAAGCGTCTCGCCGCTCCAGTTGATTCCGTGGTTTCTCAGCCAGCTGGCGCGGTCAAAATGCGCCTGCCTGTCCTGCAGGTCCCGCTCTCGCAGCAGTCCACCGGTGTCAGCCGTGAAGCCTGGATAGAAAAACCACTTGGTCCAGCCGGCTGCAGGGCCAGCTTGCACCGGCGAAGGCATGCCGTGGTAGCGCTCGACATAGTCTTCTGCAGACAGGTATTCGAGGTTGATCCATACAGGTTTTTGGCCATCAGGCCAATGTACCTGGGCGCAAGCAGCTATGAATTCAGGAGCAACTTCACAGCCGAAAGCTTCGATCAGAACATCGCAGGGCTGCTGTGCGACCCCTGCGGCGTCCAGGTCCAGGCGTTCCCCGGGCAACCAGGGAAGGACATGCACGCCTTCGCGGCCTGCAGGCGCCATCCATGCCAGCGCGGATGCATCATCCACCCAAAGCCGAACTTTGTACCCCCGTGAGGCGAGGTCGGTAGCCAGGCGCCAGCACACGCCAATGTCTCCGAAGTTGTCAATGACTTTGCAAAAAATGTCCCAAACGCGTGCAGCGGCCATGGCGGTATTGTGATGCAGCCGTGATGCCTGCCTCGTGCCGCGGGACGGGGTGATTTCCCTCCTTTTCCCTCCTTATGTCATGGCCATGTCATTCGGGCTGGTTACAAACCGTCATCAACTTGAAAGGGAGCGCATCATCGTGGTTCTACACAAATCGGCGCCGTGCGCACGGCTTATCGGCGGTATCCTTGTGCTGGCTTTGAGTGCCGGCCTGGTCGCATGCGCCGGCAGTGGTGTTTCATCGGGGGTGCAAGCCAGCGTGGAAAAAGCAGAAACGTCTGTTGTTGATGGTGTGGTGCTGACCAGGCATGTGGTGCAGATTGAGCCCCGCTTTTATGTGCCATACCCCGGTGCGGACAAAGGCATCAAACAGCGTTTTCCCCACGGTTTTCCCATAGCGCCTGGCTCGGGCCTGACCTTGCGCAACAAGGATGCCGACGGTACTTTATGGTTTTATGCGCTGACTGATCGCGGCCCCAATGGCGATTCGCCCGACCTTGCCCCGGGCAACAGCAGCGCGGCTGTCGCCAGCAAGACCAAGAGCTTTCCGGCACCCGATTACGCGCCCAGGTTCGGCTTGATCCGCGTCAGGAATGGGGTGGCTGAACTGGTGTCGGTAACGGCCATCAAAACCGCAGAGGGGATGAACGTGAGCGGCCGTCCGGTGCGGGGTGGTATTGGCTCCTCGGGCGAGGTTCCCTTGACTGAAGCCCTGCAAGCCACCCCGGCCTTTGATGCCCATGGCATTGACCCGGAGGCCATCGCCATGGACCCGGATGGCAAACATGTATGGATCTGCGATGAATACGGCCCATATCTGATGAAGGTGGCCGTTGACAGTGGCCGCATTGCGGCCAAATTCGCCCCGGCTACCGGATTGCCTGAAGTGCTGAAATTCCGCCAGCCGAATCGCGGTTGCGAAGGCATGGCCATCACGCCCGGTGGCAGGCTTGTCATGGCCATTCAAAGTACGCTGGAAATGCCAGATCAGGGGAGCGGTTCGTCCGCCCGGCATACCGGAAAAGCGCCCTTTACCCGCCTGGTGGAGTTCAACCCCGCCAATGGCGCCACCCGCATGTTTGCCTATCCGCACGACGTGGCCAGGTACGGCAAGAGCAAGGATGCCAAGATCGGCGACATCGTTGCCTTGAGCGACACGCGTTTTGTGCTGATCGAGCAGGGCAAATTCAAGGCCGATGGTGAAGTCCACAACCTGCTGGTGGCTGTGGATGTGGCTCAGGCCACCGACTTGACCGGCAAAAAACTGGCGGGTGGTGTTGAGCTTGAATACGCAGAGACCCTGGGCGAACTGGCGGCCGCCGGGGTGGTCCCCGCGAAACGGCTGGAAATCCTCGACTTGCGCAAAAAAGGGTCGGATGGAAAGCTCCAGTTCGGGTGGCTTCCCGAGAAAGCTGAAGGCCTGGCCCTTGTCAGTGACGACACGCTGGCGCTGATCAATGACAACGACTTCGGCGTGTCCGCGCGAATCACGGATGCAGCTGGCAAAGCCTTCAAAATCGATGATTGCAGCGTGGATGCTGCTGGCGTTCTCGGCGGCAACAAATGCAAGGGCACAGCGCCGCTCAAATATGACATCGTCAACGGCAGCGATGACGAGAAGCCTACTCGCCTGTGGCTGATCAGGTTGCCGAAAAAGCTCATGGACTACCGGCCGGGCTAAACCGCCTTATCGAACATGCCGTGGGCGGGGTAGCAGCTCTGGCCGTGTTCTGCCTGAAGCGCCGGTACACGGCAAAATAGGGGCATGTCTGAACGTCCCCCCGCTGAAAAGTTACCCGCCGGCCATACGCCCGAGTTGCTGGCCGAAGTGGCTGCACTGCCCGCCTTGCCCGGCGTGTACCGCTACTTCGATGCGGAAGGCTGTGTGCTGTACGTCGGCAAGGCGCGCAACCTGAAGAAGCGGGTCTCCAACTACTTCCAGAAGAACCACGGAGGCACGCGTATCGGTCACATGGTGACCAGGATTGCCCGTATGGAAACCACGGTGGTGCGCTCGGAAGCCGAAGCGCTGCTGCTGGAAAACAACCTGATCAAGACGCTGAACCCAAAGTTCAACATCCTGTTTAGGGACGACAAGAGCTACCCTTACCTGAAGCTCACCGGCGCGCGTGCCGCTGAGGAAGGAGAAGCGCCTGTGGCGGCGGTGTTCCCGCGCATTGCCTATTACCGCGGTGCGGTCGAAAAAAAGCACCGCTACTTCGGCCCCTACCCCAGCGCCTGGGCGGTGAAGGACACCATCTTGCTGCTGCAGAAGGTGTTCAGGCTTCGCACCTGCGAAGACACGGTGTTCAACAACCGCACGCGGCCCTGCCTGCTGTATCAGATCAAGCGCTGCTCCGCACCCTGTGTAGGGCACATATCACCAGAGCAGTACGCGCTGGACACGGCCAATGCCGAACGCTTTTTACAGGGCCAAGCCCAGGACATCCTGACTGAGCTCGAAAATAAAATGCTGGCGCACGCCGACAAGCTGGAGTTCGAGCAGGCCGCTGAATTGCGCAACCAGATGTCGGCGCTGTCCAAGGTGTTGCATCAGCAGTCCATGGAGATTGGCGGCGACAAGGACGTCGACATCCTGGCCGTGAAAGTGCAGGGCGGCAAGGCCTGCGTCAACCTGGCCATGGTGCGCGGCGGCCGCCACTTGGGCGACAGGGCCTATTTCCCCAGCCACGTGGAAAACGCGACCGACGTGGCGGCGCTGGACGCCGAGATCGACGCGGATGCCCGGCAGGCCGCGCAAGCCGAAGCCGGCGGTGAGGGCGCTGTAAAGGCACCCGTGCTCCCGCCTGCAGGAAAATCACTGGAGGCCCTGGTGCTGGAAGCCTTCATCGCACAGCATTACATTGATGTGCCAGTTCCACCCACTCTCGTCTGCAGCGAAGCGGTGGACAAGGAACTGATGGAGGCGCTGAGCGCGCAAACCGGCACCAAGGTCACCGCCATCCACCAGCCGCGCGAACAGCGTCGCATCTGGCTGGAGATGGCGCAGAAAAATGCCGGCCTTCAGCTGGCCCGGCTATTGGCCGAGCAGGGCTCGCAGCAGGCACGCACGCGTGCGCTGGCCGAGGCGCTGGATTTGCCGCTCGACAGTCTCGATACCTTGCGCATCGAATGTTTTGACATTTCGCACACCGCGGGTGAGTCCACGCAGGCCTCATGCGTGGTCTTTCAGGAGCACAAGATGGTCAACAGCGAATACCGCCGCTACAACATTGAAGGAATCACGCCCGGAGATGACTACGCCGCCATGCGGCAGGTGCTCACGCGACGCTACACCCGCGTGGCCGAAGCCGCGCGCAACGGCGAGGCCAAGCTGCCCGACCTGGTGCTGGTCGATGGTGGCATAGGGCAGGTGTCGATGGCGCGCGAAGTGTTCGAAGAGCTGGGCCTGGACCTGGGTTTGATTGCCGGCGTTGAAAAAGGCGAGGGCCGCAAGGTCGGGCTGGAAGAGCTGGTGTTTGCAGACGGGCGCGACAAGGTTTATCTCGGGCGGGATTCTGCCGCGTTGATGCTGATTGCCCAGATCCGCGACGAGGCCCACCGCTTTGCCATCACCGGCATGCGCGCCAGGCGCGCGAAGGTGAGGGTGGGTGGCAGCAAGCTCGAAGACATCGCCGGCATTGGCCCCAAGCGGCGCGCCAGCTTGCTGCAGCGCTTCGGTGGCATTCGCGGTATTGCCTCGGCGAGCGCAGAAGACATCGCCACGGTAGACGGCATTTCGAAGGATCTGGCTGAGGAAATCTACCGCGCCTTGCACTGATCTGTCAGGTCGGGTCGTCGATACGTCATTGAATGGGCAGACGCATTTGAGCAACAGAAGCCACCGTTTTGGTGCGCTTTGACCAGACGTCCGCCAGACTTGGTGCGGCTCATGCCAAAATCGGGCCATGTTTCTGACCATTCCCACGCTGATGACCTGGACCCGCATTGTTGCGATTCCGCTGATCGTAGGGGTGTTCTACCTGAACATGGCCCCGGCTGAACGCAACCTGATAGCGACCGTGATGTTCGTTGTGTTCGCCGCAACCGACTGGCTGGACGGTTTCCTGGCACGCAAGCTGAACCAGACCTCTTCGTTCGGCGCCTTTCTCGATCCGGTGGCAGACAAGTTCCTCGTTTGCGCCTCTCTGCTGGTGCTGGTCCACTTGCAGCGAGCCGATGTGTTTGTCGCGCTCATCATCATCGGGCGTGAGATCGCCATCTCCGCGCTGCGCGAATGGATGGCGCTGATAGGCGCCACCAAGAGCGTGGCCGTGCACATGATCGGCAAGGTCAAGACCACCGTCCAGATGATCGCCATACCCTTCCTGTTGTTTGACGGTACGCTGTTCGGTGTGATCAACACGCATGTGTGGGGCACCTGGCTGATCTGGATCTCCGCCATCCTGACGGTCTGGTCCATGATTTACTACCTGAAAAAAGCCATCCCCGAAATCCGGGCGCGCGCCAAGTAGTCCTGCCTTTCAAAGCCGAGTCTTGAGTTCTCCATCCTCTCCCGGTGCGTTGATCCGGGCCATGCCCGCCGTGTTCGTCCTGATCTGGAGCACCGGCTTTATCGTTGCCAAGTACGGCCTGCCTTATGCACCCCCGCTGACCTTCCTGGCCATCCGCTATTTCCTGTCTATCGTCTGTTTCCTGGTCTGGATAGCGATCGCCCGTGCCGCCTGGCCGCGAAGCCGCCAGCAATGGCTGCACCTGGCCGTGACGGGTGTGCTGATGCACGCGGCTTATCTCGGCGGGGTCTGGGTAGCGGTCAAAGCCGGGATGGGATCGGGCCTGACGGCGCTCGTCGTGGGCCTTCAGCCGGTGCTTACCGCGCTGTGGGTATCCTGGATAGCGCAAGGCGGCGACGGAGCGGGTGCCAAAGTCAGCAAGCGCCAATGGGCAGGTCTGGCGCTGGGCCTGGGTGGCCTGCTGCTTGTGGTGTCGCGCAAATTCGGGACAGGCACGGAGGTCACTGCGTTGACATTGGCTTGTACCGTGTTTGCCCTGATCAGCATTACCGCTGGAACGCTTTACCAAAAACGTTTCATGCAACCCACCGACGTGCGTACGGCAAACGTGATCCAGCTGGCGGCCGCTTTTGTCGTGACGCTGCCGCTGGCACTGGTCGAAACCGAAGCGATCACCTGGAATGCCCATTTCCTGGGCGCGATGGTGTGGTCGGTGCTGGTACTCACGCTGGGGGGTAGCTCCCTGCTTTACCTGCTGATTCAGCGCGGTGCGGCGACTTCGGTGACCAGCCTGCTTTACCTGGTTCCGCCCACCACGGCCTTGATGGCATGGGTGCTGTTTGATGAACCCATTACCGTGACGACCATCATCGGCACGGCGCTCACGGCGTTGGGCGTGAGCCTCGTGGTGAGGCCCGCGAAGCCGCAGGCCGCGTAGTTTTCCAGGGCGTGCCCTGGAACCGGGCAACGAGGTGGTCGATCAGCAGCCGGATACGCCGCGGCTGGTCCGTGCGGTAGGGAGCCAGCCAGTGGATGTCGGCATCGGGCATCGAATAGGACGGCAGCACGCGCACCAGTTCCCCTGACGCAAGGTAGGGCGTAATGTCCCACAGGCTGCGCAGCATGATGCCGCGGCCCTCCAGGCACCAGTCGCGCACCAGCTCACCTGAATTGCTGGACAGCGGGCCGTGAACCCGCACGCGCGCCGGCGTCTTGTCGCGCTCCCTGTGCAGCGGCCAGATGTCAAAGCGTTGCCCTGCTGCATTGCCGTTTTCGCGCACTATCAGGCAGGTGTGATCCTGCAATGCCTCCAGCCTGTCGGGCTCCCCGTGCCGTTTGATGTAGCGGGGCGATGCCACCAGAACACGCTGGTTCCGTGCAAGGCGGCGCGATACCCACTGCGCCGCTTGCCGTCCCTGTACTGACCAAAGCCAGATGGCTCCGTCATAGCCTTCCAGTGCGAGATCGGGCAATTGTTCGGTGAGCTGCAGTTGTACTTCCACGCGTGGATAGCGCTCCTGGAAATGGGCCAGTGCAGGGCCCAGCCACAAACGGCCAAAACCAAAAGTGGCCGCCAGCCGGATCAACCCCGTGGGTTCCGCTTTTCGCTCCTGCAGTTCCGCCTCGAGCGCGTGAAACCCCTTGAGCAGGGCGCGTGCGCGTTCACAGACCGTTTCGCCTTCTGCCGTGGGGCTGACGCGCCGGGTGGTGCGCTGAAAAAGGCGTTGACCCAACTGGGCTTCCAGTGCGGCAAGCCGCTTGGTGACGACCGGCGGCGCCACATCAAGGCTCAACGCTGCGGCCGTCAGGCTGCCTTGGTCGCGAACGGCTAAAACCAGTTCAAGGTCACTGCGTTCCATTATTTCCTTTCAAGAAACAATTGATTTCCTGATTATTGCTTGTATCGGATCTTCCTGTTCTACACAATCAGGGCTGATTTGGAAAGAGGCAAGCGTGCGATTGATCAATCACAGGGATGAAATTAATCGCGAAAGAAGAAGGCCGATGGATGTTTGAGAGTTTCAAAACGTGCGACATTGACGGCCCGGCAGGCAGCTTGCGCACCTTGCGGGGCGGTAGCGGTGCGCCTTTGCTGCTGCTTCATGGGCACCCCCAAACCCATGCCATGTGGCACCTGGTGGCAGAGGAACTTTCGAAGAAATTCACTGTCGTGATGATGGACCTGCGCGGCTACGGCGACTCCGCACGGCTTCCCGGTGATGCGGCGCACAAGACTTATTCCAAACGGGCGATGGCGCTGGATGCCGTTGCAGTCATGCGTCATTACGGGTTTGAGCGGTTTCAGGTGCTGGCGCATGATCGCGGCGCTCGCGTCGCTCATCGTCTTGCGGCTGATCACCCCGCGCTGATTTCCCGTCTGATGCTGCTGGATGTCGCGCCGACGCTGGCGATGTACGGGAACACCTCGGATGCTTTTGCACGTGCTTACTGGCACTGGTTCTTCCTGATTCAGCCGCCGCCTCTGCCCGAAGCGCTGATTGAATCTGATCCGGTGCGTTATGTGCGCAGCGTGATGGGCAAGCGCCATGCCGGGCTGGCTGCATTTGCACCCGCGGCGCTGGCTGAATACGAGCGCTGCGTGCAGATTCCCGGCACGGCTACCAGTATTTGCGAAGACTACCGGGCATCTGCCACCCTCGATCTGGCGCATGACCAGGCCGACGTCACAGCGGGCCTGCGCCTGGCGCAGCCACTGCGCGTGCTATGGGGGGCGCACGGCACGGTAGGCCAATGTTTCGACGTGCTCGATCTCTGGCGGGAGCGGGCGGCGGATGTGTCAGGCCTGAGCCTGCCGTGCGGGCACTACATTGCGGAGGAGGCTCCAGCGCTGCTGCTGGCCGAAGCCCTGGAATTTTTCAAACCCTGAGTCAAGTAACCAGAAAGATCACCATGAACAAGCGCACCGGAAAGAAAAGAATCGCCGTTATCGCGGGCGACGGCATCGGCAAGGAAGTAATGCCTGAAGGGATCCGCGTTCTTGAAGCCGCGGCCGTCAAATACGGAATTGACCTGCAGTTTGATCACTTTGATTTTTCCAGCTGGGACTATTTTGAAAAGCATGGCCAGATGCTTCCCGACAACTGGAAGGACCAGATCGGAAGCCATGATGCCATTTACTTTGGCGCAGTGGGCTGGCCTGACAAGATTGCCGATCATGTGTCGTTGTGGGGTTCGCTGCTGCTGTTCAGGCGCGAGTTTGACCAGTACATCAACCTCAGGCCCGCACGGCTCATGCCCGGCATCATTGCACCGGTGGTCAGGCGCGACGGCAGCGCACGCCAGCCCGGTGAAATAGATTTTTACATCGTTCGCGAAAACACCGAAGGTGAATATTCCAGCATCGGCGGGAGGGCTTTTCCCGGCACGGAGCGCGAATTTGTCCTGCAGGAATCAGTGTTCACCCGCACGGGGGTAGACCGCGTCTTGAAGTTTGCGTTCGAGCTGGCGCAGTCACGACCCAAGAAACATTTGACCAGCGCAACCAAATCCAACGGAATCTCCATTTCCATGCCTTATTGGGATGAGCGCGTGGCCGAAATGGCAAAAAGCTATCCGGGCATTCAGCTGGATAAATTTCACATCGACATCCTGACTGCACACTTTGTGCAGCGGCCCGACTTTTTCGACGTGGTTGTTGCAAGCAACCTGTTTGGCGACATCCTGAGCGATCTCGGGCCTGCGTGCACGGGCACCATCGGGATTGCGCCCAGCGCCAACCTGAACCCCGAGCGCAAGTTTCCCTCGTTGTTCGAGCCGGTTCACGGCTCGGCGCCTGACATTGCGGGCCGCAACGTCGCCAATCCCATCGGGCAAATGTGGTGCGGCGCGATGATGCTGGAGTTCCTCGGATACAAGGATGCGCACGACGGCATCCTCGCCGCGATTGAAAAGGTACTGAGCCCCGGAAGCGGTGCGCCACGTACGCCGGACCTGGGTGGAAAGGCGGGCACGGTGGACCTCGGAAAGGCCGTGGCGGCCGCGGTCTCAAGCGCCTGAATCCGCCCTGAAGCCGCTTTTTGTCAAGTATGAAAATTACACATCATGCTTACTATTAAGTCGTGAAAGCGTTGAAAAACCGTCTAGAATCCGCCTCCGCACGTTGTAAAAACTTGCTGCTGTATTGACAGGTCTGGAGTCCATCGCTCTAATCTGAGTCAGCAGAAAACTGCACATGCCGCTCCCGCTGACACACACACCACATAGTGTCCCGGGAGATATTTTTTAGAGACAACCAGATTAACTTTTTATCAACGAGGGGCTCCTTGTGAACAAGACTGAACTGATCGAGCACATTGCCAAGCATGCTGATATTTCCAAAGCTGCCGCCACGCGCGCGCTGGAGTCAACCATTGGCGCTGTGAAAACAACCCTGAAAAAAGGAGGCTCCGTGTCTCTGGTGGGTTTCGGCACTTTTGCCGTGGGAAAACGTGCTGCACGCACCGGCCGCAATCCGCGTACCGGCGATGCGATTAAAATCAAGGCTGCCAAGGTTCCAAAGTTCCGTCCAGGCAAAGCTCTCAAGGACGCTTTGAACTGAAACGGAAACCCAACGTGGGGTGCTTAGCTCAGTTGGTAGAGCAGCGCCCTTACACGGCGTAGGTCGGCGGTTCGAGCCCGTCAGCACCCACCACCCACGAAAAAAGGCGAACATGGTTCGCCTTTTTTGTTGTTGGCCCCCGGTTTGTTCGTAAAGCTGTTGCAGCACAGGAAGTTCGAGATGTTTGATTTCATTCGCAAGCACACCAAGGTCACCATGGCGTTGCTGTTTTTGCTGATTGTTCCGTCCTTTATATTGGTGGGCATGAATAACAACGGTCCTTCCGGGAGTAACGGCGGGGTCGTTGCCGTGGTCGATGGAAAAGACATTACGCAGCCCGAATGGGATCAGGCCCACCAAAACGAGGTTCAGCGCATACGCGCTTCTATGCCGTCGATCGACGTCAAGCTGCTGGATACGCCGCAAGCACGGTATGCGACGTTGGAGCGGCTGGTGCGTGACCGCGTGGTGGCGGCTGCCTCCAACATCACGGACGACTATCTGGCACGCGAGCTGCAGAAGATCCCTGAAATTGCAGCCTTGAAAGGCCCGGATGGCAAGCTCGATATGGAGCGGTATCGCCAGTTGCTGGCATCGCAGGGTCTGACACCTGAAGTTTTTGAGGCGAATGTCAGGGCCGGGCTGCCGAGCCGCCAGGTACTGGGTGGTATTGGCGCAAGCGGCTTTTCTTCCAATGCGGCGGCTGACCTGTCGCTCAACGCCTACTTTGAGAAACGCGAAATCCAGCTGGCCCGTGTTGACGCAGCCGATCTGGTAGCCAAACTGGCGCCGACAGATGCTGACCTTGAGCAGTTCTACAAGGCAAATGAAAAACTTTTCCAGATGCCCGAACAGGCCAATATCGAATATGTCGTGCTCGACATCGATACCGTCAGAAAAGCCATCAGCGTCAATGAGGCAGATCTCAAAACCTACTACGAGCAGAATATCCAGCGCCTGAGTGGTACAGAGGAACGCAGAGCCAGCCACATCCTTATTACGGTTTCCAAAACCGCGTCAGCAGCAGATCGTGAAAAGGCGAAGGCCAAGGCAGAGGACTTGCTGGCACAAGTCAAAAAAGCACCTGATACGTTTGCTGAGGTTGCACGCAAGAACTCGCAAGACACCGGATCAGCACCTGCCGGTGGCGATCTCGACTTCTTCGCGCGCGGCTCGATGGTCAAGCCTTTTGAGGACGCAGCCTACGCCATGAAAAAAGGCGACATCAGCAATGTCGTGGAGTCGGAGTTCGGTTATCACATCATCAAGCTGACGGATGTCAAGGCGCCCAAGCGGCCGGCCTACGAAGAAATGAAACCGCAGCTGGAAGCCGACCTCAAAAAGCAGGAAGCCCAGAAGAAATTTGCCGAGATTGCCGACACCTTTACCAACGGTGTTTATGAGCAGCCCGACAGTTTGAAGCCTGTGGCAGACCGGTTGAAGCTTGAAGTCAAATCAGCCGCCAATGTGGTCCGGCAGCCCAAGGCTGGAGCTGCTGGCGTGCTGTCCAATCCCAAATTCCTGGCCGCGCTGTTTTCACCCGATGCGATTGAAAAGAAGCGCAATACCGAGGCCATAGAAACGGCGCCCAGCCAGCTGGTTTCGGGCCGAATCACCCAGTACACCCCGGCACGCACCCAGGCTTTTGCCGAAGTGAAAGATGCCGTGCGCCAGCGCTGGATCACCCAGCGTGCCGCGGAAGAAGCGCGCAAGGAAGGCGAGGCCAAGCTGGCTGCCTGGAAGGCCGCTCCCGCGTCTGCAGCGTCCCTGGCGGCGCCGATGGTGGTGTCGCGAGAGCAAATCCAGAAACTTCCCCCGCAGGTGATCGATGCTGCACTTCGGGCTGATGCCAGCGCTTTGCCGGCTTTTGTGGGGGTTGACCTCGGTGCTCAGGGCTACACCATTGTCAAGGTCAACAAGGTTGTGCCTCGCGACGCGCCTCTCGAGGCTGCCGCGGTGCAGGAGCGGAGCCAGTACACGCAATGGTGGACCGCTGCAGAAAATCTGGCGTATTACAACGGGCTGAAGGAGCGTTTCAAGACGAAAATCCTGGTGACAAAACCTCCTGTCGCCAAATTGGGCGCAGAAGAAACCGTCACCCAATAAACTGCCGCGGCTTTGCCGCTATAATGCAGGGCTCCGGTGGCTGTAGCTCAGTTGGTAGAGTCCAGGATTGTGATTCCTGTTGTCGTGGGTTCGAGCCCCATCAGCCACCCCAATATTTGAAGTCCCGCTTGCCGCAAGGCTTGCGGGATTTTCTTTTTGGGGCATGGGCGCGGCTTTCAGCGGGCTCAGCCGTGCGCGTCAACTAGTAGAAAAATGTCCAGCTTTCAGGCGCAGCTGAGCGTGCAGTGGTGCTGCGGCTTAGTTCACCATCACCAGCTTGCCCTTGACGCTGCGCGAGCCCATGTGGGCGTAGGCGCCTTTCAGTTCGGCCATTGGCATGGTGCGGTCAATGACCGGTTTGATCTTGCCTTTGGCATACCAGCCTGCCAGCTCGGCCATCATCGCCGCGTTGGCTTTGGGTTCGCGTCTGGCAAAGTCGCCCCAGAACACACCCACGATGGATGCACCCTTGAGCAGCGTCAGATTAAGCGGCAGGGATGGAATGGGCCCTGAGGCGAAGCCCACCACCAGGTAGCGGCCCCGCCATGCAATGGACCGGAATGCCGGCTCCGCAAAGTCTCCACCCACCGGGTCGTAGATCACGTCGGGGCCTTTGCCATCGGTCAGCGCCTTGATTTCATCGCGCAAGTTTTTGGTGCTGTAGTTGATGGTGGCATCCGCGCCAATGGACATGCAGAGACCGCATTTCTCATCGGTGGATGCGGCCGCGATCACGCGTGCTCCCGCAGCTTTGGCAATCTGTATGGCCGCGGTGCCAACGCCGCCTGCCGCACCCAATACCAGCACGGTTTCACCGGCCTTGAGTTGCGCGCGGTCCATCAGGGCGTGCCACGATGTCGCGTAAATCATGATGAAAGCGGCGGCGTCCACAAATGGGAAACCTGGTGGCAGTGGCATGCACAGGGCCGCTGGTGCGATGGTGTGTGTGCCAAACCCTCCCGTGCCGGAGAGGCAGGCCACGTGCTGGCCCACCTGGAGGTGCTTCACACCTTCGCCGACCGCCTGAACCACACCGGCGTATTCAGAGCCCGGCACAAAGGGCAGGGGCGGCTTCATCTGGTATTTGTTCTGCACGATCAGCAGATCGGGAAAATTCAGGCTGGCTGCTTTGATCTCAATCAGCACTTCGCCCGCCTTGGGTTGCGGCGTTGGCAGTTCTTTCCAGGTCAGGGCGTCCACGCCGATGGGGTTTTCACAAAGCCAGGCTTGCATGAGATGTCTCCGATAAAGGGAACGCAACGGTACGTAAAAGAGGCAATCCGCGGAAAAGGCCGGGCACCTTGCCAGCATCATAGGCAAAGTGAATGGTTTTTTGATGCCCGGAGGGGCGCAGGCTGTCGCAGCCGTGACCGTAAAATCGGCCCATGAAAATCCTCATTTGCAACGACGACGGTTACCAGGCCTCCGGCATCATTGCCCTCCATGAAGCGCTTAAAACCGTTGCCGATGTCGAGGTGGTGGCTCCCGAACACAACAACAGCGCCAAATCCAACGCGCTGACCCTGCATTCGCCGATGTACGTGCAGACGGCGGCCAACGGCTTTCGCTATATCAACGGCACGCCGGCGGACTGCGTGCACATTGCGCTGACGGGCTTGCTGGGCTACCGGCCCGACCTGGTGGTTTCAGGCATCAACAATGGTGCCAACATGGGCGATGACACGATTTATTCCGGGACCGTGGGTGCCGCCATGGAGGGCTATCTGTTTGGCATCCCGGCGATTGCGTTCTCGCAGACCGAAAAAGGCTGGGCGCATATCGACGTAGCCGCGCGGCGCGCGGCCGAGCTGGTGCGGCAATTGATCCCTTCCCTGGAGACCGTGGCCGAGGGCGCTGAGCCGACTGTGCCGCCATGGCTGCTCAACGTGAACATTCCCAACCTGCCTGACGATGAGATATCGGGTGTGAAGGTGACCCGTCTGGGACGTCGCCATGCGGCTGAGCGGGTCATCATGCAGACCAGTCCGCGCGGCGAAACCATGTACTGGATTGGCGGTGCCGGGCCGGCAAAAGAGGCCGGCGAGGGGACGGATTTTTATGCAACGAGCCAGAAATTTGTCTCTATCACCCCATTGCAGGTGGATTTGACCGATCATGAACGTCTGCCCTATTGGGCGCAAACTGCCGCCAGGCTGACCCAATCGCACTGAAAATCTTTTCATGAAATCCAGCCTCAAGCCGCCTTTTAATCCCACCGCAAAAGCACCTGCCGCCGCAGCGCGCCCGGCCTTCCCGGTCCGGCTGAAGCCCGATGCCGGTGTTCCGTCTGCTACAAAAATAATAGCTGGAAGCGCACGAACAACTGGCGCTGCAGGCCAAAATGGCTTAAAAAAATCCACCCCTCCTGCTGCACCGGCACCGCCGGGCGGTGTTGGGCTTGATTCCCATGCCGTGCGTGCGCGCATGGTGGGCAAGCTCGCCGCGCAAGGCGTCAGCGACGCGCAAGTGCTTGCCGCCATGGGCGCGGTGGAGCGTCACCGTTTTGTTGACACCGCACTGGTCAACCAGGCCTACGAAGACACCAGCCTGCCGATCGGCCTGGGACAAACTATCTCCAAGCCCAATGTGGTGGCCCGCATGCTGGAGTTGTTGCGCCACGGCTCGGCCGGCAAGCTGGGGCGGGTGCTTGAAATCGGTACTGGCTGCGGTTACCAGGCCGCAGTGCTCAGCCATCTCGCGGCGGAGGTCTACAGCATCGAGCGGCTGCGCGGCCTGCACGACAAAGCCAGAGAGAATTTGCGGACTTTACGCCTGCCCAATGTGCACCTGCTGTTTGGTGATGGCATGATGGGCTACGCCAAAGGCGCACCCTATGCGGCCATCATCGCGGCGGCCGGCGGGGAGGCTATTCCGCCCGCATGGATTGATCAACTGGCGATGGGGGGCCGGCTCGTGGCGCCGATGCAGGCTGCGGGAGGCGCTCAGGCGCTCGTGGTAGTCGATAAAACCCCCCAAGGCGTGAGGCAGACCCTGCTGGAAGCCGTTCATTTTGTACCTTTAAAATCAGGCACAAGCTGACGGCGGATCGCTTCAGGTCCTGAGCCGGCAAAAAAATCAACTTATCACCCCAACCAGTCAAGATTGAAGACGAAAGAACCAATGAATCAAACCATACGGTCGAACAGGGCAGTGTCTGTGGGTGCCACCGGCGCAGGTCATGGCGTCCGCTCACTCGGCAGGCTGGCTTTGCCGTGTGCCCTGGCAGCGTTGCTGCTTGCAGGCTGCGCTTCGCGCGCTCCCACTAACGCACCGGTTGAAGATCGCGGCACCGGAGTGTCCCGGCCCATGCCGGGTGCTGTGGATCCGGGTAATGTCAAACAGTTGCCCGGCTTTGAAAACGCCGGAAAACCGGGGTACTACACCGTTAAACCTGGTGACACGATGATCCGCATCGGTCTGGAAAACGGCCAGAACTGGCGCGATATCGTGCGCTGGAACAACCTTGAAAATCCCAATATCATTGAGGTGGGGCAGGTGCTGCGCGTAGTGCCGCCGTCCAGCGAAAACCCGTTGGTGGTGACTCGCCCTGTGACATCGGGATCGGTCACCACATCGACAGCCTCCACCACGCCGACCCAGGCTGCCAGCGCGGCACGTCCCGCGTCAGCACCTGCAAGTACCAACGCAGCACCTGCTGGAACGGGCGACGAAGACGTTGCATGGATATGGCCTGCGCAGGGAACAATGCTGGCGGGCTTTGATGAGGCGAAGAACAAGGGCCTGGACATTTCCGGCAAGGCCGGCGATCCCGTGATTGCTTCGGCTGATGGACGTGTGGTGTACGCCGGCGCGGGCCTGCGGGGTTACGGCAACCTGATCATCCTCAAGCACAACAACACCTTCCTGACGGCCTATGCGCACAACCAGACTTTGCTGGTCAAGGAAGACCAGACCGTCAAGAAGGGCCAGAAGATCGCCGAAATGGGCAACAGCGATGCGGACCGCGTGAAGCTGCATTTTGAGATTCGCCGTCAGGGGAAGCCGGTCGACCCCGCCAAATACCTGCCTGCGAGGTAACTCGACTCCAGAAAAAAGCCCGGCAAATGCCGGGCTTTTTTCCGCGATGTCATAGCCTTAAAGTCTTCTTGTTGCCACGCAATGAAGTGGTACTTACCAAGAAAAAGGCTTCTCATCCGCTCACAATGGGCGCAATAAGCTATTAATTTTGTAGCAAACTGCGCATGACAAGTTTGACCGCTGCCTTGGCCCATCTTCAGTGGGGCTGCAAGATCTCGTCGTAGCCACGGCCCTTGAATTCCAGCAGGTCAATGCCGTGGCCAAAGGGATCGGCCAGCCCCGCAATGCGGCCCCAGATCCGCTCGGTCACGGGCATCTCCAGAACGGCGCCATGGCGCTGCAGCCGGGCAACCGCTTCGTCAATGTCTTCCACCACAAAATCCAGATGAACGGGTGTCCAGTGGCGCTGGTAGCTGCGCACGCTCTCGCTACCGTAGCCCCTGGCGATCGGGTGCGTGCCCGCCTCATTGAAAAGGAGGTCGATCGGGCTGCCCGCACCAAGGATTTCCACGAAATCGCTTTTGAAGCGGCGGCCTGTGCGCAGCCCGAGCGCTTCGGTGTAGAACTCGACAGCACGTTCCATGTTGTCAACATCGATGCAAATACGAAGCTCCATGGTGGTGTTCCTTTTGGTGGGATCAGAAAATCGTACCGCAGCCTGAGACAATTGGTGCATGACAGAAGAAAGCCTGAACAAGCAGCCAGCCACCGCGACTGATTACCCGTCAGATGTGCTCGAGGTCGAATCGCTCGACATTGAAGCCCAGGGAATTGCCCACAGGGCGGATGGCAAGGTGGTTTTTATTGAAGGTGCCCTGCCTTTCGAGCGAGTGACCGCCAATGTGTACCGCAAAAAAAGCAGCTTTGAAAAAGCGATGGTGATGACGATTCAGCGCGAGTCGTCCCAGCGCGTACGTCCGGCCTGCCCGCATTTCGGCATGCACACAGGCGCGTGTGGCGGCTGCAAGATGCAGCACCTGCATGTGGGTGCCCAGGTGGCTGTGAAGCAGCGTGTGCTGGAAGACAACCTCTGGCACATCGGCAAGGTCAAGGCGGACAACCTGCTGCGGCCCATCGAAGGGCCGGCCTGGGGTTACCGCTACCGCGCACGGCTGTCGGTGCGCTATGTCCGCAAAAAGGGTACCGTGCTCGTGGGGTTTCACGAGCGCAAAAGTGGCTATGTAGCCGATATGACTGAATGCCATGTGGTGCCCCGCCATGTCAGCGACATGCTGGTGCCGCTGCGTGAGCTGATCAGCAGCATGGATGCGAAGGAAACGGTGCCGCAGATCGAATTGGCCTGCGGCGACGAGGTCACGGCCATGGTGCTGCGCCACATGGAGCCGCTAAGCCTGGATGACCTGGCGCGCTTGCGCGCTTTTGCTGCGCGGAATCCGGGCCTGCAGTGGTGGCTGCAACCAGGCGGGCTGGACACGGTAAAACTGCTGGACGCCGCCGTGCAGGAGCTGAGCTACGGCCTGCCTGAGTTCGATGTGCTCATGCCCTTCAAACCGACCGATTTCACGCAGGTCAATCCCCACATCAACCAGGTGCTGGTGTCACGTGCCCTGCGGATGCTGGCGGTGCAGCCGGACGAGCGCGTGATTGACTGGTTTTGCGGCCTGGGCAATTTCACCTTGCCGCTGGCCACACGCGCCCGCGAGGTGCTGGGCATTGAGGGCAGTGAGGTCCTGGTCGCCCGTTCGCGTGAGAATTTTGAAAGAAACAAGCCTACATCCGGCGTTCGTAGTGCGCTGGCAGCTACGAAATTTGTAGCGCGGAACCTGTTTGAAATGACGCCGGCAATGCTGGTGAAAGATGGCCGTGCCGATAAATGGCTGGTAGACCCGCCGCGTGAAGGCGCTTTTGAGCTGTTCAAGTCGCTTGCGGCGTTGCACCAGCAGATCGCAAGCGGCATCCCCTGCGACGACGGTGAGAACCAGCAGAGTCTGGCCCTGAACGGGTGGACGCCGCCGCAGCGCATCGTTTACGTGAGCTGTAATCCAGCCACTCTGGCGCGGGATGCGGGCGTGCTGGTGGACAGCGGCGCCTACCGCTGCACGGCGGCCGGTGTGGTCAACATGTTTCCGCACACGGCTCATGTGGAGTCCATTGCGGTGTTTGATTTGGCCCCCACGGTCTCTCACTGCGTGTAGCTCCCTGCCCCCGAGGGGGCCGCTGCGCCTGCGGACTGGCAGAGCCAGATCCGCGGCCCCGGCTTGAATTGGAGAGGCTCCAAGTCACCCTGCAGAGAATGACACGAGGTGCGCATGAAAAAAGGGCCCTGAGGCCCTTTTTGTTCTGTAGCGAAGCGGATATTAGTCCCGTTCGCCGCCAAAGATGCCCAGCAGGGCCAGCAGGCTCTGGAAGATGTTGAACAGGTCGAGGTAAATGGCTAGCGTGGCGCTGATGTAGTTAGTCTCGCCGCCGTCGATTACCTGTTTCAGGTCATAGAGCAGGTAGGCGCTGAAAATCGCGATGGCCAGCGTGCTGATGACCGCCATCATCATGGTCGAGCCAACAAACACGTTGATGATCGCTGCCACCATGATGACGAGTGCACCGGCGAAGAGCCATTTGCTCATGCCGCTCAGGTCGCGCTTGATGACAGTGGCCAGACTGGCCATCACGAACATCACACCGGCGGTTCCGGCAAAAGCCGTCATCACCAGCGAGGAGCCGTTGCTGAAGCCCAGCACCATGGCGATCATGCGCGAAAGCATGAGCCCCATGAAGAAGGTAAAGCCCAGCAGCACAGGCACGCCCGCGGCCGAGTTCTTGGTCTTTTCAATGGCGAAGATAAAGCCAAAGGCGCCGCCGAGGAACACAATCAGGCCCAACCCGCCGCTCAAGGAGCGGGTGATGCCGGTGGCGACGCCCAGCCAGGCACCCAGCACGGTGGGCAGCAGGCTCAGGGCCAGGAGCCAATAGGTGTTGCGCAGGACCTTGTTGCGTTGCTCGACCGTTGAGGCAACGCCGTAGTCGAGGGTTTGAACATTGTCATTCATGAAAGTCGTCTCCGAGGCGCCAGCAAATGCGGGCAAGATTATTTTAGGGCGCATTGCCGTTTTTCCAGCGCTCACCCCCTACTTTTTGTAAGGGTTCTATAAGCTAATTTGGCAGCAATGCAGGCTGGGGTAGCCCCAAAATTTGCGTATGCTCAATGACTTTGCCCATAAACCACTGGAAATCGCCAAGACCATGAAATCAAAAGCAGTACTTGAATTCGCCGACGTCAAACTCATCGCAGCCGCTGCTGAGGCAGAAGCCCTCAAGAACAACTGGGCCGTCACTATCGCCATCGTCGACGATGGCGGCCATTTGCTGCACCTGCAGCGCCTGGACGGCGCCGCGCCTATTTCTTCGCATATCGCACCCGCCAAGGCCAACACTGCTGCCATGGGCCGCCGTGAAAGCAAGGTGTACGAAGACGTCATCAATGGCGGCCGCACCTCCTTCCTGTCGGCTCCTTATATCCACGGCATGCTCGAAGGCGGTGTACCCGTCATCAAGGACGGCCAATGCATAGGCGCTGTGGGCGTCAGCGGGGTGAAATCCAGTGAAGACGCGCAGATTGCGCGTGCCGGTATCGCGGCGATCGGTCTGTAAATCTGCTGGCCTGAAAAGGCAATAAAAAAGCCGACCTCCAGGTCGGCTTTTTTGTTGGGGCAAACAGCATCATCAGAAAAAAAAGCCTGGCTAAACGACCCAAAGGATCTGTGGCTGGCTAAAAACGACCTTGGGAGCTTGGAAGCCCCGGATCGCCCCACGATGAAACTGTGTTGAGGAAGAGGGTTGGGCGCTGTTTACTTGGTCAGGATCAATTTACCCAGACGTGTGGCCTGGAGGCGGTAAGTTGAGCCGTTGTGGTTGATTTCCACGGCCTTTTGCCCGCGCAGGATTTCAGTGCTGTTGACGCAAGTGGCAGAGGCGCCCACGGCATGGCCGCCAGAAGCGGTCTCTGTGTGCGCTGGGGTGCGGGCAGGAAGGCTCAAGGTGTGGGAGGCGGACATGGAGAGGGACATGATGATTAAACCTGTGTGGGTTTCGATGAGTTAATGATAACCATTCTCATTTAAAAGTCAAGCGACTTTGGGCTGCGATGCATTTTTTTACGTCAAAAGGAAAAATCTGCCGGCGTTGCTACGGGCAGGCTTGGATTGCCTTGATCAGCTCTTCGGTTCAGTGATAAAGCCGATCTTGCGCAGCCCGGCTTGCTGCGCTGCTGCCATAGCCTGCGCCACACGTTCGTAACGCACCGACTTGTCGCCGCGAATATGCAGGTCGGGTTGCGGGTTTTGCGCCGCCGCCGCCTTGAGCTGGGTGGCCAGCGCTTCATCTGCGATCTTGGCTTCGTTGAGGAAGTAGCTGCCCTCGGCATCCACACTGAGGCGAATCGTTTCCGGCTTGATGTTCTGCGCTTCGTTGGAGGCACGCGGCAGGTCAATATTGACGGAATGCTTCATCACGGGCACCGTGATGATGAAGATGATGAGCAGCACCAGCATGATGTCCACCATGGGCGTCATGTTGATCTCGTTCATCACGTCATCGCTGTCGTCTTGGGTTCCAAAGGCCATGGTGTTTCTCGGTCACTAAATGGGGCTCCGCTGCTTTGCGAGGGCGGAGCCGGGTAGATGGACGGCCTCAGGCCTTTTTCATCGCGACAACATTGGCTTGCTGGCCACCGGCGCCTACGCGGGCACCGGTCACGAAATAGGCGTGCAAGTCATGCGCGAAGCGGTTGAGTTTTTGCAGAACCCCCTTGTTGCCACGCACAAGTGCGTTGTAGCCCAGCACTGCAGGGATGGCAACCGCCAGGCCCAATGCAGTCATGATCAGTGACTCGCCGATCGGACCTGCCACCTTGTCGATGGTTGCCTGGCCGGCTGCACCGATGGACAGCAGCGCATGGTAGATGCCCCACACGGTGCCGAACAGGCCGACGAAAGGCGCCGTCGAACCCACCGAAGCCAGAATGGCCAGGCCGGACTGCAGTTTGCCTGTGAATTCGTCGATGGCGTTGCGCAGCGTGCGCGTGACCCAGTCGCTCACGTCCAGCGCGTCATGCAGGTGTGCCTTGGTATTGCGGTGGTGCAGGGTGGCCTCACGCCCTTCCAGGGCCAGCTGGCGAAATGGATTGGTGGGATCGGCGCCGAGCTTGGTCAGGCCGGCGGCAAAGTCTTCACTGTGCCAAAAGTCTTCAGCGGCGCGGGCGATTTTCTTGTACTTGATGAGGTCGAGCGTCTTGATGATGATGACCATCCAGGAGGCCAGGGACATCACCAGCAGCAGCACGGCCACCGATTTGGTGACGATATCGCCCTGGCTCCAGACGTTGGCAAGGCCGAATTGGGAATTCATGAATCAATACTCCACGGTTTTTAAAAGTCATCCATAACGAAACTGATGGGCACTTCGGCCCACATTTCCTGGGGTACGCCGCCACGCTTGCCTGGCACAAAGCGCCAGCTCAAGACTCCTTTGGCGGCTGCCTGGTCGAGTCGGTCAAATCCGCTGGATTTGAGTATGTTGGCTTTTTTGACCTGTCCGTCAACGCCGACGAGCACCCTCACCATCACCGTGCCCTGCTCGCGCAGACGCTTGCTGAGGATCGGGTAGGGCGGTTTAGGGTTGTGTAGATAGTCGGCGTCACTGGAAGGCAACTGCACGGCCGGTGGGGCTGGCGGGGCTGGTGGCGCCGCAGGGGCCAAGGCAACGGGCGCTGGCGGAAGCGGCGGCGTGACCACGCCTGTCGGCGCGTTGGGCGACGGCGCCGGATCAGGAATGGCCAGCGGCCGAGGCTGCGGCATCACAGGCGCTTTGGGCACCACTTTCTTCGGCACGGCCGGCGTCGGTGGCGCCGGAGGCACAGGCTCGACTTTAGGGGCAGGCGGATTGACAAACTGTACGAGAATTTCTGCAGGAACAATGACTTCCGCAGCGCGCATCAAGAGCCCGCTTTGCAGGGCCCAGATAAACGCCACGTGCAGGCCCACCACCGCCAGGGCAATCATGGCATTGCGGCTTAAGGGTTGGCGCGGCGCGGGACGGCGTGAGGCGCTGGAGAAGACGGTGGCGGTCATCGGAAAATGGGTGGAAATGGGTAGGTATGTCGCCGCGTCCATGCCGCAGGCTCAATCAGAGTTGGAGCAGGATCAGCGGCGAAAGACCCACCAGGCACAGCCTATCACCAGGGCCAGGCTGACAGGAAGCGCTGCAATCAGGGCTGAGGAGAGGTTTGCGAAATGTTCCATGGGCTGCCTTCCAGTGTGTGGGTGGCGAGCTTGATGTTGGCGGTCGGGCAGCTTGCGCTGCACTGTGCCACCACGTCCCGGGCGCAGCCTTCGCACTGACCGCACTGGGTGGCAACGCCGAGTTCGAACTGGATCTCGTCAAAGCCCAGGCCTGCACGGGCATGGCGGGCAATTTCGCGGTCGGAGATTCGGCGGCAGACGCAAACGATCATGGATTGGCTTGGCTGGTGATTGATGTCAATCGGTGCGTTGATTATAAATGCGAATCTGTCGCATTTGCAATGCGCGCAAGGCAATTAATGAGCATCCCGTCATCTGCAAAGGGTTTTTTGACATGCTTTTTAAGCTAAAAATGCCAGTAGCCCATGCTGAATCTGCGCAAAAGCAGCTATGAATTTAGTAGCGGAAAAAGCTGTTCTCCGCGTGAAGGAAAAGGCCGATATTGAAGTCCGGCCTCTCAAATCCTTCGTTGCGCAGGGAAAACGCCTTAAACCTCAGCCCACATGCGCAGCAGGTTGTGATAGCAGCCCGTGAGCCGGACCACTTCGGCGCTTTCGGCCGCGCCTGGGGTTGAGCGTTCCAGGTCCTTTTGGCGCAGCGAGGTGATCGCCATGTCCATCTCATAAAGCAGCCGGCGCTGGGCGTCGGCGCGCACCATGCTCTCTATCCAGAAAAAGCAGGCCAGGCGTTCGCCGCGGGTGACGGGCTCCACGCGGTGTACTGAGGTACCCGGGTACATCACGAGGTCCCCCGCCTCGAACTTGATGCGTTGTTCGCCGTAGGTGTCCTGTACCACCAGTTCCCCGCCGTCATAGCTGGCCGGATCGCTGAGGAACAGCGTGCAGGAGATGTCGGTGCGCACATGCCGTGCGGTGGCTGCATGTGTGCGTACTGCGTTGTCGATGTGGTTGCCAAAGCTGTTGGCGCCACCGCCGTAACGGTTAAAGAGCGGCGGATAAACCGACTTGGGCAAGGCTCCGGTCACAAACATCGGATTGCGGGCCAGGGCCACCGACACGATGTGGCGCGCCTGCTGGGCGGCGGGCAGCTCTTCGGGCAGTTGCAGATTGTTCTTGACGGTGCCGCTCTGGCTACCGGCTGTGATGCGGCCATCGGCCCAGTCGGCGCCCAGGATTAGCTGGCGGACCTGTGCGAGTTCGTCTGGCTGTAGGGCTTGTTGAATGCGGAGCAGCATTGAGAAATCTCCGGAAAGATCGCCGAAATGAAAAAGGCACCCGGAGTATCCCCCAGGTGCCTGAACCTTGAATCTTCTTATTGAAAATCAGAACTTGCTGGTGAGCGTCACGCGCACGCTGCGCGCATCGCCCGGTGCGGCAAAGCCGCGGTACAGCGTGTTGTAGTAAACCTTGTCAAAGAGGTTGTCGATATTCAGCTTGACGGTGTTGCCCTGGTTGACACGGTATTCAGCCAGTGCGTCGACCTTGACGTAACCCGGCGCGCGGTTGGTGCTGGTGACGTTGTTGGCCGGCTTGTTCGTGCTGACGGCGGTGAAGCCACCGCCGATGCGCCATTTGTCGCCGATGCGGTAGGTAGTGAACAGATTGGCCTGGCGGCTTGGGCTCAGACCGGGGTTTTGCCCCAATTCGGCAACGGCCGTCGTTTTGTCAATTCGCGCCTTCATGAACCCGATGCCTGCGAACACATCCCATTGCGGCGTGATCCGGCCAGCAACTTCGAATTCAAGCGCATCGGTATGGCGCTTGCCTGACAACAGGAAGTTCGTCGGACTCGCTGTAGCGACGTCGGTGTTGCGTTCGTTGTACTTTTCTGTCCGTGCCAGCGCGGCGCGAATGGACAGGTCGCCACCATAGAGCTCCCATTTGGCCCCGATTTCAGTATTGCGGCTCTTTTCTGGCGGTGTATTGGCCGACAGGGCGTCAAACTGATACAAATCGCCGGAGGTGTTGAACGCTGTACCGAAGGCGGCGTAGTAGCTGACCTCATCGGTGGGTTGGTACATCACAGCAAGCCGTTTGCTCAGCAGTCTGTCGGACCTGGCCAGTGTGCCGTTGTTGGGCGCCGCGGCGGTGGGTCGTTCGTAGTCCGCCTTGAAGTTGTCCAGACGCAGCCCGGCGATCAGCTTCCAGTACTGCGTGAGGTCGATCGTGTCCTGCATGTACAGGCCCAGCGTCGTGGCCTTGAACGACGTTTCCAGCCTCTGCGTGTAATTGCCGCCAATGCCCACGCTGCTTGGATTGCCGACTGTGGTGCTCGGTTTGGCTCCAGTCAGGAATGGGTAGCTCAGACGATCGGAATTTTCCACCGCGTACTCGGCACCGATCAGCAAGCTGTTCTTGCGGCCGAACCACTGCGTCGTGGTGAGGTAGTCGGTTTGCAGGAAGGTGTGATGTTCGTTGCCGGCCTTGGCGTTTCCGGCGCTGGTGCCGCCACGGCTGACGACGGTGTTGGCGTTCAGGTTGGCCAGGGTGGTACCGGCGGCAAAACTGGCTTGTGTGGCACGCAGCGTGCGCGAATAGTAGCCGTCGCGCAGCGTGGTCTTCAGGCTGCTGCCGTCCGCCCAGCGGTGGGTGTGGCTCAGGGTAACGGTATCGGCCTTGTCGTTCTGGAAATCGGTGGTCAGGCCGTACCAGTATTTATTGGTTGGCGAAGGCGCGGGGCGGCTGTTGAGCCACGCAAAGCCCCAGTCAGGTTTGTCGTTGTAGTGCAGGTGGTGGTAGCTGATCTCGAATTCGTTGGCTGTGCCGATGCCGAAGCGGTAGTCCATGGCCAGGCCACGGCGATGGGTGGAGGCGCTGGCATTTTCGCCGCGGCCGTCGCTGTCGGTCGCCATTGCGTTGATGCGGAAAGCCGCGTCATCGTCCAGCTTGAAGTTGAAGTCGCCCTGGTAGCGCTGGTAGCCACGGGTGCCCACGGTGGCGTTCACTTCGTGCTCGGTGATCAGGCGGGCCTGCTTGCTGACCTGGTTGATCACGCCGCCGGTGGAGCCGCGGCCAAACAGCATGGAGGCTGCACCGCGCAGGACTTCCACGCGCTCGGTGTTGAAGTTGTCGCGGTTGTATTGCGCGATGTCGCGTATCCCGTCGGTATAAATGTCGCCCGCTGCGCTGAAACCGCGGATGCGGATGTTGTCACCGACCCTGCCGCCTTCGCCAGCTTCAAAGGTGATGCCGATGACGTTCTCCAGTGCGCTCTTGAAGCTGTCCTTGCCCTGGTCGTGCATCAGCTTTTCATTCACCACCGTCAGCGACTGCGGGATGTCCTTGGCGGCAACTGGCATCTTGCCGACACTGGTGATGCCGCTTTGGTAAGTCTGGCTTTCGCGGTCGTGGGTACCCCTGACGATGACAGGCGCCAGGCTTTTGCCCTGGGTTTGCGTAGAGGTCGTTGCGGAGGCCCCTGTGGTGCCGGCCGGTGTGACGCTTTGTGCCCATCCGGATACTGACACTGCCAGCATCAGTGCGCCCAGCGGCAGCAAAGCTTTGTCGGAGGAGGCAGCAGGCGTGGTTGCCGGGTTGGCGAGGGGGGAGAACGAGACGGCGCCGGGCTGGCGTGATTTTTTATTGCGCGCCAGACGTACGGCGCGGACGGACGGATGTGCCAAAAGGGCCTCCAAGCAAGGGCCAGCCTGGTGATAGGCGGACCGGTTTCATAAAAATGCTTGGCTGGCTCGAAATCCCTGCGAGGGAGGTGAGTTGGCTGGCGTGGAAAGTTCGCCCGGAAGTGTATATCAAATGAGAATGATTCGTAATATGTTGTTTCGAGTGCTGCAGAAACTGTTTTGAAACGAAGATTTGGGGCAAAAAAAGAAGAACAAGGTAGAGAGCCTATGGATGAAGCTGCTGAACGCGGTCTTGAGCTCTCACTTGAGGCGGGTTGGCCCCTTCACTGTTTCTCTTCATGTGCGTGAGGATTCTTTGGCGAATTCGCACGGTCCGTGAAACCATGAAAGGCGGAGACTGGATGCGTAAACCGTGCACCGAAACAACAACGGGGCTCGCGGGCCCCGTGTTTCATGTGCCGGGTGGTAGCCCGACGGCTTCTTTACCGGTTTCTCGCGGGGGGACTCAGCTGATCTCACCCACCTGGCTTTGCAGGTAATTCTGAATGCCGACTTTGCCGACCAGCTCGATCTGGGTTTCCAGGAAGTCGATGTGTTCTTCGGTGTCGTCCAGGATTTCCTGCAGCAGGTCGCGTGAGACATAGTCACGTACGCTTTCGCAGTGGGCGATGCCGTCCTTGATCGTCGCCTGCGCGCCGGTTTCAGCTTTCAGGTCGCAGTTCAGCGCCTCCACCACGTCTTCGCCGATCAGCAGCTTGCCGAGGTCCTGCAGGTTGGGCAGGCCGTCGAGCATGAAGATGCGGTCCATGAGCTTGTCGGCGTGCTTCATCTCGCCGATGGACTCTTCGTATTCCTTCTTGGCCAGCTTGTCCAGGCCCCAGTGCTTGTACATGCGGTAGTGCAAAAAGTACTGGTTGATGGCTGTCAGTTCGTTCTTGAGCTGCGCCTGCAGGTGAACGATGACTTTTGCGTCGCCTTTCATGGGAATTCCTTATTTATTGTCAGATTGCGTTGTATTGCGGATCGCCCATTGTCACTGGGCGGAAGCCGCAACTCAAGCATTCCCATGCTGGCACGGTCTGTCTGCGTTTGATTGTGATAACCGTTCGCATTACTGGCGTCCCCGCACCGGGGACGCCTGGGCTCAGCGCTCGGCGAAGGCGCGCTCGACGACGAAATGGCCGGCGTGCTGCATGTTGCCTTCGTCAAAGCCTTGAGCTTCCAGCATGGCCTTGATGTCGCGCAGCATGTCGGGGCTGCCGCACAGCATGATGCGGTCGTTCTCGGTAGAGATTTTCGGCAGGCCGAGGTCGGTGTAAATCTTGCCGGTCTGCATGAGTTCGGTAATGCGGCCTTCATTGCGAAAGCGCTCGCGCGTCACGGTGGGGTAGTACATCAGGCGACCGCGCACCAGTTCGCCCAGGAACTCGTGCTCGTGCAACTCGTGCTCGATCAACCCGCGGTAGGCCAGCTCTGCGCTGGTGCGGCAGCCGTGCACCAGCACTACGCGCTCAAAGCGCTCGTAGGTGTCGGGGTCTTTGATCAGCGAGAGGAAGGGCGCCAGGCCGGTGCCAGTGGCCAGCAGCCACAGCGTCTTGCCGGGCAGCAGGTTTTGCAGCAGCAGGGTGCCGGTGGGCTTGCGGCCGACCAGGATGTCGTCGCCGGGCTTCAAGTGCTGAAGGCGCGAGGTCAGCGGGCCGTCTGCCACCTTGATGCTGAAAAATTCGAGCTGGTCTTCGTGGTTGGCGCTGGCCACGCTGTAGGCGCGCATCAGCGGTTTGCCGTCCACGGGCAGGCCGATCATGGTGAACTGGCCGTTGACAAAACGAAAGCCCGAGTCGCGCGTGGCGGTAAAGCTAAAGAGGGTGTCGGTCCAGTGGTGGACGGAAATAATGCGTTCGGTGTTGAAAGCGCTCATGAGAAGGAAGAATGAAGAGTGAAAAAAGGGGGCAGCAGGAAAATGGGCGAGAACTGGAGTCGGGTGGTGCAAGAGGCTCACCGCGCATCTCTTCAGATCATGCCCTCACGTCGTGCGTAAGCAAGCCTGAATTTTATAGCCTGGGCGAACCTGCCGCCGGTGGTGGCTGCAGCCGCCACATCGGCGCAAAGGTCAGGTGCGCCGCTTGCATGGCGGCTCGTGGCTCAACTTAACAGGTGCCTGGGCAGTGCAGCCAGCCAGGAATTACCAGATTTGCTATCAAATATGTAGCTGCTTACGCCCGATATATAAGGGAGTCAGGCGCTTTTGTATGAGATTTCGGGTATTTATGCTTCGCAGCCCAAAACGCAGGGAGAAGTTAGCGTTACCTGGCGCAGAGCGAAACACGGCTACTTGTTCATTGGGTGTTGCGTGGCTTGCCGGGCATCCACGAGAACCAGACCATCACCGCTACGGGTACGCCCAGTCCCAGCCAGCACCACCAGTCGCCCCAGCCGTCAGACACCAGGGCGGTCAGCAGGCCGGTGGTGCTGAGCACGCCCAGCACGATGGGCCAGCGCCAAAGGTGCCAGAACATTGAGGTTTTTGCGGCATTGGCCTTTGCGGTCATGCGGTACCGCCGGTGGTTTGGGGGTTAGTTGAAGGCTGCTGCGGCGCATTTTCCGGCGCCAGCGGACGGACCGATTCGGTCGCCGCTTTGGTCGCGACCTTGGTCTGGTTGCGTCGCCTCAGCCAAAGATAGAGGCCGCTGCCCAGCACGATGATGGTTGCGATGTCCAGCAGCGCCCAGAGGATTTGCATGGGCACGCCGCCGTAGTCACCAAAATGCAGCGGCTGCGACACCAGCAGCGCGGTCAGGTACCAGGGAAGCGGTGGACTGGCAGTGAGCTCGTTGGTGCCTGCGTCCACCAACACCGGCTTGAGGAGGCGCGAGGTGAAGGGCTCGTTGCCGCGCAGGAAAACGGTGTAGTGGTGCGGGCTCGAAAACGACGTGCCTGGGAAGGCGATAAAGGCCAACTTCATCTCGGGCGCGAGCCCGGTTGCCAACGAGGTTGCCTGCTGCACCGAAGCCAGTCGCGCGGGCGGCTTTTGCCCTTGGTAGGGCGCCAGCAGCGCGCTCAGCTGGTCGTGCTGCCAGTATTTGATGATTAGGTCGGCCCAGGTGTTGATCATGCCGGTGGCGCCCACGGTAAAAGCCCACACCAGCGTCACGACGCCGAGCAGGTTGTGCAGGTCCAGCCAGCGGGCGCGGGGACGGTTTTGCCGCACCGTGCCGAAATCCAGTTTACGCATGAAGGGCGCATACAGCACCACACCCGAGACAATCGCCACTAGCAGCAACAGGCCCATAAAGCCCAGGAAGAGCTTGCCCGCCAGCCCGGCAAACAGGTCGACGTGCAGTTTGAACATGACATACATGAAGCCCTCGTCGAACTTGGGCTGGGCCAGCACGGCGGCGGTGCGCGCATCGACCGCGACGGTCTTGTTGTTCTCTTCGGATGTCGGCGTGTCGCCAAATGTGACATACCAGAAGCGGTTGTCATCCAATTCCTGAGTGATGAACATCGGCACCTTGCCCGGATGCAACCCTTGCGCCACTTCCATCACGCGGTCCAGACTGGCGTGTGGCGCGTCCTTGGGTAAATCGGGCGCCTCAACTTCGGTGCCCAGCATATGGCCGATTTCGTGGTGAAAAATCAGCGGCAGGCCAGTGAGGCACAACAGCAGCATGAAGATGGTACAGACCAGGCTGCTCCATTTATGCACCCAGGTCCAGGCCTTGATGCGCCGGCTGTCCGTCGTCTTTGCGGTTTTTGCCGTGGTTATGCTCATCGTGGCTCTCCTTGTTCATGGCCTAGAAGCGATAGGTGGTACTCACCACCAGTGCGCCGCGCGCCGGGCAGGTGCTGAAGCAGGGTTTGCCAGTTGCATTTGATGTTGACGGCGTAGCGCCGCTGCGCGGTGTCACAGGCAGACATCAGGCCCAGCAGTGCGGCAGTGGGGATTTCCAGGCCGCTGCCACCGCCTTGCCGGTCCCGGAAGGCGCGTACACGTGCAACCAATGAAAGGGCGGTAAACGATGTCAGTTGCCACGCGGCGCGCAGCAGATGCAAGCTGAGCAAGTCAAAACTCCCGGGGAGGTCGTCAGGAAACCTGGCGTGCGCACGGTACCCTGAACTGCCACGGTGAATGGCGAAAATTCAAGGCGGCCTGTGGGCGGGTTTTTGGCTTGCTACGCCCGGCGATGTGAATGGTTGCCGGGTGGTTTGGCTAGCGAATAGGGTCGCAGCAAACTATACCTCAATGAGAGCAATTCTCATTTGGTTCCCTGCGCATCTCAGGGGATTTCGTTGGCAAGACGCGCAAAAAAAAGCCGCCCCGGTAAGGGCGGCCATTCTCCGCATCCGTCATTGAGCGGTGATGGGGCTACGAATCAGGTAGTCAAAGGCGCTGAGCGCCGCCTTCGCGCCTTCACCGGCCGCGATGATGATCTGCTTGAAAGGCACGGTCGTCACATCACCCGCCGCAAACACGCCAGGCACCGACGTCTGGCCTTTGGCGTCGACGATGATCTCGCCGTGCTTTGACAAATCGACCACGCCCTTGAGCCAGTCGGTGTTGGGCACCAGGCCGATCTGGATGAACACACCCTCAAGCTCAACGGTCTTCAGCTCGCCGCTGGCGCGGTCTTTATAGACAAGGCCGTTGACCTTCTGGTCGCCGGTGATTTCAGTCGTCTGCGCGTTGGTGAACACCGTGACGTTTGGCAGGGTGTTCAGCTTGCGTTGCAGCACGGCGTCGGCGCGCAGCGCGGTGTCGAACTCGATCAGCGTCACATGGCCGACGATGCCGGCGAGGTCAATCGCCGCTTCGACGCCCGAATTGCCGCCGCCAATCACCGCCACGCGCTTGCCCTTGAAGAGCGGGCCGTCGCAGTGCGGGCAGTAGGCCACGCCCTTGTTCTTGAACTCATGCTCGCCGGGCACATTGATGTTGCGCCAGCGCGCGCCGGTCGAGATCACGATGGACTTGCTGCGGAGCGAAGCGCCGCTTTCGAGCTGCACTTCGATCAGGTTTTTGCCCGGCCCGCTGTTGGGTACCAGCGCCTTGGCGCGCTGCAGGTTCATGATGTCCACGTCGTAGTTGCGCACGTGCTCTTCCAGCGCATGGGCAAATTTCGGACCTTCGGTTTCCTTGATGGAAATGAAGTTCTCGATGCCCAGCGTGTCCAGCACCTGGCCGCCAAAACGCTCTGACGCCACGCCGGTGCGAATGCCCTTACGCGCGGCATACACGGCCGCTGCCGCACCGGCCGGGCCGCCGCCGACGATCAGCACGTCAAAGGCTTCCTTGCCATCAATCTTTTTGGCTTCACGTTCAACGCCGCTGGTATCGATCTTCGCCAGTATTTCTTCCAGGCTCATGCGGCCGTTTCCGAACATGGTGCCGTTCAGGAAGACCGTGGGCACGCCCATGATCTCGCGCTCCTTGACCTCGTCCTGGAAGGTGCCTCCCTCGATCATGGTGGTCTTGATGCGTGGGTTTTGCACAGCCATCAGGTTCAGCGCCTGGACCACATCCGGGCAGTTGTGGCAGGTCAGCGATACATAAACCTCGAAGTCGAAATCGCCGTCAAGCGCACGGATCTGGTCCAGCACCGGCTGCTCGACTTTGGGCGGGTAGCCGCCGATCTGCAGCAGCGCCAGGATCAGGGAGGTGAATTCATGGCCCATAGGCAGGCCGGCAAAACGCGGGCCGTGGTTCTCACCGGGGCGGTTGATGGAGAACGAGGGCTTGCGGTGCGGGTCGTCGCGGCTTTCGGTCAGCTTGACCAGCGGCGAGGACTCGGCCACGTCTTTGAGCAGCGACAGCACTTCGCCGGAAGCTTCGCTGCCGTCGAGCGAGGCGACGATTTCGATGGGCGCAGTGGCGCGTTCGAGATAGCTTTTCAGTTGGGCTTTGGTGGTGTCGTCGAGCATGGGGGACTCACTTTCGGTGGCTAAATCGTGTCAAAAGGGAACAAAAAAGCCCGGGGCACACCGCGTGGCGTGCATTGCCCGGGCCTGGGTCGCGGGGGCTTAGATCTTGCCGACGAGATCGATGGATGGGGCAATTGTCTTGGCGCCTTCATTCCACTTGGCAGGGCAAACCTGGCCGGGGTGCGCGGCGGTGTACTGGGCTGCCTTCAGCTTGCGCAGGGTTTCTTTCACGTCGCGTGCGATTTCGTTGGAATGCACTTCGGCCGTCTTGATAACGCCTTCAGGGTTGATAACGAAGGTGCCGCGCAGTGCCAGGCCTTCTTCAGGAATGAACACGTCAAACGCCTTGGTCAGCGTGTGGGTGGGGTCGCCCACCAGCGGGAACTTGGCCTTGCCGACGGCCGGCGAGGTTTCGTGCCACACCTTGTGCGAGAAATGCGTGTCCGTAGTCACGATGTAAACCTCGGCACCGGCCTTCTGGAATTCGGCGTAGTTGTCGGCTGCATCTTCAACTTCGGTCGGGCAGTTGAAAGTGAATGCAGCCGGCATGAAGATCAGGACCGACCATTTGCCCTTGAGCGTTTCGTCTGAAACATCAATGAACTTGCCATTGAGGAAGGCTTGGGTCTTGAACGGCTGGACTTGGGTATTGATGAGTGACATTGGATGGCTTCCTATAGGTTGTTAAAAAAGAAATAAAACTTGCCGGCGAATCGATAGTATATGACTTTTATTCTACATATATCGATAGATATTGGCTATTTATGGAATAGGCGCAGCATGCCGGAATCCGGCCCGTAAATTCTCCTCGATCACTACGTTTCTGCCATAGCGATAGAGGGGGAGACGCATCAGGAATGGGTTTCAGCAAAACAATTTTGCATCCAAATGTTGCGAATGAGAACAATTCGCATATACTTAGAGCTCTTAGAGCCAGCCAAAAGCAACGCGCGCCATCAGGCCTCACGTTGCACCAGCAAGCCCTCCAAATCTTTTTACTTTTTTGGGCTTGCACGTGATCTCCACTACTCCTTTATCCCGCTTCGCACTGCGAGAAATCTCTTTGGTTGTCGGCCTGGCCTGCAGCGCCGGCTTTGCACACGCACAAACTGCATCCGCAGCGACTTCCACCCCCGCGCGAGTCGCCTTGCTGAAAGAAGTCGTTGTCAGCGGTTCACGCAACGAGCAGTCCGTTGAGGACATTCCGCAAACCATCGATGTCATCAATGCCACCGACATCGAACAGGGCCAGATCCGTGACATCCGCGACGCGGCCAAAAATATTCCCAACGTATCGGTGCGCCGCGCGCCTGCACGCTTTGGCCTGGCCCAGGGCGACACCGGCCGCGAAGGCAATGCCGGGTTCAACATCCGCGGCCTCGACGGCAACCGCGTGCTGATGATGGTGGACGGCATCCGCATTCCGCGCAGTTATGCCTTCACTCCCAATTCCTTCGGGCGCGACAGTGTGTCTATCGACCTGGTCAAGCGCATCGAAATCGTCAAGGGCCCGGCCTCAGCGCTGTATGGCTCCGACGGCATTGCCGGCCTGGTCAACTTCATCACCAACGAACCGGACGATTACCTGAAAGACGGCAAGACACTGGGCGGCCGTGCTTCCATCGGCTACAGCGGCGACAACAGCGAAACGGCCGTCAGCGGCACGGTTGCCGGCCGTGTCAATGAGATGCTGGCCTGGCAATTGAGCGTGGCCACCAGCCAGGGCAAGGAACTGGACAACAAGGGCGAAAACGGCGGCACCGGCTTTACCCGCACCGAGCCAAATCCGCAAACCGACAAGGCCAACTCGCTGCTGGCCAAAGTCGTGCTGAATCCGACTTCTGCGCAAAAACACGTCATCACCTTCGAGCACGTCGACAAGAAGAGCGACTACAACCTGCTGACCGCTCGCTCCGCCACAGTGCTGGACTCTTATTCCTCCGGCAAGATGGACCGTGACCGGCTGACCTGGGATGCCAAATACAAGGTCGATACGGTGTTGACCGACAACGTCCAGACCGTGCTCAGTTTCCAGAACGCGAAGTCCAACGATTTCACTTATGAGCGTCGCACTGCATTGCCGCAGGTGCGCACGCGCGACACTACCTACAGCGAACGCACGTTGCAAGCCAGCATCCAGGCTGACAAGACCATCCGCATGGGCGGCAACTCGGCGCAGAAGATCACCTACGGCCTGGACCACACCAGCGCAAAAATCGAAAACCTGCAGACCGGCCTGGTGCCGCCCGCTGGTGAAACCTTCCCGCTCAAGCGCTTTCCCGACACGAAAGAGACTGCCACGGCGCTTTACGTGCAAGACGAGTTCATATTGGGCGACTGGAGCGTGACGCCGGGCGTGCGCGCCGACAGCTTCAAGATCGACGCGGCGCAGGCCGGCTTTCCGGTGCCTGCCGTATCGCTGTCAGGCTCGGCCGTGTCGCCCAAGGTCGGCGTCATCTACCGCGCCACGCCGCAGTGGAGTGTGTTCGGCAACTACGCCAGCGGCTTCCGTGCGCCCAATGCCGGCCAGGTGAACGGATTTTTTGAGAACCTGACCGGAGGCGCAGGGCGGTTCTATAGAACGGTGCCCAATCCGAATCTAAAGCCGGAAAAGAGCCAAAACTTCGAGTTCGGTATCCGCGGGCGGCTGGACCAGTTGAGTTTTGACACCGCAGTGTTCTATGGCCGTTTCAAAGATCTGATTCAGGACAATGCCCAGGTCGCCGGCACTGGCAACGGAACCCCTGCTGCGCCACTGATCTTTCAATCAGTGAATATCGATGATGCGACCATCAGCGGGTTCGAGATCAAGGGCGACATGAAATGGGGCAAGGTCGGCGATGGCCAGCTCAGCACGCCGTTCTCTTACGGTTACACCCGCGGCAAGGTGAAGAATACCGGCAAGCCGCTGGACACGATCGATCCGGCCAAGCTCAGCGTCGGCCTGAAGTATGAGACCGCGTCATGGGATGTGCGCCTGGACGCGAACCACCATTCCGCCAAGAAGTTCGAAGACATCAGCGCCCAGACCATTGCCGCCGCGCCGCCGGCAGTGCCAGTGGCTACCACGCAGTTCGCCGTGCCTTCGGCGACCACGCTGGACCTGACCGGGCAGTGGCGCATCAGCAAAACCCTGCGCGTGAACGTCGGCCTCATCAACCTGACCAACAAGAAATACTGGAACTGGTCCGATGTCCGCGGTGTGGCGGCCAACTCGGCCTTCCGTGATGCCTACAGCCAGCCGGGCCGTTATTTCAACGTCTCGCTGGTCGCCGATTTCTGATCGCCGATTTTTTGGTCCCTTCCTGAACCCCGGATAAAAGGAAAAGCACATGAATCAGTCTTCCGACCACGGCATCAACGGCAGCGATGCCGCTGCAGCAGACGCGCAGGGGCTACCCCCGGCAGAAGCGCTGCTGGCCGGAACGCTGGCCCTGATGACCGGGCATGCCCAGGCCTGCTGCGAAGGGCAGCGGGCGCTGATGGCCAAAAAGATCATCGCCAACCTGTTCATGCTCTCGCGCCACCCGGGCGCACCGCCCCCTTTCAAGGCCATTGCCGCCAACCTCCACCCCTTGTGGGTGCGGGTGTTGCAAGGTCCTGAGCAGCCACAGCAGGCAATCCCGTCTGCAGACAGTTTTGACCCCCACCGCGTGCTTTGGCACACAACCCCGGAGATCCTTCAATGAGCGCAGTCCTTCCACCCCAGACGCGGCCAGATGCCGCAAACCAGGCAACGGCAAGCACTCCTGCCAACCCCGCCGCCTTGCGTGACAGCTTTGCCGCCGCGCGTAGCAGCGGCAAGCGCGCCAAGGACGCTGCCGAAAGCATCGGCATTACTGAAGGCCAGGCCATCGCGGCCCACGCAGGCGAGCACGCGCACGCACTCAAGACCACGCCGCTCAAGGGCCCCTGGGTCGAAATTTTGCAGGCGCTGGAACTGTGCGGCCAGGTCATGGCGCTGACGCGCAATGAGTCCACCGTGCACGAAAAAACCGGTGTCTACCGCAACATTACCGCCCAGGGCCATATGGGCCTGGCGCTCGGTGAAGAAATCGACCTGCGCATTTTCTTCAGCCGCTGGCATGCCGGCTTTTACGTCTTTGAGCCGGCCAACGACCCGAAGAACCCGGCCTCGGAAAGCCTGCAGTTTTTCGACGCGCACGGCGTGGCGGTGCACAAGGTATTTGCACGGCCCGAGACCGACCGCGAAGCCTTCAGGGATGTCGCCAACCAGTTTGCCGACGTCGGCAAGGCCTACACCTTCACGCCCGCCGTTCCCAAGGACGCACCCAAGCCCGACTCGGCCATCGACGCGGCCGCACTGGCCCAAGGCTGGAGCGAGATGAAGGACACGCATGAATTCTTCGGCCTGATCGGCAAAGCCGGCGCCGAGCGCCAGCAAGCCTTCCGCCTGGTCGAAGGCCGTTTCACCCAGAAGGCCGACCTGACGGTCGTCCGCAAGCTGCTCGACGAAGCTTCGATGGACGGCACGCCCATCATGGTGTTTGTCGGCAGCCTGGGCTGTATCCAGATCCACACCGGCCCGGTCAAGCGCATCGAGCCCATGGTCACGCCAACAGCGCAGTGGATCAATGTGCTGGACGCGGGGTTCAACCTGCACCTGCGTGAAGACATGATCAAGAGCGCCTGGGTTGTTGAGAAGCCCACGACCGAAGGCCTGGTTACCTCGGTTGAAGTGTTCGACGGCGCGGGCGAACTGATGGCCATGTTCTTTGGTGCGCGTAAGCCCGGCGTGCCCGAGCTGCAGGCCTGGCGCGACATCGTGGCGCGGCTGCCCCGGCTCAAGGAAGCCGCGTGAGTCCTGCCGGAACCGGCTTCGGCGCGATAGAGGTCAAGGCCTTCGTGCCGGCCAGGGACTTCGCCTTGTCCAGACGCTTCTATGAAGAGCTGGGTTTTGAAATCCCCTGGTCGGACGAGACCCTGGCCTACATGCGCCTGGGTGACACGGCTTTTTTCCTGCAGAACTTTTATGTGGCCGAGCATGCCAGCAATTTCATGATGCACCTGACCGTGCAAGACGTGGACGGCTGGTGGGCGCGGCTGCAGCAGGCCGACATTGCCGGCCGCTACGGCGTGCGCACCGTACCGCCGCAGGACCAACCCTGGCGCCAGCGTGACTTCGTGCTGACCGACCCGTCCGGCGTGCTCTGGCGCATTGCGCAAAACATGCCCTGACAGCGGCCCTCCGCACCCGCACCCTACAACGCACCACCATCCCCACGCAAGGGTCCCCATGAAACCATCCACGCTTCAACTCCGCCGGCGCGATGCCCTGCGGTTTCTCTCGCTTCCGGCTGTGTCTGCCGCTTCCGGTGGCTTCATCCTTTCTGCCACCATCACGCACGCCCAGACAGCGCCGGCGAAGATGCCCCGCATTGTTTCGGTGAGCGGCGCCACGACCGAAATCGTTTACGCGCTGGGCGCTGAAAAGCAGCTCGTCGGCACCGACACCACCAGCCTTTTTCCGGCCGCGGCGCTGCAAACGCCCAAGGTCGGCTACATGCGCCAGCTCTCGGCTGAAGGCCTGCTCTCGCTCAAACCGGACGCCGTCATCGGCACCACCGAAGCCGGCCCCCACGTGGTGATGGACCAGATCCGCACCGCCGGCGTCAAAGTCGAACTGGTCGAGGCCGATCACACCTGGAGCGAGGTGCAGCGCAAGGTTGCCGCCGTGGGGCGGGCAACATCGCGCGTGGCGCAGGCTGCGGCACTACAGGCCAAGCTGGATGCGCAATGGGCCGAGGTGCTGGCCGCCGTGGCGCGCAAGGGCGGCAAAAGGCCCCGCGCCATCTTCATTCTTTCGCATACGGGCTCGCCGCAGGTGGCGGGCGAAAAAACCGCCGCGCATGCGATGCTGAACTACGCAGGTCTGGAGAACGCTCTCATCACCGCCGGTAGTTCCAGCAATTTCGCCGGCTACCGTGCGATGACGCCCGAAGCGGTGGTGACCGCCGCACCTGACGTCATCATCACCACCACGCAAGGCATTGAAGCCGTTGGCGGAATCGAAAAATTCTGGCAACGCCCGGGCCTGGAGCTCACGCCGGCCTACAAGCGCCGCGCATTGGTGGCGCTCGATGCTCTCTACCTCATCGGCTTTGGCCCGCGCCTGCCGCAGGCGGTGGCCGAGTTGCAGCAGGCGAGCCTGAAAGCGCTGGCATGAGTGCAGCCGCATCGCATGGTGACCACCGGCGCTGGCCGGCGGCGCTGGTGCTGGGTGTGGGGGTGGTGCTGCTTGCTATTAGTTTTATAGCGGGTAGTGCACGCGGTGCTTACGCCATCAGCCCTTTCCAGCTATGGAATGTGCTGGTCGACATGCTGGCCGGCAGCGCCCAGCCCACGCCCGAGCACCTCGTCTTCATGAACATCCGCCTGCCGCGGCTGCTGCTGGGCGTGGCCGCCGGCGCGGCGCTGGGCATGTCGGGTGCGCTGATGCAGGGCCTGTTCCGCAACCCGCTGGCCGACCCCGGCCTGATTGGCGTGAGCAGTGGCGCGGCGCTGGCCGCCGGCATGACCATCGTGCTCGGCAGCCTGTGGTTTCCCGACATGCCGCGCACACTGGGCAGCTGGACGCTGGTAGCGACGGCCTTTGCCGGAAGCCTTCTGGTGACGGTGCTGGTCTATGCCTTGTCGCAGCAAGACGGCGCCACGCGCGTCGGCATCATGCTGCTGGCCGGTGTCGCCATCAATGCACTGGCCGGCGCGGGCTTGGGCTACCTGACTTTCCTGGCCACCGACGAACAGCTGCGCAACATCCAGTTCTGGCTGCTGGGAAGTCTGGGCGGCGCACGCTGGAGTGCCGTGGCGCTGGTGTTTTCCATGGTGGCGGTGGCTGTCGCAGCGGGCTTCACGCTGGCCAGGCCGCTCAACGCCATTGCGTTGGGCGAAGCGCAGGCCGCGCTGCTGGGTGTACCGGTGGAGCGCGTCAAACGCTTCGCAGTGTTGCTGACGGCGCTGGCGGTGGGGGCTGTCACGGCCACGACCGGCATCATCGGATTCATTGGCCTGGTGGCGCCGCATTGCGTGCGCCTGGTGGCCGGGCCTGACCACCGCATCGTGTTGCCGGGTTCGGCCCTGTTGGGCGCGGCGCTGGTGCTGGCGGCCGACAGCGTGGCGCGCACCGTGGTCAAGCCGGCCGAGCTGCCGCTGGGTGTGCTGACGGCTTTTGTCGGTGTGCCGTTCTTTTTGCTGCTGCTGCGGCACTTCCGGAGCCGGATATGAGAACCTGTTTATGAACGCGCGTAACCAGACTGATTTTTCGCTGTTGACCGGCCTGCTTGAGGTGGTCGGTGTGAATGTCGAGGTGCCGGGCCGCAGCCTGCTGCAGGGCGCATCGGCGCAATTCACGGCAGGGCAGGTCACGGCCGTGCTCGGCCCCAACGGCGCGGGCAAGTCCACGCTGATGTCCCTGCTCACCGGGCAACGAAAGCCCACGAGTGGACACGTCTACCTGGGCGGCAAGGCGCTGCCTGCTTACGCGTCTGCCGACCTCGCCCGCGTGCGAGCCTCTGTGGCGCAGGAAACGCAGGTCGCGTTTGAGTTCACCGTGCGTGAAGTGGTGGAGCTCGGCCGTTACCCGCACCGCCGTCAGCCCGGCAAAAACGAAGCGGATGTGGTGCTGCAGGCGATGCAGGCTACCGCGGTTGATCATTTGCAACACCGCGCGCTCAATACGCTCTCGGGCGGCGAGAAGGCGCGTGTTCATCTGGCGCGTGCGCTGGCGCAGGTGTGGTCGCCCGTGACGAACATTGCCGGTGAATCTCCGGCCCGTTGGCTGCTGCTGGATGAGCCTACCGCCGCTCTCGATTTGCAGCACCAGCACCGTATGCTGCAACTCGTGCGCGCCTGGGCCACCGCCCAAGGCGTGGGCGTGGTCGCCGTACTGCATGACCTGAACCTGGCACTGCGCTACAGCGACCGCTGCGTGGTGCTGCAGGGCGGGCAGGTGGTGGACAGCGGCGCGACTGCGGATGTGCTCACGCCGGCGTGCATCGAGAAAGTCTGGGGTGTTGTTGCGCACCCGGTGGCGGCACAGGGCGGGGCGCCTGGGCCACGTCAGTACCTGTTTGACGCGCCGATCTAGAACTACCGATATTCAGGTCGATAAGGCAATCACTACGGCGGATTCGTCGATCAAGGCCTGAACCAGGCCTTTGGTCTTCAACCCGCTGCCAGCCGCCGCAAAGCCCACCAGCTGCAAGCCGCCGTCAAGCTGCAGCGACACCTCATCGCCCGTCGCACCGCGGCTGATGCGCACTGCGTGGCCATTGAGTTTCTGCACGCCGGGCGAAGCGGCTGCGGCTGTTTGAGCCGTCACCGCCACCGCCGTGGCCTTGCACAGGGCCAGCACTTCCTGCCCCTTTTGCAGTCCCAGCAGTTCGGCGCTGGCCTTGGTGATACGCGAGACCAGCACCGCACCGCCGGCCAGCTTCAGGTACACGCGCGCCATCTGGCCCCGCACCTGCAGTTTGTCGACCTGGCAGGGCAACTGGTTGCGCATGCTGGTGCGCACACCCATGTTCGAAAGTGCCGGCAGGGCGCGCGGCAGCAGCAGTTCGTTGGACTTGAATGCGGCCAGCACCTGCCCGCGTGTTTCGTTCAACACACCGGCGACGGCCAGCAGCTTCTGGCCGGCCAGTGTCAGCGTGGCGCCGCCACCGCCCGAGCCGCCCACGGCGCGTTCTACCAGCGCCACGCCGGCCAGGTTGGTCAATGTGTCGATGGCCTGCCAGGCAGCCTTGTAGCTGACTTTGGCCTGCCGCGCCGCCTGCGAGATCGAGCCGCTTTCGCCCACCAGCCGCAGGATGTCGATGCGCTTGTCAGCGGGCTCATGGCTGAAGGCGCTGGCGAAAGACGGTTCGGGGCTTGTTGAAGGAGCTGCTTTTTTCATGAAAAGGCTTCAATACAGGGACCGCTATTCTAAAATAGAATAGCGATTCGGCGCGTCCTGCGTTCACTTTCATCCTCGCCTTCATGGCGAATTCTTTTATGTCTCAACTCATGCTGCGCTGGCTATCTTCCTTGTGCGCTCTATTGCTGTTGGCCCCGGTGCAAGCCGATGAGGTCCAGGTCGCGGTGGCAGCCAATTTCACCGCGCCCATGAAGCTGATCGCGGCGGATTTTGAAAAAGACACAGGCCATAAAGCCGTGCTCACCTTCGGCGCGACCGGCAGGTTTTATGCGCAGATCACTCACGGCGCACCCTTTGACGTTCTTCTTGCGGCGGATGACGACATCCCCGCCAAACTCGAGAAAGAAGGCGCGGCTGTCAACGACAGCCGTTTTACCTATGCCACCGGCAGGCTGGTGCTTTGGTCGGCACAGCCAGGCGTGGTTGATGCGCAGGGCGAGGTGCTGAGAAAGGGCAATTTCAGGAAGATCGCGATTGCCGCACCGAAACTTGCGCCCTACGGCGCGGCTGCAGTCGAAACGATGAACAAGCTCGGTCTGCAAGCCGTGCTGGAGCCCAAAGTCGTGCAAGGCGAAAGCATCGGCCAGGCTTTCAGTTTTGTCTCAACCGGCAACGCCGAGTTGGGCTTTGTCGCGCTTTCGCAGGTGTACGAAGGCGGCAAGATCAAGTCGGGCTCGGCCTGGATTGTTCCGGCCAAGCTGCACGACCCGATCCGCCAGGACGCCGTGCTGCTGGCCAAAGCCAGAGACAGCAAGGCTGCGCTGCAGCTGATGGCTTTCCTTAAAGCCGAAAAAACCAAAGCAGTCATCCGCTCCTTCGGCTACCAGCCCTGAATCAACACTTAAGCACTGCAGACCCATGCTCGACGACGCAAGCCTTCAAGCCCTCGCGCTGACCTTTCGGCTGGCGGCCACCACCACCGTGGTGCTGCTGCTGGCCGGCACGCCCTTGGCGTGGTGGCTGGCGCGCACAGGTTCATGGCTTAAGGGGCCGATGGGTGCGCTGGTGGCGTTGCCGCTGGTGTTGCCGCCGGTGGTTCTGGGTTTTTACCTTCTAGTACTGATGGGGCCGGGCGGCCCTGTGGGGCAGGTCACGCAGTCGCTGGGCTGGGGCGTCTTGCCCTTCACTTTTGCCGGGCTTGTTGTTGGCTCGGTGCTGTATTCCATGCCTTTCGTGGTGCAGCCCTTGCAAAACGCATTTGAAGCGATTGGCGAGCGGCCGCTTGAAGCTGCCGCCACTTTGCGTGCGTCACCGCTGGACACTTTTTTCAGCGTGGTGCTGCCACTGGCCCGACCCGCTTACCTGACAGCCGCCGTCATGGGTTTTGCGCATACGGTGGGGGAGTTCGGCATTGTGCTCATGATGGGCGGCAACATCCCCGGCAAGACGCGTGTGATGTCCGTGCAGATTTACGACCATGTAGAGGCGCTGGAATACAGCCAGGCGCACTGGCTGGCGGGCGGGCTGTTGGTATTTTCATTTGTGGTGCTGCTGGCGCTGTACACATTGCAACCGGGCCGGCGTAAGGGGCAGGGCGCATGAGGCCAATGGACCCGGCCACTGGCGTTGCGGGAATTGCCGCTTCGTTTCGCCGTGCCTATGCGGAGTTCTCGCTCGACGTGGCACTGGCTGTGCCGGGGCGTGGCGTCACCGCCATCTTCGGCCCCTCGGGCTCGGGCAAGACCAGCTTGCTGCGCAGCATCGCAGGCCTGGAGCGGGCGGGAAGCGGTCATCTTGTGGTCAACGGCGAAGTCTGGCAGGACGATGCGGCCGGTGTTTTTATGCCGGTGCATCGGCGCCCGCTGGGCTATGTGTTCCAGGAGGCGAGTCTCTTTGCCCATCTTGATGTGGCCCGCAACCTGGACTTCGGCTTGCGGCGCGTGCCGCTTGCGCAGCGCCGCGTTTCGCTGGAGCAGGCCATCGAATTGCTGGGTTTGCAAAAGCTGATGCAGCGCGCGCCCGGCACGCTGTCGGGTGGCGAACGCCAGCGCGTGGCGATCGCCAGGGCGCTGGCCACCAGCCCGCGCCTTTTGCTGATGGACGAACCGCTGGCTTCGCTGGACATCGCCCGCAAGGCCGAAATCCTGCCCTACCTGGAACGCCTGCACGACGAGCTGGACATCCCTGTGCTTTACGTCAGCCACGCACCGGATGAAGTCGCCCGGCTGGCCGACCACCTGGTATTGCTGGATGCGGGCCGCGTGACGGCTTCAGGGCCCACGCGGGAGTTGATGACGCGGCTGGATTTGCCGCTGGCCCATGGCGATGCTGCGGCTGCGGTGGTTGACGCGACAGTTACCGCCGTGGAGCCGCACTGGCACATGAGCCATGCCGAGTTTGCCGGCGGGCGGATCAGCCTGCTCAACCCGTCGCTGCGGGCTGGCCAACAGGTGCGCGTGCGCATCCAGGCGCGCGACGTGAGCCTCACGCTGGCGCGCCAGGAAGGCACCAGCGTGCAAAACATCTTTGCCGTCACTGTCACGGCCTTGTCGGCCGACAGCCCCGGGCAGGTGATGGTGGGGCTGGACGCCGGCGGCAGCGCGTTACTGGCACGCATTACGCAGAAGTCAGCCGAAGCCTTGCAACTGCAACCTGGCAGCCGGGTCTATGCGCAAGTCAAAGGTGTTGCCGTGGTGGGCTGAGCCGTGTTTCCTGGTGATTTCGGTTGCTATTAAAAAGATAGCTGATGGCGCCCGTAATCATTGGCGAAGCGGCTGATTTGATGTTCGATTCCCAGGAAGATCCATAAACAATTTCTCGAATGGAAAAAGGCTTCTGCCCAATAGACACGGGCGCAAGCAGCTATCAAAAACCGAGCAATTGAGCGAGGGGAACTGCAAGCTCCCGGCAAGACGCGGCTGGGTCCTTGGTCAGGGCCTTTTATAATTCAAGCGAAGCCAGCCTCAGCGGCGCGCCAGCCGCGCCCAGCCAGCCATACGAGTTCCTCAACCTGTTTGCTGGCTTATGCAATTCCATTCCCTTTCCCCCCTTTCTTCCCATCTTTCTTCCCGTTTTTCGCTGGCGCCGCTTGCCGCGGCCATTGCACTGCTGGGGGCTTCCGGCCTTCATGCGCAAACCACCACCGCAGACACTGCGACCGCCGGCTCGTTGCGTGAGGTCATTGTCCACGGCGAACGCCAGGGCAGTTTCACGTCGAACACGGTACAGGTCGGCACCTTTCGCGACCAGAGCCCGCTGGACGTGCCGCTGACGAGCAATGTCATTACCCGCGAAGTGATCGACGCGCAGGGCCAGCGCACGCTGTATGGTGCGCTGCGCAACACCGCCGGCGTCACGCGCTCGCAGCTCAACGGATCGACCTACGACAACGTCGCCATTCGCGGCATTCTGGTTGAAAACCGCGGCAACTACCGCCTGAACGGCTCGCTGCCGATCATCAATCTGATCGACGTACCGCTCGAGAACAAGGAGCGGGTGGAGGTGCTGAAGGGCGCTTCGTCGCTGTACTACGGCTTTGTCCCGCCGTCTGGCATCGTCAACTACGTCACCAAGCGTGCGGGCGCACAGCCGGTGACAAGTATTGCCACCTCACTCAATCAGTACGGCGCCGCCGATGTGCATGCGGATATCGGCCGGCGCTTCGGCGTTGACAACGCCTTCGGCCTGCGCGTGAATGCTGTCACCGGCCGCGAAGATATAGGCATCAACAATTTCTCTGGCAAGCGCGAGTTGATTTCGGCCGCTCTCGACTTCAAGGTCTCGCCCGCCGTCAACCTCAAGTTCGACGCCGAGTACTACAAGAAAGATTCTTCCGAGCAGGCTGCCATCACCTTGCCCACGGCCGTCGGCGGCGTCATTACGCTTCCGCCGCGCCCTGGCAACCGGGTCAACCTGGCTGGGGAATGGCAGCGCTATGTGGCAGACGCCACCAATTTGCTGGCGCGCGCCGACATCGCCTTCAGCGACAACTGGTCGGGAATTTTCGAGGTCGGCCAGGCCAAAAACACCCGTGACCGCCGCTTCTCCCAGTTCACCCTGACCAATGCGCTGACAGGTGCGGGCACGCTGCAGGTTGGCCAGCAGGACGGCCAGACTTACGAGAACAACAATGTGCGAGCCGAAATTGCCGGCCGCATCCCGCTGGGCAGCATCGTCAATGAGGTATCCATCGGTTACACCACCAACGAGCGCGCGCAGGACAGCCGCAACTCGGTCAACTTGCCGCTGTTTGCGCAAAATCTCTTCAACCCGGTGCTCATTCCCTACACACCGCGCACCGGTGCCAATGCCAATGCGCCATCCAAGATCACCGACAACGGCTTGTATGTGTTTGACCGTATCGTGTTGTCTGAGCAGTGGCAGGTCATGGCCGGCCTGCGCCGCTCCGACTACACCAGTGTGACGACGGCTACCCGTTATGAGGCGCAAAAAACCAGCCCGTCGGTGTCTGTGATGTTCAAGCCCAACGAGAAGGCTTCGGTATATGCCAGCTACATCGAGGGCATGGAAGAAAGCGGCACGGCGCCTGCGACCCGCGCGAATGCGGGCGAAGTGCTGCCGCCTTCGCTCAACAAGCAGATCGAGCTCGGCGTCAAGGCCGAAGTGGCACAGGGCCTGTTGCTGCAGGCGGCTTACTTTGACGTGAAGCGTCCGTCCACCACCATCGACGCGGCCAACCGCTTTGTGCTGGGCGGCGAAGCGGAGTACAAAGGCCTGGAATTCGCCGCCTCGGGCGAGATCAACAAGCAGTGGTCGATCGTCGCCTCAGCCTTGGTCATGAACCCCAAGATCACCAGGACCACGGTAGCGGCCGAGCTCAACAAGACCCCTGAAAACGCGCCCAAGGTGACTTACAGCGTGTTCGGCGAATACCGTGTGCCGTCGATGCCAGGCCTGGCGCTCAACGCCGGCTGGTATTTCACCGGCAAGCGCCCGGTCAACAATGCCAACCAGGCTTATATTGACGGCGCCGGCACCCTGTCCCTGGGCGCGCGCTACCGTACCAAGCTCTTCGGCACCCACACCACGCTGCAGGCCAACCTGGACAACGCCATCAACAAAAACTACTGGAGCACCGCCGGCAATGGCCTGCTGGGCGTGGGCGCCCCACGCACGCTCCGTGTGGCAGCCAAGTTCGACTTCTGATGCTGCTGCGCAAGTCGCGGCCGTGGCTGGTCAAGATTCACCGCTGGCTGGGCTTCACCGCCGGCCTGCTGCTGATGCTGAACGCCTTCACCGGCTCGCTGATGCTGGGCGCGCGGCCGTTGGACCGTGCGCTCAACGCCGCGCTTTTTGAAGTAAAGCCGGCCGGTCAGCCGGTGCCGCTGGAGGCCATCCGCCAAGCGCTTGTGGCCGACTACGGTGGCAAGGCTCGTTTCACGATCCGCCCGCCGCGTGAGCCCGAAGAGTCCATCCTTGTCTACGTCGCCAGCGACAGCTGGGAGGGCCAGGCGCATTACGACCCCTACAGCGGCCGCAAGCTGGGCGCGCGCGAAGAGCACGAAGGTTTTGCCAATGCGCTGTTTGAATTTCATTCGGCGCTGCTGGCGGGTGACACGGGCAAGGCCATCCTGGCCTTCAATACCGTCACCATGCTGGCGATGCTGGTCACCGGGGTGTTGCTGTGGTGGCCGGCCCGAAGCTGGCGCGGGGCATTTTCCGTCAGCTTGAAGGGGGGCTTGCTGCGCAGCCTGTTTGATTTGCACCGGGTGGGTGGCGTGGTGTTGGGCGGCTGGGTGCTGGTGTGTGTGTTGACCGGCACCTGGATGGCCTGGCGGCCGGTTTCGCAGTGGGTGACGCAGGTAGCGGGGCAAAAGCAGGTGCTGCCGCCGCCCGTGAAGGCTGGCGCCGCACCGCAGGGGCGTGCCGCTACGGCCGACGAGATGGTCGCCACCGCGAACGCCGTCATGCCCGGCGGCGTGGTGGGCTATCTCGGCCTGCCGGCCAAGCCCACGGCGCCGGTGCGCATCCGCAAAAAACTCGACGACGACCCGCATCCCAATGGCCTGTCATCGGTCTGGCTGCACTCTCATACCGGCGAAGTGATACGCGTGGACCGCTGGAGCGAGCTGGACGTGGGCACGCGGTCTTACGCCTGGATCTATCCGCTGCACTCGGGCAAGCTGGCCGGCGTGATCGGTGTGCTGGCCACGGCGGCGGGCGGCTTTTTGCTGTTCGGCTTTGGCGTCAGCGGTACCTGGCTGTGGTGGCTGCGCCGGCGCATGCGCACGGCCAAGCCGGATTTATAGGGAAAACAGGCCTCTAGCCCAAGCATTTACTTTGTTTGTAGCTATCAAATGCATAGCAGAAAGCGCGGCCTGGGCAGGGCTGGGCGCTAGTATTCCAACCGCTCGGGCCGGATTTCCTGCAGGATGGTCGTTGAGATCTCTTCAATCGACTTGGTGGTGGTCGACAGCCAGCGAATGCCCTCGCGCCGCATCATGGCCTCGGCCTCGTGGATTTCCTCGCGGCAGTTTTCCAGGCTGGCGTATTTGGAATTGGGCCGGCGTTCATTGCGGATCTGGCTCAGGCGCTCCGGCGCAATCGTCAGTCCGAAGATCTTCTTGCGATGCGGTACCAGCGCCGGCGGAAGCTGGCGGCGTTCAAAGTCTTCGGGAATCAGCGGGTAGTTGGAGGCTTTGAGGCCGTACTGCATGGCCAGGTAGAGCGAAGTCGGCGTCTTGCCGCTGCGGCTCACGCCTACCAGGATGACGTCCGAGCCGGCCAGGTCGCGGTTGCTTTGGCCGTCGTCGTGTGCCAGTGAAAAATTGATCGCCTCAATGCGGTCGTCATATTCCTTGCTCTTGGACGCGTCGGAGAATCGGCCCACCCGGTGGTTGGACTTGATGCCCAGTTCTCCCTCCAGCGGTGCAACGAACATGCCGAACATGTCCAGCAGCATGCCGTTGCAATGGGTTTTGATGACGGCGAGGATTTCCATGTTCACCAGTGTGGTGAAGACAATAGGCCGTTTGCCCTCGACGTCGGCCGTGTGGTTGATCTGCCGGATCGCCTGGTGTGCCTTGTCCACGCTGTCGATAAAGGGCAGGCGGACGTGGCGCGGCTTGAACTCAAACTGCGCCAGGATGGCGTTACCAAAGGTTTCGGCGGTGATGCCGGTGCCGTCGGAGATGAAAAACACGGTGCGTTGGGACATGGAAGGGCTTCGAATGAGCTTGAAAAGGCGGAAATGAGCGTTTGGCTGGTTGAAAGCCGGGTGAAAGCCTGACGCGGCACGTCCGGCCCCAGCCGCCTACAATCGTGGCAATTATCCAGTTTGTCACATCATGCCCCGCTACAACCCCTTCGAACAACAACAAGGTTGCCTGCCGCGCATGGTGAATCCCCCGGTTTTTAAACCTCCCGGAGTATTTTCATGTCCAAGCTGTTTGAGGCGACCGCCCTGGTCGTACCGTTTGAAAACCTGAGGATGACAGACGTCGAGTCTGTCGGCGGCAAGAACGCCAGCCTCGGCGAAATGATCTCGCAACTTCCGACCGGCCCTGAGGGAGTTCGTGTCCCCACCGGATTTGCCACCACGGCTCACGCCTTTCGCGTGTTCCTGGCGCATGACGGCCTCGACAAAAAAATCAACGGCGTGCTGGACACGCTCAACACCGATGATGTGCGCGCACTGGCCGAGGCCGGCGCCAAAATCCGCAAGCTGGTGGAAGCCCAGCCTTTCCCGGCCGACCTCGAAAAAGCCGTGCGCGACAGCTTTGCGGCCCTGAGCGCCGGTAACGCACAAGCCAGCTTTGCAGTGCGCTCGTCTGCCACGGCCGAGGATTTGCCCGATGCGTCGTTTGCCGGCCAGCAGGAAACCTTCCTGAACGTTGTCGGTATCGAAGACGTTCTGCACAAGATGAAAGAGGTGTTCGCCTCCCTGTACAACGACCGCGCCATCAGCTACCGCGTTCACCAGGGCTTTGCCCATTCCGACGTGGCCTTGTCCGCCGGCATCCAGCGCATGGTGCGCAGCGACAAGGGCGCAGCCGGCGTGATGTTCACCATCGACACCGAAAGTGGCTTTGAAGACGTGGTGTTCATCACTTCCAGCTACGGCCTGGGCGAAACGGTGGTGCAGGGTGCCGTCAATCCTGACGAGTTCTATGTGCACAAGCCCATGTTGAAAGCCGGCAAGCGCGCTGTCATTCGCCGCAACCTTGGTTCCAAGCTGCTGCAGATGGAGTTCACCACGGCCGAAGAGAAAAAATCCGGCGGCAAGCTGGTCAAGACCACGGATGTGCCCACCGAGCTGCGCAACCGCTATTCGCTGACCGACGACGACGTCGAGCAGCTCGCCCGTTACGCGCTGATCATTGAGGCCCATTACGGCCGCCCCATGGACATCGAATGGGGCAAAGACGGCACCGACGGCCAGCTTTACATCCTGCAGGCGCGTCCCGAGACGGTGAAAAGCCAGTCCAAGGGCAAGGCAGAGCAACGTTACAAACTCAAAGGCACCGGCACCGTGCTGGCGGAAGGCCGGGCCATTGGCCAGAAGATCGGCACCGGCGCTGTCCGCATCGTGCATGACATCAAGGACATGGACCAGGTGCAGGCCGGCGATATCCTGGTCACGGACATGACCGACCCCAACTGGGAACCGGTGATGAAGCGCGCCAGCGCTATCGTGACGAACCGCGGCGGGCGTACCTGCCACGCCGCCATCATCGCGCGCGAGCTGGGTATCCCGGCCGTGGTCGGCTGCGGCGACGCCACCGAAACGCTGAAGGATGGCATGCTGGTGACGGTGAGCTGCGCCGAGGGCGACACCGGCAATATCTATGACGGCCTGCTCGAAACCGAAGTGACCGAAGTGCAGCGCGGTGAGATGCCCCCGATTGACATGAAGATCACGATGAACGTCGGCAACCCGCAGCTGGCGTTTGATTTCTGCCAGATCCCCAACCACGGCGTTGGCCTGGCGCGCCTCGAATTTGTCATCAACAACAACATCGGTGTGCACCCCAAGGCGATTCTTGATTACCCCAATGTGGATGCCGACCTGAAAAAAGCGGTGGAAAGCGTGGCCCGTGGCCATGCCTCTCCGCGCGCTTTTTATGTCGACAAGGTGACCGAAGGTGTGGCCACTATTGCAGCGGCCTTTTGGCCCAAGCCGGTGATCGTGCGCCTGTCGGACTTCAAGTCCAACGAATACCGCAAGCTGATCGGCGGTTCACGCTACGAGCCCGAGGAAGAGAACCCGATGCTGGGCTTTCGCGGTGCATCGCGTTACCTCAGCCCTGATTTCGGCGAAGCCTTTGCGATGGAGTGCGAAGCGCTCAGGCGCGTGCGCGACGACATGGGCCTGGTCAACGTCGAGGTCATGGTGCCGTTTGTCCGCACATTGGGGCAGGCCAAGAAGGTCACGGACCTGCTGGCCCAGCACGGACTCAAGCGTGGCGAGAAGGGCCTGCGCGTGATCATGATGTGCGAAGTACCGAGCAATGCCATCCTGGCGGACGAGTTCCTTGAGTACTTTGACGGTTTCTCGATTGGATCGAACGACCTCACCCAGCTCACCCTGGGCCTGGACCGCGATTCGGGCCTGGACATCCTGGCCCAGGATTTCGATGAACGCGACCCGGCCGTCAAGGCCATGCTGAGCCGGGCCATCCAGGCCTGCCGCAAGCAGGGCAAGTATGTGGGTATCTGCGGCCAGGGTCCCAGCGACCACCCTGACTTTGCGCAGTGGCTGAAAGACGAGGGCATTGGCTCTATTTCGCTGAATCCCGATACGGTGATTGATACCTGGAAGCAGCTGGCTAACTGAAGGCCGCTGAGTGCGTTGAAAAGTGCGCCGCGGGGAATCCGCGGCGCTTTTTTTTGACCAGTCCCGAGGGAAAACCCCCGGACGGCAGAAGGTTTCCTGGTAGGCATTTGGCAAGGCGTCCGATGACAATCGAAACCGTGCTTGTCCTCCTTCTTTGCCCACCTTGAGCCATGCTTGCTGTCGCCACCACCGTCAAACTGCTTGCTGAAATCGCATTGCTTGCGTTAGCCGGCCAATGGGTGGTGGGCTTGCTGGCCGGCGCGGGGAAGGACAGCAATCCCTTTTACCGTGTGCTGCAAGGGGTGGGCCGGCCCTGGGTCAAGGCCGCGCGCTGGATATCGCCGCCGATGGTGATGGAGCGCCACCTGCCGCTGGTGGCTTTACTGGTGCTGCTGTTGGTCTGGGTGGTTGCCGCGGTTGCCAAGGTCCGTATCTGCCTGGAAATCGGGGTGGCGCTGTGCAAATAGGCCCCCGCCTCCGATATGGTTTTCTGAAGGTACGTGCATTGGTGTTGCTCGCCTGCGCCAAACGCTCTGCCGCGCTGTCGACGTTCGACCAGATGCTGCAGCTGCGGCCCGCAGATCCCTATGCACTGGCCAGCCGCGGGCATGTGGCGGCGCAACTTCACCTGACGCAAGATGCCATTGCCAGCTTGAGGCTCTTCACCGCTGTCAGGCCGGACCAGGCGGCGGGCTGGTTCAATCTTGGCTACCTGCTGCAGCAAACCGGGCGCCATGACGAAGCCGGGCCTGCCTTTGAGCGAGCGGTGGCGCTGGACGCGCGCCTGGACCAGGCGTGGTATGGCCTGGCGCTGGTGCTGATTCACGCCCGGCGATTCGAAGAAGCCGCCGTGGCACTGCAAAAAAATACGGCCCTGCAGCCTTTGAGCCCTTACGGCTGGTACCGGCTCGCGCAGGTCTGGCTGGCACTGGGCCAGCCGGGCAAGGCCCGCAAGGTCGTTGCGCACCTTGGGCGTTTCGAGCCGCGCGTGGCAGCCCAGCTGCAACGGGAAAATACGGCGGCGCTTGCGGCCGCAGGCGGAGCAACTGATGCAACCCACTGAAAGCCACCGCCGCTACTGGCGCCAGAACCTGGCCGTCACCGCCATGCTGCTGCTGATCTGGTTCGGCGTCACGTTTGGCGTGAGTTACTTTGCCCGCGCCCTGAACTTCACTTTTTTTGGCTGGCCCTTCAGTTTCTGGATGGGCGCCCAAGGGGCCTTGGTGGTGTACTGCCTTATCGTCGGCTTTTATGCCTGGTACATGAACCGGCTCGACATCGAGCATGACGTAGCGGACGAGGACTGAATGGGCGGCTTCTTTGGTTCGCGCGACGGGGTCATGCTCTCGAGCCTGCAGTTCAAGAAACAACTCGACCGCGTTTACCGCTGGTACACCGTGGGTCTGGTGATGTTTGTGGTCATCCTGGCACTTCTGGAGCGTGCGGGCTTGCCGCGCCTCTGGATAGGTACGGCCTTTTTGCTGGCCACCATCGGCCTCTATGCGGGCATAGGCGTCATGAGCCGCACCACCGATGCCTCTGAATACTATGTGGCGGGGCGCCGCGTGCCGGCGGTCTACAACGGCATGGCCACCGGTGCGGACTGGATGTCGGCCGCTTCGTTCATCGGCCTGGCGGGCACGCTCTATCTCACCGGTTACAACGGCCTGGCTTTCATCATGGGCTGGACCGGTGGTTACTGCCTGGTGGCGCTGGTGCTGGCGCCTTATCTCCGCAAGTTTGGACAGTTCACCATTCCTGATTTTCTGGGGGAGCGTTACGGCGGGCGGCTGCCGCGGCTTATCGGTGTGGGCGCGGCCATTCTGTGTTCCTTCACCTATCTGGTGGCGCAGATTTACGGCGTGGGCCTGATCACGTCCTACCTCACTGGCATCGCCTTCGAGCTGGGTATTTTCCTGGGCTTGGGCGGCATCCTGGTGTGCTCGTTCCTGGGGGGGATGCGCGCGGTGACATGGACCCAGGTAGCTCAATACATCATCCTGGTCGTCGCCTACCTGATCCCGGTGATATGGCTATCGGTCAAGCAGACGGGGGTGCCTGTGCCGCAGCTGGTCTATGGCTTCCAGCTCGAAAAGGTGACGGCCAAGGAGAAAGAGCTGGCTGCCGATCCCAGGGAATTGCAGGTGCGCGAGCTGTTCAGGCAACGCTCTGAAACGCTTTCCGGCAAGCTGGAGCATCCCGCCGAATCGCTGGCCGCTGACAAGCTGGCCGCCGGCAAGCGGATGGAGCAGCTCAAAAGCGTTAATGCGTCGGTGGCTGAAATCTCGTCGGCCGCCAAAGCCCTGGCCGCCATGCCCAGGGACGAGGTGGCTGCGGTGAAAGCCTGGACGGCAGCCAGGGCCGCCGCGGACATCAAGACCCAGCCGCTTAACGGCATGCCCGCCCATGCCGCCCAGTTCTCGGGCAACCCCGACGGAACGCCGAAAGAGCAGGCGGCTTACGACACCTCGCGCCGCAACTTCCTGGCACTGGTTTTTTGCCTCATGGTGGGCACCGCGGCATTGCCGCATATCCTGATGCGCTACTACACCGTGCCCAGCGTGCGGGAAGCGCGGCAATCGGTCACCTGGTCGCTGGTGTGCATTTTTTTGCTTTATTTCACCGCGCCCGCGCTCGCCGTTCTGGTGAAGTATGAAATATTCACCGCGCTCGTCGGCACGCCGTTTGATCAATTGCCGGCCTGGGTGCATTCCTGGACGCGGGTGGATCCTTCGCTGCTGTCGGTCACGGACATCAACAAGGACAATATCCTGCAGCTCAACGAGATGAACATCGGCGGCGACATCGTTGTGTTGCTGACGCCCGAGCTGGCAGGCCTTCCTTATGTGATTTCAGGCCTGGTGGCGGCGGGCGGGCTGGCTGCAGCGCTATCGACTGCCGATGGCCTCTTGCTAACGATTGCCAATGCGCTGGGTCACGACCTCTATTACAAGATGATCGATCCCAACGCCTCGACTGTGAGCCGGGTCACGGTATCCAAGATTCTGCTGCTCATCGTGGCCTTGCTTGCCGCCTACGTGGCGGCGCAAAAACCGGCGGACATTCTGTTCCTGGTGTCGGCTGCGTTCTCGTTTGCCGCAGCGTCGTTCTTCCCGGCGCTCAGTCTGGGGATATTCTGGAAGCGTGCCAACGGCGTCGGCGCCGTGCTTGGCATGGTGTGTGGCCTGGGGGTGACCTCCTACTACATGTTCACCAACCAGGCCTGGCTGCGCGCCACTTTTGGGATCACCTCACCGGTGCAGCTGTGGTGGGGCATAGACCCCATCTCGGCCGGGCTTTTTGGGGTTCCGGTCGGTTTTGCGGTGATTGTGCTGGTAAGCCTGGTCACCCGGCCCCCCAGCCAGAAAGTTCAGGAACTGGTCGAATACATCCGCTATCCCGACCTGAAACGCCTCTAGGAATAGAGCCCCCACGCTCCCCATTGCATGTGGTTCGCTGCCCCCCCGAGGGGGCGCCCGCCCTCCGGCCCGGCAAAGCCGGTTCCGGGGCTCATGCTGGTAGGGGAGCCAAAACCGGGCTATAATGTTTGGCTTCGCCTTGCTGCACCCTTAACGACGCTGGGGCAGCTTCAACCAACCACAAGGAGAGTTTATGCGTCACTATGAGATCGTCTTGCTGATCCACCCGGATCAAAGCGAGCAAGTCCCAGCCATGCTGGAACGTTACAAGGGCATGATTACCGCCGGCGGTGGAAAAGTGCATCGTGTTGAAGATTGGGGCCGCCGCCAGCTGGTGTACCTGATCCAGAAACTCGCAAAAGCCCACTACCTTTGCATCAACATCGAAGCCAGCCAGGCCGTGATGGAAGAAATTGAACATGCGTTCAAGTTCAACGATGCCGTGCTGCGCCACCTGACCGTGGTGAAGAAGAAGGCCGAAACCGGCCCATCCCTCATGATGCGCAATGTCGAGAGGGAAGAAGCCCGTAAAGCCCAACAGCAGGAGTATGCGGCTTAATAGCCAACATGCTGTTGAACGCCTCGCTGCCGCGCAGCTGCCATTGAGCAAAAGCACGCAGTGAACCACGTTGAACTGACCGCCTGTATCGCCGAGGCAAGTCCTCTTCGCTACACGCCCGCTGGAATCCCTGCTGCCAATTTCGTTCTCGAACACGAGTCTGAAGTCGTCGAAGCCGGTGTCACCAGACAGGTCAAATTAACGGTCAGGGCAGTCGCCTTCGGAGCGCTGGCTGAGCAATCAGCCAAGTCCCCGCTAGGCAAACCCTTCAGGTTCACCGGTTTTCTCATCAATGCGCGCACCAGCAAAGGTGTTGTTTTCCATATCCAAGCTCTTCACCAGGCAGACCCGGTAGAGCAAGTACCGAACCCCATTTAAGGAGTCCATCATGGCCGGACCAAAACGTTTCAACAAAGACAAGCGCCCCAAGCGCAATACCCAATCCCTGCTGTTCAAGCGCAAGCGTTTTTGCCGCTTCACAGCCGCTGGCGTTGAAGAAATCGACTACAAAGACATCGACACCCTGCGCGATTTCGTAGCCGAAAACGGAAAAATCATCCCCGCTCGCCTGACCGGCACGCGCGCGATTTTCCAGCGCCAGATCAACACCGCCGTCAAGCGCGCTCGCTTCCTCGCGATGCTGCCTTACAGCGACCAGCACCGTACCCTGTAAGGAGCGCGACCATGCAAATCATTCTGCTCGACAAAGTCGTGAACCTCGGTAACCTCGGCGAAATCGTCAAGGTCAAAGACGGCTACGCACGCAACTTCCTGATCCCTTCGGGCCGCGCACGCCGCGCCACGGAAGCCAACAAGGCCGAGTTCGAAGCCAAGCGCGCCGAACTCGAAAAGGCAGCCGCCGCCAAGCTGGCCGAAATGCAAGCCCAAGGTGAAAAGCTCGGCGGCACCACCGTCAAGCTGACGCAAAAAGCCGGTGTTGACGGCCGCCTGTTTGGCTCCGTCACCAACCACGACATCTCGGCTGAGCTGGGCAAGCAGGGCTTCCCCGTGCTGAAGTCGCAAATCCGCATGCCTAATGGCCCGCTGAAGACCGTTGGCGACCACCCTGTGACCGTTGCCCTGCACACCGACGTGGCAGTGGACATTACCGTCACCGTGTACGGCGAAACCGCTTAAGCGTTTTCTCCCTCCGCAAAAAAGCCGCTCGCCGAGCGGCTTTTTTCATGGCTGGCCGCATACGCCCGCTGTGCACAAGTTCACGGCTTATTTCCACGCAATTTCCCCCGGTTATCCACAGCCTTATCCAACAGGGATTTGTGCTCACGGCGTACCATTCACCTCTCCCAAGGAAACCCATGTCCGCCGTACTTTCCAACTATGACGACCCCGGCTACAGCCCTGATCGCCAGATTGCCCAGCTGCGCATTCCGCCGCATTCCATTGAGGGTGAATCCAGTGTTCTGGGGGGCCTGCTGCTCGACAACGGCGCCTGGGACCGCGTGGGCGACCTGCTGGTTGATGAAGACTTCTACCGCTCTGAACACAAGCTGATTTATGCCGCCGTTGGCGCGCTGATTAACGCCTCCAAGCCAGCCGACATCATCACCGTCTACGAGTACCTGCAGAACCAGGGCAAGGCAGACGAAGTAGGAGGATTGAGCTACCTCAATTCGCTCGCGCAATACGTGCCCAGCGCCGCGAACATCCGCCGCTACGCCGAGATCGTGCGAGAGCGCTCCATCCTGCGCAAGTTGGTGTCCGCGTCCGACGAAATCTCCACCAACGCTTTCAATCCACAAGGCAAGGACGTCGCCACCATCCTCGACGAAGCCGAACAGAAGATCTTCAAGATCGGCGAGCAGGGCTCGCGCATGAAAGAGGGTTTTCAAAGCATGGACACGCTGGTCGTGAGCCTGCTCGACCGCGTCACCGAAATGGCGGAGAACCCCCAGGACGTCACTGGCGTGCCCACGGGCTTCTATGACCTGGATCGCATGACCTCGGGCTTCCAGGCCGGCGACCTGATCATCCTTGCTGCGCGTCCCTCTATGGGTAAGACGGCCCTTGCCATCAACATCGCCGAGAACGTAGCGCTGCTTGAAGGCCTGCCTGTCGCGGTGTTCTCCATGGAAATGGGCGCCTCGCAACTCGCGGTGCGTATCGTCGGCTCCATCGGCCGCATCGACCAGACTCATCTGCGTACCGGTGCCCTGACCGACGAAGAATGGCCGCGCCTCACGGAAGCGATTGAAAAGCTCCGTACCGTGTCACTGCACATTGACGAAACACCAGGCCTTACCGTAAGCGAACTCCGCGCCAACGCCCGGCGCCTGGCTCGCCAGTGCGGCAAGCTCGGCCTCATTGTGGTCGACTATTTGCAGCTGATGAGCGTATCCGGCGGCATGGCCGAGGAGAACCGCGCCACCGCTGTGGGTGAAATCTCGCGCGGCCTGAAGATGCTGGCCAAAGAGCTGCAATGCCCGGTGATCGCGCTGTCGCAGCTCAGCCGCGGCGTTGAGTCCCGCACCGACAAACGCCCCATGATGAGCGACCTGCGCGAGTCCGGCGCCATTGAGCAGGACGCCGACATCATCATGTTCATTTACCGCGACGAGTACTACACAAAGGAGGCCTGCAAGGAGCCTGGTGTAGCAGAGGTCATCATCAGCAAACAGCGTAACGGCCCCACGGGCACAGTGAAGCTTGCCTTCCTTAACCGCATCACCAAGTTCGAAAGTCTGGCGACTGGCGGCACCGGCGACTTCTGACGACGCTTCATTACAAATGGCGTGAGTTGAGGCCGCGATTCCGAGGCAAATAATGAATTTTGAGCTACTCCATTTATAGGGGTGGCTATCACCGGTCAGCCACGGCCCTTTCTCGAAACCTAAAGCGCTTGTGCGATCTGAGCAGCGCCTCATGTGTCAAGATCTCCAGGAGCGAGGCTGCAGCCCTGGCGATTGCGAAAAGTGCCCATCTTGTATTTTTTCAACGACTCTAATCAAAGCCTGTTCATTACCTTTTTAGCAAATCGGTAATGAAAGTTAGAAAACATGGTGTTGAATTCCGTCGAAATCTGATCCACTGGGGGGTGCGGACAAAAACTTGGACTACCAGGAGGTAGTTCATGTATTCGTACGAAGACAGGATCCGAGCGGTCGAGCTCTACATCAAGCTCGGCAAACGCGTGAGGCCAACCATCCGTCAGTTGGGGTATCCAACCAAGAATGCCTTGAAGGGCTGGTACCGGGAGTATGAGCAGCGGCTCGATTTGCTGTTGGGCTATGCAGGCCGGCCACCCAAGTACTCGCAGGCACAGAAGGAGGCCGCTGTTGAGCACTACCTCACTCACGATCAATGCATTGCCGCCACCATGCGGGCGCTAGGCTACCCCGGTCGCGCGACATTGACCGCTTGGGTTCGTGAGGCGCTTCCTGAGAAGAGGAAAGCCGTCGTTGGCGGCGTTGGGCGCCGAAGGTATCCCGAGTCGATGAAGCAGGCCGGTGTCATCGGGCTTTGCACGCGACGAGAAACTGCGCAGGCTGTGGCTGAAAAGTTAGGTGTTTGCAGGGAGACGTTGTACAACTGGAAGAACCAACTACTTGGCCGTGAGGCTCCCGCATCCATGAAACACAGCAACAAGTCACCGCCAGTGCCAGAGCGGGCGGAGCTGGAGCGCCAGCTCGAATCCCTGCAACGCGACATCCGGCAACTGCAGCTCGAACGCGATCTCTTGAAGAAAGCCAATGAACTGCTAAAAAAGGCCTGGGCGTCGATCTGCAGCTCCTGACCAACCGGGAGAAGACATTGCTGGTTGACGCCCTCAAAGAGCGCTATGCGCTGCCAGAGTTACTTGCTCAGTTGGATCTGGCGCGCAGCTCGTACTTCTACCATCGGGCTCGTGTAAAGGCAGCAGACAAGTACCTTGCCGTGCGAAAAACCCTCCCCGATATCTTCGAGCTGAACCACCGCAGTTACGGCTACCGCAGGCTGCAGGCTTCGTTAAGCAGGCAGTGCGTCACCATCTCAGAGAAGGTCGTGCAGCGGTTGATGAAACAAGAGAGCCTGGTCGTTGCCAGGCCCAAGCGGCGTCGGTACGGCTCCTACCTGGGCGAAATCAGCCCAGCGCCCGAGAACCTCATCAATCGCGACTTCCACGCAGCGGCCCCGAACGAGAAGTGGCTCACCGACATCACAGAGTTCCAGATCCCGGCCGGCAAGGTGTACCTGTCGCCCATCATCGATGCTTCGATGGCCTGGTGATCAGCTGGACCCTTGGGACGCATCCCGACGCTGAGCTCGTCAACACGATGCTCGATGCTGCCATCGAGACGGTGGCCGGCGGCAATGAACGGCCCGTCGTCCACTCTGATCGGGGAGCACACTACCGCTGGCCTGGTTGGCTATCGAGGATCGGTGACGCGAAGCTCATTCGCTCGATGTCGCGCAAGGGGTGTTCGCCTGACAACGCTGCATGCGAAGGCTTCTTCGGACGGTTGAAAACGGAACTGTTCTATCCTCGGGACTGGAAGACCACAACCATTGAGCAGTTCATTGAGGTAGTTGATTCCTACATCCGCTGGTACAACGAGAAGCGGATCAAGATCTCTCTTGGCTCTCTTAGCCCCACCGAGTATCGAGAGAGTCTTGGGCTTACGGCATAAATCAGTCCAAGTAAATGTTCGCACCCCCGGTAGTGCCTATGTGCGTGAGATTCGACAGAATTCGATACTCGCATCATGTGCATCAAAACGACAACATTTTCTCTGTTTGTGGGCGCCTATTATTTCAAGCTCACGCGTGCTGATTAATTCGTTCGGTCCACACGCGTAGCCATTTATAAGCCGGCGTTAGCTTCAAATGAGGATGTTTGAATTACTCATGCTGTCCCGAGTTATTAACCTTGCCTGAATTGCATGATCAGCGCGATGGATCGAACAATATAGTTTTTGCAAAACGCAATTGACAGGGTTCACATCTGCCGCTGACACTTGCTCTCAAATAGCGATGAGGGAGTGGGCAGTGGTCAATCAATACTGGCGACTAGCAGGTCGATGTGCGGGTGCGGCTGATATCAAACAGGTTTTACAGCTGAAGGGAAGCAAGAAGGTTTTTTTGCGCTTGTTATTGGGTCTGGCTTTCCTTCTTGCGGGATCCGCACAGGCCACTATCTCGCTACAACCTCGGTACTCTGCAAGCTCGAGCCACTGTGGTGGCTTCTATTCACCGGATATGCCGTCGCCCGACGCAGCTTGCGCGGCCTTGGCGCAAATGTATTCGGAGCCCTTTTGCGGCTTCCCTCCAGGCAACACCGGCTCAGTGTGGTCCGAGGATCCCGCACGGTGTGCGCTGGTGAATTCATCGGGGCAATATTTGTTGATACCTTATTGGTACGTTCGTCCTTCGGCCTGTCCGGAGAACACCACTTTGGCGCCAAGCGGAACCGAGTGTTTATGCAAAGCTGGCTATGTAGAAAACTCCGTGCAAACGGGATGCGAGCTGCCGTCTCCGCCCGTGATCTTGACCCCTGTGGAGCCCGAGCCGCTACCCGGGAAATGCGAGCTTTGCGACGGAGAGCAGACGGCCAAGCCCATCATTCCGGCGACAGGCGAGAAGATACTGGCGCAACCCGACTACACAGGGCAAGGCGCCGATGCGCTGAGCCTGGTGCGGCACTACCGAAGCAGCTGGGCCGGTGCCACCCCCAGAGGCCTGGCAGTCGAGCCCGGACTGACCCGCGCCTGGTCGCACAACCATGCCGTCTCGATCAAGCAGGAAGGCACGGCAGGCACCGCAGACCACATCGCTCGCATCATCTTCGGCGACGGCAGCGTACGCGCCTTCGGCTGGGATGTAGGCAGCAGCAGCTGGAGCGCCGGCAACAGCGCCGACAGCCTGACTCCCAACAGCGCAGGGCTTCTTTATAAACGCCTGGACGACGACAGCCTGTGGCAATTCGATGCCGCAGGAAAGCTGCTCACCGTGACACGGCGCAACGGCTGGGTCACGACCTACACCTACGCCACCACCCCCGTGGCCGGTTTACTGAGCACGGTCAGCAACCAGTTCGGCCGTACCCTGAGCTTTGCGTACAACACCGCCAACCAGCTGACGAGTGTGATCGCTAGCGATGGCCAGGTCATCAGCTACACCTACGACGGCACCACCCCCACCTCACACCTGACCACGGTCAGCTACCCCGGCACTTCCGGCACCGTCACCCGCAGCTACCACTACGAGAACGCCACCTACATCCAGCTGGTCACCGGCATCACCGATGAGCGGGGAATCAGGCTGGCGACCATTGCCTACGACAGCCTGGGCCGCGCCATCAGCAGCGGCTATGCAGGCGGTGCAGATCTGTACACGGTGAGCTACGCAACCAATGCCGCCACAGTCACCGACCCCCTGGGCACACAGCGCACCTACAACTACAGCACCAACAAAGGCAAGCTCGCCGTCACCGGAGCCGACAAGCCCAGCGGAACAGGCGCTCCATCTGCGGCCAACCGGGTACAAGACGCCAATGGCTTCATCACCCAGGAGACCGACTTCCTGGGTGTGAACACCATGTACACCTGGGATATCAACCGACGCCTGCCCTTGACGACGACCAAGGCAGTGGGCCAGCCCGAAGTGCAGACCACGACCACCCAATGGCACCCGACCTTCAGGCTGCCGGTGCTCGTGACAGAAGCGGGAAAAACCACTGCCTACAGCTACGACACGCAGGGCAACCGGTTGAGCCAGACAGTCACCGACACGGCCACCAACGTGGCCCGGATCAGCAGTTGGACGTACAACCCACAAGGTTTGATTGCCACACAGAGCACCAACAACGTCGTCCAGCAGACTTACGCCTATTACAACAACACCAGCTTCAGCGGCACGGTGCCTAACGCCGTAGGCCACACGGCAGGCGACCTCCAGTCGGTCACCAATGCAGCAGGCCACGTAACGCAGTTCACCCTGTACGACAGAGCAGGGCGAGTCAGGCAGATGATCGATCCCAAAGGAATCGTCACCGACCTGACCTACACCCCGCGAGGCTGGGTGAGCAGCGTAGCGGTCACCCCGCCAGGCGGAGCAGCCCGCACCACCAGCTACAGCTACGACAACGCAGGCCAGTTGACAGGCGTCACGTTGCCCGACAGTACAACGATGAGCTACAGCTACGACGCCGCGCAGCGCCTGACGGGTGTGACCGATGCCAAGGGCAACACCATCACCTACACCCTAGACGGCATGGGCAACAAGACCAGGGAGCAGGTTAAAGACCCTTTGGGCAACCTGCAAAGAAACATCACCCGCGTGTATGACGCCTTGAACCGGGTTCAGCAAGTCACGGGAGCGAGTAATTGATTGCCTGTATGAAGCCTGGAAGATCTAACAGGATGATCTTTTTGAAACGGATCGAGAGCTATGTCAAAGAAGTTTGCTGAAAAGGCGAGTAAGAAGTAACTCTGGGAGGACGAATATGTCAGAAATAGGCGGAGGTGGCCCCGTAGGCTGCCTAAATAAACTTGGGCTTGTGCTGGTGATCGGATTTGCTGGAATGGCCAGTGCTCAGACGCCCAGCATGAGTCTGATCCCGATCGCAGATCACCATACAAACCAGACTGCGTGTCCTAATGGCTATAAGTTAGATTACTTTTATTATTGGGCGGATTCCCCCGAAATGCGCGGTAAGACCTGGTGCGGCGCGGCAGCGGCCTGGGTGAATCACGCGAATGCGACCGACACGCAAACTTGGCGTCTACCGTATGAGTTGGAATCTTGCCAGGATGGTGTTGCTTGGTATTACTCGCATGCACTTGGCGGTTCTTCTCGACACTACAGTCCGGCGCATGCTTACATTGGCATGGTATGCACACCGGTGCCAGCTGTACCTCCGGAATCCGAGCCGATACCCGGAAAATGTAATTGCGATGGACTCCAAGCCGGCAATCCCATCTTGCCGGCGACCGGAGAGAAAGTTCTAAGCCAGCCAGACATCAATGAGCAAGGCGCAGACGCTTTGAGCCTCCTGCGGCACTACAGAAGCACTTGGGCAGGTGTTAGCGGAAGGGATTTAGCCGTCAACCCGGGACTGAGCCAAGCTTGGTCGCACAACCACGCCGTGTCCATTAAATGGGAGGGCGTGGCGAATACAGCCAACAGCGTCGCTCGGGTTATCTTCGGCGACGGCAGCGTGCGCGCCTTTGGCTGGGATGTGGGTAGCAGCCTCTGGAGCGCCGGCAACAACGCTGACAGCCTGATAACCAACAGCGTAGGCCCTCTCTATAAACGCTTGGACAACGACAGCATGTGGCAATTCGATGCCGCAGGCAAGCTGCTGACAGTGACCCTGCGCAACGGCTGGACCACTACGTATACCTACAGCACCGTTGGCACCCCGGTCAATATTGCTCCCGTGCCCGGTTTGTTGATCACGGTAAGCAATCAGTTCGGCCGCACCTTGAGTTTTGCGTACAACGCCAGCAACCAACTGGCGAGCGTCACCGCCAGCGATGGCCAAGTCATTGGCTACGTCTACGACGGAACCACAGCTGCATCCAGGCTGACGACCGTTACCTATCCCGGTATCTCGGGAGGCACAGTCAGCAAGACCTACCTCTACGAGAACACCACCTTCCCGCAACTGCTCACTGGTATCAATGACGAGCTAGGCGTGCGACTTGCGACCTACGCCTACGACGCACAGGGCAGAGGAATCAGCACCCAGTACGCAGGAGGCGCTGACCTGCACACGGTCAGTTACGGCACCGCGGGATTGGCGACAGTCACGGACCCGCTGGGTATCCAGCGCACCTACAACTACAGCACCAACAAAGGCAAGCTCGCCGTCACCGGCGCCGACAAACCCAGCGGTACAGGCAACAGCTCTGCCGCCAGCCGGGTACAGGACACCAACGGCTTCATCACGCAAGAGACTGACTTCCTGGGGGTGAACACCATGTACACCTGGGACATCAACCGGCGCCTGCCTTTGACGACAACCAAGGCCGCGGGCTCGCCCGAAGTGCAGACCGCGACCACCCAGTGGCATCCCACCTTCAGGCTGCCGGTGCTTGTGACTGAAGCGGGAAGAACCACCGCCTACAGCTACGACACGCAGGGCAACAAACTCAGCCAGACCGTGACCGACGCGGCGACCAATGTGGCCCGGACCAGCAGTTGGACGTACAACCCACAAGGTTTGATCGCCACCCAGAGTACCAACAACGTCGTCCAGCAGACCCACGCCTACTACAGCGCCACTAGCTTCACGGGCACGGTGCCCAACGAGATAGGCCACACGGCAGGCGACCTGCAAAGCGTGACAAACGCAGCAGGCCACGTTACGCAATTCACCCTGTACGACAGGGCAGGACGCGTGCGGCAGATGGTCGACCCCAAAGGCATCGTCACTGACATGACGTACACCCCGAGAGGTTGGATCAGCAGTACCAGTGTCACACCACCAGGCGGAGCAGCCCGCACTACCAGCTACAGCTACGACAACGCAGGCCAGCTGACAGGGGTCGTCATGCCCGATGGCAGCACCATGAGCTACAGCTATGACGCAGCTCACAGGCTGACCGGCGTGACGGATGCCAAAGGCAACACCGTCACCTACACCCTGGACGCCATGGGCAACAAGACCGGCGAGCAGGTCAAGGATCCGCAGGGCAACCTGCAAAGAAACATCACCCGGGTTTACGACGCATTGAACCGGGTCCAGCAAGTTACGGGAGCGAGCAATTGAACACCACCACTATCACTCAACCAGGAGGAGCCAGCATGAGCAGCTTAAGTCCCACCCGAGCCTTCACCGCGTGGCTAAGCCGCCTGGTGCTGCTCATCCTCATGGCCCCGGCCCTGGCAATTGCCGCGACCCCGACGACCACGGCGCTTTCCAGCAGCGCCGGCACCGCCCCGGTCGGGCAAAACATCACGCTGACCGCTACCGTCACGGGGGCCAGCCCGACGGGCACTGTGACCTTCAAGGATGGCGCTGCCACAGTGGGCAGCAGTGCACTGACGGGTGGTGTGGCAACGCTTGCCACTTCCAGCCTGGCATTGGGTAGCCATACCCTGAGCGCTGAATACGCCGGCGATACCAACAACGACCCGTCGACTTCTGGTGCAGTCACTGTCGCGATCAACACCGGCACCCTGACCTGGCAATACGGCTACGACGCCATGGGCCGGCCCACCACTGTGGTCGATCCCAATGGTCTGGCCAGCTACACCTACTACGACAGCCTGGGCCGACCCATCCAGACCCAGCAGCCCGCAAACACCGGAAGTGCCACGCCCACCACCACCGGCTTTGCCTACAACGCCAATGACAACCTGACCCAGGTCACCGACCCCCGCAACCTCGCCACCACTTACAACCCCAACGGCCTGGGCGATGTCACCGCGCAAACCAGTCCGGACACCGGCACCAGCCAGTACACCTACGACCTCAACGGCAACGTCCTGACCAAGACCGACGCCAGAGGCAAGCTCACCCAGTACGCGTATGACAACCTCAACCGCCTGACCAGCGTCAGCTACCCTACCGGCACTGCCAGCGTGCTCGAGTACGACGGCGGATCCACCCCCACACCGGCTGTGGTGGGTGAACTCACCAAGATCACCGACGCCTCCGGCCAGGCCGTCTACAGCTACGACAGCCTGGGTCGCAAGACAGGAAAGACCCAGACCATAGGCGGCAAGACCTTCACCGTGGGCTACAGCTGGGGCAACGCGGGCAGCGCCCTGGACAAGCTGACCGCCATCACCTACCCCAGCGGAACAAAAGTCAACTACAGCTACGACGCCCAGGGCGTTGTATCTGGAATTACGGTCAACCCACCCAATGCGAACGGGGTAGGCACAAACACCGGCAGCACCTTGCCGATGCTATCGGGCATCACCACCAATGCTGAAAGCAAGCTCACCGGCTGGACCTGGGCCAGCACCAAGACCCAGGCGATCAGCTACGACGCCAACGGCCAGATCAGTGCGTACAACCTGGGCGACCCGACCAGCACGGGGATTCGCCGTACCATTACCCGAGACAGTGCAGGGCGCATCACCGGCTACACCCACACCAGCAACGGAGCGCCTGTTCCCAGCCTGGATCAGAGCTTTGGTTATGACAACGTGAACCGCCTCATCAGCGTCACCCTGGGCAGCAGTGCCATCCAGTACAGCTATGACGCAACTGGCAACCGCACGGCCAAGGTCCTCGGCGGCACGAGCTATCCGAACACCATCGCCAGCACCAGCAACCGGCTGAACCAGACGCAGGACAGCACAGGAACCGCCACGATCCAGCATGACGCGGCGGGCAACATCACGAGTGACGGGACCAACACTTATACCTACAGCGACCGGGGAAGACTGGCGACGATGACGAACGCCGGCGGCACGGTGAACTACAGCTACAGTGCGCTGGAGTTGAGGATGAGCAAGACGGGGCCGACGGCTCTCGTTCCGACTGGTGCGGCTTACTATGTCTATGATGAGTCAGGCCAGCTGCTCGGTGAGTACGATGCCAACGGAACACCACTCTACGAGACCATTTACCTGGGTAGCCCGGTCGGGGTGATCAAGCAGACGGGAACGGCAGCCGGAAGTGACATTGCCATCAGTCTGTACAGCGTCTGGACGGACCAGATCGGTGCCCCCAGAGTAATCACACGGCAGAGCGATGAAGCGATTGCCTGGCGCTGGGATACGGCGGAACCCTTTGGGGCGACGGCGCCGGACCAGAATCCGAGCAGCCTAGGGACCTTCACATATAACCAGCGCCTTCCCGGTCAAACCTTTGATGCCGAGAGTGGGCTGTTCCAGAACTGGCATCGGGAGTACAACCCGCGCATAGGGCGCTATATGCAGTCCGATCCCATTGGACTGGCTGGTGGTATAAATACCTTTGCTTATGTGGGCGGCGATCCTCTGCGGTTTAGCGATCCGCTGGGACACGCCAGACAAGGTGGGGAAACTGGTCAGTGGTGGGAATATACAGATAGGAATTTTCAGCGTTGGTTTCATCAATGCATCAAACAACCCGGCGATTCAGATGCTACTAGGGAAGAATTGGCTGATGCTTACGCACAATGGGTGGAATATGGAAAACCAGATGGAAAGAACGGGTGTGGCGGACCGCCACCGGCTCCAGCTCCAGCTCCAGCAGAAACTTGCGGAGATGCCTGCAAGAAGACCGCGAAAGTTGTGGTCGTTGGCGGTACCGCTTATGTCATTTATCGATGCCTGCGCATGTTGCCTTCTTTGCTTCCGCCGCTTTGGCCAACCATACCAGCCAATGCGGTAATCCCATGACTCAAGAGAAGAAAACCGCGGCACATGTATATACAGTAGAGCTACGATTTTCAGGTGACCAGTTGGAGCCATCTGAAATTTCAACTCGATTGAATTTGCAGCCAAGCAATGCGTTGAGCCAATCGCAAAGCCAGACTACTAAGAAGAGGCGGCGCCCATATTGGGCATATAACGGACAAGGGGAAGTTGGATTCCAAGCGGAGTGGGCAAGCCTGGAAGATGGTTTGGAATTTCTTCTTAGAAGTCTGAGTTCCAAAAAAGCTGAGATCGTTGCTCTTGCCTGTCAGTTTGATGGACTCTGGTGGTGCGGTCACTTCCAAGCTAGCTTTGATGGTGGCCCTACGCTGTCTCCGAAGTTGCTAATTGAGATAGGTAGCTACGGAATTCCTCTTGGGATCGATAATTATTTCTCCGATGAATAATGTTGCTGATATCAGCGATAGGTGTGGCTGTGAATTTTCGTACTTGGCTGGTCCATTTTGTATCGAACGCTGAGCCGTTAGGGGAACCCATAGCGCAGAATTGGGGGGGCCTGCATTTCAGGTTTTGATGGCGTCAAGTGACTGCGAAAAAAGGTGGGTAACATCCCAGCGAAACTTAACATGCCATTTGCTGAGGGCCATCAATTCATCGAAGCCACGAACTTCCACTCCGCATAAGTCTCCTTGTCCTGAAAATCCCGGTATTGAATCGGGAATTCCCTTTTCTTGAAGGCGCTAAGCGTGGAGCGACTGTGCACACCAAGGATGCCGCCCGCACCTTGGACAATCACCCAGTCGATCTCGCCCGTCATGGGGTCTGGATACAGGCGACGCAGGTGGCGCACGGGCACCGCAAAACGTTTGTCTTCCAGTAGGTCGTCGAGCGTAGGCGGCAGCGACTGGCTTTTCCCCGCTGGCACACTGCTGTAATAAGACTTGATCGCGCGGCGGTACTGGTCGCCGACGAATAGCAGCTCAACCTCTTTAGCGCGCTGGGTGTGGGTGCGCTGCAGATCCACCATGGCCGAGGCACCCAAGGTAGTGAGCAGCAGAAAAATCAGCACCGCGAGCAACACCAGACCTGACTGCGAGGCCAAAGCCTTGCGCGGATGGCTTGCTTTTGTCATGGCTGAACGAGTCCCGTCACCAAGCACTGTAGGCCGACCCGTCCAGCCCGCGCTGGGACGACTTCGAGGAGACATCAAACACGTCCGCGCCCGGTTGCGGCGCATCGGCGCTACTGCTGTAGGCACGGGTATTCCATGTCTGCGCGTCGCTAAGGGCCGGGTCTTCGGCGAAAGGATCACGCGGGATCCTGCGCAGCACCACAAAAGGCTGCGCCGAGAAACCAAACGCCGCGGAGCGCGGAACCCCGTTGACCAGCACCTCCAGGGACGGAGGGTAGCCGGAGGCGCCCACGCCCTTGTCGATGACGCCGGCATCGGAGGCCGCCTTGTAGCTGTCCAGCGCCTGGCGTAGGGTGCGCAAGCCCTGCCTGAGTTCGGCCTCCTTGGCCCGTGTCTGCACCACCTGGGTCAGCGGAACGGCCACCATGGCCAGCAGCCCCACGATGGCCAGCGAGACCAGCAGCTCGATCAGTGTGAAGCCGCGTTGCCTCGACTGCTTCACGGTGCGGCCTCTGTAGTCGGTGGCGCGACGCCTTCCTTTGGCGGCGGTGGGTTTGGCAAAAGCGGCGCGCGGACATCGTAGATGCCAGGCTCGGCGTTATTCGGGAATGGCACCGCCTCCCAGGCCCGTGTGCCGGACACAGGGTCCAGCGGGATCTCGCGCAGATAGCGCTTGTCCACAACCTCTTGGAGTTGCGCCGGGTACTTGCCCTGGTCAGCGCGAAATTTGTCGATCGCATCGCGCAGCGTGGCAAGGTTCTGCGCCTGGACCTTTTCCTTGCCGCCGTCCAGCACCTTGAAGTACCGCGGCGTGGCCAGCGTCAGCAGTAGCGCGAGGATGGAGAACACCACCAGCAGTTCGATCAGCGTGAAGCCCGCCGCGTGGGAGTGGCCGGAGCGCGTACGGTAGTGCGCCCTGCGCTTCGGCCCGGCGACCACTCGCCAATCCATTCTGCGGAAACTGCTGGAGAAGAGAGTCACAACGCTTCGCGTTAACGCTTGATCATGGGTGGGGGTGGTGCTAAGCCGCCGCCCAGAGGCATGGCGGGAGCGGGCTGCACCAGGGGTTGCGGAATGGTCGGCATGGGCGCCGGCGCCCCCCGTACTCCTGGCATCTGTGGTGCGGGCGTGATACCGCTGGCAGGCGGGGGGCGGCCGCCCAGTCCGGTGGGCAGGCTCAATCCACCGACGGGGTCGCCCAGGATCTGCCGGTCGCGCAGCGTCAGCGCCGTGCCCGAAAACACGCTGGCGCGGTCTTGGCCGAGGTTGGCGTAGTTGCGCACGATGCGCGGCGTGATGGCGAGCACGATCTCCGAGCGCGACTTGGTGGTGCTCGAGTTGCCGAACAGGCGCCCGACTACTGGCAGATGCCCCAGGCCCGGAATCTTGTCGGCGGTGTTGCGCTCCTCGTCGGTGATCAGACCGCCCAGGACCTGCGTCTCCCCATCGGCCAGTCGCAGGAAGGTGCTGGCGTTGCGTGTACCGATCTGGTACGAGCGGCTGCCCTGTGCGTCGGTGAATTCCCGCGCGATGTTGCTGACCTCGAGGTTGATCTTGATGCCCACGTCGTTGCTCGCGTAGACCTGCGGTTCAAATTCCAGCTTGAGACCGACGTCCTGGTAGGTGATGGTGCCGGTGACGACGGAGGAGCCGCCGTTGACCGGCGTGACGTTGTTGATGATGGTGGGCACGCGGTCGCCGATCATGATCTTGGCTTTTTCTCGGTTGCGCGCGCGGATGCGCGGACTGGCCAGGATGCGGGTTTCGGTGTCCTGCAGCTTGAAGTTGATGGTGCCCGAGATCGGCGTGACAGTCAGGCCGCCCATCCCCAGCTGCCGAAGCTGGTTGATGGTGAGGTTGCTGACAGTGCCACCCGGCGTGGTCGCACCCCCATTGGGTGTGCTGATGGTGATGGCGCTGGGCGGGGACACGCCCAGATTGCTGTTACGGCCCTCGGAAATCTCCAGTACTTCCACCTCGAGCATGACTTCCGGATCGGGCTCGTCATGCAAGGCGATGAGTTTTTCGGCGATGCGCAGGGTCTCGGGCGTGTCGCGTATGACCAGCAGGCCGCTGCGCTCATCCGCCGAAACGTCCTTGAGCTTGAGCATGGTCTTGAGCATGCCGGACAGGTATTTGAGGTCGCTGTTGGTGACGCGGAAGGAGCGCACTGTCAGTTCCTGGTACTCCGATTGCTTGCCCGTCGTCGCCGGATACACCATCATGGTGTTGCTGTTGACGATGCGTTTTTCGAGCTGGTTCTGCATCAGGATCAGGTCGATGGCGTCCTCGACCGCCACGTCCTTCACAAAGATTGTGACCCTGCCGTCAGCCTTGACCTCGCGGTCCAGCAGAATGTTCAGGCCAGTGGATTTCGAAAGGGCTTCAAACACGGTGCGCATCGTGGCATCACGGAACTGCAGCGTCACCGGCGAACCCATGACCGACTTCGCTTCCCTGAAACGGTCGCGCTCGACCTCGGCAGCGGCCTTGGCGTCCAGCACCGCTTTCCTCAACTGCGCCGCCTGTTTGTGGCCGGGTTGGTCCGCCAGCACGCGCGCCGCGCGCTCGCTGGCCGCTTCGAGCTTGCCTTCCTTCAGGTAGCGCTCGCCTTCGGCCAGCAACTGATCGTTGCGGGCGTCCTGGTCCATTGCTTTCAGGGCCGTTGCCGCCCGGACGTTGCTGGGGTTCAAGGCCAGCGCCCGGCCATAGAGGTCACGTGCGCCCGCGATGTCTCCGCTCGCCCGCACTTGGTCTGCCTGTTTGACGAAAGCGTCGGAATGTTTATCGCGCTGCGCCAGGTAGTCGATCTTGTAATGCTGGTTGTCGGCGTCGAGTTCCGTGGCCTTCTTCAACGAGGCGATGCCGGAGTCGATCTTTCCCTCCTCGAGCTGGCTCATGCCGTCGTGGTGGTAGCGCGCGCCGGCGCAAGCCGTCAGCAGCAGACAGGTCAGCACGCCGGATGCAATGGGCGTCAGGCGGCCGCGCCTTTCGCTCCTGCGCTCTGCTTTTGCATCACTCCCGGAAAGCCCGGCATTGCGCGTGGTGGTTGTCATCTTGGGTTGTCCAGAAGTAGAAGCGATTGTTTTTGGCCCAGAGGGAGGTAGGTGAACACCACCCTGTCGCTGGTGATCTCCTCCACCCGGTAGCTGCCGGCTACGGTGTCGCCTTTTTGGATGACGGTGAGGTTGTCACCCTGCTGGATGAAGGCCTGCAGCTGGCCGTTGCCAATCTTGCTCCCCTGGATCGCGCCCACCGCGGTAAACGGTAGCGGCGGTGCGGTGGGTGGCGGAGGCGGCAGGACTTCGATGGCGACAGGCGGTTTGCGGGTTTTGACGGGGGGCGGCGGCGCGGGTGATGCCGTCACTTCCGGCGCGGGCGCCAGCTCGGGCGTCAGCGGACCGAAGGGGTCGCGTACCACCATTTTGTTCATCCGTTGGCTAGGGCTGCTCATGGCGACGTCTACGCGCTGGGGTGCAGCGTCGGCAAGGGGCGACAGCACGGCATCGACTTGTGCCGGAGCGGGAGTGGGAACTGTCCGCTGGCGCGGCGGTGCCGCCAGGTCAAGGTCTTCGTCGCTGCCTTGCCCGGATTGCCACTTGCCTTGCATGGCCGCCGCCAGCACAAAGCTGCCCAAGCCGGCCCCGACCAAGACAGCAGCCTTCTTCCAGCCGGTCTGCGCGGTGGCAGCAGACTTGGGAGGTGGCGGGCTCATGGCAGCGCCTTTGCGGTGGCAAGCGCAGGGGCGGCCGATGGCATCTTTCCTGCGGTGGACGATAGCCCTTGGAGGTTGTCCACACGCGGTGCATACACCAGCGCGAGCTTGAGGAAGACCTGGTGCTTGACGGCCGTGCCGTCCTTGCGTTCTATACGCAGTTCCTGCACTGCCGCATGCGGCATGGCATTGAGCACACTTGCCAGGAATTCCTTGAGCTTGCCGTAGTTCTCATTGATACGCAGGTCCACCAAGCGGGTATCGAGACCCAAGGCATTAGGGTCCGCATCGCGGTAGTCGCCGCTGGCCAGCACAATGCCCTGGCTTTTTGCGATGTCAAAAATCTGCGCCAGATCCGCCGTGTGATCGCTTGAAGGCGGGAAGATGACGGGCACACCCCGCGTCGGGGGCGCAGTGGGTTTGGGACTCGCTTTCTGGGCCTGCCGCAGTTCCAGCTGCAGCGTGTCCTTTTGCAGGCGCAGCTGGTGGGAAAGGCCCAGCAGCAGAACGCCGACCAGCAGCAACCCGACGCCGCACAGCACGGGCCAGCCGAGCGCGCGCAGCGGCTCCAGGCCCGCCCCGCCGCGAAGCCGGTCAACTGCCCTGGTAATGAACGCGGGGCTGCGCATCATGGCGAGGGCCCCTTGCTGATGGCCGGCTTCAATGCGGAAGCCGAGACCTGAGCGGGCATCAACGGGCTCAGGGCGGCGGGCGGCTCTTTCGCAAGGAACACTCCCTCGTTCAAGCGGTTCCAGCTCGCTGTCAGGCGGAATCGGAAGGTGGCGGGATTGGCGCGTTCATCGAGCTGGTGGCTCACGATGCGCACGTCCGAAAAACCGCTCACGGTGCTCATGGCCTCGGTGTAGGCCAGCATGGCTGGGTAGTTGGAGGCCATCAGGGTCAGCTCGATCTTGCGATTGGCCGGATTGGCGGTGCTGGGCACCATGGACAGCAACGTGACCCGACCTTCCACCGTGTCGGCAGCAGCTTCCAGGGCTTCGAACATCAGCGACCACGGTGTTTGCAGCAAAGCTTCGAGCTGTCGCCTGGCCTTGATTTTTTCGAGCAGGGCGGGATTGTTCTCGGCCTGCCGCATCTGTTCGCTCAATGCGCTTTGCTGTTTGGCGATCTTTGCCTGTTGGGAGCGGACGCCCTCAAGCTGCGCTCCCGCCCTGGACATCGTGTACAGCCCGGACAGCACAGCGCAAATGCCCATGGCCAGGATGAGCCAGCTCAGGGGACGATAGCGCAGCGCTCCCGGCGCAAACTCGAACGGACTCTCGACCAAGTGCCGCCTCATGCTGCAAGCTCCATGGCGGCCGGTATTGAAGCATCTGTCGCGTGGGCGGGCCAGACGAGCGGAACGATCCGTTCATCGACATCCGCGCCTGATGCGATCAGGAAACGGTCCAGTGCAGGCTGAAGCCAGGGATCGCCCGCGGCCAATGGGACAGAGGTGACAGTGCGCCAGGCATGGACGGCACTGCCGTTCACCAGGCGAAAAAAACTCATCGCCCCATGCCGACGCCCGGTGGGCCCAAGCTCCGTCCATACCAGCGTGCGTGCATCGCGCTGGCGCCTGCTGTGTTCGAGTTCGTTGTCCATCAGTGCCACCAGGGCCGGCTGGCAACTGGCGAGTCTCATGCGCTGGGCCTGGGCCAGCGCCTGCAGGCCGGCGACCAGGGCCGATTCGAGCGTGACCACGCACAGATGGGCCTGGTCTGCCTGGATGCGCCAGCGCACTTCATGCCCCGCCGCGTCCATGCCCAGCGCCTCCTGCGACAGCGCCCTTGCCACGGCCCGCAACTGTGGTTCGGAGCGCGCCAAAGGTGAGGAAAAATCCATGGGCGCGATGCCAACGCACGAAGTGCCCATGCCCGTGCGCACCACAAGGCGGCAGCCGTCCAGCGGCGCCGGGTGGCGCGCGCGCAGTGCCTGCAGGGCCTGCGCGGCGGCGTCGAGCTGGGCGCTGAGGTTGTCGGCGCGCGTCGCACCGGACGCCCAGCTGGCTATTTCAGTGAGCGTGACCGCCTGTGTTTCCTCAACAGACTTGTGTTTTGTCTGCAATGCACGCGCCACACGGCTACCCCAGCCGGGCGTGGCCGGCTTGAGCGTCGCCCTTAAATGGGAAGCGCCTATGTCGAGGTGAATCATGGCTTTCATGGCTGGCGCTCAGGCATGGGCGGCCTCTGTGGGCTGTGTGTTCTGCAGGTTCTCGCGCGGTGTGACGCGGTTGATCTCTTCCACGGTGGTCTGGCCTCCCATGGCCAGCGACACGGCCGAGTCGCGCAAGCTCATAAAGCCCTTGCTGCGCGCGACCTGCTTGATCTGCGAGATGGGCGCCTGCCGCACCAGCAGGTCGCGGATGTCGTCATCCATCTCCAGCGTCTCGGCAATCGCCAGGCGCCCCTTGTAGCCCGTGCCGCGGCAATGCGCGCAGCCCACCGCATGCATGAATCTCGCCTGTCCCAGGTCCAGACGTTCTGCGGGGATGCCCAGCTGTGTCAACTGCTCAGGTGTCATGCTGGTGGGCACCGCGCAATGGCCGCATACCGCGCGCAGCAGGCGCTGGGCGACGATACCGGTCAGGGCCGACACCAGGCTGTAGCTGTCGACGTTCATGTTCTTGAAACGCCCTATGACGTCGAACACATTGTTGGCGTGCACAGTGGTGAACACCTGGTGGCCGGTGAGCGCGGCCTGCACGGCGATCTGCGCCGTCTCGGCATCGCGTATCTCGCCCACCATGATCTTGTCGGGGTCGTGGCGGAGCACGGAGCGCAGCCCGCGCGCGAAGGTCAGCCCTTTTTTCTCATTGACGGGAATCTGCAGCACGCCCTTGAGCTGGTACTCGATCGGGTCTTCAATCGTGATGATCTTGTCCAGGCCGGTGTTGATCTCGGAGATCGCCGCGTACAAAGTCGTCGTCTTGCCGCTGCCGGTGGGGCCGGTCACCAGCAGCAAGCCGTAAGGCAGGCCGGAAGCCTGGCGAATAAAGTCTTTGGCGCTTTGCGCAAAGCTCAGCGTGTCCAGGCTCAGCGTCTGGAACTGGCCGGTCAGGTGCTTGCGGTCCAGCACGCGCAGCACGGCGTCTTCACCGAACAGATTGGGCATGATGGAGACGCGGAAATCGATCTCGCGCCGCTCCACGCGAACCTTGAAGCGGCCGTCCTGCGGCGTGCGCCGCTCGGAGATGTCGAGTTCGGACAGCACCTTGATGCGCGAGATGGCCTGGTGCCCCATCTCGGCGCTGTCGATGCGCTTGACGTTTTCCAGCACGCCGTCGAGCCGGTATTTGACATGCAGGCCGACCGGCTGGGTTTCAAAGTGGATGTCGGACGCGCCCATCTTGAGCGCGTCGTACAGAATCGAATCGACCAGCCGCACCAGCGGGTTGGCCGTGGTCTCTATGCCGGCGATAGACAGCGACACAACGGAGGCATCGACGGATTCTTCCCGCGCGAGGGCGCCGGCTTCTTCTTCCTCCTCGCCGTTGCCCATGGCCATCAGGTTGCGCTCTGCATGCGCCAGCCAGGCCTGCACGTCTTCGGCCAGTGCCAGGCCGCGCAGCACCTCATCGGCGCCGCTGCCGCCCAGCCGCAGGTCTATCCACTCCTGGCCCTTGAGGTCCAGCGGGTCGCTGACGACGACGGTGCGCAGCTTTACGCCCGAGGGGCCGGTGGACCAGCCACCCAGGCAGCCGCGCGCTTGGCAGTCGGCGAACGAGATCAACTCGAAGTCCGGTGTGATGCCTTGCAGGTCCTCTGTGGCCATGGCGCGCAGACCCAGTGCGGCCGCGACGTCGGCCAGCACGCGCGCGGCATCAGGCCCGCTCTGCTGCACCATCCACTGCAGGCGCGAACCCACAGCCGCCGCCTGCACGGCCTGCTGCATCAGCGCGCGGCCAACCTGGCCGGCGGCGGGTGGTGCAAGGGACGCAAGGGAGAGGGAGGCGTTCATGGGCGAAAGGGGTGAAGACTCAGTTCAGGCTGGAGGCCAGGTCGAAGATAGGCAGGTACATGAGAACCACGATAGCCCCTATGACGGTGCCGATCACAATCATCAGGGCGGGCTCGATGACACGCGTGGCGACGTCGATGGAGCGCTGCAGCCTGCGCTCGTAAAACTGCGCGATGCGCTCCAGCATCTCCGACATGGAACCGGTCCGCTCCGCCACTTTGAGCATGCTGGTGGCCACAGGATCCGACAGGCCGGCGCCGGAGAGAGCTGCGCTCATGCTCAGGCCTTCGCGCATCAGCACGATGGCGCGTTCCAGCCGTTCACGGTCCGCATCGCCCAGCAGCTTGGCGCCATGCGCCATCGCGCGATGGATCACAATGCCGCGCGAAACAAGAATGGACAGGGTGCGGTAAAGCTGCAGGTGCTGAAATTCGCGGATCACGCCGGCGATGAAGGGAAGGCGCTGCAGCCAGCGCGAACGCACGCCATGCGCGCGGAAGTGCGCGACCATCCAGGCCCCCAGTGCCAGAACACTGCCGAAGAACAGCGCCAGCACCCAAGGCCTGTCGGCCACCAGCCGGCCCCAGGTCATCAGGCCCGCCGACAGCATGGGCAGCTGTGTGCGGGTGCCATCCAGCAGGCCGGCAAAGCGCGGGATCACCACACCCATGAGGAACATCACGACCAGCCCGCCCACCACCAGCAACACCAGGGGGTAAACCGAGGCGCCTATGAGTTTGTCCTTGAGTGCCTGCATTTCACGCTGGTGGGCGGCATAGCGGGCTAAGCCCTTGCCGAGGTCTCCGGTGCGCTCGCTGGCCTCTACCGTGGCGACCAGCAGTTCCGGGAACGCACCCGTCAATTGCATGGCCGTCGAAAGGTTACGGCCTTCTGACACCGCGCGCGCCACCTGTTCGATGAGCTCGCGCCGCGCGCCGGTGGTTTCCTTGCTGCCCAGGGTCTGCAGCGCTTCGGTCACGCTCAGACCCGCGTCGATCAATGCCGCGAAGTCCTGCGAGAAAGAGGCGGTGTCTAGTCCAGAGCGCGAGGGTGTTGCGGATTTCGTGCGCGCCAGGCTGCTGAGGCCCGCATCGGATTGCCTGGCGGCCTCGCAGCTCAGCACGGTGAACCCGCTGCGAGCTGTTTGTGCGAGCGCGTCGGTGGCCGTGGCTGCGCGCACCTGGCGCAAAGCGACGCGCCCCGCGCTGTCGCGGCTGACGATGTCGTACAGGGCGTGAGCCGCAGCCATGTGAGACGTTCCTACGCCGGGCTTGTCGTCAATTGGCCGAATGCAGCGAGACGTCCTGCGCCTCGCCGGTGCCGCCGGGCTTGCCGTCGGCGCCGTAGGAGATGATGTCGATCGCGCCCGCGCCCGGCTGCAGCACATAGGCATAGTCATTGCCCCAAGGGTCGGCGGGGAGGGCTTTCTTCAGGTAAGGCCCCTGCCATTTGGTGGTCCCTGGCGGTTGCGTGCTCAGCGCATTGAGCCCTTGCTCGGCGGTGGGATAGCCGCCCACGTCCAGCCGGTACTGGTCCAGCGCCTTGTCGAGTGATTCGATCTGCGCCTTGGCGATCTTGGATTTGGATTTGCTGACCGAGTCAAAGTAGCGCGGCGCGACCAGGCCGGCCAGCAGGCCGATGATGACCACCACGACCAGCAGCTCCAGCAGCGTGAAGCCACGCACAGCCTTGCAGCGCCAGACCCTGGAGGTAGCCTCCAGCTGAAACGTAAGGTGACTCAATGAATTTCCCCTCCCAGAGAAGCGCTTTCTGAATGCGGTCCGAAATTGGTTCTGAACCGACGCCGCCGGTGTTTTTCTGCGAAACACCTGGTCGGGATCTACTTGCTGACTCGCTTTGTGCGCGAAATGATTCTGCCAGAACCGTTTGATTTTTAACAACGCTTGTGTTGGTGAAACAACCCATCATCCGGCCCGAAACCAAACCTGCGCATCACCTGTGGTGTTCAGGGTGGTGCTTTTGCGCTGGCCAATCGTTTCTCGACTTCCTGCGCGCTGATGGCACCCGGTGCGCGTGATCCGTCGGCAAAGATGACTGTTGGCGTTCCGGTGATGTTGTACTTCTGGCCGAATTCCCGATTGCGCTGGAGCGCATTCGTATCGCAGTCGGCTTGAGGCGGGGTAGTGCTGCGTGTCATCCAGTCCGACCAGGTTTTGGCTTTGTCAGCGGCGCACCAGATGTTGCGCGACTTGGTGGTCGAATCCTGACCCAGCACGGGATAGAGAAACACATAGACCGTCACGTTGTTGACGTTGGCCAGCTCTAGCTCGAAGCGCTTGCAATAGCCGCAGTTGGGGTCTTCGAATATGGCCAGTTTGCGCGCACCATCTCCGCGCACAATTTTGAAGGCATCCCCCAGGGGGAGTTTGTCAAAGTCAACGGCGCTGAGTTTCTCGATCCGCTCCTCCGTGAGGTTCCTGCGGGCCTGCGTGTCCAGCAGGCTGCCGCGCAGGAGATAGCGGCCTTGTTCATCGGTATAGAAAATATCAAAACCGACTCGCACTTCGTAGAGACCGCTGATGGGCGTCTTGCTCACCTCATCGATTTTGGTCGAGGGGGGCATTTTTTCAGAGAGATTTTTGCGGATGACCGCTTCCTGTGCGAATGCAGGAGCAAGGGTGAACATAGCAAAGCTGAGCAGAGCAAGCGTTTTCCAAATGTGCATGTGAACTTAATTCGTTGTTTGCGTTTTGTCGCAAACAAGTTTACCGCCCACGCCTTGTTCGGACGGTGCTTTCCCTCCTGCAAATAGAGGGAATGTGTCTTTTTTTGCGCACGCGTATTGCCGCAAGTTTTGGTTGTTATCACTTAAGTCTGCATTTTTCAGATGATGCTTCGGTGAAACAAACACCATTTTCTATTGCGCGTTCTGAATCTGTTGTCTTTAAGTGAACGCATCATTTTTTTCGTTTGTTGAACATACAGGTCAAGCAGAGATGGCATTACATTCGCTCTGAAACTAAGCGGCCTCGAGCCGACAAAAAAGGGAGTGAGGGATGAGAGTGCCATACAAACGGTTTGCGTTGGTGCGTTTGCACGACGCATATGCAGCGGGACTGCTGTCATTTTCGAATGCAGCCACCGCGCGCATCCGGACGCGGCTACAGGGTTGGGGGCTTGGCCTCTTCCTGGTAGTTGCCTGGATACCAAGCTTTGCGCAGCAATGCTTCGTGTACTCCTACTATGCCTACAACGGAGGTCCTCCTCGAGCATGGCATACCACGCTTGAGGAGGCTTGCCATGCGGCGGTGCCGTTGGTTACTGCAAATTCGCCAAGTGATGGTTCGCGTACAACTGAATACAGCTTCAGGGAGGTCAGCGATGGCTGGTGCGTTCTAAATGTGAAGAGGGGCACGTATAGCGACTATCCCTCCCCACACTGGTCCTATTCGGATTCAGTAGTTTACTTTGCCCCTTTTTCACAGACTTCTACCTGTTTGTCATCCCCACCGGCAATATCGACCCCTGTGGAGCCCGAGCCGCTACCCGGGAAATGCGAGCTTTGCGACGGAGAGCAGACGGCCAAGCCCATCATTCCGGCGACAGGCGAGAAGATCCTGGCACAACCCGACTACACAGGGCAGGGCGCAGACGCGCTGAGCCTGGTGCGGCACTACCGAAGCAGCTGGGCCGGTGCCACCCCCAGAGGCCTGGCGGTCGAGCCCGGACTGACCCGCGCCTGGTCACACAACCACGCCATCTCGATCAAGCAGGAAGGCACGGCCGGCACCGCAGACCATGTTGCCCGCATCATCTTCGGTGACGGCAGCGTCCGCGCCTTCGGCTGGGATGTAGGCAGCAGCAGCTGGACCGCCAGCAACAGCGCCGACAGCCTGACCCCCAACACCACGGGGCTTCTCTATAAACGCCTGGACGACGACAGCCTGTGGCAATTCGATGCCGCCGGCAAGCTGCTCACCGTGACACGGCGCAACGGCTGGGTCACCACCTACACCTACACCACCACCCCCGTGGCCGGGTTGCTGAGCACGGTCAGCAACCAGTTCGGCCGTACCTTGAGCTTTGTGTACAACACCGCCAACCAGCTGACGAGCGTGACCGCCAGCGACGGCCAGGTCACCAGCTACACCTACGACGGCACCACCGCTACCTCACACCTGACCACGGTCAGCTACCCCGGTATCTCCGGCGGCACGGTCACCCGCACTTACCACTACGAGAACGCCACCTACATCCAGCTGGTCACCGGCATCACCGACGAGCGGGGAATCCGGCTGGCTACCATCGCCTACGACAGCCTGGGCCGGGCCATCAGCAGTGGGCATGCAGGTGGTGCCGACCTGTACACGGTGAGCTACGGCACCCCTGGCTCAGCCACGGTGACAGACCCGCTAGGCACACAGCGTACCTACAACTACAGCACCAACAAGGGCAAGCTGGCTGTCACCGGCGCCGACAAGCCTAGCGGCACAGGCAACAGCTCAGCGGCCAGCCGTGTGCAGGACGCCAATGGCTTCATCACCCAGGAGACCGACTTCCTGGGTGTGAACACCATGTACACCTGGGACATCAACCGACGCCTGCCCTTGACGACGACCAAGGCAGTGGGCCAGCCCGAAGTGCAGACCACGACCACCCAATGGCACCCGACCTTCAGGCTGCCGGTGCTCGTGACAGAAGCGGACAAAACCACTGCCTACAGCTACGACACGCAGGGCAACCGGTTGAGCCAGACAGTCACCGACACGGCCACCAACGTGGCCCGGATCAGCAGTTGGACGTACAACCCACAAGGTTTGATTGCCACACAGAGCACCAACAACGTCGTCCAGCAGACTTACGCCTATTACAGCAGCACCAGCTTCAGCGGAGCCGGGCCCACCGGAACCAGTACCGATCCTGAGTTCGGCCGCGTCAGCTTGTTGGTCAACGGCATTGGTACAGCGGGCGCAACCATTGTGGACAGCAGCCTGTCGCCCAAGCCTTTAACGGTGTTGGGTAATGCGCAGATCAGCACAGCCCAGAGCAAATTTGGTGGTAGTTCTATTCTTTTTGATGGGGGAAGTTCTTATATATCGACACCCGCTGCTGCAGCCTTCCAGTTGGGCGCAGAAAATTTCACCATTGAAAGCTGGGTCTATCAGGTAAACAATACCACGGGCTATCCGTCGGGGATTCAAACCATCATGGGCCAGTACCAGCTTGGTGTGGATGCAGACGCCAGCTTTGGATTGATCGCCGTTGCGGGCCGGCCCCAGGCCGCGTTCTTCGCTGGTAACGGTTTGGCCAGT